>OY970221.1:0-2966170 GCA_963714025.1 uncultured Solirubrobacterales bacterium
GCCGGGATCGTGTGCCGGTCTCGGTGGTGGGTCTCGATCGGTCATGCAGGGTGTTCGCTGCGAGGAGCGAACACCGGTCGAGATGGCTGTTACGCTTGGCATACGCTCCTCGAACGGTCCCATCTTGGGCCGGCGAGCGCGCGTTCAGCCCATGGAGAAGTTCGTTATCGAAGGCGGCCTACCGCTGTCCGGCACGTTGATCCCGGCCGGGAACAAGAACAGCGCGCTGCCCATCCTCGCATCGGCGATCCTCACCGAAGATGAGGTGATCGTTCGCAATGTCCCTCGCATCAGGGACGTCGACGCGATGCTTCGCATCCTCGAAGCGATCGGCGTCTCGGTGGCGTGGCGCGGTCCAAACGAGGTAGCGCTATGCGCCGGCTCGGTTCACGAGGTGGAGATCGACCCTGATCTCGCCGAGCTGATCAGGGCATCGTTCCTGCTCGCCGGGCCGCTGCTCGCGCGCTTTGGTCGGGCCGTAATGCCTCCGCCGGGAGGTGACGTGATCGGGCGTCGCCGACTCGATCCGCATCTGGACGCCTTTCGCGCGATGGGCGCCACCGCCGATTGCGCGCGCGAGATTGTGCTGAGCGCGCCCCGAGGTTTGCGCCCAACCGACGTGTTCATGGACGAGCCCTCGGTGATGGCCACCGAGAACGCGCTGATGGCCGCCGCGCTGACCCCGGGGGCGACCGTGATCGGCAACGCCGCGTGCGAGCCTCACGTGCAGGATCTCGCGCGCATGCTCGTGAAGATGGGCGCCGACATCCAGGGCATCGGCTCGAACCTGCTGACGGTCAACGGTGCGCAGCGACTGCACGGGTGCGAGCACGACGTGGCCCCCGACCACATCGAGATAGGCAGTTTCATAGCGTTGGCCGGGCGTCACCGGTGGGGAACTGCGCATCAAGGACACCGTTCCCGGCGACCTGCGCATGATCAGGCTCGTGTTCGAGCGTCTGGGCCTGCGTACCGAGCTCGATGGCGCTGACGTACTTGTGCCGGGCTCGCAGAAGCTAGTGGTGCAGGCTGACGTGGGGGAGTACAAGAGCAAGATCCAGGACGGTCCCTGGCCGGCGTTCCCGGCCGATCTGACCTCGATCGCGGTTGCGCTCGCCACACAGGCCGAGGGTTCGATCCTGGTGCACGAGTGGATGTTCGAGAACCGCCTGATCTTTACCGACAAGCTGATCCTGATGGGCGCCGATATCGTCATGTGCGATCCGCATCGCGCGATCATCACCGGCCCGCGCAGGTTGCGCGGCGAGCGCGTCGAGTCCCCTGACATCCGTGCCGGGATGGCGATGCTGCTGGCGGCGCTGTGCGCGGACGGTCGTAGCGAGATCGGCAACATCCGTCAGATCGACCGCGGATACGAGCGTATCGACGAGCGCCTGCGCGAGCTCGGTGCGCGCATCGAGCGCGTAGCCACGGAGCCGGTCGTTCACGCCTGAGTGGCGTGTGCGGGCGCATGCGCAAACGACCGCGGTAGCGCTCCGCAAACATGCACTAGCCCTCGCCCCGCACACCGGTTTACAGACCCCCGGATATCCTCCTGCGAACTTCCATGGCGAGACCGATCTCATGATCGCATCCGATCCCCAGCGGCACCCGCGACGTGCTGCCCGACGAGACGCGCGAGCTGCGTGCGATCACCGATGTGCTGCGCGGCGTGTTCGAGCGCCACGGCTACGGCGAGGTCTACACGCCCGCGCTCGAGTACGAGTCGGTGCTCGCGCACGCCGGCCTCGACGGGGACGCGTCCCGTGCACAGGGTCTTCGACGAGAGCGGTTCCACGCTCGTGCTGCGCTCGGACATGACCGTGCCGATCGCCCGCCTGGTCGCAACCCGCTACCCGCAAGTGAGCGAGCCGCTGCGGTTCTGCTATTTCGCGCACTGCTATCGCGGCGCCCGTCCCCAGTGGAGCCAGCCGCGGGAGTTGCTGCAGGCCGGCATCGAGCTGATCGGTTCCCCCGCCCCGGGCGGGACCGCGGAGGTGCTGACGGTGCTCTGCGACGCCCTCGATGCGACCGGCCTGAAGGACTACCGCGTGGGCCTCGGCGACGCATCGCTGTTCGCCACGCTGATGGAGCGACTGCAGATCGCCCCCGACGCGCGCGCGGGCCTGTTGGAGACGCTCGCCGGCAGGGACTTCGTCGAGCTCGAGCAGCGCCTCGAAGGGATCGGTGCATCCGAGGAGGCCTCCGCGCTGCTGTTGAGCCTGCCCCAGCGCCGGGGCGGTCCCGAGGTGCTGAGCGAGCCGCCCGGGCCCGCCGCCGACGCGATCGCGGGCATGCGCCAGGTCAGCGAGCTATTGGACGAGCGGGTCGCCGCGCGCGTGATCTTCGACCTCGGCCTCGTGCGCAGCATCGGCTACTACACCGGCGCGGTGTTCGAGGTCTACGACCCCACCCTCGGCGTTCCGCTCGGCGGCGGCGGGCGCTATGACGATCTGCTGGGAAACTTCGGCGCTCGCCGCCCGCCGTCGGTTTCGCGCTCGATGTCGAACGGCTGCACATCGCGCTCGCCGGCGAGGAGCGCGGCACGGGCGTCGTGGTGGCGCAGGGAGGATGAGAACGATGTCCACGATGACAATCGCCGTCACCTCGGCGACGGCGAGCACGTCGATCGGCGGCTCGAGATGACCGACTGGCTCGAAGACCTGACGATCGCCGTCCCGCGCGGAGCGCTGTTCGACGGCACCGTCGAGCTGCTCGCCTCGCTGGGGCTCGACACCGGCGAGTTGCGCGGCAACGATCGCAAGCTCCTGTTCGAGGACATCGGCGTGATCACCATGCGCCCCTCGGACGTGCCCACATACGTCGAGGACGGCGCGGCCGACCTCGGGATCACCGGCAAGGACGTGCTCCTCGAGCGTGGCGGGCCGGCATCCGATAACGCCGCACGCGAGCGCGGACGCCGGCAGATCTATGAGCTGCTCGACCTCGGCTACGGTCGTTGCACGATGGTGTTCGCGACCGCCGACCGCCTCAACGAGCGCGGCGAGGACCCGGCCGCGGAGGCGCTGCGCCGGCTGGGAGCGATGAGCGTCGCGACCAAGTACCCGCGCATCGCCGCGCGCCACCTGCAGGAGACCGGGCGTCAGGGCGAGATCGTGGAGGTCAAAGGCTCTGTCGAGCTGGCCCCGCTGACGGGCCTCGCGGAGGCGATCGTCGATCTCACAGCCACCGGCACGACGCTGCGCGAGAACGGGCTGGTGGTACGCGAAGAAATCGTCGAGTGCACCGCCCGCCTGATCGCCAACCCGGTCGCTTACAAGCTCAAGGCGGCGCAGATCGACCAGCTGCTGGCGCGACTGCGCGAGCGCATCCCCGCGCGCGGGACCGCGTGAGTCGATGCGCCTGCAGCGGCTGAGCCTCGCTCAGCTCGACAGTCTCGGCGGCCCGCCGCAGGTCGCCGAGCACCTGCGTTCGCTGGTGCCCGCCGGCGAGAGCGTCGAAGCGGTCGTCCGCGAGATCCTCGGGGATGTGCGCGCACACGGAGATGCCGCCGTGCTCGACTACACCTCGCGCTTTGACACCGATGGGGCCGCACCCGCCGGGCTGCTCGTCTCACAGCAAGAGCTCGACGACGCCCTGAAGCTGCTGGACCTCGAGCTCGTCGCCGGATTGCAGGTCGCGATCGCCAACGTCGCGCTCGTGGCGCAGGCCGGTGTCGGCGAGGACGTCGCCGTCGAGCTCCCGCAGGGACAGCGCGTGGTGCTGCGCGAGGTGCCCGTGCAGGCTGCCGCCGTGTACGTGCCCGGAGGGCGCGCTCCGTATCCGAGCACGGTCGTCATGGGGGTCGTAACTGCGCGCGCCGCCGGGGTGATCGACGTCGCGGTCTGCGCTCCCCCCGGAGGCGACGGGCAGATCGACCCCGTGATCCTTGGCGCGTGCCGCCTGTGCGGGGTGGAGCGCGTGTACCGCATGGGCGGCGCCCAGGCGATCGCCGCACTCGCCTACGGAACCGAGACCGTGCAGCCCGTCGATGTGATCGTCGGCCCCGGCAACCTGTACGTGCAGGAGGCCAAGCGGCTCGTATCCGCAAGCGTCGGGATCGACGGCTTCGCCGGCCCGAGCGACCTCGTGGTCGTGCTCGACGAGCACGCCGAAAGTCGCGAGGTGGAGTTGACCGCACTGGACATGCTCGCGCAGGGCGAGCACGGCGAGGGCAGCCTCGTGATCGCCATCTCGCCCTCCCTGCAGGTGCTCGACGTGCTATCGCAGGCGCTCGAGCGACTCGTGCTAGAACGTCCCACCGTCGCCGATGCCCCCTGCGCGCTCGTGCAGGTCGCCGACGTGCGCGCGGCGATCGAGCTCGCGAACGCAATCGCCCCAGAGCACCTGCAACTCATCGGTCAAGAGCCCGAGGCGCTCGCACGCACCGTGCGCTGCGCCGGCTGCCTGTTCGTCGGCGCCGGCGCCGGCACCGCCTTCGGCGACTACGTCGCGGGCTCCAACCACGTGCTGCCGACCGACGGCTCGGCGCGCTTCGGCTCCACGCTCTCCCCACGACACTTCCGCCGGCGCATGAGCGAGGTCAGTCTTGGGCCGCTGGGCGGCGAGACGTGCGCAAGCTCGCCGCGGCCGGGGCGCCAATCGCCCGCGCCGAGGGCTTCCAGGTGCACGCGGAGTCGATGAGCGCACGTGCGCTCGACCCTGCGGTCGAGAGTGCCGTCGCAGGCGATGCGTAATCTGAAGTAACGCCCGCCCCCCGCAGGGACCGGAGTCCTCGTGCCCATCTGCCACTAAAGAGACCAATGACCGAGCACCAGACAGCACGCACAACCGCGATCGAACGCCGCACCGGCGAGACCGACATATCCCTGTCCCTCACCCTCGAAGGCACAGGCGCCGGTCAGCGCGACACCGGCGTCGGATTCCTCGATCACATGCTTGACCTGCTCGCCCGGCACGGGCGGCTGGACCTCGACGTGAAGGTCAACGGCGATCTGCAGACCGGATCCCACCATACCGTCGAGGACACCGCGATCGTGCTCGGCCAAGCGCTCGATCGCGCCCTCGGAGACCGTGCCGGAATCGTCCGCTACGGGCAGGCGACGATCCCGATGGACGAGGCTCGCGCTAGCTGTGCGATCGACATCTCCGGACGCCCGCTCACCGTCTTCGAAGCACAGCTGCCCCCCGGTGCGACCGGCGGGTTCGAGCACGAGCTGACCGAGGAGTTCTTCCGCGCGCTCGCCAACGCGACAAAGCTGACCCTGCACCTGCGCATCGAAACGGGCACAAACGCCCACCACATGATCGAGGCGGCCTTCAAGGCATTCGCCCGCGCTCTGCGCCAGGCGGTCACAATCGACCCCACCGAGACGGGCGTGCCAAGCACGAAGGGAACCCTGACCTCGTGAACGCTCCAGGTCAGGCGCCTGTCCGCATCGGGCTAGTCGACTACGGCATGGGCAACCGTCGCTCGGCCGAAAAGGCGTTCGAGCACGTCGGCGCGCGCGTGCACGCCAGCAGCGACCCCGAGGTGCTGCGCACGATGGACGGTCTGGTGCTGCCTGGCGTCGGCGCCTTTCCCGCCGGGATGAGCGCGATCCGCGCTCTCGGGCTGGAGGAGCTCCTGATCGACAGGGCGCGCGCCGGCGTGCCGTTGCTGGGGTTGTGCCTGGGGATGCAGCTGCTGTTCGAACGCTCCGAGGAGCACGACGGCGCCGACGGGCTTGGCCTGCTCGCAGGTGAGGTACGCCGGTTGAACGCGCCCGGTCTGAAGCTCCCGCACATCGGTTGGAGCGAGGTACGCTGGCGCTGCGCGACGCCGCTGGCCGAGGGGCTGCCCGACCCAGCTACCTCTACCACGTCCACAGCCTCGCGCCCCACCCCACAGACGAGGACGCCGTGCTCGCGACCGCCGACTACGGCGGGCTCTTCGCGGCGGTCGTCGGACAGGGGAACGTCTACGGCACACAATCGCACCCGGAGAAGTCCTCCGCACACGGTCTGCGCGCTGCTCGCGAACTTCACGCGCCTGTGCGGGCGCGCGGTCGTGCCCGCATAAAGGCATGAACCTCTATCCCGCGATCGACATCCTCGACGGCAACGCCGTGCGGCTCGTCCAAGGCGATTTCGACGCAAAGAAGATCTACGACCAAGACCCCCTCTCGGCCGCGCGCGCCTTCGCCGCGGAAGGAGCCCGGCACCTACACGTGGTCGACCTCGACGGCGCGCGAAACGGCGCTCCGGTGAACGTCCAGAGGATGGGTGCGATCGCCCAGAGACCGGCCTGCCCGTGCAGTACGGCGGCGGTCTGCGCTCCAGCGATGCGGTCGATGCGGCGCTCGGCGCCGGCGCCTGGCGCGTGATCATCGGCACCGCCGTCTTCACCGCGCCGGAAGTTCTCAAGGAGGCGCTCGACAAGCACGGATCGGACGCCATCGTCGTCTCCGTCGATGCGCGCGCCGGACGTGTCGCCACGCACGGCTGGCTGTCGAGCACCGACGTGCCCGTTCTACAGGCCATCGAACGTCTGCACGAGGAGGGTGTACGCCACTTCGTGTACACCAACATCGAGCACGACGGGATGCTCGACGGTCCCGATCTCGACGACGCCGGGACCGCAGCTCAGGCGGCCGGCGAGGGCAACCTGATCGTCTCCGGCGGGATCGGCGAGCTCGAGCACCTGCGCCTGCTCGCCAAGCTTCCCATCGACGGGTGATCGTCGGCAAGGCGCTGTATGAGGGCCGCTTCAGCCTCGCACAGGCACACGCGACCCTCTCCGGTTGACCGCTACGGTGGACACGTGCACCTCAAGCGCGTGATCCCCTGCCTCGACGTAGACGCCGGCCGCGTGGTCAAGGGCGTCGAATTCGTCGATATCCGCGACGCGGGCGACCCGGTGGAGCTGGCCGCCCACTACGACCGCGAAGGCGCCGACGAGCTCGTGTTCCTGGACATCACCGCCACGCACGAGCGCCGCGAGACGATCGCCCAGCTCGCACGGCGCACCGCCGACGAGGTGTTCGTGCCGTTCACCATCGGCGGCGGCATCCGCTCGGTGCAGGATGCCCAGGTCGTGCTCGACGCCGGCGCCGACAAGGTCTCGATCAACAGTGCCGCGCTCGAGCGCCCCGAGCTGATCGACGAGATGGCGCGCGTGTTCGGCTCTCAGTGCGTCGTGCTCGCCGTCGACGCCAAGCGCCTCGGCGATCCCGGCGCGAACGGAAACGGCGCCGCCCGCTGGGAGGCCTACCTGGCCGGTGGGCGCACGCCCACCGGGCGCGACGTGCTCGACTGGACCCGCGAGGCGGTCGATCGCGGAGCGGGGGAGATCCTGCTCACGAGCATCGACCGTGATGGGACCTCCGACGGGTACGAGCTCGAGCTGACCGCCGCCGTCAGCGCCGCCGTCGGCGTGCCCGTGATCGCCTCCGGCGGAGCCGGAGAGCTCGAGCACCTCACCGAGGCCCTACGCGCCGGTGCCGACGCCGCGTTGTGCGCGTCGATCTTCCACTACGGCCGCTTCACAATTGCCGAGGCCAAGGCCCATCTGACCGCCGCGGGCGTCCCCGTGCGTGTCGCCTGAGGAGACCCACCGGGGGCCGATCGCGAGGATGGGTACGGGCGAGCACACATTCGATGCAACCGCCGTACCCGCGCGCCTGCGCGAACTGCCCGGCGGGCCCGAGCTGCTCGACCTTGCTCGCGGACGAGCCGACGTCGCGCTCGTGGGCGGCGCCGTGCGTGACCTGATGCTCGATCGCGTCCCGCGCGAGCTCGACATCGTGATCGGTGGGACCGACCCGTCGTTTCAACCCGCGTTCCTGTTCGCACGCGAGCTCGCCGAGCGCCTGGGTGCCCACGCGAGAGTCGACGAGCACGAGCGCTTCGGCACCGCGCTCGTCACTTGTGACGGCGCCCAAATCGACGTCGCGAGCGCCCGCGCCGAGCGTTATGAGGTGCCCGGCGCGCTCCCGCTGGTCGAACCGACGACCCTCGAGCAGGACCTGCTGCGACGAGACTTCACCCTCAACGCCATAGCAGTTACGCTTGACGGTACGCGCCCCGGAGAGGTGCACGCGCCGCCCGGCGCGCTGGATGATCTGCGAGCCGGGCGATTGCGGGTGCTGCACGATCAGAGCTTCCTCGACGATCCCACCCGCCTGCTGCGCCTCGCACGATACGCCGCGCGGCTGCAGTTCGAGATCGAGCCCCACACCTCCGCGATGGTCTCCCGCGCACTCATCGCGCGCGTGTTCGAGACGGTCTCCGGTGCGCGCATCGGCGCCGAGCTGCGGCTGGCACTAAATGAATCCAACGCCACCGAGACCCTCGCCGAGATGGATCAGCTGAGTCTGCTGAACGCTCTGCATCCGCGCCTGCGCTTCGACCGAACAGCGATCGAGCGCTCGCTCGCGCTGCTGCCCGCCGACGGCCGCCCCGACCTCCTGATCATGGCCGCGCTCACCCTGCCGTTGGCGCTGCGCACCGACGCCCCCCGTTCCGAGATCGCCGCGCTGCTCGACCGCCTGGAGTTCACCGCGCCCGATCGATACCGCATCGCCGCCTCCGCCGGTGCCGTGCCCAGCCTCACGGATCTCCTGTCGCCCGCCGCCGCCCGCCCCTCGCGTTTGCGCGCAGCGGTGGCCGGCGTCCCGCTCGAGGGGATCGCGCTCGCAGGTGGTGTCAGCGCGCCAAGCGCCGAGCCCGCCCGCCGCTGGCTGTCAGAGCTCCGCGACGTCGCTCTGTCGATCACCGGCGAGGACCTGCTCGCGGCCGGCATATCCCAGGGTCCCGAGGTCGGGCGCCGGCTCGAGGCCACACTCGATCTGAAGCTCGACCGCGAGCTCACCGGCGGACGAGAGGCCGAGCTCGCCGCCGCGCTGCGCATACGCGCATGAGCCCTACCGACACCGCCGCCGCGCTCCCGCATTCCCACTTCGAGCTGCCCGGCGGCGGGCGCGCGCTGTTCACGACACGCGCCGAGGGCAATCTCTCCTCGGTCGGTGGCCACGACCACGAGCGCGGCCACCAAGCGCGTGAGCGCCTGCGCATCCGGCTCGGGCTGAACCTCCTCGTCCGGGGCTACCAGGTGCACGGCACCACCGTCCGGCGCATCCACGAGCCCACCGACCTCCCCGCGCCCGACGGCGATGCCGTCCAGCCGGCGGTCGAGGCCGACGGTCACGCCACCCGCCTCACCGGCATCGGCGTGACGGCGCTCGCTGCCGACTGCCTGCCGGTCGCGCTCGGGGGCGCCGGCGCGGTCGCGGTTGTGCACGCCGGCTGGCGCGGACTGGCCGCGGGCGTGCTCGAGGAGGGCGTCCTCGCACTGCGCGCCCTCGGCGTCGAAGGCGACATCGCCGCGATCGTCGGTCCCGGCGCCGGCCCATGCTGCTACGAGGTCGGGCCCGAGGTCCACGCGGCCCTCTCCGCCCGCGCCCCCGATCAGCCGCGCGCTGGTGCGGGTGCCGAGACGCAGGGCACGCCGATCGACCTGCGCGCAATCGCCCACACGCGGCTGAACGCAGCCGACGTGCGCGACGTGCACGACGTGCACGTGTGCACGATCTGCGACCCGCGCTACTTCTCCCACCGGCGCGAAGGCGCCCGCGCCGGACGCCAGGCGGGGATCGCATGGCTTGCCTGAGCGCCCCGGAGCGACTGCGCGGGCGACGCGAACGAACAACGACGCTCGTAGAGCCTTTCCGCGCAGACGCGTGATGGTCGAGCCGATCCACATCACCGATCCCGAGCATGTCCGCGCCCGCCTCGCGCACATCCGCGAGCAGATCGACCGCGCCGCGCGCCAAGCCGGCACAGACCCCGGCACGGTCGAGGTCCTGGCCGCGACCAAGTACGTTCGCAGCGAGGATCTGCCCACGCTCGCCGCCGCCGGGGTCGAGCTCGTGGGGGAGAACCGAGCGCAGGATCTCGCCGCCCGCGCCGACGCCTACGGCGAGCTGTTCGAATGGGACTTCATCGGCGCGCTGCAGTCGCGGCGCGTACGCACGATCCTGCCGTACGTGCGCCTGATCCACTCACTCGCCTCCGTCTCGGCCCTGCGCGAGCTCGAGCGCCATCGCGCGCTCGCCCGTCCCGAGCTCTCGATCCTGATCGAGGTGAACGTCGCCCGCGAGCCCGGCAAGTCCGGCGTCCCGCCCGAGGAGCTCGACTCCTACCTCGAGCAGGCGCCCGTCCCGGTTGCCGGCCTGATGTGCATGCCCCCGCTTGCCCCAGACCCCGAGGACAGCCGCCGCTGGTTTGCGGCCACGCGCGAGCTGGCGAGCGCGCGCGGACTGGCGCAGCTGTCGATGGGAACCTCCCAGGACTACCTCGTCGCCGTCCAAGAGGGCGCCACGATAGTGCGCATAGGCACGAGCCTGTATTCTTAGATATTCCTCGGGCAGTGCCCGATGGCTAGCATTAGCAGGGATTCTCGCCCTCCGGGCGAACTCCGCACCTGTACCTATGGCTTTCCGAGACTCCTGGCATCGCGCCCTCGTCTACTTCGGCCTCGCCGAGGAGTATCACGACGACTACGACGACGAGCCCCCGCCCGAGCCCGAGGTAGAGGATCGCTATCGCGAGCGTCCCAACGTCCGGCGCCTGCGCCGTCGCCGCGACGAGTTCGACGACATCTTCGCCGAGGACGAGCAGCCGCGCGCGCGCTCGGCCACCGCGCTGCGCTCCGTGCGCTCGGGCAACGGCAACGGTGACGTACGCGTCCACCTGGTAGTGCCCAAGTCCTTCAACGACGCCCAGCAGATCGCCGACCGCTTCAAGGATTCCGTCCCGGTGATCCTCAACCTCCAGTCCTCCGAAACCGAGCTCTCCAAGCGCCTCATCGACTTCGCCTCCGGCCTCACCTACGCGCTCGACGGAGGGATGCAGCGGATCGCCGACAAGGTCTTCATGCTCACACCCCGCAACGTCGAGATCTCCGCCGAGGAGCGCGCGAGGCTGATCGAGAAGGGTTTCTTCAACCAGTCTTGACCTGAGGCGCGATAGCCTTCGCCTGGCTGCGTCCTCAGTCGCTCGTGTGCAATTGCACACTTCGCTCCCTGCATCCTTGCCAGTCTTGACTCTCGCACCTCAGGGGGCGGAGTTGCCCTGAGAGAGCCAATCGATGTCAACTAGGGATTCCATGCAAATCGGTCTCATCGGCTCAGGCAACATGGCCCGCGCACTGGCGCGTGGCTGGAACCAACCCGTGCTCTGCTCGGACCCGCTGCCCGAGCGCGCCGCCGCGCTCGCCGCCGAGGTGGGAGGGGAGGCGCTGCAGAGCAACGCCGAGGTCGCCCGGCGCGCGGATCTGATCGTGCTCTGCCACAAGCCCGCGCAGCTGCACGAGGTCGCCGCCGAGGTCGCGCCCCACGCCAAGGCCGTCGCCTCGATCCTCGCCGCCACACCGCTGTCCGCGCTGCGCGAGGCCTATCCCGGCAAGCCCGTCTACCGCTTCATCCCCTCGCTGCCCGTCGAGGTGCGCCAGGGCGCCGTCGTGCAGGGGCGCGACGCCCAGGACCGGGAAGAACGCGGGCACCCCGACCGCGATCACGCCTCACTCGATGCGCAGGTCGCCTCGCTGTTCGCTGACCTCGGCACACTCGTCGTGCTCGAGGACTCGCTGGTTGACGTCGCGATGGGGCTGATGTCCTGCGCTCCCGCCTACATCGCGCTCGTCGCCGAGGCGCAGATCGACGCCGGCGTCCGTCACGGCATCCCCGCCGCGCAGGGCGCCGAGCTCGTCGTGCAGACCCTCGCCGGCACCGCCGAGCTGTTGCGCCGGCGCGCCAACGACACCCACGCGATCCGCCGCGAGGTCGCCTCGCCCGGGGGCCTCACCGCGCGCGGCCTGGACGCGCTCGAGCGCGCCGGTCTGCGCGCCGCCTTCAGCGACGCCCTCGACGCCGTTCTTGGCGAGCGATGATCCTCCTCAGCGCCCGCACGCAGATCGCCGACTACCTCTCGACGCTGATCTACGTCTACACCCTCCTGATCATCCTCCACATCGTCGTGCAGTTGCTTTTCGCCGCCGGCCTGCGCCCGCCCTACTCGCGCACCACCGACGCGATCCTCGGCTTCCTGCGCGACATCTGCGAACCCTTTCTGCGCATCTTCCGCCGCCTGCTGCCGAGCTTCGGGGGCTTCGACCTCAGTCCGATCGTCGCCATCCTCGTTCTGGGGATCTTCAACTCGATCGTCATACAAGGCATCGTCCACGGCTGAGCCGCCGTGCGCGCCGCCCGCTCAAGCGCCTACGCCCGCGCCGCGCTCGTGCTCGTGGCCGTGCTCGCCCTCGACCAGCTGACCAAGCGCCTCGTCGCCCACTCGATCCCCCCCGGCGAACGCATCGCCGTGCTGCCCGGCATCCATCTCGTGCACACGCGCAACCACGGCGTCGCCTTCGGCCTGGAGGCCGGCCGCCAGACGCTCGTCGCGATCCTCGTCGGCCTTGCCCTGCTCGGTCTGCTCGTCTACTTCGCCACCCACTCCTCGCGCCCTCTCATCTGGTTGGCCACCGGTCTGCTCCTCGGAGGGGCCCTCGGCAACCTCATCGATCGCATCCGCACCGGAGCCGTAGTCGACTTCATCCAACTGCCGCTCGGCTGGCCGCCCTTCAACCTCGCCGACGCCTCGATCGTGCTCGGCGTCGTTCTGCTGCTGTTCGCGATCGAGTCCCCCCGCGCGGCCGCGCGCGAGCGCGCGCAACCCGACGGATGATCGCCGGCGCCCTACGCTCGAGCTCCCGGTCGTCGGCCGCTGCGGTAAGCGGCTTGGACCGCAATCGACGCAGCGACCCGCCCACGCCTTACCCACCATCGCCATGACCGACGGTTTCACGATCGCCTACGAAGATGACCAGCTGCTCGTCGTCGACAAGCCCGCCGGCCTCGTGGTTCACCCCGCGCGCGGGCATCGCACCGGCACGCTCGCCCAACTGCTCGGCGCCGCTGTCGCCGGAGGGCCCGATCCCGAGCGCGCCGGCATCGTCCATCGCCTCGATCGCGACACCTCCGGTCTGCTCGTCGTCGCACGCTCGGACGAGGCCCATCGTCGCCTGCAACAAGCGCTCGCGCAGCGGCACATCGTGCGCGAGTACCTCGCGCTCGTGCACGGTCGCCCGCCCGCCCGCACCGGCACGATCGAGGCGCCCATCGGACGCGACCCGCGCATCCGCACCCGCATGGCCGTGGACGGCGCGCACCCGCGCGAGGCCCGCACTCACTTCGAGATCGAGCGCCCCCTCGGTCACTTCACGCTCCTGCGTCTGCACCTGGACACCGGACGCACGCACCAGATCCGCGTTCACCTGCAGGCCATCGGTCACCCGGTCGTGGGTGATCCGGAGTACGGACGTCCATCGCGCGGGGACGCCGGGGTCGCAGGAGCCGCTCCGGCGGGGATCCTCGGGCTCGAGCGCCAGTTCCTGCACGCCGCACGCCTCTCCTTCGCTCATCCCTTCAGCGGTGAGCCGATCGACGTTCGCTCGCCGCTGCCCGCAGACCTTCAGGGCGCACTGGACCACGCCGAACGGCTATCCTGACGGGTTCATTTCAACCTTCCACCCGCGCGGAGCACTCGATCGCGGCCCTGCCCGGACGGCGAGCATCCAAGCGCCATTCCGGGTCCGCGGCGACCGCACGGCCACAAAATCCACACACACATAAGGGAGCACCCTCGTGGCTCAAGCTCAGGTAGGCATAGCGGAGCTGTTGGAGGCCGGCGTTCACTTCGGCCACCAGACGCGTCGCTGGAACCCCAAGATGCGCCGCTTCATCCATGGTGAGCGCGGCGGCATCTACATCATCGACCTGCTCAAGACCTCCTCGCTGCTCAGCGCAGCCCAGGAGTTCGCCGGGACGCTCGCCCATCGCGGCGGCACCGTCCTGTTCGTCGGCACCAAGAAGCAGGCCCGCGACACCATCCGCGATGTCGCCGAGTCCGCCGGCATGCCCTACGTCAACCATCGCTGGCTCGGCGGGCTGCTCACGAACTTCCAGACCATCAACCAGCGCATCCGCCGCCTGCACGACCTCGAACGCTTCGAGGCCGAGGGCCAGCTCGCGCTGCTTCCCACCCGCGAGCGCATGGCCGCCCAGGCCGACCTCGCCAAGCTGCGTGCCAATCTCGGTGGCGTCAAGAACATGCAGCGCGTGCCCAACGCGATGTTCGTGATCGATCTCAAAACCGAGGTCATCGCCGTCAAAGAGGCTCAGCGGCTGCGCATCCCGATCATCGGTCTCGTCGATACCAACTGCGACCCGGACGGCATCGATTTTGTGATCCCCGGCAACGATGACGCGATCCGCTCCTGCTCGCTCATCACCCAGGCGATCGGTCAGGTCGTCGCCGAGGGCCACTCCGTGTTCCGCGCCGAGGAGGAACGCGCCCGCCAGGAAGCCGAGGAGCGCGCCCGCCTGGAGGCCGAGGCCCGCGCCCGTCGCGAAGCCGAGGAACAGGCCAAGCGCGAGGCCGAGGAACAGGCCAAGGCCGCACGCGAGGCCGCCGAGCGTCAGGCTGCGGCCGCCGCCGCAGCAGCACAGGCTCCGAGCGCTCCCGCTAGCGCCCCCGAGCCGGCTCAGGCATCGGCCCGCACCGGCACAGGTCCCGCCCGAAGAGCCGAGGGCCGCCGCGGCTGTCTCGGCACGCGCAGGCAACCCCCGCCGAGCCGCGGCTCCGGCGACCGAGCCCGTCGCGGAGCCAGCGCCCCGCAGACTGCAGACGGCCGTCGAGGTCGCGGCCGGGGAGGAGGCCAGCGCGTCATGAACACCGTCGAGATCTCAGCCAGCGACGTCAAGGCCCTGCGCGAGCGCACCGGCGCGGGGATGATGGACTGCAAGGAGGCCCTCACCGAGGCCGCGGGCGACCTCGAGCAGGCGATCGAGATCCTGCGCCTGAAGCAGGGTAAGAAGATCCAGGACCTCGGCGAGCGCGTCGCCACCGAGGGCACCATCCAGGCGTACATTCACGCCGGCGCGAAGGTCGGCGTGCTGATCGAGGTCGACTGCAACACCGACTTCGTCGCCACCAACGACGATTTCGTCACCTTCGCCCGCGACGTCGCGATGCAGATCGCCGCCACACCCACCGTCCGCTACGTAAGCCGCGAGGACGTCCCCGCGGCTGAGCGCGACGCCGAGGCACGGATCTACGAGCAGGAGGCCGCCGACAAGCCCGAGAACGTGCGCGAGAAAATCGTCACCGGCAAGCTCGACTCCTGGTACCAGACGATCGCGCTGCTCGAGCAGGAGATGCACAACCCCAAGTTCGACGGCAAGACCGTCCAGCAGCTGCGCGACGAGCTCACCGCCACGACCGGCGAGAACGTCGTCATCCGGCGGTTCGTGCGCTTCGCCATAGGCCAGTAGCCGCTGGGCACGGCGCCGGCCGGTGTCCTCTCACTCTACTATACGCCACTTCCCTCTCTGCCCCCGGATAGGCTCTGCAATGGCCGACCCAGTGTTCAAACGCATCCTGCTGAAGCTCTCCGGCGAGGCCCTCATGGGTCGCCTCGAGTTCGGCACCGACCCCGAGCGCGTGGCCGCCGTCGCCCAGCAGGTGAGCGCGGTGCGCGATCGCGGCGTCGAGGTCGCAATCGTCGTCGGCGCCGGCAACATCTACCGCGGCATGCAGGGCGCGGCGGCGGGCATGGACCGTGCCACGGCCGATTACATGGGCATGCTCGCGACCGTGCTCAACGCGCTGCCGCTGCAGGACGCGTTCGAGAAGATCGGCACCGATACGCGCGTGGTCTCGGCGCTCGGCGTGTCCGAGGTCGCCGAGCCCTACATCCGCCGTCGTGCGATGCGTCATCTCGGAGAAGGGACGGGTCGTGATCTTCGCCGCCGGGACCGGCAACCCCTTCTTCACGACCGACACCGCCGCAGCGCTGCGCGCGGCCGAGATCCACGCCGAGATCATCCTGATGGCCAAGAACGGGGTGGAGGGCGTCTACAGCGCCGACCCGGCGACAGATCCGCAGGCGACCTTCATCCCCGAGATCACCCACATGGAGGCGATCGAGCGGCGACTGCGCGTGATGGACTCCACCGCGCTCGCGCTCTGCATGGAGAACGGCATGCCCCTGAACGTCTTCAACATGGACGACGACACGAGCATCGCGCGCATAATCTCGGGCGAGCGCGTGGGCACGATCGTATCCACACCGAACGCAGACCAGGGAGGTCGAGATGGCGGCTGAGATGATCGATGTGTTGCTCGAGGACGCGCGCGAGCGGATGAGCCAAGTCGCTCGAGTCCGCCCAGCACGAGTTCTCCACCGTGCGCACCGGCCGCGCGAGCCCATCGCTGCTGGACCGTGTCGTGGTCGACTACTACGGCGCCATGACCCCACTCAACCAGCTCGCGACGATCTCCGCGCCGGAAGCTCGCCTGCTCACCGTCCAGCCATACGACAAGTCCTCGATCAAGATGATCGAGAAGGCCATCAACGAGTCCGACGTCGGCCTGAACCCCTCAAACGACGGCAACGTCGTGCGCCTCGCGGTGCCCGAGCTGACCGAGGAGCGTCGCCACGAGCTCGTCAAGGTCGTGCGCAACCTCGCCGAGGAGGGGCGCGTAGCGATCCGCAACGTCCGCCGCGACACCATGCAACATCTGCGCGAGCTCAAGTCCGACGGCGAAGCCTCCTCCGATGACGAGCATCGCGCCGAGGTCGAGCTGCAGAAGCTCACCGACGCGCGTATCGGCGAGCTCGACGCGGTCCTCACGGCCAAGGAGCAGGAGATCCTCGAAGTCTGATGGCCGACCCCCCGACGAGCCAGAGGACGGGCGGGGAATCGGGCGCCAAATACGTCGCGATCATCACCGACGGCAACGGCCGCTGGGCACGTGCGCGCGGACTGCCCGTCAACGACGGCCACGACGCCGGCGCGGACACCGTCAAGGCGCGCCTGCGCGATGCCGTCGACCTCGGCGTGCGCGAGCTGACCGTCTACTCCTTCTCCACCGAGAACTGGTCCCGTCCCGTCGAGGAGGTGCAGGGACTGATGGACATGTTCGCCAGGCGCATCGCCGGTGAGACGCCCGAGCTCCACGCCGAGGGTGTGCGCATGCGCTTCATCGGCCGCCGCGAGGGCATCTCGGAGGATCTCGTGCAGCGCATGGACTGGGCCGAATCCCTCACCGACGCCAACGAGCGCATCACCCTGTTCGTGGCCTTCAACTACGGCGGGCGCGCGGAGATCCTCGACGCCGCCCGCGTCTTCCAGGGAGGCGAGGAGGAGGACTTCCGCCGCCTGCTCTACGCGCCCGAGATGCACGACCCCGACCTCATCATCCGCACCAGCGGCGAGCGGCGCCTGTCCAATTACCTGCTGTGGCAGTCCGCCTACTCCGAGCTGATCTTCCGCGACGAGCTCTGGCCGGACTTCGGTCGCCAGGCGCTCGAGGAGTCGCTCGCCGAGTTCTCCGCGCGACGGCGCCGGTTCGGCGGGCGTTGATGGCACGCGCCTCTCACGGGGCACGCGCTCCCGGCTCGGGTCCGCAAGGCGGCGCCGGGTCGCGCAGACGGATTCCCTTCGGCGGCCCCCGCTCGGACCTCGGCGCGCGCGTGCTCGTCGCGCTGCCCGCGATCGCGCTGGCGCTGTTCCTCGTGATCGAGGGCGGCTCGATCTTCACGCTCGGCCTGTTCGTGCTCGGCTGCCTGTGCATGCACGAGCTCTACTCGATGTACGCGCGCACCCATCCCGCGCGACTCGCCGGCTTCCTCGCCCTCGCCGGGCTGCTCGCTGGCGGCGCAGTACGGCGGCCAGTTCCAGATCCTGCTCGTCGCCGTCGCCGCCTTGCCGGTCCTGTTCGCCTTCACGCTCCTACAGCCCAAGCCGAGCGTCGCCGGGCTAGCGATCACGCTCCTGGGGATCTACTGGATCGGCTTCGCCCTCGCCCACGCCGTCCTCCTGCGCGGCCTGCCCCACGGCGAGGGGATCGTGATCGACGTGCTCGTCGGCACCTTCCTCGGCGACACCGGCGCCTACCTCGGCGGACGCACCTTCGGACGGCGCTCGCTCGCACCCCACATCTCCCCGAACAAGACCGTCGAGGGCCTGATCGCCGGCATGGCCTTCACCATCGTCGGAGTCTGGCTGGCCGGGCGCTACCAGGACTGGCTGCCCGGCACCCACGCGCTCGTCCTCGGTCTCGGCATCGCCCTCGTCGCGCCCATCGGCGACCTGTTCGAGTCCTTCGTCAAGCGCGAGGCCGGCGTCAAGGACTCCGGCGGCGTCTTCGGCGCCCACGGCGGCGCGCTCGACCGTCTGGACGCCGTCCTCTTCGCCGCCGTCGCCGGGTATTACATCTGGTTCGCCTATGTCCACTGAGGCCGGCTCGCCGTCCGTTGATCTCGGCGCGGGTCAAAGCCCCAAGCGTCTGCTGATCCTCGGCTCGACCGGCTCGATCGGCACACAGGCGCTCGACGTCTGCGCGCGCGAGCGCGATGCAGTTCGAGCTCGTCGGGCTCTCCGCCGAGCGCTCCTGGGAGGCGCTCGTCGAGCAGGCTCGGGCGCATGGGGTGAAGCGGATCGCGCTCGCCGACGAGCACGCGGCCGCGCGGGCCGCCGAGGCGTGGACCGACGGTGAGGTGCTCGGCCGGCGCCGAGGGCCTGGTCAGGCTCGTGGTCGAGTCCGGAGCCGATCTCGTCCTGAACGCGCTCGTGGGCTCGGCCGGTCTCGGGCCGACCGTCGCCACACTCGGCGAGGGCATCGATCTGGCGCTCGCCAACAAGGAGTCGCTCGTCGTCGGCGGCGAGCTCGTGAGCGCCCTCGCCGAAGCCACCGGGGCGCGGATCGTGCCGGTCGACTCCGAGCACACGGCTCTGCACCAGCTGCTCGCCGGGCAGCCCCCCGGCGCCGTCGAGCGCCTGACGATCACCGCCAGCGGCGGGCCCTTCAGGGGACGCACGCGCGCGCAGTTGGAGGGGGTGACAGTGGAGCAGGCGCTTGCCCACCCGACCTGGGCGATGGGCGGCAAGATCACGATCGACTCCGCCACGATGATGAACAAGGGACTCGAGCTGATGGAGGCCCACCACCTGTTCGGTGTCCCTTATGAGCGAATCGACGTGCTCGTGCATCCACAGTCGCTCGTCCACGGCCTGATCCAGCTCGCCGACGGCGCGATGCTGGCCCACCTCGGACCCCCCGACATGCGCATCGCGATCTCCTACGCGCTGCACTCCGGCGAGTCGGTTGGTCTACCGATCGCGCCGCTCGACCTGGCGCAGGTCGGCACGCTCGCCTTCGAGCCGGTCGATCTCGACGCCTTCCCCTGCCTGCGTCTCGCGCGTGAGGCCGCTCTCGCCGGCGGCACCGCTCCCTGCGTGCTGAACGCCGCCAACGAGATCGCCGTCTACGCCTTCCTCGACGGTCGCCTGCCCTTCACCGCGATCGCCGAGACGATCGAGCACACCCTCGTGGAGTTGCCCACCGAGCCCGTTCGCGCGTTCGAGTCGCTGTACGAGGCCGATCGCGCGGCGCGCGCGGTCGCAGGGGAGGCTGTGGCCGCTCTGGGGTAAGACTGCGCGGCGCCCAACCGACGGGTAACCGTCGGACGGCCTGCCAAACTGATCGCATGAGCTGGGTCCTGACGATCCTCGGCATCGTGGCGCTGATCGTGCTGCACGAGCTGGGGCACTTCCTTGCCGCGAAGGCCGTGGGGATGCGCGTGGAGCGCTTCTCGCTGTTCTTCCCGCCCAAGCTCGTGGGCATTCGCAGAGGGGAGACCGAGTACATGATCGGCGCGATCCCCGCGGGGGGGTACGTGAAGATCACGGGCATGAACCCCGAAGAACTCGAGGGCATGGCCCCCGAGGTGGCCGCCCGCGCCTACTGCAACCAACCACCGTGGAAGCGCATCGTCGTGATCCTCGCCGGCCCGGGGATGAACTTCCTGATCGCCTTCGCGATCTTCTGGGCGATCCTCGCGAGCGCCAACTACAGTGGCGATCTGACGCTCGGCAACATCAACTCCTCGATCCAGACGCTCGTGCCCGCGGCGACCGTGCAGGCGACCGAGAAGGGCTCGCCCGCGCGCGGCGTGCTACGGCACGGCGACCGGATTCTCGCCGTCGACGGGCAGCCCGCGACGGTCGCATCGGCGATGCGCGCGATCGCCTCGCACCGCTGTGCGGGTGCCGAGACGGCCGAATGTCGTGCCGCGACGCCCGTGCAGTTGACGGTCAGGCGCGCCGGGCACGTGGTGACGCTGTCGGTCTACCCCCGCTACAGCACCCAGGCGCAGCGCATGCTCGTCGGCTTCGACTTCGGCGCCGCGCCCAAGCGGTTCGGTGTTCTCGCGGCCGCCGGCGTGGCGGTGCACGAGATGTGGAGCGCGACCACCAATCTGATCACCGGCATCGGCCGCGCCTACACGAGCTCGAAAGCGCGCCACGAAGTCCACACGATCGTCGGCATCGGCGAGATCGCCCACGAAGCGGTCGCCGACGGCGCCGGCTACGGCCTCGTGATCCTCGGCCTGATCTCGCTGATCCTCGCGGTCGTCAACCTGTTCCCGTTCCTGCCGCTCGACGGGGGGCACGTCGCGTGGGCGCTGGCCGAGAAGGTGCGCGGGCGACGCATCTCGGTGGCGGCGATGTGGCGCTACAGCTCCGTCGGCATCGTCCTGTTCGCCTTCCTCTTCATCAACGGCCTCTCCAACGACATCTCGCATCTGGGCGGCTGACGCCCCTCGCAGAGCCGTTCGCTCGCGCCCGCCGCGTCGGCCGCACACCGCCGTGCTCAATCCGGTGGGCGCACGCACACCCAGCTCTTGACCAGCCCGCCGGTGCGCTCGGGCAGCGCCGGGCCGAACAGCGCTTCGATCTCGCCGCGGCGCAGCAGTTCGATCTCCTCCCACTCTCCGGCGGCGCCCAGCCGCCAGTAGGGGCGGCGCACAGCCAGCGGCAGCCAGTGCGCGAACGGCAGCAGCGAATGGGGCTCCAAGGGGAACGAGTAGGCGGGGGTCTGCACGAACCAGCCGCGCCCCACCCGGCGCGTTTCCGCCGCGAACGCCGCGCGCCGCGCGGGCGGCACGTGCTCGATCACCGACGAGCAGTACACGAGATCGAACTCGCCGTCAGCAAACGGCAGCCCAGCGGCCGCGTCCGCGCGCACGAACGGCCCCGGGTAGTCCGGGCGCGGGGCGAGATCGACTCCGGTGATGTCCAGTTCGGGCTCGAGTCCGCGCAGACCCAGCGCCCCGCAGCCGAGGTCCAGCACGCGCGCGCCCGTGGACAGGCGCGTCAGCGCGAAGAAGCGCTCGTGCCGTGCGGCGCGGGCGCGGGCCGCGAACGGCGAGGCCAGCCGCGCGAGCGGGCCACGCGCGGTGCCGTAGACGTCCTTTGCGCCTCGATTTGGTCAGTCGCGGGCAGGTTATTCGGGTTCGCGCGCCCGGCCGACCCTACGTAGAATGTGCCCTATGGCCTCAGAGCGGCAGATACACGTTGGCGCGGTGCCCGTCGGTGGCGGCGCGCCGGTGGCGGTGCAGACGATGACCAAGACCGAGACCGCGAACCTGATCGCGACGATGGATCAGATCCGCACGGTGGCCGAGGCCGGCGCGGACATCGTGCGCGTCGCGGTCCCGCGCGAGCAGGACGCGGAGGCGCTGAAGAGCATCGTCGAGCAGTCGCCGATCCCGATCATCGCCGACATCCACTTCAACCACACGCTCGCGCTGAAGGCGATCGAAGCGGGCGCGCACTGCGTGCGGCTGAACCCGGGCAACATCGGCGGACCGGAGAAGGTCGCCGAGGTGATCGCGCTGGCCAAGCAGCGCGGCACGCCGCTGCGCGTGGGCGTGAACTCGGGCTCGCTGCCCAAGCACCTGCGCCAGCTCGAGTACGACAACCCCGTCGAGGCGCTCGTGACCGCCGCGATCGAGACCGTCGAGCTGATGGAGCGCCTGCAGTTCGAGAACTTCAAGGTCTCGATGAAGTCCACCTCGGTGCCGAACACGATCGCCTCCAACCGCCTGCTCTCCCAGCGGATCCCCTACCCGCTGCATTTGGGCGTGACCGAGGCCGGCACGAAGTGGTCGGGCTCGCTGAAGTCCGCCGTCGGCCTGGGCACGCTCCTGGCGGACGGGATCGGCGACACGATCCGCATCTCCCTCTCGACCTTCCACGCCGAGGAGGAGGTGAAGGTTGCCTGGGAGATCCTCAAGGCGCTGAAGCTGCGCCAGCGCGGCCCCGACCTGATCGCCTGCCCGACCTGCGGGCGCCTGCAGTTCGACATGGACCGCGTCGTGGTCGAAGTCGAGCAGCGCCTGGAAGCCTACGAGGACCCGATCGAGGTCTCCGTCCTCGGCTGCGCCGTCAACGGCATCGGCGAGGCCCGCCACGCCGACTTCGGGATCACCGGAGCGAAAGACATGGGGATGATCTACTCCAAGGGAGAGCCCCTGAAGAAGGTCCCCACCGAGCAGCTCGTCGATGAGCTGTTCAAGGAGATCGATCGCTACTACGCTGCCGGCAAGACCGTCCAGCGCGACGAGACCGCCGCTGCCGAGGCGCGCCGATGGCTGCAGGAGAACGAGGACGCCACGGCGATGACACCCGAGCGCATCGCCGCGCTGGAAGCCGCAGCGGCGGAGAACGACGCGAGCGCCGCCGAGGTGCTCGAGGCGATGCTCGAGCCCGCCGGCGCCGGCACGAGCATGGACGAGACCGTCTCGCCGGTGGCGGGGCGCCGCTTCTCTCGCAACTAGCGCCCCGCCGGAGGCCTTCCCGCTCAGCTCAGCCCGCAGCGGCGAACCGCTCGGCGACCTTCTCCCAGTTGACGACGTTCCACCACGCGTCGATGTAGTCGGGGCGCTTGTTCTGGTACTTCAGGTAGTAGGCGTGCTCCCACACGTCCACGCCCAGCAGGGGCGTCTTGCCGTTGGAGATGGGGGAGTCCTGGTTGGCGCTGCCGACGATCGCAAGGCCCGAGCCGTCGTGCACGAGCCAGGACCAGCCCGAGCCGAACTGGCCCACGCCGGTCTCCTTCAGCTTGGCCTGGAAATCGGCGAAGGAGCCGAACGTGGCGTCGATCGCCGCGGCGAGGTCGCCGCTCGGGGTGCCGCCGCCGCGGGGGACATGCTCTCCCAGAAGAGCGAGTGGTTGTAGTGGCCGCCGGCGTTGTTTTTGACCGGGCCCTTCTTCTCGCCGAGGCTGTCGAGGTTCTTCAGCACCTCCTCGACGGGCTTCTCGGCCCACTCGGTGCCCTCCAGCGCGGCGTTCGCCTTGTCTACATAAGCCTGATGGTGCTTGTCGTGATGGAATTCCATCGTCGCCTTGTCGATGTGCGGCTCGAGCGCGTCGTAGGCGTAGGGGAGCGGCGGAACGGTGTAGGCCATGAGGAAGGCTCCTTGTCGGGTCTTTCGTCGGTGTGTGTGGCTGTTCTATCAAAGGGATCGCGGAGGGCCATTCTGCGCGGAGGTCCGTCCAGATAGGCTCTTCCTGCAATATGCCCCGTCTCTCGCAATACATGCTCCCGACCGAGAAGCAGGCCCCTGCCGACGCGGAGGCGATCTCGCACAAGCTGATGGTCAGGGCGGGCCTGATCCGCCAGATGGGGGCGGGGATGTGGACGTGGCTACCGGCGGGCTGGCGTGTGCACCAGAAGGTCGTCCAGATCGTGCGCGAGGAGATGGACGCGATCGGCGGGCAGGAGATGCTGATGCCGGTGCTCCAGCCCGCCGAGCCATGGCGCAAGACCGGGCGCATCGAGATCGAGGAGCTGTTCAAGCTGACCGACCGCAAGGGCTCGGAGCTCGTGCTGGCGATGACCCACGAGGAGGCGGTCACCTTCCACGCCGCGCAGACGATCCGCTCCTACCGTGACCTGCCGCAGATCCTCTACCACTTCCAGGTCAAGGAGCGCGACGAGCCACGCCCGCGCGCGGGCGTGCTACGCACGCGCGAGTTCGTGATGAAGGACGCCTACAGCTTCGACCGCGATCAGGCCGGGATGGAGGAGCGCTACGCGCTGCACGTGGGCGCGTATGACCGCATGATGGCCCGCACCGGCCTGCGCTGGTATCGCGTGGAGGGCGACGTCGGGATGATGGGCGGTCTGGGCGCGCACGAGTACATGGCGCCGTGCCCGGCCGGCGAGGACGAGGTGCTGCTCGGCGAGGGATACGCGGCCAACGTCGAGATCGCCGCGAACAGCCCGGAGGTGCAGCGAACGGCCGACGGCGCCTACGTGCGCGACGGCGAAGCGCTGACGCTCGAGCCGGCGATCGAGATCGGCAACATCTTCAAGCTCGGCACGCGCTACTCGGTCCCGCTCGGCGCCACCTATCTGGACGAGCAGGGCGAGGAGCAGCCGGTGTGGATGGCCTCCTACGGGATCGGCCCCGCGCGGATAGTCGCGGCCGCCGTGGAGCAGTACGCCGACGAGCACGGCATATCCTGGCCGCGCGCGCTGGCTCCGTTTCAGGTGCACCTGGTCGGCCTGGGCAAGCCCGGCACGCCCGAGCGCGAGGCTGCCGACGTGCTCTATGAGACGCTGAGCCAGGGCGGGATCGAGACGCTGTATGACGATCGCGACCTGGGGCCCGGCGAGAAGTTCGCCGAGGCCGAGCTGCTCGGTGCTCCGCTGCGGCTGACCGTGGGTCGACGCACGCTCGAGTCCGGCGAGATCGAGGTCCAGGTCCGCCGCGGGCGTGAGCAGGCGCCCGGCATACCGCTTGCGGGCGAGCCGCGGGAGCTCGTGGGAGCGGTGGACGAGCTGTGGCAGAGCCTCCCCTAGAGCGACCCTCGGCGGCCCGGGGCGGCGCCCCTCCCGAGCCAGACCCCGCTCGCGCGCGCGAGCGATCCGGGAGCGCCGCCGCTTTGACCGTGCGACGTCTGGTGGGACTCGACCGTTCCGGTCCACCGCCACCGCAGACGCTGGCGGGACAGCCGCTGCGTCCGTGGACGATCCCGAACGCGATCGGGTTCGTCAGGCTCGCACTGATCCCGGTGTTCCTGATCGTCGCGTTCTCCAGCGCCGACGGCACGGGCGCGGCGCCGGCGGCGCTGTTTGCGATCATCGGCTGGGGCGACTACGCCGACGGGATCGCCGCGCGGGTCACGCGCCAGTACAGCCGCCTGGGCACGCTGATGGATCCGATCACCGATCGCCTGCTGGTCATCTCGGGCGTGGTCGTGTGCTGGAACTTCCAGCTGCTGCCGCGCTGGGCCCTGGCGGTGCTCATTGCGCGAGAGCTCACGATGCTCGCCCTGGGACGCTATGCGCAGACGCACGGGGTGGAGCTGCGCATCAACTGGCCGGGACGGATCGGCGTGGCGCCGGTGATGGGGTCGTTCTTCTTCGCGATGGCGGGCCTGCAAACGCTCGGCGAAGTCCTGCTGTACATCGGACTGGCGCTTGCGCTGACCGCAACGGGGCTGTACGCGCGCTCGGGCCTCGAACAACTGCGAACCCAACCCTAACCTCAAGCTCAGGTTTACGGTACAGTCATGGCATGGACACTTTCCCAGACCTCGGCTCGCTGGACGACACCGAGCTGAAGAACCTCATCAAAGAGCTGACCGACGAGGAGACCGAGATCTCCTACCGGCGGCGCATACTGCACGGCAAGATCGACATCCTGCGTGCCGAGCTGGTGAACAGGCTGCGTCACAAGCACGACGGCGGCGAGTCGCCGGTGATCACCGGCGATGACGTGCAGCAGCTGACCGACATCCTCGCCAGCCGGCAGACGACCGTCCCGACGGACGTCGAGTAGAGCGCTCCGGGCGGAGCGAGAGGACCACGAAATGGCTCTGCACTGCACCGAGTGCGGGTTCGTCAACGTCGAGGGCGCCAACTACTGCCAGCGCTGCGGCTCGCTGCTGCCGCGCGGAGACGGCACCGGCGAGCCCGTCACGGCGACATACCGAATCGACGATGCCGGCGAGCTGGTGCCGGTCGAGGCGCAGGACGTCGGCGCTCACGGCCCCGCGCTGGTGATTCGCGCCGGCGGCGGGCGCGTCGGCGAGAGCTTTCCGATCGCCGGCGAGCGCATGAGCATCGGTCGGCGCCCCGACTCCGACGTGTTCCTCGACGATGTCACGGTCTCGCGCGATCACGCGCTGCTGATCGAGCGCGCGGGTCAATGGCACCTCGACGACTGCGGCTCGCTGAACGGGACCTACGTGAATCGCGAGCGGATCGAGTCCCAGCGCCTGGAGGAGGGCGATGAGGTGCAGATCGGCAAGTTCAAGCTCACCTTCCACGCCCGCTAAAGGGACTGCGATGGCCATCACTGCCCAGACCCAGACACCCCAGACGGACGTCGAGCGGTTGAACGCCGAGCTCGAGCAGAGCGACGGCGCGGCCGGCGCACGACGGCAGAAGTCGATCACGATCGGCGCCGTGTGCAAGGCGCTGGCGCAGGAGTTCCCGGACATCTCGATCTCCAAGATCCGCTACCTGGAGGACCAGAAGCTGCTCACCCCGCGGCGCACACCCGGCGGCTATCGCCTCTACACCCAAGGCGACGTGGCGCGCCTGCGCACGATCCTGCGGATGCAGCGCGACGAGTTCCTGCCACTGCGCGTCATCCGCCAGGAGCTCGCGACCGGGCGCGCGGGAGACGGTGCGGCGACGGCCACGCCCGTGCCGGGCAAACGCGGCGGACGCGAAGGCATGCGACCGTGGCGCACGAGCGTGAGCGTGCGCGAGGCGACCGGAGCGCTGTACTCGCTGGAGGACGTGCTGGAGGAGACCAACGCCGACGGCAAGCTCGTGGGCGAGCTCGAGGAGTACGGCGTGATCAAGGGCGAGCTGCGCGGTGGCGTGCGCTACTTCGACGAGACCGAACGCGAGATCATCGGCGCGGTCGCCGAGCTGGCGCGCTACGGGGTGGGGGGGCGCAATCTGCGCGTGTTCCGCTCCTCCGCGGACCGCGAGGCGACGCTGCTGCAGCAGATCCTCGCCCCGGCGCTGCGCTCGCGCAACCCCCAACGGCGCAAGGAGGCGGTCGAGGCGCTCGAGAACCTGGCGGCGGTCGCCACGCACCTCAAGCATCTGCTGTTGGTGCGCGACCTGCGCAAGATCGTGCGCTGACGTGGCGATGACCCAGACATCGACCGATCTGCGGGCGCTCGTGCGGGAGATCCCGGACTTCCCCAAGGAAGGGGTCGGGTTCAAGGACATCACGCCGCTGCTGGCCGATCCGCGTGGGCTGAAGGCCGCGGTGCGTGGTCTCGCGGAGTACGCACGCCCGCTGAACGTCGATTGCGTGATCGCCGCGGAGGCGCGCGGGTTCCTGCTCGGTCCGGCGCTCGCGCTGGAGCTCGGGGCCGGGTTCGTGCTGGCGCGCAAGCCGGGCAAGCTGCCGTATGAGACGGTCAGCGCCGAGTACCTGCTGGAGTACGGGTCGGGTGAGCTGGAGCTGCACACCGACGCGCTCGGCGCCGGCCGGCGGGTGCTCGTGCACGACGATCTGCTCGCCACCGGCGGCACCGCGCTGGCGCTGTGCGAGCTGGTGCGAGAGTCTCGGCGGGGAGGTCGTCGGCTGCGGCTTTCTGATCGAGCTCGAGTTCCTGAACGGGCGCGCAAAGCTGGCGCCTCATGAGGCGCATGCGCTGATCTCCTACGAGTCCTCCTGACGGGGCTGCGGGACGCCGAGAGATGCCGACTGCGAGCCGCACCCGCACGATCGCCGCGCCCTCGGGTGCGCTGTGGGAGACGATCCGCGATCCCCACCACCTGCCGCGCTGGTGGCCGCGGGTGAATCGCGTGGAGGACGTGACCGACACCGAGTTCACCGAGGTGCTGATCACGGGCGCGGGCAAATACGTGCGCGCGGACTTCACGCTGGCGGTGTGCGACGAGCGCGAGCACAGGCTGTGCTGGGAGCAGCGTTTGGAGGACAGCCCGTTCGCACGGCTCCTGAAGAGCGCCGAGACGGAGGTGCGGCTGAAGGATCTGAGCGACGGTCCCGGGGAGCGGACCGAGGTGACGATCGAGCTGCGTCAGGCGCTGAACGGGTTCTTCTCGCGCTTCGGTGCCTACATGGTTCGTCGCGCGGCGAACAAGACGCTCGACGAGGCACTAGACGGCCTGGAGCGGATCGGTGGCTCGTGAGCGCGTATGGCTGCGCTGGATCGGCGTCCTCAGTCGCTCGCGTACGTAGTACGCCGCGCTCCCTGCGTCCTTGCCCAGCTTGCCCTACGCGCTCACGACAGGTGGTGGCGCTTACGGAGGATGTCCAATGACCGAGGCGCCGCGCATGCGCTGGTGGGGGTGGGGCGATCCCGGGCATGGCCACGCGCTGAACCCGCACACGCTGGAGCTGCTGCGCGAGACGGTCGGGGTCGCCGAGACGCCGCGCGCGCCGGTGGCGCTCGACTCGGTGAAGCTGGCGCCGACGCGCCTGGACGAGGACGCGCGTGCGGCCCTGGTGGCGGTCGTGGGCGCGGACGCGGTCAGGGACGATCGTCTCGAACGCGTCGCGCATGCCGCGGGCAAGGGGTATGTGGACCTGGTGCGCATGCGCGCCGGCGCGCCCGCGGGGGCGCCCGATGCGGTCGTGCTGCCGGACAGTCACGCGCGGCTGCGGACGCTGCTCGAGCTGTGCGCGAGCCGCGGACTGGCGGTCGTGCCGTTCGGGGGCGGGACGAGCGTCGTCGGCGGCGTGGAGCCGTTGGCCGGCAGGCACGGCGCGGTGATCGCGCTGGACATGGGGCGCATGGCGCAGATCGCAGCGCTCGACCGGGAGTCGCGGATCGTGGCAGTCGGCGCGGGCATCCGCGCCCCGCAGCTCGAGCAGGCGCTCGCCGAGGAGGGGCTGACGCTGGGGCACTGGCCACAGTCCTACGAGTACGTGACGCTCGGCGGCTGCGCCGCGACGCGCTCGGCCGGGCAGGCCTCGAGCGGCTATGGCGCCATCGCGAAGATGGTGCTCGGTCTGCGTATGGCCGCGCCCACGGGAGACATCGCGCTGGCGGCGATGCCCGCAAGCGCTGCTGGGCCGGGGATGCGCGATCTGATCGTGGGCTCGGAGGGGACGCTAGGAGTGATCGACGAGGTCTCGCTGCGGGTTCGCGACGCTCCGGCGCGGCGTCGCTACGAGGGGGTCATGTTCGAGGACTTCGCCGCCGGCGTGCAGGCGCTGCGGGCGATGGCCCAGGAGCACGCCATGCCCGAGGTCGCGCGGCTCTCGGACGCGGCCGAGACGCGCATGTCGATGGCACTCGCGGGCGCCGGAGGGGTGAAGGGACGGCTGGGGCGCGCCTATCTCGAGCATGCGCGGGCGCGGAGACCGATCGAAGATCGGCCGGCAGGCTGCGGCGGTGCATCGCGATCCTCGGCTTCGAGGGCGAGGAGGTGGAGGTCAAGAGCCGCCGCGCCCGGACGATCGCGCTCGCGCGTCAAAACGGCGGGGTGACGCTCGGGGGCTCGCCGGGACGGGCGTGGCTCGCGGGGCGCTTTCAGGCGCCCTACCTGCGCGACGATCTGCTGAGCCACGGCGTGATGGTCGAGACGCTCGAGACGGCCACGCGCTGGTCGAACCTGGGGCGCCTGCACGAGGCCGTTACAGGCGCGATCGGGAGCGCGCTCGCGGCGCAGGGCACGCCGGGCCTCGTGATGTGCCACGTCTCGCACCTGTATGAGACCGGCGCCTCGCTCTACTTCACCTTCATCGCCCGCCAGCGCCCGGGAGCGGAGATCGAGCAGTGGCGCGCGATCAAGCGCGCGGCAAGCGAGGCGATCGTCGCCGGCGGCGGGACGATCACCCACCATCACGCCGTCGGACGCGACCACGCAGAGTGGCTCGAGCGCGAGATCGGCAAGCAGGGCGTGGCGGCGCTCGAGGCGCTGAAGGGAGAGCTCGACCCGGCCGGGATCATGAACCCGGGCAAGCTGCTCCGCTCAGCCGCCTGAGCCCGTCGGGTAAGCCACAGCCGTGTGCCCCGTCGAGGTGCCGGTGGCGCCGCTTTCGATTCTCGCGGCGTTGAGGTGGCGTTTCGCGAACGAGCTATTTGGTCAGGGCGAAGGCGCCCTGCAGCACGATGTGGGCCGGCTGGCTGGGCTGTTCGGCGGTCTCGCGCGTGAGCAGCAGCTCGTGGTAGTCGCCGGCGTTTGCGGGCAGCAGTGCGCCGGCCTGCATGCGCCCGGTCGAGTTGACGGTCGTCTTGCCGATCGCCTGCGCGCTGGAGGGCGAGTTGTAGAGCCAGAGGACGTAGATGAAGCCGTGTGTCGGCGGGAGGTGTTCGGCGGCCACGTAGATCGCGTGCTGGGTCCCTTCGGCGAGGACCTCGGCGATGCCGATCGATTTGCTCGACGGTTCGGGCGAGGCGAGCGTGACCTGGTTGGTCACTTTCGCTTTGGAGCCCGTCGTGGAGGTCGCTTTGGTGCCTTTCGCCGAGCTTGAGGTCGAGGTCGTGTGTCCGCTGGTGCTGGTGCTCGTCGATGCGTTCGTGCCGGTGCTCGTGCCCGAGCCGCCGCCACCGCCGCTGGTGAGGAGAACCACGACGACGATCACCACCACGACGATCCCCGCCAGCAGCAGCGCTCCTCCGCGCCTTGACACCGGCAGCCCCGCGGCTGCATCCGAGACGCTCGAGGCGGCCCTGCGCGCGGTGTGCGCGCCGCCACGCTCCGGGTCCCGAGTCGGGGAGCTGGACGGCGGCGGCACGTACGCGGCGGGGGACTCGCCGGGGGCGCCCGCGAGCGCGTCGAGCGCGGCGTGCGCACGGTCGCGCACGGCCCGCTCGGGAATGCCCAGCAGCTCGGCCACCTGCGCGTAGCTCTTGCCACGATCGACCAACAGCGACAAGGTCGCGCGCAGATCGGGCGGGAGGTCTTCCAGGCGGGGCATGCGCGGCGTAGGCTATCGTGGCGCCGCGATGGCAACGCCGGGACTTCCCAGCATGGAGTGGCTGAACTCCTCCGTTACGGGCTTCGACGCTCTCTACGGGCTCGAGTTCGTGCACTTCTCAGACACCGAGGTGCGCGCGCAGGTCGCCGTGCGTGACGAGGTCAGGCAACCGATGGGTCTCGTCCACGGTGGGCTGTACGCGTCGGTCGCCGAGGCCGTCGCCTCGCTGGCGACCGCCGCGAGCGTGGGAGGGGAGGGCAGCATCGCCACGGGCATGTCCAACAGCACGAGCTTCCTGCGGCCGATCCTCGCGGGGACCGTGCACGCTCGCGCGCTGCGCCTGCACCGCGGTCGCACGACCTGGGTGTGGGATGTGACCTTCAGCGACGACGAGGGCCGCACGTGCGCGGTCACGCGCATGACCATCGCCGTACGCCCCCAGCCCACCGGCTGAGCCGGCGCTCGACCCCGACCTATGAGTCGCGGGAGCGCGTGCCCGCGTTTCGCGTGCCCGCGACCCGGAGCCGCGGAGGATCAGCGCACTGCGCGCAGCGGACTGGGCGTCTGCGAGGGCAGCGGCCGTTCGCCGAAGCCCGTGTTCGCCAGCGGCGCGGTCAGCGGTGCGCCGGGCGCGCCGGGCGCGTTGATCGGCACTGCGGTCTGCGCCGCGGCGCGCGCGAGCGCGGGATTGTGGGCGTAGACGTCGAGCACCACCCCGCCGGTGGGGATCGAGATCGCCCGGCCCCGCGCGGCGAGGTAGCCCGGGACGCCGCGCACGGAGATGGTCGTGCGAGCCGTTCCGGGCCTTCGCCGGGAACGAACCCGTTGTCGGGCGAGGTGATCACCTTCAGCGGTGGCACGCACGTCGACTGTCCCCCTTCCAGACAGTCGCCGTACTGCACCGTGAAGGCGCCGCTCGGATCGTGCGAGGCTTCGGTGATGCGCATACCGCGGAAGGAGCCGCCCACCCAGTACACGGGGTAGGGCGCCAGCAGCATGCTCTCGAGCGAGTTGTGCGGGATCGGCTGATCCTGGATCGTGTTCCCGCACGCGCCCAGGGACAGTCCGCAGCCGAGCACGATCGCCGAGTGCCGCGAGGGCTCGTATGTGGCGACGACGCACCCTCAGCCCCGGTATCGATTCGTGATCGGCATGCGCCGATCCCGTCCGAAGGCGCGCGTGGTCACCTTGATTCCGGGCGGCGCCTGGCGACGCTTGTACTCGGCCAGGTCCACCAGGCGGATCGTGCGGTCCACCTCCTCGGCGGGCAGTCCGTCGGCGATCAGCCGCTCGCGGCCGTGGTCGAACTCGATGTAGCCCTGCAGGATGCGATCGAGCAGCTCATACGGCGGCAGCGAATCCTCGTCACGCTGGTCGTGGCGCAGCTCGGCCGTGGGTGGCCTGGTGATGATCGAGGTCGGGATCGGCTCCGCTACGCGCGGCGGGGACCCATCGCGCGCGATCGCTCCGGCCGGCGAGTTGCGCCACTCGCACAGCCGGTAGACGAGCGTCTTCGGGACGTCCTTGATGACCGCGAACCCGCCCGCGAGGTCGCCGTAGAGCGTCGTGTAGCCGACCGACATCTCCGACTTGTTGCCCGTCGTCAGCACGAGCCATCCGAACTTGTTCGAGAGCGCCATCAGCAGGTTGCCGCGGATGCGCGCCTGCAGGTTCTCCTCGGTCAGATCTGCCGGCAGCCCGTCGAAATCGGTGTGCAGGGCGCGCGTGTAGGCGTCCATCACCGCCTTGATCGCCAGCTCGTGTGCCTGCAGGCCGAGCGCCGCGGCGAGCACGTGGGCGTCGGACTGGGTGGCCGTCGAGGAGTAGGGCGAGGGCATGATCGCGACGTTCACGCGCTCGGGCCCCAGGGCATCGGCCGCGAGGCAGGCCACGAGCGCGGAGTCGATCCCGCCCGAGAGTCCCAGCACCACGCTCGCGAACCCGTTCTTCTGCACGTAGTCACGCAGCCCGAGCTCGAGCGCCGCATACACCTCCGCCTCGAGCGGCTCCAGCGGCGGGCGCAGTGGGCCCCGATCGGCATCGGCGCCCACGCTCACGAGCGAGCTCGGCACGTACTCCTCAGCGGGCGGGGCGGCGCCGGTCCGCGGAAGATCGAGGTCGCAGACGAGCAGATCCTCGGCGAACTGGGCCCCGCGCGCGACCGTCGCGCCGGTCGGGTCGAGCACGAAGGAATGGCCGTCGAAGACGAGCTCGTCCTGGCCGCCGACGAGCGCGCAGAAGGCCACGTGCGCGTCGGACTCCACCGCGCGATGGGCGAACAGCCGCTCGCGTTCTGCGCCCTTGCCCGCGTGGTAGGGCGAGGCCGAGATGTTCACCAGCAGGCTCGCCCCGGCCGCCGACTCCTCGGTGGCGGGCGGGCCCGGCTGCCACAGGTCCTCGCACACCGTCAGGCCGATGCGGGCGCCGGCGATGTCGATCGTCGCCCCCGCCGAGCCCGGGGTGAAGTAGCGGCGCTCGTCGAACACACCGTAGTTGGGCAGGTGCAGCTTGCGATATACGTACTGCACCGCTCCATCGCCGAGTACGGCCGCCGCGTTGTAGACGTGGCCGTCGGCCAGCTCGGGAAACCCGACGATCGCGGTCGAGCTCGTCCCGGCGATCTCGCGCGCCAGACCCTCGAGCGCCGCGCGGGCGTCGGCGAGGAAGTGCTCGCGCAGGAGCAGGTCCTCCGGCGGGTAGCCCGTGAGCGCGAGCTCCCCGAACAGCACCAGCTCGGCCCCGGCCGCGCGCGCGCGTGCAAGACCCTCGAGGATCCGCTCGGCATTGCCGGCGATATCGCCCACGGTGGCGTTCATCTGACAGAGGGCGAGGCGCAAAGTCAGGGGATCGTTCAGCTGGCGCGGGCGCGCTCGCCCGCGGTGCGCTTGCCTGCGGTGCGCTTACCGCGCGCGGCGGCGCCATTGGCGGAGGCGGCCTTCCCTACACCAGCGCGCTTCGCGGGTTTCGCGGGCGGCGATACCCCCGCGGCGCGCGCCAGCGAGGCGATCGCCCGCTCCAGATCGCGCGCGATCGACTCGAGCTCCGGGACGGCGTCGTAATCGGCGAGCAGCCCGAACCCGAGACGGCCGTCGTAGCTCATCACGGCAATCCCCAGCGCTTGGCGGCGCGCGAGCGGCACCACCGGATAGAGCCCGCGCAGGCGCCGGCCCAGCAGATACAGCGGGAACTGCGGTCCGGGGACGTTCGTCACTACCAGGTTGAAGTAGCGCTGGCGCGCCTGCAGGCGCGCGGCCTGGCTGAGGATCGTGGGCGGGGCGAAGCCCGCGAGGCTCGTCAGCACCTGCGCGCCCACGGCCTGACCGGACTCCTTCAGGTGCTCCATCGCGTCGCGGATCTGCGCCAGGCAGTCGGCGGGGTTCTCGACGCCGACCGGCAGCGGCGCCCACATCGCGGCGACCTGGTTGCCGAGCGCGCCGCGCTGCGAGTCCGCGCGCACGGACACCGGGACCATCGCCTTCAGCACCAGACCATCCGTGTTCACGCCCTGTCCGCGCAGGTAGCGTCCCAGCGCGAGGCTCACCGAGGCCAGCACCACGTCGTTGAGGGTGCCCCCTAAGGAGTCCTTGATCGCCTTGAACACCGGCAGCTCGGTGTCCACCCAGGTGTAACGACGGTGCGGGCCGATGTCGACGTTGAACGGGCTCGGCGGCGCCGGCGAGCTGATGCCCGCGAGCGTCGTCGCGCCGAGGCTCGCGACATTGTCCTTCACCTGTCCCGCGACCCTGCGCGGCGCGCGCAACAGCGCGCGCGTGCCCCTGCCCATCTCCGCGGGAACCGTCGCACGCTCCAGCAGCGCCTCGCCCAGCAGCTTCGCCGACCCCGGCAGCGGCTTGGCCGTCCACGGCGCCGGCGGTCGCGCTGTGCCGGCCGGCTCGGGGGAGGTGTCGAACAGCACCGTCGTGATGTCGACCCCCGAGATCCCGTCCACGAGCGCATGGTGGGTCTTGGCGATCAGCGCGAAGCGTTTGCCCGCCATTCGCTGCACCAGCCAGATCTCCCACAGCGGCTTCGAGCGATCCAAGCGCTGAGAGAACAGCCGCCCGGCGAGCTGCTTGAGCGCGGTCTCGTCGGCCGGGCGCGGCAGCGCGGTGTGGCGGATGTGGTAGCGCGGGTTGAAGTGCGGATCGTCGGTCCACAGCGGTCGTCCCTGTCCCAGCGGAACGTACGCCAGACGCTGGCGATAGCGCGGCACCAGGTGCAGACGACCGAGCACATGGTCGATCAGCTCCTGCGGCGTCGGCGCCAGACCCTCGAACACCATCACCGAGGCCACGTGCATGTGCGCCGTCGAGTCGTCCTCGAGATGCAGGAAGGCGGTATCGAGCGCGGACAGTCGATCGGGGTTGGCCATCGCGTGTGATTGTCGCGGGTCCGGGCCCCCGCGTCAACGCGCGCGTCCTGCCCGCCGGCGAAAGCGCTCGCGAAACGCCCACCGCTGCGGTGAGCGGCGCCTACCGCAACTCGATGCAAGGGCCGGCTGTGGCTCACCCATCGTCCCCTCCAGATCGCTAGATCCCGCATGGTTGAGACACATCCGCCCGCGATCGTGTGTGCGCGATAACACACAGGACCGTGTTCGAGACCGACTAGCCTCGAATGTGTTCGACCTGCCGAGTCGTGCCCGTGGATGGGCGCGAGCGGGGGACCCACTGCCGGATCGCCTCACCGAGGCCGGTCCGGATGGGGCGAATCGGCCGCTGCTGCGGCCGTAACGCCCGGCCGATGCACGCTCGTGCGTGTGGTCGCCGCGCGTGAGCCCGACAGCTAACCCCGTAGGCGGACACCCAGGAGGTTCTCCCTTCGATGTACGTCCCCGCGACGTCGGCGCAGTCCGCTGCGCCCGTAACGCCGCCGCTGCCATCCCTCGTGCAAGCCGCCACCGGTGGCTCCGCGCCCGGCATTGCATCGCTCACCGGGCTGAGCGCCGCGCCGGCGCACGTCTCGCTCGCGGTGCGCCACCCGGACCTGAACGTGCTCGCCGACCACACGAGCACGATCGCCGGTGTGCTGCGCCCGGCGCTCGCCGGCCGGGTCGTCGCGCTGCAGGCGCTCGGCGCCCACGGCTGGAGCACGCTCGCGAGCACCCACACCGGGCACGCCGGGCGCTTTCGCCTGCGCTACACACCGCGCCGCGCCGGCAGCGAGCGCGTGCGGCTGCGCTTCGCCGGCGACGCCTCCGATCGTGGCGCGCACCGCGCTCTGGGACGCCTGAACGTCTACCGTCTCGCCGGCGCCTCCTGGTATGGGGGCGGTGGCGGTCTGGCGTGCGGTGGAGAGCTGACCAGCGCCACCATGGGCGTGGCCAACAAGACACTCCCCTGCGGCTCGCTGCTCACGCTGCGCTACGGCGACCGCAGTGTCAGCGTACGCGTCATCGACCGCGGGCCCTACGTCGCCGGGCGCGAATTCGACCTCACCGAAGCCACCAAGCGCGCGCTCGGCTTCGGCGACACCGGTCAGGTGTGGAGCACGCGCTGAGCCCAAGGGCGGTGGGCGTGACCTGCGGCGCGCCCACCGCACCCCTTCGTTGCGTCCTGCTCGCGGGGCAGCGGTCCTGGGAGGCTTCGTGCAGAACTTGGCAGCGCCGTCCTCCCGCCGTTCAATGCAGCACGTGAGAAGCACGCGCGCACACCTATGGCTCGACGGGACCGGCGACTGGGCCTGGCCCGGCAGCGGCGGCGGTGGCGGCGAAGTCGCCGCCGAGCTCTCGCCACCCCCGTGGGTGCCCACGCTCCCGCGGCGCACCGCCACATCGGCGGCCGCGGACAGCCTCCCGGGGGCCGCGCGCTCGCAGCGAGCACTGCGGCGGCGCTACGGCACCTCGCTGCTGCTCGCGGCCCTCGCGGCGGTCTGCGTCGGCCTGGCGGTGGACGGCCGCACCAACTTCGAACGCCTCGCCGGTATGCGCCCCACGGCCACCCAGTCCGCGGCCGCGAGCGCGCTCGCACGCTCGATCGCCGTCCCCGCGCAACCGCTGCCGACCGTCAAGCTCGTCACTCGCGACGGCGCCGGCAGCTCGATCGACTCCAGCAGCTACACCTCCGCGGCATTGCACGGCGCAGGCTCCTTCCTGGTCTACCTGCCGCCGGGCTACGCGAGCACCGTCGCGCGATATCCCGTCATCTACCTGCTGCACGGCGACGAACAGACCGACGAATCCTTCCTGCAGATCGGCCTGCAGGACACGCTCGACCGGCTGATCGCCCGGCACGCGATCCCACCGACGATCGCCGTCATGATCCAGGGCGGTCCCGGCACCAACAACTGGCTCAACCACGGCGCCGCCGGCTATGAAAGTTACGTCCTCGAAGTGCAGCGCCTGATCGACCGCATGCTGCCCACGAACCCCACCCGCGCCGCACGCGCGATCGCCGGCTACTCGATGGGCGGCTACGGCGCCATGCACCTAGCCCTGGCGCACCCGCAGACCTTCTCCACCGTCGAGAGCTGGCTCGGCTTCTTCAACGGCCTCGACGGCCAGCTACACGCCGACCGCTCCACGATCGCACAGCTGGGCCTGCGCACCTACCTCTACGGCGCCGCCTCCGACCACATCGCCGACCCCGCCGAGAATGCCCCCTTCGCGGCCGCCCTACGTGTGGACGGGGCCGACGCCCACAGCGCCGTCTACGCCGGCGAACACGACTTCGAAACGCTCGAAGCCCACCTCGAACACATGCTCGAATTCGCCGGCCGGGGACTGTCGGCGGCAAGCTGAGACGGTCCTGTCTGGGAGGGTCCTGTCAGGAAAGAACCTGCTCGGGACGATCTCTCCGGCGCTGCCCTGTCTGAGACGCCGCTACTCGTCCTCGCCGACCTGCAGCACCAGCTTGCCCGTGTTCCGGCCTTCGAACAGGCGCAGCAGCGTCTCCGGGAAGCGCTCAACGCCGCCCTCGGCGACATCCTCACGGGCGACGATCTTGCCCTCGGTGAGCCATCCTGTCATCTCGCGCACGCCCGCCACATAGCGATCGCCGTAGTCGGAGACCACGAAACCCGTCATCGACGCGTGGTTGACGAGCAGCGACATGTAGTTGGACGGGCCGACCATCGCGCCGCTCGCGTTGTACTGCGAGATCGCCCCGCAGATCACCACCCGCGCGTGGCGCGCCAGGCGGGCGAGCGCGGCGTCCAGGATCTGCCCGCCGACGTTGTCGAAGTACACGTCAATTCCCTTCGGGCAGTGCTCTCGCAGGCCGGCGCCGACATCCTCGGACTTGTAGTCGATCGCCGCGTCAAAACCGAGCTCCTCGACTATGTACTCGCACTTCTGCGCCCCGCCCGCGATCCCGATCGCACGCGCTCCCTTCAGCTTCGCGATCTGCCCAACGACCCCGCCGACCGCCCCCGCCGCGCCGGAGACGACCACCGTCTCGCCCTCCGCCGGTCTGCCGATCTCGAGCAGACCGAAGTACGCCGTCATCCCCGGCATACCCAGCGTGCCCAGATACCTCGGCAGCGGCGCAAGGCTCGTGTCGAGCGTACCCAGGCCGTCACCGTTCACGACCCCGTACTCCTGCACGCCCAACATGCCCGTCACGTAGTCGCCCACCGCGCGACGGGGATGCTTGGACGCGACCACCCGCCCCGCCACCAGCGCGCGCATCACCTCGCCGATGCCCACCGGCGCGATGTAGGAGCGCGCGTCGTTCATCCAGCCCCGCATCGCCGGGTCCAGCGACACGTACAGCGCCTTCACCAGCACCTCGCCCTCCCCGAGCTCGGGAATCGGCTCCTCGGTCAGCGACCAGTCGCTCGGCTCGGGCAGCCCCTCCGGGCGTGCGGCGAGTCTGATCTGACGGTTCACGGTGTCCATTGGCTTACATCCTTCGTCGATGGTCGCTCTCTCGTGTGCGAACCATACGCGTCGAAGCTGCGTCAGGAGCGGACTGCACCGTGAAAGACTGTGGCCATGACCGACCGAACCCTCTTCGGCAGGCTGACACTTCGTGGCGCCCTGCGGGTGCCCGAGATCACCGCCTTCTTCTGGGCGATCAAGGCGCTCTCGACCGCGATGGGCGAGTCGACCTCGGACTACCTCGTCCACGCGATCGCGCCCGTGGAGGCCGTGGCGCTCGGTTTCCTCGCCTTCCTCGCGGCCCTCTCCTGGCAGTTCTCCCGGCGTCGCTACGAAGCCTGGCCGTACTGGATGGCCGTCGTCATGGTCGGAGTCTTCGGCACGATGGCCGCCGACGTCCTCCACGTCGGCTTCGGCGTTCCCTACGCGATATCGAGCGCCTTCTACGCACTCGTCCTCTTGGCGGTCTTCTACAGCTGGCAGAGGACCGAGAAGACGCTCTCGATTCACAGCGTCGACACAGCTCGTCGCGAGGCCTTCTACTGGGCCGCCGTCGTCGCGACCTTCGCGATGGGCACCGCCCTCGGAGATCTGACCGCCTCGACCCTCGGCCTGGGCTACTTCGCCTCAGGACTCCTGTTCGCCGGTGTGATCGCGATTCCCGCCGTCGGCTACCGGCGCTTTCACTGGAACCCAATCTTCTCCTTCTGGTTCGCCTACGTCGCCACTCGCCCGTTCGGCGCCTCGTTCGCCGACTGGATGGGCAAGCCCCAGAGCGCCGGAGGGCTCGGCTGGGGCGACGGCACCGTCGCACTGGCGCTCGGAGGCGCCATCTTCTGCCTCGTCGCCTACCTCGCGATCACCCGCCGGGATGTGCAGGGACTCGAGCACCGCTCGCACGCATCAGAGGTCGCGCGCCTGCCGATCGATGCCTCGCCGGAGAGCACTGACTGACGCGGGATGCACAACGTCCAGCCGGGTGTCTGTGGTGATCCACTCGAGCCAGATCATTTCCGCTCTCGCATCAGCCCACAGTCGATCGCCCGGCTAGGACTCGAGCTGCGCCAGGAACTCGAGCAGTTCGGGCACGACCACGGTGGCGTTCTGGCGGTGGGGCCAGTGTCCGGCGCCGGGGACGATCAGCGCTCGACTCGGCGGTCCAAGCAGTTCGGCGGTGCGGGTGAGCGTGGCGCTCTCACCCAGGTCGTGCTCTCCGCCGATGACCAGTCCGGGGACCCGCGGCACGCGCTGCAGGGCCGGTGGCTGGCCGCCGAGCGGCAGGTCGCGGTAGTAGGCGATCGCGCCCTCGAGCGTCGCCTGGGAGGACAGCGCCTGCTTGGCGCGGCGCACCGTCTCCTCGCGCTCGGGCCCGGACCAGTTCGGCGACCAGCGCCGGTAGAGCTTGTCGAGGTAGGCGAAATCGTTGCGCCGGCACGTGCGCGCGGACCATGGGAGCTTCAGGCCGAGGAAGTGCCTGACCGCCCACAGCGAGGCCGGTGTACGCTTCAGCAGGCTGGGGTGGGGTATGCCCAATGTTGTAATCGCGCGTACACGGTCGGGCGCCAACGCCGCGGCGACGTATGCGATCAGCGCGCCCCAATCGTGGCCGATCAACACCGCGCGGGAGACGCCGATCGCGTCGAGCAACCCCAGCCCGTCGCCTCCGAGCGTTTCGGGGTCATAACGCCGGCCGGGGACGATCGTCTGCTCGTGATATCCGCGCAGCCACGGCACGGTCACGCGCCAGCCGGCGTCCACGAGCTTGGCCTCCATGTCTGACCACGAGTAGGGCGTGTCGGGAAATCCGTGCAGCAACACCACATTTGGACCCTCGCCCCGCTGGGAGACGACGTATCGCTGCTCCTCGCCGGTGATCGTGCGGAACTCCATCCGCGGAGTCTATGGAAGCGCTAGCGTGTCACGCATGTCCTCGCGCTGGCCCGCACTGTCCTACGAGGAGTGGCACGAGACCTGCGACACGCTGCACGCGCACACGCAGCTCCTGGGCAAGCTCGCCGTTGCGCTCGCCCCGCCCGAGCCGCAGTTGCAGCACGCTGCGCTGCAACTGACCGCGCGCGGCTGGGAGACACACGCGCTGCCTGCGCCCGACGGCTCCGGAGCGATCATCGTCGGGCTCGACCTGCACTCCCACGAGGCCCTCGTCGAGCACAGCGACGGCGAGGCGCGTCGCGTCGCGCTCACTCCCGACCGTCCGGTGGGAGAGGTCACGCGCGAGGTGCTCGCGGCCGTCCGCGACCTGGCGGGCGCGGTCGAGATCGACCCCACGCCCCAGGAGGTCGCCTGGAGCGTGCCGCTGGACGAGGACGAGGAGCACGCACGCTACGAGCCCGCACAGGTCGTCTCCTACTTCACCGCCGCCACCCAGGCCGCGCTCGTGCTCGCGGCGCTGCGTGCGCCCTTTCGCGGGCGCAGCACACCCGTAAACGCGTGGTGGGGCTCCTTCGACCTGGCGGTCAACCTCTTCTCGGGTCTGCCCGCCGAGCCCCCCTCGCGGGACTTCATCATGCGCAACGCCATGAACGTGCAGGAGGTCGCCGTGGGGTGGTGGCCCGGCGACGCCCGCTATGAGCAAGCCGCCTTCTACGCCTACGCCCATCCCGCCCCCGAGGGCTTCGCCGCGGCGAAGCTCGCCCCGGCGCCCGCGCGCTGGGAGGACTCGCTCGGCGAGTACCTCCTCGACTGGCGCGATGTGTGCGCCGCGCCAGACCCGCACGCCTTCGCGCTTCAGTTCGCCCGCTCGGCCGTCGTGCACGCCTGCACCGTTTGCGATTGGGACCCGGCGCTCGCCGCGAGCGCCGAAGGTCAGCCCCCGCCTGTGCTCTGAAGGCCCGCGTCGCACTCTCACGCGGCGCCCGGCGCGCATGAGGGCGAGGAGATCGGCGGCCGGCGGCGAGGGATTCGAGAGCACCGATTCGAGGCAGGGGTTCTACGGCGGCCCCGGCAGGCTCAGGAGCTGGAGCAGGGCGAATACGAGAAAGAGCGAGCCTACGCCGATCAGCGCATAGCGACCCTGGCGCAGCGGGAAGTGCCCACTGATGCCGACCAGGAACAGCACCGTCGCCAGGTAGACTGTGTCGCGCACGTACTTGTCGCTCGTCGCGCCCGCCTGCGATCCCCTCGTGAAGGCCGCATCGGCGTGAGCGTCCTGGGCCTTCGCGGCGACTTCCTGGGGGATCACGTACTGCGGCATGTACGAGGGCCCGGGCGGAGCCTTCGGGTTGTGCGCCGGATCGGTCGCCAGCCAGGCGTGAAAGGCGGGGCGGTATCCGGGTCGTAGCCGCCTTTCGGCCAGGTGCTCGGCGGTCGCGTTGCCCGCGACGAAGGCCGAGAACCAGGCGTTGAAGGAGACGGAGTCGAGCGTGCGCAGCTGCAGGGCTTCGAGGTCCGCCCGATTGGCCTTCGTGCGGGCCGCCGAGGCCCGCGCGAGCGTGACCGAGGACTCCGTGCTCCACTTGGCCGCCGCGAACCCCGAGTACGCCGCGAGCACCGCGACCACCGACAGCAGCAGCGCCTCGGTGATCGAGAGCAGGCGCTCGTGGCGGCCCGAGCCGTGGGCTTTCGGCTCTGAGTCCTTGTGATGCTCGCCTATCTCTTTGCCGACTTCCGTGGCCGACAATCCCTCGGGCACCGGCTAACCCCCTCTGAGAGTCCTCGATCGGTCGCCGGATGCACACTTCGGTGTGCGGATCGCGACCGTTCTTGTGAGCGGGTGTCTATCGCAAAGGGAGCGCCGCCGTCTCGACTCCTACGGTGAACGGGCGTGGGTCGCCGTCTTGACTCCTTCGGTGAGCGGGCGTGGGTCTCATATTGCGCCGGGATGGGCGCTAGATTCGATACGTGTCCCACGAGTCCAGCGAATCGCAGGTTGCCCACCTGGACGCGGACGCCTTCTACGTCTCGATCGAGCTGCGCCGCCGTCCCGAGCTGCGGGGGTTGCCGGTGATCGTCGCTGGGAGCGGGCCGCGGGCGGTCGTCACGACCGCGAGCTATGAGGCGCGCAAGTACGGGGTGGGGTCGGCGATGCCGGCCGCGCGGGCACGGCGGCTGTGCCCGCAGGCGATCGTGCTGGCGCCCGATTTCACGACCTACCGCGAGGCCTCGCGCGAGGTGATGGAGATCGTGCGCGCGCACGTCGAGCGCGTGGAGGTGGTCGGTCTCGACGAGGCCTACCTGGATCTCGACGGGCTCTATTCTCCGCGCGCCGCGATGCGCCGCCTGATCGCCGAGATCGCCGCCGCCACCGAACTGACCTGCTCGGTGGGGATCGGCCCGAACAAGCTCGTCGCGAAGGTCGCCTCCGACGCCGAGAAGCCCGCGGGATTCGTCGTGCTCACGCGCGAGCAGGCGTGTGAGCGATTCGCGCAGTCCCCGCCCGCGCTCGTGCCCGGGATCGGGCCGAAGACCGCGGCGCGGCTGGCCGAGCTCGGATTGACCACGCTCGGCGCCGTCGCCGCCGCCCCGGAGCACGTCCTGGTGACGCGGTTCGGACCGAACCTCGGGGTGGAGCTCGGTCGCCGCGCGCGCTTCGAACACCACGGCGTCGTCGGCGCCGCGCGCAAGGTCGTCTCGGAGTCGCGCGAGCGCACCTTCGACTACGACGTCTCAGACCACGCGCAGCTACGCGAGTCGCTGCAGACGATGGCCGACGAGCTGTGCGCGAGCCTGCTCGCGCACGGGCGCAGCGGGCGCACGATCGGGATCAAGGTGCGCCTCGACGATTTCAGCACGGCCACGCGCGCGCACACGATCGAGGAGCCCACCAACGATGTCGAGCGGGTCACGTCGGTCGCGCTGCGCCTGCTTGCCGAGTACGCGCCCGCGCGCCCGGTGCGCCTGCTCGGCGTGCGGGTCGCCGGTCTTACCTCACGGGACCCGAACCGATCGGCCGGCGTCGAGACCGGTGAGACCGCCGGGGACGATGAGATCGCCGAGCGCGGCTGCGAGCACGTTGGGGGAGCGAGCGAGGCGCTGGACCAGCTGTCGCTGCGGGTATAGGATCGTCCCATGCCGCTCGTACGCGTAGAGGAGATCGAGCTCAGCTACGAGCGCGCCGGCGCGGGTCCGCCGCTCTTGATGATCATGGGCATGAGCGGCACCTTCGACCACTGGAATGCCGACTTCCTCGCCGACCTGCGCCAGGACTTCGAGACGATCGTCTACGACCATCGCGGCGTCGGCGCCAGCAGCCGTCTCGAGGGGCAGGTCACGATCGCGCAGCTCGCCGAGGATGCGGCGGGCCTGCTCGCGGCGCTGGAGATCGAGTCCGCGCATGTGCTTGGCATCTCGATGGGCGGGATGGTCGCCCAGGAGCTCGCGCTGAACCATCCGCAGCGCATTCGCGCGCTCACCCTCGGCTGCACCTACTGCGGCGGCGAGGGCAGCGCGGTCGCCTCTGAAGAGGTCATGCAGAGGCTTGCCGAGGGGATGATGTCCGGAGACCGCGAGCGCGCGCTGCGCACGGGCTGGGAGGTCAACGTCTCCCCGGAGTTCGCCGCCAACGACGAGGAGTACGCCCGCTTCAAGGAGATCGGCATGCGTCGCGCGGTGCCCGTCGAAGTGATCATGGAGCAGATGCGCGCGATCGCCGGGCACGACACCTCCGCGCGCCTGTCCGAGATCGCAGCGCCCACGCTGATCATCCACGGCACGCTCGATCGACTGCTGCCGGTGCAGAACGGTCCCATGATCGCCGGACTGATCCCCGGCTCGCAGCTCGAGATCTTCGAGGGAGTCGGGCACATGTTCTTCTGGGAGCGCCCCGAGCGCTCGGCCGAGCTGTTGCGCGCTCACGCCGCGGTGCATGCCTGAGCGCTCGCGCCCGGGCGCCGACGAACTGCACGTCAGAACCGACGACGGGGTGGAGTTGGCCGGCGAGGAGGCCGGAGCTGGTCCGCCGATCGTGCTGCTCCACGGTCTGACGGCCACGCGCCGGTACGTCGTGATGGGCTCGCGCCTGCTGGAGCGCTCGGGCCGGCGCGCGATCGCCTACGACGCGCGCGGCCACGGCCACTCCGATCCTGCGCGCGCCGCGGGCGCGTATGGGTACGAGCGCCTGGCCCACGACCTGCTGGCGGTCATGGACACGCTGGAGATCGAGCGCGCGACGCTCGCCGGCGCCTCGATGGGGGCGCAGACGATCATCCGCCTCGCCCTCGAGCACCCGCAGCGCGTGGCCGCGCTGGGACTGATCACGCCGGCCTATGACCCCGACACGCACATGACCGGCGGCGAGCAGGAGTTCGCGGCATGGGACGCGCTCGCGCGGGGATTGCGTGAAGGCGGGGCGGAGGGGTTCATGGCCGCCTACGACTTCACGCCGGTGCCCGAGGCGTGGCGGACGACCGTGGAGAAGGTCGTTCACCAGCGGCTGTCCGCGCACGAGCACCCCGATGCGGTGGCGGACGCGCTCGAAGCGGTTCCGCGCTCGCGCCCGTTCGAGCGCTTCGAGGAACTGGGCACAATCGATGTGCCCACCGTGGTGATCGCCTCGCGCGACGAGGCCGATCCGGGACACCCGCTTGCGATTGGCGAGCGCTACGCGCGCGCGATCCCGGGCGCGAGCCTGCTCGTGGAGGAGCCCGGCCGCTCGCCCCTGGCGTGGCAGGGTGGGCAGGTCTCGCGGGCGCTGCTCGATCTCTCCGAGCGTACGACTCACCCGTCGCGTTCGTGATAACGTACACACGTATGCAGGAGGTACGCGCGTGGGACGGCAAGACATATGACCGGATCTCCGGCCCGATGCAGGCGTTGGGCGAGGCCGTCCTCGGCCGCCTGCAGCTGCGCGGCGATGAGATGGTGCTCGACGCCGGCTGCGGCTCGGGACGGGTCACCGAAGCCCTGATCGCGCGCCTGCCCCGTGGGCACGTCATTGGGGTGGACGTGTCCGAGTCGATGGTCACAGCCGCCCGCGAGCGCCTCGGTCCTGACGCGGACATTCGCCGGGCCGACCTGCTCGAGCTGGCGCGCGCGGTGGAGGAGCCGTTGGACGCGATCCTCTCGACCGCCACCTTTCACTGGGTCGCAGACCACGCCGCGCTGTTTCATTCGCTGCACAGCGTGCTGCGCCCCGGCGGGCGACTGGTCGCGCAGTGCGGGGGAGAGGGCAACATCACCAAGCTGCGCGCGCGGGCCCGCCTCGTCATGGAGTGCGAGCCCTACGCCGAGCGGTTTCGCGATTTCCGCCCCCCGTGGAACTACGCCAAGCCCGAGGACACCCGGGAGCTGCTGCTGAGCGCCGGCTTCGCAACGGCCGAGTGTTGGCTCCAGCCGGCGCCGACCGAGCCCGAGCACCCGCGCGAGTTCCTGTCCACGATCGTCCTCGGCCCGCACGTCCAGCATCTGCCCGAGCCGCTGCGCGAGCCGTTCATGGACGCAGTGATGGCCGAGCTGGGCGAGCCGGTAGTCGTCGACTACGTGCGCTTGAACATCGACGCCACAGCCTGAGGGCTTCGCCTTAAGCCAACGCCGCGCCGGGCTCGGGAAGGGGCTCCTCGCCGACCGTCGCACCGCGCAAGAGGGTGGCGTAGCGACCGTCGTGCTCGAGCAGCTCCCCGTGCGTGCCGCGCTCGACCACGCGGCCCGAGTCGAGCACGAGGATCTGGTCGGCGTCGCGGATCGTCGAGAGGCGGTGGGCGATCGCGATCGTGGTGCGCCCGCGCGAGAGCTCGTCCAGAGCCTGCTGCACGGCGCGCTCGGTCTCGTTGTCAAGCGCCGAGGTCGCCTCGTCGAGGATCAGCACCGGCGGGTTGCGCAGGACCGTGCGGGCGATCGCCATGCGCTGCTTCTCCCCGCCGGAGAAGCGGTAGCCGCGCTCGCCCACGGGCGTGTCATAGCCCTCGGGCAGCGAAGAGATCAGCTCGTGGATCTGCGCCGCGCGCGCGGCGTCCTCGATCTGCTCATCGGTGGCCTCGGGACAGGCGAAGCGCAGGTTCTCGCGGATCGAGGCGTGGAACAGATAGGTCTCCTGGGAGACCAGCCCGACGGTCGCGGCCAGCGAGGCGAGCGTCATGTCGCGGATGTCCACGCCGTCGATCGAGACGCAGCCGCGCTGGGGCTCGTACAGCCGCGCGACGAGATAGGCGAGCGTGGTCTTGCCCGAACCGGTCTCGCCCACGAGCGCGGTGCGGGTCCCCGCGGGGATCTCCGCGGCGATCGACTCGAGCGTCCAGGGCGCCTCGGGCGCATAGCGAAACCACACGTCCTGCAGCCGCACGTCGCCGCGCACGCCGCTCAGCGCGCGCGCGTTCGCGCGTTCGACGATGTCCACGGGCAGGTCGAGGTACTCGAAGATCCGCCCGAACAAGGCAAGCGAGGTCTGCACTTCCAGTCCAACCGACAGCAGCGACTGGATCGGGAACAGCAGCCGCGTCTGCAGCGTGGTGAAGGCCACCACGGTGCCGATCGAGATCACCTCGCCGCCTGAGCCGAATTTCAGACCGCCGAACAGGTAGACGAGCGCGGGCATGATCGCGAAGCTCATCTGCACCGTGGCCATCCGCCAGCGGCCGGCCATGCGCGCGCGCACCTCGAGGTCGGCGAGCTCGCCCGACTCCTCGCCGAAGCGCCGCACGAGCTCAGGCGAGCGGCCCATCGTCTTGCCCAGCAGGATGCCCGACACCGACAGCGACTCCTCGACGAGCGTCGACATGTCCGCCAGACGCGACTGGCGCACCGACTGGATGCGCCGGCGCTCCTCGCCCACGCGGCGGGTCAGCCACACGAAGAAGGGCAGCAGAACCAGCGAGAACACCGCCAGGCGCCAGTCGAGCAGGAACATCGCCACGACCGTCGCCACCACGGTGGTGACGTTCTGGACGATCGAGGTGGCGGTGGAGGTCACGACGCTATCGATCCCGCCGATGTCGTTGGCGATCCGCGACTGCACCTCGCCCGTGCGGGTGCGGGTGAAGAACGCCAGCGACATCCGCTGCAGGTGGGCGTAGACGGCGGCCCGCAGGTCGTGCATCACGCGCTGACCGACCTGGTTTGAGATCCACGTCTGGGCGACCCCGATCACGCTGGTGATCACCGACAGCGCGACCATCCCGGCCACCAGCTCCACGAGCAGCGTGGTGTCGTGCTGCGGATAGGCCGTGTTGATGATTTCCCGCAGCAGGAACGGGCTGATCACGCCCAGGCCGGCCGAGAGGAAGATCAGCGTCAAGAGACCGCTCAGGCGTGCGCGGTAGGGCGTGAACAGTCGCGCCGATCCGTCGCATCGAGACGGGCGTCGCGGGAATGTCCTCGGGACGCAGTTCCGGTTGGGAAGATCGCCGTCCGCCGCGATCGCCGCCGCCACCGTGTCCTTGGGCAAATGGCTGAGCGCTCACGCCAGAAGACTCTAGAAGGTGACCATGGGCGCCGGGCCGCGGTCACGGCGCTGCGCCCCGCGGCGCGCGGGGCGGATGTCGCGTCGTAGGCTTAACGCGATGAACCTGTCCGATTCGGAGACGCGCGTGCTCGGGTGCATGCTCGAAAAGCAGCTCACCACGCCCGACATCTACCCGCTAACGCTGAACAGCCTGCGGTTGGCCTGCAACCAGTCGACCAACCGCGATCCGGTCGTCGACTACGACGACGCCACGCTGCGTGACGCGCTGCACCGGCTCGAGCGTCGCGGATACGTGCGTCTGGCGAGCGGTCGCGGCAGCCGCGCCCCGAAGTACCGCCACCTGCTCGCCGAAGCGCTCCCGCTGAGCGGCGAGGAGCACGCGGTCCTGTGCGTGTTGCTGCTGCGCGGAGCGCAGACGCCGGGCGAGCTCAAGCAGCGCGCCGAGCGGATGCACTCCTTCGGCGATCTCGAGGCTGTGCACGACACGCTCGAGCGCCTGATCGCGCGGGGGCTCATCGCGCGCCTGGAGCGCCGGCCCGGGCAGAAGGAGGAGCGTTACGAGCACCTGCTCAGCGCCGATCTCGAGGACAGCGCGCCGACCGATGCGATTGCGAGTCCCGACGCCGCGTCGACGTCGCCGGGGCACGCCGCCGGCGGTTTCGACAGAAAAGACTCCATCGCCGTCGTGGCGTCGAGCGCGGCGACGGAGCCCGCCGAGCAACAGACGCCGGCGCTGAGCACCGACCTCGAGGAGCGGGTGGCGAGACTGGAGCGCGCGGTGCAGGAGCTGCGCGCGGCGGTAAGGGCATGATCGCGACCGCGACCGACGCGGCCGGGGGGGTGGGCATTCCGATCGCGCTCGCGGCCGGGCTGGTGTCGTTCATGTCCCCGTGCGTGCTGCCGCTTGTGCCCGGGTACCTCTCGACCGTCGTAGGGGTGGCACCGGCGGACATGCAGCACGCGGGGGCCCGGCGGGTGCTCGTGCCGAGCCTGCTGTTCATCGCGAGCTTCTCCTCGATCTTCATCCTGCTGGGCCTCGGCGCGACCGCGATCGGCTCGACGCTCAACGAACACAAACAGACCCTCGAACTCATCGGCGGCGTGGTGATCGTGGCGATGGGAGTCCTGTTCCTGATGACGCCCTTCGTCGATCGGCTCAACTTCCAGTGGCACTCCGAGTCCCTGCAACGTCTGGCCGGGCGCGGCGGACCGCTGGTCGCCGGCGCGGCGTTCGCGATCGCGTGGACGCCCTGCACGAGCATCACCCTCGGCGCGATCCTCACACAGGCGGCCGTCTCCAGCTCGGCCGCGCACGCGGCGCTGCTGCTCGCGTTCTATTCCGCGGGCCTCGCGATCCCGTTCCTGTTGATCGCGCTCGCATTCGAGCGCGCTACCAATGCGCTGGCGGTCGTCAAGCGCCACTTCCCGATCGTGATCGCCGTCGGCGGCGCGATCATGATCGCGCTTGGCCTGCTGATCTTGACGGGCGAGTTCACGACACTCAACTCCCAAGCGAACCACTTGCTTCAAGGCACGGGCCTTGACGTCTCGAACATCTGAGGCGGCACAGCGCACCGCGCTGATGTCGGTCGCCGCCGCCGCGACGCTCGTGGCGATCAAGCTCCTGGTCGGTCTGCTCGCGCACAGCCTCGGGACTGGTCGCCGAGGCGATCCACTCGGCGACCGACCTGGTCGCGGCGCTGCTGACGTTCTTCGCCGTGCGCGTCGCCGGACGCCCGGCCGACCGCGAGCACCCCTATGGTCACGGCAAGGCCGAGCACCTCTCGGCGCTCGGTGAGGGTGCGATCCTCGTGCTGGCGAGCTTCGTGATCGCCGGTGAGGCGATCGACCGTCTCGCCGGCAACGGCCCCCACGGCGGACGCACACTGGTATGTGCTGGCGGTCGTGGGCGTCGTGATCCTGATCGACGTGGGTCGCTCGCGTACGCTGCACCGCGCCGCGCACGAGCACGCGAGCGCCGCGCTGGGCGCGAACGCGCTGCACTTCACGCTCGACCTCGTCGGCTCGATCGCGGTGCTGATCGGCCTGCTGCTCGTACGCGCGGGCTACCCGCAGGCCGACTCGATCGCCGCGCTGCTGGTCGCCGGGCTCGTGCTCTACTCGGCCGGAAGACTGATGCGGGGCAACGTCCTCGTGCTGATGGACACCGCCTCGGGGCCGGCCGAGCAGACCGCACGCGCGGCGATCGCCGGAATCGATGAGCCCGTCACCCTCAGCCGTCTGCGCATGCGCGAATCGGGTGGGCGCCACTTCGTCGACGTCGTCGTGGGCGTGGAGCCAGATGCCGACCTCGCCCACGGTCATGCCGTCGCGAGCGCGATCGAGGATGCGATCGCGCGCGATCTCCCCGGCAGCGACGTGATCGTGCACGTCGAGCCCGACGCCGCGCTCGGCTCGCGTCACCTCAGTCACGGCCCGCGGGCGGTGCTGACGGTCTGCCTCGGCCCCGAGCGTACGCTCGCCGACGCCCGCGCGCTGGCCGACCGACTGGAGCGCGAGATCAGGGACGAGCACCCGGACGTGGTCGACGTCTCGGTGCACACCGACCACGATTAGGGCCGTTCCGTTACCGACTGCAGACCAGCGGGATCGCGGCACTTCAGCCAGCGGTCACGGCTCTCCCGCCGGCGCTCGCGGTAACGCCGTTCCCACGCCTCCTGGTTGCGCTTGGCGTCGAGCACGAACGGCGAGTAGCCGATCGCCTTGACGATCGCTCTGTTGATCTGCGACCAGGGGCGGGGGAGGGGGCGCAGCACGTCCACGAACAGCACCACACGCGTCTCGTCGGTGTCGTTCCAGACCTCGTGGTTGAAGGTGTCGTCGAAGACCATGCTCTGGCCCTCCTCCCAGTGGCGGAAGTCCTCTCCGACGCGGATGCCGGCAGGACGGCGCGTCGCGGGGCACGATCAGGCCGAGGTGGTAGCGCAGCACGCCCTTGTACGGGCCGCGATGGTCGAGGATGTGCTTGCGCGGCGAGAGGATCGAGAACATCGCGGTCTTCATCCCGGGTATATCGCGCATCAGCGCGGCCGTGCGCGGACACATCTCGATGCCGAGCTTCGCCTCGAAGCCGTAGCCGTAGAGGAAGAACGTCTTCCAGCGGTCGTCGTCGGTGATCTCGATCTGGTCCTTGGAGATGTCCTGGAAGTTGGCGAGGTCCTCGCGGTTCTCGAGCAGGCGCTCGGCCTCCTGCCTGATCGTCTGCCAGTTCTCCTCGATGTGCGCCACCCATGGGAAACGCTCGAGCGGGAGGAACGTCGCGTCGCCCACGAGCGAGCGCCGGCCGATGAACCGCTCGATCGGCGCCAGGATGCGTTCGCCGATGGCGATCGTCAGCTCGACGGTGCGCTCCCATGCGGACTTTGACTGGTCTGTCATCGCACGCTCCCATCCGTCCAGTCGGAACTTCAGCGCAGCAGTCTAAGACCCTCGCCAGACGTAGGCCGTCCGGCGAGGGTCCCGACGTGAACAAATGCTTAGGCTGCCTCGCGGAGCGCGGCCATCTCTGGTGACTCCGCGAGCTTCTTCAGCGCGCGCTGCTCGAGCTGGGAGGCCCGCTCGGCGGAGAACCCGAGGCGTTTGCCAATCGCGGTCAACGTCTGGGGCTCCTCGCGGCCGGTGCCGAAGCGCAACGTGAGCACTGTGCGCTCGGTGTCCGGCAGTTGCGAGATCGCCTCGTGCACGATCCGCTCGCGCTCGTTCTCCCAAGCCGTTTCCTCGGGCGCCTCCTGCTCGGCGGGCAGCAGATCCCCGAGCGCCGTGTCGCCGTCCTCGCCGACCTGCTGGTCGAGGCTCACGAGCGCTGCGCGCTGGTGGCGCACCTCCTCGACCTGCTCGATCTCAAGGCCCGTCTCCGCGGCCAGCTCCTCGATCGTGGGCTCGCGCCCGAGCCTGACCGACAGCTCGCGCTCGACTCGTCCGACCTTGCGCGAGCGCTGGGCGACGTGCACGGGCAGGCGGATCGTGCGTCCGGAGTTCTCCAGACCGCGCTGGATCGCCTGTCTGATCCACAGCGTCGCGTAGGTGGAGAACCTGAAGCCCTTGCGCCAGTCGAACTTCTCGCTGGCCCTGATCAGGCCGAGCATGCCCTCCTGCACGAGGTCGGCAAGGGGCAGTCCCTGGTTCTGGTAGCGCCGCGCGTTGGAGGCGACCAGGCGCAGGTTGGAATTGACGAGCAGTTCCTTGGCCTGCAGGTCGCCGCGCTCGATCTTCTGCGCCAGTTCGATCTCCTGGGCGGGAGTGAGCAAGGGATAGCGCCGCGAGTGTGCGAGCAACTGGTCGACCGACTCGGGGATGAAGCTGTCCAGCGCCGCCGTGAGCGCGCTGTCAGCCGGTTTTGCTGGTGTTTTGGGGGTTTTGCGAATGTTATCTGCCATATGAGGCCCTTCTAATCCGATGCTTGCAGTCGGAATTATACGCCGCGATAGTTGCGTTGTCAATTATTCTTTCCGGACCGCCGATCGGGGTGTCGTTCGACACTGTGTACGTCGCGTCCTGCTCGCCGGTTGTGCCCATCAGCACTCTTTCTGTCGGCTTTTCTTCCCGGCTTCCCAGCTTTCGCCCCGATTCTGGACACCCACGCGCCATCCGCACGCGCGCGTGCATGACCCTCTGGACGAGCCCATAACCCGTCAGACCCGTCCGAGTCTCGCCCATCTACCTACCCGGATCTCCCGCGACCCTACCGCCGGGTCATTCACGTCCTACACTCACGAGCGATGAGCTCCGTTGATCTCTCCGGACAGGTGGTGGCGGTCACGGGCGCCTCCTCGGGCATCGGCGAGGCGACCGCGCTGCAGTGTGCTCGTGCGGGCGCCGCCGTGGCACTCGCGGCCCGGCGCGTCGATCGCATCGAGGCGCTGGCCGAGCGGATCGTCGGCGAGGGCGGGCGTGCGATCGCGATCGCCACGGACGTGGGGGAGGAGGAGCAGGCGGGCGAGTTCGTGCGCCGCACCCATTCCGAGCTCGGTCGACTGGACGTGCTCGTGAACAACGCCGGTGTGATGCTGCTCGGGCCGATCGCCGACGCGCCCACCGAGGAGTGGCGTCGGATGATCCAGGCCAACGTGTTCGGCGTCCTGTACTGCACGCACGCAGCGCTGCCGCTGATGCGCGAGCAGGGCTCCGGGCACATCGTCAACGTCAGTTCGGTCGCGGGCCGCTTCGCGCGCTTGGGCTCGGGCGTCTACAACCTCACGAAGTTCGGCGTCGGCGCGTTCTCCGAGTCACTGCGCCAGGAGGTCGTGCCGCTCGGTGTCCGTGTGACCCTGGTCGAGCCCGGCGCCGTCGCCACCGAGCTCGTCGGCCACAACCGCCCCGAGGTGCTCGGGCAGATCGCCAAACGCTTTGACGGGGTCGAGCGGTTGAGCTCCGACGACATCGCCACCGCCATCCTCTACGCGATCGGCCAACCGCCGAACGTGAGCGTCAACGAGCTTCTGATTCGCCCGTCCGGGCAGGTCGGGTAGCGCCACGAGCAGTTACGCCGACCGGCATGCGAACATATGTTCGTGCGCTGGTCGAATCTGACGTTGAGCGAAGACGAGCAGCGCCGGCTGCCCGGTTATCGCGACGAGGCCGTGGTGCGCCGCTTCGACGCACCCGAGGCGCTGGAGACCCGCTTCTACGAGGTGCGCGCCAAGTCGGTACTCAACCGCGTACCCGAGCGATCGCGCATGCCGTTCCGCTGGACGATCAATCCGTATCGGGGGTGCAGCCATGCCTGCGTCTACTGCTTCGCGCGTCCGACGCACCGCTATCTCGACTTCGACGCCGGCCGGGACTTCGAGCGCGAGATCGTCGTCAAGGTCAACGCGCCCGAGGTCCTTCGCGCCGAGCTGGCGCGGCCCTCGTGGAAGGGCGAGCACGTCGCGTTGGGCACGAACACCGATCCCTACCAGTGGGTCGAGGGTCGCTACAAGCTGATGGAAGGCATCTGGGCGGCGCTGCGCGACGCCGCCAACCCGTGCTCGGTGCTGACGAAGTCGCCACTGCTGCTGCGCGACCTCCCGCTGCTGCTCGAAATCGCGCAACGCGCACGAGATCAGCGCAAGCCTGTCGATCCCGACGCTCGACGAGCGCGCCTGGCGCGCGACCGAGCCGCACACCCCGAACCCGCGCGCGCGGCTGGAGGCGGTTGCCGAGCTCAATCGCGCCGGCATCCCCACCGGTGTCCTGATCGCGCCGCTGATGCCCGGCATCAACGACGCGCCCCACCAGATCGAGCCATTGCTCGAGCGGGCCGACAGGCCGGCGCCACGAGCATCGGCGGGGTCGCACTACATCTGCGGGGGGAGGTGCGCGACGTGTTCATGGGCTGGCTGCGGGACCAGCGGCCAGACCTCGTCGAGCGCTACGAGCAGCTCTATTCGCGCGGTGCATATGCGCCGCGCGAGGAACGCGAGCGCCTGGCCGGACTCGTCCGCCGTGGGCGCAACCCGCTCGGCGGCGGGTTCGACCGACGAGCGCGTGGACCTATCCAGGACGAGGAGCGGCGGCCCGCGCCGGCCGTACTGTGCCCTCCACCGCAGGAATCGCTGTTCTAACGCGGGCAGATGGCCGATGCGGCGCGATGCGATGGGGCTGCGGGAAGATTCTGCGATGGACGGGGTCTAAAAGCCGTGAGCGCAAGCGCGTCCATTGCTCGAGGTCAGCTCCCGAGCACGGTGGCGAGGAGCTCGACAATTCATAAGCCTGCGATGATCCCGATCAGACGATGCGGCGACAGCGACCACAAGGAGGACGGACGATGACCGACACGACCGCAACAGGCAAGAAGCACGCAACGAGGATCCGCCGATCGACCTTGCTGGGACTCGCGCTCCTCGCGCTGCTCGTGGCGGGCTGTGGCTCCTCGAACAGCGGCACCACGTCCAGCTCCTCGTCCACACCCGCCACCCCGGCCACGACGCCCAGCACGACCTCTTCGACCTCTTCCTCGACGGGCGGCGACACGGCCAGCTCGGCGGTGAGCCTGGAAGCCAATCCCGAAGGCGAACTGAAATACAACAAGACCTCCCTCACGGCCAAGGCCGGGAAGGTCTCGATCGACTTCACGAACACGTCCTCGCTGGCGCACAACGTCACGATCGAATCCTCCTCAGGCGCCCAGGTCGGCGCGACTCCGACGTTCCAGGGCGGCGCGAAGACGCTGTCGGTGACCCTCAAACCGGGCACGTACAAGTTCTTCTGCTCGGTTCCGGGCCACCGCATGGCGGGCATGGAAGGCACACTTACCGTGCAGTAGCGGCGCGCCGGGCGCAGTGCGCGCCCAAACTGATCCTTACGTGACCGTAAGGTTGCTAGCGTGGGGGCGATGGCCGCCGTCCCCGCACCGTACGTCCCTGCGCCGGCGCCCGACCCGAACGACAGGTACAAGTGGATCGCCCTGTCGAACGTGACGCTGGGCGTGCTGCTGGCGACGCTCGACGGATCGATCGTGCTGATCGCGATGCCGAGCATCTTCAGGGGCATCCACCTCGACCCGCTGGTGCCGGCGAACAGCTTCTACCTGCTGTGGATGATCCTCGGCTTCCTGGTCGTGACGAGCGTCCTGATCGTCAGCCTCGGGCGCCTCGGGGACATGTACGGGCGGGTGCGGATGTACAACCTCGGCTTCGTCGTCTACACGATCGCCTCGCTGTTCTTGACGGTCGACTGGATGACCGGGCGCGCCGGGGCGCTGTACCTGATCGTCTTCCGCATCGTCCAGGGGATCGGGGCGGCGTTCCTGCTGGCGAACTCGGCGGCGATCCTCACCGACGCCTTCCCGGCCAACCAGCGCGGGATGGCGCTCGGCATCAACAACATCGTCGGCGTCAGCGGCGTCTTCATCGGCCTCGTGCTCGGCGGCCTGCTCGCGCCGATCGACTGGCGCGCGGTGTTCCTGATCTCGGTGCCGGTCGGCCTGTTCGGGACGGTCTGGGCGTATCTGAAGCTCGAGGAGCGCAGCACGCCCAAACGCGCGCGCGGTCGACTGGTGGGGCAACCTCACGTTCGCGCTCGGCCTGATCCTGATCATGGTCTCGGTCACCTACGGCATCCGGCCCTACGGCGGACACGCGACCGGCTGGACGAGCCCGCGGGTGCTCGCGCTGCTGGGCGCGGGCATGGCCTCGCTGGTGGCGTTCGCGCTGATCGAGCGGCGCGTGGCCGACCCGATGTTCCGGCTGCCGCTGTTCCGGATCCGCGCCTTCACGTTCGGCACGCTCTCGACGTTCCTCTCGGCGGTCGCCCGCGGCGGGCTGATGTTCATGCTGATCATCTGGCTGCAGGGGATCTGGCTGCCCCAGCACGGCTACGACTTCACCGAAACGCCGCTGTGGGCGGGGATCTACATGCTGCCGCTGATCGTCGGCATGCTGCTCGCCGGGCCGACCTCGGGCTACCTCTCAGACCGCTTCGGCGCGCGCTGGTTCGCGACCGGCGGGATGCTCGGCGCGGCGCTCAGCTTCTTCCTGCTCGCGCTGCTGCCGATCGACTTCTCCTATCCGCTGTTCGCCGCGATCCTGTTCCTCAACGGCATCTCGATGGGCATGTTCGCCTCGCCCAACCGCGCCGCCGTGATGAACAGCCTGCCGGCGGGCGACCGGGGCGCCGGCGGGGGCATGAACCAGACCTTCCAGAACTCCGCGCAGGTGCTCTCGATCGGGATCTTCTTCACGCTGATGATCTTCGGGCTGTCCGCGAGCCTGCCCGCGGCGCTGACCGCCGGCCTGAAGGCCCACGGCGTCGGCGCCGCGACCGCCGCCGGCGTCGCGCACCTGCCGCCGGTGTCGATCCTGTTCGCGGCGTTCCTCGGCTACAACCCGATCCAGCACCTCGTCGGCGCGCACGTGCTGGCGCGCTGTCGCCGGCCAACCGCGCGGCGCTCACCGGCCACTCGTTCTTCCCGCACCTGATCTCCGCGCCGTTTCGCGCCGGCCTGCACGAGGCGTTCGCGTTCGCGATCGTCGCCTGCCTGATCGCGGCGGCCGCCTCGCTGATGCGCGGCGGCAAGTATCACTACGACCCCTCGCAGAGCATCGAGCGGCGTCGAGCCCGTTCGAGCCGACGCCTCGGTGAACAATGGAGCATCCGCAGCGAACGGAACGGCCCCGGGCAACGGGGCGAGGGCGCGCGACGGAGAGAGCACTACGATCATTCACACCCCCACCCGAGAGGAACAGCATGCAAGTTGAGTGGTACGGCCAGTCGGCGTTTCGTCTCAGCGCGGCGGATACGACGGTGGTCGATCGACCCGTTCGCGGATATGTCGGCGATGGCGGCGAGCCGCGGGATGCAGTTCGACTACCCGCCGATCGACGGCGTCGAGGCCGATCTGCTGCTGGTCACCCACGAGCACATCGATCACAACGGCGTCGAGGCGATCGGCGGCGACCCCGCGATCCTGCGCTCGACCGCCGGCAAGCTCGAGTCGCCGATCGGCGAGGTCATCGCGATCGCCTCCGAGCACGACGAGCAGGCGGGCACCGAGCGGGGACCGAACACGATCTTCGTGTTCGAGCTCGACGGCGCTGCGAGTGTGTCATTTCGGCGACTTCGGCCAGAGCTGCGCTGCGCGAGGAGCAGGCCGCGGCGATCGGCGAGATCGACCTGCTGTTCATGCCCGTCGGCGGCGGTCCGACGATCGGCGCCGAGCAGGCGCGCGCGATCGTCGAGCGGCTCTCGCCGCGCTGGGTGGTGCCGATGCACTACCGGACTCCGCGCATCGGCTTCCTGGAGACGGCCGACGTCTTCCTGGAGGGCTCGCCCCACGTCGAGCGTCTCGGTGAGCCGGCGTTCGACACCGAGCGCCTGCTCGTCGCGGATGGTCCGCTGGTGGTGGTCCCGGCGGCGCCGTAGGAGGTTCAGGGGCGCGCCCAGGGCGCGTCCGAGCGCGAGGCGAGATGCACGGCGAGGGCTACCCCCAGCACCAGGCAGAGAGCCAGCGCGATGTCCGCCGCGACGGACACGTTCAGCACCAGCACGGCTCCGATTAGCGCCCCGGCGAGCATCGCGGTGACGGCGATCCCGCGCCGACCGAGCTTCGAGCCGGTTCCGCCCAGGATGCCGGCCTCCGAGGCGATCCCGGTCGAGCGTTTTCGTCAGCACGCTCGTGGTCAGCTCGGGTACGGCGAGGCGTTGCGCGGCGGCGTTCTGCACGCCCATCGCCAGCGCCAGCAGGGCGATCAGCGCCAGGCGCACGCCGCGGTCCGGGGGCGTGGCGCCGAGCGCCGCCACGAGCAGGGCCGCGGCCATCAACGGCGCCTGGGCGAAGCCCGCGGCGCGCAGCATGCGCCCACGATGCCCGGGGTTGCGCCCGCCCAGCCATCCTCCGCCGAGCGCCCCGAAGAGGAACGCGCCCAGCGCAACGAGCGAGGAGCCGGCGGACAGGCCACTCGCGCCCGCCAGCGCAAAGCCCAGGAAGACGACGTTGCCGGTCATGTTCGCGACGAACACGTGTCCGAGCTTCAGGTAGCTGGCGGCATCGACCAGGCCCGTCACCACGGTTAGCGTCACGAGCAGCGGAGGCAGCGGTCCGTGCCGATCCCCGGCGCTGGGCCACAACGTCCCTCTGATCTCCTCAAGCACGCGCATCTCGGCCTCAGGAGGTGGTCAGCACGGTCTTGACGCTCTGACCGCCGAGGAAGTGCTCGCGCAGCACGCTCGGCGCCACCTCGAGCGGGGCGACGGTCGTGGTGATCGCCTCCGGCTGCAGTCCGCCGCTCGCCATCAGCTCGAGCACGGCCGGCATCAGCGCGCGTACGTGCGTGCGTCCGACGTGCAGGGTGGCGTTGCGAACGTACATGCGCAGCATCGGGATCTGTGCGCGGCGGTGCAGTCCGCCGGAGCTCGAGCAGACGCCGTCGGGCGCCGTGGCGGCCAGGGCGTGAGGGAGACCGTCCACGCTGACGTCGGCGACGAGCGGGAAGGGCGAGCGGCGGTGCAGCGCGCGCGGGTGCACCGCCTGCATGCCCAGACGCTCGGCGTGCGCGCGCACCCACGGGCGGCTGTCGGCGAAGCTGACGTTGCGCGCTCCCATCGCCAGGGCGATCATGCCGGTGTAGAGGGGGCAGCTGGGGGTGAACAGCGAGCGGGGGCTGTGCGCGGCGAACACCAGCACCTCGGCGTTCGGATCGCGCGCGAGCAGCTCGGGCAGGTAGGGGCCGATGTGGCGGTAGGCGTCGCAGACGTTGTCGGCGACGCTGGCGGCGGCCGCCGGATCGATGCCCTCGGGCAGCGACACGAGCATCGCATCTGCGTAGGGCACGGCCAGTTGATCGGAGAAGGCCCCGCCCCAGTGCCCGGCGCCGAGGCCCATGCCGTACATCGAGATCGGCGGCACGCCTGTGCAGCTGCCGGTACGCCCGGCGCGGCATGGCTCACAGGTCCCGCAGTTGATCTGAAACGGGACCACCACGCGCTCGCCGACCCGGACGCTCTGCACGCGCTCGCCGACGGCGAGGACCTCGGCGACGCATTCGTGTCCGAGATGCAGCGGCAGCGGCAGCTGCGTGGCGCCGTGCACGAGCGGACAGTCGAGGTCGCAGGTGGAGGCTGCGATCGGGTGCACGATCGCGCCGAGCGGGCCAGGTGGGGGCGGGGCCGGGATCTCGCGCCACCGCAGGCGTCCCCCCGGAGTGGCAAGGAGCGCGCGCATTCGCTCGCGCGTGGGCCTGACCCGCTGGCGTGCGCCATCGGCGGCAGTCGCCGTCAGCCGTGCCAGCCGCCGCGCGCTGTCGCGTTCGAGCACGACCGGCGCGGCCGCCATCGAGTCGGGGGACAGAAGGCCGGCGTAGTGACGCAGCCAGCCCCGTGGTCGCGGGCGGCGGGAACGTCTCAACATGATGCCTTCAGCCGGTCCCCGAGGTTCCGGCTACGGCTCGACGCAGGCACGCAAAGGGCCCGGCGAGCCGATCCGCTCGCCACCGCTAGCTCACCACGACGATGTCGCCGATCGCCAGCATGTCGAACACGGTATGCGCCGTTTCGATCGGCAGCTCCACGCAGCCGTTTGACTGGGGGGTGCCGTAGGAGCCCCGTGGGAAGCCGTGGACGGCGTCGCCGCCGTTGAAGTAGTTCACCCACGGCACACCCGGATCGCTGTAGTGGGAGCCGTCTGGGTTGGTACCGGTCATTGTGGTCGACGTGAACCGCGAGAAGATCGGGAAGATGCCCTGCGCGGTTTCGGCTCCCGGCACGCCGGTGTTAGCCGGTGTACTCAGGACCACGTGGTGACCGCGATGGACCTCGAGCGTCTCGGGGATCGACTCGGAGACGGTCACCCAGGTGTAGGGGTGGGGGTTGCGGTGGTAGCCGCTGTCGGCGGCGAGCAGCGAGGCCCAGGTGGCGTAGTTCGGTTCGCCGGTCGGTTCGAGGCCGTGGTCTGACTGGTAGACGGTCAGCGCTCCGCGCGTGGTCTCGTCCAGATGGCCAGTTTCGACGGCGGGGGCGTCGGAGGGATCGGGCACGAGCGCGCCGCGGGGCGGGTGGAAGACGTGCGCGGCCGCGTCGCGACGGGTCTCGGGCCCGGAGGCGATGCGCACGGCATAGAGCGGATGGAAGCTCGCGCCCATGTAGCCCAGGCGTGCGAGGCTCTGCTGCAGCGCGGCCGTCGAGGGGCACGCCACGTTCAGACCGATCGTATGGCGCTTGCCCAGGCGCGAATGGCCGGTGGCGATCGTGTTCGCCCAGATCGTCAGGGTGTAGCTCGAACAGGGCATCAGCGTCGATGCGGGCGTGAACACGAGCGAGTCGCCGACCGTGCTCCAAGAGCCCGCGACGGCCGGTCGCAGCGTGGGCGTGGGTGAGCTCGCGGCGGGCGGCGCCGACAGCGTCACGGTCAGGGGATCGGTACCATTGGTGACCGTATGAGCGGGCGTGGCCACGAGCCGCGTCGGAGTGAGCGGTTCGGCTGCCGCCGAGGCGTCCCCGCCGTGGGAGTCGAGCAGGTTGCCGACGCTGTGATCGCGGCTCAGCAGCTCGACCCCGGCGGCGCCGGCGGCGAGCACCATCAGCAGGATGCTCACCGAGACCAGCGTGGCGCGTGAGCGGTGCGCTGAGTGTGCCTCGCCGTGAGCGTCCCCTTCGCCGTGTGCCGAGTGACCCGGCAGATGCCAGCCGACCGCCTTCATGCGACGACCGTGCGACCGACAAACGCGCTCATAGTCAAAAGGCTAACGCATCGATACGACATGGTTGAACTTTCCTGGACAGATTTGGACGTCTGCAAGATGGCGCCCGGCGGGTAGGATCGGGCACGTATGAGCCTCGGCGAGGTGATCACGATCGCCCTCGCCGGGCTGGCGGCCGGGACGATCAACACGGTTGTCGGCAGCGGCACCCTGATTACCTTCCCGGTGCTGCTCGCCTTCGGCTACGCGCCGGTGACGGCGAACGTCTCGAACACGGTAGGTCTGGTGCCCGGCTCGGTGTCGGGCGCGATTGGCTATCGCCGTGAGCTCGCCGGTCAGCGCGCGCGGGCGATACGTCTGGGCTCGATGTCAGTGCTGGGCGGGATCACCGGCGCGGTCTTGCTGCTGGTGCTGCCCGCGGCGGCCTTCAAGGCGATCGTGCCGGTGTTCATTGCCTTGGCGCTCGTGCTCACGTTGTTGCAGCCGCGTCTGAACGCGTGGCTGGCCAGGCGCGAGTTTGACATGGACCGTCACGGCGCGCTGCCGACGGCCGTGGCGGTTTACGCGATCGGGGTCTATGGCGGCTATTTCGGGGCCGCGCAGGGCATCCTGCTGCTGGCCGTGCTGGGGGTGGCGCTGACGCAGGATCTGCACCGCACGAACGCCCTGAAGAACGTGCTCGCCGGTCTCACGAATGGCGTGGCGGGGCTCTACTTCGTGTTCGCCGCGCACGTCGACTGGGCGCCCGCAGCGATCATCGCGGTGACCTCGATCGTCGGGGCGCAGCTGGGGGCGCGCTACGGACGGCGCCTGCACCCCGATGCGCTGCGGGCGCTGATCGTGGTCGTGGGCATATCGGCGATCGTGCGCCTGGTGGCCTGAGGGCGCATTCGAGGGAGTCGGAGATGGGGAGAGCGTCAGTCGCCGTGCAGGGGATCGCGCACGAACACCGGCTTGAAGCCCGCCCTCGGCAGCGCCTCGGCGGCGTCGTCGAAGGGGAGGACCGCAGTCTGCACACGGCGCGGGTCAATCCGGCCGCTCGCCACGAGCGCAAGGACCTCGGGGATCAGCGGGCGCGCGTTGGACATGGCCGAGCGGAAGGTCAGGCACTTGAAGTGCATCGCCGCCACCGGTAGCGGCACATCGGCGAAGTGAAAGCCGAGGTTCTCCACCTCGCCGCCCGGTTCTGTCGCCAGCAACGCCGCGCGCAGCGCGCTGACGCTGCCGTGGGTAACCAGCGAGATCGCGTACCCGCGTTCGGCGGGATCGAAGTCCTCCGCGGATGAGGCCTCGGCGCCGAACTCGCTTGCGAGCTCCCGTCGCTCGGGGCTCGAGTCGACATAGCGAACCGTGCGCGCCCCGAACGCGCGCGCGATATCGGCGCCGTAGAGCCCGAGCGAGCCACCGCTACAGATCAGCACGTCGGCGCCCGGACGTGCGCGCAGTCGCGGGGCGATCGCACGGTAGGCGTCGGTGAGGTTGTCCCCGACCGACACCGCCTCCAGTGCGGTGACGCTCGGCGGCAGCTTCACGAGGCCGTGATCGGCGTAGGGCACGCGCACAAGCTCGGAGAACAGCCCGCCGTACTCCTCGCCGACGGGAACCCCGTAAACCGCAAGCGCCTCCGAGGCGGTCTCGCGACAGAACAGCGGCAGCTCCTCGCGGCAGCGGTCGCAAGCGCCGCACGAGAGGTGATAGGGAATCACGACCTGATCGCCGGGCGCCAGCCCCGTGACCGCCGCGCCGACCTCGAGCACCTCGCCGACCGCCTCGTGCCCAATCGCAAAGGGCTGCTCCGCGCCGGGAACGGTCGAATGGACGATCGCCTGGTCGAGATCGCACGTCGAGGCCGCCAGCGGTCGCACCAGCGCGTCGGAGGGGGCGAGGATCGTGGGCGCCGGATCATCCCGCCACTCCAGCCCGCCCTCGCTGCCACGGTAGTAGAGGGCCTTCACGGGCGACACCCTAGACGCTTCGTTGTGTACGAGAGCGAGACGGAGCTCCTCGCCGGATGAGCTACGCGCCGTCAGGCGTCTCGACCGAGAGCTCGACGCGGTCGGCGTAGAAGGCGACATGGCCCTTTATCTCGGAGACCGCCGGGTGGGGGTCGCCGTAAAACCAGACCGCGTCGCCGCCGCGCTCGGCGTCGGCGAGGATCGAATAGTAGGAGGCCTCGCCCTTGTAGGGGCAGTGGGTGATCAGCTCGCTCGCCACGAGCTGTGAGCGGTCGATGTCGGCGAGCGGGAAGTAGCGGACCGGCGGGTAGTTGGACTCCTGCAGGACGAGTGTCGAGCGGCTGTCGGCGATCGTCGCCCCACCGCTGCGAACGACGACATGGTCGCCGCTCGGGGTGATCGTGATCGGGTGGTCGGGACCGGGGATCTTGATGTCACGTGACATGTTGGGGCTCTCCTTTATTTCATTTTGGCGAGGCTGGGGGACGGGCAGTGCTGCCGTGCGGTGCTGCCTGCCCGCTGAGAAACAGGGTCGGCGCTGTGCCATGACCAGACAGGCGACCGTGCTCGAGCGGATCGGCCGGGCGATCCGCTGCTGGAAGGCTTGGTTCTCGGCCGCGATAGCGTCGCGCTGGCTGGGTGACAGTCCGGCCCAGAAGGACATGGTGCCCAGTAGAGCGTTGAGCTCGTCGGCGGTGTGCTCCACCAGCGACGGCACCGCCGCGAGGTGCACCTCGTCGAACAGGTCGGCCGCATACTCGCGCGCGATCTCGTGGCTCCCCAGCCACGACCACACCTCCGAGACGTTCTCACGTCGGGCCGCGACCCCGTCCAGGGTGGAGGCGAGGTCTCGGTAGGTTGGCCAAGCGGCGGCGGGCTGGGGGGCGATCGTCGCGATGGCCGCGCGCAGCGCCTGTTGATCCTCGGCACTACGAGGATCGTCAAGCCCGAAGTACGAGAGCAGGGCGAGACTCCCGCCGTCCACCAGGACATCGGCGGCCTTGCGCCAGCCGACATCCGAGTCGATCCAATGGATCGCCGACGCCGAGAACACGGCCGAGTACCCGGCGTGGGGCAGGGAGGCGTCCTCCAGGCGCGCGTTGACGAACTGCACCTCGCCGGCACTGCTCAAGCGATCGCGAGCCCGCGCGATCAGCTGCGGGCCGGGCTCCACGACTGTGACGCGCAGCCCGCGGGCCAGCAGGCTGCTGGTGAGCTGTCCTGTGCCGCAGCCGATCTCGAGCACCTCGGCGCCGGGGCCGAGGCAGGCGGTGGCGCACGCCTCGTCCACGAGCGCGTCCGGGTAGGCCGGCCGATGACGGTCATACGCCTCGGCGACATCGTCGAAGACCAGTCCGTGGCCGTAGGCGGTCTGCTCAGCCAATCCGCTCGGCCAGCTCAACGATGATCCCGGCGGGGCCGCGGACGTAGCAGAGCTTGTAGCGATCCTCGTAACGCTCCAGCTCGCCGACGAGCTCTGCGCCGCGAGCTTTCAGTCGAGCGAGGATTGCGTCGATGTCCTCCACGGCGAACGTCAAATGACGGATGCCCAGAGCATTCGCCGGCGCGTGCTCGGGGCCGCCCTCGGCCAAGGGGGTGTGAAACTTCGCCAGCTCGACTCGTCCGTTCCCGTCCGGAGTCTGCAGCATGGCGATCTGCGCCCGGACGCCCTCGAGCGCGACGATGCGATCCACCCAGTCGCCCTCGACCGGCGTCTCGCCCTCCAGTTCGAGCCCGAGCTCGACGAAGAACGCGATCGCCTCCTCGAGGTCATCCACGACTATGCCCACGTGATCCATCCGCTGAACGGTCATGTGCTCGATGGTAGGCACTCGACCGGTCCCTTGGCGTGCGCTGGAAACGGAGGCCCTCCACGACCTCCTCGAAGATCGAGCGGCAGTGCTGCTGCTGCTACTCTGACACCGTATGCGGTGTAGCAACGACGCTTCGGTGATCTTGCGAGAGGCGAGAAAGCGCAGTGGCATCAGCCAGCGCAGGCTCGCGCTGCGCGCGGGGACCAGCCAAGACGCGATCAGCCGGATCGAGCGTGGGGTGGAGTCGCCGACGCTCGAGCGGCTTGCCAACCTGCTGCTGGTGCTCGGCGAGCGCCTCGAGCTGGACAGCGCTCCGCTGGGCGAGGCGGAGATACCCGCAGCTTCGCTCAGCGCAGGCGAGCGACTGCGAGAGGCGGCCTCGTGGAACCTCGTGGCCACAAAGTTGGAGATCGTCGGCGCCCAGGCACGCAGAGCCGGCCATCCTGCGACGCGCTACACGCAGTCATGAGCGACGCCACCGAACGCCCGCTGAACATACGTGAGCTTCTGCGAACGCTTGCCGAGTACCGCGTGGACTATCTGGTGATCGGAGGGGTCGCAGCCCAGGTGCACGGTCGCCGTCGAACGACCAAGGATCTCGATATCACCCCGGCGCCGGATCTCGAGAACTTCACGCGACTCGCAGACGCACTCGTAGCCCTGGATGCGCATCCCGCAGAATTGGGACAAAGCGTCCCGATACCCACGGCAGAGCAGCTCCGCCTCGCGCCGGTCGTCCCGCCGCTGGCCACCCGACACGGAGAGCTGCACATCCTGAACGAGGTCCCCGGCGCCGCCGTCTACGCGGATATGCGCACGCGCGCGCTCGGCGCCGACCTCGAGGGAATAACGATGCTCATCGTCAGTGTCGACGACCTCATCCGGATGAAGCAGGCGGTTGGCAGGCCGGGCGACATCGAGGACATCGAAGCGCTCGCGGTGGTGGCGAAGCAGGAGGCGAGCGATGTCGATCCCGCCAAGCACGAAATCTCTGACGACGATTCGCAGTGAGGTCAGAGAGGGGCCGCGCAAGCTCCCCAAACTGATGCACTACCTACCCACGGGTAGTGCATCAGTTTGAGATTCCGCCCCGCACGACAGCGGCCACTGGCTACGGTCAGGACCATGCGGCGCGGAGAGCCAGAGACGGAATGCGCGATCGTCCGGCTTGTGCTTGAACGTGAGCGTGAGTTGGCTGGTCTTGAGCGTCTGCTTGGCTCGGGTGCTGTCGCGGCCGTGAAGACTCTCGCGGCTGATGGCGTGATCCTTCGTCACGGCGAGCGGCTTTGGGCCTCCCCATGCCTATCGCGGCTAGAGGGTTTGGGGCTGGTAGCGGCCTAACGCGCTGGTACGCTCAAGCTATGCCTGACCGCTCCCGCAAGCGCCCGCGCGATCCTAACCAGCTCGGGAAGCTGATCGTGGACATCGCCACGGGCGAAGCCAAGGACGTATCCAGGGACGATGGGAAGGACCCTGCTGCGGTCGCCCTCGGACGCAAGGGTGGGTTGAAGGGCGGAAAGGCGCGGGCTTCCCGGATGACCGCAGAGGCAAGACGAGAGTCCGCTAAAAAAGCTGCCCGCGCTCGTTGGGATCGACTTGCGGAGCACTGATAGCGGGGGACTGCACCTGTAGTTGGCTGAGTCGATCCTCTGTCACTAGATTGTCGCTCAGCGAGGACATGACGACATAGGGCTGCATCATTGGGTCGGAGAAGCGGTAGGAGTAGCCCCGAGGCTTCCCCTCCCGACGAAGGACGCTCCCGCGCTCTGGCGAGAGGAACTCCTTCATGTGCTTGGCGAAGGCCGGGATTTCCAGGCGTCGTCCCGCGATGACCTCTAGTGGCTCACGTACCTGACCGGAAGTGAAGTAGCCGAGATCGTCCTTCGGTGCAAGTGCGCACGCCAGCAGGACCTCCCGGTAGAGATTTCCAGGCTGTGAACTACGGACCGCTCGAACGTAGTCGTTCTGGATTGTGTGTCCCTCCACAGCCTTGGGGATCGCGGCCCTTACATCCTCGATATTTACCTCAGAGCGATCATCCTGGACTGCTCGCTCAGCGGCGCGGTAGCCGAGCAAATGGGTGTAGTGCGGTAGACCCGCTGACAACTGCACGATGGTGCCCTCGGATGTAGAGTCGATAGCCAGCCCGGCATGAGCGCAGCCCTTTTGGAGGATTCCGCGCAACTCGTCTGGGAGCATCCGCGGCATCTCGATTTGGGCGATATTGCGGATAATGGAGGCGTGCTCGCCTAGTAGCTCATCCAGCGAGTTAGCAACGCCTACGAGGATTAGCGTCGCTCCGACAGCGTGATCAGACAGCGTCTTGATGGTGTCTGCGAGTACCGTCAGAGACTCATTATCTTCGAGTCGGTCCAACTCGTCGATCACGATTACTGGCTGACCATCAAGTGCTTCAAGTGTCGAGCGGACACCCTCGGGTGAAAGCTCGACTGCCTCGACGCCCAAGCGGCGAAAGATCGCCTCCCAAACAGACTCGAACGTCGAGTCGGTGTTGCAGTTGACCATGACGGAGCGGAAGCCGTCTAGCTCCGGCTGATTGAAGATCAACGCCAGCACACGCGCGAGAGATGTCTTGCCGACACCTCGCTCTCCGTACAAGCCCACGTGGTAGCCGATCTGAGCAACCGCGCTGATGACTTCCCCACGCTGCTTCTCGCGGCCAGCGAAAAGCTCAAGATCGTCTACGGGGGCTGCTGGCCGAAACGCTTGGCCCACGAGGACAAGCCGCTGCATCTTCGGTATATCCGGCGTCAAGTCGTCATCACAAGGCTGATAGTAAGCCATACAAAGCTGACAGTCAACCCTTGTTTGCTGTAGTTTTGCCGTCCGACCCCTCACGCATAATGTTCAGTATGAACAGGCTGAGCATCGAGAAGCGTGCGCAGATCCTCGCCATGCTCACCGAGGGGAACAGCATGCGTGCCACGGCCCGGATGGCCGGATGCTCGTTCAACACGGTGTCCAAGCTGCTGTTGGACCTGGGGGCGGTCTGCACGGAGTTTCAGGACCGCACGCTGCGCAACCTCAGCTCCACGGAGGTCCAGTGCGACGAGATATGGAGCTTCGTCGGGTCGAAGGCCAAGAACGTGCCCGACGACCGCAAGGACGAGTTCGGCGTCGGTGATGTTTGGTGCTGGGTGGCAATCGACGCCGAGTCGAAGCTGGTGCCGTCTTGGCTGCTTGGCGAACGGAAGACCGCTGACTGCATCGCGTTCCTTGACGATCTACGCGACCGGCTCCGTTATCGCATCCAGCTCTCGACGGACGCGCACGCGAGCTACAAGGGTGCTGTGGGGCTCGTGTTCGCGGGCGACGTGGATTGGGCGCAGGTCGTCAAGGAATACAAGCCCACGAACGTCGCCCCGGGCCGCTACAGCCCGCCAGCATGCACGGGCGTCCGCGTCAAGCCGCAGCTCGGAAACCCGGACCTCGCCAAGACCAGCACCAGCTACATCGAGCGGCAGAACCTCACGATGAGAATGCACATGCGCCGGTACACACGGTTGACCAACGCGTTCTCAAAGAAACTGGAGAGCCACGCGGCGTCGGTGGCACTGCACTTCATGGCTTACAACTTCGTCCGGCCGCACAAGACGCTCGCCAACCCATATCCACAGACCCCGGCAATGGTCGCCGGGGTCGCAGATCACGTCTGGACGCCACGCGAGATTGTGGCGCTGCTCGACTAAAACGACACGGCCCGTCAGCGACGGCCCTCCCGGAGTCGCATACGAGCCACACTGGCCGCACCGGCCACAACCGCCTCATCTTCGGCATGCTGCGCCAGCTCGACCATTGAGACGCCCAGAGCCGCCGCGAGCGCCACGAGCTTGCCCCATGACGGGCTCTTGACACCCCGCTCGATCTCCGAGACATATGTCGGGTGCCAGTCAGCCCGGAACGCAAGCCCTTCAATCGTTAGACCACGCTCCCCGCGCAGCCGTCGGATCGCCGCGCCGAGATCCATGTTGCTGGGCGACACGGCTCAGACCGCGATCGTGCCGCCGATCAACTCCGCTATCCGCACGGTCGCCCTTGTGGCGAACACGCAACCGTCACCGGCCCTCGCCACGAGCCCGGCACCGAGCAATTCCTGAACGGCGATACGGGCATCCTCGGCGCTCTCAACCTCCCGGCCGAGATCATCCATCGACCAAACGGGCTGCTCATCGGTGAGCAGGTAGAGCACGCGCTGTTCGACCTGCTCCATCCGACAGGCAGGGGTACGGGTATCTTGGGTCTGCATGGGAGTTCACTCTCCTGTGCCGCGCCCCCCGGCTGTTTGCGCAGCGCGGGGGGCAACCTATGAATCAGAACGCCGAGCAGCGTAAACCCTCCAAGACCCCCGCAGACGCAAATCCTCAAACTGATGCACTACCTACCCACGCTCGATAATCTATGTTATGTCAACTAAACGAAATCCCTGCAAACTACAACATTCTATGGTGCTACCACACCCAGAAGACGGAATGAAGACCCGCCAGATGCAGCACCAGAACGACGACCAAAGACACGCCCAGAAGCCACGCACGACGACGAGTTTGCCGACGCCTAGCCGATCGTGGCACCGAAACGACCCGCAGTCCACGAGACGACGAGACCGACGGCCGGCGCCGAACACCAGCTCGTCGTCGATCCTGCTCCCAAGGCTCTTCACGATGAGTCGGCACACAAACACATCGACGAACGCCAGGTGAGACTTTAGTCATCACCACCAGGCGCCCGCGACAGGCCACGAAACGGGTACCACTCCACCCCCACCCTTACGACGAGCTTTCTTATCTTGGCTCTGAAGTCTTTGTAAGCCCATCACCTTTCCCCCGATTTATCTGGATTTCTTGTGAAAGATAAATCTCCTCGAAAGGAAAAAACGATGGACAACAACGACTACACAGAGCAAGAGAAGAAAGCTTACGTCAATGGAATTCGCAAGGGTGAAAAGGTTGGTCTACAACTCGCAATCGAAGCGATTGTAAAAGGAAAGGAGGACGAGCGCAGCATCTAAACCGCGCTCGTTTTGAGGCCCCGCATACGCGGGGCCTTTTTTTGTTTCTTACTCTTAAAAACGAGGAGTACCAACCGCAGACGGCCGTGACGAGCACGGCCTCCACGAGGCCCGGCAAGTGGGCAATGGCCGATCAACGGTCGCACCCCGCCAAGCGGGGGCCGGGCCTCTAAGCACTCAGGGGTGGTGGTATTGAGAGGTTGTTGTCTTCCCAAGGCTGCTTGGCTGCAGCGAGAAGCTCGTCGAGGGGCGCCCAGTTATCGGCTTGTCGCCAGAGTTCTTGGAGCTTGAGCCGTTGATCACGGGACATCTGGCGTTCCCAGACGATCATGCGGAGCATCACAGCCTCGGCGATAGCAGCGCTGCGGCTTTGGGCACGAGCACGGCAGACGACGTCCAGGCGAAGGCGTGTGGCGAGGGTGATGCTGGCGGTAACCCTACAGCTCTCCTGCAAGCGAAAGTAGCTCGGCTGCTCAATCAGCCCTCCCACACTGCACCGTCCAATGCTCGATCAAGGACCTGGTGGAGGTCAACCTCGACCTCCTCGAGTGCGCCATCGGCGACGACCAGGCCGAGCTCGCGAAGCTTCGCACGACGGCGGTACGTGGACGCTCTGGAGACGGTCACGCCACGCTTTGCGAGCACGAGATAGCCGGCGAGGCCCTCAGCCTGGCGAGCTGTGAGCTCACCACCGTCGACGAGCTCTGCGAGTTTGTCTGCCAACACGACGTGTCCAGCCACCGTCACTCCTTTAGTTGCTTGCCACAGCGTGAAGAATCGCTGTTGAAACTTGCTGCGAACGTACTGTGAGGTCATCTCGCCTGGCCAGCGACGGTGACCCTTCGGGAACCGGCGCTGATCCTCAGCACGAATCATGGTGCCGCGCGAAGCGAAACCAGACTCCAACCCCTTGTCGTACCATCGGCCAAGAACCTTTACACCCGAATAGCCCCGCAAGTAGACCGTCTCGACGGAGCCAGTGCCGTCCTTTGCGTAGCGGACCTCCGCTTGCGCGCGCGGTGCCGACGTCGCAACAGCCGCAACACCGGCGAGGATCGCAAGACCCTCACCACGTGACTGCACGCCGAGATCCACCGTGGAATCGACCCGACGTAGGCCGGCGAAGCCGGGCTCAAACTCATGATCCTCAATGACACCCGGAAGGTCAAGATCGACGTCCCAGGGTCGATACGAACCCGGCGGCACGGGCACGTACGCCTCCTCGAGCGCAGCATGAAGCCGCCTCAGAAGCCGAGGAAGGGCATCTGGAGGCGCGAGACGATCTGGGGTATCAGAATCACCCAAAGGGTGCCCCTCAGCGTACAAGAGGCCCTGATCGCGCATCCAGCCCACACGATGGCCAGCCACCGGCTGAGGCAGCAATCTACCTCGCGCTGCAGAGACAGTCGCAAGACCGTCAAGGAGCCTGGCCGCCGGCGAAGCAGGGTCCAGATACCAACATGGCGACCACGAATCGATACCGCCAGCCGCGATCACGCCGCCAGCTCCTCCCCACGCCCATCGGCGAGCACCGCGGCCTCCAAACGGTCATAAAACGAGCACCACTGCTGAAACGAAACGGTCGATCCGTCCGCTGCAGCACGCAGCAACCGAAACGCCCGAAGCCGACGCCCACACAACTGCGAGCACGTCTGACAATCAAGATGGTTCGCAACAACCGGTCCCCGACACCACTGACACGGCTGATCGGCCAACTTCAACTGCCTCGGCGCAGCCATCAAACCACCCCCTGTTGTAGACAAATAGGTGTCTCAGTAGTGAGACGAGAACGGCTGTTAGAGAGGCCGACCCGAAAACCCCCAAAAAATGGGCACTTCACAAACTGAAGCAGGAGGACCTCGAGCGGGAGGACCTCGAGATGGTTGCACTGGCAACCAAAAGCGATCGCCCGAGTCACGAGCTCGCTCCTGCAGGAGGAGGGAGCGGGGGCCGAGCCACCTCGGGGCGGCTCGGGGCGGGCGGGACGTGCGGCGGCGCTTGCGCGCCGTGCGCCCGCCCGTCCGGCCCGCCAGCGCCCAACTGGTCGCGTGGCATCCAGATAGCGTCCTCTGGATGATCAACGGCAGCAAGCGCGTGGGTCCAGTAAAGGTTCGCGATCGACTTATCGAGACCGAAACTACTGACGCTGATTTTGGTCTTCGCCGTGTCGTTCCAAAAGCGCAACGCCACAAACACATTCACCGGGAACATCGGCACTCCGAGCACCTTGACCCGACGAAGATTCTTCAACGACACGCGATACTCGAAAAGAGTACGTATCTGTTTGTCAATATTCTCTAGATTCTGAGTGATGAGATAAACGTTGTAACCGTAATGGCGGTGCGCAGAGAAGAACGCAACAAGCTTAAGACGAGCGCGCGTCGCCTCGTCTTTGCTCATTCCGATACCAGAGTCCCACATCCGACTGTTCAGCCAGCGGTGACACTCGTCAAGCACCATGTCAGCGCGAGCCTCGCCATCACCTTGGAGCCGAACACGGAGAATCTCATCCAGATCGTCAGAGACGAACACAAGAGATTCGAAGCGCTTCCTGCGCTGGTCGACGTGCTCATCGCTCTTCCATTTGTGCCATCCCTGCTTAGCAAGAGTCAGGGCCCAGTCCTCACGCATCGGCACGTTCGTGACAACGACGCGTCCAGCCAGAACAGACCGCACGATCAACCGAAGGGAGTAGTAACTCTTGCCTGCTCCAGGTGCGCCGGTGATCAGCTCAATCATAAGAACACCACGAAACACGAGTACCGAAATGCATACGATCAACATCCAGACCGGGCAAAACCCTCTCTACGCACATAGCTACGGTCTGTGCGAGCGTAACAGTTACGAAATAAAAAGCAACAACCATCTAAATGACACCAGCCTTTTTAAAAACCCATCGAACAGCCAAAAACCCGGCATACATAACAACGAGAGTACTTGCGACTGAGATAACAGCAGTCACAGGGAAAAACCAGTTCAACCAGCCAAGGATGGTGGGTGGCGCAAAAGTTTCAGGAAGAGTGAAGAACCCAATCGACGTGGCTGCTACGAAGACCGCATCGAGTCCTTCGGTAAACAAGTTAATGACCGTCTCAACAGCGTAGAGGATATAGCTAGGAATGTTCTCCACGGCCGTGACTATGCCTTCGAGCCAGCCAAGCATTATTCGTCAGCGTCCCCACCAGGAGGCGCTCCAGTACCACCGAGCGCAAAATGAAAGAACATAACGACAAGACCAATAGTAGCCATCAAAGCTAGCAACGGTCGAATGATTTCCATAGCGGGTTCGAGAAAACTAAGATCAAGTTTAAGTTCAGTTTTCCAGCCGAGAAAAGGAACTTCCAGAGGAATCGTCCATTTAGGCACCACAGACGTAGTAGACCATCGAGAAAACTCTTCAACGAGCCAGCACGGAACACCAAACGGGAAATTAGTACACAACACACCAAAATCAGGCATTTTCAGGCCAGGAGACGTGACACCTGGTATAGACGGCGCAGGAGTCGGCGGAGGAGCATCAGCGGGGTTAATGGAAATGTCGACTTTGGTGGACGGCGCTGCACGCGTACCAGGTGCCGGGTCTACACCCACAACCTCGCTTGGGCCAACAGAAAAATCAGTGGCCGATTCCGCCACTTCTTTTACTTCGACATCAGTGAAACCAGCAGTTTCAACTTCAGTCTTATAGTCGGTCCCAAGCTCCAACGGTTTCGGAGTGGGAACTTCAGGATCAAGTGGGCTAGGTATAGTTTTTTCTTCCGGACCAGGTTCTTCAATTGGTGTTACGACAGGTTTACCTGCTTCTTCCTTAGCATGTTCGATCACGAAATGACGAGCAGGCGCAGGAACTTCAGCAGGTTCAGGCACAGATATAGGAGTTTTTACAGGCGACAAAGGATTCAAGTGTCCAGGAGCAACACGACCGACACCGTGTTCAAGAGATTTTAGACCAGCATCAGGAAACGCGAGTTCATGGACATCAGCCTGTTTAAAGAGAGTTGAGAAAAGACCGACCCCGCCACCAGTCCTAGAACAAAGCAACCACACCTTAGGACAATCAGCCAACGAAACACCAGGGAACGTCTGACTACCACCAGGTTCTTCTTTACCGGACAACGTAATTTCTTCAGTGATAAAAGGAGCTGTCCAGTGACCTTCAACAAGATTTTCCCGGTAGTCCGTGACAGGCATTTCAGCATTAAAACAAAGTTCATGTTCAAATTCTTCTTTAGTAAGAATGACTTTGACATCGGCCATAGTCGAACTAATTTCAGAAACTTCTTTACATGTGCGAACTTTACCCAAAAGTATTTCATCGCCCCAAAGAAAGGAGAACCTACGTTCTTCTTCGGCACCAGCAGACGCACCAGTTTTTTCGCCAAAATGAGGATAACCCAACAACGCATCAACACTATTACCAAGAGCGACACCCATAGCAATAGCGCCACCACCAGTAATAATAGCTCCAGACGTTGCGCCAGCAATAGAAGCAAGACCAGGCAACAAACCCTCAGCAACAGCTCCGTCAGCTAGCTCGGCACCAACCTCCTCTTCAAAAGGGTTCTTATACAGTTCCCCGGTACGGATAGCTTCGAGAGCCTTGTTTGCGGCGTACTCGTTGGTACCATCAGAGCCGCCCACGGCGGCAGCATTTTGACCGGTAGTTCCGGCATCGGTCTGAAGCTCGCGAATCATACGATCAGCTTCAGCCATACCAGAATTAGAATAGGTAGAGCCTTTTACAAGGCCTCCTGTTGGGTCCTGATAATACTCAGTGAAAGTTTTATCGGGATTTTCGACGTACTTGTATTCGCCAGGGTTCATAGAACCCGGGGAATTGAACACCCTAGCGGACGCTGAAGTGCAACAACACGAGAGAAATGCCAGAAGTACCAGAGTGAACCGCTTCACTTTTTAGCTTCCCTTTCAATACATTGCTGGAAGCTTTCGGTGGCCGTACCACCAGGCAAACAGCTTTTAGGAGCCGGCACTCGGGTCTTCGCCACGGGCAATGACGCCTTATGCGGTGCACTAACGTGCCGGTTTCGCGAAGAAGATCCGAGTTTCGGCTCCCTGACGACCACTTCCTTCGTGCGAACCTGCAAGGGGTAATACCGTGGGACAGCGCTGACACGACCAGCTGCAAACGCAAGCGCGGAGAGAAGAACGAGAAAGCCGAAGCGTGCGACGCCCGAAATGTGTTTCAGACGTCGCACGCGATCGACCTATTTCGCGAAGCTTTTCAGCTTCTTGATGCCGAGGTTCACCCCGACGATTACCGCCAACAGCGCGGTAATCGCAGTGATGCAAATCAGGAAGATGGCGATGCCTTCACTCCCGATTTTTTCGGCGAGGGTTTTGACCGCCGCTTCGGCGGACGATTCCGTCGCCAGCCCGGCGGACGCCTCGAGCGCGGCGGCGGTAGCCACGATCGGGGCCACGACGAACACCTTCACTGCCACCGAGGTGCGCGTCAAGAGACGAACGCACTCCTCCTTTACTGCGCGGAGAATCCGCATTGTACTACCTCCTATTGTTTGAGTATGACTACTCATGATCGAGCAGCCTGCGCAAGACGCCGATCGAGTGAGACACGACCCACACCAGGAGCCCAACACCTACAGCGACGAAAATACCCCAGCCAACAGCAAAGGCATTTTCCGCAACTTTGAGAACCGCAAACATACTCATCGAAACCTGCGCCGAAGCACGACGCGAAAGAGGAAGAAGGCAAACACCACAACCACAACTCCGACTAAAATCTGCTTACGGAACAAGAGTTCATACACCGTTCGAGCAATGGTGTAATGCAACAAGTAAGTGAACAAGTCGGAGGCCATCACCAAGGCCTGATATCGGAGCGAAAGATCATGATTACGAGGCAACCGATAACAGCTCCAAAGAGCATCCAACCAACAATTTCAAGGTTGCCGACGTCGCCATCAATTTGTTCACTGAAAGAGTTTGTAGGACCGACAGTGGCTTTGCCTTCGGGTCCCGATTTACCTTCAGGACCAACAGAACCAGTAGGCCCAGAGGGGCCAGCAGGCCCTTCCTTGCCTTCTTTACCTTCTCCGGTAAAATTAGAGTATGAACTTTTACAGTGGAATACTTTTCCAGATACCTTCCATTTCTGACCAGCGCCAAGTATGAAAGTATAACTAACCCATGTTTCTTTAGAACCCGTAATGATCTTAGCTATGACAACAGACCCTATTTCTAGAGTCATAGTGGCAATAGCCGTTTCCGCTTCACACTGTACATAAACCACTACAGGATTAGTAGCCGCATCTTCATATTCCGTGGACACCGATCTAGACACCAACGATTCAGGTGCCGAAACAGTGAGAGGTACTTCAGCACAGGCCAAAGAGACGAGCAACAACGAGCACGCCACCGACACGCAGAACGCAAGGACAATGAAGTAGGGGCGCCGCCAGCGAATTGGGGATGAGCGGCGGCGCCCCGTCCTGAGGTTACACATCACGGTTCGTTCCCTCCCAGGGGACGTGATCAACCTCAGACCTTGACAGGCGTCTTGCCGGCGCCTGAGCGCTCAGGGGCGGGAGCGGGCTCCACCACCTTCACGCTGAAGTACGAGTCCTTGCCGGAGCCGCGTTCCTGCAAGTTGATGACGCCCTTGACACGGACATAATCGCCGCGTTTTAGTGACTGCCAATCAACCGCGCCGCGAGCACTCTCAAACGACGATGCTCGAAGATCGACCAGACCGACGTCGCCGTCATCGGTTTCAAACTCGAAGCGCAACATGGGTGCAAGGTCGACCTTCTCACCCTTGTCACTGACGAAGCTATAGCCCTCAGCCTCCCGGCCGCGATACTCCAGAACCCTATCCCACGGCAACCGCTGCATGACAACCTCCACGAGCCAGAGGCGGAGCCACGCACGAGCGGGGGAAGCGAGCACGCCAGGAGGCACGCCCCCCTCCCCCGGGCCGCGTCAACGAACGGCTGCTACTAGATCCGCCTAGATCCATGATCGAAAGACGATCAGACCGTCCGGACGGAAAGACACGCGGGCGCGCCACGGCAATCTAGGCGGATCAAACGCGACGGGCCCGCGCGACGAACAGTATACAGACGAGGCCCTGAGTCTATGTTATGTCAACTACAAGATTTCTAGGGATAGCTGTCGAGTCTGTCCGCCCTCATGCCGACGCCGAAGGCTCCTTACTACGGATTAGTACGTAGCGGCGTTCACGAACGTCTCCGGATGTGCGGGACTGCGCGGTGCGCGAGGCTCGGCGCGAACAATGACGCCGTTCGCGGCGCAACCGTCCAGGGAGATCGAGATGCACAGCAGCCACGATCCGCAGCCCGCGATCATCGAGCGCAGCGCCGAAAAGGCCAACATCTGGCTGAAGGACGTCGCGAACGAGCTCGGCGAGGGCGATCTCCAGTATTCCTACCGCGTGCTGAGGGCCGTTCTGCACGTTCTTCGCGATCGGCTGACGATCGATGTGGCCGCGAAGCTCGCCGCCCAGCTGCCGACTCTGATCCGCGGAATCTATTACGAGGATTGGGATCCGAGCCGCAAGCCGATGCCGCCCCACACGGTCGATACGTTCCTCGAGCACGTCGTCAGTGAGGGCCGCTTTTCGGGGGAGAACGAGGCGTCGGTCGCGGTCACAGCTGTTGCCGCCGTCCTGCGCAAACGCCTCACGCTCGATGAGATCGAGGCGATCCTGGAGATCATGCCGGAGAAGATCCGCGTGCTCATCGAGGTGTGAGGTCTAACCGGTCCCCGCGTCCGCCAGCTCGCGGGCGCGCGCGAGGACCGTGTCGATCATCGTCTCGGTGAGCCTGCCCGTGAACGTGTTCTGCTGGCTCGGGTGGTAGCAGCCGAGCAGTGTGTAGCCGCCGTACAGGCATTCCCCGCCGTGCGCAAACCGTGGTCGCGGGCGCGGCATCGCGTGAACCGCGGCATCCCCTGCCGGTGTGGATGGGCTGCCATTGCTGTTGCCGCCGATACCGACAGCAGTGCTCAGACGCAACGCGGCATCCCACGCAAAGGCGCCCAAGCACACGATTACCGACACACGGTCCAGCAGCCTCAACTCGCGCACGCTCCACGGTAGGCACGCGTCACGCTCATCCGGTGTCGGCTTGTTCGCCGGCGGTGCGCACCTGACCGCCGCGCTCACCCACGCGTCGGTCAGTCGCAGGCCGTCGCCTCGCGCGGTCGAGGTCGGCTGACTCGCCATGCCGGTGCGCCACATCGCCGCGTATAGGAAGTCTCCCGAGCGGTCCCCCGTGAACATCCGCCCGGTCCGGTTCGCGCCGTGTGCCGCGGGCGCGAGCCCCAGCACGAGCACGCGCGCCTGCGGGTCGCCGAAGCCCGGCAGCGGCCTGCCCCAGTACTCCTGATCGGCGAACGCCGCTTTGCGCTCGCGCGCCACCCGCTCGCGCCACTCGACCAGCCGGGGACAGCGGCGGCAGTTGATGATCTCACGCCGCAGGACCTCCAGATCGGCGTTCACGTCGGCGAACGGTCCCTCACGGCGTGGCGCCAAGGCAGATCTCAAACATTCGCGGGCCGCGGTAGTAGCATCGCAATCAGTATGTCGCTGTGGATGGTGATCGTCCTACTCGGTCTGGTGAAGCTGCCAATCGCGGCGCTCATGCTGTGGCTCCCGTTCCGCAACGATCAGGCGATGAGTGTCGGCGAGGGCACTCCCGAGACGGACGCGCCCGGCGACTCCGAAGACGACGGCGGCAGCATCGCGCTGGGGGCATCGCCGATGGACCCTCACCCACGATCTCCCCTCCCTCGACCACGCCGGCGTGGGCCTCATGGATCGGGTGCGCCGTCGGCGCCGCGACGTGTACGCCGGCCCGTTCTCGCCGGACGCCTCAGAACGACCGCCACATCCGGTCGCCGATCCGGCTGACCTGCGCGGCCCGCGGAAAGCGCGATCTCAGCGGTTGCGTTTGCGCTGGCGTCGTGCGGCCTTCGCTTTCGCACGACGCTTGCGCATCATCACGGCCACGTCGCGCGCAGGACGCCCTTCGGCGGTCGCCTGACCGTCCGGGACCGGTGCGACACGGTGTGCGTCGCGCAAGATCAGGAACGCGATCCCGGCGATCAGCGCACCCGCTGCGATCAGCCCCAACAGCAGCACGCTGCCCGTGTTCGAGTTGGACGTCGTGGTCGACGCCGTGGTTTCGGTCGCCTTGGTCGTGGTCGTCGGCGTCGTCGAGGGAGTCGTCGTCGTCTGCTGGCCGCCGCTGGCCAGTTCGCTGAACGCGTTTCCGCTTGCTGCGCTCGCAGCACTTGCAGCGCTTGTCGCCGCCGAGGTCGAGGTGGCCGCCGAAGCCGATGCGCCGACGACCGCGAAAAGCAGGCTCGCGATCGCGCACAAGCAGGCGAGGCCAATCCTCAAACGACCTGTGACGCCGACAGACACGTAGTTGAGAATATCGCCTGGCGTCATCGGCGCAGCGATCCTGCGCCGGGTTTCTCGAGCCCTCGCGCGGGCCACCATCCACGCGCGAAGCTCCGCGTCGGTCGCCCGTGGTCGCCGAGCCGCGCCCAGACCGTAGAATGATCGCGCGATGGCACCCAAACAACGTCAGGTCCGCATGGAGCAGCGCGGCGCCCAGGAGGCGATCCAGGCGCTCGAGCAACGCTCCGACGAGGAGCTTCAGAACGAGACCAAGTACAAGTCCGCCGCGCTCGCCATCCTCGGTGCGCGCGCATCCGAGCGTTTCGACGCCGAGGAGGCCCGCGGCTACTTCCAGCGCGCGATCGCAGCCGCGCGCCCGCAGGAGCGCATGCAACTGCGACGGATGGCCGATGCCTCGCTGGCGCTGGCCGAACGGCGCGCCGGCGATCTCAAGGATGCGGTCGAGCGCCTCGGACAGACGCCGCCGACCGGCCGGCAGATGTTCGCGCTGCGGGCCATGGGCCTGCTCATCCCCCCCGCTTCGGCCGGAATCCTCGCGCGCATCCGTGGGATCGTGCTGATCGTGATCCTGATCATCGTGCTGCTGGCGATCGGTCTGGGCATCGTCGAGCTGATCTCCCTGCCGTTCGGCGGTCTAGGAATCGCCCCGGGCGTTCTGCTCGGCTTCTTTCTCGTGGCGGCCGTGCTCGCCGTGGTTGCCACCATCGGTCGGCGCCGGCGCAACCGCGCACAGGCCGATGGCCGATCTTCGATCGGTCGCGGCAGCTCCTGAGCTCACGCCCAGCGCACGGATGCATCGGGGAGTTGCGCGAAGATGTCTCCGATGGCCAAACAAACGCACCACAAGCACAGCTCGCGCAAGGACTACCGCCGCCTACTAGACACGCTCGCCGAGCACGACGCGGTGCACCGTGTCGCCACCGGCCGCGTCAAGCCGCGGATGGGCGCCGGGCGGCCCGTCTCGGCGATCTCAAAGGTGCGCCGGGTCGACTCGGGCCTCTCGATCACGATCAACTCCGCAGGCGCGATCATCGACGCCTACGTGATCACCGACCGTCCCGACGAGGTGATCGACTTCATGCGCTCACAGAACTGGACGCTCTGAGTGGACGCCCCGGTATGCCTGCTGGTGAACCCCTCCGCCGGGGGCGGTCGCGCGCGCAAGGTCGCTCCGGGTGTGCTGCAGCGACTGTCTGAGCTCGGTCTGGAGGCTCATCGCGAGGACACTCGCGACCTCGAGCACGCCCGCACCCTGGCACTCGCCGCAGCCCGCGCCGGCGAGACTGTGGCGGTGCTCAGCGGCGACGGGATGATCGGCGCCGTCGCCGACGCGCTGCGAGGTGTACCCGGCGCCGTCATGGGGGTGCTACCGGGCGGGCGCGGCAACGACCTCGCGCGGGTGTTCGGCATCTCACAGGATCCGCTCGAGGCCTGCGCCACGATCGCGCAGGGCGTTTCGCGCGCTATGGACGTAGGCGAGGTCAACGGCGCTTGCGCCTTCGTCGGGATCGCCTCGGTGGGCTTCGACTCCGACGCCAATCGCATCGCCAACCAGGCGCCCTCGTGGCTCGGGAACCTGGTGTACGTATACGGTGCGCTGCGGGCGCTGATCGCGTGGCGTCCGGCGCGATTCGAGATCGAGCTCGATCCGCCCGGGGAGCGCGTGAGCCTGCTCGCCTACACCGTCGGCGCCTGCAACTCACAGGCCTACGGCGGTGGGATGCGGGCCGCGCCGGACGCCCTGCTCGACGACGGTCTGCTCGACGTGCTCGCGCTGGAGAACGTCAGCAAGCTCAGGTTCGTCACGAAGATCCTGCCGCGTGTCTTCAGCGGCGCGCACATCTCAGAGCCGGGCGTGCGTGTTTGGCGTGCGCGGGAGATCGCGATCAGTGCCGATCGTCCGTTCGCGATGTACGCCGACGGCGATCCGATCGCAGAGCTGCCCGTGCGGGTGCGCGCGCTGCAAGGAGTCATCAGGGTGCTCGTGCCCGACGACCGGGCGGCGGCCGGCAGCGCCTTTGGCTCCCCCGCGTCGCTGGATGAAGGCGCCACCGCAGTCGCCTCCCCCACCCCAGCGCCGGCGTCGACACCCGCAACGGGACACCCGCCCGGGGAGTCCTGATGTCAACCCTGCTCGCGCCGAAGCTCGCGCTCGCGCGGGTCGCCGGCGCACTCTCGCGTCTGCGCGGCGGCGGAGCGACGAGCGCCCCCGGCAAGCTGCTGTTGAAACTGGACCCCAACGCGATCGGTGCGCTCGCCTCGCGCCTGGATCGCGGCAGCGTGCTCATCTCCGCGACCAACGGCAAGACGACCACGGCCGCGATGGCCGCCTCGATCCTCGAACACCACGGGGTCGAGCTCGTGCACAACCAGGCGGGCGCAAACATGGCGGGAGGCATTGCCTCGACCCTCCTCTCGGCCGCTCGACCGCACCGGCGGATCGCCGGCGAGCTCGGGTTGTTCGAGGTCGACGAGATGTGGCTCGCTCCCATAGCCGCGCGACTGAGCGGACTTCATGCCGTGCTCCTGTCGAATCTGTTCCGCGATCAGCTTGATCGCTACGGCGAGCTCGAGACGATCGCCGAGAGCTGGGTCGCCGCACTGAGGGACGGACCCGCACGCACGGCCGCGCTCGTTCTGAACGCCGACGACCCGCTCGTGGCCGATCTCGGGCGCAACCGCGCCGACGTCGCGAACGACGTGCGCGACGGCGAGAATGAAGGCGACCGGCGGGTCGTGTACTTCGGCATCGAGGACGACTCCCTCGCGCTGCCGGGAATGGCGCACGCCGCCGACGCCAAGCACTGTCGCCGCTGCGGGAGCCCGTATGTGTTCGAGGCCATCTACCTGGGCCACCTTGGCCATTACCACTGCCCGAGTTGCGGACAGCGGCGGCCCTCCCCCACCGTCCGCGCAAGCGCCGTCAGGCTCCACGGCGTGCGCGGCGCCAGCTTCCGCCTGACGGTACCCGGTGGAGAAGCCGAGGTGAAGCTGTCTCTGCCCGGTCTGTACAACGTCTACAACGCCCTCGCCGCAGCCGCGCTCGCGGTCGCACTCGAAGTGGAGCTCGAGGACATCGTGGCCGGGCTGCAGCGCGCGACGGCCGCATTCGGTCGTGCCGAGACCCTGACCGTCGACGGACGCCAGACGCAGATCCTGCTCGTGAAGAACCCGGCCGGCGCCAACGAGGTGCTGCGTACCCTCGCCCTGGAGCCGGGCGAGCACGATCTGCTGGGCGTGCTCAACGACAACATCGCCGACGGTCGCGACGTCTCCTGGATCTGGGACGTCGACTACGAGCTGCTGGCCGGGCGCATTCGCAGCGTCACGTGCGCGGGCACCCGCGCACCCGAGCTGGCGCTGCGTCTGAAGTACGCCGGGATCGATCCTGCCTGCATCAGGGTGATCGAGGACCTGGGACCGGCGCTCACCGCTGCAGCGACCTACCGTCTCCCCGACGCTTCCAAGCCGTTGTACGTTCTGCCCACATACACCGCCATGCTCGCGCTGCGGGCGCTGCTCGTGCAACGCGGAGAGGCAGGCAGCTCATGGCAGTAGGCCAAACAACCGGACGCACGCTGCGCGTGTGTGCGCTGTATCCCGACCTGATGAACATCTACGCCGACCGCGGCAACCTGCTCGTGCTCCAGCGCCGCTGTCAGTGGCGGGGAATCGGATTCGAGTTGGCCGGCAGCGGCCTGGGCGAGCCGCTGGATGCGAACGCGCACGACCTCTTCTACATCGGTGGAGGCCAGGACCGAGACCAGCGTTTGTGCGCCGCGGATCTCCTCCACTCAAAGCGCGCGTCACTGCACCAGGCCGCCGCGCGCGGAGCCGTCGTCCTGGGCGTGTGCGGCGGCTACCAGCTGCTCGGTCACACCTATACGCTCGATGAGCAGGAGATCGAGGGTGTCGGCCTGCTGGACGTCCACACCGTCCGGGATCCCGGATCGCGCCTGATCGGCAACATCGCGATCGAGGTCTCCCTCGGGGACGGATCGGGCCCGCGCGTGTTGGCCGGGTTTGAGAACCACGGCGGGCGCACGCGTCTCGGTCAGCCCACCCAAGCGCTCGGGCGAGTGCTCAAGGGACACGGCAACGACGGGCGTTCGGGCGAGGAGGGAGCCCGCCAGGGCGCCACCATCGGCACCTACCTGCACGGTCCACTGCTGCCCAAGAACATTTGGTTCGCCGACTGGCTGATCGCCACGGCGCTGAACCTCGATCCGAGCGATCTGAGCCCGCTCGAGGACAGTCTGGAGCGTGAGGCGCACACGAGCGCGCGCCGCGCCGCAGGGGTGTAGTTGCCGCCCCCCTGCTCGCCCGGTTAGTCCCGCCCCTCGCTCTCCCGGCGATTACCCAGACGGGAGGAGATGCGATCGGCGGTCGAGACCAGATGCGGGCCGAGAGCGTCAGCGAGCTCCTCGACGGCGATCCCCTCGGCGCCCGCCGTCAGGTCGATCGCCGCAGCGATCTCACCGGCCTCGTCGAATACCGGGGCGGCGATCGCGACCCTGCCCTGCACCAGCTCCTCGTCCTCGACCGCGAGACCTTCCTCCAGGATCTGCGCGAGCTCCTCGCGCAGGCTGCTCTTGCTCGAGATCGCATTCGGCCCTTGGCGCCCCAGCTCCATGCGAGCCAGCACCTCGCGACGCTCGTAGTCGGGCAGGTGCGCGAGCAGAACCTTGCCGAGCGCCGTGCAGTAGGCGGGCAGCCTCAACCCGGCTTTCGCCGCCGGTCCCGGAACGGGCTGACGACGGCGAAACCCGTGCACGTGGTCGACATACAGGACCTCGTCGTCATCGAGCACCGCGATGCTCGTCGCGTAGCCCGCGCGGTGGGCCAGCTCGGCGAGATCCGCATGGGCGTGGTCGCGCAGGCTCGTCTCGTTGAGCGCGGCCATCCCCAGGGCTGTGACGCGCAACCCGAGTCGATACTTGCGCCGCGCGCCCTGCCCGAGATATCCAAGGGCGAGCAGCGTCGTGACATAGCGGTGGGTCGTCGAGCGGCTCATCCCAAGCTGCGTGGCAATGTCCGCGATCCCCAGTACCGGTGTCTCGGGTGTGAAGCACTCGAGGATCGCGAGCCCGCGCTCCAGCGACTGTGAGTAGCGCGGTTCGGAAAGGTCGGGAATCCTCCAGGTGTCCGGATAGCTTGTGCCTGCGCGCGGGGGCATGGTCAGCGGGCGGCTCCCCGCCGGAAGCGCGAGGAGCCGCTTGCGACCGCCACGGACGCGCTCGGCGCGTTCGTAAAGGGCCGGACGTCGTATGACGACGCCCGGCCCATCTCTGGCGAGACGGAGGTAAGGGTGGGGTGACACCGCAATCGCGCCGCCCGTTGCCGGGCAATGCCTGGCCCTCTGGGAAGGTCAAGAAAGGCACGGTTGGCGGTATCAATCCTTACCACCGCCTCGATCATGACGGGCGCCGACGCTCGTGTATAGCGACATGTCGCTATGTAGATGCTTATTGTCTGCTTTTGGCGAGATCTGGCACGTGAATCGGTGCTGGACACGCGCTGGCGGGCGTCCCTCGGACGCGCGCGGTGGCGCTGGAGCGGCGCTCACGTGGACGCAGGACGACCCGCGAACCGGCGTGTGGCGTCACGATCACGCTGCGCCACCTCGGGCGCTCCATGCGCCTGCTCGCGGGTGCCACCGTGGTGGTCTCGAGCACCGCACGGAGCACCGTCTTCATCTCGAGCAGCGCCAGATGCGAGCCTGGGCAACGACGTCGCCCACCGCCCCACGGCAGATAGGTGTAGGGGCTGGGCTGTCCTTCGAGGAACCGCTCGGGACGGAACTCCTCCGGTTCGGGATAGACGTCAGGATCGTGATGCAGCAGGTAGATGCAACCGAGCAGGTGCGCCGGCGGCCGATACGTCCACCCCCCGATCTCGATCGGCCGCTTAACCGCGCGCGGGATCGTGAACAGGAACACTGGCCGGTGGCGCAGGACCTCTTGGATCGTCGCCATCAGGTACGCGTCGCCGGCTTTGCGATCGATCTCCTCGATCAAGCGCCGCTGCACGCGCGGATTGTGCGCCAGCAGCTGAAACGCCCACGCAAGCTGTGAAGCGGTCGTCTCATGTCCGGCCAGAATCAAAGACATCACGTTGTCGCGCAGCTGCACCCGGCCCATCGGTGCGCCGTCCTCATCGCGCGCGGCCAGCAGCGTTGCCAGCGCATCACCCTTCTCCCCCCCTCCATCCGCTTCCAGGCGTTCGTCGATCAACCCGTGGATCAGCGCATCGACTTCGGCGCGCTGGCGCACGAAGCGCGCCCATACTCGTCGGCCGGGACCGTGTCGCAGGTTGGGCACTGGGAACACCACGCTTCCGGTGATCGCCAACATCGTGAATATCGCCTCGCGAAGGGTCGCAAGCGGGTCATCGCCGTGCGGGTCCGCTCCAGCAAAGATACGTCGAAGGATGACCCTTAGCGTAAGCCGTCGCAAGAGCGGATGCAGTGTTACGGTCGTATCTCGCGGCCATGTCGCGACCGTGTGCCTTACTGTGTCCGAAACCCATGGATCCTCCGCCTCAACGATGCGCTTGCGAAGAGTCGGAAGTGTCGCTCTTCGGCCATCGAAGTGTGCATGTTCATCGAGCAACATGAATGAGAGTCGGCCCACGATCGGCATGATCTTCGCGCCGCCCTCTCCTGGGTGAAGGGTCTCGGCCGGAGCAGCGAGCATCGCTCTCACTTGTGCAGGATCGGACAAAAAGACCATCGGTGGAAAGCTCGTCATCCGGTGGGCAAAGCGCTTGCCAAAAGCGGACTGACACCGATCCATATAGGAGAAAGGCACCCGCCAGTAGATGAAGGTCAAGATGACCGTCGGCAGGCGCATGCTGGAGGGCAACCCAGTCATGGGACCATCGTCCTGTGAGTTAGGGCGCATCCTCGTCGCGCGCCACACCCGCGCCAGCACCAGCAGCACCCGTGTACACGAGCCGCCGACTCGAAGCAGTGCCCGCAGGTGATGGTGATGTTCGGCGTCCTCGACCCCGGGCGTGGAGAGATACATCGCCAAGATCCCTTGAATGAGCACGATATGTCGCCTTCCACCTGGAAGCGATGTCGCTTCTACGAGGGCGAGCCGAATGATCTCGGCGAGTCGCTCCAAGGCTACGGGCTCGCTGGCATAGTAGGAGAGGTAGTTGTGCTCGTTTCTGGTCTCGTCATTCGATCGATCGACATAGCTGTCAAGGATCGTTATGGCGAGAGCGACCCACGGGTAATAGACGGACCCCACCGCGGCCAGATCGCCCCGTTCACACGCTGGTTCGCACGCGAGTGCAAGGAAAACATGAGGCATGAAGGCGCCTGCCGCTGCCGTTCTCTCGAACCACGCAAGATCGTGGTGGCCGTCAGCTTCCCCTTCGGCCCACTCCTTCAAGCCTGATCTTCTGCGATCGGCCTGCGGCTCGTGATTCAAGTACTGAATCGCGCAGCGCTCGACGCCGGGCAACATAGACTGACGTATCTGGGGATACGATGGCAATTCGGCGCACACGTTCCGGCATGCCTTCACCAGGGAACATAGGTATCCTCCGTCGTTTTTCCAAGGGTGAAATCGATAATAATCCGACATCGGCGCGTCTGGATCGAGAGCCTCGACAAGTGCTCGATGCAATTGCCGGCCGTTCGCCGGACCGGCGCACGCGCCGCGCTCGCTGACGCTGTCCAAGAAATCCCACATAACCTGGTAGGCGGCCAATAGGGCCAGCAGATTGCGGTGTCGTCGCCTGGGAAGGATTGAGAACAGGGAGGATCCTTCCACATTGTCACGCTTGTCCGTCAGTGACTCGAGCGCATCCAAGCGAATCGCTTCATCTGGGATAAGAGACGCCCTGTCCCACCATCGTCGTAGCTCACACGAAGTGCCCCGACGAGTCCAGAGCAGTCCACGAGTCATCGTCGTGATGAGCGTGAAAATCCGTGCTGGAGATAGGTCCCAGATACCGGTAGCTCCAACGACACTAATATTTACAAGCCTAGAAGATGAGCGCGAACTGAGGTGTGCTATCCCCCTTGAGATTCGAGAGTAGTCGGCTGTGCTCTTATTGCTCAGCTATCTGGCCAGGGATATGGAGCCACGTTTGCGGCACGATATCCCGGTATCGCGACGCATGTCGCGGCGACAACCGTCACAAGCACAAAACTTCCCAATGCCACAAGTGCGTTCGCCGAAAATACCACAGGAAATCCAGTGACCGAGACCAATGCGTGCCCCAAGAGCAGTTGTCCATATACCCCGAGGCACGCGCCTATCAAACAGCCCGCCCCGATTAGAAGCGCGCTCTCGCACGTGAGCGCTATCCACAGCGTCGCGGTGTCGTAGCCCTGCACCTTCATTCGAGCGAATCGCCGGCGTCTCTGCCAAACACTCGCAGCCATTACCGTCGCTGTTGCCAGCACTCCAGCTACCAGTGCGAGTAGAGCAATTTGTGAAAGTCGGCCGAGTCCTTGACGGCTCGCAGCCTGTTGCGCCTGTTCTCGGTGTCTCGCCGTTTCGACGGAGAAGCCCGCCAGAGGTCTCAAGGCAGTCAGGATTCGTCTACGTACAACAGGGGGCGATGCGTTGGCAGTGAGCTGCACACTGTACGCACTGGGGTCGGCGCTTTCCCATGCGTGTTCATAATCGCGGCCATTGAGTACGATCGCCCCCGGAGGCCAGCCCAGGTTGGTGGTCAGCGCCGCCACCCTGAACACGCTTGGACGCGGTGAGGGCAATATGAACGCCTGGCCAATGTGTAGATGGCTCTGCGTCGCAAGTGTCTTGGAGATCGCAGCCCATCCTCCGGACCGCAGCCGTGACTCCGCCGACGAACGATCACCTTCGACGATCTCACTCGTCGGTATTGGCGAAGATGTGGTAAGCGGAGGCGCCAGCACCCAGATGCGGCGTCCTTTGTATTCGAGAAAGCCGCCCATGTAGGGGCTGATAGATCGGACACCAGGAAGATGCGCGATGGCCGATGTCGAGATTTGCCCGAATGACGTCGTCGTGAACAAGCTCTGTTCGCCTGAGGGCGTCACCCACAGATCCGCAGCAGAGGAGATGCTCTTGAACGAGCGATCGAGACCGTTTTGCAGATTGGCCCTGGACCCTTGGATCGTCACACTGCCGAAGACGGCGACGGCTGCGGTGGCTGCGATCGCGATCGAACGGGTGCGTGTGCGAGGAGAGCGTAGTTCGATGACCGCCACCTCGGTCGCCCCCGACCCCAGTTTTCGCTGCAGTTTGGCGAACGCCGCAACGATCAGGTCGAGCAGTAGTGGCAATAGAAGCAGCAGTGCAACGATCAAGGCAACTATGCCGACGACCGCCGACTGTGGCGCCTTGAACAGGATCAGGGTAGTCAGTCCGATGCACAGGCCGCCACCAATCAATCCCCCCACGTTCTTCCAGCGGAAAGGAAGATTCTCGTGCGATGGCGCAACGTGTCTCGCTCGCGTCCAGACATCCCGTATCGGTGTCAACACGCCGGCACACGACGCTACGACTCCTGCGCCGACGGCAACGGCGACGCTTCCCCACGTGATGATGCGCTGTGAGCCGATGGGGAAAGCCAGTGACAGGAAGCCCGGCGGCGAGTTGAACGCCACAATCGAAAGCAGATCTCCCAGCGCCAAGCCGATCACAGAAGCCAATGCCGAGAGAACCAACGCGTCGAACAGCAGTGTCTCGACGGTCTCGCGACGAGTTGCGCCGTTCCGGCGCAACTCCTTGATGAGTGCCCGTCGGGCGTCGGTCGTTAGCAGCATTGCGCAATAGGCGAACAGAAATCCCACCAAAGCGCAGATCGCAGCAAACGTCTTGGTGGACTGATCGACAGGAGCGGCGGCCTGGCTGAAGAGTGCGGCCTCGTAGTCCGCAGGCTCGACATTGATGTGGCCTGCGGCCACCCTCTCAAGTGCCGCGTGGACCCTACGATCGCTCCCAGCTTGGACCCGTACGAGGACTCGGCTGATACGGCCGCTCAGGCCGGTCAGCCTCTGTGCGTAGGCCAGTGGCGCCAAAGCGATCGGGCTGTCGGCCAACACCCCGATATTACGTTCTGTCAATTCAAGTCCGACGAGTGCACGTGCGATATTCGGACCGAACTGAAGCTTGACCAGTTCGAGCGGGACGACCCCGACCTTGTTCGCGATCGGTGCCGGTAGCGCGAGTACCCGCTTGGCGATAAACGGTGCACTTGTGAAATGGCTCAGCAACCGTCCCGCCAGGCGCACATCACGGGGTCGAGTCGCGATGAGATCGACGGGCTGGGTGCCGTGCGGGCCGATGATTCCGGCTTGCACCTCGAGCACCGGCACCGCCGCGCGCACCCCGGGAATGCGCTGCACCTCCCCCAGCAGCGATTCGCTGAACCCCCGCGGACCCCGCGCCTTGAGCTGATAGGTCGACTGTCCCACCACCCCGCTCGTGAGTTGCGCGACAGACGCATCCAGGCTCGTGCTCGCCACCTGCGAGGCGAACAACAACGCCACCCCCACGGCGATGCCGAGCACCGCGAACAGCTCCTGTACGAGTACCACCCGCGCTTTCAGCCGCACCACATACAGGTGGGCGATGTTCGACAGACGCATCGTTAACTTGCGGTCTCGCGCGCCCCGGCTGCAACGAACAGATGGTCGGGCTCGTAGTCCACGAGCTTCCCGTCGCGCAACGCATACACCCGATCGGCGAACGCCGTCGCCTGGGGGTCGTGCGTGACCAGCATCACGGCCGCCTCCCGCTCCCGGCACACCTCTCTGAGCAGCGTCAGGATCTCGCGGCCGCGATGACTGTCCAGATTGCCCGTCGGCTCGTCGGCGAGCACCAGCTTCGGATCCGTCGAGAGTGCACGCGCGATCATCACCCGCTGGCGCTCGCCCATCGACAGCTGATCGGCCCGGTGGCGCAGCCGATCGCCGAGGCCAAGTCGTACGAGCAACGGCTCGATGCGATGCTCGGCATCGCGCGTGTGTTCGAGCAGCCACAGCTTCATCGCCGCGTTCTGCACCACGTTGCCGCCGGGCAACAGGTCCGACGTCTGATCCACGAAGCCCAGCTCGCACAGGCGGTAGTGCGAGCGTTCGGCGTCGCTCATGCCCGCGAGATCGCGCCCCGCGACCAGCACCGCGCCGCTGTCGGGCTCGATCAGCGCCGCGATCAGCATCAACAGCGTCGTCTTGCCCGAACCGCTCGGCCCGTAGAGCGCCACGAGCTCACCGGGAGCGACCGACAGCGACACCCCGTCCACGGCCCTTACCGGTTCGGAGTCGCCAACGTGGTAGTGCTTTACGAGGTCGCGCAGCTCGAGCATCGGGGGTCTACGAACCCCTATGCGGACGCGCGTCGCCGACGCGGGTCCGGAAACTCGAGGACGTTCGTCTCAACAGTCCCGGGCACAGACGGCGCGAGCAGCAGCTCGCCCCCGCCGAGCGACCCCACCCGCACGGCGTTCGGGGTTGGAGCCGAATCCCCCGCACACACCAGCACCGCCATCTCACGCTCGCAGGCAAGCTCCCCCAGCAGCTCGCCGACACCGGCGTGCTCCTCGATTCCCAGCGTCGCCGCGAGGTCGTCCACCAGCAGCAGTCGTGGCTCGCGCGCGATCCCATGCGCCAGAGCGACCAGCGCCCGCTCGGAGTCGGCGAGCTCTCCCCAATGCTGGCGCGCGCATTCGCTCGCACCCACCTGCGCGAGCGCGCTACGCGCGCGCGCGTAGGCCTCGCCGCGGCCGTGACGGTCCAGCAGCGGCAGCGCCACGCCGCTCAACACGGGAACGTCCAGATGTGGCGCCGAGCGCTCCACCAACGCGATCTGCGAGCCCAGCAACCGCGAGCGTCGCCGGTCGGACAGTCGCCAGAGATCCTCCCCGCCGAACACCACGCTGCCCCGACTCGGGCGCTCGACGCCCGCGGCGACGCGCAGCAGCGAGGTCTTGCCCTGCGAGCGCCCCGCCAGCACGCTCACGTATTCACCGGGATGCACCTCGAGCGAGACTCCCTCCAGCACCCTCACCACGTGCCGGCGTCCGCGGGGAAAGCTCAACGAGACCCCCCGCAGCGACAAAATCGGATCCATCACCGTGCGGGCGCCCGCCTACGCTGCGAGCCGGCCTGGGACTGACGGCGCGCGTGCTCGCGCTCCAAGTACATCCGCACGTTCTGCAGCCACTTGATCCGGGCGTCCCACCACGTCGCTTCGCCCGCCGAGACGATCAGCTGCATGGTTCGCTCCCATTCGCTCATCTCCTCCGATTCGCGCTCGGCACGCACCTCCCGGTTGGCGTCGCTCAGCTGCATCGTGCACGCCAGCTCCGCCTCGCGAACGATCTCGATCAGGCGCGGCAGCTCCGCAGAGCCCCACAGCGCGATTTTCGCGTGTAGCTCCTCTCGAACCGGCGGAGTCTGGGTCGAGGCGCGCAACCAGCGCTCGAAATGATCCACCCCCGAAGGCGTCGTCTCATAGACCGTCTTCTTGCGTCCGTCCACCGCACGCAGTTGCGGGCGCCCATCGACATCCGCAGGGCGGACGAGTTTGCGCTCCAGCAGCCGTTCCACCGCCCTCGACGCCGCGCCGCGGCTGAACTGGGCCGAGCCCAAGCGTTCGGCGATGCGCTTGTCGAGGTGGTAGCAGGTGTCCGGCTGCTCGATCAAGAGACCCAGCACAATCTCGCCTGCGGACATCTCGGACTGTTGGATAGTGCTTGCCATGTCAACTAATCGTAATGCCTATAACTGATGCTCGAATAAGAACAGTTTGGATCAATGAAGAGCCACGCTCGCCACGCGCTTTCGCGTTCCTAACCGCCGGGAAAGTCGACCACGTTCGGATACGCTCGATCAGGCGCCTGCGCACGCGAGGACGGTTCCTGCGTCAGCGCGCCACCCGCGAGCGTCGCCAGCCGGTCCGACCACCTGGTCGCCCGCGCGTCGCCCACTCCCATAAGCACACCGAATCCGCGCTCGGCCGCCAGGGCGTGCAGCAGCATCGCGATCTCTTCGGTCTCGCCCAGATCGAGCGTCGCCAGCAGGTCGTCCACGAGCAGGATCCGAGGGTCTCGAGAAATCCCCTGGGCGATAGCCACCCGTGCCCGCTCGCCATCGCTCAGATCCTCCCAGCGTCGCCCCGCGCACTCCCCCGCGCCCGCCTCTCGCAGCGCCCGCTCTGCCAGCTCGCGGGCCGTACGTCGGCCGTGAGTGCCCGCCAGCGCGAGCGCGATCCCCTCCCCCACCGCTGCGTCCACCTCGAGCGCCCCCGGGCGAACGAGCGCGATCGGGACGCTCAACGGCCGCTGGCGACGGCGACGGCGATACATCCGGTGGGCGCGAACATCCGCCGAGCGCCAGAGGTCCCTGTCGGCAAACGACACCGCGCCGCGATCCGGGCGCTCGATCCCGGCCGCGACCCTCAGCAGCGAGGTCTTGCCCTGCGCACGTTGAGCCAGCACCGCCACGACCTCGCCCGGATGCACCTCCAGCGATACGTCCATCAGCACCCGCACCACGTGCCGGCGCCCGCGCGGATAGCTCAACCACACCCCACGCAACACCAACGACCCCTCCATGCGCCAGACACTACCCGAAGGGTTTGCCCCTGGGGAATGATTGTTTCTGGCCTGCCTTACCATGTCCACGGTCATGGATCTCTCCGAGTACCAGCGCCGCTCCCGTCGCACCGCCGAGTACCCGCGCGAGGCCTGGCTCGCCTATCCCGCCCTCGGGCTCTCAGGTGAGGCCGGCGAGGTTGCCGAGCACGCCAAGAAGGCCATCCGCGACGACGCCGGCCAGGTCTCCGACGAACGCCGCGCGGCCATGTCCAAGGAGCTCGGCGACGTGCTCTGGTATGTCGCCCAGCTCGCCACCGAGCTCGACCTCGAGCTCGACCAGATCGCCCAAGCGAACCTCGACAAGCTACTCTCGCGCCAGCAGCGCGGCGTCCTCTCCGGCGACGGCGACGATCGTTAGCCGGGGACGATCGCGAACTTCGCGAAACGCTCGGCGAACCGCGCCGGCACCAATGCCCGCACCCTGACGCCCTCCGGCGTGTCCTGGCGGGCGATCTCACCCGCCACCTCGTGCAGCTCCGCGAGGCTGCCGCCGTTCGCATAGGGCACCAGCAGCTCCACCGAGCGCAACATGTGCGCCAGCTCGCGCTCGATCCGCTCGCCCAGCTCCGCCAGGCCAAAGCCGCTCTCACCGCTCACCAGCACCGCCTCGGGATGGCTGACCCAGAGCTCCTCGCGCTCCTCCGCGCTCAGCAGGTCGACCTTGTTGAAGACCAGCACCCGCGCGCTCTCATCCGCGCCGATCTCCTCGAGCGTCTCCTGCACCGAGCGCCTCATCGCCTCGCGCTCCTCCTCAGGCGCGCTCGCGTCGATCACATGCGCCAGCAGATCCGCGCGCCTGGTCTCCTCCAAAGTAGCCCCAAACGCGTCCACCAGCTGATGGGGAAGCTTGCGGATGAAGCCCACCGTGTCGCTCAGCAAGTACCTCCTGCCGCTCAGCCTCCACGTTCGCACCGTCGGGTCCAGGGTGTTGAACAGCCGGTCGCGCACGCTCACCTCCGCGCCCGTCAGCGCGTTCAAGAGCGTCGACTTCCCCGCGTTCGTGTACCCCACCAGTGCCACCGTCGGCAACGCCGCGCGCTCGCGCTCGGCGCGCATCACCGCACGCGTCCCCTTGACCTGCTCCAAGCGCCGGCGCAACGCCGCGATCCGATCGCGTGCGAGCCGGCGGTCGGTCTCGATCTGGCTCTCCCCCGGGCCTCTCGTGCCGATTCCACCGCCGAGACGCTCCAGGTGGCTCCACAAGCCCCGCATCCTCGCCAGGTTGTACTCCAGCTGCGCCAGCTCGACCTGCAGCTTGCCCTCCGCGCTGGCCGCATGGTCGGCGAATATGTCCAGGATGATCGCCGTGCGGTCGATCACCGGCAATCCCAGCGCCTCTTCCAGATTGCGCTCCTGACGCGGGCTCAGCTCGTCATCGCAGGCGATCACATTCGCGTCGCACTCCCGCGCCAGCTCCTTCGCCTCCCGCACCTTGCCCGAGCCGAGATAGCTGTTCGGGTGCGGATCCTCGCGCCGCTGCACCAACTCGCCCACCACCGCCACACCCGCGGTCCGCAACAGCTCCCCCAGCTCCTCCAAGCTCTCGCCTTCGGGCAGCGCAGCCACGCACAGGGCTCGTTGACGTGCACGCTGGGTCTGTTCCACTACCCCTCAGTGTAGATCGCCCGCGCGGACGGACGGACGTTCTCAAATGCTCGCGCAATGCCAACAGCTGTCGTAAGCGGCTCCGAGGGCAATCGATGCAAGGGCGAGCTATGGCTTACCCGTCATCCCTACCCCGTGAGCGCACCCAGCCTATTCACCGCCTCGAGCAGCCGCTCATCCGGTGTCGTCAGCGAGATCCTGAACCAGCCCTCCCCCGCCGGACCGTAGATCGCGCCCGGCGAGAGCACCACCGCCGCCTGCTCGAGCACGTGCTCGCAGTAGGCCTCCGAGCTCGCATAGCCCTCCGGCACCGGCGCCCACACGTAGATCGTGCTGCGCGGTGGCCTCACGTCCACGCCGATCCCCCGCAGCGCCTCGCACACCAGGTCGCGGCGACGCACATACAGCTCGCTCATCGCCGCCACCTCCGCGTCCGCGTCCGGCGAGAGCGCCGCCACCCCCGCCAACTGCACCGCATCGAACATCCCCGAGTCGATGTTCGTCTTCAGTCGCCAATACGTCTGAAGCGCCTGCGCGTTTCCGACCACCGCCCCGCAACGCCATCCGGTCATGTTGTAGCCCTTGGACAGCGAGAACACCTCCACGCCCACATCCTTCGCGCCCGGCGTCTGCAGAAACGACGGCGCGCGATACCCCTCGTAGGAGATCTCCGAGTAGGAGCAGTCGTGCACAACCAGGATCTCGTACGCCCGCGCGAACTCCACCACGCGCTCGAAGAACCCCTCCGGCACGATCGCCCCCGTCGGGTTGTTCGGGTAGTTCAAGAACATCAGCTTCGCCCTCTGCGCGATCTCATCCTCGATCGCGCCCAGATCCGGCACAAACCCCAGCTCCGGCTCGAGCGCCATCAGCACCGGCTCACCACCCGCCAGCCACGGCCCGCCCGTATACACCGGATACCCCGGGTCGGCCGCCAACGCGTAGTCGCCCGGGTCCAAGAACGCCAGGTTCAAGTTGAAGATCGCCTCCTTCGCCCCCAGCGCCGGCACGATCTCGCTCTCCGGGTCCAGCCGCACGTCGAACCGGCGCTCGTAAAAGTCCCGCACCGCACCCCTGAACTCCTCGCGACCGCGATTGCTCGGGTATTTGTGGGTCCCCGCCTCGCTCACCGCCTCCTGCATCGCCTCGACCACCAGCGCCGGCGTCGGGCGATCCGGATCGCCGATCCCCAGGCTGATCACATCAACTCCTTCGCCGCGCTTGCGTGCGATCTTCGCCTCCAGCTGCGCAAACGCATACGGCGGGATCCGCTCAAGTCTCTTACTCGGTCTCATCCAGCTCCCTTTCGAAGTCCTCGCTCAGCGCGCCCGCGAACACCGGGCGCGCCCAGCCCGTCAAATTGATGTGCAACAGCTCGTCCATATCGACGACTAGCTCCCCGCCCTCCAGCAGCACGCGTGTCGATTGCGAGCCGCCTCGCAAAAAGTGAGCCACGGCAGCACCGGTGGCACCGGTGCCCGAGGAGAGTGTCTCGCCAACGCCACGCTCAAAGATTCGGGCGTAGATTGCGTCACGAGACGAAGCGTGGGGGTCTACCTCCGTAAACCAGGACACGTTCGTGCGGTTGGGGAACAACTCGTGCCCTTCGATCGTCGGGCCGATCGCGCCGAGGTCGAGGGCTCTCAATGTCTGGACATCCTCCACGTGGATGGCGCATTGGGGGTTGCCGATCGAGACGTGCTGAAAGTACTCCGAGCGTCCATTCACCACGAGTTCTCCCCTGCCGTCGTCATGCCCGCCCGGGTAGTCAGCAGATGTAAGACTCGCATGACCCATGTCTACACGACATGTGTCGGAGCCTGTGATCGTCGGGCGTATCTCCCCCGCTGCGGTTTCTATCGAAAAGACGTTCTGCTCTGTCCATCCATGCATACGCAGATATAGGATCGCCTCGCGCGCCCCATTGCCCGACAGCTCCGCCTCCGAGCCGTCTGGATTGAAGATGCGCAAACTCGCGACGTTTAGCTCGTTCCGAGGCTCTTCCAGCACCAGAATGCCATCGGCATCCACGCCGAAGTGACGTTTGCAGATTCTGCGGATACGCCCCGGTGTCAGAACGAATCCCACGCGATCGAGCTCTTTCTGCTCGAGGATCAGGTAGTCGTTGCCAAGGGCCTGCCACTTCTCGAAATTCATCAGGCGCAGGAGTCTAGGATCTCGCCCGCGACTTCGTCCGGAGGGCGTCTCGTGACGTCGATAACCCTCACCCCACCCAGCTTGCGCATCCACGACAGCTGGCGCTTGGCGTAGTTGCGCGTACGCCGCTTCATCGCCTCCACATCGCCCGCCAGCAGCTCCTCGAACCCAAGTGCCTTGCGCGCCGTCTCAGAAGCGCCCGCAGCGTCTGCGCGCCGCACCTCCTCCTCGGCGCCCGCCGCGAGCATCTCCTCCACGCGCGCCTCGATCCGCTCATACAGCGCCGCCCGCTCCATCGTCAACCCGACCAGCGCCGTCGGGCGGCGCATCTCCTCGCTCCACAGTTGAGACTCACCATTTGGCGCCGTCAGCTGGCCCGCGTCGGCCAACTCCAGGGCGCGCATCACCCGCTGACGATCGTTCGGGTTCAGTTCCCGTGCGACCTCCGGCGCGCGTTCGCTGAGGATCGCGTGCAACTCCGGGGCGCCTGCGCGCTCCAGCTCCGCCCGCCAGTGCTCGCGCGCGCCCGCTTGAGGTGGTGGCCTCATGTCCAGCTCCGTCAACGCCGCGCGCAGGTACAGCCCCGTGCCGCCCACCACGATCGGACGCCTGCCCTGGGCGAGCAGACCGTCGATCTCCGCGTGCGCCAGCCTCGCATAGCGCCCTGCGCTGAACGTCTCGCGCAACCCCAGAAACGCCACCAGCCGGTGCTCCAGCTCGGTGCGCTCGCGCGCGCTCGCCACGCCCGTCAGCGTCTCCAGGCCCTCATACACCTGCAGCGCATCCGCCGACACCGCCACCGGGTCTTCTCCGCGCGCACGCAACCGCCGCGCGAGCGCGAGCGCGAGTGCGGTCTTACCGACCCCCGTGGGCCCGAACAGCGCAATGATCTGCATTGACGTAGGCTCTCAGCTCATGCAGATCTCCGGCTCGACGATCCTGCTCACCGGCGCCACCGGCGGCATCGGGCAGGCGATCGCCCGCGCCCTGCACGCCCGCGGCGGCAAGCTGATCCTGACCGGCCGGCGCCTGGACGTGCTCGAGCCCCTGGCCGCCGAGCTGGACGGTTCCCGCGCCCTGGCCATCGACCTCAGCCGGCCCTCCGAGATCGATCGTCTCCTCGCCGAGTCCGGCGAGATCGACATCCTCGTCGCCAACGCCGCGCTGCCCGCCGCCGGCAGGCTCGAGAGCTTCACCATGGAGGAGATCGACCGCGCGCTGAACGTCAACCTGCGCGCGCCCATCGCCCTCGCCCACGCGCTCGTACCGAAGATGACCGCGCACTCGCGCGGGCACCTGCTGTTCATGTCCTCGCTCTCCGGCAAGTCCGCCACTCCCGGCACCGGCATCTACAACGCCACCAAGTTCGGTCTGCGCGGCTTCGCCTCGGCCCTGCGCGCCGATCTGCACGGCAGCGGCGTCGGTGTCTCCGCCGTCTTCCCCGGCTTCATCCGCGACGCCGGCATGTTTGCCGAGGCCGAAGTCAAGCTTCCGACCGGCGTCGGCACCTCCTCTCCCGAGGACGTCGCCCGCGCCGTGCTCAGCGCCATCGAGCGCAACCGCGCCGAGGTCGACGTAGCCCCGTTGACGATCCGCGCCGGAGCCACCTTCGCCGGGATCGCCCCCGAGTTCGCCTCGCGCGTCGCCCGGCGCCTGGGCTCCGAGGGCATTGCCAAAGAGATCGAGGCCGGTCAGCGCACAAAGCGCTGAGACGGCCTCCTTACGGACCTCCTACACACCCCTGCCCCAAGCCTTACCTGCGCCTACGGGTCCGCTTAGCGCCCGGGTGGACGATTGCTCGCACACAAGCAGTCCTCTCGATTCCCACCCAGGAGGTTTGACCAAATGCACATCTCGAAAATGCTCGGCGCCACGATGGTCGCCGGCGCCTTGGCCACCGGAGGGGCCGTCGCCGGCATCGCCGGCGCCGCGGCCGCACCCGCCGGCTCAACCGGTGCGACCGGTTCCACCGGCACCACGTCCCCGCCGAGCACGACAACCCCCACGACGTCGTCCCACCAAGGACAGGGGCAGTCGGGCTCTCCGGGCTCGCAGTCCAAATCGGGCTCCGGCGGCAAACGACCGTGCCCGAACATGGGCTCCTCGAGGTCCGGTTCGGGCTCCGGAACCACCGGTCCGTCCGGGGCACCAAACGCGGGCGCCAGCGGTCCTCCGGGCCCGCCGCCCGGCGCCCGCTACCAGTAGCTCCCAGCACCAGAATCGGGCCATCACGGCGTGGGCGCGGGCGATTCCGCGCCCACGCGGGCCCGCATGTTGCGGACAGGGACAAGGACAGGCGCGGCTGTCCGCCCGGCGCTCAGCCGCCCACGCGCGCCAACAATGACTCCTCGCCGGCGAGAGTTTGGCTGGTGGCGGAGTCGATCCGAACCTGCGTCAGCTCACCCGGCTGCGCCAGCCCCGCGAAGTTCACCACCTTGTTGTGTCGCGTGCGCCCCCGCAGGCGCTCGGGATCGGTGCGCGAGGTCCCTTCGACCAGCACCTCGAGCGTTCGCCCGACAAATCGCTGCGCGCGCTCGTGCGCATTGCGCTTGACCGCCTCCACGAGCCGTCCCATCCGCTCGACCTTCACCGGGTGGGGCACGAGCCCCTCGCTCATCGCCGCCGCCTCGGTGCCGCGACGCGCGGAGAACACGAATGTGAAGGCGCCGTCGTAGGAGACCTGCTCCACGACCTCTAGCGTCTGCGCGAAGTCCTCCTCGCTCTCTCCAGGGAAGCCTACGATGATGTCCGTGGTCAGCGCCGCGTCGGGCACGTGCTCGCGGATCAGCGCCACCCGGTCCAGGTAGCGCTCGCGATCGTAGGTGCGCCGCATGGCCTTCAAGATCCTGCTCGAGCCCGACTGCAGCGGCAGATGGATGTGCTCGCACACGCTCGCAAGCTCCGCATGCGCGCGGATCACGTCCTCGCGCATGTCCTTCGGGTGGGGACTCGTGTAGCGGATGCGCTCGATCCCCTCGATCGCGTCGATCTGCTCGAGCAGCTGCGCGAACGTCGCACGCTGCGGCCTCAGGTCGCGCCCGTAGGAGTTCACGTTCTGTCCCAGCAACGTCACCTCGCGCACGCCCTCGCTCGCCATCGTCCGCGCCTCGACCAGCAACTCGTCGAACGGACGCGAGACCTCGCGTCCCCGCGTCGATGGCACGATGCAGTACGAGCACGCGCAGTTGCACCCCACGCTGATCTGCATCCAGCCCTGAAACGCCCGCGCGCGGCGTGCCGGCAGATGACCCGTGAAGCCCTCGAACTCGAAATACCCCTGCGCCGTCAACGAGTCGCTCGTCAGGAACTCCGCGAGCTTGTGCATCTGCCCCGGGCCGAACGCCACATCCACGAACGGGAAGCGCTCGAACACCTCCTCCTTCACCGACTGCGCCCAGCAGCCGCCCACGCCCACCACCCGCTCCGGCCGTTCGCCCTTGAGGCGTTTGGCCTCGCCGAGATGCGCGATGAAGCGGCTGTCGGCCGTCTCGCGGATCGAGCACGTGTTGAACAGGATCAGATCCGCCTCGCCGCGTTCGGGCGCCTCGACGTAGCCCAAGGACTCGAGCATCCCCTTCATCCGCTCGGAGTCGTGCTCGTTCATCTGGCAGCCGAACGTCGTCAGGTGGTAGCGCTTCATGAAAACAGCCTACCGGCGCCGAGCGTTACTCTTGTCAGCGTGGATCGCCGACAGGGACCCAAGTGGCTCGGCTTGCCGACACTCATCGGCGTTCTGGCCTTCTTCGCGGCGCTGTCAGCCGTACCGGGCCCGGGAGGGCTGCTCGTCGCCGCGCTCGTCGTGCTGCTGATCTTCTTGATAATCGGCGCCGCGATGACCCTCGCCGGCAAACGGCCTTAGCCTCCCGATCACGCGGCCGCCACGACCGCAGGTGGGTCCTCCACGATCGCCACCGGCGGGACGTCCTTGTCTCTGTCGATTGGGGTCACGTGCTCGCGGCCGATGCCGAGCGCCGCGTAGATCTTCTGCTCGATCTCCTTCGATACCGCCGGATTGGCATCGAGGTGGGCCTTCGCGGCGGCGCGGCCCTGACCGAGACGATCCTCGCCGTAGGAGAAGAACGACCCGGACTTGGACAGGATGTTGTGCTCGATCCCCAGATCGAGCAGGCATCCCGAGGTCGAGATGCCTTTGCCGAACTCGATGTCGAACTCGGCCTGCCTGAACGGCGCGGCGCACTTGTTCTTGACGACCTTCACGCGCACGCGGTTGCCCACGGCCTCGGTGCCGTCCTTGAGCGTCTCTATCCGCCTGATGTCAAGACGCTGTGAAGCGTAGAACTTCAGCGCCCGTCCGCCCGGCTGAGTCTCGGGTGAGCCGAACATGACGCCGACCTTTTCGCGGATCTGGTTGGTGAGGATGCAGAGCGTTTGCGTACGGTTGAGGTTGCCCGCGAGCTTGCGCATCGCCTTGGACATCATCCGCGCCTGCTCGCCCACGCTCATGTCGTCCATCTGACCCTCGAGCTCCTTGCGCGGCGTGAGCGCGGCGACCGAGTCGATCGCGACCACGTCGACGGCGCCGGAGCGCACGAGCATGTCGGCGATCTCCAGCCCCTGCTCGCCGTAGTCGGGCTGGGAGACGAGCAACTCGTCGATGTCCACGCCGATCTCCTGCGCGTACAGCGGGTCCATCGCATGCTCGGCGTCGATGAACGCGCACACTCCGCCCAGCTTCTGCGCCTCCGCCAGCACGTGATAGATCAGCGTCGTCTTGCCCGAGGACTCCGGGCCGAAGACCTCGACGATGCGGCCCTTGGGCACCCCGCCGACGCCGAGCGCCAGGTCGAGCGACAGCGCGCCCGTGGGGATCACGTCGACGCGCACCTGCGCGCCCTCGTCGCCCATGCGCATGACCGTGCCCTTGCCGAACTCGCGCTCGATCTGGGTGAGCGCGCCCTTCAGGGCTGCGTCGCGTGCCTTGGCGGCCTTCTCCTCTTCGTTCACGGGCATGGTCGGGCTCCTCCGGTCGAGATGGACTGAGGAAGTTACGGAGCGCTTCGGACGGAACGTCTGTTCGCCTCTGCTGCGAGGTCCGTTCGTCCAAATCTCGGCACTTGCGCTCGTGCTCGCCGGGCGCGCGGACGATCGGAGATTGCCACTCCAGCCCTCCATCGCACAGCCCGCGGGCTTACACGTCCGTCTCTCAGGAGTTGACCACGATGACTCGTCAGTTCTTCGCCACATATCTCTCGAGCGCCTGCGCACGGCTGCGTGGATCGAGTGCGTTTGCGCTCACGGCGACGGCGCTGGCGTTCGCGGTCTGCGCGGTGCCCTCGGCGAGCGCCCAGACTCACCGGTCGAGCGCTCGCACGTACGCGGTTGCCACGCACGCGCGCAGAGCTCGCACCAACTCGCACGGCGCTCGCGCCCACAAGGCCGCCTGCGCCGCCGCTCACCCCAAGCGAGGCTCGCACGCCTGCTCGCCCGCGAAGGGTCACAAGCGCAGGGAGAAGACCGAAGCCCACAGCAAGCACGCGACCGGCAGTCGCCATGCTCCGGTCCAGGGCAAAGCTCAGACCCCCCCGACTCCGGCGCCCGCCGCATCTCCCGGCACGACCTGCTCTGACGGCGTGAACGCGACCCTCGACGAAGAAGGGACCTTCGCCTGTGCCGGTGGCGGCGAACCGGGTTGCCAGGAAGGCTTCGCTCCGGTCGTCGCCGACGACGGCTCGACGCTGGTGTGCGAACCCGAACAGGTCGAAGCGAGCGGCGAAGAAGAAAGCTGAGCTTCGCCGGGGACTCGCACCGAGCGCTCGCTCGGGCGGCGACCTCGCCGCGGTCATGACGGGATGAGCGTGTGTCTGGCGAGCGCCTCGTAGGACGCGCCGTCGGGCGAGAGCCACGAGCGGTACAGGACGAGCTCGGCGGGCGTGAAGGAGAGCGCCGGCGTCGGCGGCAGCGCGCGCTCGCCGGCCCGTCCGCGATGACTCTCGCGCAAGCGTGCGAGCGTGACGTGCGCGCGGAAACGTCGGCGCTCCTGCTCGTATCCGCACGCGCGCGCGAGCGCCGGCACGAGCAGCTCGTGCAGAGCGGCAAGTCCCCCGTCGGGATCGTCGCGCACCTCGACCGCGAGCGTGCGCGGACGGCGCGGTGGCAGCCACAGCGGCGCTCCGATCTCGAGCTTGCCGACCCCGCTCGCGCACTCTTGCAGCGCCTCGCCGATGATCGCGATCTGCTCGACGGGACGATTCCCAAGGAAGCACAGCGTGACGTGCAGCAGCTCGGGGTCGAGCACGCGCACGGAGGAGGTCTTGCCGCCGATGACGCCCGCTTCCCGCAGCGCGCTCGGGGCCCAGGCGGCCAGCTCCTCGCAGACTTGCACCGGCGGGTCCACCGCCACGAACAGGCGCGCGCTCGGGGCCTCGCGCATCTGTCCTCAGCCGTCGCTCTCTCCCAAGAGCGCTCGCCTGGTCATGTGCAGCGCCACGGTGGTCGCACGGTCCCGTATGTCCGCACGTGCGCCGGGGAGGTTCACCGAGCGGGTGATCGAGCCGTGAGGACCTGAGACGCTCAGCCACACGAGCCCGACGGGCTTTTGCTCGGTACCTCCACCCGGGCCGGCCACACCGGTGACGCCCACTCCGATGTCCGAGCCGATTTGCTCGCGCACGCCCTGCGCGAGCGCGCGGGCGACCGGCTCGGAGACCGCTCCGTGCTCCTCGATCAGTCCCGGCTCGACACCGGCGAGCGCGGTCTTGGCATCGTTGGCGTAGACGACCACACCCCCCTTCACGTACTCCGAGGCGCCCGCAGGTCCGGTCAGCCGCGAGGTCAGCTCTCCACCGGTGCACGACTCCGCGGCGGCGATCGTGAGGCGGTGCTCGCGCAACAGCTTCGCCACCTGCATGTCGATCGTGTCGCCGTCGCTCGAGAACAGCGTGTCGTGGTGGCGCTCGGAGATCAGCCGCTTCAGCTGCTCGTACACGTCTGCGGCGTCGGGCTCGTAGCGGGTCACGACCTCGATCTCGCCGCGTTTCAAGCAGGTGGTGACCTCTAGCTTGGAAAGCTCGATCCCCTCCGCTTCGGCATGGCGCAGGGTCTCGGCGATCTCCGACTCGGGGATGCCGAACAGGCGCAGTGTCCGCTGCTCGTAGACCGTCGCGCCGACGATCGCCTCACGCAGCGCACGTGTCTGGATCGCCGCGCTCCACATCGGCTGCAACTCGCGTGGCGGGCCCGGCAGAACGATCACGGTCGGCCCGCCGATGGGCAGGCCCGGCGCCACCACCAGTCCCGGGGCGGTGCCGACCGGCTCGAGCACGGTGGCGCCGCGTGGCACCGTCGCCTGCTTGCGCGTGCCTGTTCTGATCGCCTCGGGGTCGATGTTGGGCCAGCGCGTGAGCAGAGGTCGCGACGATCGTTTCGATGCGCTCCGCGAGCGCCTCGTCAAGGACCGGCTCACGGCCCTGAAAGCGGCCCACGACCTCGGCGGTGAGATCGTCGGCGGTCGGCCCCAGCCCGCCGCTCGTGAGGACCAGGTCGATCTCCTGGGCGGCCGCGTGCTCGAGCGCGCGCTGCATGTCATCCGGTCGGTCGCCGACGATCGTCAGATAGGCGAGATCCACCCCCAGCTCACGCAGTCGCTCGGCGAGCCACGGGCCGTTACGGTCGCGCACGCGACCGTCCAGCACCTCGGTGCCCGTCACCACTATCGCGGCCCGCACGCTCATGTGCAGGTGGGCAGATGCCCTTCGGCCAGCGTCCTGCGGCCGGCCTTGGTGATCGTGTAGCCGATCGCGCCACTGCTCGCAGGCACCGTTCGCGGGGTGCCGTCGATGGCGAGCGCGACGGCGTTGTTGCCGAGCGTGAGCTCGAACCGCTTGGCGTGAAAGGTGGGCGTTCGCGTTCCCGCTTCGAGCGTCTGGCCGTTGATCAGGCGCTTGCCGCCTTCACCGATCAGGCAGACGTACACGGTCCCGGTCGCGCGCAGTGAGAGCGCGACCACGGAGGTCGCGGTGGTCGATGTCCCGCTCTCTCGATGGGCGCCACCGTCGTGTGTCGCCCGGTGCTTTGCCGTCGTATCGGCTTGTGTGCTCGTGCCGGCAGTCGATTTGCCCTTGCCGCCGTCGGAGATCAATCCTACGATCAACAGCACGATCACGACGCCGACGATTCCCACGAGCGCCAGATATCCCCGCGACGGACCGCCCCCGGTGCTCGAACCGCGAGGAACGCGGACTTTCCGTGGACTGGACACGATCGGCTCCGGTGGCTCGCTCGGGCGCTCGTAGTGCAGCCGGTATTCCTCCACCAGCGCCTTCCCGTCCAGTCCCAGCGCGGCCGCGTAGGTGCGCAGGAAGCTCTTCACGAAGGTCGGTCCCGGCAGCAGGTCCCACTCTTCGTTCTCCAGCGCCCGCAGGTACTTCGCTCGAATCTTCGTCTGCGCCTCGATCTCGGACACGTCGATCCGCTCGCGCATCCGCGCCTCGCGCAACGTCTCGCCGATCTCGGGCATACCGCGTGAAGGCTAGAGGGTTGGGCCTTTTACACGTTTTCCAGCACGCATTCGTGCACCGCTCACAGCTCCACGGGCGTAGGCGCCGGCGTCGAGGAGGATTCCAACGATGCCAACACTCGCGGTAGGTCGGCCTCGCTGACGAGCACCTGACGGGGCTTGGATCCCTCGTACCCGGAGATCACGCCGCGACGCTCGAGCATGTCGATCAGCCTACCGGCGCGCGTGTACCCCAATCGCAGCCGGCGCTGCAACATCGAGGTCGAAGCGGTTCCCATTTCGGCGACGAGCGCGATCGCGTCCTTTAGCAACGGGTCCTCGTCGGGGTCGAACTCGTCCTGGCCGCCGCCCTCGGGCTCGGAGGGCTCGACCTCTTCCAAGAGCTCCTCGCGCAACTCGGGCTCGCCTTGTTTGCGCCACAGCTCGGTCAGCTTCGCGATCTGGCCCTCGTCGATGTAGGCGCCCTGGATGCGCTGCAGGCGCGAGCTGCCGACGGGGCTGAACAGCATGTCGCCCTGTCCCAGCAGCGACTCGGCTCCGTTCTGGTCGAGGATCACGCGCGAGTCAGTCTGGCTGGAGACCGCGAAGGCGATTCGCGAAGGCACGTTGGCCTTGATCATCCCGGTGATCACGTCCACGCGTGGGCTCTGCGTCGCCAGCACGAGATGGATGCCGACGGCGCGCGCCTTCTGGGCGAGGCGGATGATCGAGTCCTCGACGTCGGCGGGCGCGACCATCATCAGGTCCGCGAGCTCGTCGATCACGCACAGGATGTAGGGCAGCGGCGCTTCGTCGCGCTTCGCTCGCGCCTTGTTCAGCTCGAGCAGGCTGCGCGTGCGCGCCAGCGACATGATCCCGTAACGCTGCTCCATCTCCTTGACGAGGTTCTGCAGACGCGTTGGCCGCCATCCGGGGGCTCGTGATCACGGGTGTCGAGCAGATGCGGGATCGACTCGTAGTGGTTGAGCTCCACCTGCTTGGGATCGACCAGCACCAGACGCAGCTCGTGCGGGCTGGCGCGCAAGCAGGACGCTGCAGAGCATCGCGTTGATCGCGCCCGACTTCCCCGCGCCGGTCGTTCCGGCCACGAGCAGGTGCGGCATCTTCGCCAGATCGGCGCCGATCGCCTTGCCGGCGACGTCCTTGCCGAGCCAGACCGTCAGCGGCGACCAGTCCTTCGGCGGTTGCTGGAAGACATCGCCGAGGCGCACGATCTTCCGACGCGCGTTCGGAACCTCCACGCCGACCGCCTGCTTGCCCGGGATCGGCGCGAGGATCCTGATGTCGGTCGCCGCCAGCGCATAGGCCAGATCGTCCTTCAGCTGGGCGACCTTCGCGACCTTCGTACCGGGCGCCAGGCGCAGCTCGTAGCGGGTGATGTGCGGTCCGGCGACGGTCCCGATCACCTTCGCCTGCACGCCGAAATGGCCGAGCGCCTCGACGAGGCTGGTGGCCGTGCGCTCCTGCCCGGCCGTGTCCGGCCGTGACTGCTCTCCGGTGGAGCGCGTGAGCAGCCTGCCGGCATCGGGCATCTCCCACACGAACTCCGGGTCTTCGGTAACGCTGTCGCGGTAGCGACCCTGCGGCGTCAGCGTGTCCGGATCGGTATGGGCGACACCTGGGATCGCCTCCTCCTCAGGGTCCCGGTCGGCTTCGCCCGCGAGATCCTGCTCTGCTTCGGAGACGCGCGCGGCATGGATCTCCTCGCCCTCTCCCGGGTGCGGCTCCTGAAGCGGGATCTTCGTCGATTCCCACGCCGTCGCGTGAGGGGGCCTCGACGTGCGTGGCGCGGACGATCAGCTCTTCCGGGGCGGGCTCGGGAGGGCTCATCTGCGACGGGTCATAGCCGGCGGCGGGAGGCGTAATGTGAGAGAAGCCCTCTCCTGCCCCACCCGCGACCCCGTCGCCGCCGGCTATGGCCCGTCGCGAGTGCCTCCATGCTCGCAGCCGTTCGATTGCGGTCTTCGTGGCATGTCGCCGCCCATCCCGCGATCGAGCGCAACACCCCTGCGGGCGAGGCGCCCGTCAGCAATGTTACTCCGACAAACAGCAACACGACGATCAGCAGGTCCACGCCCACGTCTTGCACCAGCCGGTGGGTCACCTGGTAGAGGGCCTCACCGATGACGCCGCCGTGGGCCTGCACGAAAACATTCGACCACGACGATTCGCCGGTGTTCGGTTCGGCGCTCGAGCTGACGCCGAGTGTGTTCGCCGCGAGACCCATCGTCATCGCCGCGGCGAGGCAGGTCGCGCCCGCGCGCAAAGGACGCATCTGCGGCCAGGCCGGTCGTGCGAGCAGCGCGCCGCCGCCGGCGACCAGCGCGATCGGTGCGAACACCTTGGCTTCGCCCACGCACCAGCCGAGCCCTTCGGCGAATCCCTGCCCGATGCGCCCGCCGTTCCAGCCGCCGTACAGGACGAAGCCCATGAACACGCCGACGGCGATGGTCGCGAATCCGAGCATGTCGAGGTGGCGCTGATCGAGCTCTGACAGCGGCGACGGCCACAGTCGTGCCAGCTGCTCGCGCAAGGTGGGTCCCGCCGAGCCGCGACCTCGTCGGGACGAGCGTCCGCGCGTCGTCCGTGCTCTCGCTTTCGCGGCGGGTCTCTTCGCCGTCGTTCTGCGCGTGGTCGTCGAGCGAGCGCTTGCTGGTCGTACTCATCCCGCGCAACTTCGACGCGCGCGCGCCATAACCTGCCTATGGCTCTGTCCGCCGGGCCCGCGGGTTCCCATGGGGAGAGCCATGGCGATCCGCCTCGAACCCTTACCATCGCTTTAGCGCGTCCCGCTAGATAAAGAACCCTGCTGATGAACGATTTTGCCCGTGCCCCAAGAGTGTTGGTCGTCGAGGACGACGAGGACATCGCGCAGGCCCTGCAGCGCTCGTTGCGGATGGAGGGCTACGAGGTGCGTGCGGCGCCCGACGGTCCGACCGCGCTGGAGCACGGTCGTGCGTTCGCGCCCGACCTCGTGATCCTCGACCTCGGCCTGCCCGGGCTCGACGGTTTGGAGGTCGCACGCAGTCTGCGCGCCGAGGACGACGTGCCGATCTTGATCCTCACGGCCCGCGACGCGCTGGAGTCGCGTGTGGAGGGCTTGGACTCCGGCGCCGACGACTACCTGGTCAAGCCCTTCGAGCGTCAGGAGCTGCTGGCGCGCATGCGCGCGCTGCTGCGCCGTCGCCCTCCGCGCGGCTCGGCGCCGCTGCGCGTATCCGACCTGTCCTTGAACGCGGACACCCACGAGGTGATCCGCGGTGAGCGCTCGATCGATCTCACCCAGCGCGAGTTCGAGCTGCTGGAGTACCTGATGCGAAACGAGCGGATCGTGATCTCCCGGCAGCGACTGCTGGACGAGGTCTGGGGCTATGACCCGTTCTCCACGACGAACACGATCGAGGTGTTCGTCTCGAACCTACGCCGCAAGCTCGAGGCCGAGGGCGCCCCCCGCTTGTTGCACACGATCAGAGGAGCGGGCTACGTCCTCAGAGCCTGAGCCCGCGGCCCTGGAGCCATCGCCTGCGCCGCAGCATTTCTTCAGCCGTCTGACGGCAGCGTTCGACCGCGTTCCGATCCGCACTCGACTGGCGGGCGTGTCCGCGCTGCTGACGTTCACGATCCTGTGCGCGTTCGCCGTCGCGATCGGCTCGCTCACGGTCAGACGTATCCGCTCGGACTTCAACCGCGAGGTCGAAACGACCGCGCAGCAGCTCCCGAAGCAGCTGAGCATCAGGGTCAATCCCACGACGTACAAGATCGAATCGATCGTTCCGCCGCTCGAGGATCTCGTGACACCGCCACACAGTGCCGTCATTCGCGTGCTGACCCTCGGGGGCGTGACCGTCGAACAGGCGCCTTCGAACGTGCCCAATCTCGGGTGCGCCCTCCGACGATCCCCACACGGTCGCCGGCTACCGCGTGATCAGCCTGCCCGCGACGATCGGCATCGCCGGCAGCGGCGAGCCGATCGGGCGCGTGGTCATCCAGTACGGACGCTCGGTCGCCGATACGAACGCGACGATCGCCCGCGTGGAGCTGTTCCTGTTGCTCGGGGTGTTCGCCGGGGCCGCCTTCGCGCTGCTCGCGGGGGTCGCGATCGCCCGTCGTGCGATGGCTCCGATCGCGGAGCTGACGGCCACGGCGGAGCAGATTGCGCGTACCCGCGACCCTTCGCGCAGCGTGCCTCAGCCGCAGGCCGACGACGAGGTCGGTGAGCTGGCGCGTACGTTGGAGGGAATGCTCCGCGAGCTCGATGCTGCGCGCGGGGAGACGGAGGCGATGCTCGCGCGTCAGCGGCGCTTCGTCGCCGACGCGTCGCACGAGTTGCGCACACCGTTGACGAGCGTGCTCGCGAACCTCGAGCTGCTCGCGGAATCGCTGCACGGCGACGAGGGCGACGCCGCCCGCTCGGCGCTGCGCTCCTCCAGGCGGATGCGCCGCCTGGTGGCCGACCTGCTGCTGCTGGCGCGCACCGACGTCGGCCGCGTGGTCCCCCACGAGCCGTGCGACCTCGCCCAGATCGTGGTCGAGGCCGCGGGCGAGCTGGGTCCGGTGAGTGACGCCCACGACATCGAGCTGGATGTGCACGCGGCGCCCGTGGAAGGCGCGCGTGACGAGCTTCACCGTTTGACGATCAACCTGATCGAGAACGCGCTGCGTCACACCCCGCCCGGCAGCGAGATCCGCGTCTCGACGCGCCTGCTCGGCGAACGGGCGCGGCTGGTCGTCGAGGACGACGGCCCGGGAGTGCCGGCGGATCTGGCGCCAACCCTGTTCGAGCGCTTCGTCCGCGGCGCGGGCGATCGCGGCGGCTCCTTCGGCCTGGGCCTGGCGATCGTGCAGGCCGTGGCAGATTCGCACGGTGGGTCGGTGCGCCTGGAGACCCACGATCCCCACGGCGCGCGCTTCGTGGTCGAGCTGCCGGCCTCGACGGAGGCGGTCAGACCTCCACAACCACAGGGAGAACCATCGGCCGCCGCTTGAGCCGGTCGTAGACGAGCTTGGCGAGGTCGTCGTGGAGCACCTGCTGGAGCAGGTCAACCTCGCGGATCTCCTCTCCGGCGGCGCGCAGCAGCGAGCCTTCGACGGTCGCGCGGATCTCCCCCACGAGGTCGTCGGCCTGGTCGCGGAAGGGCACGCCGCGGAAGATCACCTCGGGGTCGGCGACCGAGCGCCCGTCCTGCTCGGCGATCGTGGCCACGACGATGAAGATGCCGTCGGCGGAGAGCATCCGCCGGTCGCGCAGGGCCACGTCGGCCATGTCGCCGATCTCGACGCCGTCGACGAACACCATCCCCGACTGCTCGCGCGAGCCGAAGCGGGCGCCGCGCGCGTCGATGTCCAAAGGCAGGCCGTTGTCGCCCTGGAATATGTCCTCGGGCGGCACGCCGACGGCCTCGGCGAGCTGGGCGTGCAGGCGCAGGCGCTTGAAGTCGCCATGGAAGGGCATTACGTAGTGGGGCTTGACGAGGTTGAGCATTAGCTTGACCTCCTCGGCGTAGCCGTGCCCGGAGGCGTGCACGGGCGCGTCGGCAGGGGTGATGACGTCACAGCCGATGTGGTAGAGCCGGTCGATGGTCTCGTTGACGGCGCGCTCGTTGCCGGGGACGGGGGTGGCACTGAAGACGACCGTGTCGCCGCCGCGCAGTTGCACTTGGGGATGGTCGCGGTAGGCCATCCGTCGCAGTGCGCTCAGCGGCTCTCCCTGAGAGCCGGTAGAGACGATCACGACGCGCTCGTCGGGGAAGTCTTCGATCTCGCGCGGTCCCACGAGCATCCCGTCGGGCACCTCGATGTGGCCGAGCCGGCGCCCGATGGTGACGTTCTTGCGCATCGAGCGCCCGACCAGCGCGACCTTGCGGTCCAGGGCGGCGGCCGCGTCGACGACCTGCTGCACACGGTGGATGTTGGAGGCGAAGCTCGTGACGACGATCCGGCCCTCGCAGCGCGCGAAGGCCTCCTCCAGGTGCGGTCCGACACCGGACTCCGAGGGGGAGAAGCCGGACCGGTCGACGTTCGTGGAGTCCCCGCACAGCAAGAGCACGCCTTCGCGCCCAAGCTCGGCCAGGCGCGAGACGTCGGCCGGCGCGCCGTCCACGGGCGTCTGGTCGAACTTGTAGTCGCCGGTGATCAGCACCGTGCCGAGCTCGGTGCCGAGCGCCACGGCGGAGGAGTCGGGGATCGAGTGGGTCATGTGGATCAGCTCCAGCTCGAAGGGCCCCAGCTCGAGCGACTCGCCCGGGGCGACGTCCTGCAGCTCGACGTCCTTGAGCTTGTGCTCCTCGAGCTTGGAGCGGGCCATCGCGAGCGTCAGCGGCCCTCCATAGACGGGCGGCGTGGCGCCCTGAGCCCCCAGCTCGCGTAGCACCCAGGGCAGCGCGCCGAGGTGATCCTCGTGCCCGTGCGTGATGACGATCGCCTCGATGTCGCGGGCACGCTCACGCAGGTAGCTGAAATCGGGCAGCACCAGGTCGATCCCGACCATCTCGGGGGTGGGAAAGCGCAGGCCGACGTCGATGACCACGATGCGGTCGTCGTGCTCGACGACGGTCATGTTCTTGCCGATCTCCCCCAGACCTCCGAGGGGCAGGACGCGCAACGTCTGACTCACGCGTGCGCACCAGTCAGTAGGCCGTGACGGTTGAGCATTGCGCGCACGGCTGCGGTCTCCTCGTCGGTGGCGTCGACGATCGGCAGGCGTGTGGTGCCGGCGTTCAGGCCGAGCAGGTTCAGCGCGGCCTTCGTGCAGGTCGGCGAGGAAGTCATGAACAGTGTCTCGTAGACGTCGCGCAGCGAGGCGTCGATCTCGTGGCGATGCTCTGGCTCCTGCACCATACGTCGCATCTGCGGCCCGACGATGTGGCTGGCGACCGAGATGCCCCCGGCGCCGCCCATGTCGAGGGTGCGCGCGAAGGTGGCGTCATCGCCGGTGTAGAGGGTGAGACCGTCGATCGGTTGCAGCTCGGCAGGGTTGGACTGCTTGACGCCGTCGATGTGCTCGATCTGCGCGAGCTCGGCGAGCAGATCGGGTGCGATGTTGGTGCCGGTGCGCGAGGGGATGTTGTAGAGCAGGATCGGCCGGTCGGTAGCCTTGGCGATCGCTTCGTAGTGGCGCTTGAGGCCGAGCGGGCTGGGACGGTTGTAGTAGGGGGTCACGCTCAGCTGTGCGTCCGCACCGAGCTCGGTGGCGCGTTCGGTCAAGAGCACCGCGTGGCGGGTGTCGTTGGTGCCGGTGCCGGCGACGATGCTCGTGCCGGGCGGGCGCTCGCGCGCGGCGAGCTCGATCAGGCCGAGGTGCTCCTCGTCTGACATCGTCGAGGCCTCGCCGGTGGTGCCGGCGACGACGAACCCGTCGGAGCCGTTTCGGGCGAGATGGGCCATGAGTGCCACGAAGGCGTCCTCGTCGACGCGCTGCCGGGCGTCGAAGGGCGTGACGATCGCCGTGAGGATGGCGCCGAGGTTCATGCGTGGCAGTATTCCATGTGGGGGCGCCTCAGAAGAGGAGGTGCTCCAGCCCGATCGTGGGGCTCTCTGTCAGCGAGGCGACGCGGCGCACCGCGAGCAGCACTCCGGGCATGAACGACTCGCGCCCGGTGGTGTCGTGGCGGATGGAGAGCGTCTGGCCGATGTCGCCGAGGATGACCTCTTGGTGGGCCACGAGTCCCGGCAGGCGCACGGAGTGGATCGGCGGCTCGGTCCCACCGCTTGCCTCAGCCATCAGTTGTGCTGTGAGCTTGGCGGTCCCGCTGGGCGCGTCGAGCTTCTGATCGTGGTGGAGCTCGACGATCTCCGCGCGGGCCATGTGGCCGGCGGCCTGGGCGGCGAAGCGCATCATCAGCACCGCGCCGATTGCGAAGTTCGGCGCGATCAGCACGTTCGCCTGCGGCATTTCGTCGGGTGTGCGGGCGGCCCTCAGAGGCTTGATGTCAAAGCCGGTGGTGCCGATCACGACGTGCACCCCGGCGCGTATGCACTCCAGCGCGTTCTCGAGGGCGGTGTCCGGGCGGGTGAAGTCGACGAGGACCTCGGCGTCGGGGAGCACGTCGGCGAGCGAGGTATCGAGCAGCGGGTCGGCGCGCCCCACGAGCTCCATGTCGGCGGCGCCCTCAACGGCGGCGCACACGGTCGCGCCCATCTTCCCGGCGGCCCCCGCCACTGCGACTCTGATCACGCCGCCACCTTCTGCAGCGGGGCGAGCGCGCGCGTGAAGGTACCCTCGTCGGCGCCGACGCCCGCGGCCGAGAGCGTTTCGGGCGTGAACAGCTCGCGCGCCAGCTCGCGCAGGTCATCGATCGTCACGGCGTCGATCCGGTCGACGATCTCATCGACCGAGTAGATCGGCATGTCGCCGAGCAGCGCCGATCCCAGCCGGTTCATGCGTGCGGTCGTGGACTCCAGCGAGAGGGCGACGCGGCCCTTGAGGTTCTCGCGCGAGCGCTCGAGCTCCTGCGGGCTCGCGGGGTCTTCGACCACGCGTTCGAGCTCGGCTGCGATCGTCGCCAGAGCCTCCGTCAGGTTGTCCGGACGGGTGCCCACATACAACCCGACCTCCCCGGTCTCGGCGTATTGGCTCGAGAAGCTGAACACCGAGTAGGCCAGCCCCCGGCGCTCGCGCACCTCTTGGAAGAGCCTCGAGGAGGAGGTGCCCCCGAGCACTCCTTCGAGCACGCGCAGCGCGAAGCGGCGCTCGTCGTGGCGGGAGATGCCGCGCCCGCCCAGGCACACGTGGTACTGCTCGGTGTCTTTGCGCAGAAACCGCACGCGGCGCTCGAACTCGGGCTCCTCGCTGTGAGCGGAAGGCGCGCGAGTGGGACGATCTTTGCCATCCCCCGCTTCCCGCGCGCGATTCCCGGCGCCCGTCTCGCGCGTCGTGCCGGCGTCGTTCTCGCGCGTTGCGGCGAGCGCGAGCTCGACGAGCGCGTCGTGCTCGAGCGAGCCGGCGGCCGCGATCACAATCCGCTCGGGTGCGTAGCGCTCGTCGTGGAAGGCGCGCAGCTGCTCCTGGGTGACGGCGCCGACGACGGCGGCGGTGCCGATCACGGCGCGCCCAAGTGGGTGGGCTCCGAAGACGGCCTCGCCGAGCGCGTCGAAGACGCGATCCTGGGGGTCGTCCTCGTACATGGCGATCTCCTCCAGCACGACCTCGCGCTCGGCCTCGAGCGATTCGAAGCGCGGCTGCCAGACCATCTCGGCGGCGACGTCGAAGGCGCGCTCGAGATGGCGGTCCATTACGCGCGTGTACAGCGAGGTGCTTTCGCGATCGGTTCCGGCGTTGATTTCGGCGCCCATCGCGTCGAAGATCTCGTCGATCTCGTGCGAGCGATAGCGCTGGGTGCCGCGAAACAGCATGTGCTCCAGCAGGTGGCTGGTCCCGGCCTGCGCATCGGACTCCATCGCTGAGCCCGTGCCGATCCAGAACCCGAGCGCTACCGAGCGCACGTTCTCGATGCGCTCGGTGATCACCCGCACACCGTCCGGGAGCGTGGTTGTGCGGTGCTCGGTCATCTCGTGCCGGCCGGCGCCCGTGGCCGCGCCGGTTCCGGCGCGGCCCCTGCGGACGCTAACGGTCGCGCCCTGACCCGTGCCGCGGACGGCCCGAGCCGCGCTCGCCCTCACGCCGAGGGCCTCCGCCGCTGCCGCCGCGTCCGCCGCCCTCACGGCCGTTGCGCCGGGCACCGTCGCGCGGAGGCCTTGAGCCTCCCCCGCCGCCACCGCCGGCGGTGACGCCGGCGAGCTCCTCGACGGACTTGCCGGCGATCTCGGGATCCTCGGAGAGGCGCAGGCCGATGCGACCGCGCTCGCGATCGACCTCGACCACGCGCACGTTGATCTCATCGCCGCGGTTGAGCACGTCCTCGACGCTCTCCACGCGCTCGCCGGGCGAGACGTTGGAGATGTGCAGGAGCCCGTCGGTGCCCTTGGTCAGCTCGACGAACGCGCCGAAGGTGGTCGTCTTGACGACCTTGCCGACGTACTCGTCGCCGACCTCGACCTCCTTCATCATCACCCGGATGTGCTCCGCGAGCGCATCGCCGAGGTCGCCGTTGGCGGAGTAGACCAGCACCTGGCCGTCGTCGTTGACGTCGATCTGTGACTCATACTCCTCCGAGAGGCCTCTGATGGTTTCCCCGCCCTTGCCGATCAGCATGCCGATCTGCGAGGGGTCGATCTGGATCGTCTGAATGCGCGGCGCGAACTGGCTGAGCTGCTCGCGCGGGGTCTGGATGATGTCGGCCATCTTGCCGAGGATGAACGTCCGTGCCTCGTGCGCCCGCGAGAGCGCGTCGCGCAGGATGTCGAACGTCACGCCTGTGATCTTGATGTCCATCTGCAGCGCCGTGATCCCGCGCTCGGTGCCGGCGACCTTGAAGTCCATGTCTCCCAGGTGGTCCTCGACGCCGGCGATGTCGGTCAGGACGACGTAGTCATCGCCCTCCTTGATCAGGCCCATCGCGATACCCGCGACCGGTCGCTTGATCGGCACGCCCGCGTCCATCAGCGAGAGCGAGGATCCGCAGACGGAGGCCATCGAGGAGGAGCCGTTTGACTCGAGGATGTCCGAGACCACGCGGATCGTGTACGGGAACTCCTCGATCGAGGGCACCATCGGCGCAAGCGCTCGCTCGGCGAGCGCTCCGTGACCGATGTCGCGGCGCTTGACCCCGCCCATACGACCGGCTTCCCCGACGGAGAACGGCGGGAAGTTGTAGTGGTGCCAGTAGTACTTTTTGGTCTCCAGCCCGAGCGTGTCCAGGCGCATCTCCTCCTTCAGCGTGCCCATCGCGACGACGCTCAACGCCTGTGTCTGCCCGCGCGTGAACAGCGCCGAGCCGTGCGTGCGCGGCGTCACCCCGACCTCGATCGAGATGTCACGGATCTCGTTCTCGCCGCGGCCGTCCGGGCGCTTCTTGTTCACGGCGATGCGCTCACGGATGATCGACTTCTCGAGCTTGTCGAACGCCAGCTGCACCGCCGCGCGCTTTTGCTTGGCGGCAACCGACTGCTCCTCTGAGGCGCCCTCCGGCGCGGGCGCGGCGTGCTGGGCGAGGATCGCCTGCTCGACCGCCTTGGTGGCGTCCTGGCGCTCGAGCTTGTCCTCCACCTGTGTGGCGTCGTCGAGCGCCTTGCCGTGCGAGGCGCGGATCGCGTCGAGCACGGCCGGGTCGACCTGGATGGTCTCGAATACTTTCTTCTCCTTGCCGACCTTCTCGGCCAGCTCGCGCTGCAGCGCGCACAGCTTCTTGATCTCGGCATGCGCGATGTCCAGTGCGTCGAGGATCTCCGCCTCGGGTATCTCGTTGGCGCCGGCCTCGACCATCAGGATGGCCTCCTCGGTGCCGGCGACGATCAGGTCGAGGTCGGAGGGGTTCTCCGCGTCGGGCAGCAGGTCGGGCTCGTTCGGGTTGACGACGAAGTTGCCGTCCACCTTGCCGATGCGCACCGCGCCGACCGGGGTCGGCAGCGGGATGTCGGAGATCATCAGCGCCGTCGAGGCGCCGTTCATCGCGAGGATGTCATAGGGGTGCTCGTGGTCGATCGACAGCGGGATCGCCACCAGCTGCGTGTCATAGCGCCATTCCTTGGGGAACAGCGGGCGGATCGGCCGGTCGATCATGCGCGCGGTGAGCGTGCCCTTCTCGCCGGGGCGACCCTCGCGCTTGAAGAACGAGCCGGGGATTTTGCCCGCGGCGTACATGCGCTCCTCGACGTCGACCGTCAGCGGGAGAAAGTCCACGTCGCGCAGGCTGCCTGCGACCGCTGTGCAGAGGACCATCGTGTCGCCCTGGCGGACGACCACTGCGCCGGAGGCCTGCTTGGCCATCCTGCCGGTCTCAAACGAAATCTCGCTGCCGGCGATCTCCACGGAGACCCGTGTTACGGCGTCATTGCTGCTCATATGTGCTCTACCTTCCTATGCTCCGCCCGTCGGGTCGGGACGCGTAGGGTCCCTGGCGGATCGTTTTCTTTATCTCTTATTCCGAACCAGCGGAGCTTAGCGGAGATGGATGGGAGACCCGAAGGCCCCGCATCTTCGTAGGACGCGGTCGGCGCCGGTCACCGCACCGGCGGTCGCAACGAGCAGCAGGTCCGGGCGCCGCGGGTGCGGATCAGACTTGCGCGGCGACGGCCGCGAGGCCCTCGCGCAGCAGCTCAACGCCGGGCAGCTCGGCGGGCGTGGGCGCCTGGTAGCTCCAGCGCACGACCCCGTCCGGGCCAGTGATCACGAGCGCGCGCTGGGCGAAGCCACCCTCGTGCAGGACGCCGAAGGCGGTGCACGCAGCGCCCTTGGGCTCGAAGTCAGACAGCTGCGGGATACTCACGCCGAGCTTCTCGCGGAAGGCCGTCTGGGAGTAGGAGCTGTCGCAGGAGACTCCGTAGATCTGGGTGCCGCCGGCGGTCAGCTCGTCCAGCGCCTTCTCGTAGACCTGCAGCTGATCGGTGCACACGGGGCTGAAGGCGAACGGGTAGAAGACGAGGATCGTCGTCGTGCCGCGTAGATCCTGCTCGGTGAAGCGCTCGCCGTCCTCGCGCTGAAGCTTGAACGCAGGCGCCGGGGTGCCGGGGCCGACGACGCTCACTTGCGCAGGCCCAGCTCTTTGATCAGGGCGCGGTAACCCTCGAGGTCGCGACGGCGCAGGTAGTCGAGGAAGCGCCGGCGCCGCCCGACGAGCATCAGCAGGCCGCGGCGGGAATGATGGTCTTTGGACTGCTCGCGTAGGTGCTCGGTGAGATGGTTGATGCGCTCGGTGAGCAGCGCGACCTGGACCCGGGTGTTGCCGGTGTCCTGCTCGTTGGCTCCGAACTGCGCGGCGATCTCACGCTTGCGCTCTGCGGTGATGGCGGTCATCAGCGGGGCAACGGTAGCAGACATGTCGCTGTGCCCGGGTAGAGCGGAGTCGCGTCCGTGTGGGCTGCGAGCGGCGAAGACCCGCCTCAGCCGGTCGCGACGATCTCGCGTGTGCGGGCGACATCGAGGCGCATCTGCTCGATGAGCGCCTCGGGTGTGTCGAAGCGGCGCTCCCCGCGCAGACGGGCGAGGAAGTCCAGTCGCAGGGTGCTGCCGTAGAGGTCTCCGTCGAAGTCGATCAGGTAAGCCTCGATCAGCTCGCCGCGACCGGTCTCGAACGTCGGACGCACGCCGATGCTGACCGCGGCGGGAACGTCGCCGTTGGCCAGGCACGCATACACTCCGTGGCCCGGGCAGGCGAGCGCCTCCTCGGGCACGAGGTTGGCGGTCGGGAAGCCGAGTTCGCGCCCGCGCTCATCGCCGTGGATCACTTCGCCGCGCAGTTGAAAGGGGGCGCCGAGGAAGCGTGCGGCCTGATCGACCTCGCCGGCGAGCACGAGACCGCGGATGTGGCTGGAGGAGACGATCTCGCCGTCCACCTCCAGCAACGGGTGCACGACGGTCTGAAAGCGCTCGTCGGCGGCCAGCAGGCGGGGGTCGCCCTGCGCGCGGTGACCGAACCGGAAGTTCTCCCCGATCGCGACCCTGCTCGCGCCGAGCGCGCCGACGAGCACGTCGGAGATGAACTCGTTCGCCGAGTGCGCCGCGAAGGCCGCGTCGAACGGGATCACGATCAGCTCCTGCACTCCCAGTCCGGCGACGAGCTCGGCCTTGACCTCGAGTGTGGTCAGCAGCTTGGGCGTGTGTTGCGGGGCGACGACCGAGACGGGGTGCGGTTCGAAGGTCAGCACGCTGTCGGAGCCTGCGATCACGGCACGGTGGCCGAGGTGCACGCCGTCGAAGGTACCCACGGCCACACTGCGCGCGGGTCGATCGCTGCCGCTGGGCGGCAGCAAGTCGGGCAGGCGGGTGATCTTCACGGCCTGCACAGCCTATTTGGGTAGCGTCGCGAGCGCTTGGTCGAGCCCGATCAGCGGCGGCTCGGGCCACGGTTGTCCGCGAGGTGGCGGTGCGATCGCATCGGCGACCTCGAAGGGACCGATCGCGGTGCGCCTGAGCTCCAGGCAATAGGCGTCGCCGAGGTCGGCGATCAGCGAGCGCACGTAGGTCCCGGCCGAGCATTCGATCTCATAGGCGGCTCGTTCCAGTGCTGGCGGCTGTCCCTCGTGCGATGCGTTCGGCGTGGCTTCGCGCTCGGGCTCGCTCTCGCGCCGGAGCTGCTCGAACCGGTAGACGGTCACGAACCGCTCGGGCATCTCGAACTCCTCGCCGCGGCGTGCGCGCTTGTAGGCGCGCACGCCGCCGATCTTCACCGCCGAGTGTCGCGGGGGGCGTTGGCGGATCTCTCCGGTGGGCAGCGGTGGCGGATCGGGTGGTAGCCGTCCGGTGACCGCGATCTCTCCCTCGGTGTCGCCGGTGCTGGAGGTGGCTCCGAGCCGGGCGACGGTCTCATAGCGCTTGGGCAGCACCATCAGCTGCTGCTGGGCTTTGGTAGCGCGACCGACGAGCACGATCAGCAGTCCCGTCGCGAACGGGTCGAGCGTACCTGCATGACCAACCTTCACACCGTCCAAGGCCCGCTTGACGAGGGCGACCACGTCATGCGAGGTCATACCCTCCGGCTTGTCGATCAGCAGGACGCCGTCCGACGTCACGCCGGTGCCGATCGGAGATCGAATGGGATCTCCGATCGGCCAGCAGCGTGCAGCTGCGCCGCCAGCGCCGCGCGCAGGAACTCGATCAGCGGCTCGACCTCCAGCGTCGTCGTGAAGCCCGCGGCGCGGCGGTGTCCGCCTCCGCCCTGCTCGCGCGCGATCACCGACACGTCGACGTCATCGTCGGTGGCCCGCAGCGAGACTTTGCGCCGCGCGGGCTCGTCGCCGGCCCTACCACTGAGCTCGCGTACGAGCGCGGCCACCTTCGTGCCCTGGATCGCCCGCAGATGATCGATGATGCCCTCCGAGTAGCTGTCCTCGGCGCCCACCCGCAGGAAGTCCTCGGCGCTTATCGCGGCCAGCGTCAACTCACCCTCGTCAAAGCGGCGCATCTGCCCGAGCGCGAGCGCGAGCAGGGAGATCTTGGCCGCGGGCATCTCCTCGTAGAGCCGCCGGTAGACGTCCTGCACGTCGACGCCGGCGGTGATCAGCTCGGCGGCCATCTCGTGCGCGCGGGGACCGGTGTTCTCGTACATGAAGCGGCCGGTGTCGGTGATCAGCCCGACGTACAGCGCGGTGGCGACGAGCGGGGTGGGTCCGACGCCGAGCCCGTGCATCAGGTCCCACACGATCTCCGCGGTGCAAGACGCCTGTGGCACGACGTGATCGAGCGTGCCAAAGCGCGTGTTGTCGTGGTGGTGGTCGATGTTCAACAGGTGCCGGCCCTGTTGCAGGACGGCGGCCGAGTTGCGGTCGATGTTGCCGCAGTCCAGGAACACGACGGTTCGCGCTGCGATGTCCTGTGGTGGCGAGGTGATCAGGCCGTCGAGCGTGAAGAAGCTGTACTCGTAAGGGAGCGGCAGGTCCTCGGGCGCGATGAACATCTGGGAGTCCTTGCCCAACGCGCTCAGCAGCCCCTGCATGCCCACGAGCGACCCGAGCGCGTCGCCGTCGGGTCCCTCGTGCGCGGCCAGCACGAAGTGGGAGTCTTCGCGGATGCGCTCCAGCACGCGCTCGCGCGTGACCTCGTAGCTCTCGATGTGATGATGGGCGTTCACGAGGTCTCGATCTCACCCAGCAGCTCGTCCACGCGCAGCGCCCGATCGGTCGTCTCGTCGTAGTCGAACTGGAGCATTGGCGTGCGCTTCAGGCGCAGCTCTTCGGCCAGCCGGCTCTGCAGGTAGCCGTGCGCGCTGCGCAGGCCCTCGAGCGTGGCTTCGCGCTGGGCGTCCTGCGAGGGAGCGCCGCTCTGATCGAGCACGCTCACGTATACGCGCGCATGGCGCAGGTCGGCGCTTGTCCTGACATCTGTCACGGTCACGAATCCAACTCGAGGGTCCTTCAACTCTCCTGTCACCGCGTCGCCGAGTACCTGTCTGATCGCCTCGTCGACGCGCCGCATACGTCCCGAGCTCATCCTATCCTCCAACCGTCACGCGAGGGATGCCCCATACGGGCGCTTGCATGAGCAATCTCCCATAGACGGTAGCCGCGCCCTGAGACGGTCGGGGTCATGCTGGCCGATAGGAGATCGCATCTGGTCTCCGATCGGTAAGGACGCAGCATCCGCGCAGGCCATCGGCCGTCTCAGCCGAGCTCTCGCTCCTGTAGACGCGTCTCATAGGTCTCGAGCATGTCGCCCTCGCGCAGATCCTGGAAGTTGGCGAGCACGATCCCGCACTCGAATCCGGAGGCGACCTCGCGGGCGTCCTCGTTGAAGCGACGGAGGCTCGCGATCGTCGTGTCGTAGATGACCGTGCCCTCGCGTACGACCCGCACGCGCGCGCCGCGCGTGACCTTGCCCTCGGTGACGAACGAGCCGGCGATCACGCCGATGCGCGAGGCGCGGAACAGCTGGCGGACTTCGGCCTGGCCGAGCGGCGTCTCGACCTCGGTGGGCTCGAGCATGCCCTGCATCGCCGCGCGCAGCTCCTCGATCGCGCGATAGATCACCGCATAGGAGCGGATCTCGACGCCCTCGCGCTCGGCCACTTGGCGCGCTTCGCCGACGGGGCGCACGTTGAACGCCAGGATCACGCCGCGCGAGGCGGCGGCAAGCATCACGTCGGACTCGTTGATGCCGCCCACGCCACGATGGATGATGTTGACGTTGACCTCATCCTGGGGAAGCTTTGCGATCTCGTCCTCGATCGCCTCCAGCGACCCGGCGACGTCGGCCTTGACGACCAGGCCGAGCTCCTTCACGGTCCCCTCCTGGGCGAGCTTGAAGACGTCCTCCAGCGAGACCTTGCGTCCCGAGCGTCGTGCGAGCGCCTCGGTCTTCAGGCGGTTGGCGCGCTCCCCCGCGAGCTGGCGTGCGCGGCGCTCGTTCTCCACCACGCGCACGAGCTCCCCTGCCTCGGGAACGCCGTCGAAGCCCAGCACCTCCACGGGCTGTCCCGGCGTCGCCGCCTTGACGCGCGCGCCGGTGAAGTCGTGCATCGCGCGGACCCGTCCGAAGTGCGCGCCCGCGACGAGCGCATCGCCGACGTTCAGCTTCCCGCGCTGGATCAGAACGCTCACGACCGGCCCGCGACCCGGGTCGAGCTTGGACTCGATCACCGTGCCCGAGGCGTCGGCGGCGCTGTTGGCCCGCAGCTCCTCGAGGTCGGTCACCACCTGGATCGTGTCGAGCAGCGAGTCGAGGCCCTCGCGTGTCTTGGCGCTGACGTCGACGAACTCGATCTCCCCGCCCCACTCCGACGGTTGCAGGCCGTGCTGGGTCATCTCGGTGCGCACACGCTCGGGCTGGGCGCCCTCCTTGTCGATCTTGTTCACCGCCACGACGATCGGCACTTCGGCGGCCTTCGCGTGATCGATCGCCTCCTCGGTCTGGGGCTTGACGCCGTCGTCGGCGGCGACCACGATCACCGCCAGGTCGGTCACGCGCGCGCCGCGGGCGCGCATCGCCGTGAAGGCTTCGTGGCCGGGGGTGTCGAGGAAGGTGATCTCCTTGCCTCCGTGGCGCACCTGGTAGGCGCCGATGTGCTGGGTGATGCCGCCTGCCTCGCCCGCCGCGACCTCGGTCTCGCGGATCGCGTCCAGCAGCGAGGTCTTGCCGTGATCGACGTGACCCATGATCGTCACCACCGGCGGACGTTCGATCAGGTCCTCCTCGGCGTCCTCGAAGACCGGTTCGACCTCGACGTCGTCGGCGGCGTGCACGATCTCGATCTTCTTCTCAAATTCGTCGGCCAGCACCTGGATCGCGTCGTCGGAGAGCGTCTGCGTGAGCGTCGCCATCTCGCCGAGCATCATCAGCTTCTTGATGATCTCCGGCACCGGCGCGCCGAGGTACTCGGCGACGTCCTTGACGGTTGAGCCCGAGTTCACGCGTACCAGGTCGGTCGCCTCGAGCGCCGCGGTGTCGATCGGCGCGATCGTCTCGTCGTAGGTCCCGCGCCGACGCCGGCCACGGCGTGGGCGCCGCTGGGGCTGGTTGGCGGGCCCTCCCTGCTGGCGGCGCGAGGCCTGCGAGTCGATCACGACCCGTCGGCGGCCTCCGGGGGCGTTGGCGGCCGGCGCGCGCTCTCCGGTGCGCGAGTCCCGCGTGGGTCGCACCCGCTCTGCGGCCGAAGCGGCGGAAGCGTCGGTCTCGTCCACGGCGCCCGACTGCGTCTCGCCGTCTGCAGTGGCGGGCGGCGCCGGCGCCGTCGCGGTGGTCTCCGGCGCTGAGGAGCCGTTCGGGGTGGCGCTCGTGGCCAGCGGCTGGGACGGGGCCGGCTGCGGTGGGGATGCGGGCTTCGGCGGGGATACGGTCGCAGTGGCGGACGCCGGCTCGGCGGCGGGCGCTACCGGCGATCCTCCGTCGCCCAGCGCTTTCAGGACGAGGCCCTCATCGACCGAGGAGGAAGCGGTCTTCGCCTCCACGCCCGCGGCGTGCAGCCTCTCCAGGAGCTCCTTGCTGGAGAGTCCCTGTTCCTTGGCGATCTCGTGTACTCGCTTCTTGCTCATCTATCCACCGATTCTACGAGCTCGTCGGGGAGGGTCACGGCGCAACGCAATGTGCGCGCGATCCCGCCACTGCGGAGCGCGAGCGCCAGGCACTCGGGAACGGGCTTCTCGGTGTCGCTTGCGCCGCGACAGAGATAGGCGCCGCGACCGGGCATCGTGCAGCTGCGATCGAGCGCGGCTCGCCGGGCACGCCCGCGGGCGCCCGGTAGCGATCCTCGATCGATGAGCGCGATCCTGACCAGCTCCGGCTTCGGCGCCGTGCGCCCGCAGCCGACGCACCTGCGCCGGGCGACATGAGCCCCTATGGCGCCGGCTCCTCGGCGCCGGCGGCCTCGCTCGGCGCCTGCGGTCCGGCATCAGTCTCGCCGTCGTGGGCGAGGGCGACCGCGTCCTCGGCGGCGCTCGCCTCCTCCGAGGATTCGCCCGCGGGCGCGTTCAGATCGGCGACGTTGTCGGTGGCGATGTTCGCGAGCGCCTGATGGGTCTCCAGGCCGCAGTAGCGCGAGCCCGGCAGCGAGGCGTTGGGACAGCGACGACCGTTGGAGAGGACCGCTGCGCAGCGACCCTGCACCTCCTCCTCCTCATAGCCGTGCTCGGCCTCCTCGGCGGCGAACTCGGTCTCCGAGCGGATGTCTACACGCCAGCCGGTCAGGCGGGCGGCCAGGCGGGCGTTCTGGCCCTCGCGTCCGATCGCCAACGAGAGCTGATCGTCGGGCACGATCACGGTCGCCTGCTTGGCCTCGTCGTCGACGAGCACCTCACGTACGCGCGCCGGCGAGAGCGCCTTGGCGACGAACCGGGCGGGCTCGTCGTTGTGGGGGATGATGTCGATCTTCTCCCCGCGCAGCTCGGAGACGACCATGCGCACACGCGAGCCACGTGGACCGACGCAGGCGCCGACCGGGTCGACGCCATCGGTGTTCGAGACGACGGCGATCTTCGAGCGATAGCCGGGCTCGCGCGCGACGTTGGCGATTTCTACGAGTCCGTCGGCGATCTCCGGGACCTCCAGCTCGAACAGCTTCTTGATCAGCTCGGGATCGCGCCTTGAGACGATGATCGACGGGCCCTTCGTGGAGGGGGAGACCTCCTTGATCACCGCCTTGATGCGCTGCGAATGGTCGTAGCGCTCGCCCTCGACCTGCTCGGACTTCGGCAGCAGCGCCTCGACGCGTTCGCGCAGCTGCACGAGCGTGTAGCGGGAATCCGACTGCTGCACGATGCCCGTGATCAGCTCACCCACGCGGTCGCGGTACTCCTCATACATCATGTCGCGCTCGGCCTCGCGGATGCGCTGCAGGATCACCTGCTTGGCGGTCTGCGCCGCGATCCGTCCGAAGTCGTCGGGGGTGACGTCGCGTTCGTCGATCTGGTCGCGGTATTCGGCGAACTTCGCGGGGTCGATTTCCGGTTCCTCGGGTTCGCGCATCTCCCCCGTCTCGGGATCGACGGTCGTTTCCTCGTCGATCGTCTCCACGATCAGGTGCGCCTCGAGTCGTTCGGGGATGATCAGTTCGATCACCCGGAAGTCGGCGGTCTCGCGGTCCATTTCCACGCGCGCGTACTTGGCCGAGCCCGGCTGCTTCTTGTAGGCCGAGAGCAGCGCGTCCTCGAGCGCGACCATCAGCTTCTCGGGCTCGATTCCCTTCTCGCGCGCCAGCGCATGCATCGCCTCAAGGATTTCGCGTGACATGTCTACTCCTCCACGAGGTTCGAACGACGGATCTCGGCGTAGGGGATCGCGACGATCCCCCCGTCGGCTGCCAGCATGACCTCCTCCTCGGAGGCGCCGACCAGCTCGCCGGTGAAGCTGTTTACCGGACCTCCCGCGTTGCTCGCGAGCTCGGGTCGGCCCGCTGGAGTCGCCGCCGGGCGAGGATGGCGGGTTCGCACCCTCGCGCGGCGCCCGACGAAGCGGCGGAAGTGCGCCGGCTTGCTCAGCGGACGCTCGGTGCCGGGCGAGGACACCTCCAGCGAATAGCGCTCGCGCAGCTCGTTCAAGGCCGCGCTGACGCGCTCGCACAGCTCGAGCGTGACTCCGTCAGGATGGTCGATGAACACCCGCAGACGCCGGCCGCCGACGACCTCGGCGAGCAGCACCTCGACCTCGGGCTCCTCAGCGGCGAGCCGCTCTTCGATATCGGTCTGCAACGTGGTCATCGCTCTCTGATCACTGGTTCCAATATGTGTCTGTGTGTGTATGACGGTCGTGTCCGGAGTATCGTGGTCCGCTCGCACGGACCGGGTGATGACGTAAAAAAAGCGGGCGGGCGCCCACTCTCGGTACTGCAACCGGCGTCTGCTGGCCGATCTTCGATCGGTCGGCTCGAAAGCTGTTCGTCGAGGATAGCATCGGGGACCTCTGCGATCGCGCGTGCGTCCTGCTTGGGACCCTCGTCAATCGCGCCGAGCGGCCCGCCGGGCGCGATCACGATAGCGGCGGTAGTCCTCGCGCTCGGGCGCGAGCGAGCAGGCCAGGGCCAGAGGTTGGCAGGCCTCGCGGTGGCGCCCCAGCAGCTGCATCGAACGTCCCAGGCAGAACAGCGCGTAGTCGTTCGTGGGCGTCCTCAGGGCAACCGCCTCGAACTCCGCGGCGGCGCTCTCGTAGCGCCGCGCATGGAACAGCGCGCGTCCCAGTGCCTCACGGATCGAGGCCTTATCGGGCTCCAAGTCGCGGGCTCGGCTGAGGGGGACGATCGCCGCGTCGTGATCGCCGTGGTCGAGCAGGTCACAGCCCCGCCGATAGAGGTCGTAGACGCTCTCCATCGACACTCATTTTAGTGTTCGCGGGGTTCGCGACCAAAGGGCTCAGAGGGCGCTTCGCAGATCCTCCACCGCGTCCAGGATCGTATCGGCGATCTCAGCCTTGCTGGCCCGCGGCACGTGTCGTGTGTCCGCGGATGTGAGGATCGTGACCTCGTTGGCATCCACCTCGAAACCGATGTCGCTGCGCGAGATGTCGTTGACGACGACCGCATCCAGTCGCTTGCCCGAGAGCTTGACGCGGCCGTGCTCGATCGCCTGTTCGCCGTGCTCGGCGGCGAACCCGACCAGCGTCTGATCGCTGCGTCGCTGCTCGGCCAGAGCGGCGATCACGTCGGTGGTCGGCTCGAGCTCGATCTGCAAGGACTCACGCCCGACCTTCTTGATCTTCTCCGCCGCCGGACGCGCAGGGCGGAAGTCGGCGACCGCGGCCGCCATCAGCAGGATGTCGCAGCGGGGGAACTCCTCCGCGCAGGCCAGCCGCAGTTCCTCGGCCGTGGAGACCTCGCGCCAGAGCACCCCCGACGGAGGCTCCAGTGCGACGTTGGCCGCGATCACGCTCACCTCGGCGCCGCGCGCACGGGCGGCGCGGGCCAGCGCCAGCCCCATCCGCCCCGAGGAGCTGTTGCCGACGAAGCGCACGCTGTCGATCGGCTCGCGTGTGCCGCCGGCCGTGATCAGCACGCGCAGGCCGTACAGCATGCCTGCCCCGTTCTGGGCCTCCCCATCGATCGGGGGGCTCGTGTCGGGCGCGGCGAGCGCTTGCTCGCACGCTGCCAAGATCCGTGCCGGCTCGGCCAGGCGACCGACGCCGTGCTCGCCGTGGGAGGCCAGCCGTCCGCTGTCGGGCTCGACGATCAGCGCGCCGCGTTCGCGCAACGTCTGCATGTTCGCCTGCGTCGCGGCGTGCGCGTACATGCGGTTGTTCATCGCCGGGGCGATCACCAGCGGGCACTGCGCGGCCAGCGCGCAGCTGCTCAGCAGGTTGTCCGCCAGGCCGCCCGCGAGCTTGGCGATCGTGTTTGCCGAAGCCGGCGCGATCACATACGCCTCGGCACGCGCCACCAGCTCCAGGTGGCTGAGCGGCTCGTGCTCGGGCAGCGGCTGTCCGGGAAAGGCCCCGCGGGCGGGGTCGCGCTCGAACTCGCTGACGAGCACGGGCGCACCGGTGAGGGCTTCGAAGGAGGCCGCCCCCACGAAGCGCCTGCTCGCGAGCGTCTGCACCACCCTCACCGCATGCCCGGCGCCCGTCATCAGGCGCACGAGCTCGAGCGCCTTGTAAGCGGCGATGCCGCCGCTCACGCCGAGCAGGATTCGGGACATGGCTAGGTTGTAGAGCGCTTAGCCAGGACTGGCAAGCCCTGGCGCGTGGCTTGCGGTTTGGCCAGTCCGGCGCGGGATATGCGGCTACAGAGAGTCGATGGCCAAGCGATCCAAGGACGCAGGGAGCGTGGCGTGCTGGCCGAAACGGGGATGCGAGCGGAGCGAGTGTCTCCCGGCTTCGGTACGCGTGCTGGCCGATCGGTCGATCGCATCTGATCGACGATCGGTAAGGACGCCGACCGATCCGACGAGCAGATGCTCTCGTCGATCGTCCAGCGCCGGCCAGCGGCTATCTGTAGTGGTACTTGATCTTTCCTGCTGCTACCTCCTCGAGGGCGATCGTGAGGTAGTTCTTGGAGGCCGTGTCCACCATCGGCGGCGGGAACTCGTCGAAGGTGCCCTCGCCGAGGTTGTGGTAGTAGCTGTTGATCTGGCGCGCCCGCTTGGCGGCCACGAGCACGCTCGCGTAATTGGAGTCGACGTTCTCCAGCAGTCTGTCGATGCGCGGTGAAATCACTGAGTGTGGACCTTTCCTGGTTGACCCTGCAGTGTAGTGGCTCGCTCAGCCAAGCTCGGCAGCCACGATCGTCGTCAGCCGCTCCAGGGCGTCCTCGAGCCTGTCGTTGACGACCACGTGAGCGAACTCGGGCTGGGCGGTGAGCTCCTCCTCGGCGACCCGCAAACGACGCTCGACCTCCTCGCCGTCGTCGGTGCCCCGTCCGACCAGACGGGTGCGCAGCGCCGGCAGCGAGGGCGGTGCGATGAACACCTGCACAGCATCCGGCATCGCTGCGCGCACCTGCCTGGCACCCTGCACCTCGATCTCGAGGACCACCGGCACACCGGCATCCACGCGCGCCTGCAGCTCGGAGCGCAGCGTCCCATAGCTGCGCCCGGCGTAGTCGGCGTGCTCGACGAACTCGCCCGCGGTCACCTTCTGATCGAAGGCCTCGCGCGTGAGGAAGTGGTACTCGACGCCCTCACGCTCGCCCGCGCGGGGAGCACGGGTGGTCGCCGACACGGACAGCTCGAGCTCCGGCACCCGCTCCATCAGCCCCCTGATGAGCGTCCCCTTGCCGACCCCCGAGGGTCCCGTGATCACGAACACGCGCGACGCCACTGCGTGGACCCTAATCGCGAGATCGGCGGAGCTTGCTAGCGGCGCAGGAGCGATACCAGCTCGCTCCGCTGACGCTCCGACAGGCCGCCGATCGTCTTGCTCGGCGAGATCCGACAGTGCGCGAGGATCTTGTTGACCTTCACGCGTCCGTACTTCGGAACCGCGAGCAGCATGTCGAAGACCTTCGCGGTCTCCAGGTACTCCGGCGGGTTCAGCAGCAGCGCGTGAATCGACAGGCGGCCGGCCTTCAGGTCGCGCTTGAGCTGGGCGCGCTTGGTGCGAATGCGGTTGGCCCGCGCGAGCGCGTCCATGCGCTGATTGAGGGACCGCTCGGGAGCCATAACGTGCTTGGACCCGGTCGGTTCGGTCGCCGTCGCCATGGGCGGCGAGTCTACACACCGACGCGCGCTGATCAAGAGAAACCAGACGAATTCATCTATACCTCAACTCGAGGTTTAGCCATGTCGAGGCTTCTGTACGGTGGCATGGCGTGTTTGCAGGGGTTTTTATCCGCCGCGCATTTGGCCGCACAGCCAGTCGTGGAGGTCGATCAAGCCGGACCGGCGCTCAGCCCACGAGCGATGCGCGCACCCACCAGCGGTTCGCGGAAGCTCTCCGTGCCGACCGCCACCAGCGTCGCGCCCACGTCGAGCAGATCCTGAGCATGCGAGGCGCATTGCACGCCGCCCATGCCGACCACGGGGATCTCGACGCCGGCCGCCGCCGCGGCCACCTGCGCGAGCGCGACCGTGCGTATCGCAGCCCCCGACAGTCCGCCGGTGTCGCCGCCCAGCCATCGTCCCGGTGGGTTGACAGCGGCGCCGTCGGGCCTTCTGGCGCTCCTCCTCGCCGGCATCGAGCTTGACCGGGTACGCTCGCGAGTCCGGGGGAAAGCGCCATCGCGCGGAGTGTGTTGATCAACGACACCGCGTCTGCGCCCCCCTCCTGCGCGGCGCGTGCGCACGCTCCGACGTCGGCCGTGTTCGGCGTCAGCTTCACGATCAGCGGCTTGCACGTGTGTGGGCGGACCTCCTTCACGACCGCCTCCAGCTGGCGAGGGTCGGCGCCGATGTCAAGGCCCGTGTGTACGTTCGGACACGACACGTTCAACTCGATCGCCGCGATCTCCTCGTGCCGATCGCACGCCCGCAGCAGCTCGGAGATCTCCGCGGCGCTCGAGCCCATCACGTTCGCGATCAGCGGAACCGGCAGCCATCCGCAGAGCGCCGGCAGATCCTCGGCCAGATAGCCCTCCAGGCCGCGGTTGGGCAGGCCGATCGAGTTGATCAGGCCCGCCGGGGCCTCCCACAGGCGCGGCGGCGGGTTGCCCGCGCGCGGATGCAGCGTGATCGTCTTCGACACGAAGGCCGCGAACGGGAACTCCCGCTCCAATGCCTCGCCGAACGCGCGTCTGGCGGCGATCGCGTCGAACGTGCCCGAGCCATTGATCACCGGGTGCGCCAGCGTCATGCCGCAGAACTCCACGCTCATCGAATGATCCTTATGTCGCGGCGAAACGTCCATGAGCGCGCAGGGCAAGCTGGGCAAGGACGCAGGGAGCGTGGCGTACTGCGTACGCGAGCCGGACGACGGTGGAGGTTGGTGAGGACACAGATCCAGCGCCGCCATGCGCGCTCATGCCGGTGCTCCCGCGTGAGCGTCCACATGCTCGATCTCAGAGGCGTCGATCACAGGGCCATCGATGCACACCCGCAGATAGCGACCATCGCGCGCGGGCACGACACACCCGTAGCAAGCGCCGAACCCACACGCCATACCGGCCTCCAGCGCGAGCTCGGCGGGCGTCTGCAGCGACGCGCACAGACGCGCGAACGGCCTCCAGCATCGGCGCCGAACCGCAGGCGTAGACCACCGCGTGCGCGTCGTCTGCGAGCTCGGCCGCGAGCAGATCCGTAACCAGCCCGGCGTGCCCGACCGAGCCGTCGTCGGTGGCGAGGATCGCGTCGCTCAGCAACCGCGCACCTGCGGCGTGCTCCGCGTCGCGAAATCCGAGCAGGACCGTACTCGCGGATCCCGTCTGCGTCAGCGTGTCCTGCAGGATCGCCAGCGGCGCGATCCCCACGCCGCCGCCGACCAGCAGCGCGCGGCGCTCCTGCTCGCGGCGAGGAGAACCCACGTCCCAGCGGTCCCAGCGCAAGCACGCCATCGCCCGGCGCCAGCGCACACAGCCGTCGCGTCCCGGGTCCGACATCCTCGAGCAGGTAGTGCGCCTCTCCGTCCCGCACGCGCGCCACCGAGAACGCCCGCGCCAGATAGGGACGCCCGTCCTCTCCTCCTCCCCGCCCCAGCCTTCGGCGGTCGCGAGCATCGCGAACTGCCCCGGATCGGGAAGCGGCCCGTCGGGATCGGCGACGCGCAGCACGTTGTAGGCGCCGAGGCGCTCGTTGCCGTGACCCTCAGCAACCGGCGGTGTGGCGAGGCGAGCGCTCGCGGACTCGAGGACTGCACCTACGCGACTCCGGCCCCGTCCGGCCGGCTCTCCCGTGGCCCGCTCGCGCCGTGCAACTCCTGCAGGCACAGCACCTGCGGCTCGCCGTCCGCGCGCGCGCGCGAGAGATCGCACGGGCAGCCGACACGCCCGCCGCAAGCGTGGTCAGGCAGGGGATGCCGTGCGCGACCGCCGCGCGTCGGATCTCCCAACCGTCGGTGCGCGCGCCCGAGCCCGTGGGAGTGTTCACAACCAGGTGCACGTCGCCCCGCTCGATCCAGTCGAGCACGTGCGGCGAACCCTCGCCGATCTTGTTCAACCGCTGCACCGGCACGCCCATCCGCGCGATCGCCTCGGCCGTGCCGCGCGTCGCGACGATCGAAAAGCCCACGTCATGCAGCGTCTGTGCAATCGCGAACGCGCCCGACTTGTCCGAGTCGGTGACCGTGATGAAGGCCGTGCCCTCGCGCGGCAGTGGCACGCCGGCAGCCGCCTGGGCCTTCGCAAACGCCGTCGGGAAATCCGGCGCGATACCCATCACCTCGCCCGTCGAGCGCATCTCCGGACCGAGCACCGCATCCGAGCCCTCGAAGCGGTCGAACGGCAGCACAGCCTCCTTCACCGACACATGGTCTCCATACCCGAGACCCTGCCGGCCGCCCGGCAAGCCCAGATCGGAGATTCGCTCGCCCAGCATGATCCGGCACGCGAGCTTCGCCAGCGGCACGCCCACGGCCTTGGACACGAACGGCACCGTCCGCGAGGCTCGCGGATTGGCCTCGATCACATACAGCTCGCCCGCATGCACCGCGTACTGCACGTTGAGCAGCCCCACCACCCCGATCGCGAGCGCGAGCTCGCGTGTGGCCGCGCGGATCTGCTCGAGCATCTCCTCCCCCAACGAATGCGGCGGCAGCACGCACGCGCTGTCCCCCGAGTGCACCCCCGCCTCCTCGACGTGCTGCATGATCCCGCCGATCCACACCTCGCTGCCGTCGCACAGCGCATCGACGTCCACCTCGGTGGCGTTCTCCAGGAACCTGTCCAAGAAGATCGACGGCTTGGACGCCGCCTCCGAACGCATCGCCGCCGTATCCGCGTCGCTCTCCGGTGGCGGCTCGCGGCTGAGGTAGTCGGCCAGGCCCTCGTCCGAGTACACGATCTCCATCGCCCTACCCCCCAACACGTAGGACGGGCGCACCAGCAGCGGATAGCCGACCTCAGCCGCCTTCGTCAAGGCCTCCCCCACCGAGCGCGCCGTCGCATACGGCGGCGCCGAGTAGCCCAACTGCGCCAGCAACTCCCCGAAGCGCCCGCGATCCTCGGCCAGGTCGATCGCCTCCACGCTCGTGCCCAGCAGCGGCACGCCCGCCTGCACGAGCCCGGCCGCGAGCTTCAACGGGGTCTGCCCGCCGAACTGCACCACCACGCCCTCCGGGCGCTCCACCGCGATCACCCCGAGCACGTCCTGCAGCGTCAGCGGCTCGAAGTACAGCCGGTCGGAGGTGTCGTAGTCGGTCGAGACCGTCTCCGGGTTGCAGTTGATCATCACCGCATCGCGGCCCGACTCGCGCACCGTCATCGCCGCGTGCACGCAGCAGTAGTCGAACTCGATCCCCTGCCCGATCCGGTTCGGCCCCGCGCCGAGGATCACCACCGATGCGCGCTCACCCCGAACCACCTCACTGCTCGGCGCAGCGCCCGCAGCCGAAGGACGCTCCCAGCCCGAGTAGTAGTACGGGGTCCTCGCCGGGAACTCCGCCGCGCACGTATCGACCGAGCGGAACCCCCGCTCGCCCGCAAACGGAGCCTCGGGGTCGCTCGCCAGCACCAGCAGCTCGCGCAAGAACCACAGGTCGATCGAGGTCCGCTCGTGCACCTTCTCGACGCTCACGCCGCGGCGCAGCAGCTCGAGGATCGTCTCGAAGCGATCCGGGCCGGGGATCTCCAACCCGTCCAGCAGCTCCCGCTCGGCGACCGCTCAAGGCACGGTGGCTTGTCCAGCTCGCGCGAGCGCAGCGCCTTTCCGAACGCCTGCCCGAACGTGCGCCCGATCGCCATCGCCTCGCCGACCGACTTCATGTGCGTCGTCAGCGTCGAGCTCGTGCCCGGGAACTTCTCAAACGCAAAGCGCGGCCACTTCACCACTACGTAGTCGATCGTCGGCTCATAGCACGCCGGCGTCACCCCCGTGATGTCGTTGTCGATCTCCTCCAACCGATATCCCACCGCCAAGCGCGCGGCGATCTTCGCGATCGGGAACCCCGTCGCCTTCGACGCCAGCGCCGAGCTGCGCGACACGCGCGGGTTCATCTCGATCACGAGGATCTCCTCGCTCTGCGCGTTGACCGCGAATTGCACGTTCGAGCCGCCCGTCTCCACGCCCACCGCCCGGATCACCGCGATCGCCTGGTCGCGCAGTCGCTGGTACAACCGATCGGTCAGCGTCTGCTGTGGCGCCACCGTCACCGAGTCGCCCGTGTGCACCCCCATCGGGTCGACGTTCTCGATCGAGCACACGATCACCACGTTGTCCGCGTTGTCGCGCATCACCTCCAGCTCGAACTCGCCCCACCCCAGCACCGACTGATCCAGCAGCACCTGCCCGATCGGCGAAGCCTCCAGGCCGCGCGCCACGATCGTGGCGAACTCCTCCTCGCTGCGCGCGATGCCACCGCCGCGTCCGCCGAGCGTGTAGGCCGGACGCACGATGCACGGCAGCCCCAGATCGGGCAACGCCTCGTGCGCTTGTCAAGCGTCGTGGCGATCGCGCTGCGCGGCATCGCAAGGCCCGCGTCCGCCATCGCCGCGCCGAACAGCTCGCGGTCCTCCGCACACGCGATCGCCTCGTAGTTCGCGCCGATCAACTCCACCTCGTAGCGCTCCAGCGTGCCGTCGTCGTGCAGCGCCTTGGCCAGGTTCAGCGCCGTCTGACCACCCAGCGTCGGCAGCAGCGCGTCCGGGCGCTCCCGCGCGATCACCTGCGCCACCGGGCCCGGCAGCAATGGCTCGACATACGTCGCGTCCGCCAGCTCCGGATCGGTCATGATCGTCGCCGGATTCGAGTTCACCAGCACGATCTCATAGCCCTCCTCGCGCAGCACCTTACAGGCCTGCACCCCGGAGTAGTCGAACTCCGCCGCCTGCCCGATCACGATCGGCCCCGACCCCAGGATCAGGATCTTGTGGATGTCATCGCGCCGCGGCATCAGCGCGTCGAGACCCCGCCGCGCGAGTCGCGATGAAGCGCTCGCGCGATGCCGGCAGGTGCGGTAACCGGTGGCGGGACGGTCTTAAAGGCCATGCGCTCACGTGTTTCCCCCGATCCAAACGCGCTCGTCATCTACGCCGCCTCCTCGATCCGCTGCAGGAATCGATCGAACAGGTACAGGCTGTCATGCGGACCCGGCCCCGCCTCGGGGTGATACTGGACAGTGCCCCCCGGCACCTCCAGCAGCTCCAGACCCTCGACCGTGCGGTCATACAGGTTCACGTGCGAGAGCTGCGCCGCGCCGAAGTCCGTCTGCCAGCGCACCGGCTCGTCGCTGTCGATCGTGCGCGCCCCACCCGGCCCGAGCGCCGCGAAGCCGTGGTTCTGGGAGGTGATCTCGATGCGTCCCGTCTGCAGGTCCTTGACCGGATGGTTCGCCCCGTGGTGGCCAAACGGCAGCTTGAAGGTCTCAAGACCCACCGCGCGACACAGCAGCTGATGTCCCAGGCAGATCCCCCACACCGGCCTGCGCCCCACGATCTCGCGCACCGTCTGAACGACATAGTCAAGCGCCGCCGGGTCGCCCGGGCCGTTGGCCAGGAACACCGCGTCGGGCTCCTCCGCCAGCAGCTCCGCGGCCGAGCTCGTGCACGGGTGCAGCGTCACCCGCGCGTTCCGCTCGATCAGCTCGCGCACCATCGAAGCCTTGATGCCCGTGTCGAGCACCGAGATGCGCGGTCCCGTGTTCGCCTCGCCGTGGCGGCTGATCGCCGAGGGCGTCACCTGCCGCGCGAGGTCCTGCCCGGCCATCGCGGGCTCCGCCTCGATCAGCTCGTGCGCCTCACGCTCGGCCATCGCCGCCGGGAACACACCCCCGCGCATCGCCCCCCGGTCGCGAATGTGGATCACCAGCGCGCGCGTGTCCACGCCGCTGATCGCCGCGATCCCGCAATCGGCGAGCCACTGCACCCAGCCGCCCTCGGCGCCCGGCGCGTCCTCGCGGTCGCACGCCTCGCGCATGATCGCCGCGCGCGCCCACGGACGCTCGGACTCCATCGCCTCCGCGCTCACCCCGTAGTTGCCGACATGCGGGTAGGTGAACGCGATCAGCTGTCCCGCGAACGACGGGTCGCTCATCGACTCCTGATAGCCCGACATGCCCGTCGTGAACACGATCTCACCGACCGCGTACCCGTCCGCGCCGCACGCCAGACCGTCATAGCGCGTGCCGTCCTCCAGCAGCACATAGCCCGTCGCGCCGCTCACAGGATCAATGCCTGAACGCTCTTGAACTCAGGCGTCCCGGCGCGCCCCAGCAACTCGAACAGCGCGGACTCGACCGTCGTCACGACCGCCCCCGCACGCTCCAGCCGCTCGAGTCCGCGCTCGTAGTCGATCTGATGGCGCGAGCCCACCGCGTCCGCCGGAACATGCACCTCGACACCCCGCTCGAGCAGGTCGTGAACGGTCTGGCTCACGCACACGTGCGTCTCGATCCCGCACACCAGCGCCTGCGAGCGCTCGCCCAGGTCGAACCCCTCCGCTCGCGCCGCGCTGAACACCGTCTTCTCGATCACCCGCTCCTGCTCGATCCCCACCTCCGGCGCCGTGTGCCCGAGCCCTTTCGGGTACTGCTCGCTGACCAGCGCCGGGACCTCGAGGATGCGCGCCGCCTGCACCAGCTTGCGCGTCGCGTCCGCCACGCCCGCGAACGACTCGTAAGGACGAAAGCCCTCCTGCACGTCCACCACGACAAGTGCCGCGCGCTCGCGATCGAGCAGGCTCATCAGGCCGCCACCACCGAGAACGCCCGCTCTCTGTAGACGACCGCGCCGGCCGCCACCGTCATCAGCACGCGCCCGCGCAGGCGCCTGCCGGCAAAGCAGCAGTTCTCTGAGCGGCTCTCCCAACCGCGCTCGCCCGCCAGGAGCTCCGCCTCGAGATCCACCAATGTGAGGTTCGCCGGCTCGCCCCGCGCGATCGTCGGCGTCGGCAGATCGAACAGCGCCGCGCCCGCCGTCATCCGCTCCACCAGCAGACCGAGCCCCAGCTCGCCCGTCATCACCAGGCCCGTGTACAGCGCCGCGAACGCCGTCTCCAGGCCGGTCGTGCCCATCGGCGCCTGCTCGAACGGGACCTCCTTCTCCTCGCGCGCATGTGGCGCGTGATCGGTGGCCACGCAATCGATCGTGCCGTCACGCAGACCCGCGATGAGTGCCCGGCGATCCTCCTCGCCCGACAGCGGCGGGTTCATCTTCATGCGCGTATCCAAGCCCCGCACCGCCTCGTCCGTGAGCAGCAGATGGTGCGGCGTCACCTCCGCGCTCACGCGTCCCCCGGCCGCGTGCGCGTGCGCCACCGCCTGAACCGAGGCAGCGCAGCTGAGGTGCTGGAAGTGCACCCGCGCGCCCTCGTACATCGCCAGCTCCGCGTCGCGAGCCACCATCGTCGACTCGCTCACCGTCGGGATCCCGCCGACGCCCAGCGCCGCGCTGACCGCCCCCTCGCGCATCGCGCCGCCGTGGGAGAGCGTCGGGTCCTCCTCGTGCAGGCTGATCACCCCGCCACACAGGCGCTGGTACTGAAGCGCCTTGCGCAGCATTCCCGCCGAGGAGACAGGGCGCCCGTCGTCGGTGAAGCCGAGCGCGCCCTGCTCGCGCAGCTCGGCCATCTCGGTCAGCTCCTCACCCTGAAGGCCGCGCGTGATCGCCGCCAGAAAGCCCACCGGGACTCGCGCATCGCGCGCCGCCGCATCGCGCAGAGAGCGCAGCAACGGCGCCGAGTCGATCACCGGATCGGTGTTCGGCATCGCGATCACCGCGCCAAAGCCCCCGGCGGCCGCCGCGCGCGTGCCCGTCTCCAGGTCCTCCTTGTGCTCCTGCCCGGGCGTGCGCAGGTGCACGTGCGGGTCCACGAATGCCGGCAATAGATGCCTGCCCTCGCCCTCCACCGTCTCGATGCCCTCATCCGGCTTCTCCATCGAGCCCGGCTCGCCCAGCTCCGCGATCATCCCGTCACGCACGAGCACGTCGTGGTGCGCGTCGAGGTCCGTGCGGGGATCGAGGACGTGAACGTCTCGCAGCAGCACCTCGGCCGGTGCGCACGGCCCTTGGATCAGCGGGTTCGCGGCCATCACGCGAGCTGTGGCTCAGGGACGGGTCTCGGCACGTGCGCGCCCGAGAGCAACTCGTACAGCACCGCCATCCGCACCACCACACCGGCCTCGACCTGCGCAGTGATCACCGCCTGCGGCGAGTCGACCACCTCGCCCGAAAGCTCCACCCCGCGGTTGACCGGACCGGGGTGCATCAGCACCTGGCGCGGCGACAGCCGCCGGCCGTTGATCTGATACCAGGAGGCGTACTCGCGCAAGGACGGAACCCACGTCTCCTGCATGCGCTCGCGCTGCATCCGCAACGCATACACCACATCCGCGCTTGGAAGCTCATCGAGTGTGTACCGCACCTCGCAGCCCAAGGCCTCGATTTCGCGCGGGATCAGCGTCGGCGGACCGGCGAGCGTGACCCGCGCGCCCATCCGCTGGAACGCGATGCACGTTCGAGCGCGCAACCCGCGAATGCGCCACGTCGCCCACGATCCAGATCGACGCGTCCTCGATCGAGCCCAGGCGCTCCTTCAGCGTGTACACGTCCAGCAGCGCCTGCGTCGGGTGCTCGTGCTTGCCGTCGCCCGCATTGACGATCGCCGCGCTGCACCAGCGCGAGACCAGCTCCGCCGCCCCCGCCCACGGCGTGCGCAGCACGATCGCATCGGGCTTGTGCGCGCTGAGGGTCAGAACCGTGTCCTTCAACGACTCCCCCTTCTCCACGCTCGAGCCGTTGACCGCGAAGTTGACCACATCCGCCGACAGCCGCTTCGCGGCCAGCTCGAACGAGCTGCGAGTGCGCGTCGAGGCCTCATAGAACAGGTTCAGCACCATCCTCCCGCGCAGCGCCGGGACCTTCTTGATCTCACGGTCGGAGACCTCCGCGAACCGCGCCGCCTGTGAGACGATCCGCTCGATCGCCTCCCGGTCGAGATCCTCGATCGACAGCAGGTGGTTCATCCGCTCGCCACCTCCACCCGCGCCGGCGACGGCGCGATCGTCACCTCGTCGATCCCGTCCAGCTCGCTCAGGCGCACATGCACGTGCTCGCCGCGCGAGGTCGGCAGGTTCTTGCCCACGTAGTCCGGGCGGATCGGCAGCTCGCGATGGCCGCGGTCGGCCAGCACCGCCAGCTGCACCCGTGCGGGACGGCCATAGTCGAACAGCGCCTCGATCGCCGCGCGCACCGTACGGCCCGTGTAGCAGGACATCGTCGACGATCACCACCGTGCGCCCGTCCACGTCGAAGTCGATATGCGAGGCGTGCACCACCGGCGCATCGGGGCGGCGCGCCACATCGTCGCGGTAGAAACCGATGTCCAGATCGCCGAGCGGCACCGTCACCCCGAGCAGCTCCTCGAGCACGTCCCGCAACCGCTGCGCCAGGAACGCTCCGCGGCGGTGAATGCCCACCAGCGCCGGAGCCGTCGCCTCCTCGGCATCGGGGTTGCGCTCCACGATCTCATGCGCGATGCGCGTCAGCGCACGACGCACATCGTCCTCGCGCAGGACCGTCTTCTCGCTGCCGGCGTCCATTCGTGACTGCAACCTTCCTGGCCTCTCGGGACCGGGTTAAAGGATCGCCGCCGACTGTATCAGCGGCCGGGGACAGCGGCCGGGAACGCCCACCCGCGCGGGCTGGCTCGGCTTGGCCCTAGCCCGCCGCGACCGGCTCCGCCGCCGGCGCCTCGCGTGCCCGCCGGTCAGACCAGCGCACCAGCCGCGGCTCCCCGCGCTCGGGAAACGGGACCTCGATCGTGTCGTAATCGCGCGGAGCCTCCGTGCGGCAAATACCTCGCGGGCCTCTTCCCGCAGCTCCCCACCCGGATAGCGGCTGGAGACATGCGTCAGCGCGAGCATCCGCACCTGCGCCTCCCGCGCCACCTCCGCCGCCTGGCGCGCAGTCGAGTGCGAGGTCTGCCGCGCCCGCTCGGGCTCCTCCTGCGCGAAAGTCGCCTCGTGCACCAGCAGATCCGACTCGTGCGCCGCCACGACCAGCGCCTCGCACGGCGCAGTGTCCCCCGAGATCACCACCTTGCGCCCCGCACGCTCCGCCCCGAGCACCTGCTCGGGCGTGACCCCATCGACAGCTTCCCCGCGCTGCAGCCGCCCGAAGTCCGGGCCCGGCCTGACGCCGAGCCGCTGCGCCAGCTCCGGGTCCAGGTGCCCCGGCCGAGTCTCCTCCACGAGCGCGTACCCGTAGCAGGCGTTGCCTTTGTGGCGCACCGGAATCGCCCCGATCAGATAGCCCTCGCGCGCCACCGTCTCCGTCGGCTCCAGCTCGATCACGCTCAGCTCATACGGCAGGCGCCCGTACACGAAGCGCATCTGCTCCATCAGCCCCCTCAGGCCCGGCGGCCCGTACACGCTCAGCGGCGCGCTGCGCTCGCGCAGCGCAAACGACTTCAACATCCCCGGCAGCCCCAGCCAGTGGTCGGCATGGAAGTGCGTGATGAACACGCTCTCCATGTCCGCCAGCCCAACCGACTTGATCAGCTGCCGCTGCGTGCCCTCGCCGCAGTCGAACAGGATGTGCTCCCCGCCGCGGCGAACCAGCACCGCCGGCAGGCCGCGCCGAGAGCTCGGCACCGAACCGCCCGTGCCCGCGAAGAAAACCGATAGATCCATCCGCGCAACGGTAGCGGTGGGACGGGCCGGCGGGGGAGTTCGGGTCGTCCGACACGGGCCGGGCTGCTAGACTCGCCGGTAAGCTCTCCACAGCGACGGTGCCGGCGCTGAGATCGGCGCCGCCTGCGCCCGTAGCTCAGTGGATAGAGCGCTCGCCTCCGGAGCGGGAGGTCGCAAGTTCGAATCTTGCCGGGCGCGCTTCGGAAATGCCTGCAAATTGGCAGGTTTCTGGTTGATGTGCGCAAGTCGGAGTTTTGCCCATCAGCGATGTTGCTGGGCTAGATTGTGGGCTAAAATCCCGCCCGAGAAGCACAGAAGTCCACTCTTTCGATCGCAGGACAGCGCACTCGGAAATCGTGTCCCGACCCTGGCTGGCCGCGCGGCGTTTGGTTCACGCTGCCCGCACTCTTACGCGCCGCGTATTGAGGAGCCGGGGCTGTTGGCGATCCTGGCGGCCCGTTCCTTGCTCATGCACGGATATCGGCAGGATGATGGTGAGGATCGCGTTGTTCGGCGTCGAGCTCGCGCAGGCGAGCGATCGGCCTGATGAACCACAGCCGCGCGAATGGGATCGTGCCGATGCTCGCAGTGAGCGCGCCTGCGGTTACGCCGAATAGCTTTGTCGTGACGAGCAGCAGGCAGCCGCACATCGCAAGCGCGAGAAACGCGAGGCCCGCGATCACGACGCGGTTCGAGCTGAACACGATGTGATGCTTATCGTCGTGACGGAATAGGAAGCGGTGCTCGGCCGAGGGCGCGATCGTGCACACGGCGGCGAGTGCGGCGAGCATGAGCGTGACGAAGTACACGGTCCGCTCGAAGTCCCCGATGTGAGCGAAGCCGACGTTGAAGGGCACGATCAGCAGGAACGCAAAGAGAACCTGCACGCCGGTCACAACGACGCGCAGCTCGCCGGTGAGCTCCTCGAGGTTGCGGTCGAGGCGCTCGAGCGGCGTCTCGTTGCGCGTCTCGCCCTGCGCCTGCTGCGAGTCCGGCATACCGAGCAACGGTACATCCGTTGAGACAGGGCCGCCTGCGTCGGCGCGGCGCACGCGCGGCCTGAAGCTCGCCACGGTTGGAGGGGAACGGCCCCCGCATACCCCGACCAGCCCAAGGCCGTGCTTGCGCTTCGGGTCTCGTCCGGGGCGAGCGTGAACGCAGCGCTCGCCCGGACGCTCGGTCGTCCCGCGAAAGCAGTTTCTTGAGACTGTGTGCGATAGGGGTGCATAGGCGCACGAACGGTCGTCAGGCAGTGCGTTCATTGATCGCCAGTGCCTCGTCTTGGCCGCTGTCGCTCGCGTCCGGGTCGATCGCCCGTGCCTGCGCGTGCTGATCGCGGGCAGACTCGGTCAGATGCTCAGCCTCAACCGCCTGTCGCTCTGCGGCGGCATGTCCCTGCCGCGCCTGAGCGGCGCGTTCCTCAGCTTCAGCCTGAGCACGCTTGGCTTGGGCGGCCTGCTCATCAGCCGAGGCGCGCGCACTTTCGGCTTGGATCGAACGGCTTCTGGCCTCCTGGCGAAGCTCGCCCGCTTGCTCACGACGACGTTCGTCACGCCTGCGGCTCGCGGCGCGAGCGACGAGGGCGATGAGCAGTAGCACCACCACGGCGCCAACGGCAATTCCGATGATCGTTCCGGTGTTCACGGTTTCCTCCTGTAGCTAGCTTTGTTTGGGTTCCGGGCGCCCCTGTGGCTGACGCGAAGACGTCTAGCCCGAGAAGGCGCGCGGTGGGTCCTGGTGCCGCTGGAGCCAAAGGCCGTGGAGTCCGCGGCGTCTCAAGCCGAGCCCGCCGCCGGTCAGCAGCAGGATGAGGACGATGACGAGAAGGATGGTGAGCACGGTCACCTCCCAACGCTTGATCGACTTGGCGCGTCCATGGCTACCCGCGCTCGTTGCTTCGGTTGTGTCCCTTTACCGTCTCGGCGACCCGGTCTACGGCTTTCTTCAGTGACCCCTTCGCCTGGTCGGCGTGTCCCTCGTTCTTCAGGCCTCGATCTCCGGTCAAGGCACCGGCAGCCTCCTTGACGCGTCCCTTCGCTTGATCGATGTTCTTGTCGGTCATAGTCCCCTCCTGGTTTGGGTTGTTGCCGGGCACGCCGCTGCGATGAGCGCACCGCTGAGTGGCCACCACGATCAGTGGGCCGACGGGCAGATCGATGACGGCTGCGGCGACGGCCCCACCCCTGCGGCGCAGCTCGCAGGGGAGTCACTACGACGCTAGAGGCGCCGTTCTTCGTAAGGTCCGCCGACTACTCGCCGTCGAGCGGTGGCCATATAGAACAGCGACAGCACCACACCGACGATGCCGGCGATGATGAGGATCAGGCCGATCGTTGGCCGCGATACGCCCGACACGTGAAATGTCAGGCCGTAGCGGATGATCGCGCCGACGGCGATGAGGAAGATCGATGTGCCGATAGGCATACCTAGATCCTCCCGCCTCTGCGATAGCCGAATCCGCCGCCCGTGAGGAAGACCACGAGGGCTACCACCAGCAGCAGCCAAAGCAACGGGCTTACACCGATCCCGCCCGCGACGGCTGCGATTACTAGGACAATCAAAAGCAACTCCAAGAGCCCCATAGGACCCCTCCTTTCCGTTGAATGCTCCTCAGCAAGCCATCTAAGGGAGGAGAGAACGCTCTTTCTATCACAGAGAGAGCGTTCTTTCTAGTGCTACCCTTCTAGAGGCATGCTTGAAACCCACCGCCAACCGGCCGAGCCGGGGGTCAGCGCTCGCGAGCGGATTCTGGATGCCGCCTACGAGCTGTTCTCGCGACGCGGCATCCAAGCAGTTGGGGTCAACGAGGTGACTGAGCGCGCGGGCGTCGCGACCGCGACGCTCTACCGGCACTTCCCCTCCAAGGACAAGCTCGTGCTCGCGTTCCTCGACCTCCGCGAACAGCGCTGGACCAAAGACATCATTGAGGCCGGGGCCATGCGTCGCGGCTCGAACCCCGAGGAGCGACTACTCGCCATCTTCGATGTACTCGACGAGTGGTTCCATCGCGACGACTTCGAGGCGGGCTCGTTCATCAAGGTACTGCTCGAACTCGGCCCTAACCATCCCGCAGGCGGCGCCAGCGTTCGGCATCTCGAGCAGATCCGCGCGATCGTACGCCGCTTGGCCGAGGAAGCCGGCCTGCGCGACACCGATTCGTTCGCGCGCTCGTGGCACATCCTCATGGAGGGCTCGATCGTCGTAGCAGCCGAGGGCGATGTGCAAGCCGCGCGGCGAGGCAAGGCGATGGCACGCCAGCTCATCGATCAGTACCGATAGCGCTTCCGCGCTCGAGTGGAATGATTCCCCGGAGTGGATGATCGACGCAAGCGCCGTATGGCGCAGAACGAGGCCCTGGCACGGCGCATAAACGACAGGATCGAGTATCAGCGTCCACGCAACGGAGAGTCGGCCGACACCTTCATATGCGAGTGCGTCCGCGTGGATTGCGGTGGGGTACTGGACCTCTCGATCGGGGAGTACGCACGCGTGCGATCCCATCCGCGCCGGTTCGTCGTGCTCCCAGGGCATGAGGAACCGGCGGTCGAGTCGACTGTCGAGGTCTACTCCGGTTATGTCGTGGTCGAAAAGCGCGGCGAGGCGGGACGGATCGCGGAAGCCGAGGCGGGCGTCTAGCCACAGCTCGCACTCGCGGCATGCGAGAGTCCAGGGCTGGCGGAGTCGGGCACCCACCCCACCGCCGATCAGGACGGACGGCCCACTCCACGCCTCTATCTGGGTCGGTAATCAGGAAGACGTTGACGCTGATCTTGGACGGACTAATCCCTCCCTGGCGGCGCCCGCCGTATAGCAGCATCGATACTTTCGCCGCCATCGTCACGTCATCACCCTGACTGCAAGCAGACGGTAGGTGCTGGCAGTCGATTATTGGCCGAGCGCGACCGGTATGGAGGTACTCAACACGTGTCCGCCGGCGTCGAGCGCCTGGGCGGCGAGGTATCGAGGGGAACTTAAGACGGCGATCGCCGTCTCGAAGCCGCTGCGAGGAGCTTCGGCGACAGGTCTGAGCGCATGCGGACTCACGCCCCCCAACATTCGCCACTGTGTCACGGCCGTGGCCCCATTCCAGCTGACATACGCGACGGCTCCTCCCTGCGATCGAGCGCGAAGCACAAGCGACGGCCGTTGCACGGAGGCACCCGTCCAGGGAAACTTGAGCGCGGTGTAGGACTGGTAGAGCACGGGCAGGTGCGCGTCGAACAGCAGTTGCCCCGAGGGTGAGTATTCGGAGAAGAAGGGTTCCTGACCCCAGCCAACAAACCAGTTGCCGCCGGGCAATGGCTGGAAATCGCCCTGGCTGGCCGCCAATAGCGGCGTCGGATGCACGAAGCTCGCGACGAGGCTCGCCGTCTTCGTCTGGCTGTTGAGCGAGAGCACGGTCACGCGCGACTGCGAGTGGACCTTGGGCGTGCCGCCGTTGTCGAAGAAGGAGATCGTGCCGCCGGGGTCTTCGCGGGCGTCGTGCTGCCAGGCCGGGGCGGCTCCGGGCGCGAGGGCGAAGGTCGAGTGCTTGCCGCCGAGACGCCAAACGATCCGGCCGGTGTGCGCGTCGACGAAATAGGCGGCCCAGGTGTTGCGCGAGTCCACGAGCAGATCGGGGCCGTGTTCGGAGACGGCGTTGATGTGGAAGTAATCCCACGGTGAGACCGGCGTGCCGCCGTGTCCCACCGGCATGTAGGAGTCGGTGAGGGCGACGTGGTCGAGCGCATGCCATTCCGAGCGCACGAGACCCGTGCGCAGGTCCAGTTCCTGAAAGAGCGTGTCGGCGACGGCCCCGTCGGCCGGGCCGCCGTAGGCGCTGAGGTTGCAGCGAATCGCGTCATACACCGTGAACAGAGCCGTGCCCTTGGGCGTGATTTCAAAGGCGTGCAGGTCGGGCTGGTAGCCGTTGCCGGCGCGCACGATCGCGATGTCGTTGTAGGAGCCGTTGGCGATCACGACTCCAGCGTCGCTTCGCCCGGCAGCGAGCAGGGGATCCTGCCACCAGGTGAGCACCGGACGGCCTTCATAGCTCTGCACGCGCAGGTCCGCCGCCCTGGAGCCGTGCGGGATCGGCTTGAACCAGACCAGTTCGCCGGCACCGTTGAGGATCATCGGTCCGTACTGGCCCGGGCCGGCGTAGGGCGCCAGGAAGATGTCCCCTGTGGATCGGGCGCTTGCACCTGCGGCAGTGGTGACGGTGACCGTGGGCGGTTTCAGGTCCGAGCGCGAGACGAAGTGCTGCAGTTCGCTCGACTTGGGCGGTGGCGGCGGTGGGGGTGGCGTCTCCAGCGAGCGGCTGACGGAGTCGACCTCGGCGACCGTGAAGCGCCACGCGAACGGGATGCTCGCGCCGCCGGCGCCGCGCAGGACTCCGCGCACGGTCACGGTCTCCCCTTGGGCGAAGGGTCTGCTGGGAAGAAAGCTCGCGCCGTCGCCCTGCGAGTAGGCGATGAGCCGGCCCGGGTGCGCGCCGCTGCGGGATCCCAGCACGACGAGCCGCCCGATGTCGGCGGCGGGCGCTCCGAGGAAGCTGATCTGGGTGAGGTAGGAGGCGTCCGCCGAGTCGGGTGTCGGCGATACGCTGAGGGCGCCTCCGGCGACGGCGCGTGAGACGTTGAGCGTGCTTGGCACGCAGGCCGGAGCGTTCGCCGCCGCGCTAGCACGGACGTGCAGGCACACCGTTCCAAGCAAGACGAGCGCTCCCGCCAACAGGGAACGCGCCGCCGGAGGGCCCACACGATCAGAAGAGAGTGGATTCAATCGGCGGTGAGCCTAGCCTGAAGGACCCAGGAATGCGCCGGTGGGCGCGCTACCCTGAAGGTATGATCAGCCAGGCAGATCGCGCGGCTGAGCGGCGTCGCGTGAAACTGGAGGAGATCGAGCGCCAGGTGAAGGACGGCTCGCTGACGATCCGCAAGATGACCGCGGAGGAGCGCAAGCGCTACCCGCCGCGGCCCTCTACGGGACGCGGGCGCCGGCGCTGAGATCCGCGTCAGCAGTCCGCCTGGCCTGGTCGACGACGAAACTCAGGTCGCGAGCGAGCGGTCCCACCGACGGTCGGCTCGCTCGTCATCGAGCAGCTCCAGATACCGCAGCACGACCCGGCCGAGCACGATCACATCGCCGCTGTTCAGGTCGGCCTGGGTGACGCGACGGCCGTTCACGATCGTCCCGTTGGCGCTGCGATCGTCCAGAATGCGCGCTCCAGACTCTCGATGCACGAGGATCGCGTGCCGGCGCGAGACCGAGCCCTCATCCAGGTGCAGGTCCGCGGACAGACCCCGTCCGATGTGGATCACCTCGCGCCCCACCGGCACCAGCAGCGTCTCCCCCGCTCCCTGCACCTCGAGGTAGCGACCCGGCTGCGCCTCTTGCGGCTCGCTCGCGCGGCTGCGATTGCGCTCGTCGAGGCACGCGATCACGTCGATCCGTTCGGTCGCTCCAAGCTCGACGGGGTGTGGTGCTTGCACGGACATGGTGAGCAGTCAAGCTCACGGTACTCAGGCACAGCTCAATGCTCGTGAAGAAATAGCGAAACCGGGGATGATCCGAGCCGTTACGGGGTCAGGTCCCTTGACTGGCTGGGCTCGAGCGGAGCGGTCGAGCCCGAAGTCGATCGGCGAGGGCGCCTACGCGGTGCGCGTGGTGTTCGGCGGGTCCGAGCGACGACGAGATGCGCGCTTGGAGCTCCACCAGCACCAGCCACCGACGACCAGCACAGGCACGACGTAGAGCATCGAGATGTACCAGTGCATCAGGCAGGCGAGCGAGGCCATCGAGATAAACGCTATCACGCGCTCACCACGCTTCCTTCTCCGACGCCTGCCCGCCTTGGGCGGCGTTCGCGGCGACATCCGGGCCAGTGCTCGCTCCCTCGCCGGCGGAGTCGCCGGCTCGTGTGCCGGCGTGGCCGGCGCGCCGTCGGCGCATGAACACGACAAACGCCAAGCCGAGCAGCGCGATCGCCACACCAAGCACGATCACAGCGGTCGATGCGTGCGAGCTCTCGGGCGTCCAGAACAGTTGCCCTGCGACCGCTCCGGCCTGTGTCCCGACGCGGATCGGAACCTGCCAGTCGAAGATCAGCGTGCGCTTGCTCTTGTCCTTGACCTGAGGGGGGGTCAGCGGCGACATCCAGTGGATGCGGTGATCGTGCCATTCGAACTGGCCGGTGCGATCGACGACCACCCAGTGCGGCGTCGCGCTCGGACTTGCGAAGGCCGGGACGGTGACGTTGCCGTAGAAGCTCGTGTTCAGGTAGGTGGCGGGCGAGCGGGTGTTCTCTTCGGCCGTGCCGTTCGCGAGCACGCGCGCGTAGGGTTCCCCTTGATAGCCGTAGATCGTGACCGTCTTGCCGGTGTGGTTGGTGAGCAACAGTCGGTCGGCGAACTCGAGCACTTCCAGGCTGAGCCCCGGTGCGCTCGGCGTGACGGCGGTGATGGTCGAGCGGTACTCGAAGTTGCTGCCCTGATCGTTGATCGGGTTCCCGCTCTCGTCCGCCGTCGCTGAGCCTGAGGCGCTCGTGCTTGCGGCGGTCGTGGTGGCGGAGTTCGCGATGGCTGACGGAACAGGCAGCGCGAGGGCGGCTACGCAAAGCAGGGTGGTCACTGCTGGCAGGCGCACCGGCATCCACTCCACCGTAATCGAGACTGGGTACGCGAAGCGCCGCCGGGCTCTCATGTGCCGACCGCCGAGAGCAGCCACAGGCCGAAGCTCGTGAAAGCGACCATCACGGCGAGCATCCAGTACTGCGAGCGCACGGCTTCCTCGACGTTCTCATACATCGCCAGCGCCCGGTCGTGCGCGAGCGCGAGGCCGGCCACGTGGCCGGCCACGAGCGCGGCCACCTGCACGTACCAGATCGCCGCGAAGGAGATGACGTTGTAGTCGATCTGATAGCTGCTCGTCCCGAACAGGTTCGATCCGTCGCCGAGTGGATCCGAGGCGAGATAGCCGATCGCCTGGCCTTGCCAGATCAGCAGCGAGAAGTAGTGCGCGAGCACGTATGCGAACCCGATCGGCACCAGCGTGTGCGCGAAGGCGTGCATCAGCTGCTTGGTGTCATAGCGATCGCTGACGCTGCGCACCCCGGCGATCCCGAGCCGGTAGACACCGGCGATCAACGCCACGCACAGGACCAAGCCGACGGAGTAGGTCAGCTCGTAGGCCGGCGTTTGGTTGAGCCCGAGGTCGGTGAAGAGGTTGGCGATGCTCGGCTCGACGTTGCGCCAGACACCGCCGTTGCTGAACCCGTCGAAAGTGGTCGTGCCGATGATCGAGCAGATCAGCGCAACGGTCCCCGGACGGATCTCGAGGTCGGTGATCCCGCTGAGCGGGCGGCGCAGGCAGATGACGCCCTGCTCGTCGCGGCACAGCGGCGCCAGCCGCGAGAGGAGGTTGAAGTAGGCCCCGAATCCGTCCGCGCGTGCACCCCACTCCTCGACCCCGAACAGCATCATGCCGAGGAGCATCACGAGGAAGTAGGCGAGGGACAGCGTTGCCAGTGTCGCGGGATGGTCTCGGTCGGCGGGGACGTAGACGAGCTCCAGCCAGGCGAACCCGACGATCACAGCGACCGCCGGCCACATCCCCAGCCGGGCGGGATAGCGCAGCGGCGAGCCCCGGCGCTCGGACGCAGCAGCGGTGCGCGAGCCACGGCGCGCAAGATCGGTCAGCGCGGTCAGGACTCTGGCGCACGTGCGCCACGGGCTGAGAGCGCGGAACACGTCGCCGAACAGCACGCTCGCCACCGGCAGGCCGACCCAGAAGATGACGTAGATGAAAGTGACCGAGAAGTTGGCCAGGGGCACCTGCGCGCCGGCGAAGCCGCTGTAGAGGACCAGCGCGAACAGTCCCACGCCGAGCAGGCACGCCAGCCATTCCAATGCGGTCGGCAGGTGCACGAGCGCCCGCCGGTGCTGACGTTGCAGCTGAGGCGTCGTCCACATCGTGGAGAGCGCCACGAACGAGACCACGAGCACGATCGCGGCGGTCCAGCTGAACAGCCACACCGGGATCGGCAGGTTCGCCCGTCCGACGATCCCATGGGCCTCGGCGCTCGCCGGGATCGCCAGGCACGCGAGTGACAGACCGCCGAGCAGGACCGGCAGCATGCGACGAAACGCGGGGCTCATGCCCGGCGCAGTCTACGGATCGTCACCGGCCCCGGCATCAGGCCACGATCGAGGCGCTCGTCGATCTTCACGGCACGATTCCTGGTGCGGTCGTCCATGCCGAAGGCATAACCTTCGAGCGCATGAGCGCACCCCCCATCGCAGTCTCGACCGGCATCGAGGCCGCCCTGCAGCTGGGGCCGTTGGCGATCATGGGCCTGCTCTACGCCAAACGGGTGCGCACCCTCGCGAGTGAGGGCCATCGCAATCCCGTGCCCGGCTGGCGACAGGCCTGCTTCTACTCCGGGTTCGTGACGATCGCGGTCGCGCTCACCTCGCTGGGTGGGGCCAGCCAGGAACTGCTGCTCGTGCACATGGTCGAGCATCTGCTGCTCGGCGACATCGCCGCGCTGCTGATCGTGCTGGGGCTAACCGGCCCCTTGATCGCACCGATCTTGCGCATCGGTTTCTTCGACCGTCTGCGCATCCTCGCCCATCCGCTGATCGCCTTCCCGCTGTGGGCGATCGACCTGTACGCGTGGCACCTGCCGCTCTTCTACCAGGCGGCGCTGCGCCACACCGGCGTGCACGCGCTGGAGCACGCGATGTTCCTCGGGTTTGGCATCAACATGTGGATGTGCCTGTTCGGACCACTGCCGATGCCCAGCTGGTTCGGTAACTTCGCCAAGCTGCTCTACATCATCGCCGTGCGTCTGGCGGGGACCATCCTGGGGAACATCTTCCTGTGGTCGGGCACCGTGTTTTACCCGTTCTACGCCCACGGCGACGCCGTGCACCACATCTCTCCGCTGGCCGATCAGAACATCGCCGGGGCCGTGATGATGGTCGAGGAGTCGCTGCTCACGCTCGGCCTGTTCTGCTGGCTGTTCCTGAAAACAGCGCGCGAGGGCGAGGAGCGCCAGGAGTTGCTCGACTTCGCCCATGCCCAGGGAGTGGAGCTGACCGACGCCCGTGCGGCGCGGGCCGTCGCGGCCGGTCGCGGAGCGGAGCTACGCCGGCGCCTGGAGAGCAGCACCGGCGCCTCCGAACGCTGAGCGGCGGTATCTTCTGCGCATGTGCGTCGGCTGTGCGATGGCAGCGGCCTCCGCCGCGACCGGAACCAGGACCTGGCTTCAGACCCACAACTTCAGCTGGTTGACGCCCGCCCGTCTGCGAGCGCTGACGATCGCCGTGATGTCAGCGGCCGCGATCGTCTCCACGATCGGCTTCAGCGGCTCGACTCCGCCGGCGAAGCACTCAGCGTCCGCGCGGACCGTGGGCGCGATCTCAGCTCACCGCTGAGAGGTTCTAAGCGCCGCCTGCGACAGCGGGCAGGATGGTCAACTCCGCGCCGTCGGCGACCGGAGTAGCCAAACCGTCGAGGAAGCGGATGTCTTCTCCGGCGACGTACACGTTGACGAACCGCCGCAGCGAGCCGTCCTCGTCACTGAGTCGCTCGCGCAGCTCACCGTGCAGCGCGTACAGCTCGTCGAGGACATCCTGGACGGTTGCGCCGTCGAGCACCGCCTGGGCCTCTCCACCAGAGGCGGAGCGCAGCTGCGTTGGGATCTTGACGGTCACCGCCATCAGACCGCGACCGCCTCGGGCACGTGCGCCTGGAAGGACTCGACCGTCGGCGCGATCGTATGCGTCGTGAACGTGTCGCGTACGGCGTCGAGCGTCTTCAGGCCCTCGCCCGTGATGACGAGCACGACGCGCTCGTCGGGGTCGATCTCGCCGCGCTGTGCGAGCTTTGCGAGCACCGCCGTGGTCACCCCGCCTGCGGTCTCGGTGAACACACCGGTCGTCTGCGCGAGCAGGGCGATGCCCTGCTTGATCTCCTCGTCGCTGACCGCATCCACCGAACCACCGGTATCGCGCGCCAATTCCAGCGCGTAGGGCCCGTCGGCCGGGTTGCCGATGGCCAGCGACTTGGCGATCGTGTTTGGCTTGACCGGGCGGCACACCTCGTGACCGGCGGCGAATGCGCTGGCCACGGGCGAGCAGCCCTCGGCCTGGGCGCCGTTCATCTTCGGTGTCTCGCCGTCCAGCAGGCCGACTTCACGCCACTCGGCGAAGCCGCGACCGATCTTCGTGAACAGTGAGCCGGAGGCCACCGGTGCCACGATGCGATCGGGCAGCTGGAAGCCCAGCTGCTCGGCGATCTCGAACGCGAGCGTCTTCGAGCCCTCGGCGTAGTAAGGGCGCAGGTTGACGTTCACGAAGGCCCAGTCGCGCTCGGCGCAGAGCTCGGTGCAGAGACGGTTGACATCGTCGTAGTTGCCCTCCACGGCGATCAGTTTCGTCCCGTAGACACCTGTTGCGAGCACCTTCTGCTCCTCCAGGTTGGAGGGGATGAAGACATAGGACTCGAGTCCCAACGCCGCACCGTGCGCGGCCACAGAGTTTGCGAGGTTGCCGGTCGAGGCGCACGCGATCGTCTGAAAGCCCAGCTCCCGAGCACGCGCCGTGGCGACGGAGACGACGCGATCCTTGAACGAATGGGTGGGGTTGGCGGCGTCGTTCTTGACCCACACCTCGCGCAGACCCAGCTTCTGGGCCAGGCGATCGGCGCGGATCAGCGGCGTGCATCCGGCCGGCAGGCCCGTGCGCAGCGAGCCCCCGCCCCCGGTGTTCTCCGGGAAGCCTTCGGGAGCGCTGCGACCGTAGGCCGTGGTCGGCAGGAAGTCGGCATACCGCCAGATGTTCTGCGGACCAGCCTGGATCCGCCGGCGCAGCTCGTCGCTGTCGCCTCCGGCCAGACGGCTGTGGTCGTAAGCGACCTCCAGCGGGCCGAAGCAACGCTCGCACACATACAGCGCCTCCAGCGGATACTCGGACTTGCACTCCTTGCACTGCAGATGTGTCACAGCCATGTTGGGACTCCTTTTGAAGACCTTCGCCAGTTCAACGGTGTGGCGAAGAGCAAGAAGCCCGCCACACATCTTCTGGAATTGGCACCTTCCCGTCCTAAGACGGTGGTTGCCGGGGCTTCATCGGGCCAGTCCCTCCACCCCTCTTGATGTGTCCTGCTATGTAGCGGGGAAGTTTAGCAAGCGTCCGGACGGATGCAAGGCATTCGGGGATCCGCCATGTTCGGCGGACGGCAAGGTCAGCATGGCGCGGGCGGTGACTGCCAGAGAGACGGGTAACGCTCCTGCGCGCCCGGTGTAGAGGCGTGCGATGAATGTAGTGGGAAACCAGGCCACAGACCGCGCCGACGATCAGACTCAGGCGCCCGGCGAGACGCCGGCGGATTTCGAGCCGGAGATCCAGGCGGTCAAGCGGCGCATGTTGATCATCGTCAACCCGTACGCGACGACTGTTTCCGACCGCCTGCGCCATCTCGTCGTCTACGCCCTGCAGGGTCGGTTCGAGGTCGACGCGGTCGATACCGAGGCCCGTGGCCATGCCACGGAGTTGTGCCGCGAGGCGGCGCACGAGGGCTATGACGTGGTCGTGGCCTTCGGCGGCGACGGCACGGTCAACGAAGCCGCCAACGGCCTGCTCGGCTCCCCCACGCCGCTGACCTGCTTGCCGGGGGGATCGGCGAACGTGTTCGCGAAGATGCTCGGCATTCCCGGCGAGCTGGTCGACGCCACCGAGCACCTGCTCGCCTTGGCCGACGATTGGCGTCCTCGGCGGGTGGATCTGGGAGTGGTCAGCGCAGGCGACGGGCAGGAGGACAACAGAGTCGCCGACCGCCGCTGCTTCACCTTCGCCTCCGGCCTCGGCGTCGATGCGAGCGTGGTGCAGCGAGTCGACGCCAACCCGCGCCGGAAGGCCCGGTTCGGCGCCTACTACTTCACGTGGGTGGCGCTGGGCACGTTCGCGCGCCGCTATCTCGTCAGACCCCCGCGCATGGAGGTGGCGCTTACCGACGGCGACACGCTCGAGGGCGTCACGACGATCGTCCAGAACGGCTCGCCGTTCACGTACTTCCAGAACCGGCCGATCGAGATCGCGGACGGCACGACGCTCGATTCGGGCTCGCTGTGCGGATGCGTGCTGCATCGCGCCACGCCGCTGTCGATGCCCTCCATCGGCCTGCGCGCGTTCTCGGGCGGCGCGCGGGTTACTCGCCATCGTCAAGTCACGGGCATGTCCGAGCTGACCGAACTGACCGTTCGCTCAGGAGACGAGCGGTCACTGCCGCTGCAGGTCGACGGCGACTACCTCGGCGAGGTCACGCACGCGCGCTACTCGATCATGCCGGGCGCGCTGAACGTCGTCGCCTGAGCGAGCGCGAGAACGCCGTATCGCGTCGGTTGTACGTCATCGCGCCTAGGCCGTGGCGCCGCCGGGTGTGACGCGGTAGGCGTCGAAGACCGAGTCGATGTTGCGCAGCCGGGTGATCGCGCCCTTCAGGCCGTGCGTGTCGGCGACCTCGACGACGAAGCGGTTCTTGACCATCGGCCCCATCGACAGGCAGCGCGCTTCGAGGATGTTCGCTCCGGACTCCGAGAAGGCGCGCGAGAGGTCCTCGAGCAGGCGATGGCGATCCCAGGCGTCTATCTGAATTTCCACCACGAACGAGGTGCTGCGCTCACCCGCCCATGAGACGTTGGTGAAGCGCTCGGGGTCGCGGGCGAGGACCACCGCGTTGGGGCAATCCTGGCGGTGGATCGTGATCCCGCGTCCGAGCGAGATGTAGCCGACGATCTCATCGCCCGGTACAGGACGACAGCACTTGGCGAGACGCAGCATCACGTCATCGACGCCTTCCACTTCGATCCCGTACTGACCCGAGGACTTGGTCGGGCGCCGGCGCGCACGTCCGACGCGCAAGAGCTCGGCGCCGGTGTCCTCGCCGTCGGCGGCCTCGCCCTGCTTCAGGCGCTGCATCACCTTGTTGACGACGATCTTCGGCGATACCTTGGCGGCGCCCAGCGCGATGTAGAAGTCGTCGGCCTTGCGATAGCCCATCTCACGGATGACGTCCGCGAGCAGCGCCGATCCGGTGATCTTCTGCGCGGGCAGCCCCTGCTTGCGCAGGTGCTCCTGTAGCACCTCGCGACCTGTGTGCTCGGTGTCTTGGCGTGACTCGGCCTTGAACCATGCCTTGATCTTGTTGCGCGCGCGGGTGGTCTTCACCATCGCCAGCCAGTCGCGTGAGGGTCCGCGCTCGCGCTTGGCTGTGAGGATTTCCACGATGTCCCCGGAGTGCAGCTCGCAGTGCAGTGGGACGATCTTGCCGTTCACGCGCGCGCCGACGCAGCGGTGGCCGATCTCGGTGTGCACCTCGTAGGCGAAGTCAAGCGGTGTCGCGCCGGCGGCAAGCGACTTCACTTCGCCCTTGGGGGTGAACACGTAGACCTCGTCCTCGAACAGGTCCGTGCGCAGCGTGTCCATGAACTCCTGCGGGTCGGAGAGCTCTTTCTGCCAGTCGAGCATCGAGCGCAGCCACTGCAGCTTGGCATCCTCAGGCGAGCCGCGCGCCGGGCGCCGTTGGGGCCGGCCTGCTCGGAGCCGGGCAGGTGCTTGTACATCCAGTGCGCGGCTACGCCGAACTCGGCCATCTCGTGCATCTCGCGCGTACGGATCTGGATCTCCAGCGGCCTGCCCTCGGGCCCGATCACGGTCGTGTGCAGCGACTGGTACATGTTGAACTTGGGCATCGCGATGAAGTCCTTGAAACGGCCGGGCAGCGGCTTCCACAGCGAGTGGATCGCGCCGACGGTGCCGTAGCAGTCCTTGACGGAGTCGACGATCACGCGCATCGCGGTGAGGTCGTAGATCTCGTTGAACTCGCGGCCCTTCTTGGTCATCTTCGAGTAGATCGAGTAGAAGTGCTTGGCGCGTCCGGCGATCTGCGCCTCGATGCCGAGCTCGGTGAGCTCGCTCGCGAGGTACTCGCCGGCTTCGCTGACGTAGCGCTCGCGCTCGTCGCGCTGCTGGGCCACGAGGCCCTTGATCTCCTGGTACTTGCGCGGATGCAGTGTTGCGAAGGCGAGGTCCTCGAGCTCCCACTTGATCGCGTGGATGCCGAGACGGTGGGCCAGCGGCGCGTAGATCTCCAGGGTCTCGCGCGCCTTCTCCGTCTGCTTCTGCTTGGGCATCGCGTCGATCGTGCGCATGTTGTGCAGCCGATCGGCGAGCTTGATCAGGATGACCCGCACATCGGTGGCCATCGCGACCATCATCTTGCGGTAGTTCTCGGCCTGCGCCTCGTCGCGCGACTGGAAAGTGATCCCGGTCAGCTTGGTCACGCCGTCGACGATCGCCGCGATCTCCTCGCCGAAGCGCGCCGAGACCTCCTCGATCGAGGCCGAGGTGTCCTCGACGGTGTCGTGCAAGAGAGCCGCGCACAGCGTCTCGGTGTCCAGGCGCATGCCCGCGCAGATGCGCGCCACGCCGACCGGGTGCACGATGAAGTCCTCTCCAGACTTGCGCCGCTGCGCAGCGTGGTGCTCGCAGGCGAACACGAACGCGTCCTGCACGCGCGCGCGATCGATGTCCACGGCCGAGTCGGCCGCGTGCTCGGAGACGATCGCGAACAGATCCCCGAGCAGGCGACGCTCCAGCTCGTTCAGATCCAAGCGCGGCGTGACCGGCTCCACGACGGGCTCCTCGACCGTGACGACAGTCGTGGTGTGTGGATCTGCAGCGGGGGTCATGGTCACAGGTTAGGGGACTGTGCTCCCGGCTTGAAGCGGGTTACTTCAAGCGAACAGCACGAGCTCTTCTTGATCTCCTGGCACCTGCGCTGGAGCTGTCGGCGTCGGAGCCGGCGTGGCGGGTGTCGTGGAGGGTGTCGAGGAAGGCACGCGACGGCGGTCCTCGATCCGGGGCGTGCCTGCCGGACGCGCGCGACGGAGCACCAGGCGCGGCTCGCTCACGCCGTTCCACTCGTTGACCTCCAGCGTGAAGGTCGCCTGCGCCGGTTCGCCCTCGGCGACCCCCAGCGCTGCGCCGGTGTTGAACGCAACCGCGCGTGCACGCCCGGCGCGGGAGCGCACGGTGAAGCGGGCGTGCTTGCCTTCGCCCATCGGTCGCACGTCGGCGAATGTCGCCTCGGCGATCATCAGCGATATCGAGGGGTTGGCCCGGCCGAACGGCGCCAGGCTGCCGAGCTCCTCGGCCAGCGCCATCCCGAGCTCCGAGCCGTCGAGCACCGCGTCGACCCGTTCCAGCGGCGCCATGTCATCGCTGCTCAGCACCGAGCAGGCGTAGGAGTCGAGCGCCTGAGCAAATGCCGCCACGCGGTCGCGCTCGATCTCGAGGCCCGCCGCGGCCCGATGTCCGCCGTAGCGGCTCAAATGCTCCGCACACGCGGTCAGTCCGGCCAGCAGGTCGAACGCCTCGCAGCCGCCGCGTCCGGAGCCTCGTCCGCGCCCTCCCTCGAGGGCGATCAGCACCACCGGGCGGTTGTGCGTCTCGGCCAGGCGCGAGGCGACGATACCGATCACTCCCACGTGCCAGCCCTCAGCGGCGAGCACGAGCGCGCGGCGCTCGTCGAGGTCTGTGAGCGCGGCGATCTGCGTTTCGGCCTCGAACCTGATCGCCCGCTCGGCGGAGCGGCGCTCGTGGTTGACGCGGTCGAGCTCGTGCGCTATCTGTGCGGCGCGCGTGGGGTCCCGGGTGAGGATCAGCTCGAGACCCGCGTCGGCCCGGTATAGCCGGCCGGCGGCGTTCAGCCGCGGGGCAAGCCCGAAAGCGACCGAGCGCTCGTCGACTCGTGCGGGATCGATGCGCGCGACGGCCATCAGCGCGCGCAACCCGGGCTTGACGGTGCCGGAGAGCGCCCGCAGCCCGCGCCGCACGAGCGAGCGGTTCTCGCCGAGCAGCGGCACCACGTCGGCGATCGTGGCAAGCGCCACCAGATCCAGGTCCTCGACGGGCGGGTGTCCTTGAAGGCCTTCGGCCAGCTTGTAGGCGACGGCGGTGGCGCAGAGCTCGCGGAAAGGGTATCCGCACACGCTCGGGTGCACGATCGGAGCGTCCGGCAAGATCCCGTCTGCGCGCACGCTGTGATGGTCTGTCACGACCACGTCCATCCCCAGCGCCTTGGCCGCGGCGACCTCCTCCACGGCGGTGATCGCGCAGTCGGCGGTCACGAGCAGCCGCGTGCCTCGCGCGGCCAGACGCCGAACGGTGTCGGGGCTCAGTCCGTAGCCGTCGGATGCACGATCGGGCAGATACCAGTCGACATCCGCGTTCAGGCGCCGCAGCGCGCGCACGAGCACGGCCGTGGAGCAGACGCCGTCCACGTCGTAGTCGCCGTGGATCGTGATCCTGTTGCCGTCCTGCAGATGCGCTGCGATCGTCGCGATCGCCGTGTCGATGCCGGAGAAGGCCGTATGCGGGTGCTCCTCATCGCCCGCCATGAAGGCCCTGGCCTGCGCGGGATCGGCCATGCCGCGGCGGACCAGCACCTGGGCCACCGGGTCGCTGACGCCCAGCTCGCGCCGCAACCGCTCGACCGCGCTCGGCTCGCACTCCGGGATCTCGAATCGGGGCTCCCCCACGCCTGCACCCTAAGGTCGCGGGTAGACAGAACGGCCGGGTGCCGCGGAGGCTTCGCGCGGACGGCGTCGCGCGAGGCTTGCTAGCCGGCTTGTTGCTCGCGCCGAATGCCCTCGAAGTACACGGCAGCGATGCCGATGAGCGCACCCGGGACCGCGTACAGCACGACGGCGATGTCGGTGGCCTTCTGTCCGGGCACTGCCAGCGCGCCGACCTTTGTGCCGTAGATGAGCAGACCGACGATGATCGCGCCGAACAGCGAGCCCAGAAACGCGCCTACGATCCCGCCCCAGAAGCGGTCGGGCATGAAGATCGTGAAGTGCCAGATCGCCAGACCCATCATCACCCATCCGAGCATGCCCATCAGCGAGACCTCCCGTGGCGTTTGTTGCGCGGACGCCGGCTGCGTTTCTCGCGCGGCTTGGGCGTGTCCTTGAGCACCAGGTCCTCGGGTGTCAGATCGGCCGCGGGATCGCGCGCCGGCGCTCCGTTTGCGTCAGTGGCGCCGTCCCCGCCCGCCGGTCTCACGCTCTGTCGAGACGCCCGCGCGGGGGCGCGCCTCGGGCTTGGGGGCAGCGTCGACGTCGAGGTCCTGCACCAGTTCGCGGAACTCGTCGCGGGAGATCTGCTCACCGGGCTCCTCGGTGATCAGGCCGCCGCGGCGTGAGCGGCGGCGCTTCTTGCGCTCGGGCTCGACATCGACCGGCGCGCCTCCGATCGCCGTCGCGTAGGCCGGCACGGCTCCCAGTTCGCCGATGATCCGCGCCCGTCGCTGGCGGTATGCGCCCTCGCGCTCCTTCCAGTGCGTGAGCACCGGTGAGGCGATGAAGATCGAGGAGTAGGCGCCCGAGGCGATACCGACCATCAGCGCGAAGGCGAAGTCCTTCAGCGTGCTGCCGCCGAGCAAGAGCAGCGCCAGCACAGGCAGCAGCGTGCAGAAGCTGGTGGCCAGCGATCGCGTCAGCACCTCGGACATCGAGCGGTTGACGATCTGCGAGAAGGCAGCCCTGGGCATGCGCGGGACGTTCTCACGCACACGATCGAACACGATGATGGTGTCGTAAAGCGAATATCCAAGGATCGTCAGCAGCGCCGCGACCGTCGCCGAGGTGACTTCGCGGCCGGTCAGGGCGTAGATCCCCGAGGTGATCAGCAGGTCGTGCATCAAGGCGATCAGCACCGGGATCGCGTACTTCCACTCGAAGCGCAAAGCTATGTAGGCGGAGATCACCAGCAGCGAGGCGATGATCGCGATGAGCGCCGAGTTGGCGATCGTCTGGCCGAACGTCGGTCCGATGGAGGTGCTCGAGAAGTCCTTTGTGCCGGGCGAGCTCGGACCGTTGCCGAACTTCTTGTCGAGCGCGCTCTTGACTTCGTGCACCGCCGTGGGCTTCAGTTTCTCGGTCGAGATCTGATAGCCGCTGCCGCCGATGCCCTTGCTCGAGTACTTCTGCACCTCTGCATTGGGATAGCCCGCGGCACTCATCACCGAGCTCACTTCGGCCTGGCTTGCCGCCTTGACGAACGCCGTCTGGATGCGCGTGCCGGACTTGAAGTCGATGCCGAAGTTCAGGCCCTTGCCGCCGATCGCCAGGGCGCCGATCAGCAGGATCGTGCCCGACAGCGAGAAGAACCACTTGGACGCGCCCATGAAGTCGAACGTCCACGCACGCTTGGGCTTGCCGGCCCCCAGCGCCGAGGGGCGTGCCATCAGTTTGGTGCGACCCATCGTGCCGAGCGCCGCGCGCGTGGCGAGCACCGCCGTGAAGAGGGTCAGCATCGTGCCGATGCCGAGCATGAACGCGAACCCCTTGACTTCGGCGGTGGCGAGCGCGAACAGGATGAAGGCGGTCATGAATGTCACAACGTTGGCGTCGACGATCGCCGCGAACCCGCGCGTATAGCCGGTGGCGATGCCCGAGACGATCGAGCGTCCACCGCGGATCTCCTCCTTGACGCGCTCGAAGATCACGATGTTTGCGTCCGCGGCGATGCCGATCGTGAGGATCAGACCGGCGATCCCCGGCAGCGTGAGCGTCACGGGGATGAGCTTGATGAGCGCGAAGAAGTAGGCCCCGTAGATGATCAGGCCACCGACCGCGATCATGCCCAGCACGCGGTAGAACATGAGCAGGAACAGGCAGACCACGAGGAAGCCGACCAGACCGGCGACGATGCCTTGGTGCAGCGCCGTTTTGCCGAGCGTCGCGGAGATCTGCGAATTGGAGATCAGTTCCAGGCGGATCGGCAGCGCGCCCGACTGGAGCTCGTCGGCGAGCGCCTGCGCGGAGGTGATCGTGAACCCGCCGGAGATCTGCGAGCCCTGCGAGGCGTCGATCCCTTCGGGGTACTGGGTGTAGTCGATCGAGGGCGCAGTGATCAGCTGGCCGTCGAGCGCCACCGCGAAATGCTGCTGCGCGGCTTCCTTGCTGACGCCGGGCAGCTGTGCTTCCTGGCCGCGCTGGGCGATTTCCTTGGTCACCTGCTGGAAGACCTGCTTGCCGTGCGCGGTGAAGCCGAAGTTGACGTTCGGCGCGCCCGAGCCCCCGCCGCCTTCGTCGAAGCCTTGCTGGGGGTTCGTGATATCGGCTCCGGTCAGCACCGGGTCGTCATTGATCACGTAGAAGCTGTTGGGGTTCTGCTGGGTGACCTTGCCGGTTTTGGGAGATTCCACCGGGCGGGCCTGCAGCAGGATCGTGCCGGGGTTCACACGCACGGCCTTGGGCTTTGAGCCCGCCGGCGGTTTGTAGCCGTCGGCATACAGGTCCTGTTCGGTTTCCTGCGGCGGGCAGAACGGCTTGCCCCCGGCGCAGAGCATCTTCTGGTGCTTGGTGTCGATCAGATACCAGCTGCCGTAGATGCACCCGTTGGCCTGCGCGGGGGTGCAGCCGGTCTCGTAGGTCGTGGCGTTCTTGCGCAGGACCGCGGGGCGCTTGGCGGCGCGCAGCACGGCTTCGTACTGCGGGAGCCCCGATTCGGCCGAGCCGGCATTGGCGCCGCCCGTAGCGGTCGGTTCGCTCGTGCCGGCCGGCTTGCCGGTGGGGCCGATCACGTTCGGCTCCCAGTCATAGAAGTACAGCTGCGCGGTCTTGCCGACCTCGGCTTCGGCGCGCTGGGCATTGCTGACGTCGGGCAGGTCCACGTCGATTTCCTGCCCGCCGCTGCGCTGGATTTCGGGCTGGGAGACGCCGAGCTGGTCGACGCGCTTGCGCATGATGTCGATCGAACGTTCGAGCGATTCGGGGTCGACCTTCGACTGGGCCGTGGGCCTGGCCTGGTAGACGAGTTGCACACCGCCCTTCAGGTCCAGCCCGAGCTTCGTCGGCATCAGCGCGATCACGGCGATCGACGCCGCGAACAGGCCCGCGACGAGCAGCAGGATGAAGATGTTGCGCCGGCGGTCGTTCATCGCCGGAACCGATCGATCATGTTGTGCTGATACGCGGGCATCGTTCGAAAGAGACTACTTCTCCGGGGTTAGCACGAGCAACAGCCCGCCGTCGTCGTCGTATGCCGGGAACATGTCGGCCTTGGCGCTGGCCGCCACGTCGCGTTCGCCGCTGACCACCACGGGCTTGTCCAACGCGCGCACGCCCCACTCGAGCACCGTCGCGACGGGATCGTCGCCATTGGCGAAGCTGAGCCCCAGGACCTGCTCGACTCGCTGGCCGATGACCTCCTCCTCCTCGAGCCCGGTGAAGGCGAACGAGTTCTTGCCGCAGCCGATGATCCGCCCCTCGGCGTCGCACACGAAGAAGGCCGCGTCCGGCGCCGGGTAATAGTCGTCGAGCAGCTCGAAGAGGAAGGCGAACCCGCACTTCGCGCAGCCCTTCGGCTGGCGTGTGAAACCGATGTTGCGGTCGAGCTCGGTCGTGCGGTGACCGCAGTTGGGGCAGATGAAGGGGTGGGCCATAGGCACAGACTAGGGGAGCGGACACATCGAGGGCTCCGCACCCGGCCGGCATGCGCGCACGCGCCTGCCTATGCCCGATCCGCGCACGAGAGGGTGTGTTGCGGGGACGTTCGACGGCGCCTTCCGGGGGAGTCGGCGGCGCTCAGAACAGCGCCGAGCCGGAGGACGCGGGCGCCTGCAGGCCGAGGTGGGCGAACGCCGCCGGGGTGGCCGCGCGCCCGCGTGGCGTGCGCTTGATCAGGCCCTGCATCAGCAGGTAGGGCTCGTAGACGTCCTCGATCGTGTCCTGCTCCTCGCCCACGGCGACGGCCAAGGTCGAGAGCCCCACGGGCCCACCGTCGAACTTCACGCAGATCGCCCGCAGGATCTCGCGATCCAGGCGGTCGAGGCCCAGCTCATCGACCTCGAGCATCTCCAGCGCAGCCTGTGCGGCGGCGGCGGTGACGACGCCCGCCATCCGCACCTCGGCGTAGTCGCGCACGCGCTTGAGCAACCTGTTGGCCACGCGCGGGGTGCCGCGCGAGCGAGCGGCGATAGCCAGCGCGCCGTCCTCCTCGAGATCGATCGCGAGGATCCCGGCCGAGCGGCGGACGATCGCCGCGAGCTCGTCGGTGGCGTAGGGCTCAAGGCGCGCCTGGATGCCAAAGCGGTCGCGCAGCGGGGTCGTCAAAAGACCCGTGCGCGTGGTCGCCCCGATGAGCGTGAAAGGCGGCAGATCGAGCGTCACCACACGCGCTCCGGCGCCCTGCCCGACGGTGATCGGCAGGCGGTGATCCTCCATCGCTGGATAGAAGGTCTCCTCGAGCGTGCGCGGCAGGCGATGGATCTCATCGACGAAGAACACGCTGCGCGGCTCGAGCGCGGTGAGAAACGCCGCAATGTCTCCCTTGCGCTCGAGTGCGGGCCCCGCCGTCTGCACGAACGGCGCGTCGAGCTCGGTGGCGAGGATCTGCGCAAGCGAGGTCTTGCCTAGTCCCGGGGGCCCCGCGAGCAGCACGTGGTCGAGCGCGTCGCCGCGCGCGGAGGCCGCCTCGATCGCGACCGTGAGCTGCTCGCGCAGGGTCTCCTGACCGATGAACTCCCGCAGTCGTCGCGGACGCAGCGAACGGTCGAGCTCGTCCTCGGGCACGAGGTAGGGCGTTTGTATGCGTTCGGCCGCGGCGGTCGTCTCGGTCATCCCACGATTACCCGGCCCGCGCTACGCGCAACGCGTGGGCGATCAGCTCCTCGGCACTGTCGCCCTCGGCGGCGCGCAGCAGCTCCTCGGCCTCGCCCGGCGCGTATCCGAGCTCCAGCAGCCCGTCGCGCGCGAGCCCGCGGGGGCCGTCCCCACGGCGGGCGGTGATGTGCCGGCCTTCCTCGACCGCGCCATGTACGCCCACGACGCGCTCGCGCAGCTCGACGATGATGCGCTCGGCCGTGCGCTTGCCGATCCCGGGAACGGCCTGAAAGCGCGCGGCGTCACCGCCGGCGATCGCGCCGATCAGCTCGCGTGTGGCTCCGCCGGATAGGACCGCGAGGGCGACCTTCGGACCGACGGCCTGCACGGAGAGCAGCATCAGGAAGAGGTCGCGCTCGGCTTCGGAGTGAAAGCCGTAGAGCGTGAGCGCGTCGTCGCGGACGATCAGGTGGGTGTGCAGCAGCGTCTCCTCGCCCGCGGCGGGCACGTGCGTGAGCGTCTGCGCGGACACCGCCGCGCGGTAGCCGACGCCGCCGCAGAGCAGCACGACGTGATCGGGCCGGCGCACAATCACCTCGCCCTTGAGCACGCCGATCATGCGCCTGCACCTGCTCCCGCGAGCGCTCGGGAAAGGGGCGCGCGGTTGTGGTGGCAGACGGCCACGGCGAGCGCGTCGGCGGCGTGGTCGGTGCTCGGTGGGGCCGGCAGCGAGAGCAGCGCGGCGATCATGCGCGCGACCTGCCCCTTGTCTGCGCGCCCGTTGCCGCAGACCGCGCTCTTGACGGCTTGCGGCGTGTAGCTCTCGCAGGGAAGCCCGCGCTGTCCCGCCGCCAATAGCACGACGCCGCGGGCCTGACCGACGGCGAAGGCGGTGCGTACGTTCTGACCGAAGTAGAGCTCCTCCAGTGCCACCGAGTCGGGCTCGTGCTCGGTCAGCAGCGCCTCCACCGCCGCATGGATGTCGGCGAGGCGTCGCTCGATCGGGACCGCCGATCGAGTCTGGATGGTGCCGCCGTCGAGCGCCACCAGGCGCCCCTGGCGTTGGGCCACGACGCCATAGCCGGTGTTGGCCAGGCCGGGGTCGATGCCGAGAACGATCACACCACGTGATTCTGCGCACCGGCTCGGACGCCTGCCCAGGGCGCCGCCCCGGAGGCCCACAGGTCGTTGAGGGCGACGGCGTCCTTGTAGGTGTCCATGCACTCCCAGAACCCCTCGTGGCGATAGGCGCGCAGCTCACCGGCGGCGGCTAGGCGTTCGAGCGGCTCGCGCTCGAGCACGCTGTCGCGGTCGAGGTAGTCGAGCGCACCTTTGCGCAGGCAGAAGAAGCCGCCGTTGATCCAGTGCTCTGAACGGGGCTTCTCGCGAAAGCCCGTCACATGATTCTCATCGTCGAGCTCGGTGACCCCGAACTGCAGGTGCGGGCGCACGACCGTCATCGTCGCATTCGCCGCGTGGGCGTCGTGAAATGCCAGCAGCGCGTCGAGGTCGATGTCGGCCACGCCGTCGGCGTAAGTGGCGCAAAACGTCTCCTCCCCGGCCAGCCGCCCCTCCAGCAGCTTGATCCGCCCCCCGGTCGGGGTCCGCTGCCCGGTGTCCGCACATTCGACGCTCACCCCCTCAGGCCATCCACTCTCGGCTGCGAATCGTTCGATCAGCTCTCCTCGATAGCCAGTCGCAAGCAAGAACCGGCGAAAGCCCTGCGTCGCGTAGAGCTGGATCACGTGCCAGACGATCGGGTGGCCGCCGATCTCCACGAGCGGCTTGGGTATCTCTCGTGTGTGCTCCTGCAGCCGCGTGCCACGCCCGCCGCACAGGATCACCACGGGGGGTCTATCCGGCAACGCGCTCGAGCACCTCGGCGGGAACGTCGAAGTTGGCGTGCACCTCGCCGACGTCGTCGCTCTCCTCGAGCGCCTCGATCAACCGCATCAGGCTCGAGGCCTGGGACTCGTCGATCGGGACGAGCGTGGAAGGGCGGTATTCGAGCTCGGCGCGCTCGATCGCGACTCCCGCCTGCTCGAGCGCCGAGCGCACGCGTGCGAGGTCGGCGGGGACCGTGAGCACCTCCCAGGCGCCGTCTTCGGAGGCGATGTCCTCCGCACCGGCCTCGACCGCGGCCATGAGGTCGTCTTCGGTATGGCGCTCTGCGTCGACGGCGATGACGCCGCGCTTGTCGAACAGGTAGGCAACCGAGCCGGGCTCACCGAGCGAGCCGCCGTGCTTGGAGAAGGCGTGGCGCACGTCGGCGCCGGTGCGGTTGCGGTTGTCGGTCACGGCCTCCACCAGCAGCGCCACGCCGCCGGGACCGTAGCCCTCGTACAGCACTGTCTCCAGCGCTGCCTCGCCATCGGAACCCGCACCGGTGCCTTTGGCGATCGCACGTTCGATGTTGTCCTTGGGCATCGATGCTTCTTTGGCCTTACGGATGGCCAGCTCGAGCGCGGGATTGCCGACGGGATCGCCGCCGCCGTCGCGCGCGGCGACTGTGATCGCGCGCGTGAGCTTCGTGAACTGCTGACCGCGGCGAGAGTCCACGATCGCCTTCTTGTGCTTGATGGAGGCCCACTTGGAGTGTCCCGACATTGGATGGAGTCTAGGATGCGAGGCCGCATGGCGTCCCTCGACCCGGGCATATTCAAGGCGTATGACATCCGCGGCCTCTACGGCGAGCAGCTGGACGGCGACACCGCCGAGCTGATCGGACGGGCGTTCGCACAGGTGCTGTCGGGGCTCGTGGGCAAGCCCGTGGGTGAACTGCGGGTCGGGTTGGGACGTGACATGCGCTTGAGTGCGCCCGAGCTCACCGCGCGCTATCGCATCGGCCTGCTGGAGGAGGGCGCGGACGTGATCGACGCGGGCCAGGTGGGCACGGAGATGCTGTATTACCTCGTTGGCTCGCGCGAGCTCGACGGTGGGCTGATGTGCACCGCCTCGCACAATCCCGCCGCCTATACCGGAGCCAAGCTCGTGCGCGACGGCGCGATCGCGCTGTCCGGGGACGCCGGCATCCAGGACATCCGCGTGGCGATCGAGTCAGGGCTCGGTATCGCTCCGGGCGGCGGCGGCGCCGCAGACGTGGACGTGTACGGAGAGTTCCAGGAGAACGCGCTGCGCTTCATCGATCCCGAGGTCGTGCGCTCCCCGACGGGTCGCAAGGACAGACCGCTGAAGGTGGTCGTGGACGGTGGCAACGGCATGGCAGGGCCGATGGTTGGCCCCCTGCTCGAGCAGCTGGGGCTCGAGTTGATCGAGACCTACTGGACGCCCGACGGGACGTTCCCGGACCACGAGCCTAATCCGTTGCTGGAGGAGAACCGCGAGGCGATCATCGCCAGGGTGCGCGAGAGCAGCGCGGACCTGGGCATTGCCTGGGACGGAGACGCCGACCGCTGCTTCTTCATCGACGACACCGGGGGGTTCGTCGACGGCGACTTCCTCACGGCGCTGCTCGCCGGGTCGCTGCTCGGCAAGGCGACGGGATCGGACCCCGCCCACCCCGAGGCGGTGCTGTACGACGTGCGCGCCTCGCGCGCGGTCGCCGACACGGTGCGCGCAGCCGGCGGCGTCCCCCACGTCAACCGCGTCGGACACGCGTTCTTCAAGACCCGTATGCGCGCCGAGGGCTCGCTGTTCGGCGGTGAGGTCTCGGGGCACTACTACTTCCGCGATTTCTACTGCGCCGACTCGGGCACGATCCCGGCGCTGCTGATCCTCGAGCTGCTGGCGCGCGAGGGCCGTTCGCTCTCGCAGCTGCTGGAGCCGCTGCGGGCGAAGTACTTCATCTCGGGCGAGATCAACTCCGAGGTGTCTGATCCGGAGGCGAAGATGGCGCAGATCGCCGAGCGCTACGCCGATGCCCGCCAGGATCGCTTGGACGGCATCTCGATCGACTACGAGGACTGGCACTTCAACGTGCGCTCCTCCAACACCGAGCCGCTGTTGCGACTGTGCCTTGAGTCGCTGCACTCGCGCGAGGACATGGAGCGCCGCCGCGACGAGGTGCTGCAGCTGATCCGCTCGTGACCTCCGACGAGGGCAAGGCCGGCGAGCCGGACGAGCAGGAGCTGCTGGCGCGCGCGGCGCAGGCCGGTATCCATCGTCTGGCGATCCCCACGCCGTTTCAGGTTGGGCGGGTGAACGCGTACCTGATCGAGGACTCGCCGCTGACGCTGATCGACGGCGGGCCGAACAGCGAGCGCTCCTTGCAGGAGCTCGAGCGGGGTCTCGCCGCGCGGGGATACGCGGTCGAGGACATCGAGCTACTGATCGTGACTCACCAGCACGTCGACCACTTCGGGCTCGCCGCCGCCCTGGCGCGGCGCTCCGGTGCGCAGGTCGCGGCGCTCGAGGGTCTGGCGCCGTACCTGCGCGAATTCGAGACAGCCACGGAGCTCGACGACCACTTCGCTCAGCGGGTGATGCTGCGCCACGGCATTCCCACGGATGTCATCACCGCACTGCGCTCGGTCTCCGCGAGCTTTCGCACGTGGGGCGAGGCCGTGGAGGTCTCGAGGCCGGTGCGCGACGGCGAGGAGCTGCGCCTGCGCGATCGCACACTGCGCGTGCTGCATCGTCCTGGGCACAGCCCGTCGGACACGGTGTTCGTCGATGAGTCCCGCGCGATCATGTTCGCGGCCGATCACCTGCTTGCGAACATCTCCTCCAACCCGCTGCTCGCGCGACCGCTGGACGCCGGAGCGGACTTCACCGGGCCCCGTCCGCGATCGCTGATCGACTACATGGCCTCATTGGAACGGACCCGTGCGATGGATCTGTCGCTGGTGCTCGCGGGCCACGGTCCGCCGATCGCCGATCACTCCCCGCTGATCGCCTCGCGCCTGCACATGCACCGCCGCCGCGCCGAGCGCATTCACGGTCTGATCGCCCGGCGGCCGCTCACGGCACATGAGATCGCGACCGAGCTGTGGGGCAACGTGGCAGTCACGCAGGCGTATCTGACCCTGTCGGAGGTACTCGGCCACGTCGACCTGCTCTTGGACGAAGACCGCGTGCTCGAGTGCGAGGACGGCGAGAGCGCAGTCGTGCGCTTCGAGACCGTCTGAGCGCCCGTCGGTCAGACGCACAGTATCGCGTCGTGGAAGGCCGCTGGTCAGAAACGCGATGGTGCGGTATCGTCTATGGACATAGAGGCACATATCGTGAGTCAATAATCATTGATTGACTGCGACGTGATTGATTGACAGGTGGGGTCGGCCGGGGAGTGAGATCGTGAGCGGGGGCGCGGCAATGCAGGGGATCACCTCGAACCCCCACCTGAACGTGTTCGAGCCCTACCGCGATCTCGGACGTGGACACGAGGACCAGCTGACGCGCGCCGCGATGATCGTGCTACGGCTCGTGCCGCTCGCCCGCGAGGCGCTGCTGCACGAGATCGGCGAGCCCTCGCAGAGCCGCTTGCCGGATTGCACGATCGACCTGCAGGCCGCGCATCTCGTGGACCCCTCCGAGGAAGGCGCCTCGAACGGCAAGATCCGACGCGGGCGGCTGGTGAGTGTGTTCCTCACGCCCGACTTCGAGCCGCCGGAGATCGATGAGACCGTGACCGACACCGACCGCGGCCAGCGCTTCGACGGGGTGCTGCGCTTCGACCCGGAGCTGGTGGTGCTGCTCGAGAGCAAGGTCTGCCGCAAATGGGCCAAGCGCAACGGCCATCGCGTGGCCGAGCTGAACCTCGGCGGGGTGCGTTTCGCGCAGCGGCGCACTTGCCTGCTGCGCTGGCACGATCTGCTCGAGGCGTGGTGGCGACTGGCCGAGATCGGAGTGCTCTCCCCCGCCGAGCATGTGCTCGTGCAGGACATGCTCAGCTACGCCCACCAGGATTTCGGACAGCTGCTCCCCTTTGGCAGCCTGCGCCGCGTGGGCTCGGACCCGACGCGGCGCAAGTGGCGGTTGCGCTCACTGCTGCGCGAGGCCACCGCGATCGAGCCCGAGCGCGTCGGCCTGGTGCACGTGCGTCTGGACAACGCGCTGGGCACGCTCTCGCTGCAGCGCGCCGCGCTGGACATCGACGAGGACGATCGACTGACACTGCACATGTGGCCCGGGGAGCTGAAGCCCCAGGCCGAACACCTGTATGCGGCCGGCCACGCCGAGCGCCTGTGCGAGCTGGACTCCCCGCCGGGGTGGCGCGTGGAGCCCCAGCCGCTGCTCGGATTTCGCAACGCGCCACGACGCACGCGTGTGTACTTGACGTGCACGCTGGACGCGAGCACATACGCGCGTCGCTGGGAGGGCGAGGATTGGTCGCACGTGGGTGCGCACCACCGCAACTCGATCCGCACCGAGCTGTGGCCGTGGCTGCTCGAGCACGGCTACGCCTCCGAGCGCGACAGCGAGCGTCTGGACCCGTTCCTGCGCGCGCTCGGGCGGCGCTTCGCGCACCTGCGTCCGAGCCTGCATGTCGCGCGGTCCTGGTCCTGGGCGCAGGCGCAACAACTGGAGGACGAAGGACGGCTCGTGGGCGAGATCCGCGACGCCGTCAACGCCGTGCTGGGCGCGCTGGAGGAGCCGCTGCTCAGTGCAGAGAGTCCAGGAACAGCCGGTGGATCCGATCGTCAGCCGTCAGCTCGGCGTGGAAAGCGACCGCGAGCAGACCGTCCTGACGCGCCGCCACCGGATGACCGTCCACCTCGGCGAGGATCTCCACGTCCCGGCCGTGCTCGGCGATCCACGGCGCGCGGATGAACACCGCCCGCAGTGGGTCTCCAGCCAGACCACGCACCTCGAGGTCGGTCTCGAACGAGCGCAGCTGACGTCCGAAGGCATTGCGCTGTGCGCGCATGTCCATCAAGCCGAGATGCTCTGAGTCGAGCATGATCAGCCCCGCGCACGATCCCAGCACGGGCACGCCCGTGCCCGCCAGTTCGCGCAGCGGGTCTCGCAATCCCTCGCGCTCGATGCCGAGCGTCATCGTCGTGGACTCCCCTCCCGGGATCACCAGCCCTTCCAGGCCATCCAGATCCGCGGGTGTGCGCACCTCGCGAACATCGGTGCCCAGCCTGCGCAGGACGCGCTCGTGCGCCTCGAACCCGCCCTGCAGGGCCAGAACGCCGACCAGCGGGGAACATGTAGAGGGCATGTTTTCTGACGTCGCGGTCGAGGGTCGAGCGGATCAAGGACGCAGGGAGCGTGGCGTGCTCGGCACGCGAGCGACCGAGGACGCCGAGGCGCGAAGGCCATCGGCCGCGACGCTACCAGCCGCGCCGCGCGAGCAACTCCTCGTGCTCGAGCTTCGAGCTCTCCAGGCTGATCATCGCCGGCCCCAGTCCGCGCGAGGCCGCCGCGACGCGCTCGGGGTCCTGCCAGTGGGTGGTGGCCTCGACGATTGCCCGTGCGCGAGAGGGCGGGTCCTCGGACTTGAAGATGCCCGACCCAACGAACAGGCCCTCGGCGCCGAGCGCCATCATCAGCGCCGCGTCAGCAGGCGTGGCGATGCCGCCGGCACAGAACAGCACCACCGGCAGGTGCCCGTCGGCTGCGACCGACCGCACAAGCTCCGCGGGCGTGCCGAGCTCCTTGGCGGCGCTCGCCAGCTCGTCTTCGCCGAGCGTCGTCAAGCGGCGGATTTCTCCGGTGATCGCGCGCATGTGCCGGACCGCCTCCACGATGTCGCCGGTGCCGGCCTCGCCCTTGGAGCGGATCATCGCCGCGCCCTCGCCGATCCTGCGCAACGCCTCGCCGAGGTTCGTGGCGCCGCACACGAACGGTGTCTTGAACTGGTGCTTGTCGATGTGATGAAGCTCATCCGCGGGCGTGAGCACCTCGGACTCGTCGATGTAGTCGACCTCGAGCGCCTGCAGCACGCGCGCCTCCATGAAGTGGCCGATGCGCGCCTTCGCCATCACGGGGATCGAGACGGCCTGCTGGATGTGAGCGATCATCTCCGGATCGCTCATCCGCGCCACGCCGCCGTCGCGACGGATGTCCGCGGGCACGCGCTCGAGTGCCATCACCGCGGCCGCGCCGGCTTCCTCGGCGACGGTCGCCTGCGCGGGCGTGACCACGTCCATGATCACCCCTCCCTTGAGCATCTCCGCCAGGCCCGTCTTGACCCGGAATGTCGCCTCGTCGCGCATACCCGGGAGGATAGCTGGCGGGCCGAGAACGCAAACGACCCGCGCCAGGCGGGTCGCTCGCGAACCGGGGTTGCCACCGAACTAACGGGACCCTGGACTCACTGTCGCAAAGTGTAGCGCCCCGGCGGGAGTCGAACCCGCCAACTCCGGCTAGTGAGTCCAGAGCCCGCATCCGGCGGCGAGGGCGCGTCGCTAACGCGACAGAGTCAATGTAAGGACCGCTTGGGATGTTTTTCTGGGGGGGCGCACGCGCCGGAGTTCGGGCGCGCATGGGGTCCTGTCGGCGCAAGCGCCGACAGGCGGAGGCGCGCGTGCGCGCCTCCGCGACGAGCCGCATGCGGCTCGTCCGGCAGGACCGCATGCGGTCCTGCTTCGGGACCGCACATGTGCGGTCCCGCCGGGCGGCGCATGCGCCGCCCGGGACCACATCAGCTTTTATTTAAAGCATGCGGCAATCGACTTGACGCGCACAGCGAACAACGTCGGCTGAGCAGATGCGCGATCGATAACCGCATGCGGTCAGGTCGCCCGGAACTACTTCAGGCGGAAGGCCTTGATGCGGTCGTCGTACTGCGCGCTGTCCTGCGAGTACACCCCATACGCGAGCGCCTGGATGATGCTCAGCAGCGCTGTGTGCGAGCGCACGTAGGCGGGCGAGTTCGAGGAGTAGTACAGCTTGATCTGACCCAGCTTCGCGACCTCCGAGAGCGTCGCGTCGGTGATCGCGGCCGTGCGCGCCTTACGGTGGCGCGCGAGCTTCATCGCGCGCACCACCAGCGGATGCGGGCGTCCCGCCGACAGGCCGATCACGAGCGTGCCCTGGTCGATCCGTCCCAGCCGGCTGAGCGCCTCCTGCGAGGGGCTCGCGACGACATCCACGCGCAGGTCCAGCAGCATCAGCAGGTGGCGCAGGTAGCTGGCGAAGAAGGCCATCTGGTCGGTTCCCGCCACGAGCACCTTCTCCGCTTCCACGATCGCCTCCACGAGCGCCTCGACGGAGCTGCGCGAGACCTTGCGCGCGGTCTCCTCGACGTTCAGGTAGTCGGCCGTGAGCGCGCTCTCGAACTCGTTCTGATCGAGCGAGAACAGCGGGGTCGAGCTCGCGGCCTCGGTCGCACCCGCCGGCGCCTTCGCGTGTACGCGGCGGTATTCCTCGCGCGCCGCCGCCTGAAGCTCGGGGAAGCCCTCGAACCCGAGCGCCTGCGAGAAACGCACGACCGTCGAGCTCGAGGTGTTCGCGCGCCGCGCCAGCTCCTCGGCGGTCTGAAACGCGGCCTCGTCGAGATGGTCGACGATGTACTGCGCCACGTCCTTCTGCGAGCGCGAGCACTCGTCGAAGCGCGCACGGATGTACTTCGACAGGCTCTGATGCTCGCTCGTGCCATTCACGGGCGGCGCCGGAGCGGTGGGAGTGGCGACACGCTTCATCGGCGGTCTGATTCGACGCCCCTGCCTGTCTCTCCTGCTCGACTCCTCTGAGATCGCAGGCCGATCGTTCATGCCCGGTAGGGTCTGCGCACGATGCGGCGCAGCCTGTTCGAGGACGTACACGAAGACTTCCGCGCGAGCTTCCGCACCTTTCTGCAGCGCGAGGTCCTCGGCGAGGAGGGGCGCTACGGCGAGTGGGAGCGCGCCGGCATCGTCCCCCGCGAGGTTTTCGCCCTCGCCGGTCGCGGCGGCTTTCTGGGGATGGCCGTGCCCGAGAGCTTCGGCGGTGCGGGCGCCGAGGACTTCCGCTTCAACCTGATCGTCGGCGAAGAGACCCAGCTCGCCGGCGTCGGCAGCTTCGGCCTGGGGATCACCCTGCACAACGACATCTGCCTCCCCTACTTCCTCAGCTACTGCTCCGAGCCCCAGCGCGAGCGCTGGCTGGGAGGGATCGCCTCCGGTGAGCTGATCACGGCCCTCGCCATGACCGAGCCCGGGATCGGCTCGGACCTCGCCGCGATGAGCACGCGCGCGCGCCGCGACGGCGAGCACTACGTGGTGGACGGCGCCAAGACCTTCATCACCAACGGCATCAACGCCGACCTCGTGATCCTCGCCGTGAAGACCGACCCCTCCGAGCGCCACCGCGGCATCTCGCTGCTCGTGATCGAGCGTGGCACCGAAGGGTTCGAGCGCGGACGCAACCTGGAGAAGATCGGTCAGCACGCTCAGGACACCGCCGAGCTCTCCTTCGCCGATGCGCGCGTGCCCGTCGAGAATCTCCTCGGCGAAGAGGGCCAGGGCTTTCGCTACCTCGTCTCCAACCTCCCCCAGGAGCGGCTCTCGATCGCCGCCTCGGCGGTCTCGGCCTGCGAAGCCGCGCTCGGCTGGACGCTCGAGTACGTACGCGAGCGCCACGCCTTCGGCCAGTCGATCGGCTCTTTCCAGAGCTCGCGCTTCGAGCTCGCGCGGATGCGCTCGGAAACCGACATCGCGCGCTCCTACATCGACCGCTGCACGCAGGCGCTGTGCGCCGGCGAGCTCACGCCCGAGGACGCCGCGAGCGCCAAGTGGTGGTGCACCGAGCTGCAGGGGCGCGTCGTCGATCGCTGCCTGCAACTGCACGGCGGCTACGGCTACATGCTCGACTATCCCATCGCCCGTGCCTACGCCGACGCCCGCGTGACGCGCATCTACGGCGGCGCCAACGAGATCATGCTGGAGATCGTCGGCCGTTCGCTTGGCCTCTGAGCGCCCGACCCGTCACTGCAGCGTCTTGGACAGCTCCACGAAATAGTCCAGTGCGCGCGGGTCCGCGAGCGAGTCTACGCTCGCCGCCTCCCCCGGTGGGGTGCCCATCAGGATCTTCTTGATCGGCACCTCGAGCACCTTGCCCGAGAGCGTGCGCGGCACCTGCTCGATCTGCAGAATCTCGTTCGGGACGTGCCGCGGTGAGCAGTCCTCGCGGATGCGCCGCGCGATCCTCGCGCGTAGCTCTTCGTCGAGCGTGGCGCCTTCGCCGAGCACTACGAACAGGATCATCCACAGCTCCGCATCGCGATCGGGGCGCGGGACGTCCACCACGAGCGCATCCACGACCTCCTCGACCGCACCCGCCGCGCGGTAGATCTCGCTTGTGCCCATGCGCACGCCCTGGCGGTTGATCGTCGAGTCCGAGCGGCCGTAGATGACCGCGCCCCCGCGTGGCGTGATCCGCACCCAGTCGCCGTGACGCCAGATACCCGGGTACATCGCGAAATAGCTCTCGCGATAGCGCTCGCCGCCGTGCCCGTCGCGATCTGGCGGATCCTCGCCCCAGAAGTACAGCGGCATCGAGGGCAGCGGTCGGGTGAGGACCAGCTCGCCCACCTCGTCGAGCACGCTGTGTCCGCTCTCGTCCCACGCCTCCACCGCGCAACCCAGCCCGCGCGTCTGCAGCTCGCCCTCGTAGACCGGAAGCAGCGGACAGCCGCCCACGAACGCGGTGCAGACGTCCGTGCCGCCGCTCGTGGAGAACAGCCAGATGTGATCCCCGACGTGCTCGCTCACCCAGCGGTAGCTCTCGGGCGCAAGCGGCGAGCCGGTCGAGCCGATCGCGCGCAGCGCGTGCAGGTCGTAGTCGCGCGCCGGCTCCACGCCGGCCTTCGCGCACGCCCCGAGCCATCCCGCGGAGACGCCCATGCACGTCATCTGCGTCTGCTGCGCCAACTCCCACAGCACGCCCATGTCGGGATGGCCCGGACTGCCGTCGTAGAGCACGATCGCGGCGTCCGTGAACAGCGCGCCGATCAGGAAGTTCCACATCATCCAGCCGGTCGTCGTGAACCAGAACATGCGATCGCCCGCGCGCAGGTCGAGGTGCAGCAGGCTCTTCTTCAGTTGCTCCAGCAGTATGCCCCCGTGCCCGTGCACGATCGCCTTGGGCAGCCCGGTGGTGCCCGAGGAGTACAGCACCCACAGCGGGTGATCGAAGGGCACCTGCTCGAATTGCATCGCACCGTCGTTCGCACCCTCGCCCGAGCCTTCGTGCTCGCTGTTCTGGACATCGTCGCCCAGCTCCAGCAGCTCGCTCCAGCGCATCCCGCCGGGCAGCCCGTCGGGGCGTGCAGTGGGCGAGAGGTAGGGCAGCAGCACCGTGTGGCGAACGCTCGGAAGCTCCGCAAGGATCGCCCGCAGCGGCTCGGTGCGGTCGTAGTCGCGCCCGCCATGGCGGTAGCCGTCCACCGCCAGTAGCACCGCCGGCTCGATCTGCGCGAAGCGATCGATCACGCTGCGCGCGCCGAACTCGGGTGCTGCGCTGGACCAGATCGCCCCGATCGAGGCGACCGCCAGCAGCGCCACGAGCGTCTCGGGGATGTTCGGCATGTAGGCCACCACCCGGTCGCCCCGTCCGACCCCGAGCGCGCGCAGGCCGGCCGCCACCTGCGCGACCTGGGCGCTCAGCTGCGCCCAGGTCAGCGAATCGAGTTCGCGCAGCTCCGAAGCATGCAGCACTGCGACGGCGTCGGGGTCGCGCGCACGCATCAGCATGTTCTCGGCGTAATTCAGCTCGCTGCCAGCAAACCAGCGGGCTCCGGGCATCTCGCGCGAGTCGAGAACCTGCTCGTAAGGCGCGGACGCGCGCACCCCGCAGTACTCCCAGATCGCCTCCCAGAAATCCTCGACCTCCGCCACCGACCATGCCCACAGCTCGCCGTAGTCGCCGAAGGCTCGGCCCGTACGCTCACCGACCCAGCGCATGAACCTCGTCATCTCCATGTGCTCGCGGGCCTGTGCGGTCGGTTCCCACAGTGGCCTCGCGCCCATGTCGGAAGTCATTCTGCGCACCCCTCCTTCACCCCGTATGGGTGCGTGGACGGTCGCTGTCCTCCTCGCCGCCCGCGCACCGTGTCGTCCCTCTTGCAATTGATACTCGCTTTTCGCTCCTCGCGAAAGCCGGTCGGCGCACTGCGCGACCGTCCCGGTGCGAAGACCGCCGCCGGTATGCTCGCCCGTCGTGGCCCTCAACGACCTGCGTGACGAGTTCCCGGTGCTGCGCCGGCTCGCCTACCTAAACGCCGGCACCGACGGCCCGTTGCCCGCGGTCGCGGTCCGCGCCGCCGCGGAGGAGCTGGAGCGCGAGGCCCGTGACGGGCGCGCCATGGCGCACTTCGAACGTCGCACCGAGCTGGGCGCCGAGCTGCGCTCCGCCTACGCCCGCGCGCTTGGATGCACGACGGCGGAGGTGGCGCTGACGACCTGCACGAGCGAGGGCCTCGCGCAGATCATCGCCGGCCTCGATCTCGGGCCGGGCGATGAGATTCTCACGAGCGAGGAGGAGCATCCAGGTCTTCTCGGTGCGCTCGCGGGTGCGCGAGAAGTCAAAGGCGTGAGCGTGCGCATGGCCCCGCTAACGAGCATCGCCGACGCGGTCGATCCGCACACGACGCGCCTCGTGGCGTGCTCGCACGTCGGCTGGATGAGCGGGCGTATCGCTCCGGCGGCACTCGGGCTACTGCGGGTGCCGGTGCTGCTGGACGGCGCCCAGGGTGTCGGCGCCGTTCCCATCGATGTCCACGCGCTCGGCTGCGACGCCTACGCGGGAGCGGGTCAGAAGTGGATGTGCGGCCCCGACGGCACCGGCATGCTGTATGTGAGCGCCCAGCTGCGGGCGCGGCTGGCGATCGAACGCCGCGGCTTTGGCAACCTCTCAGAGCCGAACGCCGGCCTGGAGGCACCGCTTCACGAAGACGCGCGCGCGCTCGACACCATGTCGCTGAGCGCGGAGGCCCTCGCGTGCGCCGTGGCCGCGGCCCGCGTGCTGGAGGGTGCGGGATGGGAGGCGCTGCACAACCGCGCGACCGATCTCGCCGACGGGCTCGTTGCGCTGTTGGAAGGGCACGGACGCGCGGTGGCTCCGCGTGGGGACACCACGCTCGTCTCCTTCGAGAGCCCGGATCCCGAGCACGAGCGCGAGCACCTGCGCGAGCATGGGGTGATCGTGCGTAACATTCCCGGCACTCCCTGGCTGCGGGCGTCCGTCGGGGCCTGGAACGACGAGGACGACCTCGACCGGCTGATGGGCGCGCTCGCGCGATGACGCTCCCGACATGACCTCCGCTCCTCAGACGTCCACCATCGCCGCGACGCCGACGCTCGATCCGGGGCCCGCCACCATCGCAAGCCCCCGGCGCGGCGCACGGGTGTTGCCCCAGCACCTCGCGCTCGCCGCAGTGCTCGCGCTGTCGGCGGTGTTGAACGTCAACCATCTTTCGCGCAACGGCTACGCCAACACCTTCTACTCGGCCGCCGTGCACTCGATGCTGCGCTCGTGGCACAATTTCTTCTTCGTCTCCTTCGACCCCGGCGGGATGGTCACCGTCGACAAGCCGCCGTTCGGCCTGTGGGTGCAAGGTCTCAGCGCGGCGCTGTTCGGATTCCACCCGCTCAGCCTGCTGCTGCCGGAGGCGATCGCCGGCGTGCTCTCCGTGGCGGCGCTCTACTGGGTGGTGACCCCCCGGTTCGGTCCTGCGGCGGGCGTCATGAGCGCGCTGGCGCTGGCCGTGTTCCCGTCGTTCGTGGCGGTCTCGCGCGACAACAACCTCGACGCGGTGCTCATCCTGCTGATGATCCTCGCCTGCGGCGTCGGGTTGCGCGCGATCGGCTCCGGCAGGCTGCTCACGCTGCTGGGGTGCGCGGCGATCGTGGGTGTCGCCTTCAACACCAAGACGCTCGCCGCCTATCTCATCGTTCCCGGTCTCGCTCTCGGCTACCTGGTGTGCGCGCCCGGATCGCTCCCGCGCAGAGGCGCGCAACTGCTCGCAGCCGGCGCCGTCTTGGTGCTCGTGTCGGTCTCCTGGTCGCTGGTGGTCGAACTGACGCCGGCCTCCCAGCGACCGTTCGTCGGTGGCTCGGTCAACAACACCGAGCGCGATCTCACGTTCGGCTACAACGGCTTCGGTCGGGTCGAAGGCCAGGTCGGCGGACCGGGCCGCATCCCCGTGGTGTTCAAGCACGGCTCGCTCGCGCACATCGAAAAAGAAGCTCTCCGTCTCCAGGCTGCGCGCAGCCACGCCGCCGGAGGTTCGGTAACGACCGCGCTCGCGGCCGCGCTCTCACCGGGAGCTCGCGAAGGCTCCCATACGGCCGTGCCCTCCTCCCCCGCGCGACCCGCCGCCAAGCGGGTCGTCCCCTCGAAATACCTGCGCAACGGTCGGCTGCGCTATCCGGTCGCCTTCGGCGGGCCCACCGGACCGCTGCGCCTGTTCGAAGAAGGCCTCGGTGGCCAGGCCGGCTGGATGCTGCCGTTCGCGCTTCTCGGCCTGATCGCGCTTGCGCTGTGGTCGATCGGTGTCGGGCCGCGCTCCGACGGCGGTGGCGGTAACGGTGAGGCGGCGGGCGATGAGGGGGCACTCGCAAGTGCCGGCGCGCAGAGCCAAGCGCCCGACGAAGAGCTCGAACGCACCGGAGGGCGCCGCGATCGACGGCTGGCCGGCCTGATCGTGATGGGAGGCTGGTTCCTTGTCGAGGCGACGGTGCTGAGCCTCTCCAAGGGAATCGTCCACCCCTACTACCTCTCCGCCCTGGGTCCCGGGACAGCGGCGATGATCGGCGGTGGGGCCGTCGCGTTCGTCGCTCCCGGCGCCCGCCGGCGCGCACGCCTCGCGCTCATCCCAATCGCCGTCGCAGGTGCGGTCGCGGCGCAGCTGACGTTGCTCGGGTACGACCATTACATGCACTGGTTCAGGCCCGGGCTGATCGTCGGCGCCGTCGTCGGCGTGGTCGCGATCGTGTCCGTCAAGCGTTGGAGGGGCCCCGCGATGGCACTGACCGTCGGGCTGCTGCTGCTCGCACCCGCGGCCTACGCCACGACCACCTGGCAGTTCGACGTGGAGGGCACGTTCCCGGCCGCCGGTCCGCGCGCCGCCGGGGCGGCCGGTTCCGTAGGTGAGAGCCCCAAAGACCTGCGTGTGACCAAGGCACTGCTCGCCTACGTGGACCCCCGTCATCCGGGCACACGCTGGAACGTGCTGACCGAGGCGTCGGACACGGCCGCACCGATGATCCTGCTCGGCCATGACGCGGGCGCGATGGGCGGTTACAGCGGCAACGACCCGGCCGTGAACGGACCGGGCCTCGCGCGCCTCGTGGCTCGCGATGAAGCGCGCTACGTCGTGCTCGGTGGCGCCTACGCCGAACGCGGCGGCAATGCCGCCTCCAATGCCGTGATCGAAGCCTGTCGCGTGATCCCGGCCGTGGCCTGGCAGCCGCGTCCGATCAACCCCAACGCGCTGCTGCTGTACGACTGCGCCGGGCGCGAGCGCGAGCTGCGAGCGCACTGACCCTGCACACGGCCGCCGGTGGGTCCGGTCGGTCCGGTGGGACCTCAGGCGGCGACGGACAGCTCGCGGTGAAAGGCACGCGCGAACAGCTCGCTCTCGCGACGCGCCGCCCAGCGTGGAACGGCCGACTCGCCGTCGGCGATCAGGCGCAGTTCGATCTCCCCGCCCGCGCCCTCGAGGCTGCCGGTCGTGGCCGCCTCGCCGCCGGATGCCCCGAGGAGCGTGAACCGCGCCGCGCGCACGAGCTGGTCGCGTGAGCGCTCGAGATCCTCGGCCAGCCGCAACAGCACCGCGCAGCGATCCAGGCGCGCGATGTCCTGCGGTCCGAACAGGGCTGCCAGGGGACCGGGATGGGGCATGCCCTTGCGGTGGTAGCGAGCGGCCTGCGCGACGATCGCGACCTCGATCGGCGAGTAGCCGGGCAGGCCCCCGTTGAGGATCAGGTAGCGCGAATGCTTGTGGTGGTCGTCGTAATCCACGGACATGCCGATGTCGTGCAGCATGCACGCCGCCCACAGCAGTTCCCGCTCGATCGGATCGCCCTCGTGCAGGCCCAGGCGTGCAAGCTCGTCGAACATAGTCAGCGCGAGTGTCGCCACGTGGTCGGTGTGGGCCGCGTCTGGGCGGTATTGCGCCGCCAGGTTCAGCACGCTCGTACGCCGTAGGTCGGCGAACAGGGGCGGGTTCCGATCGGCGAGCAGCCGCTCGAAGAACACGCCCTCGCGCAGACCCGCCTCGGTGACTTCCAAGCCCTCGAACCCACCCGCCAGCAGCGCGCCCTGCACCACGATCGCTCCGGCAAGGATCAGATCGGCGCGCGCCGGCTTGATTCCCGGAACGGTGCTGCGCTGGGAGGCCGGCAGCGCCGCCAGGCGCTCCACGAGCTCATCCAGGGCCGCGTTCGAGACGATGGTCGCCTGCACCCCGTTGGAGGGCAGACCCGACGCGCGCTGGACGGCCGCGGCGAGGTTGCGCACGGTGCCGCCGATCCCCACGAGGCGCGAACCGGTCTGAGCCAACCACTCGGCACGCGCGAGCTCGGCCGCGACGTGCTCGCGCAGCTGTTCGATCTGGCGGCGCTTGGCCGGCCCGTTCGCGGGCAGAAACCGCTCGGTCATGCGAACGGCGCCAAGCCGCCACGAGCCGAGCTCGTGCGCCACTCGATCGACGACGCGCACCAGCTGCAGCGATCCGCCGCCGAGGTCGAGCACGCACCCATCGGTCAGGGTCGTCGAGTTGACCGCTGCCAGATAGCCATAGCGCGCCTCCTCCTCACGGCTAAGCACGCGAATCGGCAGGCTCGTGCGCTCGCGCGCCTGCCTCAGGAAGTCGGTTGCGTTCTCGGCATCTCGGATTGCGCTGGTCGCGAGCGCATCCACCGAATCGCCGCCGAGTCCCGCGGCGCGGCAGAAGTGGTCGAACACATCCAGGGTCGCCAGCGCGCGACGCATCGGCTCCTCCCCCAGGCTGCCCGCCGCGGCGAGTCCCTCTCCGATGCGCACCGGCTCGTAGATCTCGTCGGTTCGCCTCCACCACCCCTTCCAGGCCATGAACACGACGAGCCGGAACGAGTTGGAGCCCAGGTCGATCACCGCCAGCCGCTCACGCAGCGCGGTCACGATTCGCGCACCCCCGTCATGCACTCAGCGTATTCATCGCACCGGAGGACTCCGGGGCGCCCTGACGCTTCGCGCGCGTGGCCTCAGGCGAAGCGCTCGGACAGGCCCAGCTCGGATCGGGCGATACGCATCCGCTCGGTCAACTGGGCCTCGGCTTCGGCATCGGCGACAATCTGCAGCACGGGAATACCGAGACCGTCGGCGAGACTCGTGAGCTTGCTCCACGTCGGGTTGCGCCGACCGCGCTCGATTCCGGACAGGTAGGTCGGGTGCATGTCCGAGGCGTGCGCGAGACCTTCGATCGTGAGCTTGCGCGCGCGTCGCAGACGACGGATCGCCCGTCCCAGCTCGGGATTCGTCGGCGTCGGCGTGGACATCCTGGCACGGTCGCTGCTCGGCGAGAACATGACTACAGGTGATAGAGTCCGATGTGGACAAATGTCTGTCTACTTTGTGTCTTCTTTCAAACACGGCCAACTCGACGTGGATTCAGCTGCGAAACATGCACTATCGGCTTGCCCCGTCACGTTGGCTCGGGCTCGCCGGCCAAATAGGCCGTCACGGCCAGCGCGTCGGCTCGCAACGCCACCGTGTCCGCGCGTGTCAAGCGAGCGAACGGCCGCAGCTCGATCTCTCCCGCGCGCATGCTCCACACGGCGACCGCACGGCCGCCCACGAGCGCGAACGGCCGGAACACACCGTTGAGGGTGATGATCGGCTCTTTGTCCACCAGCAGCGGCTCTCGCGAGACCCAGCCGTGCAGCACAGGATCGAACGAGCCCAGCAAACGCGGTGGCGGCAGCTCCGCCGCAACATCATCTCGCACAAGGTCCACGAGCCCGTCCTCCCGCTCGATCAACTCGGAGGCGATCGCGCCAAGCCCGGCGCGCGCATCCCGCAACGGCAGTCCCGCCCACTTCGCCAGATCGCGCTCGTCCGCGGGGCCGTGGCCTGCGAGATAGCGGCGGGCCAGCTCCTGTAGAGCGCTATCTCGGTCGACCGATCCGGGGGTGGGCAGCCATTCGCGCACGAGCACATATGCGTGCTCGCTGCCGACCATCGGACCCCGCACCGCGATGCCGCGCAGACTGGCCGCAAACAGCAGATGCAGCAGTGCCTGTCCCTTCGTGTGCACCCTGGCCGCGACGAGCCGCTCGCGCAGCTCGATGCGTGTCTGCGGCCCCTCCTCGGCCAGTACCCGCTCGATCGTCTTCAGACTGCGCTCGACCTCATCCGGAGTGAGACCCTCCTGCGCCAGCCGCCGCGTGGCGCTCGTCATCAGACGCGGCGCCGTCAACGCCTGCAGCCATGGGTAGTCATCGCTGCGCACCAGATGCAGCGTGCCCCTGTTCAACCAAGTGATCACCAGCGCCCGCTCGTTGAGCGCGCGGTCCACGTCGCGGGCCGTCAGGCCCTCGCTGCGGGCTCTGATCGCCAGGCGCGCGCCGCGCGGATCTTGGCCCTGTACCGCCAGCAGCCGCTCCACCACGGCCGTGGCATCTCTCGCCGGCGGTCCGGCCAGCAGTTGGGCTGTCAAGCGCTCACGGAGCATCGCCGCTCGCACAGTAACGTTCGGTTGCCCGCTATCGACGCGAGTCATCGAGCGCCAGGAGGACCGATGTACGTCAACCCCCATTTCGCCGAGCGCGAGCTGCAGGTCCTGCAGGACATCATCGAGGACGTCCGCTTCGGGGTCCTCGTGATCTGCTCCGACGGCCCACTCGCCGCGCATATCCCATTCGTCCTGCACCGCGACGAGGGTCGCTGCGGGACGCTCGTCGCGCACGTCTCCGCGCGAGATCCGCTTGCGCGCCATCTGGACGGGGAGCACGAGGCGCTCGCGATCTTCAGCGCGCCCCGCGCGTATGTCTCGCCGCGCTGGTGCCCGAGCGGCGGTCTGCCCACCTACAACTTCCTCGCCGTCCACGCCTACGGTCGCCCTCGGCGGCTGGAGGACCAGGGTGCCTTGCTCGAGCATCTCTCCGAGCTCGTCGCGGTCCACGAGCGGCGTTTCTCACAGCCGTGGTCGCTAACGGCCGTCCCTGACGAGTATGTCGAGGAACGCTTGCCTCATATCGCCGCCTTCAGCCTGCCGATCGACGCGCTGCAGGGCAAGCGCAAGCTCAGCCAGAACCGCACGCCCGAGGATCGTCAAGGGATCGTCGAGGGACTGCGCGAGCGCGGCGGGGACGACGATCTGGCGATCGCCGGGGTCATGGCAGGGTATGCGTACTCTGCGCCGGAGCGGTAGCTCCAGGGAGCCCGAACCTGGGTCTACAGCGGCGGGACCTGGTTGTTGACCTGCGTCCCGTGGTACAGGTGGTCGTGGGCCTTGCAGGAGGACGGGAATCTAAATTGGACGCTGTCGCTGCGCACGCCGTTGTAGCTGGCGAACAGGGTCGCGCGGCCGATGGTGCCGACTTTGCACCCCGGATCGTTGCTCGCTCGCACGCGAACCCTGATCTTCATGATGTTCCCCGCAAAACCCCACATCACCGCGTAGTGCGATTGGTAGACGAGGTGATGTTCGACGGTCATCGTGATCGAACGAGTCGGCTGGTTGCGGAGGTGGTCTTCCTGGCAGATGATCCCGGAGACGGTGTGCGCCTCGAGATCGATTTCGCCGTGGCCGCGCGCGAAGCTGCCGGTGGGTCCCGCAGGCGGCGCGCCGGTGTGAAAGCCCCACGGTGGAATCCCGTAGACGATCGGGACCTGGCCGCAGCCGGGCGAATACCCGGCGGCCTGACTGGCCGTGCCGGTGAGTGCAAGCAGCGACGTGAGCGCCACCAGCACGAGTCCGATGCGTCGCGTGATCTGGTGGTTGATACCTGCCATCTGGACGGCTCCCATTGCGGTCCTATCGGTCCGCGAGCGGCTGGGGCTGAGGCGTCAACGAGGTAATCGGCAGAAGGTGGAGTGGCGGCGCTTTGGGTTTGCTGCTTCGCGGCCCCCTCACAGCATCGAGCGACTCAAGATTTTGGCTCTAGAATGACCAATCCCACCATGGGCCCGCCAGGACTCGAACCTGGGACCAATCGATTATGAGTGCGTTTCAGGGCTTGCGGATGTTTGCGGCTGATCGTGGATTTTGGCTCTAGGATGGGATTTCTGCAGAGTATGCCGATCTGGCGTTTGCGGCTGTCTCCGGATGCTGGGTGGGCCCGCGGTGGCCCCGATCCGTCGTCAGCGGACGGTTAGTCGGGGGCTTGACTGCTCACGCCCGGACGCCCGATGTTCCGGTCAGCCCGACCCTCAAGCAACCACCCAATCCCGCCGAAAATACGAGCACGGTGGGCATCGAAGACAGACCGTATATGCGGCGCACACCACCGACGTCGGGACCACGACCGCCGCGGCGACCACCACCCCCGTCACGACCACCAGGGCGACCATCGCGACAACCGTCGCCGCGTCGTCGAACAGGAGCTGGCATCAGACTGCTGATCATCGCGCTCGTCGGCATCATCCTGATTCTGGCCACGATGCTGACGGTTGTTGAGGCTCAACGCTGCCGCGAAGGGTTCCAAGCACCGGTGTGCCGGATCTAGACATCCATCTCGATCTAATTTTTGGGAGACAAGACCGTCAGTCCATCGCCGAATGGGTCGGTGTCGCCGGCCACCAAGCGAGCTGCACGAGCCCGAGGGAAACGGTATTGGGTCTAGAACGCTCTCTCTGAGGCGCTGTTCGGCTTGGGGAGTATCCTCAGTCGCTCTCATGCCGGGTCCTTCGCAAGAGGCGTCCTCGCCGAGCTGACCGTCGATGACTTGCGCCGGATGCTCGAGCTGGACGAGAGCCTGTTCGTGGAGCACAAGCGCGACATCGGCGCCGAGACGCACTTCCAGATCGCAAAGGCCGTCTCCTCGTTCGCCAACACGAGCGGTGGCTGGCTCCTGGTCGGCGTGCACGACGGCAAGCCCGTCGAAGGCGAGCGCGAGTGGACCTCGGAAGGAAGCCCTCCGCTGGTCGACATGATCCGCGACCGTCTGCGTGGCGAAGTCGACCCGCTGCCGGCGTTCGAGGCAACCACGATCACCCTGCCCGACACCGGGTAGAGCTCTTCTGAAAGTGTGCTGGCTTGCGTGATTGGTTCGCCGTGGATCGACGGAACCATGTGGTCGCTGAACCAGATGCATTTTTCGCTGAGTCGCACCGGCCGCCCGGCAGGACGCGCAGGCGGCGGTGCGCCTTGGGAGCGAGGCGGTAGCCGACTCCCCAGACGCTGCTGACCCAGCCCTCGGCGCCAGCGAGCGCGAGCGCTTGCCGCAGGCGGGAGACGTGGGTCGTGACGGTGCGTGTCGTGCCGCGGGAGCAAAAGCCCCAGACTTCGCGCAACAGCTCGTCCTTGGAGTACACGCGGGTGGGAGCGTGCGCGAGGTGCACGAGCAGTGCGTACTCCTGGCGACGCAGGTGGATCGGAGTGTCTGCGAACGTGACCTGACAGGCCGTGGTGTCAATCCGCAGCTTGCCGTATCGGGGGGCTGAGCCACCACCGTTGCCCCCAGCAGCGTCCATTAGTTTCGAATCCGGCCTACCCGACGCGATGAGAAACAAAAGTCGCCATTTCGGCACCGCCACGAGATGGCGATCTCGCTTGGATAGGCCATCTTCCTCCGTGTCGAGGGCGAAATATGTGGACGACTTGACGCAGAGTGCTGGCCGTTGAAGATTGGATGAGCGAAGTAATCCATATGTAGCCATGCGTACGCAAAGAGATAGGACGAGGGTTGATCGATGTACGAACACGGATCGCCACCACGAGCACGTCAAGACGGCCTCCTTAAGGAGGCGGTCGGCGAGGAGCTCCTCCTCTACGATCGAGACAGCCACACCGCTCATTGCCTGAGCCCGATCGCCGCCTGCGTCTGGCGACACTGCGACGGCGAGCACGACCTAACTGGCCTTGCTGAGCTCGCCGAGACCAGCGAGCGCCTGGTTGCCGACGCGCTGCACGAGCTACGCGAGAAGGATCTACTCGTCGCCGAGCCCCAGCTCATGCAGAACACCATCCCCGGCGAATCCCGCCGGGAAGCGATCGGCCGGGTCGCGCGTTACGGTGCCGCCGCCGCGGCCGGGTCGATGGTCGTCTCCGCGACCGCCGCGACGCCCGCGATGGCCGCATCGCTCGTGTGTTGCCAATGTGTCGACGTAAATAAGAATAATTGTTTCTGTCAGGTTGCCATGGGAACCCAAACAACCAAAACATGCAACGAATTCTGCAAAGCAAGGATGACTTGTAATGATGAAGGTTTCGTGACAGGTACAAAATGTACGAACACGACGTGTACCGGATAGTCGCTCGCAGGGTTTGACCCGGTGCGTTGAAACGGCTGTGTCACAAGGTGGGCGCAAGGTGACGTGGTGAGCACGGCACGTTACGCGGACTACCAGTGGCAGGCGTCGAATTTCGCTATCGATGCTCTTACCGCGGAGGTCGCGAGCGCGTTCGCTGGTGAGCGTATTGGCACGGTCGTGCTCAAGGGGCCGGTGCTCGCCAGGTGGCTCTATCCCGGCGAGGTGCGCCCTTACGTTGACTGTGATCTGATGGTGGCGCCCGAGAATTGGGCACGCGCGGTCGGCGTGCTCGAATGGTTGGGCTTCGCGGAGCATTGCCCGTGGATGCCATCGCCAGCATGCGCGGATCCAGGGGGCACGCCGTTTAGCCGCCACGGTGGCGGCATGGTGGACCTTCACTGTCAGCTGCAAGGGCTCGACGGCGACCCGGATGCGATTTGGGGTTGTTTTGCCGCGAGCGCCGAGCGGCAGATCATCGGTGGGGTCGAGTTGTGCGTGCCCGGTCGGGATGCCGTTTTGTTGCATTTGGCTCTGCACGCCGCGCAGCACGCGTATCAGGTGGACGGCAAGCCGCTGGAGGATCTGCGGCGAGCGCTCGCTCGCGTCGAGGAGTCGAAGTGGTCGAGCGCGCTGGAGCTCGCGCGCGCGCATCAGGGTGTCCCAGCGTTCGCGGCCGGCCTGCGTCTCCTGCCCGAGGGCGGGGATCTGGCGCGCAGACTCGATCTCCGCGAGGTGCGATCGCTGCGGCGCGAATTGCGGCGCGAGGACAACGTGATCGCCGAGGAGCTCTACGCGCTGATCTCCGCCGAGGTGGGGATCGGGCGGAAGCTGACGATCGCTGCGAGCGATGTCTTTCCAGCACCCGACTATATGCGGTGGTGGTCACCGCTGGCCCGGCGCGGCAAGCTCGGGTTGGCCGGTGCCTATCTCTGGCGCGCGATCTGGGTGATCGGCGAAGCGCCCAGGGCGATTCACACACTTTGGCGCGTCCGGCGAGGGAAGATCAGGGCGTTGAGCCACGGCGGTGGGCGGGCGCGGCGACGCCGGCAGTGGCGATAGTCGGAACGTTCAACCTGTCGGCTGCCCTGACAGCAGCGCGCCGGCGGCTTCATCGGCGTCTCCGCGATCTCCCTCGAGCACCAGGCTGTCGGTCGCGGCGTGACGCACGGCTGCGAGCACCTGCTCCGGGCGTGAGCGGGCTGCGATCGAATGCTCCAGGAGTTTGACCGCGCCCTCCCCGACGGTGCAGGAGCGCAACGCCCAGGCGGCTCCGGGACGATAATTGGTGAACGCGATCACAGTGACGGGCAGCGCTCGATCACCGGCTCTCCCACCGAGGCTCTCGACCGGCTGCTCGTCGGTCTCGCGGGTGTCGTCGATGCGCACCGACAAGCGCTTGGGATAAGGGTGAACGAGGCCGTCGGCGTCAAGCACGGCGTACTCGTCAGACCAGTATTCGGCGCCCGCCTTCACGAGCGCGGCCACGAGCGTCGTCTTCCCCGCGAAGCTCCTCCCTGGGAGGATGATCGCGCGTTCCCCCACGCCGACGACCCCGGCGTGCACGAAAACGAGATCCGGCGCGTGCAGCGCGATGTACATGCGCAGCTCGGCGTCGAGGATGCCGAGCGCGAGCCGTAGGTCGAATGGGCCCGCGATGGGCTTTTCGTCGCACACGACGTTCAGAAGTGCGCCGTCTGCGTCCTTGACGAGCGCGAAGCGGCCTCGCTCGGGCGGGTGCCTCACTGGACGCGCGCGCGGAGGCAAGAAGTCGGAAACGGCCGCGAAGTGCTCGGGATCGGCGGTGACCGCAACGGTCACACCGAACGCCTCGACTGCCACCGACTCAACCGCGTTTTCACTCACCACACAGGGACCGTAGCGGGTGTACATTTGGAGAATGAACGATGCACTGGTGATCGCTCGGCTCGGTCTCGCGGTGGTGTTCATCGTCGCGGGGGTCGCGAAGCTCGCCGACCGGCCGGGCACGCGGCAGGCACTGGCCGATTTCGCGCCGCCGGCCCGCTTCATAAATCCGCTTTCGCTGCTGTTGCCCCTTGCCGAGATCGCGACGGCGATTGCGCTGGTGTTTCCGATTACAGCGCGCTGGGGAGCCGTTGGCAGCCTGGTACTCCTCGCGTTCTTCGTAGCGGGGCTCACACGAGCCCTGCGCCGTGGCGAGGCCCCGGACTGCCACTGCTTTGGCCAACTGCACTCCGAGCCCGCTAGCTGGACGACCGTAGCCCGCAACCTCGCGCTGGCGATACCCGCCGCATACGTGGCGCTCGCGGGCCCCGGCCCCTCGCTTACCTCGTGGGTGGCCGGCACCAGCGCGACCGATCTGTGGCCGATCGCGATCGGTGCACTGGCGATCTTCACGACCACGGCGTCCATGTTGCTGTGGCGCGAGAATCGCCGGCTACGCTCGACCGGCGGCCGAGCGGTCACCGCTGGCCGTCAGATCGGAGCGCTGGCGCCGCAGTTTTCCTTGCCCTCCGCGGCGGGACGGGTCGTGAGCCTGCAGGATCTCCTGGTCGCTGACCGGGCCTGTGTGCTCACGTTCGTAAGTCCCGGGTGCGGACCCTGCGCTGCGCTTCTGCCCGAACTCGCACGTTGGCACGACACGATAACCGAGCGCCTGGCCCTCACCCTGGTCGCCCCGGGAGATGCCATGCAAGCCGAGGCGCTCGCGCGTGAGCACGCTCTGAGCGACGTGCTCATCGACGAGCAAGCAACCGTCATGCACGCATACGGAGTCTGGGGGACACCCTCCGCCGTCCTCGTCGCGTCGGACGGCACGGTACGCAGCGCGCCCGTCGACGGCCACGTCGCGATCGAATCACTCATACGCCTCGCGCTGCGGAGCGAGACGCGGTCGGCTCCCTCCCAGTTTGACCACAACGTGCCCCTTCGCGCGGCCGGCGTCGCCGCTTGAGCCATGGGCCCGCCAGGACTCGAACCTGGGACCAATCGATTATGAGTGCGTTCCAGGGCTTACGGCTGTTTGCTGCTGGTCGTGGATTTGGCTCTACGATCCGCTTTAGCTGTCTCGGCGTCCCGGTGGCTTGCGGCTGTCTCCGGGGGTTCGGTGGCCCCAGGGGTGGCCCCCGATCCGGGGCCCCTCGGCTGGCGTCAGGCAGCTCGGGCGGCCGCGGCAGGCGCTGCGGGATCGCCCGTTTCGCTGGCCTCGCGCTTCATCTCGATAGCGCGGCGGGCGCCCTGGGAGAGCAGCATCGCGCTTTCGGCCACCTTGCGGTTGACCTCTGGCGTGGTCTTCACGAGGCGGCCTTTGCGGACCGTATGCGCCTGATCGAGGCTGGGGAAGCTGCCGTCCATACGTCTAAGCGTAGCTCACGCCTGGGAGCCCATCGAGCGCTGAATGAGATCGGCCAGCAACTGCGCGAAGGGCTCGATTCTCCCATTCTTGGATTTCGGTGACGTGTTCGGCAGACGGACACGCTCGCTCTTGACGGCCAGCAGGCGCCCGGCCGGTGCCGAGACGCAGCACTGCTTGTCGTCCGCAGCGAGCGCGTCACCGGGTCACCGCTCGCGCCTTCTCTTGGGCGAAAGCATGTGCGGAAGCGTAGTGTGCGTTGACCGTCTACTACGCTCGTCAATGGCGAAGAGGTTGAGTGCGTTCACGGCCTAATCCCGTGGCGCTCAAGTAGCGCTGAAAAGAAACTGTCAGCCCGTCTAGCGCCATCCCCATGCAGTAACTCCTCGGCACCGAAGCGATAGACCTCGTAACCGGCCAGGCGCAGGTGACGGTCCTCACGCACCATGTCGGAGTACTTCTTCGGGCTCGCCCGAGTACCTGTCGCATAGTGCTGTTTGCCGTCAACCTCGATCACGATCCGTGCGTGGTTCGGCAATAGCAGGAGGAAGTCCATCCGCTGGCGGGCCAGGGTCGTACCGGGACCCATCGCGAGCTCTCGAATGGTGTAGGGGTCGTAGTGCAGATAGACTTGGGGTAGGAGCGCTGGCATCTGGCCGTCGAGCTCACGGCGATATCGTGCTTTGTAGGCGTTAAATAGCGTGCGCTCTGGCGGGCTGTCCTCGCTAAGGGACTCGAACAGCCGGCGGTAGAGCTTCTTCCGTGTTGCGGGCTCGGCAGGGTCGCTCCCCGTCTTGGCGGCCCACCACTCCGTAAGCTCGCCCCATGTCAGACCGTCCGCGGCGAGGGGGCGATTGTAGACCAGGCAGTACTCCGCATTCTCTACGATCTCGATCACATTATTGATGGCGTCCCGCAGCACTATTCGCGGCTTTGGGCCGTTTGCCGCGAAGATCAGTTGTTTCAGTTCGCCATCTACACCGTGAGGCCCGACCCCCGATAGCACTGGAGCGAGGTGCTCGCCGCCATAAAGCTCAGCAACCCTTTCGCCAAGGTCGACAAGCTGTGCAAGCGAATTACCGTGAAGGCGTTTTGAGACGTAACTGCGCTTGCTGTGCATTGGGTCTTCACCTTCACCCTGAGGGAGAAGGCCCAATGCTGTACAGGCATCGGCAAGCTCGTATGCGCTGATTGGATACAACGTCTCAATAATCGCTGAACGCAGCGCGGCAGCGTCAACGATAGGCTTGTTCATTGCTTGACGAGGTGTCATTGACGATTACGCCGTGGCCGGGTTAGCTTCGGCCGAACAGCGGGTTGAATCCCTGCGCTGCGTTAAGAGCCTTCTCGGCCTCGTACTGTTCGGCAGTCCCACCTGTGCGATTGTTGAGGGCGCCGTAGTGAGGGGCGTAAACCTCTTGGTAGATGCGCATCCAATCTTCTTTGGAGGTGGGCAGCTCGAATGTCTGCCGGCCCCAGAGGGCTGCGTTTGCCACTGTGAGTGCGAGGTTTGCGAGGTGTGGGTCGGGTACGCCGCGTTGGTTGGCGAGATCGTGGCAGAGCCGCGTGGCGAGGGCTGCGTACCAGATCGGTATTACGTCGTCAGTCTGAATCCGTCGCAGCAGCCGCCATTGGCCGCGTGCCCACCAGCGTGGGGTCACGGCCACTCCGTCTGGCGTCAGAGTCCAACACAGCTCCGGTGGCATCCTGGTTCGCTCGAAATCTTCGCGCTGGTAGGCGGCCAGCCGGCTGAGGCGCTCGGCGGGTGTGGGTCGTCCTCGCGCGGTGAGGATGACGCGGACGGCCTGGGTCGAGAGCTACTCATCCACGAGTGAGGTTCCTTGTCCAACGAAACAGCCGAGCCTTAAGGAATATCGAACTTCCGTTAGGCGACTCATGAAAACTTTGATACACGGCAACGCAAACAGGTCGGCCGTACGACTCTGGGGCTCTTGGAATGAGCCGGAGCTTTCCACTAGTCCCTGGCACAGTGATCCAAAAGGCGCCAGAACCGCAGCGTACCTATGGGGTGAAACAAAGCGCGCGTCGGAAGAAGCTGGCTGTCACCGTCATTGCACGGTCGTCGCGGGAGAATTCTCGACGTACCAGGATAGCCATCTGTACATAACACACTACGAGGAAGATATCCTCCAAGCTGAGCGCGAGCACAAATTCCCCACCAATTCGAAGCCACACGTGTGGGGCATGCACGATTACGCCGACCTCGAGAACGTACAAGTAGAAAAGAAAGGCAGCAAAGAGATCCTTGGGCATTACGCCAACCGGAATGCCCAAGGATTTGTAAAGCGCACTGCGAGGCTTTACCGCGACACACATATATGGATGACCGAGCAGGGTAGCGAGCTCGAAAATAAAGCAGGACCATTGCGTCTGAAGAAGCAGTCAGGTCTCCAGAAGTTCGCCGCGGAAGACTTCCTGCGCTTCGGACGGGTCTCCGAACACGTCGAATGGGCTTACTACTATGAGTACAGAGGGCCTACGCACGCAAGAGAATTTGACAGCGCGCTGCTCAACGGAGAAGGACATGAACCCGAAGACTGGCGCCCAGCCTACTGTGTGCTGGCCTTTGGCAAAGCGGGGTGTCCAGCGAAAGTAACCACCAAAGCACCAGTCGCTAACACGACAACATTCTTCGCGAGCACCGCTCTGCTTGACGTCGATCCAGAGGAGGCAGCTACCACGTACTCCGTGGAGTACGGAACGACGGAAGCATACGGAAAAACAACAACCTCAGTTGCCGTTGTCAATGAAAATGGAGAACAGAGCGAGACGATACGCCTGAAAGGTCTAGAACCGTGCACGACCTACCACTACCAGGCGGAGGCCGAAAATGAAGCCAACGAAGGCGTGCCAAGCTTCGGCGGCGACCAGACGCTTACCACGGCCTGCCTGACTCCAGCGGTGGACGTCAGTGCTGGTGGTGAAACAACGTGTGCGGCACTCACGAGTGGCCATGTGGATTGCTGGGGTAGCAATGACCTTGGACTGCTGGGAAATGGCACCCGTAGCGAACCGGAATTGTGTCCCGAAGTATTTTTCGACGCAGGCTGTAGCTCTACTCCGGAGGAGGTAAGCGGTATCGGCAATGCGACCGCCGTATCAGTAGGTCAAGAGGCGGCATGTGCGCTCCTCGTGAATGGTCATGTTGACTGCTGGGGTGACAACGGTTTTGGGGAGCTAGGAAATGGCACGACTGCGGCCAGTTGGACACCAGCGGAAGTAGGCGGAATTAGCACAGCCACGGCGATCACGGTAAGCGAGACCAACGGCTGCGCTCTACTGTCAAACGGTCATGTTGACTGTTGGGCAAGTAACTCTGGAGGTCAGCTTGGCTATCGGCCATCCGAAAAAGAATATTTCGTAGTGACGCCAGTGGAAATCAGTGGGATCACCAGCGCGACTGCGATCAGCGCTGGCAGTGAGTCTATCTGCGCCCTACTTTCATCGGGAGGCGTTGACTGTTGGGGTGAAAACTACGCAGGCCAATTGGGTGACGGTACGACCGAAGGGTCCTTTACGCCTGTAGCGGTTAGCGGGATCACTAACGCAACTGCCATTGCTGTATCACCAATAGAGGGCAACTCGTTCGGAGAAATAACGGCCGAGCTCAATGCCTGCGCGCTTCTATCCAGCGGGCACGTGGAGTGTTGGGGGGGAAACAGCTGGGGCGAGCTAGGTAACGGCACAACTGAAAACAGCACTACGCCAGTGTCGGTGAGCGGGATCAGCAATGCGACTGCAATTAGCACGGGGCAGACAAAGACTTGTGCTGTACTAACGAGCGGCGGCGTCGACTGCTGGGGCAATGGCAGGTACGGTCAGTTGGGGGATGGCACGACCAGCAACTCGAATACCCCCGTCACTGTGGCCGGAGTCACCGAAGCAGTCGCTGTGTCCGCCGGAAACTTTGACGGGTGCGCCCTGCGTGCTACCGGAAGTCTCGAATGCTGGGGATTCAATGAAGACGGGCGACTGGGCAACGCCGCTAAAGAAACTAGTTCCACACCCGTACCTGTGAGCGGAATATGATGATTGCGTCTATGTCACGCGTCCGACACCGCACCATGACCGCCACTAGGGGAGATGGCGATCTCGGTGCCACACGGCATCGCTCGAACGATCGTCCAGTGCTTCCGCAACTTTGGAGGCCTTCAATAGTCTTATGGGTATGAGGCGACTCACGATATCTGCGATCTCGGCGATCACGCTACTTGTGGCGGTGTCGGCAACTGCTGCGCCGGCTCGTCACAACGCGCCAGCGAAATGCCGACCCGGTCACTCGCGTCTCCTCGCCGTCGACACGCAAGCGCAGGCCTACAAGGTCATCGACCGCGACGGCCTCCTGGAAGCGTTTGGCTGCGTCTATGGTAGACGACCCTACTTTCTCGGTCGTCTCCCAGAAAACAGCCTGTCGCCTAACAGCGCAGAAGTAGAGCTCATAACGCTCAGTGGATCGACCGTGGCATACCAATACAGCATGTCCGGTGAAGTCGGCTGGAGGAGATGGATCATTGCAGTACGTAACCTTCGCACCGGTCAATGGCAACGCAGAGTTCCGACAGGGAAGCTTGAAGAACCGAACGCCAATCCGGAATCCGCCGGGATCGGACCGGCTGTAACGATCGTCGTAAAGAGTGACGGGTCGGTGGCATGGATTGCAGAAGACGTCGAGCTATCACCCGAAAACAGCCCAACTTACTACCAGGTCCACGCCGTGGATAAGACTGGCAGCCGTGTCCTTGCCGCCGGCATCGACATCGACCCACATTCGCTTGCGCTTGCGGGCAGCGCGCTGTACTGGACACAGGGTGGGAAGCCCACCTCGACGTCGCTGAACTAACGGCCGACCACGGACGGCCTCCGTGGAGTACCTCGCCAGCGCTTGGGATGCGTCAGAGAGCCATGATCTGATCGAAGCGAATTGTGGTGTCGGAGGCGGTCAAGAGCTGGTCGCAGCGATCCACAAGTCCAGCCCCGTCGAGGCGGCTCAGGGCGTCGGTGATTGCTAGTCGGCGACATGTCTTCGTTGCGCGGAGCACGCGCCATATCTTCTTCTCAGACAGGAGATTTTCGTCGTCGCTCGCTGTCACTAGCAGCTCGAGGACGCGGTGCTCTACGTCCCACTCGTGCTGGGAATCGCAGTCGCAGGACTGGGTGATGTTGTGCAGGTGGACGGCGGCGTTCGTGGCGCTTGCGAACTCGTCCCAGCGGTGAACGAGCCTGGCTCGGTGCAAACGCTCGAGGCTGTTGAGGACGGGTGTGTGGCCGCCGATCGCGCGGGCTATCTCATCCTCGGACCATGGGCGCTGCTGGTCGCGGTCCACAAGAAGCCCGAGGATTGTGCCGTCGAGGCGCTCGGAGCCTGGAGCCCATTCTGGAGTACGGTGGTGTTGCATCGGGGTACCTCCCGGTGTCGCGCCGGGGGCGGTGACCGCCGCGCCCCGGCACTGGTTTTGATAGTGAGCGTCCAACGTACAGCGCGCTTCGCGCCAGGCGCGCAACAGGACACAGAGTTGACACACATGCGCGGGAATGGCCAGGGACGACGCCAGTGTGGCGTCAGTCGCGTCGGCCGCCCGGCAGGACGCGCAGACGGCCGTGCGTCTTGGGGGCGAGCCGGTATCCAACCCCCCATACGCTGCTCACCCAGCCCTCGGCGCCGGCGAGCGCGAGCGCATGCCGCAGGCGGGAGACATGAGTGGTGACGGTGCGCGTCGTGCCTCGCGAGCGGAAGCCCCAGACTTCGCGCAGTAGCTGGTCCTTGGTATAGACGCGGGTCGGATTGTGCGCGAGGTGTACGAGCAGCGCGAATTCCTGGCGGCGTAGATCAATCGGTGTGTCACCAAATGTGACCTGGCAGGCGGTGGTGTCGATCCGCAGCATGCCGTACCGGATCGTGGCCGAGTCATCCACAGGGCTTCGTCGCAGGAGCGCTCGCACGCGAGCGAGCAGCTCCGCATGAACGAACGGGGCACGAATCACGTCGTCGGCGCCGGCGGCGAATGCGCGCAAAACGTCGCTCGTGTCGCGAGCGACGCTGATCCAGAGCGCCCGCGTATTGGGGGCGAGCTCCGGCGCGAGCTTGCCTGCCCGCAACTCGTGCAACGAGCCGAGCCTCGATCCCCGTTGCGCGGCCTCGCCAAAGACGATCAGGTCGGCGCCGACGGGCGCGCACGCTGCACGCAGCGCGCTCGGGTCTAGCGCCCGGCGCACCTGGTAGTCCTCGAGCGCGAGAGCGTCGGCGATCTTGCCGTTGCCGCGCTCATCGCCAACAACAAGGAGGGCGGCCTGACGCCCGGCGAGACCAACGGGGCCTGCCTGGTCCCCAACCGAGTCGCCGGGCGCCCGCAGCACGGCGCTCATGGCCGTCTCCATGCGGGCTGGACGGTCGCCGAGCCACAGCTCGAGGCCGCCAGGCGCCAACGAGCCCGAAGGCCATGCTCGCGTGGCACACACGCGCAAAGCAGGTTGTACGTTGAAAGGCACATGAAGGGTTACCTCCTTCGTGTCACGCCCCCCGGGCCGCGACAACGGTCGCGGGGGGCAAGCTGATTGAGCCGAAGCTAACACTCCGACCTGACTGAAACTACCCTGACGCCGAATGGCCGCACGACGATCCCCCGACGAGCGAAGACGAGCAGCCGACACCGCCTCCGATCCACTCCAGGATCAGATCGCCCTCGGACGCGCACTCCGCGGACTGCGCGAGCGCCCAGGCATCACGCAGGAGCAGCTCGCAACACGGCTCGCCATCGACCCCACCTACGTATCCCAGGTCGAGCGCGGACGACGAGGCGTTCGCTGGCACACCGTCCTTCGCTTCCTACGCGCGATCGAGGCCACACTCGGCGACCTGACCACCGAGATCGACGGCACTCCCGGTCCCTCCAGGTCTCGGCGGGGCTAAGTGCTCTGGTTCGGAAGTTCGGCAACGTATTCGGCAGACGGACACGCTCGCTCTTGACGGCCAGCAGGCGCTGAGACACGGCGCTGCTTGTCGGGTGAGCAGGCGTGACGAACGCTCCTTCCTCGATTCGGGGAGCAAAACGCTCCGGCCAACAGTCGATAATCAATCCAACATGAGCAAGCCGCAACAGATCCGTGACCACATCGCCTACTTCCTTCAGGACACAGTGAAGGCCTACGAAATCGACGGCGTTTGCGACCGCCTCGGCATGCCCGTCGTCGTGGACGCCTGGACCTACAATTCCAAGCGCGTCTACGTCCAGAACCGACTCGTCGGTGTGCCAGCGGCAGAGCTCATGCAGATCGCTCGACGGGTCATCGACGAGTTCGACGACCCCGAGCTCGAGCAGATGCTCGAGGGTGACGGGTTTCGCGGTGTCGACGGCGCCCTGAAGAACATCATCTTCGCCGCCGACGGCGCTAAGCCACGCATCGTGGTCAGCGACGCGCTCAACAACACGATTGACATCGTCGAGGGCGCCGAGCGGTGCCTCATCTACGACCGGCCGCTCCCTCCCGGCGGCCTGACCTGGACTGAGCTAGTTGGCTGGTGGGCCTCGATTCAATCGATCACCGACGATCGCGCCGCCGCGACTGCGCTATACAAGCGTCTCTATCGATCGCTCGCGAGCCCGCCAGAGGAACTGCTGTTCAGGACCTACTGTGAGCGCTATGCCGACAGCGACACAGACGTACCGGCACTGATCCCGCAGGTCTACCTCCACTACAACCCCTACACTGCGCGCGAGCTCGCTTCGATGAACGGTACACAGTTCCCGCGGCAGCGGATGGACTTCCTGCTCCTGCCTGGCGGGCGCACACGTGTCGTCATCGAGGTTGACGGCAAACAACACTACGCCACAGATGATGGTGTCGCCTCGCCACCCCGATACGCAGAGATGGCGCGCGAGGACCGCAGGATCAGACTCGGCGGCTACGAGGTTTTCCGGTTCGGTGGCAGCGAGCTCCAAGGCAAGGACGGCGAACACGTCGTGCGCGAGTTCTTCGACCAGCTCATCGAACGCACTACATACTGAACGCGCCCCACGCCTCGATCCGCTGCACAGGCGCGGTCACGGTCGCGCGGGTGTCACGCCGGCTCAGTAGCTTGGGCCGACTGTCCCGTCCCTCGTAGCGTGGCACAGGAAATGAGTACACATTTCACTCCTGCTTCGTGGGCAAGACAGGCGCCTCGATCAGCCAGCCGCAGACGCACGCACGGACGACAAGCAGCACTGTGTCTCGGCACCGGACGGGCGCCTGCTGGCTGCCAAGAGGGAGGGTGTCCGTCTGCCGAATACGTCGCCGAACTTCCGAGCCAGAGCACTAAGCGTCGCAGCCTCCTGGCGCTGATCAGGCCCCTGCCCGGACACGCCGGTCTGACTGACGTGCAGGCATGTTGTCGGCGGTCACCAACAACAATGAGGTGGATATCGTGCGAGTCAAAGCCGTGCTAGATGCTGCCACGCGCGTGTACGCACCGGAGGAGCATGGACTGCTCGTTCCAGCGGCGTTCTATCGCGCCCGGGATGAGGTTGCGCATCAGGTGTGCGTCAACCTGCATCCCGAGGTGGGCTGGCGCGTGATCGATCTCGCGGCCACGTTCGTGGCGCGGCTGGAGGGCGCGGACGATCTCCTCTAAGCGCCGCAGCCTGCGCGAGGGACTACGGGCGGCAGTGCCAACGATTCACGCAAGTCCTCAGGGAGAGCCCGCCGATCCTCCACCCGACGTCCGTGAAGGTGCGCTGGCCGTCCTCGCCGGCCGGCGAGAGGCAGGAACCGTATGAGACTGAGACACGCCTCTCGCGTCGAGCGCCGTCCGGGGAGCGTGGCGGTTGCGGCTTGGTCGACGGGACCCCTCCCCTGAAGGGCCTGCAGGTTGTCACAAGCCCGCGATTTCCGCTGGCGTGTGACCCATGGCTCGAACGAGCCGTCCGGCGTTGTCCGTTGAGATCGTCGTCAGGATCCGGCCGGGGTAGACGATCTCGCCCTTGACGACCTGCGAGGTCGGGAGCTCTCCCAGGAGCCGTTGCACCCGACTCGTGGACGCATAGCCGGCGAGGCGCGCGAGCTCGGCGTACGTGTGCCGCTCGTCGCGCTCTCGCCAACGCGCGAACAGTTCCCGCACGGGACGAACGTTGATCTCCCCATCGTGGAACCGGTGGAGGCGGCGGCGATCGTGGGCCTGCTCGAGCAGCCGCAGGATCCGTAGGTCGCTGAGGTCCATACGCTGCGCAATCTCGCCTACCTTCAGACCCTCTTGCTCCAGCAGTCGCAACGCAGCGCGCCGCCGCGCCGCGCAGCTACGACACGGACGGTCGGGATGCGCGACGCATCCCGGGCACGAACTCAGGCTCTTCTTCCGGGACGGTGTGCTCATTGCTGTTGGTGCCCATTCGTCGCGTGATGGCATTCGTCGGCCTATCGCACGTTCAGGCGCGACTCCCACCCACGGATTTCGGCATTCGGCTCCTGCTTTCTTTGAGCCCGGGAGGCTTCAACCTTCCGTGTTCCGCGCGCGCGGTCAAACACCGGGTGGCCCCACGGGTGGCCCCAAACCCCGATTTCGCCCTTTCCAGCCGATCCGGCACGCACGGAAACCGCACAACCACGCGGTTTCTGACCATGGGCCCGCCAGGACTCGAACCTGGGACCAATCGATTATGAGTCGACTGCTCTAACCAACTGAGCTACGGGCCCTCCTCGCGCCCGAACTCACGAAAGTGAGCTAGAGGCGAGAGCAGAAGTTACCAGCACCGAGATTGCCAATCTGGACTTCGATTGGTCATCGATCGCGACCAGGCCGGTCGCGAATCAGTCTTTGCCGAAGGGATTCTCGACGCGCACCCCGGCGTAGTCCTGCCCGGCGCTCATGTCCTCGGAGAGAACGACGTCACAACCGAGGGCACGGGCCGCCTCGAGGATAGCCGCGTCCCAGTAGGAGACACCGAAGCGCTGTCTTGTGGCCATCGCAGAGAGCATCACGCCGACGGTCGTCTCCTGCACCGGGAAACGACGGAAGGCGTCCACGAGACTCGTGGCCTGCTCGTGCGTTAGGCGATCCGCTCGGCTCTCGCGGGTCGCCTGGACATAGAACTCCTGCAGGACTTGCACCGAGAGCACAATGTCTCTTGAGACGAGTAGTTCCTTGGCGCGAATCGCCTTCTCCTGCTCGAGTGGATCGCGGGAGATCGTGTAGAGCAGGATGTTGGTGTCAGCGAACCGCACGCGAGTGCAGCTCCTCGCGATCCAGGCGGTCGCGTGCGCTGAAATGCTCTATCTGCTCTTGGACACGCTGTTCCTGGGCCTCGAGTCGCACGAACTCCGCCTCGCGCTGGGAGAGCGAGCTCAGATAGTCGGCGACCAGCGCACTCACAGAGCTGCCGCGCTCGGCCGCGCTGATCCGTGCGGCACGGTAGACGTCATCTGGCACAGAAACGGTGATATTCGTCACTGTGTTTCACGGTATCACAGGAACACAGTCAATGGTACGACCCGCTCGATGGCTCGTGGCTCGCGCATGTGGAATGCTCACGGCCGCCGCCCCACGGCCGGGCGGATCGCGGAGCATGGCGATGAGATGACGAGCAGAGGAGCGGCGAGATGGCAGAGCGTGCGGCGATCGTGACGGGGGCTTCGAGCGGGATCGGATATGCGATCGCGCGAATCCTTGGGGAGGAGGGCTATGCGCTGACACTGGCGGCGCGCCGGCCGGAGAAGCTTCAGGCGGCCGCGGAGGAGCTCTCGAAGGAGGGCTTCGAGCTGCAGGCGGTGGCGGCGAACGTCTCTGATGAGGCGGAGATTCAGAAGGTGGTGGCGGCGCACCGCGAGAAATACGGGCGGCTGGACGTGCTGGTGAACAACGCGGGCGTCGGGATCGGGGCGCCCGTGGGAGAGATCCAGACGAAGCGTCTGGACATGCAGCTGGACATCAACCTGCGCTCGATCGTGCTGTTCTATCGCGAGTGCGTTGAGATGCTCAAGGCGTCGGCGGCGGAGCATCGCAGCGCGCTGGTGGTGAACACCTCTTCGATCAGCGGAAAGCGTGGCGAGGCCTGGCTGTCGGTGTACTCGGCGGCGAAGCACGGCGTGGTTGGGTGGACGGAAGCGATGAACAAAGAGCTGGGTAGCGAGGGGATCAAGTCGACGGCGCTGTGCCCGGCGTTCGTGGACACGCCGATGACGGACTTTGTGAAGGGGCAGGTGAAGGCCGAGGAGATGATCCGCCCGCAGGACATCGCCGAGGCGGTGCGCTATCTGCTGAAGGTCTCGCCGGCGTGCGTGGTGCCGGAGATGATGTTCGTGCGCCCCGGCGACTCGATCTGATGCGCTGCATGCGTGGTGAGCGCGGAGAGGGTTCGTCCATGCAACTCCATGTAGGGTGTGGGCGATGAAGCTGGGCGTGCATATCGGCTACTGGGGCCTGGGCCTGAGCAGCGAGGATCAGCTGAATATCGTCCAGGAGTCCGAGCGGCTGGGATATGACTCGGTGTGGGCGGCGGAGGCCTATGGCTCGGACACGGCGACGGTGCTCGCGTGGCTGGCGGGGCAGACCTCGAAGATCCGCTTGGGCTCGGGCATCTTCCAGATGCCGGGCCGCTCGGCGGCGATGACGGCGATGACCGCGGCGACGATCGATCAGCTCTCGAACGGGCGGATGATCTGCGGGATCGGCTCCTCGGGGCCGCAGGTGGCCGAGGGCTGGCACGGGCAGCGCTTTGCCAAGCAGCTGCAGCGCACGCGCGAGTACGTGGCGGTCATGCGAATGGCGCTGAGGCGCGAGCGGGTGGAGTTCCACGGCGAGACGCTCGAGCTGCCGCTGCCGGATGGGCCGGGGAAGGCGCTGAAGCTGACGATCGGCACGGTGCAGGAGCAGATCCCGATCTACCTTGCGGCGATCGGACCGAAGAACACGGCGCTCGCGGGCGAGATCGCGGACGGGTGGATCCCGACGCTGTTCTCCCCCGAGCATGTCTCGGAGTTGCGCCCGTTGCTGGAGGAAGGCGCGGCGCGCTCGAGCAAATCGCTGGAGGACTTCGACATCGCGCCGACGGTGAACGTGTTCGTGACCGACGATCTGCAGGGCGCGCGCGATGCGATGCGCCCGTTCATCGCGCTGTATGTCGGCGGGATGGGCTCGCGCAAGCAAAACTTCTACAACCAGCTCGTCTGCCGCTATGGGTTCGAGGACGAGGCGAAGACGATCCAGGACTTCTACCTGGAAGGTAAGCGCGACGAGGCGATGGCGGCAATACCCGATGCGCTGATCGACCAGGTCTCGCTGTGCGGCCCACCAGACGTTGTGCGGGAGCGGCTGGCGATCTACCGCGACGCGGGCGTGGGCACGCTGGGGGTCACCCCGATCGCATTCACCGCCGAGGATCGCCTCACGCAGCTGCGGCTCGTAGCCGAGCTCGCGGCCAGCTGATTTCGCGGTCGCGCGTGAGGGGACGGGTAATGGGTGGGAAACCCGCAAGCCGGTCCCTTCGTGCCGGCCCTGTCGGCGCCGGTTTCGTTTGCCTGTGGCGCTAGCGAGCACCTCGAGACGGCTGCTGCTGGGCGCGTTCGGCGACCCGGGGCATGCATTTCCGATGATCGCTCTCGGCAGGGCGTTGCGAGAGCGCGGGCACGAGGTGACGCTGCAGACGTGGCAGCGCTGGCAGGAGCAGGTCGAGGGCGAGGGCTTGAGCTTCGCGGCGGCACCCGAGTACACGGTGTTCCCGAGCGGAGGCCCGAATGGGGAGCCGCTGGACTTCTACGAGGCGGTGGTGCATGCGACCGAGGACACGCTGCCGCTCGTACGTGAGCTGCGTCCGGATGCGGTGGTGGCGGACATCCTCACGCTCGCGCCGGCGCTGGCGGCGGAGCTGAGCGGTATCCCGAGGGCGACGTTGATCCCGCATGTGTTCCCGGAGAACGAGGCGGACGCGCCGATCTACTCGCTGGGCGCGCGGCGACCGCGGACGGCGCTTGGCCGGGCGATGTGGCGCCGCGCGCAGGGGCCGATCCGCCGTGGTGTGGAGCGCGGCAGGATCGAGCTGAACGAAACCCGCGCGCGCCTGGGGCTGGGTCCGCTGGCGTATGGCCACGGCGGCACGAGCCACGAGCTGGCGCTCGTGGCGACGTTCCCGCAGCTGGAGTACCCGCGCTCGTGGCCGGAGTGGGCGAAGGTGGTGGGGCCGCTGATGTGGGAGCCGCCCGCGCAAGAGGTCGAGCTGCCCCCGGGCGATGATCCACTGGTGCTGATCGCACCCTCGACGGCGCAGGACCCAGATCACCGTCTGCTGCACGCGGCCCTGCGGGGCCTGGCAGATGCGCCGGTGAGGGTGCTTGCGACTTGGAACCGTCGCCTGCCCTCGATGCCTTTGCCGGTGCCCGAGAACGCGAGGGTGGTCGAGTGGGTCTCCTACGCGCGCACGATGCCCAAGTGCGACGTGGTGGTCTGCCATGCGGGCCACGGCACACTCGCTCGCGCGCTGGCGAGCGGCTGCGCGGTGGTCGCGTGTCCGCACATCGGCGACATGAACGAGAACGCCGCTCGATTGGACTGGGCCGGAGCGGGTGTGCGGCTGCCGTGGCGCTTCGTGAGGCCGCGCCCGTTGCGGCTGGCCGTCGAAAGGGCCCTGAGCGAGCCGTCGATCAGCGCCCGTGCGGGCGATCTTGCATCCTGGATCACCGCCAACGACCCGGGTGCTACAGCCGCTGCGCTTGTGGAGCAGTTGGCATCAACAAAGCTCCGGGGGTGGGACTCGAACCCACAACTTCGAAGTTAACAGCTTCGCACTCTGCCAATTGAGTTACCCCGGACCGTATCTGTGCTACCCCGGACGGAGGTTGGCTCTGTCCAGTGCCTCCTCGGGGATGGACATCGTTCCATCCTCGACCTCAGCGTGACAATTAGAGCATAGAAGCACACACTTCTGCGCCTCGACCCGCAGCTTGTCGAGGGCGATGGCAACCCCCTTGGCGTTGATCTCGTGGCGCTTCTGCGACGGGTCGAGGTGATGGAAGTGCAGCGCACGCATGTTGCGGTCGTATCCGCAGATGCAGCAAGCGCCGCCTGCCTCCTCAACGAGGATCGCCTTGACCGCTCTCCGCCTGCGCACGACCGCGGCCGAACGACATTGCTTGCAGCGGTAATTACCTCGCCCCGTGAGCCAGAACTCCGCCTCTCCGTGCAGTTTGCAGCGCATTGTCGTGATCCTGAGCCCCGCTTGCTTTGCGGCTCGAACCTCCGCCTTGGGTTGCCGGCCACGACCGCCGTGTGTCTTCAGTCCGTATCTGATCAACCAGTGCCGAACCGTCGCCTTGCTGCGCCCGACAGCCTCAGCTATCTCCGCGATGGTGGCACCTTGCTCCACCAGCGGCTCCAACTGTTGGCGCACGAGCCCACCACGCGCCGCGTGCTTGTCCCGGTTGACAGCCCGTAGCCCATGTTTCTCGACCCAGTAGCCAACGGTCGATTCGTGCAGATCAAAGCGTTGCCCGATCTCCGCCAGCGAGAGGCCCTGCTCCAAGAGATGTTCAAGTGAGGCGCGATCCATGCACCGCATTGTCCCTGATGGTGCGGATGGATACACGAACATGCGTTCTGTTTCTGTGCCAAAAGTGTGCCGACTTCGTGACTTCACGAGGGCACTCTTCCCCTACCCCGTCTCCTCCAGAGCCCGCTCGTAAGCCCGGTCGAACTCACGCTTGACCTCGGCGCGTCGCACAGCGAGCTCGCTGACCTCGCCGGACTCCTGTGCACGGGCGCGCACGATCTCGCGGTCGATGCGGGCGAGCTCGAGCTGCATGCGCTGGGACTCGAGCATCGCGGGAGCGGGCGACTCGCGACCGGCCTGGACGACCAGCTCGGCGAGCAGACCCGAAAGCTCGGGATCGTCCTCGGGAAGCTGGGCGCCGGGATCGGTGAGGTGGGTGCGCAGATGCGCGGCCGCGCGGCGCAGCAGATCGCTGGTGAAGTGAGCGTCCAGATCCAGCTCCCCGAGCGCGCTGGCGCCGGACTCGGGCTCGGCGATGCACTGCGCGAGGAACGCCCGCTCGGTGCTCTCACCGCGCGAGGCGACCGAAGCCGGACGCGACGGACGGGCACGTGCCTCGCCGCCGACAGGCGACCTCGAGCTGATCGCCGGGGCGCTACGCGCGGCCAGGGTCTGCTCGGCGAGGCTCTCGGGCAGTTGCAGACGCTCGGAGACCGTGCGCGTCAGCTCCATACGCAGCGCGCTGGGCGAGAGCGTGGCGAAGATCGGTCGTAGCTCATCGAGCATCCGATCGCGACCCTCGGGGCTGCCGTGGTCGCCGCTGTCGAGGACGCGTTCGACGCGAAAGCGCACGAACGGCACGGACGTTCGCACCGCCTGCTCGATCGCGGTGGGTCCCTCGGTCTGCACGAGCTCGGCCGGATCGGTGCCGGCGGGCAACGGCACGACGCGCAGCTCGAGCTTGCGTTTGGCGGCCAGGCCGGCGGCGCGCAGCATCGCGTCCTGTCCGGCGCTGTCGGCGTCGAGCGCGAGCAGCACGGTGGGCGCCATCCGCGCGAGCTCTCCCACCTGCTCGTCGGTGAGCGCGGTGCCCATCAGCCCGACCGTATTACGAAAGCCCGCCTGGTGCAGGGCGATGACGTCGGTATAGCCCTCGCACAGGATCGTCTGCCCGGCCTTGGCGGCGGGTGCGCGCGCTAGGTCCGCGCCGTAGAGATGCAGTCCCTTGTGGTAGATGGTGTTGTCGGAGGTGTTCAGGTACTTCGGGCGCTGATCCTCGCTCAGCGCGCGCGCGCCGAACCCGAGCACACGTCCGCGGGTGTCGGCGAGCGGGAACATGATGCGCGAGCGAAAGCGGTCGTACAGCCGCCCGTTCTCCTGCGAGCGCTGCGCCAGCCCGGCGGCATAGAGCTCGGCCTCGGCGAAGCCGCCCCGCAGCGAACCCGTGAGCACACGATCCCACGCGCTGGGGGCGTAGCCGACGTGAAACTCGCGCAGGATCTCCTCCCCGAGCCCGCGTCCCAGCAGATAGTCGCGTGCGCGCGCGGCCTCGGGTGACTCCCACAGGCAGCGTTCGTAGTAGGCGCACGTGCGCGCCAGTAGCTCGAGCAGCCGTTCACGTCCGCGGCGGCGCTTGGCCGCCTCGGGGTCCTCTTGCTCGCGCTCGAGCTCGATCCCGCAGCGGTCGGCAAGCAACTCCAGGGCGCCTTTGAAGTCGACGTTCTCGGTCTCCTGCACGAACTTGAAGACGTCTCCCCCGGCCTGACAGCCGAAGCAGTAGTAAACCTTCTGCGTCGGGTCGATCCCGAACGAGGGTGTGCGCTCCTCGTGGAACGGACACAGACCCTCGTAGCTGTTCTGGCCCGCGCGGCGCAGGTCGGTGCGTGCGGAGACGAGCTCGACGAAGTCGACCGCGTCGCGCACGCGATCCCGAGAGTCGCTGGTGTAGAGGGCCATCCCCCGCCAACGCTAGCGGGCGAAGGCTTGCGGCACTTGGAGGTCGGTGTACATCCTGATGCAGTACCGGTCGGTCATGCCCGCGAGGTAGTCGGTGACGCGCTCGGCGAGGCTCTCCTCGACCGAGCGGGGAGCCGGCAACAGCTCGGGATGGGCGACATAGTGCTCGAACAGGGTGTGCACGACGTTCGCGATGCGTGCGTGCTCGGCACGCACGGCCGGTCCGAGGTAGACGCGCTCGAACATGAACTTGCGCAGCTCGCCCATCGCCGCGCCCGCCTCTTCGCCTTGGACGATCTCGCCGGCGCGCGCGGAGTGCTCGACGAGATCGTGTACGAGCGCGTCGATCCGTGCGGAGCCGCTCTCACCGAGCACGGCGATCGGCTCGCCGGGCAACTCGTCCTCGCGCAGCAGCCCGGCGCGCAGCGCGTCGTCGATGTCGTGGTTGATGTAGGCGACGCGGTCGATCAGGCGCACGATGCGTCCCTCCAGCGTGCTGGGGGGATCGGCACGCCCCGAGTGGTGCGCGATGCCGTCGCGCACCTGTGCGGTGAGATTGAGCCCGACGCCGTCGCGCTCGAGCTCCTCGACGACGCGCAGCGAGTGCTCGTAATGACGGAAGGAGCCGCCGAAGCGCTCGCGCAGACAGCGGTCGAGCACTTCCTCGCCGATATGCCCGAACGGGGGGTGCCCGAGATCGTGGCCGAGACCGATCGCCTCGGTCAGATCCTCGTTCAGGGCTAGAGCGCGGGCGACCGTGCGCGAGATCGTGGTGACCTCGAGCGTGTGCGTGAGCCGAGTGCGGTAGTGGTCGCCTTCGGGCGCGACGAACACCTGCGTCTTGTGCGTGAGCCGGCGAAAGGCCTTGCTGTGCACGATCCGGTCGCGATCGCGCTGAAAGGGGGTGCGCAGCGCGCAGTCGGCCTCTGCGCGGACGCGTCGAGCCGGATAGGAGCGGGCTGCCAGGGGTGAGAGCGAGGCTTCCTCGCGCGCGGCCGTGAGTGCGGCGAAGCGCGCCGCAACAGACTCGCGATCGGTCGCGGCGCCCATCAGGCGGCCATCCCTGCGGCGGCGGCAGGCATCAGACGGATGTGGGCGTGGTGCTCGAGCGTTTCGGAGATCGCACGTTCGACCTGGCCGAGGGAGGACTCGGGCGCACTCGGGACCTCGGCCAGGGATTGCCCGAGCGCCTCGGTCATGAAGCTGAATGCGTCGGGATCTAGTGCAAAGGAGACGGCCTCGCACGCTCCACACACGACTCCTCCCGCCGCGCCGGAGAAGCCGACGAGGTGCTCGCGCTCGCCACAGCCCGCGCATGCCCCCAGCTGGGGGGCAAGCCCCGCGGCGAGCATCAGCTTCAGCCGAAATGCGAGCGCGTCCGAGCGCCCGCTGGCCGCTCCGGCGGTGCCGGTGTCAAGCAGCGACAGTCGCCGGCAGAGCAGGTTGAACACGCCCGGATGCGGCTCGTCGGTCTCGAACAGCCGCCCGACGGCGTCGCACGCACGCGCGGCCGCGTCGAGCGCGCGTGCGTCAGAGCGCAGGCGTGGATAGCCCTCGACGGTCTCCGCGCCGGTGACCGTCAGCAGCTCGCCGCGACCTTCGTGCAGGTCCAGCTGCAGGCGAAAGAAGGGCTCCAAGCGTCCCCCGAAGCGGCTGCGCGCACGGCGCACGCCCTTGGCGATCGCGCTCACCCGTCCGCGTCGAGGCGTGTACAGGTGCAGGATCCGATCGGCCTCGCCGTAGCGCAGCGAGCGCAGCACGATCGCCTCCGTCTTGACAGGTCCGGACATGGCCCCTTCGAGTCTAGGATCGTGCCCGGCGCACCCGCACGCGCACCCGCGCTGGCTGGCAGGGAGTCGCAAAAAATCAAGCTATACTTTATGAAGTAATGCGTGAGATCACCGTCTACAGCACAGAGCCGTGTTCATTTTGCGCTCGCGTGAAGGGACTCCTCAAGGCGCGAGGGGCCGACTTCACGGAAATCAACCTCTCCAAGGACCCGCAGGGTCGCGTGGAGCTGGCGAGCAGGACGGGGATGATGACCTTCCCGCAGGTGCTGATCGACGGCGAGCTGCTGGGTGGGTTCGCCGAGGTGCAGGATGCGATCGACAGCGGCCGCCTCGACGAGCTGCTGGCCGCCTGAGGAGTCCCGCGGGTCTCGGTGGGGCGCAAACGCTGGGGCGAGGACGACGGCTGGCGAGGTCCCGGGTGGCGATCTCTCACCGCCGGCGAGCGCGAGCGGTCCGCCTGGGCCGTGGTTGGCAGTTCTCACAGACGTAGGTGCCGCGACCTGCGACGACCATCTTCACGATTGTCTTCCCGCAACGCGGACATGGTTCGCCGGCGCGACGGTGCACGAGGAAACGATCTTGAAAGGAGCCGCGCACGCCGTCGACGTGCCGGAAGTCGTCGATCGTGGCGCCACGAGCCTCGATGCCTTCGTTCAGAGCCTCGATGATCGTCTCGCGCAAGCGCGCGTACTGCGCGCGTTTCAGACCTCCGGCTGGGCGCAGCGGGTGAACGGCGGCGCGGAAGAGGGCCTCGTCGGCGTAGATGTTGCCGACGCCCGCGATCCTACGCTGGTCGAGTAGCAGCGCCTTGATCGGAGCATTGCGCCCGCGAGCGAGCGAGCGCAGGTGCTCGGCGGTGAAACGCTCGTCGAATGGCTCGTAGCCCAGGCGCGAGGCGAAGAACTCTTCGAGGGCGGGCTCGCCGAGCAGCAGCTCGCCGGTGCCGAAGCGGCGCGGATCGACGATCACCAGGTGACGCTTTGGTCGCAGCTGCAGCCTGACGCGCACATGGCTGGGCTCGGGGTCTGGTTCAGACAGGACGGCGCCTGTCATGCGCAGGTGCTGGGCGAGGTAGACCTCATCGGAGAAGCGCCACACCAGGTACTTGCCGCGGCGACCCAGCTCCTCCACGCGTCGCCCGAGGAGCGCGTCGGCAAGCTCGTCGGGAGCCAGTGGACGTGACCAGCGGGGATCTAGAATTTCGATCCGGGTTAGCGTCCTGCCCTCTACCAAGGGTGCCAGCTGGCGTCTGATCGTCTCGACCTCGGGAAGCTCGGGCATGCTCTCAGCCTACGAAGGCATCGCCGGGTAGCTCGCTCCTGTCGCCACCGGTCAGCCAACGAAGCACGGTGGCGCCGACGTCCGCGAGCGGTCCGTCGTGACGCCCGCCCGCGCCTCCGGCTGCGACCTGATCGGGCCGCGGCAGCGCGAGCATCTCCCCAGTGATGGCCAGCAACGGCACGTGCTCGCGTGTGTGATCTGTTCCGGCGTGAGCGGGGTCGACGCCGTGATCGGCGGTCACGATCAGCAGATCGTCGGCGCGCAACTGGGGCAACCAGCGCCCCAGCTCGGCGTCGATCTTGCGCAGCGCTTCGTAGAAGCCGAGTGAGTCCTTACGGTGCCCGTACACCTGGTCGGTCTCGATCAGGTTGACGAACACGAGCCCACGGTCGATCCCTTCGAGCAGCCGGCGCGCGCTCTTCAGCGCGCGCGCGTTAGTCGCGCTCGGGTGAGCATGGCTGAGGCCGACGCCCGCGAACAGGTCGGAGATCTTGCCGACGCCGTGCGTGGGCACGCCGACATCTTGAAGCTCCTGCAAGTAGCTGCGCGAGGGTGGGACCAGAGCGAAGTCGCGCCGGCCGTCGGTGCGCTCGAAGGCGCCGGGCTCGCCGCTGAACGGCCGCGCGATCACCCTGCCGACGGCGTGCTCGCCGGTCGTCTGCGCGCGCGCGGCTTCGCATGCGCGATAGAGCTTCTCGATCGGAACCCGGTCGGCGTGCGCGGCCAACTGCAGGACGGAATCCTGGGAGGTGTACAGGATCAGCGCTCCTGTGCGCAGATGCTCGGCGCCATAGTCCTCGATCGCGGCGATGCCGTTGTAGGGACGGTTGCAGATGATTTCGCGGCCCATCGCCTCCTGCAGGCGGGCGATCAACGACGGCGGGAAACCACCGGGATAGGTCGGCAGGGGTCGGTCGAGCACGACCCCCATCAGCTCCCAGTGACCGGCCGTGGAGTCCTTGCCGGGGCCGACCGCGTGCAGGCGCCCGTAGACGGCCGGGGTGTCTGTGGTCGACACGCCGGCCAGCGGCAGGATCGACCCCAAGCCCAGTGAGGCGAGCGTCGGCAACTCCATCCCACCGACCGCCTCGGCTACGTGCGCGAGCGTGTTCGTGCCCTCATCGCCGTACTCGGCCGCGTCCGGGAGCGCGCCGACGCCGCAGGCGTCGATCACGAGCACGAATGCCCGCCGACTGGGCTCTCCGTCCATCGCCTGTCGATTTCCGCGCTCGCTCATCGGATCGTGGTCTTCCTCACGATACCTGCGCATCCTCCTCGAGCATCGCCGACCTACCCGGCTTGCTTCGCGACCCTCAGCGTCCGCGCCGAGCGCGAGGATGAGCATCGAAGTAGACGTCCTTCAGGCGCTCGGCCGACAGGTGCGTGTAGACCTGGGTGGTCGCCAGATCGGAGTGACCGAGCATCTCCTGCAGCGAGCGCAGATCACAGCCGCCCGCGAGCAGATGTGTTGCGAACGTGTGGCGCAGCGTATGCGGGCTCATCTTGCGCGCAAGACCGGCACCGCGCGCGTGGCCCTGGACGATCTTGTAGAGGCCCTGCCGTGTCAGACCGCCGCCGCGCGCGTTCACGAACAGCCGCGACTGGACCTGCACGCCGACCAGCACGGGACGACCCCGCTGCAGATAGGCACGCGTCGCGGCGACCGCGCTCGTGCCGATCGGGACGATGCGCTCCTTCGATCCCTTGCCGCGAGCGCGCAACACTCCCTCCTCCAAGTCGATGTCGCTCAGCTCCATGCCTGTCGCCTCCGATGCGCGCAGGCCACACGCGTACATCAGCTCCAAGAGCGCCCGGTCGCGCAGCGCCAGCGGCTCGGTGCCGCGCGGTTGTCCGAGCAGTCTCGTGACCTCTCCGCGCGTTAGCGCCACGGGCAGGCGCTGGGTGCGGCGCGGCCCACGCAGCTCCGCCGTCGGGTCGTGCGCGATCGTTCCCTCGCGGCGCAGATGCCGGTAGAACGAGCGCAGGCACGCGGCCTTGCGCCGCAATGTGGCCGCGGATACCGCCGTACGCTCCAGCTCGTCGTCCTCACCGTTCGTGGATGTCGGCGCCGCGTCTGTGGCCAGCTCGGACAGGAACGCCGCGAGATCCCCGTGCGCGGCTCGCAACGGGTCGACGTTGCGCCGGTGCAGGAACTCCCCGAACTGCAGCAGATCCGAGCGGTAGGCCTGCAGGGTGTTACGCGACAGACCCCGCTCGAGCTCCAGATAGGCGAGGAACTCGAGCATCAGTGGCTCGATGGGGCCGGTCGCCGCAGATGCCGAGGTGGCGCTCACATACCGAGCTTCGCGTCCGCCCGCGCGGCTCCTGCCCATGGCTCGTCGCCGTCGCGCCGGGCGCCGGACGGTGCATCGGTCGTTTGCCCGACGAGCTCTGCAAGCGCGGCGCCGGCGGCGAGCGCGGCGGCAAAGAACAGCGGGTCCTGCGTGACGCCGCGGCCCATCGTGTGCACCGGCAGCCCCGAGGTCGCATACGCCGGCAGGTCGATGCTCGCCCGACGCCAATCGTGGCGTGTTATACGGGCGGGGCGCTCGACGTCGAGCTCGAGCCCCGGGCGGCTCGGCATCGCTCCGCCGAACACCGCGCCGAGACCGGCACGCAGGTCGGCGCCGACGGGCGAGCGCATCCCCGCCGGGAGCGCGACCGTGACGGGCGCGAGCAGCAGATCGAGCACGGTGAGCGTGTGATGGGAGATACCGCGATGGCGCACACGAGGATCGCCCGAGGACATGCGCGCGACGATCAGGGCATCGCAACCGAGCGCGAGCGCCACGTGCGCGCTGTCCAGTGCCGACAGCCCACCGTGCCCCAAGGGCGAGTCCGAGCCCACGATCCCCGGTCCGGGCCCGCACACGACGGCGTCCCAGCCGAGCGTGCCCAGCGCGTGGTGCAGAGCCCCGGCGGTCGTGATCGCCTCCCCTTCCCCGCCGAAGGCCGCGCCGGCCGTCAGGTGCCCCGCGAGCAGGCCACGCTTGCGCAGCGTGCGAACCGTGCGCGAATGGCCCCCCGGAAGCGCTCCGCCCTCGGTCTGCACGTAGCCGAGGCGAGCGTCGGGCATGGCTTGGGCGAAGGCCCACACGACCGGTGCGAGCTGGCCGTGCAGCGCGAGCACCGCGACGGGCCGTCCCAGAGGCAGGCTCAACCGCTCGTCCTCGACCGGTCGGACGGCGTGCTGCAGGCTCGTGTAGTTGAGCTTCATCACGTGCGCCCCGCGTGCACCTTCGCCGCTCAGGCCGCGGGTGAGGTTCACATGCACGACATCGAAGCCACCTGAGCCCAATCCGAGGTCCAGCGCTTGCGCGTTGACGATCACCTCATCGCCTACCTGGGTGGCTCCGAGCAGCGCGACATCGACGATCGCGGCGCGTGTCCGACCCTCCAGCTCGACCACGAGCTCCTGCTCGGGCCCGTCGGGCGATCCGGCGTCGGTGACGGTGACGCGACGAAGCTTCAGCATGGACGGCGCAAGCTACACGCTGCCGACACTGCCGGTGCCGGAGGGCTCGCGCCGAACGTTCACATCGACGTCGCATCCATGTTCGGGCATGTTGGCGAGCTCGTGCGCGCGGGCGATCAGCTCGGCCGCGATCGTGTCGGCCTGCTCGGGGACGAGGTCGTGGAAGACCGCCTCCACACGCAGCACCAAGGGCTCGTTTGCGGCCGCCACGGCCGCGCTCTTGCCAACGTCACCGGAGATCTCCGCGCCGCTCACGAGCGGGACGCAGACGCCTCGCCGGCGCGAGCGACGATCTCGATGGTCCCATCCTCGGCGGTCTGGTTCGAGGCTCCGACACGTGCGAGCGCGGCGGCCACGAACTCGCGAAACAGCGGCGCGGGGCGCTCCGGACGGGACTTGAACTCGGGATGGAATTGCGAGGCGACGAAGAACGGGTGCTCGGCCAGCTCGACGGTCTCCACGAGGCGATCGTCGGGCGAGGTGCCCGAGACGGTCAGGCCCGCCGACTGCAGACGCTTGCGCAGCAGGTTGTTGACCTCGTAGCGGTGGCGGTGGCGCTCGTATACGACCGCTTCGCCGTAGATCTCGCGTGCGCGCGTACCCTCGTGGAGCTTGATCGGGTCCGCACCGAGGCGCATCGTGCCGCCAAGGTCCGCGACCTCCTTCTGCTCGGGCAGCAGGTCGATCACCGGGTATGGGGTCTCCAGGTCGAACTCTGTGGAGTTCGCGCCCTCCATGCCGGCGACGTGGCGTGCGAACTCCGCCACCGCGACCTGCATGCCCAGGCAGATGCCCAGGTACGGGATCCTCTGCTCGCGTGCGATCCGGGCGGCGGCGATCTTGCCCTCGATCCCGCGTCCGCCGAACCCGCCCGGGATGAGGATGCCATCCGCCTGAGACAGGCGCGTGGGTGCGTCGCTGTCGGGGTCCTCGAGGCTCTCGGAGTCCACCCACTCGATCTGCACGCGCCCTCCCTGCAGCGCGCCGGCGTGACGCAGCGCCTCGGACACAGATAGGTACGCATCCGCGAGCTGAATGTACTTGCCGACGAGCGCGACCGTTATCTCGCGCTCGGCCCGTTCGGCACGCTCGATCGGCTCGCGCCAATCGGCGAGCTCCGGAGGGGGAGCCTCGAGGGAGAAGTGGTCGAGGATGAAGTCGTCCACGCCCTGATCGGCGAACACGAGCGGCACCTTGTAGATGTCGTCCACGTCGCGCGCACTTGCCACGGCGTCCATCGGCAGGCTCGCGAACAGCGCGATCTTCTTGCGGATCTCACTCGACAGTGGGCCCTCCGAGCGACACATCAGCATGTCCGGCGCGATCCCGATTCGGCGCAGCTCGTTGACCGAATGCTGCGTCGGCTTGGTCTTCAACTCACCCGCGTGCCCGATGTAGGGGACGAGCGTCAAGTGGATGTACATGCACCGCCGTCGGCCCACGTCCACGGGGAACTGACGGATCGCCTCCAGGAACGGCAGCGACTCGATGTCCCCGACCGTGCCACCGATCTCGGTGATGACCACGTCGACGTCGCTGGACTCTGCGATCAGCGCCACCCGCTGCTTGATCTCGTCGGTGATGTGCGGGACGACCTGCACGGTGCCCCCCAGGTAGTCCCCGCGGCGCTCCCGCCGGATGACCGTGTCGTAGACCCCGCCTGCGGTCACGTTGGAGGCGCGACTGGTGTTCGCGTCGGTGAAGCGCTCGTAGTGGCCGAGGTCGAGATCGGTCTCGGCGCCGTCCTCGGTCACGAACACCTCGCCGTGCTGGTAGGGCGACATCGTGCCGGGGTCAACGTTGATGTAAGGGTCGAACTTCTGCATCGCCACGGTCAGGCCGCGCGCCACCAGAAGTCGCCCGATCGAGGCCGCCGCGATGCCCTTGCCGAGCGAGGACACGACGCCGCCGGTGACGAAAATGAACCGGGTCTTCGCTGGAGTGTCCGCGTGGCGGTCGGTGGAGTGCAGTGTCATCGTGGAGGGCTGGACGGCCTGCCAAGAGAGTCTAGCCCCCGCAGCAGCGGCACCCGTTCGACGAGCTCTGAGATCGAGCGCAGCTCGCCGTAGACGGTCACGATCGCCAGCAATGCGAGTGCGATCAGCTGACCCGGCGGTGCGAGGACCAGCACCATCCACAGTCCCGCGAGCGCCCCCAGCAGATTGGCGCCGGTGTCGCCCAGCATCGCCTCTTCGCGCAGGTCGTATGCACCCGCGACCAGCGCTGGTCCGGCGAACAGGCCCAGAGTCCACAGCTGGCGCAGTTCGCGCGAGCCGATCGTCAACCCGGCGCCGATCAGCACGAAGGCCTTGAACGCGCGTCCCGGTCGCAGGTCGAGCAGGTTCAGGGCGTTGGTGGCGAGCACGAGCACGGCCGCGGCCAACAACCAGCGACCAATTGACAGGCCGAGATAGTCGGTCGTGAGCAGCGCGAGCCCGAGCGAGCCAAGGGCCTTGACGGTCCCGGTGGACAGCTCGCCGCGCAGCGCAGCCGCACCATGACCTCGCCAGCCTCGTGGCGCCGCCGTTTGACCATGGCGTGCGTCGCCGAGGGAGTCGTCGATCAACCCCAGACAGGCGACCCCCAGCGCGTAGATCGTGACGAGGAGCGTTCGCGGATAGAAGATCGCGGTGTCCCCGATCCGTTCGATCAGCACCAGTGGCACAATCGCGAGCAGCGCGACCACGAGGATCAGCACGCCCAGCGGAACCGGCAGATCGCGCCCACGGTAGTTGGGTCGGACATGGCCCCCGGCGCGCAGCGCGCGCAACGTCGGACGCGCGAGCAGCACGCCGAGGGCGAGTGAGAGCACCAGCGGCGAGGAGCGCATGGTTAGGGCACCGCGCTGGGCAGCAGCGAATCGGCCGTGGGCTTCACGCCGAACGCGCCGTGCGCACCCGCCAGCGCATACGCCAAGGCCGCCTGTCCGGCCGGCGCGTCGAGATCGTCGACGCTCGAGACGTCCTTGCTCTTGTACCACGTGATCTGGCTCGGTTCGGTGCCGCTCAACTCCACGCCGACCGCGGGCACGCCCACTGCGGCGACTCCGCTGAGCAGTCCCGTCTCGAACGCTGCGCTCGCGGCGGCCTGTTCGGGTGTCATGTCCGACGGGTCCGCCCGCACGACCACGAGACCTTCGAGGTGGGCGAGCTGGCCGTCGAACGCGCTCAGCAGTCCCCCTTGCACGCGACTGAGCAGCTCACGATCGACGGTCTGCCCGCCGCTGACCAGCTGCCGGCCCATGAGTTTGCCGAACCGTTCGATCAATGTCGTCGAGCCCGCCAGCGCCGCATAGCGCGTACCGGTCGCCTCCTGGGAAATCTCCGTGAGGTTCAGCGGCTCGCGCACAGCCGCCACGACCGTCAGGTCACCGCCGGCCTGGGTGACCGCCGAGCGCACCAGCCCGTCGACGTGATCGGAGGAGGCGCCAAGAAACACCAGACCGATGCTGCGCCCTCCCAACAGGTCGTGCACGGCCAGCGGATAGAGCCCGTTCGCGAACGCTTCCTCGTCACCTAGCTTCTCCTGCAGTTGTTCTGCCTGTTTGCGCGCGTCGCCGACTTCAGAGTTGAGGTTCGCGACGATCCCGTTCTTCGCGGAGGACACGAGGTTGGAGTCGCCGATCGCCACGCCGATGACGATCCCGACCGCGAGCGCGAGCAGGACGGCCGCCAGGGACAGCGCGTGGTAGCGGTAGTCGAACATCGCTCGTCGAGAGAATAGATAGGGGTGCTGTCTGCAGGAGCACAGTCGAGCGTGCCGGCGTCGCGTGCGGTGTGTCAGCCGGCGCCGAACAGCAGCTCGAGCTTCAGCCACAGCAGGTCCACGACGTCGCGCAGCGCGGGCGTCATCCACACGACGGCGATCATCGCGATCAGGCCCGCGGCGATCACCACCAACAGCGGTGTCAGACCTGGGCGCGGGTGATAGAGCCGGCTGACGCCCTTCGCGTCGACCAGTATCTCACCGATGCGCAACCGCGTGAGGAAGGTCGAGGACATGCCTTCGCGGTTGCGATCGAGGAACTCCACCAGGTTGAACTGCGAGCCGACCGCGACGATCAGCCGCGCGCCCTTCTCCGCCGCGATCAGCATCGCCACGTCCTGGCTCGTCCCGGGCGCGGGCACAAGCTTGTACGGAACTCCGAGCTCGTCCAGTCGCGTACGCCCCGGCGCGCGGCCGTCGGGGTAGGAATGCACGACCAGCTCTGCGCCACAGCGCAGCGCCGACTCACCCGCCGAGTCCATGTCGCCGACGATCATGTCCGGGCACAATCCCGCCTCGAGCAGCGCCTCCGCCCCGCCGTCGACTGCGACCAACACTGGGCGCATGTCGCGGATGAACGGCCGCAACGCGCGCAGGTCACGCTGGTGATCGACACCGCGTACGACCACGAGCGCCGAGCGGTCACGAAAGTCGGTTGCGAACCGCGGCAGGTCGATCCTGCCGGCCAGCAGCTCGCGCTCCTCGCGCATGTGCTCGATCGTGTTGTGGGCGAAACGCTCCAGCGCCTCTCCGATCTCACGCCTGCGGGCCTCCGTCTCGGCCCGCACGCGCGCCAGATCGAGCACCTCGCCGCTCGCCGCCGGCGTCCCGTCGCCGCGCAGCACCTGCTCGTCGCGCACCGTGATCGCTCTCCCCATCGGACACCAGCCCGAACAGCGAATCGTCGGGCAGATCCACGAGATGCACGCCCGCTTCAACCAGCAGTTGCGGTCCGAGGTTCGGGTAGGAGCCGCTGCTCGAGGAGCGGCAGTTGAGCACAGCGGCGGCGCCTGCGGCGATCAGCTCCTCAGCCGAGACCCGGTCGATGTCGAGGTGATCGATCACCGCGATGTCCCCACGCTGCAGGTGGCGCACGAGCAGCTTCGTGCGCCGGCCCATCCGCGAGGGCCCGGTGACGGTGCGCCACGGCGCGATGCCCGAAGGCTCGGCGAGGGTGGCGACGGAGCGATCCCCCAGTCGAGCCGGCCCAGCCGCGGAACCGATGCAGCCTTCTGACCTGCCTCGTCGGGTGGCTGCCTGGTAGCGGCCATGGTGGCGAGGTTACCCGCTCGGACGGTCCTGCGCCTCCATTCGAACATCCCCTGCAACTCGCAGCGAGCGCGCCCTGAGTGCCCGCTCAGGCAGCCTTGCGCAAATCCCTGGCGTGCCGGCGAGCAGTCGCGTCGGTGTCCTGTGCTCCCAGCATGCGCACCAGCTCGGAGACCACCTGCGCTCGCCCAACTGCACGACCGTGGCCAATGTCGGATCGGCGGAGGTGTCCTTGACGACCGAGAAGTGACGCGCGCCCAGCGAGGCTATCTGCGGTAGATGCGTGATGCACACGACCTGCCTGCTCTCACCCAGCGCTCGCAGACGCTCCCCGACCGCCCGCGCCGTATGCCCGCCGATGCCCGCGTCGATCTCGTCGAACACCAGTGTGCCCATAGCTGCTCGTTCGGCACTCTCCCGGCGTCGACCCCCGCCCTCGCCGGCGGCGGAGGCGGTGATGACAGCGAGCATCACCCGCGAGAGCTCCCCGCCGGAGGCGATCTCGCGCAACGGCCCGGCGGGAACACCGCGGGTTGGGAGCGATCAGCAGCTCCACCGCATCGCCGCCGCCGGGCCCCGGCGCGCGCTCGGTGAGCGCTACCTCGAACTGCGCATCGGCCATCGCCAGCGCGGCCAGTTGCTCGCGCACGCCCTCGGCCAGGCGCGGAGCGGCCGCGTCGCGTGCTTGACGCAGCTTCGCCACGTCCCGATCCAGCTCGGCCGAGCGCCCCTCAGGTGCTCTTCGGTCTGTGTGAGGCGACTTCTGTGCGCCGTCGAGCTCGCTCCCGACGCGCACGGGCACGCTCGGCGTAGGCGAGCACGTCCTCGATCGAGCCGCCGTGCTTGCGAACCAGTCGCTCGGTCGCCGCGAGGCGCTCTTCGACGTCCTCCAGAGAGCCGTCCTCCCCCGCGAGCCGTTCCCCATAGTCACGCAACTCCCTGCGAGATCCTGCGCCTCCACGACGATCGCGCCCAGACGCTCAGCGAGCCCGTCCAAGGTCGGGGTCGACGCCTGAGACTGCCTCCAGCCGCGCCGTGACGGCCGCAAGCAGCGAAACGGCACCTGGATCTTCGCCCGAGTCGGGTGCCAGCCCCTGCGCGCCGTACCCCGCAGCGGAGCACAGTGCGTCCGCGCGGCGCAACCGCTCGCGGGCGGCGAGCAACCGCTCGTGCTCGTCCTTGTCCGGCGCGACCTCGTCGATCTCGGCCAGCTCATGCTCGAGCAGGGCGAGCTCGTGCCCTCTCGCGTCGGTCAGCTCGCGGAGCTCCTCCAGCTCCCTCTGCAGAGCTGCGCATCGACGGTATGCCTCGGCGCACCCACGCAGGCGCTCTGCCTGCTCGGCGCCGCAGAGTTGGTCGAGAATCTGCAGCTGGGCGCTTGCGACCGTCAACTTGCGATGCTCGTGCTGACCGTAGAAGGAAACGAGTCGCGCGCCGATGTCGCGCAGATCAGAGATCGTCGCCGTGCGGCCGTTCAGGTACGCCCGCGTTCGCCGTCCGTCCGCGTCGAGACGTCGCGCCAGCACGATCTCCCCCGCGTCCTGACGCCAATGCGCTCGCCGAACTCTTCGCGCAGCTCCTCGGGCAGATCGAAGATCCCCTCGACGTAAGCCTCGCGTGCGCCCGGCCGCACGATTCCTGGGCGCGCGCGCCCGCCCAGCAGCAGATCGAGGGCGTGCGCCAGTACCGTCTTGCCGGATCCCGTCTCGCCCGTGAGCACGTTCAGACCCGCGGCGAGCCGCAGCTGGGCGCGCTCGATCAGCAACAGGTTCTCGACGTTCAGCTCTTGCAACATCGCGAGCATGTGTAGCAGTGGACGGGGACGGTATCGCCCCGGCCGTTTCGCCACCTAGACCCGCGCGTGCAACCCGGAATGGCACGCTACGCTCACGGCCGGCGCGCGGGAATGTGCTTGCGAGGCCCGCGAGAGGCCCTTCGAGCAGGCATAATCGATACGACGGTGGCGGGACGGATCCCGCAACACGGTCGGCTCCGGCGTACACTCGACCGCCCACTGGAAGGCATGGCTGCCAACGACACCCACCCGCGCACCGACTCGCCCTCTCAGAAGGGACGTGAGGACGTGCCGAGCTGGATCGAGTGCCTGTCGGCGAACGCGCTCGCGGACCGCTCGAAGAGGAGATCAACCGGGCCGGGCGCCACGGCACGCCGCTCAGCTGCCTGCTCGTGGCCATCGACGACCTCGCCGGATCTCGCCTCGCGCCATGGACGCGAGCTGCCCGAACAGGCGCTCGCCTATGCCGGACCGGCGCTCCTGCGCGAGCTGCGGCGCTTCGATCGGGTCGGGCGCCCCAGCGACACCGAGCTGCTCGTTGTGCTGCCCGGCGCGGACGGCCCCCGCGGTGAGATCGTCGCCAGACGCGTGCTCGACCGCCTGCGCGCGATCAAGATCGAGACCGACGGTGTCCGGCGTCCGCTGCGCGTGTCGGTCGGGCTCGCCGCGTGGCGCGAGGAGCTCGATGGCGAGCAGCTGCTCGCCCAGACCCGCGCGGCGGCGCAGCGAGAACGCAACGGGTCGCGGCGGCCGAGACGTAAGGGTTCGCGAGCCCAACGCTCGCACTCGCCGACCCATAGTCCATAATCCCGCGCTGTGCTCACCGGATCCGAGTTGTGGCTGCTGCGTCTGATGGCCGATCGCGGCCTCGCGCTGCTCGACGCGAGCTCGCTGCTGATGGTGATCGAGGAGCGTGGCGAGCTGCGCGTTGCCGCCGCCAGCGGCGAGAGCCGCCCGCGGCTGCGCATTGTGCCGGTCGAAGGCAGCGCGCTGGGTGCGCTCTACCGCGAGGGCAAGCCGGTGGCGATGGATCGTCCCCGCGGGCAGGACGCGGCGCTGCTGCACGAACTGGGGATCGAGGCGCGCGCGCTGCTCGTCGAGCCGTTCAGCATGGAAGGTCAGGGCGGAGGTCTCGTGATCGCGCTGCGCCGGGACGCGGGCTTCCGAGGTCCCGACCGCGAGGCTCTGAGCGCGTTCGCGGCGAGCGTCGCCCAGCGCCTGCAGGCGGAGCGCTCGGTCGAGATCGAGCGGCTGCGCTACGGCATGGAGGCGCGTGAGCGCGAGCGCACGCGCTGGGCGCGGGAGATCCACGACGAGACCGTGCAGGGACTCGGCGCGCTGCGCTTGAAGCTCGCCAACGCGCGCGACCTCGATACCGATCGAGGATCGGCCAGCGAGGCCCTCAGCAGCGCCGTGGACGCCGTGCTCGAGGGGCTCGGCGAGGAGATCGACGGCCTGCGCCACCTCATCACCGAGCTCAGGCCCGCAGCGCTGGACGACCTCGGTCTCGCCGCCGCCCTGGAGGCGCTCGCGCGACGCATGCAGGCGATCGACGGCCTGGACGTGCAGACCGAGATCGATCTCGGACCCGAGCACGATCCTCACGCGGCTCGACCCCGAGCTCGAGAGCACGATCTACCGCGTCGTCCAGGAGGCGCTCACGAACGTCAGCCGCCACGCCGAAGCCGAGCGGGCGGTCGTGAGCGTCACCGAGCGCGACGGTGTCGTACGCGCGTCCGTCACCGACGACGGCAAGGGCCTGCCCGAAGCCGACCGGCTCGGCCCACGCGGGGACGGCCTGGAGGGCGGCTTCGGCATGTCCGGTATGCGCGAGCGCGCCGAGCTCGTCGGCGGCGAGCTCGAACTCGTTCCCGCGCCCGGTAAAGGCACAGTCATGCGCCTGGCCGTGCCGCTGGCCGGCCGCCCAGATCCTGCCGTGCTCGATCAGCTGCAGCCGGGCGGAGTGGGCTAGCCTCGACGCTGCGCCGGCAGCCGCGATCGCACTGGACGGGCCGAGATCGCCGGTGCGGCCCGACCCTACGCCGCCTCGCTACGCCGCCTCGGAGAGCTCCCGCTGCTCGTCGGTCTCGCTCGAGCCGTGCTCGGCCTGCATCTGATGAGCGGGCATGGCGACCGGTCGGATGACGGTCGCTACGACGACGAAGGCGAGTGCCATCAGGCCGGCACCGATCACGAAGGCAAGGTGATAGCCGCCCACCAGTGCGTTCGCGTTGGAGGATCCACTGGCGAGCAGGTGACTGGTGCGCGTGGCAGAGAGCGTCGCGAGCACCGCCAGGCCGAGCGCACCGCCGACCTGTGCGGAGGTGTTCACGAGCCCCGAGGCAAGTCCCGCGTCCTCGGGGGTGGCGCCCGACATCGCGAGGGTCATCAGCGACGGGAAACGAGCTGCCGATGCCGAAGCCGAACAGGAGCATCACGGGCAGGACATTCGTGAGGTAGTCCCCGTGCACGGGTGCGCGGGAGAACAGCAGCAGACCGGCCGCGATCAGGATCAGGCCTGGGAACAGCATCGTCCGCGCGCCGAAGCGCATGATCAGCCGTTCGGAGTAGCGCAGGGACAGGATGCCCATCACCACGGTCGCCGGCAGGAAAGCCAGCCCGATCTCCAGCGCGTCATAGCCGAGCACCCGCTGCAGGTAGAGGGCGCCGAGGAAGAACATCCCGAACATCCCGGCGACCATCAGCATCTGCACGACGTTTGCGCCCGAGACGTTGCGCGAGCGGAAGATCCGCAGTGGAATCAGCGGGTTGCGCGCCCGCGCCTGGCGCAACACGAACGCGCCCAGCAGCGCAAGCGAGACCGCGCCGAGCTCGAGTGTTCGCGTCGCCCCCCAGCCGTCTTCGGCGGCGGGCTTGACGATCGTGTAGACGCCCAGCATCAACGAGCTCGTGATCAGCCCCGCGCCGAGTATGTCCGCGCCCGCGCCGAAGCCGATGCCCTTGTCGCGGTGCAGCAGGCGCACGGCCATGACACCCGTGGCGATGCCGATCGGGACGTTGATGAAGAAGATCCAGTGCCAGTTGATGGCCTGCGTGAGCACGCCACCGGCGAGCAGCCCGACCGAGCCGCCGGCGGAGGCAACGAAGCCGTAGACGCCGATCGCCTTGGCCTGCTCACGCGGCTCGGGGAACATCGTCACGATCATGCCCAGCACGACAGCGGAGGTCATCGCACCGCCGACACCCTGCACGAAGCGCGCGGCGACGAGCATCTCCTGACTTTGCGCCAAGCCGCAGGTGAGCGACGCCGCCGTGAAGACGACCAGACCGGCCATGAAGATCGTCCTGCGGCCGATCAGGTCGCCGAGCCGCCCGGCCAGCAACAGCAGGCTGCCGAAGGCGATCAGGTAAGCGTTCACGACCCACGCGAGGCTCGACTGGGAGAAGCCAAGATCGGTCTGAATGGATGGCAGGGCGACGTTGACGACGGTCGCGTCAAGCACGATCATCAGCACCCCGACGCAGAGCACATACAGGGCGATCCAGCGGCTGCGGTCGGTCATTCCAGGAGTGTAGGAAGCCCGGCGGGGAGCTACTCGACGAGCCCGAGTTTGCGGGCGTAGGCGGTGATCTCCGAGCGCGAGGAGAACCCGAGCTTCTCGATCGCACGGGCACGATAGGTCTTGACGGTGCGCTCGGCGACGTGCAGCTGCTCGGCGATCTGGGGGTTCGTGTAGCCGTTGGCGATCAGCCGCACCACCTCGCGCTCGCGCTCGGACAGCGCGATCCCGTCGGCCGGGGACTCGTCGCCGGCAGCCATCAGTGCGCCGAGGCGCGGGTGCAGGTAGTTGCCGCCCGCCACCGCAAGTCTGAAAGCCTGCAAGAGCTCTGAGGGCTCGGCCTCCTTGAGCACGTAGCTGCGCGCGCCGGCACGCAGCGCCTGGCGCGCGTACTCCGGATCCTCGCGCATCGTCAGGATCGCCACCGCCAACGTCGGGTGGGCGACGAAACAGGAGGGCAGCGCGGCGAGGCTCGAACCCCCTGGCATCGTCAGGTCGAGTGTCAGCAGGTCCGGTCGGTGCTCGCGCACTTCCCTGATCGTCGAGGGCACGTCGGCGGCTTCGGCGACGACGTCGAACTCGCCGGCCTCGCGCTCGAGCACCATGCGGATCCCATCGCGCACGACCGCGTGGTCGTCGGCGATGATCACCCTGATCGGCCTGTCCACTCCTGGCATGCCCGCCTCCATTGAGCGCACACCGTAGCGGGTCCGCCAGACCCCACGCCCGCGATCCCCTACGGCCCGCTGGGGACGACACGCGCGGGCCATGTAGGACGACATGGATCGACACCAAAAGGACGACACGATCGGCACCCTCTGCCCTACAGACAAATGGCCCGCGAGGACGCATCATGTCGGTCATGGCGAACAGCCACTCAAATCGCACGTCACAGCACGACCGCAAAGGAGCTTCCCGATGATCGCCCTGGGCATTCTCACCACCTGGCTGATCCTGACCGCCGGCGGCTTCGCGGGGCTGTCCGCTCTGCGACGAGCCGGCATCCGCGAAGACGTCGAGGCGGGCGCCACGTTGACAGGGCACTCGACGCAGGCGTTGGCCGACGTTCGGATCGCGCTCCCCAAGGCGCTGCTGCAATGAGCCGGATCGTCCCCGAACGGTCGCGGCGGGACTCCTCGCGCCCGGTGCTACGGGTGCTCGATCGCGAGAAGCGGTCGGAGTCTCGCAGCGCCGGCATCGACGTCTCACAGGCGCGCCGACCCGAACTGCGACTCGTCGGCGAGGACGGTCCTCGCGAGCCTTCGCCGCGCGTGGGGCCCGTGCTGCTCGCCGGAGCGGACGAGAGCGCTCGCGCGATGCTGCGAGTGGAGTTCGGTGCGACGCTGCCCTCCCGCACGCGCTGGGTGGAGGCCGACGATGTCGCCGAAGCGCTGGAGCGCGCGGCGCACAGCCGCATGGTGATCCTCGCCGGCGATCTCCACGACGCCGACGCGGATTCCCTGATGCGCATGCTGAGTCGTCGCCATCCCGAGTTGCCGGTGATCTGCGTCAAGCCATCGCTGCGAGCCGTCGCGGGAGTGCGCGGCTGACCGCTGGTTTCGTGCTTGAACGGCTCGACTGAGCGGGATCGGCGTTGCATGGCTCGTTGCCATCTCAAGCTGCCTGTAGCGTGGCCCGACAGTGTCTTCGACGGCCGCCTCACAGACCGCTCCTTCGCCGCTGCGCTCCCCCAGGGTGCGACGGATCGTCTCGGCATACACGGTCAACCGACTGGGGACTTGGTTTGGCTTCATCGCACTGTCGATCGCTGTCTACGACCAGACCGCGAGCGCCGTCGCGGTGGCCGCGCTGCTGCTCTGCGGCCAGGTCATTCCGGCGTTCCTGGTGCCGGTGCTCGTGGCCAGAGTCGAGACCTCGACGCACGGGGGCGCGCTGAGCCGCCTGTATCTTTTCGAGGCCGCGGCCACCGCTGCGCTGGCGGCGGTCGTGAAGTGGCACTTCACCCTGCCCGGGGTGCTCGTGCTCGTGGCGCTCGACGGCACCGCCGCGCTTGCCGCAAGCGCGCTGCTGCGCGCGGCCGCGGCGCGTGCGGCGCGCGAATGGTCACCACCAGCGACATGCCGCGACGAGCCCACCGGCGGCGGATCTGCCCGCCCAGACGTACGCCGGGCAGGCCGGGATCGCGCTGGCGAGCGGCGAAAGCGGCCTTGCCTCTGCGACTGGCTTTGCCATCGAGGGCGAGGCCGGCGACGCTCGCGAGGCGAGCGCGCAGGAGGCCGAGCGCAGGGCCAACGCGGCGATCAACATCGGGTTCGCGATCACCTTCACGCTCGGGCCCGCGCTCGCCGGACCGACCGTATCGGCGTTCGGCGTCCCCGTCGCCCTGCTCATCGACGTCGCGTCCTTCCTGGTGTGCGCGGCGATGCTGCTCGATCTCACACCGCACGTGCAGGATGCGGAGACCTCGACCGTGCGCGCGCGACTGCGGGCAGCCTGGGATCACATCACCACTGCGCAGACGCTGCGAAGGCTGTTGGTCGTGCAGGCGGTGGCGCTCGTGTTCTTCGAGTTCTCCCCGCCGATCGAGGTCGCCTATGCGAAGGGCACGCTGCACGCCGGCGACGGGGGTTACGGCCTGCTGCTCGGCGCCTGGGGCCTCGGCGCCGCGATCGGGAGCATCGTGTTCGCGCGCTCGGTCAAGCGCTCACTGGGGCGCTGCTGAGCGCATCGACGCTGGCCGTCGGGATCGCGTATCTCGGCTGGGCGGTGGCTCCCTCGCTGGCGCCGGCGTGCGCGGCGGGACTGATCGGCGGGATCGGCAACGGCATGCAGTGGGCGGCGCTGATCAGCGCCGTGCAGCGACTCACACCCGAGCGCCTGCACGCGCAGCTGATGGGCGCGGTGGAATCGATCGGGGCGATCTCCCCGGGGATCGGCTTTGCGCTCGGTGGCGGCATTGCGGCGCTCGCTTCGCCACGATCGGCCCTGCTCGTGGCCGGCATCGGCGCGAGCGCGAGCACGATCGCGTTCGTGCGCCTGCCCCTCGGGGGCCTGACCGCCACGACCGCGGCGCCGGTCGGCCACCGATGCGGAGCCGGAGTGGGCTCCGCTCGATTCTTCGGACTCGCGCGATTCGCACTCGTCCAAGGTGGCACATCGCACCTTAAGGACCACGCCGAATCGGCCGTTAAGTACGACAAGGGTTCGAAAGAGGATATGAACGACTCCAAGCTGACCATCCGTATCTTCTGCGCGGCCGAGGCGCTGGCGCTGGCGTGCGCGCTCGGCGCCGCCGCGTGGCTGTCCTCGGCGCAGGAATGGCAGCCGCTGCTGCTTGTCGGTCTGCTGCTGGCGCTGTCGTTGGGCGGGCAGCGACTGGTGTTCACGATCCGCGGACAACATCTGTCGGCGGGATTCGTCGCGCAGGTGCTCGCGATCAGCCTGCTCGGGCCCGCGCCGGCGGTGGCGATCGCCCTGGCGGCCGCCATCTTCATCTCGGTTGGTCGCCAGCTGCCGCTGTCGGCGTGGCTTACGAACCTCGCGGCGTTCGCGGTGTTCCCGCTGATCGGCGGCCTGCTCGTGCAGGCCGCGGTCGGCAACGTGCACGATCCGTCCAACCAGCTGACGCGCGGGGTCACCTTCGGCCTGGTGGTGTTCGCGGTGTTCATGATCACGAACGCGCTCAACTTCAGCGTGATCGCCCTCGACAACCACTTCGTCGAGAACCGCAAATTGATCGGGCAGGTCCGGGAACTGTTCGTGCCGATGCTGCCCGGGCAGATCGCCGCGGGCGCGCTCACGGCCGTGCTCGCGGTCGCCTACATGAATCTGGGCCTGCCGGTGCTGTTCGGGTCGGTGCTGGTGATCGTGATCTTCCAGTACCTGATGGTCGCGCTGCTGCGCTCGGAGGATCGTGCCGACCAGCTGGAAGCGCGCTCGGTGCACCTGGCCTCACTGCAGCTCGGCGTGCTGACCACCCTTGTGGAGACCTTGGCCCTGCGCGATCGCATCACCGCTCGACACGCGGCAGCGGTCGCGCGTTACGCCCGTGCGCTGGCGGGCGAGATCGACTGCTCGGAGGCCGACCAGGACCTGGTTCACACCGCCGGGCTGCTGCACGACATCGGCAAGTTCGCGCTGCCCGACAGGATCCTCAAAGCCGAGGTGCTCTCCGACGAGGACTGGGCGGTGATCCGCCGCCATCCCTCGGACGGGGCCACGCTCGTGGGGCGTCTCGACGGTTATGGGCCGGTTGCCGATGCAATCCTCTACCACCACGAGCACGTCGACGGCAGCGGCTATCCGGCCGGGCTGATCGGCAACGAGATTCCCCTGGCCTCGCGCATCATCGCGGTGTGCTCGACCTACGACACCCTGACCGCGCGCGAGACCTACCGCTCGCCGATGACCCCGCAGGACGCGATGGCCGAGCTGCGCCGCGTCGCCGGACGCCAGCTCGACGGCGAGCTGGTCGAGAGTTTCATCGCGATGCTCGAGCGCGAGGGTCCGGTCACGTTCGTGCACGGCGACGACGCCGACTTCGAGGCCGAGCTCGCGTTCGAGCGGCGCGCGCGCAAGATCGCTCAGCCTGCGCTCAGCTAGCGCTTCCCTCGGCCACACGAGTGTCCGACACGGGCATCCGGCGCGTTTCAGCGCAGGACGGGCACGGACAAGCTGCACCCTCGCCAACAGACGAGACCACTCTGCGAGCGATCACGCCTGTCGCAGCGAGTGCCTTAAACGACGAAGGCGCCGCTAACCGACCTCCGGCGAGGGCGATCGGCGCGACGCCTTCAAGTCTGGTCGCATTGGCGACCTCTCCAAACAGCTTACTTATGCCAACGCACGATAGGTCTCCTTCGCCGTGGCCCCACGGGGCCTTTTGCGAGGCGGCCCTGTCTGTCTCCATCCACAGGACTACCGCTACCCTTGAGTAGGTTTGCACAGCATACTAACGGGATTGGACGAAATGTCCAGCTTAAGTTTGAGTTGTGCACGATTGATTGCACGAGCAGGACAGCTTCGTTGCAGTCTCGACGCAGCTTCGAGGGGTCAAACGTCCACAAACGTGGGCCACGCTCAGCTAGTCGGCCCATTCCGGCGATACATGGGTCAGGCGGATCCGTATGCCGCCGAACGGGTCGCCGAGCCACGGCCGCGGCCCGCCATTCGACCGGAGGAGGACAGCCGAGATGACCGCAACCACCCGGCCCACGCCATTCCCAGGCGCCGGCGAGGAGCGCCAGCTGGTTTTCACGAGCTCACAGGCGGCCCGCTACCTGGGCGTCTCGCTGGCGACGATCCGCCGCTGGACCGACGCCGGCCACATCTCCTGCTATCGCACCCCCGGCGGACAGCGCCGCTTCTCCAAGGACCAGCTCGACGGGTTCATCGTCTCTCTGCAGAGCGACGAGTCCAGCCACACCGCGCCGAGGGCGGCCTGAGCGACTGATTCAGCTGGAGAGCCGGCCGAACTTCTCACGCAGGCGGCGATAGAAGGAGGAGTCGGGCAGCTGAGCGATGGTTCCGACCGCGTCGAGAAAGCGCGCGTCGATGGCTCCGCCGGGCGGGATCTCGCCGGCCGGGCGCCCGTCCACGGCGATGTCCAGCGGCTCGCGCGAGCGGTTGTGAATGGTGAGGCGATCGTCGGGCGCGACCACGAGCGCGCGGGCGGTCAACGAGTGGGGCGCGATAAAGGACACCGCGAAGCCCTCCACTCCCCAGGCCATCACGGGGCCGCCGTTGGCGAGGTTGTAGCCGGTCGAGCCCGCGGGCGTGGCGATCACTAGACCATCGCAGCGCACGCTGCCGACGATCTCTCCCTCCAGCGCATAGGCGATCTCGGCGACCCGCTCTCCGACCTTGCGATGGATCGCCACGTCGTTGATGCCGATGTGCGCGCCCGGCGTCTGCACGCCGTCCTCGGCCGGCCCGTCGAGCACGATCGCCGGCAGCTGCAGCAGCTCGAACTCGCCCCTGAGCGCGCGCTCGATACCGGTGTCGAGCTCGTCGGGCTCGACCGTCGCCAGGAATCCGATCTCGCCGAAGTTGACCGCGAATACGGGGACGCTCGTGCCGGCATAGAGGCGCAGCGCCTTCAGGATCGTGCCGTCGCCGCCGAGCACGAGGCAGAGCTCGACGTCGTCCAGCAGCGGCGCGTTCAGCTCGAGGCCGGGGCCCGCGAGGAGCGAGGGGTGCTTGCCCGTCTCCTCCTCGTCCAGGCGCATCGTGACTCCCGCTTGGGCGCCCGCTGCGATCAGACGCCGCAGCGCCGCGATCGTGTCGGGAGGACGGCGATGGGTGAGCACGGTCATCGAGCGCTCGCTCATGGCTCTGCCCTTCGCGCCATCTCCACCAGCTCCTGCGGGTTGGCCGCGCCGCCCGTCCGCCCCGGCTCGGCGAGATGCACGAACGTCTCGCGGTTGCCCTTCGGTCCCGGCAGCCCCGATGAGTGGTATCCGAGCACGCTCGCCCCAAGCTCGCAGGCCGCCGCCCCGATCGCGATCAGCGCGTCACGGCGATCGTCCGCGCCGCGCACCACGCCGCCTTTGCCCACGCGCTCGCGGCCGACCTCGAACTGGGGCTTGATCATCGCCATCGCGTCGTAGGGAGTGGTGAGGCAGGCGAGCACGGCCGGCAGCACGATCGTCAGGGAGATGAACGAGAGGTCGACCGTGGCGAGGTCGAGCGGCGGGTGCTCGATCTGATCGTGTGCGGCGGCCAGCACCTGCGGGGTGAGGGCTCGGGCGTTCGTGCGCTCGAGCACCCTCACCCGAGGGTCGCTGCGCAGGGCGTAGTCGAGCAGCCCATAGCCCACGTCGACGGCGACGACGCTCGCGGCACCACGCTGGAGCAGGCAGTCGGTGAACCCGCCGGTCGAGCTCCCGACATCCAGCGCGTGGCGGCCTGCGACGTGCAGATCGGATGCCTGCAGGGCATTCGCGAGCTTGATGCCCCCGCGTGAGACGTACCCGCGCTTGGCTTGCACGCTGATCGTCTCGGTCGGGTCGATCAGCTCGCTGGGCTTGGCCGCGCGGCGCTCGCCGGCGCCCACGCGTACCTCTCCCGCCATCACCGCGACGGCCGCGCGACTGCGCGAGGGATACAGACCGCGCTCGGCCAGCAGGCTGTCCAGGCGTACCCTACGGCGGTGGGCGCGCGAATCGCTCATCGCCCGAACGGTACCCGCTCCAAGCGCCCATGCGATTGCTGTGTGATTCTGCGCACACGCCGCAAATAGCCGCACATATGTCCGCAGCGGTTGTATCATCGGAGATGAGATCGCTATCGAGTCCGCTCGAGGCGAATCTCGTGGAGGTAATGCAGTGCATCTTCAGTCGCGCCGGTATCCGTAGGGAACTGGACCGAATCCGATGAGCAACGACGTCACACGACGACCCCCGCCTCGCGCATGAGGACAGTGCGCGCCGTCACCGAGCTGCGCGCTGCGCTGGCACCAGAGCGCCGCGCCGGCCGCACGATCGGTCTCGTGCCGACGATGGGTGCGCTGCACGAGGGTCATCTGTCGTTGATCGCCCGCGCCCGCTCACAGTGCGATGTCGTTGTCGTCTCGCTGTTCGTCAACCCGTCCCAGTTCGACGAGCGCTCCGACCTCGAAGGCTACCCGCGCCGCGAGGCGGCCGACCGCGAGCTGGCCGCGTGTGCCGGCGCGGACCTGCTGTTCGCGCCGTCCACCGAGGAGGTCTATCCGGCCGGGTTCGCGACCTCCGTGGAGGTCCTGGGAGTGACCGACCGCCTGGAGGGCGAGGTCCGCGGCGCGGCGCACTTCCGGGGGGTGAGCACGGTCGTGACCAAGCTGCTGTGCATGGTCGGTCCCCACCTCGCCTACTTCGGCCAGAAGGACGCCCAGCAGGTCGCGGTGATTCGCCGGCTGATCGCAGATCTGAATCTGCCGGTGCGCGTCGAGGTCTGCCCGACCGTGCGCGAGACCGACGGGTTGGCGATGTCTAGTCGCAACGCGAGGCTGAGCCAGGACGAGCGCAGGCGTGCGCTGTCGCTGAGGGCTGCGTTGTCGAGCGCCGCCGAGCTGGCGCGTCGAGGAGAGCGCGCGCCGGCGGCGCTGCTCGCGGTCGCCGCCGGCGCGATGGAGCCATTCGCGGTTGAGCCCGAGTACCTGGCGATCGTCGACCCGGACACCTTCGAGTCGGTCGCTTGTCTCGACAGGCCCGTGCTGTTCGCGGTCGCGGCGCGCGTCGGCGCGACGCGCCTGATCGACAACGAGATCCTGCGACCTGCCGGACAACCCGGCCTTCGATCACCGGCGCAGAGCACTTCCGATCGCTCGACCGCAGCGGTCCAGCAACCGGCGATGCGAAGCCCTGACCCCGACCAACTCGATCCGAGAGAGGCTCAAACCACATGCAGCGCGTGATGCTCAAGTCAAAGATCCACCGCGCGACGGTCACCGATTGCGACCTCCACTACGTCGGGTCGATCACCATCGACCCCGACCTGCTGGAGGCCGCCGACATCCTCGAGCACGAGCAGGTGCACGTCGTCGACGTCGACAACGGCGCGCGCTTTGAGACCTACACGATCCCCGGCGTGCGCGGCTCGGGCGAGATGAAGGTCAATGGCGCCGCCGCCCGTCTCGTGCACCGGGGCGACACGATCATCGTTATCTCCTACGGCCAGTATGACCAGGCCGAGCTGGAGCACTACGAGCCGCGCGTCGTGCACGTGCAGGCGCAGACCAACCGCATCGTCACCATCGACGACGAGGTGGCGACCCTGCTCGCGTAGGGCGTCAACCTCCTCAGAGAGGACTCTCAAGCCATGTCCAGCCACACCGTCCAAGCCCCAGCCGACCCCGGGCGCCTGCCCATGACCCTGCCGCTGCTGGCCGAGAAGAAGCGTCTCGGCGAACCGATCGTGATGGTCACCGCGTATGACTACCCGAGCGCACGCTCAGCCGAGACCGCGGGCGTTGACCTCGTGCTGGTCGGCGACTCCGCCGCGACGACGGTGCTCGGCTACAACTCCACCACCCCGGTCGAGCTCGACGACATGCTCGTGCTCGCCCGCGCCGCGCGACGGGGGTTGCGCACGCCGCTGCTGATCGGCGACATGCCCTTCGGCTCCTACGAGGTCTCCGACGAGCAGGCGATCGGCAACGCGATGCGGATGGTCAAGGAGGCCGGCTGTGAGGCCGTCAAGCTCGAGGGCGGTGGACCCGCCTCGGCCGCGCGCGCGCGCGCGATCGTGGCTGCCGGGATCCCCGTGATGGGTCACGTCGGACTGACCCCGCAGACGGCGACCGCGCTCGGTGGCTGGAAGGCACAGGGCCGCACGGCGGCCGCGGCCGCACGGATCGGCGAGGAGGCGCTCGCACTGCAAGCGGCAGGCTGTTTCGCGCTCGTGTTCGAGGCGATCCCGGCCGCCGTCACCGAGGAGTTGATGCCGGCGATCGAGATCCCGGTTATCGGCATCGGGGCTGGTCCCGCCACCGATGGGCAGGTGCTCGTGTTCCACGATCTGCTTGGCATCCGCGACGGTCTCGGCGCGCGCTTCGTCAAGCGCTACGCCAATCTCCAGGAGGAGATGAACGCCGGAGTCGCAGCCTACGCTGAGGATGTGCGCTCGCGCCGCTATCCAGCTCCCGAGCACACCTACTCGATCGATCCCTCAGAGCTGACCGAGCTGCGCGAGCGGCTGGGCTGACGGCCACCCGTCCCAAGCCGGCATGCCGGGTCGGCGCACGATCGGATCACTCTTTACCTCCAGAGCCTCGCGTCACGAACTTATGTGCCCTCCCACGTCGAGGGGTAGGCTTGACTGGTGTTGCGCACAGGTGCTTGGGCGCCGCGGTGACGCTCCTGCACGATCGTTGCGGAACATCTTTATCGATCACACGCAATGGGAGGCACGGCAATGAGCGCGACTGGGATAGACGAAGCCAAGCTCGAACAGTTCATGGGACAGTTCGTACAGGACATGGGGGCGGCGATGACCGCGCCGCTGGTGACCATCGGAGACAAGCTCGGTCTGTACAAGGCGATGGCGGACAGTGAGCCCGTCACTCCCGCACAGCTCGCGGAGCGCACCGACTGCCGCGAGCGCTATGTCCGCGAGTGGCTGTGTCAGCAGGCGGCCAGCGGCTACGTCGAGTACGAGGCCGCGGGCGGCACGTTCAGGCTGCCGCCCGAGCAGGCGATGGCGCTGACCGACGAAGACAGCCCCGCGTTCATCCCGGGCGCCTTTCAGTTGCTGGCGGCGGTGATCAAGGACGAGCCTCACATCACCGAGCGCTTTCGCTCGGGCGAGGGCTTCGGCTGGCATGAGCACGACCACGACCTGTTCCAGGGCACTGAACGCTTCTTCCGACCAGGCTATCTCGCCAACCTGGTCGAGTCGTGGCTGCCGGCGCTCGACGGCGTGGTGGAGAAGCTCTCCGCGGGCGCCCGCGTGGCCGACATCGGCTGCGGACACGGCGCATCGACGATTCTCATGGCCAAGGCCTTTCCCGCCAGCACATTCGTCGGCTCCGACTATCACGACGGCTCGATCGAGGCGGCTCGCGCCGCCGCCGAGCGCGCCGGGGTCTCCGACCGCGTGACGTTCGAGGTCTCCTCGGCCAAGGACTTCGGCGGTGGGCCGTTCGATCTGGTGTGCGTGTTCGACGCGCTGCACGACATGGGCGACCCGGCCGGCGCCGCGCGTCACGTGCGTGAGATGCTCGCCGAGGATGGCACGTGGATGGTCGTCGAGCCGTTCGCGGGTGATGCGATCGAGGAGAACCTCAACCCGATCGGGCGCATCTTCTACGGCGGCTCGACGATGCTCTGCACGCCCGCTTCGCTGAGCCAGGAGGTGGGGCTGGCGCTCGGCGCCCAGGCGGGCCAGCAGCGCCTCACCGAAGTGTTGGGAGAGGGCGGCTTCAGCCGCGTGCGCCGGGCCGCCGAGACCCCATTCAACATCGTGTTGGAGGCGCGCCCGTAAACCGCGCGAACCCATCCACATGTCGCTTGCGAGAACGCCTATGTGACCTTCCTGAGCACTCGTGCAGGCGCGCCCGCCGCGACTGAGAACGGCTCGACGTCGCGAGTGACGACGCTGTTGGCGCCAATCACGCAGCGCTCGCCGATCGTCACGCCGCTGGTCACGACCACGTTGGCGCCAAGCCAGCAGTTCTCGCCGATTCGCGTCGGGCCCTTGCTCTGAAAGCCCTGCCACGTCACCGGTCGCTCGGGATCGTCGTAGCGGTGGCTGGAGTCGCTGACGAAGCAGCCGTTGGCGAGCATGCAGTGATCGCCGATCTCGACCAGCTCCTGAGCCGCGATCATCACGCCCATATTCAAGAACGTGCCCGCGCCGATGCGCACGCGCGCTTGGTTGGGGGCGGTAATCCATACATTCGGCTCCAGCAGCGCCCCGGCCCCCACCACCAGGCGGCCCTCGCGCATCGCCTCGAGCACATTGCCGTGGATCGGCCAGCGCACGAACGCTTCGCTGCGCATGAACCATGCGTGGATCAGGGCGCGGTTCCACGGCAGCGAGTTGCGCTCATACCAGCGCCACTTCTGCGCCCACAGCCGCGCCCTGCGCGCCATCTCGCCGACGGGAAGTCCGACCTGGCGCGCATCGGCGACATCGTCGTCCGTGCGTGAGGCGGCGGTAGCCCCCTCGCCGGAGCTCACGCCGCTGCGACCTTCGCCCGCCGCTTGCGCTGTCCGCCCCTGCCGGGTTTGGCGCCCGCCGCGCGCTTGGTCGTCGGGGTGAGCAACTCGGCGAGGAAGCGCCCGGTGTGCGAGGCCGGCTCGGCGGCAACCTCCTCGGGCGTTCCGACGGCGATCGCAAGACCGCCCTCCTCGCCGCCCTCCGGACCCATGTCGATCAGCCGGTCCGCGCACTTGATCACGTCGAGGTTGTGCTCGATCACGACCACGCTGTTGCCCGCCTGCACGAGCCGCGCGAGCACCTCCAGCAGTCGTTGCACGTCGGCGAAGTGCAGCCCCGTCGTGGGCTCATCGAGGATGTACAGGGTGCGCCCGGTCGCCACCTTCGAGAGCTCCGTCGCGAGCTTCACCCGCTGAGCCTCCCCGCCGGAGAGCGTCGTCGCGGGCTGGCCGAGGCGTACGTAGCCGAGACCGACCGCATGCAGCGTCTCCAGGCGCCGGCGCACCTTCGGGATGTGCTCGAAGAACACGAGCGCCTCCTCCACCGGCATGTCGAGCACGTCGGCGATCGAGCGACCCTTGAACTTCACTTCGAGCGTCTCGCGGTTGTAGCGCTTGCCGTGGCACTGCTCGCACGGCACGTACACGTCCGGGAGGAAGTGCATCTCGATCTTGATCTGCCCGTCGCCGCGGCAGACCTCGCAGCGCCCGCCCTTGACGTTGAAGCTGAAGCGCCCCGGCTTGTAGCCGCGCGCGCGGGCCTCCTGGGTCTTGGAGAACATGTCGCGGATCACATCGAACAGGCCCGTGTACGTAGCCGGGTTCGAGCGCGGCGTGCGCCCGATCGGGGATTGGTCGACCGCGATGATCTTGTCCAGCTGATCCAACCCGTGGATCGCGCGATGCGCGCCGGGACGCTGACGGGCGCGGTTCAGGCGATTGGCGGCGGCCTTGTAGAGCACCTCGTTGACGAGCGTCGACTTGCCCGAGCCCGAGACCCCGGTCACGCATGTGAGCACGCCCAGCGGGACGTGCACGTCGATGTCGCGCAAGTTGTTCTGGCTGGCGCCCACCACCTCCACGTAGCCGCTCGGCGTCCGTCGGCGTGTGGGAACCGGCACGCTCAGCTCACCCGACAGGTACTGCCCGGTCAGCGACCCCTTCACGCGCTGGACCTGCTTGGCCGTGCCCTGCGCCACGATCCAGCCGCCGTGCTCGCCCGCGCCGGGCCCCAGGTCGACGAGGTGATCGGCGCTGCGCATCGTCTGCTCGTCGTGCTCGACCACGATCACCGTGTTGCCCAGGTCGCGCAACCGCTCCAGCGTCGCGATCAGCTTCGAGTTGTCGCGCTGGTGCAAGCCGATCGAGGGCTCGTCGAGGATGTACAGCACGCCCACCAGCGAAGAGCCGATCTGCGTCGCCAGACGGATGCGCTGCGCCTCGCCACCCGACAGCGTCGCAGCGGCGCGGTCCATCGAGAGGTAGCCGATGCCGACGTTCTCCAGGAACTGCAGCCGCTCGGAGATCTCGCGCAGGATCAGCCGCGCGACGTGACGGTCGGTCTCCGAGAGCTCGACATCGTCGAGCCACTCGAGCGCCCGGCGCGCCGACAGCGCCGTGAAGTCCTCGATCCGCGTCCCCCCCACGAGCACCGCGCGCGACTCCGCCCGCAGGCGCGCGCCGTCGCACACCGGACACGTGCGCAGCGACATGTACTGCTCGATCTTCTCCCGCGTCCCCTCGGATTCCGTCTCCTTGTAGCGGCGCTCCAGGTTCTTCACGATCCCCTCAAAGCGCGTCGCATACGAGCGCCGCCGTCCGTAGCGGTTGCGGTAGGAGATCTGCAGCTTCTCACCGTCGGTCCCGTACAGGAACAGGTCGCGATCCTCCTGCGAGAGGTCTTCCCAGGGCGTGTCAAGATCGACGTCATAGCGCTCGGCGATCGCCTCGGTCACCTGCTCGTAGTAGTTCGACACGCTGTTCGCCCACGGCACGATCGCCCCTTCGCCCATCGACAGCGACGGGTCGGGCACGAGCATCTCCGGATCGATCTCCATCTGCGAGCCCAGCCCCGTGCAGCGCTCGCACGCGCCGTGGGGAGAATTGAACGAGAAGATCCGCGGCTCCAGCTCGACCAGCGACGGGCCGTGCTCGGGGCAGGCGAAGCGCTCGGAGAACGTGAACACCGTCCCCGCCTCCGGCACCTCGCCCGGGACGATCTGCGCCGAGGCCGAACGCACGCCCTTCGCGCCGGTCGCACGCGGACGCTCCTCCTGCGCTGCGTCCTTGTCACCGATCGAAGATCGGCCAGCCCCGACGATCTCGATCTCCACGAGCCCTTCCGCGCGCCCCACCGCCGTCTCGATCGAGTCCGCCAGGCGCTTGCGCAGGTCGTGGCGCATCACCAGGCGATCGACCACGACCGAGATGTCGTGCTTGTAGCGCTTGTCGAGCACGATCGATTCCTCCAGCATCCGCACCCGATCGTCGATCTTCACCCGTTGGAACCCATCCGTGCGCAGCTCCTCCAGCAGCTTGCCGTACTCCCCCTTGCGTCCGCGCACCAGCGGCGCCATCACCATGAAGCGCGTCCCCTCCCCCAGCTCCATCGCCTGATCGATGATCTGCTCCGCCGACTGCCCCACGATCGGGCGCCCGCAGATGGGGCAGTGCGGCTTGCCCACCCGCGACCACAACAGCCGCAGGTAGTCGTAGATCTCCGTCACCGTCCCCACCGTCGAGCGCGGGTTGCGCGAGGTCGTCTTCTGATCGATCGAGATCGCCGGCGAGAGGCCCTCGATCGAATCGACGTCGGGCTTGTCCATCTGCCCCAGGAACTGTCGCGCGTACGCCGACAGCGACTCGACGTAGCGGCGCTGACCCTCCGCGTAGATCGTGTCGAACGCGAGCGAGCTCTTGCCCGAGCCCGACAGGCCCGTGATCACCACCAGCGCATCGCGCGGCAGTGTCAGCGAGATGTCCTTGAGGTTGTGCTCCCTTGCTCCGGAGACGACGATCTGATCGCTTGCTGGCATCCACCGTCTATTGTATTGACGCGAACAGACGTTCGCCCAACGGTGCGCTCAGCCCTCGATCGCCGCGAACACCTCGTCCAGCAGCTTCGCCCGATCCGCCACCTCGTAGTTCTCGGCCAGGTAGCGGTCGGTCGCCTCGCGCGAGTCGCCGTTCAGGGCCATGTTCAGCGCCACCAGCCGCGCACCGTCGAGGTCCCCGTTCTCGCTCGCCGCCCGCTCGGGCGAGGACGGCGGCGCCGATGGGGACGGAGAGACCGGCGGTGGCAGCGGCGGCGCGGGTGCGCTCGCCGCGGCAGCCGGCGGTGTGGCACTCGCGGCCGCAACCGGCGAGGGCGGTACATCGGGCGGTGGTGCCGGTGTCGGCGCCTCGGGCTGCGCCGCGACCTCCCTGGCCACGGCCGACACCGTCTCAGAAGTTCGTCCCGACGCCGCGTCGTACAGCTCGCCCATGTTCGTCTCCGCGTTCGCCAAGTCGCTCGCGAGCCGTGTGGCGCCGGCGCGCAGGTTGTCTACGAGCGCGCCCGTCTCGCCGCTCAGCGCCTCCACCCGACCGAGCAACGTGGCCGTGGCGCGACCCACTTCGGCGACGTGCGCCTGGGCCCGCGCGACCGCGTCCGCGCGGGTCTTCTCCGCATCCGCCGCGGCCTGGGCGCGCGTGTCCTGCGCGTTCGCGTTCGCATCGCTCTCGATCTCCGCCGCCGCGACCTCCGCGGCGGCGACGATCGCCTGGACCTGGGTTCCCGCGCTCGCCGCCAGCGAGTCCGCTCCGCGCCCCGCAAGAGCGCGCTGCAGCTCCTCGACCTCGCTCGCCAAGGCCCGCAGATGCGCGTCCACGGCCGCCGGGTCGTACCCGCGGCGGCCGATCGGAAAGTCGCGCTTCTCGATGCTCTGCCTATCCAGGTCCACTGCATTCGAACACTAGCGAACGGCCCGGCCGGTGCTCACCGCTTGAACACCGCCAAAAGCCCTCCAACCGTGTCGGCAGCTGCGGTGAGCGGCTTAGCCGGCATCTCTACGCAGACGCGGGCTGTGGCTCACCCATCAAAGCCCGCCGCCTCACGCAACCTCGCCCGCGGGCTCCTCGGCGGCCGCGCCTTCGTTCTCACGGATCACACGCAGGTCCCGACGCAGCTCGCGCAGCTCGTCGCGCAGTTGAGCCGCGTACTCGAAGCGCAGGTCCTCCGCCGCGACGCTCATCTCCTCCTCGAGCTCCACCACCATCCGCTCCAGCTCGTGCGTGCCCATGTCCTTCGTCTGCTCGCGGCGCTCCGCGGCCCGGCGGCGGCTCCCGCGCGGGATCTTCGAATCGGATTGCAAGAACTCGGCGATGTCCGAGATCCCCTTCACGATCGTCGCCGCGGTGATCCCGTGCTCCACGTTGTACGCCAGCTGAATCTCGCGGCGGCGGTCGGTCTCGGAGATCGCCGCTTTCATCGCCTTCGTCTCACGGTCCGCATACATCAGCACGGTCCCGTCCACGTTCCGCGCCGCGCGGCCGATCGTCTGGATCAGCGAGGTCTCCCCGCGCAGGAAGCCCTCCTTGTCGGCGTCGAGGATCGCCACCAGCGAGACCTCGGGCAGGTCGAGGCCCTCGCGCAGGAGGTTCACGCCCACGAGCACGTCGTACTCCCCAAGGCGCAGATCGCGAATGATCTGGATGCGCTCGAGCGTGTCGATCTCGGAGTGCAGATAGCGCGTCTTGAAGCCCATCTCCAGCAGGTACTGCGAGAGGTCCTCGCTCATCTTCTTCGTCAGCGTCGTCACCAGCACGCGCTCGTCGCGATCGACCCGGCGGCGCACCTCGTTCATCAGGTCGTCGATCTGGTTCTTCGTCTCGCGCACCTCCACCAGCGGGTCCACGATCCCCGTCGGCCTGACGATCTGCTCGACCACCCGCCCTGAGCGCGTGCGCTCGTACTCGCCCGGCGTCGCCGAGACGAACATCAGCTGCGGCGTGATCGACAGGAACTCTTCGAAGGTCTGCGGACGGTTGTCCATCGCCGAGGGCAGCCGGAACCCATAGTCCACCAGCGTCTGCTTGCGCGATCGGTCCCCCTCGAACATACCCCCGATCTGCGGCACCGTCTGGTGGGACTCGTCGATGAAGCAGATGAAGTCCTTCGGGAAGTAGTCGATCAGGCAGTACGGCCGCTCGCCCGGTTTGCGCCCGTCGAGGATCCGCGAGTAGTTCTCGATCCCCGAGCAGAACCCCATCTCGCGCAGCATCTCCATGTCGTACTGCGTGCGCTGGCGCAGCCTGTGCGACTCCAGCGGCTTGCCCTCGGCCTCGAGCTGCTCGCAGCGCTCGTTCAGCTCCCTGCCGATCTCCGCCACCGCCGCTTCAACCGTGCCCTCACGGACGTTGTAGTGCGTCGCCGGCCAGATCGCCACGTGCTCCACGTCGTCCTCGATCAACTCGCCCGTCAACGGGTCGAACTCCTGCAGCCGCTCGATCTCATCGCCGAACAGGCTCGCCCGGAACGCCGCCGTCTCCGAGTACGCCGGCCACACCTCAAGCGTCTCTCCCTTCACCCTGAACGTCCCCCGCGCCAGCACCGTGTCGTTGCGCGTGTACTGAATCGAGACCAGTTTCCGCAGCAACCCATCGCGGTCGATCGTCTCCCCGCGCTTGAGGATCTGCATGTTCATCTCATACACCTCCGGCGAGCCCAACCCGTAGATGCACGACACCGACGCCACCACGATCACATCCCGCCGCGCGAACACCGCCGCCGTCGCCGCATGGCGCAACCGATCGACCTCCTGGTTGATCGCCGAGTCCTTCTCGATATATAGGTCCCGGCTCGGCACGTACGCCTCGGGCTGGTAGTAGTCGTAGTAGCTCACGAAGTACTCCACCGCGTTCTCCGGGAAGAAGGTCCGGAACTCGTTGCACAGCTGCGCCGCCAGCGTCTTGTTATGCGCGATCACCAGCGTCGGGCGCTGCACCGCCTCGATCGTCGCCGCCATCGTCATCGTCTTGCCCGTGCCCGTCGCGCCCAGGAGGGTCTGGAAGCGCTCGCCCGCGTTCACGCCCTCGGCGAGGGACTCGATCGCCTTCGGCTGATCCGCCGTGGGCGTGAAGGTGGTGTCGAGCTTGAAATCGGGCATCGGACGGTCGTTCTACGTTAGCGGCGACAAAAGGGCCGGTCTCAACCGATCCCCAGCTGCCGCGGGTACAGCGAGCGGTATTCCCGCTGAGCCTGCAGCACCCGCTGCACGTAGGCGCGGGTCTCCCCGAAGGGGATTTCTTCTGCGGTCAGGCTCTTGCCTTCGCTGTGAGCCCGCGCAACCCAACTGTCCACGTTGGCCAGCCCGGCGTTGTAGGCCGCTACAGCCAGCATCTCATCGCCGTTGTAGTGATCGAGCAGATAGCGCAGGTAGTAGCTCCCGTAAGCGACGTTGACACTGGGTGTCGCGAGGTCGCTCGTCTGAAAGCGATATCCACCGGAGAGTTTGGCCAGGAATTCGGCGGTGGCGGGCTCGATCTGCATCAGCCCCTCCGCGCCCGCGGGTGAGGTCCGCGGATCGAACTTCGTCTCGGCGTAGATGACCGCGGCGATCAGCGCCGGGTCGAGATGCTTGGCAGCGGCCTGTTCGCGGATGACCTGTTCATTGGAGAGCGGCAGCGCGAGTCGGCGCACCGTGTGGTCAAGGCTGGAACCAAACGAGATCGCAAGCGCGCCCAGCGCCACCACGATGACCAGCACCACTCCGGGACCGCGCAATCTCCCACCGCGCCGTCCCCTGCCGGTGCGCCTGCCTCGCGAGTGACCGTCCGCGCGATACGCCGCGCGACGAGAAGAGGCGCTGGGTGAAGCGGAGGGCGAGCGCGTGGGGCTCATCCTCCAAGGGTGTCAAGCACGGCCGACAACTGTGCCGTCAGCTCCCCCTCGCTACCGTCGTTGCGCACTGTGAACGTGGCCCGCCGCGCCTTCTCCTCCTGGGAGAGCTGGCGATCTGCACGTGCCTCTTCCAGCGCATGCCCTCGGCTTGCCGCACGCTCGCGCCGTAGCTCCTCATCTGCGATCACCGCCACCGTGGCGTCATATACCCCCTCCATCCCCGCCTCGAACAGCAGCGGTACCTCGACGACTGCCGCGCGCGGGACCGGACGCCGCGCCCGGGCCTCCGTTAGCCACCGCCCGACGCGCTCGCCCACCAGTGGCCACAGCACACTCTCGAGCCACGCCCGCTCGTCCGGGTCGGCGAACACGCGCGCGGCTACCGCCGAGCGATCGACGACGCCCGCGGGCGCCACCTTCTCGCCCCAGCGCTCCACCACCGCGTGGCGCAGGCGCTCGCCCCCGTACAGCTCGTGCACTACCGCATCCGTGGACAGCGTCGCTGCCCCCAGGCGCTCCAGCTCCGCAAGGGCCGTCGACTTACCGGCGCCCATGCCGCCCGTCAATCCGACGAACGGCACACGGTCAGACGTCATCCGCCCCGTGCCGTCCAGATCCTCGAGACGGCTTCAGTCCTGGACGGGCTCGGCGACCGACCCAAGATCGGCCAGCAGCCCGGCCTCGCCGCCACCGTCAGGTGCGGAAACCTCGGGCTCAGCCGCCACCTCGGGCTCAGCTTGAGCCTCTGCGGCCGGGGCCTCCTCGGCAATCGGGGGCTCATCGGCGGTGGCCTCCGGCGCCTGCTCGGCGCCGGCGAAGTCCTCTATGGTCGCATCCGCCGCAGGCTCCTCGAGGGCGACCTCCGCCGCCGACTCTGCCGGCTCCTCCTCGCTGACCGAGGCCTGCCCGGCGACCGGGGCATCCTCGCCAACCGAAGTCTCTGCGGCGGGCTCGACAGCGTTCTCCTCGACGACGGCGGCCTCAGCCACGACCTCGCCCTCTCCGGCGGCTGAAGCGTCAGCCGCGCCCTCCTGCTGGACCGCCTCGGCATCGAGCTCGGTGCTCGCAGCCTCGCCGGCCGGAGCGTCGGGACGGGACACGGGCAGGATCTGGTCCTCGACGCGCTTGGCCGACAGCGACAGGCGCCGGCGCTCGGAGTCGATCTCGAGGATCTTCACGCGGATCTCATCGCCCGGATGGACGATCTCGCGCGGGCTTTCGACGTGGTGACCGGCCAGCTCGGAGATGTGCACGAGCCCCTCGACCCCGTCGAGGATCTCCACGAACGCGCCAAAGGTGACGACCTTGGTGACCTTGCCCGCGAGCTCGTCGCCGACGTTGTAGGTATCGACGATCCGCTGCCAGGGATCCTCCTGGGTCTGCTTGAGACCCAGCGAGATGCGCTGACGATCGCGGTCGATGTCGAGCACCTTCACCTGCACGGTGTCGCCGATGTTGAGGATCTCGCTTGGATGGTTGACGTGCGACCACGAGAGCTCGGAGATATGGATCAGGCCGTCGATCCCGTCGAGGTCGACGAACGCACCGAAGTCCACGATGTTCGAGATCTGCCCCTCCACGACCAGGCCGGGCTGCAGGCGGTCGAGGATCTGCTGGCGGACCTCCTTGCGCTCCTCCTCCAAGACCGCGCGGCGCGAGAGCACGACGTTGTTGCGCGAGCGGTTGAGCTCGATCACCTTCGTCTCGATCTTGGTGCCCATGTACTCGTCGAGGTTCGGCACACGACGGATGTCCACGAGCGAGGCGGGCAGGAATCCGCGCACGCCCAGGTCGATGATCAGGCCGCCCTTGACGACCTCGATGACCGTTCCCTCGACCGGCTCGCCGGACTCCGCCGCAGTTTCGATGCGTCGCCACGCTTTCTCAAAGCGCGCGCGCTTCTTGGACATGATCAGACGCCCGTCCTGATCCTCCTTGGTCATGACGATCGCATCGACCTCCTCGCCCTGGTGCACCTCGTCATGGGGATCGACCGACTTGCGGATCGACAGCTCGTTCGCCGGGATTACGCCCTCGGACTTGTAGCCGATGTCGACCAGCACCTCGTCCTTGTCGATGCGGACGACGTGGCCGGTGACAACCTCGCCCTCCTCAATGTCGCGGAAGGTGGCGTCGTAGTTGGGGACGATCTGCCCATCGATTTCGAGCAGCAGTCCGTTGGACCCGGCGACCACGTGGGCCTCGGGATTCTCGATCAGTGTTTGCACGGTCCAGAAGCCTACCGCAGGGCGACGTTTTCATCCGGCCCGCAGCGGTGATCCGGGAGTGGAGCACGCGAAAGTCGACGCCCACCCGCCTGATTCGCGACCTATACCATCGGTGGGTGCCCACACGAGCGACCAAGCGCGGCGCGGCGCGCACCCCGTTCGCGGCGCGCCACGACTGCGATGTGCTGGTGTGCGGAGCGTCGTTTGCGGGCCTGGCCGTTGCGCGTGAGCTCGCCGGCTCGGGGATGCGCGTGCTGCTGATCGACCGTTACGAGATCGGCGAGCGTCAGACCTCCGCGTGCGCGATGCCGACGCTGTGGCTGGAAGCGATGGAGCTGATGGGCTCGCTGCGCCAGAGCTTCGACGAGCTGGTCGTGCACACGCGCTCGCGGACCTCGCGCTGGCAACTGCCCTGGTCGTTCTCCACGTTCGACTATCGCGAGATCTGCGCGCTCTTGTACGAACAGGCGGACGCCGCGCAGACGGAGTTCGAGACCGCCACCGTCACCGGGCGCGACGGGCTGACCGTCCACACCGACCGCGGCTCGCTGAGCGCGCCGCTCGTCGTGGACGCGCTCGGCTGGCGACGCGTGCTCTCGAACGCGACCGCGATCCAACCGCCGAACGCGCGCCTCTCACGCGGCCTGGAGGTCCATCCCGCCGGCACGGGCGACGAGCTTGAACTGTGGATCGATCACCGCTACGTGCGCTCGGGCTACGCCTGGAGCTTTCCCGCGCGCGAGGAGGTGCGGATCGGAGCCGGCTCCTTCTGGCCCGCCCATCACGTCAAGGAGCCGACCGTCAGGCTCGCCGAGGAGCTGGGACTGCCGCCGGAGGGCTATCAGGGCAACTGGATCCCCCACCAGCTGCGAGCGGCGGTCGAGGACTGGGTGTTCTTCGCCGGAGACTCCGCCGGGCACTGTCTCCCACTCACCGCCGAGGGGATTCGCACCGCGCTGTACTTCGGTCTCGCGTGCGCGCGCGAGCTGCGCTCGGTGCACGAAGGACGCCTAACGCGCGAGCAGGCACTCGCGCGTTACGGAGCCTTCTCCGACAGGCACGCGCGCAAATACGCCTGGCTGCTGCGCGTGCAGCGCTCCGTCGGGCAGCTCACGCCCACACAGTTGCCGCGGCTGCTCTCACAGAGCCTCGAGTCGCGCCGCTTCGCCGCGTGGTCCTTCGATCACTACCTCAAAATCGCCCCGCCCTCGTTCGTGGGCAACGCCCGCGTCAGGCAACCCGTCGCAGCGCTGGTCTGAGACTGCGCGCAGCCTCCAGCGCGAGTCGACCGGCCTCAATGCCGCTGGCCCAGCAGACCTCGGAGAGCAGGCCGGGCGCGGCAACCATGTCGCCGGCCAGGAAGACCCCGTCGCCACGATCCACCGCGGGACGATCGCGCCAGCTCGTGCCCGGCATGTCCAGAGCGCCCGAGCGCGCGTCCATCACCTGTCGACGGCGCCACGTCTCCCGGGTACGCCAGTCCACGAGCCCGACGTCGAGCAGCCCCTCCAAGCGCAACGCGGCTCGATCGGCGGACTCGCCGGGACGGATCGGCATCTGCGCCTGGATCAACTCCTCGCCGTCGGGGGCGATCGAGGGGTTCGTCGTCGAGTAGCGCCCGATCCAGCCGGCCTCGTCCATGTCCGAGACGACCGCCGGATCGCCGCGACGCGCGCGCAGGCCGAGATCGATGCAGACGGTGTTGCCGCTCTTCCAGTGCAGGCTCTCGTCGCCGAGCAGCTCGCGTGCCTGGTCGAGCTCGGTCGCGAGAATCACCGGGGGCTCGGGCAGGCTGTCTATGCGCGTGCCGGTCTGGACGTGTACACCGAGCTCGCGCACGCGACGCTCCAACGAGGCCACGAGCGTGCTCCAGCCGCCGACGGGATAGCGCACGCTCGAGGGCACCGTCAGCAGCAGTCGCACCGCCCGCGACCACACGAACGCCGCCGAGAGCTCACCGGGGTCGTGGTGGAAGGTGTACACGCCGCAGGCCGCCGCAAGCATCTCGGCCGTTTTCTCATCGGTATGGCTCGTGGCCCACGTACGGAAGTCGACGTCCACCGGCGCCTCGCGCCCACGCAAGCGCAGAACCGCCGGCAACGCGCTGAGCGGAGGAGTACGGCGCAATGAGCCCTGAATACGAAGCCGCACTCCCGTCAACCGCGGGCTGACGTTCGCGGGCAGGATCTCGCGCTCGCGCATCCAGTGCCAGAACGAGCCGTCTCCGTACATCGCGTGCGGACCGAGGTTCGCTTTGTATGGCCCGTCGGTGCTGCGCGCGCGACCGCCCAGCTCGCTGTGAGCCTCGAGCAGGTGTACCTGCACTCCCTCCTCGGCACAGGCGATCGCAGCGACAAGCCCAGCGAGACCTGCTCCTACGATCGTGATCGGCGCTGTCGTGAGATTGCCGTTTGTCTGGCTCATGGTCATGGCCTCCGTTCGGGAGCCGGCTCGGGATGCCGGTAAGAAGTAAGAAGGATCTGGACGCTCTGCAAGTTACGCCGCCACTGGCCTGCTTTACAGTTCCAGTCATGGGACCACAGACAGGACCAGTTACAGAGGGTCGTGGAGGACCGAGCCTGCTCCTGGAGATCGACCGCACCGGCAAGCTGCCCCTGCACGAGCAGATCGAGCGGGCGTTGCGTGAGCGGATTCGCTCCGGACGGATGCCCAGCGACACCCGCCTGCCCTCCACCAGAGCGCTGGCACGAGAGCTCCGGGTCTCGCGTGGGGTAGTGACCGAGGCCTACGGCCAGCTCGCCGCCGAGGGCTATCTGGCGATGAGCCAGGGCGCACCGGTGCGCGTCGCCGGTGCGGTCCGCGCGGCCAGCCCCCGTGCACCTGCACGCTCGCTTCTGGAGAGCTACGCGTATCACTTCCATCCCGGACTGCCCGACCTGGCGGGGTTCCCGCGCGAAGCGTGGCTGCGCTCGCTGCGCGTCGCACTGCGTGACTCGCCGCTGACGGCAGTCGGCTACGGCGACCCACGCGGCGTGCCCGAGCTGCGCGAAGCGCTCGCCGAATATCTCGGGCGCGTGCGCGGTGTCGATGCCGACCCCGAGCACACGCTGGTGTGCACGGGATTCATGCAGGGATTCGCGCTGCTCTGCCGCGCGCTGCGCGCTCGTGGCGTGGAGCGCTTCGCGCTCGAGGACCCTGGCTGGCACATGCACCGCCTGATCGTCGAAGCCGCAGGCATGGAGGTCGTGCCAATCGGAGTCGACGAGGAGGGACTGCGGGTCGAGGAGCTGGTGGCCACGGACGCCTCGGCCGTGCTCGTCACCTCCGCGCACCAGTTCCCCACCGGCGCGGTGCTAGGCCCCGAGCGGCGCGCGGCCCTGATCGACTGGGCCGAGGAAGATCGCCTGATCGTCGAGGACGACTACGACGCGGAGTACCGCTACGACCGCGTCGCCGTCGGGGCGCTGCAGGGGTTGGCGCCCGAGCACGTCGCGTATATCGGCTCCGCCAGCAAGCGCCTGGCGCCGGGCATGCGCCTGGGTTGGGTGCTGATGCCCTCGTGGCTCACCTGGGAGCTGACCGCCGCCAAGACGGTCGAGGACGGCGGCTCGGAGGCAATCGGACAGCTCGCGTTGCGCGACTTCATCGGACGGGGCGAGCTCGACCGCCACGTGCGAAGGATGCGGTTGCTCTACCAGCATCGGCGCGAGGCATTGCTTGGAGCGCTGGCACGATGGCTGCCGGCCGCGCATGCGAGCAGTCCCGGCGCCGCGGGATTGTTCGAGCTCGTGACGCTGCCCGGTGAGGCCGACGAGCATGCGCTGGTGACAGCAGCCGCCGCTCGCGGCGTCGGTGTCGAGGGGCTTGCACTGCACCGCTTCCGTCCGGGAGGCGATCCGGGCCTGCTGCTCGGCTACGGCAACCTCTCAGAGCCTGCTATCGAGCAGGGCGTGCGGCTGCTGGGCGAGGCCTACGAGGAGGTACGCGACGGGTGATCGCGCTCGGACCGACGACGCACCCGCCGCCGGGGACTGTCGGGGTCCACGCCGGAGCGTCCGGCGCGGACCCCGAGACGCTCAGCCCAGCTTGGCCGTGAACGGAACCTTGCCGCTGTCACACAGCAGGCCGTGCGTCTGTCCGGCCGAGTAGGTCAGATTCTGTTCGATATAGCCGCTGGCGGTGCCCTTCTTCGTGAACGTGACCGAGAAGGTTCCTTCTCCCGACTCCGGTTCTCCGCCGGGGACTGGCGCCGGCTCCGTGACCGCCCCGTGCTCGATGAGCTTGCCCGAGGCGGGGAGCGCAACTGGGGTCAGGAAGCTCGCGAGCGGGTCTTCCATGACAACCGGCGTGGTGCACCCCAGGCGCGGCGAGGTGGGTACTGAAACACACAGATGCAGCGCGGACGTGCCGGTACCGGGCGCGGCGGCGCATTTCGTTTTCTTGAGGATGATGTTGAACTTCTGCGCTTCGGTCGGCGACGACGCGGACAGCTTCGCCTTGTAGGTACCGGTCTTGATACTCGCCGGTTTGGCGTGAGCGCCGGCGGTGGCGGCACTCGCCAGGCATGCCACGGCAGCGATCCCCATCAGTACTGCGAGCCGAAATCGGCGCATTGTCAACCTCATATCCTCGGGTGTAGACGGGCAATGTGCCCAGACGCGAGCATACAGGGTGGACGAATGTTCGAAACTTGGGCGTTTCTCACCTCCGCACGACCAGCACCACTCCGACCACCAGCAGGACCAGCCCGAGGATGCGTGAGGCGTCGATGTGCTGCCGGGGGATGCCCAGCAGCCCGAAGCGATCGACGACGACCGCGATCGCGAGCTGGCCGGTGACGACGACCGCCGTCAGACCACTGAGGCCGAGGGTGCGTACGGTGAGCAGCGCGACGGTTATGTAGAACGCGCCGAGGACACCGCCGATCAGCGCCCACCAAGGTGCTTTGGTCGCGCTGCCGATGCCCGACAGACCGCCGCTGGAGAGCGCGGTGACCAGGATCAGCGCGAGCGTGCCGACGGTGAATGAGACCGTGGCGGCCTGCAACGCACCGATCTCGCGGCCGAGGCGCGCGTTGACCGGCGCCTGCAGGCCGACGAAGCAGCCGGCCGCGACGGCGAGCAGGACCGCCAGCCCGCGGCTCACTACTTCGCCTCCAGCCAGTTCTCGCCAACGCCGATATCGACCGCCATCTCGGGCTCGAGCTCCCACACACCGCACATCTCCCGCTCGATCAACGCGCGGGCGGAGTCGGCCTCGGCGGGAGCGCCCTCGAACAGCAGCTCGTCGTGGATCGTCAGGATCAGGCGCGTCTGCATGCCCTCGGCCGCCAGGGCGTCATGGCAGCGGACCATCGCGAGCTTGATGATGTCCGCGGCGGTGCCCTGGATCACGGTGTTGACGGCCAGGCGCTCGCCGAGCGTGCGCACCTGGTAGTTGCGGGCACGTAGCTCAGGGATCTGACGCCGGCGCCCCCACAGCGTCGTCACGTGACCGTCCTCCTTGGCCTGCTCGATCGTATGCTCGATAAAGGCCGCCACCTGCGGGAACCGCTTCAGGTAGGCGTCGATGAACTCCTTGGCCTCCTCGCGCGGGATGTTCAAGCGGTCGGCGAGCCCGTAGTCGGAGAGGCCGTAGACGATGCCGTAGTTGATCATCTTCGACTTCGAGCGCATCCCCGGGTCGATGTCCTGCGGGGCGACCTGGAACACCTGGGAGGCGGTGGCAGTGTGAACGTCCTCGCCGCGGCGGAAGATCTCCTTCAGGGCGGAATCGTCGGCGGCGTGCGCGAGCACGCGCAGCTCGATCTGGGAGTAGTCGGCGGAGATCAGCACGCCGTCGGGCGCAGCCTCGAAGCACCCGCGGATCTCCCGCCCAAGCTCGGTGCGGATGGGTACGTTTTGCATGTTCGGGTTCGTGCTCGACAGCCGTCCTGTCTGAGCCACGGCCTGCAGGAACGTCGTGTGGATCCGCGAGTTCCCGTCCGCCTGCTCCGGGAGCACGTCCAGATAGGTCTTGATCAATGTCGAGAGCTCGCGCCAGCGCTCGATCCGCGGCACGATCGCGTGCTCGGAGCGGATCGCCTGCAGCACGCGTGCGTCGGTCGAGTAGCCGGTCTTGCCGCGGCGCTTGCGCGAGAGCCCGAGCCGCTCGAACAGGACCTCCCCCAGCTGCGCCGGTGAAGCGATCAGGAACTCGGTGCCGGCGAGAGCGAAGATTTCCTGTTCGAGCTCGTGGATCTCATCGCGCACGCGCGCGGTGATCTCAGACAGGCGCTCGAGGTTCAGGCGCACACCATCGAGCTCCATCGCGCGCAGCACCGGTACCAGCGGAAGCTCGATCTCGTTCATCACCCGATCGAGGCCGCGCTCTGCGATCTGCTCGCGCTGCCAAGAGGCGAGCGCGCCCAGCAGCGCGGCATCGCCGGCGACGGCATCCTCGGCGTCGCATACGAGACCGCGCTCCTCGCACAGCTCGGCGAACGGGTATCCGCGCCGCGCGGGCTCCAGCAGGTAGGCGCCGAGCAACGTGTCGTGTACGAGCAGGTCCGGCACGATGCCGAGCGCCTTGGCGTCGTGGGCGATCACCGGTCGGCCCGCGCACGCCGCAACGATCTCCTGCGGCCCCGCGCAGTCTCCGGCCAGAACCTCCACCGGCTTCGCGGCTCCCCCAGGAGCGGAAGCCTTCCCGGAAGCATCGGAATCGGCGGGCGCCACTGCAAAGCGCCACGGCGAGCCCTCGGCGAACAGGGCGCCTTCGGGCGCCTCGTTGGCGTGCACGACCACGCACAGCGCCTGACCTGTGCCGAAGCCGACGATGTCCGCGGGGGCACCGGCGCGCACGCGCGCGCACAAGGTGACCTCTGTTGTGTCGGTCGCGATCGCCGCGCCGGGCACCTGCTCGTCCTCGCCGAGCGCCTCCTCCAAACGGCGCAGAGGATCGCGCAGCTCGTAACGGCGGAAGAACTCGCGCAGTCGTGAACGATCCGGTTCGCGCGAGACCTCCGCACCGAGATCGACCCCGACCTCGAGATCGCGCTGCACGGTCGCCAGGCGCTTGGAGACGCGCGCGTTCTCGCCGTGGTCGAGCAGGTTCTGTTTGCGCTTGGCTCCACCCACGTCGCGAATGTGTCCGAGCACACCCTCCAGCGATCCGTAGGTCTGGATCAACTCCGACGCGGTCTTGTCGCCGATGCCGGGGACGCCGGGGATGTTGTCCGAGGTGTCGCCCTTCAGGCCGTAGAAGTCGGGGATCAGCTCGGGCGGGATGCCGTAGCGATCGATGACGGCCTGGTGGTCGTAGATCTTCGTGTCGGTAATCCCGCGCGACGTCGCCATCACCTTGACGAGCCCCTCGGGGTCGATCAGCTGAAAGACGTCGCGATCGCCAGTGACGATCATGCTCGCAAGGTCCGCCGCCCGCGCGCGGTCGGCCAGCGAGGCGATCACGTCGTCGGCCTCGTAGCCCTCGAGCTTGACGTTGCGATATCCGAACGCCTCCACCAGCGGTTCCATCGCCGGCCACTGCATCTTCAGCAGGTCCGGGCGTGAGCGACGGGTGGCCTTGTACTCGGCGAACATCTCCGTGCGCCCGGAGGTGCCGGCATCCCAAGCCACGACCGTGGGTTGCACGCCGTACTCGGTGACGATCTTCACGAGCATCGAGGCGAACCCGAAGATCGCGTTCGTCGGCTCGCCGGTCGAGGTCGCGATCGACTCGGGCAACGCGTAGAAGGCCCGATAGACAAGGCTGGGACCGTCGATCAGGAACAGGCGACGGTCCGCTTCCCGCCCATCGGCGCCCGCCGAGGTGGAGTCGCTCGCCGCTGCTGTCGCCTTGGTCGCCATGCACCGACCACTCTACGAGGACGCTCACATAAGATGCCGGGCCGCTGCCCATACGGGCGGCTGCCGCCTCGTGCAAAGTCGCCGCCTGACGCCGGGCGCACCTCAAAACCAGGAGAGCACTCCGTGACGAGCATCACCCCGAGCGCCCAGTACAGATTGAACGTGCGTGTAGAGATCGACGACAGCGCCGGCCTGCTCGGACGCGTCACGAGCGCGATCGGCGAGGTCGGCGGCATGGTCGCAGCAGTTGACCCGGTGGAGATCGAGCACGGACACAGCCTGCGCGACCTCGTGGTCGACGCGGCCGGACCCGAGCACTGGGTGCAGATCATCGCGGCGATCGAGGCGATCGAGGGTGCGCACGTGATCGACCAGACCGACCGCACCTTCCAACTGCATGTCGGCGGCAAGATCGAGCAGCACAACAAGCATCCGCTGAAGACGCGCGACGACCTCTCGATGGCCTACACCCCCGGTGTGGCCCGCGTATGCCTGGCGATCGCCGAGGACGAGGACAGGGCCTTTCAGTACACGATCAAGCGCAATACCGTGGCCGTCGTCTCCGACGGCACGGCCGTGTTGGGACTCGGCGACATCGGCCCGAGCGCGGCGATGCCGGTGATGGAGGGCAAGTGCTGTCTGTTCAAGGAGTTCGCGGGCGTCGACGCGTTCCCGATCTGCCTGGACACAACCGATGCCAGCGAGATCGTGGAGACCGTCAAGCGGATCGCGCCGGCATTCGGAGGGATCAACCTCGAGGACATCTCCGCGCCGCGGTGCTTCGAGATCGAGGACCGGCTGAAGGCCGAGCTCGACATCCCGATCTTCCACGACGACCAGCACGGCACCGCGGTGGTGGTGATGGCGGCGCTGATGAACGCGGTCAAGCTGACGGGCAAGCGGATGGCGGACATGAGCGTGCTGATCATCGGCCTCGGTGCGGCCGGGATCGCCGTGACCAAGATCCTGCTGGAGGCCGGCGTCGGGCAGATCGTCGGGGCGGACTCACGCGGAGCGCTTCACACCCAGCGCGAGGACTACCTGGACGGGAAGATGAACGCCCAGAAGCGCTGGTTCGCAGAGGTGACGAACCCCGAGCTCCGTGACGGCGCACCGGCGGAAGTGATCGACGGCGCCGATCTCGTGATCGGGCTGTCCGGTGCACGGGCGCTGCCGGCTCCGGCGCTCGCGCGGATGAACACGGATGCGATGGTCTTCGCGATGGCCAATCCCAACCCCGAGGTCGTCCCCGAGGAGGCCGCCCCGTACGTGCGGATCATGGCCACGGGACGCTCGGACTACCCCAATCAGATCAACAACGTGCTGGCCTTTCCAGGCATCTTCCGCGGTGCGCTCGACGTGCGCGCGGGCGCGATCACCGAGCGCATGAAGATGGCGGCGGCACAAGCGATCGCCGAGATCGTGGCCGACGACGAACTGCGTGAGGACTACATCATCCCGTCGGTCTTCAACCGCGACGTGGCCCCGGCCGTGGCGGCCGCGGTCGCTAACGAGGCGCGTGCGAGCGGCACGGCCGCTGCGGCCGGCAACGAGGTCGGGTTCGCGCAAGGAGACACCCAGACCGGAACCCATCCGGTCGTGCCGGCGGCAGACCCAAGGACGTAACCTGGGGTCACCATGCGGGTGACCCTCACAGGAGCGACGGGCCTGATCGGCAGCGCGGTGGTCGCCTCACTCATGGATCGCGGCGCCGAAGTGACCGTGCTCTCGCGGGACCCCGAGCGCGCGCAAGCGCGGCTGGGCGATGCAGTGCAGACGGTGCGCTGGGATCCCCAGGCAGAACCAGCTCCCGTACCGGCGCTGGCCGGGCGTGACGCGGTGGTGAACCTTGCCGGTGAGCCGATCGCACAGCGCTGGAGCGAGCGGGTCAAGCGCGCGATTCGCGAGAGTCGTGTGACGGGAACGCGTAATCTCGTATCGGGACTGGCCGAGGTCGACGTGAACGACCGCCCGCGCGCGATGGTGAGCTCGTCGGCGATCGGCTACTACGGAGCACGCGGCGCAGAGCCGATCGACGAGGAAGCCGCACCGGGCAGGGACTTCCTCGCGCAGGTATGCGCCGAATGGGAGGCGCAGGCGCGCGCGGTCACTGCGCTGCAGGTACGCTCGGTGCAGGTGCGCACCGGCGTCGTGCTCGATCGTGCGGGCGGGGCGCTGGCGAAGATGCTGCCCCCCTTCCGTCTGGGTATCGGCGGCCCGGTCGCAGGCGGCCGCCAGTACGTCGCCTGGATCCACCGTGACGATCTCCTCGGGATGATTCTGGCGGCGCTGCAGGACACACGCTGGTCCGGCCCGGTGAACGCGACTGCGCCCGAACCCGTAAGCAACCGTGAGCTCTCGCGGGCACTCGGACGCGTGCTGCATCGTCCGGCGCTCATGCCCGTGCCCGGGCCGGCATTGCGAGCGCTCTACGGGGAGATGGCCGAGATCGTCACCACCGGCGTGCGCGCCGTGCCAGCCAAGGCGTTGGTCCTTGGGTTCGAGTTCAAATATCCGGAGCTCGAGGACGCGCTGCGGGCGACGCTGGGCTGACAAGCGCGAGTCGATCCCCGGCCCGTAGCGAGGCACCCAGTGCTGCTCGATCATCCGTCACCGGCGCGCAGCTCTCCAGGGCGCCAGGCGCGCAATCAGCCGGTGCTCAGCTCACGCCAGAACACCGGGACTCCCCCTGACACGCGGTCCACGCCGTAGCTCGACAGCGTCGTTTCGCCGTCGGGTTCGATCCCGTAGCGGCCAATCACGGAATCGTGAGGACCGGTCGAGAACAGCGCGTCGACCACCGCCTGGCGGTTGTTGCCGTGCGCGCCGGCGCGCACGATCGCCCGCAGCGTCGCGCTCATCGCCTCGTACCCGAACAGGGCATACGCTTCGGGCTGTTCGTGAAACGCGCGCCGGTAGGCCGCGAGCACGTGTTGCGCTGAGGGCGGGTAGCGGCTCACCGGCAGGATCGGGGTGCTGAGCAGGGTTTTCGCGGCGGCCGCGGCGCCGATGGCGGATGTGAAGGTGGAGTTGACCATCGTGCTCGACCCGAGCAGCCACAGCCTGGGATCGGCCGCGTGCAGCTGTTGCCACAGCGAGACGACTTCCGGCGTGGTGCCCCCGGCGAAGAAGACGGCCTCGGCGCCCGAGCGCTCGACCTTCGAGACCTCCCCGGCGAAGCTCGTCGTGGCGGTCGTATCGAGGCTGTCGTGCGCGGCCAGCGAGATGCCGGCGTGTTCGGCGTCCACGGCGACCATCTGGGCGAGCGGCAACTCGAACGGATCCTGGTTGTCCAACACATACACCCTCCCCACCCCCAAATCGTGCATCAGCGCCACCTGGGCCCTAGCCTGGGTCTGATCGCCGGGCTCCAGCCGGGCGAAGTTGCGCCGCCCGGTCGGGTAGAACCGTTCGGGCTCGTCCTGGCCGGCGTATGACGCGGAGGTCAAACCCCCGTAGGGACTCGCGGGGCTCACCTGCAGGATGTCGGCGGCGTTGATCAGCGGCAGCGAGATCGCGGTCGCGGCCGAGTTGTAGTCGCCGAGATAGGCGATCGTGCTGGGATCGTTGGCGGCGGTCTTGGCGTTGCTCGCGGTCACGCTCGGGTCCCATTGCCCACTCGTCGGGCTCGAGTCGTCCATCGAGTCGTAGCTGATCTTGAACGGGCCAATGTGTCCGCCGGAGTCGTGCAGTGCGAGCTTCTCGCCGTCCACGAGCTGCGTGGAGATGGCCCCGGAAGGGCCCTGCAGCGGCAGACTGGAGTAGACGGTGAGCTGGTTGCCTTGGCTGTCGACCGCCCCTGAGACGCTGCCGCAACCGGATGCAGCGGCAGCGAATACCGCCGTGACGACCAGTGCGCTCGTCGCTTGGCAGAGCCTGCGCGTCCGCACCCGGCAACTCAAGGCAACTTCTCAGCTGCGGCGGCCGGGCAGGTAACCGGAGATGAGCTTCAGCGTCGCGCCGACAAGGATGATCACGGTCGCGAGCATGAACGCGTCAAAGCCCTTTGCGCCCAGAGCCCAGAGCACGACCCAGATGACAAGGCCGGCGGTTGCGGTGAGGACCAGTCCCATGTTGCGCGCATCCTACCTGAGGCGTGCCCGGACGGGCGGCATTGGCGCGTAAGCCCGCTCCGGTTGCGGTGCGCGGGGCACGCCGCCCCTCGGATCAGCGCAGACCGGACGCCAGTTCGGCGACGACCTCACCGACCGCTCCGGCGGGGTCCTCGGGCGCATCGCCGGCGGCGCGCACCAGGCGGGTCCCCACGATCACTCCGTCGGCGCCGGCATCGGCAGCGCTACTCGCCTGCTCGGGTGTGGAAATCCCGAAGCCGAGCGCCACTGGCACCTCGGTGCTCACCTTGGCCCGTGCGAGGACATCGTGGAAGCGCTGCGACAGCGACGGCTCGACGCGCTCCCCCGTCGTGCCGACCACCGAGACCGTGTAGAGGAATCCTCGCGCCCGCTCGCCGATCGCGGCCATTCGCTCAGGCGTCGTCGTAGGCGCCACGAGCGGCACGAGCGCGAGCCCGTGGGTGTCGCACGCGCTTAGCATCTCCTCGGCCTCCTCGAGCGGCAAGTCTGGCACGATCAGTCCGCAGGCTCCGGTCTGCGCCAGACGCGCGACGAAGGCCTCGGCCCCCGGAGCGAGCGCCATGTTCGCGTAGCACATGAGCACGACCGGAACGCTCGGCGCTAGTGCCCGCGCCACCTCAAGCACACCGGTGACGTCGGCCCCGGCCGCGAGCGCCTGCGTGCCAGCCGCATGGATGACCGGACCGTCGGCGAGCGGATCGGAGTAGGGCATCCCTAGCTCCAGCAGGTCCGCGCCCGCACGCACACAGGCTTCGCCGATCGCAAGGGACTGCGAGAGCGTCGGATAGCCGCCCATCAGGTAGGGCATCAGCGCGGCTCGTCCTGACGCACGAGCGAACGCTTGCGCTATCCGCTCGACGCCCGTCATCGGCAGGGCGCTCAAGTCCCTCGGTCCCCCAGCACCTCCGCGAGGTCCTTGTCGCCGCGACCGGACAGGCACACCAGGTCGAGCTCGCCGTCGGTCTGTGCGAGGGTCCAGGCCAAAGCGTGTGCGGTCTCCAGCGCCGGGATTATTCCCTCCAGGCGCGATACCTCGCGAAACGCTCTAAGGGCCTGCGCGTCGGTGACGGCTACATAGCGTGCGCGGCCGCTGTCGCGCAGGAAGGCATGTTGGGGACCGGTGCCCGGGTAGTCGAGCCCCGCGGAGATGGAGTGCGCTTCGATGATCTGTCCCTCCTCGTCCTGCATGATCGCCGAGCGCGACCCGTGCAGCACCCCCGCGCGCCCGCCGACCGTCAGCGGAGCGCCGTGACGGGCCGTGTCGATTCCCTCCCCGCCGGCCTCGACACCGATGAGCTGCACCTGCTGATCCTCGAGGAAGGCCGTGAACATCCCGATTGCGTTCGAGCCACCGCCCACGCAGGCGATCACCCGCGCGGGGAGACGCCCCTCGCGCTCGAGGATCTGCGCTCGGGCCTCGTCGCCGATGATCCGCTGCAGGTCCCGCACCAGCGCCGGATAGGGCGCCGGGCCGACGGCGGAGCCGATCACGTAGTGGGTGTCCCCCACGTTCTCCACCCAATCGCGGATCGCCGCCGAGGTGGCCTCCTTCAGCGTTCTCGCACCGGCGTTCACCGGCTGGACGCTGGCCCCTAGGAGGGTCATGCGTTGCACGTTCGGACGCTGGCGCCGGGTGTCCTCCTCGCCCATGTAGACCACGCACTCCAATCCCAAGAGCGCGCACACCGTGGCGGTCGCCACCCCGTGCTGTCCGGCTCCGGTCTCGGCGATGATCCGGGTCTTGCCCATGCGCTTTGCCAGCAGCGCCTGCCCGAGCGCGTTGTTGAGCTTGTGCGAGCCGGTGTGGTTCAGGTCCTCACGCTTGAGATACACCGACCGCCCGGCGCGCTCGGAGAGCCTGCGAGCGCGGTACAGCGGCGTGGGGCGCCCGCCGAAGTCCCGCAGCAGGCCCTGCAGCTCGGCACTGTAGGACGGGTCCTCGCGCGTCGCGCACCACGCCTGCTCCAATTCGGCGAGAGCCGGCATCAGCGTCTCGGGGACGTACTGACCTCCGTACTGGCCGAAGCGGTGCTCGACAGCCGCCTCGGTCATACCGCGACCGCCGCGGAGGGTACCTCGAGCGCCGCGAAGAACGCTCGCAGCTTCGCCTCGTCCTTGTGTCCGGGCGCACGCTCGGTGCCGCTGGCTGTATCGACCGCGTAGGGATGCACGCGCTCGGCGGCCTGCGCGACGTTGCCAGGATGCAGACCGCCGCTTAGGATCAGCGGTATCTGCGAACGCCGCGCGGCCAGCAGAGACCAGTCGAATGTCTCCCCGGTGCCGCCGCGCAGGTCCTGCTTGGCGAATGTCCTGGATCGCGTGTCGGCGAGGTGGAAGTCGACGTGATAGCGCTCGAGCGCGCGCACGTCCCCGGCGCCGGCTACCTGGATCGCCTTGATCACGCGCGCGCCTGTGCGCCTGCGTACCTCCGCACAGAACGCCGGTCCCTCCTCGCCGTGCAGTTGCACCATCGTGAGACCGAGCTCCTCGGTGCGCTCCCCCAGCTCCTCGAGCGAGGCGTCGACGAACACACCGCAAAGCTCCACGCGCCGTCGCAGCGCGGCGGTTATCTGCAACGCCTGCTCGGTCGAGCACCGGCGAGGACTGCCCTTGTAGAAGACCATCCCGATCGCCCACGCGCCGAGCTCTACAGCCAGTTCGGCGTCTTGCAGGTCGGTGATCCCGCAGATCTTGATCTTGGGCGGTGCCTGGCTCACACCGCCAACGGTAGCGATCACTCGAAGGCGACCGCGTCCCGTCCTCGCCGGTAGGCGGGGACCTACCCTTCAGGCGTGTTGGGGTTCGGCACCGAGCTGGGCCGCGTGCCGAGTGTGACCGACACCGTCTTGTGTTCGTAGCTGCCTTTGCCGTTGCCACGCAGCAGCCCGACCGTGACGGTGTCACCCGGTTTCTTGGAGGCGACGTCGTTGGCGAGGTCTTCGGAGCTCGTCACTGCTTTGCCGTCGAAGGAGACGATGATGTCACCGCCGATCGCGACCGAGCCGTTTTCGGTGTTGCCACTGACGTTGCCGCCACGGATGCCGGCTTTTTCGGCAGCCGTGCCGTGCTGGACGCTCTGCACGAGCGCTCCGCTTTTGACCGGCAGGTTCAGAGCCGACAGCGAGCCGTCGATCGTCAACGAGGTCAGACCGAGATAGGCGCCGCGCAGCGTGCCGCCTTTCTCGAGCTGAGAGATCTCTGACTTGGCGGTGTTGATCGGAACGGCGAAGCCGATGCCTACGCTGCCGTTGCCCGAGCCCCCGGTCTCGATCTGGGAGTTGATGCCGATCACCTGGCCCTGCGCATTCAACAGCGGACCGCCGGAGTTGCCTGGGTTGATCGGAGCGTCGGTCTGCAGGACGTTGTCGATCGTGAACCCGTTCGGCGCCGTGATCTGGCGTTGCAAAGCCGATATGACACCCGTGGTCAAGGTCCGTTCGAGATCGAACGGGTTGCCGATCGCCAGCACCGGGTCGCCGACCTGCACCTTGCTCGAGTCGCCGAGCGTCAGCGGGTGCAGTGTCAGACCGTCGGTCGGGATGCGCAAGATCGCGAGGTCGTTGGAGGGGTCCTTGCCGACCACCTGCGCGTCCACGTTCTGGCCCTTTTCGATGCTCACCTGCACCTTCACGGCGTTCTCGACGACGTGGTAGTTGGTGAGGATCGTGCCGTTGCCGTCGATGATGATCCCCGAGCCCGTCGCCTTGCCCTGACGTTGAGTTTCGCCGCCCCCGAAGAGGTTGAACGGCGACGATTCGCCCTGCTGCACAATCGTGGAGGTCACGAACACGACTCCGGGTGCGTCGCGCACGTAGATCTGGTGCGGGGTCAGGCCCGTCGTGACTTGGGATGCGTTGGAGGGCTGCAGCGGCGCGGACTGGACGGTCGTGACGGTGCTGGTCGATGAGTCAAGACCACCGGCAGCCGCAATCACGGCTGCGACGACCGCTCCGCCGACGAGGGCTGCGATGAAGGGAATGGCGAACGCGCGCTTCATAGCGATCGATGAGTGTAGAGGTGGCTGTGAAGGTGGCGTGTCATCGTGGTCTCCCTCGGCCTGTTCCCGACTGGCTCTCGCACAGGATGACCAGCGGCCATGAAGGCCATCTAAAGCGAAACATCCGCTCAAGAGGCTGTTGCGCAAAGTGCGTGATGGTTCTTTGAGCGGGGCTTTTCTATTTGTTCCGGGTAGTCGGGCGCGTTCCGCGCCGGGAGCGTTCCAGACTCATCGGCTTTAGCTGTTAGGCCTCCGGTGGCGCCAGAGCTTCAGGAGGTTGTGGGTGGTAGCGATGAGCTGCCATTCGGCCTCGCATGCCGGTAACCCGCGGCGCACGAAGCGGTCGGCCCGTCGGATCGTCTTGGTGTTAGCGAACACCGGCTCGACGATCTGCTTTCGACGGCGATGAGCATGGGCTGCATCCGGCTCTTGGAGGTGGGCGTGCATCCGCTTGGCGGTCTCACCGTGTGGTTTTGCGGTTTTGCGCTTGGAGGCGTTGGCCTGGCTGAACGGCGGCACGAGCACCGCGACGCCTTGGCCCTGGATACGTCTGACCGCTCGCTCGCTCCAGTAGCCGCCGTCTGCAACGACGGTCCCGAGCGGCTCACTGATCCCGGCACGCTTGAGTGTTCGCACGGCTTGGGCGACCATCGGCGGCAGCTGGCGCGAGTCGTTTGGGTCCTGTGTCAGGGCGGCGGCGAGGATGACCTGCTCGGGGCTCGCGATCACCTGAGCGTTGTAGCCCTGCACGAGCCGGGTCTTGTCTTTCATCACGCGGCTGTCGGGGTCGGTCACGTTCAGCCTCGCCTGCGTGAGTTCGTCGGGCTCGGGCGGCTGTGGCTTTCGCCCGGTCATTTTCTTGCCCGTCTTCTGCTCCCAGCGCTCGCGGTCGCGCATGTGTTCGCGGAAGGTCTGCTCGCGCTCTGCGTGCTCTGACTCGAGCTCTGCTTTGCAGCGCGCAAGACGAGCACGGCGGCTCTGGCGATTCACGAGCGCCGGCGGCAGCTCATCACCGCGCGAACCCGCCCCGAACTGGCTGTCCTCTTGGGCGTCGGCGTCTGCGGCCTCGGTCGAGGATCTGCGTCATCTCGGCGTTGATCGACTCGTAGCTCCGGGTTTGACCGAGCGCTGCGTTGGCCTCGATCTTCGTGCCGTCCAGAGCGACCAGTCCAACCGACACGAGTCCCGCCTTCGCGCACAGCTCGAGCACGTCGGTGAACAAGCCCGCGAGCGCCTGCTCGTGGCGAGCACGAAAACGCGCGATCGTAGCGTGATCCGGGGCCCGGTTCGCGCTGATCACACGGAACGCCACATCCTCCACACAGCGGCGCTCGATCATCCGCGAAGAGCGCTCGCCTACCGCATACGCGTAAAGCAACAGCGCGACCATCATCTGCGGGTCAAACGCAGCGCGACCCCAGCCATCAGCGCGATACGCGCCATAGATCCCGCTCAGATCGACCTGCTCGACCGCGTCGAGCACACACCAGGCCAAGTGATCCTCGCCAAGCCAGTCACGCAGGCTCGGCGGCAACAACAACTCCTGATCACGATCACACGCGAGAAAGTTCTGCGGCACCACCGACCTCCAAACCCCGGGGACACCACCATCATCTTAAACCCGCAGGACGACAAAACCCCAAAAGAAAGGGTTTGCGCGACAGCCTCTCAACTAAAACTTTTGGAGCAGCTCGCTCCGACTCCTCTTGGTCGTGTCTCATTCGACCTCGGCCGGTGCATTGACCGCGCCCCGCAGCTCGCGCAACCTCTCTTCGGGCGCCGGCGCCCGCATGAGCGACTCGCCCACCAGTACTCCTGCCACTCCCGCCTCTTGGAGCCTCACGAGTTGCTCGGGCTCGCCGATCCCGGACTCCGAGACGACGGTTACGTGCTCGGGGATCGCGGTGAGCATCTCGAAGGTGCGCTCGACCTCGACACTGAAGTCACGCAGGTCCCGGTTGTTGACTCCGATCAGATCGGCTCCCGCGTCAAGCGCTACGCGCAGCTCGGCGGGGTCGTGGACCTCGACCAGCACGTCCAACCCCAGTCCGCGCGCGAGCTCGCGCAACGCCCGCAGCTGCGTGCCGGAGAGCGCGGCGACGATCAGCAGAATCGCATCCGCGCCGGCGAGGCGCGCCTCATACAGCTGGTAGGGGTCGACGATGAAGTCCTTGCGCAGCAACGGCAACTCGCAGGCCGCGCGGGCTGTAGCGAGATCCTCGAGCGAGCCGTCGAAGTGCGGTCCCTCCGTCAGCACCGACAGCGCCACGGCGCCGCCGCGCTCGTAGGCCCTTGCCATCTCCGTGAGCTTGGCATCCTCGCGCAAACTCCCGGCCGAGGGCGAGCGTCGCTTGAACTCGGCGATCACGCCGATGCCGGGACGATCGAGCGCTCCGCGCAGGCTGCGCTGCGCATCTACTGCGTCGAGCTCCAGCTCGCGCAACTGCGCTTCCGGGCGCGCACGCTTGCGCTGTGCGAGTTCGAGGCGGGTGCTCGTCAGGATGTCGTTCAGGACGCTCATCGGACCGATGGCGCCTGCTCAGGCGCATGCCGGACGCTGGCCTGCACGTAGCGTTCCAGCGCATCGGCAGCCTGACCACCGGCAAGCGTCTCGCGGGCGAGGGCGACTCCCTCGGCGATCGAGTCCGCGGCGCCGGCCGCGTAGATGGCCGCGCCGGCGTTGATCGCCGCGAGGTCGCTGCGCGGACCCGACTCCCCGCCGAAGATCGCTCGTGTGACCTCGGCGTTCTCCTGCGGGCTCCCACCCGCCAGTAGCGCGGCCTGCTCGCTTGCATGATCCACCAGCTCGACGCCGACGTCGCGTGGCGTGAGGGTGTAGCGGGTGAGCTCCTCGCCGTTCACCTCGATCACAGTGGTGGCCGCCGCGGTCGAGATCTCATCCAGGCCGTCCTCGCTGCAGACGACGAGCGCGCGATCGACCCCGAGCCGCGCGAGCGCCCCGGCGATCGTCTCGAGGAACGCCGGATCGGACACGCCGATCAGCTGGCGGCGTGCGCCCGCGGGGTTGGTGAGCGGCCCGAGGAAGTTGAAGATCGTGCGCACCGCGAGCTCGCGGCGCACGGGTATGACGAACCGCGTGGCTTGGTGGTGGGCGGGGGCGAACATGAAACCGAACCCGGCCTCCTCGATGCACGCGGCGACGCTCTCGGGATCAAGATCGATGCGCGCACCGAGCGCCTCGAGCAGATCGGCCGAGCCCGAGCGGCTGGTGGCCGAGCGGTTGCCGTGCTTGGCGACCGCGCATCCGGCGCCCGCCGCGATCAGGGCCGCGGTGGTGGAGACGTTGAATGTGCCACGCCCGCCGCCCGTCCCGGCGGTGTCGAGCAGATCCACGCGATCGACCCGAACGTGCGCCGCCAGCTCGCGCATCGTGCGCGCGAGCCCGGTCAGCTCTTCGACCGTCTCGCCCTTCGTGCGCAGCGCGATCAGGAAGGCCGCAATCTGCGTCTCGGAGACTTCGCCGTGCATGATCTGCGCGAGCACCTCCGCGGTCTCCTCGGAACCGAGGTCGCGCCGCTGGGCCAGCGCGTCGATCGCGCGGGTGAGGATCGCGTTGGGCACCTCAGCGAGCCTCGGCCACTGGTGCGATCGGACTCTCGCCCGAGTGCGCAGGTGCGTCGCTGCGCTCGGCGCTCAGTGTCTCCCCACCACCGACGCGACCCGCGAGGAAGTTGGCCAGAAGCTCGCGGCCCTGCTCGGTGAGTACCGACTCGGGGTGAAACTGCACCCCCTCGGCCGGCAGCTCGCGGTGGCGCAGGCCCATCAGGACCCCGCCCCCGCGTGCGGACTCTTCCAGGCAGTCGGGCAGCTCGGGCGCGACGACCAGCGAGTGATAGCGCCCGACCGTCAGAGGGCAGGACAGACCGGTGAAGATCGTGCGCCCGTCGTGCTCGATCGTCGTCGCCTTGCCGTGCACCGGAGGATGCAGAGTGACCTTGCCGCCGAAAGCCTGCGCCATCGCCTGATGGCCGAGGCAGACGCCCAGCGTCGGCACCCCCGACTCGGGCATCCGCCTGGCGATCTCGAGTGAGATGCCGGCCTCGTTAGGCGTGCAGGGGCCGGGCGAGATCACACAGCGCGCGTACCCGTCCTGCAGCAACTCATCGACGCTCGCGCGATCGTTGCGCACGGTGCGCACGTCGGCACCCAGTTCGCCGAGGTACTGAACGAGGTTGTACGTGAACGAGTCGTAGTTGTCGATCACCAGGACCTTCATCGGCAATCCTCATGGCATGAGCGACAAGATGATGGGCGCACAGGGCAAGCACGAACTGAGCGAAATGTGTTCGGCACATGAGCGAGAGGACGCCGATCCGGCACAGCCGTGTGCGCCCATCATGGCCACTCGGGCTGTTCGCAGGCGAGCTCGATCGCCTGAAGCACGGCGCGGGCCTTGGCTTCGGACTCGGCGAGCTCGTAAGCGGGCTTGGCATCGGCGACCGTCCCTCCGCCGGCCTGGACGTGGGCGACACCGTCCTTGACGACAACCGTGCGGATGTGGATCGCGGTGTCGAGATCGCCCCCGTAGCCGAGGTAGCCGATCGCGCCCCCATAGCCGCCGCGCTTGATCGGCTCGAGCTCATCGATGATCTGCATCGCCCGTACCTTCGGAGCCCCCGAGAGCGTCCCGGCGGGCAGCACCGAGCGCAGGGCGTCCATTGCGCTGACGCCCTCGCGCAGGAGCCCGGTGACGGAGGAGACGATGTGCATCACGTGCGAGTAGGTCTCGACCGACATGAAGGTCTCCACCTCGACCGTCCCCGGCTCGCATACCCGCCCCAGGTCGTTGCGCCCGAGATCAACGAGCATCACGTGCTCGGCGCGCTCCTTCTCGTCCTCGAGCAGCTCGCGGGCGATCTGCTCGTCCTCGGCGACGTTCGCCCCTCGCGGACGTGTGCCGGCGATCGGTCGGGTGCTCACGAGCGCGCGGCCGTCGGGCCTGCCGACAGAGCTGACGGTCAACAGCGGCTCGGGACTGGCGCCCACCACCTGGAAGTCGCCGAAGTCCAGGAAGTACATGTACGGGCTGGGATTGACCGTGCGCAGACCGCGATAGATCGAGAACGGCTGCACCGGCGAGGGCGCTGACCAGCGCTGGGAGGGAACGACCTGAAAGGCGTCGCCGGCGTAGACGTACTCGACGATCCGCGCGACCATCGCTTCGAACTGCTCGCCGGTCATGTTCGACTGGAACTCGGGCATGGCACGCACGGGCAGCGACGAAGCACCGACGTGGTCATCGTGCGGGTGCTCTCCAGCGGGCGGCACGGGCCCGGACAGCGCACAGCGAATCTCACCCACGAGTGCGCTCGCGCACGCTCGCGCACGCTCGACGTCAGGCTCGGCCTCGAGGTCGGCGTTGGCGAGGATCGTGATCGTGTGCCGCAGATGGTCGAAGGCGACGAGCGCATCGGAGAGCATCAACGCCATGTCGGGCAGTCCGAGCGGATCGGGACCGGGCTCGCCCAGCGGCTCGACGGTGCGTACGAGGTCATAGCCGAAGAAGCCCACGGCGCCGCCCATGAACGGTGGTGCGTCGACCCCGTCGGGCATCGGCGCCTGGCGGTAGCGGGCGACCTGCTCGGCCGCGAGCGCATACGGATCGCCGCCATCGGCCAGCGACCAGCGCAGAACCGAGCGCGGGCGAAAGCCGATGAACGACCAGCGCCCCACGCGCTGACCCTGATCGGCGGACTCCAGCAGGAACGCAGGCTCGCCCGGGGCGAGCGCGCGCAGCTTCAGGAAGGCCGAGACAGGGGTCTCGCAGTCTGCGATGAAGGTGTCGCAGACGGGTATCAGGTTGTGAGTTGCACGCTCAGCGACGGCGGCCATCGAGCACCTGCTCGGCGTCGGCGAGGTCCCGTCCGCGACCGTGCATCAGCACCAGCAGGTGGTAGAGCAGGTCGGCGGCCTCTTCGTCGACGCGCGCATCGGACTCCTCGCGCGCGGCGCGCGTGACCTCCTCGGCCTCCTCGCGGACCTTTGCTCCGGCGAGCGCCGGGTCATCGAGCAACGTGACCGTGTAGGAGCCCTCGGGACGCTCGTGTGCGCGAGCGCGCAGGGTTCGCTCCAGGGTCGGCAGGATCTCGTGCGGGGCGCCCGGATCGAGCTCGCCGCGGTGAAAGCACGTGCGCTCGCCCGTGTGGCACGCGGGCCCTGCGGGCTCCACGAGCGCCAGCAGCGTGTCGCCGTCGCAATCCAGCCGCAGCGCGCGAACTGCCTGTGTGTTGCCACTGGTTTCGCCCTTGTGCCATGCCTGTGCGCGTGAGCGGCTATACAAGTGAAGCTCCCCCGTGGCGCGTGTGCGTGCGAGCGCCCCGGCGTTCATGTAGGCGAGCATCAGCACCTCGCCCGATCGCCAATCCTGCACTATGCACGGCACGAGACCGCGATCGTCGTAGACGACGAGCTCGTCGATGCGCGCGGGTGCCAGGACGTTCATGTGTGGGATTGTAGGTCCATGGCAGGGACCGCATCGGTGCTGGAACGCAAGCTGCTCGTCATCACCGGCAAGGGTGGTGTGGGCAAGACCACGATCGCGGCCGCACTCGGCCTGGCGGCGGCAGAGCGCGGCCTGCGCACGATCGTCGTCGAGCTCGGTGAGCAGCGTCGCCTGCCATCGCTGCTGACAGACGCTTCATTGCGCACGAACGGCCGTCCTCCGAAGGACTCCGACATCGGCGCCGAGAGCGCTCTCGGAGAGAACCTGTGGAGTGTGACGATCGACCCCGACCGGGCGCTGCTCGAGTGGCTGCAAGCCCTGGGGGGACGCGTCCCCGGTCGCGTGCTCGCGGGCAGCGGCACGTTCCAGTACTTCGCCGCAGCCGCGCCCGGAGCGAAGGAGCTCGTGAGCATGGTGAAAATCTGGGAGCTCACACGCGGCTCCGAGCGCTGGCGCCGGCGCGCCGAGCACTACGACCTGGTGGTGCTCGATGCACCGGCTACCGGACACGCGCTCGGCCTGCTGCATTCGCCGAGGACGTTCGGCGCGATCGCACGGGTCGGCCCGATCTTCGGTCAGGCCGAGAAAGTCCGAGAGCTACTCGAGGACGAAGCTCAGACCGCTTACGTGGCAGTCACCCAGGCAAGCGAGATGGCGGTCGGCGAGACGCTCGAGCTGCAAGCAGAGCTGCGCTCAAAGCTGGGCGTGGAGCTCGATGCGACGATCGTCAACGCAACGCTGCCTCAGCGCTTCGACGGTCCGGAACTGAAGGAGATCGCGCGTCTGGACGGCGCCGGGCCGCTCGCCCAATCCGCGCTGCTGGCCGCCCGTACGGTGCACGAGCGTGCACGCCTGCAGCACAATCAGATCGCCCGTCTGCGCCGACACGACATGAGGGTGCAGACGGCACCGTTCGTGTTCACACCGGAACTCGACCTCGACACCGTGCGCGGCATCGGGCGACGGTTGGCAGGGCGCGTCTGAACGCTCTCCTGGGCCGGTCAGGCTAGGCAGCCGCGATCCGGTACCGGCGTGTCGCCGGGTCCCGTTCGATCAGCCCGACCGCCAGCAGCGTGGTCACGTAGCGGTGGGTGGTGCTCGTGTTCATGTCGAGCATGCGCGCGAGCTCGGCGATCCCCAGGTAGCCCCCATCGGCCGGAAAGCAGGAGAGTACGAGCAGACCGGACAGTAGCGAACGAGACAGGCGCCTGTCCTCCATCTGCTCCGGATAGCTCCAATCCTCGGAGTCGACCGCGAGCGTCCAGTCGGGATCGCGCAGCGCCGAGAGCAGGATCGACATCGTGCCGCCCTCGCCGGCACCGCGTACGACCTGATCGACCTGCGACTTGGACAGCTCGATCATCACCTTGCCGGCGTCCCCCTCGCCGTCGCGGCTATGAGCCGGTCGTCGAACCTGTCCCTCGGCTTGTGGCCACTGACGGGCCGGCGCCGCCCCCGAGGCGACCGTGCCCGCCGCGGCGCGCCGAGCGCGCCTCTCCCTCTCGGCTGTCCCATCTCGACTGTCGCTGTTATCCAACATGGCGCACGTATGAGCATGTCGAAAACGCCACGCCATGCAAAGACTGGCCTGAATATTCAGTTCTGACTAGTTGCAGATCGTCGGCGTTGGAACTCTCGCTGAGACCGTTCACGCCGAGCGCCGCGCACAGATGATGCGCCACAGTCGCAGGATCGGCAACAACATCCGTGTCAGCGAGCCGCCTGCCTGGATGAATCGGTCGGTCGTAGCGCGCATCGCCGGTGTGCGCGCCTCGTCGGCCGACAGGTACATCGCGGCCATGCCGGCGACGATCAGAGCGTGCCTGAGACCTCCCCGCAACTGACGCGCCTCGCGCATCGACCGTTGGATGAGCTCGCACACTCGCTGAGTCGCGACCGATCGATCGGCGTAATGGGCAAGATAGCTGTGACCCTCGCCCGCCAGATCGGCGAGCACGTCGACGTAGCTGTCGAGCATCGTGCTCGCCACGCAGACCCACGGCATGTACGCACGATCGACCTCACCGAAGGTCCGCGGTGAGGAGTCGGAATCGGCAGCTTCGGCGAGCAGCGCGAAGATGCCCAGCGTGCTGCTCGCCGCGGCCGTGAGCTCCCACCAGCACAGATCTCGCCGACCGGCGAACTCCGCGCCCACCCACTGGCGCAGTCGCGACTCGCGGCGGCGCGGGTCGGGGTCGTGATTGAGGCCCTGCACCCCACAGCACCTGGCTGCCCTGATCACCCTCGCTTTCACGTACCCGTAAGCGGGCAGCGCCCCACAACACTCCCTGCAGGTCGTGACCAGAGACGTGAGATAACCGCCATCGTCTCGCCAAGGGTGATACCGGTAGTAGTCGGAGATCGGCACGCCCGGATGCAGCGCCTCGACCAGCGCGCGGTGCAGTTGATCTCCATTCGCAATCGGCCTTGGAACGCGCCGCTCGGTCGCGCTGTCGAGAAAGTCCAGCAGGACCTGAAAGGCGACCAGCAGGCGCACCAGGTTGAGGTCGTAACGACGAGGTAGCACCGCGAACAGCGCGGCGCCCTCGGGGTTGAAGCGCTTGACGGAGATCGCGTCCAAAGCATCCTCGCGAATCGGTGCATCAGGAATCGCGCGCGCGCGATCGCGCCACACGCTGATTTCGCGCGAGACGGCCGGTATCACGCACACGATCTCACGGGTGGCCACCGCAGCTAACGCCCACAGCTGGCGTCCGGAGAGCGGCGAAGGATTGGCTGTAGCTCCAGGAATCAGGACACTCCCAGAAACTAGAGGCAACGTCGGTCAGCATTGCGGAGGTTTGCGGAGCTTCCGCAAAAGCATTACCCGCCGACAGATACGCTGACACTTAGCCTGGATCCACCGGTGTTGTCCGGTGGTGAGCGAAGAATGACCTCCTGAATCGGGCTTGGTAGCGACAGATTGCGGCTGTCGCGGCCCGGGATCAGGAGGTCACTCGTATGGTGCAGGATGACGCGGCGGTCGGACTGGACGGCGTCGAGGTCGTTTTTGACGATGAGCGGCTGGTTTCTGATGTCGGGGTCGTGCTGGTGGCGACGCTCGCTGGGCGGCTCGGGATTGAGGGGTTGGTGGGCCGGTTCGTGACGTTACGTCGTGATCGGCCGGGGGCGGCGAACGCGGGCCGAAAGGTGATGGCGTTGATCTACGCGATGCTGCTCGGCGCCGACTCGATCGATGATTGTGACGTGCTGCGGGCGGGTCGCACGCGGCGACTGTTGGGTGGGTGGTTGCCGGCGCCCTCAACGCTGGGGACGTTTCTGCGGGCGTTTACTTTCGGGCATGTGCGCCAGCTCGACCGGGTGCTCGATCAAGCGCTCGTGCGAGCGTGGCGGGCGGGCGCCGGTCCTGGCGATGAGCGTCTCGTGCTCGACCTCGACAGTTTCGTCGGCGAGACCTATGGCTACCAGAAGCAGGGTGTCGGGTTCGGGTACACCAAACAGCGCGGGTATCACCCGATGCTCGCGAGCCGCGCGGGTACCGGCGAGATCCTGCATGTGAGGCTGCGCAAGGGTCAGGCGAACACGCAGCGCGGTGTCGTGCGCTTCGCCGAGGAACTGATCGCCCGCGTGGCGCGGGCAGGCGCGAGCGGCGAGAAGCTCCTGCGGGCCGACTCGGGGTTCTGGAACAGCAAGCTGATCGCAAGGCTCCAGAGTGCCGGGTGGTCCTATTCGATCAGTGTGCGCCTGCAGTTCTGGGTTCCCGACGCCATCAAGCAGATCCCCGAGAAGGCGTGGCAGTCCTTGGAGAACTACTCCCAAGACGGTGAAGCGCAGATCGCCGAGACGACCGCTCACGGACGACGGCTGATCGTCCGTCGCACCCGGCTCATCGGGGCGCAAGCAGAGCTGTGGCCGGACTGGCGGTATTTCCCGTTCATCACCAACCGCATCGAGGCATTGGAGGTCGTGGAGGCTGAGCACCGCCAGCACGCCGTCGTCGAGCTCACAATCCGCGACCTGAAGGACCAAGCCTTGGCGCACTTCCCCTCCGGCCAGTTCAACGCGAACAGCGCCTGGACAGTGATCGCCGTCATAGCGCACAACCTGCTGCGCTGGACCAGCGTGATCGGGCTACCCGGCGAGACGGTTCGCGCGGCCCGCACCTTCCGCCGCCGGCTGCTTCAAATACCCGGCCGGCTGACCCGCACGGCGCGCCAGTGGACGCTACACCTCCCCGCACGCTGGCCCTGGCAAGGCGACTTCACTCGCGCCCTCGCACGCATACGAGCGCTACCCCCAGCGACCTGACGCGCAGCCATACCCCTACCCGCCACCACGCAGACCCCCCGCCGACACCGGCGATCCCAGCACGCCAAAAATGCCCCGCACGCGCCCTCAAAAACCACCCCCAGCCACCACCCCCACCACGCACACACGATCACCAGCCCGCCAAACCATCAACCCCCCCCCCCCCCCCCCCCCCGATCGCCACCAATCACGGAACTATGCGGTGGATCCAGGCTTAGAACCTGTTCAAAACAGGCGGTGCTGGCCGATCGGAGATCCCGTCGATCTCCGATCGGTAGGGCGTGCATGGATCAAGCTGGGCGGTGCGGGACGGTGCAGCGCGTGCTACCGATCGTCCGGGATCGGCCAGCACGTGCAAGCCGTCACGTGCCGATCCAGCGCCGTGTCCAGGTGCGCATCCGGGCGTGCCGGTCTTTTGAAACAGGTTCTTAATCCTGCAAGCTGATCCCGGGACGTACACGGGCAGCCACATAACCAGGCACCGCCACGATCGCGACGGCCACCGCCGTCACCAGCACGAAGCTGCCGAGCGCCAACAGCGCGCCGACCGAGAAGATCACCGGAAAGCCCGTGACACTGGCCAGCGCGTGACTGAGCAGCAGCTGACCGTAGATCCCGAACGACGCCCCGATCGAACAACCGGCGCCGAGCAATATGCAGCTCTCGATCAGCAGCGCACGCCAGAGCACGCGCCGGTCGAAACCGTCCACCTTCATGTCGGCCAGTTGGGGACGACGCTGCCAGATCAACGCCCCCATCGCCGCTGCCATAGCGAGTATCCCCGCGATCAAAACCAGCGTCGAGATCTGCGTCAGGCGCGCGAGCCCCTGACGACTGGTTATGCGAAAGCTCCGTTCGCGCCCTGTATTGGTCTCGACCGCGAGCGCCGAATCCGGTCCCAGCGCGCGCCTGACCTCGGGCGCCAGCGCCGCCGGTGAGATCCCGGGTGCCGGCAGTACCTGGTAGGCGCTCGGATCCTCGCTCGACCATGCCCGGGCGTAGTCCTCGGCGTTGAGGACGACCGCTCCTGGCGGCCATCCGAAGTTGGTCGTGATCGCAGCGAGTCGGAAGCGGGTCGGTCGCGGAGACTGCAAGGTAAACGCCTGACCCAGACGCAGCTTCAATTCGCCAGCCAGAGCTTGGGAGAGCGCAACCCATCCCCCCTTACGAATCCTCTCGGCCGCCAACTTGGGGTTGCCCTGCACGACCTGGCTGGGTGCAATCGGCTGCAGATCGTCGCGCGGCGAGGCGATCACCCACACACGCCTTGCCCCTATGTCCAGGAACGAGCCGCGGTAGACATCGACTGCACCCACACCCGGCAGCCGTGCGAGACCGGCCCGCTCGCCACTCTGAAACGGAGTCGTCGTGAGCGCGTTCGTGGCGCCCGTCGGTGACACCCACACCGCGGTGGTCACGTTCAGCTCATGCGCGAGCCGGTCCAAGCCGTTCTGCAGATCCCGGTGGGCGCCCTGTATCGCGACACTGCCGAACACCGCAATCGCCCCGGTGGCGGCAATCGCGGTCGAGCGTGCCCGGTTGGAACGGGACCGCAACTCGATCGTCGCCAGATAGCAGGCGGCGCCCGCGGTGAAGCGCTGCAGACGGTCGAACGCCGCCACCGCCAGATCGAGCAGCAAGGGCAACAGCAAGAGCAGCGCGAGTGTAAGACTGGCTACCCCGAGCAGTGCGGCCCGCGGCGCGAGCAGCAGGATCGCAGTGGTCAGCATCAGACACCCCAGGCCCCAGGGAACCGCTCGAGCTACCCAGCCATCGGAGGCCCCGGCGGCTGCGTCACCCAGCGTGATGGAAGCGAACAGGTTGCCGCGCAACGGGGCGAGCACGCCGAAGACTGCGGCCACCAGCCCACCTCCCACCGCGATCACATAGCTCTGCCAGCTGACGATCCGCTCAGCGCCGATCGGGAAGGCAAACGACAGATATCCCGGATCGGCGCGGAACAGCGCGACCGACATGAGCTCACCCAGCGCGATGCCGAGCGCACACGCCACGACGCCGAGCACGACGGCATCGAACAGCAATACCTCGACGATCATCTTGCGCGTGTAACCGTCCAAGCGGAGGTCTTCGATCAGATTGCGCCGCTGGGGCACGGTCAGGAGGAGCGCGTTGAACGCGAACAGGAAGCCCACGAGGGCGCTGATTGCGGAGAACAGGCTGGTCGACTGGTTGGTCGGTTCGGCGGCCTTGTGAAAGAGCGCGTCGGTGAAGTCGGCCGGCACGACGTTCAGACGTCCCGCCCCCACCACCCTCAACCGAGCGATCACCTCACGGTCATCCTGCGGGCGCGAACGCACGTAGATGCTAGTCAAGCGTCCCGTCATGCCCGTCAGCAACTGCGCGTAGTGCAACGGCGCAATCGCGATCGGGCTCTCGCCGAGGACGCCCGAATCGGGCGCGAGCAGCTCGGGCACCAGCAGTGAGGACACGGTTCGCGCCCCGATCTGCAATTGCACCGGCTGCAGCGAGGAAGCACCGATCTGCTGTGCGATCGGCGCCGGCAACATGAAGGCCCTCGCCCGTCCGAGCTGTGAGGTGCCGAGTTTGCGCACGAGCGGACCACCGAGGTAGGCCAGACGTGGTTCGGTGCCGACGAGGTCAACCGATCGGTGGCCCTGTGGACCTACTACGTTGACATTGGCCTGAAGCACAGGCACAGCCGTGAGCACTCCGGGAATACGTTCGACCTGGTGCAGCAGACCGGCGTCAAAGCCGCGCGCACCGCGCGCGGTGATCTGAAAGCGCATCTGCCCGACGATCCCCGAGGTCAACTGCCGCACCGCGCCGTCAAGCGATGTGCTGGCAACCTGCGAGGAGAACAAGAGCGCCACCCCGATGGCGATACCAAGTACTGCGAACAGCTCCTGCACGACCCTGCTGCGCAGGCGCACACGGTAGAGCCGAACGATGTTCGACAGCCTCATCTCCGTCGCTCAGCCTACTGTGCGACACCGGCCGATACGAATGCCCGATCGGGGCGGTAGTCGACGAGCTTGCCGTCGAGCAGAGCGTGCACACGATCGGCATACCCCGCCGCCTGGGGGTCGTGCGTGACCAGCATCACCGACACACCACGCTCGCGACAGACCTCGGTCAACAGGTTCAAGACCTCACGGCTGCGCGCGCTGTCGAGGCTGCCGGTGGGCTCGTCCGCCAGCAACAACTTCGGCTCGGTGGAGAGAGCGCGCGCGATCATCACGCGCTGGCGCTCACCCATCGACAGTTGCTCGGCGCGATGCTTGATGCGCCCTGCCAATCCCAGACGCTCAAGCAGTGGCATCACCCGACGGTGCGCCTCGCGGGCGCCGATGTCGACGCCGAGCAGCTTCAGCGCGGCATTATCGAGAGCACTCACTCCTGGGACGAGATTCAGCGATTGGCGCACGAACCCCAGCTCGTGCAGCCGATAGCGCGCCGCGTCGGTGTCCGATAGCTCGGAGACGTCCCGCCCATCCATCAGCACGGCGCCCGAGTCGGGCCGTAGCAGCGCGGCGATCAGCATCAGCAACGTGGTCTTGCCAGACCCGCTGGGGCCGTACAGCGCGACCAGCTCACCCGTGGCGATCGACGTCGATACGCCATCCACCGCTCGCACGATCTCTCCGTCCCCGGCCTGGTAGTGCTTGACGAGAGCGCGAAGCTCGAGCATCAGCGAACCGATCCATCGGCCGGATCGTCCGCTCGATCGAGCCGAATGGGCGACCCGTGGCAGCGCACCTAAGCCGACCGTTCCCTGCTCGGGAAGTCGATCACGTTGGTCTCCGGTGTGGGCTGTCGCGGTGGTGTGAGCAACCGGCCGCCGCTGAGCACCTTGATCTCGTCCGTACCCATCGCCGCCGGCATTCCCGGCGCGGTCATCAGCACGGCCAGTCCCTCATTGCCGGTCAGGGACCGCAGCAGCTCGTTGACCTCCTCACGTTCGCGCACCCCGAGATTTGCCGTCGGATCATCGATGAGCAGCAGCCGCGGGCGACGCACGATCCCGTGCGCGATACCCGTGAGGGCGCGCTCGCCGTCGGACAGGCTGCCCCAGCGCTGTTCGGCGCACTGGGCCATGCCCACGCGCACGAGCGCATCGTAGGCCTGTGACCGCGCACGGCGCTGGCCGTGCTCCACGAGCAGCGGCAGGGCGACGTAGTCGAGCATGCTCAGATCGCTACGCGGGCCCGCTCGCTTGACCCATCCGACCTGCTCCCGCATCAGGCGCGCGTGGACCGCCTCCGACATGTCGGCCAGATCTCTTCCCTCAAAGCGAACCGAGCCGCCGTCAGGCGCTTCCAGCCCTGCCGCCAGCTTCAGCAGAGTGGTCTTGCCGGCGCCACGCTTGCCCCATACGGCGACGAACTCGCCATCGGCGATCTCCATCGAGACGTCCGCGAGGACTCTCAGCTCGTGGGATCCCCGCCAGTAGCTCTTGCGCACGGAGCTCAAAGCCAGCAACGCCGCGGTCATCAATGCACCGATGTTCGGCTCGGCCTCGCCGCGGGACTCAGCACCCCCACCGACAGGCTTTGGCTGCGCTTGCCCATCAACACGCCCGCAGCCGCCGACTCGTGGGCTGGGCGACGAGTGGCCTGTCTGGCTCGCCGTGCAGTTGTTCCAGCAGCTCGCGGGCACTCTGCAGCCATTCGATCCTGGCGTTCCAGAACGCGACCTCGGCATCCCTGGCAAGCACCCTCATCAGCACCGTCCACTCGTGCGAACCCGACGTTCGATCTTCCTCTGCGAGCCGGTTCAGGTCCTGTAGGCGCGCGATACAGGCTAGTTCCTGGCCGTAGACCATGTCGATCAACCGGGGCACGTTGCGCGGCTGGCACAGGGATATCTTCATGTGCAGGTCATCACGCAGCGGCGGCGTCGCCGAAGAGGCGAGCATCCAGGTCTCGAAGTGGTCCACCCCAGCCGGAGTGGCCTCGTAGATCGTGCGCGGCGCCGCACGGCGAGCCGGTCCGGAACCATCTCACCGGCACTGCGCACGAGCTCGTCGCGGGCAAGCTGGTCTAGGGCGGAGTAGACACCGGAGGGCGCGAACCCGGACGCACCAAAACGCTCCTCCAAGCGCTGCGCCAACTGGTAGCCGTAACCCGGACGCTCGATCACAAGACCCAGCACCGCTTGCTGGCGGACATTCCTCACCCTCCTGGCGAACTCATGTCACTGCAAAGTCCCATCGATCCCTAAGACGGTACCCGATCGTAGGCCACAACGCCTCTCAAAGCTGAAAAATCAGATCAGACGGAATTCCCCTTGGTGGCGCTAAAGCGTCTATCGGGATCTCAGAATGCCGGGCCGACGCGATCGTCGGCAGCGGGCTCACAGCGTGCGTGAGCATGCCGTTCGTCGCTCTGATCGCGTGCCCAGCCACGCCGGGGAGCCCGAACGGTGCCGCTCGACCTACGTGATCCCGAGGCGGTCGAGCAGCGCGTCGTCCGCGCGCCAACCGCGCCGCACGCGCACGGAGAGGTCGAGATAGACCTGGCCGCCGAGCTCCGCTTCGAGCTCGCGACGCGCGGCGGTTCCGATCGCCTTGATCATGCGCCCGCCCGCGCCGACCACGATCCCCTTCTGCGAGTCGCTCTCGACCCAGATCAGCGCCCGCACCCGCGCGAGGTCCGGCGCGCGGCCACTCGATCTCCTCGACATCACCTCGACCGCGTGCGGGCAGCTCCTGAAGCGTGCGGCTGATCACGGCCTCCCGAATCAGCTCGGCGAGGAGGAGCTCGCGCGGCTGGTCGGAGCGTGCTCGGGCGCGAACAGGAACGGCCCCTCCGGCATCAGCCCGCCGAGGTGCTCGACGAGCCCGCCGAGACCGGTTCCCGTGCGCGCGGAGACCGGGAACACATCGTCACCGACCCCCAGCTCGGCGGCCCGCTCGAGCGCCGCCAGCGACCTGCGGCCGCTCGAGGCGGTCGATCTTGTTGACCGCGATCGTGACCGGCCTCTGCCGCCGGCGAGCGTCGCTCGCGATGAAGCGATCGCCGCGGCCCGACACCCTGCTCGCCGTTGAGCACCATCAGCGCCGCGTCGGCTCCGGCGAGCTCCTGCTCCACGCGCGCCGCCATGCGCTGCCGTCAGCGCGTCGCGCGGGCGCTGAACGCCGGGGAGGTCGACGAACACGAGCTGGCGGTCCCCGCGTGTGCAGACGCCGCGGATCGCGCGCCGCGTCGTCTGGGGCGCGGTCCGAGACGATCGCGATCTTCGCCCCCACGAGCGTGTTCACGAGCGTCGACTTGCCGACGTTCGGCCTGCCCGCGAGCGCCACGAAGCCGCTGCGGGTCGCGCTCACGTCGCCGCGCGTGCCCGCGAGCAGAACGCGCCTGCAGCGCGAGCATCTCGCCGTCGTCGGTCTCGTGGTCCATGCCGAGCAGGTGCAGCACGCCGTGCACGATCGCCTCGCGCATGTCGTCGGTGTGCTGCGGGCAGATCACGACGTCGCCGAGCTCGCGCGGCGCCTCGGCCGTCGCTCGGCGCCATCGATCGGGAACGACGAGCACGTCGGTCGGCCCGCCTTGCCGCGATGTGCGCGCGTTCAGCTCGCGCGATGCGCGCTGCGTCGACGAACTCGATCGCGAGGTGCCCATCCTGCGACGCCGCGCGCGCGGCGGTCGCCTGCGCGCACCGGCTGCGCGACTCGCTTCGGCGGATGGCGCGCCCGGCGCGCGAGCCGTCGCGCCGAGCGACCTCGACGTCGAGCACGCTCAGAGCGCGATCCGCTGGACGCCGCCATCGCGCGTCGGCTCGCGTGCGCTCGGCGGACGCAGCTCCGGCGCCTCGCGCTGTGCGTGCTCGTCGTAGGCCTCGACGATCCGCTGCACGAGCTTGTGGCGCACGACGTCCTCGCCGCCGAAGCGCACGAACTCGATGCCCTCGATCGGTCGAGGACGTCGCCCACGACGATCAGCCCCGAGCGCTGGTCCGCGGGCAGGTCGACCTGGGTGATGTCGCCCGTGACCACCATCTTCGAGCCGAAGCCCAGCCGCGTGAGGAACATCTTCATCTGCTCGGGCGTCGTGTTCTGCGCCTCGTCGAGGATCACGAAGGAGTCGTTGAGCGTGCGGCCGCGCATGAAGGCAAGCGGCGCGATCTCGATCACGCCGCGCTCGATGTGCTGGGAGACCTTCTCGGGGTCGAGCATGTCGTGAAGCGCGTCGAACAGCGGGCGCAGGTAGGGATCGACCTTCGCCATCAGGTCGCCCGGCAGGAACCCGAGCCGCTCGCCGGCCTCGACCGCGGGGCGCGTGAGGATGATGCGATTGACCTCGTGGCGCGAGAGCGCCGCGGCCGCCAGCGCGACGGCCAGGAACGTCTTGCCGGTGCCCGCCGGCCCGATGCCGAAGGTGACCGTGCTGTCGCGGATCGAGTCGACGTAGCGCTTCTGGTTGACGGTCTTCGGCGCGATTGCGCAGGCCGCGGTGACGCCATACGACGTCCTCGAGCACGCGCGCGGGCGACTCGTGCGCGTCGAGCGCGCCGGTGACGGCCGCGATCGTCCCGGGGGCGATCTGATGGCCGCGCGCGATCAGCTCGGAGAGCTCGCGCACGACCCGCTCGCCGGCTCGCGTCTCGCTCTCCTCGCCGTCGAGCGTGAGCAGGTTGCCGCGCAGGAAGACCTTGCACTCGAGGTGCGCCTCGAGCGCGCGCAGGACGGTGTCCTGGCTGCCGGCCAGCTCAGCGGCGACCTCGCCCGGCAGCTCGATCTGGGTCCTCATGCCGTCCGAGCGCGCGGCGCGCACCGAGCGCCGACTGACCGCCGCGCGCCGTCGGCGCGCCCGCGACCGCCGCCATCGCGCTGCTTCATCGCCTGACCCATGTCCTTGAGCCGACTGCGCGCCGCTCTCGCGCACCGCCCGCGCGACGATCGCCCGCAGCTCCTCGTCGGAGAGCTCGGCCGGAAGGTAGCCGCCGATCAGCTCGCGCTTCGGCCTCCTCGCGTCGGCCAGATCCTCGCGCCCAGCGTCGCGATAGGCGCTTGCGGCCTCGAGCCGGCGCTTGCGCTCGCGGCGGAGCACCGCCAGCTCGTCGTCGGCGCCCTCCTTGGCCGCCTTCTGCAGCTCTGAGAGCACCAGCCGCAGCGCGCCGCACGCGCTCGCTTCTCGCCGGCCCGCATCGCCTCCTTGCAGATCCGCTCTGCACCTGGTCAGCGATCGCCATCCGTCTATCTCAGCATACGCCGTGCGTCGTAGGTTAGTGGCGAGTCGTGGAGCATGGCCCGAGGCGCACCGTTCGGGCGAGGCCGGAGTAGGGTGCCGCGCGTGAACGACGCGCTGTACGCCGAGGCGCTCGCGCCGTTTCTCGCGCGAGGCGCAGCGCTTGCGCCCGCCGGGTGCCGAAGTGATCGACGCGCACACCCATCTCGGCCTCGACGAGGACGGGCGCTCACTGACGCTCGAGCAGCTGCTCGCCCGCTCGACGACGCCGAGAGCGCGCGTGCATGCGTGTTCCCGCTGCACGACCCCGAGCGTCAGCCCCGCCTACCGCGTCCCCAACGACCGCGTGCTCGCGTGGGCCGCGGAAAGCGATGGCAGGCTCACGCCGTTCTGCCGTCTGGATCCCGCCGAAGACCCGATCGTCGAGGGCGAGCGCTGCCTCGCGGCGGGCGCGCGTGGCATCAAGTTGCACCCGCGCGCGCAGGCGTTCGTGTTCGATGGTCCCGGAGATGCGCTGGCGATATTCGCGCTGGCCGAAGAGGCCGGGGTGCCGATCCTGATCCACGCCGGTCGCGGGTTGCCGCCGATCGCGGACGGCCTCGTGGAGCTCGCGCTGCGCCACCCGGAGCGTCGTGCTGATCCTCGCTCACGGCGCGATCTGCGACCAGGGCATCCTGACAGCGCGCTTGGCGGACCATCCGGGCGTGCTCTATGACATCTCCTGCTTCTTCCCGCTCGACGTGATCGAGCTGTTCGCGCGCGTGCCCGCCGAGCGGATCGTGTTCGCCTCCGACCCCCCCTACGGACTGCCGCCACCACGCTTGTATCTGGCGCTGCGCGTCGCCCACCAGGCCGGGCCTCGACGAGACTGCCACCCGAGGGGTGTCGGGGCGACGATGGCCGGACTGCTCGACGGCCGCGGCCTGCCCGCGGTCACGCCGCCCCGGCGCGGAGCCTCGATCATGCTCTCCGGTCGTCTGGCGCGCGTCTACAACTACGGAGCCTCACCGGTCCGGCGCTGTTCGCGGGCGTCCCCGAGCAGGCGCTGGCGATGCTCGACATGGCGATCGCCGCCTGCCGCGACCCCGACCCCGGCGACGTCGGCGAGGCGCTGACGGTAGTCGGCTCGGCCCTCACCGCCGCCGCCGCCCTGCTTCAAGATCCAGAGGGGGTGCGCCCGGCGATCGATCTCGTCTACCGTGCGATCGTCCGCGCAGCGACCGAGCTGCCCGACGATCCAGCCTGACCGCGGCCTGCGGGCGCCCGCCACGGTTCGGCGTCGAGGGCGCCGCCGCGCGCCGTGTCTTGTCATCGCGCGCTTGCAACCAGAGCGCCGCCCACTCGCCGTCGATGCGCCGCTCGCGCTCCGACAAGCCGAGCCTCTCGGCGAACACCGAGGAGAGCTCCTCGGCCTCCTCGCAAGCAGACCGCTGGCGATCAAATGCCGCGGTGCACGTTCGAGCGTGCACGCGAGATCGAGCAGCAGTGGTCGCAGCAGGTTGGCCAGCACACCGAGCGCCCCAGAGCTTGCACGCCGGGCCAGCGATCGTGGCGCAGGTCGAAGCGATGCACGTCGATCGTCACTCCATTCGTGTGCGCGTTCTGCTCTGCCGCAGTGACGCTCAACGGGTCGTGGTCGAGTGCCAGCACCGGCTCGTAGCCAAGGCTCGCCGCGGCAATCGCCAGCACTCCCGAGCCGCTTCCCAGATCGATCAGCCGCGACCGCCGGTCCTCGACGGCCGCGAGCGCAAGCAACAACTCCAAACACAGCCGCGTGGTGGCATGAGCGCCCGTGCCGAAGGCCTGTCCTGGATCGATCACGATCTCCCGCAAACCACTGCGCTCGCCAGGCGCCTCCCAGGGCGTTCTTATGCGCAGTGCACTGACACGCTCAGGCGCGGGCGAGGGAATCGTGATGGGCCGATGAAAATCGCGCCAGCGCACTGACCAGTCGTCGGGTATCTCACTGGTGCGAACCTCAACCAACGCATCTCCGGCTGCCGCACGCAGATCGGGCAGTACCGGCAGCTCGCCGGGTGCCCCGTAGATCGCATACTCGACCGTGCCGTCCTCGAGATCCGATTCTTCTATGCCCGAGGGAGCAAGCTCGAGCAGGTCCGCGAGGACCACCTCCGCGTGCGTGCGGGATACGCGCAACGCCAGGCGAATCACGCGTGACTGCGCAGCACGCGACGCAGCTTGGCAAACACCGACTCCTCCGAGCGCAGGTTCTCCTCTGTGAGGGTCTGCTGCAGACGGCCGATCAACTCGCGCTGCTCCTCGCTCAGGCGACGGGGCACCACGACGTTCACGACGACCTTCAGATCGCCTCGGCGACCTCCTCGCAGCGATGGCATCCCCTGGCCCTTCAGCGTGATCACCTCTCCCGGCTGCGTTCCCTGAGAGACCTCGACCGGCGCCATTCCGTCCAGCGTGGGGGTCTGCAAGGTCCCTCCGAGCGCGGCGAGCGGAGCGGGAACATCGAGCGCGGTGATCAGATCCTGGCCTTCGCGCACGAACCGCTCGTCCTCTCGAACCCTTACAAGGACATACAGGTCGCCCTCGGGAGCTCCGGCCTCCCCAGCGTGCCCGCGCTCGGAGAGCCTGATCTGCTGACCATCGGCGATCCCGGCGGGTATCTCCACCTCGAGATCGCGTCGCCCGACCCTGCGACCACGTCCGCGACATTCTTGGCAAGGCTGCTTGGCGACGCGGCCATCCCCGTGGCAGCGCTCACACACGACGCGACGCATCATCTGCCCGAACGGCGTACGCGTGAGTACCTGCAACTGCCCACTTCCTCCACAGCGCTCACATGTCTCGATCGGGGTACCGGGCTCGGCTCCGTTGCCGTGACAGTGCTCGCAACGCTCGACGATCTCGTAGGAGACCTCCATCCGCATACCGGTCGCGGCCTCGCTCAGATCCACCTCGACCGAGACTGCGACATCCTCCCCCGCCGCCGGACCCGAGCGCCCGCCGAATGAGCCGGATCCGCCAAAGAAGGCGTCGAAAAGGTCCCCGATCGAGCCGAACCCCTCGAAGTTCGGTGCGTAGCCTCCGGATTTGAGACCCTCGTGGCCGTAGCGATCATAGGTCGCGCGACGCTCGCCGTCGGACAGGATCTCGTAGGCCTCGGCCGCCTCCTTGAACTTCTCCTCCGCCTGGGGATCGTGGGCGTTCACATCCGGGTGCAGCTCACGCGCGAGCTGACGGAACGCTTTCTTGATCTGCTGCTCGGAAGCGTCGCGCTGCACGCCGAGTACCTCGTACGGATCGCGCGGCATCGAGGTTCGGCTCATTGCGGGACGCTCATGCTTCCGCGTAGGCGTCTTCGACGAAACGCGAGAGCTCGTGCGCGGCCTTGCGCACGGTCACGATCGCCTCGGCGTAGTCCATCCGCACCGGCCCGATCACCGACACAGCGCCCAGCTTGCGCCTGGGCACGCCGTAGCTGGTCGCGACCAGCCCGAGAGAGTGCATCGCCGGAATCTCGTTCTCACGGCCGATTCGCACATACACGCCCTGCTCGCCCAGCGCCGTGCGCAGCACACGCAGCAAAGCCACCCGCCGCTCGAGCATGCTCATCAGCTCGTTGACCTGGGCGGTGTCCTCGATCATCCCTGTCGAGAACAGGTGCGCGGTGCCCTCGACGTAAAGCGCGTCCTCACCCTCCGGATCGATCTCGCCGAACGCGGGCGCAAGCCGACGCAGGAACTCCACCTCGGTAGCCGACAGTCCGGGATCGATCAGGCGCTGATGGAGCATGCGTGCCCCCAGGCCCGTGCCGAGCAGCCGCTCGTTCAGGTACTCCCCCGCCCACGTGACCAAACCCGGGTCGACCGGGTGATCGAACGTGACCAGCATCTTCGACACACCACCGGTAGAGGTGATGATCACGACCACGACCACTCGCGACTGCAGCGCGAGCACCTCGATGTGCCTGATGCTCGCGGTGGTCAAGGCGGGCGCCGAGACGACAGCGAGCAGGTTTGTCACCTCGGACAGCGTCTCGGTAGTCGTGCGCACCGCCTCCTCGACTTCGCGGCGCATCAACGATAGCTCGAGTCGCGCGCCTCGCTCAAGCGCCGGGAGGCCATCGCCGGAGGCGAGCATCCGATCGACCACATATCGCTGTGCAGCGTCGGTCGGCACCCTGCCGGCCGAGACGTGCGGGTGAGCGAGCAGACCCTGCTCCTCGAGCAGGGCCAGCTCGTTGCGCACCGTAGAGGCACGGCAAGCGAGCTCGGGATCGGCCGCGATCGACTTCGACGCAACCGGCTGCCCGGTACGCCGATAGCCCTCCACCACCTTGCGCAGGATCGTCTCTTGACGGGCCGTCAGGGCTTGCATCGACCTGATTCTAGGTTGCCGGGCACAACCCCCCGATCCGGGCGCTCAGATCTGAAGCTCGGCCTCCGCGTTGCGCACGATCTGCTTCTCGGCCTGCTCGGCGACGGTGTCGATGACCAGCCGACCCTCGCGCAACTCCCGGACGGTGCCCTTGACCACAATCTCCAGCTCTGGCACACCCATGCCGCGGAACTGCACCGACAACCGCTTGAGGTGCTCCGGGCCGCCCGCGGCCTCGGTTTGGGCCCGCGCGACCTGGGCCATCGTCCACAGTCCGTGCAGGATCCGTCCGGGCAGGCCCACCGCGCGGGCAAACTCCTCGTCGATGTGGATCGGGTTGAAATCGCCCGACGCACCGGCGTACCGGGCGGTCAGGTACTTGTCCGGCGTGACCCGAACCTCGGGAATGTCCTCGCCAACCTGTAGATCGCTCATTCGCTGATCACACTCCTCGCACGATGTTGGTCCAGGTGCCGCGGCACACCTGCTCGCCACGCTGGTTGGTGGATATCGACTCGAACACGTAGTAGCCGCGTCCGTCGCTTTCTGAGATGTTCTTCACGGAGGCGATCGTCGTGATCTCATCGCCCGCCACGACCAGCGCCCCCCACTCGAACTCCTGCCCACCATGCACCATCAGGGCAAAGTTCAATTCGATCTCGGGATCGAAGATCGGTGGACCAACCGAGGGTGCGCTGTAGACGACCGCGAACATCGGCGGCGCCACGACGTCCGCATAGCCGGCGTCGCGAGCGGCCTGCACGTCGAGATGGATCGGGTTGGTCTCTCCAACCGCACGAGCGTACTCCTTGATCTTCTCGCGGCCCACCGCATATGTCGTGGGCTCGTACTGCTTGCCGATCGCTTGGGTGTTCACTGGCACCGTGTCGAAGCTCCTTGACGAGGCTGATTGTCAGGTGGCGTACCGCCTTGACGGCCGCAGCGCGGCAGTTTACGCGGCCGCTCCCTCCGCAGCTCTATGGGAGCGAATCGCGTTGGGCTCTGCGACCTCCCGGCTGAGCGCAGACGACTGCCCAAACCGGCTTGGGAGCTCTCGCCCGACAGCCTCGTTAAACACAAAAGGCCCGCGCGGACCCACAGCGAGATAGATGGACACGGCGGTGGACACCGAAAAGGCATCCCCGCCGTGCTACCCGATCACGATCCTCAGCCGGGCTACTAGAACACCAGCTCGGTGTCCTCAGCGCTCGTTCCTACGCCCACGAGCTCGCGATCCTCGCCGTCGAGATCTCCTCCGGTTCCGTGCTCGTCGCGCTGCGCGCCGGGCGAGTCCAGGAACTGGACCGTGTCGGCGACGATGCTCACCGCCTGACGTTTCTGCTGCTCTGAGGTCTCCCACTCGCGCCACTCCAACCTGCCATCGATCGCGACACGACTGCCCCTGCGCATGTAGCGGCTGACGCTCTCGGCCGAGCCTCCAAAGACGCTAACATCGAAGTAGTTGGGCCGCTCCTGATAGCCACCCTCCGCGTCCCTGCGACTCGAGCTGCACGCGATCCTCAGACCGCAGACACTGACGCCGGAGGGCAGGTTGCGCAGCTCGGGATCGCGCGTGAGACGCCCGACGAGTACGACTCGATTGATGCTGAAGTAGGCCATTGTTCACGTCTCCATCGTTTGAGGTTCAACCCCCCCGACGACCAAGTTACGGATTGCTTGGGACGGTACTCTCGGGGCTGGCTTGCTCGTACTCTGCGCCGAACGCGACCGACGGGTCCAAGAGCAGCGTCTCAGGCCCAACCACCACGATCCGCTCCTGGGCCTGAGCGCGCGAGATCGCCCGCCCCAAGGCGCGCGCGACGTTCGCTGGAGCCACGTACAACACTCCGGCGATCCCACGACAGCGAGCCCATGCGCGACATATGTCCGTCAGACGTCTCGGCGCCTTGATCGTCAGCTCGACCTCAACCGCGATCGGTAGACCGTCCGCTGACTCCTTCGGCCACAGCACGAGATCGGGACGATGCAACAGCGGCCGACCGAACGGTCCGATGCCCATCTGGGCGCTGGCCGGTGCGACACCCAGCTCACGCTCCTCGCGTCGCAGCTCGTGCTCGCCGAGCGCTCGATGATCGGGATAGGCGCGCTGCAACGCCGCGGCGACGGATGCGCATGCGATCAGGTGCGAGGCGCCCGCGATGCTCACGCGACACGGATCGAGCCCGTGCAGCCCGCATCTGCGTATCCCAGCTCGTGTTGCCGTGTACAGGGCGGGTCGTTTGGTCAATGGCCGACTGCAGGTGAGCAGACCGGCACGCTCGGCGGCCCGCAAGCGTCTGCCTGCAGAGGCCGGCGAGAGGTCCTCGGCAACCGCCAAGGCATGCGCAGTGACAGCGCCCATTTGCGCTGTCCACCTGATGAGCGCTGCTCGCTCGGGCGAGAGCGCGGGATCTCTACTGGTCATCGATGTCCTCCTGGTCGAGTTCTAGGCGGTGGTCCCGACCGGGACCACCGCCTCTTTGCTGGTATGACGCGCTTGTGGTCCTCAGCGAGCAGATGCGACCGAGAGCATCCGCGCAATGCTCACGCCACCGCCGTCAGCAAGGGCGATCACGGCCGCACGGCCCTGTCCAAGGCCCATGATCTGGCCCGCGCGCAGAGCACGATCGAGATCGCGAGTTCGCGTGACTTTGCCATCGCCGCTTCGAGAGGTCTTCCAGACACCCGTGGTCTCTGACATCTCGGCGATCAACTCGGCCGAATCTGGAACCACCTGGCGGTGAGCGATCAGAACCGACAGGTTGCCCACGACCTGCTCGAGCAACATCTCCCGTCCGGGCACCCGCATGTCGGCGAGCTCCTGGGTGCCGAGTACGAGGCTGAGACCGGCCCCGCCGGCTCTGGCGAACAAACCGACGACCCGCTCGGGGACGATCGCAGAGAACTCGTCGATCATCACGAGGGTGGACTCTGGTCGCCCCTGCAGCGCCGCGACCACCGCATGCAGATCCCCGACGATCGCCGCTCCAAGCATCTGCGCCAGCAACGGTCGGTGGTCGGCCTGGAGGTTGAAGTACACCACCGCCCGAGCCTGTGCCGCCTCCAGCAAATCGAGATGATTCGCATTCGGCGTCTGCGGATCGAGCCAGCGTCCGACGTCCGACTCGCTCATGATTGCCAGGCGATCGCGCACCCCGGCGAGGTCGCTCTGCTGGCGGGCCGTAAGCGAATCAAGATAGGCCTGTGCGTCATGGGCATGCGATTCGGGCAAGCTCCGCGTGAGCATCTCCAGTCGCGACGGGTCGAGGTGCTCGACCAATGTCCGCAGGTCCACCTCGACGCCTGCTCGTCTCAACACGCGCACCTCATGACCGAGATAACGCTGGGCCTGCCTCAGGTAGTGCGGCTCGGTGAAACGCTCACCTGCGAGCGCCTTGTCCGCAATCTCGGTCTCGCTGCCTCGGGCGTAGGGGTTGTAGACCGTGTCTCCGCGTGGAGACCATTCCACGAATCGTCGCTCGCCGGCCGACGCGGCATCGCGCAACCATTCGCGCAGGTTGTGATCTCCCTTCGGGTCGATCACGATCGCGCCCATGCCGCGCTCGATCGCGTTGGCCGCCATCCAGCTCATCGTGACCGTCTTGCCCGAGCGTGTCGCACCGACGACGAGCGTGTGCGTACCACCGGTCGCGCCGCCAAGCGGGATCGTCACGGCGCGGGCATTTCCCTCGTACCCCACCGTCAGTCGATCGCCATGCCACCAGCTTCTCGCGTGGGACGCGCTCCGTCGCCCCTGCATACCGCGGGTGAGCAGACGCAACGCATCCAGCGGCCCCAGCCGCCGCGTGGCCGCATCAGCCACATCCGCGCCAGTCTCCAGGTCTTCGCGGTGCCAGCGCCGCCCGCGCACGGTGGCGAAGAGCGCTGCCACACCTATCGTCAGCGCGTCAGGACCAAGGATCCTTCGAGCGAACACCACCAGAATCAGTGCATTCGCGGCCCATGTCCACCGGAGATGGTGCCGGCGCATCATCGTCGCGGCCATCAGACCGATCAGGAGACCGATCAGGACGTGCACTGCGGTGCTCGTGCACCACTGGATCAGGTGTTCGGCGGGCGCAAGCGGATTCACCGCGGGTTCGGATGGGTATTCCGATGAGGGCATGATCAGCCGCTCCTTTCTGTAAGGCCGGCGCTCGCGCCGGCCTCGATGGTTAACGAGCGACGGCGGGCCCCAGGGCCCGCCGTCGCGGTCTTTCTCGGCGAGCCGGTCGGCTCGTCAAGCTCTGTGGGTCTCGCCCATCCGATGCGCTATCGGACGGCGCTCCGTGTCCGGTGATCAGCGCAGCCTGTAGCCGACACCCCACTCGTTGATCACCCAGCGCCCGCCGAATCGCTCGAGCTTGCGGCGCAGACGGCTGGCGTGGCTGTCAACGGTGCGGGTCGACCCGCACGCTCTGTATCCCCAAACGGCGCGCAGCAGCTGCTGCTTTGTGAAAACACGCTCTGGTTCGCTGGCCAGCTGCACGAGCAGATCGAACTCGAGCCGACGTAGCCGGATCGGCAGACCACCCAAGCGGACGACATGCCCACTCGTGTCGATCTCCAGCGCACCAACCGTAAGTCGATCGCTCACCGCCCACTCGAGCTCGACCCGGTTCAGGAGCGCCCGTATACGCGCACGCAGCTCGAGGTAGTCCGCGGGGCGACTCAAGAAGTCATCGGCTCCGGCCTCGAACGCGCGGAGCATGTCGAGCTCGCTCACGCTCGCTCCGATCACGATGACCGGTACGGCCTGTCCCCACAGCGACCTCCCGGCGGCCGGCCCGCGGATCTCCTTCAGCAGGGCCAATGGACCCTGGGCACAGGGCAGATCACCAAGCAGGATCAGCCTTGGCGGACTCCATCCGGCCTGAGCCCGGGCATGCCCAGCGGACCGGGCGAGCTCCACTCGATAACCGTCGCTCGCGAGCTGCTCGAGCAATTTGTCCGCCGTCACGGCATCGGACTCGACAACGAGGATGGGCCGTGTGCTCCCGGAGGGGAGGCCGTGGTGCTCGTGCGTCAATCCCTGACGGTCGCCCACGTAGGTCGAGGCTGCAGGGAGAACCTCCGATCTGAGCTCGGGCCGAACAAGAGCTGGGCCTGCCGTCAGGTTGCCTCTCACCCGAGTTCAACCTCGCGTGGACTGATCCCAAGCCCGTTGCGCGCGATCAGCGCCAGAACATCGCTGTGAATCCAGGGTGTGCGCCTGCCCGATCCACTCTCTGGCAATATGCCGACGCGCCGGGCCAGCCAGCTCGTCTCGCCGCTCGTGTTGCCTTTGGAATCTCGCTTGATCCGACCACAGCGAATCGCGATCTCGCTGAGGCTGAGTCCCCGATTCTCGACCGCCGCGAGCACTGTCCGGCGCAACTCGCGGTTGAGAACGATGGGACTGTCACGCAGACGCTCCAACTCAGCACGCAGTGCAGTCGTCGATACGTTCGCGTCCCGGCGATATCCAGCGAGTGCTCTGCGCGTATGCTCGAGAGCCGGCTCGTAGCTTTCGACCGCACCGATCACCTCGCGCAGGCACATTGGCCCAGAACCGGGTGCCAACGCCGACGAGGTTCGGCATGAACGACGACACCAGCGCAACTCCCTTGCGGCGAAATCGGTGCGCATCAGCTCCAGGCCATAAAGCACATCCCCTGCTGCGATCCCGTGTCGCAGCGGAGCCTGGGTATCGCAAACCAACCGCGAAGACTTCTCGCCCTCTTCCGGCAGCACCTTGCCGACCAGATCTTCGGCCGTTACTCGACGACAACGACCCCGCTGGGGGTCCCGCAAGTACAGGGTGCTTACCAGGGCCGCGTTCACGGCGGGCTCCTCTGCCGCGAGCTGCGCCACCAGCCGACCGTCACCTCGTGTTCGTGCGTCACGATCCACCACCAGCAGACATCCATCCCGCCTGCGTCGCGCAATTACCTCTCGAGCGCGGCCGGCGGGATCTCGATAGCGGCCAAGAGAATCGCGTCCGCTGTGTACATGGGCGGCAGATCGTCTGCCGGTACGCGCGACGCGGACGCTGCTGCGTACATTCTCTCGGTTGTTCGTATGGGCGGGCACTCGGAGATTGCGCGATGGCGCTGTCGCCGTTGCGAGCGGAAGAGCACGTGAGTGTGAGAGCGCAGGCGAAGGCGAGAGGGTCTTTGTCATGTGTGAGTTCCTCCTGTCCGGATCCGGGCGGGCGCCCGAAGGTCATGCGGTTCCTTCTAGGTCCGGCGTCGTGACGCGTCAAGAGCCGCGAGCAGGTGCGTTCATCGCGAATGGCAGCTCGAGACCCCATAGGGGTCTCGGAACTTGATCAGGGGTGCGCGCCATTTGACGAACTTGGCGCGAAAGCGTCCTGTTGGGGGAGGCGTGGTTGCCTATGCCTACCGCTCAGACCGCGGACCGGGATGGAAGCACGCACGTCGCCATCCATCGGCGACGGGGGTTGCGTCGATCGACGTAGAGCCTCCGTAAAGGAGCTATTGATCAGAGCGTGAGTTGAAGGTTGGGAAATGCGAAGAAGGAAGGGGTTCGATGGTAGTCCACGAGAACGCTCGTCAGGGCTCCGGGCCCGGCTCTTTGTCGTTCTTTGTGGGCAGTGACTTCGACAGAGGACGGCTTTGGGATCACAAAGCCAAACAGAGTGCTCTGGTGACGCAGTTACGTGCGGCTACAGCGCGAGGGCGGCTGCGTCGAAGTACTCGCTGTCGGCCGGGTGAATGCGAACCGACGGGAGGTAACGGCGCGTCGGGCAGGGTAAATGCGTAGGCGTTACAGCGCCAACGCAATCAGCAGCGATGTGCCGATCGGCCCCGAGCCGAGTGCTCACCGGGCCGGATCACACCCCGGCAACCGGCCAGACCGGATGATCGGCTCGTGCGCCCTTGGGTCCCCGTCGACCGCGGACACGCGCACCTCCGGCGGCAATGCCGGCACCCGGTAGCCACGCGAGCATCCTTCGTAGGCGTCGCGCTCGGCCACGAACAGGATGCCTTCACGGCCCGGGTACTCCCAGTCGGACGGATACTCGCCGGCATACGCGCGACACGCTGTCAAGAGTCGATCGGCTCTGCGTGCGCACTCCCGGGCGCGCGCACGGTCGCGACACACAAACGCGACCAACGGCCGCACACCGCGCCTTGCGCCGTAGCGCTTGGTCTGCACCGACCAGCCCGCGAGCAGATGGTCGTAGCGCTCGAGCTTCCCAGCGGCTCGTCCAGTGAGCAGGCGGTCGTCCAACTCCACCAGAAGGTCGATCGCGTAATTCCTCTCGCCCTGCCTATCGGGTCCACATACGCCCGAATCGCTCTGCTTCGTCTCGGCTCGTCCCACCAATTCGATCGTCGCATCGGGACGCACCGTCTCAAAACGCTCAACCGGCACCCTCCTATTGGTGGCATCCGTGAATACGAACTCATGCGCAGTTCGTCCCCCCGGCAGACCCAGGCCGAGCGGACCGAGCACCGAATGACCGTTCGACCCCTGACCTCGGGGAGGCGAGAGGATCGATTCTCGACGTCCACGAAACGTCACCCGCGATCCATCCATCATCCGCTCCAGCGCCAACACCCATCCGGTCACGCGCAGGTCGTGACGGACCTCGCGCAACAGTGATGCGCCCCCGGCGAGAGGAGTCTTCGCACGCGATCTCGAGGGCTCGATCACATCCTCCACTTGCAGGGCCTGCGCCCGGTCGTGAGCGTGCAGCAGCTCGAGACCCATCCTGCTGATCTGGTAGCACATCGGCACACCGCCACCGTCGCGACGATAAAGCTGAAACCGTCGCAACAGGCCGGCGTCGGAGAGGCGCTTGAGGCGGCGCTGGGTCGTCGTGGGTGCGCGCCCCTGGTTGAAGCGCCGGTGAATCTGACTGCTCAGCACGTGACGCATGCTCGCCACGAGCATGAGAATCTCGAGGTCCAGCGGGTCCGGATTCAGCGCCCGCGGCTCGTGCACGCGCTTGGCCCAGCGTACGCTGTGTGCCCCGTCGAGCGCGACCAGCTCGCGATAGCCGTCGGTAAGGGCCTCGACACCTGGATCGGGCCCGGTCCGATCGCGCCGAATGCTCGCCGGCGGATCTGACTGCACATGCGCCGACACCTCGACTTCGAGGCGAGCATCTCCGCTGTCCTGAGGCTTGCTACTGGAGTGCTGAGCGCCGGTCGATCCTGTCGGTATCGACGCCGATCGATCGGGAGCAGCTGCCTGATCATGACTTGTAGCTCTGCTGTCAGCGCGAGCGCTCGCGGCCGACTGCGAGCGCTCGTCGGACGGAACCGAGGATTCCGGTGAGCTTTGCCCCCGACGTGTGCCCTCCCAGTGAGGCTGGCGCAGATCATCGAGATAGCGTCCACCGCGTTCGCACTGATGAGTAGCGTGCAGTCGCAGGCGCTCGCGATCCACGCTCAAGGGGATCGTCTCGGCCAGGAACGGTGCCTGCCGGCCATCCGGCGTCAGCCAGCTCGCGATCGCACGATGCCTCGGTAGATACAGTCGTGCGTCAGGATGCCCGAGCGTGGCTACGCGCTCGATGTCGGGGCGGATGGCGTCGGAGAACTCGGTCATCGTCAGCTTCACCGCCGCGCGTGCGTCCTCGGCCGATGATGTCGCGAAGTAGACGCGATGCGCGAACAGCGCGTCCAGCTGATCGCGTATCTGCAGATCGACCCACTGAGAGTCCGTCTGCCAGCATGCGACCGTCTCGAGGCCGGCGGATCGCTTCAGCGCCATTGTCTCGGCAAAACCGCGGTTGAGAACCAACGGAGCCTCGTCGACCTTGAGTGCCACCGCAACACGTTCGTGTGCAGGCACCAGATCCTGTTGACGCGCGAGGGCGGCGTCGAGCATGCCCACGAGCAACTGCATCAACACCGAGGTGCTGCCTGCGCCCATCCCGCCGAGTGCACCCTTGACAACCAGGACTCCCTCCTCGGCGATGAGCCGGTCGAAATCGACCGACAGCGAGTCGTTGAGCAGTATGCGCTTGATCGATGGAGAGTTCAACAACCGTGCGAGCTTGTTGACGGGCGCATCGAGCTTTGCCGTCGTCGTACTCCTGGAGTCTGCTAGCTGCGCCACCAGCTCTTCGGTGAAAAATGCCGATATCTCCTTGAACTCGGGCATCGTGCGTAGTCGCGCGCCCACCGCGGCACGATAGGAGTAGCCCTCCTCGCCGACCGACAGCAGTCGGGCGGCATCCCACAATGTGGAGGAGCGGTCGTATGCGAGGACCGCGATGATCGCGTTGCGCAGATATCGATCCGAAGATGCACGAATGTCGGCGTCGTCGAACAGGCCCTTGATCGCGGCAACCACGTAGTCGGCGATCACGTCCGCAGGCGCGTCGACCGTCAATGGATTGAAACCACAGGTAGGGCGCGAGAAGTCAAGCAGCGTGCATTGGCGCTCCGGCGGCACAAGACTCACGGCAGCCTCCGCGGCATCGCCCTTGGGGTCGAGCACGATCACACAACACCGTTCGCGGTCGAGGTCCTCAGCGACCGTGGCTACCAGATAGCTGGACTTTCCTTGATCGACCGCGCCGGGAACAGCTGTGTTCTGTCGCCGCATCGTCGGATGAATGGAGACGGCGCCCAACGCGTCGCGCAGCGTTCCGTACGAGCCGCTCGGTCGCAGGATCCCCGGTGGCGCCGGAACACGTGGCAGACCCGCGCGAGCGAATGGCACGGCCACGAACTCGACAGACGGCAATTGCCAGAGGGCGGCGAGCTCGGTGGACGCATACACGCCGCGATGAAACGAAGGCAGCGGATTGCCCTCCCCTCGCTGCACCCGCTTGCTGTAGAGGCCCAAGAGGCCATGGCGGATGGTGGTGCCACGCTCCACCAGCATGTTCTCGGAGCGCACAGCGCGCAGCTCGGAGGCGATCCGCTCACAGGTGACACGGCGTGGAGCGACGATTCGCAGATCGGCGAAGAACAAGGGGCGGTGCTGCACGTTCAGGCCGCCGCGCAGCTCCACGTCATCGATCATCGAGCGATCGCGCACGATCAGATGCTCGCGGCGCTCTCGCGACAGACGCGCCTCGTGGCGCCTGTAGAGATGCTTGGCGTAACGCTCGAAGAACACCGGAGCGGGTGTCAGGGCGAGCTGCACGAAGGCCGGCTCCGCACAGGCTCCCATCACTGTCATCACGCGATTGACAGTCGGCTGACGCTGGTGCTCGAAGCGGTCCAGCGCGGTGACTCGTTTGATGAGACCGGCCTGCTTCTTCAAACGCAGTACGACCGGCGGCCTGGCCGGCGACTCGGGCTCCGAGCACAGACGGCAGTTGGGGTAAGCGGTACGCAGCGCTGTCTCCACCGTCGTCTCGATCCCGGCTGGACAGCTGACGGCAAGCCAGACCGACCGCCTCGAGCCATGATGGATCTCGAGCGCCACCGAAGGTTGGCCCCAGACCAGCCTTCGCCACCACCGGCACAACAGTCGCTTGTGCAGTGACTCGAACATCGCAACGACACCCTGCGCGGTGGTGTTGTCGGTGCGGTAGACCTCAATGCCGAACCGCACATAGAACCGCGTTCTTCGCGCGTGAACACGGACCCACATGAGCGTCGCCGCGGTCGTGGAGGCGCATGCAACAAGCGTCCTTGCAACAGTCCCGTCCGTCGACTGTGCCAACCCCCATGCGCCCGTGATGGTTCCGCCGATCGCAGCCGATAGCGATGCCACCGTGAGGTGCTCTCGATGGGAGCTTCCCGCTCCGCGCAGGGCCGCCCCCAAGCCACCATCCAGCAGCCATCCCGTCAGCGCAACAGCGAAGACGAACGAGATCAAACCAAGGATTCGCCACAGCAGAAAACGCAGCAACTCGCCTGCTTGATCCGACGCGATGCCGATCGCGGGACACGCCGCGACCAAGGATCGGCTCCAACGGCGGTCCACCACCGGCACCAACGCTCAAGCTTGTGCGTATAACGATCGAATGGACGTATAGATGATGAGCGCCCGTTCGAAACTGCATCCAGAACTGCACGAACCGCCCGCGATCGATGTCGAACCGGCCGTGAGTCGCATCCTGCGTCTGGCCGTCACGGCTGCGTGGGCGATGACCGTGCTGCTGGCGCTCCTCGCCGGAACGGCCGGCGCGGCGACGTTGACATTCGGCAGCCCCCTGACGGCTCCCGCGATCAAAGACACTGCCAACGACCTCGATTACCAGGGGAGCGATGTGCCGCTCCCGGGTTCGGTCTTTCACATCCCGCACGACGGCGCGGACGGCGCACTCTGGAACGTGCAGCTCCCGGTGGGGGATCCGACGGCCCCGGTGGGAGGGCAGGTTGTGAGCGTGCGCCTGGAGGGGTGCGCGAAGTCAAACGGCCCCGCACCCCTGACCCAAATCCACTTCCAGTCGTTGGCGCCTATGGCGGACGGCGGCGCGAAAGTCGCGCTGACCAGCCAGGCCTTTGAAATACCGGTCTGCGGCGTCGACGGCGCAAGCGGCGCGACCATCAGCTCCTACGATCCGATCAACCTCTGCGTGGCTCAGGGCGACTACGTCTCCTTCAACGAGGAGGGTGGCTTCGTCGCTGCCCAGAACGGCCCCCCGCCCTATCCGGCCGGAGTCCCCTACATGGTGATCGGCGGCGTTCCGGGTGCGACGATGGACTCGTTCATACGCAACAACGGCGTTGGCAATGGGGCCACGTTCTCGCCGACAGACACGACCAACCACGACGGTTTCGCCTCGAACGCGAACGAGGAACTGATGCTTCAGGCGACCCTCGCGACCGGTCCCGACGCGACGCCGATCTGCCCGGGCGGCACCAAGGGCCTACCCCCGCCCGGCTCGGTTCGAGTGTCTCATCGCCACGTCTTTCCGACCTTGACGATCCCCACGCCTCAACTCGACGGCATGAACATTCGCGGGGTCGTGCAGATCGCTGTCTACTGTCACTCCGCGACCAGCTGCACCGGCACGCTCACGCTTCATTCAAAGCCCCGCCACGGCTCGCACTCGATCTGGTTGGGATCCGCCAGGTTCGTAGTAGGTGCTCACAGCACCGGCAAGGCACACGTTCGCCTCAGCAGGCTGGCTCGCCAGATGGTTCGCAACACGAGCGGCGGTCTTGGTGTCGAGGTTACCGGCGGTCCGGTCGTGGGAGCGAACGCCTTCAAAGCCGCCATCGCTGTACACGGCGCCTGAGCGGTGGCGAGCACAAGCGTTCAACGAGGACGGGCAGCCCGCTCGACCTCTATCCCACGCTCGGTCAGGTACCAGGCGTTCGCCGCTCCCTTGGCCTGCCCCTCGCCACGGTTCTCGACTAGATCCAGCCGTCGTAGGCGCGTCAGGAGCTTGGAGATCTGACCCTGATCGGCGATGCCCGAACCCTCGGCTATCTCGCGGTTGCTTGCGCCCGGGCGGCCGCCGATGACCACGAGCACGCGCACCGTTCGATAGGTGAGACGCATCTCGAGCCCCTCGAGCGGATCGCGGCTGCCCGAGCGCTCTCGCTGCTGCTGACCTGCCCTTCGGGGCGCCGGCGCCGGCCTGGCCAGCTCTTTGCCGGCCGCGCGGGCCCCCATGTACGGGAGCACGATCATGCTCATGAGTGGCGCAAGAAGTGAAGACAGCGGTTCCTTACCACCCTCCAACAAGCGCGTGTGGATCACCGCAAACACCGCCCCGACGACACCTTCGGCGGTGACCTCGGGAGGTTCGCGAGCGGCATTGCCCTCGGATCGCCCCCGATCGACGATCTCCGCGAGTTCGTCGAGCACCGTTGCCCTGCTTTCGAGAACCCGCGGGCCGGCACCCAAGGCCTCGACCACGCAAAGCCTGGCCAATCCGGGCTCTTCGTCCATGAATTCCAGGAGCCGAGCCAAGCCCGCACGCATGCTCTCTCGCCATCCGGATTCGAGCGTATAGGCGTCGACCACCTGTGCTCGTCCCCGTGCGATCGCCTCATCGAACGCGGCCAGGAAGCAGTCCTCTCGGTCGACGAACACGTCGTAGAAGGTCTTCCTCGAGACCTTCGCCCGTCCGATGACCTGGGCCACCGTCATCCGCGCATATCCGACCTCTTCGACGGCCTGGACCGCCGCGGTAAGCATCCGACTGCGCTGAATCTCAGTGACCTGCCCGCGTGGGAGCCCGTTAGGTCCGGGGCGCAGCCGCGGGGTAGCCGCGCGCGTTTTTTCGATCGAAGCCATCGGTTTCCTGCCTAATCGTCCTGTTCGACTATGGAAGTGACGCCAGCCCCAGAGCACGGCGCCCAGTGGCGGGCGTTGCGCCCGAACGGGCGCCAGGCCCGTTCATGCACTCCACAGAGGTTCATAGGTCGAAGGCCACAAGTCGAGACGCGTCTCCTACTTTTCCGAGACCGGCGACGAGCGCTCAGGATGGGCTCTACCAAGGGCAAAAGCAACGCCCAGTCCAAACATGCGACACGCTCGCGACAAGCACTTCCACGCCCTCTGATGAACGCTCGTGCTGAGGACTTACGTCGTGTACCGCCAAGCTGCAGAGTTTTCTCGGCACAGGACCCGAGAAGATTCGAGCTGCCGTGAATCGCCACGACGCGGCCCATTTCTCACGTGCCCGGACTGTGCGGCAGGAGATCGGCCGAACGTCGATGATCCATGCCCTGGTAAGCCGAACCCAAGGGTTCGACGGCCATGCCGTCAGTACCGCCAACGGGATTCGAACCCGTGTTACCGCCGTGAGAGGGCGGCGTCCTAGTCCCCTAGACGATGGCGGCGCGCAAAAGCTCGACCGAGGCTAGCAAAGCGCCGGGAACGAACCCGAGCGTGCCGCTCGTGCGGATCGGCGCAAACCGGTCGCGGTTGGACCGGCTCGCGGGTCGGGGTTCGAGCCCGGGTGCGATATCTTCGCAGCCCACCGCAAGCGGATGTGGCGGAATTGGTAGACGCGCACGGTTCAGGTCCGTGTCGGGGAGACCCGGTGGAGGTTCGAGTCCTCTCATCCGCACCAAACTTGTCGGACTAAAACCTCCACGCCAAGAAGGGCTGGAGGCCGATACAGCGCCCACGAGGACCCGTTTGGGTTCGCGTGGGCGCTGGTCGTCGTCCCCCGAACCCTCGATGTCGTGCTGTCGCAGGGCTTCCTCGACGGCCTCTTGAAGCTCCCGGTCGGCCTGGACTACGGCGGCTCGCCGCAGCTCATCCCCCAGCAGTACATCGAAGGGCGCGGCCAACTCGCCGGTGACGTTGCAGTCGTCGTCTATCAGCAGCCGCGTAAAGAAAGCCAGATTGAACTGCCGCCGCAGCTTGTCCGGGGCCTCGCGGTAAGCCGTCTCGCAGTCTCCGGCGCGCGTCAGAGCACGTTGGAGGTTGGTCTCGGCCATCTTGAAGTCGCCTTCAATAGCCACCTGACGGCCTTCGATGGCCGCGACCTCGGTGGCGATCCGCGCCTGCTCGCTCTTGAGCAGGTCGAGCGGTACGGCGTCGGCGTAATGGGCATCCAACAGCTTCTTGCGCTCGCCTTCCAGCTTGCGCAGACGCCGCTCCTGGGTGGCGCGTTCGCGCTCGGCATCAGCCCGCAGCTTGGACAGCTCCCCGCCGAGGTAGCTCCGCAATCGCGCGACCTCAGCCTCGGGTAGCTGCACCGTCGCGTAGTGGTCGGCGATGACTGCTTCGGCCTGCTCGATGCGGATGGCGCGCTGCTTGCAGGCAGTCCGCTTCATCTGACGGCCAATGCAGATGAAGTAGCGATAGGTGCCGCCCCGACCTTTGGCGTGGCAGACGATCAAGCGACTGCCGCACTGACCGCAGTAGATGGAGCCCTTGAGATAGTGGGGGTGCTGACGTTGCTTTTCGCCCGCGTAGTTCTTCGCGGTCAACAGCTTCTGAACCTCATGCCAAGTTTCCGGCGTCACCAGCGGCTGATGCTTGCCGGGGTAGATCACCCCTCGGTAGCGCACTATGCCGATGTAGTAGGGATGCCGTAGTAGCTTGTGCAGGTGCGAGACAACCAGCGGTCTGCCGGGGCTCCTGGGGCCGGGCACGGTGGTCAGCCCGCGCGCCTCCAACTCATCGACCATCCGGCGGATCGTCCACTCGCCGGTTGCGTAGGTTTCGAATGCCCAAGCCATCAGCGGCCCACGCTCGGGGTCAATCTCGACAGTGCGGACTTCGCGGCCGTTCTTCATCCGCCTGACGTTCAGGTAGCCGATCGGCGCGCGTCCCGGCGTGCCGCCGTTCTTGGCCTTCTGAACCGTGCCCTTGATGACCTCATTGGCGAGGTTGCGCGAGTAAAACTCGGCAATCGAGGACATGATGCCGTGCAGCAGCAGACCGGAGGGTGTCTGGTCGATGTTCTCGCTGACAGACACCAACTCGACACCGGCTTGCTGAAGCGCCAAATTGATCGCTACGTCATCGGCCCGGTTGCGCGCCAGCCGGTCAATCTTGTGGACGACAACATACTTCACGGGATGCTCTTTGATGTAAGCCAACATCCGCTGGAGTTCGGGACGGTCGGCGGTCTTAGCTGACTCTCCAGGCTCCAGAAACTCTTCATCAAGGAAAGCGCCCAGGCTTGCGAGCTTGCGCTTGCAGCCTTCCCGTTGGGCTGGGAGGGAATAGCCCTCGGCCTCTCCCCCCTTCTCGGCCTGCTCCTTGCTGGACACCCGTAGGTAGATGACGGCAGCGGCTCCTTCGGGACTGTCAGATTTCACACTCACCGCCATAGACGCCCGCCCCTTGTCCCGTTGAACCGATAGATACTCCATAGTGTTGTTAAGTGTACCACACTTATAATAAAGGTGAAACGCTGTTTCATGTTGTCGCTCCACGGAGTATGTCCAGCGCACCGGCAGTGGTAGTTACTATAAATAGCCGCTCGGGCAGTGTGCGATCCCGTGCGATTGCTCGACGTAGCCGCTCGGCGCGCTGCTCATCGGGTGCTATCCAGCAGACACGGGGAAAGACGCCGCCCTGCGCCGTCTGCTCCGTGCCGGATTGGTAATAGTCGGCATAAAGGTGACACTTGCGGACAATGACCGGCAGGCTCTCACTACTGCGGTCTATCTCGATGAACCAGCGCAGCTCATACTCGCCGACACCAAGCGCCAAGAACGTATCAGGGCGGAGCAACCGCCGCCCGCCCGGCCCGGAGAACTGCCGCCAACAACGCGGCTCGGCTTGGCAGTCCAGCACATCAAGCAAACCTCGACTTGAAGCCGTCGCCACATCTACCACGAGCTGCGAGACGGCCAGCGTGTGATCGAAAAACCGCAACGTCGGCTCATACGACCGCCGCCGGGCACCGTCCAACGCCAAGACGCGCTGACCGATTGGCCCTAGCGCCAGCACAAAGCCCGTAGAGCCCGCCCGTACGCCACCGATACGACGCTCCAAACGGATCAACAACCGCTCACGGATCAAGCGCGCCAACACCCGCTGCCGGGCGCGCGTCGCGGCCTGCCGACTGTCGTGCTCAGCGTCAGAGAAGTGGACGGCCTGAATCTGGCGGGCACTCATCAGCCGCAGCTCCCCCACCTGCCGAATTACGTCCAGATCCCGCGCCGACAGCTGCTCGCGGAGCTGCGCCAACCCCCGCGCCGAAACGTAGGGACGTGTTGGTGCCGCCCCCTTCACGCCAAACCGCCATTCTTTTCTTTCGTTACCAAAGCGGCAGGAGTGAAAGAGGTTGCAGGGGGCCTTACCCGCCGCGCGAGCCGACGTTTACCCCCACGCCGACGACGCAGCGACACCCCAGCCGAACACCGGCCCCCAAGTGACCACCCAATAGCTGCCTGCCGCCGACCCACGCCCCCATCGTGCGGAAAAGACTGTAACGGCAAGTCAAAGACTTTCCTCGCCAAAGTTCGGGCGTATACCGCCCCTCTACAGGGTTTGGGGAGCCCTGCCATCGACGCGACACGACTAGCGACACGACAGGTGCTCATACAGCGTCCCCCGTGTCCCGCCGCCGTGGTGAAAGGTCATCACCGTTTGCTTGGCGGCGACCAACAAACAGCTTGTGCAGATCAGCCTCAATCTCGGCACGGTCTACGCCGTAGACGCTACGCGAGGCCGCCCAAACCACCGCGGGATCACTGACGGGCTTGCCGGGCAACAGAGTCTTGGCGCTGCACCACGGCTGAACCGCCGCTTTGGCTACCAATTGCGCATAGCACTGAAAGGCCCCGAGACTTTGGAAGTCCTCCGGCGTCAGAGTGCTGTCGGCGGCAACTACGCGAGCATCCTCGCTCGGCAGCCGAAAGGCCACCCGCGACTGAGCGTTAGCCAGCACTGCCGAACGCATCGCCGGGTCGAGTTGGTGCATGTACTGATGAGCCGCCACAAACCCGACCGCCAGACTGCGAGCCTGCGCCAGAGCGTCAGCGAAGTCCAACGGCAGGTGCATGTAGTCCTGAAACTCATCGACGTAGACAAAGACCGGATGTCGTCGCTCTGGTGCGATGGCGGCCCGTCCAAGAATGGCCTGCCAAAGCTGCGACACGACCAGACTGCCGAGCAGTGCCGAAGTCTCCGGCCCTAGCAGACCCTTACTGAGACTGACAAGCAATATCTTGCGCTGCGTAAAGACCCGGCGTAGATCGAAACTCCGCCGGGTCTGCCCGATGATCGCCCGCAGTTCGGGACGCAGCAACAGTGGGCGCAACTTGTTCATAACCGGCGCTATGGCCGCCGTGCGCTCGGCCTCACTCCACGCTTCAAAGCCGCTCCAAAACGGCCCGAGGCCGATCGGGTCAGACACACGCGGCAACACCCGCCGTCTAAACCCGGCGTCGGTCAACAGCAGCGGCAGCGCCGCCAGCGTCATGCCCGGTAGCCGGGCCAGCGTCAGCAGAGAAGCGCCGAGAATGTCGTGTGTCCTCGGCCCCCAATGGGCGATATACAGCGAGTGAAACAGCCCGAGCAACTGATCGGCTGCCAGCTCCGGTGAACGACCACCGAGCGCCAGCGGATTCAGTCCCACCGGCCGCTCCGTGTCAGTCGGGTCAAGCAGCACGACATCGGCAATACGGTCGGACGGGATACGCTGAAGCACGTCAGCGATCAGGTCGCCCTTCGGCTCAATAACCACCACCGCCCGCCCAGCCGCGATGTCCTGGACGATGAGGTTCAGCAGCAGCGTTGACTTGCCGGAGCCGGTTGGCCCCAGCGCGTGCAAGTGGCGCAGCGAATCCGTAGGCGTCAGCGCCAACGGACGCTCCCGCCCCGGAAACGTCGCCCGCCCGATAACCCTACCTTTGCGCGGGATGGCGGCCGAGGGAGCCACCAAACGACTACCGACCATTTTTACTGGCAACTCGCCGGTCAACGCCACCGGCCAGGCCGAAACGGTAGCCAGCTCGCTGGCGTTCAACCGCAGCGGCCAAAGCCAGCGCGGCACGCTCGCCACGATCACCCGGCTAGCGCTGATCGGGCGCACCCGGAAGCTGACACCCGGCGCTTCAGCGCTGCCCAGCGCCCCGATAACTTGGCGGATCAACTGTCGCTCACGACCCGCCGATTTCGCCTTCGCGGCTACCCGCCCCACAGCCTGCCAACCTGGCTCGGAATGCTTGGCCCTCAGTGCATTACGCAGCTCAACATCTGCCGGTTGTGGCGGAGCGAACGGAGCCAGCAGCAGCGCACCGAGCCACGACTCACGACCCAAGCCGTCAAGTCGATTCGGCACAGCGACCGGCGCCAGCGACCGGCCGAGCACCCACTGAATACTCAGTCGCTCACCCCGGCGCAAGTGCGCCAAAGCCGTGAGCATGGCCCGACTGACACCAGCCATGTCATCGGTGCGCAGCGGCCGACGCCTGGTCGATAGCCGCAGCTCCACGGCCCGACTGGCGGATAGGGCCGGGCGTGTGCCTACTGCTTCCAGCGCCAGACCGGGGATCGCGGCCCGGAGTTGGTCAACAACGCTCTCGGCCCGCGTCGCTGACAGTGCCAAACGATGTTCAACCGCGCCAGACGAACCGATAGCCTCGATGACCACCGGGCTACCGGCAACCGTAGCCAGCAGTCGGAAAACCTGTGTTAGTTGCTCCGGTTCTACCTCACGCGGCCACCGCAACCGATACCAAGTAAGTGATACCGACCTCACGCGCCAGCCGCCGAACCGTTGTCAGGCTTTGCGGTCCGGCGCTTGGCCCGCTTGGCCTTCACCTGTTTGTTGTGTTCGGCCTCGGCCTCGGCTTCCGCCCTGGCTTGCTCCAGCTCGATCAAGACCCGTGCCAGTCGGCGCAGGTCGGTCGGCCGTCGAATACCCCGCACCCGGAGACGCCGATCTTTACCATGACGATAAGTCCTACTCATATTTGGACCTCCTTTCTGTCCACACCGGACCGGCGAAAGAGGACACAAAGAGCACCACGCCCTTTTATTAGGGCTCATTCTGCTGATAATTGTGTTCGTCTCTCGACCGGGCCGTCTACTGCTTACAGGCAATAACGGAACCTTCTAGCTAACAACACAAGCGGCTATCCCGTCAATATGGCTTGTGCATTTCACTACACCGATACGATCACCACCATCACAGTAATTTGTGACCTACAAAACTCACCATTTCCTAGTATTAAAAAGCACCAAGCGCACCACCACGAAGATCACGGCCAGTACCACGAGGTACGGCATTACTCGCGGCAGCTCCGTGGCAAGTACGTCGGTGCTCACAGCGAACGCCACCAGTCCGACGATGACCCGCTCGATGAGTTTGCTGTGCTCGGGCATCACGGCTCACTGCCCGCGTCAGCTTCAGCGCGACGGACTGCCTCGGCGTAAAGCTGCTGCTCCAGCTCCTGAGCAGCCGCCTGTATGCGGAAGGCCGCATGTAGCCCTTCGCGGTAGGGAGCGGCCCGGTCTTCTGCGAGCGTCGGATCGGCCCGCCGCCGTAGCCGCCAGCGGGCAACTACTCCGATGACGACTGTGAGCGCTATCGCAGCCGGGATGATCTGATGGAGGGTCATTAGCGCCCTCCGTCATGGATGCCGAGGCGTTGGATCTCATTCGTGGCAAAAGCGCCGTAGGCCAGGAGTATCGCCCTATACAGATCCTCACCCATGCGGCTCACTCCGAAGGCCGTATCGGCGGCCCGAGAGAGCATGACGGCATGGTGCATCGCTGTGTTGGCCGCGAAGGCCCCGGAGTGGATGCGGGCGGTAGCATTGAAGCCAGGCCGCTCGGCATCAGCCATTTCGGCGTTCAGGCGCTGGTCTGACTGGAGGGCGTGTCTGGGTCGGCGCGGTTCGAGGTTTGGCATGGCTTCCTTTCGTCGGCTCTGGATCGTTGAGCTACCTAAAAAACCATGCGGCTGCCCACTGCGCTGGAATTCCAGAGCATGGAGCAGCCCGATCCGCTAGAAATACGCTGATGGCCTACGACGATCGATTCAAGGCGGTCCTGATCGAGGACTTGCAGCACGTCTGCGAGAAGGCCCTCGATAAGCAGATCAAGCGAACGTCAATACCAGCACTAGCCGAGCTGGCTGAGGCGCTGTGTCCGACGCCTAACAACGGCCAAGCGGACTACTACGGCGAAGCTGTTGAGGCGGCCCTTCATCGCGCAATCAGCCGGGTTGGGGCCGACAAGCGCGCCAACGCCAAAGAGCGCCGCGAAGGCTTTACCGAACTGCTCGGAATCGGCGAACATAAAGGCGGCCAAGTCATGCGGCGTCGCGACGACGTCGCGCCTAAGTTCGGCCGACGGAGCGGGGAAGCTCTGAGAAAGGCAGAGGGGCTGCTATTCGACGAGCTTGCAGGCCACCTTCTCGCGCTCGCCAAGGAGCACGACTTCTTTTACTCAGCATTGCTTAGCTACAGCACGTTTTATCCTGACCGGCCGGTCTACGACTACAACAGTCTGAGCTACAACTACGGCCGCTACGGCGCGATCGACAGCGGGCCGGTTTTCAATTCATTCATCAACACGCCGAGCTACGGCGACGAGCGGACATTCTTCGACGGTCGCCGAAGCGACCGGCCGCCAAGCACTACCTATGATCCGGTGAGGGATGTAACTAAAGGCAGCAAAGTTGTGATCCTGCGGATTTATGTCGATAACATGGCCTACGTTGACCCTGACGATCCGCACAGGTCAACTGCCCTGGGAGCCCGCGTCCGGGTTCGCCTGCCGACTGCCACCGCTCCGGTGTTGCGCGCACGGGGCTACATTTTGGCGGACAATGCCGATGTGGTTGAGGACACCGTTGATTTGCTTGGCACCGAGCCGTTTCGACTAATCTATGTGCCCAATTCTGCCGTGCTGCTTCGAGATAATCGTGAGTACGGGCTCAGTGACAGCATCGTGGAGGACGAGGGCGCTCTTATCGGGCATACTGTCATGGATGGTGTGTTTCCGGCCGGTAATCAGTTTGAGTATGCGGCTTTCGTCATGCTGAAGGTTCGGGCGGTGCCACAATCCGCCGCGTCTATTGTCTCAAACCCTGAGATATGAGATAATATCTGTGTAAATAGGAGTAGCAGTATGTCCGAGCCGGGTTCGGAGCCATCAAAAGAACTTGTAGCGGCATTTTATCCTTATGGTCTAATGGGCAAGCGGGTTGGTTGGACGGCAAGTTCTGCGGCTTGGTCGATCGAGCCGGGGAAATTTCAGTCGCCGCGTGACCCTCGGAAACGCTGGAGAGAGGCCGACTACGATTCGTTTAGCTATGTGCTGGATGTCGAATCAGGGTCGCGCCGTTTGCGTATGTCTCCGGATGTGCCGGAAGACCAACGCCAAGCTGTCGCCGACAAGGTAGCCGCACCGCTGGCAGCATTCCGCGAAGCGCTGCCGTATTCTGAAGCCGAACGGCGCTGGCTGGTCGATACTGACGATGAGCTGCGTCACCGCTTCCCGCAATTCTCTGACACTCCAGAGCGTGTAGCAGTGATCCGGGCCTCTGAGGATGAAATTTTGTCTGCTGGTCTGCTCCAAGTGGTCAGTGGGCGCGAACTAATTCGGCTGTGGTGGTCGTGGCGTCGTCAGACGGATGAATTTACCGATCAGGGGAGCCGGGATATCGCTTACGGGGCGCTGAGAGAATTGGGCGGCATCCTTCGACCAAACCCAAGCACAGCGGAACAAGCGGGCATTCCCGCTGGTTATTTCCCCCCTTTGCATTAGCTATCGGCCAAGGACAAACGCCTTGGTTACTATCGCGGGCGCGCTGTCTTTCGGCGTGAAGGTGGCCCGCGCGGTTAGTCTCAGCCGCTTGGCGTGCTTGAGCATATGGTTTCCCGCCACGCTCAACCTGATTTTGAGCCTGCCTGTCCCGGCTCCCGCGAACGTCAGCTTGCCCGATGCCACTAGCACCGGCTTGGCCGTGATCTTCTTGGCGAGCTTCGCCCCACTCGGCACTTGGTCCCACTGGACGGCAAATGTCCCCGCCTCCAATGCTTTGAACGGCAGCGTCAGCCCGCCGTTCTTGATTAGCGCTCCGATCTTGGCGGTTTTGCCTGACGGCGTGAGCTGCTGAGCAAGTGAGGCGATGATCTGCGCCTTGCTGATGGTGGCAGCTGGAGCATTGCCGGAGCCGGTGGTCGTGTTTGCCGAGTTACCAATAACCGGCTGTCCTCCGCCGGTTTCTTTGGGCGCTTCGTGGTGAGGTTCTTCTTCACTTGGCGGTCCTTCGCTCGCTCTCGACCCCACGATCACGTCGCCAGTGGTGTCGATGACTACACAGAGAGTGCCGCCGCCGTCGTAGGGACACGAAATGCCCGTCAGGCTGGTGCCGGGATCAAGGGGCGTGACGCTCCAGGCAACGGCCCCACCTAGCGGATCACTGGAGGTCACGGCGTTGCCAGCGTCATCCACCGCCGCACAGAAGCGCCCTGGTTCCAGGTATGGACAGGACACGCCGGTCAGACCGTGGGCATCAACATGGCTCACCGACCAGGCGCTGACCCCAACCGTCGGTTCGGTGGCGGCCATCACGTTGCCAGCCTGGTCAACCGCCAGGCAATAGTTCAGGGTCATGACATCCTCGGCTGGACAGACACCGCCGGTGATACCAGTGCCCGGATCAACCGCCGCGACCGTCCAGGCGCTGGCACCTTCATACGGGTCGCCCGAGGTCAGGACGTTCCCAAGATTGTCCCAGGTGATGCACCACTCACTGAATTCGGTACAAGACAGGCCGGTGAGATGGCCGCTAGGGGCGTCGATCAGAGTGTTGTTCCATTCGCCCGGGCCGCCAGAGAGCACGGCGTTACCGGCGTGATCGACGGCCAGGCAAAACTGTATCTGGGCTATGTCACGAGACGGACAGGACACGCCGGTCAGGCCGCCGTTGCCGGGATCAATGGCGGCCTTTTTCCACGTACCTGTTCCCCCGGTGCTCGGCCCGGGGCCGATCAGGAGGTTGCCGAGGTTGTCCACGGCGACGCAGGCTTCATATTCACAGGAGACGGCGGTCAGCGGCGTGGTGCCGTCGATGTTGGTCTTCTGCCAGGCGCTGGCTCCGCCAGTGGGGTTGGTCGAGGTCAGCACGTTGCCGGCATTGTCCGCCGCGATACACAGCGCTTCCGGCGGAGCCGATGGGCAGAAGACGGCGGTGAGCATCTGGCCGGGGTCAATCGAGGCTGGTGCTGACCACGACAGCGGCGCGGCGGCGCGGGCGGCTCCGGGTTGGAGACCGAGGGCAAGCGTGGCGAGGCTGACAGCCAGGAGGCCGATCGGGGGCCAGCGGAGCCCAAGTTTTGGTCGTGGGCTGTCTACTGGTCGCTGCATGGTCATGCCTGCCTCCGTGATCTGAGGGGGAGGCAGGCCGAGCGGAAATCGGCCCGCCTCCCCGTCCTCTCCTTGTGGGACGGGCGATGCTACTTATAAGTATGTAGACTGTCAAGTAGCAGCCGGAGAGGGTTTCGGGCTGTGGAAGGCGATCTACAGCGGACAGTGGGCCGCAACCTACGGGCGTATCGGGAAGCCCAGGGCCTCAGTCAAGAGGCGTTTGCTGACGTGCTCGAAGTCCACCGGACATACATGGGTGGCGTGGAGCGTGGGGAGCGCAACCTGACGCTCAAGAGCTTGGAGCGCATCGCCAGCCGGATTGACCTCGACCCGATGGTGTTGTTGGAGCCGGGCACGAGCACAAAGCACCCGGCCAGCTAAAGACCCGCTGACCTGCTCCGGTCGCCTGTCGTAGACTTACGTGGGACGTATGAGCCGGTAGCAGCCACGGGCAACCCGCTCGAAACGCGGTTTTCCACCACGGGCACCAGTAGACAGGCACCACTTGATCGAGTTCAGGGACACCGACTGACCAAGCAGGCTCTCGACCTCTGTCTGCACCTCAGCTAGGCCCATAGGGCGCTCAGCCGCGACCAGGGCCTTGACGATGGCCCGCTGCACCACGCCGTTGCCGAGCTTCCGCATCACAGGCTGCCGGACGACAGGCCCAGGCGACTGGCCGGGGAAGCCATCAGGGAAGGCGTCGAGCACGGTTCGCAGCCTTGTCGAAGGTCTTGAGAGCTGTCCTACCAAGCGCATATCGCGACACCCGCCTAACATCGATCTCGTGTCGGCGCCGCGCGAGCTCACTCTGATCGAAACAGATGACGGACGCTCCGGCGGCATGACCCTGCGTCCGCTGGCCGAGGGAGATGCGAGTGAGCTGCGTCGCATTCATGCAACCCCGGAGGTCGCGCACTGGTGGGATGAGCCCGGCGAGCGCTTCCCCTGGGATGAGCCCGAGTCCACACGTCTGACGATCCTCATAGACGGGGCGATCGTGGGACTGATCCAGTTCCGCGAGGAGCCCGAGCCTAAGTACCGCCACGCGGAGATCGACCTGTTCCTCGACCCGGCCCTTCACGGCCGCGGTCTGGGAACCGACGCGGTCCGACTCGTGGTCTGCCATCTCACACGGGATCGCGGCCACCATCGCGTGATCATCGATCCGGCGACCGCGAACATAGCCGCGATCCGCGCCTACGAGAAGGTGGGGTTCAAGCCGGTAGGCGTGATGCGTCGTGCCGAGCGCGACCCCGATGGGAAGGGATGGCATGACATCTTGCTGATGGAGCTGCTGGTCGATGATCTCTGACCCGTTGGCGGCGGCCGGTAGGGCCGTGTCTTGCGATTTGCGAGGTTCGAGGAGGCAAATCGCAAAATGTGCTCTTCCCGGCGGCACCTCAGCCGACGATCATCCGAGAGATCGCCGCAGAACCGGCGGGCATCATCGCGAGTCTGACTGAACCCCTCCCTGTGTCACCGGCATATCGACGAACAGCTCCCACGGGCTGACCTCCAACGAGGCGGCGATCTTCAGGATGTTGGTCAGACTCGGGTTTCGGGTCCCGCGCTCGATCCCACTGATGTAGGTCCGGTCCAGACCACATTGAAACGCGAGGCTTTCCTGCGATATGCCTCGTCGGTCGCGAATTGCGCGGATTTTCTTGCCGAACGCGGCGTGCGCAGATGATCGGATCGCCATGCCTCCACCCTTCCGCCTCGACGATTATTAGTCTACGGACTATCGGTCACATTACCGACACCTAAGGCCCCGGCGCGGCGGACACCGCCCGGAGCACGGCACGAAAGGAGTCCTCCCATGCAGGATCAAACCAAGCAGATCTCCGGAGATCGCGAGCGCCGGCTCGAGCGAGCGCTCGTCTCGCAGATCCTCCGCGACGATCGCACTGACGACTGGCTGCTCGCCGCGCTCGCGAGGGGAGCTCGGCGAGGCGGACCCGCGCGCGATAGGTGATGCGCTTGCTCGTCTCGAGCGGACGGGAGTGGTGGAGATCATCGGCGACAACGTGCGAGCATCGAGAGCGGCGATGCGACTCGACGAGCTGGAATTGCTCGCGCTGTGATCGCAGTGCCGAGCCGAGGACGAACGTCTGCAAGCGCACCCCGGCGACCGCGTTCCCGCTGGTCGGGAATCCGTCGAGCCTCGATGGTGCTTTCGTGCGCGGTCCGGCGACCCTTCCGGCACCGGCACAGTGCGCTCAGCCCGGTTCGATGACCGAACCGGGAGGCGGTCGTCCGGCGATGGCCGCACCGTCGCACGTGCGGACACAGCGGCGGTAGACCGTATGAAAGCCGAGCAGTTCGGGGACGGTCACGAACCGATAGCCGCGCGCACGCAGCGCGCTGATGATCCCGGGATATGCCGCGAGGGTCTGTCCACGCGGACCGCCGCCGTCGTGGGAGATCACGATCGAGCCGGGACGGACCTGGGCGAGCACGCGCTGACCGATCGCCGCGCTGCCCGGGAGCGCATAGTCGCTGGGGTCGACCTCCCATGTGATCGTCGCCAGACCGAGCGAGGCGGCGGTGCGCAGGACCGAGCTGTCGTAGTCGCCGTAGGGCGGGCGGAACACGCATGGTGTGTAGCCGCTGCGCGAGCGGATCGTCTGAAGCGTGCTCTGCAGCTGGCCGCGCACGTCTCCGGTCGTGACGAGATCCGGATGCGTGTAGGTGTGATCGCCCAGCGCATCCCCATTGCGCAGCTCTTCGTGCAGGGTGGCCTGATAGCGCGAGGTGACCTGCTCGCCGATCATGAAGAACGTCGCCACGGCGCCGTTCGCGCGGAGCATCCGCACGAAGCTCGGCGTGATCGGGTAGGGACCGTCGTCGAAGGTGAGCGCGACCTCTCGCCGTCGCGGACCGTGGGTGTAATCGACCGCGGGCCCTCGCCGCACGCACCCGACCGGGCGGTATCGAACCGGGATCCCCCCATCGGGCCGGGCGATTTGCGGTTCGGTTGGCGCATGCGCCAACCGACGGTCCTGCACATGTGCAGGACCGTTCCAGGCGGCGCATGCGCCGCCTGGCGATCTCGCACATGTGCGAGATCCGAGTGGGGCCGCATGCGGCCCCGCTGCCCTCGTCGCATGCGACGAGGGCAGCCCGCCAGCGCTGTCATGCGGGATCAACCAGAGGATCAACACGAGCATCAGGCCCAGCAGCGCGAGCCCGGCCCATCTCAGGCGCCGTGCGGCCGAGCTTGCCCGGTGGCTCTCGGGACCCACGCCGCCACGATATCGCGCGCCGGCGGGATCCCTACGGTCGACCGAGACGCGCCCCTGGCAGCGTTCCCTCCGCGAGCCTCGCGCGCAGGACCTTCTTGTCGAACTTGCCGACGCTCGTCTTGGGGACCTCATCGACGAAGGCGAACTCCTCGGGGATCCACCATTTCGCCACGCGACCGCTCAGATGCTCGGCGAGCTCGTGGGCGTCCGCGGTAGAGCCCTCGCGCAATACCACGCAACACAGCGGGCGCTCTGCCCAGCGCTCGTCCGGACGCGCGATCACCGCCGCCTCGATCACGTCGGGATGGGCCATCACCTCGTTCTCGAGCTCCACCGAGGAGATCCACTCTCCCCCGGACTTGATCACGTCCTTGGAGCGATCGGTGATCTGCACGTACCCGCGCTCGTCCACCGAGGCGATGTCACCGGTACGCAGCCAGCCCGCGTGGAACTTCTCGTCGTCCTGATCGCCGTGGAAGTAGCGCGCGGCGATCCACGGTCCGCGTACCTCGATCTCGCCCGTGGACTGCCCGTCCCAGGGGACCTCCGTGTCGCCGTCTCCGACCAACCTCAGCTCGACCCACGGCATCGCCCGTCCCTGCCTGGCGCGATCGTCCCAGTAGGCGTCGTCGTGCTCGGCGTCTCGTCCGGGCGCGAATAGGTGGCTACGGGACTCGTCTCGGTCATGCCCCAGGCCTGGAATATGCGCACGCCATGGCGCTCCTGGAAGTCGCGCATCAGCTGTCGCGGCACGGCCGAGCCACCGCAGGCGGCGTTCGAGAGCGACGAGAGATCGAGATCGGGATGCTCGTCGGCGTAGCGCAACAGGTCCGCGAAGATCGTCGGAACGCACCCCATCAACGTGGGGCGCTCGGCGGCGATCAACTGCGCCAGCGGCTCGGCCTGCAGAAACCTGTCGGGCAAGATCAGATCGGCGCCCGCGAGCGCGGCGCCGTGCGGCAGACCCCAGGCATTGGCATGGAACATGGGCACTACCGCCAGTACTCGATCCGAACGTGAGAGTCCGACCGCGTCGCGCATGAGCGTGGCGGACGAGTGCAGGCTGATCGAGCGGTGCGAGTAGAGCACGCCCTTCGGGTTCCCGGTGGTGCCGCTCGTGTAGCACAGAGCCGCGGCCTGGCGCTCGTTCACGTCGGGGTAGTCGTACCCTCCCGCGCCTGCTTCGTCGAGCAGTTCCTCGTAGCTCAGCGCGTTCGGCAAGCCACCCGGATCGCCCTCGCCCATGATCACGTAGTGACGGACGCCCTCGAAGCTCGGCGCCAGCTTCTCCAGCAGCGGCACGAGCGAGGCGTCGACGAAGATGACCTGGTCCTCGGCGTGGTTGACGATGTAGGTCAACTGCTCGTCGAAGAGGCGGATGTTGAGTGTGTGCAGCACGGCGCCCACGCACGGGATCGCGAAGTAGAGCTCGAAGTGACGCTGGTTGTTCCACGCGAACGTGCCCACACGATCGCCCTGCTGCACGCCCAGCCGCTCGAGCACGCGCGCGAGGCGGTCGATCCGCTCGGCGCTCTCGGCGAAGGTCATCCGTGTGCGCGCGCCACCCTCGCCGAGCGTGACGACCTCGGCGCGGGGATCGCTATGGCGCAGACGACGCAGGATGTGGTGCAGCGTCAGCGGGAAGTCGTCCTGCATCAGCCCTTCGATCGCAACGCCCGTCATGTTCGGTTCGCCTCCTCGCGCACCCTTGCCTCGGCGAGCTCGTCGTAGATCGCGTGCGTGCGCTGCGCGATGTCATCCCAGTCGAAGCGCAGCACGTGCTCAGAGGCCTCGGTCACGAGCCTGTCGCGCAGCTCACCGTCGATCAGCAGCCGCTCGATCATCGCCCCCAGGTGCTCGGCGTCGCCGCCGTTGAAGCGCAGTCCCACCCGCTCACCAGGAGGAACGACCTCGCGCAGGCCGCCCGTATCGGCGACGATGCAGGGACACCCCGAGGCCATCGCCTCGAGCGCCACGAGACCGAAGGGCTCGTAGATCGAGGGAACCACGCACAGGTCGGCGATGCGATACAGCGAGTGCAGCGCGTCATCGCCGATCCAGCCCAGGAACACACCGTGCTCGGACAGCCCGAGTCGCTGCGCCTGCGCTCGCAGCTCGCCCTCGTGCGTGCCCGATCCTGCGACCAGGAAGCGCACTGCTCCGACTCGCTCGATCACCCCCGGCAGCGCGTCGAGTGCTAGCTGAAAGCCCTTCTCGTAGACCAGGCGACCGATCAGCAGCACCAGCCGGTCATCGGGCCGGGCGAACTCGCGGCGCAGCGTCTCCAGGTCGTCGACCGGCTGCAGGTCCCCGGGATCGATCCCGTTGGGGATGACCGCGATGCGCCGCTCATCGATGTCGAAGATATCCGCCACGTGGCCGCGCATGTAGTAGGAGCAGACGATCACCCGCGCGGCTCGCTGCGCCATCGCGCGCTCGACGGCATGGATGTGGGCTTGGGGCTCGTCCTGCACCCAGCCCTGGTGGCGGCCGTGCTCGGTCGCGTGGATGGTCGTCGCGTACGGGATCGTCAGGCGATCGGACAGCTCGGTGGAGGCATGCGCGACGAGCCAGTCGTGCCCGTGGATCAGGTCGTAGGAGCGCCCCTCGGCAAGCGCCATGCCGGCGGCGAGCATGTCGTCGTTCATCCGCTCCACCCACGCCACGAACCGGTCGAGATCGCGCGGCCAGCCGGGCTCGGGTACGCGATACACGCTCACCCCGCCGCGCTCTTCCATGGAGCTCTCCGCCGAGCCCTCGCCCGCCCCGCGGGTGAGGACGTCCACCTCCACGCCCCGGCGCACGAGCGCCTCGGCGAGCTTGCGCACATGCCGCGCCAGACCGCCCTCGATCACCGGCGGGTACTCCCAGGAGAGGAGCAGCACACGAACGCTCATCCCCTGCACCCTATCTCGCGCCCCATCCAGACGCGATCGAGCAGACTGGGCCTGTGGAGGTCGCCCTTGAAACAGCCTGGGAAGGTCTGCAGAACGCCCTGCTGATGGCCTGGCAGGTGTGGTGGGCGCTCGTGCTGGGGTTCGCGATCTCCGGGGCGGTGCAGGCCTGGGCACCGCGCGCGCGTATCGAGCGGGCACTCGGCGGCGCCGGCTTGCGTCCGGTCGCGCTGGCGAGCGGTCTCGGAGCGGCCTCCTCCTCGTGCTCCTACGCGGCGATCGCGATCGCGCGATCGCTGTTCGTCAAGGGGGCCTCGGCCGCGAGCTCGCTGGCGTTCCAGTTCGCATCCACCAACCTCGTCGTCGAGCTGGGCATCGTCATGTGGGTGCTGATCGGCTGGCAGTTCACGCTCGCGGAGCTCATCGGCGGAATCGTGCTGATCGCCACCATGACGCTGCTCCTGCGCCTGTTCGTCTCGCGCCGACTGGAGGCGCAGGCCCGCGAGCACGCCGCGCATGCCGACGGCGGCCACACGCACCACAGCGCCGGCGCAGAGGACTTCGAGGGCGGGCTGAGCGGGCGGCTGCGCTCGTTGCAGGCGTGGTCAGACGTTGCGCACAACTTCCGCAACGACTGGGCGATGCTCTACCGCGAGATCGCGCTTGGCTTCCTGCTCGCGGGGTTCGTGGGGCTGCTCGGACAGGACTTCTTCAACCGCCTGTTCGTGCTGCACGCCCCCGAACCGTGGCGCCTGCTGGAGAACGTCATCGTTGGACCGATCGTGGCCGTGCTGAGCTTCGTCTGCTCGGTCGGCAACATCCCCTTGGCGGCGGTGCTGTGGTCGGGCGGGATCGGGTTCGGCGGTGTCATCGCCTTCGTGTTCGCCGATCTGATCGTGCTGCCGATCGTGCTCGCCTACCGCAAGTACTACGGCTCGCGTTACACCGCGCGCATCGTCGCCTTGATGTTTGTGACGATCGTCATCGCCGCGCTGATCGTCGACGGACTGTTCGACGCCGCCGGGCTGATTCCCCGCACGCGTCCCACGCGGGCGGAGGTCTTCGGCGAAGTGACCCTCGATTACATGTTCGCGCTGAACGTGCTCGCAACGCTCGCCTTCGCGGCGCTTGTGGGGCTGACGCGTCGGCGGGGAGCGACCGATCCGGTGTGTGGGATGCAGGTCGATCGGACACAGGCGATCGTCCGCGTGGTGGACGGACAGACCCACTGGTTCTGCTCCGAGGATTGTGCCGACTCCTTCGAGACGGTTCCCCGTGATGCGGTGCGATACTGAGCTCGTCGGGGATGCCATGCGCACGCACGGCTGACGAGCAAACCGGGGCAGGGGACGCACGCATGTCCAGACCAGAGGGGAATCGGACCGATCTCGAGGCCCTGCCCGTTCGCGAGGCCGAGATCTCCGAGCTGTTGCGCCTGGAGCAGCGCCTGGAGGCGATTCTCGTCCAGCTCGCCGAGGCCGTGACCGTGGTCGATGAGGCCGGCCGGACCGTGTTCGCTAACCAGGCGGCAGCCGATCTGCTCGGAGTCGCGACGCCCGTCGAGCTGATGAACGCGCCCCCGGGAACGATCATGCCTCGCTTTCAGGTCCTCGACGAGCAGGGTCGCGAGCTCGACCTCGAGAGCATGCCCGGCCGCCGACTGTTCGCCGGTGAGGATCCGCAGGCGCTGCTCGTGCGCAACATCGTCCGCGCCACCGGCGAGGAGCGCTGGCTGGTCGTCCGCTCCTCCGCCGTCGTCGACCCCGACAGCGGCCGGATCGCCTACGCGGTGAACGTGTTCGAGAACATCACCGAGGTCAAGCGCGCGCAACTGAACGAACGCTTCATGTCCGAGGCCAGCCGCGTGCTCGCCTCCTCGATGGACTACAACGAGACGCTGCAGCAGGTGGCACGCCTGGCAGTGCCGCGCCTGGCCGACTGGTGCGCCGTGGATGTGCTCAACGAGCGCGGCGAGATCGAGCTCGTGGCGGTGCACCACGCCGATCCCGCCAAGCTCGCGATGGCCGAGCGTCTGGACCGTCGCTACCGGCCGGCGCTCGACGATCCCACCGGTGTCGCCGAGGTGTTGCGCACGGGAGAGCCACGCATCTTCACCGACATCCAGCCCGAGGCGCTCATCGCATATGCCCATGACGAGGAGCACATGGAGCTACTGCGCATGGTCGGTCCGCAGGCGGTGATCATCGTGCCCATGATCGGCGCCACCGGGACGATCGGGACAATCACGCTCGTCTCCTCCGAGTCCCCTCGTCGCCTCTCCTCCGTCGATCTGGCCCTCGCCGAGCGCCTCGCACGCCGCTCCGGGACCGCGGTCGAACGCGCGCGGCTCTATACCGAGCGCTCGCGGATCGCCCACATCCTCGAGCGCTCCCTGCTCCCCGAGTCCCTGCCCGCGATCCCGGGCGTGGAGATCCAAGCGCGCTACTCGCCCGCCGGCGAGGTGAACGAGGTCGGCGGCGACTTCTACGACCTGTTCGAACATCGCGGCGGCCAGTGGATGCTCGTCATCGGCGACGTCTGCGGCAAGGGTCCCCGCGCCGCCGGCATGACCGCCCTGGCGCGTCACACCCTCCGTGCCGCGGCGCTCAGCGATCAATCTCCCGCCGAGATGCTGCACACCCTGCACAGCGCGCTGCGCCTGCAACCCGCCGGTGCCGACCTGTGCACCGCATGCGTGGTGCTGATGGAGCCCGGGCCCGACCACGCGCGCCTGACGATTGCGCTGGCAGGACATCAGCCACCGCTACGGATCGACCCTGAGGGTTCAGTGGTCGCGCTCGGCGAGCCCGGCACCCTGCTGGGTGTCCTCGATCCGATCGACATCGTCGAACGCCACGGCGAGCTGCATCCCGGGCAGACCCTGCTGCTCTACACCGACGGCGTGACCGAGGCCGGTCGCGCCGGTAAGCAGCTCGGCGAGTCGGGACTGCGCGGACTGTGCGCGCAAACGGCGCACCTATCCCTCGATGGCGCGCTCGAGCACATCGAGCACGCCGTACTCGAGCGAGCCAGGGGCAGGCTCCGCGACGACGTGGCCCTGCTCGCGGTACGCCTCGGCGAGCGCCCCGCCGAGGAGCCCGACTTTCGGTCTGGGACCACGGCCGGCACGCACGCTTCGTCCTGAGCACGCGATCCAGGCGCGGCGGAGCGCTCAACCCCTGCGATAACATCGATCTGTGGAGCCCGAGGGACGCATGCAGGCCGAGCACCTGCAGGTCGAGGTGCGCAGCGAGCCCGACAGGGTCGTGTTGCACCTGCTCGGCGAACTCGATCTGGCGAGCGCCCCGCTGCTGCAGGGGGCCATCGAGAAGGTGGAGTCCGATGCCGCGCCGCTGCTTGTACTCGACCTCGACGAGCTGGAGTTCATCGACTCGACCGGGCTTCGCATCATCCTCGCCGCGCACGATCGCGCTCAGGAGCGCGGACAGATGCTCGCGCTCACCCGCGGCTCACAGCAGGTCCAGCGTCTCATGAGCATCACTCGCGTGGGCGAGCATCTGCGAGTCATCGAGTCCGCCGACGAGCAGCTCGTCTAACTGCCTCCCGCGCCCAGCCGTGAAGGCCAACCGCTCGATTCCCGCCTCCACGGTCATCCCCGTGCTCATCTATCCGGACGTGCGCGAGGCCGTCGCGTGGCTTTGCGGCGCGTTTGGCTTCGCCGAGCGCGTACAGATCGGCGATAACCACCGCTCCCAACTCAGCGTCGGCGACGGCGACGGGGCCGTGATCATCGGTGACGTTCGCAATGAGCGCCGACCCCCACGCCCCGGCGAGGTGACCCACTCGGTGATGGTCCGCGTCGAGGATGCCCACGCGCACTGCGAGCACGCACGTGCGCACGGCGCGCGCATCGTCTCAGAGCCTGCCGACTATCCGTACGGCGAGCGCCAGTACACCGCCGAGGACCCCGCCGGGCATCAGTGGACGTTCTCCCAGACCATCGCCGACGTCGCGCCCGAGGAGTGGGGCGGGATCTCTGTGGCTTAGGTTGATCGCCTGCCGTTCGGTAGAGGTGTCTACGCTCGAGTGCCCGCGCGTCAGACGTCACTCCAGGACGTACTCGCAGTCCCATGATCACAGGACGTACTCGCAGTCCATGATCATTGCGTCTTGGAGGACCGTCGGTAACCCAGGCTATTTCGTGGACGGAGAGAATGCGCCGATGAGAGCATTTACAATCTCGCGTCGTTTCTCGATACACCTCGTCACGACACCGCGACGTCGAGTAAGTGCCATAACCTTCTCACTGTCCGCGTGAGAGACGTAGCCAGTGACGCAGAACACGATATCGTGATCCGGCCGCACCGCGTTCAGAAGTTCAAGATTCAGGCGCTTGTTTCCGTCAACCTCCACCCAACGTGTTTGGTTCGTTGGGAGTCTAAAACGCTCCGAGAGCTCGCTAAGTATCAGCGGACTCGCCCGACCGCCTACGATCGTCACCCGATGCCCAAACAGTGCCGTTGCAATGTCATCGTCAATTTCGGCGGCGAGACGTTGATGGGGCTCGACAAGGATGGGCAGTCGCTCAGGGGGCGGGGGGTCAAATGTGACCGCGTCGGCGGCCTCGATCCAATGCGAGACGCTGCTCGCGATCGCTCGAATTGGAGTGTCGTAGAGCAACGCTGCGTCGAGGGCGATGGCTTCCGCAACGAGATCGTCTGCGGCATGCCTCGGATGCAAGGCAGGGGTCACCGTCACAACCCTATCTGTAGAGGGACGCAACAAGCGCGCGAGCAGTCCGTACACCGCGCGTCGTGCGGCCGAGGTAAGCGCTTCCGGGCACATCGGCGGCTGAAAGGACCGCCAATTAAGATCCGTGTAGGCGCCAGTCACCAACTCATAGGCCATGGGCCCAAGGCCGACGCGACGATCATTATTCCAGGCGATGAGGCGACTCCAAAACTCCACAGCCGACTCGCTCTCCTCGTTATCGGGCGGGATGAGCAACGCCGGATCACATAGTACCTTTGTGCTGCTCATCTACTCGTTCGCCGCGTGTCGCTTCGCCTAATAGTCGATGCGACAGCTTTGGCAAGAGCCGAGGCGTCTTGGTCAAGCGAATCGAAAAAATCTTCGGGCCAGAAATCGAAGTCACCGAGCTCGCCTACTGACAATTCTCTAAACTCCGTATATAGAGTCCCCTGATCGTTCGCGGGCTTCTGTGACGCGAACAGAACACTTAGATCCTCTGGCGACAATTGTTGCTCGGCAACCCGCAGGCGCAGCCGCGTGACTAGATTCTCGCTATGAGTCTCGATAATAAGGCGTACATCGGGGCGGGCTCGGATAAAAAAGTCCGCGAGACGCGATTGGACCTTCGGGTGTAGATGCAACTCTGGCTGCTCCATCAAGATAATCGCGCCAGGCTCAGCGCCAAGCACTAGTGCCACGACGGGAAGGAGTTGACTGGCACCGACACCGATCGCGGTTGGGTCACGCAGCTCACCGCCGACCTTAAGCCGTAGCTGGTGTCCCATCTTCCCCATCGGCTCAACCTCAACGGCGTCGGCAATCCCGAGATACCCGCACCATTCAATAACGGCCCTGCTTAGAGCCGCGTTCCGCATCGAGCCTGAAGGCGTGCCGTACGTTGTCAATTCAGTGCCGTGGTCGAGGAGGTATGCCGCGGTAAACTCACCCTTTTCACCTACGGGCAGTCCACCAACAGTATGGCCAAGTGGATACGCCACCCGCGGGTCGTCTCGGAGTGGGCCGAGGTAGATCGTGCCGCCAGCTATATGCTGGGCCCGATCGAGGGCGAGCACCATTTCAGCTAGCGTCTCCGCAAGCTGCTTCGGTATGTAGTCAGGCACTCCGAACATGCCAAATCGCACCTGGGAGAAACTTGCCACACGCGCTGCTGGTACCGCGATCGGAACCACCAGCCAACCGTCGGGAACCAACAGCGCCGCGTAGCGATCAAAAACAGGTGCTAGCGTTGGATCATCGCGGGTGATTATCTCGTCATCGGCGAAGCGTTGCTGGAGGGCTTGGAGGCTCACGATATCCTCGGGATCTTCTGCATCCGCGATGATCTGATGAAGAACGTTGAGTCGGCCTGTGCCGGATCGTTCGACCATGTCGTAGACGATCTGAGCCAGTGCTTCAGACGAAACGCGGTACGCGAATTGAACAGGCGTCACTCCCGAGACAAAGAGGTAGGTGTCAGGCTCGTCGTTCTCCTCCGCTACCACCGCGAGGATCTCTGCATTCGGGTAAGCATCGATGTCGGGGCGTTTGGATGTTCGCATCACATCCAGGAGACATTTGTCATCGATCCACAAAGAGAGCGCGGCAATCATGAGCCCGGAACGGCCGGGGGGTGAGTCGAATGTCAGTCTCAGGCGATGGCGCTCGGTAGAGGTTTCTGCTTGTCCTTCGAGCTGCTTGTCTACGTCGAATCGAACCTCGACAGTCGTACTGTCCGACCCGTTTTTGATGACATCGATGCCCTCCCCGAGACGCACGAGATCACCGTTTATGACTACCGAAGCCTCTCCGAAGGATTGTGCAAAGAAGAGAACAGCTTGGAGCAAGGACGACTTCCCGGAAGAGTTCGCGCCGCACAACACGGTGAGTTTTCGAGGTACAAGTTGAGCAGACGCAAGCGACTTAAAGTCGGCGATAGCGAAGGTAGGCTCGCCCGGTCCGCCGCGACTCAGATGACCGAAGGCGCCCGACGTTCGGAGTCTAGCTGTAGGGCTACGTGGGTTTGGCACGCCATCACGATACCCGATCCGCGCACCCGGAATTTCGAGTGTATGGAGCCTAGTGACACTAACCAGACGCACCTGCTCGCCCGTCGGCTAAGTTAGCCTTCGGGACTTCGTCCGTCGCATCGCCAGAGCTGCGTGGACAGCCGCGAACCCTGTCACCCAGGCATACAGAGTCCAGCGTGGCGACGTTGCGACTGGTGGAGCAGAGGGTGGTCGCCCACATTCGCTCTACTAACTCACGGACCGCCCTCGATATAGGGTTCCTAGTAGTAGAGTCAATCTTGCGCGCTTAGGATTCCGTCGCCCCCTCCAGCATCGGGGCGGCCGGATTCGAACCGGCGACCTCTCGGCCCCAAACCGAGCGCGATACCAGGCTTCGCCACGCCCCGTAGGCATCCAAGTCTACTGCCATTCATCGCGTAGACGATCGATCCATGCCTGCAGGCGGGCGCGGAACAGGGTGTCGTCCACACAGACCGTGAGAACCCCGTGAGCGGAACGCCAAGTGCGGCCGGCCAGTTGATTGCTGTTCGACTTGCGTAGCAGCTTGATCGTGCTCGGATCGATCTCGAGCATGCTGCCCCAGAAAGCGCAGAGCGCGCTCAGGTCTTGATCGGCGTGGTACTGGATGACGAATGTCGGCGACGTGTCCGTGAGACGGCGTATCCAGCGAGTGGCAAGCTCCACTACGGCCGGATCTGAGTTGGCAATCGCCGCTCTGTTCCGATTCCGCTTATATCCCTCTGCGATGTACAAACAGATGAAGTCGCGAAACGTCGGGTCGATGGTCAACCCATCAAAGCTCTCTTGCCCCTCGCGGTAGGCCTCTTCTCGCAGCAGTCTGTATTTGCGCTGCATCGCAAGAGTCCCCTTGCGGCGGGCCGCCTCCGGCCACTCACCGCCAGACCCCGAACCCGGGATGGGCAGATCCCGAACCCAGTAATAGACCGTGCTGCGCGACAGCGCGAGTTGCTCCGCCAGCTCGTCGATCGTGAACTGGCGCTCGATTCGCATCGAACGTGCCTTCTCGCGTAGGTACTGGGCATGAGCCATGATCGAACATATGTTCCCATATCGATGGGACGCCTTATGGCATCAACGCGTCACCCCGCTGCTAGCCTCATCTACCGCCCATGGCCGAGATCCAGCCCCTGCGCGCATTGCACTACGACACCGCTGTCGTAGGCCCGCTCGCAGACGTGACCGCGCCGCCGTACGACGTGATCGACGCAGAGCAACGCGCGGCGCTGCTGGCCGGCTCGCCGCACAACATCGTCGCGATCGATCTGCCGCAGCGAGAGCCCGACCCCTACGCGGCGGCGGCGAACCTGCTGGAGGCATGGCAGCTGCAGGGCGCGCTCGTGCGCGACTCGGAGCCGGCGATCTGGGCGCACACCCAGGACTACACCGGCCCCGACGGGCGTCGCCTGACGCGACGGGGCTTCTACTGCCGGGTGCGGATCGAAGAGTACGGCCCTGGACGGGTGCGCCCACACGAGCGCACGCACCCGGGCCCGAAGGAGGACAGGCTGCGCTTGACACGGGCGACGCGCGCGAACGTCTCCCCTATCTTCTCGCTCTACTCCGACCCGACGCAAGCCGCGTGGGCAGCGCTCCAGCCGGCGACCGTCCAGCCGCCGTGGGGCGAGGTGACCGACGCGCAGGACACCACGCACCGCCTGTGGCGGGTGACGGACCCACAGGCGATCGCGGCCGTGCAGGCGGCCACGAAGGACGCGGAGCTGTTGATCGCCGACGGGCACCATCGCTACGAGACGATGCAGGCCTACGCGCAGGAGCTGGGCGGCGAGGGCGATCATCGCTACATCCTGATGTGCTTGGTCGCGCTGGAGGATCCGGGACTGACGGTGTTCCCCACCCACCGCCTGATTGGCCGTCTCGACGAGGATCGCCGTCAAGCGCTCAGACTGGCGCTCGAGCGTGACTTCGACGTCGCCGAGGTGCCTGTCGAGGAGATCGCGCCGCATCCCGGCGAGGGTCCGCTGCAGCTGGGCTATATCGATGCCTACCATGATCGCGCGCTGCGCCTGACGTTGAGGGATCAGGCGATCGCCGACGCGGCGCTGCCGGGGCGCTCGCAGGCGTATCGCCACCTGGACACGGGGGTGCTGGAGGCGCTGCTGTTGAAGGGCGCGCTCGGACTGACCAACGAGGACATCTCGCACCTGAACGGGCTGTTCTATGCGCGCTCGACAGAGGAGGCGCTGCGATTGGTCCGCTCCGGGGATTACGACGCGGCGTTCTTCATGCGCCCGACCCCGGTCGCCCAGGTCAGAGACGTGTCGGCGGCCGGCGAGAACATGCCGCCGAAGTCGACGTTCTTCTTCCCGAAGCTGCTCACCGGCCTGCTCTTGAACCCACTCGCCTAGCCTGTCCGCGCGAACCAGCCGCCGACCACGCCGTCCAAGCCGGGCCTGAGCGACATTCGAGCCGGCCCGTGCCGGGCCGGTCATCCGACATGATCGGACCGGAGCGGGAGTACCATATGGGTGAGAGGCTTATGTGCAACGAGGGGTCGATCGGAGGGGCTCGGATGATCGATACGAAAGGTGGGCCGGCAGCATGAAAGCGACGGCACGACGCGACGGCAGTACGTTGAAACACACGGTGCAGGTACGGGAGCACCAGTTCACGGTCGACGAGCCGCTTGACAGTGGCGGAGAAGACTCGGGGCCCGATCCGCAGGAGCTGCTGGCGGTCAGCCTCGCCTCCTGTACGGCGATCACGATGGAGATGTATGCGAATCGCAAGGGCTGGGATCTCGGTCACGTCGAGGTCGACGTCGAGTACCACCCGGCGGAGCGCGGATGTCCGACTAAGTTCGAGCTTGTCCTGCGCCTGCCTGACGATCTGCCCGAGGAGCAGGCCGAGCGCCTGCTGGTGATCGCTGCGAAGTGTCCGGTGCACCGCGCCCTGGACGGCGAGGTCATGTTCGCCGAGCGAGTCGAGCGCGTCCACATGGCCGCCTGAGATACGGCTCGCTCATAGGTTCCACCACCGACAGCTCCGCCGGCTCTGGTCCGATCGCGGCGGGCGTGCTGGTGCCGCTGTTCGCGGCATCCGAGAGCGGCTCTTTGCACGCGGTCTTCACACGGCGGCGCACCGACCTGCGCCGCCACGCGGGCGAGATCTCCTTTCCCGGCGGTCGACAGGACGCGGAGGACGCGGACCTCTCCGAGACGGCGCTGCGCGAGGCCGAAGAGGAGATCGGTCTGCCACAGGCTCAGGTCGACCTGCTGGGCGAGCTGCCGCGGGTGTCGACGTTCGTCACCAACTACGAGATCCATCCGTTCGTCGGTCTGATCCCGAGCGGCCTGCAATGGGAAGCCTCCCCCACCGAGGTCGATGCGGTACTCGAGTTCCCGCTGGATGCGCTGCGCACCGCCAGAACCCGCACCCGCATCGAACGCCGCGGCATCTCCTTCGAGACCGACGCCTACATCCTCGACGAGCACCTCATCTGGGGCGCCACCGCCCGAATCCTCGAGAGCCTGCTGGAGCGGGCGGGGGAGCTTGTGCTCCCCCGCCTGGCCAACGGCTGATTTTTCCGACTACTTCCTAGCGGACGCTGGTCAGCTCGGCTGCGGCACGATCCGGATGTAGGGACGGGGCTCCTCCCAGCCATCTGGGTAGGTCTCTTTCGCCTCGTCGTTTGAGACCGAGCCGGCGATGATGACCTTCTCGCCCTCTTTCCAGTTGACGGGCGTGGCGACCTTGTGCTTGGCGGTCAGCTGCAATGAGTCGATCACGCGCAGCACCTCGTCGAAGTTGCGCCCGGTGGTCATCGGGTAGATCAGGATCAGCTTGACCTTCTTGTCAGGGCCGATCACGAACACGTTGCGGACCGTCTGGTTGTCGGCCGGCGTACGCGCGGCGGCGTCGCCGGAAGTCTCGGCGGGCAGCATGCCGTAGAGCTTGGAGACGTTGAAGTCGGCGTCGCTGATGATCGGGTAGTTGGGCGCGGAGCCCTGCGTCTCCTCGATGTCCTTCGCCCACTGCTCGTGCTTGTCCAGCGCATCCACCGACAATCCGACGATCTTCACGCCGCGACGGTCGAACTCGGGCTTGGCGTTGGCCATGTAGCCGAGCTCGGTCGTGCAGACGGGGGTGAAGTCCTTTGGATGGGAGAACAACACTGCCCAGGAGTCCCCGATCCAGTCGTGGAATTTGATGTGGCCCTCGGTCGTCTCGGCCTCGAAGTCGGGGGCTGTGTCGCCTAGATGCAGCGTCATTGATGTGGTCCTTTCTCGACGGTCAGCCGTCGCGAACGTCGTGAGGAGAGCCGCGCTTTGGTGAATCTTGATCGGCTTTTGGGAGTTAGTCTCAGGATAGCGTGTCCGTGCGATCGTCTCGACCTGCCAGCAGCCCGTCTATTGCTGCCCACGCCTCCGCCTGCCACATCGCGGAATCGGCGACGTCGGTTTGCAGCGTGGTGATCGGGATCGCGTTGCGCTCGGCGATCGTTCGCACGATCCGCTCGCCCGCGAGGATCGGATCAGGAGCCGTCCGATCGTTCGTCGCGGTCTCGTAGACGAAGCCCCGCATGGTCGTGTCGACGGCCCCGCTCAGAAACGATTCGAGCCGCGAGCCATGCAGCGCCTGCACCTGCGCAGGATCGCCCTGGGCGGTGGTGAGCATCCAGCAGGCGATGGTCACGCCCTCGAGCGCCCCGCGCAAGCTCGCCAGGCGATCGGGCGTGCCGATCAGGCATTCGGCGCCGGTCGCTTCGATCGCCGCGCGCGCGGACTCGGTGCGGGTGGTGATGCGCACCGCATGGCCCTCTTGCGCCACCAGGCGGGCGGCGAGCGCTCTGCCGCGACAGCCACCGCCGACGATGAGGATGCGCGCCACGGCGGGCGATGCTACACGCAGCGCTCGCGCGAGCCGATCACAGTACGCGAGCGAGCGGGTGGCGGTCCGACCGGCGTGACTGCCCGGTCAGACCGCGACGCCCGCTCGAGGAGGCCGGCGCGATGCTGGCGTGTGCCGAGACCTGTTCGAGCGCCACCGGAGAGGTATGGGTAGCGGCGCTCGAACAGATCCCGGCACGAGTGCGTCTCCTGTGGTCGGCGGTCCCAATTGAAGTCCCTTCCCATCGGGTTGGCTACCGTCCACTGCCATGAAGAAAAACACAGTTTCTAGCGTATGTCAAGGGGGAAGCGAAAAGTTTTGTCAACCCATGTCGGCGGAGCCCTGAGGACGCCCACTGCGAGGCCCCGTGAGCAGAGCGCTCGAGGAGTGCTCGAACGCCCGCAATGAGCGGGGGTCAAGCGTCGAATACCATCCGGCGCGAGATGAGCGAGCACCCCCCGCAAGCCGAGTCGAAGGGATCCGCGATCGTCGGCGCCGGCGAGGACGTCGTGACGATGGAGAAGATCGTCGCCCTGTGCAAGCGGCGCGGGTTCGTGTTCCCCTCCTCGGAGATCTACGGCGGCGTGGGCTCGACCTACGACTACGGCCACTACGGCGTGCTGCTGAAGAACAACGTCAAGAACGCCTGGTGGCGGGCGATGCTGCAGGAGCGCGAGGACATCGTCGCGATCGACTCGGCGATCCTCCAGCACCCGCGCGTGTGGGAGGCAAGCGGGCACCTCGCCGGCTTCACCGACCCACTCGTGGACTGCCGCACGTGCGGACAGCGCTTCCGCGCCGACCACCTGTCAGACCTGGCGTGCGGGCGCAAACCGTCCAAGCACCCCGGCGAGACCGAGGAGTGCGATCTCACCGACGCGCGCGACTTCAACCTGATGTTCGAGACGACGATCGGGCCGGTCAAGGAGTCCGGAGCTACCGCATACCTGCGTCCAGAGACCGCGCAGGGCATCTTCATCAACTTCAAGAACGTCCTGCAGTTCTCCCGCAAGTCCCCCCCGTTCGGGATCGCGCAGGTCGGGAAGTCCTTCCGCAATGAGATCACTCCTGGCAACTTCATCTTCCGCACGCGCGAGTTCGAGCAGATGGAGATGGAGTTCTTCGTGCCCCCGGCGGACGCTCAAAAGTGGTTCGAGCACTGGCTCTCCGAGCGCGAGCACTGGTACCTGGAGCTGGGCCTGCGCCCCGATCATCTGCGCCTGCGCGCACACGACCAGGACGAGCTCTCGCACTACTCCTCGGGCACGAGCGATGTCGAGTATCTGTTCCCCATCGGCTGGTCGGAGCTCGAGGGCATCGCCAACCGCGGCGACTTCGACCTGACCCAGCACGCTGAGTTCTCCGGGCAGAAGCTCGAGTACTTCGACCAGGCCAGTGGCGAGCGCTACGTGCCGCACGTGATCGAGCCGGCCGCGGGCGCGGATCGAGCGACGCTCGCGTTCCTTGTGGACGCCTATGACGAGGAGGAGGTCGAGGGCGACACCAGGACCGTGCTGCGCCTTCACCCCCGCTTGGCGCCGGTCAAGGCGGCGGTGCTGCCGCTGGTCCGCAAGGACGGTCAGCCGGAGCTCGCGCGCGAGGTCTACGAATCCGTGCGCATGCTGGCCCAGGCCGAGTACGACGAGGGCGGCTCGATCGGCAAGCGCTACCGCCGTCACGACGAGATCGGCACGCCCTTCTGCCTGACGATCGACCACCAGAGCATCGAGGATCGCACCGTGACGTTGCGCGACCGGGATACGCTCGCGCAGGAGCGACTGCCGATCGACGATGTCGCACGAGAGATCGAGCGGCGCGTGAACGCGCCGTGGAGCACGCCGAAGCTGAACGCCGCCACGTAAGGCTGGACGGATGGAAACCACGACAGCCCGTGCGCGGGCACGAGGAGACAGACACGCATGGACTTCGACCTGACCGACGAGCAGCGCCTGATCCGCGAGACCGCTCGAGAGTTCACCGATCGCGAGATAGTCGTGCAGACCCGCGAAAACGCGCGCAACCACCACTTCGACCTGGAGCTCGTGCGCAAGATCGCCGCTCAGGGCTACCTCGGTGCGATCGTTCCGCAGGAGTACGGCGGGGCGGGACTCGACTATCTCAGCTACGGGCTGATCGTGGAGGAGATCGGGCGTGGGGACTCGGCGATTCGCACGGTGATCTCGGTACAGACCTCACTGGTGTGCTCGGCGATCCTCAAATGGGGCACCGAGGAGCAGAAGCAGACCTACCTGCCCAAGCTCTGCTCGGGCGAGTGGCTCGGGTGCTTCGGACTGACAGAGCCCGACACCGGCTCGGACGCGGCGAATCAGAAGACGCGCGCGCGCAAGACCGACACGGGCTGGGTGATCAACGGCTCGAAGATGTGGATCTCGATGGGCAACTACGCGCGCGTGGCACTGATCTTCGCCCAGACCGACCCCGACCTCGGCCACAAGGGCCTGGCGTGCTTCCTCGTCGACACCGACCAGCCCGGCTTTCAAACTCAGACGATCGAGCACAAGATGGGCCTGCACGCGTCGGATACCGCCTCGATCGCGCTGGAAGACGTAGAGGTCGCAGACGATCAGATGCTCGGGCAGATCGGCGAGGGGTTCAAGGTCGCCATGTCCGCGCTCGATTCCGGGCGCTACTCCGTCGCCGCCGGATGCGTGGGCATCTGCCAGGGGTGCGTAGAGGAGTCGGTGAAATACGCCAAGGAGCGCGAGCAGTTCGGTCGACCGATCGCCTCCTTCCAGCTGGTGCAGGCGATGATCGCCGATATGGTGCTCAAGACCGACGCCTCACGCATGCTCGTCTGGCGCGCGGGGTTCCTCAAGGACAAGGGGCGCCCGAACACGCTGGAGACCTCGATCGCCAAGCTGCACGCGACCGAAGCTTCGCTGGAGTGCGCGAACCTCGCGATCCAGGTGCACGGTGGCGCGGGCTACGTCGACGATCACCCGGTCGAGCGCTACTTCCGCGATGCCCGCGTCACGACTCTGTACGAGGGGACCTCGCAGATCCAGAAGCTGATCATCGGTCGGGGCATGACGGGCATCAACGCGCTAGTGCCCGCCTGAGACGAGCGTGCCCGGAACGTCGACAGCGATCACCGGCCCGGCGCAGACGATCGGCGTCGTGGGCGCGGGCACGATGGGCTCGGGCATCGCCCAGCTCGCCGCCCGCTCGGGAGCACGGACGCTGCTGCACGACCCACTCGAGCAGGCCCTGCAGCGCGGCGTCCAGCGAGCGCGCGACGGTCTGAACAAGGAATCGGCCAAAGGCAAGCTGAGCTCCGAGGAGGCCGACGCGGCAGGCGCACGGATAGAGCCGGTCGATGCGCTCGAGGCGATGGCCGGATGCGAACTGGTGATCGAGGCCGCCCCGGAGCGGCTCGAGCTCAAGCACGAGCTGTACACGCAGCTTGGCCGAGATCGTCTCGGACGAGTGCGTCCTGGCCAGCAACACCTCCTCGCTGCTCGTGACGGCGATCGCGACCGCCGTCTCAAATCCGCAGCGCGTGGTCGGCATGCACTTCTTCAATCCGGCGCCGGTGATGCGACTGCTGGAGGTCGTCGCCGGCGAGCAATCGCAGGAGTGGGCGCTCGCTGTGGCCCACAGCACGGGCGAGGCGATGGGCAAGACGGTCATCCGCGCGCAGGATGGTCCCGGCTTCCTGGTCAACCGCTGCAACCGCCCGTTCGGCCTGGAGGCGCTGCGGATCTTGCAGGAGCGGATCGCGGACATCGAGACGATCGACCGGATCGTGCGCGTCGAGGGCGGCTTTCGCATGGGTCCGTTCGAGCTGATGGACCTGGTCGGGGTCGACACGGGCTTTGAGATATCCAAGAGCTTCTACGAGCAGAGCTTCGGTGAGCCGCGCTGGCGTCCTTCGCCCATCACTGCCCGCTACGTCGCCGCCGGACGTCACGGCCGCAAGAGCGGACGCGGCTACTACGACTACTCGAACGATCCTTACCGACCCCCGGACCCGGCCCCGACCGAGGGCGGCGCCGGCGCCAAAGCGCGGCCCAAGCCTGGAGGAGTGCTCGAGCGAATCGTCTGCCAGGTGATCAACGAGTGCGCCTTTGCGCTCGGCGAAGGGGTCGGCTCGGCGCAGGACATCGACACCGGCATGGTGATGGGGCTCAACTACCCGCGCGGACCGCTCGCGTGGGCCGATGAGATCGGCCTGGACAATGTGCTCGCGGTGCTCGACTCGCTGTGGCAGGAGTACCACGAGGAGCGCTACCGCGCGGCGCCCGAGCTACGATACCGCGTGCGCGCCGGTCGGCTGGGACGACGGGCAAGCGGCGCGGGGTTCTTCGACTACGACGCCGCCTCGCGAGGCTAGGACGCGGCCTCCTGCGTCTCGGCCGCGACGACGGGCTCCCACTGAGCCTCGGCCAGATCCCCTTCGGGCATCCCCGCGGGCGTCGGCACCTCGGGCGTGTCGCGCAGGTACCACTCGGCGTCGAGCGCCGCCTGACATCCCGAGCCAGCGGCGGTGATCGCCTGACGGTAGGTGTGGTCGACGAGATCGCCGGCGGCGAACACGCCCGGGCGGTTGGTACGCGTGGAGCGTCCGGCGACCTTGACGTAGCCCTCGGCGTCCACATCGATCTGCCCGCGTACGAGCTCCGATTGGGGCTCGTGGCCGATCGCGATGAACGCACCGGTGATCTCCAGCTCGCGAGTCTCGCCGGTGTGGGAGTGCACGAGCACGGCCCTTGACAGCGCGCCGTTCTCGCCGGGGAGCAGTTCCCTGACGGTGTACGGCGTGAGCAGCTCGATGTTCTCCTGTTCGCGGGCGCGCTCGAGCATGATCTTCGATGCCCGGAACTCGTCGCGGCGGTGCACGACGGTCACGGCGGAGGCAAACTTGGAGAGGAAGATCGCCTCCTCCATCGCCGAGTCCCCACCGCCGACGATCAACGTGGGGGCGCCTTTGAAGAAGGCCGCGTCGCAGGTGGCGCAGTAGCTGACGCCGCGACCGCTCAGCTCCTCCTCGCCGGGGACTTCGAGCTTCTTGTGCTCGGCGCCCATCGCCAGCACGACCGTGCGGGCGCGGTGCTCGACGTCTCCGACCCAGACGCGATGGATGCCTCCGGGCTCGCTCGCGAGCTCGACGCGCTCGGCCTGGTCGGTCTCAAGACGCGCCCCGAAGCGCTCGGCCTGGTCGCGCAGCTTCTGCATCATCTCCGGGCCCATGATCCCCTCGGGGAACCCGGGATAGTTCTCGACATCGGTCGTCTGCTGCAGCAGGCCGCCCCAGGCGAAGCCCTCGATCACCAGTGGGTTCAGGTTCGCGCGCGCCGTGTACAGCGCCGCGGTGTATCCGGCCGGTCCGCTGCCGATGATGATCGTGTTCTCGATGTCGCTGCTGCTCATCTCATCTCCGTTCTAGGCCGCAACCTTCGACTGATCGCGTCCACGAGCATATCTGGCCCAATGCACTTTACTTTGTAAAGTATAGCTCTCGTGGCGTGGGCCGTCACGAGCCCTGAAGCACGCCGGCGGCCTCCATGTCACCACCGCGCGTCGGGGGCGCCGGATGTGCGCTCTGCTCCTCGCGCCAGCGCGCGACGGTGCGGCGCAGCTGGAAGTAGGCGATGGCGCCGGGGATGGTGGGCAGCCAGAAGGAGATCGCGCGATAGGAGAGCACCGCGAGCACCGCCAGGTTGAAGTCGACGCCGAACGCCGCGAACGCGCCGATCATGCCGCCCTCAACCCCGCCGAGGCCGCCGGGCAAGGGCAGGAGGTTGCCGAGCATGCCCAGGAAGTAGGCCATCCAGATGACCGCGAACGGCGGTGGGGAGCCGAACGCGTGGAACATCGCCCACAGCACGCTGATGTCGAACCCCCACCAGGCGATAGCCCCGAGCAGGCCGGGGTCGCGCGAGCGGATCAGCTCGATCGCGGTGCGCACGCCGCTCGCCGCCAGCGCGGGAGCGGTCACACCCAGCGCGATCCAGCGAGCCAGACGACCGGAGCCAGAGGCCCAGCCCTGCAGGCGACGCTCGATGTCATTCGGCAGCAGCGCCATCGCACCGACTGCGGCGATCAGGATCGCGGCGACGATCGCGGGCACGATCGTCAGCGCGAACGAGCCGCCGCCGGGAAACAGCCCGATCCCGAGACCGATGCCGTCGATCAGCACCGAACCGGCATAGACCGCGTAGAGCAGCACCATGAACGCGACCATGCGGCAGGCCACCAGCCGCGCCTCCATCCCCGAGCGTCGCAGCGCCCATGCGGTCAGCGCGATCCCACCGGCGCCGGCGGTGGCGAACAGGCGTGTGGCGGCCAGACCGGCCATCGTGATCTGGTAGCTCTCGCGCCAGCCGATCGGCCCGGGCGGGTGCACGTCCCTGCCGACGAACACCGCGCGGAACAGCACCACGTAGCCGGCGAACGAGACCAACTCGAGCACCACGCCGATCGCGATCCACCAGCCGTCGCCGTCCTCGATGTGGTGCAGCGTCGTGCCGACCCCCGCCAGCTTGGGCAGCACGAAGTACATGAACCCGACGATCGTGAGCACGAACAGTCCGAACGCGATGGCCTGCCGACGCGTGATGACCACGCGCGGCATCTCCTCTTCGTGGTGCGAGGAGGCAACAACCCCCGACGGCGGGCTGTCCTGTGGCAGGCTGTCCTGCGCTTCGTTCGTCACCATCTCCGGTTCGCTCTCCCCCCTTCCCATCACCGCGCCTCGTGCGCGGTCGCCTCCAGCGCCGCGACCGCCCGCCCGAAGCCCTGCAGCGCAGGTCCCGCGCGCGGCCCCAGCCGGCGCACCGCGGTGGTGAGCGCAGCACCCGCGATCAGATCGATCGCGTAGTGCTCGCCGAGGTAGACGAACGCGAACCCCAGAACCGTCGTGTAGGCCGCGCCGAGCGCACCCGCGAGCGGCCCCGCCTCGGCTAGCAGGAGGGCGGCCATCAGGGATGTGGCGAAGTGCAGCGAGGGCATCGCAGCCAGGGGATTACCTCCAAACACACTGTATAGAGGGCCCCAGCCGTCTCTCCAGAAATGCTCGCCGTATTCGACCATCATCCGGCGCACGTCCTCCGCGCCGTGATCGTCGCGACCGGCCTCCGAGGCCGCGTACCAGGGCGGGGCGGTCGGGGCGATCCAGTAGACGCTCGCGCCGAGATCGAACACGGCGTAGGTCATCACCGCCGCGCGCGGGAACTTCTCGGGATGGCGGAAGAGGATGTAGGCGAGCGAGCCGTGGGGCACGAGAAACCAGGACCAGTGGGCCCACACGAGCACCTTGTCGAACACGCGCCAGCTCGGCTGCCCGTTGCCGGGATCGATCTGGGCGAGCGCGCGCTGCAGGCGCAGCGTCGGCAGCCGACCGAGGCCGAGCGCACGATCGATGTCGATCGGGTAGTCGATGTGCACGCGCCGTGCCTGCCCTTCCTCGTCGTCGTGCGGCGTCTTGTAGGCGGCAAGGTAGGCCCACATCTGCAGCCCGCACACCGCCACGTCGCGCGTGCGCGAGCGGCGCACTGCCACGCACAGCGCGACCGGCGCGGCGAACGCGACGGTCTGGGTCACGAGCGGCGGCGCCGCGACTCGCTTGCGCACCAACGGCGCGGCGACTCCCGCCGCCACCACCCCCCAGGCCGCCGCCCTGATCACTCTCGACAGCCGCACTGCGGCTGAGTATATGAGCGGCCCAGCGAGCAGCCCGTCGACTGGAGATCGCTTATGCGGCTTTGCTCAAGCGGCTCGGGTGGCCGGCGTGCGCGCGGCGGCCGCGGCGACGAACGCAGCCTATGACCGTGCTGGCGGCGTCGGCCTCGGGATGCCATTGCACGCCGAGCACGAAGCGCCTGTCGGGCAGCTCGATCGCCTCGGGCAGCTGATCGAGCGTGGAGAGACCACTCACGAGCAGGCCCTCGCCCAAGCGATCGACGCCCTGATGGTGGTGGGACTTGGTCGCATGCGCGACCTCCCCTGCGGCGCGGGCGGCCAGCGAGCCTTCGCTCAACGCCACGTCGTGGTCCGATCCGTCGAACGAGCCGATGACCCGCCGGTGCTCGTCGTGGCCGTATAGGTCGGGCAGGTGCTGTTGCAGCGTGCCGCCGCAGAGCGACGTTGATCAGCTGCATGCCGCGGCAGATCCCCAGCAGGGGCAGATCGCGCTCGATCGCGCCGCGCACGAGCGCGATCTCGAAGGCGTCGCGCTCGGGGACCGTGTCTACGGTCTCGGTGTGGGCGCTCTGCCCGTAGGAGGACGGATCGATGTCGGCGCCGCCGGCGAGCACGAGCCCGTCGAGCATGTTCAGAACCTGCTCGGGGTCCTCAGTCACGTGCGAGTCCACGGGCAGCATCAGCGCGAGCCCGCCCGCGCGCTGGACGGCCTCGACGTAGTTGTAGGGCAGCAGCGCCGCGCGCAGATCCCACACGCTCCAGCGTGCCCGCTCGAGCGCCGCGCACATCCCGATCACTGCTCGCCTCGGCGTCACCCGTGGGATTATCCGGGAAACCCGGGAAAGGAACGCCGTGAGCGACACCAACACTTCACTGGAGACCGTCAACGTGTCGCTCGCCGAGGGCGTGGCCACGATCGAGCTCAACCGCCCGCAGGCGCTGAACGCCTGGAACAGGCAGTTCGGCGAGGACCTGCTCGAGGCGCTGCACCGCGCGCGCCACGAGGAGTCGGTGCGCGCCGTGCTGATCGAAGGGGCCGGACGCGCCTTCTCCTCGGGCGCCGATCTGAAGGACGTAAGCGGCGGCGAGACCACGCCGGATGGGAGACCGGACGTCTACAAGACGTTGACCGAGCGCTACCACCCGATCATGCGCGCGATCCGCGAGATGCCCAAGCCGGTGATCGCGTCCGTGAACGGCCCGGCCGTCGGGATCGGCTGCTCGCTGGCGCTGTGCTGCGATCTGATCGTGGCGGGCGAGAGCGCGTACTTCCTGCTCGCGTTCGTGAACATCGGGCTGGTCCCCGACGGTGGCTCCTCGCTGTTCGTCCCCTCGCGTGTCGGGTTTGCTCGCGCGAGCGAGCTGATGATGCTCGGCGAGCGCCTGTCTGCTCCGCAAGCGCTTCAGTGGGGCCTGATCAACCGTGTCTTCCCCGACGAGCGCCTGGGCGAGGAGGCCGCGGCGCTGGCGGCGCGGCTGGCGGCCGGACCCACGCGCTCCTATGCGGGGACCAAGCGTCAGCTGAACAACTGGCTGTACGCGCGCATCGAGGAGCAGCTCGAGCTGGAGGCGCAGATCCAGCGCGAGATGGCCGGCAGCGACGATTTCCTGGAGGGCGCGATGGCGTTCGCGGAAAAGCGCCAGACGCGGTTTTCGGGCAAGTAGGGGCCACCGGTCGATCCTCTCGCTCGAGCGCTCTCAGGGGAACGAGGGGCCAAGTGGCAATCGTCATCAAGCACGTCCCGTCCGGGGCTGAATAGAATCCCGCGCGCCTTGGGCCACGTGCTCCCCACAACGCTTGCGTTCTTCACGCCCCAGTCGGGTGGTTCGCCGAACGCGGACAACATCGACTCGCTCTACAAGATCGTCCTGGTCGTGGCGTTGGTGATCTTCTTCGCGGTCATCGGCGGCCTGGCGTACGCGCTGATCAAGTTCCGTGCCCGCAAGGGCGCGACGGCGGCGCAGATCCACGGCAACACCCGGCTGGAGGTCGGCTGGACGGTCGCGGCCGCGGTGATCCTGGTGGGTCTCGCGATCCTCACGTTCGCCCGCCTGGGCTCGATCCAGAACCCGCCGAACTCGAGCGCCGCCGGCGCGAGCCTGATCGGCGAAAGCGAAACGGGCACGCTGTACGCGACCGCCGACCGCAAGCTGCCGCCGAACGGGAAATCGCTGAACATCACCGTGGTCGGTCGCCAGTACATCTGGCAGTTCGTATACCCGGGCGCGAACGAACCGGATGGCCTCGGCGCGCCGTACTCCTATGAGGAAATGGTCGTGCCCACGAAAACGACCGTGACGCTGAACATCGTTTCTTCCGACGTGGTGCACTCGTGGTGGATCCCGAAGCTCGGCGGCAAGTTCCAGGCGGTGCCGGGCTATCACAACTACACGTGGTTCAAGATCGAAAAGCCGGGCATCTACACCGGTCAGTGCGCGCTGCTTTGTGGGCGCGGTCACGCGCGCATGATCGCCACCGTCAAGGCCGTGCCGCCGGCCCAGTTCGAAGCCTGGCTGGCCTATCAGAAGAAGCAGATCGCCCAGGCGAACGCGGCCGCGAAGGTGGCGCGCGCGAAACTGGGCGCTCAGGTCGGCGCCGGTCAGGTCGAGAACCCCTAATCGCATCCGAGTAACTCAGGAGAACCCCAGCACATGGCCACCGTCGCAGCCAATCCCGTCCCCCAGATAGTCGCCCACCGCGCCCAGCGCGAGGAGCGCGGCTTCATGAGCTGGCTCACGACGACCGACCACAAGCGGATCGGGATCATGTACATGGTCACGACGTTCGTGTTCTTCTGCCTCGGCGGCGTCGAGGCGCTGATGATCCGCCTGCAGCTGGGCGCGCCGAACAACACGCTGGTGACGCCGCAGGTCTACAACCAGCTGTTCACGATGCACGGCACGACGATGATCTTCCTGTTCGTCGTGCCGATGATGGCGGGCCTGGGCAACTACTTCCTGCCGCTGATGATCGGCGCGCGCGACATGGCCTATCCGCGCCTGAACGCGCTCTCCTACTGGCTATTGCTGACGGGCGGCCTGGTGTTCTACGCCTCGCTGTTCTGGAATCCGCCGGAAGCGGGCTGGACGAGCTATGTGCCGCTGTCGAACGCGATCTACTCGCCCGGCGGCGGGCAGGACGCGTGGATCTATCTGATCCACCTCACGGGACTGTCCTCGATCCTGGGGGCGATCAACTTCTACGCGACGGTCGCGAACATGCGCGCGAAGGGCATGAGCTGGGGGCGGCTGCCGCTGTTCGTGTGGGCGCTGCTGACCTATTCGATCCTGATCATCTTCGCGATGCCGGTGATCGCGGCGGCGGTCACGATGCTGCTGACCGACCGGCACTTCGGCACCCACTTCTACGACCCCTCCCAGGGCGGCTCGCCGCTCTTGTGGCAGAACCTGTTCTGGTTCTTCGGGCACCCGGAGGTCTACATCATGGTGCTGCCGGGCTTCGGCATCGTCTCGGAGATCCTGCCGGTGTTCGCGCGCAAGCCGATCTTCGGCTACAAGGCGATCGCGGCCTCGACCGTGGCGATCGCGTTCCTCGGGTTCTTGACGTGGGCTCACCACATGTTCACGGCGCCGATCCCGTTCGCGCTGCTGGTGTTCGTGATGCTCAGCTCGTTCTTCATCGCCGTGCCGACGGGCGTGAAGATGCTGAACTGGATCGCGACGCTGTGGCGCGGGACGATCGAATTCACGACGCCGCTTCTGTTCTGTGTGGGCTTCATCGCGCTGTTCCTCATCGGCGGCATCAGCGGCGTGTTCCTGGCCGTGTTCCCGGTCGACTGGCAGCTGAACGAAACGTACTTCGTGGTCGCGCACATCCACTTCGTGCTGATGGGCGGCGCGGTGTTCACGATCTTCGCGGCGATCTACTACTGGTTCCCGAAGATCACCGGCCGAATGCTCTCGGAAAGCCTGGGCAAGCTGAGCTTCTACCTGATGTTCTTCGGCTTCCTCGCGACGTTCCTGATCCAGCACGTGATCGGCCTGGACGGGATGCCGCGACGGGTGTACGAGTACCCGAACGTGGGCAACCTGGCGCTCTACAACCTGATCTCGACGATCGGCTCGTTCATCCTCGCGGCGGGCGTGATCGTGACGATCGTCAACGCCACGCGCAGCCTCAAGCACGGCGCGATCGCGGGCCCGGACCCGTGGAAGGCGAACACGCTCGAGTGGTTCACGAGCTCGCCTCCGCCGGTGAACAACTTTGACGTGGTTCCGCTGGTGCGTTCGGCCGAACCGATGAAGGACATCCGCCGCGAGGTGGAGCGCCGTGGCAGCGCGGGCGTGCCGGCGCCCGGAGCGGCGACCGTGCCGAGCGGCGCCACTCAGGTGGGCGTGTAGCGCCCATGCTCGCAGTCCGCCGCGAGCCGACGCGTCATCCTGTCTGCGCCGCGGCGGCATCGGTGCATGGCTCGACGCCGGCCCGTACCATCTGCTGGGCATGAGCGCGCATTCCACAGGCGCAGCCCCGGCGATCGAGGCCGCGCCCAGCCTCGGCTTGGCCCCGCGCACGTTCCGGGTGCTGAGCGACTACGTCGAACTGACCAAGCCCAAGGTCCAGTCGCTGCTGCTACTGACGACGATCGCCACGATGTACGTCGCCGGCGATCCCTCGGTGGCGCTCGTGGCGCTCACGTGCCTGGGCGGCTACTTGTCCGCGGGTGGAGCGGGGGCCGTGAACCACTGGTTCGACCGCGACATCGACGCGCAGATGGCCCGCACGGCCACCCGGCCGATCCCGGCGGGACGCATCGCGCCCCGCGCGGCACTGCTGTTCGGGTGCACGCTCGCGGCACTCTCCTTCCTCGAGCTCTCGCTGACCGTCAACGTGCTCGCGGCGAGCCTGTCCTTCGCGGGCTTCCTCGGCTACGTGTTCGTGTACACGGTGTGGCTGAAGCGGCGCACGCCCCAGAACATCGTGATCGGTGGGGCCGCGGGCGCGGTTCCACCGCTCGTGGCCTGGGCGGCGGTCACGGGCTCGGTGAGCGGCACGGCGGTGCTGCTGTTCTTCATCGTGTTCTTCTGGACGCCCCCCCACTTCTGGGCGCTGAGCCTGCTGATGAAGGACGAGTACGCGCGCGTGGGCGTGCCGATGCTGCCGGTCGTGCGCGGCGAGGAGGAGACTCGGCGGCAGATCCTCGTCTACACGGTGTTGCTGTACGCGGTCACCCAGCTGCCGTTCTGCGCGGGCGGGCTGGGCACGATCTACCTTGCCGCCTCGATGACGCTCGGCCTCGGATTCATCGCGGGCGCGGTCCTGCTCTATCGGAAGGCCGACCGGCGCAGCGCGCTGCGGCTGTACCTCTACTCGCTGGCGTATCTCGCGCTGCTGTTCTGCGCGATGGTCGCCGACGTCCATCTATAGAATGCGCCCCCGCCAATGATGACCCGCCGCCTCGCACGCAAGAACATCCGCACGGGACTGATCGTGTGCGGCATCTGCATGTTCATGTTCGGCATCACCTTCGTGGTGGCGGCCTACTACGTGTCATGAGCCCGCTCGACCCCGAGATACCGCCGACGGGCGAGGAGATCCATCTCCCCGGACCCTCGATCCTGCCGTTGCTGACGGCCGTCGGCATCACGCTGGCGCTGGTGGGCGTGACGACGATGATCGAGCTGACGGTCGTGGGCGTGCTGTTGACGCTCGTGTGCGTGTGGCGCTGGATCAAAGACACGCGCCACGAAATCGACGAGCTTCCGCTGGATTGATCGGAAGATTGCCGCGCGGCCGATCGCGGAGCCGATCGGAGCTGCGCCGCATGCTCGATTAAGGCTGATTGGGTGGCCTTGTCGCATGCGACAAGGCCGGAAGGGCCGCATGCGGCCCTTCCTCGGAGCCGCACATGTGCGGCTCCGCAGACGGCGCATGCGCCGTCTGAATGACGTGCCGCATGCGGCACGTCACGGGGTCGCGCATGCGCGACCCCGCCTTGGCGGCGCGAAGCGCCGCCAAGGACATCGTCAGCTTTCTCAAAGCATGTGCGGGCTCGCCTCCCAAGCGCGCCCACCCGGCCCATCCCCTCAAGCGCTAACGGGCACCGGGCAGATCGCCCCGTCCTCGGTCCAGCAGCGCACGACGTCGCGCACCGACAGCACCCCGATGGTCTCGCCCTGCTCGAGCACGATCAGGTGGCGGAACCCACCGCGGACCATCGCCGCGGCGGCCTCCTCCAGCGACCAGTCGGGCGCGGCGAAGACGATGTCGCGTGTGAGATGCTCGCTGACGGTCTCGCTGTCGGGGTCCTGGTCTGCGCCGAGCGAGTGCAGGATGTCGCGCTCGGTGATGATGCCCGGACCGTGCCCGTCCGGGTCGATGACCACGGCCGCGCCGACCGCGCGCTCGGACATCAGCCGCGCAACCGCCCTCAGCGTGTGTCCCGGCCCCACCGTGAGGACCGTCGGGCTCATTCCCTCGCGTACCTCCATGCCCCGCTCCTTCCCGTTCGCACCGCGGACAAAACACCATCCGACATCCATGCAACGATTGTCTCAATGTAGTCCTCCGGGCGTCTCCAGTCAAGGCCCCCCATCGCACGTTCTCGCGCGCGACGAAGACCGCCCAACATCGCATCGGCGCGAACCATTAGGATCACGCCTCGTGATGGAGGGGATCGCAGTGACAAGTGCTTCGGATCATCGGCTCGCATGGCGTGCGAGCGGTGCGCGCACTGCGCGCAAGGACGCACGGCATGCCTAATCGCCGCGCCATCGTAACCGCGGCGATCGCGGGTCTGATCGCGATCGCGGCGGGTATCGCGCTGAGCTATCAGATCCACTGGTTCCCGGTTCAGGCCAGCACACAGGCCAAGGAAACGGACAAGCTCTACCACGTGCTGGTGATCGCCTCGATCCCGATCTTCGTGCTGGTCGTGACGGTGATCCTGTTCTCGGTGTGGCAGTTCCACATGCGTCCGGGCGAGGAGCTCAAGGACGGCCCGCCGATCCACGGGAACACGCGCGTTGAGGTCTTCTGGACGGCGATCCCGGCGGTGCTCTTGATGAGCCTCGTGGCGTACTCCTTCGTGGTGCTGCACAACAACGAGAAGAAACCCGCGGGCGTCCCCGAAGTGCAGATCGGTGTTACCGGACAGCAGTTCTTCTGGGACTACGAATACCCCGCCTCGGTCACCGGGGGCAAGCCCGTCAAGAGCTATGAGCTGTACCTGCCCAAGGGCTACACGGTCTACTTCAACATGCGCTCCAAGGACGTGATCCACGCCTTCTGGATCCCGGCCTTCCGTCTGCAGGAGGACGTGGTGCCGGGCATCACGACCCACTACCGCGCGACGCCCGATCGCCTGGGCACCTACCCGGTGGTGTGCAACCTGCTGTGCGGCTCCGGTCACTCGCTGATGCGCTCGGCCGTACACGTCGTCCCGCCGGCCCGGTTCCGCGCGTGGCTGGCCGCGCAGGAGCGCTCGGGCTCGACGGTCGCCACGGCCTCCACGGCATCGCCGGCGAGTGCGCCGGGGCCCGCCACCGTCGCGGGAGTCGGTGCGGGATAATGCGCGCGAGCATGAGCAGCCGATACACCGAGGGAGCAAGCTGATGGCGAGCACGGTCCAAGCGCCCGGTCCCGTCCGTCCCGGCACGAGCGGATCGCCCTTCGGCGAGCGCCCTGAGCGCAAGGGCCTCGGCGCGAAACTGCGCGCTCCGGGCTTCTATCGCGCGGCCTGGATGATGCTGCTGGGCGTGGCGTTTGCGTTCGCGCTGACCTGGCTGGTGCGCATGTCCTATGGACATGGCAGCTACCACCACTTCATCGACGGCGAAGCGATCCTGACGGTCTCGCTGATCTCCGCCGGACTGATGTTCCTGGTCGGGATCGGTGGTTTCGACTACTGGTTCTACTGGGCCTCGGGGCGCCCGACGCGCCCGGAGGATCACTCCAGCCACGGCGCGTACTCGTGGCGGGACTACTTCCGCATCAACACCGACCACAAGGTGATCGGGGTGCAGTACACCGTCACCTCGTTCTTCTTCCTGCTCGTGGGCGGCCTCGTGGCGATGCTGATGCGCATCGAGCTCGCCCAGCCGGGCGCGCAGTTCGTCGACGCGAACACCTACAACGGCCTGTTCAGCGTGCACGCGTCGATCCTCATCTTCTTCTTCATCATCCCCGTGTTCGCAGGCTTGGCGAACTTCGTGCTGCCGCTGATGATCGGCGCGCCCGACATGGCCTTCCCGCGGCTGAACGCCCTCTCCTACTGGCTCTTGCCCGTGGGCGGGATAATGATGCTGCTGAGCTTCCTCGCACCCGGAGGGGCCTTCGCGGACGGCTGGACGGCGTATACGCCGCTCTCGACCGACATGCCGGTCGGGCAGGTGTTCTTCTCACTCGGCGTGCAGTTCGCGGGCGCCTCCTCGATCATGACCGCGCTGAACTTCCTGGTCACGATCATCACGATGCGCGCGCCGGGGATGAGCTTCTTCCGGATGCCGCTGCTCGTGTGGGCGAACTTCGCGACCTCGCTGCTGGTCGTGATCGCCACCCCGTTCATCGCCGCGTCGCAGTTCTTCATCATCCTCGACCGCTCGCTGGGCTTCAACTTCTTCAACGCCGGCGCGGGCGGGGACGTGCTCATGTACCAGCACGTATTCTGGTTCTACTCGCACCCAGCTGTCTACATCATGATCTTGCCCGGGTTCGGGATCATCTCGGAGATCATCGCCGTGAAGTCGCGCAAGCCGATCTTCGGCTATCGCATGATGGCCTTCTCGCTGCTGGCGATCATCGTCCTCGGATTCACGGTGTGGGCACACCACATGTTCACCTCCGGGATGGCCGCCTGGATCCGGATCCCGATGGCGATCACGACCGCGATCATCGCCGTGCCGACCGGCATCAAGGTCTTCTCCTGGCTGGCCACGCTGTGGCGCGGCGTGCTGCATCTGGACACGCCGATGCTGTTCGCGCTGGGCTTTTTGACGACCTTCACGCTCGGGGGCATCAGCGGCGTGATGCTGGCGATGATCCCCTTCGACATCCACGTCAGCGCGAGCTACTTCATCGTCGCGCACATCCACTACGTGCTGTTCGGCGGCTCGCTGATGACGATCTTCGCGGGCGTCTACTACTGGTTCCCGAAGATGACCGGCCGCATGTTCGACGAGCGCCTGGGCAAGTGGCACTTCTGGAGCACCTTCGTGTTCTTCAACCTCACGTTCGCGCCGATGCACATCCTCGGCCTCGACGGCATGCCCCGGCGCGTGGCCACCTACGCCACGCAGTACGCCGACCTGAACCTGTTCATCTCGATCTGCAGCTGGCTGCTGGGGTTGAGCACGCTGATCTTCCTCTACAACATGGTCACCAGCTGGCGCGGGGGCCCGCGCGCGGTGGCCAACCCGTGGCGCGGCATGACGATCGAGTGGCAGGTCTCCTCACCCCCGCCGGTGTTCAACTTCGACCGCGTGCCCACGGTCGTCGGCGGCCCATACGAGTACGGCGTGCCGGGCGCGGTGCACGCGATCCTCGGCCCGACGCCCGCCACGGTCGGCGCGGCGGCGGGAACGGCAAGCGGAGCCCCGCCGGGCGTGCACCTGGCGGCGAGCGAGTGAGCATGGACACCCAAGCGAGACACGCGAGGAAGGGCGGGATGGCGAGATGACGGAAATCCTGGTCGTTGCCAACCGCACGCTCGGCGGCGAGAAGCTGCTCGACCTGGTGCGCTCACGCGCGCAGGCAGTTCAGGACGTGAGCTTCCGGCTCGTCGTCCCCCAGACCAAGCCCGCGGCGGGTCTCGTGATCTACGACGAGACAGTGCGCGAATCCGCGCAGATCAGAGTCGACCTGGCCTTGACCCGCGCGGCCCAAGAGGGGATGCACGCCAGCGGCGAAGTCGGTGATCCTGATCCGTTCCTGGCGACGATGGACGCGATCGCCATACGCCGCCCGGACGAGGTGATCGTCTCCACCCACCCCGTGACCCAGTCCGGGTGGCTGCGCCGAGATCTGATCGAACGCATCCACAACGCCTCGGGACTGCCGGTCGAGCACGTCGTCACCGACCTCGACCGCGAAGGGCTGCCGTTCGGGGTGACGCTCGTGATCGCCTCGAAGACCTCGAGCGGCGAGGAGCTGCTCGAGCGCCTACGCACGAAGACCGCGCAGGACGAGCACCCGCGACTGTTCATCGCCGTGGTGCCGCTGCAAGACGGCAGCGGTGACGCGCCGCGCCAGGCGCGCGCGCGTCTGGCCGCGATGCTCGACAAGCTGCAGAGCGCCGGGCTGCTCGCCTCGGGCATGACCGGCGACCCCGACCCCTACACCGCCGCGGTGAACGCGCTGGAGCTGTTCAGGGTCGATGACGTGGTCATCTCCACGCTCCCGGACCAGCGCTCGGGCTGGATGCGTTCGAACCTGATCGGGCGCGTGCAGCACGCGACCTCGGCGACGGTCGAGCACGTCGTCGTAGACGTCGACGACGCCAGCGCCCCTCCGACACCCACGCCGGCGGCGTAGGACCGCAGTAGAGCGCGACGATGGAGGCAGCCAGCATCTCAGCCCACGCGGTCGCGCACGGCGACCACGGCGACCATCACGGTCCCCCGCCGGCGAACCACAGCTCGCGCGTGGACCCGCAGATGCTGGGGATGTTGCTTTTCATCATCTCCGAGGTGATGGTCTTCGGGGCGTTCTTCACCGCCTACTTCTTCATCCGCGTCGCCCAGGGCGACCCCTGGCCGGCCGTCGGCACGCATCTGCCGGTGCAGGTCGCGGGGGTGAACACCGCGATCCTCGTCTCCTCCTCGCTGACCCTGCACTGGGCCGAGCGCGCGATCAAGAACGGCAACCGCTGGGGGCTGAAGGCCGGCATCCTCACGACCTTCTTGCTCGGCTGCACCTTCCTGTTCATCCAGATCAACGAGTACGCGAACATCGGCTTCGCCCCCCAGGACGCCGCCCAGCAGACGATCTTCTACTCCCTCACGGGCCTGCACGGCGCGCACGTCTTCATCGGCCTGTGCCTGCTCCTGTTCGTCACGATCCGCTCCTTCCGCGACCACTACTCCCCCGATTCCCACCGCGGCGTCGAGATACCCGGCATCTACTGGCACTTCGTCGACATCATGTGGATCGTGGTGTATTTCACCGTCTACATCCTCTAGGCCGGCCTGGGTAGACGGGCCGCAAGGAAGGACGGAAGAGATCGTGCTCAACCCGCTGCGCAGCGAGGAGGAGGCGTTCCGCGCGCTGCTCTACGTGGTGGCGGTGTTCGTGGTGCTGATCGCGGTTGTGTTGATCGCTCGGGCCGTGTTCTGAACCAGCCCCAAATGACGGCCGTGGATCAAGCAGGCCAAGGACGCAGGAAGCGTGGCGTGCTACGCACGCGTGCTGGCCGATCGGGGATCGCATTTGATTCCCGATCGGTAAGGACGCCGACCGAAGCCGGGGGACACGCGCCTTCGGCGCGAATCCCCGTTTCGGCCAGCGCCGTGTCCACGTCCGTCATTTGACCGTCAGCGTCCCGTACATCCCTGCCTGCCGGTGCCCGGGGGCCTGACAGAAGAAGGTGTAGGTACCGGGCTTGAGCGTGACGGTTACGGAGGCGGTGCCCTTGGCGACGAAGCTGCTGGCGCCGATCGGTGTGCCCTTGCCGGTGGCGCCACCGGCGCCCGGTTCGATGGCGATGTTGTGGGAGACGCCCGACATGTTCGGCATTTCGACCGTAACCGCTCCGGCCGTCGCGGTCGCCTTGTTTGTGGCATAGGCGAGCTGGCCTTCCGGGTTGGCTGGAATCTGCAGCTTGCCGGCCTTCTCTTCGGCAGGCTTGCCGCTGCCCGGGGCTTTGACGGCGCTCGCGAGCAGGCCGGTGTCTTTGCCGGGGTTGGCGGCGGCGCCGGCGACGTAGGCGGCGATGTCGGTGACGGTCTGACCGTTGACGATGTTCTTGGGCATAGCGCCGAATGGGTTGGGCTCGCGGATCTGATATTCGACCACGCCCTGGATCGCGGAACGGCCGTGGGCTTCGTCGACGGCCCCGCGAAACGCTTCGTCGAGGTCGGGACCGACCGTACCTTTGGTGCCGGCCCGCGCGAGCGTGTGGCAGGACCCACACTTGGAGACGAACTGCTGCTTGCCCACGATCACGTCGGCGTTCTGACCCTGCTTGGCCGAGCAACCGGCGGCGGCGAAGACCAGTGCGAGCAGCGCGCAACCGGCGCCGGCCATGCGGGCGACGTTACGCGACCGTGCTGGCGCATGACGCGGCGAATCCCTCGTGACTTCGACCCCAAGCATGAGCGCCGGAACTCTATCCGAACCTTCGGCCGTCAGGGCTCTGACAGCGCATCCAGCTCACCGCGTCCCGCGGCGATTACCCCGCGGGCCACGCCCTCCCACGACCAGCGCTCGCGCACGGTGCGCACGAGACCCGCGCGCGTCTGCTCGCGCACGACCGGATCGATTTGCAGCCACGCCACCACGCGCGCGGCCAGCGCGGCCACAGAGTCGTCGTCCACCGGGAAAGACAGCAGCGGGCCAACCTCCTCCGGCACGGCGCCCGCGAGCGTGCTCGATACCTCCGCCAGACCGCTGTGGGCGGCGCTGATCGGCAGGACTCCGCAGGCGGCGGCCTCGGCGGCCACCATCCCGAATGCCTCGGGAAACGTGCTTGGAACGACCATCGCCTCGCATGCGGGCAGCAGGTTCGCGAGCTCGTCGTGGTCGAGACGGCCCGTGAGCACGACCCGATCTGGTAGGGCGCGCGCGGCGTCTGTATAGGAAGCACGAGCGTCTCCGTGCAGGCCGTCCAGAAATGCCCGTAGATACGGCAGCGCCGCGCTCTGGGCCACGTCCAGGTCGCCTGCCGCCAGCGCCGCGAGCAGGCGCTCGAGCAGCGCGCGGTCCGCTCCGAACCCGACGACCACGAGTCGGGCATTCGGCGCGCTCTGCAGCACCAGCGGCCACGCCGCGAGCAGGAGATCGACTCCCTTGTTGACGATCAGCTTGCCGACGAAGGCCACGAGACGATCGTTCTCAGGTTCCAGGCGCTCGAGCGCCTCGGCCGCCGCCGACTCATCGCGCGCGAAGGCGCTCGCCGAGACCTCAGGCTCGGTGGTCTTCGGGTCAGCGCTCTCTGGCGCACCTGCGCGCAGACGAGCGGTCAGCGCCGCCAACCCCGCCGCGGCGCGTGTCCGATCGAGCGGCACGAACCGGGCTATGTCCACGCCCGGTGGACCCAGACGTGTACGCGCGGGCAGCGCCGGGTCCCCGAGCGCGGCCCACAGGCTGGCGGCCGTGTGGTGGGAGCCGACGAGCACCCCGCGAGCGTCCGCGAGTCCCTCGCGGGCGAAACCCAGAAAGCGCTCGGGGTGCGGCTTGACGGTGTACTCGAGCGCGCTGCCGTGCACCTTCACCGCATACGGAGTTTGGCCTGACAGCGCCCGGGCGAGAATCGCCGGACCCATCACCAGGTGATTGGCGAGCGCGACCTCAGGGCGCACGCGCGCAACGACCTCCGCGACGGCCGCGACGTTGGCGTCGATGTAGGCGTCGATCTCCCCCTCGGAGCAGTCGGCGAACGTTCGCGCCTCGATGCCCTCGTAGCGGTCGGCCACATACACCGGCAAGAGGTCGCCGATGTCCGGGCGATACACCGTGCAGCGTCCGGCCCCCGATCTTGCCTCGGCGCTCTCATCGCGCAGCTCGCGCACCCGCAGAGCTCCCGTATCCCAGTCACCGCTAGCGTCCACGAACGGCTGCTCCTCAGGATGGCGATCCTGGCAGAGCAGATGCACGTCGTTCCCGAGCGCCACGAGCGCAGCCGCGAGGCGCGCGTTGTAGACGTTCGATCCGGTGCCACCCAGCAGGTAGCCATGGAAGATCAGGATGCGCATCTCGCCCGCGAGCCTACCGCCATGCCTCCCGCGTCCAGCGGCTCCGATAAAGTGCCGCGCATGAGCACAGAACAGCGCTACCGCCTGCGCAACCCCGCGAGCGGGCGTGAGATCGTGATCGAGGCCCAGCCCGAGGAGATCTACCGCGACCGTGACACCGGCGAGGAGCTCGAGATCGTCGGCAAGCTGCTACCGCTCGCGCCCTCAGGATCGAAGCTGCCGTGGGCGGTCGAGAACCTGCGCTTCTGCCCATGGTGCACACAGCTCGCGCAGAAGGATCTCAACGACTGCCCGACCTGCGGGCGGCGCATGGGTCCGCTCGGAGCTCCCGCGGCCGGGTGAGCGCGTGAGCGCCGATCCCTCCCCCCTCACCGCTGCCGATCCGCGCCGACGTCGCGTCCTGACGATGACGGCCGCGGCGATGCTGGCCCTTGGGTGTGGCGTCGGACTGAGCGCCTGCGGCGGTTCGAGCAACGTCTCCGACGCTACTCCCAAGAGCACCCCCGAAATCACCCCGCCGACGAACACGAGCGGCGAAAAAGAAGCGGCGCAGACCACCTCCACATCCACGACCGCGAAAACGAAAACCGGCAGCGAAAGCGAACCCAGCTCCTCCGAAAGCGAATCGAGCTCCGAATCGAACGGCGGCAGCAGCTCCGAACCGGAACGCGAAGCGGCCGGCGGCACCTCCGCGGGCGGGACCAAAGAAGAAACGCCCAAAACCGAAAGTAAAGGCGGGGGCGAAGCCGGCGGAACCGGCGCGCCCTAGGTAGATCCTCGCGCTACGGCGTGGAGATCAATGTGGCGCTGTAGGTCAAACGTGCGGTGCGGTAGAGGCAGGCGTACTGCACGTTCGTTCCGACCGTCGTCTGGGTCGTCTGCGCGGAGGTTGTGGCGCAGCTCGTTTTCGGACGAGAGGCCCGCCACGAGGTCGTGTTGGCAAAGCCGAGCGCCAGGGCCGGGGCCCATGAGGGCACGGTGAGCGCGATCACGTCGCCCTTCTTGACCTGCAGCGTCGTTTCGAGCGGGAACTGAGCGGTCTTGCCGAAGTAGGGTTCGAGTTTGACGAGCGGGCTCTGAGAGATGAGCTTGTAGGTGAGGTTCGGTTTCTTCTGCGGGCGCAGGATCGCGATGCCGGCAGTGGAGGGGCCACCCTCGTTGGTGTTGAAGAACTTGATCTGCGTCGCGTTCGGCTTTCCGAGGGAGATCGTCCAGGCGACGATCGTGCCCGAGCGCGGCGCCGACAGGAGATTGCTGATGGACCCGACCTTCACCTGAAAGCCGGTCGTGCGGCTCACAGCCAGACACGGAGTGGCAGGGCAGCTGGGGACGGTTTCGGGCGTTGTAGCGCCGATGATGCCGACTTCGCTGAGGGTGGCAGCACCGATGGCGGGCAGCGCGAGCAGCACGAGCGCGCTCGCACCCAGGATTGCCGTGAATTTGCGTCGCATATGCGTCATGAACACGCCCGCCTCGGAAATGGTGCGGTCGCTTTAGATTCGCTGCACGTCGGTCAGTTCCTGCGCGGCCGAGGCGATCTCCTGCGGATCGCCCGGCGCGGGCGTCCAGGGCAGGCGCAACGGGTCCTCGACGTAGCGCGGGATGACGTGGACATGGAAGTGGAACACGGTCTGCCAGGCGACCGCGCCACAGGAGTTGACGAGGTTGACCCCGTCGGCATCCAAGCGCTCGCGCATACGCCGGGCCAGGCGCTGAGAGGCAAGCGCGACGGCCGCGAGATCGTCGGGATCGATCGACAGCAGATCGGAGCTGTGCGCGCGCGGGATCACCAGCACGTGACCGTGCGTGGCGGGATTGATGTCCATGAAGGCGATCGTGCGCTCGTCTTCGTCGACGATCGTCGCGGGCAGCTCGCCCGCGACGATCTTGCAGAAGATGCAGTCGGGATCGGACATCGCCGAAGCCTAGACCTTCCCGGCTGCAACCAGCCGTGCAGCGTGCGCGAGCGCCTGCTCGCGGGTGCGAACCTCGCCGGCGTATTGCGCGGCGCTCAGCTCGCGCAGGATCTCTCCCAGGCGTGGACCGACAGGGATCTCGAGCGCGCTCGCCAGCTCGTCTCCGCGCCACAGTGGCGCCGGCGGCCCATCCGAGCGCCAGCTCAGCGCATCGGCGAGCATCGGCCGCGCGACGCGCATGTGCGCGTCGATCGCCTCGACCGCGCGGTCTCCACGGGTGGCGAGACGGTCGGCCACCGACAGCAGCGTGACGTCGACCTCGACCGGTGCCGTGTGCTGCAGGTAGTCGAACACGACGCGTCGCGCAAGCGGCTGGGGTTCGTGCACGAGGAACCCGAGCCGCAGGTGATGGCGCACGAGCCCGGCGACGTGCGCGCGCAGGCGCTCGCTCACACGCAGACGCTCGAGCACCGCGCGCGCAACCTCCGCCCCACGCGCGTCGTGCTCGAAGAACGTGATGCGCCCATCGGCGCGCACCGCGCCGGTGAGCGGCTTGGCGACATCGTGCAACAGGGCCCCCCAGCGCAACGCATCGCCCCGTGTCAGCTCGTCGGCCAGCGGCTCGCGCAGCAGCTCCGCGACCGGATCTGCCAGCTCCGCACGGCCCAGTACCTTCCCCGGGTCGGCCTGCAGGGCGATCGTGTTGGAGAGCACCTCGAGCGTGTGCCCGTGCACGTCGCGGTGGTGGTAGCGGCTCTGCTCCACTCCCCGCAGCGCCTCCAGCTCGCCCAGCACCGCCCCGGTGACCCCAAGCGAGTCCATCAGCGCAAGGCCCGCGAGCACGCGCGGCGAAGCGACGATGCGGCGCAGCTCCATGAACACGCGCTCGCCCGGCACATCCCGTAGCCGCACAGCCACCGGCGAGGCGGCGCGGGCCGTCTGCGGCTCGACCTCGAGATCGAGCTCGAGGGCCAGCCGCACGAGGCGCAGAACACGCAGCGGATCGTCGACGAACGTCTGCGCGGAGGCCATGCGCAGACGCCGCGCAGCCAGGTCCTCCAGCCCGCCGAGCGGGTCGATCGGCTCGCCCCCCGAGATCGGTTCGGCGATCGCGTTGAGCGTGAAGTCGCGCAGCGTCAGATCTGCCGGCAGCGAGCCGCCGCGCAACGGCTGCACGTCGACCTGCCAGGAGCGATCCCGCGCTACCACCCGCCATCCCGAGAACTCCTCGGAGAGCTCGAAGCAGGCGGCTCCGCCCGCGACCCGTGCGATCTCGCGCGCCGCTGCCTGCGGTGGGCCGTCGACAACGATGTCCAGATCGAAGGTCGCGCGCCCGAGCGCGCGGTCGCGGGGAGCGCCCCCGACCAGCCACGCCTCGGCGCCGCTTAGCGCTGCGCGAACCGCCTCCAGCGCCTGCAGTGCCCCTCCGGGCCGTGTCTCGCTCACGACCGCGGCGCGGACGAGGGTACGTAGCTGCGCGGGACCCGCGCCGACAGCCCGCAGGTGACCTCGTAGTTGATCGTGCCCATGCGCCCCGCAAGCTCCTCGGCGGCGATCCGCTCCGGGCCGTTAGCGCCGATCAGGGTCGCCTCAGCGCCGCACAGCTCCATCGCCGCAGGATCGGGGCCGAGATCGACGGCGACGTTGTCCATGCTGATGGTCCCCACCAATGGCAGGCGCGAGCCGGCAATGAGCACGTCGGCGACGCCCGACAGCGCACGCCTGAGACCATCGCCGTAGCCGATCGGCAGCACACCGAGGTGCGTGCCCCTGCGGGCCACGAACCGGCGGCCGTAGCCGGTGCTCTCATCGATCCGACAGAGCTTGACCTCCGCCACATACGAGCTGAGCGTGAGCGCGGGAGCGAGATCGTGCGCGAATGGGTCGCGGTTGAACGGGTCGAGGCCGTATACCGCTATCCCGCAGCGGGCCATGTCGAAATGCGAGCGAGGCTCGCGCAGGACAGCGGCGCTGTTGGCGGCATGGACGAGAACCTCGGGATGTTCCGCGCGCACCGCCTGCGACCACTCCTCGAACGCCACGAGCTGGCGCGCGAAGAAGCCCTCGTCGGCGGGCACGTCCGCAGTGGCGAAATGGGTCATCACCCCCGCCAGCTGCACCCCGGGAGTGGTCGTGGCAGCGGCCACGACCCGCGATGCCTCGCCGGGGTCGCGCGTGCCCAGACGGCCCATTCCCGTGTCGAGCTTGACGTGCACGCGCGCAACGCCCGAGACGAGCGCCGCGGCCTCGGAGGCAAGCGCGACCGAGCGCTCGCGCCACACGACGATGTCGGCCCGCAGCTCGATCGCCCGCTCGATCTCCGCCCGATCGGCGAGCGCGCCCATGATCAGCACCGGCGCTTCGATACCGGCTTCACGCAGCTCGGCCGCCTCCTGCACCGTCGCCACCGCCAGCCAGCTCGCGCCGGCGCGAAGCGCCGCACGGGCGCACTCGACGGCACCGTGACCGTAGCCGTCGGCCTTGACGACCGCGCACAGCCGCGAACCGTCCAGCGCCTCGAGCAGGCGAGCGCAGTTGTGGGCGATCGCATCCAGATCGACGCTCGCCGTGGCACGCCCGGGGCTCATGCGCCGGCGGCCTCCCCACGCGCCTCGGGCAGGGTCGCGATCACATCACTCGCGATCACACCCTCGGCCGCGCCCTGTTCGCGTGCCGCCAGACGTCCGGCCCGGACGTGCAGCAGCACCCCGGCCGCCGCCGCCGTGAACGGGGGCAGTCCCTGGGCGAGCAGCGCGGCGATCACGCCGCACAGCACGTCCCCGCTGCCGGCGGTCGCCAGTGCCGGGCTCCCACCGGGACTGACCGCGACCAGCCCAGAGGGATCGGCGACGAGGGTGTCGTCTCCCTTGAGCACCACCACAGCTCCGGCACGGGCCGCCGCCTGCCGCGCGCAGGCCAAGCGTTCGCGCGCAATTTGAGCCGTATCGGTGTCGAGCAGCCGCGCGAGCTCTCCCGGGTGAGGGGTCAGCACGGTCACACCGGCGCGCTCGGCGAGGTCGTCGAGATGCCCGCCGCCATGCGCGCCGGAGTTGCCCGCGTGCGCGTTCAGACCGTCGGCGTCGAGCACCAGCGGGACCTCGGCGCGGCGCGCGAGCGCCCGGGCAAACGCGACCGCGTGATCGCCGCGCCCGAGCCCGGGCCCGAGTGCCAGCGAGCCTCCCTGCCGCGCCGCCTCGAGCACGACCTCCACGCCCGCCGGGGTCAGCGTCCCGTCGGAGTCGGGCAGGCCGCGGGTCATTAGCTCCGGCGGGCCGCCGCTTGCGACGATCGCCTGCTGCGAGGCGGGGATGCACGCGGTGACATAACCGGCGCCGGCGCGCATCGCGCCGAGCGCGGTCATGCGCGGCGCACCTGTCAGCCCGCGCGAGCCGCCCGCGACGAGCACGTGCCCGGAGGTGAACTTGGTGGAGGCGGCCGTGCGGCGCGGGAGCAGGCTCAGGACCGCGGGCTCGATCAACCCGATCTCAGCCTCCGTGGGAACCCCACGGGGAACGCCGATGTCGAGCACCTCCACCTCGCCCGCATAGGCCTTGCCGGGGTGGATCCACAGGCCCGGCTTGGCCGCGTGAAAGGTGATCGTCGCGGCAGCACGCACCGCGGCGCCCGCGACCATGCCGGTGGAAGCGTCCACCCCGGAGGGCACATCGACGCTGATGACCGGCGAGGCGCAGCCTTCGAGCGTCGCAATCGTCGCGGCGATCTCGCCCCGTGGCTCGCCCGCGAAACCCGTCCCTAGCAGCGCATCGACGACCACGCCCGCCTCAGCGAGCGCACCCTGACCGCCGGCGAGGTCCACTGGCGCGTCGCCCGGCAGCCGCTCGAGGTTTGCGTGCGCGTCCTCGCTCAGCTTGGCCGGCTCGCCCGCGCACACCACCGTGACCGCCCGCCCCGCCTCGCGCAGCAGCCGCGCGACCACCAGCCCGTCCCCGCCGTTGTTGCCGGTACCGCAGACCACCACCGCCGGGCCCTCGGGCACGAGCCTCTCGATCGTGCGCACCACGCCCGCCCCCGCCCGCTCCATCAGATCGAGCGAGGGCACGCCCCGCTCCTCGATCGCCCAGCGGTCGATCGCCCGCATGCGCTCGGCGTCGGGCAGGGGCTGAAGCCAGTCGGGAAGCGAATCCACGCCCCGCGATGCTAATGGTCTCGGGACTACTCGACGGTGACGGTCTTCGCGAGGTTGCGAGGCTGATCGACGTTCAGGCCACGCCGGCGTGCGATCTCATACGCCAACAACTGCAACGGGATCACCGCGAGAATCGGCTGCAACATCCAATCGACGGCCGGAACGGGGATGACCGAGTCGGCGTGCTGCGCGATCTGCTCGTTGCCCGCCGTCACGATCGCGATCACGTGCGCGCCGCGGGCGCGCACCTCCTGCATGTTCGAGGCGATCTTCTCCAGCACCGGCGAGTCGGTGGCGACCGCCACGACCGGCGTCTGCTCGTCCAGCAGCGCAATCGGACCGTGCTTCATCTCCCCCGCCGCATACGCGTCGGTGGCGATGTAGGAGATCTCCTTCAGCTTCAGCGCTCCCTCCAGCGCCACCGGCAGGCCGACGTGACGGCCGATGTACAGGAAGAACTCGCTGCGCCAGTGCGCGTCGGCGACAGCGCGGACCTGCGCTTCGATGCCCTCGCCGTCGGCCGCGCGCGCCTGGCCGGTCAACTCGGCGATGAGATGCGGCAGGCGCTTGAGCTCGGACACCAGCTCGGTGACCCGCTCAGGTGCAAGCGTTCCTCGCAGCTGGGCCAGGCGCAGCCCCAGCAGGTACATGACCGCGACCTGACACAGGAACGTCTTGGTCGCCGCAACACCAATCTCGAGGCCCGCGCGGGTGAACAGCACACCGTCGGCGTCGCGCGTTGCCTGCGAGCCCATCACGTTCGTGATCGCCAGCACCTTCGCACCGGCGGCGCGCGCCATCCGCATCGCCGCCAGCGTGTCGGCGGTCTCGCCCGACTGGCTGATCCCGATCACGAGGTCTCCTGCTCCGAGCACCGGGTTGCGATAGCGGTACTCCGAGGCGACATCCATCTCGACCGGCAGCCGCGCCCACTCCTCGATCGCATAGCGGCCGATCAGACCGGCGTGGTAGGAGGTGCCGCAGGCGATCACCACGATCCGGCGCACGTCGGCGAGCAGCGCCTCGTCGAGCGCACCCGGCTCGTCGAGATCGACACCGTCCCCGGCCGCCGTGCGGTCGGAGATCGTGTCGGCCACGGCGTCGGCCTGTTCGTGGATCTCCTTCAGCATGAACGTCTCATAGCCGCCCTTCTCGGCGGTGTCCTCATCCCAGTCGACCGTCTCCACCTCCCGCTGCAGCTCCTGCCCTGCGGGCGTCGTGATCGTCACGCCCTCGGGACGCAACACGACGATCTCGTCGTTGTCCAGCCACTGCACGCGTCTGGTCTGCGCCAGGAACGCCGGCACCGCCGAGGCGACGAACTGCTCGCCCTCGCCGCGGCCCACGATCAGCGGGCACTCGCGGCGAGCGCCGACGAGCACCTCGGGCTCGTCCAGGCTCATCGCCACGAACGCGTAGTGGCCCTGCAGTTCCGCATAGGCGGCGCGCACGGCATCGGGCAGGTCGCCGTCGTAGTGCGAGGCGATCAGGTGCGCGATCGTCTCGGCGTCGGTCTCGGAGGTGAACACGCACCCTTCCGCGGCCAGGCGTTCCTTCAGCGCTATGTAGTTCTCGACGATCCCGTTCACGACCACGTGCACGCGGTCATGGGAGTCGTTGTGAGGATGGGCGTTCTCCTCGCTCACCCGTCCATGCGTCGCCCAGCGCGTATGCCCGATGCCGGTGCTCACGGGCTTCGCCGCAAGCGCGACCCCGCCGCCGTTCGGCGCGCCGGCCTGCCCGTCGAGCTTTCCCCGCAGCGCGCCGAGGTTGCCCACGGCGCGCACCGACTCGATGCGCCCATCCTCGATCGTCGAGATACCGGCCGAGTCATACCCCCGATACTCCAGGCGCGCCAGCCCGCCGAGCAGCAGCTCACGGGCAGGGCGCCCACCGACATACCCGACGATCCCACACATCGCTCGAAGATATCAGCGGTTTCGCCGCGCACCCGAACGCGATGGACCCATTGACAGCTCAGACGAGCTCGCGCTGCACCAGAGCGACCAACCGCTCGCAGACCTCCTGCGCCTCAGTGTCGGTCGGCGCCTCGACCATCACCCGCACGAGCGGCTCGGTGCCGCTCGCTCGCACCAGCACGCGCCCGCGCCCGCTGAGCGCCTCGTCTTCGGCCGCAACGGCGCTCCTCACCGCCTCCGAGCCGTGCAGCGCCTCGCGGTCGCGAACCCGCACGTTCACCAGCCGTTGGGGCAGCTTGGCCATCGCGTGACGCTCGCGCAGATCCGTCCCGGCGAGCGCCTCCAGCGTGAGCAGCGCGCCCGCGATGCCGTCGCCCGTGCGGTTGAAGGAGAGCTCGATCAGATGCCCGGACTGCTCGCCGCCGAACGTCCAGCCGCGCGCGAGCAGATCCTCCAGCACATACCTGTCTCCCACCTTGGCGCTTGCCACCTCGATCCCGACCTGCGCCATCGCCGTGTGAAAGCCGTAGTTGGTCATCACGGTCACCACCACCCCATCGCCGCGCAACCGTCCGGTCTCGCGCAGGTGCAGCGCCGCGAGCGCCATCAGCTCATCTCCGTCCACGACCGTTCCGGCGCCGTCCACCGCGAGCACGCGATCGCCGTCCCCGTCGAAGGCGAACCCGAGCGCGTGCCCCCCCGCGCGGACCAGCTCGGCGAGCCGCTCAACGTGTGTGGAGCCGCACTCGGCGTTGATGTTGTGCCCGTCTGGCGCGTCCGCGACGGCCGTCACGCTTGCGCCGAGCCGCCTGAATATCTCCGGAGCGACCCGGTAGGTGGCGCCGTTGGCACAGTCGAGCAGCACGTCGAGACCGGCGAGATCGAGCTCCGCGAAGCGCGTGTGCAGCTCGCGCAGATAGTCCTCGTCGGCACCCCGCAGCTCGCGTATGCGCCCGATCTGCGGTGGCGATGCCTGTGGCGCCTCGCCCGTGCGACCCGTCTCGGGCGAAACGGCATCCTGCGTGGCCCCCTGTCCTGACGCGCGCTCGAGCTCACGCTCGATCTCGAGCTCCGTCGCGTCGCTCAGCTTGTAGCCGTCGCCGCCGAAGAACTTGATCCCGTTGTCCTGATAGGGATTGTGCGAGGCCGACAGCACCGCCGCCAGATCGAAGCCATAGCGGGCGATCAGCAGCGGCGCCGCGGGCGTCGGCAGAACCCCGCCGAGCAGCGCTTCCCCGCCGGCCGCAGCCACACCCGCCGCGACCGCCGCCTCCAGCATCTCACCCGACTCGCGGGTGTCGCGAACGATCAGCACCCGCGGCCGCCTCACACCTGTCAGGCGCGTGGCGGTCTGCGCGAGCCCAAGCGCGAGCTCCGCGCTCAACAGCTCGCCCGCGACGCCGCGCACCCCGTCGGTCCCGAACAGCTTGCGGCTCATGCGATCGCCGGCGCCGACAGCGCTCTCTCCATCCGGCGCCCCCCGCCTTGCCGGGCCACGCCGGTCTAGCGCTTGGAGAACTGCGGCCGCTTGCGGGCCTTCTTCAGCCCGGCCTTCTTGCGCTCCTTCGCGCGCGAGTCGCGCGTCAGGAAGCCGCGGCGCTTGAGCTCGCCACGCAAGTTAGGGTCGGCCTCCAGCAACGCCCGCGAGACGCCATGGCGCAACGCTCCCGCCTGCGCCGAGATGCCGCCGCCGTGCAGCCGCGCGACGACGTCCATGCGGTCCTGATAGCCGACCGTCTCGAGCGGCTGGCGAATGTTGCGCTGCAGCGTGATCCTCGGAAAGTGCTCCTCCAGGACGCGCCCGTTGACGAGGTAGGTCCCGGTGCCCGGTCGCAGCGTCACCCGCGCGATCGCCGTCTTGCGCTTGCCGGTCGCGCGGTAGCGCGCGCCCGAGGCGAGATCGATCGCGGCTGTCGAGATCGGCTCCGCGATCGCCTCCTCGTCCTCACGCGCCTCGCCCTCGACCTCGGCCCCCTCGACGTCCTGCTCATAGGCCTCCGCGACGCTCGCGTACGGGTCGACAGGATCGCTGTCGCGACCCAACGGATCTGCGCCCTCGGGGACGATGTCCACCTCGAGGTGCGCCCCCGGCACCGCGGGCTTCTCGCGGGGAGCGGCCTCCTCGGCCTCCTCCTCTTCCTCCAGCTCGGCCTCGACGGCCTCCGCCTCGAGCTCCTGCGCGACCTCAGCCACGACCTCCTCGGCAATCTCCTCGGCCACGGCCTCGATCTCCGCTTCCACGACCTCCGCGACGATCTCCTCAGCCACAGCCTCCTCCACGGCCTCCTCGAGCGCCTCCAGCGGAGCGTCCTCGGCGGACCCGGCGATCTCCATCGCCTCCTCGCTCGGGACCGCGTTGCCCGCGATCGGCTCGCGCGGCTCGACCTCGGCGGGAGCATGGTCCTCCGGGTGCTCCGCCGCCTCCTGCGCGGCCTCCAACGCGGCGTCCTCGACGGAGCCCGCGATCTCGCTCGCCTCCTCGCTCGGGACGGCGTGCTCGGGGGTCTCAGGGGTCTCGGGTGTCTCGTCGTCGGCCATGGTGATCTCTACGCCTCTATCTCGAGTGGTTGCGGCTTCTGCGCGTCGTGCGGATGCTCGGGGCCCGCGTAGATCTTCAGCTTCGTGATCTGCTTGCGCGCGAGCCGGTTGCGGGGCATCATCCCTTTGACCGCCAGCCTGATGACCTCCTCGGGTCGGCGCGCGATCATCTCCTCGAACGTTCGCGAGCGCAGCCCGCCCGGGTAGCCCGAGTGGCGGTAGTAGCGCTTGTCCGTGCGCTTGCTCCCGGTGACCGACACCTTCTCGGCGTTGATCACCACGACGAAGTCACCCGTGTCGATGTGCGGGGTGTACTCCGGCTTGCGCTTGCCCCGCAGCACGTCCGCGATCTGCGTGGCCAGACGCCCGAGCGTCTTACCGTTCGCATCGACCAGCAGCCAATTGCGCTCGCGATCGGTCGGCTTGGCCACATATGTCTTAGTCGAGGGGGTCATCACGTGAAAAAGGCCGCGTCAGCGCGCGGCGCAGCGCACCATCATAGGCGACTTTCCTCGCTCTCGCGGTGCCGACTGCTGCGGTGACCGGCGCCGGCAGGGTTGTGGGAGGAACGGGCTATGGGTCTCCCTCCCAATACAGCCCCGGGGGTTACTCCCACTCGATTGTGCCCGGCGGCTTGCTCGTGATGTCGAGCACCACCCGATTGACCTCGCGCAGCTCGTTGATCATCCGCGAGGCGATCGTCTCCAGCAGCTCGTACGGCAGCCGCGCCCAGTCCGCCGTCATCGCGTCGTCGCTGGTCACCGCGCGCACCACCACCACGTAGCCGTACGTGCGCTCGTCCCCCTGCACGCCCACGGTCCTGACGTCCGGCAGCACGCAGAAGGACTGCCACAGCTCGCGATACAGCCCCGCCCCGCGTATCTCCTCCTGCAGGATGTGATCGGCCTCGCGCAGCACGTCCAGGCGCTCCTTCGTGGCTTCGCCGCCGACCACCCTGATCGCCAGGCCCGGCCCCGGGAAGGGCTGACGCCACACCAGCCGCTCGGGCAGCCCCAGCTCGGCGCCCACGGCCCTGACCTCGTCCTTGAACAGCGCCCGCAGAGGCTCCACCAGGTCGAACTTCAGATCGTCCGGCAGGCCACCCACGTTGTGGTGTGACTTGATCGTCGCCGCCCCCGTGCCGCCGCCGGACTCGATCACGTCCGAGTAGAGCGTTCCCTGCACCAGGAACTTCGGCGGGTCCTCCACCGAGATCTTGCCGGCCTCCTCCTCGAACACCCTGATGAACTCCGCGCCGATCGCCTTGCGCTTGGCCTCCGGCTCGGTGACGCCGCGGAGCTTCGCCAGGAAGCGCTCCTCCGCGTCGACCGCCACCAGCGGCACCTTGAACGTGTCCCGGAACGCGCTCACCACCTGCTCGCCCTCGCCCTTGCGCATCAACCCGTGATCGACGAACACGCACGTCAGCTGATCGCCGACCGCGCGGTGCACCAGCAGCGCCGCCACCGAGGAGTCCACCCCGCCCGAGAGCCCGCAGATGACCTTGCCCTCCCCCACCTGCGCCCTGATCCGCTCGATCTGATCTTCCACGATCGACCGCGCCGACCACGTGCGCTCGCAGCCCGCGATGTCCGTCAAGAAGCGCGTCAGGATCTCCTGCCCGTAGGGCGTGTGCACGACCTCGGGATGGAACTGGATGCCGTATATCCCCCTCGCCGTGTCCTCCACGGCGGCCACCGGCGAAGCGCTCGAGGACGCCAGCGCCGTGAACCCCGGCGGGGGCTCGAACACCGTGTCGCGATGGGACATCCAGCACGTCTGTTCCTTCGGCAGCCCCGCGAGCAGCCTTCCGGGCTCCGTGACCGTCAGGTCCGAGCGTCCGAACTCCCCCACCTCCGCCTGCTCCACTCGTCCGCCGAGCTCATGCACGAGCAGCTGCATCCCGTAGCAGATGCCCATCACCGGCACTCCCAACTCCAGCAAGCCCCGGTCGAGCTTCGGCGCGCCCGGCGCGTACACCGATGCCGGCCCGCCCGAGAGCACGATCCCGCGGGGCCTGCGCCTGGCCACCTCCTCCAGCGGCACGCTGTGCGGCAACAGCTCGCTGAACACCCCGCAGTCGCGGATGCGGCGAGCGATCAGCTGGCTGTACTGACCGCCGTAATCGAGGACGACTATCTCTTCGCTCGCCGCCGGCGCCCCATTCGGCCGCGCGGCGGTGTCGGCCGGCACGGTCGCAGTGGCGACACCGTCAGTCATTTACGAGAGCTGCTGCCTTCCCGTTGACCGCTCCCATGCCGACGGCCTGATCGCGTTGCAGCGCCTTGCCCTCGGTCTGCAGCGCCGGCGCGATCACGACCTCCGCGCGGTTGAACTCGGCCAGGTCCTTGTGTCCGCACGTCGCCATCGAGGTGCGCAGGCCGCCGAAGAGGTTGAACGTGCCGTCGTTCTCGCGCGCCGGCCCGACGAGGATCTCCTCGAGCGAGCCGTTCTGCGTGGTCGCCACCCGCGCCCCACGCGGCAGGGTCGGGTGAAACGTGGCCATGCCCCAGTGAAAACCCCTGCCCGGCGCCTCATACGCGCGGGCGAGCGGCGAGCCGATCATGACCGCGTCGGCGCCCAGCGCGATCGCCTTCGAGACGTCCCCGCCGTTGCGCATCCCGCCGTCGGCGATCACCTGGCAGTACTCGCCCGTCTCCAACATGTGCGTCGAGCGCGCGTGCGCCACATCGGCGATCGCCGTCGCCTGCGGCACGCCGATCCCGAGCACGCCTCGGGTCGTGCACGCCGCGCCCGGCCCAACGCCCACGAGCACCCCGGCGGCGCCCGTGCGCATCAGGTGCAAGCCCGTGTGATAGGAGGCGCAGCCGCCCACCACCACCGGCACGTCGAGGCTGGGGATGAACTCCTTCAGGTTCAGCGGCTCGCTCACCGTCGAGACGTGTTCGCCCGATACCACCGTCCCCTGGATCACCAGCACGTCCAGTCCGGCCTCCAGCGCCAGCTCATAGTAGTCGCGCACCCGCTGAGGCGTCAGCGAGGCGGCCACGACGACTTTGCGCTCCTTGATCTCGGCGATCCGCTGCGCGATCAGCTCGGGCTTGACCGGCTCCGCGTAGATCTCCTGCATCTCCCGCGTGGCCGCCTCCTTGGGCAGCTGTGCGATCCGCTCGAGCTGCTCCTCGGCGTCCTCGTAACGGGTGAAGATGCCCTCGAGGTTGAGCACCGCCAGCCCGCCCAGCCCACCGATCACCGCTGCGGTCTCCGGGGAGACGACCCCGTCCATCGCCGAGGCGAGCATCGGCAGCTCGAACTGGTAGGGACCGAGCTTCCAGCTGATGTCGATGTCGTCGGGGTCGCGCGTGCGGCGCGAGGGCACGATCGCGATGTCGTCGAAGCCGTATGCCTGGCGGGCTTTCTTGCCGCGCCCGATCTCTATCTCCATCGCCGCATCCTTTCAGTTCGCGCGGACGATATGACCGCCGCTCGACAGCCCCGCTCGGGGCGGCGAGGCGACGAGAGAGCCCGTCGTTTGTGGGTGCGCGCGGCCAAGTGGCTTCGAGCATAGCAACGCTCACAACCGCGCTTGGGCCCTTGGATATGCTCGTTTGAGCATGAACGGCAACGCTTTCCCAAGCTATGACCCGCACGCGATCGAGGCCCGCCGGCAGGCCGCCTGGCGCGAGCGCGACGCCTTCGCGACGCCCACCGTCGAGCGCGAGCGCCCGCGCCGCTACATCAAGCCCTCGGCGCCCTTCACCTCCGGCAACATCCACATCGGACACGTCCGCTCCTACTCGATCGGAGACGCCTACGCGCGCTTTCAGCGCGCGCGCGGCGAGGACGTGCTGTTCGCGTTCGGCTTCGACGCCTTCGGCCTGCCGGCCGAGCTGGGCGCGATCGACCGCGGCGAGGCCCCCAGCGAGTGGGTGGCGCGCTGCGCCGAGCACATGACCGGCCAGCTGCTGCGCCTGGGCTACTCCTTCGACTGGGAGCGCACCTTCATGAGCTCCGACGCGCAGATGTACCGCTGGTCGCAGTGGCTGTTCGTCACGCTGCTGCGCGCCGGTCTCGTGTATCGCGGCACGGGCATGGTGGACTGGTGCGACACCTGCCAGACCACGCTCGCCACGATCCAAGTCGAGGACGGTGAGTGCTGGCGCTGCCACAACCCCGTGCGCCTGATCGAGCGCCCCACCTGGTACCTGCGCCTCAGCGCCCACGTGCCCGAGAACGACCGGCAGCTGGCCGAGCTCGCCGAGAGCGGGCGCTGGGACGAGGTCGCGCTCGCCAGTCAGCGCTTCGTGCTCGGACGCGTCGACGGCGTCGAGGTGGACCTGACCGCAACCGACGGCGCCCGCCTGAGCGTGTTCACGCCGCACGCCGACGCGCTGGAGCAGGCGCGCTTCGTGCTGATCTCACCCAAGCACCCCGAGATCGACGCCTGGGCCGGCGATCCGCAGGTGCGCGCACAGCTGGAGGAGCTGCGCTCCAGCGGCCTGCAGCGCAGCTCGCGCGACGCCGGCGCGATCGGACTGATCGACACCGGGCGCACCCTGCCCGCGCCCACCGGCGAGGGCTCGCTGCCCGTGCTCATCTCACCGGGCGTCGACGGGCGCTTCGGCGCAACCGCCGTCTTCGGCGTTCCCGAGCGCGATCGCACCGACGAGACGATCGCCGAGCGCCTGCGGGATCTTCTCGACGACCCGCACCCCGGCGATCGCGAGCGGCCGGCGGAGACGACGACAGCTGGGGTGGCGACGGCGGGCGACATGGCAGCAGTGAGCGGCGCAGCGTCCCCACCGCGCCTCGCCGTCGCCGTGCGCTACAAGGCCGAGGACTTCTCGATCTCGCGCCAGCGCTCCTGGGGCACCCCGATCCCGATCGTCTACTGCGAGGGCGAGTGTGGGGCCGTGCCCGTCCCGCTCGAGCAGCTGCCGGTGGCGCTGCCGCTCGACCTGGTCCCGACCGGCGCCGGCAACCCGCTGGCCGAGCGCGCGGACTTCGTGCACACCACCTGCCCCGCCTGCGGCAGTCCGGCCCGGCGCGAGACGGACACGCTCGACTGTCATTTCGACGCCCTCTGGCTGTGGGTTCCCGTATGTGTCCCGCCCGCCGAGCGCACGCGCCCGCTGGATGAGATATTCGCGCTGGAGGACCTGCGCGCCTGGCTGCCCTGCGAGCGCGTCGTCGCGGGCTCGGACAGCGGCAACTTCGTGTTCGACCAGCGCATCGTCACCAAGGCGTTGCGCGACATCGGACCGCTCGCGTTCCTCGCCGACGGCGAGCCGTTCGCGGGCTGCCTATTCCACGAGATGGTCATCAGCGACGGGCGCAAGATGAGCAAGCATCTCGGCAACGTCGTCGACCCCGACGCGCTCGTCGAGCGCTACGGCGCGGACACCGTGAGGCTCGCGGTGCTCTACGCCGCCCGCCCGCAGAAGACGCTCAACTGGAGCGACTCGGCGGTGCTGCGCGCGCACCGCTTCCTCACCCAGGTGTGGGAGTTCTCGCAGTCGCGCATGCTCGCCGACCCGCCGCCCGCAGTACTCGGGGACGCCGAGGAGCCGCCCGTCAGAGACAAGACCGAGCATTTGCGCCTCAAACTCGTGCAGTGGTGCGAGAAGGCCGTGGAGAAGATCACACAGGACATGGAGGGCCTGGAGATGCACAGCGCCGTGCGCAACGTCATGCGCCTGTTCGACCGCATCCGCGACTTCGAGAAGCGCGTGCTCGCGCGCGAGCCGCAGCTGAGCGCGGCCGACCGCGAGGCGCTGCTGGACGCGCTGGGCGTGCTCGCGCAGCTGCTCGAGCCACTCGCGCCGCACGTAGCGCAGGAGCTGTGGATCGCGCTCGGCAACGACGGTGACGCGCAAACGCCGTGGCCCGGCGTATCTTCCCCTGTACCGGCATGAGCCCCGTGTCCAGCACCCCATCCAGCGCCGGCCCCAACCGGGAGTCCCGCAAGCGAACGCGCTCCTGCGCCACGGGCCTCGTCTGTCACCGCTGCGAGAACCACTACCCCCTGACCGACACCGTGTTCGCCTGCCCGGACTGCGGCAAGGGCCTGGACGTCGTCTACGACTACGAGCTCGCCGCCCGCCATTTCAAGGAGTTCCCAAGCTCGCAGCGCCCACAGAACATCTGGCACTTCGAGGAGCTCCTGCCGATCGTCGACGCCTCCGCGCAGGCGCGCGTGGGACAGTTCTCCGGCTACACGCCGCTGATTCGCGCCGATCGTCTCGGCGCCGAGCTGGGACTCAACAACCTCTACCTGAAGGACGACTCGAGCAACCGACCGAGTCTCTCCTACAAGGACCGCGTCGTCTCGATGTCTGTGGCCAGGCTGCTCGAGCGCGGCAAGACCGAGATCGGCTGCGTATCGACCGGCAATGTCGGCACGGCAGTCGCCTCGCTGGCCGCCAAGGCGGGCGTTGACGCCTACGTGTTCTATCCCAACGCCCTCGAGACCACCAAGGCCCGTGTGTGCATGGCGCTCGGCGCGAAGGTCTGTCAGGTGGAGGGCAACTACGACGAGGCCAACCGCCGCTGCCGCGAGATCGCCGAGGCGACCGGCATGGATTTCGCCAACATCACGCTGCGCCCGTTCTACGCCGAGGGCGCCAAGACCGCCGCTTTTGAGATCGTCGAGCAGCTGGGCTGGGACGCGCCGGACCACATCATCACGGCGGCCGCCGGCGGCACGCTCTCGTCTCGACTCCACAAGGGCCTCGGCGAGCTGCAATTGATGGGACTGTCCGAGACCGACGGCACGCGCATCCACATCGCTCAGCCCAGCGGGTGCAACCCGATCGCCAGCGCGATCCTCGCCGAGGAGGCCGAGATCCACGCCGTGAAGCCCGAGACCGCCGCGCACTCCCTCGCGATCGGGGCACCGGGTGACGGCTACCTGGTGATCGACGCGGTGCGCAAACGCGGAGGAACCGGCGGGTTCGCAAGCGACCCGGAGATATTCGCCGGCATCGACCTGCTGGCCGCCACCGAGGGGCTGCTGACCGAGCCGGCGGGCGGCACCACGATCGCGGTGTTGGAAAAACTGGCCGCGGCGGGCAATTTTGCTCCCGACGACACCGTGGTCGCGATCATCACGGGCAACGGACTGAAGACGCTCGACGAGCATCCACAGAAGCCTTGGCCGGACAAGGTCGCTTGCGAGCTCGACTCGATGCTCGCCGCGCTCGAGGGACTCGGGCGCGAGCCCAGCCCGGTCGCCGCGTAGGCGGATCGCGTCCGACAAGAGCGTTCGGGCGTACGCCCGCGACCGAGCCGGAATCTGACCAGGCCGCGAGCGGGTGCTACTCGTCGAGCGCCACCGGGCGGTACTCCCTGGTGGTCGGATCCTGCTCCATCAGGCCGATCGTCTTGAGTGTCTTGACGTAGCGGTGGGTTGTGGAGGGCGACATGCCGAGCTGGTTGGCGAGCTCGATGATCGGGCGCCAGGGCCGGTCGGGGCCGTAGCACGCGAGCACCGACAGTCCGCGCAGCAGCGACTGCGAGAGCTGCGGGTCGTCCAGCGCGGCGGTCAGCGCTTCCTGGGAGGCGCGCTGCAGGTCGTATGCCCGGCGATGGCTGCCCGAGGGCGGATCGTGGGCGTTGTCGAGCGCCGCCAGCAGCAGGTTCGAGACGGTGCCGTTGGGACTCTTGCTCGCCGCGCGCATGACCTGCTCGACCTGCACCGGCGAGAGGGTGATCGAGATGTAGTCGTTGTCGTTGTCGTTGTCGTGCTTGCTCATTCTGTTCGTCTCCCCAGGTGAGATTTGGCTGCGGGCCCATCCGAACGGGGATGGACACCTTCTCTAGTTCTTTCGAATACCACTCGTGTTCGGATCATCGGCTACTCCAGATAACGGAACTGTATTGGATCCGTCGGTCGAATCTCCTTTGGCATCGATCCGGGCGGCGCTCTGATAGACCCCCGGGCGATGGACGACCCCAAGCCCCCGCGTCCCCCGCAGCGTCCACGGGGGCGCCTGTCGATGCCCTCGACGCTCGCGGGGCGCGCCGGCCTTGGGATCGCCGTGCTGCTGCTGGCAGGGGTGCTCGTCTATGCCCTCTCGCGCCTGAACCTTGACCGCGTCGGGCACGCCCTGATCACCGCGACGCCCGGCTGGATCGTGCTCGCGCTCGCCCTGATGGGGCTCTCGTTGCTGCTGCGCGCGATCTCCTGGCACGAGGTGCTCCGCGCCGCCCTGCCCGATGCCCGCCTCCCGTGGGCTGCGGTGCTTCGCGCGACGATGATCGGGGTGATGGCCTCGGCGGTGTTCCCGGGACGCATCGGCGAGCCGACGCGCATCGTCGTGCTCTCGCGTCGGCTGGAGGGCCCGCAGCGACGTCTGCTGCCGATCGTCACGGGGACGGTGTTCTCGCAGACGCTGATCAACCTGCTCGCCCTGGCGATCCTCGCGTCGGTGACCTTCAGCAGCATTCCCGTGCACGGCCGCTTCGCGGCGATCCTGGCGGTAGCCGCCGTCCCCTTGGCGTTGTGCGCGCTGGTGCTGCTGGGGCCGGGCCTGTTGCGGTTCGCACGACGTTCGCGCTCGCTGCGGGTGCGGATCGCCGCGGCCACGATCGCGCGCCTGCTGGGGCTCGCCAGGCAGGGCCTGGCCGTGTTCGTGACTCCGCGCCACGGGATCGCGGCGGTGGCCGCGCAACTGTGCGCGTGGATGCTGCAGTGGCTCGCCTGCTATGCGATTCTGCTCGCGCTCGGCCTGCCCGCCCACCCCACGCTCGTGGCGGCCGCGGCGGTGCTGCTCGCGGTCAACGTCAGCGCGGTGCTGCCGGCGACGCCATCGAACGTGGGCGTGTTCCAGGCCGCCTGCCTGGTGGTGCTCGCCGCCTACGGGGTCGGCGCGGGCCAGGCGATCGCCTATGGGATCGTGCTGCAGGCGGTCGAGCTCGTCACCGCGCTGGCATTGGGCATACCGGCGCTGCTCGGCGAGGGACTGACGTGGCGAGACATCCGCTCGGCTTCCGGCGAGGCGGAGCTAGGAGACGAGGGCTCGTAGAGACTGCTTGAGGGAATGGGTCGTCTGCAGCACCGCCGTCGGCTCGTAGCCGCAGTGCGCCATGCAGTTTTCGCAGCGCGGGTCCTTGCCGCGACCGTACTTGTCCCAGTCGGTCGTCTCGAGCAGCTCTTTGTAGGTGCTCGTGTAGCCGTCGGACATCAGGTAGCAGGGGCGCTGCCAGCCGAACAGCGAGTAGCTGGGGATCCCCCAGGCGGTGCAGTCGAATTCGGCCTTGCCCTCGAGGAAGTCGAGAAACAGCGGGCTGTGGTTCAGCCGCCACTTCTTGCGTCGGCCTTCGCCGAAGGCCTCCTTGAACAGCTTGCGCGTCTCGGTCACGCCGAGGAAGTGCTCCTGATCAGGGGCTTTCTCATAGGCGTATGCCGGCGAGATCATCATTTCGTCGACCTCGAGGTCGTCGTTGAGGAAGTCGAGCACCTCGCGCACCGTCTTGGGCGAGTCGTGCGTGAAGAACGTCGTGTTGGTCGTCACCCGAAAGCCGGCCGCCTTCGCGGCCTTGATCGCCGAGACGGCCTTCTCGAAGACGCCCTCGCGCTCGACCGAGGCGTCGTGGCGCTCCTGCAGACCGTCCATGTGCACGGCCCAGGAGAAGTACGGGCTGGGCTTGAAGTTCTCGAGCTTCTTCTCCAGCAGCAGCGCGTTGGTGCAGAGGTAGACGAACTTCTTGCGTTTGACGAGCTCGTCGGCGATCACGTGGATCTCGGGGTGGATCAGGGGCTCGCCTCCGGCGATCGAGACCATCGGCGTGCCGCTCTCCTCGATCGCCGCGATCGCCTGCTCGACCGGCATCCGCCGGCGCAGCTCGTGCTCGGGGTGCTGGATCTTGCCGCAGCCCGAACAGGCGAGGTTGCACTGGAACAGCGGCTCGAGCTCGACGATCAGCGGGAACTTCTCGCGTTTGGCCAGACGCTGGCGCATCAGGTACCAGCCCATGCGCGTGCTCTGCCTGACTCGGACCGCCATGCTCGTACCTTAGCCCTCCCCGTCCCAGACCCCAAGCGCGAGCGCGGATGCGCGGCGCAGCGTCTGTGCGGCCTTCAACGCGCCGCCGACGGCCCGTACGCGAAACAGCTCGTGGCTGGGACTGTCGAGCACGACGCGCACGACCGCAAACGGCCGCCCGGCGGCGCCCGCGGCGAGCCACGCGGACTCCATGTCCACAGCCAGCGCCCCGGCCGCGCGCAACTGCTCGCGGCGCTCGCCTGTCGCGATCTTGCCGACGCCGACGATCGGTCCCCGCCGCACCGCCAGGCCACTCGTCACCATCGCGCCGAAGAGACGGTCGGTGCGGTGGCAGTCCGCGCGCACCGGCTCGTGACCTTCGTCGTCGGTCGAGAGCACCTCATCGGCGACGATCACTTCCCCGGGGCGCGAATGCTCGTCCAGGCCGCCGCAGAAGCCCAGCACCATCAGACCGTGTGCGGGCTCGGCGCGCAACCGCGCGACCGCCGCCAGTGACCTCTCCGGACCCATCCCCGTCTTGCGCACGCGCACGCCGCGCGCGGCCGAGCGAATCAGCGCCTCCTCCAGCGCCAGCGGTGCAGCCACGAGGGTCCCCCTCATGCCCCCACCGCCTGCGCAGCCGGCGCGAGCGCCGCGCGCGCGGCGGTATGTCCGCTGAGCACGGCGCTCTCCAGCGTGGCGGGCCAGCCGGTGTCGGTAAAGGCCCCGGCGAGCGCCAGTCCGGGGATCGAGGTGCGCGCGCGGGGCCGCAGCCGAGCGACGCCGGGGCTCGCGCGGAAGGTCGCGGCGTGCTCGCGCGTGACGAAGAAGCTCTCGACGCGCGCGTCGCGCGCACGCGGGAGCAGCTCGGAGAGGGCCGGCAGATAGCACGCGCGCAGCTCGTCCGCGCTCATTCCCATCTCCTGCTCGGCTCCCGACAGCGACACCGCCAGATATTGCCACCCCGCCGGGACGCCGCCGGCGGCGCTGCGGTCGAACAGGTACTGGACGGGGGTGCCGACACCGGCGGCGAAGCGGTGCTCGCAGACGGTGCGGTCGTAGACGACGTGGACGTTGACGATCGGCGAGCTCTCCAATCGGCGCAGCGCCCCGGTGATATCGGGTTGCAGGGCCTCCAGCAGGCCGGCGGCGCGAGCGTGCGGTAGGGCCACGATCACCGCCGCGCTCGCATGCTCGCGGGCGCTCGCGGCGTCCGTGGCGCCGGTGCCGCGGACCCGAAAGCCGGATCGGGCGCGCTCGATCGCTTCGGCGCGCCAGCCCAGCGACACCTCCACCCCGGCGGACCGCAGCACGCGGAGCGCCGGGTCGGCGATCGTCTGGCTGAGCGGGCGCTCGTGAAAGCCGATGTCGCCCGCGCTCGCGCTCGCCAGCAGGCCCGTCTGGAACACGAACGCTCCAAGCGCGAGCGAGGCGTCCGCGGCCGGCAAGTTGAGGGTCGGCAGGGCGATCAGGTCCCACAGCGCGGCCAGCGCGTCGGCATCCTGGCCGTGCGCGCCCAGCCACTGCCCGAGCGTCTGGCCTTCGAGCGCGGGATCTCCCGGGTCGAGCCGTCCGAGCGCGCGCGCGGCGCGCGCGGCCCTCAGGCGCCCGGCAAGGTTCAGATAGGGGTAGCGCATCAGCGATCCGGCCAGGTGCAGCGGTGCCGGGAGCCCGCTTCGACACAGCACGAACGGCTCATTCCCGGGGCTCAGCACGGGGATCTGCAGGCGCTCCTGCACGACCACGCCGTGCTCGCTTCCGAGCCGGCGCAGCAGCCTGCGATACGCGGTACAGCAGCGTAGGAACACGTGCTGACCGTTGTCGATGCTCAGCCCGTCGCGCTCGAAGGAGTAGGCGGCGCCGCCGAGCCTGCGACGGACCTCGACGAGGCGCACGCGCGCGCCGGCGTCGGCGCAGTCAAGCGCGGCGGCGATCCCCGCGAGACCTCCGCCGATCACGAGCACGTCGCTGTCGCTGCCCTCCGCGGCGCTCAAGCGGCCCCTCCCAGCATCGAGCGCGCCGCGACCCACGCCTTCTCGGGCATCGGCAGCGAGATCCGTTCGTGCAGCGCGCGCTCGGGCTCTGCGGCGATGCGTGTGAGCAGGCGGCTGTAGATGCCGGCCATCGCCAGCAGGCACGCGGCGCTGCGGCGGTCGAGCAGCGGCGCCAGCTCGATCCCGCGGTCAAACCAGGCCCGCGCGCGCTCGGCCTGGAAGCGCACGAGCGCATCGAGCCAACCGGGCTCGCCCGATTCCTCGTCGGGTCCGACGCCGCCACGGCCCGTCGCGGTGCGCTGCGCGAGCCGGGCGATCGTCGCGGCCGCCTCGGGCTCGGCGCCGGCTGCGATCAGGCCGAAGCGCCGCAGATCTTCCGCGGGCAGGTACACGCGGCCGTTCTGGGCGTCCTCGCGCACGTCACGCAGGATGTTCGTGAGCTGCAGCGCCACGCCGAGATCGTCGGCGAGCCGTTGCGCTTCCGCCGGATCGGTTCCGGCCGGGTCGCGCAACGCGAAGATCGCCAGGCAGGCCCGGCCGATCGCGCCGGCCACGCGCCGGCAATAGAGCACGAGCTCCTCGAAGCTCTCGTAGCTGACGCCCTGCACGTCCATGCGTACCCCTTCGATCAGGGCCTGCAGCGCATCCGGGGGTATCTCGAAGCTCACGTAGGCGTCGGCCAGCGCGACCATCACGGGATCGTGCGTGCCGGCCCGGCCGTGGGGTAGTTCGACCAGAGCCCGGGTCTGGGCATCGAGCCGGCGCAGCTTCTCGGCTGGCTCGAGCGCTCCGTCGCCGATGTCATCCACGCGGCGCGCGAACGCGTACACCGCACACATCGCCTCGCGCCGGCGCGGCGAGAGCAGGCGGATGCCGTAGTAGAAGTTCGCGGCGCTGCGGCGCGTGATCGCCTCGCACTCGCGGTAGGCCTCGCTGCTCGCGGATCTCACCGCCTGCGCTCCGTGAGCGTGCCTGCGAGCACGCGCGCGCGCCGCCATGCGCCGGCGTGGGGCGTCGCACCTGCCAGCACGTCGTAGCCGGCAGCCTCGATCGCGTCGAGCGCGGCGCGCCCCCCGGCTATGAAGGCGGCCACGGCGAGCCGCGCGCGCGGCCCGTGCAGCTCACCGATGAGCGGCGCTCCGCGCGCGAACAGCTCGCGGGCGCGGGCGCACTCGAAGGCCAGCGTTTTGCGCAGCGGCTCACCGGCGTAGGGCGCGGAGAGGTCCGCGAGCGTGCATCCGAAGCGGGCCAGGTCCTCGGCGGGCAGGTAGACGCGCCCGCGGGCCAGGTCCTCGGCGACGTCCTGGCAGTGCTCGGTCAGCTGCAGCGCGGTGCAGATGTCATCCGAGAGCGCCACGCGCGCGGGGGTCGCCTGGCCGAACACGCCGAGCACCAGCTCGCCGACCGGGTCGGCCGAGAGCGCGCAGTAGCCGCGCAGCTGCTCCCAGGTCTCATACCTGTCGAGCAGCTGGTCGGCGCGGTTGGCCTCGATCAGGCGAACGAACGGCTCGCGCGGCAGGGCGCATTCGCGAATGGTCGGCTGCAGTCGCCTGAGCAGCTGATGCTCGGCCTGGTCGCGATAGGCCCGGTCGAGGTCGCTTTCCAGCCAATCCAACGCGGCCGGACGGTCTCCGGCGTAGGAGTCCCCGAGTTCGTCCGCCAGGCGCGCGAATCCATACACGGACAGCAGGCGCTCGCGCAGACGCCGCCCGAGCAGACGCCCGGCGACGGGGAAGTTCTCGCCCTCCGCGCGCGCCATCACCGCGCTTGCCGTGGGGGCGTCGATCGGTGGATCGACCAGGAGCCTCACTCCGCCAGGCAGCGGCCGAGAGCCGCGATCGGAAAGACGAGGCGGTACAGGTGATAATTGATGTAGTAGTCCGACGGGAACCCGGTGCCGGTGTACTGGGGCTCGTCCCAGGTCCCGTCGGCGCGCTGTGCGCGCACGAGCCAATCCACGCCGCGCTGCAGCGCAGCCATGCCGGTGTGCCCGGCGGCGTGCAGCGCGAGCAGCGCCCAGGCGGTCTGCGAGGCGGTGCTGTGACCGCGTCCGACCCAGGCCGGATCGTCGTATGAGCGCGGGTCCTCGCCCCAGCCGCCGTCCTCGTTCTGGTGCTCCTGCAGCCAGTCCAATGCGCGGCGGATGCAGGTCTCATCGGGCGCCACGCCCGCGGCGATCAGCGCCGGCACCGCGGCGCCCGTCCCGTACACGTGGTTGACGCCCCAGCGCCCGAACCACGACCCGTCGGGCTCCTGCTCTGAGATCAGCCAGCTCACGCCGCGGCGGGCGGCGGGCGTGTCGAGCATGTCCACGGCGGCGAGCATCTCGAGCGCGTGCGCGGTGACGTCGGCGCTGGGCTCGTCGATCACCTCGCCGAAGTCCAGGAACGGCAGTTCGCGCACGAGCGCGCGCGTGTTGTCGGCGTCGAAGGCGCCCCAGCCCCCGCCTGAGCTCTGCATGCCAGCGAGCCAGCGCGAGGCGCGCGCGATCGCCGCCTCGATCCGCTCGTCGGGCTTCACGCGCTGAAGCGCCAGCACAACCTCGGCCGTGTCGTCGACGTCGGGGTAGTTGACGTTCGCGAACTCGAACGCCCAGCCGCCCGGCTGCAGATGCGGGCGCCTCACCGCCCAGTCGCCGCGCACCGCGATCTCCTCGCCGAGCAGCCACTCCGCACCGTGCACGAGCGCCGGGTGGCTCTCCTCCAGCCCGCCGTCGCTCAGGGCGATCATCGCCAATGCCGTATCCCATACGGGCGACTGACACGCTTCCAGCCGCCGGCTCGGCCCCATCGGGGCGCCAACGCGGTGCGCGTCGTCCTGATCCTCGACCATGAACCCGTCGATCCCCTCCAGCCCACGACGCATCACCGGGTGATCGAGCGGATAGCCCGATAGGGACAGCGCGATCAGCGAGTACACCCACGGCGGTTGAATCCCGCCCCACGAGCCATCGGCCTCCTGGCGACGCACGATCCAGCGTTCGGCGCGCGCGACGGCGATCCGCCGCAGCGGGCCGATCGGGTGGCGCTCATAGAAGCGCGTGACCGAGTCGAGCAGGCGCAGCGCGCGCGGACGCTCGGCGCGCGCGTCGGCACCGCCGGAGTCGAGCTCGGAGAGATCGAACCCGAGCGGGCGTACGGGCCGGTGGGCTTTGACGAGCGAGAGCGCGACGATCGTCTGGCGCGCCCAGCAGGCGAAGTCGTAGACGTTCAGCGGCACCCAGCGGGGCAGGAGCGCGATCTCGGGGGGCAGCGCGGGCACGCGATCCCACGACCACAGACCGAACAGGGCGAGCCAGACGTGCGTGAACACGCGGGCACGCTCGATGCCACCCTGGGCGCGCACGAACGCGGCGGCGCGGCGCATGTGCTCCTCCTCGGGCATGTCGCCGGCGAGGCGCAGCGCCCAGTAGGCCTCGATCGTGGTGGAGAGCTCGCCGGGAGCGCCGTCGAAGTTTCCCCAGGTGCCGTCCTCGCGCTGCTGAGAGCGAATCCAGGCGGCAGAGCGCTCGGTCTCCTCGGGCCGGCGTACACCGAGGAACTCGCGCAGGAGCATGTCCTCGGCGTCCATCGTCACGTTCGTCTGCAGCTCTCCCTGCCACCAGCCCCCGGCGTCCTGCAGCGAGAGCAGGTGCTCGCAGGCTCGCTGCAGTGCCACGTGCGCGTCGGTGGGCGATGCCTCTACGGTCGGGAGAGAGGACATGCCGGAAAGCTAAAGGGTTTCGCGTGACGGGGACATTTGCGCTGCGGTCCAGACCAGCACCTCGGGGTGCGCGAGCGTGATCACGTGCCGGCGCAGCGTCGCCGTAGACACCGTTCGGGGGATGGCGGACACAAAGCGATACACGATCAGGCCGTTGACGTTACGACGCTCGAGCAGTCGAAATCCAGGCGCGGGCGGCGCTTGCGCGGAGAGGCGCAGCGGTGAGTAGCCGGTCTCGTCGATCTCGTTCACGGTCACCGAGCTGTCCGCGGGCAGGTTGTGCAACCCAGGGAGGTAGTACTCGAGCGGCGCGGCGCCCAGCTCGACGGTCGTGATGACGCGCCGGTCGGGCGCGACGGGGCCGCCGCGCAGCGTGCGTGCGAGCCCGCGCCAGTCCCCGCGTTGCAGGCGCGGGCTGAGCGCGACGTCGACGGAGATCGCGAGGAAGGCGAGGGCGATCAGCGCGGCGAAGCCGACCCCGACGCGTCCGGCGCGCCGGGAGGGAACGATCACGGCGATGAGCGCGGTGACGGGGATCATCGCGCCGATCAGGTTGCGCGGCGCGAGATAGTCGGCTCCGAGCGCGATCAGCGCGATCGGGATCAGGATTCCCCCGGCGGCGATAGTCAGGGAGATCAGCGCGCCGCGCTCCTCGGTGGGGTCAGCACGCGCCATAGGCCGAAGCCGATGCCGGCGATGATCGGCAGCGCTACGAGCAACTCGATGCCGTGCCCGAGCGCGGCGCCGTAGTAGTCGGTGAGGTAGTACTGCGGGATCGCCTGCAGGCGACTCGAGAGCGCCCACTGCCCGATCCACTGGGTGCCGTGACCGCCCTGCGCGGAGATCAACGGCAGCAGCGCCAGGCCCACGAGCACGAGCGCGCCGATCGCGGGGATCAGCGCTCGCAGGCGGTCGGCGTGCGCCCACAGCAGCCACATGACCATGGGGATGAGCAGGAATACGGCGAAGTAGTGGCTGAGCAGCGCCAGCGCGCCGCTGAGCGCGAACGCGGCCATGCGCGCCGAGGTCGGGTCATGCAGGGCGCGCAGGAAGCAGAGCATCGCGAGCGCGGCGAGCAGCACGAACAGGCCGTAGGCGCGGGCCTCCTGGGAGTACCACAGCAGCAACGGGTTGACGGCCACGAACGCGGCCATGGCGATCGCGGTGGCGCGGCGGGCGGTCAGCTCGCGTCCGATCGCCCAGGCGAGGGGCACGGTGGCGATGCCGGCGAGCGCGGAGGGCAGGCGCAGGGCGTACTCGCCGGTCCCGAACAGGCGCGCATCGGCCCAAGCGATCAGGTACCAGAGCGGCGGCGTGTTCTCGGTGTGCACCATCGAGCGCAGGGTCGCGCCAAGGCTCGAGTGCAGGACGTGCACGGGCGTGAAGGCCTCGTCGTACCAGAAGCTCTGCGCGCCGAGCGTGCTCAGGCGCAGGATCGCCGCGAGCAGCGTCAGCGCCGCCAGCGGCCACCAGGCGGGCAGGCGTTTGGCGCTCAACCCGGGCACATGCCTCGGGAGGCCGAGCCGAAGCAGCCATAGCGGTGGCGACGCAGGTCTTCTTCGGTGCCGGGCGGCAGATACCAGCCGCCGTGCACGACGCGCTTGCCGTTGACCGTGGGCCCCCAGATCGCCAGGCAGATCTGCATGCGCGCTTTCGGGGGCCCGGGAGTGGTGTTGCCGCAGACGACCTCGCGCTGGGAGCGTTCGCCGTAGAGGGTCTGCTCGATCGAGAGGTTGCGATAGTCGTGATGGGTGTAGAGGCGCCAGGTGTGCAGATCGTCGATCAGGCGCTGGTTGACGTGGGTCTGGCGGGCGACGTCGTTGATCGTCGCCGCGGCGAGCAGCAGCCCGAGCGAGGATCAGCAGCGTGGTCTCGATCAGGCGGACGCGACTCATGCTCAGGACACGGGGGCGAACAGCGGGGAGGTCTGGTGGACGATGAAGAGGCCCTGCACGAACAGCGTGGCGAGCAGCAGGCGCCGGTCGCGGGTGACGACGGCCAGCGGCAGCGGCCAGAGGATGTACCAGGCGAGCAGCCAGGTGCTGGTGACGGAGATCGCGAGCAGCGCCCAGCCCGAGGCGGCGACCCAGTCATAGCCGCGCCAGGTACGCCACAGCAGATGCAGCGACGATCAGCACGAGCGCGGCCTTGAGCAGGTCGTGGTCGACGGGGAACACGCCGGGCTTGCCGAACAGGTGCGCGAGCTCGTTGGGGAAGCTGTCGGTGGAGACGAACGCCGAGTCGCGGTTCAGCGCGGAGACGACGTCGATGCCGTGGATGCCGAAGACGAGGTAGCCGGCGAGCGCGCACAGCCCGAGCGCGGCGAGCGCGCCGTAGACGGCCGCGGAGCGCCGCCGGGCGAGGACCATGAAGGGCAGCAGGACGGCGACGGTGGCCTTGACGAGCGCGCCGACGACCACGGCGGCTCCGGCGGCGGCGTCGCGGTCGGAGAGCGTGAAGGCGACGGCGGCCATCATCAGCGCGAGCATGATCAGGTCGTTGTGGGCGCCGCCGAGGCCGTAGATCACGTACAGCGGGTTGGCGCCGACGGCGAGCAGCGCGAACACGCGGTCGTGACCGCGCCGGCGGGCGACGTTCCAGGTGAGCACGAGCGTGACGGCGGAGGCGATCAGCGCGTAGAGCTTCATCCCCCACAGCCCGCCGACCAGCCCGAGCGCCCCCAGCGGGTAGGAGAGCAGCGTGTAGACGGGGCCGTAGGCGGTGGCGACGCGCAGCCAGTCGTGCCCGACGTAGTAGAAGACGGGGTCGCCGACGATCGCGACGGGGCCGTGGGTGTAGGGGTCGATGCCGTGCACGACGCCCATGCGGGCGTAGGCGAGGTAGCTGAAGACGTCGGTGGAGATCAGGATCGGGCCGACGAACACGATCAGGTTGAGCAGCGCGACGAGTCCGATCGCCCAGCGGGCCAGCGAGGCGTTGTCGGTGCGCGCGCGCAGGAGCGAGAGCAGGACGCCGTAGGCGACGCTCGCGGCGAGGATGGCGATCAGGAAGACGCGGTAGCCGAGGCGCTCACCGCCGAGGGAGGCGATCCAGCCGGAGATCTGCGGGGAACGCGGCACGAGCGGCGAGTGCCGCTGGGCGGCGTCGAGCACGATCTCGATCGTCGCGGCGAGCAGGACGAGCCCGCAGAGGCCGGCCAGTGGCGTGCGCAGGCGCGAGAGCCGACCGTCGGCGGACGGCGCGCCGGAAGCGGGTGTGGAGGGTGCGGGCTGCCCGCGGCGAGTGCCGGTGTGCTCACGACGGGCCGACCCGGTGCATGCGAGCTTGGAGCGGACCGCCAGCCGCAGCTACAGCGCGGTCCAAACCGTCTTGGTCTCCAGGTAGGCGTCGAGGCCGTCGCGGCCGTGCTCGCGGCCCACACCCGAGGACTTGAAGCCGCCGAAGGGCGCCGAGGGGTCGACGGCGCCCCAGCTGTTGACGTAGACCATGCCGGCGCGCAGCAGCGCGGCGAGCCGGTGGGCGTTCGAGACGTCGCGCGTCCAGATGCCGGCGGCGAGACCGTACTCGCCGGCGTTGGCGCGCTGAGCGACCTCCTCGAGGGTGTCGTAGGGGGAGGCCACGAGCACGGGGCCGAAGATCTCCTCGCGGGCGATGTCGAGGTCGTCGGAGGTGGTGGTGAAGAGGGTCGGTCGACGTAGTAGCCGCCGCTGTCGCTGAGCGTGGCCGAGCCGCCGGTCAGAGCTCGGCGCCAGCGTCGCGGCCGGAGTCGATGTAGGAGAGCACGCGCGACTGCTGCTCGGCGGAGATCAGCGGTCCGAGCTGGGTGGCGGGGTCGAGGCCGGGGCCGAGCGGGGTGGCGGCGGCGCGCTCGGCGAGGGCGCGAGACGATCTCCTCGAAGCGCTCGGCGGGGGCGAAGAGGCGCGAGCCGGCGTTGCAGGCCTGGCCGGAGTTGAAGTAGATCGCCTGGAAGGCGCCGGCGACGGCGGCATCGATGTCGGCGTCGGGGAGGATGATGTTGGGCGACTTGCCGCCGAGCTCGAGCGTGACGCGCTTGAGGCCCCGTCCGGCGACGGCGCCGATCTCGCGCCCCACGGCGGTGGAGCCGGTGAAGGCGATCTTGTCGACGTCGGGATGGGCGACGAGCGCGGCGCCGGTGGAGCCGTCGCCGGTGAGGACGTTGATGACGCCCGGCGGGAAGCCGACCTCGAGCGCGAGCTCGCCGAGGCGAAGCGCCGAGAGCGGGGTCTGCTCGGCGGGCTTGAGCACGACGGTGCAGCCGGCGGCGAGGGCGGGCGCGAGCTTCCAGGAGGCCATCAGCAGGGGGAAGTTCCAGGGGATCACCTGCGCGCAGACGCCGACGGGTTCGCTGCGGGTGTAGCAGTGCATCCCGGCGCCGGCGGCGACGGGCAGGACGGCGCCCTCGATCTTGGTGGGCCAGCCGGCGAAGTAGCGCAGGTGCGCGGCGGTTCCGCGCACGTCGACGTACTGCGCGAGGCCGACGGGCTTGCCGTTGTCGAGCGACTCGATCTGGGCGAGCTCCCGGGCGTGCGATTCGATCGCGAGCGCGAGGTCGTGCATCAGGCGCTCGCGACCGGCGGCGGGCAGCTGTGACCAGGGGCCCTGCAGCGCGGCGCGGGCGGCGGCGACCGCGCGGGCGGCGTCCTCGGCTCCGGCGAAGGCGACCTGGGCGATCTCCCGGCCGGTGGAGGGGTCGAGCGTGGCGAACGTGCGCCCGCCGGCGGCGTCGGGGCGCTCATCGCCGATCAGCAGGCCGTGGGGTCCGGAGAGGAATGCGCGCGCAGCGTCGTCGAGCGCGTCGGGGAGTGTGGCGGAGGCGGTGGTCATGACTGGAGCGTACCTGTCGCAGGAGCGGGCGGTATGGGTGGGAAACCCGCTAGGCGGCGTCTTCGTAGGGACGCCGCCGGCGCCGGTTACCGCAGCTGCGGCATAACGATTGCGGTCTACGGGGTCAGAACGATCTTCAGCGCCTCGCGCCGGTCGTAGATGGCGTAGGCGTCGGGGGCCTGATCGAGGGACATGTGATGGGTGACGAGCGGCGCGGGGTCGAGCAGGCCGGCGGAGATCATCGCGAGCACGCGGTCGACGTGGGCGATGACGTTCGCGAGGCCGAGTCTGAGCGTGACGCCCTTCAGCCAGGCGAGACCGAGCGGGACCTCGCCCTTGCCGGCGTACGCGCCGATGCCGGAGGCGGTGCCGGCGTCGCGCACGAGGCTGATCGCGAGGGCCAGCGGGGCGGGATCGCCGACGGCGTCCACGACGACGTCGACGCCGGCGCCGTCGGTGGCGGCGCGGATCGCGCGCTTGGGCTCCTCGTCGGTGAGGTGAATCGGCGTGGCGCCGAAGCGGCGGGCCATCTCGAGACGGTCGGAGACGGTGTCGATCGCGAACACCTGCGTGGCGCCGGCGGCGCGGGCGGCCTGGATCGCGCACAGCCCGACGGGTCCGAGGCCGAGCACGGCGGCGGTGTCGCCGGAGCGCAGGCCGGCGTGGGCGATCGCGTGGTAGCCGGTGCCGAGCACGTCGCCGGCGAACAGGGCGACGTCGTCGGACATGCCCTCGGGGACGCGGCGCAGCGTCAGGTTGGCGCGCGGCACGAGCAGGCGCTCGGCCTGGGCGCCCTGCAGGTCGCCGAGTTTGGAGCCGTGGCCGAAGGTGCGGCCGTGGGCGCAGCGGTGGTAGTCGCCGCGGATGCACGGCGTGCAGGTGGCGCAGGCAGTGTGAAAGCAGCCGAGCACGCGCTCGCCGACTGCCGCGCGCTCGAGCTCGGGACCGGCGGCGAGGACGGTGCCGACGAACTCGTGGCCGATCGTGAAGCCCTGCTCGACGGGGACGCGGCCGTGGTAGATGTGCAGGTCCGAGCCGCAGATGCCGCTGGCGTCGATCTGCACGATCGCGTCGTCGGGACGCTGCAGCTCGGGCTCGGGAACATCGTCGCACGGCAACCTCATTTGGAGCTTGGAAGGTGACTGCGCGCATGGGCGCTCACCCTAAATGAGTCACGGCCCGTATGCTCCGAGCCGTATGGCGCAACCATCGAAGGCGGTGCTGATCACCGGCTGCTCCTCGGGCATCGGCCGCGCAACGGCCCTGCGACTGGCGGGGAAGGGTTGGACTGTGTACGCGAGCGCGCGCCGGCCGGAGTCGATTGCAGACCTGGCGCAGGCGGGATGCAGGACGCTGGCGCTGGACGTGACCGACACGGAGTCGATGCGCGCGGCGGTGGCGGAGGTCGAGCGCGCAGAGGGCGCGGTTGGCGTGCTGATCAACAACGCCGGCTACAGCCAGAGCGGGCCGGTGGAGCAGGTCGAGATGGAGGCGGTGCGCCGGCAGTTCGAGACGAACGTGTTCGGGGTGATCGAGCTGACACAGCTGGTTTTGCCGAAGATGCGCGAGCAGCACTGGGGCAAGATCGTGAACATCGGCTCGATGGGCGGACGATTGACGTTTCCGGGCGGCGGGCTTCTACCACGCGACCAAGCACGCGCTGGAGGCGATCTCCGACGCCCTTCGCTTCGAGGTGCGGGGGTTCGGGATCGACACGATCCTGATCGAGCCGGGGTTGATCGTGACGGAGTTCGGCAGCGCGGCGGTGGCGAGCATGGACAGCGTTTCCGACGAGGGCCCCTACGGCGAGTTCAACGCGAAGCTGGCGAAGCTCACGGCGGAGACCTACGAGGGCCCGATGCGACACCTCGGCGGCGGCCCGGAGACGGTGGCGAAGGCGATCGAGAAGGCGATCTCGCGCAGGCGCCCGTCGGCGCGGGTGCGGGTGACCGCCTCGGCACGACTGGCGATCGCCCAGCGCCGGCTCACGCCCGATCGTGTGTGGGACGCGGCGATGCGCACGCAGTTCCCGCAGCCGCGCTAGCCCGCGTCGGGCACGCCCTGCGTCTGTCGCCCCCGCGCCGCCCTCCTCCTCTTCCCCGACGGGACGCGGATCGCGCTATGCGGCGAGAGGGAACCGGGGTGCGGGCGGCCCAGCTCGAAACCTTGCGCGTAGTCGACGCCGTAGCGGCGCAGCAGCGTGAGCGTCGGTCGATCGGTGACGTACTCGGCGATCGTGCGCACGCCCATGCCGCGGGCGATCCCGACGAGCGCCTGCACGACGAGCTGGTCGTTGCGCGAGCCGGTCAGTCCGCGCACGAACGAGCCGTCGATCTTGAGGTAGTCGAAGGGGAGCTGAGTGAGGTAGTGAAAGGAGCCGTAGCCGGCGCCGAAGTCGTCCAGGGCGACCTCGCATCCCAGTGCGGCGAGACCCTGACAGAAGGCGCGCGCGCGGCCCATGTCGGAGATCGCGGCGGTCTCGGTGATCTCGATCACGAGGCGGCTCGGATCGGCGCCCTCGCGGCTCAGACAGCGCTCGACGTGGGCGAGCATCGCGGGGTCGGTGACCGACAGCGCGGACAGGTTGATCGCCACGCGCGGGCCATTGGGGCGCGAGCCGAGCAGCGTGGCGACGCGGGTCGAGCACGAGCCGGTCGATGTCGCGCACGAGCCCGTAGCGCTCGGCGGCGGGCAGGAACCGTCCGGGCGCCACGAGCGGGCCGGATGGTTCGTCGGCGAGACGAACGAGCGCCTCGTAGTGGGCCGCCCGCCCGTCGGCGACGGCGACGATCGGCTGGTAGTGCACGGCGAACAGGTCGTGCTCGAGGGCGTGGCGCAGGCGCGCGAGCCAGGGCCGCCGATGCAGGCCCGCGGGCGAGGAGAAGTCCTCGCCGAGGCCACCGCCGTAGCGGTGGGCGGGGCGCTCGGGCGCGGGTGCGCGCAGGATCAGGCGCGCAGCGGGGTCACAGGCGGGTGTCGAGGGGCTCATGAGCTGAGGATTTCGACGAGAACAGCCCGACCCCCTGCGCGCCGCGCGTATATGGAGGTTTGCTCGCAAAAACTCACGCAAAGCTGCACAAACCTGCTCATTCCCACTCGGGCGATCGGGGAATAGGTCCTCCGGCGGGGTTCCCGGCACGATCGGGTGCCCAGAGGACGGCCGGCACCCGCGTGCGGGCCGCGGTGCACGGCGCACGCGTTCAGCGGCGCGAATACGGCCGGCGTGCGCGGTCGGAGATCACGAGCAGCAGCGCGAGCAGCACGAAGTTCATGACCACCGAGGAGCCGCCGTAGGCGACCAGCGGGAGCGTGACGCCGGTGAGCGGGATCACGCGGGTGACGCCACCGACGATCACGAACACCTGCATCGCCACGATGAACGACAGGCCGGTGGCGAGCAGCTTGGAGAAGGAGTCCTTGGCGAGCATCGCGGTCTTCAGGCCGCGGGCCACGAACAGCAGGTACACCAGCAGCAGGCCGGCGGCGCCGACGAGGCCGAGCTCGTCGGTGATGACGGCGTAGATCAGGTCCGATTCGGGCACCGGCAGGATCGAGCGTCGCACGATTTGATGATTCGCGAGTTCGACCGGGTACTGCAGCAGCGACTGGTCGAACCCCGTGCCGAGCAGCCCGCCGTCGGCTTGCGCGAACAGCGACTGGGCGAGCTGATAGCTGCCCTGGGGTTGGTTGTAGAGCACGGGATCGAGCGGGTGTTCCCAGGCGAGCACGCGCGAGTGCACGTGGGAGACGTGCCCGGCGACGAACCATGCGCCGAGCGCGAACAAGACGAGGCCGATCAGCGGGAACGAGAGCCGTCCGGTGGCGACGTAGAGCAGCGCGAGGAACGCGCCGTAGAACATCAGCGAGGTGCCGAGCTCACGGGTCAGCAGCAGCGTGCCCATCGCGGCGCCCCACACGATCAACATCGGTCCGAACTGCTTCATCGGCGGGATCGTCAACCCGAGCACGCGCCGCCCCGCGGTGACGAGCACCTGGCGGTTGTCGTGCAGGTAGCTGGCGAGGAAGATCACGATCGCGACCTTGCCGAGCTCGGCGGGCTGGAAGGAGACCGAGCCGAAGTGGATGTCGAGGTAGGCGCCGTTGACCTGCTCGCCGATGACCGGCAGGCGCGGCAGGATCGTCATGCCGATGCCGACCGCGGCGATCGTGTAGCGGTAGCGCTCGAGCACCCCCACGCCCTGGCGGCGCAGGGCGAGGATCGTGGCGGCGAACAGCGCGAGGCCGAGCACCATCCACTGCGCCTGCTGGCGCGCCAGCACGGGTTCGATGCGGTAGACCATCACGATCCCGACGCTCGCGAGCACCGCGGCGAGTGGGAACAGGTAGGGGTCGGCGTCGGGCAGGCTGAAGCGGATCACCAGGTGGGCGGCGACGCACAGCGTGAGGAACAGCGCCCCGTAGGTCAGCGAGACGCTGGAGGCATGGTTGAGCGTGAGGCTCGTGTCGGCGCCGCGCGAGCTGTCCTGCTGTTGGATGAAGATCGCGGTGAAGCCGCCGGTGACGAGCAGAGCCGATGGGATCAGGCCCAGCAGCTCGCGATTTCTGGCGCTCAGCACGAGTGCGAGCGTACCGGCAGGCCCGGCAGGCACACGCCGGCGATCCGGCGCTCGACGCCGGGCCGGCGACTACCATTGCCCGACGCGTGCCGTCCGGGGGGAGCGGCGTCTGCGTGCTTAGGAGCGTGGTATGAGCGGCTATCCGGTGACATCCCAGGACGACGAGCGCCCGCCCTCGCCTGGGTGGGGCATGACCAAGCGCTTCGCGATCGCCGCGGTGGCAATCGTCGCGCTCAGCGCCGGCGCGACGGCGACGGTGGCGCTGAACAAGATCACGGGCATCGCCGAAGAGGTCTTTCCGAAGCTGAACCAGATCAATGCGCCGAAGGGCGTGGTGACGGCCGAATACAGCGGCGGCCCGCAGACGTTCCTGATCCTCGGCACCGACCGGCGGGTGGGCGCGAAGGACTCCTATGACCGCGAAAACCCGCCGCACTCGGACACGATCCTGCTCGTGCGCTTCGACCCCGGTCAGGGCCAGACCTCGGTGCTGTCGATTCCGCGCGATCTGATGGTCAACATCACGACGAAGACCGGCCAGGTGTACGCGAAGGAAAAGATCAACGCCGCGTACACGATCGGCAACAAACTCGGCGCGACCAAGGGCGGGATGGTGCTGGCGGCGGAAACGATCGAGCACGAAGTGTTCCCGGGCCTGAAGATCAACGGTATCGTCGACGTGAGCTTCCAGGGCTTCATCAAAGTCGTCGATACGCTTGGCTGCGCGTACGTGAGCGTGGACCACCACTACTACAACGAGAACGTGGGGTCCACGGAAACGGACTACACCTCGATCGACCTGCAGCCCGGCTATCAAAAGCTGTGCTACGAAAACGCGCTCGACTACGTGCGCTACCGCCACACTGACTCGGACTTCGTGCGGGTCGCCCGCCAGCAGGACTTCCTGCGCGACCTGCGCGAGCAGATCTCTCCGAGCAACGAGATCGGCCAGATCGACACCGTCGCCAAGGCCGTCGGGCACGCGATCAGCTCGACCTTCCACGCCTCCGCCAGCGAGCTGATCGAACTGTCGAAGCTGATCGCCTTCTCGCAGACCAAGCCGCTGCGTCAGGTCAAGTTCCAGACCGCCAACGTCAACTTCCAGGGCGCGAACGGCGGCTCGTATGTGACGAGCACTCCGGCGCTCGCCCAGGCGACGCTCGCGGAATTCCTGCACGGCCATGAAAGCCCCAACCCGCCGGCGCCCAAGGTGCCCGCGCACACCGCCCATCACAGCTCCCATAGCTCGCATGGCGGCGGTAGCGGGTTCTCGCTGCGGGCTCTAGGCCTGTATCCGACCTCCTCGGCGGGCAACGACGAAGCCGTCAAAGCCGCCGTCGAGGTGCCGTTCGAGGTGTTGTATCCGACCCTGCAGACCGGCCAGGCCGAACAGCAGCAGGTGCGCCCGTACGTGCTGACCGACCAGCAGGGTCATCTCCATCACGCCTACGTGGTCGTGTGGCGGCAGAACGTGATCGGTGGCTATTACGACTTCGAGGGCACGGACTGGCTGAACCCGCCGCTGTTCGCGCACGCGCGCGTGCAGAGCATCGACGGGCGCCAGTACCGCATGGTCGACGACGGCTCGCACATCCACGTCATCGGTTGGCGCTCACACAACGTGCTGTATTGGCTGACGAACACGCTGCTGGAGGAACTCTCCAACCAGCAGATGCTGCAGCTCGCAAAATCAGCCCAGCCACTGCACTGAGCCGGCGCCGGGCCGGCGAGCTCGCCTCACATCCTTCCGGCGTCGCGTGCTTGATCAAGGGCGGCGTTCACGAGCGCGTCGGCCTGCGCGTTCTGAGCTCGCGGCACCGTGCGCACCTTCCAACGCTCGAACCCGCGCAGCGCCGCGAGCGCGTCGAGGTACAGCGGGCGCATCGCCGCGTGCTTGACCTTGTACTGGCCGTTGATCTGCTTGGCGATCAGCTCGGAGTCGTTGACGACCTCGACATCGGTGACCCCCAGCTCACGCGCGTGCTTCAGCCCGAGCAGCAGCGCGCGGTACTCGGCTACGTTGTTCGTGACATTGCCGAGCAGTTCGGCGTGCTCGCCAAGGATCTCGCCCTCTGGTGTGGAGATGACACACCCCGCGGCCGCCGGGCCGGGATTGCCGCGCGCCCCGCCGTCGACATGAACGATCGCTCTCACGCGGCGGGATTATGCAGGTCGCTTGGGACGGCTCTGAGAACTACAGTGCGCTGGCCAGCGGGGGCAAGTCCCCGGGCATGCGGGCGCGGCGGCGGTCGCGGATGATGCGCTGCTGCTTGACCGCATCGCTCGCTCTGGTCCCGCGGGCGCGGCGGTCGGACTCGCGGCGATCGACGATCACGGTGACGTTCTCCTCGGCCGCGTAGTGCTCGGTGAGCTTCGGATACAGCTCCTCGGACATCTCGCGGGGCACGACGCAATAGATCATCGTGTCTCCAATCCTACCAGCGAAAGCGACCCGTCCACCGCCGAGACGCCGTTGGCAAGCCGATCCTCGGCCGCGAGCTCGCTCAACTCCGTGCCCTGGGAGACGACGCTCGCACCGGCGATCTCGTCGGCCAGATCGACCTCGTACCGGTACCACGATAGCTCCCACGCGACCACGATCGCCACTACCGTCTCGCCGGACTCGACCGCTGGGCGCACACTGACGCTCGGCTCCCCCAGCGAGCGCGACACACCGGCGATGCGACGGGGATGCTCCCCCGCGTTGAACACTCCCAGCGCTCGCAGCGCCTGCGCATCGCTCTCGCTCAGCGACTCCTCCACGGGCGCCGCGACATCCTCAAACGGAATGGCCGGCACGGGACGCGCGGTGCCGGCGCCCGCGGGCGCCGCGCCCGGATCCGCATCCTCGGCGGCGCCCTCCAGGAAGTCATAGCCGGCGATCGCCGTCTCGGGCATCGCCATGAACTCACCCTCTCCCCCGCGCGCCTGGCGCTCGCGCGGCTGGCGCAGCCGGTCGAGCAGATTGCGGCCCCGTCGCGGCCGGGCCGCAGGCAGGCCGACCGCGCGGTCCTCGGTCTCGCGCATCCACCCCTCGGCACTGGCGCGCGGTGAGCACAGCTCGCACACCATCCTGCGCCGCCCGCCCGCGATGAACACGTCGGGCTGCTCGCCTCGCAGCAAGCGGCGTCCGCACACGTCGCAGGCGACGTCCGGCTGGGAGGTGACGATCATGCGCGTGGCCATCAGGGACGCACCAGGGTAACGGGTGCGCGACGGCGCTGGGCCGCGGCGTCGCTCAGACGTGCGCGGCGGCCCGCTCGGCGCCGGCCTCCGCGACGATCTTCTGCGCGAGGTGCGCGGGCACCTCCTCGTAGCGCAGGAACTCGAGCGTGTACTCGCCCTGACCGCCGGTGATCGAGCGCAGATCCGGGGCGTAGGCGAGCATCTCGGCCATCGGCGCCTCGGCCTTGATCTCGGTCGTACCGCGATGGGCGCCCTCCATCCCTTGGGGCCGGCCTCGGCGGCTGTTGAGATCGCCGATCACCTCCCCCACGCACTCCTCGGGGACCGACAGCGTGACGAGCATGATCGGCTCGAGCAGCACCGGCTCGGCGGCGCGCAGCGCCTCACGCATCGCCTGGGCGCCCGCGAGCTTGAAAGCAATCTCCGAGGAGTCCACGCTGTGGTGAGAGCCGTCGTACAGTCGTACGCGCACGTCCTTGACCGGGTAGCCCGCGAGCACGCCCGCGGCCATCGCCTCGCGCACACCCTTCTCGACGGCCGGGACGAACGAGCTCGGGATCGCCCCACCCTTGATCTGATCGACGAACTCAAAACCCATGCCGGGACGCAACGGCTCGATCTCGATCTCACAGTCCCCGAACTGCCCGCGCCCACCCGACTGCTTCTTGTGGCGCCCGTGCGCCTTCGCAGAAGTGCGGATCGTCTCCTGATAGGGCACCCGCGGCGGCTTCAGCGTGACCTCGACGCCGAAGCGCTCGCGCAGGCGCTCGACGATCACCTCGACGTGCACCTGCGAGAGGCCCGCGACGATCTGCTCGCCGGTCTGAGCATCGCGGTGCAGGTCGATCGTCGGGTCCTCCTCCTGCAGGCGGCGCAGCGCGACGAACATCTTCTCCTCGTCCCCATGGCCATCGGCCTGCACGGCGAAGGCCATCACCGGCGCGGGCAGCCCAAGCGCCGGCATCTCGATCGCCGGCCGGCGATCGCGCTCGCTCAGCCAATCTCCGGCGCGGGTCTCCTTGAGCTTGGCGACCGCGCCGATGTCCCCCGGTCCCAGCTCCTGCAGGTGGCCGGTCTCGGCGCCCGCGAACACGATCAGCTGCCCAATCCGCTCCTTGGAGTGCGTGCGCGTGTTCAGCACGTGACTGTCGGCGCTCAGCGTGCCCTGGTAGACCCGCAGCAGGTTGAGCTTCCCGGCGAACGGGTCCGCGCGCGTCTTGAACACGTACGCGTACAGCTCCCCCTCCGGGTCCGCCGAGAGCTGCTCCGTCGCCTCCCCCATCCTCAGCGCCCCGTGCTTGACGGGCGAGGGCAGGTCCTCGACGATCGCGTCCAGCAGACGCGTGGTGCCGAGGTTGCGCGTGGCCACGCCGCACACGACCGGGAAGATCTTGCCGTGGTTCGTGCCCTCCTTCAGCGCATCCACGATCTCTGAGTGCGCGATCTCCTCGCCCTCGAGGTAGCGCTCCATCAGCGCGTCGGAGACCTCGCTGACCTCGTCCATCAACTTCTCGCGGTACTCTCTCGCGCGCTCGGCGTGCTCGTCGGGAATCGCGATCTCACTCCACCCACCCCGCTCGGCCGAGTCCTGCCTGAACGCCCGCATGTCGACGAGATCGATCACCCCCTCCAGCTCGTGCTCGGAGCCGATCGGGATCTCGGTCGCGACCACGTGCTGCCCGAACGCCTGCTTGAGCTGCTCCAGCGTGCGATAGAAGTCCGCGCGCTCGCGATCGAGCATGTTCACGAACAGCATCCGCGCGATGTCCAGCTCGCCCGCGCGCTGCCACAGCCGCGCCGTGGAGACCTCCACGCCCATCACCCCATTGACCACGAACACCGCCGACTCGCACACGCGCAGCGCGCCCAGCGTGTCCGCGACGAAGCTCGGCTCGCCGGGAGTGTCCAGCAGGTTCACCTTGCGCTCGCGCCAGTGCAGCGAGCTGAAGCTCGTCGAGATCGACATCCGCCGCGCCTGCTCGTCCGTCGCCGAGTCCGACACGGTGCTCCCGTCCGCCACCGACCCCAATCGGTCGATCGCCCCCGCCTCGAACAGCAGCGCCTCGTGCAGCGAAGTCTTCCCCGCCCCGCGATGGCCGACGAGGGCAACGTTGCGTATCCGATCCGCTGGCTGGCGCAAGGCGGGTTCCTCCTATGACCGGGTGTCAGCACCATACCGCTGACTCGGCACCTGCGCCAGCCAAGGTACCCCATCGATATGTCACCGGAAGGGAAACCGGCGCCGGCTGGGCTGTCCCGAAGCGATGAGCTACGGGTTACCCAAAAGAACTATCCCGCGAACGACTCCTCCTGCATCCGCGAACGCAGACGCAGCACCGCCTTCGTGTGCAGCTGACTCACGCGCGACTCGGTCACCCCGAGCACCTCGCCGATCTCGCGCAGGGTCAGGTTCTCGTAGTAGTAGAGCGCGATCACCAGCTTCTCGCGCTCGGGCAGCAGCGCGATCGACTCGGCGATGCGGTCCTTCAAGTCGCCCACGTCCAGCGCCCTCGCGGGGTCGGGCGCGCTCGGATCCTCGATCGTGTCCATCAGCGAGACCTGATCGCCGCTCGAGTCCGACGTCGACCACAGCTCGTCCAGCGCCACCATCGAGGAGTTCGAGATCGCCAGCAGCGAGTCGTTCAGTTCCTCGACCGTGATCTTCAGCTCGGCCGCCATCTCCTGGTCGGTCGGCGCGCGGTGCAGCGCGTTCTCGAGCTTCACGTTCGCGCGCTCCACTTCGCGGGCCCGCGAGCGCACGCTGCGCGGCACCCAGTCCAGCGAGCGCAGCTCATCGATGATCGCGCCCTTGATGCGCATGATCGCGTACGTCTCGAACTTGATCTCGCGAGAGAGGTCGAAGCGCTCGATCGCACTGATCAGCCCCACGAGGCCGTAGGAGATCAGGTCGGCCTCCTCCACGTGCGGAGGCAGCCCCGCGGCCGTGCGTCCGGCCACGTACTTGACCAGCGGCGAGTACGCGACCACGAGCCGCTCGCGAGCGCGCTGATCGTCCTCAGACTTGTATCGACGCCACAGTTCCCGCAGCTCGATCGCTTTTACGTTCGTCTCCATCCGGGATCCTCGTCCTTAGGTAGTCCTATCTCCCTTTGCTGTCTAGGCCCGGGGGTGGCTGCGAGCATAAGCGCTTTTCAGCTTCGCCGACTCCACGCGGGTGTAGATCTGGGTGCTCGACACGCTCGCATGGCCCAACAGCTCCTGGATCGAACGCAGGTCCGCCCCGCCGTCCAGCAGGTGCGTGGCGTAGCTGTGGCGCAACGCATGCGGTGAGATCGTCCCCGTCGTGGACTCCACGCCGCTGTGCCTCGCCCAACCTTTCAGCCGGCGGCGCACGTCGCTCGTGCCCAGCCTTCTGCCGCTCTTTGACACGAACAGCGCCTCCTCGGAGCTCGCCGGCTCCAGCAGCTGCGGGCGACCCCGCTCGACGTACTCGCCGAGCGCCTTCAGCGCAACCTCGCCCGCCGGGACGAAGCGCGTCTTGCGACCCTTGCCCTCCACGCGCAGCTGCTCGGCGTCGTGATCGACGTCCCCAAGCCCCAGCGAGACCACCTCCTCGGCGCGCAGCCCGCACGCGTACGCCAGCTCGAACATCGCCCTGTCGCGCAGCTCGAGCGGTCCGCGCGCCGGGATCGCATCCAGCAGCGTCGCCGCCTCGCGCGCTTTCAGCACGCGCGGGAGGTTGCGCGCGCGCTTGGGCGCCGACACGAGCTCGGCCGGGTTCTGCGCGAGCACGCCGTGCTCGCGCTGACTCGCGAACAGCGCCCGCAGCGCCGCCAGCTTGCGCGCGCTCGTGCTCGGCGCGAGCTCGCGCTCAGACAGCGAAGCGACATACGCGCGCACGTCCTTCGGGCCCACCCCTGCCGGCTCCAGGCCGCGGGCATCTGCCCATTCGGCGAACTGCTCGAGGTCGGCGCGGTAGGCGCGCACCGTCCGCGAGGCCGCGTCGCGACGGCGCAGGTCCTCGCTCAACAGCTCCAGCGCGCGCTCCCAGACGGTCGTCATGCGACCTACTTCGCCGCCGCGACCTCCGTGCCCTGCCTGCTCAGCAGCGGTTCCAGCACGCGCGCCAACGCCGGCCAGTCCGCGGCGACGAGCACGTCCTCTTCTTCGCACACATCCCGGTTCCACGGGTGGGCCAGCGTGGCGGCCGCGATCCCCCGTTCCAGCGCGGCCGTGAGGTTCTCCGGGCTGTCGTCGATCAGCACGTCGATCTCGAGCTCCTCACAGCGCGAGACCTTGTCCCACGAGCAGCACACGTCGTCGAACGGCACCCCGATCTCGCGCAGCCACCGTTCGCTCGCCGACAGGCAGCGCGGGTCGCGATGGCTGGTCACGTGGATGTAGTGCCCATCCTGTGCGTGCCAGCGGCGCACCGTCTCGACCGCCCCCGGATAGGGCACTCCCGCGAGGATGCGCTCCTCGCAATGGCTCTCCTCGATGCAGATCCGCAGCTGCTCGGGCTTCAGCCGCGTGATGCCCCACGTGAACTGCTCCTCGTAGGGCAGCTCGATCCCAAAGCGGCGCACCGCGATCTCCGAGAGCGTGTCCCAGTAGTGGTGCAGCGTCGAGTCGATGTCGATTGCGATTCTCATCCGCGATCATGCCCCTGCCCGGGCGTCGAGTCATCCCCTCGACTCGTCGCAGGCCCCCGACACGCCCCGAGCGTCGGATTGCAAGCCCCCCGGCGGCAAGGCGATAGATTATGCAGATGGACGGGCCAAGTGGCAACCTCATAGAGACAGCGTCCAGCAACGGCCATCACGCCACCCATGCTTACGGACCGTCCGGACGCTCCCCCTGGCTCGACATCGACTGGCGCGAGCACCAGCGCTGGGTGAGCGTCGCCGGGCAGCCCGTCAACACGATCGACCTCGGCGAAGGTCCGCCGCTCGTGTTCGTGCACGGCCTCTCCGGCTCCTGGCCCAACTGGCTGGAGCAGCTGCCCGTGTTCGCCGCCGACCATCGCGTGATCGCGATGGACCTCCCCGGCTTCGGCCACTCGCCGATGCCCCACGAGCGCATCACCATCTCCGGCTACGCGCGCCTGCTCGACGACCTCTTCGACGAGCTCGGCCTCGACGCCGCCGCGCTCGTGGGCAACTCGATGGGCGGCTTCATCTCCGCCGAGCTCGCCATCGCCTTCCCCGAGCGCGTCGAGCGCCTCGTGCTCGTCTCCCCCGCCGGCATCAGCTCCTACCGCAACACCCGCGGCATGCGCGCCCTCCCGGCTCTGCACCGCGCCGAGCGCATCGTCGCCGCCTACACCGCCTGGATGGCCTCCAAGTCCGATTTCGTCACCCGCCATCCGCTGTTGCGCAACGCCACGCTCGGCTTCGTCACTCGCCACCCCACGCGCATCCCCGCCGCGCTCGCCGCCGAGCAATTGCGCGGCGCCGGCAAGCCCGGCTTCGTCCAGGCCCTCGAAGCGAACCTCGACTACGACTTCCGCCACCGCCTCCCCGAGATCGCCTGCCCCACCCTGATCGTCTGGGGCGACCAGGACAAGGTCCTCACCGTCCGCGACGCCGCCGTCTACGCCGAGCTCATCCCCGGCTCGCGCAAGGTCATCTACGCCGACACCGGGCACATGTCTCAGATCGAGCGGCCTCAGGCGTTCAACTCGCTTTTGCGTGAGTTCGTCTCCGAGTAGCGCCCCCTCCGCTACTTCTTCTTCCCCTTCCGCTTCACGACCGGCCCGTATTTGTGACGGGCGGCCTTTTCGCATGTTTGGCGCTTTCTGCCCTTAGGCTTCTTGTGGCAGGCCTTCAGTGCGACCTTGAGTTTCTGTGCGCGGGTGAGGACCTTCGCCTTCGGGCAGTCGGTGACGGTGACCTTCGTGCTCTGAGTGACCTTCGCGCCGTTCTGTCCGCTGAGTTCTGTGGGTATCGCGAGCTTGCTCGTGCAGAGATTCCCGTTTGCCGATAGGACCGAGTGAGGTCCTTGGGGTAGGTTCGTTTCGAAGCTCGATATCGGAGCGTCGGGTACGGTTTCGAAGCGGGAGTAGGTGATGCCTTTTTTGATGTCGGTCCTGCCGTCAAGGTCGATGCGGATGTTCGCTCCGCGTTCGTTGGCTTGCAGCAGGAACACGACATCGGGGAATGCCGCGCCGCCGTGGGAGACGAGTATCGCGGGACCCGTGAGGGGGACGCTGAGAATCGGTGTCACGGCCTTCGCCGTCCCGATGAACGATCCCGACGGGCAGCCCGCAGGGTTCGCATTGAACTGTGCTTCGGTGCACGCCTGCTGGAGTGTCGTCAAGCGTGCAGGTAGGACCGTGGGTAGCGTCAGGTCGACCTTGTGGATATTCGCTTCCCCGGGCTTCTGAGACAGCTTGACCGTGAAGCTTGCGCCGTTGGCTTTGCTCGTTTTCCCTTGTGTGCTGATAGCCATCGCGGGTTTGAACGGCAATCCCTGACAACCGCCGACCTGGAAGCGGTTCGACAACCCCGCGGTCTGGCCGAGGGTGGAGATTGCTTCCCCACCAACGCTCATCGGTTCGCAACTGGTCGGGTTGAACGTGAACCCTGCCCGGTTCATGCTCAGCGACACCGAGCGCAAATCCAACGGGATACCATCCAGGATCGTCGGTAGCGGGTCGCTGACCGCGTGGATCTGCGCGGTGTTCTGATCGATGTAGAGCGCGACGCGCACCACGACGGTCCCGAGATCGAACGGTCCCGCGATTGCGGGCGTGATCACCGCGACGCTCAGTGGCGCGTTCTTGTACGGGCCGGCAAGGTAGGCCTTGCCCTGCACCGCATACGGTTGCGAACCGGCGCCCGCGGTGATGTTCACGACACCCACCTGGGAGGCTTCAGGACACGACGGCGATGCCTGCTCCAGGGCGCCTTCACCCTCGTTGCTACGCGCCGTTGCCGCGGCGATCTGCGCGTCCGAGCAGTACGGGACACCGGCCACCTTGCCCAGCAATCCCTCCGGCAGGCTCGCGGTGATCGCACCGAGATGCTGTGTGCCGTCTTCACGGGAGACCTTGAATACGAACGGCGAGAACGCCCCCGCGACCGGAGTGACCGTCCCCGCCTGCAGGCTGGGGCTGTTCGGTAGTTGTGCTTCATTGGAGGCACACGCGCCACCGTTAGGGCCGGAGGAGATCTTGAAACTGGAACTCTGCGTCACGGGTGCGCTCTGGTTCGAGAATGGGTACAGCCGCGCCTGCGTAGTGTAGGTGCCGCAGGCCTGCGGCGTGATCAGCGGCGCACGCGGCCCTTCACGCAGCTTGACCGCGAACGACGAGTAAGGCAGCGGTGGCAGATCGTCGAACACCGCTGTGAGCTGCCCCGTGATCGGGTCGGCGTGCACCAGCCCGGCCTGCTTTATCAGGATCCCGCGCTGGGGAGACTTGGCCAGCAGGTAGACCGCGAGCAGAGAACTGAACGGATTGTCGTGCGGCGCCGCGAGATAAACACCGCCTTCGAGCTGTTCTTCGAGCAGTGGCGTGAGGGCCGTCACGGTGCCTATCTGTGAGCTTACCGGGCATCCATCATGTTCGAGCGTGGTCGCCTGGTACTGCGCGAGGGTGCACCCGCTCGTGCCGTTGGCCGTGGACGGGTTGACCGCCATCCCTTGTGGGAAGAGCACTTCGGCCTTCTTGGGCTCCGCTTCGACCGTGCCGTCCGGTTTGAGCAGCCCCTGGTCGGGAAGCTTGAGTTCGAAGTCCAGCCCACCGGGACTGTCCGACGCCCCGTTGGTGCTGCTGGCCCGGATCGTCGGAGTGAACGGCACGCTTTCACAACTCGCAAGGGTGATGGGGTTCCCACCGCCGTCCAGCGTCGAGACCGTTTCCCGCAACAGCGTTTCAGGATCCAGCGCCGAGGCTATGCCGAGCGTAAACTGCGGCGGTGATTGGCAGGACCCCGGCAGCGTCAGATACGGCGACACGCCAGCATCGGTCGAGCAGCCCCGTACCTGATCGTTCGAGCAGTAGCGTTCGGGATCGTGACCGGGGTCCGCTGGCGCGCCCCAGATCGTCTCGGTCACGGAGCTCACTTCGGTCGGGAGGTTCGGCACGGTGATGCGCACCCGGTAGCGTTGCCCACCACCAGGGGTTTCTTCGTCTCGTATGGTGGCGTACTGGATCGAGACGAAACCCGTCGTCGAGTACCCGAACTGCGCGGCCACACCGTGAGCGGGCGCGAGATTGTAGATCGGCCCGTTGAGTTCCCCCACTGCTGGCAAGAGGACGTGCAGCACGCCGATCTGGGTATCGACCGGGCAGAGCGGTTCATCACCTTCGAAACGTTCCCGCGAGCACTGCGCGATTGTGCTCGGATTGCCGAACATGCCGGGCGGAAGATCGGCAACCACTTCGCGGGCCTCACCCCCTTCGGTGATTTCGGTCCCTCCTTCTCGTGTTGTTTTGACGGCGAAGTGGATCGTGATCGCGAAAGGATGCGATCCTGCGAGCGTGTCGGGGGTGCCGTCGCTGCCGGGCGTGCTCACCGAGACGCTCCCCGGCACGAACCCGAAACCGGCCCACGCGCTGGCGGGAACCAACATGAGCGGCAAGGCGGTACAAGCGATCGTGAACAACACCGACCGCCAACCGTGACGAGGAGCAGGGCGTCGGTGGCTTGGTGTCTGCGTTGTCATGTTCATCGTCCCCTCCGCATCGCCGTCGTCGTGGTTTTTGTGGGCATGTGGACGCCGTGCACCGTCCGTTTGGCGCGGACCGCGGCCTTCTTCACGCCGAACCGTTTCTGAGCCGACCGTTCGCAAGCCTTGCGCTTGGCGACGGCACGCTTAACGCGACATGCTTTGAGCGCCTTCGTGAGCTTCTGCGCCCGCGTCAACGCCTTGGCTTTCATCACTTCGCCCGACCCCGAGGACGACGAGACGAATGGAGAGGGTGGTGCGAGGTTGCCGGCGCCGCCATACGACAAGGATGACGGCGATGGTTCGCCACCACTACCGGCCGAGGGCTGGCACTGTTCCGAGCCGCAACCGGCGCTGGGGCTAGCCATGGACGGGAACCCGCCGCCTTCGCGAGCATCGTAGAGATCGATCAGTTCGTCTTCGTCCGCCTTCACCAGACGGTCACGGGTCGTGAAGAACACGTTCTTGCCCGTTTCGTCCATTGTCAGGAAGTTGGAGTCCGTGCCGCCCGTGCCGGCCGAGATCAAAAACACGCACCCTTCTACGCGTGCGCACGAGCCGACGCCGTCGGGCTCGCGCTCGTAAACGTCTTCCACGCCGTTGTTCGTGTCCGCCGGCACGAGCGAGTTCTGACTGTCGAAGAGCAAACGGCCTGCATCGGTCAGATACCGCGACTGGGTCACCAACGCGCCCGTCGCGATCCTAGGCAAGGTGTTGTGACCGATCGGCGCCGCGCCCGTGCGATCGCACGACGCACACACCAGCCTGCTCGCAGCCGAGTCGTATACAAATATCTCAGAACACGGCACATACTCGATTGCTCCAAGATCGTCAAAACACGGGCCGACGTTGTCGTATCCTGTCAATCGCGCTTCGGAGGCGAACGCCAACCAGTGCCCGTCGGGGCTCGCCTCTGCGGTACGCGCCGTCGGCGACTGAGACCAGTCGCTCGTCAGCAACGTCTCGTCGCTTTCGAGCAGTTTCGCGACGAAACGGGTGCCATCCCCCTGTTCCCACAGGTACAGGTTGTCTTCTTCGCCGCCGTGCGGGTTCGGCGAGTTGCCTTCCGCGTTCGCCGCAGTGAGGGCCTGCTTGTCGATGAAGTAGACATGCGAGAGATCGTCGCTCTGACCCACGATCCCAACGAACCCACCACGACTCGCGCCGCCTTCGTCACGAGTGAGGTCTTCACACCGTTCTTCAGTGAGCACGTATAGACACCCGTCGTTTAGCAGCACCCGCGAACCGTCGCTCGACGCGCTGAGGAACCGTCCGGGATCTTCGACCCGTACGGTCCGTTCGCCGTCGACGCGAACGTACACCTGCCCCGACGCCGAGGACCAGAACACACGCGAACCGTCATTGGAAATCACAGCGCTCGTTTTGAAACCTCCGCCGAATGCCGCGCCGGGCTCCGTGCTCGCATTGCCGGGATCGACGTTCACCAGACGCAAACCCTCCGCGGCACTCCATTCATACAGGTCGTACTCGCCCGAACCGCCATCCACCGCGGCGGGCGCGAGCGGCGTTTCGCCGGTCAGCGCATCGTTCGCTTCGAAGAATACCCGCGACAGGTCGGCGGACGCCGCCACGAAACGCACGCTGAACTTTCCCGCGCCGCTCACCGAACGATCGGGCGGGGTTTCGTCCAGCAGCGAACTCAATGTCGATGGCGTGCCGGTCGGCTGCGTGTAGAGATCTTCGAAGCCTTCACCCGCTTCGTTCACCGGCGCGCCGGCATTCAACGCCGGTGTGACCTGCTCGAGCAGGCCTCTAGTTAGATCCGTATCGAACGCCAGATATCCATTCCCGACCTTGCTCTCCAACAGCGACGGCGTCGGGTTGGTCGTCGTCCAGCCCACCTGCGGGTTCCTGCGCGAGACGTACTCGTTTTCCAACGGCACCCCTCCACCACTCGTGAAGTCCGTGCCCTCATACACCACGGCTTCGCCGTCCGGCGAGCTCTGCATCGGGAAATGCGGGAACGTCGAACCAGGCTTGCACTCCTGATTGGCACAACTACTGATCGCGGGATTGGCCGGCAACACCTCTCCGAGCTTGCTTGCCGGCGAGACGAGCTCGTACGCGCGATCGTCGGGTAGAGCCGTCGATTCGGGCGAATACGTACGAAATGCTTGCGCTTCGCCCGTGGCTTCACAGACCTTCGACGGTTCGCCGAAAGAGCAGTTGCTCGACACGACCACCCGATACAGGTACTCCGTGTCCGGGGCCAGGCCGCTCAAACCAACAGACACGCTGCTCACGCCCTCACCGCTGCCGATCGCACCGCCGCCCACCGGCGCCTGAACCGCGCCCGCAAACCTTTCACCTGCGGGATTTGCTTCATACGCACTCCTCGTCAGGTACTGAAAAGCGTAATGCGTTTCGAAGTTGTTCGAGTCGACCTTCGCTCCCAACAAGGCACTTTGCGCCGTCACATGCGACACCGACTCAGCCTCCACGACCGGCGCCAGTTCCTGTGCCTGCGCGAACACATATCCCAACCCGCTCTGCCCGGGTTCGCCTTTACCGATGGTTGGCACCGGTTCTGGCGCGACGCCATACAACTCACCTGTCGGCCGCAACGGTTCGACCTGACGCGACGGATCGAACGCCATCGCGAAGAGATCGGCTCGTTCGGGGTGCACGGCGAAGGCTTCCGGTTCCCCGCTCGCTTCGGCGAACTTGCCCGTGCTCCGATCGCACGGACCCAACCGCCGCACGCGCTTGGGCGACTTGGAGCTGAAGAAGAACACTTCCCCATTCGCCGGGTCGACCGTCATCGCCGTGATGCCACCCTTCGTGAAATCGAAGCTGCATAGCGGAGGAGATGACACCGCGGGATAGGCCGACGGCACTTCGACGCCGCGCTCTTCGATTACGTCTTCGTCGTCCGTGTAAATATGCCCGGCCGCATCGATGACGGGCTGCGTCGGGGGAGTGCCAGGTCCGCTGAACGAGGCAACTTCGCCCGCATAGAGGTAGTGTGCGTAGTCTCCTGGGCTCGCCGGCTTGAATACCATCAGACGCGAACGTTCTTCTCGCAAGCTTGTCGTGTCATAGACATACACTTCGCCGGCATCGTCGACCGCGAGCGAGTCGCCATGTACTTCATGGATCTTTTCGGGACTTTCCGGCACCGTTTCGAATACCGGGGCGTGCTCAACGGCTTCTTTGCCAAACCGCGCGATCACTTTCGAGCCGTCCGGACTGAACTCGACGATCGCATCGCCCCCGCCTTCACCTTCGGCTGACCCTACATGCTCGACATAGACGTTGCCGGTCGCCTGGTCGACCGCGATGCCCACGGTTCCCGCCCGACCGTGTGCCACGGGCGCGCAGCTAGGATAGGCGGGTTCCCCTTCGGGACCGCACCGTTCATAGGCACCTTCCACCATGGTCACCTGCCACGCCTCGCCGAAACTCAGTCCTCCGCCGGCGACCGGGCTGTAACGTGCCACTCGGGCGCCTTTTCCCGGTTCGGCGGCCACGTAGACCGTGCCGGGCGCCACGCCGCCAGTGCCGTTCACGTTTACCGCCATCCCACCCGCTCCGCCGAGCTGCGTTTCTTCGGAGAACATTTCTTCCAACACAGGCATTGCGCTACCGCCGAAGGTGCCCACGCCTTCCCACACCGCGAAAGCGGACGGCTCGGTCGCGAGCCCGCCCACGAGAAGCGCGACCGCGACGGCGCAAGCCAACCGTGCCGTAAGACGACCGACACCACACCCCTCAACGATAGATCTCATTCTCTACTCCTCACACATATAGCGAGCCCAAGCCGCACAAATCGTCGGCCATTTCATTGGCGTTATCGCGGGCCTAGCCCGCGGTAACCGCCCACACCCCACGCAGGAGCACGTCCTGGCCTTTCGTCCAGATGAGCGCGCCCGAGGGCATATCTTCTTCTTCTCCTCCAGCGTTACCGACGAAGAAGACTTCGCCGCCTTCTTCGGTGAACGTGAACACGCAGAGCGTGCCTTCAGGCGCCACCGGCTTTGATTTCATTTCTTCCGGGTCGTATTCACAGCCACCCGAGCCAACCGATTCCTGCGTCGCCTGGTGATTCAGGTAGACGACGTGTTTCGAGATCGACGCCAACGGAATCGGGAACGAGATCGACCCCGCGGCCGTCACGATCGAGCTGGGAAAAACGGTGGCGATCGCCCACGTACCCATCTCCGTCTTGCCCGCCGGCAGCGTTTCCGTGAACCCGCTCACACCAGTGGCGCCCGTGGCGCCCGCTGGACCGGTCGCGCCTTTTTTACCTTCTATGCCTTTTTCGCCCTGTAGTCCTTTTTCGCCCTGCACGCCTTTCTCGCCCTGAGACCCCGCGGCTCCGGCCGGTCCCTGCGGCCCGGCCGGACCCTGAGGTCCCGCGGCCCCCGCAGCGCCGTTCGCGCCCGCCGCCCCGGCCTTACCCTGCAACTGCTTGAGCACGCTCGGGCTGATCTGCTTGGTCGAGGTGATCAAGTACTTCTTCGCGGCATATGCACCACCGGTCATCGCAAACACCAACGCCAACCCCGCGATCACCGTCGCCGGACTGAGGTGGAGTCGTCTACGCATTGCTGAGAACATCGGTTATCTCTCCTCCATGTGGAAATCGGAGGGGACAGGCATGGCCCCCCGGTTGTTGTCTGACAACGCGCCGAGAGGGCGCGGGAAGATCCCAGAAATGGGAACATGGACGCAATCGCGCCAAGTTTTCGGCCGGATGCCCCGTGAATACGGGCGATTGAACGTTCCCGCGAGAGTTTCGTCCCAATCGCCGCGTACGGTGGTTGGAGTGTCTGCCATCGCCGTCATTCGCGTTCTCTGCGAGACCGACCCGTCGTTCGCGACGACCGTGGTCAATGGCCTACTCGCCTGGGCAACCTTCCTTGGCGGTCTTACGGCCTTCTGCGCTGGACTGCCGGCGGCACTGTTTGCGCTGGACGCTACTCCCGCCCGCGTTCGCGCGGACCTGATCAATCGCGGCCTGGGTGTGGGTTTTTGCGCAGGTATGCTCCTGGGCCCCTTGACGCTTTTTGTCTTCATTGCTAGGCTCGTGTCATGAACGACTTCGATCGCTATGACTTTGCCCTCACTATGCTGTTCGGCTGCATCGCGAACGGGTGCCTCGTCTTGGGCGCACCCCTGTGGGCGATCGCGCTCATCTGCATGACGCTCGGCACGATCGTGCTGTACCGCCACCTGCCCCTCCCCCCACGCAGGAAAAAGTAGAAGGCCACAATCTGAGTAAATGAGGACGCTCGTCATGCCGCACTCCGCTGACCGTCGGCGCCGAGATGCGCCGTAACACGTTCGCCGAGCGCGGTGAGGCTCCAGGCGTTGGACTCGCCCTTGCTGTGCCCGTCGCCGGTGTTGGCGGCGAGCCCCAGGCGCTCCAGGCGCGCGAGCAGCTTGGAGATCTGCCCCTGGTCGGGAACCCCGGCGAGCTCGCCGACGGCGCGGTTGCTGACACCGGGACGCTCGGCCATAGTTTCGAGCACGCGGGCGGTGCGATAGGTGAGACGCATCGGCACCTCGCGCAGGGGGTCCTGCTCGATGCGGGCGTTCTCGACGCCGGACGCGCTGACGACCGCTACGGGGACGGGCGGGACGGAACGATCCTGTTCGCGGCGCGCGACCGCGGGCCCGGCATAGGGCAGCACGAGCATTCCCATCAGTTCTGCGAAGAGATCGGCTAGCGGCTTGCGCTCGGGACGCGTAGAGCGCGCGTAGACGATCGAGAAGACGGCGCCGACGAGCCCCTCGGCGGTCAATGGCGGGCACGCGCGGCCGCTCTCACCGTTACGGCCCTCGTCCAATGCACCGGCGAGACGCGCGAGGATCTGCTCACGCCGTGCGAGCACCCGCGGTCCGCCCTGCAGGGCTTGGGCGACGCACACGCGCGCGAGCACGGGCTCGCGATCCAGGAAACGGAGAATCGTCCACAGTCCCGCATGGACGCGCTCGCGCCACGCCAGCTCGGACAGGTGTGCGTCCGCGAGCTCGTGCTCGACGCGCTCGACGACCTCGTCCAGCACCGCGAGCAGGCAGTCTTCGCGGTTCTCGAAGAGATCGTAGAAGGTGCGCCGCGATACGCGGGCGCGCGCGGTGATGTGCGCGACGGACGCGCCGGACCAGCCGAACTCCTCGACGGTAACGACGGCGGCGGAGAGCAGACGGGCGCGCTGCATCTCCGACACCTGCACGCGGGGGGAGGCGCTGGCGGCGCTACGGGCGGGTTGGGGGCGCTTGGTGATCAAGCTACGCCTCCAGGCGCATGGCAATACGACTGGCGGTGGGCTTGCCGGACGTTCGCGTGCGTGTAAGCGCTGTTCCGGTCTCTTGCTACATCGCGCGGGCGGCGAACATCCTCACGCGCGTGGCAGGGTATCTCCGAACAAGGCGCGAGGCGTGGGGTGTCATACCCCGCGAGGGGGCTGGAAAACCGGCGGTTTTTGCCGGTTAGACGGGGGGCGCTACTGGGACAAGAGAGAGAGAGAGAGAGAGAGATGCATCAGCGATGCTGAGGCATCTACCTACGGGCGTGCATTGGCGCACGCCGACTCCCGTCACATCTGTCCCCGAAGAAAACACGCGAAAACAACCCCTCATCTGCGATCTGGAACCCTCTCCCAAAGGTCCTGCTCAAGCGCTTGAAATCGATCCAGAGACCGACCCAAACCCGATCTATCGACGCCCGGCGTTCCACCGTGGAACACCATGAACACGTATGAACATAGCGTCAACCGGGGGGCTTGTCAAGAGCGAACCGCAAAAGAGTCTCTAGGACACAGGGCGGGGCTGTCTCACACGGCTCTGGGAGGGCGAAAACGCAGCGTTTACCGGGTTCGAGGGTTCCCAGAGAGTTTCATTCCAAGCGCCGCGTAGCCTCGAACGAGTGCCCATCGAGCGCTTCATTTGGACAACTCACGCCGAGACTCGTCGTGTCGAGCACCTGCTCGATCGTCTTGAAGTAGAACGTGCGATTCGCAGGGGCCATGCCGACCGCCAGATCAATCACGGACAGGCCGACTGGCTGATCCGTGGCCTATTGGTCGATGGGCGACGGATCGAAATCATCTACGACCACCCCCACCACGGAGACCGGCAAGCCGTACGAATCGTCAGTGTATGGGACTACTAGATCCAACCACAACAGGAGTATCCTGCGAGACATCATGCTGCTTCATTACGATCCCGAAGTCGACATCGCCCTGATCTCCATCGAGAAGGGACGAACCAAGAGCGAGAGGCACCCTTGGGGCCTGATCGATCGCGACCCGGACGACGGCCACCTGATGGGCTTTGAGATTTGGGGGGCTTCGAAGATGCTGCCTGCCGAGCTAATCGCAGCGATGTCCACGTCGAAAAAGCCGCACAACGTCGCTGCCTGATCGAACTCAGCGCGCGATTGCGCCCTGGGCGGCGCTGCCGACGAGCTTGGCGTACTTCTGGATGGCGACCTCGACGCGATCGCCGGCGCGGGCGGGCGGCTCGTAGGCGCTGACGCGCCGGGCGATCTCCTCGTCGGAGAGGGAGACTTCGAGGTGGCGCTCGTCGACGTCGATGGTGATCTGATCGCCGTCGACTAGCGCGCAGATGGGGCCGCCGCGCACGGCCTCGGGGGCGACGTGGGCGGCCATGAAGCCGTGGGTGGCGCCGGAGAAGCGACCGTCGGTGATCAGGGCGACGCTCTCGCCGAGGCCCTCGCCGACGATGGCGGCGGTGACGGCGAGCATCTCGCGCATGCCGGGCCCGCCGGCGGGGCCCTCGCCGCGGATCACGACGACGTCGCCGGGCTGGATCTGTTTGGCGAGCACGGCGGCCATGGCGGCCTCCTCGCCGTCGAAGACACGGGCGGGGCCTGTGTGTTTGCGCCGCTCGTGCCCGGCGAGCTTGACGACGCAGCCGTCGGGGGCGATGTTGCCGTGCAGGATCGCGAAGCCGCCGGTGGGCTTGAGCGGGTCACTGAGCGGCCGGACGACCTTCTGGCCGGGGGTCTCGGGGGCGTCGTGGGCGTGCTCGCCGATGGTCTTGCCGGTGACGGTGATGGCCTCGCCGTGCAGAATTCCGGCCTGTTGCAGTCGTTTGAGCACGAGCGGCACACCGCCGGCCTCGTAGAGGTCGGTCGCGACGTAGCGCCCACCGGGCTGCAGGTCGCAGAGCAGCGGGGTGCGCTCGGAGATGGCGTCGAACTCGTCGATGGCGAGGCCGACGCCGAGTTCGTGGGCGACGGCGAGCAGGTGCAGCACGCCGTTGGTCGATCCGCCGCTGGTGGCGACGGCGGCGATGGCGTTTTCGAGGGCCTGCTTGCTCATCACCTGGCTGGGCAGCCGTCCGGCGCGCAGAACCTCCATGACGAGTTCCCCGCACTCGCGCGCGACGGTGAGCTTGGAGCCGTCCTCGGCGGGCACCATGGCCGAGCCGGCCGGTGAGATGCCGAGCGCCTCGAAGGCCATCGCCATGGTGTTGGCGGTGAACTGCCCCCCGCAGGCGCCGGCCCCGGGTGAGGCGGCCTCCTCGAGAGCATGCAGTTCCTCCTCGGTGATCTTGCCCGCGGCGAACTGGCCGACGGCCTCGAAGACCTGCTGGATCGTTACGTCGTGCCCCTTGTAGTGGCCGGGCTTGATCGAGCCGCCGTAGAGCATGAGGCCGGGGATGTCCAGGCGCGCGAGCGCCATGACGGTGCCGGGGATGGTCTTGTCGCAGCCGGAGATGGTGACGAGCGCGTCGAAGTGGTGGGCGCTTGCGACTAGCTCGATCGAGTCGGCGATGAGCTCGCGGGAGACGAGCGAGGCGCGCATGCCGTGGGTGCCCATGGTGATGCCGTCGGAGATGGCGATGGTGTTGAGCTCCATCGGGGTGCCGCCGGCGGCGCGGATGCCCTCCTTGACCTTGGCGGCGAGCACGCGGTTGTTGAAGTTGCAGGGCATCGTCTCGATCCAGGAGTGCGCGACGCCGACGATCGGCTTGGCGAGGTCCTCGGCGCTGTAGCCGATCCCGTGCAGGTAGGCGCGTGCGGCGGCGCGCTCGGGCCCCTCGGTGAGGGCGCGGCTGCGGTGCCTGACGTCGAAGCTCATCTTGTGCGGCAGGTTATCGGGGCGGGCTGTTTGGGGTGGGAGACCCGTAGAGCGGACCCTCTACAGCCCAGCCGGCGCCGGTCACCACAGCTTGCGGGATCTCGCCGTTTACGCCGCGGCGCGCTCTCTCGCTGCGCCGCCGTCGCTCACCCGCTCGCGCTCCCAGCGTGCGAGCCGCGCCAGGTCGCGGCGCACGCGCTGCGGGTCCACTTGGCGCCCGGGCAGGTGCATGTTGGCGTCGGCGATCAGGCGGCGCTCGTCGGCGCGCAGCGCCATCCACTTGGCGAGCACGTCGTCGGAGTCGGGCAGGCGTGCGCTGCCGTAGGGGCGCGAGTGGTCGGGGAAGGCGACGCAGTACTCGCTGAGCAGCGCTCCGGTGCGTGGCACGTAGGAGACGATCGGCTTGTGCGGGTAGATGAGGTAGGCGTAGCGCTCGCCGGAGGCGCCGTAGACGCGCAGGAATCCGAGATCGCGGTACATCGCCCACTCGTGTTCGTTCACGCAGGAGCGCAGGAGCTCGCGCGCGCGTTGCTCGGCGCGGCGCTCGCGGCCGGGGTCGTAGTCGAGCTCGTGCGTCCCGGCGGACCCACCGACCAATACGGCGCGCGTCCGGTCGCGCAGACCTGAGAAGGCGGACTTGACGGTCGGCCTGCCGAGCTCCCATACGAGCGCGCCCAGTACGAGCATCGCGGTGGTCAGCCCGAGCAGCACGGTGAGTCCGGCGCTAGCGCGCGCCGCCGGCGGCGCGGGGAAAGAAGATCACGCGCTCGGCGTCGCGGGGCACGTCGGCGAAGCTCTTGACGAGCTCTGCCTCGCGTCGCCCGTCGCTGGTCTCGGTCGGCACGGCCGCCCACATGCCGGCGTCCAGCTCGCGTCGGAACGCCTCGATCAGAGCCTGCTCCTCCGCGGCCACCTCCACGTCGCCCTCGGCGAGCACGATCTCGCCGTGACCGGGCTTCAAACGCAAGAATCTCATCATGTACCGGGCTTCATGCGCAGGAGCCTCATCGTGCTCCGATTATGGCACGGCGAGGACGCTCGGTCAGCGATTCTCGCGCATGTGCTCGAGCCCGAGCACATCGACCGGCCCGGCACCGGAGCCCACGTCGCGCAGACCGTGGGCGACCGCCTCTCCCGCCAGAGCACGCGCGGTTTGGGCCGCCTGCAGCGTGGTGTCTCCGAGCGCGAGTCGTGCTGCGAGCACGGCCGAGTGGGTGCATCCGGAGCCGTGCGCGGCCCCGTCGCGGTGACGCACTCCGGGGATCTCCACGACCGCGAGCTCGCGTTCCTTCCCGCCGCGCGGCGGCCGCTCGAGCAGCAGATCGGCCGCGCGCGCGCGGTGCCCGCCGGTGAGCACGACGGCGCGCGAGCCGAGCGCGAGCACGGCCCGCGCGAGCTCGAGCACCTCATCGTCCCTCTCCCCCGGTTCGGCCGTAGCGTCTCCCTCATCGGCGGGAACACCGGCGAGGACTCGCGCCTCGGGCAGGTTGGGCGTGAGCACGCTCGCGCGCGGCACGATCTCGGCGATCAGCGCCTGCTGGGCGTCCTTGTCGAGCAGGCGCGCGCCGGACTCGGCGACCATCACGGGATCGACTACGACGGGCGTGCCGGGCGGCAGCTCGTCGAGAGCGCGCGCGACTGCGAGGGTGACCTCGACCGAGCCGAGCATCCCGACCTTGACGGCGTCCACGCAGATGTCGGCCAGGATCGCCCGCACCTGTGCGAGCACGATCGGCGGCGGGATCGAGTGGATCGCGGTGACGGCGAGCGTGTTCTGGGCGGTGATGGCGGTGATGGCGCATGTTCCGTGCACGCCGCAGCGCGCGAAGGCCTTGAGGTCGGCCTGGATGCCGGCGCCGCCTCCGGAGTCTGAGCCGGCGATCGTCAGGGCCACGGGTGTTCTGCGCCTTGTGGTCATGCCCGTCTCCGCATCGTCTCGACCTCGGTCATGTCCGTGGCGCCCATATCGCGCGGATCGCGCGCCATCGCGATCAGTCCGGGCGCGGCGGGGCGGGGCGGCGGCGCGGGAAGATCGTGTAGCTGCCGATCGCGGTCACCAGCAGGCGACCGTCCTGGTGGCGCACCTCGCTGTGCAGCACCGCCGTCGTGCGGTTGCGGCGGTCGAGGGTGGTGGTGCACACGATCTCTCCCTCGGTGGCGGTCTGCACGTAGTTGATCGAGATCCCGATCGTCGCGATCCGCTCCTCGGCGGTGGTCTGCGCCCACAGTGTGGAGCCCATGCAGTAGTCGACCAGCGCATAGGTCACGACGCCCGAGAGCAGCCCGCCGGCGTTGATCAGCTCGGGGCGGATCTGCAGACGGACGGTCTGGGGATCGTCCCAGCGCATCCCCATGAACCCGCTCACGCCGTCGATCGACCCCGGCCCGCCGGCGGGAGCGTCGGGGGTGCGTGTGTCGGCGGCGGGCGCGCGCGTATCGGCGGCGGGGGTGTCGAGGGCGTCGTCCATGCGCCCGAGAGGCTACGCGAGCGCGCCCTTTCCCGTCCCGCGAGGGGCGGCGTCACACATTTGTCGCGCTCTTGAACGTGGATCGTCACAAACGCGCGTCTGCCGTCACACCTGCGGATCTAGCGTGCTCGACATGTCCACGACCCCCACACCCGAGCCCGACCCGAGCGCGCCCGCCAAGCGTGAGAAGTCGGCGGACCCGCGCCATGCCCTCGGCCGCCGCGGCGAGCAGTTCGCGGCCGAGCACCTGCACCGCCTGGGCTTCTCAACGCTGGGACGCAATGTGCGCACGCGCTACGGCGAGATCGACCTGATCGCGTTCGACGGCATAACGCTCGTTATCGCCGAGGTCAAGAGCCGCCGCGTAGATCCCCGTCCGAGCGGCCCCCGCCCCGACCAGCACCCACTCCACTGGCTTCGCCCCAGGCAGCGCATCCGCCTGCGCAAGCTCGCCACCGCGTGGCTGACCGACGAGAAGCACATCCGCCCCACGGCTCACACGATCCGCTTCGACGCGATCGGAGTGATGATCGACAGCAAGAATCGCCTGCTGCGCTTGGATCACATCGAGGGGGCGTGGTGAGGAACGGGCGATCGGTCAGCTGCCTGCAGCGACCATGGTGAGATCGCTCTCAGAGTGCCAGTTGCTGGTAAGCGAGTGACTGAAACGACATGCGGTGCAGGGGTGAGACGCCCTGCCGTGCGATCGCTTCGCGGTGAACCGGCGTTGAGTATCCGACGTGCTCGGCGAAGCCCCATCCAGGATGTTGGGCGTCGGCGTGCTGCATGTAGCGGTCGCGGGTGACCTTGGCGACGATCGAGGCGGCGGCGATCGCGGCGCTGGTGGCGTCGCCGTCCACGATTGCGCGCTGGGGGCGCTCGAACTCGGGCACGGAGAAGCCGTCCACGAGGCAGATCACCTCACCGGGCACATCGCTGGTGACGTTGCGTAGCGCGTCGCGCAGAGCCGCGAGGTTCGTGACGTGCAGGCCGCGCTCGTCGATGCCGCCGACACAGCGGGAGACCACGGCGACGCGAGCCGCACAGCGCAGCACCAGCGGGTAGAGCTCCTCGCGCGCCTGTGGGGAATGTTGCTTGGAGTCGTTGAGTGCGCTCAGCGAGCGCAGCTCGCGGGTGGTGAGCGCGTCGTAGTCGAACAGCACCCCGGCGGCCACGAGCGGACCCGCGAGACAACCCCGCCCGGCCTCGTCGGCGCCGGCGACGAGCGGGATCTCGAGGCGACGATCGAATGCGAAGAGACGCCGTCCGCTGGTGCGCGCCCGTGCACGACGGCGGCGGGCCCGGGCGGAACCGCCGCCGCGATCGCCACTGCCTTTCCCGGCTCTGGGAGCCGCAGTCGTCGCCGCTTCGCCGGCGAGGACTGTTGGGGTGGGACCGGCGAGGATCGTGGGGCTAGAAGAACCCGATGCGGTCGGGGGGCCAGTAGGTGGCGAATGCTTCGCCGATGATCCATGAGGTCGGGACGGGTCCCCAGAACCTGCTGTCGTCGGATTCGCCACGGTTGTCCCCCATCATGAACCAGTGTCCGGCCGGAATCTTGATCGGGACGGGGAAGCTGCACTCGGCGCTGCCTTCGCACTGACGGATGTAGCCGTCCTTCTCGGCGTGGCCGTTGCGAATGACGTGGCCTTCGTGGATCGAGATCACATCGCCCGGCCCGGCGACGATGCGCTTGATGAAGTTGACGCCCGTGTCCTCCTTGGGGATCGGTTCGTTACAGGCGGCCCCGCCCAGTTTGACGGTGTGTGGCACCGGACCGCACTCCTGTTGCTGGGCGCCTTCGGGCGGATGAAAGACGGTGATCTGACCGACGTGGGGTTTGCTGAAATGAGTGCCGATGCGATCGACGAGCACGCGTTGACCGACCGCGAGCGTAGGTTCCATCGAGCCGCTGGGAATGCGGTAGGGCTTGACGATCCACGCTTGGATCGCCAGCGCGAGACCGAGCGCGACGAGCACGATCACGACGAGCTCGATGAGCGAGTTGGCGGTCGATTTGGTGCGCTTGGGGGTCACGACCGTCGTAGGCCCTTCACGGCCGGCCCGGGTGACGGGCTCACGCCGGCTTGTCGCCGGCGACCTCGCCCCCCTCGGTCTCGCCGGCATCGGGGGATGGGGAGTCGGCGGCGACCGTCTCGGACGTGCTCGCTTCTGTCTCAGCCCCCCCGGGCTCGACCGTTCCGGCGTTCGCCGGCTCGTCATCGCGCTGCTGCTGCGCCTCTGCGCCGGTGGACGCGCTCTCCTTCGCGGAAGCGTCATCCGTGCCTGGGCTCTCGACCTCGGCGCCGTCCTGCACCGCCTGCACGCCCTCGGCGAGAGTGTCCTCTGCGGTCATACCCTCGGCGTCGGTCGCGCCGACGGGCTCCTGCTGGTGCAGCAGTCCGGGCTCGACTGCCTGTTCGGGGCCCGTGTAGCGGCGCTCACGCACACGTGCGCGCTTGCCGACGCGGTCGCGCAGGTAGTAGAGCTTTGCACGGCGCACGTCTCCGCGGGCGGCGAGCTCGATGCGCTCGATCTTCGGGGAGTGCACGGGGAACATGCGCTCGACGCCGACTCCGAATGACTGCTTGCGCACGGTGAATGTCTCCCGTGCGCCGTGGCCCTGGCGCTTGATGACCACGCCCTCGAACACCTGCACTCGCCGGCGCGTGCCCTCGATCACCTGGAAGTGGACCTTGACACGGTCGCCGGGCGCGAAGGCGGGGACGCGGCGCAACTGCGCGCGCTCGATGGTTTCGATAACGCTGCTCATAACGTAAGGGGTGCGAAGCATTGCGCCTGAACAACCGCTTCGCAATCCCCGAGGAGGGCACGACGGTCGGCGCGGTCAGCAATGGTAGCGGACAGTCGCTCTCCGCGCGCCCGCTCACCGTTCCAGACTGCGCTGCTTGCGCCACTGGGCGATCCGCTCGTGATGACCGGAGAGCAGCACCTCGGGCACCTTCCATCCGCGGTACTCCGCGGGACGCGTGTAGTGCGGGTACTCCGGACGTCCCTGCAGGGCCGGGCTAAAGGACTCCTCGACCGCGGAGCGCTCGTGCCCGAGCGCTCCGGGCAGCTTGCGCAGGACGGTGTCGCAGAGGACCATCGCGGCCGGCTCGCCGCCCGCGAGGACGTAGCGCCCGATCGAGACCTGCTCTGTGGCGAAGTGCTCGAGAATGCGCTCGTCAAATCCCTCATAGCGACCGCACAGGAGCGTCAGGGCCGGCTCGCCCGCGAGCTCCTCGGCGAGCTCGTCGTCGAGCAGGCGTCCACCGGGCGTGAGCGCGATCACCCGCCGCTGCTCGCGCAGACTCACCGGATCGACCTCGTAGCGGGCGCGCAGCGCGCTGTCGAGGACATCCACGCGCAGCACCATCCCGGCGCCGCCGCCGAAGGGGGTGTCGTCCACCTGGCCGGCGCCCAGCGGGGCGTGCTCGCGGAAGTTCACGCATTCGATGCGCGAGCCCGCCGCGAGTGCGTTGCGCACGTGACGTTGCTCGCTCAGCCACCCGAACCACTCGGGGAACAGCGTGAATATGTCTATCTCCACGCCGTCGCCTCAATCCCCGATGAAGGCCATGTCGACGTCGATGCGTTTTGCCGCGACGTCGATTTCGCGGACCGCGTCTTTGACCATCGGCACGAGCAACGGACCGCCCGTCTCGCGGGCGACCTCGAGCGCCTCGCAGGAGGGCAGCTCGATCATCCGCGTGACCGTCCCGATGCGACGGTCCCCGTCGAGGACCACGCAGTCCTGCAGTTCGTGCGCCCACCATTCGCCCTGCGCCAGCGGGGGGGCATCCGCGGTTGCGACGCTCAGTGCCTGTCCGCGCAGCGCCTGCGCGCTCTCGCGATCATCGACGCCGTGCAGGCGCACGATCGGCTGCCGGTCGGTTCCGGCGCGGCGCACGATCGCTGCGGTCCTGTCGGCGACCCTCACCTCCGTGCCGAGCTCCAGCAGGTGCGGACGGGCGCCGGTGACGTAGAAGCTTCCGTCCAGGCCATGAGCGCGACCGACCCTGCCTGCCGGCAGGGTTCCGTCGGAAGCGCCGTCTCCCGAATTCACCGTCGCTCGGGCCTTCTCTCCGACCGCAGGCGCGAGGCGTCTCAATCGACGATGTCGACGAGCACCCGGCGTCCCGCGCCGGTCGCTGCGGCTTTCACGACCGTGCGCAGCGCGTGGGCTGTGCGCCCACCGCGCCCGATCACCTTGCCGTAGTCGCCCTCGGCGACGCACAGCTCCAGCACGATCGTGCCGTCGTCCTCCTCGAAGCGTTCGACGGAGACCTCCTCGGGCTCGTCGACGAGCCCTTCGGCCAGGTACTCGAGCAGCTGACGCGGAGTCTCGCCCGGGTCGGAATCCTGCTCTTGCGTGACCACCGTCTGTACCCCGGCTCGCAGCGGCGTCAGTCGGCCTGGGAAGCGGTGATTCCCTGGATGCGCAGCAGCTTGCGCACGGTGCTCGACGGTTGCGCGCCGCGCGCCAACCAGCTGCGAGCGCGCTCCTCGTCGATCGCGATCGTCGAGGGGTTCGTCTGCGCGTTGTACTGGCCGATCGTCTCGATCACGCGACCGTCTCGCGGGGAGCGCTGGTCGGCGACGACCACGCGCCAGATCGGGTCCTTCTTGCCGCCCACCCGTGTGAGCCTGAGCCGTACCGACAACTTGTTCCTCTCGATGTGCCTACTGGTTACGAACGCAGAGCTTAGCTAACGCAGCCTGGCGCATGAGCGCGCCGATGTCCGGCATCTTGCCGCGGCCCACCTGCTTCATCAGCTTGCGCGTCTGCCCGAACTGCTTGACGAGCTGGTTGACTTGCTGCACGCTCGTGCCCGATCCGCGCGCGATGCGCAGGCGTCGTGAGCCCTTGATCAGCTCCGGCCGGGAACGCTCGCCGGGTGTCATCGAGAGGATGATCGCCTGTACGCGGTCGAGCTCGCGCTCGTCGACCTTCATGTTCTGCAGCTGGTGACCGGCGAGCCCGGGGATCATCCCGAGCAGGTTCGTCAACGGCCCCATCCGCCGCACCGTCTTCAACTGCGCGAGGAAGTCGTCGAGACCGAATTCGTCGCGCGTGAGCTTGCGCTGCAGCTGGCGCGCCTCGTCCTCGTCGAACTGGCGCTCGGCGTGCTCGATCAGGCTCATCACGTCGCCCATCCCGAGGATCCGCTGGGCCATGCGATCCGGATGGAAGCGCTCGAACTGATCGAGCTTCTCGCCGGTGGAGGCGAACATGATCGGCTTGCCCGTGAGTGCCTTCACCGACAGCGCGGCGCCGCCGCGCGCGTCCCCGTCGAGCTTGCTCATGATCAGGCCGTCGAACTGGACCTCCCGCGCGAAGCTCTCGGCCACTGCTGCCGCGTCCTGGCCGGTCATCGCGTCGAGCACCAGCAGCACGTCGGTCGGTGCCACCGCCGCGCGGATGCGCACGAGCTCGGCCATCAGCTCCTCGTCTACGTGCAGACGGCCGCTGGTGTCCACGATCAGCACGTCCTTGCCCTCCGCGGTGGCGCGCTCGAGCGCCCAGGTGGCGATGTCTACGGGGTCGCGCTCGGTCCCCTGCTCGTACACCTCCGCCCCGGCCTGCGAGCCGACCTTGATGAGCTGCTCGACCGCCGCCGGGCGGTAGGTGTCGCACGCTGCCACCGCGACCGAGGAGCCGCGCTCGGTGCGCAGGTGCAGCGCGAGCTTGGCCGTGGCCGTCGTCTTGCCCGAGCCCTGCAATCCGGCCATCAGGATCACCGTCGGGGGATGCGGGGCGAACGCGAGCCCGGCCGAGTCGCCGCCCATCAATGCGGCGAGCTCCTCGGAGACGATCTTGACGACTTGCTGGGCGGGGTTCAGCCCGCCGATCACGCCGGCGCCCAGGCAGCGCTCCTTGACCTGGGCGGTGAACTGGCGGACGACCTTGAAGTTGACGTCGGCCTCCAGCAGCGCAAGGCGGATCTCGCGCATCGCCGCATCGACGTCCTGCTCGGTCAGGGTGCCGTGACGGCGCACGTAGGAGAGCGTGGCCTGAAGCTTCTCTGCGAGGGCGTCGAACATCGCCCGGGATTCTCGCAGTCCCGGCGCGCGGGGTCCGTGCTCAGTCCCAGTGCACGGCGGTCGCGCTCAGTCCTTGGAGTCCGCGCTCAGTCCCAGCGCAGCGGGTCGCGCTCAATCCTTGGTGCCTGCGGGCGGGTCCGGTGGCTCCGGCGCTCGCTTGGGAACGCCGCGCAGCGTGGACGGCGGGCGTGGCGGCTCGGGCTCAGACCCCGGCGTGCGCCGCGTGAGCGCCTCACCGATCCCACCGAAAGCCTGCGCGAACTCGCTCGGCACCACGAACACCTTGTTGGCGTCGCCTTCGGCGAGCTGGGGCAGCATCTGCAGGTATTCGTAGCTGAGCAGCTCACGGTCGGGTTTGCCCTCGTGGATGGCTTTGAAGACGGTGTCGATCGCCTTCGCTTCCCCCTCGGCGCGCAGGATCGCCGCCTGGCGCTCGCCCTCGGCGTCGAGCACGGCGGCCTGCTGGGCACCCTCGGCGTTGAGCACCGCGGCCTGCTTGGCGCCTTCGGCGGTGAGGATCTGCGACTGCTTCTCGCCTTCCGCCGTCAGGATCGCCGCGCGGCGATCGCGCTCGGCGCGCATCTGCTTCTCCATCGCGGTCTTGATGTCCGGTGGCGGGTCGACCGACTTGATCTCCACGCGGTTGATCCTGATACCCCACTTGCCCGTCGCCTCGTCCAGCACGGTGCGCAGCTGGGCGTTGACGTTCTCGCGCGAGGTCAGCGTCGCCTCGAGCGTCAGCCCGCCGATCACGTTGCGCAATGTCGTGACCGTGAGTTGCTCGATCGCCTGCAGCGGGTCGGCTATTTCGTATGTCGCCGAGCGTGGATCGGTGATCGTGAAGTAGAGGACCGTTTCGATCGCCACGACGACGTTGTCCTCGGTGATCACCGGCTGTGGGGAGAAGTTGACGACCTGCTCGCGCAGGTCCACGAGCGGCTTGACCCGGTCGATGAAGGGCGTGACGATCGTCAGGCCCGGTTCCAGCGTGCGGCTGTAGCGGCCGAGCCGCTCCACGACCCCCGCCCGTGCCTGGGGGATCACGCGGATCGTGCGCGCCGCGACCACCAGGACGAACAGCACGACGACGGCGAGGACGATCAGTGCGGCCATTGGACCGGTTCCTTTCTCGGAAGTTCTCTTCGGAGCCTAGCTCGATCGCGGCTCAGCCGCGACCGGGGTTCCTCAGTGCATCACGAGGGCGGTCGCTCCGCGTATTTCCACGACCTCCACCCGCTCTCCCGCGTCGATGACCTCGTCTTCGTCGTAGCTGCGCGCGGTCCACACCTCGCCGTCAATCTTCACACACCCGACTCCCTCGCCGTTGGCGATCCGCTCGATCACCACCGCCGGTCGGCCGATCAGCGCCGCGGCCCCCGTGCGGATCGCCGGGGGCAGGCGACGGTGCCTGCGCGCGATCGGTCGCAGTGTCGCGAACACGATCCCCGAGGCCGCGAGGAAGACGATCGTGCTGAGCAGCGCCCCCACCCCGAGCAGTCCCACGACCGCGGCGAGGCCGGCGCCCACGGCGAACGGCGCGAGATAGAACCCGCCCTGATGCATCTCGCCGACCCCGAGCAGACATGCTGCGATCAGCCACACGACCCATATCGACATGCCTCTCAGGTTACCCCCGCCGCCGAGCGCGCGTTTCCGTCACAGTTTCCAGGGAGCGGGGCGTTCGATGTGATCGGCCAGCGTCCGCGGTGGGAGTCTCACTCCGGCGAGATGAGCGCGCGGGCGAACGCCTCGGGGTCGAAGGGGCGCAGATCCTCGACGGTCTCGCCGAGACCGATCAGCTTCACCGGTAGCTGCAGCTCGGATGCGATCGCGAGCGCGATGCCCCCGCGGGCGGTCCCGTCGAGCTTGGTCAGCACGACCCCCGTGACGTCGGCCGCGGCGGCGAACAGGCGCGCCTGGCGCAGTCCGTTCTGGCCGGTGGTGGCATCGATCGTCAGCAGGGTCTCGTGCGGAGCGCCGTCGAGCTGGCGGGCGATCACCCGGCGGATCTTGCCGAGCTCGGCCATCAGGTCGTCTTGGGTGTGCAGCCGTCCGGCAGTGTCGATGATCGCGACGTCCACGTTCTCGGCACGTGCACGGGCGATCGTCTCGAAGGCAACGCTGCCCGGATCGGAGCCCTCGGCGCCGGTCACGATCTCGCATTCGGCGCGCTGCGCCCAGCCGGCCAGCTGCTCGCTCGCGGCCGCACGGAACGTGTCCGCGGCACCGAGCATCACGCTGCTACCCAGCTCGTGGCGCAGGTGCCAGGCGAGCTTGCCGATCGTGGTCGTCTTGCCCGTCCCGTTCACGCCGACGGCCATGATCACGGTCGGTTGCGGGCGGACGTCGATGCGTGCGTCCCCGATGCGTGCGGTCTGCGCGAGCAGCCCGACCAGCCGCTCGCTCAGCGCCTCGCCGCCGGCGAGCTCGCCCGTCTCGGCCTCGGCCTCGAGCGTGCCCACGATCGAGGCCGTCGTCTGCGCGCCGACATCGGCGAGGATCAGCGCCTCCTCGAGGCGTTCCCACGCTTGCGCGTCGAGCGTGCCGAAGAGCGTCGCCTGGATCTCCCCGCCCAGCGCTTGACGGGTCTTGGCCATGTTCTCGCGCAACCGCCGAAACAGACCCCGCCGGCCTCGCGCGGGCGCAGAGGACCCACCGCCACTCGCCGCGTCGGTTATGAACAGCTCGCTCCAGTCGCCCGGCATCGCTCGCGTCCCTGAGCGATCAGGCGACTTCGGCCACGGGCGCCTCGGCGGACTCGGCGCCCCGCTCGACGCTCGCCTCCATCCTCGCCGCCTCCGGGGGCAATCGCCGCGAAAGCACCTTCGAGACGCCGTCTCCGCCCATCGACACGCCATACAGCCAGTCCGCCGCCTCCATCGTGCGCTTCTGGTGGGTGATCACGATGAACTGCGCACGGTCGGAGTAACGCCGCAGCAGCGCGAGGAAGCGGTCGAGGTTGAGGTCGTCGAGCGCCGCCTCGACCTCGTCGAGGATGTAGAAGGGGCAGGGGCGCGCGAGGAACACCGCGAACAGGAACGCCAGCGCGGTCATCGACTTCTCCCCTCCGGAGAGCAGCGACAGGCGCTTCGTGGACTTGCCCGCGGGCGTGATCTCGATCTCGACGCCCATCGCCTCCTCCTGCTCACCCTCGCCGCGCACCCTTTCCTCCTCGTGCTCGGCCTCAGCGTCGGCGGCGGCCTCGGCGGCCTCGGTGCCCTCCTCGGCCTCACTGGTGCCGGCGCTCACGGCCGCGGACTGCCCGCCGAGCACCGCGCGGGGCGCCTGCTCGTCGCGCACTAGTCGCAACCTTCCGCTGCCGCCAGGGAATACGTCGCCGACGAGCTCCTCGAAATTGCGCGCCGCCGCCGAGAACGTCTGCTCGAATGTCTCTGAGATCTGCCTATCGGTGTCTTTGATCAGCGTCCTCAGCTCACGCAGCGCGGTCTCCAGATCCGAGCGTCGGGCCTCGAGCTCCTCGACGTGGGTGAGCGCCTCGGCGTACTCCTCCTGGGCGAGCGGATTGACGGGACCGAGCTGCTCGCGCCTGCGGGCTAGCCGCTGCGCACGTGCCTCCAGCGCGCTCGCCTCCTCCGCCGGCAGCGCCTCCAGGGCCTCCTGATCCGTCGCCGACGGCGGCTCGCGCTGCAGGCGCTCAGCGATCGCGCTCAGCTCCTCGGCGGCCTCACCAGCCTGATCGCGCAACCGCTGGGCGGCGACCTCGGCGCCCGTCACCGCCTCCCCGAACGTCCGCAGGCGCGTCTGGATCTCGGCCTCCTCCTGAGCACACGCGCGCAGCTCCGCCGCTACCTGCTCACCGGCCGCCTGATCGTGCGAAAGCTGCTCCTCCAACTGTGCCAGCAGCCCCTCGGCGCCCTCCGCCACGGACTCGAGCGCCGCGGCGATGCGCTCGGCGCGAGGTCCGAGCGCGAGGTCCGCCGCACGCCGCGCGCGCAGACGCGCGATGCGCTGCTCGCGTTGGGCGCGTTCGGCCGCCAGCCGCTGCGCCTGACGGCGCTCGGCGGCGAGCTCACCCTGCAACTGCGCCCGGCGAACCGCGAGGGGCCCCTGCTCGGGAGCACTGCGCCGCTGCTCGATCAGCCAACCGGCGCGCCGCTCGGCCTCGCTCGCCTCTGCCAGCTCCCGCTCGCAGGCACGCAGCGCCTCCTCGGCCCCCGCGCGCGTATCGCCCGAACCACGCACCGCCTCGAGTGCGCTCTGCGCGGCCTTCTGCGCGGAGTGCTCGGCCTGCACCGCTACCTCGCTGGAGGCGATCAGGCGCTCGCGCTCGTTGCGACGCGCCAGCACCCGCTCGGCGCCGCCCTCGCTTACCTGGCGCACCTCGCCCCAGGCGGCGAACAGCACACGCCCGGATCGCGTGACCGCGATCCCGCTGAAGTCCTCGCCGACCTGCTCCAGCTGCTCTACCACCCACGCGTCGCCGAGCAGCCGTCGTGCGAGCCTCAACGCGCCACCGGATCCGCTGACCAGCTCGATCAGCCTCACGGCGCCCGGCGCCGGCGCTTGGCCCATGCCGCCTGGGGACGGGCCATCGCCAGGCAGCGCGGCCTCATCGCCGGAGTCATCCGCCGCATCTCCGGCCAGCAGCGCGCTGGCCCCGTCGGGACCGGCGCCGTCGAGCAGCGCGGTGGCCCCATCGAGATCGCGCACGAGCGCCGCGTCCAGGCGCCCGCCAAGGGCGGCCGTGAGCGCCAGCTCATAGCCGTCTTTCACCCGCAACGTCTCGCTGAGGGCGCGCGCGCCGGCGCCTCCCGCGCCGCGATGGCGGACGTGACTGCTCAGGAACTGGTTCGCGGCCGCCAGCTCGGCGCCAACCGTCGCGGCCTCCCGTCGCGCCGACTCGACCGCCGCCTCGGCACTGCGCAGTTGCGCCCGTGCCTGCTCAGCGACCGTGTCGGCCTGGGCGCGCTCCTCACGCGCCGCCTCGACCGCCCCGCGCAGTTCGCCCACCAGTGCCGCGGCTCGCTCGCGCTCGGCCTCCAGCTCCTGCACCTCGCGTTCGAGCTCGAGCTCACGCTCACGCTCGAGCTCCGCCAACTGCCGCTCGAGATCGCCTATCCGAGCCTTGCTCGCGGCCTCGTGATCCTCGCCTTCCTCGGTACCCGCCCCCGCGTCCGCTCCATCGCTCGGCGCGGTGAGTGCGCCCAGCTCGATCTCGATGCGCTTCGCGCGCTCGGTGAGCGTGAGCGCGCTCGCCTGGGCCTGCTCGCCACGCAGCTGCAAGCGCTCGCGCGCCGAGCGGATCTCATACGCACGCCGCGAGAGCGCGTCATGGCGCTCGGTGCGTTGTGCAAGCGCACTCTCCGCCTGTCCGCGTCGCACCACGATCGCCTCGAGCTCCGACTCGACCGACTCGCGCCCGGCGCGCGCCTCGCGCACCTGGCGCTCGGCCTCGCCCAGCTCCACACCGCGGGAGCGCAACGCCTCGCAGGCGAGCGTCCAACGCGCTTCCAGCAGCTGGCGCTCCAAGCGCTCGTGCAGCTCGGCGGCCTCGGCCTGGCGCTTGAGCGGGCGCAGGCGTGTGCGCGCCTCTCGCTCCACATCGAGCGCGCGATCGAGGTTCTCCTGTGTGCGATCCAACTTCAGCTGCGCGCGACGACGGCGCTTGCGATGCTTGCCCAGGCCCGCCGCCTCCTCGATCAGCAGTCGCCGATCGCGCGGCTTGGAGGTCACGATCGCCTCGACCCTGCCCTGTGAGATGACCGAGTGCTGCTCCTTGCCAAGGCCCGTGTCCGAGAGCACCTCGATCACGTCCGTCAAGCGGCAGCGCGCGCCGTTCAAGCGGTAGCCGCCCTCGCCGGCACGGTCCAGGCGGCGCACGATCGAGATCTCGCTCAGCGGCAGATCGACGGTGCCGTCGGAGTTGTCGAGCACGATCTCGACCTCCGCGGCGCTGCGCGCCTGCACACCCCGCCCACCCCCGAAGATCACGTCCTGCATCGACTGCCCTCGCACCGCCAGCGGAGATTGCTCGCCCATCGCCCACAGGACCGCGTCGGTCACGTTGGACTTGCCCGACCCGTTCGGCCCGACCACCACGCTTACCCCCGGACCGAAGTCCAGGCGCGTACGGTCCGGGAAGGACTTGAAGCCCTTCAGCGTGAGCGACTTCAAACGCACGGATCGAACCTCACTGGGCGGCCTGCAACCTCTCCACGGCTCCCTGCGCCGCTTCCTGCTCGGCATGCTTCTTGCTTTTGCCCGCCCCCGAGCCGAGCGTCTCGCCGTCCACCAGCGCCACCACCTCGTAGGTGCGCTCGTGCGGAGGCCCGCTCTCGGCCGTGATCTCGTAGCTGACCACCGAGCCACGCCGGGCGAGCAGCTCCTGCAGCGCGGACTTGAAATCGACCGGGTGCTCCAGCGCCTGCTCGATCTCCGGCTGAAACGCCTCCACCACCGCCTCGGAGGTGCGCTCGTAGCCCGTGGTCAGATAGCAGGCGCCGATCACCGCCTCGATCACCGACGCGAGCACCCGCTCGGTCTCCACCAACGCCACCGCCCCGCCCGCGGCGCTTTGCGGCGCCGCCGCGCGCAAGCGCTCGGGCACGCCGAGTCGCTCGGCCACCGCGCGGCAGCTCGGACCGGACACCGCCTGCGCACGGATCTTCGTCAACCGCCCTGCCCCGAACCGCTCCGCTTCCAGTCGCGGATACAGGTGCGTGGTGATCGCCAGGCCGAGCACGCTGTCGCCGAGAAACGCCAGCCGCGAATAGGAGTCCTCGCGGCGCTCGGTCCACGATGCGTGCGTGAACACCTGGCGCTCGAGCTCCTCCGGGAGCTCTTCGAGCAGTTCGTTCAGCAGCCTCATCGCCGAACATCACGCGGGTGCGTGTGCGAGCACAAAGTCCACCGCCTGTCCCACGGTGGCGATCGCGGCCGCCTGCTCGTCGCTCATGCGCACGCCGTAGGTGTCCTCGAGCTCCTGCACCAACGTGTACAGATCGAGCGAATCGGCCTCCAGGTCCTCCTTGAACCGCGTCTGCTCGCCGATCGCGCCCGGTTCGACGTCAAGCTCGTCGGCCAGATGGCCCTTGATCAGCTCCCCCACCTCCTCACGCGTCATTGTCAGGCAGGCTAGCGATCTGGGCGGACACGGGCGTAGCCCCTCGCAGCGCTCCCGCCCGTGCCAGCGCGGCGTGCGTGCGACCGCCCAGATCCTCGTTCACGGCCCGCTCTGCGCGCAGGATCGCCTGCGCGAACCCGCGCCGTGCGAACCCCCCGTGCGGCACCACCCCGAGCCGGCGCAAACCGAGCAGGTATGCGCCGCCCTGAGCTTCGGGGTCGATCTCATCACGCAGCCCGCGCAGCGCCGGCCTCAGCAGCAACCCACCCAGCTTCGCCCGCCTAGAGGACATCGCCGCGTCACGGATCGCGCGCAACAGCGTCTGCGAGACACCCTCCATCGTCTTCAAAGCCACATTGCCCGTCAACCCGTCGGTCACGATCACATCCGCGACTCCCGAGACCAGGTCGCCGCCCTCCACGTTGCCGACGAGTTCGAACGCGCTCGCATCCGAGGCCAGCCGCTCGTGCAGACGCGCGTGTGTCTCGAGTACCAGCGGACTGCCCCGCTCGGCCTCCTCGCCGTTGGAGAGCAGTCCCACACGTGCACGCCTCACCCCGAGCAACGTCTGCGCCAGGGCAGCACCCATGAACGCGAACTGCTCCAGGTGCTCGGCGCGCGCCTGCACGTTGGCGCCGACATCGAGCAGCGTCACCGGTCTGCCGGGTACGGGCAGCACCAACGCAAGCGCCGGTCGGTGGATCCCCCGCGCGCGCTTGATGTTGAACAGGCCCGCCGCCAGCGCGGCGCCCGTGCCTCCCGCGCACACCAACGCCTGCGCCTCGTCCTGCGCCACTGCGCGGGCAGCGCGAACGATCGACGCATCGGGGTTCGCCCGCGCCGCCCGCGCCGGGTCGGGGCTCTTGGCGATCGATACCGGCGCGTCCACCACCTCGATCGTCGCCCGATCCACCTCTCTGAGTGCCGACCGCAGCTCATCCGCGGGACCGAACAGGATCGTCCGCGTTCCCTCACGTGCGGCGATCGCAGCTCCGGCCGCGACCTCCGCCGGTCCGAGGTCGGCGCCGTTGCAGTCCACCGCCACGATCACCCGCGCGCCGCCGCGCCGCCCACTCGCCTGAGCCGCCCCTGCGTCGATGTCCTCGACGGCCATCTCTGGACTAGTCAAGCTTCAACTCGCTCAGCTTCGCCCAGCGCGAGTCCTGCGGGCGCTCATGGGAGTGCTCGGGACCGGCCTCGTTCAGGTCCGCCGCGCACTCCGGGCACAATCCCGCGCAGTCCGGCCTGCACAGCACCTTCGCGGGCGCCGCCAGCGCGAACGCGTCGCGCGCCCACGCCGCCACGTCCAGGGCCTCCCCCTTCACGTACGGGCTTTCCAGCTCCTCGCCTTCGCCGGGCACGTCCACCTCGCGCGCCCGCACCGCGACCTGCGGCGCGGCCTCCTTCAGACAGCGCATGCACGGCCCTCGAAGCGCCGCCGTGAACTCCAACCTGAGCGCGTACCCACCGCCGAGCATCTTCGACACGTCCAGCGTCATCGCCACAGAGGTGGGTCTGGCCTCATATCGCTCGCCACCCAACTCCAACGCATCGATCGGCACAGTCAGCTCCAGTCGGCGTCCCTCGCCCGGACTGAGGCGCAGGCCCGCCAAGTCATACGTGTGCGCGATCGCCGTCATGGGTCTCTCAGGCTAGCGTCCGGCCACGTCCGCACGGCGCCCCGCACCGACCTCTATCCGTTCAGCAGGATCGATCTCGAAAGCGCTCCCATCAGCGCACGCGCACCGCCACGGACCCGTCCGCCCGACTCGCCGGCGCCGCGGGCTCGTCCCCCTCGAAAGCTACCCCTGTGCGCTCAGCTCGCGCTTGAGCACCTTGCCGGTTGCGTTGCGAGGCAGCTCCTCCAGGAACACCACCTCGCGCGGAACCTTGTAACGGGCGAGGTTCGCCTTGACGTACTCCTTCACCGCCTCCTCGTCCGGTTGCGCGCCCGCGCGCAAGACCACGAACGCCTTTAGCCGCTGCCCGAACTTCTCGTCCTCCACGCCCACCACCGCGGCCTCCTCGATCTGCTCGTGGTCTGCCAGCAGATCCTCCACCTCGCGCGGGAACACGTTCTCCCCGCCCGAGACGATCATCTCATCGTCGCGCCCGTCCACGAACAACCGCCCACTCGCATCGAAATGCCCGACATCGCCCGTGCTCATCAGCCCGCGCACGATCTCCTTGTTGCCGCCCCCCGTATAGCCTTCGAAGACCATCTCGTTGGCGACGAAGATGCGCCCTCCCTCCCCTGGCGCCGCCTCGCGACCCTCGGAGTCCAGCAGCTTCACCACCGTGCCCATCGGCGCCCGGCCCGCTGTCCCCGGCGCCGCACGCAGATCCTCCGGCGTAGCGATCGTCGCCCACGCGACCTCCGTGGACCCGTACAGGTTGTAGAGCACGTCCCCCAGCACGTCCATCGCCCGGATCGCGAGCTCTCCCGGCAGCGCCGAGCCGCTGAGCGCCACCACCCTCAACGAGCTCAGGTCGTACTTGGCGATCGTCTCCGGGCCCAGCTCGAGGATCCGCTGCAGCATCACCGGCACTACCGCCAGCGCCGTGGCACGGTGGTGGGCGATCGCCCGCAGCGTGTCCTCCGGATCGAACTTGCGACGCAACACCAGCGTCGAGGCGAGCGGCAGCGCGAGCGTGAAGTGAGCGAACCCCCACGAGTGGAACATCGGCGCGGCGACCACCGTCGTCTCACGCGCCCGCAGTGGGATCTTCGAGAACAACGCCGCCAGCGGCTCGATCGTGTCGGGCTGCTTGCGCGGCGCACCCTTCGGCGTGCCGGTCGTACCCGACGTGAGGATCACCACCCGCCCTTTCTCCACCGGCGGCTGCAGCGGCTCCTGCGACTCCTGCGCGATCAGCTCCTCCAGCAGCGGATCGGACTCGGCCAATCCTCGCCCGCCGGGCTCGTGCCAGGAGACGAACCGCCTGCGACCCTCGCCCCCCTCGCTGACGAGGTTCGCGAACTCCTCGTCGTAGATCAGCACCGCCGGATCCTCCCGGCGCATCACGTCCGCGATCTGCGGACCCGCGAACGCCGTGTTCAGATACAGCGCGCCCGCCCCAAGCTTCGAGCACGCCATCGTGGCGTCGATGAAGCCGCGATGGTTGCGACACATGATCGCCACGTTGTCCTGCTCGCCCACGCCCGCCTTGCCGAGCACTCGCGCAAGCGCATTCGAGCGGCCCTCGATCTCGGAGAACGTCAGCGTCCCCCGCTCGTCCACGAGCGCTTCCCGCTCGGGATAGCGGATCGACATCATCCGGCACGCCGCCGCCGGTGTCGGCCCCCAGCGGCGTAGCGCCGCCAGCGAGCGCACGACCTTGTCCGGGCGCATCGGCTGGACCATGCCCGTGCCCAGCAGCGTCTGGGCGACCTTCAGCTTGTACCGCGCTTCGCGTGTGTTCACGCGCGAGACCCTACCCAATTGCGGGACTTTCACGCTCGCGCGGGTGTTCTCTACTCCACGCGCTAGCTGACTTCGGCGGGTTCGTCCTTGCCCTGGAGGCGCTCGCGACCGCGCTGCACGGCCGCGATGAACTTCGACAGGTTCACCTCGAGCGTGTTCAAGATCTCATCCGCGTAGTCCTCCGCACCAAGGCGGATCTCGCGCTCGCGCGCACGGGCGTCCTCGACGATGTCCTCGGCGGCGCGCTCAGCCTGCTTGGTGACCTCCTCCTCGCCGACCAGCCGGTCCTGGCGCTCGCGCGCCTCCTTGAGGATCCGCTCGGCCTCCTTCTTGGCCTCCGCGAGCATCTCCTGGCGCTCCTTGACGATCCAGCGTGCCTGCTTGATCTCCTCGGGGATCGTCGCGCGCATCTGGTCGAGGATGTCGTAGATCTCCTCCTTGTCGACACGCACCTGATCGGTCAGGGGCACCGGCTTGGCGTTGTGCACCAGATCGTCGAGCTTGTCTATCAGTACCAGGACATCCATTGGCTAAACACTATCTCCGTCCGCGCCCACTGCGCCGGCGCGATTGGTTGTGCGGGAACGCCGACCGCGCTCCTCGCGCGGTTGCTCTCCTCTGGGGTTCGGCCCTAAGTTCGTCAACGTCGCAACTCTTCCTGCAATCGCGCCGCCACCGGCGCGGGCACGAGATCGTCGATTCGCCCGCCGAAGATCGCCAGCTCCTTGACGCCGCTGGAAGACAGAAAGCTGTACTGCGAGCTGGCCATCAGATATACCGACTCTATCTCCGGGTCTTGGCGGCGGTTGAGCTGGTGCATCTCCAACTCATACTCGAAGTCCGATATCGCCCGCAGCCCCTTCACGATCGCGCGCGCGCCGACCTTGCGGGCGAACTCCACCACCAGCGTGTTGAACGGCTCCGCGCGCACATTCGCCATCCCCGCGGTCGCCTGCTCGATGAACGCGAGTCGCTCCTCGATCCCGAACAGCGTCTTGTCCTTGCGCACCGAGCGGTTCACGACCGCGATCACGACCTCGTCGAACAGCATCGCCGCGCGCCCGATCACGTCCAGATGACCGTTCGTGATCGGGTCATACGAGCCCGGGCAGACTGCTGTGCGCTGGTTTTTCTCGGTCATGCTTGACGGTGGATAGCGATGATGGTGTCTCCGTAGCGACGCTCCTTCTCGAGCGTCAAGCCAAGTTCCAGCGACGTGCGACGATCGCGCTCGAGCACCACGCGCGCCCTCGGCGCGAGCACCCCTGCCAGCGCCGCCGACAGCCGCGGCTCCAACTGGAGCGCCTGTCCATATGGAGGATCGATCAGGACGAGATCGTATGTCTCTTTGCGTTTCCGTGCCCCGCTGAGCGCCTCCTCGGCGCGTTCGCGCCTGAGCTGCACCTGCTCATCGTCCAAGCCGAGCGCCACCAGATTGCTCTGCAAGGCCTCGATCGCCGCCCTGTCGCACTCGACGAACACCGCCCTCTCGGCGCCGCGGGAGATCGCCTCGATCCCCAACGCGCCCGTCCCCGCGAACAGGTCGAGGACTCGCGCCCCCTCGACGTCGCCGAGCATCGCGAACAGCGCCTCGCGCACCCGCTCGGACGTCGGTCTGGTGGTTCGGCCCTTCGGCGCGGTCAGCCGACGGCCGCCATAGCGACCCGCGATCACCCTCATCAGCGCACCGTAACGCGCGGCTCCGGCAGCACGCGAGACGCACACGGCGCCGCTGCTTCCTCGGACGCTCCTCTAGGCGGGGATCGGTTCGAGCGTCTCAGCGCCGAACGCACGCTCCAGGGCGTCGCCAAGCGGCGCGTGCTCGGGCGCCTGCAACTGCGGGTCGACGGCCATGATCGTCTCCGCGCGCGCACGAGCGCACTCCAGCAGATCCGCATCCTCGGGCAGGCAGGCGATCCGATGCTGACCGATACCGGACTGCCTGACGCCGATCAACTCGCCCTCGCTGCGCAACCGCAAATCGATCGCGGCGAGCTCAAAGCCGTCGGCGTGCTGCTGCAACGCCCGCAGCCTCGCCGTCCCGGGAGGACCCATGAGCAGGCACACAGAACGATGCTCACCCCGACCGACACGCCCGCGCAGCTGGTGCAACTGGGAGATCCCGAACCGCTCGGCGTTCTCAATCAGCATCACCGTCGCGTTCGACACGTCGATCCCGACCTCGATCACGGTCGTCGCCACGAGCACGTCGGCGGTGCCGGAGGCGAACTGCTCCATCGCCTGCGCCTTCTCACGCGGCTTCATGGCACCGTGCAACAGCACCAGGCGATGATCCTTCAGCTCGCCCTTGCGCAGCCGCTCGAGCTCGGCGGTCGCCGTACGTAGATCAGTCGGTGCGCCCACAACCGCCTCTTCGCCCTCGACCTGTTCGATCAGCGGACACACCACATAGGCCTGGCGTCCCGCCCGCAACTGCTCGCGCAACTGCTCATATGCGCGCTCGCGCTCGGACTCCCCGGAGACGATCCGCGTTTCGATCGGCTGCCTGCCCGTAGGCAGCTCCCGCAGCATCGTCGTATCCAGATCGCCATAGTTGGCCAGGGCGAGCGTGCGCGGGATCGGCGTCGCCGTCATGTGCAGCACGTGCGGCGCCGTCCGCCGCCCGTCCGCTCTCACACCCGCCTTCGCGTCAAGCGCAGCGCGCTGGCGAACGCCGAAGCGGTGCTGCTCGTCCACCACCGCAACCCCCAGCGCCCGGAACTCGACGTCGGGCTCGATCAGGGCGTGCGTGCCGACGATCAGCGAGAGCTCGCCCCCGGCCAGCTTGCCGAGCGTATCCGCACGCCTACGCGCTGCCGTGGAGCCGGTCAAGAGCGCACACGTCACGTTCGCCTGCTCGCCCCCAAGCAACTGCTGCAACGTCGCGAAATGCTGCTCTGCGAGTGTCTCCGTCGGCGCCATCAGCGCCGCCTGCAAGCCATGCTCGACCGCGCGCAAGAGCGCCCACACGGCCACCACCGTCTTGCCGCTGCCGACCTCTCCCAACAGCAGTCGTTGCATCGCCCGCTCCTGCGCAAGATCCTCCTCGATCGTCGCAATCGCGCGTCGCTGATCGCCGGTCAGCGCGAACGGCAGCTCGTTCTCAAGCCAACGCGCGCTCAGGCCCGGTGCCTGCTCGAGCGCCGGGGCGCCGCCTGCGGAGCGTCGGCTTGCGCGGCGGCGCAGGAACACGAGCTGGGTCAGCAACAGCTCCTCGAAGGCCAGACGCCGGCGCCCAGCCTCGCGCTCCTGGATTGTGCCCGCGAAGTGCATCGCAGCGAGAGCGCCGGCCCGGTCGGGCAGACGCTCGGACACTCGCACGGCGGCACCAAGCGTCTCCGGCACATCGGCCAGGGCGCGCCGGCAGCTGCGCATGAGCGTCAGGATCTGTGTGGAGCTGACACCGTCAGTGGCCGGGTAATGGGCGACCACCTCACCGGGTGCGCCGCCCTCGCCGGCCGCGAAGTCGGCGCCCAGATCGGAGCCGAGCGCGTGATGGGCGACGTTGAACGCCCCCCGCGCCGTCGCCTTGCCGTGCAACACCAATCGCGTCCCGGGCTTGTAGCGCTGGACCAGCCACGGCTGGTTGAAGAACGTGGCGCGCATCGTGCCCGTCTCGTCGAACACGCTCGCTTCGACGAGCGGCTTCATTCCTCGCCGCCGCACTGCTCGTGCCGAGATCGTTCGCACCTGCACCGCCACCGTCGCCGCCTCTCCGGCCCGCAGGCCGCTGACGGTACGCGCGTCGCGACTGTCTCTGGGCAGGTGCTCGAGCAGTGCGCCCACGCTCGTCAATCCGAGCGAGCGCAATCCATCGGCCGCCTTGCCGGGCGCCACCTCCAGGTCCTCTTCAAGGCGCGAGGGCTTCGGCCAGTGCACCGGGGCGAGCAGCAACTGCTCCCGCGTCAAACCTTCGTCTGACGCGAACGCTCGCAGGAGGATCGATCGACCGGACGGTGATCTGGGGGTGGCGGCGAGGGAGGACATCCGCGACCTGCATGATGGCGAGCCTCGCGGTCGTCCAAGGCAGGCGCTCACACGCTCACCGGTCCCGCGGTCCTCGCTCGAGCACTACTCGGCGGCCAACAGCCACCAGTACGCGTGCTGGCCGCCCTCGCGCAACTCCAGCTCGACCTCTCCGTCGACCATCGCCTCGACCTCTGCCCCCGCGAGCGGAGCGCCTTCGCCGGTGAGGCAGCTGATCAGCTCGGCGTCCTGCGCGAGGCTCGCGATCACCGCACCGAGGGTCCGCGCGGGATCTCCCCAGGCGACGACCTCCTCGCCCAGAAAGCCGACCGCCTCTCCTCGCTTGAACCGGCCCTGGGCGTCGTCGCGTGCGGCGGGCGCGACCGCGCCCGTGCTGATGTGCTCGAGCGCCCGCTCGAACGCCCGTGCATTCTCGCGAACGCCGCGGTCGCCCTCCAGCGCAACCGCCGCCACCAGCCCCGCCTGCTGACCGGCTGCGGGCGCGACGAGCACCTGCTTGTCCGACAGCTCCGCGGCACGCTCGGCGGCCATCGTCACGTTCGGGCTGCTCGGCAGCACCAGCACCTCCTCCGCCGGCACCTCGTGAATTGCCGCCAGCAGCTCATACGTCGAAGGGTTCATCGTCGGGCCGCCGTCGATCGTGCGCACTCCCAGCTCGGCGAACATGCCGGCCAGCCCCCTGCCGCTGACGACCGCGAGCACACCACAGCGCATCCGCGGGACGACCTCGTCGTGCAGGCCTGGAGACGGTATTCCGTTGCCGATGCTCGTGCTCAGCACACGCTCGTCGCGCTCGGCGACCTGCAGGCGCATGTCGGCGATGTCCAGCCTCGATATCTCCCCCACCTGCGCGAACACCGCGGTCGCGCGCTCGGGCTCGTCAGTGTGCAGATGCACCTTCAGCGTGCTCGCATCGCCGACCACCAGCACCGAGTCGCCCAGCGCCTCCAGCGGCTCGACGAACGAGCCCGCGTTCAGCCCGCTGCCGGTGACCGCGAAGTTCGTGCAGAACCGGTACGTGCCCGACACGTGCTGAGGGTGGGTAATCTGCGCGGGCGCGTGATGGTCGAGATCGGGCGCCTCCTCACCGCGCAACGCCGCCACCACTCCCGCGAAGATGATCGTCAGCCCGTAGCCGCCCGCGTCCACCACCCCCGCCTCGCGCAGCGCCGCCAGCAGCTCCGGGCTGCGCTTGACCGACTCCTGGCCGGTCGCCACCGCCCGTTCGAGCGCGTCGGCGATCGCGACGTCCTGGGTGGCCGGGTCGGTCGCCGGACCCAAGCGCGTGTCCTGTGGGCTGTGCGCCACGTCGGTCATGATCTTGTACGCCATCTCGCGCGCGACCGTCAGGATCGTGCCCTCGGCCGGCTCGCGCACCGACGCGTACGCCCGGTCGGCAGCGTTCGCAAGCGCCGCCCCGATCAACGTCGCGTCGATCAGCTGGCCCGGACGGGAGACCAGCTCCTCGGCAGCCCCGCGGATCAGCTGCGAGAGGATCACCCCCGAGTTGCCCCGCGCCCCCAACAGCGCGGCGCGGGCGACCGACTGCACGATCTCCTCGCGCCCGATCTCGTCGATCGTGCGCGCGTGCCCGTTCGCGCCCTGCAGCCTGTCCAGCTCGTCCAGCACCGCTCGCAGCGTCAGCGCCATGTTGTCGCCCGTGTCCCCGTCGGCGACCGGAAACACGTTGAGGTCGTTGACCTCCTCGCGGCGGGACTCCAGATGCGCCAGCGCTCCAGCCACCGCCGCGCGAAAACGAACCAGGTTGGTATCGCTCACTGCGTTAGGTCTTATCAGGTAAAGCGGCAGCGAGCCCGCGCGAGGCGAACCGGCGGGTCAGGCGGCCTTCGTGACCTTGCCGGCTTTCAGACAACGCGTGCACACGTACACGCGCCGCGGCGCCTTGCCGACGAGGATCCGCACCTTCTGCAGGTTCGGGTCGAAGCGGCGCTTGGTGGCGACCATCGAGTGGCTGCGGCTCTGCCCGAACGCCGGCCCCTTGCCGCAGCTGTGACATACCTTTGCCATCGCGCTGGGAGTGTAGCCGACGGGGTCAGACGATACGGCTCGGGGCGTCGAGTAGATCTGCTCGCAACTCCGCCATGCGCAGCACGGCCTCGGCCGCATGGCGTCCCTGGTCGCGCTTGCCGCCCCCGGCGCGCGCGAGCGCCTGCTCCATCGTCTCGCAGGTCAGCACCCCGAACGCGCACGGCACGCCGGTGTCGAGCCCGACCTGCATCACCCCGCGCGCGGTCTCGGCGCAGACGAAGTCGTAATGGTCGGTCTCTCCCCTGATCACCGCGCCCAGGCACGCGACGCCGTCATAGCGCCCTGACTCGGCCGCGTATTGCGCGGCCAGCGGAAGCTCATAGGCGCCCGGCACGTCGAACACCGCGACATCCTCGTGCCCGGCCTGCGCGAACGCCTCACACGCGCCGCTCACCAGACGCTGCGCGAGGTCTTCGTAGAAGCGTCCGACGACGATCGCGTAGGCGGCGCTCACCGCTCGGCGTCTTTCTCGAGGCTGTCCTGCGCGCGCTCGGAGTGCAGCATCTCCGCATCGAGGTTCAGCCCCTGATGGTGCAGTGTGTGGCCCATCCGCTGTGCCTTCGTGCGCATGTAGTCCGCGTTGTGCGGGTTGGGCGGGTGCTCGATCGGCACCTGCGCGGTGACCGACAGCCCGTAGCCCTCGAGGCCCTTGATCTTCTTGGGGTTGTTCGTGAGGATGCGGATCGAGGAGAGGCCGAGGTCGGCGAGTATCTGGGCGCCGATCCCGTAGTCGCGCAGGTCGGCGGGCAGTCCCAGCTGGAGGTTCGCTTCGACCGTGTCCAGGCCGTCCTCCTGCAGGCGGTAGGCCTTGAGCTTGTTCAGCAGCCCGATCCCGCGACCCTCCTGGGCCAGATACAGCAGCACGCCCTCGCCCTCGCCCTCGATCATCGCCAGCGCCGACTCCAGCTGCTCGCCGCAATCGCAGCGCAGCGAATGGAACACGTCACCGGTCAGGCACTCCGAGTGGACCCTCACCAGCACGTCGTCGTGCCCGGACACCTCACCCTTGACGAGCGCCACGTGGTGCTTGTCGTCAACGAGCGAGCGGTAACCGACGACTTCGAACTCGCCATGCGCGGTCGGCAGCCGCGCCGAGGCGACGCGTTCGACGAGCTTGTCGTGGCGTCTACGGTAGGCGATCAGATCGGCGATCGTGATCATCTTCAGTCCGTGTCGCGCGCAGTAGTCGGCCAGATCGCCCACCCGTGCCATCGTGCCGTCGTCGTTCATTACCTCGCAGATCACCCCCGCGGGGTTCAATCCCGCCAGGCGCGCGAGGTCGACCGCCGCCTCGGTCTGGCCGGTGCGCTCCAGCACGCCGCCCGAGCGGGACTTCAGCGGGAAGATGTGCCCGGGCTGAACGAGATCGCGCGGATGGGTCTTCGGGTCGATCGCAACCTGGATAGTGCGCGCACGATCGTGCGCGGAGATGCCCGTCGTCACACCCTCGCGCGCCTCGATCGAGACGGTGAAGGGCGTCTCGAAAGACGATTCGTTCTTCGCCGCCATCAGCTCCAGCCCCAGCTCCTCGCAGCGCTCGGGGGTCAGCGACAGACAGATCAGCCCGCGCCCCTCCTTGGCCATGAAGTTGATCGCCTCGGGCGTCGCGAACTGCGCGGCCAGCGTCAGGTCGCCCTCGTTCTCGCGGTTCTCGTCATCGCACACCACCACCATCCGGCCGGCCCGGATCTCCTCGAGTGCTTCCTCGATCGTGGCGAAGGGCGTTGTCGTCTTGGCTTGACTCATACGCGTGAGGCCTCCATAAGTCGCTCGACGTGCTTTGCCAGCACGTCCGTCTCCAGGTTGACCCGATCCCCAACCGATACGCCCCCCAGGTTGGTGCGCTCCAGTGTCTCCGGTATCAGCGAAACCTCGAAACCTTCCTCGTACAGCCCGCTCACCGTCAGGCTGACGCCGTTCACGGCGACCGAGCCCTTCTCCGCCAGGTAGCGCTCAACCTGCGCGTCCGCGTCGATCCTCAGCACGCGGGCGATGCCCTCCGTGCGGATCTCGCTCACGCTGCCCGTGCCGTCCACGTGGCCCTGCACTACGTGCCCCCCCAGACGTCCGTCGGCGCGCAGGGCGAGCTCGAGGTTGACCTGCGCACCCGGCTCCAGCGAGCCCAGCGCTGAGCGGCGCAGCGTCTCAGCCATCGCCTGCGCTGCGAACTCGCGCTCGCCAATGTCGACGGCCGTCAGGCACACACCGTCGACCGCGATCGAGTCGCCCTGAGAGAGCTCGCTCGCCAGACGCGTCTCTATCCTCACCGTCGCGCCCTGCTCGCTGCGCTCGAGCGCGGTGATACTGCCGAGATCCTCGATCAGGCCGGTGAACACGATCGCTCGCCTACCACTCGCGCAATCTCGCGGAGATCAAGAGGTCCTCGCCGACGCGATCGCATTCGCAGGTCAGGGCGCGCAGCGCCTCGGAGATCCGCTCCACGCCCTTGCCCTCGAGCGGGTCGCGTGCGGCGCTGCCGCCGAGCAACAGCGGCGCGAGGAAGAGGCGGATTTCGTCGATCTCACCCGCATCGAGGAAGGCGCCGGCGAGGTGCGGACCACCCTCCAGCAGCGCCGAGGAGACGCCGATCGCTCCGAGCTGGTCGAGCGCCGAGCGCACCCGCGCCGGCTCGTTCTCGCCGGTCGCGACGAGCACCTGCACTCCGGCGGCCTCCAGCGCATCGGTGTCCGCCCGCGCCGCCGCCCGCGAGACGACGACCGTCAGCGGGATCTCCAGCGCGGCCGAGACCAGTTGCGAGCCGGGCGAGAGGCGCGCGAGCGAGTCGAACACGACCCGCCTGGGCTGCTGTCCGACCTCTTCGGCCACGCCCTCGGGGCGCGCCGTCAGACGCGGATCGTCGGCCAACGCAGTGCCGATGCCGACTACGACGGCATCGACCGATGCGCGCCAGCGGTGGGCCAGATCACGGCTGGCGTCACCGCTGATCCACTGCGAGTCGCCGCTGCGCGTGGCGACCTTGCCGTCGAGCGTCATCGCGGACTTGAACAGCACCCACGGCCGTCCCACGCGGGCGTGCTTGCGAAAGGCCTGGTTGAGCAGTCGCGCGGCCGTGGCCAGCTCACCGTCGGCGAGCACGACCTCGACGCCCTCGTCACGCAGGATGCCCAGGCCGCGCCCGGAGGCCTTCTCGGTGGGGTCGTCCGAGCCGACCACCACGCGCCTGATCCCGGACTGCACGATCGCGTCGGTGCAAGGCGGGGTCTTGCCCTCGTGACAGCACGGTTCCAGCGACACGTACAGCGTCGCCTCGCTCAGATCGGCCAGCCCGCAGGCCTCGATCGCGTTGACCTCGGCGTGCGCTCCGCCGAACCGTTCGTGCCAGCCTTCGCCGAGCACCTCCTCGCCGCGCGCGACCACCGCGCCGACGGCCGGGTTCGGCTTGACCATGCCCACGCCCTTGCGCGCCAGCTCGATCGCGCGCTCCAGGTGCCCGGTGTCGGTGTCTGTGCTGATCGTCATCTGTACATCCAGGATAACCCCGCTCAGCCGTGGCACCGGCCGCCGTGCAACCGATAGACCGTCATCGTCGGGCCCGGGCGCTCGTAGGCCAGTGGGTAGTAGTCAAAGCTCCAATCGAAATCGAACGCCACCGGGCCCTCGCCGGACGCGTAGGGCGAGGCGCGGTAGACGACTTCGCCCTCCCGCGCCAGCGCGCGGTAGTAGGCGATCGTCTGCGGCACCGCGTTCGGGTCCGCGAACGCGCGTCCGGACTCGGTCGAGCCGCTTACGACCCAGCAGTAGCCGTGCGCGCGGTAGTAGCCCAGGAGCGCCGGGGCGAGCGTGCGCTCGTAGTCCTCGATGCCGACCTTCACCCCCGCCGTCGCCGCCAAGGCTCCGGTCGCGGAGATCCGCGAGATCAGCGACGGGTACTTGTTCCAGCGTGTCCCCCACCCGTCGGGCGCGACCGGCTCGACGACGATCGGCGCCCCAGCGGGGATGTGCGCGACCATCCAGGCGCGCGTCAGGTTGCGCGTGTCCGCCCGGGCGAGCACTTTGCCGGAATGGACGCTGTAGATGAGACCCTGAGCGAGCAAAGCCGCGACGAGCAACGCCGTCACGCCGGCGCGCAACCGCGTGCGCCCGACACCCACAGCACTGACCGCGCGCTCGCCTTTCGGCGCAAGCCCCGCCCGAACGTGGACCGCCAGCCGCACTAGCGCATCGCACAACTGCAGCGCGAACAGCGCCCCGAGCAGGCATAGGATCGGGAAGATCGGCAGCAGCCAGCGACCGAAGTAGCGGCCCTGCAAGCCCATGAACGCGAGATACAGAAGCGGCGCCGGCACGAGCATCCAACCGAGCGCCCGCTCACGCCACCACACGCTCACCGCGCCGCCGAGCGCCGCCAGCGCGGGCGCCCATCCAAGCCCCCAGGTGAGCGTCCACAGGTAGTAGGCCAACCCGCCGTCCCGCGGCGCGCCGAGCTTGCCCTGCGCTTCAGCCGAGAGCGTGGACTGGTGGATGAGTTCGGCATGGAAGTCGGTGTAGTCCAGGAGCGCGTAGGGGTTCGCGAGCAAGAAGCCGGCCAGCGCCAGCACCCCCGCCACCGCGATCCCGCCCAGGGCGCGGCGTCCGGCGCGCGCCGAGCCGAGCTCGGGGGCGCTCTGCAGATAGCTCGCCGCGGCCGCCGCCAGGTAGGGCACGAGCACGATCCCGGCCGTGTACTTGCTCGCGCACGCTAATCCCACGCCCAGACCCGCGAGCAGGTGGTCGCGGGCGCGGCCTTTGCGCAGCACTCCCGCGCTCCCCAACAGCGACAGCGTGAGTGGCGCGAGCGTGGGCACGTCGTTGAGCGCCAGGTGCGCATAGAAGACCGGCAGGAACGCGACCGCCTCGATCGCCGCCGCCAACAGGCCGACACCGCGACCGAACAGGCGCGCGCCGGTCCCGTACAGCAGCCACAGCGCCAGCGTGCCGAGCACGGCGGCGGCGATGCGCGCGAGCGTGTAGACCTCCGTCGGGTGCAGCGCCAGCGCGCCGCGCGCGCCGTTCGCGCCGCCGTAGGCGAGCGCGAACAGGTAGTGCAGCACGTACGTGTATGCGGGCGGGTTGGCGAAGTAGTGCGGGTTCAGGCCGTACGCGAACATTTCGATCGCATGTGGCACGAAGTGATCGGCCTCGTCGGCGTTGTAGGCGTATGGCAAACCCTGGCGAACCCCCCACAACCGCAGCGCGAGCCCACCCGCGAGCACGAACGCCAGACCGATCCAAGTCCAGCGACGTGCGCTCTTGCCGCCGCCGACCTCCCCGGCGCGATCCTCACCCTGATCGCGCCGCAGCCCGGCGCTCGGTGCGTCGTGGCGCCCGGGCTCGGGCGCCGGGACGGCGCCTTCAGTCGCAGTTGTCATAGACCGCGTAGTAGCGGCTCGTGTAGATGCGGTGGTAGCCGGCTTGCGGAACCTGGTCGCGGGGGTCGTCGCCGAGGTCGACGATCGCCTCGAAGAACACCGCGCTGCCGAGCGGGTAGACCGCGACGCTGCCGCCGTTCAAGCGGTCCTGCAGCTGGTGCGATCCCCGTTTGGAATCCGCGCGCGCCTGGCTGCGCGCGACGATGTCGTGCTGGCCGACGCTGTCGAGGATCCAGCGCGCATCGGGTATCAGCTTGTTGTCCGGCAGCGACACCAGCGGGCAGCGCCTCAGCACGGCGTGCACCCGCGGATTGGACAGCGCCGCCACCAGGCCCTCGTGGAAGTCCTCGTGATAGGCCAGCGTCGTGCGCAGGCTCGTGAGGCTGAGGGTGGTGGCGACCGACACCCCCCCGTACACGACCAGCACGGCGGCCCCCACCAACCACACTCGTCGCAGCGCGCTCCTCGGGCGCAGCATCGACCACCCGCCGATCGCGACGGCACAGAACAGGAGCATCACGATCGCAGCGCCCATCAGATAGCGATCGATCACCGACGCACCGGCCGCGCCCTCGGCGACGAACACCGCGAACAGCAGCACCAGCGCCACCAGCGGCGTGAGCACCCGCCGGGGAGCGAGCCACACCGCGATCGGGACTCCCAGCAGCACGCCGAGAACCACCGGGAGCTTGTCGATCCGCACGCCGAACGTCCACACCGACGCCACCACGCTCGACAGACCCTGGGTGCGTTCGAGTTCTTGCGCCAGGCCCGCGGTCGCGTGCAGCGAATACAGCGGATCGCCCGTCACCACCGCGTCGAGGATCAGCCACACGATCGGTCCCACCAGCGCGAGCCCGAGATACAACAGCGCACGCGAGAGTGTCGTCCTGGCCTCGCCACGCCGGGGCCACACGCACCACAGCCAGTAGACCCCGCTCAACACCCACGCGTCGGGGCGCAGCAGCCCGGCGCCCGCGAGCAGCACGAACACCGGTGTGCCCCGCCGCGGACGCTGCACCTCGAACACGATCGCCCACACGATCAGCGCGACGTAGCTGATGTCTAGATAGCCCTGTGCGGCCAGGTTCTCGACGAAGAAGCGACTCAGCACCAGCAGCGCCGCGAACCAGCCGACGACCGGGCCGAAGCACAGCCGTCCCAGCCTGTACATGCCCGCGACGACTGCCACGAACGAGGCGATCGACCCGAGCACCATCAAGCGCGCCCCGCCCTGCCCGAAGATCGAGCAGAGCATCCCGAAGGCGATCGCCAGCGGGTGCTCGGTCGGCCCCCGGTACACCCGGAAGTCGGGAAGGTGCAGATGCAGCAGGTCTCGGCCCCACAGCAGCGCGTAGAACGAGTCGTACGTCGGGTATGTCGGGTAGGCGAAGTAGCCGACCAGCGCGCCGACGCACAGCAGCGCGAACCCGATCTTCGCCCAGGTGGACGCATCGACCGCCCGCAGCCGCCGCAGCGGAGTCGTGTCCTGCCGCGGGGTGCTGAGCGTCGCGCTGGCCATCGGTCGCAGAGCCTATCCTTGCAAGCAGCCGCCCCGGCGACGCAACCCCACGGGGTAGGGTTCCCCCAGTGAAGCTCATCATCCAGATTCCAAGCTTGAACGGGAGGGGGTCAGGGCCCCCGCCCGACCTCCACTCGCTCTCATAGACCGGATCGCCGTCCAAATCCACATGAAGCTGATCATCCAGATTCCCTGCTTCAACGAGGCCGACCAGCTGCCGAGCACGCTCGCCGACCTGCCCCGCGAGGTGGACGGGTTCGATGTCGTGCAGTGGCTGATCATCGACGACGGCTCGACCGACGAGACGATCGCGGTGGCGCGAGCACACGGTGTCGATCACCTGGTCCGCCTGACCAACAACAAGGGCCTCGCGGCGGGCTTTCAGGCCGGCATCGACACCGCCCTGAAGCTCGGCGCCGACGTGATCGTCAACACCGACGCCGACAACCAGTACTACGGTCCGGACGTCTCGCGGCTCGTAGCACCGATCCTCGCAGGGAACGCCGACATGGTCGTCGGCGACCGCGAGGTGGGCGGCATCGAGCACTTCTCGCCGTTGAAGAAGAGCCTGCAACGCCTCGGCTCGTGGGTCGTGCGCCAGGCATCTTCCACGTCGGTCCCCGACACGACTTCGGGCTTTCGCGCCTACAACCGTGAGGCGGCGATCCAGATGATGGTGGTCTCGCGCTTCACCTACACGCTCGAGACGATCATCCAGGCCGGCAAGCTGCTGGTCGCCGTCGACCACGTCCCGGTCCGCACGAACCCCAAGACGCGCGAGTCGCGACTGTTCCCTTCGATGGGCGCCTATGTGCGGCGCAACACGATTTCGATCTTCCGCATCTATGCCCAGTACGAGCCTCTGCGGGTGTTCTGGAGCCTCGCCCTGCTGATGGGCGTCGTGGCGATCGGCGTGTGGATCCGCTTCGCAGTCGCCTACGCCGAAGGCAACGGCAAGGGACACGTCCAGTCGCTGATCCTCGGAGCGGTTCTGTTCATCGCCGCCGTCGTGCTGTGGGCGCTCGGCGTGATCGGCGACCTGCTCGCCGCCCAGCGCGTGATGATCCAACGCACGTTCGAGCGGGTGCGCCGCATCGAGCTGCAGCTGGGCGTCGCGCCCTCCCATTACGAAGCGAACTCAACTCCGGCGGAGACCTCGGAGCGTGAGGCGGTGAAGGTATGAGCACGGGCGTGACCGTCTCCGACGAGGGCATCGTCACAGGCAACACCTACGACAAGTACGGTTCGACCAACCCCTTCGTGAGGCGCATGATGGCCGGGTTCGAGAGCTCGCTGGACGAGCTGTTCGCCCGCGCCGAACCCCGTTCGCTGCTGGACGTCGGCTGCGGCGAGGGCGTGCTCGTGCACAAGTGGGCGCAGCGTCTCGGGGAGGACCGGCGCGTGGTCGGGATCGACCTCGACGAGGAGTCGATCCAGGCCGGCTGGGAGCAGCACCGAGCCCCGAACCTCGAGTATCGCGTGATGCACGCCGAGAATCTCCCCTTCGCCGATGACGAGTTCGACCTCGCGACGGCGATCGAGGTGCTCGAGCACGTTCCCGATCCCGAGCACACGCTGAGCGAGATGGCTCGCTGCGCGCAGCGCCATCTGCTCGTCTCGGTCCCGCGCGAGCCGCTGTGGCGGATGCTCAACATGGCCCGCGGCGCTTACTGGCGAGATCTCGGCAACACCCCGGGCCACCTGAACCACTGGTCCAAGCGCACGTTCGTCGCGCTGCTCTCGCGCTACGGCGAGGTCACCGAGGTCCGCTCGCCGTTTCCGTGGACGATGCTGCTCGTGCGTCTGTAAGTCCGTGTCGCGATCGCCCAGTCCCGACGCCTCGCCGGCCGCGGAGGAGACCGAGATGAAGGACCGGGCAGCACAGAACGCCGTGCAGGGTCGAGCGCCGCGCTCCTACGGCAGCGGTGCGCGCATCCTCTCGATCGGCATCGCCTCGACGGGCCTGTTGACGTTCGCGTACTTCTCGATCGCCAGTCACGTGCTCGGAGAAGAATCGGCGCAGCGACTCGACGTGCTGTGGTCGGTGATGTTCGTGGTGATCTCGGTGATCTACCGGCCGATCGAACAGCTGCTCTCGCGCACGATCGCCGAACGCAGAGCGCACGGACACCACGAACACCCGCTGCGCGTGCCGATGGCGATCCAGGCGGGCTTTGCGCTCGTGTTCCTGGCGGTCGCGCTCGTGCTGCACGACGAGATCGTCAACGAACTGTTCGACGGATACTCGGCGCTGTACGGGGTGTTGGTCGTCGGCACGCTCGCCTACGCCGCCAGCTATTTCGCCCGGGGTTGGCTGGCGGGACACGAGTACTTTGCGCTGTTCGGCGGGCTGGTGCTGATGGAGTCCCTCTCGCGCCTGTGTTTCGTGCTTGCGGTGGCGCTCGGAATCGCAAGCGGACAGACGGCGGTTGCGCTCGGAATAGCCGCGGCGCCGCTCGTCTCGCTCATCGTCGTGCCGGCGGCCTTCGCCCGACGCAGCGGTGAGACCCCCGCCCAAGGCGGGGTCGGCGCCGCCGCGCTCGCGATCGAGGAAGAGGCCGACGCCGCGCTCACGGACGCACCGATTACCGTGGACGAGGCCGATGCCGCGCTTGCCGGACCCGGCGCCGAGGGCATCCAAGAGGCCGCTCACGAGCGCCTCACGCTACAGCGGGGCGCCGGGTTCGCGCTGGCGGTATCCGGGATCATGCTCTCCGAGCAGACGATCCTCAACGCGGCGGTCTTGACGGTCGACGTAACCTCCTCGGTCGCCGGCCTGGCGGGCGTGGTGTTTAACGTGCTGCTGATCGCACGCGCGCCGCTGCAGCTGTTTCAGGCGATCCAGACCTCGCTGCTGCCACACCTCACGGGTCTCGAGGCCACCGAGGGTCATGCGGCGTTCGCCCACGCGATCCGTGTGACGGTGCTCGCGATCGCCGCCTTCGCAGCCGCCGTCGCACTCGGTCTGCTGGCGATCGGACCGTTCGTGATGGAGCACCTGTTTGGCCAGAACTTCGCCTACAACCGCTTCGGCCTTGCCCTGATCGGCCTGGGCATGGGCATGCACCTGACCTCGGGAGCTCTCAATCAGGCCGTGCTCGCCCGCGATCAGGCGCGCGTGGCCACCGTCTGCTGGGCGGTGGCCGCGATCGCGTTCGTCGCGTGGATGTTCTCCCCGATCGTCAGCGAAGAACTGCTGCGCACCGAGATCGGCTATTTCGGGGCGACCTGCCTGCTCGCGCTGCTGCTGACCGTCGTCTACAAGCGTGGGACGCGCCGCTCTCAGGCGGCGCCGATCGCTGCCGCGATCGCGCGATAGGACTCCCCGGGATTTCCCCCGTCAAAGATGGCCGAGCCCGCGACGAACACGTTCGCACCGGCGCCTCGCGCCGTGGGCGCCGTCTGGGAGTCGATGCCACCGTCCACCTCAACGGCCACGTCACCGCCGACGATCGCTCGGACCCGCTCGATCTTCTGGGGCGAATGGACGATGAAAGACTGCCCGCCCCAACCGGGATTGACGGTCATGCACAGCGCCATGTCGATCGCGCCCGCGATCTCGGCCAGCGCGCCGACGGGCGTGGCGGGGTTGATCGCGACTCCCACCCCCACTCCCGCCTCGCGCAGCAGACTTGCGGCATAAGCGGCGTGCGGGGTAGCCTCGGCGTGAAAGGTGATCGAGTCGGCGCCCGCGCTGACGAAGTCGGGGATCTGGCGCTCGGGGCGCTCGATCATCAGGTGCACGTCGAGGACGGCGCCCGCTTCGTGCGTTCGCTCTCGCAGCGCGTCGACCACGACCGGTCCGAGCGTGATCGGCGGCACGAAATGCCCGTCCATCACGTCCACGTGAATCACCCGCGCGCCGGCGTCGAGCACCTCCCCCACCTGCTCACGCAGGCGCCCGAAGTCGGCGGAGAGGATCGAGGGCGCCACGCGCACGTCCTGAAACAGCCCTTTGGCGGCGTCGCTCATATCGCCTGAAGCATCGAGTCGCCGCAGTTGTTGCACTTGAGGATCGCCGTGGAGGACATGCGCACGATCGTAGAGTGCTCTCCGCAGTTGGGACAGACGGAGGTCAGCTCGAAGCGGCGCAGGCAGTACACGCAGCGATAGCGCCCGGGCAGGTTCGTGGGGCGCAGCCACGGCTCACCGCAGTGCGGACAGCGTGGCCCGAGCTCGGTCGATGTCCCCGCGGGCCTCTCCGCCTCAGCGGCCACGATCTCAGTCCCCCGCGCGGCGCAGCCGCGCGATGAAGAAGCCCGCGGTCCGATCGCGATGGGGCATGGTCAGCAGGGTCTCGCGCATATCGGGCGAGGGATGGCGCAGGGCGGGCAGCTCGGCGCCGAGATCATCGAGCGCGAAGTCCGCGTGGGCGTCCAGGAAGGTCGCGATCCGGCGCTCGTTCTCGGTCGGGGAGATCGTGCACGTAGAGTAGACCAGCACGCCACCCGGACGGAGCGCAGCGGCGCCAGTATCGAGAATGCGCTCCTGCGCGGACTGCAGCTCGCTCAGGCGGGAGGTCTGCATCCGCCAGCGCAGGTCCGGGCGCGCCTGCAACGTCCCCAGTCCCGAGCACGGCGGATCGACCAGCACACGGTCATACACCGCCCCCTCCGGTCGAGCCAGGGTCGCGTCGGCGAGCTCGACGCGCACCGTGTCGGCGCGCAGCCTGTGCGCGGTGCGCACGAGCGCGCCGGCGCGCCGGCGATCGCGCTCGACCGCCACGACCTCGCCCGTTCCACCCATCAGCGCCGCGATATGAGTGCTCTTTCCGCCCGGCGCGGCGCACAGGTCGAGCACCCGCTCCTGCGGTTGCGGCTGCAGTACGCGGGAGACGAGAATCGCCGCGCGCGACTGCGCCAGGAACGCGCCCTCTCCCCACAGGGGCGAGGCGTGGACGTCGAACGCCTCCTCCAGCACGAGCGCCTCGGGCACGTCTGGATCGCCGTGCGTGCGCACAGGGAGCGCTCCCGCCAGCGCGGTGGCGTCGGTGAGCAGGGTGTTCGCGCGCAACGCCACCTCGCCGGGCTCGTTGTCGTTTGCCATCAGCGCGAGCGCGTCCCGCGCGCCGAGCTCCTGCCACCACAGGCGCGCGATCCACTCCGGATGGGAGTGCTTGATCACAGCCTGCTCGGGCGTGGCGTCGCCCAGCGCCCCCAGCAGTACGTCCGCGCCCTCGCGCCCTGCCCGGCGCAGCGCGGCGTTGACGAGCCCGTGACCGGCGCGTGAGTTTGCCTTGGCGAGCTCGACGGCGTCCGCCACCACCGCGTAGTCGGGCGCCCCGTCCAGATACAGCAGCTCATACAGACCGAGTCGCAGAGCGGCCCGCAGCGGCGGATCCAGTCGCGCCATGGGGCGCTCGGTGAGCCGCTCGGTCAGATGATCGAGGGTGCCCTTGCGCTGCACCGCGCCATAGGCCAGGCGCATCGCCAGCGCGCGCTCGCGCGGGCCCAGCGCCCGGGACTCGGCGTGCAGTGCCTGATCGGCGTAGGCGCCGTCCTCGAAAACGCGGCGCAGCACCGCGTACGCGCACGCGCGAGCTTCAGAGGGCATGCCCGCGCAGATACGCGTCGGCGTCCATCGGGCGTCCGCCCGCCGGCTGTACGCGCACCAGCTCAAGCGCTCCCCGCGCTGTCCCATACAGCAACCGCTCGCCATCGCGAGCAAGCTCTCCGGGGGGCGGAGCATCCTCGACCGGCTCAGCCGGAATCCGCGCCTCGTGTACGCCGAGCAGGCTCCCGTCGGCGAGCGCCAGGCGGGCGCCGATGTGAGGGTGCAGCGCTCTGACCAGGCGCTCCAGCTCCTGCGCGGAGCGCGCCGGATCCAGCAGACGGTCCTCGGGTGCGATCTTCTCGGCGTAGGTCACACCGGACTCGTCCTGCTCGACGAACTCCGGCGCCGCGCCGCGTGCGGTCTCATCGAGCGCTTGCACGAGCAGCTCTCCGCCGAGCGATTGCAGGCGCTGCGCGACCGATCCATAAGTGTCCTGCGGAGCGATCTCGAGCGATTGCGCCAGGCACACCGGCCCGCTGTCGAGGCCGGCCGTCAGGCGCATGATCGAGACGCCGGTGCGCTCATCGCCGGCCATGATCGCGCGCTCGACCGGCGCAGCTCCGCGCCAGCGCGGCAACAGCGAAGGGTGCACGTTCAGCAGATCGTGCTCGGCGAGCAGCGGCTCCTTGATGAGCGCGCCGAACGCACACACGATCACCGCCTCCGGGTGCGCTTGGGCGATCTGCTCGCGCGCCTCGGGCGCATTGACGCTCGCGGGCTGCCCCAGCGGGATGCCGAGCGCCCGCGCCGTGTCCGCCACCGGAGGGGAGGCGAGCTTGCGCCCGCGTCCCCGGGGGCGGTCGGGACGCGTCAGGACCAGCGCAGGGCGATGCGCGCTTGCCGCCAGGCGTTCGAGCACGGCGGCCGCGAACGAGGAGGTGCCGAGATACGCCGTGCGCACGAACCAGGCTCCTTCCCACGCGCCGCCGGCGCGCGGCTATGCGGGGCTCGTCTCGGATGCGACCACGCGCTCGGGCGCATTGCCGCCCTCATGTGCTTCCCGCAGGGCTCGCATCGCCTCGCGCCGTGCCTCGCGCGAGATCCGGTCCAGGATCAGAATGCCGTCGAGATGGTCGACCTCGTGCTGAATCACGCGCGCCTCCAGTCCCTCGGCCTCGACCACCAGCTCCCCCCCGGAAGCATCGCACCCGCGTGCCCGAACGCGCGCCGGGCGTTCCACCTCGACGTGCACTCCCGGAATACTCAGGCAGCCCTCTTCGGCGCTCTCCAGCTCGTCGCTGCGCCACTCGATCACAGGGTTGACCAGCGCCGTGATCGGATCGTCGGCGTATGCACGATATACGAGCACGCGATGCAGGATCCCGACCTGGGTGGCGGCCAGCCCGACGCCCATCGCATCGTTCATCAGCGCCCCCATGCGCTCGATCTCGCTCCTGAGCGCGTCGTCGAAGCGATCGACCTCGACCGCGCTCGCGCGCAGCACGGGATCGCCGAGCTTGCGCACCCGCGCCAGTGCCGCATCGCGTCGGGCACGCGTCTCCTCGTCGATCTCCTCGACCGCAACAGCATCCTCGTCGGGCGCGATCTCCAGATCCTCGTCGTCAGTCATAGGAGCAAGTTTATTGGGGGTCGACATCCACGCTGAAGCTCACGCCGCGATGCGCGCGGTCCTCCGCCACTGCCCGCACCGCCTCGCCGACGGCACGCACCGCTGAGCGGCGCTCGGAGACCTTGACGACAAGCACCTGGCGCTCCTGCCCACGCAGGCGAAACAGAGCCGCCGGCCCTAGAACGCTCGTGTCCGCAGCAGGCTCGATGCGCAGCCGCTCCGCCAGCTCCCCGGCGGCCGCGCGCGCGGGAGCGCTCTCCACAGCCACACACACGACCCTGATCAGGTGCGAGAACGGCGGGTAGCGCAGGGCCTCGCGGCGCTCCAGCTCGCCCGCGAGGAAGCCGTCGCTGTCGTGGCGCGAGGCGTATGCGATCGCGCGCGCCTCGGGCGCGATCGTCTGCACGAGCACCCGGCCGCTCGCTCCACGCCCGACTCGTCCGGCGAGCTGGGCGATCAGCGCGAACGTGCGCTCCTCGGCACGGAAGTCCGGGAAGCGCAGGGTCGCGTCGGCGTCGAGCACCACGCCGAGGGTCACGTCGGGGAAGTCGTGGCCCTTGGCGACCATCTGGGTGCCGACCAGCACGCCGGACTCGACCGCCTCGAAGCGGCGCAGCAGCGTGGCGACATCCTCGGCGCCGACCGTATCCGCGTCCAAGCGCAGGACCGGGAAGCGCTCGTCCTCGCGGCCGCCGTCGAGCGCGGTCGCGAGATCGTGCTGGACGCGCTCGGTGCCGGCGCCGTGACGTCCGACGGAGATCGAGCCGCACTGCTCACAGCGCTGCGGGGCGGGCTCGCGGTGTCCGCAGTGATGGCAGGCCACGTAGCCCTCACGTCGGTGCAGGACCAGCGAGACGTCGCATTCCGGACAGCTCCACACCCGCCCGCAGGAGCGGCAGGAGAGGAAATTCGACCAGCCGCGGCGGTTGAGCAGCACGATCGCCTTGCCCCGCTGCTCGCGCACCTGGGCGAGCGCCTGAACGGTCTCGGGATGCAGGCCGGCGCCCTGCTCTCCGCGCATGTCGAGCACCTCGACCTGCGGCAGCGGTCGCCCGTCCACGCGCACCGGCAGGCGCAGCCTCGCAGGGGCCACCGTGGGCATCCGCCCCGCGGACTCGGCGCGATACACGCTCTCGGGACGCGGCGTGGCGCTGCCGAGCAGCAGCAGCGCGCCGGCGCAGCGGGCGCGCTGCACGGCCACCTCGCGGGCGTCATAGCGAGGGTCGCCCTCGTGCTTGTAGGAGGCATCGTGCTCCTCGTCGACGACGATCAGCCCGAGCCGCTCGATCGGCGCGAACACGGCCGAGCGTGGACCCACGCACACCCGCGCCTCGCCGGTGCGCAGCCGGCGCCATTCCTCATAGCGCTCGGCCGGACGCAGGCGCGAGTGCAGCACGGCCACGGTGTCGCCGAAGCGTTCGCGGAAGCGACCGACGATCTGGGGCGTCAGCGCAATCTCGGGCACGAGCACGATCGCCCCCCGCCCGCGCTCCATCACGCCCGCGGCCGCGCGCAGGTAGACCTCTGTCTTGCCCGAGCCCGTCACGCCCTGCAGCAGGGTCTGCTCGAAACGCTCGGCCTGCAGCGCGCCTCCCAGCGCCCCGAGCGCCGCCTCCTGGGCGGACGTGAGCGGCGGTGGTTGCGGGCGACGGGTGCCGACCGGCAGATGCTCGCTGCGAACGACCTTGCGACGTTTGCGCCCGCTGAGCCTGCGCGCCGCGCCCGGCGGCAGCACGAGCGTCAGCGCCCGCGCGATCGTCGAGCAGTACTCGGCCGCGACCCATTGCGCCAGCGCTACCAGATCCACGGGGACGCCCAGCTCGAGCGCGCGCAGCGGCGCGAGCAGCTTCTCCTCCGCGATCTCGCTGTGCTCGGACATGCCCACGACGACACCGAGGACCTGTCTGCGCGCGAACGGCACGACCAGCATCGAGCCCACACCGACCTGGCCTCCCGGCAGCTCCTGCGGCAGCCGGTAGTCGAATGGGCCGCGCAGCGCGCGAGCGGTCGTCAATGGCTCTACCTGAGCGATAGCGGACATCGGAAAGTGAAGCCCGTGGTCTCCCCAGGGCCGGGACGCGAAGGCGGCGATCGCCCGCCGCGCTCATGACTTTAGACGGCCCCCCGGACCGCTCTCAGACGCTCGTGGTCCTCAGAGCCCGGCGGCCGCGCGCAGCGCCTGGGCCTTGTCGGTGCGCTCCCACGTGAAGTCGTGGTCCTCGCGCCCGAAATGACCGTAGGCGGCCGTCTTCTGATAGATCGGCCGGTGCAGCTCGAGCTCCTCACGGAAGGAGCCCGGGCGCAGGTCGAAGACCTCGTCCACCGCCTTGGCGATCTGACCGCGCGTGCGACCCTCGAGCTCGGTGCCGAACGTCTCCACCATCACCGATACCGGATGCGCGACGCCGATCGCATATGCCACCTGCACTTCGGCGCGCTGCGCGAGCTTCGCCGCGACGATGTTCTTGGCGACCCAGCGCGCCGCGTAGGCCGCCGAGCGATCGACCTTGGACGGGTCCTTGCCGGAGAACGCCCCACCGCCGTGGCGCGCCATCCCGCCGTAGGTGTCGACGATGATCTTGCGTCCGGTCAGACCCGCGTCACCGACCGGTCCGCCGATCACGAAGCGGCCGGTGGGGTTGACGAGGAAGTTCTTTCGCAGCCTGCCCGCGTCATAGAGACCGCTCGGCAGGATCGGCTCCACGACGTGCTCCCACAGGTCATCGGGGATCGACGCCTCGGCGCCCTCGGCGTGCTGGGTGGAGATCAGGAGCTTCTCGATCTCGACCGGCCTGCCGTCCCGGTAGCGCACGCTCACCTGCGTCTTGCCGTCGGGGCGCAGGTAGTCGAGCGTGCCGCTCTTGCGGACCACCGCCAGGCGTTCGGCGAGACGGTGCGCGAGCGAGATCGGGAGCGGCATCAGCGAGTCGGTCTCGTCGGTCGCGTAGCCGAACATCATCCCCTGATCGCCCGCGCCGGCGACGTCCAGCTCGTCGTCGTCATCAGCGTCGGTACGCTTCTCGAGCGCCGTATCGACGCCCTGGGCGATGTCCGGCGATTGCTTGTCGATCGCGTTCAGCACCGCGCAGGAGTCCGCCGAGAAGCCGAGGTCGGCATTGGTGTAGCCGATCTTGCGCACGGTTTCGCGAGCGACTTCCTGGATGTCCACGTAGGTGTCGGTCGAGATCTCCCCCGAGACGACGATCAGGCCCGTGTTCACCAGCGTCTCGCAGGCCACGCGGCCGTAGGGGTCGTCTGTGAGCACGGCGTCGAGCACGCCGTCGGAGATCTGGTCGGCGACCTTATCGGGGTGGCCCTCCGTGACGGACTCGGAGGTGAACAGGAACTCGTTGTCTGCGTGCTGGCTCATGCGGCTCCGGTGGTTGCTGGCGAGGAAAAGAGCCGGGAGTCTACTTAGAACCGCTTTCAAAAAGACCGGCACGTCTGGATGCGTCCCTGGACACGGCGCTGGATCGCCACGTGACGGCTTGCACGTGCAACCAGCACGCGCTGCGCCGTCCCGCGTCGCCCAGCTTGGTCCATGAACGCCCCAGCCGCACCGCCTATTTTGAAAGCGGTTCTTACGCGGCCCGCCGCTGCGCGCGGCGTCCGCGCTCGCCGCGCTGCACGAAGTCGACGATCAGCGGCACCCCGTCCATCGCGTAGCGGGCGCGCAGGCGGTTCTCCAGGAAGTAGGCGTAGTCGCGGGTCACGCGCGTGCGGGAGTTCACCTGGATCGCAAAGCGCGGGGGGCGCTCGCCGATCTGGGCCATGTAGAGGAGCTTCAGACGGTGCTGGCCGGCGCTGCGCCGCGTCCCCACCGGCGGCTGGCGGGCCTGCACGGCCTCGGCCAGGAAGCGGTTGAGCTCCGGTGTGGGAATCCGCCCGGACATGCGATCGCCCAGCATGATCGCCTCGTTCAGCAGACGCGCGACGTGCCGTCCGGTCTTGGCGCTCGCCGTCAGCACGCGTGGGCGCAGGCGCAGCTTTTCGGCGACGCGCGCACGCTCGTGCTCGAGCCCGTCCTCGTCGCCCTCGTACACGTCCCACTTGTTCAGCACGAGCGCGGTCGCGCACGCGGACTTCATCGCCAGCTCGGCGATGCGCAGGTCCTGGGCGGTGACGCCGTCGCGTGCGTCGCAGACAACCAGCGCCACGTCGGCGCGTTCGGCGGCGCGATGAGAGCGCAGCGTGGTGTAGTACTCGACCGAGTCGGCGACCTTCGACTGGCGGCGGATGCCGGCGGTGTCGATCAGCGTCAGCTTGCGCTCCCCGTCGACGATCAGCGGTGTGTCGATCGCATCGCGCGTGGTGCCCGCGATGTCCGAGACGATCGTGCGCTCCTCGCCGAGGATGCGGTTCACGAGCGAGGACTTGCCCACGTTCGGCCGTCCGATCACAGCCAGGCGCACGGTGTCCTCGTCGGCCTGCGGCTCCTCCGGCGGGAGCAGTTGCACGATCCGGTCGAGCAGATCGCCCGAGCCGAGCCCCTGTGCGGCGGACACCGCCAGCGGCTCGCCCAGCCCGAGACGATGAAACTCGGCGGCCTGAGGGATGTCGCTCACCCCGTCGCACTTGTTGGCCGCGACGATCGACGGGACCGTCGATCGTCGCAGCAGGTCGGCCATCTCCTCATCGCCTGCTCGTACTCCCGCGCGGGCGTCAACGACCAGTACCGCCACCTGTGCCTCCGCGAGCCCAGCCCGCGCCTGGTCGCGGATCGAGCCGGCCAGCGGGTCCTCGTCCTCGAAGTCCACCCCGCCGGTGTCGATCAGCTTGAAGCGGCGTCCGTTCCACTCGCAGTCGAGCTCCTTGCGATCGCGGGTGACCCCCGGGCGCTCATGCACGACCGCCTCGCGGGTGCCCGTGAGACGGTTGATCAGAGAGGACTTCCCCACATTGGGGTAGCCGACTATCGCGACCTTCAGCATTGAGCCAGTATGACCGCCCGGGCAACGCGTCCCGGTTTCGCGGCCTTGATCGTGCGCCAACGCGAGTGGCGCTCAACGCGCCAGCAGCGCGGCGATGCGATCCACTACCCGCTCTACGCTCAACCCGGTCGTGTCGAGCGTCACGGATCCCGGAGCGGGCGCCAGCGGGCTGTGCTCGCGCGTGGTGTCGCGCTCGTCGCGCAGGGTCTGCTCGGCGAGCACGGACTCGGGATCGGCGCCCAGTTCGAGCGCGCGCCTGCGCGCGCGCTCGCGGGGATCGGCCGTGAGGAAGATCTTCAGCTCGGCGTCGGGCGCCACGACCGTGCCGATGTCGCGACCCTCGGCGACCCAGTCGCCGCCGGCGATCGTCGCCCGCTGCTTGGCCACGAGCGCGGCGCGTACTCCCGGATCGGCGGCCACGTGCGAGGCCGCCTCGGAGACCTCGGGGGCGCGGATCCGCTCGGTCACCTCGCGGCCGTCGAGCAGCACGCGGGCGCCCAGCTCGATCTGCGCGCGCTCGGCGAGCGCCGCCGGGGCCTCGTTGGGCGAGGCGAGCGCGAGCAGCGCAACACAGCGATACAAAGCGCCGCTGTCCAGGTAGGTGAAGCCCAGGCGCTGTGCGAGCGCGCGGGCAACAGTGGACTTGCCCGCACCGGCGGGACCGTCGATCGCTACGAGCACGCGATCCGTCCGTCCCCGCCGGTCCCGAGCGGCGCTTTGCGCAGGCGCCGGGCGAGCGCGCTCACGAGCCGAGCCCCGCCAGGTCCTCGACGAACCCCGGATAGGACACCGCGGCGGCCTCGATCCCGACGACCTCGACCCCTTCGTGCGAGGCGAGCCCGGCGACGGCGCCCATCATCGCCATGCGGTGATCGCCGTGGGCGTCGATCACGCCGCCGCGCAGGCCGCCCGTGCCGCGTACTGCAAAGCCGTCGTCGGTCGCCTCGATGTCGGCCCCGAGGCCGCGCAGACCCTCGACGACGCCGGCGATGCGATCGGACTCCTTCACGCGCATCTCCTGGGCGCCGCGCACGATCGTCTCACCCTCGGCGTAGCAGCCGAGCAGCGCCACCAGCGGCAGCTCGTCGATCGCCAGGGGCACCTCCTCGGCCTCGACCTCGGTCCCCTCCAGAGCGCCGTGGGCGACGTCGAGGTCGCTGACGGGCTCATCGGGGGCAGCTCGCCGGTCTCCGGCTCGAGGTCGCCGAGCACGATCCCGCGCATGCGGCGCACGATCCGCAGAAACCCGCGTGCGCGTCCAGTTGACGCCGACGTCGCGCAACAGCAGGCGCGAGCCGGGCACGAGCACGCCCGCGGCCACCAGGAACGCGGCCGAGCTGGGATCGCCGGGGACGCAGTACCCGCTCGAGGATCAGCTCGTCGGCGTTGACGACGGTGACATGACGGCCGTTGCGGTGGATGTTCACCCCTGCGCGCAGCAGCATCCGCTCGGTGTGATCGCGGCTTCGCTCGGGCTCGCCGACGGTGGTGGCGCCGTCGGCGGCGAGCGCGGCGAGCAGCACGCAGGACTTGACCTGAGCGCTCGCCACGGGCAGCTCGCAGGAGATCGCCCGCAGACGCGCGCCGCGCACGGTCAGCGGCGGGAAGCGTCCCTCGCGCGCGTGCAGCTCGGCCCCCATCTGCTCCAGCGGCAGCGCGATCCGATCGACCGGGCGACGGCGGATCGACGCATCGCCATCGAGCGTGAACGAGCGACCCTCCTGCGCCGCCAGCCAGCCGGGGAGCAGGCGCATGAGCGTGCCGGCATTGCCGACGTCGATCGACTCGGCGGGCTCGCGCGCCTCGCGCAGGCCGGTGCCGCGGATCGTCGTCTCACCGTCGCGGACCTCCACGAGCGCGCCCAACGCACGGACCGCCTCGAGCGTCGAGGTGGTGTCGGCGGCGTGCAGGTAGTTCTCGATCCGCACCGGCTCGGAAGCCATCGCCCCCAGCAGCGCGGCACGGTGGGAGATCGACTTGTCCGCCGGGGCGCGCAGCTCACCGGCGAGCCCCCTGGACGGCTCGAAGCGCTGGTTCATCGAGTGCTCAGCCTATGCGTCCGCGCGTGGATCGGCCGGCTCGTCCTCGAGCAGCGCCTGACGGGCCGCCCGAGCGCGCTCGTTCCAGAGCTCGAGGGCTTGGGGGTCTTTCGCTTCGAGCAACCCCTTTGCTTCGGTCAGACGATCCATGACCTCATCGACGGCGGCAATCAGCGCGGGGCCGTTAGCTAAGTAGATGTCGGTCCAAACCGCGGTATTGGCGCCCGCCACCCGGATCGCATCGCGCAGGCTGGGACCGGCGATCGGCTCGGAGCCCTCGCGTTCATAGGCTGCCAGCGCCTGCTCGGAGAGGGCGTTGGCGAACACGTGCGGGAGATGGGAGGTGCAGGCCATGAGGCGGTCATGCGCCGCGGCGGAGACCGTCCGCGGATGAGCCCCGAGACGCCGGATCAGGCCGAGCAGGCGGTCGAGCAGATCGGGATCCTTGGCGGGGAAGTCGGCCGTCAGGTACCAGCTCGCTCCCTCGAACATGTCCTCGCGCGCATGCCCAACCCCCGTGGTCTCTGCGCCCGCGATCGGATGTCCGCCGAAGAAGCGTGGATCTTGGCGGGCGTCGTCCAGCGCGAGCTTGGTCGAACCGACGTCGCTGACGGCACAGTCTTCTCCTGCGTGAGCGAGCGCCTGTGAGACGGTGTCCGCGAGCACGCCCACGGGTGTGGCGACGAACACGACCTGGGAGCTCGCGACCGCGGCGGCGATATCCGGTGCCGTTCGATCGATGGCCCCCAGCTCCAGTGCCGCCGCGCACGCCGCAGGATCGGTGTCATACCCGCACACCTCGGCACCCGCCCGCGCGCGCGCCGCGAGCCCGATCGAGCCACCGATCAGGCCGACACCGAGGACGGTCGACCTTCAACGTACGTGCCTCGATCGGGCGCCCCGCCGAACACTGCCGGCAAGCCTCGGCCGGACGCCCATCAGACGGCGCTGAGCGCCTTTCCGGCCAGTGCCGTCGCGCGCTCGACCGCGGAGGCGTACTCCGCGAAGGAGTCCGCGTAAAGCGCCTGAGGTCCGTCGCATACGGCCTCGTCCGGGTTAGGGTGCACCTCGACGATGATGCCGTCGGCTCCGGCGGCGGCCGCGGCGAGCGACAGCGGCAGCACGAGGTCGCGCCGGCCGGCGGCGTGGCTGGGATCGACGATCACCGGCAGGTGCGAGAGTTCCTTGAGCACCGGCACGGCCATCAGGTCGAGCGTGAAGCGGTAGGCCGTCTCGAACGTGCGGATGCCGCGCTCGCACAGCATCACGTTGGGATTGCCTTCCTTGAGGATGTACTCGGCCGCCATCAAGAGCTCGTCCAGCGTCGAGGAGAGCCCTCGCTTGAGCAGCGCGGGGCGCCCGGAGCGTCCGATCTCGGCCAGCAGCGGGTAGTTCTGCATGTTGCGCGCACCGATCTGGATCACGTCCGCGACCTCGAGCACTGCCTCCAGATCGCGCATGTCCATCAGCTCGGTGACGATCGGCAGACCGGTCTCGGCCTTCGCCTCTGCGAGCAGCCGCAACCCCTCGAGACCCAGTCCCTGGAACGCGTAGGGCGAGGTGCGCGGCTTGTATGCGCCTCCACGCAGCAGCGAGGCGCCTGCGTCGCGCACCGCGCGCGCCGTCTCCAGCGTCTGATCGCGCGACTCGACCGTGCACGGACCGGCGATCAGCGAGAAGTGCTCGCCGCCGATCTTGCGTCCCTCGATGTCGAGCACGGTCCGCTCCCCGTGGGTTATCTGCGAGGAGGCGAGCTTGTAGGGCTTGAGGATCGGCACGACCCGGTCGACTCCCGGCTGGCCCTCGAGCCCAAGGCTCTCGACGTTCGCGTCCTGCTCGACGTCGCCGATCGCCCCGATGACGGTGACGCGCGCGCCCGTGCTGCGGTGCGCGAGCGCCCCGGCTCGCTCTATTTTCTCGACGACCGCGTCGACCTCCTCGGGAGTCGCGGTCTCCTTCATGACGATCATCATCGACTCATCCTTTCACCTTACGTCCAAGAGTTGTACGCACCGACGATGTGAGGGTGGCGTCGTACACGCCGGGTGAGGCGCTCGGCCCAGAACCTCGGACCCGGTGCGGGCGCTCACGCCCGCTCTCACACGCGGGTCGGGGCGTCCGGAGCGCCTAGATAAATCGCCAGGCGAAATAGGCGTAGGACGAGGACCACGCGGTGAAGGCGCTGGATGTGCAGCCGGATGTGCGAACCGTCGCGGTCATGACCGTCTCAGCTCTTTGTAGCAGACCGGCATGTTTCCGTCCAGCGATGAGAGACGCCGCTGAGTCGCGAGGCGCCTCGCGACTCAGCGGATCCCGCCCGGGAGCCGAGACCTGCACCGGTGCTCAGATCACCTCGCCGAGAGCGGCGAGGAACCGCGCGTTCTCCTGGGGCGTTCCATAGGTGACGCGCAGCGCCGGCGTCTGACTGCCCAGCGCACCGCCGCCACGCACGAGCACGCCGCGGTCCTCCAACCCACGCATGATCTCGCGCTCGTCGCTGGCCGATCTTCGATCGGTACCGAGGTCGACCCAGCAGAAGTTCGCCTGCGAATCGGCTACTCTCCAGACCGAGGGCGCTCAGAGCCTCACCGACGGAGATACGCTCGGCGACGGTGCTCGTCACGCGCTCGAGCACCGCGTCCTGATGGGCCAGGGACTCGATCGCGGCGGCCTGCGCGAGCGCGTTGCAGAAGAACGGCTGGCGCACCTGATCGACCGCCCGCGGCAGATCCTGCGAGCCGCACAGCGCGAACCCCACGCGCAGACCGCACAGGCCGTAGACCTTCGAGAAGGTCCGCAGCAGCACCAGGTTGGGGTGATCTGCCAGCAGGTCGATCGAGGCGTCGGGATCGCCGAGCAGGTTGAACTCGCAGTAGGCCTCGTCGACGATCACGCACACGTGCGGCGGGACCGCGGCCACGAACGCCGCGATCTCCTCCGTAGGGAGCGCAGTGGAGGTCGGGTTGTTCGGGTTGCACACGATCACCAGACGCGTGGCGACGGTGATCTCGGCGAGCATCGCGTCGAGGTCGTGGCGCTGATCGGCGTCGAGCGCGACCGTGATCGCGCGCGCACCCGAGGCGGCGGAGAGGTGCGGGTAGACCGAGAAGGAGGGCCATGCGTAGACGAGCTCTGCGCCGGGCTCGAGCAGCGCCTCGCCGGCCGCGAGCAGGATGTCGCAGGAGCCGTTGCCGATAGCGATCTGCGCGACCGGCACTTCATAACGATCGGACAGGTGCTCGCGCAGGATCGAGTTCGAGGGGTCCGGATAGCGGTTCAGCGAGGAGAGCGCACGCTCGATCGCCTCGCGCACCGCCGGCAGGGGCGGATAGGGCGACTCGTTGCTCGCCAGTCGCACCATCGGCGCCTGCTCGGCGTAGCCGCCCGCGGCGGGATATACGGGGATGCGACCAATGCGCTGGGCGAACTCGATGGCCATGGTCGCCCATTGTGCCGAACCGCCGCCGTAGAACCCGATCTCGGGCAGCCCCGGTGGCGCGGCCACTCCGGCGCGCGGCTTACTGCGCGGACTGTAAGTCGGCGCGCAGCTCGGCGGCGTCGCCGAGGTAGACGTGCCGGGCCTCGTGGCCCTCGTCGGCGTGGTAGTGGATCAGGACCCTGATCACGCGCGGCATCGCGCGCGGCACGGGTATCTCGCGCGCGCACAGCAGCGGCACGCGGTCGAACCCGAGCGCGCGCGCGGCGACGGCGGGGAACTCCGCGTTGAGGTCGTTGGTGGCGGTGAAGATGCAGCTGACGACGTGCTCGGGGGCGAGCGCGTTGCGCTCCATGATCGCGCTCATCAGCTCGGTGGTGGCGTCCAGGATCTCCTGGGCGTCGTTGCGCGGAACGCTCGTGGCGCCGCGCAGGGCGAACAGTCGCATGGCGGCGATTCTGTCAGAGCGCGCGCAGACGCCCGACCTCCCCCTCGCTCAGCCGGCGATGCGCGCCCGGCGCGAGCTCGCCCAGACGCAGCGCGCCGAAGCCGATGCGCTGCAAGCGCCAGCACGGGATGACCGACCGCCTCGCACATCCGCCGCACCTGCCGATTGCGGCCCTCGTGGATCGTCAGCTCGAGCTCGTCCGAGCGCACGCGACGCACCCGCGCGGGCGCGGTGGGACCGTCCTCGAGCTCGACGCCTGCGCTCAGCGCGCGTAGCGCGCCCTCCCCCACGCGCCCGCCGGCCACGCGCGCGCGGTAGGTCTTCGGGCACTTCGTAGCGTGGATGCGTCAGCCGGTTGGCGAGCTCGCCGTCGTTGGTGAGCAGGATCAGCCCGCTGCTGTCGGCGTCGAGGCGCCCGACCGGATACAGGCGCAGCCCGTGACGCGGGGACCAGCTCGACGACCGTGCGGGCGCCCGTGCGTGTCGGCGGCCGTGGAGACAACGCCCACGGGCTTGTTCAGCGCGTAGACGACTCGCTCGATGGTCTTCGACGGTCCACCCCCGCCACCGGCTTCCCGTCGACCTCGACGCGACCCGAGCCGCGCGACGTCGCGAGCGGGGTCGGTCACGATCTGCCCGTCTACCGCCACGCGCCCGTCGGCGATCAACCGCTCGGCGGCGCGTCGCGAGGCGACGCCGGCGTGGGCGAGGTGCTTCGCCAGGCGCATCGGCCGCGGCCGACTTACTCGGGCGTGGGTCCGCCCCCGGCGCGGGCCTCTCCGGCGCGCAGCAGTCGATCGCGCAGCTCGGCCTGCTCCTCGGGGGTGGGATCCCAGCGCGCGACGTCGGGCAGCTCCTGCAGCGAGCGCAGTCCGAACAGCTTCAGGAAGAGCGTGCTCGTGCGATAGGTGACGGCGCCGAACTGCGAGCGTCCGGCCTCCTCGATCAGGCCGCGCTCGAGCAGCGTGGTCGCGGCCGAGTCGGCGCTGACGCCGCGGATGCGCGTGATCTCCGGGCGCGAGACCGGCTGCAGGTAGGCGACGATCGCCAGCGTCTCGGCTTGCGCGGGCGTGAGCGTGGCGGTGCGCGGGCGGCTGAACAGGCGCCTGGCGGCGTCCTCGGTGGCGGGGTCGGTCGCGAAGGTGTAGCCACCGGCGAGCTCGCGCAGCACGATCCCGCGCGCGCCGGGGACGTAGCGCGCGGCGAGCGCGCCGAGCGCCGCCTGGATCTCGGACTCCTCGGCCTGCGCGGCTTCGGCCAGCTCGGTCGCGTTGAGGGGGTCGGGCGAGAGGAACAGCAGCGCCTCGATCGTGCTCGCGAGCGCGTCGGAGTCGAGCGCCGCGGGCTCGGCGGCGTGGGCCCCGAGCGCCGTGTCCTCGCCGCCGTCCGTCGGGGGCACGGGCGCAGCGAGCGTGTCCACCGGTATCTCCATGGCGCCTATCCTGCCACGGCCGCGACCGGCGCGCCAGGCTGGGCCGCGGTGGACTGGATCGCGATCTCGCCGAAGCTCTCCGGCTGGCGCCAGTCGACCTCGCCGCGTTTGTACAGCTCCAGCAGCGCGAACAGGGTGACGGCGACCGTCATGCGGTCGGCGCCGCCGACGGCCTCGTCGAAGCTGAAGGTGCCGCGGCGCAGCAGCCCGCGCAGGTGCGCGAGGCGCTCTGCGACAGTCACGCGGGGCGAGCCGATGTGCCGCAGGCTGATCGTCGGGGGCATGCTCAGCAGCCGTCCGATCGCCTCGCCCAGCACGTCGGGGTTCTGCGAGCCTTCCTGCGGCGCGAGCTCGCTGCGGCGCAGGTGCGCGGGCGGGGGCGCTTGGCGGAAGCGCACGCCGTGCTCCTGCGGAGAGCAGCTCACGCAGGTGGCCGGCGGCGGAGCGGTAGCGGCGTGCGTCGAGCATCCGCGCGAGCAGCTCCTGCGCGGCCTCCTCGGGCTCCATCTCCAGCAGCGGATCGTCCTCGTCCTCGCTCGCGAGCATCAGCTTGGACTTGAGCTCCAGCAGCGCTGCGATCAGCACGATGAACTCGGTGGCCGTCTCCAGGTCGAGCTCGCCGCGGGACTCGAGATGGTCGAGGTAGGAGAGCACCACGTCGGCCAGCTGCGAGCTCGAGCAGGTCGATCTCCTCGCGCAGCACCAGCGTCAGCAGCAGGTCGAACGGCCCGCTGAACACGTCCAGGTCGAGATCGAGCGTCGCGACGGTGGTCACGCGTCCCACCGTACCGATCAGCTCCGACGGGGTGCGCCCACGCCCATCAGCTCGCGCACGTCCGCGAGGGTCCCGGCGGCGATCTCCCGCGCGCGCGCCGCGCCGTCGGCGAGCACGGCCTCCAGCGCGTCCTCGTCGGCGCGCAGGTCGGTGTAGCGCTCGCGCACGGGCGCAAGGTAGGCGACCGTCGCCTCGGCGACCGCGGCCTTCAGGTCGCCGTAGCCGCGCGCGTCGGCCAGCTCCGCCTCGACCGCCTCGGGTGTGCTCGCGCGGGCGACGGCCAGGATTTCGATCAGGTTGGTCACGCCCGGCTTGTCGGCCGCGCGGCGGATCTCGGCGCCGGAGTCGGTGACGGCGCTCTTGATCTTCTTCTCGATCGTGCGCGGCTCGTCGAGCACGTACACGGTTCCCTGTTCGGAGCCGCTGGTCGTGGACATCTTGCGCGTGGGGTCCTGCAGGTCCATGATCCGCGCTCCCACCTCGGGGATGCGGTGCTCGGGCACGACCAGCACCTCACGGCCGTCGCCGAAGCGCGCGTTGAAGCGCCGCGCGACGTCGCGCATCAGCTCGAGGTGCTCGCGCTGGTCCTCGCCGACGGGGACCTCGTCGGCGCGGTAGGCGAGCACGTCGGCGGCCTGCAGCACCGGGTACATGAGCAGCCCGGCGCTCACCAGCTCGCGCTGGAGCGACGGACTTGTCGCGGAACTGGTGCATCCGCTGCAGGCGCCCGAGCTCGGTCACGCCGCTGAGCAGCCAGCACAGCTCGGCTGTGCTCGTGCACGTCGCCCTGGCGGAAGAGGATGCAGCGCTGCGGGTCGAGGCCGGCGGCGAGCAGCAGCGCGGTGAGGTCGTAGAGGCTTTCGCGCAGCCGCGCGGGCTCGTAGGAGACGGTGATCGCGTGCAGATCGACGATGCAGTACAGCGCCTCGCCCGCGGTCCTGCCCGGCGACGTACTGGGCGATCGCGCCGATGTAGTTGCCGAGGTGCTTCGAGCCCGTGGGCTGGATGCCGGAGAAGATGCGCATCGCGAAGACCCTAAAGGGCTTGCCGAATGACCGGGCGCTTGGCCGCGGCGACCTCATCCAGCCGCCGCACGGGGGTCGTGTAGGGGGCGTTCTGCGCCACCTCAGGCCCGTCGCTCGCGGCCTCGCGCAGGATCGCGGCGATCGCCTCGGCGAAGGCGTCGAGCGTCTCGCGCGTCTCGGTCTCGGTCGGCTCGACCATCAGCGCCTCCTCGACGAGCAGCGGGAAGTACACGGTCGGCGGGTGAAACCCGAAGTCGAGCAGGCGCTTGGCGAGATCGAGCGTCTTCAGCTTCAGCTCGCGCTTCATCGGCCCGCCCGAGAGCACGAACTCGTGCATGCACAGCTCTCCGTAGGCGAGCGGCAGGTGCTCGGCGACGATGCCCTCCCGGCGCAGGCGCGCGAGCAGGTAGTTGGCGTTCAGCACGGCCGTCTCGGAGGCGTCCTTCAGGCCGTCGGCGCCGAGCGAGCGGATGTAGGCGTAGGCGCGCACGAAGCAGCCGTAGTTGCCGTGGAACCCGCGCAATCGCCCGATCGTGCGCGAGCCCGGGCCGTCGTCCTCGGCGCCGAAGTCGAGGTCGAACAGGGGCGCCGGCGCCGCTCCGTTGGTCTGCCCGCTCCTGCTCGCGGCGAACGACGATCGGCGTCGGCAGGAACGGGGCGATGCGCTCGCTGACGGCGATCGGGCCCGATCCCGGGCCGCCGCCGCCGTGGGGCTGGGTGAAGGACTTGTGCAGGTTGAAGTGGACGATGTCGAAGCCCATGTCGCCCGGGCGCGAGATGCCCATGACGGCGTTGAGGTTGGCCCCGTCGTAGTAGAGCGTCGCACCGACCTCGTGCACGATCTGCGCGATCTCCTCGATGTTCGGGTCGAACACGCCGAGCGTGTTCGGGTTGGTCAGCATCAGGCACGCCACCTCGCCGTCGGCGTGGGCGCGCAGGTCGTCGAGGTCGATGCCGCCGTGGGCGTCGGTCGCGAGCTTGACGACCTCCAGCCCGGCCATCGTCACGGTCGCGGGGTTGGTCCCGTGCGAGGTGTCGGGCGTCAGCACCTTGTGGCGATGGGTCTCGCCGCGGGACTCGTGGTAGGCGCGTGTCAGCAGCAGCCCGGCGAGCTCGCCGTGCGAGCCGGCGGAGGGCTGCAGCGAGACGTGCGGCAGGCCGGCGATCTCCGCGAGCGCTCCCTGCAGGCGCCACATCAACTCGAGCGCGCCCTGCGCGCGGGCGGGGTCCTGCAGCGGGTGCAGTCGCGCGTGTCCGGGCAGCGCCGCGGCGCGCTCGTGCAGGCGCGGGTTGTGCTTCATCGTGCACGAGCCGAGCGGGTAGAAGCCCGAGTCGAGGTCGAAGTTGCGCTTGGAGATGCCCACGTAGTGGCGCACGATCTCCGGCTCTGAGACCTCGGGCAGGCGCGGCGCCTGCGCGCGGCGGTAGCGCGCCGGGAGCAGCTGCTCGGGGTCCACCGCGGGCACGTCGAGCTCCGGGCAGACGAACGCGCGGCGCCCGGGAGCGCCCTTCTCGAAGATCGTGCGCGCGCGATCGCGCTGCTGGGGAGTCTCGCGTCGCTCATGCCGCCGCACGGCCTGACCGCGGCGCTCGGCCGCTACGGCCGCGCCGAGCACGTCCGCGAGCCGGTCGATGTCCGCGCGCGAGCGCTGCTCGGTGATCGCCACGAGCAGGCCGCCGCGGTCGGACTCGCGTGCCGGTGAGCGCGTGGATGTCCACGCCCGGGTTCACGCCCGCGCGAGCGCAGCGCGCCTTGACCGCCGCGAGGTCGATGTCGGCGGTCGAGACGAACGGCGAACTCGCGGATCACCGGCTGCGCGTGCAGCGCCTCGACGCCCTCGATCGCCGTGAGCGTCTCGCGGGCGTAGTGCGGTGCGCGCGAGCAGCAGCTCGCCCAGCTCGACGATCCCGCGGCGCCCGAGCCACGCGAGGTAGACGACGCCCGCGAGCGCGTTGAGCGCCTGGGCGGTGCAGATGTTCGAGGTGGCCTTCTCGCGGCGGATGTGCTGCTCGCGGGTCTGCAGCGTCAGCACGAAGCCGCGCCGGCCGTCGACGTCGACGGTCTCGCCGGCGATCCGTCCGGGCATCCGGCGCAGGTACTCCTCGCGCGCGGCGAAGAGCCCGAACGAGGGCCCGCCGAAGTCGAGGCGGTTGCCGAGCGGCTGGCCCTCGCCGACGGCCACGTCCACGCCGCATTCGCCCGGCGCGGCGAGGACGCCGAGCGCGATCGGGTCGACCTGCGCGACCACGACCGGCGCCTTGTCCTCCGCGCCCGCGGCGCTCTTGGCGGCGGCGCTGAGCGCGGCGGCGTCCTCGACGGCGCCGTAGAAGTTGGGCTGGGCGAAGATCGCCGCGCTCGTGTCGCCGTCGATCGCCTCGGCCCACGCCTGCACATCGGTGACGCCGTCGGCGAGGGGCACCTCGACGACGCTCATCCCGTAGCCGTGCGCGAGCGTGCGCAGCGTCTGGATCGAGTGCGGGTGCAGGCCCGCGCTCACGACCAGGCGGCTGCGGCCGTTGTGGAGCTTCGCCAGATAGCCGGCCGCGGCGACGGCGCTCGGGCCCTCGTACACCGAGGCGTTGGAGACGGGCAGCCCGGTCAGCTCGCAGATGGCGGTCTGGTACTCGAACATCACCTGCAGCCCGCCCTGGGAGATCTCGGGCTGGTAGGGCGTGTAGGGGGTGAGGAACTCCGAGCGCTCCATCAGCATGTCGATCAGCGCGGGCACGTAGTGGTCGTACATCCCGGCGCCCAGGAAGGAGACCTCCTGCTCGGCGCTGACGTTGCGCGCGGCGAGCTCGCGCAGGTGCGCGTAGACGTCCTGCTCGCCCATCCCCGCGGGCAGGTCGAGCGCGCGGCCCAGCCGCACGCCCGCGGGGATCTGGCGGTCGAACAGCTCCTGCACGGAGCCCACGCCGATCGCCGCGAGCATGCGCTCGAGGTCCTCCTCGGTTGTGGCGGTGTAGCGGCTCAAGGTGCTGCCGTCAGCCTAGCCACCCAAGGTGGCGGAATAGGCCTCGGCGTCCATCAGCGCCTCGCGCTCGCTGTGATCGCTGGGCGCGATGCGCACCATCCAGCCCTCGCCGTAGGGGTCCTCGTTGATCAGCTGCGGGACTGTCCTCGAGCGCGTCGTTGACGGCGACGATCTCGCCCGAGAGCGGCGCGACGACGTCCGAGACGGCCTTCACCGACTCGACCTCGGCGTAGGGCGTGCCCTGCACGAGCCGCGTGCCGACGGAGGGGCCTCGAAGAAGACGACCTCGCCGAGGGCGTCCTGCGCGTACCAGGTGATGCCGAGCGTCGCCTCCGGGGTCTCGCCCGCCTCGATGCGGGCCCAGTCGTGCTCGGGGTGGTACAGCAGATCGTCGGGATACCCGGCGTCGGACATCAGGAGCCCTTTCGGTAGAGAGGCTTCTCGCGGACCACGGCGGGGCGCATCTTGCCACGGACGTCGATCTCGAGACGAGTCCCCACGGCGGCCCGCTCAGCCGGGACGTAGGCGAGGCCGATGCCGATCCCGAGGCGTCGGCGAGAGGGTGCCGCTGGTGACGATGCCGCCGCCGACGATCGGGTTGCCCTGGCGCGCGATCCCGGGACCGTCGATGGCGAAGGCGACGAGTCGTTCGCGCGGCCCGGCGGCGCGGACCGCGCGCACGGCCTGCGAGCCGACGAAGCGGGTGTCCTCGACGCAGCACCAGCCGAGCCCGGCCTCGATCGGACCGCGCTCGAGCGACAGGTCGTTGCCGTAGAGGTGGTAGCAGGCCTCCAGGCGCAGCGTGTCGCGCGCGGCCAGGCCCGCGGGCGTGGCGCCGCGGCGCAGCAGCTCATCCCACAGCGCGGGCGCGTCGGCGGGCGCGAGCAGCAGCTCGACGCCGTCCTCGCCGGTGTAGCCGGTACCGCAGACGAGCATCTCCGTACCCGCCAACCGGCGCGTGGCGGCGCTCATACGCGGGGGCAGCGGCGTAGCGTCGGAGATCGCCTGCACGAGCTCGCGCGCACGGGGACCCTGCACGGCGAGCATCGCGTAGTCCTCGATGCGATCCGCCACCTGCACGTCGAGCCCGTCGGCGTGCGCGAGCCACCAGGCTAGGTCCTGCGCGTGGTTGGCGGCGTTGGTGACCGTCAGCCAGCGCTCGGCGTCCAGGCGATAGGTGAAGAGGTCGTCGAGCACCCCGCCGTCCTCGCGACAGAGCAGGCCGTACTGCGCGCCGCCGATCGGCACCTTCGCGAGGTCGTTGGAGATCAGCCGCTGCAGCAGCTCGAGCGCCTGCGGTCCGAAGGTCTCGATCTCGCCCATGTGCGAGACGTCGAACACGCCCACGTCGGTGCGCACGGCCGTGTGCTCCTGGCGCACGCCCGCGTACTGCACGGGCATCTCCCAGCCGGCGAACTCCACGAGCTTGGCCCCGGCGGCGACGTGGCGGTCGTACAGGGCGGTGCGGCGAAGGGTCGTGGGCACGGCCCGCAGGCTAGCGGTGAGCGCGGGAGATTCGCTGTTCGACCTCGCACATGTGCGAGGTCGCCGTCAGGCGCATGCGCCTGACGGTCCCACGCCGCATGCGGCGTGGGAGGAGGCCGCACATGTGCGGCCTCACCGTTGGCGCATGCGCCAACGGAAGACGTGCCGCATGCGGCACGTCTGGCGATGCGTGCATGCACGCATCGCCGGGAGGCGCTTGCGCCACCCGGCCCAAATCAGCCTTTCCTCCAAGCATGCGCACCCTGGCTCACCAAGCATGCGCCCCGAGGGGCTTCGCACATGTGCCGGTCGAACTACCTCAACGCAGGAACGGCGGGACGTCGATGTCGTCGTCGGAGATCTCCAGCGTCGAGCGCTGACGATCGTCGATCCGCGGGCCGCGGTCGCGCCTGGAGCGCGTCTCCGCGCGGGCGGTCCTGCCGGGGCGGTGGTCGAAGCCGGTGCCGATCACCGTCACGCGGACGTCGTCGGCCATCGACTCGTCGATCACCGCGCCGAAGATGATGTTGGCGTTCGCGTCGGCCGCGTTCTGGATGATCTCCGCGGCATCGTTGACCTCGAACAGGCCGAGGTCCTTGCCGCCGGTGATGTTCAGGAGGATGCCCGTGGCGCCGTCGACGGACTCTTCCAGCAGCGGTGAGGAGATCGCGGCCTTGGCGGCGTCGCCGCAGCGGTTCTCGCCGCCGGCGGTGCCGATGCCCATCAGGGCCGAGCCGGCGTCGTGCATGATCGTGCGCACGTCCGCGAAATCGAGGTTGATCAGCCCGGGGATCGTGATCAGGTCGGTGATGCCCTGGATGCCCTGGCGCAGCACGTCGTCGGCCTCCTTGAAGGCGTCGAGCATCGAGGTGCGCCGCTCGACGACCGTCAGGAGCTTCTCGTTGGGGATCACGATCAGCGTGTCGACGACCTCGCGCAGGCGCTCGATGCCCTCGGCGGCCTGACGACCGCGCTGGGAGCCCTCGAAGTCGAACGGGCGCGTAACCACGCCGACGGTAAGGGCGCCGATCTCGTTCTTGGCGATGTCCGCGATCACGGGCGCCGCGCCCGTGCCCGTGCCGCCGCCCTCGCCGGCGGTGACGAACACCATGTCGGCGCCCTTCAGCGCCTCCTTGATGTCATCGCGCGACTCCGACGCCGCGCCGAGGCCCACCTCGGGGTTGGCGCCGGCGCCGAGACCCTTGGTGGAATCGTGGCCGATGTTCAGCTTGATGTCCGCATCGCACATCGCCAGCGCCTGGGCGTCGGTGTTGGCGGCGATGAACTCCACGCCGCGCAGGCCCGCGTCGACCATGCGGCTGACCGCGTTGGTGCCGCCGCCGCCCACGCCGACGACCTTGATCACCGCCAGGTAGCTGCCGGCGCCGGTCATGCTGCCGCTACTCGCTGAGCTCTCCATGATGGGTTCCGTCCACAGCCTTCAGTAAGAGTTAAGGGTTCGATCGACACTGTCGGTCGGCCCGCTGGATTCTGCACGTTATGCAGGGAACTTCGCCCTGTCAACGACGCGGGCCAATCTCGCAACAATCGTTGCAGATCGAGGAACTCTCGACCCGGCCCCGAGACACGCTGTTTCGATGGGGTGAACCTCAAGTCTAGGTTGATGGTCTTACTGGTGGACTCGAAACCCGCGTCAGCCCCCGGGTGTCCCGCTGAAAGATGACGTTTCCGAAGGTGCCGCCGAGCTTTCTTGCGAGGGCGCAGGCGTGTTCGCCGCTTCGCCCGAGCTCGATCCGCTCACGGCGGTTTCCGCGGATGTCGAGCCCGAGCTCGCCGGTTCGCCGGTGGCGCTCGGTTCGGTGCCCGTCCCGCTGCCCGAGCTCGTGGCGGCGCTCGAACCGCCTCCAAGGGCGGCGTCCAGACCGCCGGCCAGTTCGGCGGCCGTGTTCGGGTCCGAGGAGGCGCCGGTCGATTCCAGTTCGGTGGAGCTCGCGTCGGGTCTGCTCGTGCCCGGCGCGAACCCCGCGGCCGGTCGTTCGGGCAGGCGCACGTCGACGTAGGAGGCGCCCGCCGAGCTCGGGTCGGCGAGCACGCGCACGAGCGACAGCCACTTCGCGTGCGGACGCGTGGCGTCGCCGAAGTACGCCAGCAGGTTCCCGTGCAGCGCCACCGTCAGACCCTTCGGCCCTTCGTAGACGCGTGTCACCTCATGCAGGAGCGGCGTCGGGGCCGCTCCGAGGATCGCCAGCGCACCGAGCAGCGAGGCACCGCGCACGCTCCCCCCGACCGCCGGCAGAACCGTTGCGGCCTTGGACGCGGCCGCATCCGCGGAAGCGGCCGTCTGGGTCTTGCCGGTGTTCACCAGCGGCAGCGAGCTCGACAGGAAGCCCGAGCCGAGCACCACCCCGTCGGCCGCCACGGCGGTGCTCGCGCCGTTCACGACCAGCGCCGCGACGGGCGGGCGCTCGAGCACTTCGATGCGCAGGCCGTGCGGGAAGCTCGGATGGACCCTGACCGCGCCCACGACCGGATAGGCCGCGACCGCCGCCTGCAGGACCACGGGGCTGACCGCGAGCGTGCTCATGCCGCGCGCGGCGCCCGTCAAGGCCGTTTCGATCGCGGCCGTGTCCGCGCCGTGCACGGCGGTGAGCCCGCGTATCTGCACGTGCTCGACCGAGCTCAGCGAGGAGTGGCGCAGCAGCTGGTAGACGCCGCCCAGCAGCGGAATCGCGATCGTAATGGTCAGCAACGCGATTCGCAGCCGCCGGCGTGCCCACACCGCGGCGATCACCGCGCGAGCCGCGCGCATGGCCGCCCGCAGCGGGCGCGGTACACCGAACGACGGGCGCGCCCGTCTACGGGTCAGGCGGCGAGGTGCGGGCGCAGCTATGGAGCGGGCCATTCATGGGGTCTTCGACCTGCATGCCCGAACCCCTACCACGGAAAGCGCACGTCCCCGAGCGTCTGCACCTCGGGCTCGAGGGCGATGCCGAAGCGCTCGAGCACGCGGGCGCGGCCCGCGGCCATCACCGCGAGCACGTCGGCGGTCGTGGCCTCGCCGGTGTTCTCCACGAAGTTCGCGTGCTTTGGCGCCAGGCGCGCGCCGCCGACGGTCAGGCCATTGCAGTCGGCGGCGGCCAGCAGCTGCCCGGCGGTTCTGCCTTCAGCGCGAGGGTCATCTGGGTTGACGAAGGTCGAGCCGAACGTCTTGATCCCCTGCGGCTGGGCCTCGTGACGGCGCGCGCGCATCTCCGCGAGCGTGGCCTTGACCGTGGCCGTGTCCGCTTCGGCGAGCCCGAAGGAGGCGCGGGCGACGATCTCCCCGTTCGCGAGGTTCGAGCTGCGGTAGGCGAACCCGAGCTGCTCAGGGGCGCGGCGCTCGTACCCCTCGGCGGTGACGATCTCGACCCACTCCAGCGTCCGCGAGAGCTCGCCGCCGTAGGCGTTCGCATTCATCCGCACCGCACCGCCGACGGTGCCTGGGATGTTGATCCCGAACTCGATCCCCGACAGGCCCGCCTGGGCCGCGCGGGTCGCGACAGCCGGCAGGCGCGCACCGCCGCCGCAGACGATCCGCAGCGGACCCTCGCGCTGGATCAGCGCGAGCTTGCGATCGAGCTTGATCACCAGCCCGCGCACCCCCTCGTCTGCGATCAGCAGGTTCGAGCCCGAGCCCACGACCGCGACCGGCGCCTTCGCGGCGCGCGCCCAGGCGAGCAGCTCGCGCAGCTGGGCCCTGCTGCCGGCGCGCGCGAAGAACTCGGCCTCGCCGCCGGTGCGCACGGTGGCCATGCGCGCGAGCGAGTAGTCGCGCTGCACGATCGAGGGCAGCGTCGTGGGCGCGTCCCGCGAGGTGGGCTTACGCGCCATCGCCACTCACCGTAAGTCGCCGGGCGAGCGCGTCCACGTCACCGGCGCCCATCACCACGCACACATCGCCTGCACCCAGCAACCCTTGCAGCACGGGCTCGGCGTCGGCGAATCGCGGCAGCCAGTACACGGGCATCCCCGGTCGCGCGTCGGTTGCGGCCTGGGCGATCAGCAGGCCGCTGACGCCGGGATGGTCCTGCCCGCGCTCGCGCGCGGGGTAGACGTCGAGCACGACCGCCACGTCGGCCGGCGCGAGCGCGGCGCCGAACTCGCGCGCGAACATCTCCGTGCGCGAGTACAGGTGCGGCTGAAACACCGCAATCAGACGCTCGTGCGTCAGGGTGCGCGCTCCTGCGAGCGTCGCCGCGACCTCGGTCGGGTGATGGGCGTAGTCGTCATATACGCGCGCGCCCCGCGCGCTCTCCCCCAGCAGCTGAAAGCGCCGTCCCGCGCCGCGGAAGGCTGCAGACTCCGGCGATCGCGCGCGGCGCGTCCGCTCCGGCCAGGCGGGCGGCCTCCAAGGCGGCGGTCGCGTTCAGTGCGTTGTGCGCGCCGGGCACCGACAGCGTGACCTCGTGCCCGCGCCAGGTGAAGCGTGAGCCGCCGTCCAGGAGCGCCGGCGCGGGCGCGTCGTAGGGGACGACCTCGACGCCGGCTCCGGTCTCGATCCCGGATGCAGACTCGGCCCACGATCGGACCTCGACCACGGACCGGCTTCCCTCGACCTCCCCCATCCCCTTGGCGCCACTCGCCGCGTCGGCCGGGCGCGCTCCGCTTGGGAGGAGCGCGAGTAGCTCGGGGCGATCCCACATGACGATCGCGCTGCTCGCCCGCGCGAGGAACACTCGGAACGCCTCGCGCAGCTCGACCAGCGAGCCGAACGTGGCGTGGTGGTCGAGCTCGACGTTCGTGAGCACGGCGATCTCGAAGTGCAGCGAGAGCATCGAGCGGTCGGACTCGTCGGCCTCCACGACCAGCCATTCCCCCGCGCCGCTCCAGCCGGCGTTCTCGAGGCCCTCCCCGAGCGAGCCGCCGATCAGCCAGTCGGGCTGCAGGCCCGCCGCCCGCAGCGCCCACACGACCATCGCCGCGGTCGTGGTCTTGCCGTGCGTGCCCGCGACCGCGATCGTGCGCCGCAGCGCGCTCAGCTCTCCCAGCAGCTCGGCGCGGGGCCGCTCGCGCAGGCCGCGCTCGCGGGCCGCGGCGCGCTCGGGGTTCTCGGGCGCGACGGCGCTCGAGTAGACGACCTCGACGTCCTCGCCCGCGGGCACGTTCGCCGCGTCGTGCTCGCCGATCAGCGCCTGCAGCACGCCGTCGGCGGCCAGGCGCTCGGTGTAGGGGGAGGCGTGCCGGTCGGAGCCGCTGACGTGCGCGCCGAGCGCGTAGACCGCGCGCGCGTAGCCGCTCATGCCCGCGCCGCCGACGCCGACGAAGTGCACTCGCCTGCCCTCCCACGGGCGCTCCGTTGCGGGTGTGGGATTCATGCGTGCGCTTGCTTTCCCGCGGCGGCCGCGGCCAGCAGCTCGCCGGCCACCTCCTGTGCGGCCCGCGGGCGAGCCAGCGAACGCGAGGCCGCCGCCATCGCCTGAAGGCGTGGACGGTCGCCCAGCAGCGCCGCGACCTCGCGCGCCAGGCGCGCGCCGTCGCACTCGGAGTCGGGGATCACGACCGCGGCGCCCGCCTCGGCCATCCAGCGGGCGTTCGCGCTCTGGTGATCGGCCGAGGCGCGCGGGTACGGGACGAGGATCGCCGGCAGGCCGTAGGCGGCGATCTCGAACACCGAGCCGCCCGAGCGTGCGACCACGAGGTCGGCGGCGGCGAGCGCCTGCGCGAACTCGGCCAGGTCGAGGTACTCGCGTAGGTCATACCCCTGCGGCAGTGCGCGCGCCTGAAGCACGGGATGGTCGCGGCGTCCGGCGACGTGCAGGATGCGCGGCGCACCGCGCCCCCGTCCGTGCCAGCACCCACGCCCGCGCCCGTGCCAGCTCCCGCGCCCGCGTCTGCGCCCGGCGGCCCTTTGTTCGCGAAGGCCTCGACGGCGGCGAGGTTGATCGAGCGCGCACCCAGCGAGCCCCCGAACACGAGCACGCACATTTCCTGCGGGGCGATCCCAAAGTGAGCGCGTGCCTGCGCGCGATCGGCATCCGGCACGGGGATCGGCCGCCCGGTCACGCGGTAGCGGCTGCCCTCGCGCCCGGGGATCGGGAATGCCAGGCACACGCGCCGCGCGCCGCGCGCGAGCAGGCGGTTGGAGAGCCCGAGATGGCTGTCGGCCTCGCTCAGCACGAGCGGGATACGCAGCGAGAGCGCCGCCAGGCCGACCGGCCCGGCGACGTAGCCGCCGCCCCCCAGCACCGCGTCGGGACCCAGCTCGCGCAGGATCGTGCGGGCACGCGGTAGCGCGAGCGCGGCGCGCAGGAGCGCACGGGCGGCGCGCAGCGGGTTGGTGCGACTGAGCCCTTCGACGGAGATCGTGCGCAGCTCATAGCCCGCGGCGGGCACCATCTGCGCCTCGGCGCGCGCCCCGCCGACGAACGCGACCCGGGCGTGCTCAGCCCGCAGCGCGTCGGCCACCGCCAGCGCCGGCGCGACGTGTCCGGCGGTGCCCCCCGCCGCGATCGCGATCTTCGTCTGTGTCACGGCCCCATCCTGCCTGTTTTCGCGCGTCGGCCACCGTGCGGGTCTTGCCGCGCGAGGGCACGGCGCGCACGTGCGCGCTGCCACCCGCGGCCACGTTCAACAGCAGACCCATCCCCGCGAGCATCACGATCAGGCTCGAGGAGCCGTAGGAGACGAACGGCAGCGGCACGCCCGTCAGCGGCGCGAGCCCGAGCACCGCGAACACGTTCAGCAGCGCTTGGGAGACGATCAGCGAGGTCACGCCCACGGCGATCAGCGCGCTGTGTAGCGAGCGCGCCGACTTGGCCACGCGCAGACCGGCGTAGGCGATCAGCCCGTACAGGAACAGCAGCGCGCACACGCCGACGACGCCGAGCTCCTCGGCGATGACAGCGAGGATGAAGTCCGTGGGCGCCTCCGGTAGGTAGAAGATCTTCTGCACCGACTGCCCGGGGCCGACGCCGAACAGCCCCCCGGAGCCGATCGCGATCTGGCCCTGGACGGCCTGAAAGCCGCTGCCGGAGGCGTGCGCCCAGGGATCCACGAACGAGGTCAGCCGCGCGCGCGCGTAGGGGCGCGCGATCGCATACATCGCCACCAGCCCGAAGGCGACCCCGGCGACGATCGCGAGGTTGCGCGCCGGGATGCTCGCGGCCACGAGCAGCGCGACGGTGGTGAAGGCGATCGTCATCGCCGTGCCGAGGTCGGGCTCGGTGGCAACCAGCAGGCAGGCGCCGCCGACGACAACGAGCAGCGGCCGCGAGAGCTCGCGCAGGTCGTGCACGCGCTTGGGACGGCGTGCGAGCAGCGTGGCCGCGTACAGCACCAGCGCGAGCTTGAGCAGCTCCGAAGGCTGGAACTGGAGTTGACCGGGGCCGATCCAGCGGCGCGCGCCGTTGATCGAGACCCCCACGTGCGGAATGTGTACCGCGAGCACGAGCACGAACGAGATCGCCAACAGCGGCGCGACGAAGCTCTGCGCTTTGGCGATCCCGTCGCGCGCGAGCACGCGCATCACCACGAGGCCGACCGCGCCGTAGAGCACGAACTTGATCAGGTAGCCCGTGCCGTTGCCCGAGCCCTGCAGCAGCGCGGTCGCGGAGGTCGCGCTGTAGACCATCACCGCGCCGTAGGCGAGCAGGCACATCGTGGCGGTGATCAGGATGCGGTGCTCGATCGACTGCTTCTGCGGCGTGGCCGGCATCCATGCCCACTTCGACGCGCGCGCGCCTATGCCTCCATACCGAGGACCAGCTCGCGAAAACGCTCGCCGCGGGCTTCGAAGTCGGCGTACTGGTCGAAGCTCGCGCAGGCCGGCGAGAGCAGGATCGTGTCCCCCGGGCGGGCGGTCGAGACAGCCACCTCGAGCGCCTGCTCGAGCTCGCCGCATTCGAGCAGAGGCACCGGCATACCCGCGAGCTGCGAGGCGATCAGGGCGGCGTCCTCGCCGATCAGATACACGGCCTGGCAGTGCCGTTCGACCGGCTCGCGCAGCGGGGTGAAGTCCTGGCCCTTGGACTGGCCGCCAAGGATCAGGTGCACCGTGTCGGGCGCGAACGCGTCGAGCGCGACGAGCGTCGAGGCGACGTTGGTGGCCTTGGAGTCGTTGACATACAGAACATCCTCGCGACGGCGATCTCCTCCAGAGCGGTGAGGCACGCCCGCGAACGTGCGCAGACCGTCGCGCACGGCCTCGGCGTCGATCCCGCGCGCCAGGCAGACCGCGGCGGCGGCCATCGCGTTGTCGAGGTTGTGGCGTCCGCGCAGCGCGACCTCGCTCGCGGACAGCAGCGACTCGCCCTGCCACCTGATCACGCCGTCGTCCTCGAGGGTCATCGCGGCCGAGCGCGGATCGCCGTGTTGAATCGTGGGCGGTCCGAAGGTCACGCGCCAGATGTCTTCGTCGAGGTCCACGTCGAGGTCGGCCGGGAGCACGGCGATGTCTCCGCGGGACTGGCGCGCGAAGATCTGGAGCTTCGCGGCTGCGTACTGCTCGATCGTCGCGTGACGGTCGAGATGGTCGGGGGCGATGTTCAAGAGCACCGCCACCTCGGGCGCGAACGCGAGCGTGTCCTCGAGCTGAAACGATGAGGCCTCGCAGACGATCGTCACCTCAGGATCGACCTCGCCGATGAGCCCGCTGAGCGCGGTCCCGACGTTGCCGGCGACCGCCACGGGCAGCGCCGCCGCGCGATGGATGTGCCCGATCAGCTCGACCGTGGTCGTCTTGCCGTTGGTGCCCGTGACGGCGATGAGCTCGGTTCTCGAGCAGACGCCAGGCGAACTCGAGCTCGCCGAGCACCGGCAGCCCCTGCTCGCGGGCCGCGGCGACGACCGGCGCCTGCGCGGGCACCCCGGGGCTCTTGACCAGCGCCCGGACGCGCTCCAACAGCTCGAGCCCATCCTCGGCCAGGTGCAGCTCGACGCCCGCGGCGACAAGCGCGTCGAGTCCTCCGGGCGCGCCCCGATCGACGCCGATCGTCGACTCGCCGCGCTCGCGCAACGCGAGCGCGGCCGCGCGGCCGGAGCGCGCGAGCCCTACGACCAGATAGGGGCCCTCGGGCAAGGCCGGCCTGGGCTCGAGGGTGCGCGCGGGGCCGCTCAACGGATCAACGGATGCTCTGGTGATAGATGGTGAAGCCGATCGCGCAGAAGATCGAGGCGACGATCCAGAAGCGCAGGATGATCTTCGTCTCAGACCAGCCCTTGAGCTCGAAGTGGTGGTGGATCGGCGCCATCAGGAAGACCCGCCGGCGGGTCGTCTGGAAGGAGAAGACCTGGATCGCGACCGACAGCGCCTCGATCACGAAGATCCCGCCGAGCAGGATCAGCAGGACCTCCGTGTGGGTCATCACGGCCAGTCCCGCGATCGCCCCGCCGAGCCCGAGCGAGCCGGTGTCGCCCATGAAGATCGTGGCCGGGAACGCGTTGAACCACAGAAAGCCGATGCAGGCCCCGACGAGGCAGCCGGCGAGCATCGCCAGATCGTAGTCTTCTGTCACGAACGCGATCGCGATGTAGGCGAGCAGCACGATCGCCGCGCAGCCGGCGGCGAGACCGTCGAGCCCGTCCGTCAGGTTCACCGCGCTGGTCGTGCCGGCGACGACGAGGTAGATCAGCACCGGGTAGAACGGCCCCAGTTCGACCGTGTAGTCGACCACGCGCAGCCGCAGCTCGGGCGCAAGGTGGGCCTTGTGCGCCGCGATGTACCACAGGCCGAGGGAGATCGCGATCGTGATCGCGAGCTTCGTGCGCCCGCGCAGACCGAGCGAGCGGCGGCGCACGAGTTTGGTGTAGTCGTCGGCGAAGCCCAGCAGCGCGCAGGCGATCATCGCGCCGAACACCCCCACCGAGCGCCAATCCCAGTTGGTCAGGATCAGGAAGGGGATCGCGACGGCGAACATCACGATGATGCCGCCCATCGTCGGCGTGCCGGCCTTCTGATGGTGGCCCTCGGGGCCGTCCTCGCGGATGTGCTGCCCGAACTCGCGCCGGCGCAGGAACTCGATGAACTTGGGGCTCAGGAAGATGCAGATGAGCAGTGCGGCGGTGCCGCCGAAGAGGATACGCCCCATTCAGCGCCCGTCCGTCGGAGAGTCGCCGGGGCCCGCGCGCACGCCCTGATGACGCACGCCGCCGTGCGCCTCACGCGCGAGCAACGCCTGCCCGACGCGCTCGAGCCCCACGCCGCGCGAGCCCTTCACGAGCACCGTGTCGCCCGGTGAGAGCAGTCGCGCGAGCAGCTCCGCTGCGGCGGGAGCGTCGGCGACGGAATGAGCGTCGGCGCGGGCAGGATCCCCGGCGCCGGCGGGCATCTTGGTGCGGGCGGGAGCATCGGCGTCTGCGGGCGCGTCGGCGGAGGCGAACGCCGGGGCCATCTCGGCCGCGAGCGGGCCGACGGTCACGAGCACGTTCACCCCGCGCGCGGCCGCATGGGCGCCGATCTCGCGGTGAAAGCGCTGCTCGTCGGGACCGAGCTCGAGCATGTCGCCGAGCACCGCCACGCGCCGCCCGGAAGCGCTCTGTGCGAGATCGTCGAGGGCGGAGCGCATCGACATCGGGTTGGCGTTGTAGCAGTCGTCGATCAACACGATCTCCTCGGACAGTCGTATGCGCTCGCCGCGCAGCGCTGAGAACCGCACAGTAACCTCGCCACCGGGCGTAACGCCGAGCGCGCGGGCCGCCGCGACGGCCGCGAGCAGGTTGCTGAGGTTGTGGGTCTGCGCGAAGGAGGGGCGCAGCACGATGCGCACGTCGCCGTCGGAGATGACGACGGACCCGTCGGGGCTCCGCTCGGGCAGCGCGACGTCGCCGCCGGGACCGCTCTCAACAGCTCTACATCCCCGCCGGGGCCGCTCTCAACCAGCTCGACATCGCCGCCGGGGCCGAAGGTGACCGTGCGGATCTCATCGCGCAGGTGCTCGCCCAGCAAGGGCTCGCCGGCGGGCACGATCACGGTGGCGCCGGAGGTCATTCCGGCGATCAGCTCAGCCTTGGCGGCGGCGATCGCCTCCAGCGAGCCGAGCAGCTCCAGGTGGACGGGGCCGACGTTGACGATCACGCCGACCTCGGGCTCGGCGATCGCCGTCAGCTCCGCGATCTGCCCGGCGCCGCGCATCGCCATCTCCAGCACCAGCGCCTGCGTGTCGGCGGGCGCCGCGAGGATCGCGAGCGGCAGCCCGATCTCGGTGTTGAAATTCGAGGGGCTCGAGACCGTGCGCAGATGCGGTGCGAGCAGCGCGGCGAGGATGTCCTTGGTCGAGGTCTTGCCGGTCGAGCCGGTGATCGCGACCACTCGCGCGCCGGCGCTCGCGCGCAGCTGCGCGAGCCAGGCGCGGGCGAGCGATTGCAGCCCCTGCAGCGGGTTGGGGTCGGCGAGTACGACGCCCTGGTAGCCGATGCCTGCGCCCGTGCCGGCCGCCTCAGCCATCGCGGCGACGGCGAGCGCGTGCTCGGGCGCCACCAGCACGCCCCAGGCACCGGCCTGCAGCGCCTGCGCGGCGTACTCGCCCCCATCGGCGGAGGAGCCGCGCAGCCCGACAAAGAGATCGCCCGGCGCGACCGCGCGCGAGTCGATCGACACGCGCAGCGGCCCCGACGGCGCACCCTCCTCGGTGCCGCCCGGTAGTGCGTCCTCGTCGGGACGGAAGACCAGGCGAGCGCCGGCGGCGCGCGCGAGGCGATTCGCGTCCCAATCCCTCATCCAACCCTCCCGTCGGGCGCGCCGATCCCCGCGCCGAGCAGCTCGCGCGCGACCGTCATGTCGTCGAAGGGCTCCTTGCGCCCGTCGGCGAACTCCTGCCCCTGCTCATGCCCCTTGCCGGCGATCACCACCACATCGTCGGGCATCGCGAGCGAGAGCGCTTGCCCGATCGCCGCGCGGCGATCGACCTCGACGTGAACCGTCCCATCCGAGAGCGCGCCGGATGGGACGCCCGAGACGATCTCCGCAACGATCTCCGAGGGCTCCTCCGAGCGGGGGTTGTCGGAGGTGACGAGCGTGATGTCGGCAAAGCGCGCGGAGATCCCGCCCATCAGGGGACGCTTGCCGCGATCACGATCTCCCCCTGCCCCGAACACGCTGATCACGCGCCCCCGGGCGATGTCGCGGGCCGAGCGCAGCACGTTCTCGAGCGAGTCGGGCGTGTGGGCGTAGTCGACGAGCACCGCGAAGTCCTGGCCGGCGTCGACCGGCTCGAAGCGCCCGGGCACCCTCACGCCCCGTTGCAGGGCGTCGAGCAGCGTGTCGAGGTCGAAGCCGAGCGCGTGCACGACCGCGAGCGCGCCGAGGGCGTTGGCGACGTTGAAGCGGCCCGGCATCGGCAGCCTCACCTCATGCGTGCCAACAGGCGTGTGCAGCGCAAAGCGACAGCCGCCCGCGTCGCAGCGCAGGTCCGTCGCGCTGTAGTCGGCGGGCTCCTCGATCGCGAACGTCCGCGCGTTCTCGATCTCCTGCGCGAGCCTTCGCCCGTAGGGGTCGCCGACGTTGACCACGCTCACGCCCGGCGGCTGCCCTTCGCCGGGCAGGAACAGCAGGCGCTTGGCCAGGAAGTAGTCCTCCATGCTCGGGTGGAAGTCGAGGTGGTCCTGTGTCAGGTTGGTGAACACGGCCGCGGCGAAGCCGATGCCGCCGGCGCGCCCCAACTCCAGCGCGTGCGAGGATACCTCCATCGCGCAGGCGCGATCCCCGCCGTCGAGCATCGCGCGGAAGCCCGCGTGCAGGTCGATCGCCTCGGGGGTGGTGCGCTGAACGGGACGCTCGGCGCCGCCCACGATCGAGGTGACCGTGCCCAGCAGCCCCGTCTGCTCGCCGGCCGCCTGCAGCAGCGCGCGCACGAGGAACGCGGTCGTCGTCTTGCCGTTCGTGCCCGTGATCCCCACCACGCACAGCGACGCGCTCGGATCGCCGTAGAAGCGGCTCGCGATCGGCCCCATCGCCGCGCGCACCGACGGCACCAGCACCTCGGGGACGCCCGCGCCCAGGGGTCGCTCCACGACCAGCGCGACCGCGCCGTCGGCCACGGCCTGCGCGGCGAAGTCGTGCCCGTCGCTGCGAAAGCCCGGGACGCAGAAGAACAGCGTTCCCGGCTGCACCGCGCGGCTGTCGTACGCAAGCCCCGCGATCTCGACCTCAACGCCCGCGCCATCCACGGAGCCCACGCCCGCGATGAGCTCGCCAAGCGTCATGGGTCCAGTCCCAGCGACAACACGCCCCTAGTCTAGTTTTCCCGCCCCCGGAGCCGCCGTCCAGCGATCGAACGATCCGGGAGACGGGGCGGCTACTTCTTCTTGGTCCTCTTCTTGGCCTTCTTGAGGGGGCCGTATTTCTTGTGGGCGGTGCGTTCGCAGGCTTGGCGCTTCTTGCCTTTCGGTTTCTTCTTGCATGCCTTCAGCGCGAGCGCGAACTTCTGCGCGCGGGTCAGGACCTTCGCCTTTGGGCAGCCGGTGACGGTGACCTTCGTGCTCTGACTGACGAGCGCGCCGTTCTGGCCCACCATTTCGGTGGGTATCGCGAGTTTGCTCGCGCACAGGTTCCCGTTAGCTGAGAGGACGGAGTGTGGGCCCTGGGGTAGGTTCGTTTCGAAGGTCGCTATCGGAGCGTCGGGTACGGTTTCGAAACGGGAGTAGGTGATTCCTTTTTTGATGTCGGTACGCCCGTCGAGGTCGATACGGATGTTCGCTCCCCGTTCGTTTGCCTGCAGCAGGAACACGACGTCGGGGAATGCCGCACCACCATGCGACACCAGGATCGCCGGACCGGTGAGGGGGACGCTCAGGATTGGCGTGATCGCCTTCGCCGTACCGATGAACGATCCGGCTGGACAGCCGGCGGGGTTGGTGTTGAACTGCGCTTCGGTGCACGCCTGCTGGAGTGTCGTCAGGCGTGCCGGCAGGACGGTGGGTAGCGTCAGATCGACCTTGTGGACGTCCGCTTCACCAGGTTTCTGAGATAGCTTGACGGTCAGGCTCGCACCGCTCGCTTTGCTTGTTTTTCCCTGCGTGCTGATCGTCATTGTGGGTTTGAACGGGAGATTCTGACACCCACCGACTTGGAAGCGGTTGGATAGTGCTGTGGTTTGGCCGAGAGTGGAGATCGCCTGGCCGGTCACGCTCAACGCTTCGCAACTGGTCGGGTTGAACGTGAACCCTGCCCGATCCATGTTCAGCGAGATCGACCGCACATCCAACGGTATCCCGTCCAGGATCGTGGGTATCGGGTCGCTCACGGCATCGATCTGCGCCGTGTTCGGATCGATGTTCAGCGCAACCCTGACTACGACGGTCCCGAGATCAAACGGGCCCGCTATCGCGGGGGTGATGATCGCGAGGCTGAGCGGCGCGCCCTTGTAAGGACCAGCGAGATACGCATGACCGCTCACATACACCGGGTCAGGGCCAGATCCCGCACCAACCGTAACCGAGCCCACTTCGGAGGCCGCGGGACAGGACGGTGACTGTTGCTCGAGCTTTCCTTCTTCGGGATGACTACGCGCCTGCGCCAGAGCGATCTGCGCATCACTACAAAACGGGACACCGGTGACCTTGCCAAGCAGCCCCTCGGGCAACGTCACGTCGATCGCCCCCAACCGCTGGGAACCATCCGGACGGGAGACCTGCACCACAAACGGCGCAAACGCACCCGCCAACGGGCTCGTCGCACCGGCCATGAAGGAGAAGCCCTCGGGGGCAGCAGCTTCCGAAGCCGAACACGAACCAGTCGTCTGCAACGACGCGCCGGGGTGCGCGGCAGCACCTTCAGACCACGAGACCAGCGTCGAGGAGAGCGTGTGCTCGCCGCACTGAACGGGAGTCGTCAGCGCCCCGTGATCGCCCCCGAAGAAATGGATCACGATGTCATCCAACGGCAACTCCGGGTTTTCATCAAACGTCGTCGTCAACCGGCCAGTCTGCGGATCAGCTTCGATCCTACCCGCGAGCTTCGCGATCACACCCGTCTGTTCATCTTCAACAACGAGATACAGCGCCAGCAACGAACCGAACGGGTTATCAAATGACTTCGCGAGATACACACCGCCCTTCAGCACCCGCGGCACCTGTTCCCCTTCAGGGCCTTCCTTCAACAACGGCGTCGTCACTTCGACCGTCCCCAGCTTCGACGCATCCGGACAACCAGCCGGGCCTTCATGGAAACGCACCGGAGACAGACCAACAGCCGAAGCAAGACCCACCTGCACCGCAGAACACGCTTCCAACCCATTCGACGCGGACGGGTTGACCGCCACTCCTTCGGGCAGAGCGATCGTCGTGTCCTTCAGGTTCGCCGTTGCCAATTCGCTCGCACCTTCGTGCTGAACCTGACGCAAATCAAGATTGAGCCCCGACGGGGAATCCCCTTGGCCAGTGGTCAAACCCGCTTCAATCGACGGTTCGAACGCAAGCGCGCCACACCCTTCAACGCCAACGGGGTGGCCTGCAAGATCGGTGGATTCATAGCTACCATCAGCGGCTTCCCCGAGCCAGCTCGTCGCATGCACCGACGTCACAAGCGGACCCGAACACGCCGACGGCAACGTCACAAACGCCTTACCGGTGCGTGTCGTCGGACACGTTTCAAGCAATTTGTTTGGGAAGACGCATTTCCCACGCTGATTGTCGTGGCTTTCATCGGAGGGTACACCCCACAACGTCGTGTGTATACCACCTATCGTTATGCGCGCGAGGATTTCCTTGCTGGAAGCTGTCAGCGTGAAGGTGCCGTCGCTGCTGACATTGCCCAATAGGTGGACAGCGGTTCCTTCAAACGACACTTCGAATGCGAGCTCAGCCGGAGAGCCCGCCGGGGGCACCATGTTATATAGCGGCGTCAGCCCAGCGGCTTGACCGAAGCCAAAGTCAATCGAAAGAGTCAAGTATACGACGCCGACCTGTGACGCGGCGGGGCAACTTGTCGCACTGTCCAGTTCGCTCTCCTTGCACTGTGCTATTGCGGTAGGGTTGATGACGATCCCGTGCGGGAGTTCGACCAGTACATCGCGCAACCCGCCGCCAGCGGCCGCCAACGCCTCGTCCTTGATGTTAGGGTTGGTGGTGGGGCTCATTCCAGCGACCGTCATCGCGTAGGGGTGGGAGCCTGCCTGTGTGGTTGGCGAGCCGTCCGCTTCGTCGATCAGGCCGAACAGGCCCGCGGGCTCCGCTAGGAACCCAAACGAGCTCGGGTTAGAGCTGATCGCCGTTGACTGTTCGGTGTTCGCGGGACTGGCCGTACCGCCGCCCTGGATCGTCGCCTTGTCTAGCAGCGGACCGGCCGCTGTTTTTTCGACTTCCACCGGAACGATCACGCTCACCTCTTCGCCAGGACCCACGGGTACCGACCCACCGCCAGTACAAGTGATCTTACGCCCCAACACACCACAGCTAAGCGTCACCTTACCTTCGCTGTGAAGATCGTAAACGCCCGAGGGCGCGACGCTTGGGGATGGCGCCAACCCTTTGGGAAGCGTGTCGCTGATCGTGAATTCGCCATTCGTAGCGACACCACCGACATTGTAGGCCTGTACCTGGTAGGCCGGGCCGTTTTCTCCCTCAAAGCCGCTGGCGACGGTGCCCGCTTCAAAGGCTGACGGGTAGGGTCGTGCGACGATCGACCATGCGGGCGCCGCCGTGGGAGTGGCCCGCGCGACGCTCGCAGCCAAGAAGATCGCCGACAGCGCTGTCAAGAATGTGATGATTGGTATACGTCTCATCGTCTGCCTCCCTTGCCGCGCTTTTGTATTCGCTTCTTGCCCACACGCTTACGCCGCTGTCGCTTCTTTTGTTTTGCCTTGTGGGGCTTGGTCACGCACATGCCGTGGCTCCTTACCATGCCCTTGCGACAAGCAACCATCGGTTTAGCCGCGGGCGTGACGTTACCCGGACCCTGGAAAGCAAACGTCGCCGGAGCAGAGAAAACGGGCGGAGTGAACACCTCACCACGACAATTTCCACTGTTTTCACACACCGACTTCGGCATGACTTCCTGCGCGGCGATACCGCCGTCCACCCGCGCGTCGTATACGTCGACGAGTTGGTCGCGGTCTTGAGCAACCAAGGGCTGGGTGGTGAAGAAGAAGATGTTATTGCCTTCTTCGTCGGCGTCGCCGAACCACGTCGGGTCGGCGTCCTTCGCGCCGCTTGAGATCAAATAGACACAACCGCCTGCCACCGTTTCCAATCCGCACGAACCGGTGCCCTTCTCCTCCCACTCATACACGTCGTTGACCGTGTTTTCATCGGCGGCGACAAGACGATCGGCGGAGTCAAAGATCACCCGTCGCCCATCGTCAACCATGTTCCGCGTCATAAACGGATACGTGCGCCTTAGCTTAAGACCAAGCCCAGGGATCCGCTGCACTCCGGCGGGGCCTAGCGGTGGTTCCCCCGTCGGATTGCAAGAGATACAGTCGATCCCCCGCCCGTAACGATAAAGATAAAGCTCCGGCACACCATTGTTGTCATAGGAAGTCAACAGCAACGTCTGCCCATCGTCACTGACACGCGCCGCATGAGTGACGATTTCTCCGTCTGCCGCCCGCGCGCCTGGCGTCCAGTCCAGCGGCTCTTGTTCGCTGGACGAAAGTGCGCTGGCCGGTAGACGCGCGATGGACTTGATCGTCGTGCCATGCAGCACGTAGAGGTTGGTTTCCCCTGACGGCGCTTGGGTGGTTTCGGTGTTGAGCTTGCCCGCTGCGACGAAGTAAGCGTCTTCACCGTCTTCGTCGAGCCCGAGCATACCTTCCACGCGAGCGCCGTTTTTGTCTTTCATATCGACGGTTAGATCGCTCAACACTCCGGTCTGTAGGTCATAGCGATACATGTCATAGCCTGATCCCCCGGTAGCGTTCGCGGTCAACTTGCCTTGATCGAGGAAATAGGCCAGGCGACCATCGGCCGACGCACCGAGAAACGCGGCGGGTGTGCCAGGATCGCCAACACCGGCTTCCGGTGCCGATATCCGCACCGTACACGCCTTCACCCCTTTCAGACACGCCTGCGTACCCAATTCTTTGCTCTCACCCAAAGGGTTCATCCGCACATAAAGCTGGCCCGTCCCCCCCGCACTGAAAAACAGCCTAGTACCGTCGGCCGATATCGCATGCTCCGCCTGATCGTAATATTCGCCAAGAGCGCCACCCAGGCTGCTTGTGTTTTTCTTTATGAACCAGTCATAGGAGCCCGCCATCGTGCCTCCGCTCGGCACCGTTACACCATCGTTCAACACGCCGCCAACAACCAGCTTTCCAGTCACACGATCATAAACATAAACATTCTGCTTGCCCACCAAATCCCCAGGCAGCACACCACCATTTTCGCTTTCAAGCACTGCCACGGCCCCACCCCGCGAAGAGCCGGCAAGCGCGAAAGGACTACTCGCAGCATCCACGCTCCCGATCTGTGCCAAGGCTTGCCTGCCGACCTGTCGCAGCAGCAGCTGGCCGGTCTCAAACGGCTGCGTCGCGAAGCCGTAAACGTCTTCCAGGGTTTCCGTCCAACCGACCACACTAGCTCGCGACCCATAAGAAGCAGGCGGCAACAAACCCTGCGTAGACCAACCGCTACCATCCGCCGAGCGGCCCGCCAGATACGTCGGGAATTCCTGGGCGCCCTCACCACTGCCGCTAATCCCGGTGTTAGAATAGAAAGTAACACGGTCCCCGGCAAGCGACGCCTGCACCGAATTGATCGCACCCTGCACACTCGCCCCGCCCTTGTCGACCGGACTGACCTGCTCATACGCCCTACAATCCGGCAACAACCTAGAAAAGCCCCCGTCGCGCAACGATTCGTTAGGACAACCACCAAACGAAGGAGCCGGCCCGTACGTGGCGAACAGCACCGCTTCACCGTCGGTTTCGCCCGCACTCACCCCGCCACTGCTAACAGCGACTATCCGGGCACGATACGACACGCCAGGCGTAAGGCCTTCCACGCGCTCATGCACACCTACGCCGACGACACTTTCACCGATTCCATCCCCACCCGCGGGAAGTTCGACGGCTTCGGTCCATCCACTCGCTTCGTATCGCGCTTCGCTTGCATACTCAAACAGATATGTCGTCGCGGCGCCCCTCGGATTGACAACACCCTTCAACGTAGCGCCACTCTCACCGACTTCGACCGCTTCAGGCACGCTGACCGTGGGCCCCTCTGTTTTAAAGGCGACATCTTCACCGGCGTTCGAACCGTTTTCGTTTGTTCCCACCAGACGCACGTGATACTCCGTGCCACCCTCCAAACCTTCCAAATGCGCCTGAATCGGGATCATCGCGGTACCAGAGAACGGCCCTTCCGGTGTACACGTAGCTTTTGCGGCTTTTTCAAAACCATGCGCCTTGAACTCCCCATCAGTGACATATTCGAAAGCACACGTAGCGCCAGCGACACCCGCGGCGCCCACTTCGCCCTGCAACGTCGCCGAACGATCCGTGACCGCTTCAGCGGCTAGAGTAGCCACGTCAGGCACCACTTCAACCGCACCAAAAATCTTTACCGTGCCTTCTTTATCAGGCAACGCATCGGCGACGATCACCTTGCCAGAGCCTTCATCGACAGCGATACCCAAAGGTGAATGAAGTTCCTTGGAGTGAGTGACGCCAAGCAACTGCCCAGTCACATCTTCGTATTCGCTGAACTTGCCTTCACTATCATCATTGCTCTCGTTGATCTGCCCGGTGGTAAACACCTTGCCCGTGGCGTTATCGACAGCCACGCCAGAGATCGGCGCCGGGTCGATCGGGGCGCACCCAACATTTACACACGCTCCCGTCGCCGCATCCAACTCGAACAAACCCGCCCCTTCCGGTGGCGAGGAAACACGAAGCGGCGAAGACGGGGGAGCGGCTTGGTTAGCGATAAAAATGTGACCCGCGGCGTCCAGAGCGATCTTTGTTGAGTTTCCGACCGTACCAGCCGCCAACTGCTTGACAAACACTCCCGTCGAGGTAAAGACATCTATGGCCCCCGTGTTTTCCTCGATCGCAAATAGTTCGCCCGACCCGTTTACCGCAAGCGCAAACACAGAAAACTTGCCATTGTTGACCACCGGTGGCAGACCACCTTCCTGCGCGGTGCCGTTCGCGGGGATCGACGCCCCAGTGATCTGCACGCCGGTCGCTTTACCAGTCGCGTCGAACTGCTGAATGATCTCCCCACCCAAGTCGGCGGCGTAGAGATAGCCCTGGGTGACGCCACCAGAATTATCTACCGCTACCTGGCCCGGTTCAAGCGACGGCGCGTCAGTCAGTTCAGGGTCTAGAGGATCGATCTGACCGTCTTCTTCATAGTTGGACACACGTCGTGCGATACTGCTATTTCCTGCATTCCAGTTCGAGACGTAGAAGTGATTGGTGCTCTGATTCACGGCGATGATAAACGGCATCCTTTCTTCGGGCAGCGTTTCGCTGAGTTCCAGGCGATGCACCCGAGCCGCCCGAGCGAGACCCGTAAAGCAGGCAAGGAGAACGAAGAAAGCGAGAATCGAGACCGGTACAACCGCCCACCGGATTTGATTGTTGGCTGTTACTTGCATCGTCTCCCTCGCTGACTTATTTTGATTTAAACTCGCTTTGGAGCTGGGGATCCCGGCCAGTAAAGCCAGGACCCCCGCCCCCGATTCCTCACCGCGGAGCGATTAGGACGCCGTAACGGCCCAGCTTCCATAGGCGTGTGCTTTCGCCGCAGTGACGTTAAAACCGAGGGTGACGCCAGCGCGTCCCTCTCGTATCGTACTTTCCAGGAACATTCCAGACTTAGCGGTCTGATAAATGCAGACCATTCCTGCAGGAGCGGAAGGGTTTTCAGCGTTACCGTGACAGTTCACGGCTGGTTCGGCGACCACTTCCCCTTCTACTTCTTCGTTGCCCGCCCCATTGACGTAATGCACAGAAGAAGGAAGCGTACCTTCAGCAAGCGGAACCGAGAAAGAAAGCGATATGTACTGGAAGCTTTCCGCTTCTACGTTCCCAAGCGCCCATGTGCCCATCTCTGTTGCGCCTTTAGGGAGGCTACCGACGGTCCATGGTTGTCCGTTGCAGATTTCGTGTGGGTCGCCTGATTCTTCGACTTCGAGTGCTACTCCGCCCTGTTCGTGGCACTTAGAGGGGTCGGTGATTGGGAAAGATTCCACGCTCTTGCCGGGGGCGCCGTCTTTGCCGGCTTTGCCTTCAAGACCGGGAGCGCCGTCTTTACCGGCTTTCCCTTCTTTGCCTTCCGGGCCTGGAGCGCCGTCTTTGCCGTTCGCGCCGGCGAGACCTTGAGCGCCGGGCGCTCCGGCTGGTCCCTGTTTGCCCGCGGGGCCCTGTGGGCCGCGGGGACCGCGCAACACCTTTGTTTTGGCCTTCTTCGCGACCGTGGCGTTCGGACCGCTGGAGACGTTGTTGGCGGCGTAAGCGCCACCGGTGATCGCGAACACCATCGCCAACCCCGCGATCACCGTCGCCGGACTGAGATGGATTCTTCTACGTATTGCTGAGAGCATCGGTTATCTCTCCTCCTGGGAGTCGAGCGTGCCGGCGTCCAGCGCAGCGCACGCGGATTGAACTGGCGAACTGACGATGTGGAAGATCTGCTGGTTCATGTGGTCGACCCGTCATCGTGGGTGTGAGCGCGGATGCTGTGCTCGACCTGCACTCCCTTGGGGGTGAGTCGCCAGGCGTTGCGCTCGCCCTTCAAATGCCCGTCCCCCGTGTTGGCGGCGAGACCGAGGCGCTCTAGGCGCGCGAGCAGCTTTGAGATCTGGCCCTGGTCGCTGACGCCGGCGTGGTCGCCGATGACTCGATTGCTCGCGCCGGGCTCCTGCGCGATATAGCCCAGCACCAGCGCGGTGCGGTAGGTCAGACGCATCGGGACGCCAGCGAGCGGATCGCCGTTGGTCTGCTCGACGACGGAAGGCTGGCCTTCGCGATTGCCCACCGACGAGGCGGGGGTAGGACGGCTTTGCTCACGCCGTGCGGCCGCCGACGCCGAGGTAGGGCAGCACGATCATGCTCATCAGCTCGCCCGTGAGGCTCGTCAGCGGGGGCTGGCCCGGCCGCGTTGCAGCACGCGTGTGGACGATCGCAAGGGCGGCGCCGATCAGGCCCTCGGCGGTCAGCTCGGTGACCCCACCTGCCCCCTTCGCGCCGCGCTCGCCACGGCCTTCGTCGAGCACGGCCGCCAGGCGCGCGAGGATCTGCTCGCAACGTTTCAACACCGTGGGGCCTCCGCGTAGCGACTGCACCAGGCACACGCGCGCGAGCGCGGGCTCACGGTCGAAGAACGAGAGGATCGCCAGCAGTCCACCCCGCACTCGCTCGCGCCAGGTGAGGCCGGCGAGGTTCGCGCGAGCGATCTCTCCTTCGATCGTCGCAATACGTCCTCGATCAGCGCATCCAGGCACGCCTCGCAATCGTCGAACAGCTCATAGAAGGTCCGGCGTGAGACTCGTGCTCGAGCGGTGATGCGCGCGACCGTCGTACGCGCGTACCCTTCCTCATCGACCGATACCGCAGCCGCGGCGAGCAGCCGCGAGCGTTGCATCTCGGAAACCTGCACTCGCGGAGGAGTGCCACGTCGTGGGGCAGCAGCACGTACACGCGCGCTCGTGCGGGTAGTGGAAGACATCACGCGACCCTCCCCGCGAGCAGGGTGGAAAACCGGCCGTTTTTGCCGGTTAGATGGGGGGTGCTACTGGGACAAAGAGAGAGAGAGAGAGAGAGAGAGAGATGCATCAGCAATGCTGAGGCATCTACCGAAGGCCGTGCTTTGACGCACAGCGACTCCCATCACATCTGTCCCCGAAGAAAACACGCGAAAACAACCCCTCATCTAGCGAATCGGAAGTCCCTCTCCCAAGGTCTTACCACTAAAGCGCTTGAAATCGATCTGGACGACCGACCCAAACCCGATCTATGGTGTTGGCATTCCCACACAGGGAAGCCATGAACACTCAAGAACATAGCGTCAACTCCAGGCTTGTCAAGAGGCAACCGCGTATGAGCTTGAAATTCATAGTGCACGGTGCCGGAAATGCCGCTCCCCGGAGCTGAAAGCCGGACCTTGCGCGGTCTTCAGGTGAAAGCGTTCGCCACCGCGCCCGGATTCTCCAAAGGCAGGCGGTGACCGCCTGGGACCGTCGTCATGACGGCTTTGGGCAGCATCCTGGCCAGCCGCCCTCCCAAGGCCAGGAACTTCGTGTCGCGGTCGCCGACAAGGATCGTGGCGGGCATCGTCAGCTCGTTCAGTCGATCCCACAGCGGGGCCATCTCCCCCGTGCCGATCCCGCGCAGGACCGCCGCGATCGCCTCCGGCCGGTTGCGACGGTAGTCCTCACGCGCAAGCTCATCCACCGCCGGGGGATCCTCGGCGAACATCGGCTGCGCGCACCAGCGCGCGACGAAGTCCTCCTGTGCTCCCCCTTCCAGCTCGTCCGCAAGGCGGTGGTCGGCGGCCCGGCGTTGCGCCCGCTCGTCCGCATCCTCGATCCCGGCCGTCGTGGACACGAGCACGAGCCGCGACACGCGCTCAGGCGCCGCGAGCGCGACGTACAGGGCGACGCGCCCACCCAACGAGTAGCCGCACAGCGCGAAGCGCTCCGGCGCCGCGCCAGCACGTGCTCCACGCAGCCCGCGAAGGAGATCGGGTGCTCGTGCGTCGGCGTGCTCGCCATGCCCGGGCAGGTCAAGCGCCAGCGGACGATAGCGTTCGGGGTCCAACCGCTCGATCACGCCATCCCACGCGCGGTGCGTACCGGCGAACCCGTGCAGCAGAACCAATGTCTCGGGCACGCCGGTCAGGCGGCCAGAGCCGCCTCCAGATCGCGCGCCGGTAGATGAGCCGGGGGCCAGGTCAGCTCGAGCTCACCCTCACGCTCCAGCGTCCGGCGCACGTTCAAGAGCACAAGACCAATAACGGTGCCATGCTCGTCGTATTCGACGTTGTGGCCCTCTCCCGTCTCAAACGCGCGGGCGGGCTCGCGGGGGGGTCCGACGCTCAGATAGAGGACATCCCCACGATCGTCGTAGTGGCAGTGGTCGAACTCGATGCCGGAAATCGTGATGGTCATGGTCGTTCCCGCGGATCGTTGTTCTGTACCGTCGCCGTCACGACCCATGCCGGGGAGTCATTGAAGTCTACGACGACCCTCAACCATCGGTTGGGCGCGATGTGTTGCCGGTAGAACCGCTCCCGCCCTGGAATCGGGTCGTCCGCGCGGAAGTCCGGCAGGGCGACCGTCGCCATGATCGTCTCGACGTGATCCAGGAGCCATGGTCGACCGAGCGCGAGATGCAGATGCGAACCCGCGTCGAACGCGACCGTCCGGCCGTCGGGGTCAGTCGTTTGAGGATCGCCGTCCATCCTGCCGAAGATACGCGCGGCTTGGGATGAAACTCTCGGACACGGACGCGGGCATCCCAAGCGCCGGGTAGCGTTCGCTGCGTGAGCACCACCGACACCTACGTCCTCCTGCGCGCGTTCGTCGACGAGCTCGCGCGCTGCGGGATGCGAATGGCGTGCACTTCGCCCGGGTCACGCTGCGCTCCGTTGGTGCTGACGCTCGCCCGCGAGGAGCGGCTGGAATGCCACTCGCACATCGACGAGCGCTGTGCGGGGTTCTTCGCGCTTGGGGCCGCCAAGGCCTCGGGGCTGCCGGTGGCGGTGACCTGCACCTCCGGGACCGCCGTGGCCGAGCTGCTGCCCGCCGCGATCGAGGCGCGCGAGGCGCGCGTGCCGCTGCTGGTGCTGAGCGCCGACCGCCCGCCGGAGTTGCGCGAGAACGGCGCGGGACAGGCGATCGACCAGCTGAAGATCTTCGGCGACGCCGCCAAGTGGTTCTTCGAGGTCGGCACACACGACGCGAACCCCGGAGCGCGTTGCACTGGATCAGGACGCTCGCCTGCCGTGCCTACTGGACCGCGCTCGAGGGCCGCCCCGGCGTGGTGCACCTGAACTTCCCGCTGCGCGAGCCGCTCGTGACCGATGAACCGCTGCCGGCCGATGACACGGGCCGCCCGGGGGCATGCCATACGTGCGTCGCGCACCGACGCCCGCCGTCGAGTAACGGCGAGACGCGCCTCGGGGAAATCCTCGCCGAATCTCGGCGCGGCATCGTGGTCGCCGGGCGCCACGAGCGCGAAACTCCGCTCGGGATCGCCGCCGCGGCATTCTGCGAGGCGCTCGGCTGGCCGCTGCTGGCGGATCCCCTGTCCGGAGCGCGGCGCGGCGTCGCGGCGATCGCCCACTACGACGCGCTGCTGCGCGACGAGGCGTTCACGCCGCGCGGCATCCCGATCTCGTCCTGCGCGTCGGCGACCTGCCGGTCTCAAAGTCCCTGCGGACGTGGCTAGCAAGCCTCGGGACTGTGCGTCAGGTCACACTCGATCCCGAGGGCGCCTGGCAGGATCCAGGGTCAGTGTTGAGCGACTCCATCGCCATGGAGCCCGCCGCGACACTTACCAATTGATCGACGCCGCGGCGGCGCCCACCGCAGTCGGTTCATCCGACGAGCTCGAACGAACCCGGGGGTCCTCCGTTGCACTCCGCCGATCCGGATTGGCTGGCCGGCTGGCGCAGCGCCGACGAGCAGGCCTCCGAGGCGATCCTCGGCGTGCTGCGACGGACGACGGGCTCGACGAGCCGTCGGTTGCCGCCGAGCTCGGCGTACTGCTGCCCGAGGAGGCCACCCTGTTCGTCGCCTCCTCGATGCCCGTGCGCGACATCGAGACCTTCTGGCCCGCTCGTGACGATCCTCCGCGCGTGCTCTGCAACCGCGGCGCCAACGGCATCGACGGCACCGTCTCCAGCGCCCTCGGCGCGGCTGCCGCGGGCGACGGTCCCGTGGTCCTGTTGATCGGCGACGTAGCGCTCGCTTACGACCTCGGCGCTCTGCTCGCCGCCGGCCGCCTGAACCTGAAGCTGACGATCGTCCTCCTGGACAACGACGGCGGTGGGATCTTCGACTTCCTCCCCGTCTCCCGCACCGAGATGGCCCGCGCCGACGAGGATATCTACACCCGCCACATCGCCACGCCGACCGGCCTCGACTTCGCCAAGGCCGCCGCACTGTACGGCTTCGCCCACGAGCCGGTCGAGACGATCCCCGACTTCCGCACCGCCATGGAGCGCGCGCTCGCTCCCCAAACCGGTTCCATGCTGATCCACGTCCGCACCGAGCGCGCCGCCAACGTATCGCTGCACAACAGGATCTGGAGCTCCGTCTCGACGGCGCTGCAGACCGCTCCGTGAGGTAACGAACGCCATGTCGCGCAGCTGTCCACAGAACGTCTACACTTCGTCTCATGGCTGTCTCCGCGAAAGCCGACAAGACCTACAGTTTCCGCGCTCCACAAGCGTTCGGCGAGCGGATGCGAGACGCGCGCGCGGCGCTGCCGGCGATCCTCGCCGATCCCTCCGTGTCCGACCATTTCACGCGCGAGTTCGAGGTCGCGTTGCTGCGACGACTGCACAACCTGCCCGCGACCTCCGGCCAGGCGGAGTTCGCGCGCGCGGTCACCGAAGCTCTCGTCGTCACGGCCGAGCGCGCCCGGCGCGAACCGGAGCTGATCGAGCAGATGCGTGCCTTCGACCGCGAAGACACCGAGGGCGAGAACTGGCGTCGGGGGGCAATGCGCGCATTCTCGCGCGAGGCCGACGACGAGTAAACGTGTACGAGCGCGGCGCCGTCTGGACGGCACGTCTTCCCGACATCGGGCTCAAGCCCGTCGTGATCGTCTCCGATCGAGCCGTGACGCTCGCGCTGCACCCGATCGTCGCGCGCGTCACGAGCGTCGAGCGTGAGCGCGCCGTTCCGACGGCGGTCGCGATCGAGCCGGGCGAGGTCGACGGTCTGCCGGAGCGAAGCTACGTGCTCTGTCACGACCTCGTCACGCTCAACGACGGCGACCTCGTCAAACGCCTCGGGATCATCTCCACCCAGCGACTGCTCGAGATCGAGAACCGCCTCGCCTTCGTCTTCAGGATCGGCGAGTAGGCCACCATGAACGCGACGGCCGCCTACCGCTGGGGCGCGATGATCGCCCGTCGTCGGCGACTCGTGCTCGGCGTGTGGGTGATCGTGCTGATCGCCTGCGCCGCCGCCTACCCGGCACTGAAGAGCTCGCTCGGGGCGCCCAACTACGGGATCGACGGCGCCGAGTCCTCGCACGCCGCGCAACTGCTCGAACAGCGCTTCTCAGGCCACGGCGCCGAGCAGGACGTGCTCGTCTTCGACTCATCCACGCGCCGCGCCGGCGAACCCGCCTATCGCGCAGTGGTGGCCCGCGCGCTCGCCACGGCCCGCCGCCAGGACTACGTCAGGGGCGTCGCCGGCCCCTTCGACCGCGGCGCCCGCGGGCAGGTCTCGAGCGACGGGCACGCCGCGATCGCGCTCGTGGGCCTCGCCGGCGACCCTCGGCAACTGGTCGAACGCGCCACCAAACTGCAACACGCGCTCGATCCCCTCTCCGGCGCGGGCGTACACGTGTGGTTGACCGGCTACTCCCCCGTCGCGGTCGACATCACGAACGTCGAGAACAAGGACGTCGAGCGCGCGGAGACGATCGGGGTGCCGATCGCGCTGCTCGTCCTGCTGCTCGCGCTCGGCACCGCCGCCGCCGCGCTCGTGCCGCTGGCGATCGCCGGCAGCGGACTGCTGCTGACGTTCGGGTTCCTCGCGCTGCTCGCGACGATGCTCACCTTCGACAGCTTTCTCACGACGATCGTCACCATGATCGGCGTCGGCATCGGGATCGACTACGCCCTCTTCATCGTCAGCCGCTTTCGCGAGGAGCTGGCCCGGCGCAGGAGCGCCGAGGAGCCCGCCACCAGCGAGCAGATCGAGGAGGCCGTCGGCGCGGCGATCGCGAGCTCCGGGCGCACGGTCCTCTTCTCCGGCGTGATCGTCGCGCTCGCGCTGGCGACGCTCGGAGTGATCAGGGCGCCCATCTACCGCGAGTTCGCGCTCGGCGCCACCTCCGTCGTGCTGTGCACCGTGATCGTCGCCCTGACCCTCCTGCCGGCCGTGCTGGCGCTGCTCGGATCCCGCATCGACCGTGGCGCCCTGCCGGCCTCGATGCAGCCACGCGATGCGCGCAGCGGTTCGAGCGACGACCACCACGGAGTATGGGCACGCTGGGCGCTTGCCGTGATGCGCCATCCCGTCCTCGCCGCCGGCACGATCGCCGCCGTGCTGCTCCTCGCCGCCGCGCCTCTGCTGGGCATGCGCACCGGCGTCGACTTCGGCATCGCCTCGCTCTCGGGCACGCCCTCCGGCAAGGGCGAGCAGATCCTCGCCCGCTCCTTCGGCGCGGGCACGCTCGCGCCGATCGAGATCGTGATCGCCGGCCACGAACGTGGCGGGCGCCTCGACGCGGCCGACACTGCGCGCGCAGCACGACTCGCGCGCGAGCTCACCCCTACCGCTCACAACGGCGTCGCCTCAGTCCTCCTCACGCCCGGCCGCGACGCCGTGCTGCTTACGGTCGCGCCCTCACACCCGATCGACTCCTCGGCGGCCGAAACGCTCGTGCGGCACATCCGCGGCACGCTCCTGCCCCCGATGCGCGCAGCCGGAGGGCTCGACGTGGCAGTCGGTGGCGCGAGCGCCAAGATCGTCGACCTCTCCGACGAAACCGAAGCCAAGGTCCCGCTCGTCATCGGCCTGATCCTCGCGCTCTCGCTGATCTTCCTCACCGCCGTCTTCCGCAGCGTGGTGCTCCCCGTCAAGGCCGTCGCCATGAACCTGCTCGCGACCGCGGCGACCGTCGGGATCGTGATCTTCATCTTCCAGCACGGCCACGGCGAGCACCTGCTCGGCTTCCACAGCACCGGTTTCATCCAAGTGTTCCTGCCGCTCTCGATCTTCGCGCTGCTGTTCGGCCTCTCCATGGACTACGAGGTCTTCCTCATCCGCCGCATGCGCGAGACGTGGACGGAGACTCACGACAACGAGCTCGCCGTCGCCACCGGGGTCGAGCACACCGCCCGCCCCATCACCGCGGCCGCTGCGATCATGGTCGCCGTCTTCGGCAGCTTCGCCACCGCGAACGTGCTCGAACTCAAGGAGTTCGGCCTCGGCCTCGCCCTCGCGATCGCGATCGACGCCACCCTCATCCGCTTCATCCTCGTCCCCGCCCTCATGCGCCTCTTCGGCGCGCGCAACTGGTGGCTGCCCTCGCTCAGCCGCGGCTCACGCGCGCCCGCATCGGGCATTGCGGGCGAGTCAGCCGGTCAGTAGCGGCAGCAGCGCTGCCAGCTTCACCTCGGTCTCAGCCAACTCCGCCTGCGGGTTGGAGTCGCGCACGATCCCATTGCCCGCGTAGCACCGCGCCACGTTCTCGCGCAACAGCGCACAGCGCAGCGCCACGCAGAACTCGCCGTCGCCCGTCGCATCCGTCCAGCCGACCGGGCCCGCATACCAGCCGCGATCCAATCCCTCCAGCGCCGGGATCAGCGCCGTCGCGACCTCGCGTGGCTCGCCCCCCACGGCCGGGGTCGGGTGCATCATCCCCGCCAGCTCCAGCACGTCGATCGGCGCCGCCAACTGCGCGCGGATCGGCGTCGCCAGGTGCTGGATGTTCGCGATCTTCACCAGCTCCGGCTCGGGCGCCGCGGCCACCCACACCGCGTGCGGGCGCAGCGTGCGCTCGATCCGCCGCGCCACGATCGCGTGCTCGGAGCGATAGCTCTCGTCGCGCAGCAGCTGCTCGCCCAGATGGTCGTCCACGGCCGGGTCCGCGCTGCGCCTGGTCGAGCCCGCGAGCGCCAGCGTGCTCACGCGATGGCCCTCGCGGCGCACCAGCAGCTCGGGGCTCGCCGCGATCAACGTCGCCTCCCCGCGCCCCACGCAGAAGCAGAAGCAGCCCGGGAATGCCTCGCGCAGCACCCCCAGCATCGCGCCCGGGTCATACCTGCGGGGCGCATGCGCCTCGACCTCGCGCGCGAGCACGATCTTCTCCAGGCGTCCCTCCCCGATCAGCGCCGTCGCGCGTTCCACCGCCGCCTCGTAGTGCTCGGGCGGCATCGCGCTCGCCCACGCTGATAGCGGCCGGTGGGGGCGGGGTCGAGCAGCCCCAGCGCCCGCTCGCTCAGCTCCGCTAAACGGCCCTCCAAACGCTCCAGTGCCTCTTCGGAGGTGTCATCAGGAGCCATCAGCGCCGCCAACGTCAGCCGCACATCGGGCTCCTCGCAATCGCCCCCGCGCGTTGCGCGCGCCTGCAGCCACCCGCCTGATCGCGACCTCCGGAACGATCAGCGAAGCCGGATCGAACCCCTCCCACGCCGGCGTGCCGCCGCCCTCCGGCGCGAACGCGAAGCCGCCGACCGCCACCGGCCCCGAGCGGTCGCGGATCGTCGAGCGGGTCGCCCACCGCCCTCGCCGCCAGCTCGCGCCAGCGGTCGGCCACGCCCGCGAACCGCTCCTCGCCCGAATCGCTCAGGCAGACAGCCTCGCCGAGCGCCGCCAGCGCCGCCCCGCCCCGGTCGGGCTGCTCGAAGGCAAACCACGGCTCGCCCTCGCGTCGTGAGGCGCACACCACCGCGCTCGGGTCCACCGTCCCCGGCAGCCGCACCGTGCTCGTCGCCAACGTCGCCCTGCCGCTGCGCCTGGCCCGGCGCAGCGCCAGGTCCAGCCGCGCGCCCATCCGTTCACGATCCTGCTCGCTCAGCGCGAACGACAGGCTCTCTCGGCGCTCGGACTGGGTGGTTGCTCTGCCGTTCAACGCTCTCGCAATGTCAACAGCTGCGGTAAGCGGCTGCGACCGCAACTCGATGCAAGGACCCGCTCCGGCTTACCCACCAAAGCCCGCCGCTTTATGCGCTTTCCTACGTCTCGGTTCGCCCACGCGAAATCGCTATCTCTCCGGTTCTCATCATCTCGATCAACCCGAACGGCCGCACCATGCCCTCGAACGCCTCGATCTTCTCCGTCGTGCCCGTCACCTCGACGATCACCGAACGCTTCGTCACGTCCACCACCTTGCCCCGGAAGATCTCCGTGATCTGCATCAGCTCCCCGCGCTGCACGCCGTCCGCCGAGACCTTGAACAGGGCCAGCTCGCGCGAGACCGTGTCGCCCGGCTCCAGATCGCGGATCTTCAGCACGTTCACGAGCTTGTGCAGCTGCTTGGTCACCTGATCGATCGGGTGCAGCGCCCCGTCCACCGTCAGCGTCACCCGCGAGATCTGCTCGTCGTCGGTCGGGCCCACCGTCAGCGTGTCGATGTTGAAGCCCCGCCGCGCGAACAGACCCGCGATCCGCGTCAGCACGCCCGACTTGTTCTCCACCAGGATCGACAGCACGTGCTTGCGCCCCGTGCGCAGCCCCGTGGAGGCCTGCAACTCCTCCAGGCTCAGCGGCGCCTTCGTGCCCGGCTCTCCCATGACCGCGCTCACCCCACCATCTCGCGCGCGGCCTGACCCGCGGGGATCATGGGATAGGTGTTCTCCTCGCGCGTCACCCGCACGTCCACCAGCACCGGGCCGTCCGTCGCGATCGCGCGTTCCATGTCCTTCACCAGCGTCGTCTTGTCATCAAAACGCATCCCCGTCGCGCCGTACGCCTCCGCGAGCTTCACGAAATCAGGGAACTCGCCCGTCTCCACGTGACTGTATTTGCCGTCCCAGAACAGCTCCTGCCACTGGCGCACCATGCCCAGATACCCGTTGTTCATGATGAACACCTTGATCGGGATCTTCTCCTGCGCGCACGTCGCCAACTCCTGCGCGTTCATCTGCACCGAACCGTCCCCCGCCACGCAACACACGAGCCGATCGGGGCAGCCCACCGCGGCGCCCATCGCCGCCGGCAGCCCGAAGCCCATCGTGCCCAGACCGCCCGAGTTGATCCACCTGCCGCGGCGCCGGGAAGTCGTAGTACTGCGCCGTCCACATCTGGTGCTGGCCCACGTCGCTGGAGACGATCGCCTCGCCCTTCGTCGCCTCGTGCAGCGCCTGGATCATGAACTGCGGCTTGATCTCATTGTCGCTCGAATCCTCATACCCCAGCGGGTACTTCGCTTTCCAGCCCTCGATCCGCTGCCACCAGTCGCCCAGTCGCGCGCCGTCGGCGCTCAGCGCCCGATACTCGACCGCCAGCTTCGCCAGCACGTGCTTGGCGTCGCCCACGATCGGGATGTGCGCCGGCACGTTCTTCGAGATCTCCGCCGGGTCGATGTCGATGTGGATGAACTTCGCCTTCGGCGCGAACTCCGACAGCTTGCCCGTGATCCGATCGTCAAATCTTGCGCCCACCGCGCAGATCAAATCGGCCTCGTCCATCGCGTAGTTCGCCGCCCGCGTCCCATGCATACCCAACATTCCCAGCCACTGCTCGTGCGGCGCCGGGAACGCGCCCAGGCCCATCAGCGTGCACGTCACCGGGAAGCGATCGCACGCCGCCAACTCCACCAGCTCCGGCGAGGCGTTCGCGTTCACCACGCCCCCGCCCGCATAGATCACCGGACGCCTCGACGCCGCCAGCGCCTTCGCCGCCTGGCGGATCTGCTTCTGGTTGCCCTCCGTCGTCGGCTGATATCCGGGCAGACGCACGTCCGTCACCGGCTCATACTCGATCTCCGCCCGCGACAGATCCTGCGGGATGTCCACCAGCACCGGCCCCGGCCGGCCCGTGCGCGCGATGTGAAAAGCCTCGTGGATCGCCCGCGGGATCTCCCGCGGATCCTGGATCATGAACGAATGCTTCACGATCGGGATCGTGATCCCCAGCGTGTCCGCCTCCTGGAACCCATCCGTCCCCAACAGCTCCGTGCGGACCTGCCCCGTGATGAACACCACCGGCACCGAATCCATCATCGCATCCGTTATCGGCGTGATCAGGTTCGTCGCGCCCGGACCGCTCGTCGCGAACGCCACCCCCACCTTGCCCGTCGCCTTCGCATAGCCCTGGGCCGCGTGCCCTCCGCCCGCCTCGTGCCTGACCAGGATGTGCCTGATGCCGCCGTTGACGAACGCGTCATACGTCGGCAGGTTCGCCCCGCCGGGCAGCCCGAACACGACATCCACGCCCTCGGCCTTCAGGCATTCCATGATTGCGTCCACCGCGCGCATATCGGCAGTTTACCAGCGGGTTTTCGGGCTCTCGGGTACGGGCGAGTCGCAGCGGCTCAGGAACTACCAATGGCGACTCCCGATGGCCAATGCGATCGCGCCGCCCACCGTCACCACCAGCAGGGACGAGCGCATCGACACGTGCAGGAACCGTTTCCTGATCCACGCGATCGCAAACAGCTCTACCGCGACCACGCATCCGGCGACGATCAGCGCCTTGTGCACATCGGAGATCAGGAACGGAAGCGTGTGGAAGATGCCCCCCAGCGCCGTCATCCCACCGGTGATCGACCCCCGCACGACAGCCGATCCGCGCCCAGTCTCCTCGCCCGTGTCCGACAGCGCCTCCGACCAGCCCATGCTCACGCCCGCTCCCAGCGCCGTCGCGAAGCCCACGAGCAGAGCCGTATGCGAGTTCGAGGAGATCGCCGCCGCGAATATCGGCGCCAACGAGGAGACCGTCCCGTCGATCATGCCCACCAGCGCCGGCTGCACGACGCGCAGCACGAAGTCGGTCTCGTCCGTGAACCCCGCCCGCCGGATGAGGCGGGCGATCGGGCTTTCTCGCGCGGTCACGGTCGCATCGGAGGCGTCCATCCACCAGTTATAGACAGCACCCGACTTCGGGCTCCCTTATCTCGCGCGCGCTCGCCGCCCCGGCAAAGGCGCCCTCAGATCAGGACCGCGCCGGCGGCGCAGAGCGATGCGTCCCCGCCGCTTCGGGAGCGATCACCACGTCCGGGTACTCCAGCTCAGTCCCGCACTTCGTGCAGATCGCGTCATACACCTTCGTCACCCGCCCACACCGTGGACAGGCCCTGCGCAGCTCGTTGCGCTCGGAGCGATACACGATCGCCGTCGCCAGGCCGATGATCGGCACGACCGCCGAGATCACAAACCACAGCCAGAACGAGCTCCCCTTGACTTTGCCCACGATCCCGCCCGCCAGACCGAAGCAGATCGCGATCACGATGTAGGCCATCTCGACCGCGCCTCCCCTCGCCTCAGAGCAGGACGCGCACAGCCCAGATGACCGCGACGATCGCCGCGATCACGAGCACGAACCCCGCGACCGCCACAGCGACGCCGATCAGCACGTGCAGCAGGAAGTACCCCACGACCAGCAGCACCAGCACCGCCACCACCGTACGGGCGAACGAGCTGCCAGATGCCGTTTCTGAGGAGCGACTCATCGCCTATCAGGGTAGACGGTTTAGCGGATAACGGTGCAGCCGGGCGGGAATCGCCACCCCGCCCGGCTGCGCCCCGCTCACTTCCGGCCGAGGGAAGCCGGAAAGAGACCTTTATGAAGAAACCTGTCCATTCTGCTGCTCATGAACGCCCCATCCGGCCAAGCTCGCGGGCCATGCGATCCAACGCCACGTCCACCGCGCTCGTCCCTGAGCGCCGGCCGACACTCGCCAGCCGATAGCGACGGATCCGCGGCCCCCGGCTCGACACGTCATCCCCCTGCTCCGGCAACAGCACGAACCGGCGCGAGGAGTGAGCGTTCGAATTGGCCACTGGTGGGTTCATGGCCAGCATATTGGCGCATCACCGCCGTCCTGCCTTTGGCCCACAGTCCAAAATGTGGGTCGCCCGCGTGTTGCGGGTGCGAGCGGACTGCCCGCGCCGCGCACGGACCGTGTCCCCCGCTCAGACGCCGAGTTGCTCGTTGACCAGCCTCGTGACCTCGCCGCCGTCGGCCCGGCCCTTGGTCTCGCGCATCACATGCCCCACGATCGGACCGATCGCCTTGGCGTTGCCCTCGCGGATGCGCTGCGCCGCGTCCGGATTGGCCGCGAGCGCCGCCGCCACGATCTCGCCGAGCTCATCGCCCGCGCCGATCGCCTCCAGGCCCTCGGTCTCGACGATCTCCGCGGGCTCTCCGCCCTCGGCCACGAGCCTGTCGAGCACCTGCCGGCCCGCACCGACGCTGATCCGCTTCTCGGCGACCATCCCGACGAGCGCCGCCAGGGCGCCCGGCTTCACCTTCGACTCGGCCGGATCGGCACCCTCCTCCAAGCGCGAGACGACCTCGCCGCCGACCCAGTTCGCCAGCGCCTGCGCGGGCGCCGGCGGATCGCCCTGCGCCGCGAGCGCGGCCTCGAAATAATCCCCCAGCTCGCCGCGGAACGCCAGCAGCCTCGCGCTCTCGGCGCTCAGCGGAAGCTCGCGCTCGTAGCGCTCGGCGCGGTCGGCCGGCAGCTCGCTCATGTCCGCGCGGGCCGCCGCCAGCATCGCCTCGTCGATCGCCACCGGCAGCAGGTCCGGCTCGGGGAAATAGCGGTAGTCGTGCGCCTCCTCCTTCGAGCGCAGCGACGTGATCGCCCCCGAGGACGGGTCGTAGTGCAGCGTCTCCTGCACCACCTCGCCCCCGCCTTCGATGATCTTGCGCTGACGCTCGATCTCGGCCTTGATCCCCCGTTCGATGAAGCGAAAGGAGTTCATGTTCTTCAGCTCCGTCTTCACGCCCAGCCGCTCGCTGCCGGCCGGGCGCAGCGAGATGTTCGCGTCGCAGCGCAGCGAGCCCTCCTCCATATTCACGTCGCTGACGCCCAGCGCGCGCATCGTCGTGCGCAGCAGCTTCAGCCACTCGCCCGCCTGCTCGGCCGTGCGGATGTCCGGCTCGGTCACGACCTCCGCCAGCGGCGTGCCGCCGCGGTTGAAATCCACGACGCTCGCATCGGAGCCGTGGATCCGTCCGCTCTCGCCCGCGTGCGTCAGCTTCGCCGCGTCCTCCTCCAGATGCACGCGGTGGATGCGCACCTCGCCTAGACGCCCCCCGAGGCACAGCGGCTCGTCGTACTGGGAGATCTGATACCCCTTCGGCAGGTCCGGATAGAAGTAGTTCTTGCGGTGAAAGATCGAGCGCGGCGCGAGCTCCGAGCCGAGTGCGAGGCCGATCATCAGCCCGTAGTGCACCGCCCGCGCGTTGGCCACCGGCAGGCTGCCCGGGAGACCGAGGCACACCGGACACGTGTGCGTGTTCGGTGGATCCCCGAACGACAGCATGCAGCCGCAGAACATCTTCGTGCGCGTAGCGAGCTGCACGTGGATCTCCAGGCCGATGACGGGCTCGAGCTCAGCCACGCGCGGGACTCCCGTCGAACCCCAGGGCCTGCTCGAGCGCGTAGGCGACGTCGAGCAGCCCGTTCTCGCTGAACGCCGGCCCCGCCAGCTGCAGTCCCACCGGCAGACCCTCCGACAGTCCGCACGGGATCGACAGCGCCGGGATCCCCGCCAGCGACATCGGCACCGTGCAGAAGTCGTTCACGTACATCGCCCACGGGTCGTCCGTCTTCTCGCCCAGCGCGAACGCCACGCTCGGCGCCGTCGGCGTCGCGATGAAGTCGACCTGCTCGAACGCGCTCGCGAAGTCCTCGGCGATCTTCGTGCGCACCCGCTGCGCGCGCCCGTAGTAGGCGTCGTAGTAGCCCGCCGACAGCGCGTAGGTGCCCAGCATCACGCGCCGCTTGACCTCCGCGCCGAAACCGTCGTGGCGGGTGCGCGTGTACATGTCCAGCAGGTCCTCCGCGTCTTGCGCGCGAAAGCCGAAGCGCACGCCGTCATAGCGCGCGAGATTCGACGAGCACTCCGCCGGCGCCAGCACGTAATAGGCCGACAGCGCATGCGGCGCGTGCGGCAGGCGCACCTCGCGCAGCTCGGCGCCCAGCTCCTGTGCAAGCGCGAGGCTCGCGCGGAAGGACTCCAGCACGCCCGCCTCGATCCCCTCCCCCGTCAGCTCCTCGGGCACGCCGAGCCTGACGCCGTCCAGGCGCTCGGCGCTTGGCATCTCGATCTCGTGCGGGAACCGCAGCGAGGTCGCATCGCACGGGTCCTGTCCGACCATTCGCGCGAGCAGCAGCGCCGCGTCGCTCACATCGCGCGTGAGCGGACCGGCCTGATCCAGCGAGGAGGCGAACGCGATCATCCCGTAGCGCGAGACCGAGCCGTAGGTCGGTTTCAGCCCCACGATCCCGCACAGCGCCGCCGGCTGGCGGATCGAGCCGCCGGTGTCGGTGCCGAGCGCCCACGGCGCAAGGCCCGCCGCGACCGCCGCCGCGCTGCCGCCCGAGGACCCGCCCGGCACACGCGCGCGGTCCCATGGGTTCAACGTCGGCCCGAACGCCGAGTTCTCCGTCGAGGAGCCCATCGCGAACTCGTCCTGGTTGGTCTTCGCCATCAGCGCCGCGCCCGCTCCCGTCAACCGCTGCACCACGCTCGCCGTGTACGGCGGGCGATAGCCCTCGAGGATCCGCGAGCCCGACTGGCTCGGCACACCCTGCGTGCAGAACAGGTCCTTGACCGCCAGCGGCACGCCCGCGAGCGGGCCCGCCGCGGGCCCGCGGCGCCTCCTCGGCGACCCACGTGAAGCAGTTCAGCTCATCCGCCCGCGCGCGCGCCGCGTAGAAGTCGAACAGCTCGCCCGCGCTCAGCTCGCCCGCCTCGATCGCCGCGATCGCCTGCGCGGCAGTCAAAGCGAGGATGTCGGCGTTCATGCCTGGGGGCTCGGTACGAGGAAGCCGTCGCCGTCCACGGCCGGTGCCTGTTCGAGCGCGACCTCGCGCGCCAAGCAGTCGTGCGGCTCGTCGGCGCGCAGCGCGGGTTGGGTGGGCATCGCATCAGCGACCACGTGCGAGGTCGGCGCGACGTCCTCGAGCGAGAGCTCGCCGATCTTCGCCACGTGCTCCAGCACCGCCGAGAGCTCGCGGGCCAGCGGCTCGATCTCCTCCTCGCTCAGCTTCAGCCGCGCCAGGCGCGCTACATGCAGGACTTCCTCGCGGTCGATCACGCGGCGCATTCTACGGCGCGCCCGCGCGAGCGCTATCTCGCCGCGCCCGTGCCGTTCGGATGCGGGTCGGGCGGCGGCAACGGCGGCGGTTCCGCCGGCTCGTACAGCGAGGAACGTTCGTCGCGCATCGACTGCCACGAGCCGAGGAGCATCAGGATCGCGCCCGCGAGCGCCAGCCAGGCACCGGCGCACAGCGAAGTCGCGTGTTGGGGACGCTCGAGCACACGCACGATCGCCGCGATCACGGCGATCATCGACAGTAGCGTGCTCCACACTCCCGGCTGCGACCGGCAGCGCCGTGCTGCGCTCGGTGATCGTGCTGATCACCAGTCCGAGCGCAGCCGCCGCAGCGGCGATCAGCAGTACGAGCGCCGGGCCGAACGTGTCCCACGCGCTGAGCTTGCCCAGCGAGTTCTCATACCAGGGCAGAAACAGCGAGACGATCACGCAGATCGCGCCCGCCAGCGCGAGCAGCTCACCGAGGCGCAGCCGGCGTAGGCTCATCTGAGGCCCGCCTGCATTCGCGCCGCCTTCAGCGTGTTCTGCAACAGGAACGCGATCGTCGTCGGTCCCACGCCCCCCGGCACTGGTGTGATCGCCGAGGCCACCTCCGCGGCGGCGGCGTAGTCCACGTCGCCGACGAGCCCGCTCTTGTTACCGGCCTCCTCGGGCGTAAGCCGATTCATGCCGACGTCGATCACGACCGCGCCCGGCTTGACGAAACCCTCCCCGATCAGCCGCGGGCGACCGACGGCGGCGATCAGCACGTCCGCACGGGCACACACCTCGCGCAGATCGCGCGTGCGCGAGTGGCACACGGTCACGGTCGCGTCGCGCGCGAGCAGCAGTTGGGCCATCGGCTTGCCGAACAGGTTCGAGCGCCCCACCACGACCGCCTCGGCGCCCGCCAGCTCGACTGCGCTGTGGCGCAGCAGCTCGATCACGCCCAGCGGCGTCGCCGACACGAGCCCCGGGCGTCCCAGCGACAGCAGGCCGGCGTTCACCGGCGTCAGCCCATCCACGTCCTTCTGCGCCGGCACCAGCTCGGTTAGCGCCGGGCCGTGCAGCGGCGCGGGCACCGGCAGCTGCAGCAAGATCCCGCTCACCTCGTCGTTCTCCGCCAGCTCGTGCAAGTACTCTGCCACCTGCTCGTGCGTGGAGTCCGCGGGCATGCGCACGTCGAACGCCTCCATCCCCGCCTGCGTGCTGGCCCGCTGCTTGCCGCCCACGTAGATCGCCGACGCCGGATCGTCGCCGACGAGCACCGTCGCCAACCCCGGCGTGCGGCCGGTCTGGGCGTTGAAGGCGCGTACGCCCTCGGCGACCTCCTCGCGCACCCGCGCGGCGATCGCCTTGCCGTCGATGATCGTGGCTGTCACGGAGTGGATCGTATGCTGCGCGGCGGCCGATCGCTCAGCGGCGGCTGACCGGCGCGTACTCGGCCATCAGCTTGCGTTCGGAACCGTCGGCGGCGAAGCGCACGACGATCACCCCGCCGGGCTCAACGCCCGTGACGACGCCCTCGCCGAAGGCCGCGTGCACGACGTCCTCGCCCATGCGATAGGTCTTCTCCGGAGCGCGCTCGCCGCCGCGCGCGGCCGCCCAGCTCTGCGCCGAGCGCCCGCCGATCGTGCGCCCGCCCCCACCGGCGCCCGCGGCGATCGCGGTGGCGGGACTGAGCCGCATCTCTTCCTCGCGGTCGGTCAGCTCGGCCGGGATCTCATCGAGGAAGCGACTGCGCAGACCGTAGGTGGCCTGCCCGAAGACCGAGCGTCGCCGCGCATAGGTGAGGTAGAGCTCGCGCTTGGCCCGCGTGACGCCGACGTAGAACAGGCGCCGCTCCTCCTCCAGCCCGCCCTCGTCGAGCGCGCGCGAATGCGGGAACACGCCGTCCTCGCAACCGGCGATGAACACGATCGGGTACTCGAGGCCCTTGGCGTTGTGCAGCGTCATCAGCGTCACCAGCCCGTCGTCCTCGCGGCGGGAGTCGGCGTCGGCGACGAGCGCGAGCTGCTGCAGGAACAGGTCGAGCGTGTCCTCGTCCTCGCTCGCCGCCGCGTCGAACTCGCGCGCGACCTCCACCAGCTGGTCGAGATTTTCCAGACGTCCCTGCGCTTCGATCGTCTTCTCCGCTCCCCCCAGCGCCTCCGCTTCCAGCGCGTCGGTGTAACCGGCGCGCGAGAGCACGGCCTCGAGCAGGTCGCCGACCGGGACGCTCTGCTCGGCGAGCTCGGCAAGCCCTGCCATCGTCGACATGAACCGCGTCAACGACTTGACCGCCGCGGCCCCGAGGCCCGGGATCTGATCTGCGCCGGCCGCCGCCTCCCACACCGATACTCCGATCGTGGCCGAGTGCGCGACGATCCGCGACAGCGACGTGCGACCGAGACCACGTCGGGGAGAGTTGACGATGCGCGTAAACGCCACCACGTCAAATGGGTTCGCGAGCCACGACAGGTAGGCAATCGCGTCCTTGATCTCGGCGCGCTCGTAGAACTTCGTGCCGCCGATCACCTGATAGGCGATCTCGCGGCGCACGAGCGTGTCCTCGATCACCCGCGACATCGCGTTCGTGCGGTACAGCACCGCGATCTCCGCACGCGAGGCGCCCTCGTCCACGAGCCGCTCGACCTCGCCCACAACGAAGCGCGCCTCGGCGTGCTCGTCCTCCAGCTCGCGCACGTGGATCGGCTCGCCGTCGCCATTTTCGCTCCATAGGCGCTTGGCGATACCTCCCCGATTGTTCGCGATCACCGCGTTAGCGGCGGACAGGATGCGCTGGGTCGAGCGGTAGTTCTGCTCGAGCTTCACCACCCGCGCATCCGGGAAGTCGTCCTGGAAGTCGAGGATGTTGCGCACGTCGGCAGAACGAAAGCTGTAGATCGACTGCGAGTCATCCCCCACCACCGCCAAATTGCGATGCCCCTCCAGCTGCACCCGCTCCCCGCGCTTCGGCGCCTGCCCGCCGCCCACAAGCAGCTGCAGCAGCCGGTACTGCGCGTAGTTGGTGTCCTGGTACTCGTCCACGAGCACGTGCCTGAACGCGCGCGCGTAGCGCGTGCGCACCTCCTCGTAGAGCTCCAGCACGTTCACCGCGCGGAACAGCAGGTCGTCGAAGTCCATCGCGTTCATCCGCAGCAGATCGCGCTCGTACAGTTCGTAGGCGTCCGCGACCATCTCCTCGAACGGCGAGCCCACCGCTTGGCGGTAGTCCTCGGCGGAGCGCAACCGATTCTTTGCGGCCGAGATCTGGCTGTGGAGCGCCGCGGGCGTGTAGCGCTTGGGGTCGATCCCCAGCTCGTCGATGCAGCGGCGTGTCAGTCGCCGCGCGTCGGCCTGGTCGTAGATCGTGAACTGGCGCGTGTAGCCCAGGCGCTGCGCCTCCGAGCGCAGGATCCGCGCGCAGGCCGCGTGGAAGGTCATCAGCCACATCCCCCGCGTGTTCCGTCCCAGCAGCCGCTCCACGCGCCCGCGCATCTCCTGCGCGGCCTTGTTCGTGAACGTGATCGCCAGGATCTCGTGCGGGTTCGCCTGCTCGGTGTAGATCAGGAAGGCGATCCTGTGCGTCAGCACGCGCGTCTTGCCGCTGCCCGCGCCCGCGAGGATCAGCAGCGGTCCCTCGCCGTGCGTGACCGCCTCGCGCTGGGGCTCGTTCAAGCCCGCCAGCAGGCGCTCGATACGACCTTCCTCCTCGGGGGAGCGCTGCCCCGGGGGGCGAGGCTCCTCCCCGCCTTCGTCGGGGATCAGAGCCGCTTGAGCTTCGTCGGGCATCCGCCTCTCAGGATAGATGCGCGCGCGGCCGGCCCGTCCGACCGGCGCTCAGTGCTTCTTCTTTTTCTTCCGTTTGGGCTTCGGCTTGGGCTTGTGCAGCGTGGTGCTCACGCTCACCGGCTTGGCCTTCAGACCCGCGGCATTCGTCGCCGCGACGACAAACGTGATCTTCTCGCCATACGGCAGCCGGGTGATCCCTGCCTGGAAGGAGCCGGGCGACAGCGCTTTCACCGACATCTTCAGCGTCTTCGTCTTGTGGCAGACGGCCTTCTTGGGCGCCTTCTTGCCTTTCTTCTTCGGGCACTTGGCCACGACCGAGTAGGCCGCCGTCGGCGCGACGCTCAGCGCCACACCGTTGATGTCCGAAGCGGCGAACGTCACGACGCAGGCCTCGAACTTGCACCTAAGTGCGGAGATCGCGGCACTCGGCGGCGTCGTGTCGGTCGCGAGGGCCGGCGTCGTGCCGCTGCGAAAGGTCGTCACACCACCCGAATTGCCGGCCTGCACGATGCAGACGATCGGTGTTCCCACCAGCGTCGCGGGTGGAGTGAACACGTTGGTCGCGCCACTCTGGAACGTTTGGCCCGAGCCATTTTCAGCCTGGAAGGTGTACGTGAACGTGGGCGAGCCGCTCCACGCGCCCGGTTCGCACGTCAACGGTCCTAGAGCGACCGGGGCGGGCCCGACCGACTTGATCACGGGGGGCGACGTCGGTCGCGCGGCGACGGGCGGCGATTCGTTGCCTTTGATGAATTCCTGAATCTCGGGCGCGGCGATGTTCGTAAAGGCACTTGGATGCCCTACGGGGCATCCCTTGGCTCCAAAATCGACGATGCCGACCTCGACCGCGGGAGCGCCCTCGGTCAACGGGCCGCCGCTGTCCCCCTGACAACCTGACGAGTTCGACGATTCGGCACAGAGCAGCACTGCCGAGTTGAGCCCGACCTCGCTGCGACACGCGTCGCTGCTTGCGGCCGTGAGCGTGGTCGAGTAGAGCTTGCCGTCTGGCTGAGCGCTTTCTGCGCCGTTCTGTTTGCCGTAGCCGCTGAGACCGAGTGTCGTCCCAGGAGCCGGTGTGGCGTCGGCGGGGACAAGCGATATGGGCTCGGCGTTCGTCGCCGCGGATAGTTCCAGGGGTGCTTCCAAGGTCAAAACCGCCACATCGTCCTTGATTTCAAGAGAAGCCTCGTAGTAAGGGTGGGTGCGGATGCTCGCAACTCCCATCACTTGGGCGGTCGAGGAGAGTTCGTTGATATTCGAGTCTCCACTCACGACCACAAACGCAGCGGCGGGGTGCTGGATTGTCGTCCCCTCGATATCTACGCAATGCGCAGCGGTGAGGATGTGTGTGGAATCGAGGATCGAGCCCCCACATGATGTCGCGAATGTCTTGCCCTCTTCTTTGAACGGTCCGCCTTCGACATAGACCTGCCACGGGAATTGCGAGATCGAGGCTTCCTGCCCGCCGATGATGTAGGGGACGATCGGCGCGGAGCCGTCGAATGCGATGTCCGGCTGGGAACGGGCAGCGAGCGCGGGCTCAAAGCCGAAAGCAAGAAGGAGCGCGAGCGTCGCCCCCACGCAGGCGACGAGCAGAGTCGTCGCCGCGCTTCGCGGAGAACGTGCGGAGAGCGGAATCGAGTTCACGAATCCGAATGTCTACCAGACAGCCTGGCGGCAAGAGTCATCCGAGTCCCGTCAGCGATCCTTCGCGTCGCCTCCCGGCGCCGGATCCCGCCGCTCGACCGAGAGCTCTTCGACGCTGAGCCGCCCGACGCTCAGTTCGTCCACGCGCAAACGCCCGATGGCCCCGCGCTTGATCGCCAGCCTGCCGATCGCCAGCGCACCGATCGCCCCGCTTCCGGCCGCGAACGCTCCAACGGCGAGCGCGCCGAGCGATCCGGCGCCCAGCGCCTGCGCTCGCGAGGAAGGGGCGTGGGAACGGCCACGCCGCCCACACTTCGCACATCGTCCGGAGCTACGACCGACGCTGAGAGCGCGCTTCATGCTCATCCCCCGGCCGGGTTGGGTCCGCGCACGGAGCGCAGCGGCGTTACCTCGGCCACGGCAGCGTCGGGGTCCTCGCCGGAGAGCTCGCCGACGGTGCGCTCGAGCGCGCCGATGCGACTGGCGAGCGCCTGGATCGCCTCGGCGATCGGGTCGGGCAAGTGGATCCAGTCGGCGTCGGGACCCTCGACGCGGCGACCGTCGACGCGCACGGGATGGCCGGGGTTGCCAACGACGGTGCAGTTCGGGGGAACGTCGGTGATGACCACGCTGTTGGCGCCGATCTTCGCGCCGTGGCCGATCGTGATCGGCCCGAGGAGCTTCGCGCCCGAGCCGATCGTGACATTGTCCTGGACGGTCGGATGGCGCTTGCCGGTGGCGAAGCCGGTGCCACCGAGCGTCACTCCCTGATACAGCGTCACGTCGTCTCCGATCACGACGGTCTCGCCGATCACGACACCGGCGCCGTGATCGATGAACAGGCCCTGGCCGATCTGCGCGGCGGGATGGATCTCGATCCCGGTCAGCGCGCGCGAGCACATCGAGATCGCACGCGGCAGCAGCGGCACACCGGCCTCGTGCAGCGCGTGCGCGGTGCGGTGGGCCAGCAGCGCGTGGATGCCGGGCCAGGTGGTGAGGATCTCCACCCGCCCCACGCCGCGCGCCGCGGGATCGCGGGCGCGAGCCGCGTCCATGTCACGGCGCACCTCTTTCGCGACCTGTGCGAGCACGCTGAGGCCGGGCATGTAGACAGCGTAGCGCCGTCGTTCGTCCCCCTCCAAGGGATCACCGAGCGATCGATTCAGAACAAACGCGTCTGACGCCGCACGGCGACTGGCCGCGTGCTACCGATCGTCCGGGATCGGCCAGCACCTGGACAGGCGCCGGGTGGCGTCAGGGAGCGAAGAACGTCTGGGATACGTAGCGCTCGCCAGAGTCGGGCATGATCGTCACAATCCGCTTGCCAGCGGACTCCGGGCGCGAAGCGACCTGCAGCGCGCCCCACAGCGCGGCGCCACAGGAGATGCCGGCGAGCACGCCTGCGCGCCGGGCGCAGTCCCAGGCGGTGTGGATCGCGTCGTCGTCGGAGACGGGGATCACCTCGTCGAGCAGCTCGCGGTCGAGCACGGCCGGCACGAACCCGGCGCCGATGCCCTGGATGCGATGGGGACCGGGCGCGCCACCGGAGAGCACGGCCGAGCCACTGGGCTCGACGGCGACGATGCGCAGATCGGGGTTGCGCTCGCGCAGGTAGCCGCCGGCGCCGGTGATCGTTCCACCGGTGCCGACACCGGCCACGAGCACGTCGATGCGACCGTCGAGCGCGCGCTCGATCTCCGGGCCCGTCGTGCGCCTGTGGACGGCGGGGTTGGCGGGATTGGAGAACTGGTCGGGCAGGAACACGTCGGGTTGGCCGGCCATCGCCCGCGCGGCGGCGACCGCCTCGTCCATGCCCCCGAGGGACTCGGTGATGTTCACCTGGGCGCCGTAGAGGCGCAGCAGGCTCTCGCGCTCGCGCGACATCCCCTGCGGGAGGGTCAGGACGAGGTCGTAGCCGCGGGCGGCGCAGACGAAAGCGAGCGCGATGCCGGTGTTGCCGGAGGTGGCCTCCACGATCGTGGTGCGCCCCGGCTCGATGCGGCCTTCAGCCTCGGCGGCCTCGATCATGGCCACGCCGATCCTGTCCTTGACGGAGCCTCCGGGGTTGTGGGACTCGAGCTTGGCGAACAGCTCCACGCCGCGCTCTGCGGCCGGCTCCGGCAGCAGTTGCGGCAACGCGATCAGCGGCGTGTCCCCCACCAGCTCGGCAATGTTGATCGGGATTCGGGACATATCGCCCACGACAATAGTGGGCGGGATCGTCCTGGGCGCCCCGGTTACGCGGGTACCGCGCGCGGGGTCGCGCTCGAGACGGACGTGGGGAACTCAGATGTAGTACATGCTGGCGCCGGCCTCGCGCGACTCGCGCTCGATCACGTCGGCGATCGTGGTCTCTTCGAGCACCTTGCGCGCGGCGGCGGCGGCGTCGGCGAACACGCCGGTGGCATCGCGCCCGAGCGGGCCGTCGAGCAGCTCGACGATCTCCAGCACGGTCACGCTCGCGGGCTCGCGCGCGAAACGGTAGCCGCCCTTGACGCCGCGCTGGGAGCTGATGATCCCGGCGCGCCGCAGAACGGCGAACAACTGCTCCAGGAACTGCACGGGAACGTCGCGCCGGCGCGCAAGCTCCCCGATCGGCACCGGGTCAGAGCCTGCGCTGCGGCCGAGCTCGGCGAGCGCGAGCACGGCATACGGCGACTTGCTGGTGATCGAGAGCATCGCTTAGGGCGATGCTAGGGAACTACAACCAACCGCGCTCGGTGGCGATCAGCACTGCCTGCGCGCGATCGACCGCTCCGAGCTTGCCGTAGATGTTGTGCAGGTGCGTGCGCACGGTACTCGTGGAGAGCGTGAGCTCGTGGGCGATCTGCTTGTAGACCTTGCCTTCGGCGAGGCGCTGGAGCACGCCGAGCTCGCGCCCGGACAGCGGCGAGGGATCGACGTGACGCTGGCGCTGACCGCTGACGCTCGGGAGCTCATACATCACACGTCGCAGCTGATCGGCTCCAAGGCCAACCACGCGCGCGGTCTGCAGCATCTCTCCGGGCGAGACGACCGAGCCCTGCTCGTAGTGGGCGAGCATGTCCGCGAGGCGCACGAACGCGACCTCCCCCTCGACGTCGGGGTTGTGGTGGCGCTCGACAGCGGTGGCGATGTTGCCGGGCAGTCCCCAGCGACGGATCAGCACGCCACCGACGAGGGCATGGTCGACGCCGAGCTCGCGGCGCTCCTGGTGGATGCGCTCCTCGGGCGTCTTGGCGCCGCGGTGGACCTGCCCGGGATAGCCGGGATAGGCATGCAACAGCACGAGCTTGCCGACGTCGTGCAGCAGGCTGGTGACGCTCAGGCGATCGCGGTGCTCATAGCCGACCTCGGCTGCGAGGCGATCCGCTGCATGCTGGGTGGAGAGCGCGTGCAGCCGGAAACGCTCGGGCGCGGCGTCCCACACGCTCGAGCGCTCGAAGAAGTCAAATGTCCTTACGCGCGCGGCAAGCGCCTGCACGGTCTGCTCGTTGAGCGCTTCGACTGCCCCGACGATCGTCTCCACGCGCCCGCTGCGACCCCTCACTTGGTTGGCGACGCGCAGCACGGCGATGCTGAGTGCGACGTCGGACTCGACTGCGGTGACGATGTCGGCGGTGGCGACGTTGTCTTTCTCGACCACCGCGAGCAGACGGTTGCGCGACTCTGCGAGGGCGGGGAAGGCCTCGAGCGCCTCGAATGCGTTGGTCAGCCTACGACCGTGGCCCTCACCCTGGCGGCGTTGAAGGCGCGGCGTCGTAGGCGTCTGGGGGTTGGAGGCGCCGTGCCGGGCGCCTGCGGCGCCGTGGCGACGGCTTTGAGCGCGGGGCGCTCACGCGTTGCGCTCGGCGGGGCCTTGCGGGCGGCATTTTTGCTCTTGGTGGCTGCTGCTGGCATCGTCGAGTCCCCTATCGGCAGACCTGGACGGATGGTTGAGAGAAATATTGCACCGCGGGCCGCGCGCCTGGATTTGCGGCGCTCTGCGTGCTTGTTTGCGGGTCTCTAGCGAGCACGCGCCGCGCGGGCGCCTACGAACTCAGGGCGCTGTCTATCCGGCTCAGCGTCTGCTCGCGTCCGAGCAGCCCGACGCTCTCGAAGATGCCCGGTGAGACGGTCGTCCCCGCAATCGCCACCCGCAGCGGCTGGTAGACGTCGCGTGGCTTTACGCCTTCGCGCTCGATCAGCCCTTCCAGGGCGGCTTCGAGATCGGCCTGCTCGAAGCTCCGGAGCTCCGCCAGGGCGGCCCGTACGCGCCTGAGCATCGCCTGGCCCTGCTCGTCGAGCCAGCGCTCGCGCGCCTTGATGTCCTCGACGGGCCGATCGAGCAGTGGTCCTGTGAGCGACCAGAAGTCGGCCAGCGTGTGGATCTTCTCCTGGCTGATCCGGACGGCGCGCTGCAGTCGTGGGTCATCCCGAAATCCCGCATGGGGACTGCCATCGAGATATGTGCGGATCGCCTGCAGGAGCTCTGTGAGGGGCAGCCGGCGGATGTGGACGCCGTTCAGCCAGCGCAGCTTGACCTCGTCGAAGCGCGCGGGGTTGCGACTGACGCTCTGAAGCGTGAAGCGCTCGATCAGCTCGGGGTGGAGAGCACCGTCTGATCGTCGCCTGCGCCCCAGCCGAGCAGCGCCATGTAGTTGCGGACCGCCGCCGGCAGGTAGCCGGCCTCGCGCAGCTCGCCCACCGAGGCCGCGCCGTGGCGCTTTGAGAGCTTCTTGCCGTCGGGGCCGTGCAGTAGCGGCAGATGGGCGTATTGCGGCAGCGGCGCGTCCGTGCCCAGGCCCACGGCTTTCGCCGCTTCGAGCGCCAGCAGCTGCTTGGGCGTGTTCGAGAGGTGGTCCTCGCCGCGCACGACGTGGGTGATACGCGCGTCGAGGTCGTCGATCGCGACCGCGAAGTTGTAGAGCACCGAGCCGTCGGCGCGGGCGATCACGGGGTCGTCGATATGCACGTGCTCAAAGCGCGTGTCGCCGCGGATCGCGTCGTGCACGACGGTCGCGCCCTGCGCGGGCACGCGCAGGCGCACGGCGCCGCTGCTCATAGCCCGCCCGCCCTCGCCGCGAAAGCCACGCTCGGCGCCGTGCAGTTGCTTGAAGGCCTCGACGTCCTCGGCGGTTGCGTTGCAGCGATAGGCGAGGTCGGCGTCGAGCAGCGCTTGCAGCGCCTCGCCATGACGCGGGGCGCGCTCTGACTGCATCAGCGGCCCCTCGTCCCAGTCAAGCTGCAGCCAGCGCAGCGAATCCAGGATCTGCTCGACGTTCTCGGGCGTGGAGCGCTCGCGGTCGGTGTCCTCGATGCGCAGCACCATCTGCCCGCCGTGGTGGCGCACAAGCAGCCAGTTGAACAGCGCCGTGCGGGCGCCGCCGATGTGCAGCGCCCCGGTGGGCGAGGGCGCGAACCTCACGCGCATGGGCCGCGCGGCGTCGCCGGTCTGTTGGGAGGCAGAAGTCATAAGATCGCCGCCATGCTAATCGGAGCGCACGTCTCGCCCGCGGGCGGCCTGCCCAAAGCGATCGAACGCGGGATGGAGCGCGGCTGCGAGGCGATCCAGATCTTCAACCAGTCGCCGCGCATGTGGCGCCCTACGGCCTACAAGGACGAGGACATCGAGGCGTTTCGCGAGGCGATGGCCGCGAGCCCGATCGGCGCGGTGCTGATCCACGCGGTGTATCTGCTCAACTGCGCCAGCGACGATGCCGACATCCGCGCCAAATCGCTGGCGTCGCTGACCCACTCCCTGCGCGTGGGTCAGGCGATCGGGGCCGCCGGGGTGGTGCTCCATCCCGGCTCGGCCAAGACCGGGGACGTGGGCGAGGCGATCGCGCGCGCCGGTGAGACGATCGCACAGGCGCTGGCTGACAGCGAGGACTGTGAGCTTCACCTGGAGAACACCGCAGGTGCGGGCGGCACGCTCGGGCGGTCCTTTCAGGAGCTCTCGGGGCTGCTGGAGGCGGCCGGTGGGGACGGGCGCCTGGGGGTGTGCCTGGACTCCTGCCATCTGCTGGCTTCGGGGTATGACATCCGCACTGCTGCCGGCATGAGCTCGGTGCAGCGCGAATGCACGCGCGCGCTTGGCCGTGGACGCGTGCGTTCGTTGCATCTGAACGACTCGCAAACGCCGCTGGGATCAAACCGCGATCGCCACGCGAACGTCGGTGCGGGCGAGCTCGGCGAGGAGGGCTGCATGGCGTTTCTGTCGGCTCCGGGCCTGCAGAGGCTGCCGTGCGTGCTGGAGACGCCGGGCGAGAACCGCGAAGGGCCCTCGCGCAAGGAAGTCGAGCTGGCGATGGAGCTGCGCGAGCGGGGCCTGCGGGCCCGTAAGGGCAAGTAGTCGCGCGGCCCGCCCGTGCGGGCGCGGGGCGAAGCTTCGGACAGGTCGAGAGCCGGCTCAGCCGGCGAGGGCCTGCGCGACCGGGGGCGCGCAGGCGAAGATGCTCTCCAGCTCCGCGCGCACGCTCGGGCGTGTTCTGCACACGATAGGCCTCGCCCAGGCGCAGCCGTCGCATCCCGGCGGCGGCCGCGATCTCGATCCAAACCTCGGCCGGGCCGGGGTAGTCGCCGACCAGCTGCTTGACCTCCTCGATCGCGCTTGGGGAGACGCCGGTGAGATCCACGCGCACCGACATCGGCTTGGCGAGCGAGACGGCCGTGCGAGCGTCGGCGTCGGCCTGCTTGCGGGCCTCCTCGATCTCTTGCTCGCTCGGGGCGAACACCTCGACGCTCTGGACGATGATGCAGGTCTTGCCGGCTTCCTTGTGATCGACTCGTCCACGCACGAGCACGACCTGGTCGACCGCGAGCGCGGCCTCGTGCTCGGAGAGGGCTTTACCGAACACGAGCATCTCGACGGCGCCACCGAGGTCATCGAGCGTCGCGAACATCATCGGATCGCCCGAGCGGGTGCGGATGCGCTTGGCCTCGACGATGATCCCGCCTACCGTCACCCAATCCTTGTCACGGCGGTCGGCGAGCGCCGCCAGCTGGCAGTCGGTGCGCGCGTGCAGAATCTCGCGCAGCGGCTTGATCGGGATGCGCTGAGACGAACAGGCCGATCGCCTCCTTCTCGACCGCGAGCAGCTCCGCCTGCTCGAACTCCTCCACGGGGATCGGGGGGTGCGCCGGCCGTGAGAAGGCGTTCACGTGGGCGCTGGGCCCCCTGCGCCGCACCCTCGCCGAACCCGCCCCCGCCGCGCCGGCGCCGGCGCCGGGGGAGGGAGCGCCCGGCTCGGGGGCGAGGTCGAAGATCGAACCCTGGCCGATCTGCGCGTCCTGCTGGGCCTTCTGCCCGGCGGCCTGCGCCTGCTCGAGCACGCCGAGCATGCCCTTGCGACTCGCGCCGGTCGAGCCCAGCGCGCCGCACTTGATCAGCGCCTCGATCGCCTTCTTGTTGACAGCGCGGCTGTCGACCCGCTCGCAGAAGTCCCACAGCGAGGCGAACTCGCCGTCCTCCTCGCGCGCGCGCTTGATCGCCTCCACGGCCTGGTAACCGACCCCCTTGACGGCGTCCAGGCCGAACCGGATGTTGCCGATGCCACCCTTGACGCTCGGCGCGCCGACGATGAACTGGTGGTCTGAGAGATTCACGTCGGGTGGCAGGATCTCGATCCCCATCTCCTCGCAGCGGGCGACGAAGAACGGAACCTTGTCCTTGGTGGACATCACCGAGGAGATCAAGCGCGGCCATGTACTCGGCGGTGTAGTTGGCCTTCAACCAGGCGGTGCGGTAGGCGATCAGCCCGTAACAGGCGGCGTGGCTCTTGTTGAACGAGTAGTCGGCGGACTTCTCGTTCGTCTGCCACAGGAACTCGATCACCTCGGACTTCGTCCCAGAGGCGCGGCAGCCCTCGACGAACTCGGGCTTCAGCGCCGCCATCGCGGCGCGGTTCTTCTTGCCGATCGCCTTGCGCAGATCGTCGGCCTTGGCCCCCGAGAAGCCGGCTAGCTCCTTGGAGATCTGCATCGCCTGCTCTTGGTAGAGGATCACCCCGTTGGAGGACTCGAGGATCGGCCGCAGGCGCTCGTCCGGATAGGAGATCGACTGCGGGTTGTGCTTGCCCTTGGCGTACACGGGGATCTGATCCATCGCACCGGGGCGGTAGAGCGCGTTCAGTGCGACGAGGTCGTTGAACTCGTCCGGACGCACCTTCTTCAAGGCCTCGCGCATACCCTCGGACTCGAACTGGAACACGCCGATCGAGTCGCCGCGGGCGAGCATCTCATAGGTCTTCTGATCGTCGAGCGGGACCGTTGTCCAATCCGGTCGCTCGCCGGTGGAGCGCTCGATGATGTCCAGCGCGTCCTCGATCACGTCGAGGTTGCGAAGACCGAGGAAGTCCATCTTCAACAGGCCGATGTCCTCGATCGGTTTCATCGAGAACTGGGTGACCGTGCGATACGCTTTTTCACCGTTCTCGCCCGCACCGGCGTCGGCGAGCTGCAGCGGCACGATGTCCGTCAGCGGACGGTCGGCGATCACGACCGCGGCGGCGTGGATCGAGCTGTTGCGAACGATTCCCTCGAGGCCCTGCGCGACATCGATGATCTGCTTGGCCACCGGCTCCTCGTCACAGGCCTTGCGCAGCGGCTGCCCCGGCTTCAGGCATTCCTCGAATGACGGTGAGCGACCCATAATCGGGTCGGGGATCAGCTTCGCCAGACGGTCGCCGGTGCCGTAGTCCAGGCCCAGCACCCGCGCCGCGTCGCGGGTGGCAGCGCGCGGGAACATCTTGCCGAAGGTGACGATCTGCGCGACCGACTCGCGCCCGTACTTCTCCGTCACGTATTTCATCACCCGCTCGCGCCCGCGCACGGAGAAGTCGATGTCGATATCGGGCATCGACACGCGCTCGGGATTCAGGAAGCGCTCGAACAGGAGGTCGTAGCGCAGCGGATCGACATCGGTGATCTGCAGGCAGTAGGCGACGATCGAGCCGGCCGCGGAACCGCGCCCGGGGCCCACGGCGATGCCGTTCTCCTTGGCGTAGCGCACGAAGTCCCAGACGATCAGGAAGTAGGCGTTGAAGCCCATCCGGTCGATCACGCCCAGCTCCATCTCCATGCGCTCCAGTGCCTGCGCCGGCGGTGGCGCGCCGTAGCGGGTCTGCAGACCTTCGAGCACCTGCGCGCGCAGGTAGTCGCGCTCGCCGGAGCCATCGGGCGTCGCGTAGCTGGGGATCAACTGCTTGCCGAGCTCGAGCTCCACCGAACAGCGCTCGGCGATCTCCAACGTGTTGGCGATCGCTTCGGGCCACTGCGCGAAGGCCTCGGCCATCTCAGCGTTGTCGCGCAAGAAGAACTCGTTCGTGTCGAACGTCATCTTCGGCGCCGCGAGCGTGCTCTTGGTCTGCACGCACAAAAGCGCGGTGTGATGGTCGTAGTCCTCGCGACGCAGGTAGTGGACGTCGCCGGTGCCTACCAGCCCGGCGCCGAGCTCGCCGGCGATCCGCACGATCCCCTCGTTGCACTTCTCCTGAGGTGCGAGCCCGTTCTTCTGCACCTCGAAGTAGACGTTCTCGGGACCGAAGATGCGACGCAGGTCATCGGCGTGAGCGCGGGCGTCGTCGGGTCTGTCCTCCAGCAGCCGCTGGCAGAAGCGGGAGGCCAGGCAGCCCGTGAGCGCGATCACGCCGCCTGCGTGGCGCTCGATCTGCCCGAGATCGACGGTCGGCTTACCGCGGTTGAGACCTTCGAGGAAGCCCGCCGAGGAGAGCTTGACGAGATTGCGATAGCCCTCGTCGGTTGCGGCCAGTAGCGTCAGGTGATTGCGCTCCACCTTCGGCGAGCCGGGGCCGGCGGAGGCGGCGAGATGGTCGTCGACGAGGTAGATCTCACAGCCGACGATCGGCTTGACGCCGTGCTTGGCGCAGGCCTTGTGCAGCTCGACGGCGCCGTTCATCACGCCGTGGTCGGTGAGACCGAGCGCCGGCTGGTCGAACTCCGCGGCGCGCGCGGCCAGCGCTTCTATCTTGCACGCCCCGTCGAGCAGCGAGTACTCGGAGTGGACGTGCAGGTGGGCGCAGGTTGGGACGGACACCGATATGCGATCTTAGGGTCCGCGGCGGCGGACGTTCAGCGCCCGCGCCGCTGTTTGCGTCTTAACCGCAAGCGGCCGATCAGCGACACGCTGTGCTTGTGCGGAGACGCGCTGCACGGGCGCCGCGACGGGTGTCGTTTCCGGCTGCTCGACAACGCTCTCCTGGGCACGCGCGCGCAGGCGCTCGACGGCCGCGGCGAGCGCGTCTGCCATCTCCTCGCTGCGGGGACGAGCGGACGGGGACTCCTGCACGGGCTGTGCGTCCACTGATGCTCTCAGCCTGATCGCCACGCCCTTCAGCTCGTGCACGGTTCCGGCCATGCGGCGGTGGCTCTCGCGGATCGCGGCGAGCGCGTCCTCGACGTTCTCGAGGCGTTGTGCGAGCTCGGCGGTGCGTCGTCCGTCCTGTTCGGCTTCCTCCAAGCGAAGCTGCAGGCTGGCGACGTGGCCCTCGAGCGTCTTGACGGTGGCCTCGGCCGTTTCGGCACGGCGCAAGAGGGCATTCTCGCCGGACTCCTCGGCGGCGCGCCGTGCGCGGCGCTCGGCGAGCAGGTCGCGCTCGGTCGGTGGCTGCGAGGAGCCTCCTCGCGGGACGGGCGTCTGTGACGATGAAGAAGATCCCTCGGCGATCATTTGACTACCCGTAGGGTATGTCTCCGACCGGACGCCTCGAGACCGCGCGAGCGAGGGGCTCAGGAGTCGTTGCGAAGGCGCCAGGCCATGCGCGACTGCAACGAGAACAGCTCGATGAACCCGGGGGAGGCGGCCTGCGAGAAGAGGCCGCCGGACTGCGAGAACGAGGCGAGGCTCGCGTCGTACACGGCGTTCGGCGAGGAGCGCGTGACCACACGGACGCTGCCGCGATAGAGCTTTAGTCCGATCGTGCCGGTCACCTGCTCGTTGACGCTGTCCATGTAGGCGTCGAGGTCGCAGCGCAGCGGCTCCCACCACAGCCCGGCATAGACGAGGTAAGCCCACTGGTGGTCGAGTTGGGGCTTGAACTGGTTCTGGTGGATCGTGCAGACCAGGCGCTCGAGCTCTTGGTGGGCGGCGAGCAGCAGCGCGGCCGCCGGAGCCTCGTAGATGTCGCGGACCTTCAAGCCGACGATGCGATCCTCGATGTGATCGATGATGCCGACGCCGTGACGGGCGGCGATCTCCGCAGCCCGTTCGATCAGATGCACGGGCTCCATGCGCTCGCCGTCGAGGGCCACGGGTACCCCGCGCTCGAACTCGACCTCCACGGTCTGTGCCTGCTCGGGGGCTTGCTCAGGAGGAGTGACGAGCTGGAAGACGTCGTCCTCGGGGGCGTGATCGAGATCCTCGATCCAGCGTCCCTCCGAGGAGCGTCCCCAGAGGTTGTCGTCGATCGAGTAGGGCGCGATCTCGGTGCCGCCCTTGACAGGGATGCCGTGCTCGCGGGCGTAGGCGATCTCCTCCTCGCGGCCCATCTGCCACGAGCGCACGGGCGCGATCGTGCGCAGCTCGGGCGCGAGCGTGGCGACGGTCGCCTCGATGCGCACCTGATCGTTGCCCTTGCCGGTGCAGCCGTGGGCGATCGTGTCGCAGCCGCTGGTGCGCGCGTGCTGTACCGCGAGCTTGGCGATCAGCGGGCGCCCGAGCGCGGTGAACAGCGGGTAGCCGCCGCCGTAGAGCGCGTTGGCCTTGATCGCCGGCAGCAGGTACTCGCGCGCGAACTCCTCGCGCGCATCGACGACGTGGCAGTCCAGCGCGCCGAGCTGCAGCGCCTTGGCGCGGATCACCTCGTAGTCCTCGCCGGGCTGCCCTAGGTTCACGGTCAGGCACACGACCTCGGCGCCGTAGCGGTCCTGGATCCACTTGAGCATCACGCTCGTGTCGAGGCCGCCGGAGTAGAGCAGCAGCACGCGAGCGACCTGCTCGGGGTCGGCCTCATAGGAGGCGGTGCGCGGGGGGAAGCCCTGCTCAGGTGCGTCGGTGCTCATCGAGGCGCGAACCCTATCCGCCGTCGCCTGCGTCAAGCGCCGTGCCCAGGCGCTGCAGCGCCGTGTCGATCTCGTCCTCGCCGACGATCAGGGGCGGCAGCAGGCGCACTGTCGTGGGCCCGGTGGCGTTGAGGATCAACCGCTGCTCGAGCAGCGCGCAGCGGACCACATCGGGCGCGGGGAGGTCGAGCTCGCAGGCAAGCATCAGGCCGCGTCCGCGTACGGAGAGCACGTGCGGGAGGGCTTCGAGGCCGGCGCGCAACCTCTCGCCCAGTGAGATCACGCGCGCGAGCAGTTGCGGATCGTCGATCACCTCGAGTGCCGCGAGCGCGGCGGCGGCGATGACGGGACCGCCGGCGAACGTGGAGCCGTGGTCGCCGGGCTGGAGCACGTCGGCCAGGTGCGGGGCGGTGATGAGGGCGCCGATCGGCAGGCCGCCGCCGAGCGCCTTGGCGGTGGTCATGGCGTCGGGTCGCACGCCGATCTGCTCGTAGGCCCAGAGCGTGCCAGTGCGCCCCATGCCGCATTGGACCTCGTCGAAGATCAGCGCGGCACCGTGCTCGTCGCAGGCCGCGCGCGCGGCCTGGAGCGTCTGGGGCGAGAGGACGTTGACACCCGACTCGCCCTGGATCGGCTCGAGCAGCACCGCGGCGGTGTTCGCGTCGACCGCGCCGGCGATCGCCTCGGGGCTGGGATCGACGGCGCGAAAGCCGGGGACGAGCGGCGCGAAGGGCGCCTGCTTGGCCTCCTGAGGCGTGGCCGAGAGGGCGCCGTAGGTGCGCCCGTGGAAGGCCCCGTGGACTACGACGACGTCGCCGCTCGGGCGGGCCTTGCGCACCAGCTTGATCGCGGCCTCGCTGGCCTCGGCGCCGGAGTTGCAGAAGAAGACCTTGCCGCCGAGGCTCGACTCGGACAAGCGCTCGGCCAGGCGCATGGCGGGCTCGGTGTAGAAGAGGTTGGAGACGTGCAGCAGGCGTCCGACCTGCTCGCGCACGGCGGCGACCACGCGCGGGTGGCAGTGCCCGACGTTCGTGACGGAGATGCCGCAGAGGAAGTCGAGGTACTCGTTGCCCTGCTCGTCCCACAGCAGTGGACCCTCGCCGCGCACGAACTGCACCGGGGAGCGCGCGTAGGAGGGGACGACGTGCTCGCGCTCGAGCGTCTGCAGCTCCGAGAGTGTCACTCTTTCTCGCTTCCCTCATGGACATACTTGGTCATGAGGCGGCCTCGATCTTGGTTCCGATCCCTGCGTCTGTAAAGAGCTCCAAGAGCAGCGAGTGCGCGAGGCGCCCGTCGAGGATGTGCGCGGCGGAGACACCGGCCCCGATCGCGTCGACGCACGCTTGGAGCTTGGGACGCATGCCGCCTTCGAGCCCGTCCAGCGCAGAGCGGATCTCGGCGGTGTCGGCCTGTCCGATCAGCGAGTCGGGATCGGCCGGCTCGCGCAGCCAGCCGGGGACGTCGGTGAGGAAGATGACCTTGTAGGCGCCGAGCGCTCCGGCGACCGCGCCGGCGGCCTCGTCGGCGTTGATGTTGTAGGAATTCCCGTCGCGGTCGGCGCCGACGGAGGCGATCACGGGTATGTAGTCGGATGAGACGTGGTTGAGGATGTCGACGTCGACGTGGTCGATGCGCCCGACGAAGCCGATGTCCTCGCCCCCGGGGGCGGTGCGGCGGGAGACGCGAAAGAGCGATCCGTCATCGCCGCTGAGCCCAATGGCGGGCTGGCCGTGGCGGTTGATGCGCAGCACGATCTCGGTGTTGACCTTGCCGACGAGCACCATCTTGGCGACCTCGACGGTGGACTCGTCGGAGACGCGCAGCCCGCCGACGAACTCGACGGGCAGGCCGAGGCGCTGCATGTAGGCGGTGATGTCGGGACCGCCGCCGTGCACGACGATCGGGTTCAGGCCGACGTACTTGAGCAGGACGACATCGCGCGCGAACTCCTCGCGCAGCGCCGCGTCCTCCATCGCGGCGCCGCCGTACTTGATCACGACGGTCTTGCCGTGGAACTCCCTGATGTACGGGAGCGCCTCGAGCAGCGTGCCTACATCGCGCATTGGTTGCCGCCCTCCCTCTCTGGTCGGAATTGACATGGACGCGCAGGGCAAGTCGGGCAAGGACGCAGGGAGCGTGGCGTGCTCGGCACGCGAGCGACTGAGGACGCCGATCCGGCGCAGCCATGCGTGTTCATGTCGTGTAGTCGGCGTTGATGGTCACGTACTCGTGGCCGAGGTCGGAGAAGAAGACCTCCGTCTCGGCGCCCTCACCGGGCAGCGTGAGCTCGTACTCGACTTCGCTCGCCTGCACGGCCTCGGCGAGGGCGTCCTCGTCGTAGTCGATCGCGGCGCCGGCGCTGCATACGGGGATGCCCTCGATGGCTATGTCCAGCGGCAGCGGCACCGGGAACCAGTCGCGTCCGGCGAGCGCAGCGCCGGCGGCCTGCACGAGTCGGCCCCAGTTGGGATCGGCGCTGTGTAGAGCGGTTTTGACGAGCGGCGAGTTGGCGAGCTGGCGCGCGACGGCCTCGATGCCCTCGGTGTGCCCGCCGCGGACGATCACGCGCGCGATCCGCCGCGCGCCCTCACCGTCTGAGACCATCATGATCCCGAGTGCGCGCAGGAGCGCATCGAGCGCATCGCCGAAGCGCAGCTCGTCCTCGGACTCGGGGTCGATGTTCACGCCGGAGGCACCGGAGCACATCAGGATCGCCGTGTCATTGGTGGAGAGCTGGCCGTCGACGGAGCAGCGGTCGAAGGAGCGCTTGACGCAGACGCCGAGCAACAGGTCGGCGGTGTGCGGTGTGAGCACCGCGTCGGTCTGCACGAAGCAGAGCATCGTCGCGAAGTTCGGCGAGATCATGCCCGCGCCCTTGCATTGGGCGGACAGCCGCACCGGGCCGGCGGGGAGCGTGACCTCGAGGTTGGCGCGCTTCTCGAAGGCATCGGTCGTCTGGATCGCCTGCTGGAAGGCCCCGTCGCCCTCGCGGCGCAGCTGGGAGCTGGCGTCGAGGATGCCTTTCAGCGCGGCGTCGACGGGCAGGTACCAGCTGATGCCGCCGGTGGAGCCGAGCGCCACCTCGTGCGGCTGCACGCCGAGCGCAATCGCCGCGGCGCCCTGCGTCTTGGCGGCATCGTCCAGGCCGCGCTGACCGGTCTCGGCATTGGCGCAGCCGGAGTTGGCGAGCACAACCCGCAGACCGTCGAGCCGGCAGCGCGTGCGGCTGAGCAGGACGGGCGCCGCGGGGGTGCCGGTCGCGGTGAAGCGGGCGGCACTGACGGGCTCTGGGGAGTCACAGATGACGATGCCGAGGTCGGGGTTGCCCGAGGGCTTGATCCCACAGGCGACTCCCGCGGCGCGAAAACCCTCGGGCAGGCCGGCATCGGGACCGAGGTCGCGCACGTGCGCGGGCGCGGGCACCCAGCGCGAGTGAAAGAACGGCTGGGGCGCACCGGCGGAGGCCCGGTCGCCGAAGACGTCGTTGCCGGCACTCACAGGAGGCCTTCGGTCTCGGGCAGGCCGAACATCAGATTCAGGTTCTGGACGGCCTGCGAGGAGGTGCCCTTCCAGAGGTTGTCGATCGCCGCAAGGACGACGACCTTCCCGGTGTGCGGGTCGGCCGCGGCGAAGATCCGGCAGAAGTTCGTCTCCTGCACGTCGCGCGTGCCGGGCGGCTCGGCGACGACCTCGACGAATGGCTCGCTGGCGTAGGCGTCGGCGTAGAGCTCGACCAGCTCGGCCGGGGCGAGCGTGCGGGTGGTGGTCACGTAGCAGCTGGCGAGCTCGCCCTGGTCGAGGGGCACGAGGTGGGCTTGGAACTGGACGGGCATGCCCGCGCCGAGCAGCCCCAACTGCTCCTCGATCTCGGGCGTGTGGCGGTGGGCGGCGACCTTGTAGGGAAGGATGTTCTGGCCGGCCATCGAGAGGTGAGTGGTCTCGTCGAAGGTGCGCCCGGCGCCGGAGATGCCCTGCTTGGCGTCGATCACGACGTCGGCGATCAGGCCGGCGCGGGCGAGCGGTGCGAGGGCGAGCACGGCCGCGGTGGGATAGCAGCCGGGGTTGGCGACGATCCGCGCTTCGGCGATCTGCGCACGGTGCAACTCGGTCAGGCCGTAGGTGGCCTCGGGGAGCAGGTCGGGGCGGGGATGCGGGCCGTACCACTGCTCGTAGGTGGCGAGTGAGGAGAGGCGGAAGTCGGCGCTGAGGTCGACGACGCGCGCGCCGAGCTCGCGCAGCCCGCCGACGGTGGGCGCGGCGGCGGCGTGCGGATAGGCGACGACGGCCGCGTGCAGGGGCGTCCCGGCATCGCGTTCGAGCGCCAATTGCTCGAGGTCGAGTGCTTCGAGCGTGAGCGGTACGCGATAGCGGGGATAGAGCTCGTGCAGGCGCCGGCCGACCTCCGAGCGCCCGGTCACGGCGACGAGCTCGAAGCGGGGATGGCGCCAGAGCAGGTCGGCGGCGAGCGCACCGGCGAACCCGGTGGCGCCGGCGACGAGCACGCGGGGTGAGCCGGGCGCGAACGTCTGCGCGGCGGTCGCTGCGGCTGTGGCGGGGACAGGGGCGGGCTCAGCCACGCAGCTCACCCCCCAGCTCGCCGAGCGCGGCGAGAATCCGCTCGCGCACGGGCGCGACGTCCTCGTCGGTGAGCGTGCGATCGAGCGCGCGGAAGGAGAGGGCGAGGGCGAGGGAGCGCTTGCCCTCCCCCACCTGGGCGCCGGTGTAGACGTCGAAGATCTTGGCCGCGTCGAGAGTCTCCCCGCCGGCTTTGCGCACCAGGTGCAGCAGCTCGCGCGCGGACACCCGGTCGGAGAGGACAACCGCGAGGTCTTGGCGCAGCGCCGGGAAGGGTCCGAAGGCGGTGTAGGAGACGACCTCGGGGGCGAGCGTCGCGAGGATGCCGATGTCGATCGCGAACGTCGCCGTGCGGCCGAGATCCCAGGTTTCAGCCACGCGCGGGTGCAGCTCGCCGAGGAAGCCAAGCCTCAGCGGCTCGCCGGTGCCCGAGCGCGCGAGCACCTCGGCGCTGCGGCCTGGGTGCAGGAACGGCCAGTGTGCGGCTTCGCGTACCGACCAGTGGAGGTGGAAGCGCTCGAGCAGCGAGCCGAGCAGGGCCTTGGCGGCGAAGAAGTCGGCCTCGCCTGCTCGCCCGCGCCAAGAGGGCGGCGCGAGTGCGCCGGTGAGCAGCACGCCGAGCGCGTGGTGTTCGTCGACGGGGCGATCGCTCCTGGGGTGAGAACCCTCGTTCGCATCGGGCGCGGAGTCCTCGGGCCGGGGTCGGTAGACGGCGCCGGACTCGAAGATGGCGAGGTCGGGGCCGCCCCGCGCGAGGTTGTGGCGGGCGGCGTCGAGCAGCGAGCCGAGCAGCGTGGGGCGCATGATCGACTGCTCTTCGGAGAGCGGATTCTCGATCGCGACGACGTTGCGCAGGGGATGGTCGGCTCCCAGCAGCAGCCGGTCGAGCAGCGCGGGCTCGGTAAAGCTCCAGCCGACGATCTCGTGCAGGCCGCGGCCGACGAGCGCGTCCTCGGCGCCACGGCGCACGCGCTGGGCGTGCGTGAGGCTGCCCGCGGCGCCGCGGCGGGCCGGTAGCGTGATGGGCAGCCGCTCGAGGCCGTCGATGCGGGCGACCTCCTCGATCAGGTCGATCTCGCGCGTCACGTCCTCGCGCCGGACGGGCGGTGGGGTCGCCAGCAGTCCGTCGTCGGTCTCGTCGGTGCGGAAGTCGAGCGCGCCGAGGATCTGCGCTTGGCGCTCGCGCGGGACTTCGATGCCGAGGATCGCGCGCACGCGCGCCTCGCGCAGGCCGATCGCGGGCGGCGGCGGGCCCTCGCCGCCGATGTCGATGGTTCCGGGCATCACCGTCGCGCCGCAGCACTCGATCATCAGGCGCGTCGCGACGGCCTGCGCCCACAGGCACTGCTCGGGCGCGAGGCCCTTCTCGAAGCGCGAGGAGGCCTCGCTGCGCAGACTGAGCGCCGAGGAGGTGCGGTGGATGTTGGGGCCGTGCCAGTTGGCGACCTCCATCAGCACGCGCGTGGTCTGCGGCTGAACCTCCGAGCGCGCGCCGCCCATCAGCCCGGCGATCGAGGTCGGGCCCTCGGCGTCGTCGATCACGACCATCTCTGGGTCGAGTGTGCGTGTCTGCCCGTCGAGCGTCGCCACCTGCTCGCCCTCACGGGCGCGGCGGACCGTCAGGCGCGCGCCGGCGAGGAGGTCGAGGTCGAAGGCGTGCAGCGGCTGGCCGGTGAGGAGCATGGCGTAGTTGGTGATGTCGACGACGTTGTTGATCGGTCGCTGCCCGGCGGCGCTGAGGCGCGCGGCGAGCCAGGGCGGGGACGGGGCGATGGTGACGTTCTCGAACACGCGCGCGGTGAAGCGGGGGCAGAGATCGGGACACTCGACGCTCACCTGCGCCGTGCGCAGAGCGCCGGGCGAGCCGGGGTCATCCCGCCAGGGCTCGGGTGCGAGCGGAGCGGAGGTGGCGGCGTGCAGCTCGCGCGCGACCCCGTAGACGCCGAGGCAGTCGGGGCGGTTGGGGGTGATCTCGAGCTCGATCACGTCGGTGGAGATCGCCAGCACCTCCTCAAGCGGCGTGCCGGGAACCAGCTCGGCGTCGAGCTGGGCGTCGTCGAGGACCATGATGCCCTCGCCGCCCGCTCCGATCTGAAGCTCGGAGGCGGCGAGGATCATGCCTTCGGAGAGGACGCCGCGGAGCTTGGCCTGCTTGAGCTTGGTGCCGTCGGGCATCCGCGCGCCGGGGCGCGCGACGGCGACGGTCTGCCCGGCGGCGACGTTCGGGGCGCCGCAGACGATGCTCGCGGGCGCGTCCTCGTCGATCTCGACGGCGCAGACCTTCAGGCGATCGGCGTCGGGGTGCTGCTCGGCGCTGAGCACCCGTCCGAGCACGAAGTGCTCGGTGGAAGGAACGCCGTGGTGGTGGATCGCCTCGACCTTCGTGCCGGTCATCGTCAGGCGCTCCTCCAGGCCGGCGATGTCGAGGTCGGGATCGCAGTATTCGCGCAGCCATGTCTCGGGTACGCGCATCAGAATTGCTCCAGGAAGCGCAGATCGTTTTCGTAGTAGAGGCGCAGGTCGGGGATGCCGTGCATGAGCATGGCGATCCGCTCGATGCCCATGCCCCAGGCGAAGCCCTGCACCCGCTCGGGGTCATAGCCGGGGGCGTTGTCCTCGGTGGTGGCGACGTGGGAGTAGACGTTGGGATCGACCTCGCCCGCGCCGAGCACCTCGAGCCAGCCCTCGCCCTTGCAGAGGTAGCAGCGCGAGCCGTCGCGCAGGTGACCACGGCCGTCGCAGTGAAAGCAGGAGACGTCGACCTCGACGCTGGGCTCGGTGAAGGGGAAGAAGTGCGGACGTAGGCGCACCTCGCGCGTCTCGCCGAACATCTCGCGCGCGAACACGAGCAGCGTGCCCTTGAGGTCGGCGAGCGTGATGTCCTCGTCCACAGCCAGGCCCTCGATCTGGTGGAACTGGGGCGTGTGCGTGGCGTCGGAGTCGGGGCGGTAGACGCGCCCGGGGATGACGACGTACAGCGGCGGCGGATGGGCCTCCATCGCACGGATCTGCATGGGTGATGTATGTGTCCGAAGCACGGTGTCGGGCGCTACGTAGAAGGTGTCGGTACGTGCGCGCGCAGGATGGGTGGGTGAGTGGTTGAGAGCGTCGAAGTTGTAGTGGACGGTCTCGATCTCGGGGCCCTCCATGACGGTGAAGCCGAGACCGAGGAAGACGTCTTCCAGACGCCGGCGGGTGGCGGTGAGGACGTGCAGGCGCCCGAGCGGCTGGGCGGGCGCGCCGGGAAGGGTCACGTCGATGGCGTCCTCGCGCAGGCGATCCTCAAGCTCGGCGGCGCTCAGCTCGCCGGCGCGCGCGTCGATCAGGCGCTCGAGCTCCTGGCGCGCGAGGTTGGCGGCCTTACCGAGCAGTGCGCGCTGCTCGGGCGGGAGCTCTGAGACCTCGCGCAGCATCCGCGGCAGCTCGGCCTTGCGCCCGAGGTAGCGCACGCGCAGCTCCCCGAGCTCCTCGCTGGCGCTCGCGGCGGCGATCTCGGCGCGCGCGTGCGCGCTCAGCTCTTCGATGCGCTCGATCATGAGGCCCGGACCCTAGTGAAGCGGTGGGTCGTAGTCTCATACAGCGCCACCGTCGCGGCCATGGCGGCGTTGAGCGACTCGGCGGCGATGGGGATGTGGGCGCAGTGCTCGCAGGCCCCGACGAGATCCTCGGGCAGCCCGGAGCGCTCTGAGCCGACGAGCAGCGTGAGCGCGGGCATGGCGCCGCTCGCATGATCGAGCCGGGAGCACAGCTCCGCAAGTGGCTCTCCGGCGCCGGCGAGCAGCGCGACGCGCTCGCCCGGCAATTCGGGCGTCTCACCCACCCGCGCGAGCGCGACGGCGAAGATCGCGCCCATGCTGGCACGCACAGCCTTGGGCGAGTAGGGATCCGCGCAGCCGGGCCCGAGAGCGACGCAGGAAGCGCCGAAGGCAAGGGCGCTGCGCAGGACGGTGCCGACGTTGCCGGGGTCGCGGACGCCGTGCAGGCACACGCACAGCGGGCCGGTGGGCCGATCGAGCCAGCGCTGCTCGTAGACGCCGATCGCGCGCGTGCCCGAGCCGAGCGTGGAGACGGCGGCGAGCGCGCCGGGCGCGACATCGACGAACTGCGCGCCGCCGACCTCGCAGCCTGCCACCCGGTAGCCCTCGAGCTCGGGCCATCCGGCGTGCTGCGCGGCGAGGATCAGATCCTCGCCCTCGGCGGCGAAACGGCCGAGGCGCTCGCGCTCGCGTCGGCGAGCGAGACGGCGGAGGCCCTTGAGGTGGGGGTTGTGGGGGGAGGTGATCGTCATCGCGTGCGGAGGTGGCGGGAATTCGGATGTGGTCGGTGAGTGTGCTGGTGGTGGTCTGGATGGGAGCACAAAAAAGGCGCCGTCCGTTAGGAGCGACGCCCGGGGCGTGTCGATGTCGGTTGGTGGATCAGGCAGCCGACGCCGACGCCTCGCGGGCGGTCTCGGCAAAACGTCGGAAGGTGTCGGCGTCGCGCACGGCGATGTCGGCGAGAACCTTGCGGTCCAGCTCGACGCCGGCCAGCGAGAGGCCGTGCATGAACTGCGAGTAGCTCATCCCGTTCTGGCGGGCGGCGGCGTTGATGCGCGTGATCCACAGGCGGCGGAAGTCGCGCTTGCGGTTGCGGCGGTCCCTGTAGGCGTAAGCGTCCGCCTTCATCAGGGCCTCCTTGGCGCGCTTGTAGTTCGAGTTCGCCTGGCCGCGGAAGCCCTTCGTCTGTTCAAGCGTCGAACGACGCTTCTTGCGCGCGTGCAGCGAGCGCTTGACCCTGGTCACTTGCCGACCCCCAGGAGCTTCTTGACGCGCGGGGTGTCGTGATCGGAGAGGATCGCGGGCTTGCCCAGCGCGCGCTTGTGCTTGGGCGACTTCTTCTCGAGGATGTGGCTCGTGAAGGCGTGCCGGGCGCGCACCTTGCCGGAGGCGGTGACCTTGAAGCGCTTCTTGGCGCCGGAATGTGTCTTCATCTTGGGCATGGCGAGCGCAACAGTATGACATGCCCGGCACGATCGGCCCGGCACGCTGAGAGCGGGAGGCGGAGCTGTGTCTGACTCAGGCCGCGGGGCCCTCGCCGGCGGCCGCTGAGGGCTCGGGCGAGGAGGCGGCGCTCTGGGCGCCGTTTGTGGCGGCGGGAGGCGCGGCGGTCTCGATGTTCGCCTCGGCGCCGCCGTTCTCGGCAGCGCCTGTGGCGGGCTTGGCGCCGCCGTTCTCCTCGGCGTCCGCGGCAGGCTCGGCGTCGCCGGGCGCGGTCCCGTCGAAGCGCCCGGCGAGGACGGCTTTGGAGGGGGCCATCATCATGGTCATGTTGCGCCCTTCCTGCATCGGGCGCTGCTCGACGACGCCGATCTCGGTGAGCTCTTCGGCGAGGCGGTCGAGGATCATCGTGCCGCGCTCGGGATGGGTGACCTCGCGCCCGCGGAACATGATGGTGACCTTGACCTTGTCCTTGTGGCGCAGGAAGCGCTCGACGTGGTGCTTCTTGGTGTCGTAGTCGTGTTGGGCGATCTTCGGGCGGAACTTGATCTCGCGCACGGTGATCTGCTGCTGGTGCTTGCGGGCCTGCTTGATCTTCTGGGCCTGCTCGTACTTGTACTTGGAGTAGTCGAGCACGCGGCAGACGGGCGGACGGGCCTCGGGGGCGACCTCGACGAGGTCGAGGTCGCGTTCCTGGGCGAAGGCGAGGGCGTCGGGGGTCTTCATCACGCCGATCTGAGCACCCTCGTCGTCGATTACGCGCACCTCGGGCACGCGGATGCGCTCGTTGACCCTGGTCTGGTCCCGCTCGGGCGGGCGCCGGTCGAACCTGCGAGGTACCGGCACTAGCTGTCTTGGCTGCTACGCGTCAAGCTGGAACTCTAGGCGTCGCGCTCTGAGGATGGGCGGGGTCTCAACGGGGCCGAGTATAGCTCTCCGCGCAAGCGTTCGTGGAAGCTCGCAAGCGATACGGCGCCGGTGTCGCCGCTGCGGTGCTCACGCACGGACACGCTGCGATCGGCCTGCTCGCGTTCGCCGACGATCAGCATGTAGGGGATCTTGCGCAGCTCCGCGTCGCGGATCTTGCGCCCGACGGACTCGCCGCGGTCGTCGAGCTCGACGTGGGCCTCGAGCGCACGCAGGTCCTCGGCGACGCTGCGGGCGTAGTCGTTGTACTGGTCTGAGACCGGCAGCACGATCGCCTGCACGGGCGCGAGCCACAGCGGCAGCTCGCCGGCGTAGTGCTCGAGCATGATCCCGATGAAGCGCTCCCAGGAGCCGAAGCAGGCGCGGTGGATCATCACGGGGGTGTGCTCTGAGTTGTCGGCGCCGGTGTAGGTGAGACCGAAGCGCGCGGGCATCGAGTAGTCGAGCTGGACTGTTCCCAACTGCCACGAGCGCCCGAGCGAGTCGGTCATGTGCATGTCGATCTTCGGTCCGTAGAAGGCGCCGTCGCCGGGGTTCAGCTCGTACTGCAGGCCCTGTTGCCGAAGCGCCGTCGTGAGCGCGCCCTCGGCGCGGTCCCACATGGCGTCGTCGCCGATGCGCTGCTCGGGGCGGGTGGAGAGCTCGAGGCGCAGGTCGAAGTCGAACAGCGCGTATGTCGCGAAGGCCAGCTCGAGGCAGCCGGCGACCTCGGACTGGATCTGCTCCTCGGTGCAGAAGATGTGCGCGTCGTCCTGGGCGAAGTGGCGCACGCGCAGCAGCCCGTGGAGCACGCCCGAGGGCTCGTTGCGGTGCAAGAGACCCGGCTCTGAGTAGCGCACGGGCAGATCGCGATAGGAGTGGCGGCGCATCGCGAACAGGTGCGCGTGGCCGGGGCAGTTCATCGGCTTGACCGCGCCCATCTCCTCGCCCTCGGAGTCGACGGCGAGGTACATGTTCTCGCGATACTTGCCCCAGTGCCCGGAGGTCTTCCACAGCTCGGCGTCGTAGATCAGGGGGGTCTTGACCTCGGTGTAGCCGCGCGCGGATGACATCTCCCGCGAGAGCGCCACGAGCTTGTTCCACAGGCGCGTGCCGGCGGGCAGCCAGAAGGCCGCGCCGGGCGAGACCTCGGAGAAGGCGAACAGGTCGAGCTCGCGCCCGAGCTTGCGGTGGTCGCGCGCGCGGGCCTGCTCGAGGCGCTCCAGGTGCTCGGCCAGTTCGGCGCGGGAGTGAAAGGCGGTGCCGTAGATGCGCGTGAGCATCGTGCGGGTGGAGTCCCCGCGCCAGTAGGCGCCGGCGACGGACTGCAGCGCGAAGGCGCCGATCGAGCCGGTGCCGGGCGCGTGCGGGCCGCGGCAGAGGTCGGTGAAGGGGCCGTTGGTGTACAGCGAGACCGTCTCCAGGGGATGGTCGACGGTCGCTGAGCTGACGAGGTCCTCGATCAGCTCGACCTTGTAGGGCTGATCCTCGGCGGCGAAGCGCTCGCGCGCGTGCGCGGGTGTGATGTCCTCGCGCTCGAAGGTCTCCCCCGCACCGATGTGCGCGCGCATGCGCTCTTCGATCGCGGGGAATTGCTCCTCGGAGAGGGCGACGCCGGGGGGAAACTCGAAGTCGTAGTAGAAGCCCTGCTCGATCGGCGGGCCGATCGAGATGCGCACGCCGGGATAGAGCTCCATGACGGCCGCGGCGAGCACGTGGGCGGCGTCGTGGCGGATCAGCTGCAGCGCCTGAGCCCCGCTCTTCTTCGTGAGGATCGCGATGCGTGCACCGTCGGGCAGGGGCCGCGCGAGGTCGCAGACCTCGGGTCGGGCGCCCTCGGGCTCGCCGTCGGCGCCGCTCTCACCATCGGCGGGCGAGCGGCGCACCTCGATCGCGAGCGCAGCGCGCGCCAGGCCGGGACCGATGGCCGCGGCGGCGTCGGCGCCGGTAGCGCCGTCGGGGAGCTCCAGGGGCTTCCCGTCGGGAAGGGTAACTGTGATCGACATGACAGCGCTGGAGGCTACCCGCCCGGCGCGCTCGCGCGTAATGGACGCGTGGATGCGCGTGCGATCAGGCGATCTGCCAGAGCGCGTCGTTGCCCAGCGCGACACGACGAACGGCGCCCACACCCAGCAGCTCGGCAAGCGCCAGCTCGGCGATGTCGCGATGGGCGGGCATGTTGTTGTGCGCCATGATCGCCGCCACCTCCTGGGTGACGAGCCCGGTGGGGAAGCTCCGCAGCGCGGCCGTCGGGTCCTCCGGCGGTGCCCTGCGCTCGAGTGTGGGGTCGAGGTTCGCGAGCAGCACGTCGTAGGCCTCGATGGGCTGAAACCCTCCGGCCTCCAGGCGTCCGCCGGCGTTTTCGAACACCAGCGATGGGGCCGAGTAGCGCACCGGGCCGTCGGTCTGGCGCGCCTTTCCCTGGGCGTGCGTCGGCCCACCCTCGGCCGTGCGGGTCTCCTGCTTGTCGGCCTCGTACGCCGCGACCGTGCGCTCGTGGTCGATCGCCGCGACTATCGCCTCGACATCGAGCCCCGGCACGCGAGCGAGCGCTTGCTGGATGTCCTCGTCCCGGTCGAGCACGAGCGTGGTCGTGAACCAGCCGAGCTGCAGGGCGCGCAGCACCTCGTGCTCGCGCGCGGGATCCAGCAGCCGTGTGCCCACGATCGCCCGGCAGGCGCGCGTCGTGGCCGGGATGCGTGCGCGGGGCTCGGCCAGGAACGGCATGCCGTAGCGATCGCGGAAGCTCAGATTGCCGACCGTCATGCGCGTGGGCGTATACCCGGCATCTTCGTATCGCTGCGGGTCCTCGGCCAGCCCGATCGTCACCAGCCGCCAGTTCAGCTGCTCGCCGTAGCGCCAGCGCAGCACCGCGAGTGCCGGGCTCGCCGAGTAGGCCCATGGACACCCGGGATCGGTGAAGTGCGTCACGTCGACCTTGCCCATGACAACATAATTGCATGTACAAGCAACAGGTAGGGCCATCCCGAATCGATTGAGAAACACGCCCTTGAGACAGTAGTCTGCATGTGCCAGGATCGCGTGATGCCTACCGATGAGTCGCTCTCCATCTCCATCAAGCTCTCGCCGGCGCAGATCGACGAGGTCGTGCGCGGTGCCTCTCGCGGCAGCGCGCCGAGCATCTCGAGGCTGATCGCCGAGACCCTCAACGCGCCCCTGGAGACCGGCGGCGGAAAGCGATCGAGCGGCTCACGGGCGGGCGGGCCCGCGATGGGCTTCATGCCGATCGAGACCGTCGACCCGCGCCTGTCGCGCTCGCTGCTGCGGGGCTTGTCGATCCTCACGTGCTTCGGCCCGGACGGTGGCCCGCGCGGGATCGTGGAAATCGCCGAGGATCTCGGCATGAGTCCCTCGACGACGCACCGCTACGCGTTGACGCTGGTCGAGCTGGGCCTGCTGGAGCGCTGCCCGGACACGCGCAAGTACCGCCTGCCGATCTGATCGGGTGGGCCATGCCGCATGCGGCATGGCCGGGAGTGCCGCATGCGGCGCTCCCTCGGAGCCGCGCATGCGCGGCTCCACCGTCGGCGCATGCGCCGACGGCTGACGGGCCGCATGCGGCCCGTCACGGGGCCTCACATGTGAGGCCCCGCCGGACGGCGCGTGCGCCGTCCGGGACCACACGCTCGCTAGGCTGTGAGGAGTGCGCGCGATCCCCACAGCGCCCGTCGCGGCGGCGAGCTTGATCGTCGGCTATGCGGTCGCGGCGAGTACCGGATCGCGTCCGCTCGGGGGCGTCGTGCTGGCGATCGGCGGGCTGTGGTGCGCACGTGAGTGGCTGCGTCGCCACGGCCGGCGCACGGCGGTGCGACTGGTCGGTGTGGGGCTGTGCGCGTTCGTGGGCTCACACCTGCTGGCGCTCGCGATCGGCGCCTGGCCGGCGGTGCTGATCGTCGCGGCGGGGATGGCCGTGGCGGCCTGGGCTTGGGCAGATTCGCGCAGGGCGAGAATCGCGGCATTTTGACGAGCCGACGGGCTCGCGGTTCTACCTGCGCCGCAGACGCGGCGGGCGGTATCGGGTGCTGCATTCGTAGCCATACCGCTCGTATTGGTGCTCATAACGTGTGGCGCAGTACTCGCCGACTTGCAGACACTTCTGGGTGCCACCGATCTGCGCCGGTGTGCCGCGATAGCAGACCTTCGCGCCTGTCGCGATCGGCGTCGCGGTTGCCTGAACGCTCGTTGGTAGAGCGACCGTGACCGCTGCCAGCAGCACGGCCGTGAGAGTGCGCAGCGAGATTCGCATGCGCGGCACTCTACATGAATCTCAAATTCTGAATTGAACCTTTTGGTGATCCGCGTCATAGGAATCAGCCTTCACATACTTCGCGCTTCGCCCGACCGGATCGGATGGGCTCACGCCAGAGCGGGGTCGCTACTCGACGTGTTTTCTGAGCATCGTGACCGAAGCGTTCGCAGTCTCCTGCAGTCGTTTTAGTGCGTTGTCGCTGGGAGCAAGTTCAGCGTCCGACCAAGATTTGAGATGCCGCATCAGCTTTACGAGCAGAGTCCACTCCTCAAGGTCGAGTTCACCGATCGCTGCCTTATGCTCGTTCCAAACGGCAAGTGTCTCAGCCGGGTCTTCCCATTCATCCTCGGTGCCGTGCTCAAGACACCGATCGATTGTAACGGTGCACCACACCAACTGCTCTATGAGTAGGCGGGCGGCGTACTTCCGGGCCTTGTCCTCGCTCCGCTTTCGCGTGAGCCAGTCACTCCCGTATGCGAGAGCACCTCCAAGAATGACGCCAATGATGCCTGTCGCGCCTGAGATGATTGCGACGAGCGCCGTGCTGTCACCTGTGACGTGAACCTCGATCATACTCATAGAATGCAAAATTCACCGATCGTGGTTAATCTCACGTTGGCCGGTCGTTCATCTTGACACGATACCCGACCTATAGGGATCCCGCGGGCGCAATCCAAACGCTGGTGAATCCGAGAACCTGCGCAAGGCGATCGTAGTGTCGGTCGTAGTGAAGCACGTCGACGCCGGCATCCTGTGCAGCGGCGGCGATCAGGGCATCCGCGAGAGGAACGCGATGTTGACCGGGCCCACCCGTGGCGAGCTCCCGCAGCGATCTGATCGCGGCGCGCTGCGCCGAAACGGCGACGGGCACCTCGCGCAGGAGCGCCTGCTCGGCCTCGATCGCCGAAAACTCCTCGGCGTCGCGCGCGGAGTACAGCAGCTCCAGCGCCACGATCAAGCAGGTCGCGATCTGCTTACCCCGCAACGCCTGTGCCCAGTGGTCTCGAACGAGAGGATGTGACGCGCGCGCCCAGGCCGAGGTGTCGGCGATCAATACCCTTCCCCCATAAGGAGGCCCGTCGCCCACGGCTACGCGTTCCAGGCGAACTCGTCGATCCGCTGGGCGACATCGACGTCGAACCCTGGATCGGCCGAAGTCGACCGCTCGATCAGGCGCTCGACGGCTTCGGCGTTTGCCCCATGCTCGGCGATCAAGGCTTCGGCGCCGCGAATCGCCAGGTCGTGCACCAACGTCGCAGCCGGCTTCTCAGGCTCGACAAGAGGCGCTACACGATCCAACGCTTCAGCGAGCGCGGCATCCTTTGTGATGGGTATACGCGCAAAGTGTGTGGGCACGCCCTAAATAGTAACACCTTGGTGTCACACCCTTGGATGGATGGCTTGACGAGCGCAGATTGCATCGCGTGAACCACCGATCACCCAGCAGGTGGCTATCGTGAGATGGCAATGACCGCGAGTGCGACCCACGCCACGGAGGTGGCGAGGAACAGCACGGTGCTGAACCCGCGGAAGGCGAGCGTCTGCGCCAGCTCGGGGCGCACGCCGAGCGGGAGGAACGTCAGGGGTTGCACGAACGCGCCGCTGACCAACAGGATCGCCACCCAGGTGGGGATCGGATCGATGGCCAGGCCGACGACGGTGACGATCGTGCCCATGAACAGCAGATCGAGGTGGGCTTGGCGGATGCGGCCGAGATGGCGAAATCCCGCACGCTTGAGCGCATCGGGCCATTCGACGGTCGCGACCATCGCCCAGCCCGAGAGCACCGCGACGGCGAGCTCGCAGATGCCGAGCTTCACTAGCAGCGCCATTCCATCCCACCCCTTTCTGAAGTCTGATTACAGAACTAGAATGAGACTACACCACTGGTAGAATATTGCAAATGTCCTCCGTAGAGCCGGCGTCGGTCGAGGCGAGCGAGCGCAAGGGCTCGCGCTCGGATCGGCGCAGAGCGCGCACTGCCGCAGCGATCAGGGACGCGGGCGAGCGGCTGTTCATCGGCCGCGGCTACTCGGCGACGACAATGGAGGACCTCGCCGAGGAGGCCGACGTGGCGGTCGGTTCGATCTACGCGCACTTCGGCAGCAAGGAGGGGGTCTACGGCGCGCTGATCGAGCGGGCGCTAGAGCTAGACAAGCGCTATTGCGACGAGGGCTTTCTCGCCGGTCACTCCCCCTTCGAGCGTCTGTTCGGACTGGCCGAGGGCTATCTGCGCTTCGCGCGCGAGCACCCGGGCTACTTCCAGCTCTTTCGCTTCCCGCCGCCGGACCGTCCCGGCGCCGAGCTGACGCCGACGGCCAGCGCGAGGGTCGCGCGGCGCATCCGCGAGGAGACCGAGCGCATGGCCGGCGAGATCCGCTCGATGAGCGACGAAGGACTCGCGCGGCCCGTCGACGCGCAGAGCATGGCGAGGTTCCTGTGGGCAGCCTGGGACGGCGTGATCTGCAGCCACGTCGGACCCGGCAACCTCGGCCTCACCGACGCCCAGTTCGAGGACGTCCTCAATCGGGCGCGCGAATCTTTCGCGCTCGGCCTGCTGGGCCTCCCTCGGGCCGAGCAGGAGCCGTGATCCGTGTCCCGGCCGACGGCGATTACGGCCGGCCGGCCGATCCCGCCGCGCCGAAGATCGACTGGAGCTCACACGAACACGACGCTTCGATCGGTGGCCGGCGCGTGCGCTACGTGGACATCGGCGCGGGCGCCTTTGGATTCGTGTGCATACACGGCCTGGGCGGCTGCCGACGGCACTACTCCGAGCTGCTGCCCTCGCTGGCGAGACGCGGCCGGGCGATCGCGCTGGACCTGCCCGGCTTCGGGGCCTCGCAGATGCCCGCGGCCGATCACGCTGGAGCAGTTCGCCGACGCCGCCGCGGCGCTCGCCCGCGAGGTGGGGCTCGAGAAAGTGGTCGTCATCGGTCACTCGATGGGCGGGCCGATCGCGTTGCGCCTCGCCAAGCGCCACCCGGAGCTGACGGCGGGCCTGATCCTGCTCGCGGGCGCCGTCGAGACCTTCAGCAAGCTGCTCGCCCTGCGCGAGATCGGACGCATCGCGCGCGAGCGCCCGGCGGACACCGTGGCGATCTACACCGAGGCGCTGAGCTGCGGCCTGCCCATGCCGAGGCAACTGAAGCGCGCGATCGCCGCACACGCCACCCTGCGGCGGGCGGCGCTGTGGCCTTACGCGCACAGGCCGGCGCTCCTTCAGCCAGACACCGTCGCCGCGATCCTCGCCGGCGCGGGAGCGCGCGGAGCGCTGCCCACCGCCCTCGCGATCGGTCGCTCCGACCCCTATGAGGGCCTCGAGGAGATCCACTGTCCGATCCTCTCGATCGGCGGCGCCCACGACCGCATCGTCCCTGTAGCCGACCTCGAATCGTTCGACCACAACGCCCCCACGGCGAGGACCGTCCTGCTCGAGGGCTCCGGGCACCTGGTGATGCTGGAGCGCCCACGGGCGCTCGTCGAGCAGATCGATCGGTTTCTCGACGAGACGGCCCTCGGCGGCGTTGCCGGCCGCGACCGATCGTGGACTCGGAGACCGCCAGAAGCCTAGATGTCGACGGAGCGGCGATGTCAGAATAGTTGCCGGACCGCCCGCCGGATCCTCATCCGGGGCAGTCGATCCAGCGGCACATCAGCCCGTCGCGAAGCTCGTGGAAGGACGGCGGAGCCGGCGGCGGGTCGTTCATGAGGCGCGCCACGACCTCGCGCGGACCGTGCAGATCCTCTTCGGCCGCGGTCGTCCAGTGAATCTCGGGATGCAGCAGAGAGGTCAACCGCTCCCAGCGACGGCCTTCGATAGCGTCGAGCACAGCACACACTGCGGGGACCTGGTCTGCCATGTTGTCGATTGTCCCTCCATGCCATAGGTATGGCGAGTTCTGGAGGCGGTGATCCCGGTCCCCACCACACTAAGATTCTCGCCCTAAAGGTCGATATATAGATCGTTATGATCTATAGTGATCGATATATGGAGCATAAAAGCGCAAAACAGCAGACGCCACCTGCGGTCCGTCGAGCGCAGCGCGACCTGGCCGAAAGCGTTGCTTCGTGGCGCAAGCTACGCGGTCTGACGCAGGCTCAGCTCGCCGAGCGAGCGGACATCTCGCGAGGGGTCGTGCGGCGCCTCGAGGCGGGCGACGGCGGTGTCAGCATCGAGAACCTGCTGCGCATCCTGCGGGCCCTTGGCATCCAGGATCTTCTGGTGACCGCGCTCGACCCGCTCGCCAGCGACATCGGCCGTCTACGCTCAGAACAGGAGCTGCCGCGGCGGGTGCGCCCGAGGCGGCTGACAGACGATGGTTGAGCAGCCGATCGAAATCGACGTCCAGATCGGTGGGCAAGACCTTCCGGCGGGACGACTGTGGACGCATCGCCACGGTCAGAGCGAGTCGGCCACCTTCAGCTATCGCGAGGATTATCTTCAGCGCGCGAGCGCTTATGAGCTCGACCCCGGCCTGCCCCTGCAGAGTGGGCAGCATCAGACGGCCATCGGGCGGACGCTGTTCGGCGCGATGTCGGACTGCGCGCCGGACGGTTGGGGACGGCGACTCGTCCGGCGCGTGGAGGCGCAACGTGCCCGCGAAGCCACCAGGCGACAACGGTCCCCCGCTGAGATCGACTTCCTACTCGGAGCGCGCGACGACCTACGTCAAGGCGCGCTGCGGTTTCGCGCGCGCGAGGGCGAGCGATACCTCGCCCTCGACGCCGAGGGAGTTCCCGATCTGATCGTGCTCCCGCGACTGTTGAACGCATCTGCAGAGCTGGAACGCGACGAACCGACGAGCGAGGATCTGCATCTGCTGCTTCACGGCGGCAGCTCGCTCGGCGGCGCGCGACCGAAGGCGCACGTGCTCGACGCGCATGGGCATCTTGGGATCGCCAAGTTCCCAGCCCCCAAGATCGACGAATGGGATGTGATCCGATGGGAGGCCGTCGCACTCGAGTTGGCAGAAGCCGGCGGCATCCACGTGCCTGAGCGCGAACTGCACGTCGTCGAGGATCGGCCGGTGCTGGTAGTGCGTCGCTTTGACCGTGACGCGGGCGGCCGGGTCGGCTACCTGAGTGCGATGTCGATGCTCCAAGCCGGGGACGGCGAGCAGGCGAGCTACCTCGAAATTGCGGAAGCAATCGAAGAACGCTCGCCGGCGGTCAACGCGGATCTACACGAGCTGTGGCGGCGAATCGTCTTCACGATCCTGATCTCCAACACCGACGACCACCTGCGCAACCACGGCTTCCTGCGCAAGAGCACCGCAGGCTGGTCACTCTCGCCCGCGTTCGATCTGAATCCCAACCCCGAAGGCGCAGCCAAACAACTTGCCACCGCGATCGATGAGCGCAACGCGGAAGCCAGTCTCACCACCGCGCTCAATGTGGCCGGCCTGTTCAGGCTCTCGGGGGGCCAGGCTCGCCAGATCGTCGATGAGCTGTGTACTGCGACCGGGCGCTGGCAGGAGGTGGCCCGGGCAATGGGTATCGCCACGCCGGAGTTGCAGCGACTCGCGCCGGCCTTCGAGCACGAGCAGCGGCTCGCGGCACGTGAGTTCGTTGGCGCACCGAACTGACTGTCCCAAGCTCGATGTCCCACAAGATTCGCTCTGAAGCACCGCGGCGCCGTTTACCTCGGCGAACCACGCAAAGCAGAGCTCGACCCGGTTTCGCGGCTGCCGGTTACTTCGCGATCGCGATCTGCGCGTTCACCTGGATCGTCGGCTGCTTGGGACCGACGGGCGCTTCGACGGTGAAGCGATCGACGGCGCCGGGCTGGAACACCAGCCCCAGCGTTGAGCCGCCGTAGCTGAAGCGACCCAGTTCCTGGCCCTTGCCCACCGTCTGGCCCTCTTTGACGGCGAAGCTCACCGAGGAGATCTCTGTGATGCCGATCGGAATCACGCACACGGTGCCGATCGCCGGGTCCTCGCTCTCGACGTACACCAGCCCGCGGGTGTTTCACCGAAGCCTCGTAGCCCAACGATTTCGTGCCCGCTTCGATGTCATAGCCGGCGACCTCGGCATCGCTGAACATCAGCGCCTCGACCCGTTGCACCTTGCGCACCACGCCGTCGATCGGGGAGTGCCAGCGATGGTAGTTCGCGCCGCTCAGGAACGATTGGAACACGTCTCCGCCGACGAACCGCTCGACGTATTCCTCGTCGCCAGCCAGCATGTTCACGAGCGAGAATGGCTGGCCCTTCAGCCAGAACTCGTCCGAGCGTTTCACCCCGCGCGCGATCTGCGAGACCGTTCCATCGTTCGTCGACACGATCACCTTCGGGTCCTGCGGCTGGCTGATCGGGCGGGCCGAGGCCTTGATCTGACGATGGAAGAAGTCGTTGTAGGAGACCCAGCCCCAGTGTGGCTTCGAGCGATCGGGAATCTCGAATTCTTCGAGTTTGTAGCGCGCGTACGCGGGCTGCGAGAGCCATCCTTCGGGGCCTTCGTTCAGCACCGCGGCGCTCGCCGGGCCGTCGAGGAACATGCACCACTCCCCCAGGATCGCGCGTAGCGCATCATTGAACCGTTCGAGCCTGAACGCCGCCTCCCCCGCCGGCGCCATCATCATGTAGACGAACAGATTGGACATCGGAAACGCCTGCGGTTCCGCCGGCGGCGGCCTGAATTCCGGCGCCAACGTGGCGATGTAGTTCAGCGCTTCCAGCAGCTCGCGCACGTCACGCACGAGATCGGGATGCCCCGGTTCGTGGCGCATCTGCTGGTGGCCGGTAACACTGCCTTCGGTCTAACCCACGGCCGTCCATTCCCACGGCCGACCATCCTCAAACAAACGCACAACCGGTGTGCAGTCCTGCGTGCTTAGAGCCAGTCGCGACGCCGGAAGCCCAGGTACAGGCCGCCTGACAGCACGATTATGAGCGCCGTCGAAAACCAGAATCCCCAATGAGACGCGAAACCGGGATAGGGCACGTTCTGCCCGTAGAAGCCTGTGATCGCCGTCGGGACGGCGATGATCGCCGCCCAGCTTGTGACCTTCTTCATCACGAGGTTCATCCGGTTGCCTTGGATTGTGAGGTTCGTCTCGAGGATCGTGCTCACGAGATCGCGCAGCGACTCCGTCCACTCGGTCGCGCGAAGCACGTGGTCGTACACGTCCTGGTAATAGGGGGCCATTCCCTCATCGAGAACGTGTAAGTCGCGGCGCATCAGCGAGTTGACGACCTCGCGCATCGGCAGCACCACACGTCGAAGTAGGACCAGGCTCTTGCGAAACTCAAAGGACCGACGCTGAACCTCGGTGTTGCGCGGCGCGTCATCGAACAGAAGATCCTCCAGCGCCTCGATCTCGCTGTCGAGCGACTGCACGGCCTCGAAGTGCCCGTCGACGATGTCGTCCAGCAGACCCCAGAGCAGGAACGACACGCCGTGCTTGGCGAGCTCCTTTGACGCGTCCCAGCGAGCGAGCAACGAGTCGACCCGAGCGCCCTTCTCCATGTGGACCGTGACGAGTGCACGCTGCGTGATGAAGGCGCCGATTTCGTGCGTGCCCAGCTCACCAGACTCAGTATCCAGCTTCACGGCATAGGCACTCAGGAACAGATGCGTGTCGTACCGGTCGAGCTTCGGGCGCTGATGCGCGCTGATCGCATCCTCGACCGCCAACGGGTGCAGTTGAAACTCCTCGGCGATCGTCGCGAGCTCCGCCTTGGTCGGGTCGCAATAGTCCAACCACACGCACGCGCCCTCGTCCTCGAGGTGCTCGGAGATGTCCCCGACCGGAAAATCCTCGAGCACGAGCTTTCCCTCGCGGTACAGTCGAGTGCGCGCCACGATCAAGACAATATGGCCAGCGCCGGACCAAGCCGGTCATCACGCGTGCGCAGCAAGCCTGGGCGGCGGCGACCTCGAGGTCAGCTCTCGGTGATCGTGCTCGTCGCGAGCGAGTCGGGGTCCTCGACGGTGTAAGGCTGCAGTATCCGCCGCACGTGATCGGGGATCGTGGTCTTCTCGTCGAGGCGCTCGGCGCGCACGAAGACATGGACGATGCGACCCTCCGCGAGGGTATCCCCATCCCTCGAGATCGTGATCGCGGACACCATCGAGGTGCTGCCAAGGCGCTCGACCTCGAGCGTGATCTCGAGTTCGTCGTCGAAGCGCGCCGGAGCGCGGAAGCGCGCCCCTGTCTCGGCGACCACCAGGTCGAGGCCCTCGGCTGTGAGCGCCTGGTAGGAGCCGAGGGCCTCACGCCACAGCTCGGTCAGAGCGACGTCGAAGTAGACGAAATAGTTGGCGTTGAAGACATGGCCCTGGGCGTCGCACTCGTTGTAACGGACGCGCAGGCGGTGCACGAACGGGGGCATCGCTAGGCCGTACGCTCGCGTGGACGATGCCGAGTGTGAGGGTGAGCCGAGACAGACGACGCCTGCGAGTAGCGCGGGGAGCTCACCTCACCCCGCCCGCCGGTAGCGGATGTGCGTGGCGAGCGGAGAGTGGAGCACCTCAACCGGCTCGAACCCGAGGGACTCGACTCCGTCGAACAGCCGCTCGCCGGACCCGAACAGGACGGGGACCACGTCGAGTGTGAGTTCGTCGATCACTCCCGCGGCGAGCGCCTGGCGGACGGTCGAGGCGCCGCCCGCGATGTCGATGCCATCCTCGCCGGCCGTCTCACGCGCCTGCGCGTAGGCGGCCTCGAAGCCCTGGGTGACGAAGTGGAAGCTCGTGCCGCCCTCCATCTCGATCGGCTCGCGGGCGTGGTGGGTGAGCACGAAGACCGGCGCGTGGTAGGGCGGCTCGGAGCCCCACCATCCATCCCAGTCCTCATCCCACTCGCCGCGGATCGGCCCGAACATGTTGCGGCCCATGACGTAGGCGCCGCGCGGTCGCATGAGCCAGCCCTCTGCCGTCGCGTCGGCGTCGTTCGCGCGCTCGTCGCCGAGGTGCCAGCTATGGACCTCCCTGCCGTGCTTGCCCAGCGGATTCTCCCGGCTCTGGTCCGGCCCGGCTACGAAGCCGTCGAGCGAGATCGACATGTGGCAGGTGGTGTCCGGCATCGGCGCCCTCCAAGTGATTGCGACTTGTAAGTGTCGGCACCGTACCGCACGGGAAATGTGGTGGCAAAGCTGCAAGCACCATCTACGTCATTGCGACGCGTCCTGCCAGCGAACCTCGCTCGGGCTACCCGATCAACGCGGCAGTGGAGGTGATCGGCGACCACTGCAAATCGACACCTTTTGGGCACGGCTTTCCTCCTAGAATCCCCGAATCGGGCCCGGAGCTGGCGGCCGTTTCCCCCTAACGCACGTCGGATCCGGTCAATCCTCCTCCCCTGTGCACTTGCAGTTCGTTCGTTGCGAGCACCCTGGGCATGGTCGTGGGAGAGCCTCGCGTGCCGTGCGAAGTATCCGCGATCTGCCGATCTATGGCGTGTAACGAGCCATATATCTGGTTTGGTGTTCATTGGGACCGCATGTCCAAGAGATCAGGTCGTAACCGTTTGGGCTCTGAACGATCGGGGGATTGCCTCCTTCAAGTGCGCAGCTCTGGTGTGGGTTGGACACGATGAACGGCCGTCCAAAGCGACCGTTGGCCCCAGCGGTCGTGAGCCAAATGCCAGACTTGGACTTGCCGTGGGCACTGCGATGTGCATCCCACACGAGGATTGCACGACCACGATCATCCACCGCCGCAAAGAGGTCCACAGGGGTCGCAGCGTCGAAGCGCTGCTGAGATCCCAGTTTCCCTAGGATCTCGCCGCTCTCGACGATCACGGCATTCTGGCGATGGGGGATCCATGCTACGAGCAGGGTTCCTTGTCCGCCTGCAGCTATGGTCGCGTCGTCGGTCAGACCGCTGATCGGTCGAGGATCCCCAAATGCGTGTCCGGCAGCACGGTGAACCATCCAAAGCTGGCTTTCTCGCCGTTCGTATATCAGCGCCTGATTGCCGGCAGTGTCGGTCGCAAACCCAGTGTAGATACCTAGATCCACGGGGCCGAAGGACGATACAGCTCCTCTGTAAACCGCTCCCCACTGGCCATCTTGCCCGGCGGCGGCAGCAAAAGCGTACGTAGGTGGGAGTTCATTCACCCAGTTGAGTACTGGTGCCCCAGAGCCGGTTTGCTGAATCCCGAACTGTTCAATGCCGAACAGGCGCGCGGACGCATAGAGCGTCCGCATGTCATATCCGGCCCTCCTGGCGAGCGCTACCTGCACTCTGAACGTCTCTCGGTTTTCCGTTGCCCACGCGGTGAACACGTGCCCAGTGCCATCGATCGCGACCTGTGGGGTTTTGATCACCTCTGTTTCAGCGTTTTGCGGTGAGAGCTCGGCGAGCACCGGAGGGCTCGCGCCGAGCCTCCAGCTCGAGACGCCGACGCTGTCACAGCAGGCGTCGTAGTTAGCGTCGATCAGCGCCACCCGATCATTGTTCGCGAGCGCGATCTCCAGCGGCGTCGCGCCGGCTTCCGCTCCTTCTGCACTGACGGATTTTGCCGGAAGGCTCACAATCTGCGAGTCCTTCAGTCTGCCGTCCCGCCCAAGTCGAGCAACGATCACGACTGGCCTACCGTCCCTGTAAGAAGGATACGCCACCACAGCCTGGCCAGAATCATTGATCGCGAAGACACTGCGCTGTGCTTCTTCGGCTCCCAAAACAGGCGGGAGGACGATCGGTCGGCTCAAACCCGCGGCGTGCACCAGCGCCGGATTGGCAAACAGGACGATCAGCGATACATAGATCGCGGGTACCCTGACTCGTCGCATCTGATCTAAGACATCGTCACGCGCCCAGAGTTGCGTGAGCAGAGATGAAGGTTGCTCGGCGGTCATCACTCGTTGCATTACTACGTAATTTCCGTGATACCATTGGGTGATGGCTACGAAGTCCGCCCCGTTCAGCATGCGCCTGTCCAAGCAGATGGAGGCGCTTGTCGATCGGGAAGCAAGGCGCACAGGCCGCAGCAGGGGTGCAATTGTCGAGGCGCTCGCGGAGGAGGCGCTGCGGACGAGGCTGTTCCCGGGGATCGCGTTCAAGGGCGCAGACTGGGAGCGACGCGCATGGGTCGTGGGGACTGCGCTCGATGTGTGGCAGATCGTCGACGCCCATCGCGACATCGGCTCGATCGAGCGTATGGCCGAGGGCGGCTCCGCCAACGAACGCCAGATCCGTCTGGCGCTCGACTATTACGAGATGTTCCCCGAGGAGATCGACGAGGCCATAGTCGATAACCGACGGCCGATCGAGCAACTCGAAGAGGAATTCCCCTTCATCGCCGTCAGCCGCATCAACCCCTGACCAGCGTCAGACGCTCTGTGAAGCTGTTCCTCGACGCGCACATCTCGGCCCGGCGCGTCGCGAGGCCACTCCGCGAGCAGGGTCACGACGTTCGGGCCGCGGACGAAGAGCGCGAGCTCGATAGGTTCACCGACGAGGAACTGCTGTCGATGGCTGCGGCCGAAGGACGAATCTTCGTCACGTTCGACGTCAAGGACTTCCCCGTGATCACACGCCGCTGGGCTGAGGCAGAACGCGCCCACGCGGGCTGCGCGATCGTGGTCGGCATCGACCACGGCGAGTTCGGCGCGATCCTCGACACTGTCGCTCACGAGCTGGCGGCCCGTCCGCGACACGTAGACTGGACCGACCTCACGCTGTTCCTCACCCGGACTCTGGCGGGATAGAGCGGTTCCGCGTCGGAGCCCTGCCGCCAGACGGCGCCCCGCCCGCCCACAAATGCCACACAGGACCGGCGCCTACCGTGCCGATATGGGCAAAGGTGCCCGCCACAGGGTCGCCGTCTCGCCGCCTTACTCGCCAGTTTTGGCCGCTGCCCGTAGGTACCGTGACTGATCGGCACCCGCATCCCCAGTGCGACGGGCATCTACAGGGGACATCCTGCGGGTTCTTTGAGGCTCAGACAGGGGCGGCCCCCCAAGTCAACACGCACCGCGCTGCACGGCTAACCCGGCGGACGAAGTCTGTCGGCAACCGAATATCGATGTGTGAGCGAGGCTCCGCCGAGCAAGGACTGGAAGCTGATCGACGCAGTCACGCTGAGGGCACGCCGCAGTCTCAGCGCCTTATGCAGCGCTGGATACCACGAGCGCTTCAAAACCAGAAATGCCCTGCAAATTGATACTTTCGGCAGTGGGCGATACTGGGCTCGAAACCGCGCCCAGACCTCAGCTCAGGTGATATGAGGCTTGTCAGCTGCGCTCAGGTGCTCTCAGATCAGCTCAGATTCGCTCACTGAAGTACCACGGGAAGTACCACGGCGAATAGGACGGGCGGCGATTACTTCCTGGCTTCGAGGAACTCCCGCGGTGTAAGCACGGGCGGGCTCGGATTCGTGAGTTGGGTGAGGTGGGCGTCGCCAGAGACGATGCACTGCGCGTCGGCCTTCTGAGCGAGCGCCACAAGGTAGTCGTCGCCGGGGTCGGGGGTCAGACCAGACCGCGTTGAGGAATCGTCGACCAGCGCGGCGTCCTCGATCAAGCCCGTCAGAAGCGCGTCGATATGGACCGTGTCGATCGAGGCATGGAACTTGGGTCGGCTCAAAACCTTCTCCAGCTCGGCCAGCAGCAGAGGGCTGACAACCAGATCGAAGTCGCCGTCGGCCCACTGATCGAGGATCTGCGCCGGACTGCCCTTGGGCGAGAGCAGCGCCGAGACAAAGACGTTGCAGTCGAGGACGATCCGTGGCACTCAGCGACGGGAGGCGTGCTGCTCTTGGACGGCCACTCGCGTCGCCTCCTCCTCGCTCATGCCGGAGCCTGCCGCTCGACGGTCGGCCAGGATGGCCTTGACGCGCTCCCGGCCGCTCAGCATCGCCAGATAGCGCTCGTAGGAGAGCACGACGGCCTCAGGGCGACGATGCGCGCCGATCACCACCGGATCGGCGCCGGCGCCGCGCGCACGGAAGCCAGCGAGAAGCGAAGGCAGCTTGGCCCGTGCCTCTCGCGTAGGAAGAACCTCATCCACACGCGGACTCATTGTGCGAGCATAGCAGAAGGTGTACACCTATGGATACACACTATTGGGTATGGCTCGGAGTGCTCCCACGCCCGAGCTGACACGGCCCCACCAGTTCTACGACCACGACCATAACCCGGCGTGAGCACCCCGCGAAGCCTGGAACCAGGGCCAGATCAGCGTGTCCACTCAACCCAGAGCAGATCATAGTGTCCGGTGAACCGGGCCGGGGCATTGTGGATCAATCGCCACAACACCGTGCGCTCTTGGCAGTCGTCACGTGATCCAGAGCGTGCTCCTACCCAAGTAAGAAACATTGCGCTTCGACTCTTGCTTCGACTCTGCTACTCCCGTTTCGCCGAAAATCACTGCGTTCTGGCACCGCCGGGCGGACCAACCGCATAACGGAAATCCCAAGAACCGATCACATCTTAACAGGGCGTACCCTGGCTCCCAGGAGGTGGCTGCCACTGAGCGTGACCGGCCTCATTGCTGCGACCGCAGTCAGAACAAGAGGCCACACCAGTGCAATGGCATGTCAAACCGACGTCTCAACAGATCTCTCAATGCAAACGCGCGTCGCGCGAAGGCGCGTCGCGCAACTCGCAACTTTGAGGTACTTCAAACGTCGTTGGCGGTTGCCGTTGCCTGCGCGATCGCCGCTATCGCTATCGCGGTATTCGTCACGACGGGTCAGACACCTCCTGGACCACCCAGACGACGGCAAATCCGACCGGCGCAACCTCAAGCGAACTCTCTGCGATCTCGTGCGCATCGAGCACGGCTTGTACAGCTGTTGGTCATTACACTACGAGCTCGACCTCGGTCACGTTGGCAGAGCGCTGGAACGGCAGTTCTTGGACCGCTGAAACACCGCCCAACCCCAGCGGAGCTACCAGCAGCACCCTCCTTGGACTGTCGTGCACGTCGACCACTGCCTGTATGGCCACCGGCGACTACGACAACAGCTCGGGTGTCCGCTTAACTCTCGCCGAGGCCTGGAATGGCACGTCGTGGTCGATCAAGACCACCCCCAACCGGACAGGAGCAACCGGCAACATCCTTCTGGGCGTCTCCTGTACATCCTCCATTGCATGCACAGCCGTTGGCGGAGATTTCCCGTCTAGTGGCCCACAGGAAACGCTCGTGGAGAAATACAGCGAAACCGGATGGACGATCCAGACCAGTCAGAACCCGATCAGATCGGAAGCTAGCGTGCTCCATGGAGTTTCCTGTATCTCCGAAACGGAATGCACGGCTGTCGGAGACTATGTCAATGCCGGTGTAAATGTAACGATGGCGGAGGCCGAGCGCTGGACTAGCATCTCGAGTGGAAAAACCTGGACCCTGCAGTCGGTGCCCAACCCCGCCGAAGCGACCTTCAGCGCACTGTGGTCGGTCGCATGCAGCTCATCAACCGTCTGCGCCGCGCCCGGGTACTACAAGAACTCTCTCGGCACGGAATTGGCTTTGACCGAGAAATCATCGTGAGGCGGCAGGCAGCATAAACATCCTGACAGCGACCATTGAACGATCACCAAGGGGGCGAGGGCCATAATTCAGCCTTCGCCCCAATACCGCCGCAGCGCCGCATTTCCTCAGCGGTTAAGCATGGGAGCGTCTACCTGACTCAAGCTGCGGCCTTGCCAGCAAGCACGTCACGGTGATCGACCAGCGCACGCGCACTCTGGAGTATGTCGCTGTGCTCCTGCTCAGTCACGCCGGCGCGATCCGCAGCGCTCGCCATGACGCTACCAATCAGTACGGCAAGACGCCTTCCGGGATCGCCCCCACGACGCAGGACGATCAAGGACGCCACCTGCTGCGGCGTCATCTGCACAAGCAGCAACGCTCGTGCGACTGCGCGCTACCCCGCCTTGGTGCTGCTCCCGCGTCCGAGCAGGCGTGATGGAGGCGTTGCCGCCAGCATCTGCTCCACGCAGCTCGCGGCCGGTCCTCGGCTCCGGGACGACGCGCTATTCTCAGCCGCGAGGGAGGTTCTGCGCGTGAAGCGACCGCTATCGAGCGCCCTACCCGGAAGGCCGCAAGGGCAGGCACAGCATTGTCTGCCCTTCCTCCTTATCAACGACGATGCGTTCTCCGTACTGCACACGCACTACGAAGCAGCTATGTGGGTCGTGCGGACTTATGAAAAACCGTACGGTGTCTACTCCATGCACGTCAGCTTGCCGTTCGATGCTGCCGTTGTAGCGGGCGCGTTCATGGGGACCGCCGTTGCCGGCCGAGGTCTCGTAGACGAGTACACGGTAACGCTGGTGTGGTGGCAGCCCGACCACGAGCAACTCGGGCGGCACGCCAGGTTCGTTGAGCATCACATCACCGGTTTCATTGGGATAGCTCACCCAGTAATGGGCTGTTCGCTTGATCGCCCCTTGTACCGCGGTCACGGTGTATACACCGATTTCGGTTCCCTGTAGCAGGGTCCGCTCGTACACAGTTAGCGGAGATTGTCCTTGCAGCGCCGCTGCTTCGCGCTTGCCATCGGGCCGCGTGATCGTCATCCGCGGAGTACCCGGTGGGAAGTGTTCGGCGCAGATGAAGAACATGTCACCGATCTGCGGCGCCGCCGGAGTTGGGTTCGAGTTCACCAGCACCACACGCGGCGCGACGCGGCCGAAAGCGATCGTAGGATGGGTAGCGTGAAGCTGCGAGTAACAAGAAGACCCGCCAGCGCCGACGAAGTAGGCGATCTGCGCCGCCACACCGGCTGGCGGCGCGGTGTGGGTCTCGAACACGCCGGTCGGCTTTTCGCCTGGCGCCAATCCAACAGGCCCAGCGAAAGACTGCGTGACTTCGTCGAGATCGATGAGGATCACCTGCGCTTCTCCTCCTTTGTGGAGCGGCGGTAGGCTGAGCGCGTACTGTCCGTGGTCGGAGGCACGGGTGAGGAAGTTCGCCTCGGCGAGTCCGCGTGCATCCGCCTTTAGCTTGAGCGTCGTGCGGTACTGAGGAACAGCGTTGTACCCGCCTTCGTTCGGAATCGCGTAGAGGTCGACCAATACAGACGTGTGCGGCGCCACTCCGGCAACTAGCACGGAAGCGGGTTCGCCCGTCAGCGCTTCGAAGCGCGCGCTACTGCCGAGCGTCCGCGTCCGCGGCGGGCTCAGAGTCAAACTCGCGGCTCTCGTCACAGTGCCCTGTCGGGCGCTGATCGTCTGGGGTCCGGTGGTAAAGCGGCTGTCCAGCAACACCCCCCACGTGCGGTCCGCGAGGAGCTGCCCGGCGGGATAGGATTGGCGTAGAACGCGCCCGCCACTGACCCATTCGAGCGTCAGAGGAAGATCACCGCGAAACCCATCCGGGCAGACCTCCACGCTCTGCCCGAGCGTCGCCGTACTCACCCGCTGCGGTTCGCCGTCTTCCTGCTCGGAGGCCCGTTCCACCACTACCGCCAGCGTCTTCCCCGCGTGCGTCTGCGCGCAGTACTCGCTGCGGCTGCGTCCCTGCACCGACACAAAGTAGGGCTGGGTTTGGGTTTCGTAGCGCGCGAACACGTCGGCATTCACGGTCGGCGCGTCGCTGCTCATCGGCGGCACTGCGGTGGTTGTCGCGGCCGTACGGCTCGTTGCGATTGCCGAATGCAAGCGCACAGGCGGCCTACGTATGCGTGCAGCCGATCCGCAGCCGCCTAGCAGCACGACTGCGAGTGCCCCCGCGGCAAGACCCAGCGCGACGGGAACCTTCGAGAGCGGCTTGTATCTGCGGGGCTCTGCGTGTTTGGTGTTCGGCATCGTTGTCCAGAGCGCGGCTTAGACCAGAGCGCAGAATACTCCCGAAAAATTGATCTCGTATCCTCTCCCTCCCGATGAGTAGGCTTGCGAGCGAGAGTGATCGGGGCCCCACAGGCTCCAGCGAAGGCGCTCTCACAGTCCGTGAGCTGGCCGCACGCCTAGAAATACCGCTGGCTTGGCGCCCATGGCCACGGGCGCGGCTGAGCGCACGTGAGCTGGGCGCGCTTGAGCGGGCGCTCGCCGACGCGCATTGCGAGTTGGTCGGGCGACAGGCGCTCCCGCGCTCCCTCCGGGACCACGTGCAGGTGACGCAGGTTCGCCCGGATAGGAGCAACAGAACAATGCTCGCAGGCAGGCGGGCGTGGGGAGCGGCCGTCAGGCTGGCAGGCTTCGCGGGCGGCTTGATCGCCTTCATCGCCGGGGCGATCGCGATAATGGCGGCGCTGGCTACCCACAACGCCCGACCGTCCCCTCTGGACGGCAACCTCAGCGTAATCGTGCTGCCCTTTTCGGCCGGAGAGGAGGAGCAGCCGGCGGCCACCGCCTTGGCGCACACGGTAGCCACCACCTTGCAGGCCCAGCTGCCTCAGATCGACCCACTTGTGCTCCCGAGTGTGCACTGGTATCCAACCGTCCCGCCGCAGGGCCTAGCCGCTCAGGGCCACATCGCCGCAGCGTTGGCATCCTCGGAGCGGGCAGATGCGGTCATGTTCGGGGATGTGGCCGAAGGCGAATTGGCCACGATCACCCCGTACGTCTACATCTCAGCGCACCGGCTGCGTCAAGCCTCGGAGCTGGCGGGCATCTACCAGCTCGGCCCGCCGATCCACCTGCCGGTGCAGATCGGGGAAAGCACGGCGGCCGATGGCCTCACACGTGTGCAGCTGGCGGCCCGCGCGCGGGGCCTAGCCGAGTTCGTGGACGCGCTCGGCTACTACGCGATCGGACGATACGCCCAAGCATTGGCGCACCTGCACGCTGCATCGGCAAGCCCGAGCTGGGCGACGCCGACCGCACAAGCGATGATCGACCTGTTCCTTGGCAACGCGACAGGCAAGCTCGCCACAACACGGGCGCAGCTGGCCACGGCGGGCCGCTACTACAGCGCCGCACTCGTACAGAACCCGACGCTCGAGCGCGCTCGATTCGGCCTCGCGGAGGTCGGCTTTCAGCTCGCCCACGGCGATTGCACCGCCCCGACGATCAAGCGCAGAAGTATCGCGAGAGCGCTCACCGACTACCGAACGGTGCTCGCCGCCAGCTCACCACCTCCGTGGTCCACGCCGGGCATCGAACTGAAAGCCAAGGCGCGCTTCGGCGTGGCACGCGTGTACCTGTGCCTGAGCCAAGCCGGCCCGGTGGCTGCCTGGAAGCTCGCCGAACGCGAACTGAGGCTTGTCATCGACGCTTATGCGCACGCCCACTTCCTACGCAGCGAAGCCGGCGAGGCATGGGGCGACCTTGCACTCGCACAGATGCCAGCAAGCGGCAAGCACCCGACACGCACGGCCTATCTGAACGCGCAGCAGAGCTACCGCCATGCACTGGAACTCACGCTCGACCCCACCGGCCGGGCAGCGCTGTACGCCAACCTGGCGTTCGTAGAGCATCAACTAGGCGAACGAGCAGCCGCTGCTCGCGACTACATGAGGGCTGCGCACGCAGAGGGAAACCCCTCGCTCAAGGGGGAATGGTTGAGATTGAGCAGACAGAGTTAGCCCAAAAAACGATGGCGGCGCTAATAGACACGCGCTTTGTCGCGAAGCGCTATTCTCGATGGCGAGCGACCCTCAGGAGCCAATACTGGCTGCGGACCCACAAGCTCCACCGGGCTCGAAATCGCTTCCGGACCTCAGCTCAGGTGATATGAGGCTTGTGAGCTGCTCTCAGGTGCTCTCAGATCAGCTCAGATTCGCTCACTGAAGTACCACGGCGAGCAGGCGGCTCCGATCACGTCTGATCTTTGAGGAACTCGCGGGGCGGCTTGGGCGGCTCAGCACCCGACGCTGCGGCAGCGCCGAGTTGCAGAAGGGCGAACTTTGCGGGCCGCGCATCCCAGCTGAAGCACTGGTGGGCGAACCCGTCGGGGTTACGGGATCCTGGGGGTAGGCAGCGAGGTGCTGGGCGGATGCGAGGTGCTGGGCGGAAGCGCGATGGGCGGCGTCAGCTCTACGGGTCTGGGGGTTGGCTCAGCGCGGCGTAGCTCGAAGTACAGCGAGGTGGCAGCCAACACCGGAATCGGCGCGATCAGGGTCGCCACCAGCAACCTGACGGCGATGGCCAGCCCGCTTCCAGCGCTCCTGGTAGCCCTCTCGATCTCACTCGCCGCGAGGGCGAGCGGGAACGCAAGCAAAAGGATCAGCGCGAGCACCCGCCAGCCATTGCCGCGCACCAACTCGCGGCTGCGTCCGAGCGCACGCAACCCGCCCGGACGCTCGAGCACAGCGACCGCCGCGAGGACCGACCAGACAGTGATCAGAAACAGCTCCGGGACGACGAGCACAACTGGTACGAGGAACAAGCCAATGATCAGACCCAATGCGCCCACGCCGGCACCCAACGCGATGCCAGCGATGATGACGAAGACGATGGTCGATGCGACGGAGACCAGAAACGTGATCGTGATACCCGCGACGATCCCGACCAGCAGAAGTTGGCCGAGCGATGACCACGCGCCTCGCAGCAGCTTCCGGGCACTACGCCGCGGTCCGCCGTCGTATACGTCGGCGGCGACCAGCACAACCACGCACACGAACAGCCCGATCACGACGAGGTTCACGAGCAGCGCGGCGATCGCCAGTGCAGGTGAGTTCCTGAACGACACCTGGTCGAGCGCGACGACGACATCCACCATGATGGCCGCCGTGAGTAGCACGAGCGCCTGTTCGGCGTAAATGCCGAACAGGCGACGCAACACGGTGCTGAGACGAAGCGAAACGTTCATCTTGTAAGCGTCTGCGGCCGGCAGTGTCTGCCAACAGAATGTGACAAGGGCGTGCTCACCTGCGCGATCCTACTTGGCACAACACAGTGGCTGCTGGCTGCACGTCTGGCTCGCGGGGCCGCGACGCATCGCTGATCGTCGCGCGTGCGAGCCCTGATCCGGGCACGCGTCGGCTCGTGCCAACGCGAGAGCAAACCTGCGCGGGCGTTCGGGGTCAGCGACAGGCGAGGGTCGAGAGCGGCGAGAACTCGCCGTGAAGCCCACTCCCGGGCCGTGCTGCGTGTTGGACCGGGCGCGATCGGCTACGGCACGGTCGTCCTGGTTCGCGTGAGTCGCGGCGACTCACGCCGGATGGCGCGTCCATGCAGCATACGACGCGACTCTTGTGCAGGCGAGACACCGCGTTGCGTGGCTGCTAACGGAGGCCACAACCGCTGGCGCCAAGTCTTAGTGCACAGGCGCTTGGCTACGCTTCGGCGCGTGGAGCTGCAGCGGCGCATTGCGGAGGGGACGGGTGAGTTCTTGCTCTTCGCGCTGACGCCACCGCGCCTGACGACCGAACCGGAGCACGCCCGTCAGATCGCCGCGAAGACGCTCGAGCGCCTGCGCCCCGTGGGCATCGACGGCCTCGTGCTCTACGACATTGATGACGAGAGTGACCGCAATCCCGAAGAACGCCCCTTTCCGTTCCTGCCCACGATGGACCCCGCCGACTACCTCGCTCGCGATCTTGTCGGCTTGGAGGTACCCGCAATCGTGTACCGCGCTGTCAGCAAGTACCCAGAGCAACAGCTTCAGTCGTGGCTCAGCGAACAGGCCCCAACCCAGGCGCTGTCGGTGTTCGTCGGTGCGTCGTCCCGTGAAAAGCCGGTCGCGACCTCTCTGCCGCGGGCCTACGAACTACGGAGTGAGGTGCGCCCGGATCTCCTGCTCGGAGGTGTGGCGATCCCAGAGCGCCACGCGCGCGGAGGCACGGAGCACCTCCGTCTGCTTGCGAAGCAGGCTGCAGGTTGCTCGTTCTTTGTCACCCAGATCGTCTATGACGTCAACGCCGCGAAGGACCTGGTCTCCGACTATCACTACGAGTGCGCCGCTCGTGGCCTCAAGCCGGCGCCGATCGTCTTTACGTTCTCGGTCTGCGGGTCGGTGAAGACACTGGAGTTCGTTCAGTGGCTCGGTGTCGATGTGCCGCGCTGGATCGAGAACGAGCTGCGCCACGCGGAGGACACCCTAGAAGCGTCCTACGACCAAGCCGTCGCTACGGCCGTCGAGCTGATTGCATTCTGCCGGCGCGTCGGCGTCCCATTCGGGGTCAGCGTCGAGAGTGTCTCAATCCGCCAAGTCGAGATCGACGCCTCCGTCCGCCTCGCAACCCGGCTACAGGCAGAGCTACGTCGCTAATCCGCACCACCCGCATCGCAGGTGGGGCAAGCCACCCGGCCACACCGCGCTGTTCCGCGGCAACGAGGCACGACGCACTTCGCAAACCCGCTGCCGCCTCGGAAGACAAGCGGCAGCGACCGGGGGTCCACCGCGGACGACGGCTCGTCTGCGAGTGCGAGCGCGCGCGGTCACCGCGCGCCGGCGCTGCTCAGCATCACGGATGGCAACGCGATGCGCTGGCGTCGTGAGCACCCCGCGCGGCTGGAAGCAGGACGCACCCGCCAGTCCACCGCGGGTCTCGCAAATCGTCCGAGGCATGAGCGCAAGCGATGTCTGCTGACTCGCTCGCTTGGCCAGCTATGCAGGAGTGCGTGTGGCCACGGCTCGACCTATTCTTACGCGATGGGCTCGCCATCTCGCGTCAGCTCAAAAGTTGTCCCGCGCGACTCACGGCGCGGACATGCTGTCAGCTCGTCGGTCGGCGGGATAGAATGCGCCGCCACAATGATGTCACTAGCCCGAGCGCGACACAGACGGAGGCTCCTGATCGACGCCTGCGCCCGGCTCGTCGGGAACGGCGGTGAGCGCCGGGCCGCGCGCCGCGGTCACATCGTCGGTCGGATCGAGCGCCTTCAGCTTCGACGCGGTCGACCCGCCACCGGTACGGCGGAGGTCCTTCACCCTGTCGAGCAGTTCGCAGTACACGTCAACGCCTTTACGTAGCTCGGCCGGTGTAGGTGGGTCCACGCCGTCAGGGAGCGGCTGGTCATGAGCCCACGGTGAACAGTCATCGACCCCTCGGTCAACCAGCGCGCATAGCTCACGATCCAAAACAATCTTGTGCAGGTTCTTCGTGTGGATCGTGTCGTCGCGGCGGGTCACGGTCCCCCCGAGGAGGTCTTCTTCAACGGCTCGCTCGAAAGAGGAGCGCAGCATCCAGCAGAAGTCCGTGACGTCACGCCGGTAAGCATCGAGGTCGCCCGCCTCGTGGTGGGCGCGCAGTTCTCCGAGCCTGTCGAACAGGGCCTGGCGGCGCTGCTTGGTTGTCTGGCCCTCCCAAGGTAAGCCCGCGCGCACATGTCCGACCCGGCGACCATGCCTGCAGACGTGCTGGAAATGCGCCGGGACACCGCCGTGGGCCTGACGGCGCAGCTCGTGCACGAAAGACAGCTCGTGCGTGAAGACGATCACCTGGCGGTCGCGCGCAAGCTCGCACAAGGTACGCGCGATATGGCGACGTCCCTCCTGGTCGATCGAGCTGACAGGGTCATCGAGGACGATCGGGTTCGACTCGCCGAGCACGTCCATCTCCGCGAGAAACATCGCGAGGGCCAAACGACGTTGCTCACCCTGGCTGAGAACGCTGCTCAACGGCACATCCGCGACCGTCTTGAAACGCAGCGAGACCATCGGCTTCCCTTTGACGGTCTTCGACTTCACGGCGACCTCGAGCCCCTGGAAATTTAGCGCCTGAAGATGGCGGTTCAGTGAGCCCTGTAGGTCTGCCTCGACGAGTTGACGGGAGAGACGGGTGATCAGCGAGCTGAGCGTGGTCGTGCCGACCTTGCCCTTCGCCGCTGCGAGACGCTCGATCTCACGCAAGGCGGCAACGTGGGCTAGCACCTCGCCGATGCGGCTCTTGAGCTCATCGCGCGCCTCCAGCTCGGCGAGCGCAGCATGCACCCGCTGGCGTTCGCTTGCATCCTGGAGCGCTGCGTGCCCGACAGCCTCCGTGGTACGCGCGGCGCGCCACGTCTCGAGCGCCTTCAACGGCGCTTGCTCCACAGGCCCCAGTCCGTCAAGATCGCCGGTGCGCAAACCGCCCGCGACGGTCTCGGCCTCCGCCAGCCAGCGTTCAACGCCCGTGCCGATCCCGTCAGGATCGTCGGCGAGCAGGCTCAATACCTCGGCGTTGCGCGCCCGCACCGCAGCGATGTCTGGCAGGGCGTCGTGTGCGCGGACGATCGCCTGCTCGGCATTCTCGACCTGCACGCTGATCTCGGCCTTTACGAACTCATCGAAGCGGGTGAGTCTCGCGCGCGCGTCGGGAGCGAGATCCTGCATGCAGAGCGGGCATGAAGCAGGCTCGTGCGTCGGCGGCATCTGCTGGTCGTGGTGCTCGACGAACGCGCGCGCCGCCTGCCACAGCCGCCGCCACGTCTCGGACCCGACCCCGGGTAACGGCTCGGCGGAAAAGGTCGTGGCCGCGAGGTCTGCGGCCCGCCGGGCGCTCAGCAGGGCGTCGCGGCGGGTACAAGCGTCCTTGACGGCGACGGCGCCCAGCGCCGTCTCGATCAGGCGCAAGTCGGCCATAAGCTGCTCGGCGTTCGTCGCTGAGCGTTCGGCGGCCTTGCGGAGAGTTGGTGCCTGCATCGCGTCAATCTCCCCGCGCTTGCGACGCAGGTCCGTCATGCGCTCGAGCTCCTCGGCGTCGAGTGTCGCGAGGGCCGTGATCGAGTCGTCGGTCGTCGCAGCCGACAGCGAGCCGAGCACGCGCGAGACGCCAGTGCCCTCCCCGAAAGGCCTCAGGTCCAACGGCTTCGGCTGGGCTGCGGCGAGCCGCTCCGCCAGCTCCATGCCGACCGCCTTCAAGCCGGTCGCGAGACGGGTCAGGCTGGCGAGCGCCGCGGGCGCGTAGTCGACCTCCGTGTCGGTGGTCAGGTACTGGTCACCGCCGAGGCTGTCAGCAACACAGATGCGGGCGAGCAGAGCCGGCGCCGGGGCCTCGAGATCGAGAGGTATCGGGTGTTCGGCCGCACCGATCGCAACCGTGATCGTGGCGCTCGGCGGCGGCCCGCCGGGCTCAGCCGGGTTCGTGAGCACCGTCTCGCGGCGAAGAGTTCGGCCGGCGTGCTTGACTATCCGTGCGTAGCCTGTCTTGCCAGCTCCGTTCTTGCCGTACACCACGTTCAAACCCGTACGCTCGAAAGCGAGCGTCTCGCCGTCGGCGAGCAGGTTCACGCCGTGAGCATCCGAAAGCGAGCAAATGCACATCGGCTCACCGGCGCCGTCGGCACCCGGGAGATCCTCGCGACAGACAAGGCGCGGGCCAGGACTACTCACAGCCTCACCGAGCAACATGGCGGTGACCTCGCGAACATCCTCGGGGCTGAGCTCGGGCGAGACGGCAGCACGCAGGTAGAGCTCCTGCTTCCACGGTTGCGTGTTCCGCACAGACGCGAAGATGTCGTCCTGGAGGCTCACGCGAGCATGCTCCGGTCGTTCAGGGAGGTGGCGCGGCCGGCGACGGCGAGCGGCTCGACCGCCCTGGCGATGTAGACATCGAGGTTCTCGAACGAGATGACATCGCGGGGATCAGTGCCGAGGCGCGTGCGCTGGAACTCGGCCCACCAGGCGTCCATCCGTCGACGCTCCGCAGCGCGAGCAGCTCTTTCGCCTTGCCGTGCTCGACGGACCCGTCGGCGGTAGGAACCCGCCCGATAGTCCGGCCGGCGAGACGAGCGGGCAACACGGAGCGCCCAGCCCGACAGAGGGTGGCCGGAGCCGGGGATCGGGGCGAGGAGCACCTTCAGCTCGACCTCAAGGGCCCGCCAGCCGTTGATCCGGCTCGCATACAGCCGGGTACCCGAACGAGGCGGTGTCGAGCTCCTCCAGCGCCGGGCGCGTTCAGCCAGTTCGCAGGCCCGGGCAATCTCACTAGGGCGCAGTCCTACGTGAGCGGTGATGAGCCGGCAGAGGTGATCAACGCTGAGGCCCACCGTCCTGGCCGCGCTTGCACACGAAGCGCCCGACATCAGACGGCCGAGTGCGATGCTGACGGCAGCTTGCCTCCGAACATCCGTAAAGCTCATGCCGCACGCGGCGAGCCTGCGCTGCAATGTGCTGCGGCTCATGAACACGGCGGCAGCAGCGTCGTCGATCGGCGCGGCGGCGGAACTGAGCAGCAGCGCGACCGTGGCCTCACGGACCTTGCTCGTGAACTCTGGCTCGCACACCATGATCGACTGGTTTAGCGCATGCGCCGGTCAGCACGGCCGCGATCCTTTGGGCAAGCTGGCTTCGCAAGCTTGCCATAGTCAAGGCGAGATCTCGCCTCAAAATGTGCGGTTGGATTCAATAGCCTACGAACCCAGACTCGACGTTCTGACCATCATGGTATTTGGCGAAGGCTTTGTGGCGAAGGCTTTGATCTGGCCCGAGTTTCTTGGAGTTGGTGGTCTGGAATCAGGCGGCGATCACGCCTGCTGCACCAGCGAAGCGGTCATCGGTAACGACGCCGTCAACAGTGCTCCCCTGGACGATGCTCACGCGTCGGCGTCGCCGATCGGATCATGCCCGCTCCTGCCAGTGATTGCGGAAGCGCGACCGTCTGCACCGCCGACCAGCGGCTCTCGTCCGGAGGGGCAGCGTCGCCGGATGCCCTCCGCGTGCCTGCTCTCGCCCAAGAGTAGGCGCCTGATCGGCGTTGCCGCCGGCGCGCGATGCTCGTCCGAAGCGACAGCACGAGCGGCTTCGCGCTCCGAAGTCGATCGGGCCCTTGACGCAAGAAGGCCGCTCACCGTGGGACTTGAGTCGCGCTCTCAGCCCTCAGGGCGTGGCTTTACGGGTCGGAGGAGGTCTTGGTCGCTTGGGGTAGCGTGCAAGTCGGGTCGAGCCTTGCTCGCGCGCACGCCATAGGCCAGAAGTTGCTTCCGCTCAACGAGCGCCCGACTGAGGATCGAACCAGCCTCCGCGCCACCGAATAGTGTTGATGCGGCGTCGGCGACGGCGACGATGCACTTGGCCGCCATTCGCGGGTTGTGGTTTTCAGGGTCGTAGGTCAAATCCTTACCGCGAGGGGCGGCATGCACCAGCTCGTCGCGTCGTTGAAACAGCCACTTGATCGTCTGCATCGGCTCTCTACCGCGGGTCAGCTTGCCGGGACAACCGTCGAACTGGGAGAGCAGAACGTACTTATCGACTGTCGACAGTCGCCGGAGCGCATCCCGGTCGCGTTGCGCGCGCCATCGGTCATAGAGGAAATCGTTGGCATACGCCTCCGCAGCGAACGCGGCGAAGAGCAGCGACCGGCGGGAATAGAACACACGCCCGCCCTCAGCCTCATCCCTGGCGAGGCTGAACGAGACATCGTCAACCTCGCCCGAGTCCATAAGGCGAAGCTTCGGCTCATAGAGCGTGTCGGAACTGCCGGAATCCCGGAGCGCCCGGACCGCATCCGTCAGGTGAGTGCCTGCCATCGTCTCAAAGTAGATCTGGAAATCCACCATCAGTAGCTCGTCTCAATCCCCCAGCCGCCCAGCCATAGCTAGCCCATTCTATGGGCGTCAGCCGCAAGACCAGCATGTACACGTCTGGTCTGATCGAACGCCTATGCCTCGTCGACGCGACCAGCTACAAGCAGGTCATCTTGGCGTGGTAAAGACGTGGCGGGATCTCCTCGGTGAATGTAGCCACGCGGAGATCGTCTGTGGCAAAGGCCAACGCCAAGCCGGTGATCTCGGCGCGACGGACCTTCTCGAGCACACTACCCTTTAGGTCCAATTCGCCCGTGTGTTGGTCGTTGAGGGGTGGCTTGAAGTAGTTGATGAGCAGCGCCTCAGTCAGGTCGATGCGCGTGTTCTCGCCGAGTAGCCGGCGTGCCCGTTCATCGCCGGCTTCCAGCTGCGTGGGATCGATGGCTCGATTCGAGTGCCCAGTCATGAGGTGCATCGTGGTTCCGCTGGCAAGGATCAGCCATACGTCGCGGTTGCGATGCTCAGAATGCAGGATCTGCTCCATCGCCTCGATGTACTTCGGATGGGCCTCTAGTCGATCCAATGCACAGGTTTGACGGGTTTGGCCGCGCGCTCGTCCGATGTAATGGATCCGAAGGTCAAACAGCGAGGGCGTCCAAGTCTGTCTAAGAGGAGCAAAATACATCTGCGCGAGTAGCGCGGCTTGCTGACGCACCTGCGCGCCTCTTGGCCCGCGTAGAAGCACTGCGCCACCCGCCTCATAACCGATGGGTCCAACGTCCACGCCGTCCGGGATGTCCATTGTGCGGCTCATTCTCTGAGTCGAGCCGTCGTCGAGCAACGCGTCAAACGTCAGCGTTAGCCTTCCGTCATCGATGCCGCACTCTTCCTCCACCGCGACAATGCGGGGCCGCGAGCAGATGAAGTAGAACGTGAGACGCCCGATCTGTCGCTGAAGATCAGCTGCACGCACGCGATCGTTGGCAGCGACTTGGACCGTGTAGTCCGGTCCGACAGTAGCCACCCGCAGTAGGCCGTCCTTCCGGCTGCAGTCTTTGTAGGCGTCCTCCGGAATCTCGAAGCCGGCCTGTGCGCCCTCATCCACAGCTTGCGCCAAAGTCTCCACGTCATGCCGACCGCTGAAGACGACGGTGGGCTGCTGCCAAGCTGGATCCCAGTATTTGGACACACGGTCATTGTGACGTTCCCAGCTGGCTCCTGACTTGGACAAGCATCCGCCAGCGTTCCGGCGTTTGGGTTCCCGCTTCGCGCGAGAAGGAGGCGTCTCGACAAGCGCCGGTCGCGCGCCTGCTCCGGACGAAACCAACAGCACCAGCGCACGCCCTGACACGCTCGCTCGCGCGTCCGTGCAGGCGTGATGGTGGCGTGCCGCCAGCATCTGCTCCACGCAGCTCGCGGCCGTTTCTCGGGCTCCGGGACGACGCGCTATTCTCAGCCGCGAGGGACCCACGGGGACCGATACTGGCTGCGGACCTATACGACGCTCGAAACCGCCTCCGGACCTCGGCTCAGGTGATATGAGGCTTGCTAGCTGCTCTCAGGTGCTCTCAGATCAGCTCAGATTCGCTCACTGAAGTACCACCGGAAGTACCACGGGCGCGCGGACAGATGGCCCGCTCCCGGTTGGAGGCCAGGCTCCGCCGCATATGTTCGGCGCCAGCGGTCAGATCGCGCTTTTCGCCGGACCGAGAAGGCACTCCTGGCGGCGCTCGCTGATCGTGATGTCGAAGTGGCGCATCAAGTCGGCCCGTCCCCACAAAGCGTGCTGGCAGCCGTGCACGAAGAACGGTGCCATCTCGAAGGCCAGCTCGGGGAACTCCGGGACATATGCCCTCGAAGGTCTGATTGCGCGCAGCAGCGTCACGCTGCCACCGACTTGCGTCCCCTCCACGCGATCGAGGTCTGTCCTGCCGTACCCGAGCAGCGGCGCGTAGCCAGCGGGCAGCACAGAGCTATCTGCCCCGGAGTCGATCAGACCGGGGATCATCCTTCCCCGCCCGTCCAAGCCCGTCACGTGCAGAAACAAGTACGGGCGGGCGCCGCCGAATCCAAGCTCGCGGTATGGGATGAGCAGCGGCTCAGGCATTTGCTCGACGACTGCCGTTCAGCGCTGCGTCCTCAGAGGATGTAGACGCCGTCGGTCCGGTCGGGGACCGGCATGAGCACGTCGTCCTCGCGGACCTCGGGCGTGTCGCGTAGCTCGACGGCGTCGAGCGCACTCGCGATGACCTTGCCGTCTCGAATCGAGACCCAGCTACCAGCGTATGGCGTCAGATCCTCGCGAATCACGAGGTCTGACTGATGGTTCACAGCCATGCCAGCCTCCTCGATGTCGGTGACGGCGCGCCCATGGACTAAGTGTAGACGGGCGTGACGGCAGAAACGCCCGAATCTCCGCGCACGTGATCAAGCTCCCGGTGGTCTCAAGACCGCCGGGATCGGGTTCAGCATCTCCTCCTGCACTACTAACCGCCCGAGAGCGTTGACTGGCCGAGGATCCTCAAACGCCAACCGAGTCCGGCTGCTCCTTCCGACGCAAGTAGTGGATGAGCTAGACCAGAAGAAGTACACCGGTAGCGACAAGGTACGCAAGGAGCCTGCGCGATCTTGCCGCAGTCGAGGGCATGGTTGGCCCCGACGGCGCCCCAAGCGAGCCGGTTAGAACCGGCGTCACGATCGAGGTGCTGGATAGCGTGGAGCAGCACAACCCGGACGCCGACCGCTCCATTATCGAGACGTGCGTCGAGCTGCAGCAGCTCGCCGGGCAGCCGAACACGGTCACGCTGGTCACCGGGGACGCGGGGATGCGCATGAGGGCCGCCCGGCGCGGAGCCCGGGTGGTGGCGATGCCCGAGGACTACCTTCGAGACCCAGACTACTAGTAGCATCCGTCCGGCCGCGCATTTTGATTTTCCAGGCCGCAAGTCAGCGATCGAGACCGCCAGACCTGCGGGCAACGCTACTTATAGGCCGTGGCCCTATCAACGTCAAGGCGCCGACTCTCCGGCGCGCACTCGGCGTGCGCGAAAAGGACGCCTCGAAATACCACCGGAGTACCACGGCCGCCTCCAGAATCAAAAAGACCCTGCAAAACAGGGCCTTCGTGCAATGGGCGATACTGGGCTCGAACCACACCGGGGGGCTCAGGTTGGGTGATGTTCCCCGTGGTTGCTGGGCTCGGATGATCTCAGGTGCGCTGAGATTTGCTCAAAACGGAACCTTGAATGGAACCTTGGGACGGGCCGCCGGGGTGCCGCGCCCGATCGTGACGGTCATGCCGTTGCTCCTTCGGTCCTACGCAGCCGCGAGCGCGCGCATCTCGCGCACCGGGTGACGACCCAGCGTGCTCGATGTCGCGAACGCAGCGATGTGCCCGTGCGGTCTGTGCGTGACGCGCACACGAACGCACCCACGCAACCGATCCACAATGCTGCGCGGGAACGGGATCAACATCAGCTCGATGTCCTCATCCACAATCACTGTGGCGCGGCACTCCTCAGCGAGGCTGCGCCACACCACCTCATCGGCCCAGTCCTTGTCGCCAGGGACGAACTCCACGTCATCCGGGTAGCCAAGACTATCGTCGCTCTGCGTGGCGGCCATGAACAGCTCGTCTGTCTTCTTGTCGATCGTGCTCATCGTGTTGACTCCCAGCTACGAACGATATCGCCCAGCTCCCGAGCAGCTTGACCACGGCGCCGTGCATCGCATCGGCGCACAACGAGGCAGCCAAGCCGCAGGACAACGCGGTGGAGCTTGTAGCGGGTGATGCAAGGAATATGGCGGTGATGTCACGAAATACGTGATTAGGGTAGAAATAAAGTGCCGCCGCGCGCGCCTTCCAGAACGTCACGCGGCGACACCTCACCCAGAGGGGCGACCTAACGGTCGTCCCTCTACTTTTTCCTGCTGGACTCTTTGAACGTCGTGCTCGGATGCGTTTTCGCGTATTTCGGCGTCACGAATTTGCCGGTCTTGGCCGAGTGATACTGACCTTTGCCAGCCGAACCGCCTGAACCTTTGCTGGAGCTTGAGCCTTTAGCCATATGGGTGCCTCCTTTCCGGAGCGGGATGCCCCAAGTAGCCCTCACATTGGGCTCCTACCATTGTCCCACGTTTGCTCGGTGCTTGCATCGAAATAGCGAACGGATGTTCGTACTGGATCACGGGTCACGGAGTTACGGGCACAGTGCCCAACTGTTCATGCATCCATGAGGTGATCTTGCTCGAGACGTTCGACGATGCCCACGAATCGACGGTCACGTCGAGCACCAAAACTCGATCGCTAGCGCGCATGCGCTTCGCCATCTCGTCGCGGATATCGACGATGCTCTTGCTCGTATGAACCAGCCACAGGGACTCGGGGATATGCGCCCAGGCGCCGAGACCCTTGATGTACTCCTCCAGTGACGCGTAATCGCCGCCCGGGGTCTTGAGGTAGTAATGGATTTGGATTATGTTCATGGTTCTGTCCGGTGCTTGGTTTAGCTTTCCGTTTCAAGATGGGATTGCCAGCCTTGGCGATCCACCCAGTGCGATGGGTTTCTAAAGTTCAGCAGACGCGGCGGCGGAGGAATCTGCAATTGTGTTGTCGTCGCAAGTTTGGCTCTGTGATGCGCTATGGCGGGCTAGGAGTGCCCACAGAGGCTGGGCGTACGACGCAGAGATGGCAGGACCTAGGCCCCACACACCCAGCGTCTGGCGGTTTCGCGGGCTCTACGGGGACGCGGACGCTGACCGATCCCGGATCGCATAGCCCGATGGTTCCCGCAAAGAGCGATACGACCTCCCGTGCGATCTCACGAACCGTCCGCAGGAGGTCGTATCTTCAGGGGTCATGACCGAAAGACAATCGAGCGAAGTCGAGAAGGTCCTTCTTTTCATCTCCGACGCACAGGGGCGCGCTCGTCGTGCAAGCGAGCTGGTCGAGAGAGATGGCGCCGACGCCCACATCGTCGAGGCGCTTCGGGAGGCCCAAGCCGAGTTAGGTGACCTGCATCGTCGGCTCATGCAAGGTACCTATTACGCCGTTCCCGAGCGAGCACAGCAGCTCGCCGTCTGACCGCGTCTGCCGTCGTTTTCAGATCGCGAGTGTGATTTAGCCGAGGGCAGCGGCCAGCTCGCCCGCCTCGACCCGCACCGAGTGCGGCACCGTGATCGTGAGGTGTCCGTCGCGCTCCAGCAACCATCGGGCGTTGATGATCGTGACGCCGATTACCTCACCGTCAGGGCCGTAGCGGACGCCATGACCCTCCGGCGTGAGGACAGCATCGGCGGCCATGTTTGACTCGCCACGCGTGAGGTAGAGCACGTCGCCGTCCGCGTCGTAGTTGGCGCGCTCGAATACTAGATCGTCGATCTTGACCTTCATGTTGTCCATCCGCTTGGCGATTCTCCGTGTCCGTAGCCGAGAGCGGTCACGATGCGTGGCGGCTCCTTTTCAGAGTCTACGACCACCATCAGCCACTTGCTAGGGCCGACATCCTGCTTGAAGAAGCGCTCGCGCAACGGTCGAGGGTCCGGCTCACGATGATCGGGGTCGGGAAGGACGGCGAGCACGACGGCGAGATAGGGCTCAAGCTCTGGATGCCCCTGCTGCGGGAGCAGGATGTGGCGGAGCCATGTGTCCTCAAACAGCACCACTCGCGTGCCCTCTGGCGTCCTCGTCTCAGCTAGGATCGGACGCTCGCTCATGGCCGGCTCGCTTTTGGTGCCGGACGAACGCGCCACGCCTCGCGATCCACGATGGACAACATGGCCCCGAGGCTACCTACGCGCCCGGATCGCCAAACGCCCGGTCGACCATCTCGACCTCGCGCTCGTTCGGCGCGTAGTCGGCGTAGCGCTGCGTCGTCGCCATGTCGCGGTGGCCCATCCACTCCTGGAGCGTCCGCATCGGCACCCCGGCGGCGGCCATCGCGGTCCCGAACGTGTGCCGCAGGTCGTGGAATCGGTGCGTCGGCTCAAGCTTTGCGGCCTTCAGCACCCGGCGGTAGCGGCGCATGAGCGCTCCGCGGCGGAGCACTTCGCCCGACGTTGGCTCGGCGAACACGAGATCGGCCGGGTCCGCCCAGCGCGTCGTCTTCTGCCACTGGTCGAGTTCGCGGGTGACACGGCGGCTCATGGGTACGCTGCGCGTCGAGCGACGACTCTTGGGTGTGTCGAACTCTCCGAGGACATGGTTGCGACGAACCCTGACCCGCTGTGCATCCCAATCCACATCCTGCCAGCGCAGCGCGATCAGCTCGCCCTGCCGCAGACCCGTCATCGCCGCAGTCAGGTAAAGCACACGGTCGAGCGCCTGGTGGTCGCCCTCCACCGCCGCGGATACAAGCGCGTCGACCTCGACCGTCGTCAGAAAGCGGATCTCGTCTGAGATCGCGAGCGGCGGAAGGTCGATCATGTCGCAGGGGTTGGACGTGGCCCATCGCCTGCGGGGGTGCATCGCGTAGCGGTAGAGCGCGCTCAGCGTCCCGATGTAGTTGCGGATTGACTTGGCCCCCACCCCGTCGGCTGACATCGCGCGCATCATGTCCTCGACGTCCTCGGACCGCACGCTCTCCAGGGCGCAACCCCCGAGATGCGGCTCGATCCACACCCGCAGCACCATCTCGACCGCCGCAAGGGTGCTGCGCTTGCGGCCAAGGGCCTCCAGGTGCTTGCGGTAGCGCCGGCCGACCTCTGCCACGTCCAGCCGGTCGCCCTGTGCCGCGTTCGGGGTGACCTCCCCCATCAGCCGCCGCAGCTCCGCCTCCGCCTGCGCGCCCGTCAGCCCCTCTCTGCTACCGCGGGCGCGCTTGACACCCAACCGGCGGTTCACCCTGCGGGCGTTCGCCCACCACGAGCCATAGAGCGTTTCCCGACCCGCGCTGTCTGTACGGACATACACGCGCCCGCTGCCATACGACCGACGCGCCGCCGTGCCGGCCGCCGTCATCGCGGTCTTCCCCGGCGGCGCCCGGCGGTCCTACTCGTGCAGGCGCCAACTATGTTCTGCGCTATCCAACACAGCACAATCTTTACTATATGGTAAGTCCCGGACAGACCGATATCGGAGATGCGCTGCGCATCCTTCGCGCCCGAGCCGGACTCACACAAGAGGAACTGGCCGCGCGCGCCGACATCACAGCCCCCTACCTCTCCCGCGTCGAGGGCGGCTGGCGCGACATCCGCTGGAGCACCCTCAAGCGCCTGCTCGACGCCCTCGACGCGAATCTGTCCCAGCTCCAAGACGCACTCGACCACGCTGGCGGCGAGGACCCGCGGGAAAGCTGACAATCCCCGGCGGCGATCGCCCTGCCAGCCGACAGTCACGCCGCCGTCCTACGCTTGGTTCGCGGACCCACAGAGCGACCGTCACACCATGCGATCAGCTCGTCGCGGTTGAACCGCACGTAGCGGCCGAGGCGCACGTGCGGAATGCGGCCGGCGCGAGCCTCGGCGGCGATCCACGATCGCGGCACGTTCAAGATCGCGGCAGCTTGGCCTGAGTCGAGCAGTGGCGGCGTGGCCTGCTGACCGATGAGGGTGGCGAGCTCCGCAGCCAGCTTGCGAGTGTCGTAACGATCAACTCGATTCGTCGGCGGCACTCCTGGCAGGCCCGTTGCCGGGGGGTGGTCGTTTGAAGCCATCGTTGTTAATGACCGGGACTCGCCCGAACCGGCCATGTAATTTTCGGCCTGCGGTCCCAGCCGGCATCCTCGGCGCAACCCTTGCGGACCCTCAGCGGGCCTCCAACGCTCACCAGCGGTCGCAAACCCAGGCCGCGCCAGCGTCCTCCGCCGTTTGCCGGCGCGGCACTTCAACGGCCTGCACAGACAACATGCACGGCCGTGCCGTGGCACAGCGAGCGCTGTGCAAAGTTGGTGGCCGGTTTGAGGTGCTGGCGGTCATTAACCGTGTGATGACTGCGGCGAGCATAAGTGCGTCCCGAGGCGGCGGATACGCGCGCTATCTGGAGTCAAAGACGGTGGTGCCTGAGCGTGGGGACTACTACCTGACCACGGACGGAGAGATGGCCCAGGCTCCCGGCCGGTGGTTGGCCGACGCGGAGACGCTGGACCGGCTGGGGATCGTTACCGGCGAGCCGTTGGACGGCGCTGACTTCATCGCGCTGATGGAGGGCCGACATCCCGGCACTGGTCGCTGGCTACGGCCCGAGGGCGCCGGCGGTGGCCGGGGCGGCGGGATCGACGTGACGCTCAGCGCCCCGAAGTCCATCTCGACGTATGGGCGCTCGGCGATCCCTGGCAGCGCGAGCAGATCGAGCAGGCACACGGCCGCGCGGTCGAGCAGACCATCCACCACCTGCGAGAGCAGGTGCCGGTCGTGCGCCGCCGCTACAGCGGCCAGGTCGTAGAGGAGCACGCTAAGGACGTGATCGCCACCGAGTACCGGCACACCACCGCACGCGGAGTCTCTGGCGCCCAGGCTCCTGACCCGCAGCTGCACAGCCACGTCGTCGTCACGGGCGCGGTTCGTGAGGATGACCGGATCGTGGCTGTCGCTTCGCGGCCGATCTTCCGATCCGCACGGGAGCTCGGCGCGTTCTATCGCTCCGCGCTCGCCGACGAGCTCGTGCGGGAGGGGTACGCGATCGAGCAGGGCACCGGGAAGGATGGCCGGTACTTCGAGATCGCCGGTGTGCCGAAGGAGCTGTGCGAGGCATTCTCTGGGCGTTCCCGTGAGGTCGCCAGGGCGGCGGAGCGCTTCCGTGCCCGCTACGGCCGCCCGCCCGAGCGTGGTGAGCTTCGCAACCTCGCGCTCGAGAACCGCCGAACGAAGACGCTAACCACACACTCGGACCTCCAACGAGTGTGGAAACAGACCGCCCGCGATCACGGGTTCGGGCCGGATGAGGCCGTGCGGTTGATCGGCGCAATCGAGCGTCCGGCAGCCGAGCGCGCGATTGAGGATCGGGTCGAGGCGAAGCTGACCGAGCAGCACGCAGTCTTCGAGGAGCGATCTGCGCGCGGTCGTGCTGGAGCAGGCCGCCGGAGAGATGGCACCGGACGAGGCGCTCGCCGTCGCGCGAGAGATGGTCCGCGACCGGCGCGTGCTGACTCTCGAAGGCGGGCGGATGACCACCCTGGCCGTGCGTGCACAGGAGCAGGCGATCGAACGCTGCGCCACCCAGCTCGCGCAGCCCGCAGGCCGAGACGTCGGCGGGATCGCACGCAATCACGCTGCCCGTGAGGTCGCCGAGCGCATCGGCGGGCCACTCAGCCCCGAGCAGCACCACGCGCTCGAAGTCCTTACCGACCCCGAGCGCGCCGCGGTGCTCGTCGGCCCCGCCGGGACCGGCAAGGGAGTAGTGATCGACGCCGCCGCCCGTGCAGAGCAGCACGCCGGACGCGAGACGATCGGGGTCGCCGTATCGGGCTCCACAGCCGAGCGCCTCGGAGCCGACAGCCCCGCCTTGGCCGGACAGACACTCACTCTGGACTCGCTGGTCGCCCGCGCCAACACCGGCGCCATCCATGTGGGCCGCGACACGACGGTCATCCTGGACGAGGCCGGGATGGTCGACCACAAGCGCCTCGACGCGCTCACCGAACTGGTGGAGCGCTCCGGGTCCAAGCTGATCGCCGTCGGCGACGGCAAGCAGCTCCCCTCGATCGGACCCGGCGGCATGTTCGACCGGCTCGCCGGCCATGCGCCCACCGCTGAGCTTGCAGATATACATCGCACCAAGGACCCTGCCGACCAGCGCGCGTGGCAAGCGCTACGCGCAGGGGAACCCGAGCGCGCGATGGCGCACTACGCCTCACGCGGCCAGCTTCACCTCTCCGACACCCGCGACCAGGCGGCAGAGCAAGCCGTCCAAACATGGGCTGCGCTCACGCAGGGATGCGATATCCGCGAGGTCGCTTTGATCGCCGACGCCTCCAATCAGGAGATCGACCGCCTCAACGCCCGCGCACAACACCTACGCGCCGAGCACGGCGAACTCGGCCACCACGACATCGCGCTACCCGGCGTCCACTACGGCCTACGCGAAAGCGACCTCATTGCGTTCACCGCACAGCACCGCCCGCGAGGACAGCCGCGAGTCGAGAACGGCACCCGCGGCCAGATCAGCGCCATCCACGAGCAAGGCGCGACCATCACGCTCGACGGATCACAGCGCAAGATCCAGCTCGCCGGCGAGAACCTGGACTCCCTGCGGCTCGCCTACGCGCAGCACGTCTACCGCCAGCAGGGCGCGACCGTCGAGCGCTCCGTCGTACTCACCGGCGGCTGGCAAACCAGCAAGGAGACCGCCTACGTCGAGGCCACCAGAGCACGCCACGGCACCAACTGGTTCATCGCCCGCGACGACCTCGGCGCCGAAGGACAGGACGCCGCACGCATCACGCGCCTCGCGCAACAGATGTGCAACAGTCGCGCCCAGACCCCATCGCTCGCGCATCCGGAGCGCACCGACTCCGGCTGGGAGCCGACCCGCGATCCTCTACGGCTCCGATCCGCCCTCTCGCCAACACGCTGGCTCATCCGCACACCCGGCCGTGATACGCCCGACCGCAGCGCCGGTCGCGGACGCTGAGACCATCGGCGCTGGCTCCATCTTGCTCTCAGGGCGATAGACGTTCGAGCTCCCGTTGGCGCAGCGCCTCTATGCGCTTGCGCATCTGCGGCAGACGGACGGTCCGGAACTTCTCGGGCAGCCGCTCGTCCTCCAGGACAGCATCGAAGACCTCGATGCCTCTGTCGTGCGCCAGGCTGGCGGAGCGATCCTCTTGCGCGAAGCGAAAGATGCGCTCGTTGAGCTTCAGGACATCTCGGACGACTATGTCTCCGCGTTCGTCGAGCAGCAGCTGGCTGAAGGCTCGGGCACAGAGAATCGACGCTTGAAGCTGCCGCCAGGCAAGGTCGGTCTGCTTGTTCGCCAGCGCGCTGTTGTGGACACGGCTCTCCATGCAACGCTCAGGATGCATCACCCAGACGGGGATTTGGCGACCGGCGGGGAGAACCAGGTCGATCTCGATCGCTGTGTTCCTAACATCCTCAGCGTTCATCCCATATGGGCTCTGCAGGAAGTCGAGGCGGCGCTCGTGACCGTCGCTGTCGAGAAAGATCGCCACGCCCGTGAGGGTGGTCCGGTCCTCCCATCTGGTCAGACGGGCACGGCCTCCGAGCAGGTCGGCGGCCAGCTGGACGTCCGCCGCATTGCCCAGGAAATCGATGTCCCCACTGATGACCTGCGCAGACGTGAGACGACCATCCAGCAAATGTTGGAGCTGGCCTGTCCAGATCGAGACAGCCTGTCCCCCGACGAGAACGACGTGCTGCTCGCGGACGACCTCCTCCAGACGCGCGATGATCCGTTCAGCCTCAGCGAGGCTCAGCTGAGACGACTCGACCTCGCCAGCATCTCCCTCCACGCCTGCGGACTCTGAATCGACGGCCGTCAGGAGAGCGAGCGCGCGGAGTCGAGGTTGATCCGCATACGGTCGGGAGGAAACGGAAAGAAGCTGTTCTGACGCTGAAGCTGCGCTTCGGTCATGCGCCCAGACCGCAACGCCTCCACATCGGCACGGCGAGCCTGCTCCTTTTCCGCGAAGCGCTGCTCGGGGTCGAGATCTTCTGTACGCATGTCCGTCATTTGTCAGAAGGGTAGCGCGTAGCGCAGCGACTATAAAGACGATTGCCTTAGATGCCGATTGGTGGATCGTGACCGACTAGGAGGAACCAGTGCTGCGCGTGGACAACAATGCCCAGATCGTACGTCTGCCTTGGACGATTACCGGCATGTTTTCGGGTCGGCACACGATCCAATCCGGAAAACGGATCTTCGCGGCCCGGTGGAAGAAGGCTCAGATCGAGAACGTCATCGCAAGCCAGAAGGACGAGCCCGTGTCAATGCTCAGCGATCGCCGACGAACACTTTGGTACGTACATGACAAGTTCTACTGGGACGATGACGGGCTCACCGCAGATGACGTCAAGGCACTCGTCCTTCAGCGCGAGCGCCGACTGCAGCAGAAGCTCAACACAGCGCACAGCTTGATGCGTGCCGAGGCATCTGGACGGCCCACCCGTACATCGATTACTTCCGACATCCGCCGGATGGTGTACGAGCGCGACGGCGGACGATGCGTCGAGTGCGACTCGACCTTCGACCTACAATACGACCACATGATGCCAGTCGCGCTGGGTGGCGCCACAACCGTCGAGAACCTCCAACTACTCTGCGCCGACTGCAACCGCCAAAAGAGCGACACCCTTTGATCGGGATGCCTCGGATCGATCAAGGTCTCCATCTTTCTCAGGCGGTTAGATTTCATAGTGATCACCGCGTGCGGTTGAAAAGGCGCACGCCGCTCGCTGGCTCTACGAGCTCAACCGGCTGATCACCGCTGGCGTACACCCTGACTACCAAGGCCCGGCCTGATCCGCCGCCGTTGCCAAACCGCCACCGCGGTGGCGGTGGTGCTGACGAGCAACTGGCCCGCAAGGATCACGGCAACACGGGACGAATCGTGATTTGGCGTGATCCGGAAAGATCGTCGTAGGCAAACAGATAGAGGGCAGAGAAAACGATGTTGCTCCCCAAGGCGACTCCGACTGCCCACCATTGGCCAATCATGTAGCCGCCCAGTAGCGAAACCGCGAGAACGAGCACGACCTCGAGCGGCCATCCTCCCGTAGGCACGAAGTAGATCGCCAACAGCCCTGTCGCAAATCCAGCGGCGGCACTCAAGCTACGGAGGTGCATCAGCGCGGGTCCCAACGTCGGTTCCATCGAGCCGCTCGGTACGCGGTACTCGCGTTCAGGATCTAGATTCAGCGCGGCGCCCGCCGCCCCGGCGGTAGACCCCACCGTCACTGTCTTTGTCTTCGTCACACCGCACCCGGCGGCAAGTAGACATAACAAGCCCGCGAGGGTCGAGAGCATCTTCATCGCGATTGGACATCGTCATCAAGAACCTGCCCCAAGGGGGCAGCCGCCTCAGACGCGGGAATCTGCACTACCGCAGATGCTTGCTCGCCGGCCGCTACTGCTTCGTTCACGCTCTGTCGGTACTCGACCGCCTCCGGGACCTCAGTGTATTCAAGAAGATCCGCCGAGAGTGAAACCAGATGGGCCTTGGCCTCGCCCGGCGTGGCATAGAAGAACTCGCGGCGTTTATTGACACGATTGACCCGACGGTCAGCAAGCCGAACATGCATCTCCCGCTCCAATCCGACTGCATCGGCCGAGAAGACCAGCGCGTGAGTGTCGTATCGAAACGGGACAGAAGCATCACCGAGCTCGCGAACGCGTTCGGTCGGGTCGAGGCGACGAGTTAGCCCAATCTTGATCATCCCCTCACCGAAGGCTCCGACGTTGGATATCACGTAGACGTAACCAGCGCGGACGTTCGCCACTCGATAGTCAACGTCTTCAATCGCCTTGACGATCTTCGCGAGTGCTTCCTGCGTGTGCGTAATCGCTTCGTGTTCGGCCTTGGCTTCGTGGCGAGCAAGCACGTTGAGGTAGTGCTGGTGCTCCTTCTCTAGGCGAACTCGCTCGCGAGCAAGTTCTTCCTGCACTTTGCGCTCCTCGTGCAGCCGCTCTCGCTCGGCTCGTTCATGCTCTTTTTCTTCGGCGCGCTTCTCCAAGAAGTCGGCGGTCAGCTCCAGCTCCTTGATTCGGATCTGGTGGTAGTTGTCGGAGATCCGGATGTCCATCGTTTTGCCGAGTTTTGAGATGACGCCGGCGATCTTGTTGAGACGCTCTGTGGCCGAGTCGAGCTTGTAGGGCTTCAGGGCACGAACGAGGTTGTCGGCTTCCGCGTTGTAGGCACGGAGAACGAGCTTTGAGTAGTCGCGGACCATCGCGCGACCTTTGGGAGCCGATCCGTTGACGGTCCAGCCTTTATCCGCGAGAACCGCCCCACCATCTTTGAGCGCCATCACTTTGATCAGATCCCTCAGACGCTTGAGCTCCGCCTGGTAAGCCACCGCGTCGGTCAACGGGTGGCGGTATTCGTAGATCCCAACCTCCTGAAGGATCGCGGTCTCCTCGGTGACCACGACCTGCTGACTGAGCTCAGCGGTTCGCTGCTCTAGGGCTTGCTGACGTCCAGCGAGATCCTCGATGCGCTTCTCGGCAGCCTCGCGGGTCTTCGTTGCTTCCTTTTCCACGGTCTCGACTACCTCGGCCCGTTCACGAGCCAGGCTCGCCGCCAGCTCGTTCGTCTCTGCCTCGAGTGTCGCCTTGCGCTGTTCGAGTTCAACTACCGAAAGCAAGCCGAGATGATCGACACGATCCCGAAGGTCCTCGAACTGCGCGCGGAACTCCTTAGCCTTCGATCGCGCGCGGAACAGCGGGATGCTTTGGCCCTCATCTTGGGAATCCTTCTGCGCCCCTATCGCAGACACTCCGGGGGCCGCCAGCCGATCCGGTACGACAACGTCATCTTTAGTTTGCGATTTCATGATCTGATCCTAAGTGATCGAACTTGTAGGCGTTCAGCGTATGCCGAGCTGCTGTAGCTGTGCCCTATCGCTTTCGTATTCGTCCTTTGCCTCGTCTGAGGCGAGCGAGCCTTCCGGTTCTCGTTGATAGATGGCCTTCTCTGCGGCCATCTTCGATTCGAGTTCACCGCGTTCCTTCACCGCTTTCTGCGCTTCTTCGTCCTTCTGGTGCTGTTCTCGTTCGACCCCTTCTTCCTTCACTTTGGTCGCCGCCGCTTCGCCTTCCTGTTTGATCCGTTCGACTCTCGCCCGGTATTCGGTAAGTTCGTGCCCACAGAAGGTTTGGCCGAGTCCGTTGCGCGCACATTCATGGACATTCAGCCCAATGCTCGATAGAGGCTTATCGAAGACTCCGAAGCCATAGAAGTAGAGGAGCACGACGAGAATCGCTGTCGCGAGCACGGCGAAACCCCCGCCTACCCGCTCACGAGCAAACAAGCGAATCGCCCAGATCACCCCTATGATCGGAATCAGGATCGACCAGATGATTCCGTTGCGGACTAGGTGATCCTGCGCCTCGTCGGGGGTGATGATCTTGACCTTTTCATTGGCCAATGAATGCACAATCGAAGGGCGCGTGATCAGGCCGACCGTGAATAGCTCGTCAGCGATTTGCTCTCGTGCCTCTTGATCGTCCTCGCGGTCGAACATCGCTAGAAGCTGTCCCACTGTCATCTCCAACCCGCCCGCGCCAACCATCTGCCTCACACGGACAGCAGCAGAGTGCATCTCGTCAGTCTCGGGTGCCGGTGGGCTCTGAGGTCGTGGTGGCTCTGGCATGCGTTCAGCGTTCTTGCGGGGTCGCTACATATTCCTGAGCCTCGCGGACGATGAAGTATTCGTAGAAGCCCTTCTGACCGGGGATCTCCGAAGATGGGTAAAAGCGGACACCACGCTCATCGATAAAGTTTTCCCCGTTGCGCTCGTAGCGCAACGTTAGGCGTGTGAAGTGTCCATCACGGGGGGCAAACCCGCGTACTTTGACCGGGACGGGTGAGAATGTCCCTTCTGCATCGTTGGGTATGCCATTGTCGCCCCACAGCGCCCCGGCTCCGGTCGCAATCTGCGTGGTCCACGTCAGCCATGTGATATGGCCGAAGTTGTTTCTCCCTCGCCCGTCGAAACCACCGACATAGCCGGTCCCATCCCCCGTGTAGCCGATCACAGCAGGTCGTACGACGAACCCATCCGTGTTACGTAGCACGGTGAGCAGTCCGGGAAGCTTTGTTGCGGAGCTTGCTGCCCGCAGCACAGCCGTGCCACCAGCAGTCGCAGTCGCGGAGAACGCAAGGACGGTCCCGATGATCCCCGCACACATGAGCCCCCTGAGCCTCCTCATGGCCGCAAGCATACGCCGGACTGCCACTGCGGCGGCTGATGCTAGCTTGCTGGTCATCGGGATCTTTCCACGGTTGGCACCTTTCGCTGGCGGTGAGCGTAGCGCGCTCGGCCATTGCTGGTCAATAAGCAATCTCGGAACGCATGGACCGGGCCGCAGGTGCCGTGCGATGTTTCCAGGGATGCCCCGCGCCCCCCTTCCCGATCCCCATCTCTCAGCGGCGATCAGGCGCCTGCGGCAGGAGCGCGGCTTGACGATCGAATCTCTCGCGCATAGCACGGGGATCACGACCGGCTCCCTGTCGAAGATCGAACTCGGCCAGAGCGCGCCAGCATGGTGGACTGTACGCAAGATCGCAGACGCACTGGGCATCTCGCTCGCCGAGCTGGTGGCGGCCGTGGAAGCGGAGCGGGACTAAGGACACCTGCCTCCCAGCCGCTGGCATGCCGTCCAGCGGGTCCGCGTGGCGCGGGAGCACTCGCGTTCCGCTCCAGCGTCTTGACAGGCGCTATCGCCCGGATCGAGTTCCGGCAGTCGAAGCCCGGCGTGGGTCACGGTCTGCTTGTAGCGGTCACCGGCCGCGTTGATGATCCCCAGGACCGTTGCCTGAAACGGAACCTCATTGGAACCTTGGCGGCGCTGTAGAAGACGAAAACCCGCACAAGAATGCAGGTTTCCACCTATGGGCGATACTGGGCTCGAACCAGTGACCTCCGCCTTGTCGAGGCGGCGCTCTCCCAGCTGAGCTAATCGCCCTGGGATCGAATCCAAGCCTATCAACGCGCAAGGGCCGCTATGGCTTGGGCGCACTGCAGCGTCCTGCGGCGCCTCGTCAGCAAGACAAGGCCCGGGCGGAGCCTCCCAGCACACCCGGGCCTTGCAAGATCACGGCACGATGATCGTCTGGCCTTCGCCACCGCCGTCGGCCGATTCCGACCCGCTCACGCCGGCTTCGCCGGGGACGACAGCACCGCTCTGTCCGGAGCCTTCGACACCGCTCCCTTCGGCGCCGCCTTCAGCACCGGGGACGCTTCCTTCGACTTCGCCATAGGGGCTCTGCGAGCCGTATGGCGAGCGACCACCGTTGGGGGACTGCTGGGTGCCGCCGGCACTGCCTTCGGTCTGGGCCGCGCTCTGGCTCGTCGACGCTGAGACGACGCCTTCGCCCGCTTCGATCTTCTTGACCGCCTGGGCGACCGTGTTCGAGGCGATCGCGAACCCGACGCCGGTGCTGCCGGGCTGGGAGCCTTCGGAGCGCGCCGCGTCGCTGGCGATCTGGGAGTTGACGCCGATCACTTCGCCCTGTTCGTTCAGCAGCGGACCGCCGGAGTTGCCGGGGTTGAGCGCCGCGTCGGTCTGGATCGCGCCCGTGATCTTCGACCCGTCGGGAGCGGCGATTTCGCGCCCCAGCGCGGAGACGATGCCGCGGGTGAGCGTCTCGTTGAGGCCGTAGGGATTGCCGATCGCATACACCGAGTCGCCGACCTGCACGGAGCTAGAGCTCACGAGGTTCAACGGCTTCAGGCCAAGGCCCGAGGGATCGATGCGGATCAGCGCGAGATCCTGGTTGGCTTCCTCCCCGACGAGCGTCGCCGTGCGGGTCACGTTCGAGGACTTCCCCGGGCCCGCCACGATGCTGCTGGCGCCGGCGACGACGTGGTCGTTGGTGAGGATCAGGCCTTTGTCGTTGAGCACGATGCCCGTTCCGCTGTCTTCGCCCTCCGCGGTGACGGCCCTGATCGACACGACCCCGGAGGAGTCGCGCTGATAGACCTGAGTGGCCGTCAGACCAGTGGAGGCCACCTCCCGGCGCGTTCCGCCCGAGGAGCCGGCGTTGGTCGACGCGCTGCTCGCCCGCGCGGCGGTGGAGGTGGATGGCGCTCCACCGCCCGAGCCCAGCGCGAGCACTGCGACGAGTGCGACGGTCGCCCCGGCGATGGCCGCGAGCAGTATGGGTGCGAATAGACGTTTCACGACTACCTCCAGGTTTCCAATAGATGAGGTCATGATGCGATCACACGCTGTGCCGGTGCTAACAATGTCCCTAAGGGCGCCTAACAGCTCGAGAAAAGATCGATAACGGGCCTCGAAACGCCCGTTAAGGACGCCGCCACGGCGCGGTTGGAGGCGAGTGGCGCTCGTGACGTGCCAATCTGCGCATGTGCCAGGCACCCGCCCAGTGGCCACATCGCGCGAGAAGCAGCTGACCCTGCTCGCAGCCGTGCTGGGTACGAGCGTGGTGTTCCTCGACGCGACCGTGACCAGTGTCGCGTTGCCGGCGATTCGAGGCGACCTTGGTGGTGGCCTGGCGGGCCAGCAGTGGGTGACGAACGCCTACCTGCTCACACTCTCCTCGCTGTTGCTGCTCGGTGGCTCGCTTGGAGATGTGTTGGGCCAGAAGCGCGTGTTCCTGGTTGGCGTTGCCGGGTTCGGCCTCACCTCGGCGCTCTGCGCGGTCGCGTCGTCGATCCCCGAGCTATGCGTGTTTCGTGCGATGCAGGGGATGTGCGCGGCGCTGGTGACGCCCAGCGCATTGGCGGTGATCATCCACGTGTTCCCCGAAGACGAGCGGGCCAGGGCGATTGGGACGTGGACCGCGCTGAGCTCGGTCGTCGGGGTCATCGGGCCGTTCATCGGGGGAGTCTTGATCGCTGCCGGCTCGTGGCGCCTGATCTTTGTGCTCAATGCGCCGCTCGTACTCGTGACCGTAACGCTGATCGCTCGTGGCGTGCCCGGGGGCGAGAGCACCGGCACCGGCGGGCGTCTGGACTTCCTCGGGGCCCTCTTGGCGGCGGTCGCGCTCTCGGGCTCGGTGTTCGCCGTGACCGAGCAGCCGGCGCGTGGATGGAGCACTCTGGTGGTCGGCTCGCTCGCGGTCGGGGTTCTCGGAGCCGCGGCGTTTATTGCGCGCGAGGCGCGAGCTCGAGCGCCGATGCTCCCGTTGAGTCTGTTTCGAGAGCGCAATTTCACGATCGGGAACGTGGCGACATTGACCGCCTACCTAGGGCTCGGCGGCGTGATCTTTCTGCTGCCTGTGTTTCTGCAGGAGGTCAGCGGCTACAGCCCCGTCCAGGCGGGGCTTGCGCTGCTGCCGGTCACCTTGCTGATGATCTTGCTCTCCCGCCGCTTCGGCGCGCTCGCCGACCGCATCGGCTCGCGGGTGCTGATAAGCCTCGGGGCGCTGGTCGCCGCAGGCGGCCTGTTGCTCTTGGCGCGTGTGGATCAGCGCGCTGACTACCTCAGCGAGGTCCTGCCGGCGCTGCTCGTGTTCGGGCTGGGACTCGCGATGCTTGTCGCGCCATTGACAGCCACCGTCCTCGGGGCAGTGCAGGAGGACCACGCAGGCGTCGCCGCCGCGGTGAACACGACGCTCTCACGCGTCGCACAGCTCTTCGCGGTCGCCGTGCTGGGGGCCGTCGTCTCGCTAGCTTTTGCCGGCCGGGTCGACGCGACCCTACGACGGGCCGCGATCGATCCTGCCGGCCGCGCGGCGATCGGCCTCGCCAAGCGACAACCGCTCGGGTCGCCCAGCCTGGTCGGAACGCCTCCCGGCGAGCGGGTTCTCCTACGAGCGACCTTCGAGGACGCGTCCGTGCATGCCTTCCGTGTAGCGGACACGATCGCGGCCGTGCTCGTCGCCGGCGGGGGTCTGATCGCGCTCGCCGGGATCCGCAACCCCCGCCGCACGGTGGCCGCCGAGCTGTGTCCAGCCGGGGCACTCTGCGGAGCCAGCCAAGAACTCGTCCATGCTCGCCAGGATCGAGGCTCGGACCGGGGGCTCGTGACCTCCCACGCTGATGCGCACGGCGGTTGGGATTGACCGAACCCTGGTAAAACGTTCGTCTGCTCATTCGACCCCAAGGACAGCGGCCCAGGCTGACAGCCGGGCGAAAGCTCTACACGGAGGCGGTATATGCCCGAGCCTGTTGATCTCCATCATCTGCTGCTGATCGGAGCCGGGCCGGGAGTCGGCGCCGGCGTGGTTAGACGCTTCGGCCGCGAGGGCTTCCGCAGCACACTCATCTCCCGCGGCGCAACGCTCGACCGGCTCGCATCTGAACTGCGCGGCGGCGGCCTCGAGATAGAGGCGATCGCCGCGGACATCGAGGATCTGGAGGGTTACCGCGAGACGCTCGAACGAATCTTCGGAGCTCCAGGGGCCCCGGGTGTCATCGTGTACAACGCCGCTCTGCCAGATCCAGGCCAGATCCTCGACACCACCGTCGAGCGGCTCCGAATCGCCCACGACGTCGATGTCCTCGGCGCCGTCGTCGCGGCGCAGGTAGCCACGCCCGTCCTGCGGGCAGCCGGCGGCGGCACCCTGCTGGTCACCAGTGGCGGCTTCGCCGACAATCCAGTGCCTGCACTGGCGAGCCTCTCGATGGGGAAGGCCGCCCTGCGCTCGGCGCAGACGCTGATCGCCGCCGGCGTCCGAGAGGACGGCATCCACGCCGCGACCATCACGATCGCCGGTGCCGTCAAGCCGGGGACGGACTTCGATCCGGACAACATCGCCGAGCTTTTCTGGACCGCCCACACCGACTCGAAGGACGCATGGCAGACCGAGTATCGGTTCACAGGCGCATAGCGGGCGTCAGTGCCAACGCGTGTCGACGATCGGCGGCAATGAAAAACGCCGCCGACAGCCCGTGCTGTGGTCACGACCACTTGCGGGTGGCCGGTTCCCATGAGTTGCCTTCCGCGGAACCGAGGATCGCGGGATCGGCGAAGTCGATGACGGCCGCGACGACGTCACTGAACTGTTCCGGCAGTCGGTCCTCCAGCCGCTGACGGCGGTGCCACGCGATCCATCTCTGCTGGCCGATCTCCCCGTAGTCGTCAAGGCTCTGCGCGAGTGGGACGAGCTGCACTTGACGGTGTTCGGCGACGCGGCGCGTGGATCGGATGAGCTCTGTTCCGGCGATGGCGTGATGTCGGGCGAGCAGGTAGATGTCGGCGAAGTCGCGCCACCTCGTGTTGACTGTGCCCCGCGCGACCGCGGTCACGATCTTCTCCGCATGCACCATCGCCAAGGGGTAACCGCGCAGAACGATCTCTTCGCCGAGCAGCCGCGGCAGGCGCACGTTTTTCGGTGCGGGGATGATCGGGTCGCCGACATTCGTGTCGACGTGGAAGTGAGGGCGCGCTGTCGCCAGCTGTGCCGTCATCGTCACTCGAACGCCGCTGTAAATCGCCTCGTCTCGTATCGGTTCTGCGGTTGCGGTCTCGACGTCGAAGATGACACCGTCGTCAAGCGCAATCGCGGCGATCTCGCACGTCGTGGCGAGGATCGTCTGAGCGTCGTTCTCAACTGCTTGGGCTTGGAGGTCGATGTCGCGTGTTGGTCGGCGCTCGTCGAAGGCGGCCAGCAGGACTCCGCCCTTCAACACGAGCTGCTCGGCGAATCGCGAGCTCGTCAACCGAGAGAGGAACGCCTCTAGGACGTAGAGCTGCAGCAGCTCATCGACGGGGCGATGGTTCTCGCGGGCGAGCTTGCGCAGGTCGAGGTAGGTCCGACCTGCGGTGCTGGCCCGAGTCGGAACGCTCACAGCAGGACTTCCAGTGCCTTGCGGATTGCCTGCTCCGCGCCGGCGAAGTGCTTGGCGGTCTCAATGAGCTGCGCGGGGCTTGCGCCCGGTTGGCGCAGCCATCGGCGCAGTGCCTCCCATGCGATGTCGCTGCCTTGGAGATGGCGAATTCGGACGATGTCGACGAGCGAACGCTCGGCGGAGTAGATGCCCAGCGGGGCGCGCGCGCCGACGTCGAGCGTTTCCCGTCCCAGGTCGAACGTGTGGGAGTCGAACTGGTGCAGGCGACACGGTGCCTTCAGGGTTGGGCGGGTCTTCCCGCGCGGGATCGCGATGTCGATGGCGGCCGGGATCGAGTCGATGAGCTCGTGACGTGCGAGCGCCGTCTCCAGACAAAGCGTGGCGCGCGGGGCACGCACGGCGATCTCGATCAGGTCGAGGTCGGCAGGTGGCGCGTCGGCCCACCGGTAGACGCCGCCGCCCAGCGCCAGGATCGCTCCGGCGTCGCGCATGCCGTAGATACGGGTGTCGCTCAGACCCGCCTCTCTGGCTTCGCGGTAGCTGAACGTATCGTCGAGAAGCTCGCGCGGGTCGGCTGTTGTCTTCATCAGGGGAAATCATACACAGCATGTGTGGACGTGGGTAGGATAACCTCGCTGCTGCAGCGAGGCGCCCAACGTTTGGGGCAACTACCTCGCGCAGAGCTTCCCTGTCAGGAACACCTGCTGCTCGTCCGAAGTAGGTACGCGATTGAGGGCAGCGCTGGCTACTGCTCGCCCCCGCAAAGCAATCGCCAGCTCTTCCTGCGTTCCGCGCCAAGCACGGCTCTGCCGGCGCCGGGTCAGATGTGCGCCGCCGACCGAAGGCAGGGCCGCGGACCGTGCTGCTCGACCACGCTGCCAGGACGGTGGCCCTGACCTCTTACACGCTGGCGCTTAGCTCTCGTGTTCGCGCCAAGGCAGCGGGAACAGCTCGCGGTAAGGGCGGGCCTCCTCGATCACGCGAGCGACCGACGATCGCGTCAGTGCCCGGTCAAAGTAGGCGGCCAGCGCGGGGTGTGCGTCGCGGTCCAGCGGATGCACGACGTCGGCGTAATACAGGGCGGGCGCCGCAGCGCAGTCGGCCAGCGTGAAATCGTCGCCGGCCAACCAGGCGTCGTGCTCGCGTCCGTTGAGCTGGCGGTTCAGCACGGCGTAAGCGAGGGTGCTCATACAGGATGAGGCTCACGCCGGCACCTCGTCGGCGAGGAAGGCCTCGAGCCCGTCGAGCAGCAGTCCCGTGCCGTGCTCGCGCTCGGCCGGTCGCGCCCCGCGTTGAGCTCGCCGCCGCCGACGCGGAAGTCCAGCGACCACTCGGTGTCGGTCCATCTGTCGGGGACCCGGAACCAGCACTGCCGGAGGTCGGGGTCGGCGAACGCCTTAAACCTCTGCTCCGAACTGTGGCGGAAACGCCGTTCGATGGTGAAGTCGTGCTGACGGATGCTCATTTGCTGCGATGTCCCTTCGTGGTCGGGGAAGGCGTCGTCGAGGACGTCGCCCAAGAGGTCGAGCCGACGTTCCCAGATAGCGCGGTGCTGGACGATCCAGTGCTCGACCACGCGCATCGGGCCGGGTTCGAGCCGGCAGGTGCGGACCCGGCCGATCATCTGCGCAACGACCACTCAACAGGTGCCGATTTGCGGGGCTTTTCCAAGGCGACGACCGGAATCGAACCGGTGTAGACGGCTTTGCAGGCCGCTGCGTAACCACTCCGCCACGTCGCCGCGAGGCTCCTTAGGTTATCGGGCTGCCGGTTATTGCAGGCAATCTCCGAGAGGCCACAGATCAGACGAACCGCTTGACGAACTCAAGCGCCGTGTCGGCAACCAGTCGCCAGCCGCTGTCGATCGTGAGCGCGTGGCCGCGGTTCGGCAACTCGACGATCTCGGTAGTGCCGCCGCGATATGCTCGCGACCGGGTCATTGACTCGACGCAGGCATCGTCGGCGCTGGTTAAGCCCGGGTTCCGACGACCACCAGGTACTCCTGATCGAAGCGCGCGCTGTCATCCGTGCCGCGGTTCCACTCATCGCAGAAGTCGTCGAGGGCCGCATCGAACTCCGCCTCACGCCCATTGTTGCGGGCGTTGCCCTGCGCGACGATCGTCGGCCCGTAGCGCGCCTTGAAGTGCTCGCCATAGTCGTGCGGATGCTCGAAGGCGGTGATCTCCAGCATCTTCCGCCCGAACTCGCGGAACTCGACGCGATCCCCGAAGAGCTCCTTGACGTGATCCTCACCGCCCCACAGCGGTGCGGGTTGTGCGCCGGGGGGCGGTGGTGGCGCGAACGGCCCCATCGTGCGGAACAGCGCACCGATCATCCCCTCGGGAGTCCAGTTGAGCATCCCGATCGTGCCGCCGGGCCGGCAGACGCGGACGAACTCGTCGGCGACCTGCTGATGGTGGGGCGCGAACATCGCCCCGATCGATGAGATCACCACGTCGTAGGAGCCGTCCTCGAAGGGCAGGTTCTCGGCGTCCGCCTCGACCCACTGCAGCTCCACGCCCTCCTGCTCAGCGCGGCGGCGCCCCGCATCGAACAGCTCCGGCGTCAAGTCGCTCGCGGTCACCTCAGCGCCTGTCTTGGCCGCAGGAATCGAAGCGTTCCCGGTTCCCGCAGCGACGTCGAGCACTCGCATCCCGGATGCGATGCCGCACGCCTCGACGAGAGTCGGGCCGAGCGGCAACAGGAACGTCTCGACCATCGACGGGTAGTCCCCTGAGGCCCACATCGCGCGATGGCGCGCCTTCAGTTCGGAATCCGACACGCTGGACGACAAAACGCCCCCCTTTTGTTGACACGCCGATCGTGCGTGACCTAGGCACAAGCTACAGCAACGTCGCGGTCTCACCGGCGAAAGTGGCCCGAACAAGAACACGCGAGCAGCAGAGTCCGGGCCGGGCTTCGCGTAGCACCTCTTGACGAAGATGCGAACATATGTTCGATGCAAGTCCCCGTCTCCCGACACACCCCCTACGCGCGGTCATGAGGAGGGTTCACAGCGGCAGCCCGATCGTGTGCGTACATCTGCCTCGGTTCGCGCTGGTGGTCGCTGCCGGTAGCCCGGAGGCGCTGGCGGGCCGCCCGCTGGCGATCGCCCCGACCGGTGGTGACGCCCCCATCAGCAGCGGCGCCCACCGTGGTGGTCGTGGCGGTGGCGGCAGCAGCGCGCAGGTACTCGGCGAAGTATCCGGCACCGCACAGGCGCGAGGAGTTCGAGCCGGGATGGGCTTGGGCGAGGCGCTGACGCTCTGCCCCGAGCTCGTGCTCGTCCCCGGCGATCCGCTCGCACTCGCACAGGCTTGGGAGAGCACGATGCTGGCGTTGGAAGGCATCGGCGCGCGCATCGAGCCGGCGGGTCCGGGCATCGCCTACTTCGACGCGGGCGGGCTTGGCGGGCTGTATGGCGGTGTGCACGGGACCATCTCCGCCACCCGCAGGGCGCTCGGACGGCCCACCAGGATCGGTGCCGCGCCGACGCGCTTCTGTGCGCTGGCGGTCGCGCTCGCCTCGCGCACGCGACGCGCACGCGTCGTCGACGAGAAAGAGGCTCGGCGCTATCTCGCCACCCAGCCGGTGGGTCTCCTCGCCCACCGCGAGCAGACCGCCCCGCTCGTGCCCTGCATGGAACGGCTGGGCATCGGCACGCTCGGAGATCTCACCGGCCTGGGCGCGAGCGCGATCGCCGACCGCTTCGGCCGGCCCGGGACGATCGCGCGGGAGCTCGCGCTCGGCCACGAGCAGCCGCTGCGTCCGCGCGTCGTGGAGGATCGCCTGCTGGAGTCGATGCACCTCGACGAGTCCAACTCGGGAGAGGCACTCGAGCGCGCCCTGGGGATGCTCGTCGACCGACTGCTCTCACGGCCCGAGCGGCGCGGGCGCACGATCGGGGCGATCGCGCTCGGCGCCCGCCTGGTCGAGCGCGGCGCCTGGTGTGAGCGCGTGGTGTTCCGCGAGGCGATCTGCGATCGGCGCAGGATCTGCCTCGCATTGTCGCTGCGGCTCTCCTCGATACCCGCGCCGGCCGAGACTCTGCAGCTGAGCGTCGAGCGCTTCGGGCCGGCCACGGGCGATCAGGGATCGCTGCTCGACGGCGAGCGCATCGAGCGCGGACGACGCCTGCGTGAGGCCGTCCGACAGGTGCGCGCGGTCGCCGGCCCCTACGGGGCGCTTCGCGCGAGCGCGCTCGATCCGCGCTCGCGGGTGCCCGAGCGCAGGTTCGGATTCATCCCGTGGCCGCAATGACTGCCCGCCACGCGAGGAGCCCGACGAGCGGGATGGCGTCGCGGCCCACGCTGTCGAACGCGCCGCGTGGCGCCCGCGTGAGCGTCGCCGACGGCAGACCGATCGCGATCGACGGGGAGCGGGTGCAGGAGCACCTGGAAGATTGGCTGGTCGAGGGCTGGTGGTGGACCGCGCGCCCGCTGCGTCGCCGCTACTGGGAGGTCGTGACCGTCACGGGCCGCAATCGCGTGGTCTTTCACGACCTGCGCTCCGGTGGGTGGTACGCGCAGGCCGCCTGAGAACGACATGTCCGGCACTCCTCCCTATGTAGAGCTGCACGCTCACTCCGCCTACTCCTTCCTGGACGGCGCCTCGCTCCCCGACGAGCTGATCGCGCGCGCCGCCGAGCTGGGCCATGCGGCGCTCGCTATCACCGACCACGACTCGCTCTCAGGGGCCATGGAGTTCGCGATGGCCGCGAAGGACTCGCTGGTGCGGGCGATCTTCGGCGCGGAGGTCACCGTCGAGGATCCGGCCGCTCGTGGTGGTGGGGATGGTGGCGACAGCGGCGACGGAGATGCCGGCGGTGGTGGTAGTAGTAGTAGTAGTAGTAGTGGCGACGACCGCGAGAAGCGCTATATCGGTGCCCGCGACTGGGAGGGTGGTGGCGAGGACGGCCTGCGCCATCTGACGCTGCTGGTGCGCGATGAGCAGGGCTGGCGCAACCTCTGCCGCCTGCTCACGCTCGCACACGCCCACACCCGCGATCGACCAGGCCGCAGCGCCGGGCAGCCGAGCGTGGCACTGGAGCGGGTACTGGAGCACGCCGACGGGCTGGTCTGCCTCACCGGGTGCGCCGAGCACTCCGCGGTCGGGCGCGGGCTCGAGGACGAGAACACCGCCCGGGCGCTGCTCGAGGCGTTCGGGCCGGACGCGCTGCGGGTCGAGCTTCAGCGCCCCTACGCGCGCGATGACCGGCGGCGCAACCGCGAGCTCGAGCGTCTCGCGCGGCACCTGGGCGTACGCACGGTCGCGACCGGGAACGTCCACGCGCACACCCCCATGCGCGCGTTCCTGCAGGACGCCTTCGTGGCCGTGCGTCACGGCACCTCGCTGGATGCCTCCGAGCCGCAGCGACGCCCGAACCACTCGCACGTGCTCGCGCGCCCGGAGGCGATGGCCGCCCGCTTCAAGGACCATCCAGAGGCCGTCGCGGAGAGCGTCAGGCTCGCCGAGACGCTGCACTTCCGGCTGATCGGCGACCTTGGCTACCGCTACCCGATGGCGGAGTCCGCCCGGGCGACGCGCGAGCTGGCCGAGGTCTGCCAGGCGCTGTTCACGGCCCGCTACCCCGCCGGCTACCCGCGCCGCCATGAGGCCACGGGCAGGCTCGAGGAGGAGTTGCGCGTCATCGAGACCCTCGGCCTGTCCGGGTTCTTCCTGCTGCACCACGAGATCCTCGAGCTGGCGCAGGAGGTCGCCCGCGAGGTCCGCGGCGCGGACACCGTCAGAGCGCTCCTGCCTCCGGGTCGCGGGCGTGGCTCGTCGGTGTCCTCGATCGTCTGCTACCTCACGGGCCTCTCCCACATCGACCCGATCGAGGGCGAGCTCGCGATCGGGCGCTTCCTGCACGAAGACGTCGTCGGGATGCCGGACATCGACATCGACTTCCCGCGCGACATCCGCGCCGAGCTGATCGCGCGCATCCCCAAGCACTACGGTCGCGATCGGGCGGCGCTGGTCGCGGCCTTCCCCACCTATCGAGCGCGGGGGGCGATCCGCGATCTGGGCAAGGCCCTCGGCCTGCCGCCCGGTGAGATCGAGCGCGTCGCTCGCGGATCGGAGGGATGGGGCGGGCCGGGCGTCGTGAGCGGGGACATCAGAGCGGGGCTCGGCCCCGGGGGGCTGCGCGAGGGTGGGCGCTGGGAGTGGCTCGCGCGCCTGGCGGACGAGGCCCAGGGCCTGCCCCGGCACCTCTCCCAGCACTCCGGCGGGATGGTGATCTCCACCCAGCCGCTGATCGACTGCTGCCCGATCGTCCCCGCGGCGATGGCCGATCGGCAGATGGTGCAGTGGGACAAGGACTCCTGCGCGGACGCGGGCTTCCTGAAGATCGACCTGCTCGGGCTCGGCATGCTCTCGGCGGTCGAGCGCTGCGTGGAGCTGATCGCCCGCACCCGCGGCGAGCGGATCGACCTCTCGCGCATCCCCTTCGACGATCCCGCGACCTTCGCCATGATCCAGGAGGCCGACACGACCGGCGTGTTCCAGATCGAGAGCCGCGCGCAGATGGGCTCGTTGCGACGCACCCGCCCGACGAGCCTGCGCGATCTGACGGTGCAGGTCGCGCTCGTGCGCCCCGGGCCGATCGTGGGCGGCGCCGTCAACCCCTACATCGAGCGCCGTCAGGCGCTGCTGCGCGACCCCAGCCATGCGATCCCCTACCCGCACCCCTCGCTGCGCGAGCCGCTGAGGGAGACGCTCGGCACGATCATCTTCCAGGACCAGGTGATCGACGTCGCCCGCGCGTTCGCGGGGTTCAGCGCCGGCGAGGCCGAGGGGCTGCGCCGCGCGATGAGCCGCAAGCGCTCCCAGGAGGCGATGGACGGCCACCGCCGACAGTTCGTCGAGGGTGCCCGCCAGACGCACCCCGACGCCGGCGAGGAGACGATCGAGCGGGTGTGGAGCATGGTCGCCGGCTTCGCCGGGTTCGGCTTCCCCAAGTCCCACGGCGCCGCCTTCGGCCTGCTGGCCTACCAGTCGACGTGGCTGCGAGTCCACTACACACAGGAGCTCCTGTGCGCGCTGCTGAACGAGCAGCCGATGGGCTTCTACCCGCCCGACTCGCTGATCCACGAGGCGCAGCGGCGAGGCCTCACGGTGCTCGCGCCGGAGGTCAACCACAGCGACGCCGAGTGCTCGGTGACAGAGCAGGGAGCGCTCAGGATCGGCCTCTCCTACATCAAGGGCGTGAGCGCACAGGACATCGAGCGGCTCGTCCACGCCCGCGAGCAGAGCGGCCCGTTCAGAGACCTGCAGGACCTCGCCGCCCGCGCCGGCGTCGGCCATCTCACCCTGAGTCATCTGGCGTGGTCAGGCGCCTGCGACGAACTCGCGGGCTCAGATCGTCACGCCCGGCGCACCGCCCTGTGGAGCCTTGGGACAGCCACGCCCGGCATGCACTCAGGGGCCGGCCTGCAGCTCGCGCTCGAACTCCCCCTCCCCCGGGCGCCCGGCCTGCCCGCGCTCGGCGAGTGGGAGGCGCTGCTCGCCGACTACGCCGCCACCGGCGTCTCGATCGAGCGCCACCCGCTCGAGCTGCTGCGCCCGTCCCTCACAGCACGAGGCGCACGCTGCAGCGGCGATCTCGCCGCGACTCCCCACGGCGCCCGCGTGATCGTCGGCGGGCTTGTGATCGCCCGCCAGCGCCCGGGGACCGCCAACGGCATCACGTTCCTACTGCTCGAGGACGAGCACGGAACCTTGAACGTGATCGTGCCCTCCCGGCTGTACGAGACCGATCGCGCGACCGTGCGCACGCAGCCGCTGATCCTCGTCGAGGGACGGCTGGAGCGACACGCCAGTGGTGGCGGCGCCGTCAACCTCCTCGCCGCCTCGATCGCAGCCCTACCTCAGCCCAGTGCGGACACAGCCGCGTCCGTCCGCGACCTGCGCAAGCCCGCGGACCCGCCGGCCCTCGCGCCCGCCCAGGACTTCGCCCTGGTCGCCCCGCCGGCGACGAACTTCGGATGGGGCCGGCGGCGATGAGGCAATGCTCTCTCAATCTCTCGCACTGCGACTGAGGCCCGCTCACCCGGCGCACTGGGCGCGTCAGGGATAACGGGTGTGCGGACCGGTCGGCAGGCCCGCCAGCAGCTTGCGGAAGACCTCCCGCAGGGTCCGCTTGCCGTAGGCGTGCGAGCCGTCGTGCATGCTCAGCACCGCGATCGAGACCCGCGCGCAGCCGCGCACCAGCAGCGCGACCTGATTGTCGATCAGGCCCGTGCCCGAGCCCCAGCCGCCCTTGAAGTAGAGCCTCCAGCCGCGCGGGGCGACCTCGCCGATGCCCCAGCGCTGGGAGGGCACGATGCTCGCGAGCAGGCGCATCGCGTAGGCGCGGTGCCGTGGCACGATCCGGCTGTCGATGTTCAGGAAGAACCTGCTCTGGTCGCGCGCGGTGATCTGCGACTCGCCCCAGATCGGCTCCGCCGGCGCAAACCCCGTCATCCCCACCCGCGCTGCCAGCGCCCGCAGGCCGGCCGCGCCAACGATCGTGTCCACCGTGTCGGCCGCGTCGTTGTCCGAGCGGGTGATCATCGGATACAGCAGCGACCTGTCCCGCGCGTTCAGCGCGCGCCCCGCGACCGAGGGCCGATCGAGGTAGGCGACCATCAGCATCGCCTTGAGCACGCTCGCCGACCACTCGCGATGGTCGGGTCGGTAGCCGTAGAAGGCGCCGGCGGTGCGCACCGCGAACGCCACGTCCCCGAGCCGCCCGTGCCGGTAGACGATCGCCGCGGCCAAGTTCGGCCTCCAGACCCGATCCAGTGGCCTGCCGAGCCCCGGAACCAGGCAGGCCGCGTCGGCCGCGTGCGCGCGCGAATGCGCCGGCGTAACGGCGGGACGCGCTGGCCCGGCGGAACGCGCTGGTGCGGCGGGCACTGCGCTGAGAGCCAGTGCGCACAGCACCGCCGGGATCGCCAGCGGCAGCAGCCCACAGCAGCGCCCGGCCCGCGCCCGTAAAGCCGTCACCAACCGCCCTGGCCCGTCACAGGTGCCCACTCTAAAGAACCGCCGGTTCGGGACCATCGGTTCGACATACGGAGCGGCCCCACCGATCGCCTCGCCTTTCACGAGGCGCCAAGCCGCGAGACCCCGCGGTCGGCGCCTGCGAGCCGCGGGACTCTGCGAGACTGAATCGGTGCGCCAGCGTGTCACCGTGATCACCCTCGGCGTGCGCGATCTCGCTCGCGCGCGGCGCTTCTACGAAGCGCTCGGCTGGCAGACAGGCGCAGCACCCGAGGACGAGGTGGTCTTCTTCCAACTCGCAGACATGGTCCTCTCGCTGTGGGACCGCGCGCGTTTGGCAGAGGACAGCTGCGTGGCCGACACTCCCGGCTGGGGCGGGGTGACGCTCGCACTGAACCTCGACTCGCCCGCGGAGGTAGACGAGGTCACCGAGCAGGCACGCGCCGCCGGGGCGACGATCGGACGCGAGCCCGCGGAGACCTTCTGGGGCGGCTACAGCTCGGTGTTCGTAGACCCCGAGGACCATCCGTGGGAGATCGCGCACAACCCCCACTGGACGCTCAAGCCCGATGGCGGCGTCAAGCTCGCCGGCTGAAGCCCGCAGTGCCCGTCGCACCGCCACCAGCCCCAAGAAACGTTCCCTCAATGCCGGCGGCTGCGGTGAGCGGCGCCGACGGCAACCGGACGCAGGCGCGGGCCATGCCTCTCCCATCAAAGAAGTCCAAGCGCCCCCGCCCACGCTCACACCGTGACCGCACCGCGCCGATGACGGACGTGTCGGGTTATGACCCTCGTGCGCGCCCTCATCCTCCGCCTCTCTGCGCCGACCCTCGCGGTTCTGCTCGCCGCATGCGCGCTCACCGTCACACCCGCAACCGCCCGACCGTCCGCTCCGGCGCTCACCTCGGCGCAGTGGCACTATCTCTTGCTGGCGAAGACCGGCGTTGCCGGCGCCGAGCGCCAGTGGCGAGACCGGCGCCACGGCTGGTATGACGCGCGCCTGCACGACCGCGACCGCTATCCGCTGGCCACCATCTGGGACATCGTGCCGCTGTTCCAGTCGCTCGATGCGATCGCGATCGCCCAGCCGAGCGCCGCGAACCGCCGTGCTCTCGCGCGCTTCGCAAGCGGGGCCGAGCGCTATCTGAACCCGGGCCTGCGCCCCGTCCCCGGCTATTCCCCCTATCCCGGCGATCGCACCGCCGACACGGAGACGTGGTTCGACGACAACGGCTGGTGGGGGCTGGCCTTCCTGCAGGCCTACCGCGCAACCGGCACGCGCCGCTATCTCACCGACGCCCAACGCGCCCTGCGCTACATCCTCGCCGCCGGCTGGAACCCCGCGGGCGGGGGTATCTGGTGGAACACCGAGCACCCCTACACCGCCGGTGAGGCGCTCGCGAGCGCGACGCTGCTGGCGACGCTCCTCTACCAGCAGACCCACTCGCCCTCAGACCTCGCCCAGGCGCAGCGACTTCTCGCCTACGCCAACACCGGCGGCTTCAGCCAGAGCGACCAGCTGTATGCCGCCGGCAGCCTCGCGAGCACGCCGATCGACTACATCCAGTCGCCGCTCATCTACGCCCAGGCGCTGCTCTGCAAGCTGCGCAGTGCCCCAGCAGATTGCGCGCTCGCGGATTACCTGACCGCGAACGCGCTCCACCGCTTCGGCCCGATGCTCGAATTCGCGCCGCAGTACGACGCGGTCTACCTGCAGTGGATGCTCGCGCTCTACTCGCTGAACGGCAATCCCGCGTTGTACGCGCTCGCGGCCGAAAACGGGCAGCGCGCCGCGCAGAGCTCAGCGATGAGCGGCGAGGGTCTGTACCTGCTCTCCTGGAGCGGCGCCCCGCTGCCGGCGCAGGACGCGGAACCGCAGATGCTGCAAACGCAAGCCGCCACGACCAGCCTGTTCGCCTGGCTGGCCGTGGCCCGACCGCCCGCATGAGCGCCAACGGTCCGCGTTAGCGCCACGCCCCCGCGTTAGCGCCACGCCCGCGGGCAGCTACCAGCGGCCGTACCAGCGCCGGCGTCCACCCCCGGCGTCCACCTCACCGATGAAGAACCCGATCAGCCACAGCGCGACGGCGATCAGCAACACGAACCACAGCACGTGAGCTGCAAACCCCAGACCGCCGAATATGGCGAGAATAAGTAGTAGAACTATCAGTGCAACCATTTTATCTTTGCCTCCGCTCTTTTCGTTGTCCTCACTCACATCTACCCAGCTCACGTCACCGCAAACCGCGTATCCACATGTGGATTCACTCATGTGCCAACCCAGCCGCATCGACACCAATCGCGGGATGCCATGTTTCTGTTAACATGCACCCGCCCGAGCGTCGGTTGTTTGAGCACGCTCGATTCGGGTAAGAGACGGGGCGGGCTCTACTGAGCCGCCAACAGCGGCACGTCGTGGGCGAGTTCGGCGGGGATGAAGTTGGAGGCGTAGATGGTGGTGCGCTTGCCCGAGGCGGAGATGCCGTAGACGAGACCGGAATGGTTGATGAACTGCGGCTGCTGGGCGTCGCGTTCGGAGCCGACCCCCCAGGCCTTCCACACGTGCGCGAGTTCGTGCGCGTTGCCGGTCAGGTAGAGCATCCGCCCGGTCATTTTGTGGCGCGCGAGGAACGCCGCGACGGCCTTGGGCGTGTCCCCGCGCGGGTCGACGGAGACGGCGATGATCTGCACCTGCGAGGCGCGCGGCCCGAGCAGTTCGAGGGTGGTGTGCAGGCCGGCTGTGATCAGCGGGCAGACGTCGGGGCAGTTGGTGTAGAGAAACGTCACGAGCACCGCACGACCGCGATAGGAGGCGATGTTGACGGGCTGGCCGTTGTAGTTGTGCAACTCGAGCGGCGGCGCGGGCGCGGGCGGCGAGAAGGCCTCGGCGGCCTCGAAGCGGCCGTGGCTGGAGACCGCGCCCGTGGCCTGCGGGCTGGAGGAGCCGCCGATCAGCAGCACGGCGAGGCCACCGGCGATCACCACGAGCACGAGCAGGGCGAGCAGTATGCGGGGGTTCAGTCCTCGCGAGGCCATCACCGCCGACGTTACCAACGCGCGGTGGGTCCGCGCCCCGGTAAGCGAGCGCAGCGGCGAGCGAATCTGCGCTCGAATGGGTCGATTTGCGGGCTTTTCGGGGCGAGACTGCGGGCCGTTCAGGGCGGGCGCGCGGGGACCGTAGCAGTACGCGTGTGTGCTGCCGGGCGTTTTCGACACGTATCCTGCTGAACGGAGATCGCAAGCGGCGACCGTTCGGCAAGAAACGTTGCAGACCTCCCGATGTGATGCAAATTGCAGATCGACCTGTTAGGTTGGCCCGCGTTCGTGCCCAATCCTCGACCTCACGGGTCGGGGAGCGGGGGACCCAGTGTGCGGCCGGAGAGGGCCGTGCGGGGGCGAATCGCCACCTCAAGCGTGGCGTAGCGCAAGTGCGCGAGCCCGACAGCTAACCCCGTAGGCGCCATCGCGATGTCGAAAGGACGTAACGCATGCCGAGTGAGCCCTCGCGCGACCTTGCCGTACTCGACCCCTGGGAGTCCTCCTACGCCCGTTCTCGCGCGCGGCGCGAGCGGTCTGCAAGCAGGCGCCTGCTTGGCGCCGGCGTCAAGCAGGCGCCCCCATCGCTGACCGCGCTGCTCGGCGTTCCCGGGCGCGCACAGCGCGGCACGAGCGTCCGCGACCTGGCGTCCGCGGAGGCGTGGGAGCTCTCGCTGGGACGCTCCCGTGCGCGCAGGCGAGCGCGCGAGCTGCGGTTCGTGCCGGCGGGAACGCTCGCGAAACGGATCTCGCTGGGCGCGCTCGTGGCGCTGAGTGCCGGTCCGGCCGCCGGCTTGGCGGATGCCAGCGGCCATATCTCCCCTGCCGATCAGCCAACGACGACCGAACACGTGGTCGAACTGAGCGAAGGCGACGAAGGACGGCAGGTCGAACTGCTGCAGCAGGCGCTCGGCATCGGCGTCGACGGGGTGTTCGGGCCCGAGACCGAGGCAGCCGTGCAGCACTTCCAGGCCCAGCACGGGCTGACGATCGACGGGGTCGTCGGTTCGCAGACCTGGGCCGCGCTGCGCGGACGCACGCCCGCGCGAGCGTCCGTGGCGGACGTCTCCAGCGGCGAATCCTCATCGTCGAGCGAAGAAGGCTCCGAAGGCGGCGCGGTGGCGCGGTTGCAGAGCGCACTGCACCTCACCGCCGACGGGAACTTCGGCCCCGAAACCGAGGCCGCGATCCGGCGGCTGCAGGCACGCCACGGACTGACCGTGGACGGGATCGTGGGACCCGCGACCTGGAGCGTGATCGGCGTGAGCGGCGGGGAAACGCTGACGCCACCTGCCTCTGCGCTGGTCGGCACACACCACGGCCATCACCACAGCGCCGTCGCGAGCGCAGACGAAGGCTCCTCCGAAGAAGGCGCCGGTAGTAGCGGTGGTGGCGACGCGGTGGCGCAACTGCAGAGCGCACTGCACCTGACCGCCGACGGGAACTTCGGCCCTGAAACCGAGGCCGCGGTCAAGCGACTGCAGGCACGCCACGGACTGACCGTGGACGGCGTCGTCGGACCGGCCACCTGGAGCGTGATCGGCGTGAACGACGCGCAAACGCTGAAACCGCCGCACTCGGCCCTGAGCGGCGGCGGTTCCTCGAGTAGTGCCGGGGGCGAAGGCGCCGGCTCGAGCGTGGTCTCGCGGGTGATCGCGGCGGGCGATGAAATCGCCACGCGGCCATACGTGTTCGGTGGCGGGCACGGCTCGTTTGAGTCCACCGGCTATGACTGCTCGGGATCGGTCTCCTACGCACTGCACGGCGGCGGCTTGCTGAGCTCCCCCGAGGATTCCTCGGCGCTTGAGTCCTACGGTGAAGCGGGCCCGGGCAAGTACATAACGATCTACGCAAACGCCGAACACGCGTGGATGGTGGTGGACGGCAAACGCTTCGACACGATCGCCCAGCAGGAGACGGGGACGCGCTGGTCGAGCACGATGATGTCCACCGCCGGGTACGTCGCGCGCCATCCCACGGGGATGTAGTTCCACGGGGAGCCCCTCCCGGCTCCCCCCCATCCCGTCAAACACAGATCGCCAATCCGGGCCGGCTCAAGGGCCGGCCCGATGCGCGTCCGCGTCTGCCCCGAGAGTTTCGTCCCAAGCGCGGCCTAGCTTGGATGCTTCCGCTACGACAGGAGGCAGAGCAGATGCTGGCGCGCACGAGGACGTTCACGATCGAGGGGCTGCAGACGCGGCCGGTGACGGTAGAGGTCGACATCCGCCCGGGACTGCCCGCGTTTGCGATCGTCGGGCTCGCCGACGCGTCGGTGCGCGAGGCGCGCGAGCGCGTGCAGGCGGCGATCTGGAACTCGGGGTATGAGTTCCCGGCGCAGCGGATCACGGTCAACCTGGCCCCGGGCGATGTGCCGAAGGTCGGCCCGGGACTGGACCTGGCGCTCGCGTGCGGTGTGCTGGCGGCAAGCGAGCAGTTGCCGAGGGAGCGCCTGCAGACGCACGCGCTATTCGGCGAGCTGGCGCTCGACGGCGGCGTGCGAGCGTGCCAGGGAACGCTCGCCGTGGCGCAGGCCTGCGCGCAGGAGCGGATCGCAACGCTCGTGCTGGCTCACCGAGCGCGCGCGAGAGGCGATGCTGGTCGAAGGCCTGGAGGTGGCGGCGGTCCGCGAGGCTCAGGAGCACGGCGCGCGTGCTGAGCGGCGGCCCGCCCGACCCCTTGCCGGCGCCGGAGGATCCCGCGCCGGGCGGTGGTGCGGCCGGCGCGCACATGCCGGATCTGAGCGAGGTGCGCGGCCAGCACCATGCGGTGCGAGCGCTGATCGTGGCGGCGGCGGGCGCTCACAACTGTCTGCTGAGCGGCACGCCCGGGACCGGCAAGACGATGCTCGCCCAGCGGCTGCCGGCGATCCTGCCGCAGCTGAGCCGCCCGGAGGCGATCGAGGTGACACGCATCCACAGCATCGCCGGCGAGCACGAGGGTGTACTGGCTCAGAGCCGTCCGTTCCGGGCGCCGCACCATTCGATCACGACCGCGGGTCTGGTCGGCGGCGCACGCCGGGGGTGGGTCGGCGAGGTCGTGCTGGCCCATCGCGGAGTGCTGTTCCTGGACGAGCTCTCGGAGTTCGCCAAGCCGGCGCTCGAGGCGTTGCGCCAGCCGCTGGAGGATGGGCGCGTGGCGATCGTGCGGGCCCGGCACTCGGCGGTGTATCCGGCACGGTTCATGCTGATCGCGGCGACCAACCCGTGCCCATGCGGGTATGCCGGTGACGATGAACGGTGCAGGTGCAGCGAAACCGATATGGCGCGCCACCGGCGCAAGCTGAGCGGACCGTTGCTCGATCGCATCGACCTGCAGGTCAAGCTCGAGAACTCGGCCAGCGAGGGGCTCGGCGCCGAGCCGTGGACGAGCTCGGAGCGGGCGCGCGAGCACGTGATTGGAGCGCGCGAGCGCCAGGCGCGACGGTTGTGCGGGGAGTGCGCGAACGTGAACGCGCACATGGACGTGCGCATGCTCGAACGGCACGCGCGCCTGGACGAGCCGGGGCAGCGGCTGTTGCGCGAGGCCCAGTCGCGAGGGACGCTGAGCGCGCGCGGGCAGCACCGCACGCTGCGCGTCGCGCGCACGATCGCCGACCTGAACGGCTGCGAGCGGGTGCGAATGCGCGACGTCGGCGTAGCGCTGTCGCTGCGACCCGAGACCGGCCTGCACGGCAGCCGGGCGGCGTGAACGGGCGGCTTCCGCGATGGCCCCTGCGAGGCGCCACGGGACCCCGTCCCCGGTGGATGTCGAGATCCTCGAGCGGGGCTCGCCGCACTACCCCCGGGCGCTGAGACGCAGCGCGGGCGCGCCGCGGACGTTGTATGTGCGCGGCGGCCGCCAGCGCCTGACCGAGCTCACGGCCGGACCGGTGGTCGCGATCGTGGGCAGCGAGCGCGCGACGGACTATGGGATGGAGATCGCGCGCAGCCTCGCCCGCGGACTGGCCGCGGCGGAGGTGACGGTGCTGGGCGCGTTCGCCAACGGGATCGCCGCGGCGGCGCACGCGGGAGCCCTGGAGTGCGACGGGCCGACTTTCACGGCGATGATCGGGGGCGTCGACGTGGTGGCACCGGTGAGCCGGACGGGCTTGTATGAGCGGGTGCTCGCGAGCGGGTGCGCCATCTCGGCTACGCCCTGCGGCATCGGAGGGCGCCCCTGGAGCGCGCTTGTGCGGGCACGCACGGTCGCGGCGCTGGCCGCGCTGACGGTCATGGTCGAGGCTGAGGAGACGCCACGGGATCTGCGCATCGCCCACTGCGCACAGGCGCTCGGGCGCCCGGTCGCGGCGATCCCCGGCCGGATCACCTCGCCGGTGAGCAGGGGAACGAACGCACTGCTCGCGCAGGGCGCGCCGCTCGTGCGGGGAGCGGGCGACGCGCTGGACCTGCTGTACGGGGTGCGCCCGGGAGAGCTCGACACTTCCTCGCTGCCGAGCCGGTTGCGGCCCGATCTGCGCGCGATCCTGGAACGGGTGGGGTCCGGCGCGGACACCCCCGGGAAGCTGAGCGGCGCGGGAGAGGATCCGGGGCAGACGCTGCTGGCGCTGGCCGAGCTCGAGCTGATGGGTCTACTCGGCCGCGGCGACGGTGGGCGGTATGTACCGCGCCAGAGCCTCGCAGGCGGATAGAACTTACCCCTGTGCAGGCCGACACACCACACCCGGGAGCGCCGATCGAGGATGTGGGCGAGCTGCCCGAGTCCTTCCGCGCCGCACACCCGCGGATCAGCCTCCTGGAGCTCGCGATGGTCGGCGCCGGAGGTGCCGTCGGAGCGCTGGGGCGTGTCGGGTTGGAGCAGGCCTGGCCGACCGCGGCGGGGGGCTGGCCGTGGGCGACGCTCGCGGTGAACATCCTCGGCGCGTTCGTGCTCGGGGCCTTGATGAGTGGACTGCGCCACGGCCCGGTCTCGATCCCCACCTACCGGCTGCTCGGAACGGGGTTCTGCGGAGCCCTGACGACGTTCTCGACGATGCAGCTCGAGCTGCTGCAGATGCTCGACCACGCCCGTTATGACCTCGCGCTCGGCTATGTCGGCGTGAGCGTGGTGGGCGGCTATGCGGCCGTGGCGCTCGCAACGCGGCTGATCACGCGAGCGGTCGTCGGCATTGCGGCCGAGGGAGCGGAGGCATAGCGATGAGCGCAGCGGTGTGGATCGGCGTGGCGGCACTGGGCGCGCTCGGGGCGGTGGCGAGGCTGCTGGTAGAGGATGTGGTCTCCTCACGGCTACCGCTCACGTTTCCGCTGGGCACGCTCGCGGTGAACCTCAGCGGCGCATTCGTCCTGGGGCTGCTCGCGGGCATCGCGCTGACGGGTAACGCGCTGGTGCTGGCGGGCGCTGCGACGCTCGGCTCCTACACGACCTTCTCGACGTGGATGCTCGAGACGCACAGCCTCGCCGAGGACGCGCGGCGGCGGGCCGCGGTCGCAAACGTGCTCGTCAGCGTGCTTGTAGGCCTCGGGGCCGTGGCGCTCGGGCGAGCGCTCGGCGGGGCGTTCTGAGGCGATCCGCAGCGCCCGGGGCGGGGATCCGGGGCGGCCTGCCCATCGCGATCCGCAGCGGCCCAGCCGGGTATAGTTGCGGCCATATGCGGCTGTAGCTCAGTTGGCTAGAGCGTCTGCTTGCCATGCAGAAGGTCGAGGGTTCGAGTCCCTTCAGCCGCTCTCAGCGCCACCATCCCCGAGCAGAGGAGCGACGCGCATGTCAGCCACCGACACAGCCTCAGAGCAACTCGTAACCGGAGTCGACTTCGTCGCGGTCTCGACGCAGGATCTCGATAACGCCGTGAAGTTCTACGGCGAGACGCTCGGCCTACCGAAGTCGGTGCACCTGCAGGAGCGCAACTATGCCGAGTTCGAGACCGGGAACCTGACGCTGAGCGTGATGGACGCGGCGAAGATGGGCATGGAGCACCAGGTGCGCGGGCACGAGATCGCGCTGCACGTCGAGGATGTGCAGGCCGCGCGCCAGACGCTGGAATCGCGCGGGGTGGAGTTCCGCGGCGACACGCTCGACACGGGCGTGTGCCACATGGCGCTGTTCAGCGATCCCGACGGCAACCGGCTGATGCTGCACCACCGCTACGCTCCCCGCCCGCCGCGGGCCTAACGCTCGCACAGGCTCGTCAGCCGCCACCCTGCGGCCCGTGCGCGGCCAGTGCCCGCGCGAGCTCGTCGATCAGCTCACCCGCGCGGCGCACGGCGCGGTCCATCATCAGAAAGCCGTGCATCTGATCCTCGGCGTGCACGTGCTCGACGACCACGCCGGCGCTCGCGAGCTTCTTGGCGTAGGCCAGGCCCTCGTCGCGCAGGGGATCGAACTCGGCGGTCATGATCAGCGTCGGCGGCAATCCCGTCAGGTCGGTCGCGGTGACGGGAAATAGGTAAGGGTCTTGCGGGTCCCAAGAGGAGGGCAGGTAGTTGTCCACGTACCAATGCATGAAGTCGCGATCGAGCGCATAGCCCGCTCCGCGCTCCTGGTATGACGGCCAACGGTCGTACAGGTCGGTCATCGGATATGCCATCGCCTGATAGGTGGGCATGGGTCCGTTCATCTCGCGCAGAAGAAGTGACAGGGAGGCGACCATCGTGCCCCCGGAGCTCTCGCCGACGAGCGCGCGATAGCTGACGTCCGCGCCGAGCCGCTGCGCATTGTCGAGCAGCCAGCGATAGCCGAAATAGGCGTCCTCGAGCGCGGCCGGGTACTTGTGCTCGGGAGCCCGCCGGTAGTCGATCGAGACCAACAGCCAACCCGAGCGCTTCGCGATCCGACGACACAGCCCGTCGTGGGTGTCGATGTCGTTGAGCGTCCAACCGCCGCCGTGCAAGAACAGCGCCAGCGGCAGTGACCCCTCGGCGGGACGGTATATGCGGCACGGCAGCGCGCCTGCCGGAGTCGCCACCGAGATGTCCTCCACACTTGCCAGCGCGAGCGGCTCGTCTTTGCCGACGAAGGCCGCACGCATGCGCTCTCGCGCCACGTCGACCGGGAGAGTATACGGCGGCGCCGTACCCATCGCGGCGATAACGTCGAGCAGGGCTTGCGCGTCTGGGTCGAGCTGCCTATTCATGTGGGCTCCGTTTAATATCAATGTTGGTCGAATTCGGACGTGACTTGACGACAGTATGCTTGCGGACGTGAAAACTCTCCGCACGCCTCACGGGAACCTGTTTGCTGTCAGCGACCTGCACGTCAACCATCCCGAGAATCGACGCGTGGTGCAGGAAATGCTTCCCCTGTCCGAGCACGATTGGCTGATCGCCTGTGGGGATGTCGGAGAGTCGATCGAGGATGTGGAGTGGGCGCTTGGCCTGCTCGCCGAGCGGTTTGACACCGTGGTATGGGTGCCCGGCAACCACGAGCTGTGGTCTTTTCCCGACGACCCCGCAGACGTTCGGGGGCAGGCGCGCTATTTGCGCCTGGTGGATATCTGCCACAGCCTGGATGTGCTCACGCCCGAGGATCCTTATCCCGTCTGGGAAGGAGCAGGTGGCCCCATGACGATCGCGCCGCTGTTCGTGCTGTACGACTACACGTTCGGTCGCAACATCGCGCCGACCAAGCAGGAGGCGCTCGCGCGCGCACAGGAGGCCGGGGTGGTGTGCAGCGACGAGTTCCTGTTGCATCCTGACCCGTTCCCCAGCAGGGAGGCGTGGTGTAACGCCAGGGTAAGAGAGACCGAACACAGACTGACGAAATGCGATCCCGATATCCCGACTGTATTGGTTAATCGATTTTCCACTGATCTCCGACGCGACTCGCGCGTTGTGGCATCCGGAGTTCGCGCAGTGGTGCGGCACGGTTCAGACCGCGGACTGGCACCGGCGGTTTCGCGCAAGCGTGGTCGTATACGGTCATCTGCATATTCCCCGCACCACCTGGCACGACGGCGTGCGATTCGAGGAGGTTTCACTGGGATATCCACGTGAGCGATACTTTCGAGGTTCCCGCAGCGTCCCACGAGCGATCCTCCCGGCCTCGAGCTGATGCTGCAGGAGATCCTGCCTGAGCAGGTCGTTACGGCGCAGGCGCGCGAGGATGCACACGGGGTGGTGCTGTTCGCGGCCGAGGAGGCCGCGCTCGGGCAGGCCGTGGAGAAGCGTCGCCGGGAGTACACCACGGCGCGCGCCTGCGCGCGCGAGGCGCTCGCGCGCCTTGGCCTGCCCGCAACGCCGATCCTGAGCGGAGAGCGTGGTGAGCCGCGCTGGCCGGCCGGGATCGTTGGGAGCATCACGCACTGCGAGGGCTATCGCGCCTGCGCGCTCGCGCGCGCTCACGAGATCGCGACGGTGGGGATCGACGCGGAGCCGAACGCTCCCCTGCCCGATGGCGTGCTGGCGGACATCGCCCTCGCTGAGGAGCTGCCATGGCTCGAGCAGCTGCGACAAGAGGAGCCGGCGGTGCACTGGGATCGATTGCTGTTCAGTGCCAAGGAGTCGGTGTACAAGGCCTGGTTTCCGCTAGCCAAACGCTGGCTCGGCTTCGAGGATGCGATCGTCACGATCGAGCGTACGGAGCGCACGTTCTCCGCTCGGCTGCTGGTATCCGGACCGTTGCTTGCAAATCGGCGGCTGACCGAGCTTTCGGGCCGGTGGCTCGTTTGTGATGGATTGGTGCTCACAGCAATTGCGCTCGCGGTCACGCCGACAACGCCGGCAACGGTGGCAACCGGCGGGTGACGCCGAAGACAACACACGCCACCGAGATCGCGAGATCGTTTGTTAGGCCGATTCGGGCCAACACCTGTAGACTCCGCCCGCGGAGGACGAATTGCTGCTCTCGTTACATATCGCACGATATCCGATCCATTCTCAGGTGCGGGCCGCAATCGCACTCAGACGCCGGCGCCAGACGCTGGCCCAGACACCGGGCCTCGCGGCCGTTCGCGTCCTCCTGAGCGCCGAGCTTTCGACAGCCCCGATCCTTGGTGTCGTGAACCCGCGATACCTCGCGCTGATGTGCGCTTGGAATCAAGACTCGGGGCTCGACGAGTTTCTCGCAGATTCGGAGGTGTGGCGATCCTTCAAGCGTGGCTCCAGCGAGCTGTGGCACGTCCGCCTGCAGCCGGTGGACGTCCTCGAGGGAAACTGGAACGGCTGGTCTCCGGACACCGATGGCGTCGCGCCACTGGCAGCCGACGAGCCGCTGTTCGTGCTCACCTGGGCGGCCTTGTGTGGCAGACAGGCGCTCCCCTTCTCGCCGTTCTGGCGCGCGAACGCGCGTGCCGTCAGGTACGCCAAGAGTCAGCCTGGAATGCTCGCATCGATCGGGCTTGGCGACTCGCCGCGCATGGCCTGCACATTCACGCTGTGGCGCTCGATTGAAGACTCCAAGCGGTTCGCCTACGACCAGTCCGGAGACCATCAGCCCGTGATCCGGCCGGCGCTCGACACGCCCTGGACCAAGGATCGCTTCTTTGCGCGTCTGCGCCCGCTCGCCTCCAGCGGGAGCTGGAACGGCCGCGACCCGGTCGCGGAGGCGCTGGCTGCCCGCCCGAGTGACGCTTCCGAGCTCGTTGCCGATGAGCGGCCGCGCTCGAACCTGGATCCAGAAGAGCTGGGCTCGACCACCTGACTCGCGATCCGCAGCGGCGAGTGTCGGCTGGGACACATGCCGGCTTCCCCTGCCGGCGCGGAGCGGATGTCTCATGAGTTCGTGTCCTGTTTCAGGTGTTCTGCAGGGACGGCGCCAGCTCCGACAGTCGTGCCTCTATTGCCAGTGCCGTGGACTCGGCGTGATCTTCGACGATCGTGAAGTGATCGCCGGCGACATCGACCGTGCTGTCCGCCTCCAAGCGGACCTCCTTGCCCATGTCTCCGCCCAGAGTCTCCTTCGCCAGCACCATGATCGACGGTGTATCGATCGTGACCGGCGCCGCTTCGTGCAACAGGCGCATGTAGGCGCCCATGGCGAGGATCTGGCGGTCCTCGATCACCGTGTCGATACCGGCCTCGCTCAGGAGATGACTCATCATGGCGGCGAACATCCGCTTCGGCTCTGAGCTGTCGCGCATGTATGTATCGAGCAGCATCAGCGCCAGCGGCGCGGCTCCTTCCCGCTCGAGCGCCTCGGTCACACCGCGGGCGATATCTCCGCCGGTGGAGTAGCCGAGCAACACGAACGGCCTGCCCTCGGCCGCCTGCACGGCGGCCGAGGCGATGACCTCGGAGACCAGCGCGAACGAGGCGGGCAGCGTTTCCCCCTGGCCTTCGAGACCGGGGAGCGAGAGCACCGAGACGGTCCTCCTGCCCTCCAGGGCGCCCGCGAGACGCATGAATTGGTGGGGCCCGAGCGGGTTGGCGAAAGACGGCACGCAAACCAGCTCCGGAACCTCGGGACCGTGCGCGACCGTTCTCACGCGAGACGCCCCGACACCGTCCTCGACCGATTCGAACGTGGGCAGGAAGGCGGAGGCTCCCATCAGCACGGACACCATCTCCTGCAGGCGCTTGCGCTCGGCCGACTGCACGATCAATTCGCTGACGATCCCGGGACGCTCCTGCTCGCGCGGGGCGCTGTCCCGGGATTGAATCTGCGGAGCCTGCTCGAGGATCAGCGTCGCCACCGCGGCCGTGGTGGGGTGATCGAAGACCATCGTCGGCTCGAGGTTCAGCCCGGTTGCCTGGTTCAGGCGATTTCTCAGCTCGACGGTGGCGAGCGAGTCAAACCCGAGTTCCTTGAAGTCGGCCTGCGGATCGATCGCGCCCGCTGAAGCGTAACCCAACACCCCGGCCACATGGCCGCTGACTAAGTCGCGGACGATGTCTGCCCATTCCGCTTGTGGCGCCTCGGCGAGCCTACGTGCGAATGAGCCGCCTGTGTCCGAGGCTTGGCGTACTGGGACACGCACGAGCCCAAGCATCACCGCGGGCAGGATCCCCGCCTTGGCCTGCCCGCGCAGGACTCCCATGTCCAGATCGACCGGTGCCAGCGTCGCTGCGTCGATCGTCCGAGCGTGGTCGAACAACCGCAGTCCGTGCTCGTCCGAAAGGGAGATCAAGCCTTCCGATCGTCTGACCCGAGCAGCGATGTCGGCGCGGTCGACATCGCTCAGCATCTCGGTGAAACCGGTTGTGCGATCCCAGAGCCCGAACGCCAACGAGAGTGCCGGAAGTCCTTCGACGCGGCGGCGAGCCGCCAGAGCGTCGAGGAACGTGTTTGCCGCTGCGTAGGCGCCCAGGCTGGGACTGCCGAGCGTCCCTGAGATCGAGGAGAACAACACGAACTCGCGAAGGCCGAGGTGCTTGGTGAGATCGTGCAGATTGACGGCGGCGTCCACCTTCGGCGTCAGGACCCGCGCAAGGCGCTCACCGTCCAGTGAATCGATCGAACCGACGTCGAACGCCCCGGCGGCGTGAATCACCGCGGTCAGCGGATGCTCGGCGGGCATCGAGTCGATCAACTGCTTCAGCCGATCCCGATCGGACACGTCGCAGGCGACGATCCGAGCCTCACAACCAAGCTCCTCCAGCGTATCGCACAGCTCCTTCGAGCCACCCGTTTCGGCTCCACGCCGACTTACCAGCAGCAGGTGCTTGGCACCATGCTCGGCTGCCAGGTGGCGGGCCACGAGCGCGCCCAGCCCTCCTGTACCACCGGTGATCAAGACGGTCCCGGTCGGGTCGAACGTTTCCGGCGGCTCCTCCGCGGGGGCCTTCGCACGCACCAGCCGTCGTGCGTGCAGCTTGCCGCCCCTGATCGCGAACTCGGGCTCCCCCGAAGACAGGACGTCCAGCAGGCGCTCACCGAGAGCCTCGCCCTCGTCGAGATCGATCAGGCCGATCCGGTCGGGATGCTCGGTCTGAGCGGAGCGCACCAGCCCCACCAGCGGCGCTTGAGCGAGTTCGGGACGATCCTCCTCGCTCACGGCGAGCGCACGCTCGGTGACGAGCAGGAGCTTTGCCTGCGCCAACCGCTCGCCGGCAAGCCACGCCTGCAGCAGAGTGAGCGCGCGCGCTGTGTTGCGATGAGCGCCCGCCGCCGGCGCAAGCGCCTCCCTATCCCGTTCGGCGATCTCCTCCCGCTCCTCGCCCAGATGCGCCTCCGTCCTCGCCCCCGGAGCGCTTGCGAGCACGAACTCGGGTACAGGCTTGCCCTGGTCGATCGCCGCCTCGAGCGCCGCAAGATCGACGTAGCGTTCGATTGCGATGCTGGGAGCGCTCTGCAGCCCTCCCACCTGGCCGATCGCAGCAACCTGCACCGACGAGCCTTTTGTGGGTGACGGCGGGAGCTCGATCCATTCGGCTGCGTACAGCGAGCTCCGGCCCGTTCCGGCCGGTGCCTGCAACTGACTTCGATCGATCGCTCGAGCCCGCAGCGACTGGATCGAGAAAACCGGATCGCCCAGCTCATCGATGGCGAGCAGACTGATCCTCTCCGTATCCTCGACATCGCCGTACAGGCACACCCGCAGTGAGCCCGCACCACGCCCGAACAGGCGCACTCCGGAGAAGGCGAAGGGCACACCCACCTCGATCGCGAGCTCGTCGCTCATCGAGGCCAGGATGGCCGCGTGCAGCGAGGCGTCGGAGAGGGCGGGATGGATGCAGAAATCCTGTGCCTGCTCCGCTCGCTCCTCGTCGAGGACGACTTCGGCAAAAAGCTCGTTCTCGGTGGCGAACACGCGCCGCAAGGCCTGGAAGGACGGACCGTAGTTGTAGCCTGCCTCCGCGAGACGATCGTAGAAATACTCACCGTCAAGCTCACGCGCGCCCGCAGGCGGCCACTCCTGCGCCAGCGCCCTCGATCGATCTTGCTCGACCGACTCCTTCGCCACGCCTATCACTCCGGTGGCGTGCAGGGTCCAGATTGCACTTCCAGGCTCGAGCTCGGTGTGTGGACACGAATGGATCTCGATCCTCCGTGCTCCGTCGCGGTCGCGCTCGGCGACGGTGACCTGTATCTGCAGAGCGCCATCGCGGGTCAAGAGCATCGGCGCCTGCAGCGTCAGCTCGTGCACCGTCTCCGCATCGACGTGCTGAGCGGCTGCAAGCGCCAACTCCAGCAGGCCCGTGCCGGGCATCAGGACGGTGTCCATCACCGCGTGATCTGCGATCCAAGGGTGCGTGTCGATGGCCAAGCGTCCGGTGAAGAGCCAGCTGTCCTCAACGCCGGCGAGAGGGAGCACCGCGCTCAGCAGCGGATGATCGCTCGCGGTCTGTCCGAGCATGCTTGCGTCGGTACCCCCCATCTGCGATGACAGCCAGTATCGGTTGCGCTGGAACGCGTATGTCGGCAACGTCACGCACTTTGCGCTCTGCTCGTCGAAAAACGAGTCCCAGGCCACCTCCATCCCACTGACATGCGCCTGCGCGAGGAACCCGAGGAAAGCCCTGGCTTGCGGACGCCCTCGGCGCAGCGTGGAGGCGAGCGCGACACGAGCCCCGTTCATCTCGCCCTCACCTATATTCTCACCGAGACATTCGTAGGCCAAACCGCTGAGCACCGCGTCGGGGCCAATCTCCAGGAAGCGCGTCACGCCCTGCTCCCGAAGGCACCGCACACCATCGGCGAAACGCACTGTTCCGCGTACCTGTGAGACCCAGTACGCCGCGGTGCAGAGCCCGAGGTCGGCGATCCCACCGGTAACGTTCGAGACGATCGGGACGCGCGGCTCGGCATAGTCCACGCCTTCAGCCAGAGCTTTGAATTCCTCCAGCATCGGCTCCATCAACACCGAATGAAACGCGTTGCTCACGCGCAAACGCGTCACCTTTCGCTCACCCCCACCGTTCGTGCCTGTGCCGAACTTCGCTTCCCATTCGCCCAACGCGGTCTCATCGCCGGACACAACGGACGCGCTCGGCGCGTTCACGGCCGCGAGCGCCAGTCGTTCCTCGAAACCCCCCAGGCTCTCCACGACCTCACGCTCTGAGGCTCTGACCGCCGCCATCGCACCGGCGCCCTCCAACGCACCCATCAAACGGCCACGTCCGGCAACCAATCGGCAGGCGTCCTCGAGCGAAAAGACGCCGGCCACGTGGGCCGCCACCAACTCCCCGATCGAATGGCCAACCAGATAATCCGGTCTCAGTCCGAAGCTCTCGACCAGACGATACAAAGCTACCTCCAGAGCAAACAGCGCGGGCTGGGTGTACTGCGTCAGGTCGAGTGTCTGTGCCTCCTGGGAACCCTCTTCGGCAAACAGGAGGTCCCTCAGTGAACGGTCCAGCAAGCCGTCGAATCGCTCACACACCCGGTCGAGCTCATGCGCGAACACCGGAAATGCCCGATACAACTCGAGACCCATACCTGCCCACTGCGAGCCCTGACCGGAGAACAAGAAAGCCACCCCGCCGGCGCTCGCTGGACTCTCGCTGAGCACACTGTCGCTCGCCTCGCCGTGAGCCAGAGCCCCGAGGCCGTCCAACAACTCCTCGGTACCCTCTGCCAGCAGCACCGCGCGATGGGAGAGCACGCCGCGTCGCAACGCCAGCGCGCTGCCTATCGCACCGATGTCCCGGTCCCGATCGCCCGCGACGAACTCCCGCAGACGATCTGCCTGAGCAATCAATCCCTCGGCGCTCGAAGCTGACACCAAGAACGGCAGTACCCCGCAATCGACAGCCGGGGCAACGCTCGGCGCCACACTATCCTGTCCTTTTAGGACGCTTGATAGGTCATCCGCCGCGATGGCCTCGACACCATCGCGCACCGGGGCTTCCTCCAGAATCACATGCGCGTTCGTGCCGGAGATGCCAAATGACGAAACGCCGGCGCGCCGCGGCCTGTCTCCCGGCACCCAAGCCACCTCCTCGCGCAGCAAAGCCACATCGCCTTCCGACCAGTCGACATGCGGCGAGGCTTCCTCTGCGTGAAGGGTCGGCGGCAGCACCCCGTTGCGCATCGACTGCACCATCTTGATCACGCCGGCCACACCCGCAGCGGCCTGTGTATGACCCATGTTCGACTTGACCGATCCCAGCCACAACGGTCGTCCCTGCGGACGATCCTGTCCGTAGGTCGCAAGCAGCGCCTGCGCCTCGATCGGGTCGCCCAAAGGGGTGCCCGTACCGTGCGCCTCCACCACGTCGACGTCCGCCGGCGTGAGACCGGCGCCGGCGAGCGCCGCCTGAATGACGCGCTGCTGGGATGGACCATTCGGCGCCGTCAACCCGTTGGACGCACCGTCCTGATTGACGGCCGAGCCCCGCACAAGACCCAGTACCTTGTGCCCGCTGCGCCGGGCGTCGGATAGGCGCTCAAGCACGAGCATCCCCATACCTTCAGACCAACCCGTGCCGTCGGCGTCCGCGCCAAAGGACTTGCAGCGCCCATCGGCCGCGAGGCCGCGCTGGCGCGAGAAGGCGACGAACACAGCGGGCGTGACAAGCACCGTCACACCGCCCGCCAGCGCCATCGAGCACTCACCGTTACGGAGCGCCTGACAGGCCAAATGCAGGGTCACAAGCGAGGAGGAGCAGGCGGTATCGACCGTCATCGCCGGACCCTCCAGTCCGAAGGTATAAGCCAGTCGCCCCGAGACGATGCTCGGTGAGATGCCGGTTGCCAGATATCCCTCCAACTCCGCCGACACACGTCGGGCGCTTCTTCCATAGTCGTAGTGCATGACTCCTGCGAAGACCCCGGTCCTGCTGCCTCTCAGCGCTCTCGGCGCGATCCCGGCGTCCTCGAGGGCCTCCCACGTGCCTTCCAACAGCAGGCGCTGCTGGGGATCCATCGCCAGCGCCTCGCGTGGCCCGATGCCGAAGAAGCCCGCGTCGAACTCGGCGACGTCATGCAGAAAGCCACCGTGACGAACGTAGCTCGTTCCCGCCGTCTCGGGATCTGAGTTGAACAGACGGTCCACTTCCCAACCGCGATCCTCGGGGAACTCGGATATCGCATCCCTGCCCGTTGCGACCAATTCCCACAGATCGGCAGGCGAGGACACGCCGCCCGGATAGCGGCAACTCATCCCCACGATGGCGATCGGCTCGCGCGCGCCCTCTTCGATCTCGTGCAGTCGATCGGTTCTCTCCTGCAGCTCCAGCGACACACGCTTCAGATATTCGAGCAGTTTGTTCTCGTCTGGCATCCGTTCACCGCTTCCCGAGTTGTTCGTCGATGAGCTCGAAGATGCTCTCCTCCGTCGCGGAGTGAATCTTCTCTGAGACGGAGGCGCTCTCGGAGTCCTCCCCGTCGAGGAGCTGCGCCATGAGCGCGCGCAACCGCGTCTTCGCCTGCACGCGGGCGCGCGGATCCTGGCGCACCGCCGCCAGCGAGGCCTCCAGCTTGTCGAGTTGCTCCTCCACATTCGGCCGCGCCGCTTGCCCAGCGGAGATATTGGAGCGCACATATGTGGCCACGGCGGCTGTGGTGGGATAGTCGAAGACCAGCGTGGCTGGGAGTTTCAAGCCCACTGCTCGACCTAGACGATTCCTGAACTCGACTGCCGCGAGCGAATCGAACCCGAGGTCGTTGAAGGCGCGCTGCGGGTCGATCGCGCTCGGCGAGGAGTGACCGAGCAGACCGGCGACCTGAGTTCTCACCAGCTCGGCGACGATGTCATCCCACTCTGACTCCGGCGCAGCCGCCAGTTGCCTCGAGAGCGCACCTCCCCCATCGGAGGCCTGGCGGACGGGCACGCGCACCAACCCGCGCAGCATCGCCGGCAGCATTCCAGCGTTGGCTTGGGTACGCAGAACCGTCATCTGCAGATGGACCGGCAAGAGCAGCGACTCCCCGACACCTCGAGCGAGGTCGAACAACTCGAGACCATGCTCCTCGGAGAGGGGGATCACGCCGACGCGTTCCAGGCGCGTACGATCGGCGTCGCTGACAGTTCCGATCATGCCGGCGGCCTGATCCCACGCGCCCCATCCGAGCGCCTGCCCGGGAAGACCGGCGGCGCGCCGGTATGCGGCCAGGGCATCGAGGAACGCGTTCGCCGCCGCGTAGTTGCCCTGGCCCGGACTGCCCATCGAAGACGCGACCGAGGAGAACAGCACGAACTCGCGCAAGTCGAGGTCCTTGGTGAGCTCGTGCAGGTGGAGCGCCGCGTCGACCTTGGGCGCCAGCACTCGGGAGAGACGCTCACCGTCCAGGGACTCGATCAGCCCGTCATCCAGCACCCCGGCCGCATGCACCACCATCGTCAGTGGATGCTCGTCGGCGATCGAGTCGATCAGGTCTTTCAACTGCTCGCGATCGGATGCGTCGCACGCACTGATCTGCGCCTCGCATCCAAGCTCGGCCAGGACCTCTCGCAGTTCGCCGGCCCCCTCGGCCTCCGGGCCGCTACGACTCACGAGCAGCAACCGCTCGGCGCCGTGCTCGGCCGCGAGATGGCGTGCCACAATGGCGCCCAGTCCGCCGGTACCGCCCGTGATCAGCACTGTCCCATGTGGCTCGAAGGGGATTGCGCCCCCCTCCTCGCCCGCCTGCGGGCGAGCCAGTCGTCGCACGTAGGCGGCACTCTGCCTGATGGCGATCTCGGGCTCTTCCGGCGAGAGTACGCCGGGGATGGCGGCAATCGCGCCTTCCCACACATCGATGTCGATCACCCCGAAACGTCCGGGATGCTCGGTCTGCGCCGATCGCAGCAGACCCACGAGCGCAGCCTGTGAAAGGTTCGGCGCCTCCGCGCCGGTTACGTCCAAGGCGCGTTCGGTGACGAACACGAGCCTGGCCTGTTCCATGCTCTCGCAGGCGAGCCATTCCTGTACCAGGTCGAGTGCCCGCAGTGTAAGCGTGTGCACGGATTGCGCCAGCGCTTCTGCCTCGCCCTCGCCTCCGACCTCTGCGGGCGCGTGCACGAGCACCACCTGCGGCGCGGGCGCGCCCTGTGCGACCGCCTCCTCCAGCGCCGGCAGGTCCGGGTAGCTGTCCATTTCCACCGGGCCGGCGTCGAGGCCCTCCCCAAGCATCGCCACGTGTGGGTGCTCTGCGTTCTCACTCGCGGGAGCGCTCAGCTCGGTCCACTCAGATGTGTAGAGCCAATTCCGACCTGCGTCGGCGGGAGGCGTGAGCTGGGAGCGGTCGACCGCGCGTGTGTGCAGCGCCTCGATCGAGAACACGCGATCGCCCCTTAGATCGACGGCGGACAAAGTGAACGTTTTGTCGTCGTCGGCGTGTCTGGCCAGACGCACACGTATGGCCCCCGCACCACGTGCGTGCAGGCGCACACCGGAGAAGGCGAACGGCACACTGACCTCAACATCCCGCTCAGCGCCCAACAGGGCCACATGCAGTGCTGAGTCCGATAGTGCCGGATGGATATAGAAGCCGGGCGCTTCCTCCGCGTGCTCCTGATCCAACGCGACCTCCGCGAATAGCTCCTGCTGCAGCGAGAATGCTTTGCTCATGCCGCGAAACGCGGGGCCGTAGCCGTAACCGATCTCCGCGAGGCCGTCGTAGAAGAGCTCGCTGTCGAGCTCCTGCGCTCCCGGCGGTGGCCACTCTCGCCCAAATCCGTGGGCCTGGAGCGCCGGCATGCCCTCGTCTGCACGGAGAACGCCGGCCGCATGTCGAGTCCACTCCCTGGCGCCCACATCTTTGTGCTCCCGCTGTGAACAGGAATAGATGGCAATCTCTCGGTGGCCCTCTGGATCGGACTGGGAGACCGTGATCTGCAACTGCACGGCCTCACCATCGTTCAACAGCAAAGGTGCATACAGGGTCAGCTCCTCAACCACCTCGCTACCAACGCGCTGTCCAGCGGCAAGCGCCAACTCGACAAAACCGGTCCCAGGCATCAATACGGCACCCATGACCGCGTGATCCTTCAACCACGGATGGGTTTCGGTGGATAGCCGTGCGGTGAAGATCCAACCCTCGTCCTCCTCACCGGCGAGGTGCAGCGCGGCACCCAACATCGGGTGCTCGGCGGAGGACTGTCCGAGCGAAAGCGCATCTGTTGCTCCCGTTTCCAGGGAAAGCCAGTAGCGACTGCGCTGAAAGGCGTATGTCGGAAGCCTCACCCCTTTCGCGCTCTGCCCGTCGAACAAAGAGCCCCAGTCGACATCTACACCGTTCACGTGGGCACTCGCGAGGAAGCCCAGGAAGGATCGGTCTTCTGCGTGACGCTTACGCAGGCTCGCCGCGACGAGGAGATGCTCGGATTCCCCCTCCGTCTCACCGAGGCATTCGAGCGTCATCCCACTCAACACACCGTCGGGGCCGAGCTCCAGATAACGCGTTACGCCGGCATCCCTCAGATAGCGGACGCCGTCCGCGAACCGGACCGTGCTTCGGACCTGCGATACCCAGTACTCCGCACTGCACAGCTCATCTCCCACCACACCGCCGGTGAGATTCGAAACGATCGGGATAGACGGCACCGCAAACGACACACTCTCGGCGAGTGCCCTGAACTCATCGAGCATCGGATCCATCAAGGCCGAGTGAAATGCATTACTGACCCGCAAACGCTTGATCTTGCGCTCGGCCCCATCCGCGGCTCCCCCAAACAGCGCTTCCCATTCGCCAAGCGCCGTTTCATCTCCCGAGACCACGACCGCTTCCGGCGCATTCACCGCCGCCAGCGCCAGACGACCCTCGAACCCCGCGAGGCTCTCCAAGACGTGCTGCTCTGAGGCGCGCACGGCCGCCATCGCGCCAACACCATCCAACGCGCCCATCAAACGCCCACGACCGACAACCAATCGGCAGGCATCCTCGAGCGAGAATACCCCCGCCACATAGGCTGCCGAGAGCTCCCCGATCGAATGACCGATCAAAAAATCCGGTTTCACGCCAAAACAACTCATCAAGCGGTAGAGAGCAACCTCGAGCGCGAACAGCCCCGGCTGCGTGAATTCCGTCAGATCCAGCCGAGCTGTGCCCTCTGAACCGTCCTCGACGAACAACAGCTCCTTCAACGAGCACCCCAGCAACGGATCAAGCTCGCCACACATCGCATCGAGCTCTTGTGCGAACACGGGAAATGCCACGTACAACCCACGACCCATCCCGGCCCACTGCGAACCCTGGCCGGAGAACGAGAACGCAAGCCGGCCTCCGCCGGCGACGCTGCTGATGAGGCCATCCTGGACCCCACCGTGCTCGAGCGCGCCCAGTGCCCCGAGCAGATCCTCACGACCCTTTGCGACCGCGACCGCGCGATGCGACAACGACCCGCGACGCAATTTGAGCGCGCTCCCGACTCGGTACAGATCGAGGCTCGGCTCGGCTTCGAGGAAGGTCCGCAAGCGTCGCGCCTGTGCGGCCAGGGCCCCCTCATCGGCGGCCGAGAGCAAGAACGGCATGACCTCTAACCTCGCCGCCGCTTGCGGGCGATCGTCGTTGTCATCCCCGCTCCCATCGCCGTCGGAGGCTCGCTGAACGGGCGGCGACTCCTCCAAGATCACGTGCGCGTTCGTGCCGGAGATCCCGAACGAGGAGATGCCCGCGCGCCGCGGCCGGCCGTTTGCCTGCCACGGCACCGGCTCGGTCAGGAGCGCGAGATCGCCTTGCGACCAGTCCACGTGCGGCGAGGGCTCCTCGACGTGCAGGGTCTTGGGCAGCATGCTGTGGCGGATCGCCATCACCATCTTGATCACGCTGGCGACCCCCGCCGCGGTCACTGTATGCCCGATGTTCGACTTGATCGAGCCCAGCCACAGCGGACGCCCCTCCGCCCGCCCCTGACCATATGTGGCCAATAGCGCCTGCGCCTCGATCGGATCGCCCAATACCGTTCCTGTGCCGTGTGCCTCGACCGCATCGACCTCGGCGGGCGCCAGACCCACGGCGGAGAGGGCCTCGCGGATGACCCGCTGCTGAGAGGGGCCGTTCGGTGCCGTCAACCCGTTCGATGCGCCGTCCTGATTCACCGCTGAGCTTCGCACGAGCGCCAGCACGTCGTTACCATCGCGCTCGGCATCGGACAGTCGCTGGAGCAGCAGCATGCCCATGCCCTCCGACCAACCCGTGCCGTCGGCGTCCGCACTGAAGGGCTTGCAGCGACCGTCCGGAGCCAGGCCCCGCTGACGAGAGAACTCGATGAACAGCTCGGGGCCGGGCATCACCGCGACTCCACCGGCCAGCGCCATCGAGCACTCTCCCGAGCGCAGCGACTGACACGCGAGGTGCAGTGCCACGAGCGAGGAGGAGCACGCCGTATCTATCGTCACAGCGGGACCCTCCAGGCCGAAGGCGTAAGCGACACGGCCGGAGATCACGCTACCGCTGACACCTGTCAGGCGCAGACCTTCTAGGTTCGGCGGGGGTGTGCCAAAACCATACGCGGTGGATCCGGCCCCGGCGAAAACACCTGTTCTGCTTCCGACGAGCGCGGCGGGATCGATACCGGCGTCTTCGAACGCCTCCCAGGTGCCTTCCAAGATAAGACGCTGTTGGGGATCCATGGCCAACGCCTCGCGCGGGCTGATCCCGAAGAAATCGGCGTCGAATTCCACCGCGTCGTAAAGAAACCCGCCGTATCGGGTGTAGGTCGTTCCCGGATTGTCCGGGTCCGGATCGAATAGCCCTTCGAGCTTCCAACCGCGATCGTCGGGGAACTCGCCGATCGCGTCCATTCCTCCAGCGAGCAGGTTCCATAGGCCTTCCGGTGAGCTCACCCCGCCCGGATAGCGACAGCTCATCCCCACGATCGCGATCGGCTCATCGCTCTGCTGGGCAGATGAACGTCTGTGCACCTGGACCGCCTTGCCGTCCCCGACACTCGTGCCCTCGACGCTTTCCAGCACGTGTTGCGTCACGGCCAACGGTGTCGGGTGATCGAAGATCAGCGTGGACGGAAGCCTGAGTCCCGTCGCTTTGCCGAGGCGGCTTCGAAGCTCCACTGCTGCGAGCGAGTCGAACCCCAGGTCCTTGAACGCGCGCCCGGTGTCGATCGCCTCGGTCGAGGAGTGTCCCAGCACGCCGGCGACGTGCTCGGCGACCAGTTCCGCGACGATGCCGTTCCACTCCGACTCCGGCGAGGCCGCCAGTCGCCGAGCCAGCGATCCTCCCGCGTCGGAGGCCTGCCTGATCGGCGTCCGCACGAGGCCGCGCAGGATCGCCGGCAGCGTTCCGGCCTTCGCCTGGCCACGCAGGACAGTGCTCTGCAGGCGCACTGGCAGCAGCAACGGAGCATCTACTCCGCGCGCGAGGTCGAACAACTCGAGGCCCTGTTCCGGCGAGAGCGGGACGATGCCGATGCGTTCAAAGCGTGCGCGGTCGGACTCGCTGAGGGTCCCGGTCATGCCCGCGGCCTGATCCCACGCCCCCCAGCCGAGAGCGACAGCGGGCAGGTCCTGGGCGCGACGGTGAGCCGCCAGGGCGTCGAGAAAAGCGTTGGCGGCAGCGTAGTTGCCCTGTCCCGGACTGCCCATGGAGGAAGCGATCGAAGAGAACAGCACGAACTCGCGCAACTCCATCTGCTGTGTGAGCTCGTGTAGGTTGAGCGCGGCATCGACCTTCGGAGCGAACACCCGGGACAGGCGCTCGCCGTCCAGGGACTCGATCAAGCCGTCATCGAGCACCCCGGCGGCGTGGACCACCATCGTCAGCGGGTGCTTCCCGGGGAGTGAGTCGATCAACTCCCGTAGCTGGTCACGATCGGCCACGTCGCAGGCCGCGATCTGAACCTCGCACCCGAGCTCCGTCAACGTGTCGCGCAGCTCGCCGGCCCCCTCTGCCTCGAGGCCGCGACGACTCACCAGCAAGAGACTCTCGGCCCCGTGCTCGCTTGCGAGATGTCGTGCCACCAGGGCCCCCAACCCGCCCGTCCCACCTGTGATCAGCACCGTGCCGTGGGGCGCGAAGGGCTGTGGGATGCTCCCGAGCCGCGCAAAGCGCGGTGCGCGAAGCGCCCCCGCCCTGACGGCCAGCTCAGGCTCTCCGAGCGCGAGCGCGCCGGTGAGCGTCGTGGCGGAGATCTCGCCGGCGTCGAGATCGATCACACCGAATCTCCCGGGATGCTCGGAGTGGGCTGAGCGCACGAGCCCAACGAGCCCGGCCTGGGCCAGGTTCGGGTCCTCGCCCCTGCAGGCGAGGACCGCACGCTCGGTCACGAACAGCAACCGCGCTCCTGAGAGCTCCTCTGCGGCAAGCCACTCCTGCAGCAGCTCGAGTCCTCGCAGGACGAGATCGTGCACCGACCCCGCGAGATCGCTGTTGGCGGATGCCTTCTCGATCAGCTCAGTGACATCTACGAGCACGACTTCGGGCGCCGCCAAACCCCCCTCCACCGCGCCCACCAGCGACGGGAGATCGGGATGGCATGGCAGCGCGATTCCCTCCACTGCAATCGCCGCGGCGATGCCATCGCCGGGGCCGAGCACCGCGACGCGATCCAAGCTGCCGTCAACCGAATGGGACGCCTCGACCCAGTCAAGTTCGTAGAGACTCTCGCCGCTCCGGTCCGGTCTCGAGCGCAGCTGGCTCGAGTCGAGCGCCCGCCTGCGCAGCGTGCCGATGGAGAACACCGGATCTCCCTGCTCATCCACGGCGGACAAGCTGAGCGCGGTCGCATCGTCTGCATTGCCGGCAAGCCGTACCCGTAAGGTGCCCGCGCCGCGTCCGAACAGGCGCACGTCGGCGAAGGCGAAGGGGACATCGACGCCCTCACCGCCATCGTTGAGCGATGCCGCGTGCAGGGCCGCTTCAAAGAGTGCGGGATGCACACAGAAGCTCTGTGCCTCGCCGGCGTGCTCGTCCTCTATCGCGACCTCGGCGAACAGCTCCCGGCCCATGGCGTAGACCCTGCCCAAGCCCCGGAACGATGGACCGTAGCCGTATCCCTCATCGGCCAGACGCTCGTAGAAGTCCTCGATGTCGAGCTCCCGCGCACCGGTCGGCGGCCATTGGGTTCCCAGCGTCGCCCCGTCCACGGCGAACGACTGCTCTGCGCCTGCCGCGCGCAGCACGCCGGTGGCATGCCGGGTCCACTCCGCTTCGTCTCCGATCTCATCGACGGAGCCCTCCAACGAGCGCGAGTAGATCTCGAGCTCACGACGTCCATCGGGGCCCGCTTCAGACAAGGTGAGCTGCAGGCGTACGCCGTCGTCCGTCAACACCAGCGGCACTCCAAGCGTCAGCTCCTCGATCATCTCTGAGCCGACGCGCTGTCCCGCCGCGAGCGCCAGCTCGACGAAGCCGGTGCCGGGCATCAACGTCGAGCCCATGATCTCGTGATCACGCAACCACGGCTGACCGTCGAGCGTCAGGCGTCCGGTGAAGACCCAGCCGTCCTCTTCTCCGGCAAGGTGAAGCGCGGCGCCCAGCAAAGGATGCTCTGTCGAGAACTGCCCGAGCGTGTCCGCGTCGGTGCCACTGTCTACCGAGGACAGCCAGTAACGGCGACGCTGAAAGGCATAGGTCGGGAGCGTCACGCGGTCGCTGTCGGCGTCAAAGAACGCGCTCCAGTCGATGTCCACGCCGGCGACGTGGGCCCGGGCGAGAAACTCCAGGAACGCTCTGGCTTGTGGCTGGTGCTTGCGCTGACTAGACGCGACGAGGATGTCCTCGGGCGCGTCGTCTTCGGCTTCCAGACACGCGTGCGCCATGCCGCTCAACACACCATCGGGACCAAGCTCCAGGAACCACGTCACGCCGATGTCGCGCAGAGACCGGATGCCGTCCGCGAAACGAACGGTGCCGCGCAGCTGTGAAACCCAGTACTCCGCCGTGCACAGCTCCTCACCAGCGAGCTCACCGGTGACGTTCGAGACGATCGGGATTGCGGGCGGTGAGAACGTAACACTCTCGGCCAGCGTCCTGAAATCCGCGAGCATCGGGTCCATGAGCGCCGAGTGAAAGGCGTTACTCACGCGCAATCGCGTGATCTTGCGCTCCTCCTCTTCCTCGATCTGGTTGAAAACCGCTTCCCATTCCTTCAATGCCGTCTCATCGCCTGAGACGACGACCGCTTCGGGCGCATTTACCGCCGCAATCGCCAAACGATCACCGAACCCATCCAAGCTCTCAGCTACAAGGCACTCAGGGGCACGCACGGCCGCCATCGCCCCAGCGCCGGCCAACGCGCCCATCAACTGGCCGCGGCCCACGACCAACCGGCACGCATCCTCCAGCGAGAACACTCCTGCCACAAACGCCGCTGACAGCTCCCCGATCGAATGGCCGACCAAGAAATCGGGTTTCAGCCCGAAGCTGCTCGTGAGCCGGTACAGCGCCACCTCGAGCGCGAACAACGCCGGCTGCGTGAACTCCGTCTGATCCAGACGCGACGCCTCCTCTGAACCGTCCGTGGCGAATAGCAGATCCACCAAGGAACGCCCCAACAACGGGTCCAACTGATTGCAGATCACGTCGAGCTCACGAGCAAATACGGGGAAGGCCTCATACAGCTCGCGACCCATCCCCGCCCACTGTGCACCCTGCCCCGAAAACAGGAACGCCGATCGGCCGCCATCCACGGCAACGCCACGTACGATGCCGTCGATGCCCTCACCGCGCTCGATGGCGCCAAGTGCAGTATGCAGCTCATCGGGACCCTCCGCCAAGGCGACAGCGCGATGCGACAGCGTCCCGCGCCGCAACGCGAGCTCACATCCCACCCCATCCAGATCCAGATCCGGTACGCGCTTCACAAACGCGCGCAAACGCCCTGCCTGACCCGCCAGCGCCTCGGCGCTCGCTGCCGAGAGCAGATACGGAGCGACCTCAGATCTCGGGCGTTCGATGACATCGGCGAGATCCGGATCGCCGTCTACGGCGGGAGTGTCCTCGGTCTGGGGCGCTTCCTCCAAGACGACGTGTGCGTTGGTGCCGGAGACCCCAAACGACGATACGCCCGCGCGACGCGGTCTGCCGTTGACTTCCCATGGCACCTCGCTGTTCAGAAGCGAAACGTCCCCTTCCGACCAATCCACGTGTGGCGAGGGCTCCTCGGCGTGCAACGTCCTCGGCAGCAATCCGTTGCGCATCGCCATGACCATCTTGATCACGCCGGCGACACCGGCCGCGGCCTGCGTGTGCCCCATGTTCGACTTGACCGAGCCAAGCCACAGCGGTCGGCCCTCGGGCCGACCCTGCCCGTAGGTCGCAAGCAGCGCCTGCGCCTCGATCGGATCACCCAAAGTCGTGCCGGTGCCGTGCGCCTCGACCGCGTCGACCTCGGCCGGCGACAGGCCCACGCCGTCGAGGGTCTGCCGAATCACGCGCTGCTGGGCGGGACCGTTGGGCGCCGTCAAACCGTTGCTCGCGCCGTCCTGATTGACCGCTGATCCCCGGATCACAGCGAGCACCCGATGATCGTTCCTACGGGCCTCCGAGAGACGCTCCAGCAACAACTGACCCATCCCCTCGGAGAACCCCGCACCATCGGCTCCGGCACCGAAAGACTTGCAGCGCCCATCGATGGCCAGACCACGCTGACGAGCGAAGTAGGTGTACACGCTCGGCCTGGCGAGCACTGTGACACCACCGGCGAGAGCCAATGAGCACTCGCCCGTGCGCAGTGCCTGGCAGGCGGAGTGCAGCGCCACCAACGACGAGGAGCATGCGGTGTCGACGGTCATCGCGGGACCCTCGAGACCGTAGACGTAGGCGACACGTCCCGAGATCACGCTCGACGCGTTGCCGGTGCCGAGATAACCCTCGAGCTCCGCGGACACGGGACCCGGATTGAGACCGTAGTCCTGATACATGACCCCGGTGAACACCCCCGTCTGGGTACCCGCCAGCGTGGACGGGTCGATGCCCGCGTCCTCGAAGGCCTCCCAGGCACCTTCGAGCATCAGGCGTTGCTGAGGATCCATCGCCAACGCCTCACGCGGACCAATCCCGAAGAACTCAGCATCGAAATCGCCTACGTTCTCGAGGAAGCCACCGTGACGCGCGTAGCTCGTCCCGGGAGCGTCGGGATCGGGATCGAACAGCCGCTCCAGGCCCCAGCCGCGGTCCTCAGGGAACTCCGAAATCGCATCCCGACCAGAAGCGACCAATTCCCACAACTCCTGCGGGGATGACACGCCGCCCGGATAACGACAACTCATCCCAACGATCGCGATCGGCTCCCGATCACGCTCCTCGAGCTCGCGTACACGGCGATCAGCCCGGCTGAGATCGGCGGCGGCCTTCCTCAGATAGGTGCGCAATCTCTCCTGATCGGCGGTCTTGTCGGTCATTGCGGATCCTTTTCATCGTCGGCATAGCCAAGGTCGTCGCGGCGCTTGTCGAGCAGCTCGAACACCTCGTCGTCGGTGGCAGACTCAAGCGCGTCTTCCGCATCGGCGCCAACGGTCGCGAGCACGTAGGAATCTTCGGCGAGCAGCGATTGCACGCGCCTGGTCAGGCCCTGCAGGCGCCCTTTGATACGCCCTCGCTCGCCGGCGTCCTCGGTGAGCAACGCGAGCGCCGCCTCGAGCTTGTCCAGCTGTGTGTCGATCGCGGGGGCACCCACTCCGCTGAGGGCGACCTTGGTGCGGATGTGTTCGGCGACGATGGTCGGTGTTGGGTGGTCGAATACGAGTGTGGAGGGGAGTTGCAGGCCGGTGGCTTGGCTGAGACGGTTTCTCAGCTCGACCGCGGCGAGGGAGTCGAAACCGAGCTCTTTGAATGCGCGTCCCGGATCGACTTCCCCGGGCGAGTCATAGCCCAAGACACCGGCGACGTGACCACGAACCAGATCCAGGATGATGCTGTTCCACTCCGACTCCGGCGCGCTCTCCAGCCGGCGCGCGAGCGAGCCTCCCGCATCGGATGCTTGGCGCGTTGGGACACGCACCAGTCCGCGCAGCACGGTTGGCAGCATTCCCGCTTTCGCCTGAGCGCGGAGAGTGCTCATGTTCAAGCGCACCGGCAACACCAGCGCCTCCTCGACGCCGCACGCGAGATCGAACAACTCCAGTCCCTGTTCGTCGGAGAGTGGCAGGATGCCGATGCGCTCGAACCGGGCACGGTCGGACTCGGTGAGCGATGCCGTCATGATGGTCGCCCGGTCCCACGCGCCCCATGCCAGCGAGACGCCGGGCAGACCATCGGCACGCCGGTTTGCCGCTAGAGCATCGAGAAACGCGTTAGCGGCAGCGTAGTTGCCCTGTCCCGGACTACCCATCGAAGCCGCGATCGAGGAGAACAACACGAACTCGCTGAGCTCCGCCTGCTGCGTGAGCTCATGCAGGTTGATCGCGGCATCGACCTTCGGGGCCAGGACCCGAGAGAGACGATCCGCGTCCAGCGACTCGATCAGACCATCGTCGAGCACACCCGCGGCGTGAATCACCCCCGTCAACGAATACTCCTGGGGAATCGTGTCGATCAACTCACGAAGCTGCTCGCGATCGGCGACATCACAACCAGCGACCCGCGCCTCGCAACCGAGCTCGCTCAGGGAATCACACAGCTCTTGAACCCCTGCAGCTTCGGGCCCACTGCGACTCACCAGCAAGAGCCGTTTGGCGCCATGCTCAGCCGCCAAATGCTGAGCCATCAGGGCACCGAGACCACTGGTACCGCCCGTGATCAACACCGTGCCGGTGCAATCAAAGCTCTCCCCCTCGCGATCGCCGCGCGCCAGGCGGGCGAGTCGTGGTGCCCGGATCGTCTCTCGCCGGATCGCGAGCTCTGTCTCCCGCAGCGACAGAGCGCCCTGCAGCATCTCGGCGGAGACCGTGCTCTCGTCGAGATCGATCACCCCGAAGCGTCCGGGGTGCTCGGACTGTGCCGAGCGCATCAACCCCACGAGCGCCGCCTCGGTGAGGTTCGGCCGATCGCCCTCGACCGCGCCCACAGCACGGTCTGTCACGAGCACGAGCCTCGCGTCGGACAGGCCCTCCGAGACCGACCACTCCTGCAACAACTCGAGCATCCGATGCGCGCCGAGATGGACACTCTCTCGCAGGGCCTGTCCCTCGTCCTGCACGATCCCACCAGACCCCTCCTCTGCCCCCCTCGCCTCAGCGAGCACACCAGCGGCCTCCACGAGCACGATCTCAGGTGTAGAAGCACCCCCTGCGATCGCGTCCTTCAACGTCGCGAGATCGGGATAACACTCGAGCTCGATACCCACCGAGAACAACCTCTGTGTGCTAGCCCCGACCGCCGCCACGCTCAGCATGGAGCCATCCGCTGAGGGCACTGACAGCTCCACCCATTCGATCTGGTGCAGCCCATCGTCGGCGCCACCGCGTGCGGCACTGCGCAACTGGCTCTGATCGATTATGCGCGCCTGCATTCCCTGGATGGAAAACACGGGATCGCCAAGCTCATCGACCGCGCGCAGGCTCGAGATCGAGCCCTCCCCGTCACCAGCGAGGTGAACACGCAGGATCCCCGCACCACGAGCGAACAGACGCACACCGGAGAACGCAAACGGCACTTCGATCTCGGCAAGCCGGTCAGCGCTCAACAAGACCGCATGCAGCGCCGAATCCGAGAGCGCCGGATGAATACAGAACGCCTGCGCTTCACTGCGATGATCTTCGTCGAGCTCAACCTCAGCGAACAGATCCTCACCCTCGCGAAACACCCTACGGAGCCCCTGAAACACCGGACCATAACCATAGCCAGCCTCAGCCAAACGATCATAGAAATACTCACTATCGAGCTCCTCGGCATCGACCGGCGGCCAGCGATCGTCGCCCACCGAGCCCACTGGGCCCGTGACCGGCGCGCTCGCATTGGTGCAGAGAACACCCGCCGCGTGGCACGTCCACTCACCACCCATGTGTGTATCCCCCGAGGAATCATCTGGACGCGCGTAGATCTCGATCTCCCTACGCCCTTCGGGGTCGGGCTCGGAGACGGTGATCTGCAGTTGCACCGCCTCATCGCCGGCGAGCAACAACGGTGCCTGCAGCGTCAACTCCTCGACCATCTCACTCCCGACATACTCTCCGGCCGCGAGCGCCAACTCGAGAAAGCCCGTACCGGGCATCAGCATCGAGTCCATGACAGCGTGATCCTTCAACCACGGATGACTCTCGCCTGAGAATCGTCCGGTGAACAGCCAGGCGTCCTCTTCTCCGGCGAGGTGCAGCGCGGCGCCGAGCAAAGGATGCTCGGCGATCGACTGCCCCAACGCGCTCGCATCGGTCACCGCCGAGGCGGATCTCAACCAGTAACGACGACGCTGGAAGGCATACGTGGGCAGCGTGACACCAGCAGCATCCCGCCCGTCAAAGAACGAGCTCCAGTCAACTTCCACACCAGCGGCGTGGGCCTTCGCAAGCGAGAGCACGAAATCATCGCGGCCTCCCTGCCCACGCTTGAGTGATCCGAGCACAGCGACTGTTTGCCGATCGATCTCCTGCGCCTCGATCGCCTCCTCCACGCTAACGGTCAGCATCGGATGCGGGCTCATCTCCACGAACGTCGTGACGGCATCCCCCAGAAGCACACGAGTAGCCTCGTAAAAACGCACGGTCTCACGCAAATTGGCATACCAGTAATCCCCATCGAGCCCCGCAGTGTCGATCTGCTTGCAAGCCGTGGCCGAATAAAACGGAATCTCACCAGCACGCGGAGCGAGCGACGCGAGCTCTCCCAACAATCGCTCCTTGATCCTCTCGACCTGCACAGAATGCGAGGCGTAGTCAACTGGAATTCTGCGCGATCTAACCCCCTGGGCCTCGTAATGGGCGAGCAGCTCATCAAGCGCCTCGTTCTCCCCCGCCACAACAACCGACGCCGGCCCATTCACAACCGCCACCGAAACACGCTCACCCCACCGCTCCAATTCACCCTCAACCTGCCCAGAAGGCAAAGCAACAGAAACCATGCCCCCACGCCCAGAAAGCTCCTCCGCCACCGCCGTGCTGCGCGATGCCACCACCCTCACGGCATCATCCAAGGACAACCCCCCAGCCACGTAAGCCGCAGCGATCTCACCCTGCGAGTGACCCAACACCACCGCGGGCTCAACACCAAACGAGCGCCACAACGCAGCCAAGGAGACCATCACCGAGAACAACGCCGGCTGCACGACATCCACCCGCTCAAGCGAGGGAGCACCATCCCCACCACGCAGAACATCCTCCAACGACCAATCGAAATAAGACCCAAACGCCTCCGCGCAAAGCTGCATCTGCTCAGCAAAAACAGGAGCAGACTCCCACAACCCAATCCCCATCCCAACCCACTGGGAGCCCTGACCGGAGAACAGGAACGCCGCCCTGCCCGAACCACGCGCCACGCCACGCACAACACTCTCCGTGACCTCACCACGCTCGAGCGCCCGCAACGAGGCCAGCAGGCCCTCCCGCCCATCAGCGAGAACGACCGCTCTATGCGAAAGCACAGACCGCCGCATCGCAAGCGCCGCACCAACACCCCTCAACTCAACATCCGGACTACCCTCCACAAACGACCGCAAACGCCCAGCCTGACCCTCCAACGCACGATCACTCGACGCCGAAACCAGATACGGCACCACCCCAACCCCTGTCACACCTAGCGGCGATCCCTCCTCACCGGCATCCTCACCCACCCTACCCGAAGCAACACCACCCACCACACCGGCCGATGCAGCATCATTTGCCACATCGACCGGGGCTTCCTCCAGGATCACATGCGCGTTCGTGCCCGAGATCCCAAACGACGACACACCCGCACGCCGCGGCTTGCCATTGCGCTCCCACGCCACCGACTCATGCAGCAACTCAACATCACCCTCGGACCAGTCGATCAACGGCGAAGGCTCATCGGCATGCAGCGTCTTCGGCAACACGCCATTACGCAATGCCATCACCATCTTGATCACACCAGCCACACCCGCCGCGGCCTGCGTATGACCCAAATTAGACTTAACCGACCCCAGCCACAACGGCCGCCCCTCGGGCCGATCCTGCCCATAGGTCGCAAGCAACGCCTGCGCCTCTATCGGATCACCCAAAGTCGTACCAGTACCATGCGCCTCAACCACATCAACCTCACCCGGCGAAAGCCCCACACTCCCAAGCGCCTGACCAATCACACGCTGCTGAGAAGGACCATTCGGCGCCGTCAAACCATTACTCGCACCATCCTGATTCACAGCCGAGCCACGCACCACAGCCAAAACCTCATGCCCAGCCCGTTCAGCATCCGACAAACGCTCCAACAACAACAAACCCATACCCTCAGAGAACCCCGCACCATCGGCACCGGCCCCAAAAGACTTACAACGCCCATCCACCGACAAACCACGCTGACGAGCAAAATAGGTATAAACGGTCGGCCTGGAAAGCACCGTCACACCACCCGCCAACGCCAGCGAACACTCCCCCGCGCGCAACGCCAGACACGCCGAGTGCAACGCCACCAATGACGAAGAACAAGCAGTGTCAACGGTCATAGCGGGACCCTCCAGACCGTAGACATAGGCGACACGCCCCGAGATCACGCTCCCGGCATTACCGGTACCAAGATAACCCTCGAGCTCCGCGGACACGGGACCCGGATTCAGCCCGTAGTCCTGATACATCACACCCGCGAACACCCCCGTATCACTACCCGCCAACGACCCCGGCAGAATACCCGCATCCTCGAACGCCTCCCAAGCGCCTTCCAATAGCAAACGCTGCTGAGGATCCATCGCCAACGCCTCACGCGGACCGATCCCAAAGAACTCAGCATCGAAATCCCCCGCGTCATACACAAAACCACCATGACGGGTATAAGTCGTCCCCGGAGTCTCAGGATCAGCATCATACAAACGCTCAACACCCCAACCACGATCCTCGGGAAACACCGAAATCGCATCCCCACCAGAAGCAATCAACTCCCACAATTCCCGCGGCGAAGAAACACCGCCCGGAAAACGACAACTCATCCCCACAATCGCAACCGGCTCACCATCCCGAGCCACCGAACGCCTAACCACACTCACCCCATGCTTAACACCTTCAACCTTAGAGCGCACAAACCCGGCGACGATGGTCGGTGTTGGGTGGTCGAATACGAGTGTGGAGGGGAGTTGCAGGCCGGTGGCTTGGCTGAGACGGTTTCTCAGCTCGACCGCGGCGAGGGAGTCGAAACCGAGCTCTTTGAATGCGCGTCCCGGATCGACTTCCCCGGGCGAGTCATAGCCCAAGACACCGGCGACGTGACCACGAACCAGATCCAGGATGATGCTGTTCCACTCCGACTCCGGCGCGCTCTCCAGCCGGCGCGCGAGCGAGCCTCCCGCATCGGATGCTTGGCGCGTTGGGACACGCACCAGTCCGCGCAGCACGGTTGGCAGCATTCCCGCTTTCGCCTGAGCGCGGAGAGTGCTCATGTTCAAGCGCACCGGCAACACCAGCGCCTCCTCGACGCCGCACGCGAGATCGAACAACTCCAGTCCCTGTTCGTCGGAGAGTGGCAGGATGCCGATGCGCTCGAACCGGGCACGGTCGGACTCGGTGAGCGATGCCGTCATGATGGTCGCCCGGTCCCACGCGCCCCATGCCAGCGAGACGCCGGGCAGACCATCGGCACGCCGGTTTGCCGCTAGAGCATCGAGAAACGCGTTAGCGGCAGCGTAGTTGCCCTGTCCCGGACTACCCATCGAAGCCGCGATCGAGGAGAACAACACGAACTCGCTGAGCTCCGCCTGCTGCGTGAGCTCATGCAGGTTGATCGCGGCATCGACCTTCGGGGCCAGGACCCGAGAGAGACGATCCGCGTCCAGCGACTCGATCAGACCATCGTCGAGCACACCCGCGGCGTGAATCACCCCCGTCAACGAATACTCCTGGGGAATCGTGTCGATCAACTCACGAAGCTGCTCGCGATCGGCGACATCACAACCAGCGACCCGCGCCTCGCAACCGAGCTCGCTCAGGGAATCACACAGCTCTTGAACCCCTGCAGCTTCGGGCCCACTGCGACTCACCAGCAAGAGCCGTTTGGCGCCATGCTCAGCCGCCAAATGCTGAGCCATCAGGGCACCGAGACCACTGGTACCGCCCGTGATCAACACCGTGCCGGTGCAATCAAAGCTCTCCCCCTCGCGATCGCCGCGCGCCAGGCGGGCGAGTCGTGGTGCCCGGATCGTCTCTCGCCGGATCGCGAGCTCTGTCTCCCGCAGCGACAGAGCGCCCTGCAGCATCTCGGCGGAGACCGTGCTCTCGTCGAGATCGATCACCCCGAAGCGTCCGGGGTGCTCGGACTGTGCCGAGCGCATCAACCCCACGAGCGCCGCCTCGGTGAGGTTCGGCCGATCGCCCTCGACCGCGCCCACAGCACGGTCTGTCACGAGCACGAGCCTCGCGTCGGACAGGCCCTCCGAGACCGACCACTCCTGCAACAACTCGAGCATCCGATGCGCGCCGAGATGGACACTCTCTCGCAGGGCCTGTCCCTCGTCCTGCACGATCCCACCAGACCCCTCCTCTGCCCCCCTCGCCTCAGCGAGCACACCAGCGGCCTCCACGAGCACGATCTCAGGTGTAGAAGCACCCCCTGCGATCGCGTCCTTCAACGTCGCGAGATCGGGATAACACTCGAGCTCGATACCCACCGAGAACAACCTCTGTGTGCTAGCCCCGACCGCCGCCACGCTCAGCATGGAGCCATCCGCTGAGGGCACTGACAGCTCCACCCATTCGATCTGGTGCAGCCCATCGTCGGCGCCACCGCGTGCGGCACTGCGCAACTGGCTCTGATCGATTATGCGCGCCTGCATTCCCTGGATGGAAAACACGGGATCGCCAAGCTCATCGACCGCGCGCAGGCTCGAGATCGAGCCCTCCCCGTCACCAGCGAGGTGAACACGCAGGATCCCCGCACCACGAGCGAACAGACGCACACCGGAGAACGCAAACGGCACTTCGATCTCGGCAAGCCGGTCAGCGCTCAACAAGACCGCATGCAGCGCCGAATCCGAGAGCGCCGGATGAATACAGAACGCCTGCGCTTCACTGCGATGATCTTCGTCGAGCTCAACCTCAGCGAACAGATCCTCACCCTCGCGAAACACCCTACGGAGCCCCTGAAACACCGGACCATAACCATAGCCAGCCTCAGCCAAACGATCATAGAAATACTCACTATCGAGCTCCTCGGATCCCGGCGGGGGCCACTCCTCTGCCATTCCGAGACCCGCTGTGTCCGGTCCTCCCATCGCGGCGCCCGAGCCAAGCACACCCGAGGCATGACCAATCCAGTCATCATCGGATGCATCGCCTGAGGCATCCTGTGGGCGGGAGTAGATCGTAAGTTGTCTGTGTCCTTCTTCATCGGGCGCGGATACGGTGATCTGCAACTGCACGGCGTTGTCGTCGCTCAGCAGCAGCGGCGCTTGCAAAGTCAACTCCTCGACCATCTCAGAGCCGACGTGCTGCCCGGCGGCAAGCGCCAGCTCGACAAAGCCCGTGCCAGGCATCAGCACAGTCCCCATCACGGCGTGATCACGCAACCAGGGATGAGTCGCGAGCGAGAGACGGCCGGTGAACAACCAATCATCCTCCGCATCGGCAAGATGCAACGCCGCGCCGAGCAACGGATGATCGGTCACAGACTGCCCCAACGCGCTCGCATCCGCTACCCCGGTCTCCGAGGCCAACCAATAACGACGACGCTGAAAAGCATATGTCGGAAGCGTGACGCGCTCGGCGTCTCGCGCATCAAAGAACGAGCTCCAGTCGACATCCACACCAGCGGCATGGGCCTTCGCAAGCGAGAGCACGAAATCATCGAGGTCTCCACGCTCACGCTTGAGTGACCCGAGCACAGCGACTGTTTGCCGATCGATCTCCTGCGCCTCGATCGCCTCCTCCACGCTAACGGTCAGCATCGGATGCGGGCTCATCTCCACGAACGTCGTGACGGCATCCCCCAGAAGCACGCGAGTAGCCTCGTAAAAACGCACGGTCTCACGCAAATTGGCATACCAGTAATCCCCATCGAGCCCCGCAGTGTCGATCTGCTTGCAAGCCGTGGCCGAATAAAACGGAATCTCACCAGCACGCGGAGCGAGCGACGCGAGCTCTCCCAACAATCGCTCCTTGATCCTCTCGACCTGCGCAGAATGCGAGGCAAAAGCAGCGGGAATTCTGCGCGATCTGACCCCCTGGGCCTCGTAATGGGCGAGCAGCTCATCAAGCGCCTCGTTCTCCCCCGCCACAACAACCGACGCCGGCCCATTCACAACCGCCACCGAAACACGCTCACCCCACCGCTCCAATTCACCCTCAACCTGCCCAGAAGGCAAAGCAACAGAAACCATGCCCCCACGATCGGAGAGCTCCTCCGCGGCCACGCTGCTGCGCGACGCCACTACCCTCGCAGCATCATCCAAGGACAACCCCCCAGCCACGTAAGCCGCAGCTATTTCACCCTGCGAGTGACCCAGCACCGCCGCGGGCTCAACACCAAACGAGCGCCACAACGCAGCCAAGGAGACCATCACCGAGAACAACGCCGGCTGCACGACATCCACCCGCTCAAGCGAGGGAGCACCATCCCCACCACGCAGAACATCCTCCAACGACCAATCGAAATAAGACCCAAACGCCTCCGCGCAAAGCTGCATCTGCTCAGCAAAAACAGGAGCAGACTCCCACAACCCAATCCCCATCCCAATCCACTGAGCTCCCTGACCAGGGAATAGGAACGCCACCCTGCCCGCACCGCGTGCCACGCCCCGCACAACACTCTCCGTGACCTCACCACGCTCGAGCGCCCGCAACGAGGCCAGCAGGCCCTCCCGCCCATCAGCGAGAACGACCGCTCTATGCGAAAGCACAGACCGCCGCATCGCAAGCGCCGCACCAACACCCCTCAACTCAACATCCGGACTACCCTCCACAAACGACCGCAAACGCCCAGCCTGACCCTCCAACGCATCGTCACTCGAGGCTGAAACCAGATACGGCACCACCCCAATCCTGGCCGCGTGAGCAGGCCCCGGTTCCTCACCAGCATCCTCACCCACCCCACCCGAAGCAACATCACCCACCACGCTGACAGGGGCTTCCTCCAGGATCACATGCGCGTTCGTGCCCGAGATCCCAAACGACGACACACCCGCACGCCGCGGCTTACCATTGCGCTCCCACGCCACGGGCTTTTTCAGCAACTCGACGTCTCCCTGTGACCAGTCGATCAACGGTGAAGGCTCATCGGCATGCAGTGTCTTGGGGAGAACACCATGACGCATAGCCATCACCATCTTGATCACACCAGCCACACCCGCCGCAGCCTGCGTATGACCCATGTTCGACTTGATCGACCCAAGCCACAACGGTTGCCCCTCGGGCCGGTCCTGTCCGTAGGTCGCAAGCAACGCCTGCGCCTCGATCGGATCCCCGAGCGATGTCCCGGTACCATGCGCCTCGATCGCGTCCACGTCCACCGTGGACAGCCCCACACTCGCAAGCGCCTGACCAATCACACGCTGCTGAGAAGGACCATTCGGCGCCGTCAAACCATTACTCGCACCATCCTGATTCACAGCCGAGCCACGCACCACAGCCAAAACCTCATGCCCAGCCCGTTCAGCATCCGACAAACGCTCCAACAACAACAAACCCATACCCTCAGAGAACCCCGCACCATCTGCACCGGCCCCAAAAGACTTACAACGCCCATCCACCGACAGATTCCGTTGACGGCTGAAGCTGATGAAGAAGTCGGGGCTCGAGAGCACGGTCACACCTCCGGCCAGCGCCAGCTCGCACTCTCCCGACCTGAGCGCCTGCAACGCCAGGTGCATCGCCACCAGCGACGATGAACAGGCGGTGTCCACGGTCATAGCGGGTCCCTCCAGACCGAAGGTGTATGCCAAGCGCCCGGAGATGACGCTGCCGGTGCTGCCGGTCCCGAGATAGCCCTCGAGTTCAGCCGGCACCGATCCGGCGTTCCTTCCGTAGTCGCCGTACATCACCCCCGTGAACACTCCTGTCTGGCTGCCACGAAGTGACGTCGGGTCCACGCCCGCGTCCTCGAACGCCTCCCAGGACGCCTCGAGCAGCAGTCGCTGCTGGGGGTCCATCGCCAAAGCCTCGCGGGGGGAGATCGAGAAGAACTCGGCGTCGAACTCCGCCGCGTCATAGAGGAATCCCCCGCGGCGGGTATAGCTCGTGCCGCCGTGGTCTGGGTCGGGGTTGTACAGGCGCTCCACATCCCAGCCTCGATCGGACGGGAACTCGCCGATCACGTCTCGGCCCTCGGCGACGAGCTCCCACAGATCCTGCGGAGAGGACACGCCACGGGATAGCGGCAGCTCATGCCCACAATCGCGATCGGCTCATCCGCCCCCTTCGGCGAGCGTCTCACCGCCGGTGCGCCGTGCTTGACGCCCTCTACCGTCGAGCGCAGATATCCAGCGATTGCGATCGTGGTCGGATAGTCGAAAACGAGCGTCGACGGGAGTTTTACTTCGGTGGCCTGCCCGAGGCGGTTTCTCAGCTCTACCGCTGCCAGCGAATCGAATCCCAGATCTTTGAAGGCGCGATTCGGATCGACCTCCCCGGAGGAGGCGTACCCGAGTACGCCCGCAACGTAGCCCCGGACGATCTCGAGGATGATGCCGTCCCACTCGGACTGCGGTGATCCCTCGAGCCGCTTCTCGAGCGAGCTCCCGGCACGGCCGGCCTGCCGCGTCGGCACCCGCACGAGCCCGCTGAGCACCATCGGCAACATCCCAGCCTTCGCCTGAGTGCGCAGCGCGTCCATGTCGAGGCGTACCGGCAACACCAGCGACCGCTCGGCGACAGCTGCAATGTCGAACAGCTCGAGACCTTGCTCGTCGGAGAGCGGAACGATGCCGACGCGCTCCAAGCGCGCGCGATCGGCCTCGCCGAGTCCACCGGTCATGCCGGTCGCTCTGTCCCATGCGCTCCAAGCGAGCGAGACGCCGGGGAGCCCTTCGGCGCGGCGGCGCGCCGCCAATGCGTCGAGAAACGCATTCGCCGCCGCATAGTTGGCCTGCCCCGGACTGCCCATCGAAGCCGCGATCGAGGAGAACAGCACGAACTCGCTCAGCCCCGTGTGCCGTGTGAGCTCGTGCAGGTTGATGGCTGCATCGACCTTCGGCGCCAGGACCCGGGCGAGGCTGTCCGGGTCGAGCGTCTCCAGCAAGCTGTCCTCGATCACCCCGGCCGCGTGAACGACAGCGGTCAGTGGATGTTCGGGCGAGATTGACGCAAACAGCTCCCGCAGCTGGTCGCGATCGGCGACGTCGCACGCGGCGATCTGCACCTCACAGCCGAGCTCGCTCAACGAATCGCGCAGGGTCTCGACCCCGGCAGCGTGCGCTCCGCTGCGGCTCACCAGCAGCAACCGCCTGGCGCCGTGTTCAGACGCGAGGTGATGCGCCATCAGCGCACCGAGGCCGCCGGTGCCGCCGGTGATCAGCACGGTGCCCGTGCAATCGAAGGACCTCTCCTCATCTCGGTCAAGCGACAGACGGGCCAGTCGCGGCGCCAGGACCGAACCCTGCCGGATGGCGAGCTCATCCTCGGCAAGCGCCAACGCACCCTCCAGCGCCCCGGCGGAGGCGGCGCTCTGATCGAGATCGATCAACTTGAAGCGCTCGGGATGCTCGGACTGGGCAGATCGCACCAACCCCACGAGTGCGGCCTGGTAGAGGTTCGGAGAATCGCTTGCGGCCGCCGCCAAGGCGCGCTCTGTCACGAACACCAGCCTCGTGTCGGGTTGATCCTCCGAGGAAATCCACTCCTGCAACAGCGCGAGCAGCCGGCGGGCGCTTCGATGAACGCGCTCCGCGAGAGCTCCTGCGTCAGCCTCGCCGCCTTCGCGAGTCTCGCCCTCCGCCCCCGACGCCTCGGCGACCATCCGGTCGACCTCCACGAGCACCATCTCGGGTGCCGGGCCGCCCGCTTCGATCGCATCTTTCAACGCCGACAGCTCGGAATAGCTCGCGATTGACCTGCCGAGCTTCGCGTGCCATGCCGATGCTCCGTCACCCAGCAGCGCCGTGTTTTGGGCGGAGCCGTCGACGGAGGGCACCGGAAGCTCGACCCACTCGACTCCGTGCAGCGCGTCATGACCGGGACCACCGACAGCCTGCAACCGGCCCCGGTCGATCGCTCTGGACTGAACCCCCTCGATCGAGAGCACCGGATCTCCGAGCTCGTCCACCGCGATCAGACTCGAGATCGAGCCCTTCCCGTCGCCAGCGAGGCGAACGCGCAGAGCGCCGGCTCCCCGTCCGAACAGGCGCACGCCCGCGAACGCGAAGGGCACTTCGACATCGGCGAGCCGGTCGGCGCTCAACAGGACCGCGTGCAGCGCCGCGTCCGAGAGCGCCGGATGCACGCAATAGGACTGCGCATCGCTCATGAGATCTTCACCGGGCAGCTCGACCTCGGCGAACAGATCTTCGCCCTTGCCGAACACCCTGCGGAGTCCTCTGAACGCAGGCCCGTAGCCGTAGCCGGCCTCGGCCAGGCGATCGTAGAAGTACTCACTATCGAGCTCCTCAGATCCCGGCGGGGGCCACTCCTCTGCCATCCCGAGACCCGCTGTGTCCGGTCCTCCCATCGCGGCGCCCGAGCCAAGCACACCCGAGGCATGACCAATCCAGTCATCATCGGATGCATCGCCTGAGGCATCCTGTGGGCGGGAGTAGATCGTAAGTTGTCTGTGTCCTTCTTCATCGGGCGCGGATACGGTGATCTGCAACTGCACGGCGTTGTCGTCGCTCAGCAGCAGCGGCGCTTGCAAAGTCAACTCCTCGACCATCTCAGAGCCGACGTGCTGCCCGGCGGCAAGCGCCAGCTCGACAAAGCCCGTGCCAGGCATCAGCACAGTCCCCATCACGGCGTGATCACGCAACCAGGGATGAGTCGCGAGCGAGAGACGGCCGGTGAGCAGCCAGGCGTCCTCTTCGCCGGCGAGGTGCAACGCCGCGCCGAGCAGGGGATGATCGGCCGAAGCCTGCCCAAGCGTGCCGGCGTCGGTGACACCGGCACCAGAAGCCAACCAATAACGACGACGCTGAAAAGCATATGTCGGAAGCGCTACGCGTTCAGCGCCCTTCGCGTCAAAGAATGCATTCCAGTCGACATCCACACCGTGAGCATGCGCCTGCGCGAGAAAGCTCAGGAACGCCCTGGCTTGTACCCGACGCTTGCGCAAACTCGCCGCAACCAACACGTCCCCGGACTCGGTTTCCTCCTCACCGAAACATTCGAGGACCATCCCGCTCAACACACCATCGGGACCAAGCTCCAAGAAACGCGTCACACCCACATCACGCAACGCCCGAACATCATCAGCGAACCGGACCGTGCCTCGCACCTGCGAAACCCAATACTCCGCACTACAAAACTCACCGCTTGCAACAGCACCGGTGACGTTAGAGACGATCGGGATCGTAGGCTCCGAGAAAGAGATGTCCTCAGCCAGCGTCCGGAACTCCTCCAACATGGGGTCCATCAGAGCCGAGTGAAAAGCATTGCTCACACGCAAACGCGTGATCTTGCGCTCCACCCCATCCCCTGCCGCGCCAAACACCGCTTCCCACTCCCCCAACGCCACCTCATCGCCAGACACCACGACCGCCTCCGGAGCGTTCACCGCCGCCAACGCCAAACGATCACCAAACCCGGTAAGGCTCTCCAGGACATCACGCTCCGACGCACGCACAGCCGCCATCGCACCAACACCATCCAACGCACCCATCAAACGGCCACGACCCACCACCAACCGACACGCATCCTCCAAAGAGAAAACCCCAGCCACATAAGCCGCCGCAAGCTCACCAATCGAATGACCAACCAAGAAATCGGGCTTCAAACCAAAACCCGCCACCAACCGATACAACGCGACCTCGAGCGCAAACAACGCCGGCTGAGTGAACTCCGTCCGGTCAAGCACAGAAGCCCCCTCCGAACCCTCCTCGGCGAACAACAACTCCCTCAACGAACACCCCAAAAGAGGATCGAGCTCACCACACAACAAATCCAACTCGCCGGCAAACACAGGAAACACCTCATACAACCCCCGACCCATCCCAACCCACTGCGAACCCTGACCCGAAAACAAAAACGCCAACCGCCCCCCACCAACAACACCGCTCACAACACCATCCCACTCCAACCCACCCTCAAGCGCAGCAAGACCCTCGATCAGCTCTTGACGATCTTCGGCAATGACGACCCCACGATGCGAGAGCGACCCGCGCCGCAACGCCAACTCACACCCAACCCGATGACGATCAAGCCCTGACTCAGCTTCGACGAACGCACGCAGACGCCCCGCCTGACCGATCAAGGCCTCGGCATTGGCTGCGGATACGAGAAATGGCGACGCCTCGGATCTCGCGGCAGGAGGCGCATCGCTCACCTCATCGGGATCGCCATCATCGGAACCTTTGGTGTCCTTTCGCGCACCGGGTGGGGCTTCCTCGAGGATCACGTGAGCGTTTGTGCCTGAGATCCCAAACGACGACACGCCTGCGCGCCGTGGCTTGCCGTTACGCTCCCACGCCACCGGCTCACGCAACAGCTCGACGTCGCCTTCGGACCAGTCGATCAGTGGCGAGGGCTCCTCGGCGTGAAGCGTCTTCGGCAGTAGGCAATGACGCATCGCCATCACCATCTTGATCACACCGGCGACGCCGGCGGCGGCCTGTGTGTGACCCATGTTCGACTTGATCGACCCCAGCCACAGCGGCCGCCCCTCGGGACGATCCTGCCCGTAAGTCGCCAGCAACGCCTGCGCCTCGATTGGATCACCCAGTGAAGTACCGGTTCCGTGGGCCTCAACGGCATCGACTTCGGCCGGCGAGAGCCCCACGCTTGCAAGCGCCTGGCCGATCACGCGCTGCTGAGAAGGCCCATTCGGCGCTGTCAAACCATTACTCGCACCATCCTGGTTCACGGCTGCGCCGCGCACGACAGCCAACACCTCATGACCGCTGCGTTCAGCATCCGACAGACGCTCCAGCAGCAGCAGCCCCATCCCCTCAGACCATCCGGTGCCTTCGGCGCCGGCGCGAAGGACTTGCAGCGCCCGTCCACCGCAAGACCACGCTGCCGGGCGAACGCGACGAACACGCCGGGGGTGACGAGCACCGTCACACCGCCCGCCAAGGCCAGCGAGCACTCTCCCGAGCGCAGCGCTTGACACGCCGCATGCAGCGCCACGAGGGAGGACGAGCAGGCAGTGTTGAACGTCACCGCGGGGCCCTCCAGTCCAAAGGTATAGGCCAGGCGCCCCGATACCACGCTCCCGGCGTTTCCGGTGCCGATATAACCCTCCACCTCGGCGGACACCGAGCCCACGTTCAGCCCGTAGTCCTGGTACATCACACCCGCGAACACACCGGTCTCGCTGCCCGCCAGCGACGCCGGCGCGATGCCGGCATTCTCGAAGACCTCCCATGCTCCTTCGAGCAGCAGGCGTTGCTGAGGATCCATCGCCAGCGCCTCGCGCGGACTGATCCCGAAGAACTCCGCATCGAAATCGCCCGCGTCATAGACGAAGCCGCCTTGGCGGGTGTAGGTCGTACCCGGGGCATCGGGATCGGGGTCATACAGACGCTCGGCCCCCCAGCCACGATCCTCGGGAAACTCCGAGATCGCATCACGACCGGAGGCGACCAGCTCCCAAAGCTCCTGTGGCGAGGAGACGCCACCGGGATAACGACAGCTCATCCCGACGATCGCGATCGGCTCGTCGTTTTGAGTCGCCGAGCGCCTGAGGACCTTTACCTCGCGTTTGGCGCCTTCCACCTTCGAGCGCACGAACTCGGCCACCGCGACCGACGTCGGATGATCGAAGACGAGGGTGGAGGGAAGCTTCAGGCCCGTGTCTTGATTCAGGCGATTGCGCAACTCGACGGCCGCGAGCGAGTCGAACCCGAGATCCTTGAAGGCGCGCTGCGGGTCGATCGCCTCCGCGGACGTGTGCCCCAGCACTCCGGCGACGTGCTCGCGCACAAGTGCGGCGACGATGTCCTCCCACTCGGATTCCGGCGCAGCCGCGAGCCTTCGCGCAAGCGAACCGCCGGCGTCCGACGCTTGGCGCGTAGGGATACGCACAAGCCCGCGCAGAACAGCAGGCAGCATCCCGGTCTTGGCGAGCGCTCGCAGCGCCACCACATCCAGTGGCACCGGCATCAGCAGCGGCTCGCCGATCCCGCGTGCGCGGTCGAGCATCTCGAGCCCGTGCTCGTCGGACAGGGAGGCGATCCCGAAGCGCTCCAACCGTGCACGGTCGGACTCGCTGAGCGTGCCGGTCATGCCCGTCGACTGCTCCCATGCGCCCCACCCGAGCGACAGCGCGGGCAGGCCCATCGCGTGACGATGAGCGGCGAGCGCATCGAGGAAGCCGTTGGCTGCAGCGTAGTTGCTCTGGCCGGGGCTGCCCATCGGCGCCACCGCCGAGGAGAACAGGATGAACTCACGCAATCCCGTCTGCATCGTGAGCTCGTGCAGGTGGACGGCGGCGTTGATCTTTGGCGCCATGACTCGCTTCAGACGCTCGCCGTCCATCAATTCGATCAGGCTGTCGTCGAGCACTCCGGCGGCGTGCACGACCATCGTCAGCGGATGCTCCGGCGAGATCGAATCGAGCAGCTCCTGCAGCTGTGGACGGTCTGAGACGTCACAGGCCGCCACGCGCACCTCACAGCCGAGCTCGCTGAGGGAGTCCCGCAACTCCTGCGCTCCAGAAGCCTGAAGGCCACTACGACTGACCAGCAGCAGGCTGCTCGCACCCCGCTCGGTCACGAGATGGCGGGCGACCAGCGCTCCGAGGCCGCCGGTGCCACCGGTGATCAAAACCGTGCCGTCGGTGTCGAAGGGCTCGGGCGGCTCTTGCTCCCTTGCCTTCAAGCGAACGAACCGCGGCGCATACAGCGATCCTTCTCTGATGGCCAGCCTCGGCTCATCGATCGTCAGGGCGTTGTAGAGCGAGAGCCTGGAGACATCGCTCGCGTCGAGGTCGATCACACCGAAGCGGCCGGGATGCTCGGATTGAGCCGAGTTCATCATCCCCACGAGCGCAGCCTGATCGAGGTTTGGTGCCTCCTCCTTCGCCGCCGCCATGGCTGCGTCGGTGACGAGCACTAGCTTGGCCTCAGACAGGCTCCCAGAGGCGATCCATCCCTGCAGCAGCTCGAGCGTGCGCTCTGCAGTTTGGTGGATGGTGTCGGTGAGCTCCAGGCCTTCGCTTCCTCCGCCATGCACCATCGTGGCGGCCGACACGAGTACGACCTCGGGGACGGATGAGCCTTGCTCGACTGCGCTCTCGAGCTCCGCCAAGTCCGCATAGCTCTGCAACTCAATCCCCGGAGACATGAGTTTCTCGGCGTCTCCGAGTACGACCGGGGAAGCCAAAGCATCGTCGGCGCCTGCGAGCGGGAGCTCGATCCACCCGAGCTCATAAAGCGAATCGTTGCTCGCATCCTTGGCCGCCTGCAGTTGACTTTGATCGACAGCACGTGTCTGCAGGGACTGGATGGAGATCACCGGCTCGTCGTGCTCGTCGGCCGCGAACAGACTTAATGTGCCCGCATTCTGTGGATCCACTGTCAGACGCAAACGCAGAGCCGTCGCTCCGCGTCCGAGCAGTCGCACCCCGGAGAAAGCGAACGGGACCCCGACCTCACCTTCCTGCTCGGCCGCCAGCAGCGCTGGATGCAGGGCCGCATCGGAGAGTGCCGGGTGAGCGCAGAACGACTGTGCTTCACTCGCAGGCTCCTCGGCCAGCGCGATCTCGGCGAACAGATCATCCCCCGAGCCGAAAACCTTGCGCATACCCTGAAAGGAAGGGCCGTAGTTGTAACCGGCCTGCGCCAGGCGCTCGTAGAACTCTCCGATGTCCAGTTCCTGAGCACCCGACGGAGGCCACTGCTCCCAGAGCTCCGGCGGCTGGATATCCGACTGGTCCTCAGGCGAGCAGAGCGCGCCAGAGGCGTGACAGATCCACTCGAGCTCTCCTGAGGCATCCTGTGGGCGGGAGTAGATCGTAAGTTGTCTGTGTCCTTCTTCATCGGGCGCGGATACGGTGATCTGCAACTGCACGGCGTTGTCGTCGCTCAGCAGCAGCGGCGCTTGCAAAGTCAACTCCTCGACCATCTCAGAGCCGACGTGCTGCCCGGCGGCAAGCGCCAGCTCGACAAAGCCCGTGCCAGGCATCAGCACAGTCCCCATCACGGCGTGATCACGCAACCAGGGATGAGTCGCGAGCGAGAGACGGCCGGTGAGCAGCCAGGCGTCCTCTTCGCCGGCGAGGTGCAACGCCGCGCCGAGCAGGGGATGATCGGCCGAAGCCTGCCCAAGCGTGCCGGCGTCGGTGACACCGGCACCAGAAGCCAACCAATAACGACGACGCTGAAAAGCATATGTCGGAAGCGCTACGCGTTCAGCGCCCTTCGCGTCAAAGAATGCATTCCAGTCGACATCCACACCGTGAGCATGCGCCTGCGCGAGAAAGCTCAGGAACGCCCTGGCTTGTACCCGACGCTTGCGCAAACTCGCCGCAACCAACACGTCCCCGGACTCGGTTTCCTCCTCACCGAAACATTCGAGGACCATCCCGCTCAACACACCATCGGGACCAAGCTCCAAGAAACGCGTCACACCCACATCACGCAACGCCCGAACATCATCAGCGAACCGGACCGTGCCTCGCACCTGCGAAACCCAATACTCCGCACTACAAAACTCACCGCTTGCAACAGCACCGGTGACGTTAGAGACGATCGGGATCGTAGGCTCCGAGAAAGAGATGTCCTCAGCCAGCGTCCGGAACTCCTCCAACATGGGGTCCATCAGAGCCGAGTGAAAAGCATTGCTCACACGCAAACGCGTGATCTTGCGCTCCACCCCATCCCCTGCCGCGCCAAACACCGCTTCCCACTCCCCCAACGCCACCTCATCGCCAGACACCACGACCGCCTCCGGAGCGTTCACCGCCGCCAACGCCAAACGATCACCAAACCCGGTAAGGCTCTCCAGGACATCACGCTCCGACGCACGCACAGCCGCCATCGCACCAACACCATCCAACGCACCCATCAAACGGCCACGACCCACCACCAACCGACACGCATCCTCCAAAGAGAAAACCCCAGCCACATAAGCCGCCGCAAGCTCACCAATCGAATGACCAACCAAGAAATCGGGCTTCAAACCAAAACCCGCCACCAACCGATACAACGCGACCTCGAGCGCAAACAACGCCGGCTGAGTGAACTCCGTCCGGTCAAGCACAGAAGCCCCCTCCGAACCCTCCTCGGCGAACAACAACTCCCTCAACGAACACCCCAAAAGAGGATCGAGCTCACCACACAACAAATCCAACTCGCCGGCAAACACAGGAAACACCTCATACAACCCCCGACCCATCCCAACCCACTGCGAACCCTGACCCGAAAACAAAAACGCCAACCGCCCCCCACCAACAACACCGCTCACAACACCATCCCACTCCAACCCACCCTCAAGCGCAGCAAGACCCTCGATCAGCTCTTGACGATCTTCGGCAATGACGACCCCACGATGCGAGAGCGACCCGCGCCGCAACGCCAACTCACACCCAACCCGATGACGATCAAGCCCTGACTCAGCTTCGACGAACGCACGCAGACGCCCCGCCTGACCGATCAAGGCCTCCTCACCGAACCCGGACACCAGGAACGGCGCCACCCCAGACCGATCGACGGGCTCGGCGGAGGTCGTGCTCGGCCGACCGGCGAGCGCATCGCCGCCACCGTCGCCACCGGTCCCACCGGCACCCTCGGTGGCCTCCTCGATCCTGGGAGCCTCCTCCAAGATGATGTGCGCGTTCGTTCCGGAGACGCCAAACGAGGAGACACCCGCCCGGCGCGGCGTGCCGTTGGCTTCCCACGGCATCGCCTGAGTCAGGAGCGAGATGTCGCCCTCCGACCAATCCACGTGCGGTGAGCGTTCCTGCGCGTGCAGGGTCTTCGGCAGCTTGCCGTGGCGCATCGCTTGCACCGTCTTGATGACACCGGCGACGCCGGCCGCGGCGGCCGAGTGCCCGATATTGGACTTCAGTGCGCCGAGCCACAGCGGCCGCCCCTGCGGGCGCCCCTGGCCGTAGGTCGCGAGCAGCGCCTGCGCCTCGATCGGATCGCCGAGCGGGGTGCCGGTACCGTGCGCCTCGACCGCATCTATCTCGGCCGGCGACAGGCCGGCCGACGCCAGCGCCTGACGAATCACCCGTTCCTGAGAGGGACCGTTCGGCGCTGTCAAGCCGTTGGAGGCTCCGTCCTGGTTCACGGCCGACCCGCGCACGAGCGCGAGGACGCGGTGGCCATTCCTGTGCGCCTGCGAGAGACGCTCGAGCATGACCAGGCCAACCCCCTCGGACCAACCGATGCCGTTGGCGCCGGCGCTGAAGGACTTGCAGCGCCCGTCGGCGGCGAGCCCGCGCTGGCGGGAGAACTCTATGAACGCCGTGGGGGTGGCGAACACGGTCACCCCGCCGGCCAGCGCCAGCTCGCACTCCCCCAGCCGCAGCGCCTGACTGGCGAGGTGAATGGTCACGAGCGAGGAGGAGCAGGCGGTGTCCAAGGAGATGGCCGGCCCCTCGAGACCGAAGGTGTAGGCCAGACGGCCAGAGATGACGCTGTCCTCGATACCGGTGGCGCGGTAGCCCTCGAGCTCCTCGAGCGCGGCGCCGGCTCCAACGCCGTAGTCGTTGTGCATCACGCCCGCGAACACGCCGGTCTGACTGCCCACCAGCGAACTCGGATCGATGCCGGCGTCTTCGAAAGTCTCCCATGCGCATTCGAGCAGGATCCTCTGCTGCGGATCCATCGCCAACGCCTCTCGCGGACCGATCGCGAAGAAGTCCGCGTCGAACTCTCCGCAGTCGTGCAGGAAGCCACCGTGACGGCTGTAGGTGGTGCCCGCGTGGTCGGGATCGGGGTCGTACAGGCGCTCGACGTCCCATCCGCGATCGGTGGGGAACTCGCCGATCGCGTCGGTCTCCGAGTCGACGAGCCTCCAGAGATCCTCGGGTGAGGCCACCCCTCCGGGGTAGCGACAGGCCATCCCGACGATCGCGATCGGCTCGCGTTCGCGCTGCTCCATCTCATCGATGTGACGGCGGGCTTCGCGCAGGTCGGAGGTGACTTTGCGCAGGTACCGCCGCAGCTTGTCCTCGCCGAGGTGGATGTTCTCCTCACTCATCTCTGTGCCCGTCCTCTCAGGTGCTGGGTGGACTGCTTTGCTGTGGCGGTCATGTGGCCCCGAACTCCCGCTCGATGATCTCGAACAGCTCGTCGTCGGAGGCCTCGTCGAGATCCTCGGATTGCTCCTCAGCGACCGAACCGCCACTTGCTGCGTCGCTCAGGAACGACCGCAGCCGCACGTTGAGCGCGCGCAAACGCGCGTCCGCGCTCTTTCTCGCCTGGTCGTCCTGCGTGATCGCCGCAAGCTCCGCCTCGAGCCCGTCGATCTGCTCGTCGATGGGGGAGCGCACCCTCGCCGCGCCCTCCACCTTCGAGCACACGTACTCGGCCACGGCGGCCGGCGTCGGGTAGTCGAACACGAGCGTGGACGGCAGTTTCAACGCGGTGGCTTGGCCCAGTCGGTTCCTGAGCTCTACGGCCGCGAGCGAATCGAACCCGAGGTCCTTGAAGGGGCGCTGGAGATCGATCGCCTCGGCGGAGCTGTGTCCGAGCACGCCCGCGACCTGGCCGCGCACGAGCTCGGCGACGATGCCGTCCCACTCGCTCTGAGGAGCCGACCCCAGCCTCTTGGCGAGTGAGTCTCCACCGTCAACAGCCCGTCGCGTCGGCGTGCGGACCAGCCCGCGCAGCACGGGCGGCAACATTGCGGCCTTCGCATGAGACCGCAGGAGCGCCATGTCCAGGCGCACCGGCAGCAGCATCGGCTCATCGACGCTGCGCGCGAGGTCGAACAGCTCGACCCCCTGCTCGTCGGACAGGGGGAAGATGCCGACCCGATGCAGGCGCGCACGATCGGACTCGCTGAGCGCCCCAGCCATGCCGGACGCCCGATCCCACGCCCCCCACGCGAGCGTGAGGCCCGGTAGGCCACGTGCACGACGGTAGGAGCCCAACGCGTCCAGGAACGCGTTGGCAGCGGCATAGTTGCCCTGGCCGGGACTCCCGACGGACGCTGCGGCCGAGGAGAACAGGATGAACTCGCGCAGGTTGGAATGTTCGGTGAGCTCGTGCAGGTTGATGGCCGCGTCGACCTTGGGCGCAAGGACGCGGGAGAGCCGCTCCCCGTCGAGCGATTCGATCAGGCCGTCATCCAGCACGCCGGCGGTGTGGATCACACCGATCAGGGGCTGCTCTTGGGGAATCGAGGCAAGCAGCTCTTCGAGCTGTGCGCGGTCTGAGACATCGCAGGCCGCGATGCGCGTTTGGGTACCGAGCTCCCCGAGCTCCTCCAACAGCTCGGTCGCGCCTGCGACCTCCATGCCGCGACGACTCACCAGCAACAGACTCGCCGCGGTCCCACCGGCTGCCAAGTGGCGCGCAACCAGCGCGCCGAGGCCGCCCGTGCCACCGGTGATCAGCACGGTGCCGTTGGTGTCCCAGGATGACGGCCGATCGTCCTCGCCGACCTTTGTGCGAGCGAACCGTGGCGCATAGGGGACGCCCCGGCGGATCGCGAGCTCGGGCTCGGAGAGGGCGAGGACGCCGTAGAGCGCGGACGCCTCGACGGATTCCTCGCTGCCGCCGAGATCGATCGTGCCGAAGCGTCCGGGATGCTCCGACTGGGCCGAGCGCACGAGTCCCACCAGGGCGGCCTGAGCCAGATTCGGCGCCTCGCGATCGGCCTCGACAGGCGATCGGACCGCCACTGCGTTATCGGTGAGAAGCAGCAGGCGACTTTCTGGCAGATGCTCCGATGCGATCCACGCTTGCAGCAGCTCGAGCGTGCGGCGCGTGATCTGGTGGACCGTGCGCGCCAGGTCGCGACCGCTGCTAGTCGCGTCGCGCTTCGCTGAATCGCTCCCTTCCGGCGCGCCGATCGCGCACGCTTCCGCGAGGACCACGTCGGGTGCGGGGGCGCCCTGCTCGATCGCGTCTTCGAGCGCGCCCAGGTCCCTGTGGGTCTCCAGTTCGAGTCCCATCGCGGCGATGCGCTCGCCGGAGCCGATCGCCGCTACGTGCGGTCGTGAACCGTTGGTGGACGGAGGGGACATCTCTATCCACTGCAGCCCATACAGCGAGTCGTGGCTCGTGTCGCGCATGGCCTTCAGCTGGTTCTGCTCGACCGCGCGCATCTGCAGCGCGGCAACGGAGAACACCGGGTCACCGCGCTCGTCGCTCGCGAACACACTCAGCCTCTCCTCGTCCCTGCGCAGCCGTACGCGCACGGCGCCGACGCCACGCGCGAACAGGCGGACACCGGAGAACATGAACGGCACGCCGAGCTCGGTGACCTGATCGCCGGCCAGCAAGGCAGCGTGCTGCGCCGCGTCGGCCAGGGCCGGATGCACGCAGAAGCCCTGCGCCTGCTCGGCGTGCTCATCGGCCAGGGCAACCTCGGCAAACAGCTCTTCCCCTGACTCATAGACCCTGCGCAGGCCCTGGAATGCAGGCCCGTAGCTATAGCCGGCCTCGGCCAGCCGGTCATAGAAGAACTCGACGTCGACCTCTTCGGCGCCGGCCGGCGGCCACTCTTCAGAGCCTCCGAAAGGCTCGAGCTCGGTGCCGGCCGAGCCATCTGCCGAGCAGAGGACGCCGGAGGCGTGTCGTGTCCACTCATCCGCGAGCTCCAAGTCGCCTGCATCGGACCCGGCCTGCAAGCGCGAGTAGATCGCCAGCTCGCGGCGACCTTCGGGGTCCGGCTCAGACACCGTCACCTGCAACTGCACGGCGCCGTCATCGGCGAGCAGCAGCGGCGCCTGCAACATCAGCTCCTCGACTACCTCCGAGCCCACGCGCTGCCCCGCCGCGAGCGCGAGCTCGACCAGGCCGGTACCCGGCACCAGCACCGAGTCCATGATCGTGTGGTCCTTCAACCACGGGTGCGTCTCGGTGGAGAGGCGTCCGGTGAACAACCAGCCGTCATCCCCACCGGCCAGGCGCAGCGCGGCGCCCAGCAGAGGGTGATCCGCCGATGACTGCCCCAACGAGCTCGCGTCCGTGGCGCCTGATCCGGGAGTCAGCCAGTAGCGGCGACGCTGGAACGCATAGGTTGGGAGAGCGACCCCCCGCGCACGCCGCTCCTCGAAGAACACGCTCCAGTCCACGCCGAGGCCGCAAATGTGTGCCTGTCCGAGGAAACCGAGCAGCGCCCGCGTCTGCGAACGATGCCTGCGCATGCTGGTTGCAACCAATACTCCGCCGCGCGTCTCGGCCTCTGCGTCGAGACACTCGTGCGTCAGCTCGCTCAACACCCCGTCGGGACCGAGCTCCAGGAAACGTGTGACGCCCGCGTCACGCAGGCACCGAATGCCCTCTGCGAACCGCACCGTGCCGCGCACCTGCGATACCCAGTACTGCGCAGTGCAGAGCTCCTCGCCCGCGATCGCCCCCGTAACGTTCGAGACGATCGGGATCGCAGGTTTTGAGAACGACACGCCCTCGGCGAGGACCCTGAATTCCTCGAGCATCGGCTCCATCAGCGCGGAGTGAAAGGCGTTGCTTACTCGCAGGCGAGTGATCTTGCGCTGAGCGTCCTCGCCGCTTCCGTTCCCGAACGCCGCCTCCCACTCCTGCAGTGCGCCTGCATCGCCGGAGACCACGACCGCTTCGGGGGCGTTCACAGCGGCCAGCGACAGCCGATCCTCAAAGCCGATCAAGCTGTCGAGCACCTCCCGCTCGGACGCTCGGACGGCAGCCATCGCCCCGGCACCGTCCAAAGCTCCCATCAGGCGTCCGCGCCCGGCGACCAGCCGGCAGGCGTCCTGGAGCGAGAGGACATCGGCGACGAACGCAGCCGCGAGCTCGCCGATCGAGTGGCCGATCAGGAAATGTGGCTTGAGCCCAAAGCTCCTCAAGAGTCGGAAGAGGGCGACCTCCAAGGCAAACAGGCCGGGCTGGGTGAACTCGGTCAGGTCAAGGCGTGCGGCCTCCTGCGATCCGTCCTCGGCGAACAGGAGATCGCGCAGCGAGCATCCCAGGAGCGGATCGAGCTCACCGCACAGCAGATCCAGCTCGCGTGCGAAGACCGGGAAGGTCTCATACAACTCCCTTCCCATCCCGACCCACTGCGAGCCCTGACCCGAGAACAGGAATGCCGACCTGCCTGAACCCTCGACAGGTGCGCCGCTCATGACACCGTCCACGCTCCCCCCTCGCCCGAGGGCACTCAGCGATGCGAGCAGCTCGGCGCGATCGCCCGCCACGACCACCGCGCGATGCGACAGCGACCCGCGCCCTAACGCCAGCGCGCCGCCGACACCGTGCAGATCGAGATCCGGGCTGGACTCGACGAATGCGCGCAGCCGTCCGGCCTGATCGGCCAAGGCCTCGGCGTTTGCTGCCGACACCAGGAACGGGGTCACCCCTGCTCTCACGAGCTCACCGGCCGGATCGCTGCCCGCCTCTCCTGCGAGCTCCTGAGCACTCTCGCTTCGCGGCGCCTCCTCGATGATCACATGCGCGTTCGTACCGGAGACGCCGAATGAGGACACGCCCGCACGACGCGGCCTGCCGTCGGCCTGCCAGTGAACCGGCTCGCTCAGCAGTTCGATCTCGCCCTGCGACCAGTCCACATGGGGCGAGCGCTCCTCGGCGTGCAACGTGCGCGGCAGCAGATCGTTGCGCATCGCCATCACCATCTTGATCACACCCGCGACACCCGACGCCGCCTGCGTGTGCCCGATGTTCGACTTGACCGACCCCAACCACAACGGCCGCCCCTCCGGACGATCCTGCCCATAGGTCGCAAGCAACGCCTGCGCCTCGATCGGATCGCCCAATCTGGTGCCGGTACCGTGCGCCTCGACCGCATCGACATCCCCAGGGGAAAGGCCCACGCTGGCGAGCGCCTGCAGGATCACACGCTGCTGGGAGGGACCGTTGGGAGCGGTCAGACCGTTGCTGGCGCCGTCCTGGTTGACCGCGGAGCCGCGCAGTACCGCCAGGATCTCCCGACCGTTGCGCTTGGCGTCGGAGAGCCGCTCGAGCAACAACAGGCCCATGCCCTCCGACCAACCGGTGCCGTCGGCGTCGGCCGAGAAGGGCTTGCAGCGCCCATCCACCGACAGGCCGCGCTGGCGGGAGAACTCGACGAACAGCGCGGGGTTGGTGATCACGGTGGCGCCGCCCGCCAGGGCCAGTGAGCATTCACCCGCACGCAGCGCCTGTGAGGCCAGGTGCAGCGCGACCAGGGACGAGGAACAGGCGGTATCGACCGTCATCGCCGGGCCCTCGAGGCCGAAGACGTAGGCGAGCCGTCCCGAAGCGACACTGGCGGTGTTACCGGTCAGGCGCAGCCCCTCGATGCCCGCCGGTGGGCGCAGGTCGAGGCCGTAGATCGTCGAGATCACACCGGCGAAGACACCGGTCTGGGTACTCGCGAGCGTGGCTGGGTCGATGCCCGCGACCTCGAACGCCTCCCAGGCGCCCTCCAGCAGCAGGCGCTGCTGGGGATCCATCGCCAGCGCCTCGCGTGGGCTGATCCCGAAGAACTCGGCGTCGAAGTCGCCGGCGTCATAGAGAAAGCCACCGTGGCGTGTGTAGCTCGTCCCGAGGTTGTCGGGATCGGGGTCGAACAGCCGCTCGGTTTCCCATCCGCGATCGTCGGGGAACTCGCCGATCCCCTCCCCGCCGCGCACCACGAGATCCCAGAGATCGGCGGGCGATGCCACACCACCGGGGTAGCGACAGCTCATCCCCACAATCGCGATCGGCTCGTCGGGATACACAGAGGCGCGCCTGGCGATTGTGACCTCGTACTTGGAGCCTTGAATCCTGGAGAGGATGTAGTCACTCACCACCGTCGCGTTGGGGTGGTCGAAGACCAGGGTCGCCGGCAGCTGCAAGCCGGTGGCGCGGCTCAGACGGTTTCTCAGCTGCACGGCCGTGAGCGAGTCGAATCCGAGCTCCTTGAAGGCTTGTTGAGAATCCACCTCATCCGCGGAGGCGTGCCCGAGCACGCTCGCGATGCGATCTTTGACCAGGTCGAGGACGATTTGCGCCCACTCCTCCCGTGGCGCAGCCTCGAGCATCTCCGCCAGCGCCTCCCCGACGTCGGACGCGATGCCCTCCGAGCTCCCCAGCCCCTCCTCGTCGCCCTGCGCGAGACCCATGCGTGTGGCGGATTGCGCCTGCAGGGCGTCTTCGGTGGGCCCGCCGGGAGCGAGCCAGAAGCGGCGTCGTTGAAAGGCGTAGGTCGGGAGCTTGACGCTGCCGGCGCGGCGCTCGTCGAGGATCGTGCCCCAGTCGACCTCCAACCCATTGACATGTGCCTGCGCGAGGAAGCCCAGAAACGCCTGCGGTTCAGGACGTTGCTTGCGCAGACTCGCGGCGAGCAAGATCTCCTCGGTCTCTCCCTCGTCACCGTCGAGGCACTCGAGCGCCATCGCACTCAAGACCGAATCGGGTCCGAGCTCCAGGAAGCGAGTCACTCCGAGATCGCGCAGCGTCCGCACGTCTGCTGCGAAACGCACCGTGCCGCGGACCTGCGAGACCCAATACTCCGCATCGCACAGCTCATCGCTTGCGAGGGCGCCGGTGAGGTTCGAGACAATCGGGATCGCGGGCCCCGAGAAGGACACCTGTGCAGCCAGCGCCCTGAACTCGTCCAACATCGGATCCATCAGGGCCGAGTGGAAGGCGTGACTCACGCGCAGGCGCGTGATCTTGCGCTGTGCCCCGTCCGCTGAGGCCGCGAACGCCCCTTCCCACTCCTCCAGCGCCGCCTCCTCGCCCGATACCACGACCGCCTCCGGAGCGTTGACGGCCGCCAGCGAGAGGCGCTCCTGGAACCCGTCCAGGCTCTCCAGCACAAGTGACTCCGAAGCACGTACCGCCGCCATCGCACCAGCACCGTCCAGAGCACCCATCAGACGTCCGCGCCCAACCACCAACCGGCAGGCGTCCTGTAGCGAGAAGACCTCGGCCACCAGCGCCGCCGAGAGCTCACCGATCGAATGACCGACGAGGAAGTCGGGCGCCAACCCGAAGCTCCTCGCCAATCGATACAGCGCGACCTCGAGCGCGAACAAGGCCGGCTGCGTGAACTCGGTGCGACCCAGCAGCGATGCCTCCTCGGAGCCCTCTGCCGCGAACAGCAGCTCCTTCAGGGAACGGCCCAAAAGCGGATCGAGCTCGCCACACAGCAAATCGAGCTCTCCGGCGAACACCGGAAAGGTCTCGTAGCACGCCCTTCCCATCCCGGCCCATTGCGAACCCTGACCGGAGAACAGGAACGCCATCCGACCGCCGCCGGCGGCGACGGAGCCGCTTATCAGGCCCTCCGCGTTCTGATCCCGCTCGAGGTATTCGAGCGCAACCAGGAGATCCTTGCGATCGGTGGCCAGCGCGACTGCCCGATGCTCGAAGCGCGAGCGGTGAGCGAGTAGCGCGGCGGCGGTGGCGACGGGATCGAGCTCGGGGTTATCCTCGACATGCGATCGCAGGCGCTCGGCCTGGGAGCGCAGCGCCGCGGGGCTCTTGGCCGATATGAGGAAGGGCAGCAGCGTTGGCTCCTGCGGCTCCCGATCAGGCTGATCGAGGGCGGCGGTCTGCGGCGCGTGCTCGAGTATCAGGTGCGCGTTGGTCCCGCTGGCCCCGAATGAAGACACGCCGCAGCGTCGCGGATGCGAGGTCTCCGGCCACGGGACGGGCTCGGTGAGCAGCGCGACATCCCCGGCATCCCAATCGACGTGCGAGGAGGGCTCGGCGACGTGCAGGCTCGGCGGCAGCGTGCCGTGACGCATCGCCATCACCATCTTGATCACGCCCGCGACACCCGACGCCGCCTGCGTATGCCCGATGTTCGACTTGATCGACCCCAACCACAACGGCCGCCCCTCCGGACGATCCTTCCCATAGGTCGCAAGCAACGCCTGCGCCTCGATCGGATCGCCCAGCGTCGTGCCCGTCCCGTGCGCCTCGACCGCATCGACGTCCGCGGGCTCAAGGCCGGCGCTGGCGAGCGCCTGGTGGATCACGCGCTGCTGGGAGGGTCCGCTGGGGGCCGTCAGGCCATTGCTGGCGCCGTCCTGGTTCACCGCCGAGCCGCGCACGAGCGCCAGCACGTCGTGCCCGTTGCGCCGCGCATCCGAGAGGCGCTCGAGCAGCAGGACGCCCACGCCCTCGGAGAAACCGGTGCCGTCGGCGCTGTCGCTGAAGGACTTGCAGCGACCGTCGGGAGCGAGGCCGCGTTGACGGCTGAAGAAGCGGAACATCCCCGGCGTCGAGAGCACGGTTACCCCTCCGGCGAGCGCCAGCGAGCACTCTCCCGAGCGCAGCGCCTGACAGGCGGAGTGCAGCGCTACGAGGGAAGACGAGCAGGCCGTGTCGACCGTCATCGCCGGACCCTCGAGACCGAACACGTAGGACACGCGCCCCGAGACGACGCCGCCGCCGACGCTCGCCGTGCCGAAGCCGTCGAGCATCTCCGAGGTCGAGCCCGCTCCGTAGTCGTAGGTCATCGCGCCCGCGAAGACCCCGGTCTGACTGCCGGCGAGCGATACGGGATCGATGCCGGCGTCCTCGAATGCCTCCCAGGCTCCTTCCAGCAGCAGGCGCTGCTGGGGATCCATCGCGAGTGCCTCGCGCGGACTGATCTCGAAGAAGCCGGCATCGAAATCGCCCGCGTCCTCGATGAAGCCGCCGTGACGCGCGTAGCTCGTCCCCGGGCTGTCGGGATCTGGATCGAACAGCCGCTCGAGTCCCCATCCGCGATCGTCGGGAAAGCTCGAGATCGCGTCGGTGCCGGCTGCGACAAGACCCCACAGCTCCTGCGGCGAGGAGACCTGGCCCGGGTAGCGGCAGCTCATGCCGACGATCGCGATCGGCTCGTCGGTATGGGCTCGCAACCTTGTGGCCGCTTTGATCTCGAGATCTCTGCCTTCGACCTTGGAGAGCACGTAGTCGGCGACCGCCGCTGAGCTGGGATGGTCGAAGACGAGCGTCGATGGAAGCTTCAGGCCCGTGACCCGACCGAGGCGATTTCGCAGATCCACGGCCGCGAGCGAGTCGAAGCCGAGGTCCTTGAACGCGCGCTGGGGATCGATCGCCTCCGGCGAGGAGTGTCCGAGGACGTTTGCAACGTGCTCTCCCACCAACCCCGTGACGATCTCCCGCCACTCGGACTCCGGAGCCGTCGCGAGCCGTCTTGCCAGCGAGCCGCCTCTATCGGAGGCCAGACGAGTGGATGTGCGAACCAGACCTCGCAAGACGGGCGCCAGCATCCCCGCCTTGGCATGGGTGCGCAGGACGGCGCTGTCGAGGCGTACCGGGAGCAGCAACGCCTTATCGGCGCCGCGGGCGATGTCGAACAGCTCGAGCCCTTGCTCCTCGGACAGCGCGATCAGACCTTCGGAGCGGCGCAGGCGCGTGACCACGTCCGCGCGATCGGTCCCGTTCAGCCGGTCGCTCAGGCCGGTCTCGCTGTCCCAGACCCCATAGGCGAGCGATACGCAGGGCAGTCCCTGCGTACGGCGGTGCGCGCTCAGCGCGTCGAGGAACGCGTTGGCGGCCGCGTAGGCGCCCAACCTGGCACTGCCGAGCGTGCCCGAGACCGAGGAGAACAGTACGAACTGATCGAGCCCGAGGCGCTCTGTCAGCTCGTGCAGGTTGAGGGCCGCATCGACCTTCGGCGCCAGCACGCGAGCACAGCGCTCGCGGTTCAGCGACTCGATCGAAGCATCGTCGAACACGCCGGCGGCGTGTACGACCGTGGTCAGTGGATGCTCGTTTGGTATCGCGGCAATCAACGCCTGCAACTGACCCTTGTCGGTGACGTCGCATGCCACGATCTCGGCCTCACAACCAAGCTCGGACAGGGCACCCTGCAGCTCCTCTGCACCCTGGGCCCGCGGCCCACTGCGGCTTACCAGCAGGAGTCGCTTGGCGCCGTGTTCGGCGGCGAGGTGGCGTGCGACCAACGCGCCGAGCCCACTCGTGCCGCCGGTGATCAGGACCGTGCCCTCAGGATCGAGCGCCTCCGGTAGCTCGCGCTCACCTGCCGTAACGCGGCCCAGCCGCGCAGCGTGCGCGACGCCATCCCTGATCGCAAGCTCGGGCTCATCGAGGCTCAGCGCGTGCTGAAGCGAGTCGGTGGACTCCTTGGTGTGATCGAGGTCGATCACACCGAAACGTCCTGGGTGCTCCGATGCAGCCGAGCGCATCAACCCCAGGAGCGCGGCTTGGGACAGGTTCGGCTGCTCCTGCGCGGTGATGGCGATCGCCTGGTCTGTGATCACGACCAGCCTCGCATCGGACAGCTCGCCTACGGCGATCCACTGTTGCAGCAGCTCGAGCGCGCACAGGGTTATGTCGTGAACTGTCGTTGCCAACCCCTGGACCTCTTTGACTCCCTCTGCTGAGGGGACGCTTGCCGCGGCGATGTCGGCGGCGCGCACGAGCACCGTGTCCGGCACTGCGCCACCCCGCCCGATCGCCTCCACCAACGACGGCAGATCTGTGTGATCGTCTACCTCGAGACCGGCGAAGGAGGTCTGTGAGCCGGCCTGCGTGCTCGCCCCGATCCTGGCCACTCGCGACGACGACACCTCGGTCGAGGACGGCGCGAGCTGCGGCCACTGCAGCTCATAGAGGCAGTCCTGACCCGCAGCCGCCTCAGCGCTCAGCCGATCCCGATCGATCGCGCGTGTCTGCAGCGCTTGGATCGAGAACACCGGCTCGCCTTGCTCGTCGACCGCGCAGATGTGCAGCGTGCCGGCCTCTTCGCTCAGGCGCACTCGCAGCGAACGCGCACCCCGACCGAACAGGCGCACACCTGAGAACGCGAAGGGAACGCCGACCTCCCCGGTCCTGTCCGGATTCAACAGCGCCGCGTGCAGTGCGGCATCCGACAGTGCCGGGTGGACGCAGTATCTCTGTGCCTCGCCGGCGCGCTCCTCTCCCAGCGCGACCTCGGCAAACAGCTCCTCTCCCGCGCCGAAGACTCGGCGCAGACCCCGGAAGGCGGGTCCATAGTCATAGCCCGCCTCGGCCAACCGGTCGTAGAAGAGCTCGTGGTCGAGCTCCGAAGCCTTCGGCGGGGGCCATGTGGCCATCCGCTCAAATCCATCCGGTTGGAGATCGGCGACGCTCTCCCCCGAGCACAGGGTTCCTGTGGCGTGTCGCGTCCAGCTTCCGTCAAACCCGAGCTCCTCGCCCACATCGCGACCTCGCCGAGAGTAGATCTCGAGCTCCCTACGCCCGTCGCGATCGGGCTCTGCGACAGTGACCTGCAGTTGCAACGCCTCACCCTCGACCAGCAGCAGAGGCGCGTGCAGGGTCAGCTCCTCGACGGCCTCCGAGCCGACGTGCTGGCCGGCGGCGAGCGCCAACTCGATCATGCCGGTGCCCGGCAGGAGCACCGAGTCGGCGATCGCGTGGTCTGCGATCCAGGGGTGATCGTCAAGCGACAGCAGCCCGGTGAAGATCCACCCTTCGTCCTGCTCGCCGGCGAGGCGCAGTGCGGCGCTCAGCAGCGGATGCTCAGTCGCGGACTGCCCTAGCGAACCGGCGTCGGTCGACCCCGTTCCCGGGGAGAGCCAGTAGCGGCGACGCTGGAAGGAGTAGGTCGGCAGCGCGACCCCCTTGGCGTCCTCGGCATCGAAGCAAGGGCCCCAGTCGACGGCAAGGCCGTTGACATGTGCACGCGCAAGGCAGCTCAGGAACTCGCCGGCTTCAGGACGCTGACGGCGCAGGCTCGCCGCGACGAGCACGCCGTCGGTGTCGGCGTGCTCCTCGGCGAGGCACTCGAGCACCATGCCACTCAGCACGCCGTCGGGACCGAGCTCCAAGAAGCGCGTCACCCCCGCATCGCGCAGATATCTGATGTCATCCGCGAAACGCACCGTGCTGCGTACCTGGGAGATCCAGTACTCCGCAGTGCACAACTCATCGCCTGCGGGCAATCCCGTGACGTTCGAGACGATCGGGATCAGGGGCTCGGAGAACGACACGCCCTCGGCCACGGTCCTGAACTCCTCGAGCATCGGATCCATCAGGGCTGAGTGGAAAGCGTTGCTCACACGCAGACGCGTGATCTTGCGCTGCGCACCATCCTCGACCGTTCCAAACGCGGCTTCCCAGTTTGCGAGCGCTTCCTCCTCCCCAGACACCACGACCGCGTCTGGAGCGTTCACTGCTGCGAGCGCCAGACGGTCTCCATATCCATCCAGGCTCTCCAGAACCAGTCGCTCCGGAGCGCGCACAGCGGACATCGCTCCGACACCGTCTAGAGCGCCCATTAGACGGCCACGTGCGACCACCAATCGAGCCGCGTCCTGCAGCGAGAACACGCCGGCCACATATGCCGCACAGAGCTCCCCGATCGAGTGACCGACCAGGAAGTCGGGCTCCAAGCCGAAGCTCATGACCAACCGGTAGAGCGCTGCCTCCAACGCGAACAGCGCGGGTTGCGTGAACTCCGTGCGGTCGAGTCGAGCAGCCCCGTCGGCGTCCTCCTCGGCAAACAGCAACTCCTGCAACGAGCACTCGAGCAGCGGGTCGAACTCGCCACACAACGCATCCAGCTCGGCGGCGAACACGGGGAACGCCTCATACAGCCGGCGTCCCATGCCCGCCCACTGCGAACCCTGCCCGGAGAACAGGAACGCCAGCCGCCCCCCACTACCGACGAGGTCGCTGAGGACGTTGTCGGCGGTCTCACCGTGCTCTAGGGCCTTCAGCGAGTCGAGCAGGTCTTCACGGCTCTCCGCGGCGATAACCGCGCGGTGTGACAGCGATGCCCGATGCAAAGCCAGGGCGCTCGCGAGACTGTCGAGACCCAGCCCTGTTTCGTTTTCGACGAACGCTCGCAGGCGCGCCGCCTGCCCTGCCAACCCCTGGGCGCCGGCCCCGGAAACGAGCACCGGCACCGCCCCGAAACGCTCGACGGCGCCGGCGAAACCGTTCTCAAGACCATCTCGCGCCTTGCCTGATTCGGAGTCCCGTTCGACGCGCGGCGCCTCCTCCAAGATCACGTGCGCGTTCGTACCGGAGATGCCAAACGAGGAGATGCCGGCGCGGCGCGGGCGGCCATTGGCCCGCCAGGGCATCGGCTCGCTCAGCAGCGCGACCTCGCCCTCAGACCAGTCCACGTGCGGGGATGGCTGCTCGGCATGCAACGTGCGCGGCAGCACGTCGTTGCGCATCGCCATCACCATCTTGATCACACCGGCCACACCCGCAGCGGCCTGTGTATGACCCATGTTCGACTTGATCGACCCCAACCACAGCGGGCGTCCCTCAGGCCGATCTTGTCCATAGGTCGCAAGCAGCGCCTGTGCCTCGATCGGATCCCCCAGCGCGGTCCCCGTGCCGTGCGCCTCGACCGCGTCTACCTCGCTCGGTGACAGGCCCACACCGGCGAGCGCCTGCTGGATGACGCGTTGCTGGGAAGGCCCGTTGGGCGCCGTCAGGCCGTTGCTGGCGCCGTCCTGATTGACCGCCGATCCCCGCACCAGCGCTCGTACCTCGTGTCCGTGACGTTCGGCGTCTGACAGGCGCTCGAGCAACAACAGCCCCATTCCCTCCGACCAGCCGGTGCCATCCGCGCCGGCGCCAAAGGACCTGCAACGCCCGTCGATCGACAGGCCTCTTTGGCGCGCGAAGGCGATGAACACAGCCGGTGTCACCAGTACGGTGACACCGCCGGCAAGCGCCAGCGAGCACTCGCCCGAGCGCAGCGACTGGCAGGCCGAGTGCAGTGCGACGAGCGAGGAGGAGCAGGCCGTGTTCACGGTGACGGCAGGGCCCTCCAGACCGAAGGTGTAGGCCACGCGCCCGGAGGCCACGCTGCCGGCGTTGCCGGTTCCGATGTACCCCTCGACCTCCGCGGAGACCGCGCCCACGTTCAATCCGTAGTCCTGATACATGACCCCGGCGAAGACCCCGGTAGCGCTTCTCGCAAGCGACGCCGGGGGCACACCGGCATCCTCGAAGGCCTCCCACGCCCCTTCGAGCAGCAGACGCTGCTGGGGGTCCATCGCCAGCGCCTCGCGTGGACTGATCCCGAAGAACTCCGCGTCGAACTCGCCCGCGTCGTAGAGGAACCCGCCGTGGCGCGTATAGCTCCGGCCGGGAGCGTCGGGGTCGGGGTCGAACAGCCGCTCCACGCCCCAACCGCGATCCTCGGGGAACTCGGATATCGCATCGACGCCTTCGGCGACCAGCTCCCACAGCTCCTGGGGCGAGGAGACCCCGCCGGGGTAGCGACAGCTCATACCCACGATCGCGATCGGCTCGTCGGTGTGGGTCGACGATCGCCTGGCGAGCCTCACAGCGGGCTTGGCGCCCTGCAGCTTGGAGCACACGTACTCGGCGACCGCTGCGGCGTTGGGATGGTCGAACACGAGCGTGGAAGGGAGCTTCAGTCCTGTGGCCTGACCGAGGCGATTGCGGAGTTCAACCGCCGCGAGCGAGTCGAAGCCGAGGTCCTTGAAGGCCTGCTGCGGGTCGATCGCCTCCGCGGAGGCGTGTCCCAGCACGCCGGCGACGTGGCTTCTGACCAGTTCGCCGACGATCGTGTCCCATTCGGATTCCAGCGAGGACGCCAGTCGCCTTGACAGGGAGCCACCGGCATCCGACGAGAGGCGAGTCGGTACGCGGACCAGACCGCGCAAGATCGCGGGCAGCATCCCCGTCTTCGCCTGTGCGCGCAGTGCTGGCATGTCCAAGCGCACGGGCAGCGCGAGCGGCTCGTCCATGCCGCGAGCCAGGTCGAGCAGCTCCAGCGCGCGCTCTTGCGAGAGCGGAGCGATGCCCATGCGCAGGAGTCGTGCGCGGTCTGCCTCGGCGAGCGTGCCGGCCATGCCGGCGGCCTGATCCCATGCGCCCCATGCCAGCGATGTCGCGGGCAGGCCCTTGGCGCGACGATGCGCGGCCAGGGCGTCGAGGAACGCGTTGGCGGCGGCGTAGTTCCCCTGCCCTGGTGTGCCCATAGAGCCTGCGATCGAGGAGAACATCACGAACTCGTGCAGTCCCGTGCGCTCGGTGAGCTCGTGCAGATTGATCGCGGCATCGACCTTGGGGACCATGACCCGCTGCAGACGCTCGCCGTCGAGGGACTCGATCAGTCCGTCGTCGAGTACTCCGGCGGCATGGATCACCGCGGTCAGCGGGCACTCCTGGGGTATCGAGTCGAAGAGGCGTTCGAGTTGCGTGCGATCGGAGACGTCGCAGGCGGCGATCTGCACGTGACAGCCCAACTTCTGAAGGGAGTCCTGCAGCGCCTGCGCGCCCTCGGCCTCGAGACCGCGGCGGCTGATCAGCAGCAGTCGCTTGGCCTCGTGGACGATCACAAGGTGACGTGCCACCAGCGCACCTAACCCGCCGGTGCCGCCGGTGATCAACACGGTTCCGTTGCAGTCGAAGGGCTCTGGTGGATCGTAGTCCGCGGCCTGCATCGGCGCGAGCCGCGGCGCGTATACCGCGCCCAACCTGATCACGAGCTCCGGCTCGGGAAGCGAGAAGACGTCGTGAAGCGCTTGCTTTGAGGCTTCGCTCTCGTCGAGGTCGATCACGCCGAAGCGTCCAGGATGCTCGGATTGCGCCGAGCGCATCAGTCCCACGAGCGCAGCCTGCGCGAGGTTGGGCTCTCCCTCGGTTACCCCCACGGCACTGTCGGTGACGAGCAAGAGCCTCGCCTCGGAGAGCGAGTCGCAGCGCAGCCAAGCCTGCAGCAGCTCGAGCGTGCGTCGGGTCGCCTCGTGAACCTCCGTGGCAAGCTCGCGACCACCCTTACGCGATCCACCCAGGGCATCGTTTGCGCCCGCACCGGCGATCATCGCCTCGGCTTCGAGCAACACCACCCCCGGGCAGGCCTCGCTGGAGGCGATCGCGTCCTGCAGCCCGCGGAGATCCGCATAGACGTCGATCTCGCCGGCGGAGGTGCGGATCGCTTGACCCGAGCCGATCACGACGGCTCGTGGCGCTGGCTCGCCACCGGCCGGCGAGGGAAGCTCGACCCACTCGAGGTCATAGAGCGCGTCGTCGGGAGCACTGCGCGCGATGTCCAGCTGATCGTGATCGACCGGTCGGGTCTGCAACCGACCGACCGAGAAGACGGGATCGCCCTGCTCGTCGACCGCCGAGAGGCTCAGGGCCCCGTCGCCCTCGGCCTCCCGGACCAGGCGCACGCGCAACGCTCCGGCACCGCGACCGAACAGGCGCACATCCGAGAAGGAGAAGGGGATCGAAACCGCGACCTCGGCCGTCGGCTCGGTGTCTAGCAAGCTCGCGTGCAGAGCCGCATCAGAGAGCGCCGGATGGATGCAGAAGTCCAACGCTTCGCTGCGGCGCTCCTCGCTCAACGCGATCTCAGCGAACAGGCCGGCCTCGGATGTGAACGCTCGACGCAGGCCCTGGAATGAGGGTCCGTAGCTGTATCCGACCTCGGCGAGACGGTCGTAGAGGAAGTCGCTGTCGAGCTCGCGAGCGCCTGCCGGTGGCCACTCGCCGCCTGAGCCGTCCGGTTCTTCGGGGGGTCGGTCGTGCGCATCGCGGAGCACCCCCGCGGCGTGGAGAGTCCATTCCCGCTCGCCGACCTCGTCTTCGGAAGGTGTGCGTGAGCGAGAGTAGATCGCCAGCTGGCTGACTCCATCGGGGTCTGCTGCAGAGACGGTGACCTGCAGGTGAACGACCCGGTCCTCGCCGAGCAGCAGCGGAGCCTGCAACGTCAGCTCCTCGATGTTCTCTGCACCGACGCGCTGTCCGGCCGCAAGCGCCAGCTCGAGAAAGCCCGTACCGGGCATCAGCACCGTGTCCATGACCGCGTGGTCCCGCAGCCAAGGATGGCTCTGAAGCGAGAGTCGTCCGGTGAATACCCAGCCATCCTCGGCACCCGCCAGATGCAGCTCGGCGCCCAGCAGGGGATGCTCGGCCGCGGCCTGCCCGAGCGAGCCGGCGTTCATGGCTCCTGCGCCCGCCTGCAGCCAGTAGCGGCGGCGCTGGAAAGCATATGTCGGCAGCGCGGCGACACCTGAGCCGTGGCGATCGAAGAAGGTCCTCCAGTCGATGTCGAGACCGTCGACGTGAACCTGTGCGAGGAAGGCGAGGAACGCTCTGGTTTGGGGACGGCGCGCACGCAGGCAGGCGGCGACGAGCGCCGGATCGCCGGCCTCGTCGTCCTCGACGCATGCGTGTGTCATCCCACTCAGCACCGCATCGGGACCAAGCTCCAGGTAACGCGTCACACCGGAGTCCCGCAGGCACCGAGCACCGTCGAAGAAGCGGACGGCGTCACGCACCTGCGAGACCCAGTACTCGGGTCGGGTGAGCTCACTGCTTGCAAGCCCACCGGTCACGTTTGAGACGATCGGCAACGCAGGCTCGGCGAACGACATGCTCTCGGCGAACGTCCGGAACTCCTCGAGCATCGGCTCCATCAGCGCTGAGTGGAACGCGTGGCTCACACGCAGCCGGGTCATCTTGCGGTCTCCCTTGCCACCGAAGGCCCGTTCCCAGCGAGCAAGTTCTTCCAGCTCACCCGAGACGACCACCGCTTCGGGGCCATTGACGGCAGCGATGCTCAACTCAGTGCAATCGGCATCCTCGAGGCTCTGCCGAACGTCGCTCTCGCGGGCCCTGACAGAAGTCATCCCGCCACCGTCCGGCAGCGCCCCTATCAAACGCCCGCGCGCGGCGACGAGCGCGCAGGCGTCGGGCAGCGAAAGCACGCCGGCCACGTGGGCCGCGGAGAGCTCGCCGACGGAGTGGCCGATCAGGTAGTCCGCTGTCAGCCCGAACGCACCTAGGAGCCTGAACAGAGCGACCTCGAGCGCGAACAGGGCGACCTGCGTGAACTCGGTGCGATCGAGCGCGGCTGCGGGATCCTCCTGCGCCTGAGGGTCCTGTGAGACGCCGAACATGAGGTCCTTGAGCGAGCGTCCCAGGTGTGGGTCGAGCTCGGCGCAGACCTCATCCAACGCGCGCGCGAAAACCGGGAAGGCGTCATACAGCCCGCTGCCCATCCCACTCCACTGCGAGCCCTGCCCGGAGAACAGAAACGCCGTCTTGCCCGCGCTCTGTGTGGCTGCTCGCAGCACGTGCTCGCCCGTTTCGCCACGCTCGAGAGCGAGCAGACCGGCGTAGAGATCCTCGGGCTCGCTCGCCACGACCGCAGCGCGGTGGGAGAGCTGCGCGCGATCCAGCGCGAGCGTGCATGCGATGTCATCGAGCGTCGTCTGCGGCCGCGCGATCAGATGTGCGCGCAGACGTGCGACCTGAGCCGCGAGAGCCTCGGTGCTGGCGGCCGACACCAGAAACGGCGCCTGGGCAGACCCGGGGACTCCGGGGGTGAGACCCTTCTCGCTGCTCGGGACCTCCTCGCCGGGAGCCTCCTCGATGATCACATGGGCGTTGGTGCCCGACACACCGAAAGAGGACACTCCCGCGCGCCTGGGACGAGCATCCGAGTTCCACGAGACCGCCTCTGACAGCAGCGTCACCTCTCCGCTGGACCAATCCACGTGGGGAGAGGGCTGCTCACTGTGCAATGTCCTCGGCAGCGTGCCGTGGCGCATCGCCATCACCATCTTGATCACCCCGGCGACGCCGGCCGCGGCCTGGGTGTGGCCGATGTTCGACTTGATCGACCCCAGCCACAGCGGGTGGCCCTCGGGACGATCCTGACCGTAGGTGGCAAGCAGCGCCTGCGCCTCGATCGGGTCCCCCAGCGCAGTCCCGGTGCCGTGCGCCTCGACGACGTCGACCTCCGGCGCGGACAGCCCCGCGTTGACCAACGCCTGGGCGATCACCCGCTCCTGCGACGGGCCGTTGGGCGCCGTCAGACCATTGGACGCACCGTCCTGGTTGACCGCCGATCCGCGCATCAGCGCCAGCACACGATGTCCGCGTGCGCGCGCCTGTGAGAGCGGCTCGAGCAGCAGCAGACCGGCGCCCTCAGACCAGCCGGTTCCGTCGGCGCCCGCGCCGAAGGACTTGCAGCGACCGTCCGGCGACAGGCCGCGCTGACGGGAGAACTCGATGAAGACTCCCGGCGTCGAGAGCACCGTGACGCCTCCGACGAGCGCCAGCGAGCACTCCCCGGACCGCAGGGCCTGCGAGGCGAGATGGATCGCCACGAGCGAGGAGGAGCAGGCGGTGTCGACGGTGACCGCGGGACCCTCCAGGCCGAACGAGTAGGCGACGCGACCCGACACGACGCTGCCGCCAGTGTCCAGATACCCGTCGGGAACCGAATCGTGACCGGTCCCGTAGTCGTGGTACATCACCCCGGCGAACACGCCGGTTCGACTGCCACGCAGCGATGTGGGATCGATCCCCGCATACTCGAAGGCCTCCCACGCGCACTCCAGCAGCAGCCGCTGCTGGGGATCCATCGCCAACGCCTCGCGTGGGCTGATCCCGAAGAACTCGGCGTCGAAATCGCCGGCGTCATATAGAAAGCCGCCCTCGCGTGCATAGCTCTTTCCGGGACTGTCGGGATCGGGGTCGAACAGGCTCTCCACCCCCCAGCCTCGATCCGCGGGGAAGGGGCCGATCGCGTCGGCGCCCTGAGCCACCAGCTCCCACAGCTCCTCGGGCGAGGAGATACCGCCGGGATAGCGGCAGCTCATCCCTACGATCGCGATCGGCTCCTCGATCCTCATCACCGGCACGGGTCGCGTCACAACCGCGCTTACGGAAGAGCCGGCGAGCTCATCCAGCAGGTATCCGGCGAGGGCAGCGGGGTTGGGGTAGTCAAAGACGATCGTCGTCGGCAGGCGCAGCCCCGTGACTCGATTGAGGCGATTGCGCAGCTCCACTCCCGCCAGCGAGTCAAAGCCGAGCTCCTTGAACGCCTGCGTGGCGCGAATCGCCTCGGCGGAGGCGTGCCCCAGAACGATCGCCACCTCCGTGCGCACCAACTCGAGCACCAAGCCCTCGCGCTGGTCCTCGGGAACGCCCGCCAGACGCTTTGCCAGAGATCCCGCCGGCTCGCCGACGCGCCGCGGGCGAGCACGGAACAGGTTCCCGAATAGTGCCGGCAGCACGCCGTCTTGCGCCTGAGCGCGCAGGACGGCCGTTTCGAGCCTCACCGGGAACACGAGCGCATCCGCAGCGGTGCGAGCGGCGTCGAACAGCTCTGTGCCTTCCTCGGCCGACAACGCCCCCATCCCCGCGCGCGCCATGCGAGTGAGATCGGCCTCCTCGAGCTCGCCGCTCATGCCACCCGCCTGCGCCCACAGCCCCCATGCCATCGCGCTCGCGGGCAGACCGCGGGCACGACGATGAGCTGCCAGCGCGTCGAGGAAGGCGTTCGCGGCAGCGTAATTGCCCTGGCCCGCGGCCCCGAAGGTGGCGGTGACCGAGGAGAACAGGATGAACGCGGACAACTCGAGTCCACCGGTCAGCTCGTGCAGAAGCATCGCGGCGTCGAGCTTGGGACGCATGACGCGATCGATTCGCTCGTCGCTCAGCGACTCGATCACGCCGTCGTCGAGCACCCCGGCCGTATGAACGACGGCCCTGAGCGGGTGCTCGGTGCAGATCGAATCGAGCAGCCCACCGAGCTGCTCGCGATCGGCCACGTCGCAGGCCACGATCCTCACGTCCGCGCCCAGCTCCGTCAGCTGTGCGTGAAGCGCGCTCGCGCCGGCTGCCTTCGGCCCGCTGCGACTCGCCAGCAGCAGATGACGCACTCCGTGGGCGCTGATCAGGTGCCTTGCCAGCAGCGCGCCGAGATCGCCTGTTCCGCCGGTGATGAGCACGGTGCCGGAGGGATCGAGCTCGCCGATGCTCTGCGCCGCGGACTCGTTCTCCACAGGGATGTCCACCCGCCCGAGTCGCGGCGAGACGGCACGCTCGCCGCGTATCGCGATCTGCGATTCCCCACTCGACAGGGCTGCCGCCAGCAGCGCGCAACCCCCGTCAGGCTGCTCGCCGTCGAGATCGATCAGCACGAACCGCCCCGGGTTCTCAGATTGCGCCGAACGCACCAGTCCCCAGGCGGGCGCCTGAGCCAGGCCGGCGACCTCCTCATCGGGACCGATCGCGACCGCATCGCGGGTCAGGATCACCAGTCGGGAATCGGACAGACGCTCGTCCGCCAGCCACCCTTGGAGGAGACCCAGGACGCCGTGCGTGATCGTATGTGCAGCCGCGACGGTCGCAGCGCCAACCTCGCCGCGCTCGCCCTCGACCTCGCCGAGGTAGGCCCCCAGATCCACGAGCACCGTCTCGGGCGCCGATCCCTCGCGCTCGATGGCCTGCCCCAGTGCATCCAGATCGCGATGGAGCTCGAGGCGCACGCCGGCGTCGTGCAGCCCACCGGCGAGCTCGGTTTGCTCGGCACCCAGCAGCGCCCAGTCGCTCGCGGACTCCACGCCGGTGAGAGCCGGAGCTCCAACGGGGTTCCAGTCCAATCGAAACAGCGACTCGCGCTGGTTGGTGGCGGAGCTCGTAAGCTGCTCGCGAGAGGCCGCGCGTAGCTGTAGTGACTGCACGGAGGCGACCAGCACCCCGCTCTCGTCGGCGGCGAGCAGCGAGCTGCCGTCGAGACCTGTGGGGGACAGGCGGACACGCAGAGCGGACGCGCCTTTTGCGTGCAGGGCGATACCGGCAAAGGAGAACGGCAGACGCAGCCCGTCGTCTCGTTGAGGGGCATCCCGGTTTATGCCGTTGGAGTCGGCAGCGATCACCTGCAGCCCGGCGTCGAGCAGTGCGGGGTGCAGTCCGAAACCGGCGGCCTGCGCCTGCTCGCTCTCCGACAGCGACAGCTCGGCGAAGGTCTCCCCTGCGCAGCGCCATACGCCCCGTACGCAGGCGAACGCCGGGCCATAATCGAACCCGATCTCGCTCATGTAGCTGTAGAAGTCGGTGCGCTCGATGGCGAGGGCTCCCGCGGGCAGCCAGGCATCGCCGGCGAGAGATCTCGCCTGCTCTTCCAACGCCGCTACGTCCTCGGCCGGCGCGGACGATACGAGCGCACCGCTGGCATGGCGGGTCCATGAGCCTTCGGCGCGCAGGCCCTCGTCGAGGGGGCCGCGTGGACGCGAATAGATCTCCAGATACCGCCGCCCGGAGTCGTCGAGCTCTCCAACCGAGACCTGGAGCTGCACCTCCTCCTGCTCGCCGAGCACGAGCGGCACCTCCAGGTTCAACTCCTCGACGAACAGGGTGTCGATCTGAGCGGCCGCGTGCAGGGCCAGCTCGGCGAACGCGGCGCCCGGAACCACACACGCGCCCAACACGACGTGATCGGCAAGCCACGGCTGTGACTCGAGCGAAAGTAGACCGGTGAACAGCCAGCCGCTGTCGTCGGCGAGGGCAGCGGCGGCTCCCAGCAGTGGGTGACCGGTAGCCAGCAACCCGGCCGATGTGACCCTTTCGGCACCTGCAGTGGTCGTCAGCCAGTGGTGCTCACGCTGAAATGCGTAGGCGGGCAAATCGACCCGTACCGCGTCTGAGCCGGTGAACATCGCTTTCCAGCTCACATCCGCGCCGTTCGCCCAGATCCGCGCAATCGCGCCGAGCAGCGACTCGGCCTCCGGGCGCCCGGCGCGCAGGGTCGGGGTGAGCACGGCGGATCTTGCGGGCGCTTCGTCATCGACCTGGCCCGGCGCGCTCAGGCAGGCCTGGCCCATCGCGCTCAGCACGGCATCCGGACCGAGCTCGAGGAAGGTCTCGACTCCGTGTGCCTGCAGCCGGCGCATCCCGTCGCTGAAGCGCACCGGCTCCCTGGCATGACGCACCCAGTAATCCGGGCTGCAGACCTCCTCGACGGAGACGAGCTCGCCGGTGATGTTTGACACGATTGGTAGGCGTGGCTCGCCGTAGGCGACGCTCTCGGCGATCGCCGCGAACTGCTTCAGCATGCCGTCCATTCGCGGCGAATGAAAGGCGTGGCTGACGCGCAGGCGCTTGATCTTGCGGGCGTTCTCCTTACAGGCGTGCGCGAGCTCGAGTACGGCGTCCTCGTCGCCGGAGATCACGACCGACGAGGGACCGTTGACTGCGGCCAGAGATACGCGGTTCTCCAGACCCGAGAGCATGCCCAGCGCCTCGGTCTCCGAGATCTGCAACGAGACCATCGCCCCGCCCTCGGGCAGGGCCCCCATCAGACGCCCGCGGGCAGCAACCAACGTGCATGCGTCCTCGAGCGAGAACACACCGGCGATATGCGCGGCGGCGAGCTCGCCGACCGAGTGACCCATCACGAAATCCGGACGGATGCCCCAGGACTCGATCAGCCTGAACAGCGACACCTCGAGCGCGAACAGCCCAGGCTGGGAGAAGTCCGTCCGGTCCAGCAGCCCGTCAGCGCTTACTTCCCCGTCCCGTTCGAGCGTGAACAGGACCTCTCGCAGCGGACGCTCGAGATGCTTGTCAAGCTCGGTCCAGCAGCGATCGAGCGCATCTCGGAAGACCGGAAATGCGTCGTAGAGCTCACGACCCATATCCGGACGCTGTGAGCCCTGGCCGGTGAAGAGCAGGGCCAGTCGCGAGACCCCCTCGGCTGAGCCCTCGATGACGCCGGGAAGATGCTCCTCGCCCTCGGCGAGTGCAGCGACACCCTCCAGCAGGGACTCTCGGCCCTCTCCGAGGAGGACCGCTCGGTGTCCGAGTGTGGTGCGATGCGCCAGCGAATATCCGATGTCGCGCACGCTCAGCTCGGGGTTGGCCGTCGCGTGCCCCAGCAGGCGTCGTGCTTGCTCGTGCAACGCCGGCGCGCTCTTGGCGGTGAGCACCCATGGCGTCACAGCCGATACCCGAGCATCCTTCGCAACGCCCACGGCCTCAACACCAACGTCGGCGTCAGCGTCGATGAGGATCGGTTCGTGGGTGTCCCCCTCCGCACTGTTCGCGTGCGCCGGCGCCTGCTCGAGGATCACGTGGGCGTTGGTTCCGCTGATCCCGAAGGAAGACACGCCGGCACGCCGCGGTCTGCGATCGTCATCCCAAGAGACCGACTCGTTGAGTAGCAGGACGTTGCCATCCGACCAGTCCACGTGCGGCGAGGGCTCCTCGGCGTACAACGTCTTGGGCAGCGCGCCGTGGCGCATCGCCATCACCATCTTGATCACGCCCGCCACACCTGCAGCTGCCTGCGCGTGGCCGATGTTCGACTTGATCGACCCCAACCACAGCGGACGCTCCCTGTCGCGCCCGTAGGTCGCAAGCAGCGCCTGCGCCTCGATCGGGTCCCCCAGAACGGTGCCGGTGCCGTGGGCCTCTACAGCATCGACCTGATCGGCGGTGAGCCCGGCGCTGGCCAGCGCCTGGGCGATCACGCGCTCCTGTGAACGTCCGCTGGGCGCGGTCAACCCGTTCGAGGCACCGTCCTGATTGACGGCGCTGCCGCGGAGCAGGGCGAGCACGCGATGTCCGTTTCGCCGAGCGTCCTCCAGGCGCTCGAGCGCCAGCACGCCGACACCCTCCGACCACGCGGTGCCGTCTGCGCCCGCACCGAAGGACTTGCAGCGTCCATCCGGAGCGAGACCGCGCTGACGTGAGAACTCCACGAACATGCCGGGACTCGCCATCACCGCGGCCCCGCCGGCGAGGGCGAGCGTGCACTCGCGCCGGCGCAGCGACTGACAGGCCAGGTGCAGCGCCACGAGCGAGGAGGAGCAGGCCGTGTCCACTGTGACGGCCGGGCCCTCGAGACCGAACGCGTAGGAGACCCGGCCAGACATGACGCTCGCGGCCGTGCCCGTGAGCGCGTAGCCGCCCTGGCCCTCCGGCGACTCGTGCAGGCGCGAGCCGTAGTCCTGGCTCGTGGCCCCGATGAACACACCCGTGCGACTGCCCCGCAACGGCGCCACGTCGATGCCGGCGTCTTCGAAGACCTCCCATGCCGCTTCCAGCAACAGCCGCTGCTGGGGGTCCATCGCCAGCGCCTCACGGGGACCGATCGCGAACAGCTCGGCGTCGAACCAGCCCGCGTCGTGCAGGAACCCCCCCTCGCGCGCATAGCTGGTTCCGGGATGATCGGGATCGGGGTTGTAGAGACGTTCCAGATCCCAGCCACGATCGGTCGGAAAGCTCGAGATCGCATCGCCGCCGGCCGCCACCAGATCCCACAGCTGCTCCGGAGAGCGAACCCCTCCTGGATAGCGACAGACCATCCCCACGATCGCGATCGGTTCCTCGACAGTGACCGCCGTGAGCCACTCTCGGTCCTCCTCGGCGGCGCCGGTCAGGGCTCCCACGAGATGGCCGGCCAGCGCCTGCGGCGTGGCATGATCGAACAGCAATGTCATCGGCAGGTGCAGCCCGGTGAGCGACTTCAGCCGGTTGCGCAGCTCGACGGCCGCGGAGGAGTCAAAGCCGAGATCCTTGAACGCAAGATCCGCCGATATCGCTCGGGAGGAACCGACACCGGCGATCACGGCGACCTCGCAGAGCACCAGCTCCAGCAGCGTGTGTGCGTGCTCGCTCGCGGGCATCCTCGCCAGTCGTTCGGCCAGGGCGTTCCCAGCCGCGGCAGCGGTGTCCTCACCGCGAGCAGCGCTCCCGTGCGAAAGATCGAGAACCCTCGCGAAGCCCTGGCTCTCGGCCGCCTCCCAATCCACGTCCACCCCTACCCGACTTGCCTGCGAGAGCGAGCTCGCGAAGCGCTCCGATCCGCCCTGATCGCGTCGTAGCGAGCCGAGCACCGCCGCATCGTCTCCTTCGGGGAATCGGTCGAGGATTTCCTGCATCGCCGCCGTCAACACCGGATGCGGACCGATCTCGATGAAGGTGCGGTAGCCGTCGCGCAGCAGGGCATGGAAGGCCTGCTCAAACTGGACGGGCCGGCGCTCTCCGCGGTACCAGTGTTCGGCGCCGAGCTGCAGGCAATCCAACCGATCGCCGGTTATCGTCGAATAGAGCGGAGTCTGTCCGAGACGCGCAACTACCGGCGCGAGCGCCTCACGCAGCTCCTCGCCGATCTCGATGACCTGCGCCGAATGCGCGGCATAGTCCATCGGGACTCGACGTGCACGGATGCCGTCGGCTTCACATTCCGCGATCAACCCATCCAGCGCTTCGTTCTCACCAGACACGGCGACCGAGGCCGGCCCGTTCAACGCGGCGATGGAGATACGACCCTCCCAACGCTCCAAACGTGCCCGCACCTGCTCGACTCCCGACAAGATGGAAACCACTCCGCCCCGGCCCGACAGGGCGGCCAGCGCCTGGCTGCGCAGCGCGACCACGCGTGCCGCGTCCTCGAGCGAGAGCCCTCCCGCGACATATGCCGCGGCGATCTCACCCTGGGAATGACCGGTGACAGCGCCGGGAAGAGCCCCGCATGAACGCCACAGCGCGGCCAACGCGACCGTCACGGCGAACAGGGCCGGCTGCACCACGTCCACCCGCTCCAGCGCGGGCGCACCATCTCGTCCTCGCAGGACGTCCTCCAAAGACCAGTCCACGTGCGGCGCGAGTGCCTGTTCGCAGGCGCTGATGCTCTGCGCAAACGCCGGTGCCTCGTCCAGCAGCTCGAGTGCCATCCCGTCCCACTGGGAACCGTGACCTGAGAACACAAACGCGACTGTGTGCTCGCTCGCGGCCCGTGAGACCCTCACGCTCGCAACTCCAACGCGCGAATGAGACGGTCCCGAGTCTCGTGGGGCGTGACGATCTCATCGACGAAGCCATCGGCGGCGGCGATGTCGACTCCGAGCCGCTCCGATGCGTACAACTCGGCCAACTGGTCGGCGTCGGCGCCCTCGTTGATTGCACTGCGCTCGATGATCGCCACGGCTTGAGGGGCGCCCATCACCCCGATCTGCGAGTCCGGCCAGGCGAGGGTCAGGTCCGCGCCTAAGTCTCGTGAGTTCATCACTATGTGCGCGCCACCGTAGGCCTGGCGCAGGGTGATGGTGACCTTGGGGGTAGTTGCCCGCGCGAACGCACGCAGCAGCGATGCCCCGTGGCGGATGACGCCTGCTCGCTCCTGGTTGGCGCCCGGCAGAAAACCGGGCGTGTCGACCAGCACCACCAGCGGCAGCGCAAGACGATCGCACAGATCGACGAACCAGCGGCCCTTCTCCGAGGCCGCACTGTCGATCGTGCCGCCAAGATGCAGGGGCTGGTTTGCGATGACGCCCACCGGTCGCCCATCGAGGCGGGCCAGGGTTGTGACCAGGTTGCGCGCCCAGCGGCCCGCAAGCTCCAGATGGCGTCCGCCGTCCACCATCGGGGCGAGCACGTCCCGCACGTCATACACCTGGCGTGTGGAGGAGGGAATGCTGTCGGCGGGACTACCCGCCGGCGGATCGACCGCCGGAACCAGCGGCAGGGGCCCTCCGATTGTGGAGGGAAGGTAGCTCAGCAATTCGCGTACCAGCTCTGCCGCCGCCTGGTCGTCGGCGGCGGTGAGATGCGAGACGCCGTTGGCGGCATGCACCCGCGGCCCTCCGAGCTCGTCGGCACTGATTTGCTCGCGGGTCACCTGTTCGACTACCTTGGGACCGGTCAGGAACAGCCGTCCATTGGGACGCACCATGACGACGAAGTCCCCCAGCGCCGAGGAGTAGGCGGCGCCGCCGGCACACGCACCGGGGATGACCGTTATCTGCGGCACAGGTGCAAGCGCCTGCTCGCGGAAGATCGCACCGTAGGCTCCCAGCGCGGCGACGCCCTCCTGCAGTCGCGCCCCGCCCGAGTGAGGCACGCCGATCACGGGTACGCCGGCGCGACTCGCATATCGGATCGTGCGGGCAATTGTCTCGCCACCGGCGCGGCCAAGTGAGCCACCGCGGTGGCTCACTTCCTGTGCCCACACGCATACTGGGCGACCGTGCACCCGGCCGGAGCCGGCAACCACCCCGTCGCCGACGGCAGAGCGCCAGGGATGGAACGTGTCGCGATCGAGCAACGCCTGCAGGCGCGAGACCGCAAGGCTGTCTGGCTCTTGCGCCAGCTCCACCGCCGCGTGCGAGCTTGCACTTGCGTGCGTTGTGTTCATCGCACCGCCGGACAGCACCTGAGAGAGATTGCTCACGGACACACCAAACCGCGACGTGTCGTGGTCCGCATATTGCCAGAGAAGGTCGATTCACAGTTTTTCCGAGACGCAGGTCCCTCACTCACCAACGCCCACACAGCAAAAGTGTGAATAAGCGAATAACCTATGATGATTGAAGTGAATCGAGTCACGGGCATAGACCAGCATCCATCGCGCCGGCTCCGGACCCGTCAATAACCACTGGACCCCCTGCAGCCAGCACCGTGGCTTGCGATGTAAAAACAACGGCCGCCTCACCGCGACCGCCAAGCGCTCCCTCACGCAGCTTTAAGTAATATCACCCGACGGCGGCCTCATGGTGCGCCAATATGGCGTGACGCCGACGGGAAAGTGCGCCACATAGTCCCCCACAACCCCATACTAAGCCCAAAGCGCTTACTTACTCGACTGCTGAGGGCGTTTCGATATCGGTTACATCGCCCAATGCCTCAAGTCGAAGTGCCAGTTCCAACTCTGCCTGGCACGTGTGCAGGGCTCTGCCTAGGCTCTCCTCGATCCTGTGCAGACGGCGTTTGACCGTGTGCCGGTCGACCTTGAGCACAGCAGCCGCCGTGGCGGCGTTACGTCCCACTGCGAAGTAGGTGCGTAGCGTTTCGCGCGACGCCGCGCCGCCGTCTTTCTGACTGCTGCCGAGCGGTACGAGGTAGATCTCTTTCAAGGACCGTGCCAGTACGTCATCGCGCAGCACCGGCGCCAGCAGTAGGACATCGGCATACCGCGTAAGGGCCTGTGGGCTGCGCAGCGCGACCCACAGCGCCCGTTGGGCCTGCCAGTGGGTCATACGCCATCCATCGACCCCGTGGGCGACCTCGCCAACCGCCAGCGACACCCCCGCGTCGTCCCTGTTGAGCAAGATGCGCTCGATGTCGGCGATCGCCGGCTTGCGACTAGAGCCGAGCCACGCCCAGACGGGCTCATCCCAACGGGGAACGGACAACAGCTGACAACCGAGGCCCCTGGCGAGATCCTCGAGCACGCCGCCGGCGCCGACGCCGGCCGCGATGATGCCAACGTGCCATGCCTCGAGCTCGTAATCCAGGCCGGCTGATCCGATCGGGGCTCCGGCGAGAAGCGCCTGCACGCGTTCTGAGCGACGCTGCTCCGGCGAGCGCCTTACGCGATTGACCTCCTGCATATATTCGGCGGCGATCACCGCCATCACGCGATCGATCAGCACTCCTTGTGTTCTCAGCACATGTCGCAACGCCGCACTCGGGAAGTGGTCGTCCTCGTCCATGACGAAATCTGCCATGAGCCGCTCTCCGGCGGCATAGCGACGCAGCACGGTGTCCAAGCTCACCCCGTAGCGTGCCGCGCGACGAGCCTGCGCAGCCGCGGCCTGCGGTGGCGGCCCAGACCATTCCTCGCCATGCTCGATACCGGTGAAGCTGAGCTCCACGGCGGCGGTCACCGCCGCGCGCAGCCCGGTGACGTACTCAGCGTCTTCATCCCCGACAGGCTCGGACATGGCGAGCACGCGTGCAACGATCGCTTCTTCGAGCTCTGCGCGCCTCGCCCGCAACCGGGCAACCAAGCCGGTGCGAACCTTCTCGAGAGACTTACCGCTGCCGGCCTGAGCGACTCGACTCACCGGCTACCGCCATGACAGACCGGCACCCGTTTACTATCCGGATACAAAGTTCATACTTTCAAAGAGTGCATAAAGGGATCACGCACAACCTACTGCATGCCTTACGCTCTCCTGTCTTCGTAATTTCGACGGGCGTCAGAAACCCCGTAGTGCAAGTTGTTCTATCTCGATTAGTAACATATCTATTCTGGTCATGTCAAGGTCCGCATTAGCTCCGATGACGCAGCGAGGGTCGCAGAATTTCAACATGTGACAATTCCACGCTCGCCCGGCAAACCCGCATACCAAAGGCCCGAGGGCATGACATATAGAAAAGCCGTCCGATTTTGCACAAACAGAGCCTGCGCGCCGTATCAATCCATCGTCAACGGGCCCTCGGCAGACCCGCTGAGGAACTGGCGCACGAACGGGTTCTCCGAGGAGAACATCCGCTCGGCGTCGCCCGCCTCCACGATCCTCCCTCGCCACAGCAACGCGATGTACTCGCCGATCTGCCGCGCCGAGGCGATGTTGTGGGTCACCACGATGTAGGTGCCCCCGTAGAGCTGGTGCATCTCCTGGATCAGGTCGCACAGCAGCGCGGTGCGTACAGGATCCAAGCCCGAGTCGGGCTCGTCGAAGATCACGATCTCCGGCTCCATCACGAGCGCACGCGCGAAACCGGCCCGCTTGCGCATGCCTCCGGAGAGCTGGTTGGGCATGTAATCGATCGCTTCGGTCAGACCGACGTCCGACAGGCGCTGCCTGACGATCTGCGAGATCTGCGCCTCAGACATGTCCGTGTGCTGGCGCAGGGGAAGGCGACGTTGTCGTAAACCGACATCGACCCGAACAGGGCGCCGTCCTGGAACAGCACGCCGACCTTGCGACGCAGGGCCAGCAGCTTCGGCAGCGTCAGGCCCGGCACTGACTGACCTTTGACGATGATGTCGCCGGAGTCCGGGAACATCAGCCCGATCAAGTGCTTGATCAGCACGCTCTTGCCGGTACCCGAGGGACCCAGCACCACCGTGATCGTCTCATCCGGGATCGCCACGTTCAGGCCGTTGAGCACGGGTGCTCCACCCAGGCGCTTGTGCACGTCCAGGCAGCGGATCGACCAGCGCTCGTCGTTGGGGTCGCCGAGCAGGTCGACGTCGCTCGAGTGGTACTCGAACTCCCCCATCTCGCCCTCCGATTCGCAAGCAGGCCCTGATCCCCGCCGACTGTCCGGCTCGCGCTCGCGGAGCCCCGCTCCGCTGAGCCCGGATCGAGGCCGTCCTCAGGGTCCTGTGGCATGCCGTCGGTCATCTCCACCTCGGATACTAGTCGGCGGCCGCGACAACGGCAACAGCCGAAGTCCCGATCTTGGCTTGACATTCTACCGGCACTCAGTCTACGATATGGCGTCAGAATCGGTTTATAGCCGGAGGGGGAGCTGAGGGAGGGGTCAGGAGGTCAGATGTTGGATCGTAGGGATCTCGCGGTCGCGTTCGCGCCCTCCGCGCCCGCCCGATCGGTCGACCCGCGCCGAAACATCATGCAGGCGCTCGTGCGGACGATCGCGCTCAGGGGCTATGACCGCACGACGATCGATCGCGTGCTTTGGAGCGCCGAGGTACCGGCGCCGGTGTTCGACGAGCACTTCGAGGACAAGCAGGACTGCCTACTCGCCTCCCTCGACGAGCTGATCGGGGGGATCGAACGCGCGATCTCGAGACGGACCGCGGGCTCGAGATGCTGGTCTGAGCGAGTGCGATCGGCCTGGAGACGCTGCTCGCGGCCTTTGCCGGTGACCCGGATGGCGCTCGCGTTGCGCTCGTGGAGTGCCTCAGCGCCGGAGAGGACGCGATCGCGCGCGTGCGCTTGGCGATCGCCAAGACCGTACCGGTGCTCGAGGGAGGGCGTAGCGGCGATGGCGAGGCGGGAGAATCGGCCCCCGACACCGCCCACCTGCCCGCCCAGACCTCCGAAGCCGTCGCGGGCGGGATCGCCTCGATCCTGCACCGTCGCGTCCTGGAGGGCCGTACATCCGAGCTGCCGGCGCTGCTGCCGGATCTCCTGTACTTCGCGCTGATGCCCTACCTCGGCCACGAGCGCGCGCTCGTGGCCTCCGAAGCGGCCTCGACTCGAGCCTGACGACACGCCGGACGATCTGCATCTGCGGGAGCGCGGAGATTGCCGAGCGGATTGAGCTCGCTCGCTTCCCGGCGCGCCGCTATTTCCCGCCGTAGGTCACGTGCGGATACTGGCTGCTCTGACCGTTGAACGTGAACGGCCCTTGCTGGTTGCAGCCCGGCGCCGCGACCGCGTTGCCCGTTTCGGGCGCATTGGCGATATGGAATTGGATCAGCTGTTCGATCAGGGTCTTGGAGATCGTTTCGTTCGCCGGCCCGCTCACCGACGGCGCCGAGTCCGCGCATGAGCCGCCTTCGAAGACTTTCAGCCCGCCGTTGGCCAGGGCCCGGAAGGCTCCCGGCTGGAAGTAGGGGTTGGTGCGGTTCGTACCGATGCGTTTGGCGTAGACGGTAAGGCTTTCGGGCCCCAGCACGAGCATCGTCTTCAGGAAGTGAATCTGCGGGCCCCGGCTTTCCCGTTGACCGCGAAGTTGCTGTTCTGCGCCTTGGTCTGCGTGGACGCGGCGAAATTGCCGAAGAACGCCTGCAGCTCGGGGATGTACTGGTCGGTGAACTGCAGGAAGGGATCGAAATTGTGCAGCACCGGCCTGAAGTTTTCGAGCACCGGCACGGTCAGTTCGAGCTCCGGCTTGACCGCCGGCAGCCCCTTCTTTGCCGCCTGGGTCAGCGGTCCGAGCGAGGTGAGGAATTTGTCGAAGGCCGGCGCGAACGGCTTGGTCGCGTTCAGCAGCGCCGAGAGCTGGCGCTCGGCTGGGCGGAATTCTTCGAGGAACGGGCTCGTGACCGTGGCGAAGCTGTCGAGTTCTTTGAACGCCACCTGTGAGTTGCGCTCGAACGAGGGCAGCAGCTTCCAGGTTTCGGCGAAGGCCTGGCTCTCGGCGGCGGCCGCGCGGAAGGTGCGCTCACCGTTGACGATCAGGCTTTGGAACTGGTGGTCGCGTTCGGAGAGCGCGTCGAACACTTCGCCGGTGCCTTTCACCACGCCCGTCAACGCGCCTTCCTGGGAGGCCAGGAGGCTCACCAGCTGGTTGGCGTGTTCGGCGAATGGATGCAGCTCGGCGAAGTCGGAGTTGATCTGTTCGCCCGGCCGGTGATACCGACGGCGACCGACTGCATCCACACCTGGAAGCTCTTGCGCGTCTTCGGGTCGAGCGCCGAGAGGATGTCGTCGAGCGTCACCGACGGTTCGACCTGGCTCTCGGAAGTCTCCCACCGTCAGCCAGATACGGACCCGGTCTTGCTCTCGGGAATCAGCTGCACGTAGGTCTCCCCCAGCAGGGTCTTCTGACGCAGGATCGCGTGCATGTCGTCGCGGATCGGCGCGTACTGGCTGGAGAGTTCGACCGTGGCGATCGTGCGACCTTCGCCGCCGAGCTTGAGCGCGACCACGTGCCCGACATCGACGCCGCTGATGCGCACGTCCGACTGTTCGGCCAGCGCCAGCGAGCGCGGGAACGCCACCGTGAACTGATACCCCTTGGGTTTCAACGGCACCGGCCCGCCGAAGGACTCCCACAGGAACAGCAGCAGGCCGAAGCAGCTGAGCGTGAACAGGATGATCACGAGGATGTTGCCGAGCGTGGGCGCGCGCTTTTGCATTAGTGCTTACCCCGAAATGGGCTTTGGCTAAGGCCCCAGAACGGGCCGGCGGCGGCCGTTTTGGAGGTCGCGTGTGCACTTGCCGGGGTTGCGCCTTTGAGAATGCCGGCCGCCTGACAGGCGGCCTTCGTCGGCGGGTTGAGCAGGCCGACGATCATGTTCACCGTCGGGTTGATCGTTCCGGCCGGCGCCAGCAGCGGCAGCACGCCGCAGTTCAAATACGTCAGGCTGCGCGCCAGCACACCGTGAGAGTCGGCCGAGCTGAGGATGCTGTTGAGGTTGTGCGCGGCCCAGGCGGCGAAGAAGCCGAAGGTGGGGCGGTTCTTCCCTGGGTTGTAGGCGAGCTCGTTGAAGAGTTCGTTCAACACCGTGAAGCTGGTGGCCAGGTGCGGGAACGAGGCGGCGAGCCCCTTCAGACTGGGCTCCAGCGCGTTGACGGTCGGCAGGATTTCACGCGCGAACGGACGGATCTCGTTCTTGAGGATCGGCGTGGTCGTCTTGAACGACGGCCGCAGCGCTTCCTCTGCGGGGGCTACGGCGGCGGCGAACGGGTGCAGATCTCGGAGGGTGGGCCCGACGACGTTGAAGGCCGTGGCGAGCTTGCCGAGTCCCTGTTCGGTCTTGCCCAGCGCGCCCGGCAGCAGTTGCAGCGTGCGCTGAACGCTCTGGTTCTCTTGCGAGAAGGTTGCGAACACCGCATTCGAGGACTGGATCAGGTCGCCCAGCTGCTGGTCCTTATCGCCGAAGGCTTCCATCAGCAGCTTGAAGTTGTGAATCGCTCGTGCGATGTTCGCGTGACGGTAGTGCAACTGCTGGGTGATCAGCTGCACGTCGCGTGTTGTCGGATCGAAGCGCTTGAGCGCGGCCGACAGCGCCTTGCCGTTGTCCTTCAAGCCCTCGCCGGCGCCCGCCAGCAGCTCCTGCAGGTACGCGCGCGTGTCGGCGTCGAGGCTGGAGAGGAATTCGTCGAAGTTGACATCCGGCGCGGTTTGGGACTGCGGGATCGTCGCGCCGCTGTGCAGCCGCCCACTCGAAGGGGATCCCGGATCGACCTCCACGGTCATGTCCTTGAGCTGAGTCTTCGGGCGCAGCAGCAGCGTCGCGTCGTGGAAGAGGCGTCCTTCGGAGTATTTGGGGACGAGATGCATCGTCACGATCGCGACCCCGTTGCGCAGGTCCACGCTGGCGATTTCGCCAATCTTCGCGCCCGCGATAGTGACGGCCTGACCCTGCCCGGGGGTCACGGCCTGCGCGGTCTGAAATTCTCCGTTGAGCACGAAGTAGTTGCGACCCAGCACCGGCACCCAGCCCGGCAGCTTGAGGTTCTCGTGCGCGAGGATGTAGCCCCCGACCAGCGCCGCGATCACGATCATCGTGACAACCGCGATGAACGCTTTCTGGTAGCGCGCGATCTGTTCGCGGACGCTCAGCCCGCCTTCGTGGCTGTCACCGGGGGTCATCCGTTGCTCCCGTCGGCGGGGCCTTGAGACAAGGGGCCGTTGAATTCGGGCAGCGTCTGCGTGTCGCAGGGCACGAGCGGCTTGTACTGGGGCTCTTCGGCCGGATATGCCGGGCGCGTGCCCAGCGGCGGCAGCGGCGCGTGGGCGAGCAGCTGTTGGCCCTGCAGTTTGGTGCCGAGGACCGAGGTGTGGCCGGAGCGCACGACCTGACCGCTGTCGCCGAGCAGGGCGCGCGCCATCGTGCCGTTGCCGGAGAAGGTCTGACCGAAGCCAGCCAGACCGGTCAGCGAGGACCAGAACTCCTTATACACTTCCACGCCCGAGGTGCTCGCCCCGTCCTGCAGCTTGGTGTTTGCTCCGGGGAAGAACAGCTTGCTCAAGCACTGACTGAATTCGTCGGTCTGCTTGAAGAAGGGGACCTGTTCGCCGATCAGCTGGCCGATCGTCGGCGCGGCTTCGTTCAGACCCTTGGCGACGCCGCCGAGCTCGTTCGGCGCGAGCGCGGCCTGCACCTGTTCGATCCAGGGCAGCGCCGCGGCGATCGTCGGGCCCTGTTGCTTGACGCCTGGGAGCAGCGCCTGCGCGAACGCGCGGGTCGGGGGGAACGCCGAGTTGAGCGCGGTGAATGCCCGATTGGCGTTGGTCAGCGCGCCCGGTAGGTGGGCGATCGCGGCGCTCAGGCTCGAGGATTGGGCGGCGAAGGATCCCAAGAACGCGTCGAAGTTGGGCGCCCATTCGCTGAGCTGCTGCTCGTGCAGGTTCAGCGCCGCCGTAACTTTGCTGACCGCGGTGAACAATTCGGAGAGATCATGGGGTTCGGTGCCACCGAGCGCCTGCTGGACGATCGCCCCGTTGCGCAGCGCCGAGGGCGCGCGGTGGTAGGTCTTGTTGAGGGCCTGCGCCGCGTTGAGGCCGTAGACGTCGGGATCCTGTTCGGCGTTTTCGGCCGCGTCGGGCTTGCGCGTCAGTCCGTCTCCGTAACCCTGCAGGAAGTCTTGGAGGTTGGCGCGCGTGTCGCTGTTGAGCGCGCTCAGCACCTGATCGAGCTGCACCGGGTTGGCGGTCTGAGTGATCGGGATCGTGTAGCCCGAGGAGACCGTCTTCGCCGACGGGCTACCGGGCTGCATGTCCACGAACCAGTTGCCTTCGAGGAAGATCCGCGGCCTGATCTTCAGCGTCGCGTCGGTGTGAATCGGCAGACCTTTCGGTTCTATTTCCATGCTCACAACGCCGGCATTGCCCTCGCGATGGATCGAGGTCACCACCCCCACGTCGACGCCGGCGATGCGCACGGGCGACTTCGGGTGAATGTTGACCGCGGTGGAGAACACGGCCTGCAGGCGGAAGCCGTGTTTGAACGGGATGCGCTTGGTGAACCCGAAGAACACGGCGATCACGAGGATCACGAGGAACGCGATCCCGACCCGCACCGGATTGGAGCGGCGCAGCTCGATCACGGGAATTTCGTCGTGGCGGCGCCAGAAGCGCAGACGGCTCATGATCCCTTCTTCCCGCTGCTGAGCCCAAGGGCCTTGAGCGTGGTGCTCGGATATTTTTCGCCGAACAGGTTCTGTTCGCGCGAGGTCAGTTCACGGTTTGTGGTGGCGCCGCCGGCCGGCAGGTTGCCGACGACCATTTTGCCGACCACGTACTTCTCGTTGCCGGCTTCGCACAGCCGCGGCTGACCGGGACCGGCGACGTTCGGATAGGGGTTGGCGTGCAGGAAGTTGTTGTCGATCAGTCTCCCGGGTTTGCCACCACGCGATTCTTCGTGTTCGATCGACGGGCCGTTGGCCGGACCCGAGGACGGGAAGCCCTCGGCGCCGGGGCCGTTCGGGGAGAGCACGATCGCGGCCTGTGCGAGCGTGCCGTTGCCGATGTTCTCCGCCTGCAGGTTGGAGACGTTGCGCAGCATCAGCGTCACGTAGTTGCAGTACGCCTGCGCGGGAGCGAGCCCCGCGAATAGGGGACCGCCGAGTTCGGTGGTCTGCGTGAGGTCTTCGAGGCTCAGCGTCACGATCGGGTTCTGCGCGAAGGCCTGGAAGGCCTGCGCGGCTTCGGCCACGCCCGAGTTCAGCGCGGTTGCCGCCTTCAGGTTGACGGCGCCCACCGAGAAGGCGTGTCCCAGCTGGGGAGCGACGGTGACGAGCGCGCTCGCGCTCGGCCGCAGCAGGTGCATGAACTCAGTCGCGTTTTCCACGAACGGGGCCTCGTAGGCGAACGAATGCGTCGCCTGGGCGAGCGCCGCGGGTCCGCCCGCGATCGTCTGTTCCAGCGACGGTGCCACGCTGGCCCACGCCGAGAAGAGGGTGTCCATCTCGCTGAACCAGGCGGCCTGCGTGTTTGCCACCGGAGCAACCTGCGAGGCCAGCTGGTCGAGCGCCGGGAAGAGCTTCTGGAAGCCCGTCTGGGGCGCTCCGAGGTTGTGCAGTACCGGAATGGCGTCGTTGACCAGAGGACGCAGCGTGGCGATCGTTTCGTTCAGGCCGATGCCGCGACCGGCGAGGCCATCACCGAAATTGATCGTGTTGGTCTGGATCGCGTTTCTCGTCTTTTGATCGAACATGTTGAAGAGCGAGACGATGTCCACCGGTTCGCGCGTCTGCGCCATCGGGATCGCTTCCCCGGCCTTCAATGTGCGGCTGGAGGTCCCCTTTTCCAATTCCAGGTACTTGAGCCCGATCGCCGAGACCGACTGCACGATTGCTTTGGTGTCGGCCGGCAGCGGTTCGATGCTCTTTTCGAGCTTCAGTTCGGCGGTCGCGGTGATGCGGCCGGTGTTCGGGTTCTGGTGGGGCGTGAGCGAGCTGATGATCCCGACGCGCGTGCCCGCGATTCGCACCTGGTTGGCCTTCTGCAGGCCCGAGGTTTCGGGCAGTTCGACCTTGATGTCATACGTCGGCACGAACGGCAGCCCGTTGTTGGCGTTGAACGACAGGAACACCGCGACGACCACGATCAGCGTCGTCAGCGCCCCGATCAGGAGCGGGCTTCCGGCCAGGGATCCGCGGCGACGGGGGTTCACTTGGGCGTCTCCGTGGGGTCGCATCCGAGCTGACCGTTGTCGGTGAACGGCGCCGAGCCGTCGGCCGAGGGCGGGGTCGCGGCGCCGGGGCAGCGGCGCAGCTGGCCGTTCTGCAGCGCTTGCAGGACCTGCTGTGCGCTGGAGGCCGGCGTGAGGTTGTTGTTGGACCCGAGCGTGAACGAAGGCGTGACCGGGCTGATGCGCGCGTAGTGCCCGTTGGCGTCGTAGTAGGCGGTCGTCTGGCCGAAGGAGCGCAGCGCGCCCTGCAGATCCGGCGCGTAGGGGCCGAAGGAGGCGGTCATCGGCACGGCTTCCTGCAGCGCGCGTACGCCGTTGGGCGAGGCGGTGGTCAATACCTTCGCGAGCGCCGGCAGCGCCGCGAACGCGTCCGTCAGGTCGTTGTTCGCCCCCGGCCGCGAGATCGCCTGACTGAAGTTGTTCACTACCGGAGTAGCCGTGGTCACGAGCGGTCGCAGGCGGGCGAACAGCGTCGTCAGGGCCTCCGTGTTCGGCTGCTGGGCGTTCACGAGGTTCGTCAGCGCCGTCAGCGTCGAGGGGACTTCGCTGAAGGTCTTGTTGCCCTCCTTCAGCACCACCGGCAGCTGGTGCAGCCCGCGCGCGAGGCTGCTCTGCTGCGAGCCGATCGCTTCGAAGGTCTGATCGCCATGTTCGACCAGGCCGCTGAGCGATTCCTTGTGCGCCGCGAGAATCGTCAGCGCCTTGGCCGATTCGACCAGGAAGCTCGTGAACGTCGTCTGGTCGCGGGTGAGCTCCGAGAAGAAATGGTCGACCGCGGCGAAGGAGGGCGCGAAGTATTCGGTCGCTTTCCCGAACTCGGGACCAGCCCCGGCGTACTGTTCGGCCGAGCCCTGGATGACCTGCTGCAGGCCCTTGCGCGTCTTCGGGTTGAGCGTGTTGAAAAGCTGGTCGAGATCGACCACTTCGCGGGTCTCGCTGGCCGGCAGCGTGGTTCCGGGCGCGAGCGCGGGGCGGTTGTTCGGACCGGGCGTCAGCGCCACGAAGCGATTCGCGACGCCCGTCAGCGAGGGCACTCTGATTTCGGAGATCGTGCCTTCGTGCAGCGGCGTCAGCGAGGAGTCGACGTGGATCGTGATGCGTGCTTTGAAGTCGTGCGTGAGTTCTATGTTCGTGACACTGCCCACGGGCACACCGCCGACCTGCACCTGGTCGCCGCGGACGAGCTGACCGGCTTCTTTCATTTCCAGGTGGTAGTCGGCTCCGCCGCCGCCGGAGAACACGAGGTAGGCCGCGATCAGAATCACGATCCCGAGAGCCCCCACGGCGAGCATGCGGCCCGCGCGTGGCGGCAGCGTCCTGGAGCCGTCGCGAGTGGAACTGGGCGGCTTCTCGCTCGGGGGCAGAGGCGGCGGCGCGGATGGGTTCGGGGGGCTAACCGTGGCCACCGGCTCCACCTTCGGTCGTATGCGCGCCGTTCGTTTGAGCGCCCTTGATCTGCGCGCCGCCTGACCCCGTTCTAGTCCCACCCACATCCACGCCGGCGCTCCCGCCGGGCACCGGCGTTCCGGCCTTGTCTGAGATCGCTGCCGAGGAGGGTCCGCCGGCGACCGTCGGGTCGGGGATCTCGCCGAGGCGGGCTATCAGCTTGATCCACTCCTTCGCGCTCAGCACCGATCCGAAGGCTGAGGCGGCACGAGCACCGCTGCCGCTCGGAGGACTGAAGGCGACATACACGTAGTCGCGTGCGCTCGGCTTGAGGAGCGTGTTGTTCGTTCCGGGCACGTTCGTGTCGCTGACAATTCGCAACGGACGGTTGAAGCCCTGCAAAGTGAGCAGCTTGCGGATGGTCGTGTCGGCGACCGAGCCGGACCCCTGATGGCCGGCGATCGGGGTGCCGTTTATGGCAGTGATCTTGACCGTGTAGACGTCGGCGCCCACGGAGGCGTTGCCGGCGAGCGCAGATGGGGAGCCGGGGCAGCGCAGCCCCGTCACTGTGGGCTTCAGGCCGGACACCGCGAGGAACTCGAGCATCGCGAGCACGCGCCGGTCGACACGTCCGGTCTGGACGTCGCTGCGCTCGCAGGCGCGCATGTGAACGCCCGCATCGCGCCCGACCTGCTGCTCGAGCTGGCTCTTTGACTCCAGCAGCACCTGCCCGACGCTCGGCGAGGTCGCTAGGAACGGGTTCTCGCCCTTGGCTCGGAAGATCGAGGTGTTCTCGAGCGCCACCCAGCCGTCGAGAATCGGCTTGGGGTCGATCGCGGAAGCGCCGACGCCGGCTGGTTTGATCTGGAAGAACATGCTCGGCCCGCCCAGCCCGCCACCGGCGACAGCGCTCGGGCTCTGGGCGTCCGCACCACTGGATTCGGCGCCCACGTGGCCAAGGACGGTTCCGGCGATCACCTGCACGCCGACGCGCAGCGGGTGCAGGTAGACATCGTTGGGGCCGGACTGGAACACCCGCGCTTTCCCGAGGCCCGCGGCGTCTGGTCCGATCGGTGTCGCGGCCGGCGCGGCCGGCACAGGAGTGCTCGCAGGGGGCGTGGGAGCGGGTTCCAGACCGGCTGCCGCTCCGAGCGCGAGCCCCGATTCGGTGGCACCTGCCGACAGCGGCGAGCGCTGCTGGGCTCCCGCGGTCGCCGGACCGCTGGGAGCCGGTTCGGAGGCGCCGGCGGGGCGGGCGATGCGGGCGCTCACGGCGGTGTGCTCGTGGGGCGCGAGCACCGGATACAGCGTGGCGACGTTACCCAGCTGCGCGTACACGTAGGTGTTGCCGTAGGCGTCGCGCAATGAGATGTAGCGCCCGAGCGTCGGCGAGTCGCCGATCTGCACGATTTCACCGTCCTGCACGGCGATCACGGGCGCGCCGAGTTGGGAGTAGATCGTGGTCCCGGGCAGTGTCTTGGCGGGAATCGACCCGTGGGCGGGGATCGTCGCGAACCCGTCGCTGAAGCGCGAGGGGGCGTGGACGGGGAAGCGCGCCTCGGTCAGCCCGGTGATCGCCCCGAGCAGTTCCGGTGGCGTACCGCCGAGCAGTTGCGCACGCAGCAGCACCGAGTCGACGTAGGCCTGGGAGTGGTTGTAGGAGTACACGGCCGCCCTGACGTCCTTGTTGCCCCCGGCGGCCCGCAGGTAGCGCGCGGCGGCGAAGATCGCGTCGGCCGGGTTGTAGGGGTCCTTGAAGCCGTCTCCGTTGGCGTCGACGCCGTACTGCAGCCAGGTCGAGGGCAGGAACTGCATCCAGCCCTCGGCGCCGGCGCTGGAGACGCTCAGGTCGCGACCGTAGTCGGTCTCGACCTCGTTGATCGCCGCGAGCACCTGCCAGGGGATGCCGTAGGCGGTCCCTGCCGCCTGGTAGATCGGCAGCAAAAACGGCGGGATGCGGAAGCTTTCGATGAAGAACCCGGGCACTCCGGCGATCGAGCCGCCGAGCGACAGCGGCAGGCCCGGAGTGAGGCCCGTGGGGGGCGGCGCGCTGTGAGGGCCGGGCCCCTGCGCGAGTGACGTGCCGCCGGTCGTCTGCGTGCCCGTGCCTTGCGCGGTCCCGCCCGTATTAGCGTGGTGGCTCGACGCGTGCCTACCGCGTTTGCCGGCGCCGCCGGAGGAGATGTGCTGCAAGTGCTGCGCCGCCACCTGCGGTTCCGCGCCGGCTTCGCTCGGCCCCGACGTCGTGGACGGCGCGGGGGTGCTCGCGGGTGTCGGCGCTCCGGCGGCCGGGGTCGTGTCGCTCGCGGTCGGGGTGCTCGTCGGAGCGCTCGCCGGCGGTTCTTCGGCTCCCGCGACCGCCGCCTGCGTCGCCATGAGCGCCAGCGCTGCCGTCAATGCCGCCGCCGTCCCCCTCGGCCGCGTACGCGGCCTACCGTGCGTCGAGGTCCAGTCGACCAGGCGTCGTATCGGGGTGGTCGCGATCATCAGTTGCCGAGCAGGTAGTTGAGGAGCATCCCGCCGGCGCCGGTTTCTGGCGCGGGTGAGTAGTAGGTGGTGCCGGCGCTCGATCCGCCGACCGGCTGCGCGCTGCCGGCGCCTTCCGCGGACCCACCGAGGCCCCCGAGCGCCCCGGGGATCGAGATCGAGCCGGGATATTTGGCGATCGCCTGCGCTGGTGTAGCGCCTCCCAGCACCGCCAGCGTGCGTTTCATGACGAGGCTCGTGGAGGAGGCTGCCGCGGCGGCGGCGGCGCTGGAGTGAGCGCTCGCGGAGCTCGAGTGAGCGCTCGCGGCGGTCGTGCTCGCGCCCGAGGTGTTGAAGAAGTTGCCGTGACAGCTGCCGACGGGAGCGATCGCATAGGTGAGGCAGCCCACCGCTGCCACGCCTTCGGTCCGCAGGAAGTGGCCGAGCGCGTCATAGCCGTTGGTGGAGCCCGCACCGAGGAAGATGAAGTCCATGAAACGCTCCAGTCCGCCGGTGTCGCGCAGGCTGGTGACGAGTTCCGAGAGATTCGTGCTGAACGGCTGGGCGACGTTGCCGAGCGTCTTCACACGAGCCAGGAGCGGCTGCAACGAAGAGAGCGCCGGCCCGGACTTCTTCGCGGTCTTGCCGAGGCTCTGGAAGAACGCCGTCTGACTGTCGGCGAAGGCCGGGAGCGAGGTGAAGGTCTGGTTGATCCCGGGCGCGGCCGCTTTGAGGTCGGTGAACGTCGGGGTCGTCTGTTCGGCGAAGCGCCCGAAGCGTTCCATCGCCGGTCCCAGCTGTTCCAGGAAGGGCGGGAACCCGGCGAGGTTGCGCGCGAGCGCGCCGCGCTGGTTGGCCGTGGCACGGGCGACCGTGTCGGCGCCGACGATGAAGTTCGAGATCTGCTGTTTGACCCCCGCGACGGGGGCGAGCGCGCGATCGCCTTCTTCGGCGAGGTTCACGAGCGTCTTGTTCTGCGCGGCAAGAATGCCGAGGACCTTGTCGAGTTCGCGCAACGCCGGGTCCGCGCGGCGGACGACATCGTTGAGGTCGCTCCCGCGCCCGGCCAGGCCGGCGCCGAGTTCGTTGATGATGATCGCGAACCGCTGACGCTCGGGCAGGCGATTGAGGTCGCCGAGCAGATCGACGTCGACGGGGCTCGAGGTGTTCGTGACCGGCAGCAGGTACTGCCCTTCTCCTTCGTGGCCGCTGGGAATCTTGTGCAGCGGCGGCGGCAGCGGGGTGCCTTCGGGGCGCGGCTGGGTGGGCAGGCAGTTGACGAACTTCTCGCCGATCAGCGCCTCGGGTTCGATCGTGCAGCTGGCGTCCGAGCGGAAGTCCTGAAAGCCGGAGTTTTCGATGTCGAGCACGACCGCGGCCTTCGCGTTCGCCGTCGGCGTGACCGGCCCCACAACGCCCACTTTGACGCCCTCGATCTTCACGTCCTCACCGGGGATGATGTTGGCGGCGTCGTCGAAGACCGCACGTACGGTGTACCCGCCGCCCGAGCCTCCGCAGCCGGAGACGCTCAGCATGGCCGCGACAAGCGCGGCCATGCCCAGGGCGCCCATCACAGCGACCGGCCCTCTCCTCCACCCACTGGTCTGACTCAACCTAATGACTCTTCCTTACCTTCTCAACAGCGATCAGGGCGACCCCGCCGTGTCGACGGGGCCGCCCCCTCTTGCGTTCCCTGCAGCGGGACGTGCCCGCCGCTGTCAATCTGCGGTTACTTCTTAGGACACGGCGCCTTGTACGTAGCCGACGAGGTTTCGCCGGTGGCGAATGTGATTTCGGACTTCACCGGAAGGCCGCCTTTGCACTTCGTCGGCAGCGTGCCGTAGGAGATGGTCTTCTTGCCCTTCTTGTAGGCGGCGCCGACCTTGATGTTGATCGATTCGGTCGACACGGCCGGGGCGCCGGGAACCGACTGGACCAGCTGGACATCGACGCTGAGCTCCAGGTCGTAGGGCGCAGCGGCTTTGAGGAAGGTGCCTTGAGCCACCAGCAGCTGCGCAGAGATCGGCGAGGCTGCGTTGGCATAGAACTGCAGGCCGCCGCCGGGAGCGAAGAACGCCTGCAGCGTCGCGTTCTCTTTGACGAGTTCGCCACCGATCGGATCGACCACGCCGGCGATGCCCACAGGGCTTGCCTGCGACTTCTTTGGGCAGCCGCTCGGACCGATGTTTTCAAGCGTCGCCGGCGCGCAGGTCACGAAGCCGTTCGAGTTGATCTTCGTCCCGGCCGGCAGGAAGAAGTTGACGTGCGTGATCTGCGAGGGCACGCCGCCGGTCGATTCGGTGCCTTTGATCGTGTATTTCGCTTCGATCGCGGCGCCCGCGCCGAGGATGTTGCCGGTGCCGGGGAATCCGGGAATCGGCACTGCTTTTGCGACCAGCGAGACGGTCGGTGCGGCCGTCGCGACGCCGGTGAGGCTCAGGACGGCAAGGCCGAGCAAGGCCAGACAGGTGGATGCTCTGCGCATCAGGTTCTCTCCTCTTGTTGATGGACAGGTCCGCCTCGATCCGGGTAGCTCCGGAACCATGCCGGTCCGGCGATATCGAGATCTCCGGCGACCCACGCCGGAGAACGGTGGCGATTTCCACCGGAAACCTTAGCTGTCGGGGACGATACGTTCAAGATCATGACCGTTACGCGAGTGAGATTGCAGCCGCCGACAGCCCACTGATTAGAACTATCAACCTGGGGTCGAGGCTTAGAGACGGCGGCAAGATCACGCCGACAGCTCCAGCTCGCCGCCATCGAAGCGCACGTCGACCGGTTCCAGCAACACCTCGCGCGGACCCTCCTCCACGCCGCCCGCAATGCACGCGCGTAGACCCAATTCCCCTGCAACCTCGACGATTTCGCCACCGGCGCCCGCGGCACAGTAGAGCGCGAAGCCGGCGCCCATGTTGAACGTCGAGTAGGCCGCCTTCGCCTCCAGACCGGCCTGCGCGACCAGGAAGCTCAGCACCTCGGGCACCTCGGGCAACTTCCAAATCCGGTATCTCAGCGCGATCGGGCGGCGCATCAGCTTGAGCAGACCATGACCTGTGATGTGGCTCGAGTAAGTCAGGGGCGTGCCGCGCGAGAGCAACTCAGCCACCAGCCCCACGTACATCGCCGAGGGTTCAAGAAGTGCTTCGCCGAGCGACCTCCCGCTCGGCAGCGCGGTCGCGTACCCCTCGCGCAGCCTGCCCGCGAGCAGGCGCGCGAGCGAGGCGCCGTTGGCGTGCAGACCGCTGGAGTCGACGAGCACGATCTCATCGCCGGGACCCAAGGCCTCGCCGAGGATCGGTGCGCTGCCCTGAGGCACCGCACCGACGGCCGCTCCAGCCAGCTCGATCTCATGCTCCTGCACGAGCCCGGCCAGCGAAGGTGACTCTCCCCCACCCCAGGCGCAGCCCGCGTCCGCGCACCCTCGGCGCCAGCCCTCCACCAGCGAACGCGAGCGCGCGGCCTCGCGATACCAATCGGAGGAGCCCGTGGCGAAGTACGCATTGACGACCAGCGGCAGAGCGCCCACGCAGCAGAGGTCGTTGACGATCGCCGCGACCGTGTCGTAGGCGACCTCGGCGAAACGATCGATCCCCTGCTCGGCCAGCACCTGGCGCGCGATGATCGACTTCGTTCCCAACCCCTCGACTACGAATGCGAGCGCGCGGTCGCCCAGCTCGAACACGAACGCGGGCTCACCGCGTGAGTCCTCCAGGGCGCGCGCGCCGTGCGAGGCCAGCAGCGGCGAGGTGGACAGCGCGGCTGCCATCGCCAGGCGCTTACCCGCGTCGAGCGTCTCGTAGTCCACGCCCGCGTCGCGGTAGCCGACCGGCTCTTGCTCGCTCCCCTGCTCTGGCGTCATCGGCGATGATCCTATGGCCCCACGCCCCAGCCGCACATCCAGCCGTCACCGAGGAGGAGCGATGGACTTCCAGCCGAGCGAGCGCTGCATCGAGTACACCGAGCGCCTGAGCGCGTTCATGGACGAGCACGTTTATCCCGCCGAGGAGGTGTACGAGCGCCAGCTGCGCGAGTCCGGCGACCCCCACCACCAGCCGCAGATCATGGAGGAGCTGAAGGTGCGCGCACGCGAGGCGGGGCTGTGGAACATGTTCCTACCCGACGCCGAGCGCGGCGCGGGGCTCTCCAACAGCGACTACGCGCCCCTGGCGGAGATCCTCGGGCGCTCGCACATCGCCTCGGAGGCGTGCAACTGCGCCGCGCCGGACACGGGCAATATGGAGGTGCTGCACCAGTTCGCTACGCCCGCGCAGGCCGAGCGTTGGCTGGAGCCGCTGCTGGAGGGTGAGATCCGCTCGGCATTCGCGATGACCGAGCCCGACGTGGCCTCCTCGGATGCGACCAACATCGCCCTGCGGATCGAGCGCGACGGCGATGAGTACGTGCTGAACGGGCGCAAGTGGTGGACCTCCAACGCCCTGCACCCCCACTGCAAGATCATGATCGTGATGGGCAAGACCCAGCCCGACGCGCCCAAGCATCGCCAGCAGAGCCAGGTCCTCGTGCCGCTGGACACCCCCGGGGTGAGGATCGTGCGGGGCCTGCCGGTGTTCGGCTACTACGACCACGAGGGTCACGCCGAAGTCGAGTTCGCCGACGTGCGCGTGCCCGCGTCGAACCTGATCGCGGGCGAGGGCGACGGCTTCATGATCGCTCAGGCCCGCCTCGGGCCGGGGCGCATTCATCACTGCATGCGCTCGATCGGCGCCGCCGAGCGGGCCCTGGAGGCGATGTGCCGCCGGGCGGTCTCGCGCGTCACGTTCGGCCGGCCGGTGGCCACGCGCGGCAATGTGCAGGACTGGATCGCCGAGTCGCGCATCGAGATCGAGATGGCGCGCCTGCTCACGCTGAAGGCGGCGTGGCTGATGGACACGGTCGGCAACCGCCACGCGCGCACGGAGATCGCGGCGATCAAGGTGGCCGCTCCGAACATCGCCCTGAAGGTGATCGATCGGGCGATTCAAGTGCACGGGGGCGGGGGCGTGTCCGACGATTTCCCGCTCGCGTGGATGTACGCCCACCTACGCACGCTGCGTCTGGCCGACGGTCCGGATGAGGTGCACAAGCTCTCGATCGCCCGCCGCGAGCTCGCGCCGTATCTGCCGCGCGAGGGGTAGCCACCGTCGAGCGGTCCGGCGAACCGTGTGGTCCACGGGACGGCGCATGCATCGAGACAGGCATGCGGCACATGCGTAGAGGAACGTCGTGCGCATGCTTGATGAGAAGGCTGATTGGGTTGCCCTCGCCGCAAGCGGCGAGGGCGTCAGGGCCGCATGCGGCCCTGACCGGACCGCACATGTGCGGTCCGTCGAACGGCGCATGCGCCGTTCGTGCCAGGTCGCATGCGACCTGGCCTCGGAGCGCGCATGCGCGCTCCGACCTGGCGGCGCACACGCCGCCAGGGACCACATCAGCTTTTTCTAAAGCATGCGCCCTCTCTCACTAACACATGCAGCATGCACAACCAGGGACTGCACACAGTCGGCGACGACACCGTGTCGCCAGGCGTGTACGCCTTCGGCGCTTCGCACAAGTCTGGAGGCCACCATCCAGCCAGCCAGCAGTCAACTCACCCCTCCCCCACCACCGCCACCATCGCCCGTACGACCTCCGGGTCGAACTGCGTGCCCGAGTGCTTCTCGAGCTCCGCCACGGCCACCGACTGGGGCATCGCCTTGCGATAGGAGCGCGTGGTGGTCATCGCGTTGAAGGCGTCGCAGCAGGAGATGATGCGCGCCTCGAGCGGGATCTGATCGCCGCGCAGTTCGTCCGGGTAGCCGCCCCCGTCCCAGCGCTCGTGGTGAGAACGCACGATCTGGCCGACCTCACCCATGAAGCCGCCCACGCGCTCGAGCATCCGCTGACCCTCGACGGTGTGCGTCTTGATGATCTCCCACTCGCGCTCGTCGAGCTTGCCGGGCTTGTTGACGATCTCCTTCGGCACCGCGATCTTGCCCACGTCGTGCAGCAGCGCGCCGAACTCGACGTTGCGCCGGCGACCCGCATCCAGGCCCAGTTCGCGGGCGACATCGAGTGCGAGCGCCACGACGTCCTTGCAGTGCTCGCCCGTGTACGTGTCGTCGGCCTCGACCACGTCGCCCAGCACGAGCGCCGTGCCGCGATAGGCGTCGTTGAGCTCCACCAACTGCTCCAGGCGCACACGGCGCTCTTTGGAGAACCACCGCAGCATCCCCAGCAACGGCGCGATCAGCAGCACCGCCCACTGCCAGGTCAGCGCCGCCAGCGCGACCGCCAGCCCGAGCGGCGCGAGCGCGAGGTCGATCGCGTAGACCTGCCGGCACTCGCGCGCGAGCTCGCCCACGGAGATCCCGCCTCGCAGGCGTTCGCGCGTGGCGTTCGCGGCGAAGTCGCACGCGAACTGCGCCGCCAGCGCGAGCAGCAGCACGAGTGGGCGTGCAGTCGGCGTGTGATCGTGCGCGAGCGTCAGCACCAGCGCAGGCCCCCACGCGAACCAGCTGTTGCCCGGCACCGTCAGCGCCCTGCTCGCGGGCGCCCGGCCGGTGAGGATCGCCGGGGCCATGCCCAACCCGAGCGCGAGCGCTACCAGCAGCGGCACGAGCGCCGCGGGCAGCGCGAACAGCATCGGCACGAACACCGCCTGCGTCGGCACGGTGAAGCCCGCGCCGATGTCGAAGCGCACGTGCCCGACCGCGGCCATGCCCAGCACGTACAGCGCCGCCAGACCCAGTGACACGCGCGGGCTCGCACCCGCGCCTGCGCCCGAGAGCACGACGAGCGCGACGGCCGCGATCAGGAAGGCGCCGCCGACCACCAGCTCAGCCCGCAGCTCCGCGGGCGCCATGCGCCGCGCGCGGTCCGCGAAGGACTCGCGCGCGCGCTCGGATTCGATGTAGGCGTGCGTGGACATCTACCCGCTGGGCCTATCGTCACGCGCGGGCCCCGATCCGAGCAGTTCAGCGATTTCGTCTCCGATTTCCCCCGCAAATATGTCCAATCGGAATATTAGGGGCCGTCGGGCAGCCCAAACCTACGACACGCGTCCAAAAGGCTTCCGCCGCGAGGCCCGCTCGTGCATGCTGCCCGCAGACAGGACGTCAACCAAAACTGAAAAGGGCAAACCCGTCGTGAGGCGGGGACGCAAAGTCAGAGGTCTCGAACACGAGATGGCTCGGCCGCCAGGCAAGCACGGAGGCTACTTGTGTTCGCATACTTCCCATCCCTTCTCTCCAACCCCGCTCGACGGCTGCGCCGCGCGAGCATGTCGGTCGCGCTGGGCTCGGCCTGCGCGACCCTCGCGCTGACGGCCTTCTCGGCCGCTCCCGCCGGGGCGGCGCTCGTGAGCACCGGAGCGTGCAGCGAAGCCGCACTCAGCCAGCCCTTCGCCCGCTGGGGCGATCAGAGCACCTACGAGCTCGCCCCCGGCGGCGACTTCGAGGGCTCGCTCTCAGGCTGGACGCTCGGCGGCGGCGCCGCGCGCGTCGCGGGCAGCGAGCCCTTCGGCGCCACCGGCTCCGTCGGGGCGAGCGCGCTCTCGCTCCCCGCGGGCGCCTCGGCGCAGTCGCCCTACGTGTGCGTCAACGCCAGCTACCCCACCTTCCGCTTCTTCGCTCACAACACCGGGCTATTGCTCTCCACGGTGCTGGTGCAGGTCGTCTACAAGACCGCCCTCGGCACGGTCGCGCTGCCGCTCGGCACGGTCGCGCTGAGCGGTCAGTGGCAGCCCACCCTGCCGATGCTCACCGGCTCGGTCGTCGCGGGGCTGATCACCGGCGGAACCGCGCAGGCGGCGCTGCGCTTCACCGCGCTCACCGGCAGCTCGCGCATCGACGACGTGTTCGTCGACCCGCGCATGCGCTGAGCCGCGAGACACACCGTGACCCTGAATCGGGTCGATGGACATAGCGGGGCCGGCGGGACATGCCGGCCCCGTTTGCCGTCCCCGGGTCGTCCAGGCCGGCCGGCCTGGACTACTGCTCGTCCATCAACTCCAGCAGTCGCGTGACCGTTTTCCAGTTGCGCGCGCTCGCCACCACCCCCAGGCGCCGCTCCCAGAAGGCGTTGCTCAACTTGGTCGCGCGCACGCCCTCGGGATACCAGGCGTAGATCTCGCGCTCGCCCACCGCGAACACGTCCGGCTCGAACTCCGCGGGCGCCAGCGCGGCCAGGGCCTCGGGATCGGGCGCGTGCGAGAGGAACGTGACGAGCAGTCGCGCGTGATCCTCGGCCACGCCCAGCAGCGGGTTCGCCGCGATCGCGCGCGCGAGCTCTGAGCGCGTGCGCACGATCACCTTCACCGTCAGCCCCACCTCCTCGACCAGGGCGCCTTCGATCTCCCCCGCGAGGTGCTCGGATGAGGGAGTCCCGGGCGCGGCGAACACGGCGTTGCCGCTCTGCAGATGGGTGCGAACGCCGCCGTACCCCAGACCCTCCAGCAGCTCGCGCAGATCGGCCATCGCGATGCGATTGCGCCCTCCGACGTTGACGGCGCGCAGCAGCGCCACGTGTCCGGTATTGGTCGCCACGATCGTATAGAGTTTATCTTCAGTTTAGGAGCGGTAAGCAGTGGGACAGAGGGTGAGCGAGTCGACGTGAGCCTGCTGGTCAAGAAGCTGATCGGTGTGATCGCCGCGGTGATCGTGGTGGGAGTCCTGATCGGCCTGTACGTCGGCAGTTGGGCGACGAGCTTCCCGCAGTCGGTCGCCGCCGTGCGCAGCCCCGAACGTGCCGGCAGCGGCGGCAACCAGCTGACGCTCGAGACGGTCGCCGCGATCGGGCCGCACTACAGCCCGGCACACCCCGACTGGGTCTCCTACCTGGTGCACTCGAACGGCAAGTGGGTGCACAGCACGATCTACACCGTGCCCGCACATTCGATCGTGCACGTCACGATCTACCAGTACGACGGCGACAGCGGCCTGCGCAATCCGTTCCTCTCGCAGGTGCAGGGGACGGTCGGGGGGACGATGAAGGTGGACGGCAAGACCACCAACGCGATCAACCCCGAAGAAGCCTCGCACACGTTCGTCGTACCTCGCCTCGGCGTGTTCGTGCCACTGCCGGGCGTGCCCGAAGAAGCCAAGAACCAATGTGAATTCGCGCCCTGCGAAGGCGCCGCGCACCGCACGATCGAATTCAGCTTCCGCACCGGCGGCAAGGGCCGCTACCGCTGGCAGTGCTTCGTGCCCTGCGCAGCCGGCTGGCTCAACGGCAACGGCGGGCCGATGCAGACGCTCGGCTACATGGACGGGTTCATCGATGTCGTCTAATCCTCCCGGCCATGTCGGCTGAGCCCCATCAGGGCCCACCGGCTCCTGCCGACCCAAACCACGCGCGGCGGTTCGGCGCGATCTGGGTGATCGCCTCGTTGATCGCCACCCCGCTGGTGATCTTCCTGCTCGGTCCGATCCTGCCGCCCGGCAACGGCTCCGAACAGGCCTCGGGCCACGTCACCGACAACACCGTGCTACTGGCGATGGCCACGCCGGTGCTGCTGCTGGTGCTGATCTACCTGATCTACGCCTCGATCTACTTCCGCCAGCCCCGTGGCGGCGCGCTGGAAGGTCCGCCGGTGCGCGGGAACTCGCGCGTGCAGAGCACCTGGATCGTCATCACCTCGCTACTGGTGTTGTCGCTGGCTATATACGGGACGGTGCGCCTGGAGGAAGACGGCGCCGGCTCGGGCGGCGGACCGAACCCGCTGGTCGTCCCCAGCGGGCCGAAGCTGCCCGTGCAGGTGATCGCCCAGCAGTGGCAGTTCACCTACCGCTACCCGACATACGGCGGCGTGGAGACCCCCCATCTGGTCCTGCCGGTGAACAAAATGGTCGAACTGCACGTCACCTCGCTGGACGTCATCCACTCCTTCTGGGCCTACCAGCTGGGCGTCAAGGCGGACGCCAACCCGCACGTCGACAACGTCGTCTTTGTGAAGCCCACCAAGCTGCAGACGTTCAACATTCGCTGCGCCGAGCTGTGCGGCATCTGGCACGGCGAGATGTCCGACCTCGGCCATGTGGTGAGCGGTCCCGCGTTCAACACCTGGATTCACCAGCAGGAGGTCGCGTTCGCGCCGGCGACGAAGGTGCTGCCGCCGTACAGCACCACCTATCTGCCCGAACCGACGAGGCGCGGCGAATGAGCACGATCGCACCATCATCCCCCATCCCCGTGCAGAGGACGAGGAGCCTCACATCATGAGCACGACGACCGCGGCCGCCGCCCACCCCGACCCGACTCGCCGGCCGCTGTGGCGGCGACTGATCGGCTTCAACCTGCTCACCGCCGTGCTGCTCGGCGTGGGCGGCTACTACCTTGGCTGGTGGTTGGGCCATCAGGTCAACGGCGGCAAAAGCTTCGAATACCAGGCCGCGAGCGATGAGAACGACGTCGCGCTGCTGCTCGCATACATGTTCGGCGTGGTCGGGTTCCTGATCGGGTTGGGCTTTGCCAACTATCCGCTCTCGCGTCTGCTGGGGCGCCCGGCCTCACTGCGCGAGAAGGAGCAGGAGGGGATCAGTCGCTACTTCGGGCTGTGCACCGATCACAAGGTCGTCGGCATCCAGTACCTGGTTGGCATCGGGGTGTTCTTCTTCGTCGGCGGGCTCAACGCGATGCTGATCCGCACCGAGCTGCTGCACCCCACCCCCACCGTGGTCGGCCCCAATCAATACCTGTCGCTGGTCGGCATGCACGGGACGATGATGATGGGGATGATGACCTCGGGCGTGCTCGGGCCGTTCGCCAACTACTTCGTGCCGATCATGATCGGTGCCCGGCGGATGGCATTCCCGCGCATCGAGGCGCTCACCTTCTGGCTGTTGATGGCGGCCGGGTTCATCCTCACCTCGACGATCTTCTTCGGCGGCTTTCCCACGGGCTGGACGGGATATGAGCCGCTCAACGATCAGGCGGTGATGGGGATGGACTCCTACATCATCTTCTTCACCCTCGTCGGCATCTCGATGGCGCTGCTCGGGTTGAACATGATGGCCACGATCATCACCATGCGCGCCCCCGGGCTGAGCTGGGGACGGCTGCCGATCTTCGTGTGGTCGGTGTTCGCCACCGCGATCCTGATGGTGCTCGCCGCGCCGATGCTGATCGCCACGCTGTCGATGGCGGCGCTCGACCGTACGATCAGCACCTCCTTCTTCGTCACCGGCGGCGGCGGCAGCTCCTATCTGTTCGAGAACCTGTTCTGGTTCTTTGGACACCCAGAGGTGTACGTGCTGGCGCTGCCCGGGTTCGGGATCGTGCTCGAGCTGCTGCCCGTATTCACGCGCAAGCCGCTGTGGGGCTACAAGCTGGCCGTCTCGGGCATGCTCGGCGTCACCCTGCTGAGCTTCTTCGTGTGGCAGCACCACCTGTTCGTGAGCGGGATCAACGCCGACCTGCGCCCGTTCTACATGCTCTCCACCGAGATCATCTCGATCCCCACCGGATTCATATTCCTGTGCTTCATGGGCACGATGTGGCGGGCTCGCACGACCTTCACGGTGCCGATGCTGTTCTGCATGGGTTGGGCGTTCAACTTCCTGCTCGGTGGACTCTCGGGCGTGTTCCTCTCGGACACCCCCAGCGACACCGACACTCACGGCAGCTTCTTCGTGATGGCGCACTTTCACTACACGATCATGGGTGGGCTGATCTTCACCTTCTTCGCCGGCATCTACTACTGGGTGCCGAAGATGACGGGCCTGCGCTTCAACGAGCGGCTGGCCAAATGGCACTTCTGGCTGATGTTCATCTCCTTCAACTCCACCTTCCTGCCGCTGTTCGTGCTCGGCATGAAGGGCATGCCCAGGCGCGTGAGCGAATACGCGCCGAACCTACAGGGACTGAACGTGTGGGTGTCGATCTCGGCCTTCGTGCTCGGGTTCTCGATGCTCATCTTCCTGTTCAACACCGTCTACTCGCTGATCTTCGTGCGCGCGCCGGCCAAGTCCAACCCGTGGGGGTCGAAGTCGATCGAGTGGCAGATACCCACGCCCGTGCCGGTCAACAACTTCGAGCAGATCCCGACCTTCGACTCCGATCCATACGACTACGGCACGCAGCCGCCGAGCATCGGCGGCACCGAACCGGCGACGGCGGGGGCCTGATCGATGGCGGCTTCCAGTCACGAAGAGCAGCCGCTTGGCAAGTTGATCCCGCCGGTCCCGCGCGGGGTCGAGATTCCGCCCGAGCCCCCGGATGTGGGTGCGCGGGCGCTGTACGTGGCGAGCCGCTTGCTCGCCGGCGCCACCACGTTCTTCTTTCTGGCCTTCCTGTTCGCCTACTTCTACCTGCGCTCGCTCAACCAGGACAACATGTGGCGTCCCCCCCACGTCAACCCCGAGTCGGGATTCGGCGTGGCGATCGTGGCGTGCGTGCTGATCAGCGCGGCGTTCGCGATCCTCGCCGGCCGGCGCATGAAGGCGCAGTCGCGCGGCTGGACAGCCTCGGCGCTGATCGCGCTCGTGCTGGGGCTGGCGGCGGTCGCCCTGCAGTGCATCGCCTACACGCGCCAGCACTTCGGTCCCACCGACGGGGCCTACGCGAGCGTGTACTGCGCCTGGACGGCCTTCTATGCGATCGCCGTGCTGGTCACGATGTACTGGCTTGAGACGCAACTCGCGACCGAGATCCGCGCCAGGCGCACCCCTGCCGAGCACGGCGACATCAAGGACCCCGACCGGCTGATCGCGCCGGGCCTGGACGCGTGCGTGTTCTACTGGGCCTATCTCGCGGGCATCGGCACGATCGCCTATGTGACGCTGTACCTGGTGTGATGCCCGCCACGGCGCCAGCCCGCCGGGGAAAGGGCTCGGCGACTGCCCTACGAGCGAGGGCCCGCTGATGCTCGCCACGGCGACGGCCACTCCGGGATTCTGGGACTGGTCGATCGACCCGCCGCTGGTGCTGAGCGTGGACCTCGCGATCCTCTACTGGCTCGGCGCCCGGCGCACGGTCACGCCGGCGCGCAAGCGCGTGGCGCAGCGCTGGCGCAGCGCGTGCTTCTACGCGGGCCTGTTCGTGCTGGCGATCGCGCTGGCCTCGCCGATCGAGCCGCTGAGCGAGCGACTGTTCTGGGTGCACATGATCCAGCACGTGCTGCTGCTCGTGGTTGCCGCGCCGCTGATCGTGCTCGCGCGCCCGTGGATTCGCCTGTGGCGCTGCCTGCCGCTGGACGCGCGGCGGGGGCTCGCGCGAAGCCTTAGCCACGGCCGGCGCACGGCGCCGCTGCGCGCGATCGCGCACACGCTCGGCGAACCCCTGCCGAGCTTCGTGGCGTTCTCGGTGGTGCTACTGGCGTGGCACGTGCCGGCACTGTTCGACGCGACGCTGCGCTCGGGCACGCTTCACGCCCTCGAGCACACGCTCTTCTTCGCCACGGCGATCCTCTTCTGGAAGCAGGTGATCCCATCACCGCCGCTGCGCTGCCGGCTCGCCTCGGCCCAGCGCGTGGTGTATGCGATCGGAGGGATGATCGTCAGCTGGGTGCTCGCGGTCGTACTAGCGCTCGCCCCGCGCACGCTCTACCCCTACTACGCCCACCTGCCGAGCCGCCCCGGAGGCATCTCGGCGCTGGCCGACCAGCAGCTCGCCGCGGGCATCATGTGGGTGCCGGGCTCGGTGACCTTCCTGATCGTCGTCTTCGTCTACGTCCATCGCTGGCTCGCGCCGCCCGCGCCGGCCGGCTCGACTCCCGCTGCGCGACTGGCGAGCGGGCACTAGAATCGAGAGGGATCGCAATGGCTGAGATCGCAGTCCCAATCGCCGCCAGCACCGGGTCGGTTCTCACGATCGTGCTCCCTCTGGGCGTGTTGATCGCGGTCGCCGTGTGGTACGTGGTGCTGTGGAGCCGCGGCGCGGGCGAGCGTTGAGCGAACCCTGAACCAACCCGATCGCGACCTCCCGCGGCGTAGGTGACCGGGCTCGCGAGCCGTCCGGATATATGGTCCCGGGCCGCTCGTGCTTGTGCTGACCGCATTGGTGTATCCGTGCGTGCTCGCGCTCCTGTGCGTGGGGGCGGGGTTGCTGGTCGACCGTGCCGGCGGCGGCTGGCTGCCGGGCATGCTGCTGGGAGCGGTCGGAGCGGCCGCGCTGATCGCGGTCTCGCAACTGACGACCTACATCACCGCGCTGGCACCCGCGACGCCCTACGCGCTGGCGCTCGTGGCGATCGCCGGGTGGGTGCTGGGGTCGACGCGCGCGCGGGCCTTCGCGCGCCGGTGGCGAGCCTGGCGCTGGCAACTCGCGGTGCTCGTGCTCGCCTACCTAGTGGCGCTCACGCCGGTGCTGTTGGCGGGGCGCCCCACGTTCTCCTCCTTCGGAATCCTCGACGACTCGGCCTTTCACCTGCTCGGAGCCGACTACCTGATTCATCACGGTCAGAACTACGCGCACCTGGATCTGCGCAACTCCTACGGCCAGTACCTGCACGCCTACTACGCCACCGGCTATCCGTCGGGCGCGGACACGCTGTTCGGCGGCAGCGCCTTCATCGTGGGGGCGCCGCTGATCTGGACGATGCAGCCGTTCAACGCGTTCATGCTCGCGCTCGCCGCCGGGCCGTTGTGGGTGCTGGTGCGGCGCCTGGGTCTTCAGGGCGGATGGGCCGCCCTGGCCACGCTCACGGCGACGCTGCCGGCGCTCCTCTATGGCTATGAGCTCGTGGCCTCGGTCAAGGAGATCGTCGCGCTGGGCATGATCCTCGCGCTCGGCGCGCTCGTCGTGCTGCACGTGCACTGGCTGTGGCGGGGAGCGCGCGGCGCGATCCCGTTCGCGTTCCTGCTCGCCGGAGGCGTCGCCGCGCTCGGGGTGGGCTTTGGCGCGTGGGCGCTCGCGACGGTGCTCGTGCTATTGGCGATCGCCGCGAGCGAGATTCGCGCCGGCCGGCGCCGGGCGCGCGAATTGCTGGGTGCCCTCTGCCTCTCCGCAGCGATCGTGCTCATCGGGGCGCTCTCCACATGGACGGGCTTCTCGCGCTCGGTGCATGTCGCGCAGGGCATCGCCACGACGACCAACCCGGGCAACCTGCACGCGCCGCTGCACCTCGCGCAGGTGTTCGGGACCTGGTTTGCCGGCAGCTACGAGAGCACGCCCGGCGGGGCGCTCGCGGCGCTCACCTACGCGCTCGTCGCACTCACGCTGATCGCGGCCGTGCTGGGCGCGCTGCGCCTGCTCTACCTCGGCGAGTCCGCGCTGCTGGGATGGATCGCGGCGATGCTCGCGGTCGGGCTTGCGCTGCAACTGCTCGCGGGAACCTGGGTGGGAGCCAAGGCGCTGCTGCTGAGCTCGCCCGTGGTCCTGCTGCTGGCGTGGAGCGGGTTCGCCGGACTGCGCTCGGCCCGCGGGGGTATCGCGCTGCGCGCCGCTCCGCTGCTGGCGCTGGCGCTGGTGGTGGGCGTCGCGGCCTCCGACGCGATGCAATACCACGACTCCAACCTCGCGCCCACCGCGCGCTATGAAGAGCTCGCCACGATCGACGCGCGCTTTGCGGGGCGCGGACCGATCCTGTATGCGGGCTTCGACGAATATGCGCTGTATGAGCTGCGCGACCTCGACGTGGGGGGCGTTGACTTCATGTACCCCCCGGCCGGCATCAGGCTGATGGGAGGCCACGGCTACCCCGTCGATCTCGACCGTATACCCCCGCGAGCCTGGCTCGCCTATCCGCTCGTGCTCACGCGCCGCGACCCTACCGCCAGCGATCCCCCCTCGGCTTATCGCCTGGCCTGGCACGGGACCTACTACCAGGTGTGGGAACGCCGGCCGGGCGCGCCGGCGGCGATCGTCCACCTCGGCCTCTCGGGCAAACGCCCCGTCAGATGCACGCGCGTAAGGCACCTGGCACGGATCGCTCAGGCGCAAGGCGCGAGCATCCTCGCCGCGATCCCGCCGCGGGTCATCAGGGTCGAGATCGCCCACGGCCGGCACCCCGCCTGGCGCTACACGCACCCGGGCCTCGTGATGAGCGGCGCGGGTCAACTGCAGAGCGCGTTCTCGGTGCCCTACGCCGGGAAGTGGAAGCTCTGGCTCACCGGACAGCTCATGCCGAGCGCAGAGATCGGCGTGGACGGGCGCTCGATCGGGTCGATCGGGGGACAGCTCGACGGCAACCCCCACAACCCCTACGCGCTGACGCCGCTGACGGTGAAGCTCTCCACCGGACGCCATCGCCTGAGCATCTCGCGTGGGGACTCGCCCTTCCCCCCCGGCGAGGGCGGCTGGGCGATCCTGCACGAAGTCTTCCTCACCCCCGCCCTCGCACGCGAGACGGACACGCTGCGGGTGGTTCCGCCCGCGCAGTGGCAGACACTGTGCGGCGGGCGCTATGACTGGCTCGAAGTCACGCGCACGAGCTGATCCGCCGCATCGGACAGCCGAGCCGCCGGGCCGGCGGGCCGGCACGACTCCGCGGCGAGCCAGACGGGATCCCCCGCCGCTCAGACCGCCTGCGCGCCGGTGAGGCCCTCGATCGTCAACTCCGACTCGATCGCCGCGCGGATGGCGCTCAGCTGCCCGGCGCGGGCCCGCAGCTTGGTGGCGGCGTGAGCGGCGATGTTGAGCCCGGCAAGATCCTCGGCCGCCTGCCGGCTCGCGCCGGGCAGCTCCTGCGGAGCGAGAACCCGGTCGAGGAAGCCCGCCACCACCCCTTCGGCCGGGCTATACGTCGCAGCGGTGATCACAGCGCGGTTGTAGTGAGCCGGGCTCAAACGCCCGCGTGCGAGCTCGATCGCGAACCAGGGAACCGTGAGACCGATCTTGACCTCGTTGAGGCCCATCTGGAACGGACCCTCCACGCCGATACGTACGTCGGCGGCCAGCAGCACGAACGAGCCCGCCGCGATCGCATGGCCGGAACATGCGGCGATCACGGGCGTCGGGAACGCCAGCATTCGCTCGGTCAGGGTCGCACCCAGGCGCAGCATCTCCACCACCCGATCGGGGTCACCCGCGCTGAAGACCTTCAAATCAAAGCCCGCCGAGAAGTACCCCTCGCGGCCTCGCAGCACGACCACCGCACCGTCCTGCTCGGCCCGGTCGAGCGCGCCGTGTACGGCCTTCAGCATGTCGATCGAGAAGGCGTTCACCTTGCCGTCGTCCATCGTGATCGTCGCGATCGGTCCGTCGAGCTCGTAGGTGGCCAGCTCACTCATTGCTCGTCCTCTCCTCGGGTGTGTGCAGCGTGACTGTTCAAGGCCGCGGAGCCCGTGCGCGCCGTGATCCTCAAGGCTGCAGCGCCTGTTCGATGTAGGGACCGAGCAGCTGCGCGATCGAGGCGGCCGTCATCCCGGCGGGGCGCACGGGCAGCGCGACATAGCTGATGCCCAGCCGCACGAGGCACTCGGCCAGGAGCGTCGCGTCCTCTGCGGCGGCCTGCGGCCAGCGCGCGAGGATCGCCAGCGAGAGTCGCTCGGCGGCTCCCTGCACGAGCGGCTGACCCTGGGTGGTGACGAACGGCAGCATCTCCCCCGAGCCGGCGATCGCGGCGCGGATCAGCGGGTCCTCGGCGGCCGCCGACAGGAACAGCCCGAACGCCGCGGTCAGCGCCGCGATCGGATCGTCCAGATGTGCGTCGAGCGCGGTCTCGACCGCGACGATGAAGCGCTCGGCTTCGCGCAGCACGAACGCCTGGGCGAAAGTCTCGCGCGAGCCGAACTCCTTGTAGAGCGTCTGGCGGCTCACCCCCGCGGCGGCCGCGATGTCGGCCATCGTCACCTCACTCCAGGCGCGCTGCTCGAGCTCACGCCGCGCCGCGTCGAGCAATGTGTCGCGCAGCAGCGCCCGGGCCGCCACGGCGTAGGGCGTGGGGCTGCGTTTGGCCGCGCGGACCGCTGCCTCAGCGGGTCCTGCCGTCGCAGCGGGGGTCGCGACGCTCACGGGACGGGCTCGAAGTCGACCTTGTCGCGCACGCCGCAGTCCGGGCAGTGCCACTCCTCGGGCACCTCGTCGAAGGGCGTTCCCGGGGGGAAGCCCTCGTGCGGATGGCCCTGCTGCTCGTCATAGACGTACCCGCAGGCCGGGCAGCGCCAGCGGCTCATCGCGCGCTCCCGTCCGCAATGCCGCCGGTGCCGGCCGTGGGCGTGGCCTGTGTGCCGTAGCGGGCGAGCACCCGTGTGCGCGCGCGGGGGCTGATGTTGGCGAGAGCGAGGTCGCCCTCGTAGTGCTCGACCACGCGGTGGTCCATCACGCGCCGCCACACCGGCGGGAACACCGCCATGAGGATCATGCCCGCATACCCCGTGGGCAGTTGCGGCGCCTCATCGAAGTGGCGTAGCGCCTGGTAGCGACGCAACGGGTTGGCGTGGTGGTCGGAGTGGCGCTGCAGGTGGTAGAGCAGCACGTTCGAGGCGACGTTGTTCGAGTTCCAGCTGTGCTCCGGAGCGGTGCGCTCGTAGCGGCCGTCCTCGCGCCGGCCACGCCGCAGGCCGTAATGCTCGAGGTAGTTCACCACCTCCAGCAGTGAGAAGCCCACGACGGCCTGGATCAGTAGGTAGGGCAGCACGACCGGCCCGAACACGAGCGCGAGCACCGCGTACAACGCGACGGTAATCGCCCACGCGCTCAGTGCGTCGTTGCGAATCGTCCACGGCCCGCGGCCCATGCGCTCCAGTCGCACGCGCTCGAGCTCCCAGGCCGAGCGCAGGCTGCCGGAGACCGTGCGCGGCCAGAAGGCGTAGAAGGACTCGCCCATGCGCGAGCTGGCCGGATCCTCGGGCGTGGCCACGCGCACGTGATGGCCGCGGTTGTGCTCGATGAAGAAGTGCCCGTATCCCGTCTGCGCGAGCGCGATGCGGCTGAGCCAGCGCTCGGAGGACGCACGCTTGTGGCCGAGCTCGTGCGCGGTGTTGATCGCCACGCCCGCGACCATCGCGACGGTCAGCGCCAACCCCACCGATTCGAACACCGACAGGCCGCCGTGCGACCACATCCAGCACGCGAACACCAGCCCCGCGTACTGCAGCGGCAGGAACAGGTAGGTGCACCAGCGGTAGTAGCGGTCCTGCTCGAGCCACTTGATGACGCTGTCGGGCGGGTTGGAGGCGTCCAGCCCGGCGATCAGGTCCAGCAGCGGGAACACGCCGAAGATGAGCACCGGGCCGTAGAACCAGAACACGCCCAGGCCGGTCGCTTCGACCAGGCCCCATGAGATGAACGGCAGCAACGGCACGATCAGGCCGAGCAGCCAGGCGTAGCGCTTGTGGTCGCGCCAACGGGGCCGTTCGAGCGCCTGCCCGTCGGGTCCGGATGGGAAATCGTGATGGTCGTGCGTGCTCGTTACAGCCGACATGGCCTATGTACCCTCCGCGGTCGTTCTTGCAATCTCTGTCCGCGTATTTTACACATACACCACAATTTGTCAAGCAGAGCTCGAGCAGATCACGTTGGGGCGTCCACGGTCCAGGCCGACTCCTCGGGAGCCTGCGTGAGCGCGACCAGGCCGTGCAGGAACACCTCGATCATCCGCCCATACAGTGCGTCGTCGAGCTCGGGGTCGACCAGTCGGTCCAGCAGGAAGCCGTCGGCCATGACGAGCGTCATCGCCGCGACCTCGGCCGGCGGCACCGGCGGCATGACCCCGCGATCCGAGGCCCAGCGCGAAAAGATCGCGGCCATGCGCTCGCGCAGGCCGCGCTGGCGGGCCACGAACTCCAGGCGAAACTCCTCGTTGCGGGTGGCGTGCAGGGCGAACTCCTGGTAGAGCCCGCGCCAGTTCGGATCAGCGTCGACATTCGCCAGGAACCCCTCGGCAGCATGCCGGGCCTCGTCGGCCGGATGACCCGCGCCCACGAGCACCGAGTCCAGGCGGGCGATCTCGGCCGCGAAATGCTCGTCGAGCACCGCCAGGAACATGTCCTCCTTGCTGGCGAAGTGCGAGTAGAACGCGCCCTTGGTGTAGCCGGCGTCGGCGGCGATGCGATCGATCGAGGCCCCGTGCATGCCGAGCTTGCGGATCAGCCGCGAGGCCGAGCGCAGCAGCGCGGCGCGGGTGGCGTCGCTGCGCTCGATCCGGGTCTGGCGCGAGGCGCGGCGGGAGGCGATGCGACGGTCGGTGGCGGCGCTCAAGCCGGAGTCGCCTCGGGCTCTGCGGGAACCCTCACCCCGGGCTCTGGCTCGGGCTCGGGCTCGGCGGACACCCCGGCCTCACTCGCAGGTACGTCGCCGCGGGCGCCCGCGGCTGTCGCAGGACAGCGCCCGACGAGCACCTCGGCGTCGCGGCGGGGCGTCTCGGTGATCGCGCGGCGGTAGACCCGCTCGGACTCCGGGCGCGAAGGCGCGAGCGTGCGTCGCAGCACGAGCTCGCGCAGGACCACCTCCATCTCGAACTGCGCGAACGCGGCGCCCAGGCAGCGGTGGATGCCGCCACCGAAGGGGATCCAGGTGTAGGTGCCGGGCGCGCGCCCACCCTCGGACTCGATGAAGCGCTCGGGCCGGAACTCGCCCGGTTCGGGGTAGATGTCGGGGCGGCGATGCACCAGGTGGATCGAGGGCACGATCGAGGCGCCGGCCGGCAGCAGCCGTCCGCCGAACTCCATCGGCTCCTGCAGGCGGCGCAGCACGATCGAGATCACCGGGCGCAGGCGCAGCGTCTCCTGGATCGTGGCCTGCAGGTAGGCGCTCTCCCCCGCACGCACCTCCTCGGTCAGGCGGCGCATCCGCTCGGGGTGGCGGCAGAGACGCTCGACGGCCCAGGCGAGGGCGTTGGCGGTGGTCTCGTGCCCGGCTACGAGCAAGGTGACGAGCTCGTCGCGCAGCTCGGAGTCGCTCATCGGCGAGCCGTCCTCGTGCGTGGCCTGCAGCAGCAGCGACATGATGTCGTCGCGCTCGCTGAGGTCCGCCGCGGTGCGGCGATCGGCGATCTCGGCGTAGATCGGACCGTTGACGCGTTCCAGTTCGCGCCGGAAGGTCGGTACGCGCGTGATGCGATCGGGTCCGAGCGCGAGCAGCGCGACGCCGCGCAGCGGATCGGTGACGACGTCGAGCAGCCGGCGCAGCTCGCCGCGCAATTCCTCCATGCGCGCGCCCTCGGAGACGCCGAAGACCGCGCGCAGGACGATCTCGAGGGTCATCGCCTGCATGCGCGGGCGCAACGGGTAGGGCTCGCCGATCGGCCAGCGCTCGATCTCGCTCGCGGCGACATCGGCCATCAGCGCGCCGTAGCGCTGCATGCGCTCGCCGTGGAAAGCCGGCAGCATCAGCTTGCGCTGGCGCAGATGCGGAGCATCGTCGAGCAGCAGTACGGAATCAGGTCCGAGCACCGGCAGCAGGATGCGGTTCGCTTCGCCCGCGTGCAGCAGCCGCGGGTCGCCCGTGAACACCTGCTTGATCGTGTCCGGGTCGGCCGTCAGCACCCAGTCGCCCTCGTTGGCGATCTTCAGCGTGAACATGTCCCCGAAGCGCGCTCGGCACTGGTCCATCATCCACTGCGCGCGGCGATACCAGATCACCGACTGCACGGCCCGCGGCAGGCGGGGACCGGGCGGGAGAGTCGGTGCGGAGGAGGATGCGTCTTGCATACCGACTGGTATCCAACCACATACCGGGTGGGATGTCAAGGCGGGCCGTCGGTCATGCAAAGCGCTGACCCACTACCTGGTGCTGCACCGTGCTACACTAACCCGATTCCCACGACCAGACCACGCCATACGATCACCGAGACCCCTCCCGTGCAGGAGGCGTTGGACGAGCTGCGCGCAAAGCTGAACGGCGATCCGATCGACTTTACCGAGCTAATGATCCTGGGCGCCGAAGCGAAGACGCGCCGGCTGCCCTCCCAGGGAGACAGTGATAAGGCACGCCGGGCCCGTAGAGAGCTCGCGGAGATGATCCGTACCAGATCGGTGCCTGTCGACCTGCGCGCGGCGGAAGAGGTCAAGCACCTCGGGCAGATCGCCAACTACGACGGCCAATAGCGTGTTGCTGCTCGACAACTCGGCCTGGTCACATCTCGGCCAGGACGATGTGGAGGACGAGCGTGTAAATGAGGTGGCTGAATGGATGGCCCGTCGCGAAATCGCAGTGTGCATGCCGTTCCTGCTGGAGGCGGGCTATTCCGCGCAGTCAGCTGCCAACCATCGAGAGATGATGGTCAAATTCGACGAGCTGCCCCGAATCGCGATCGATGGTGAGGTCGAGCGCATGGCGCTGCAAGCCCAGCGAGAACTCGCCGAGATCGGCCACCATCGCCTCGCGCCGATGGACGTGATAATCGCCGCTTGCGCGCACCGGGCCGAAACCGGCGTCCTGCATTACGACGGCAACTACGACATCCTCGCCGAGAACACCTCACTGACGTTCGACAGTGTCTGGCTCGCGCCGCCAGGGACGTTGTGAGCGGTGGGGCAGCAGTCCTACGCCCCTTCAGTGCAGCGTGAACGAGCGGGTGCTGACCCGCTCGTGGCGCCCGGTCCCGCTGATCAGCGTGAGGGTATATCTACCCGGTCGCAGTCGGCGCAGCGGTGAGAGCCGCAGGCTCAGCCGCCCAGGCGCGACGCGGGCCGTTCCTGCTGCGTAGACAAGGCCGTGACGGGAGAGCGTCGCCCGCGCACTTTGGCCGGTGGCGGTGAACTTGACGGTGCCCGAGACCAGCTTGACAGTGCAGTGCTGCTTGCCTTTGACCGTCTTGCAGGTCACGATCTCGACCTTGCCTGGGGGTCCCGCGGGACCCTGAGCGCCGGTCAGACCCTGGGGGCCGGCCGCGCCCGGAGCACCCGGGGTTCCGCTCGCGCCTTTTTCGCCCGCGGGACCCGCCGGGCCTTCGGGCCCGGTGGGGCCGGGCGAGCCCTGCGTGTCGGAGCCGGAGAGCGGGCCCTGATAGATGAAGATCCTCTGCGTGTCGAATTCTTCGCCCGCGTCGCCGACGTAGATGGCGCCGGTCTTTTCGTTCAGAGCGATCCCTTCGATCGCATTCGAGAAGGTCCCCGCGCCGAATTCCACACCGGTCCTCATCGGGTTGGGCGAGGCGATGCCTTCGATCACCCGGCCGTGGATCGCCACGTAGCCCCGGTCGGTCGCGCGGTCGATCGTGTCGGCGATCGCGCCTTCGACTTCGGGCACTTCGACCACCGATTCGGCGCTCGTCGCCGTAACGGAGCTGCGCCTGATCTCGGTCGGCCGCGCGCCCGACCAGAAACCGCTGGGGTGGCCCGCATCGGTCGGGTTCCCATATATGAAGATGTCTCCGCGGGAGTCGACCGACGCGCTGCGCTCGAGCCCTTTGGCGGGGAAGCTCGCGATTTCCGCGCCGGCGGGTGAGAACTCGCGCACGGCTCCGCCGGTCCCCGAGCCACGATCACTCACGTACACGTCGCCGTCGCCGTCGGTGGCGACGCCTTCGGGTTCCACGAAGTCGTGCGGCGCACCCGTCAACTGGGATTCGTATTTGTATTCGCCGCCACTCAGCTTGAAACGATCGACGACCGCGTGGCCCCGGTCGACCACATAGACGGAGCCCGTGACGGAGCTGGTCGAATTGTCCACGGCGATCCCAACCCACTCGCCTTCGAACGCGAAACTCGCGCCGTCGTCAGAGAACGCCGCCGGCGCTCCGCCGGCGGGTGCGCCTCCGTTCTTGCCGAACACCCTGACCTCGTCGAAGTCTTCACCGCTCACGGGGACGAACACGTTGCCCGTGGATTCTTCGACCGCCATGCCCGTCGGCCTTTCGAAGGGGTTGAAGCTGCCGAGAAACGTCGGCGAGGCGAGCGCGGCATTCGCGCCGGCCAACGCTAGCACAGCCGCCGCTGCGCACAGAGACACGAGCACCGTCAGGACAGCACGACGACGACGCGAACCCAATGCCCTACTCGACACGGCGTGCTCCTGAGCGAGCCCCGACCGCGAGCCATGACCTACGCACCCTCCCGCTCCCACATGCACGATGGCCTCAATATAGCCAACGCGACCGGAGCCCGTCAACGTCGAGACGGCGCATCGGTCCCTATGGCGTCGCGTTCAGCGGCCACACCTCGACAACGCCGTGTGCGACGGCACAGGGGGTCTTGGAGGCGAGCTCTATTGCCTCTTCGAGAGTAGCGGCCTCGATCAGCGCGAATCCGGCGATTGGAAGCTCTGAGCGCAGGAACGACCCCTCGCTCCTGTTCACCCCCGCGCCGTCGTGATTGCGCACTTGCACGGGCTCGCCGGCGATACCCATGACGGCTCCTTGCGCGAACAGGCGCTCGTCGTGTTGATGAGCCGCATCGCGGATCGCGGGATCGGTTCGCTCATACCCGGCGCGATCTCCATATCCAATGGTCAGGAATCTCGGCACGAACATCTACCTCCCAGATTTGGCGTTGACTCTTGACGATACGACTACCTCTGCGGAGGGACGAGCCGGGGGTTGTAGAGGACCTCCCAGAGGTGTCCGTCGGGATCGCGAAAGTAGCCGGAGTAGATCCCCCATGGACGATCGTGCGGTCGGTCGGTAAGCGTTGCTCCAGCGGCTCGGGCTTGGGCGAGCACAGCGTCGACCTCAGCCTTGCTCGCGACCGCGTGCCCGAGGCTGAACTCGCCTGTTTGCGGCGGACCGAGTGGGACCTTGGCGTCCTTCGCCAACTCGGTGCGGGGATATAGGGCCAGAAGCAGCCCGCCGCCCAACTCGAACAACGCGATCGCCCCTGCCGGCTCGACGTCGTCACCGGCGAACTCGGTGCCGACGATCCCACGCGACTCCAATCCGAGGCCGTCTCGGTAGAAACCCAACGCCCGCTCCAGGTCGGCTACGGCGAGCGTGATGATCTCGATCCGCGCTTCCATCCCACTTTCCGTTGGCCTCGCGCGTGTTTCTAGAGACACCACCCGGGGATACCCAATCGGCAGGGGGGTCATTCGCGTCTACGCAGAGGCTCAGCGAAGGCCGCAGCTGCGCGAGACGGAGGCCGACGGACCGCTGCTCGGCACTCGGCGCCCTGGGCGCTGCTCTGACTGCTGCTACGGTTGATCGATCAGGTTGGGCTGTTGGCCCGACATCGCAGTGCCCGCGCTCGTAGCCTTTGCTCAGCAATCTCCGCGTTCGCAGCACTATCTACGCCGGAGGAATACAAATGGCTACTGGAACCGTAAAGTGGTTCAGCGACGACAAGGGCTTCGGATTCATCACGCCCGATGATCAGTCGAAGGATCTGTTCGTCCATCACAGCGCAATCGTCGGTGAGGGCTATCGCTCGCTCGCCGAGGGCGCAAAGGTCTCATACGACGCCGAGACGAGCGACAAAGGCCCCAAGGCCGGGAACGTCCAGCTGGTGTAGTGCTGCTCAGGCCTGCAGGCCGTGATCGGTTTGCGGGCCGCAGAGAACGTGAGTCGCCTAACGGCGACTCGGTCTTCTGAGTCATCACACCGGATGGTCCCAACGTAGTCGCGCTCGGCACTCCCACAAGAAGGAGTTGACAGACGATGTCCTCAAGCGGCAAGAAGAAGACCACGATGGCAAAGCTCACCCGTGAAAGCCGGCTTCGTGAGCGTCGACTGGACAAGCAGGCCAAGAAGGACGCGCGAAAGCGGGCGCCGGCGCATGATTCGGACTCGCCCAGCGACGCGATCGACGGAACGACCGGTGAGTCATCCTGGGCAGATGAGCCACCTGTCCAGGGAACCGTCGCTCAGGCGCTTATCGACGCCTGACCCCGCTTCCCCGCGTCACTACGGAAGAACTCGCCTTCCGGACTCGGGGACGGATCGCGAACGCTGAGAACGGAGTGTGCTACGCGCCCACGAGCGCGGGCGCCACGGTGTCGGAATCGACGTGGACGATCTCCGGAAGCGTGATCGTGATCTCGCCCTCGCGGTCGATCAGCGACTTGGCGCCCACGATCGTCACACCGACCAGGCGACCGTCCGCGTCGAAGCGCAGGGCGTGACCCTCAGGGGACTCGTCGAAGTCCACGGCCGAGGATGGATCGCCCACGTGCAGGTAGAGCACATCGACGTCGGCGTCGTAGAAGACGTTGTCGAATGTGAAGCGGCCGATGACGACCGGCTCAGGCAACCTGAACCACGGCATACCCCGCCGTGCTGTGCGGCTCGGGCACTGGTTCGCCGTCCTCCGCGAGCCCTTCAAGATGAAACTCGATCGCCTCGCGCATCTCGTGTTCGCACTCCTCGCGCGTGGAGCCCACGGCGGCGACACCCGGCACATCGGGACTGTAGGCCGAGTAGTTCGTTGTGCCGTCACCCTCGACGACGATGAGATAGCGATGAGTCAAGGCTTCTCCATTCCCGCTTGCCTGAAGATGCTAGCGAGTGTCTTGGGATGAACGGTACTGCTCGGCTTGCCCGGCACGGTGACCTTGCCCGGTCGGACAGGGTGCTTGTACTGGCGATGACTGCCACGTGTCCGCGACAGCTCCCAGCCCTCGCCCTCCAGAAGACGTATGACCTCAGTGACCTTCATCGGCCACACTCTCTATCGACCGCTGCGGACGTTTCTCCGCGTCCTCAGCCTCGCCCCCAAACGCAGCCGACAGCCGCCGCGCGGCGTCCGCGCGAGGCTTGTAGTGCATGTAGATCTGCGTGGTGGAGAAGTCCGAGTGCCCCATCCACTCCTGCAGCTTTCGCGGATCGACCGTGCGGATCGCGACGCTGCCGAACGTATGCCGCAGGTCATGAAAGCGCAGAGGGCGCAGTCCGGCCGCATCACGAGAGCGCTTGAAACGTCGGCGCGGGGCCGAGCTGTCCAGATACCCCCCACCCCCGCCGGCGAACACGAGATTGTCCGGCCCGCTCCAGCGCTTGCGCGTGCCCAACCTCGCAAGGGCCTGCGCGGCCTCCTCCACCAGCGGTACCGCCCTCCCCTGCCCCGACTTCGGTGTGCCAAGCCGTGTAGCTGGCGAGCACCCTGATCGTCTGCGCCTCGAAGTCGATGTCGCGCCGGCGCAGCGCCAGCAGCTCCCCCATCCGCAGGCCCGTCAGCGCCGCGGTCAGAAACAGGACACGGTCCTGCGTTCTGCTCGCGCAAAGCATGAGCGCGTGAACCTCCTCGGGCGAATAGAACTCGATCCCCGAGCGCTTCGGTGTCGTCAACCGCTCAACCTCCACGACTGGGTTTACGGGCAGCTCCCAGACTCGCCGCGCCCGCCTGAAGATGCCGTTGAGCAACATCGGCGGTATGTCAGCTGTGCTGGTGGCGCATGCGCCACCAGCAGGATCGCGCATGCGCGATCCCAGACGCACCGCATGCGGTGCGTCGTTCGAGCGGCGCATGCGCCGCTCGACGAGGCCGCACATGTGCGGCCTCGAGGCAGGGCCGCACGCGGCCCTGCCGGCCTCCTCGCATGCGAGGAGGCCCCCATCGCCCGACCCGCGATCGAGACGCCCCCGGCTGGATTCGAACCAGCGACCTGCGGATTAGAAGTCCGCTGCTCTATCCAGCTGAGCTACGGGGGCGAGCGCCTGAATCGTCGCACGCGCACGCCGCGACGGCGTCCTTAGACAAGATTGAGCAAAAACGTGTAGAAAGTGGGCATGAACCAACAGGGTGTGGAGGACGACGAGACCGACCTGACGCGCAAGCAGCGCCGCGAGCAGGCGCGCGAGCAGCGCAAAGCGCTCGAGGAGGAAGCCGCGGCCAGCGCCAAACGCAAAGCGCGACTGACCCAGCTCGGGATCGTCGTGGCGGTCGTCGTGGCCGTCGTCGTCGTGATCCTGATAGCCACCGGCGGCGGCGGAACGAAGAAAATCGCCCCGCACAGCACCGAAGCCAACCAGACCGCAGCGACGGTCAACAAGCTCGTCGACGGCATCCCCCAGAGCACCAACACGCTCGGCAACCCCAACGCGCCCGTGACGCTGCAGTACTTCGGCGACCTCGAGTGCCCGATCTGCAAGGAGTTCACGCTCGGCGCACTGCCCACGATCATCCAGAAGTGGGTGCGCACGGGCAAGGTCAAGATCGAATATCGCTCCCTGGAGACCGCCACGCGCGAACCGGAAGTCTTCAAAACGCAGCAGGTCGCCGCGCTCGCCGCCGGCAAGCAGAACAAGATGTGGAACTTCGTCGAGACCTTCTACCACGAGCAGGGCGAAGAGGACAGCGGCTACGTCAACGAAAGCTACCTCCAGGGCCTGGCCCAGCAGGTGCCCGGGCTGAACCTCGCAACCTGGACCAGCGATCGTGCCAATCCGGAACTCGTCAACCAGGTCTCTAGCGACGCCCAGGCGGCCAACAACGCCGGATTCACGGGCACGCCCTCGTTCTTGATCGGCAAGACCGGCGGCACGCCGAGCAAGCTCGAATACAGCTCGCTCACCGATCCGGCCTCTTTCAACGAAGCGATCGAAAAGCTGCTCAAGGAATAGGGCGATGAGCGCGCGTGCTCTCAGGACCACGCTGATCGCGCTCGCCGCCCTGGGCGTGGCTCTCGCGGGGTACCTCACCTACCTGCACTACTCCGGCACCACCCCACCCTGCTCGATCAAGGGCAACCCCTGCAGCCAGGTCCAGAAATCGCGCTACTCCGAGCTCGCCGGCGTTCCCGTCGCGCTGATCGGCCTGATCGGCTACATCGTCATCCTCGGCTCGCTGCTGGCCCCCGAAAGCGAGCGCGCGCGGTTCGCGACGATGACGCTCACGCTCGGGGGGCTGGGATTCAGCGCTTACCTGACCTATCGCGAGGTCTTCACGCTGCACAAAATCTGCGAGTGGTGCGTCGGCAGCGCCGTGCTGATGACGATCATGATGGGCCTCTCGGTATGGCGCTTCCTGCGGGGAGACGTCGACGCGCGAGCCCGCGCGCTCGCGGCGCTGGCCGAGGACCCCGAGCCACTCACGCCGCCGCTCGGCGCCACGCCCTCCTGAAGCGCGCCGCTCTCCTGAGGCTCGCCGCCCGCGCCGGCTGAGAGCGCTCGGCGCGGTCGCGGGCCCCGTACCCGCGCCGTCGCCGGCCACGCAACCGCCTACGCCATTCGTCCAGCGCGAGAATACCGACCCTCGAAACCGGGTACGCGCGCCGACTTGATTGGTGATGCGCGCACATCCGCATAGGACGGACCCATCGCCGATCCCCGAGCACACTCGCCCTGAGGACGCTCCGAGCGCCGACGCGGCCCTGGAGATCCTCGCCGGCGCGACAGACCCAGGCACCGGCGCGAGCGCCGACGCGGACGGCGTCGCGAGGCTGTTCGAGATGACCAGCGACCTGCTGGCCGCGATCTCCCTCGACGGGCGCTTCACGCTGCTGAACCCCGCCTGGGCGGACGCCCTCGGCTGGAGTGTCGAGGAGCTGATGGCCCAGCCGATGCAGGCGCGCGTACACCCCGACGATCTCGAGCAGACCCTCGCGCTGACGCTCGCCGGGCGCAACCGCAGCGCGCAGCTCGTGAACTTCACCAACCGTTACCGCCACAAGGACGGCTCGTGGCGGTGGCTGCTGTGGAGCGCACGCTGCGACGGCGAGATCTGGTACGCGGCCGCCCGCGACGTGACCGACCGTATGTGGCTCGAGCGCCAGGCGCTGCACGATCCGCTCACGAAGCTGCCCAACCGCCTGCTGTTGATGGACCGCGCCAACCAGGCGCTCGCCCGCCTGCACCGCAGCAAGGGCCCGATCGCGCTGCTGTTCATCGACCTCGACGGGCTGAAGGCGATCAACGACAGCCTCGGGCACGCCGTCGGCGACCTGCTGCTGGTCTCCGTCGCCGAACGCCTCGCGGAGATGCTGCGCGACTCGGATACCGTCGCACGGCTGGGCGGGGACGAGTTCGTGATCCTCGCCGAGGATCTCGAGAGCGACGCAGAAGCCCTGGCCGTCGCCGAACGGGTCGTGCAGGGCCTGGAGGAGCCCTTCCAGGTCGGATCGATCGAGGTGGGGATATTCGCTAGCGTCGGCGTCTCGATCTCGCGCGAGGCCGACGCCGACCCCGAGGATCTGCTGCGCGAGGCCGACGTGGCGATGTACCGTGCCAAGCGCGCCGGTGGGCACCGTCTGGAGCTGTTCGACGAGGACCTGCGCCGGGAGCCCACCAAGCGTGGCGAGGCGCCGTCCGGGTCGATACGCTCGCACGCGCCATGGCATCCGATCGCGCGCCTGAAGCACCGCCGCCGCTGAGCGGCGCCGACCTCGACCCGGCCACGATCGAGCGCTACAAGGACGCCGCGGCGCGCGGCGCCGCCGAGCTCGTGCGGGACAGGATGCGCGTGGGGCTCGGCACCGGCTCGACCGTCGCTCACCTGCTGAGCGCCCTCGGCGAGCGCGCCGCGCAGCTGCAAGACGCCCGCTTCGTCGCGACCTCCCCGGCGACCGCCCAGATCGCCGGTGATCTCGGGCTGAGGATCGAGGAGCTAGATGAGGTGGGCGAGCTGGACATCGCGATCGACGGCGCCGACCAGGTCGATCCCGAAGGCTGGCTCGTCAAGGGTGGCGGCGGTGCGCACACGCGCGAGAAGATCGTCGCCGCCTGCGCACGGCGGTTCGTCGTGATCGTCTCCGCCGAGAAGGTGCTCGCGCGGCTTGGACCGCCCGTGCCCATCGAGGTGCTGCGCTTTGGCGCAGCCCAGACGCTGGCCGCGCTCGGTGACGCGCGACCGCGGGATGTCGGCCCGAGCCCCGACGGGAATCTGATCGCCGACTACCTCGGGCCGGTCGAAGATCCGCGCGCGCTGGCCGAGCGCCTGAGCGGTACGCCCGGCGTGGTCGAGCACGGACTGTTCGCGCCCGAGACGGTCAGCGAAATCCTCATCGCGGGCGCCGACGGGGTGCGGCGCCGCGCCGGCGGCAAGCCCTGAGTCCTCAGCAGGCATAAGCGCCTGTCAGTCCTCAGGCGCCGTCGTGGGCCACTGACCCGTATAGCCCGGCGAAAGCCGTACCGCTGAATCATCGACGCCCGTGCGCAGCGAGCGGGGGACCGAGGAATCGAACCTCGAGCTCGGGTTTTGGAGACCCACGTGTTACCACTACACCAGTCCCCCATCGCGGTCTGCGCCCACCATCCGTCGGCCCATCACCGCTGGAGCTCGGGCGAAACCGTCGAGGGACCGAGATTCTAGGCGCTGCGCCTGCGGGCGTGAGCTGCCGTAGTCGAAAGCCGACGCTGGCAGCACCCTTCATAGATCACGGCCCGCGACCCTTGAAGCGTATCCCGCACCGTGGACGGGTGGCAGTGCCGTTCTCCGCTCCCTAAAGCCAGACACGGCCGATGCCGAAGCCTTGGGTAGACCTCTGCCCATGCTCTTGTGATGATTGATACGTTCCTTTCCAGACTGCCCCACCCCGGCGCGCAGGACGGCTTCATGCTGATCGAGGTGATGATCAGCGCGATGCTCGTCGCGTTGATCGCCGTGGCGACGTTCAACGGCTTCGACGTCACCCAGAAAGTCACCGCCGACGAGCGCTCGCACAACGAGGCCACCACGCTCGCACAGCAGGACGAGGAGCGGATGCGTGGGATGCCGGTCTCCGAACTCGAGCTCATCGGCACCAAAACCCGCGCCGTCACCGAAGGCGGCACCGCCTACACGATCACCTCGACATCACAATTCGTCACCGTCGGCGCCAACAACGAAGATGAACTCACCTGCTCGGCCGAAAAAGGCAGCGCCGACTACATCCAGACGACCTCCTCAGTGAGGTGGAACGCGCTCGGCAAACGCAAGGCGGTCAGCCAGTCGAGCAACGTCCGCGTGCCCACCTCCACCTCGCTCATGGTCTCTGTCCTCAATCGCAACAACGAAGGCGTGTCGGGCGCCAAAGTCGAAGTCTTCGATCCAAAAACCGCCAGCACACGAACGGCCGAAGCCATCACGCCGGCGTCCGGCTGCGTGACATTCGGCGGGCTGGCCGAAGGCGAAGCCAAGATAATCGTCTCCAACGGCGAATGGATCGATCACAGCGGCAGTAAACTCCCCGAAAAGACAGTAACGATCACCAAAACGCTGGCGGAAGCCAAGTTCACGCTCGAATCACCGGGAGCGTTGCAGGTCGAGTACGTCAGCAACGGACAGGTGGTCCCTGGGTTGACGTTCTTTACCCTCCAGACCGAACTCACCAGCCCACCCGATTATGTCGGCGGAAGCCCAACAACCGCGAGCACGACGGCGACGCTAACCGGCCTTTTCCCGTTCGTCACACCCGGCAAACCCTGGAAAGAAAATCGATACACGGTTTACGCCGGCGATTGTGAAAAGAACAACCCAGTGGCGATCACGGGCTCTGGCGTAGCTCCCAGCGTCCAGCTCGAACCCGGCGCCGTCAACACCCCCCCAGTGGAAGTCGAAGTTCCCCCGGTCAATGCGGTCGTATGGGAAGGAACGTCTGCATCCCATCTTGGCCATCCTGTCGCGAGCCTTCAGACCGCGATGATCATCAACACTGAATGCAAAGGCACAGCCTCACATAATTACGCGGCCGTTCCATACGAACACAAAGTCAATCTCACAAGCGAAGGTACGATCGAACAAAAGTACCAACCCTTTGCAAAACAGCTCGAATTCTGCGTCGTTGACCTCGTCTCAGGCACGTACTACAAGTACAAGAGCCCCACGCCCTTCGAAAACAAAAGCAAAGCTGGAGTCACGCTCCCCACCATCTACCTGAAAGAAACCTCTTCCGGTTATTCGAAAAGCACGAGCAAACTCACGTGTCCCTAATGCCTCATCTTTCCGCTTTTTCCCGCGCCGTCGCCTCCGAGCATGGCTTCACCCTCATGGAGACTCTCGTCGCCATGGTCACCGGCGTGATCGTCACCGGTGCTCTCCTCGCGATCCTCGAGTTCTCGCTGCGCGAGCAGTCGCAGATCACCGATCGCGCACAAGCCAACCAGATAGGACGCACCGCGATGAGCAACATCATCGATGAGTTGCACTCCAGCTGCACCGGCGCAAGACCCATACAGGAGCCGAACACAACACCCGAAAGCCCGTTGGAAAAAAGCAACAGCGTCAATCTATGGTTCATCAGCACTTATGGAACGGCCAACAGCGGTGAAGCATTGGTCAAAGAAGCCTACGAGCACGACATCAGATGGGCCTCTACCACGACCAGCAACACTGGCGAAAAACTCGGGCGACTCACCGACTACAGCTTCAAGGCCAGCTCAGGCAACTCCCAGGAAGGCTGGACATTTCCTGCACTCAAAACGCTCAACGCGCTCGGCAGCACCGGAAAAACGCGGACCATCGCCGAAAACGTGATACTCCCCAAAGGCAAATCACTTTTTGAATACTATAAATACAACTCCAGCGGTCAACTTACCGAAATACCGTCGACCGAACTGCCGCTTTCCTCTGTCAGTGCCGCCGAAAACGTGGCGCAAGTAACAGTCAATTTCATCCAGGCGCCGGAAAGCAAAGACACGCGCTCCGACCGCACGGCCTCCTTTAGCGATTCCGTGGTCATGCGACTCGACCCTACGACCAGCGAAGAAGTGACCCCATGCGAATAAAGAGCCTGCCCATATTCCGCTCCGCGTCCCGCGAGGACGGCTTTACGATGATCATCGCGCTCGGCGTGCTGCTCGTCACCTCGCTGATCCTCGCCGCCGTGTTCGTCGCCGCCGACGGCGACATCGGCCTCACACGCACCGACACCGCACAGAAGAAGGCCTACTACGCCGCGCTTGCCGGCATCTCGACATATAAGTACCACGTCGCCTCGGAACCGAACTACTGGAAAAAATGCCCGACGATCGCGAACGCCAAAGAAGAACCGGTCAAAGTCCCAGGCACAGAAGACGAGAAGTACAAGGTCATCACCCTGCACTCCGAAGAACACACCGAAGCCGAATGCAAGACCGGCAAACAGGCCGCCATCCTGCAAACGACGGGTTCGGCCATCGGCACCTTCCGCATAGCGTCAACCGGCACGGCCGTCGAAGGGACGAAAACGACCACGCGCACACTCGTTGCCACGTTCACGCACCCGGGCTTCATCAACTATGTCTACCTCACGAACTACGAGATCCTCGACCCCGCCGCTCAAAGCCCAGAACCGACCGAATGCGAACACTACTACGCATACCGCAAAGAACACAACCTGCTAACCACCTGTGGCACGATCGAGTTCGCGCCCACCGATAAAGTCAACGGCCCGATGCACACCAACGACGCGGCGGCAATCTGTGCCGAAGGCACCTCCAAGCCTGTGTTCGGTCGCAACAAAGAAGACAAAATTGAAATGAACGGCGGCCACTACAGTGCCGGCGGCTCGTGCTCCAACACTCCCGAAATCCTCGGTGAATACACCGAAAAAGGCCCTACGCTAACGCCGCCCGAATCGGACAGCGAACTCATCGAAGCCGCGGAAACGGACTACAAGCTCAAAGGCAAGACGACGCTCGAACTCAAAGCAGGCACTCCCTACAACACCATTGCCGTCACCAACAGCGCCGGCGTGAAAGAACCGACGAAAAACTTCCCGCCCAACGGACTGATCTACGTCGAAAACAACGGCAGCTGCCCGATCAAGTACTCGCCGTATGGAACAAACTACACCGGCGACACCAACTGCGGCAACGTGTACGTCAAGGGCGAATACACGGAATCCCTTACGATCGCCGCCGCGAATGACGTGATCGTCACCGGAAGCCTGACGACCACCCACGAATCATCGGGTAAACCAACCGGCTCGGCCACGCTGGGATTGATCGCGACTAATTTTGTTCGCGTCTACCATCCAGTCCAGAAAACATATACTGGAACTCTGTCCAAACCCAGCTTTGAAGGCTCGATCGAAGTGGCCCCAGAAACCACTCTCACCAAACGGGAAACCGCTACCCTGACGACGACCACCAGGGCCGAACCTACGTTCGAAACTGCGCCAACTAAAACGCATGGCAACTGCACTCCCACCAGCGAATATGAATCATTCGGCGGAACGTGCTATAGCAAGGTGGGCTGTAAAACCGGATACTCTTACGCTGGCGAAGGTAAATGCGAGAAATGCAGCAGCAGCTATGAATATCTCTCGACCGAAAAAAAGTGCGCGAGCACCAACTGCACGAGCGGCTATACATATCTTACTGGAGAAGGGAAATGCGAGAAATGCCCCAGCAACTACCCGGATTACATTACGAGTGAAAAAAAGTGCGCAAGCACCAGCTGCGGCACCAACGAAACATACCTCACGGGTGAAGGAAAATGTGCTAAATGTCCGACCGGCGATCAGTACGTAGCAAGCGAAAAAAAATGCGCGACTACAAACTGCAACTCCGGATACACCTATGCGGGCAGTTGGGAATGTGCAAAATGTGGCAACAGCGAAACCTTCGAACCGACGAAACGAGAATGCATTAAGTGCGGAAGCGGCGATACGTACTTCAAAGAAGGATTCTGTGAATACCAAAACGCATCATCCGGATGTGATGCTGAAAACGCCGAACCATTCGAACCAACCATCGATGCCGCCATACTCAGCACGGCCCACTCCTTTATCGTTGACAACTTCAAATGCGGTAAACACTTGGGCTACCTCAACGTCTGGGGATCGATAGCCCAATTCTGGCGCGGGCCCGTGGGCACCGGTAGCGGCAGCACCGGCACGGGCTTCACGAAGAACTACAACTACGACGACCGCCTGGAGACCCTGCAGCCGCCCGACTTCCTCTCCCCCACCAGCAGCTCGCTCAAACTGTCGCGCATCACCGAAGTCAAAAACGGCTACACCGGCTAGACCCGATGCAGCGACCGGGCCTTGGGCGGGACCATGCGCGCGGAGGGACTCGAACCCCCAAGGGCTAGCGCCCACCGGCACCTAAAGCCGGCGTGTCTACCAATTCCACCACGCGCGCATCTGGAGCCATCGTGCGTGCTGGCCGCACGGGGACCGCTTGAGATTGTATGGTCATCGTCACGATGTCTTCAGCTGAAGGCCCATTGGAGCCCTCGCGGGCGACCGTGATCACGTATCCCAACCGCGACAAGCCGGTCGCGCAGGCCACGCGCGTGACGGTGGTGCTGCTGCTGCTGATCTCCGCCGCGCTCGTGCTGATCGTGACGGTGGGTGGCTGGTCGGTGCTGCAAAGCGCCTGGCCAATTCAGGTGGCCTACGTCCTGATCTACCTGCTGCTGGCCTTCTACGCGGCGCGCTGGCGCCGGGGCGTGCTGCCGGTCGCAGCGGCCTTGGCGGTGATCCTGCTCGTGTTCGCGCTCGTCGCCGGACCGTTCTGGTTCGATCGCGACAAATCGGGCTTCGCCCAGCCGGGGATCAACGCGGGCCTCTTGGGGACGATCACGCTGCTGGTCGTGCCGGTGCAGATGCTCCTGATCGCCTTCGCCATGCGCGGCTTCGCGCAGGGCTGGAACGTCGAGGTGGAGCGCCCCGCGCCGCTGTCGGGCGGACGCTCCTACCCGGACGCGCCCACTCCCCACCTGGCCTGAGCCCGGGCCGCGCGGGCGCACGCGGCCTTTATAGTTGGCGTTCGTTGCGGCGGTGGCGGAATGGTAGACGCGGAGGCCTCAAAAGCCTCTGTCCGCAAGGGCGTGTGGGTTCGACTCCCACCCGCCGCACTTTTCGATCTGATCGTCGTGGGGCGCTACTCGAACCCGGGCGGGCGCTCCTGCGCCCACGGGCGCTCGGCTTCGATCTGGGCGGCGAGCGCGACGAGCGTGGCCTCGTCGTTCGGGCGCCCCACGATCTGCACCGCGCGCGGCAGGCCGTCCGCGGCGAACCCTGCGGGCACCGAGCAGGCGGGTTGGCCGGTGAGGTTCCAGCAGGCCGCGTGGGAGACGGTCGCGGCGGCCACCGCGGTCGTCCATAGCCAGCCGTGGCCCTCACAGGCGCCGATCGATGGCTGGGGTGCCGGGGTGACGGGCGTCAGCAGCACATCGTGGTCGGCCAGCGGGGCGTTCAATCGCGCCGCATAGGCCTCGCGGCGACCGAGCGCCCAGTCCAGGGCGCCCGGCGGCAGCATTCCGCCCAGGCGCGCGAGCGAGCGGATGCGCCGTTCCAGGCGCTCGGGGTGCGCGAAGGTGGCGGCCTCCTCGCGGAGGCTGTGCAGGTAGATCGCCGTGAACTCGGCCGCGGGTGCGAGCGGGCCGTGGTCGATCTCGCGCTCGTTCACCTCGTGGCCGAGCGAGCGCAGCAGCGCCACGGTCTCATCCAGCGCGGCGCGATTCTCGGGGTGGAGCTTCGTCAGCGGTGAGGGCGGGAGCTTGCTCGAGACGGCGATCCGCAGCGGGCGGCCGCCGGCGTCGCCGTTCGCGGAGCCGCCGGTGCCAGCGCCGCTCCCGGTCTGCCCGAGCGCGGCCAGGAACGAGCTCGGCGGGACCGCCGGCGCGCCCGGGTCGGCGGTCCCGGCGGCAATGGCGTCGTAGAAGAGGGCGTTGTCGTGCACCGTGCGCGCCACCACGCCGTTGACGCACAGGCCGTGCCAGGCGTCGAGATGCGGCGCCAGCGGCACCCGCCCGCGCTGGGTCTTCAGCCCGAACAGGCCGCAGTAGGCCGAAGGGAAACGGATCGAGCCGCCACCGTCGCCTGCCAGCGCGGCGCTCACCAGACCGGCGGCGACCGCCGCGGCGCTGCCCCCGGAGGAGCCGCCGGGACTGCGCTGCAGGTCCCACGGGTTGCGCGTCACTCCCCAAGTGGGCGACTCCGTCCACGGGAAGGCGCCGAGCTCGGGCATGTGTGTCTTGCCGATCACGATCGCCCCGGCCGCGCGGGCGCGGCGCACGATCTCCGAGTCCTCGCGCGCGGGCTCGCCGTAGGCGTTCGTGCCGAACGTGGTCACCTCGCCGGCGACGTCGAATTCGTCCTTCACCGCGATCGGCACCCCCAGCAGCGGGCGATCGCCGTCGCCCGCGCCGCGACGGGCATCGGCCTGGTCGGCTTCCATGCGCACGCGTTCGTCGAAGACGACCCGGAAGGCGTTCAGTTTGGGGTTCAGCCGCTCGATGCGCTCCAGGCAGACGTCCACGAGCTCGCGCGAGCTCACCTCGCCCGCGGCGATCAGCTCGGCCTGGCGGGCAAGACCGGCGTATGCGAGGTCGCTCGCGTCCACGCCCGTGAATCTAGTCGATCCGCTCCCGCCTCGGCCGTTCGGCCATGCGGACAAGCAAGCGACACGCCCACCGTTCCGCCCTTTAGGATGATCGCCGAGGAGCATCCGCTGCTTTACGACCACAGAGGGGGAACATCTCGTGTCCTATCCCGTCACCTTCGAGGCCGACTACGCCGAGTCGCGCAGTCGTCTCACGGCGTTCTTTCGCCTGATCCTCGCGATCCCGCTGGCGATCTGGCTGTACTCTACGCGATCGTCGCCCTCGTCGCGGTCGTGATCGCGTGGTTCGCGATCGTCTTCACCGCGCGCTATCCGCGGGGGCTGTATGACTTCATCGCGGGCTTCACGCGCTTCACGGCGCGCTTCACGGCCTACACCTACCTGCTCACCGACCCGTACCCCTCGTTTGGGGGCTCCGACGATCCGGCCTATCCGGTGCGGATGCAGTTCGAGCCGCTCGAGCAGTACAGCCGCCTGAAGACGCTCTTTCGCATCATCCTCGCGATCCCGATCGCGATCCTGCGCTACGTGATGACGATCCTGCTCGAGATCGGCGCGATCGGCGCGTGGATCGTGATCGTGATCACCGGCAAGATGCCGCGCGGCCTGTATGACCTGATGGTGCTTGCGAACTCCTACATCGCGCGCTCGGACGCCTACCTGTACCTGCTCACCGAGACCTATCCCCCTTTCCAGGACGAGCAGACGCGCACCGCCGGCACCCCCGCTGCACCGCCGCCGGCGCCGGATTACCCGTCGGCTTCCTGAATCGCCCGGCCGACCGTTGGGAACGGGACCGCGCATGCGCGGTCCCGCCGGTGGGCGCATGCGCCCGCCGGAGCCGTGCCGCATGCGGCACGGCAGCAGGGCCGCATGCGGCCCTGCCTCGCAGGCGCGCATGCGCGCCTGCGCCACCCTGCGCATGCGCAGGGTCGGCCCGTACTCAGACGGGCGTGACCGCGTTGCGCTTCGCGGGCCACTCGCGCCGCTTGGAGCTCGCGTGCACGAAGCGTCGGATCAGCTCCGTGCGCAGCTCCGCGGGCTGCACCACCGCGTCGATCGTCATCTCGGAGGCGAGGTGCAGGATGTCGATGTCCTCGCCGTACTCGCGGCGCAGCTCCTCGGTCTTGCGGGCGCGCTCGTCCTCGTCGGCGATCGCCTGCAGCTGGTTGTAGTAGACCGCGTTGATCGCCGCCTGCGGGCCCATCACCGCGATCGAGGCGCTCGGCAGGGCGATGCAGCAGTCGGGCTCGAAGGCCGGTCCGGCCATCGCGTACAGCCCGGCGCCGTAGGCCTTGCGCACGATCACCGAGATCTTCGGCACCGTCGCCTCGCTGACCGCGCTGATCATCTTGGCGCCGTGACGGATGATGCCTTCGCGCTCGACCTTCGTGCCGATCATGAACCCGGGCACGTCCGCGAGGAACAGCAGCGGCACGTTGAAGGCGTTGCAGGTCGCGATGAACCGCGCGGCCTTGTCGGCGGAGTCGCCGAACAGCACGCCGCCCTTCTGCTTGGGCTGGTTGGCGACGATCCCGATCGCATGCCCGTCCAGGCGCGCGTAGGAGACGATCAGCTCCTTCGCCCAGCGCGGGTGCACCTCGAGCATCGAGCCCGCGTCCACGACCGCGTCGATCAGCTCCTTCATGTCGAACGGCTTGTTCTCGTCCGCGGGCACGATCTCCTCGATCGGGACGCTCGACGCCGGCCCCGCCGCGCCTGTCGCGGGCGAGCTCTGCGTGGGCGGGTGGGTCTCCCAATTTTGCGGCATGTAGCCGAGATAACGCCTTGCAAGCGCGATCCCATCCTCGTCGCTCTTCACCAGCTGGTGCCCGCAGCCGCTCACGCCGGTGTGCATCCGCGCGCCGCCCATCTCCTCCAGGCTGACCTGCTCGCCGATCACCATCTCGGCCATGCGCGGCGAGCCGAGGTACATCGAGGCGTTGCCCTCACGCATGATCACGATGTCGCAGAAGGCCGGGATGTAGGCGCCGCCCGCGGCGCTCGGACCGAACAGCACGCACACCTGCGGCACCACGCCGGACATGCGCACCTCGTTGTAGAAGATCCGCCCCGCCCCGCGCCGGCCGGGGAACATCTGCACCTGATCGGTGATCCGCGCCCCGGCCGAGTCGACCAGGTAGACCATCGGCACGCGCAGCCCCAGCGCCCGTTCCTGGATGCGCAGGATCTTCTCGACCGTCTTCGGACCCCACGAGCCGGCCTTGACAGTCGGATCGTTGGCCATCAGCGCGACCGTCCTGCCGTCCACCGTCCCCACGCCCGTAACGACCCCGTCGGCCCCCAGCCCATCCTCCTGCCAGTTGGCCAGCAGCGCCTCCTCGGCGAAGCTCTCGGGGTCGAGCAGCAGCGCGATGCGCTCGCGCACCGGCAGCTTGCCCTGCTCGGCGGCCTTCTCGCGATGGCGCTCGGGCCCGCCCGCGAGCGCGCGCTTCCTAGCCTCGCCCAGATCGCTCATCCGCTGTGCGCTCCGCCCAGTTCGCTCATTCGTTGCGCCCGCTCTGCTTGTCTCGCGCTTGACCGGACGCCCGCGCGCGTCAGATGCCCGGGTTCTCGACCGGCGCTTCGCCCGAGTAGTCGTAGAAGCCCATCCCCGACTTGCGCCCGTACCAGCCCGCGCTGAGCATCTTGCGCAGCACCGGCGGTCGCGCGAAGCGCCGCTCGCGGAACTCGTCGAAGAGCACGTCGCAGATCGACCCGAGCGTGTCCAGCCCGACGAAGTCCGACAGCGTCAGCGGGCCCATCGGGTGCCCCGCGCCTGCCTTCATCGCCTCGTCGATCTCGGCGATCGAGCCCACGCCCTCTTCGTAGGCGCGCATCCCGTCGAGCAGATACGGCACCAGCAGTCGGTTGACGATGAACCCCGCGCGGTCTTTGGTCGGGATCGCGAGCTTGCCCTCGGACTTCGCGAACTCCAGGCCGACCGCGAACGCCTCCTCGGAGGTCGTCACGCAGCGCACGACCTCGACCAGCTTCATCACCTGCGCGGGGTTGAAGTAGTGCAGCCCCACGAACCGCTCGGGACGGCTCGTCGCGGCCGCCTGGTCGATCACGGCCAGCGAGGAGGTGTTCGTCGCGAACACCGCCTCGGGCTTGACGATCTGGTCGAGCTCCTTCCACATCGCGAGCTTCAGCGCGAGGTTCTCGGTGATCGCCTCGATCACCAGGTCGCAGTCGGCGAGGTCCTCGTAGTCGGTCGTCCCCTTGATCCGCCCGCGCACCGCGTCGGCGTCCTCCTGGCGTGACTTCCCCTTCTCGACCGCGCGCGCGAGCTGCTTCTCGATCTTGCCGATCCCCTTCGCGAGCGTCGCCTCATCGACCTCACGCAGCACCACCTCATAGCCGCTCTGCGCCGCCACCTGCGCGATCCCGTGTCCCATCAGTCCCGCTCCGAGCACGCCCACCTGCTTCAGCTGCTGCAACGCCATCAGCCCTCCGTTTGGTCTCCGTTTGTGAGCGCAGCCTATATCCCCACCCGCGCCGCCGAGTCCAGGTAGCCTCAGTCTGTGGATTCCGAGGAGACGTTCGATCTCGCTGCGGCCGGCTTGCGCGCCGATGGCGGCGATCTGCGAGTCTCGGTCGAGGTGCTCGCCGCCAAGCTCGAGTCCTCGCTGCCCGGGCGCTGCCGTGTCGAGCGCCACGGCGGCGGCCTGCTGGGCCGCGGCGCCAAGCGCGTGCGCCGGCTGACGGTCGAGGTCGGCGGCAGCACCTATGAGCTGAACGTCTCCGACGAGCAGATCGAGGGCTTTCGCGGGCGCGAGGTCGGCGGCATCTCGATCAAGCGCGAGCCCCTGACCCCCGACGCCTGGATCGCGGCGCTCACCGCCGAGCTGCAAACCGAGGCGCAGCGCAGCGCGCAGGCGCGCTCGGCGCTTGAGGGACTGCTCGGCTGAGATGCCCGAACCGACGCAAGATGCACAGCAGGAGCGCGAGCAGGCGGAATCGCTCGCGCGCATCGAAGCCGGGCACATTCCCCTCTCGGCCGAGCGGCGGCTGGACGAGCTGCGCGAGCGTGGCGGTGGCGGAGCGTTCACATCGGACCTGACGATCAACGGCTTCGCGCTCTGCCGCCAGCTGGGCCTGACGCCGCTCTCGCAAGTGATGGGCAGCTCGATCTACCAGATGGGCTATCAGGAAGCGTGGGCTCAGCCGGGAGGATGGGGCCTCTCGGCGTCGGCGGCACCTTCATGATCGAGCTGAACACGCTCTCGCAGGCGCTCAACGAGGTCCGCACGCGCGCCCTGGATCGGCTCGCCGAGGAGGCGCTGCGCATCGACGCCGATGCCGTCGTCGGCGTGGAAACCCGCGCGGGCGAATCCGAACTGGGCTCGGGCGCCGGAGGCGGCCGGCTCGCGCTGGAGCACATGGTGCTCGGGACCGCCGTGCGCCGCGCCGACTCCCGCCGTGAGCAGCCCGTCCTGACCGAGCTGTCGGTCGCCGATTACGCCCTGCTGCTGCGCGCCGGGATCGAGCCCGCCGGGATCGTCGCGTGGAGCTCGGTGTTCTTCGCCGGCTACTCCTTCGGCGCGGGCGGCGGGCTGATGAGCATGGGAATGGGCGGGGCAACGCAGAACTTCGAGCTGAGCGAATTCACCCAGGCCTTCTACGGCGCCCGCGAGTCGGTCATGACCCAGATTACCCGCCAGGCCGACTCACTCGGCGCCGCCGGCGTGGTCGGCGTGCGCATCGGACACACCGCCCGGCCGCACACGCTCAGAGGCGGCATCGGGGGCGCCGTCGGTGGCTTCGGTGGACGCGAGATCCAAGGGCTGATGGTGACCTTCAACGCGATCGGCACCGCCATCCATCAGCACGAGAACGCCGCCGTCCAAGCCCCCGAACCCGTACTCGACCTGTTCGCATGACAAGGAGCCCGAAATGACCGACGAGCACGAGACCGCCTATGACCCATCCTCCCTGGAGGGAGTGCCGGAGGCGGGCCGCGCGCGCCTGGAGCAGAACCGCGCGGGCCTGTTCACCTCCGACCTGTCCGTCAACGAGTTCCTGCTCGTCAAGCAGGCCGGCTTCGAGCCGCTCGGACTGGTCGTGGGCAGCTCGATCTACCACATCGGCATGCAGCTCTCGGGCTGGAAGAAATCGCAGGAGATGACCGTCCTCTCCGAGGCCATGTACGGCGCGCGCCAGCTCGCGATGACGCGCATGGAGGAGGAGGCCGACCAGTTGGGCGCCGACGGCGTCGTGGGCGTGCGCCTGGACATCGGTCGCTACGAGTGGGGCCAGGACATGGCCGAGTTCATCGCCATCGGCACCGCGGTCAAGCATCGCGACGGCGTCCTGCACCGCGCTCCCAGCGGGCGCCCCTTCACCAGCGATCTCTCCGGCCAGGACTTCTGGACGCTCCTGCACACCGGCCACCGCCCCGTCGGCATGGTCATGGGCAGTTGCGTCTACCACGTCGCCCACCGCGGCATGCTCCAGTCGATGGCCCAGACCGGACGCAACGTCGAGCTCTCGAACTTCACCCAGGCCCTGTATGACGCGCGCGAGCTGGCGATGGAGCGGATGCAGTCCGAGGCCCAGGAAACCGGCGCCGAGGGCATCGTCGGCGTGAACCTACATGAGACCAGCCACGGCTGGGGCAGCCACACGATCGAGTTCTTCGCCGTCGGCACCGCGATCGTGCCCCGTGAGGGCCATGATGAGGAGATCCAGGCCCCCACGACCGTGCTCGACCTGAGCTAGAGAAAGGACGATCCAGACAATGAGCCTCGTCACCACCGAAGACCGCGGCGCCGTCCGCCACGTCGTCCTCAACCGCCCGGACAAGCGCAACGCGATGAGCCAGGCCCTGCTCGTGGAGCTCCGCGAGGCTCTGAGCGGGGCGGCGGCCGACGCTTCCGTGCACTGTGTGGTGCTGCGCGGCGAGGGTCGCGTGTTCTCTGCGGGCGTGGACCTGAACGAGCTCGCGGCCTTCGCCGGCGACCCCACGGTCCTGCGTCCCTTCCGCGGCGTGTTCCTGGACTGCGCGAACCTCTGCGAGCAGATGCCCAAGCCGGTCGTCTGCCAGATCCACCACACCTGCGTCGGCGGCGCCCTGGAGGTCGCGCTCGGCTGTGACCTGCGCATCGCCTCGGAGGGCTCCCAGTTTGGCCTTCCCGAGGTCCGCTTCGGGATCATCCCCGACGTCGGCGGCTCCTCACGGCTGCCCGCGGTCGTCGGGCTTGGACGGGCGAAGGAGCTGATCATGACCGCGGGGACGATCGACGCCGCCGAGGCCCATCGCATCGGGCTGGTCAATCGCGTCGTGCCCGCCGAGGAGCTCGAGGCGGCCACGCAGACGCTCGTGGACGAACTGCTCGCCAACTCCCACGTCGCCGTCGGGCGCGCCAAGCTCGTGATGGACGCCTCGGCCCGCCCCACGCTCTCGCGGAGCCTGGAGATGGAGGTCGCCGTTCAGGAGTACTGCGTGGCGGCGATGCGCGAGGCGGCCGCAGAGGCAGAGGCGACCGTCACGACGGTCTAACTCCGCCCGTCGTCAACCCCAAGCCACAGGTCCCGCCACGAGCGTGTGGCTCCCCAGTGGCCGTCCAAGAACCTCCTGCGCCTGGCGCGCGCAGGCGACGAGCGCGTCCAGGTCGATGCCGGTCTCGATCCCCATCTCCTCCAGCATCGAGACGAGGTCCTCGCTGGCGATGTTCCCCGTCGCCCCGGCCGGTACCGGACATCCCCCGAGCTCGCCGAAGCTCGACTCGAAGCTCTCCACGCCGGCCTCCAGCGCGGCGAGCACGTTTGCAAGACCCTGCCCGCGCGTGTTGTGAAAGTGAGCGGTCAGCTCGACGTCGGGCAGTCCGTCGCGCCACACCACAAACAGCTCCCCCACCTGCAGCGGGTTGGCCATGCCGGTGGTATCGCCGAACCCGATCTCCTGCGCGCCCGCATCGCTCAGGCGCTCCGCGATCTCGAGCACGCGCTCTGCCGAGATGCGACCCTCGTAGGGGCATCCGAAGGCGGTCGAGATCACGCCCTCGCAGCGCAGTCCCTCGGCACGAGCGCGTGCCAGCACGACCTCCAACCCCGCCAGCGACTCGGCGATCGAGCGGTTGACGTTCTTGCGGTTGTGCGTCTCGGAAGCCGACATGAACACGCTGATCTCATCGAACGCCGCCCGGCCGCCCCGTGCACCGAGGCGCTCGCGCAGCTCGAGCGCGCGATCGAGACCGCGCTCGTTGGGAATCAGCACGCTCACGGCCACCCCAGCCGGCACGTCGATCCGCGCCAGCACCTCCTCCGCGTCAGCGAGCTGCGGGATCACGTCGGGGCGCACGAAGCTGGTGACCTCCAATCGCCCGATCCCGGTGCGCGCGAGCGCGTCGATCAGCTGCACCTTGCGTTCCGTCGGGATCACCTCGGGCTCGTTCTGAAAGCCGTCGCGCGGCCCGACCTCGCGAACCTTGATTGTTTCGGGCAGGCTCACCACATCGACAGCCCGCCGCTGACGTTCAGCGTCTGCCCGGTCACATACGAGGCGTCCTCGCTCGCCAGGAAGGCGATCGCGGCGGCGACCTCCTCGGGCTCGCCCGCGCGACCCATCACGGTGGCGTCCACCATGCCCTGCTTCAGGCGCTCGCCGATCTCGCCCAGCGTCTGCGGCGCGCTGTTCAGCAGCGGCGTCTCGATCGGCCCGGGAGCTACCGCGTTGCAGCGCACGCGGTAGCGCGCGCTCTCACGGGCGATCGCCTTGGTGAAGCCGATCACACCGGCCTTCGCGGACGAGTAGACGACCGAGCCCTGCGAGCCCACGCGACCGGCCTCGCTGGCGACGTTCACGATCGCGCAGCCGCTGCGACGCTCCTGCATCCGCCCCAGCACCGCGTGCGTGACCGCGATCACCCCGCGGAGGTTCACGCCGAGGACGAAGTCCCACAGCTCCTCGTCGGTGTGGACGAAGTACGAGAAGCGGTCGGTCCCGGCGTTGTTGACGAGCACATCGACATCCCCAAGCTCCTCGACGGTCGCGGCGACGCCGTCTCGCACCGAGCCCGTGTCCGAGACGTCGAGCAGGCATGCGAACCCGTCCAGCTCGCCGGCGACCGCGCGCGCGCCGTCCAGATCCAGATCTCCGATCGCCACCCGCGCGCCCTCCGCGGCCAGTCGCCGCGCAGTGGCGGCGCCGATGCCCGACGCTCCGCCGGTGACGAGCGCGGTCTTGCCCTCGAGTCTCATCCACCGAAGCCTATACTCGGCCGCCGTGCCTTCGCCGAAATCCTCCCCCACCGATGCGGTCGCCGTCGTCGGCGCCTCGGGCTCGCTCGGCTTCGGTCTGGCCATCCGCCTTGCCCGCACGGGCATTCCGATCGCGATCGGCTCGCGCGACCCCGAGCGCGGTGTCGAAACCGCGACAAGGGCGGCCGCCGCGGTTCCGGATGGCTCGTTCGCCGGCTACGACAACGCGGGCGCGGTGCGCGAGGCGGGCACGGTGATCCTGAGCGTTCCCTTTCGCAACCAGTCCGAGACGCTCACGAACCTGCGCGAGGCGCTGCGCCCGGGTCAGCTCCTGATCGACGCGACCGTGCCGCTAGCGGCCGCGGTCAGCGGCAAGGCGACACGCATGCTCGGCGTGTGGCAGGGCTCCGCCGCCGAGCAGGCGGCCGAGATGGCGCCCGCGGGCGTGCGCGTCGTATCGGCCCTGCACACGGTCAGCGCCGCCAAGCTGAGCGACCTCGACCACGCGCTCGACGAGGACGTGCTCGTCTGCGGCGACGCGCGCGCGGACAAGCGCGAGGCAGCCCTCTTGATCGAGCGGATCGAGGGTCTACGCTGCGTGGACTGCGGGCGCCTGGAGATGTCGCGCACGACCGAGTCGTTGACCGCGCTGCTGATCGGCGTGAACGCCCGCTACAAGGTCCACGCGGGCATCCGCCTGGCGGGACTGCCCGATCCCTCCTGGGAGTAACGTCCCCTTGAGCGCAAGCGCGACAGGACGAGTGCGGACGTGAGCGAAGACGGCAGGACGGATCGAGATGTGGTGGTGCTCGCCGGAGGCACCGGCGGAGCCAAGCTGGCACGGGGCATGCTCGACGCGCTCGCGGCGCCCGAGCGCCTGACCGTGATCGCCAACACCGGCGATGACGTCGAGATCTACGGCGCCCACGTCTCCCCGGACCCCGACCTCATGTCCTTCTGGCTGGCCGATCTGATCGACGAGCGCGGCTGGGGACTGCGCGAGGACACCTTCGCGGTCATGGACGGCTTGCGCGAGCTCGGACACGACGTGTGGTTCAACCTCGGCGACCGCGACCTCGCCTGGTGTTTGGAGCGTGCACGGATGCGGGATGAGGAAGGTCTCAATCCCACCGCGGCGCTGATACGCCTGACCATGGCGATCGGGGTACGCGCGCGTGTGCTGCCGATGAGCGATGACCCCGTGCGCACGTGGGTGCGCAACCCATCCGGCTGGCGCTCCTTCCAGGAGTTCATGATCCGCGAGCGCGCCCAGGGCATCGTCGAGGGACTGGAGTTTCGCGGCGCCGAGGAGGCCGGGCCGAGCGAGCAGGCGCTCGCTGCGATCGCCGGCGCGAGCGCGATCGTGATCGGCCCGTCCAACCCGCTGGCCTCGATCGCACCGATCCTCGCCGTGCACGGCATGCGCGAGGCGATCGCCGACGCTCCCGCGCCCGTAGTCGCGGTCAGCCCGGTCGTCGGCGGGGAGATCCTGAAGGGCCCCACCGCCGCCTTCATGGCCTTTGCCGCACTGGAGTGCAGCGCCGACGGCGTGGCCGACTTCTATGGCGAGCTGCTCGACGGGATCGTCGCGGACGAGAACGTCGCGCGGTTGCCTACGCTGCAGATCGACACGCGCATGCACGACCCCGCCTCGAGGGCGAGCGTCGCCCGACAGACGCTCGACTTCGCGCTGGCGCTGGCCGGGTAGCTACGGTCGGGCCCGAAGCGGATCGAGCCCGACCGCGGCTGCGGCTAGTGCCTGCCTTTGTGGCGCCCGTGCCCGTGCTTCTTCGGTTTCTTCGGCTTTGGCGGAATAATCGTCAGGTTCTGCGCGATCACCGTCGACCTGGTCTTGCCCACCACCAGCACCGCGCTGAGGTGCACGGGGAGCTTGTGGAAGCGAGACAGCAATTTACGCCCGGTGGCGTTCAACGTGACCGTGACCGTGACCGTCTTGCCGGCCGGGATCGTGACGGTCTTGGCACCCACCGTCACGGTCTTCGTGCGCGTCTTCGGGCCTTTGTGGCGCTTGGCGCTGACCGCCACCGGCTTGGAGCCGCGCAGCTTCTCGCGTGTGGTCAGCGTCCCCGCGATCGTGCACTGCTGGCCGGCAAGCCCTTTGCAGGCGACCTTGAACGTCACCTTCCCGTTCGCCCCGCTCGCATTGTCCACCTGCACTGCCTGCGCCGCCGGCAGCGCGGGAGCGTAGGTGACCGTGATCGCCTTGCCGGCGGTGAGCCCCGCCTGGTCGGTGGCGAGGGCGGTCAGCGTGTTCGCACCTGGATTCAGAGGCACGCTCACCGACCACGACCCGTTGCTCGCCAGCGTTGCCGGATGGCCGTTCACCGTCACCGAGGCGACCGCGCCGGTGTCCGTCGCGCTGCCCGTCACCGTGACGGTCGATGCGCTCACGACGGCCCCGTTGGCGGGCGAGGCGATCGACACGCTCGGCGGGTAGCCGGCGAGCACTTCGCCGGCAAGCGCCCTGACCGCGCCGAGTTCGTATTCGGTCACGAAGCCCATTCGCAGCTTGAACGGGCTGCCGGGCGTGATCGTGCGTTCATAGGGCATCTCGAAGATCGGCAGTTTCCCGACGCTGCTTTGATGGAACGACACCTGACCACCGCTGGGCTGGGTGTCATAGACGATCGCCAGCTGGGGGTTCGTCAGATCGCCGCCGTCGGGCGTGGCCGCATCCGTCTTGTAATAGATGGCCGAATCCCCAGGCGTCGACTCCGCCTGGCCTTCGCTCACGGCCGAGAACGAGGAGGCGCCGGGGAACTCGAAAGCCCCTTCCGTGCCGTGCTCAGACGTTTCTTGGTCGTACAGCGCCGAGAGATGGTGCGTCGCTCCGTCGGTCGAGACCCAGCTGTCGGTCATCAGCGCAACCCGATCGCCGTGCGTGCTCTGCCACGTGCGGTTCAGCTGCACGCCCACGGGGACGAATTCTTTACAGCTTTTTTCGGTCGGCGGGAACACGCTCGGTTCCGGAGCGCACTGCACGATCGGGTCGCTCTCCTGAACGATGAATTCACCAGGCGCGGTTTCTGTCGTGCTGGCGGTGACCGATGGCGTGCCCGGAAGCAGTGTTTTCGCAGGGAGGCCTTCGCCCAGCTGCTTGGCGCCGTCCGGGGCGTAGGCGTTCGTGCCGTCGACCTGTAGCTCTGAGCGCGTCGCCGAGCCCGACGGGGGCTGGTTTTCGGTTTGCAACGACGCGTTGTCGTAGAAACCGCTTTCGCTCTTTGCCAGCGTTCCGGGAGCAAACAGGTAGGAGTAGTACAGACCTTCGTCGCCCACCGAATCGACTCCCAGATAGGCGCCGAGCGTCAGGAATTCCTGTTCGTAGTCGTACGCAACACTCGATTTCGTGAAGATTTCGAAGGACGACCTGAGCACACGCGGTCCGGCGTACGGGGCGCCCTGTCCTGGGGGATGAGCTTCGGCGTCTCCTGTCGGCACGGCGCGCAGGACGCATGGCTGGTTCGGCAGTTTGGAAAGCGGCGCGGACACCGAGAAGGCGCCGCTCGTCACCGGTGCTTTTTCGACGATCGTGGAGTAGCTCGTCGGAGTCGAGCCGTCATAGCAGCGGATGTCCACTTCGAGCACATTGGCCGTTCCGGCGACCGTGAAGGTCGCGGACGGTGAGTTGTTCTCGAACAGATACGCCGGGTCCCCCGGCGTGGTGATGTGCGATTGGGCAACGATCGCCTGAGCCGGCACGGCCGATCCGATCATTGCCAGCAACAACGCACCTGCAAACGCCGCTATGCGCGGCCTCAACGAGAACACACGAGCCCCCTTTGGAACACTCTCGAAATGCCATGCACCGCATGGCCGAAACACTGTGAGCGAGCTTATATGATTCTTCAGTCACATCCGCCCGCCAGCGCATTCGACCGGCCGGATGCGGGCGGCTACGCTCTTGTCGTGCGCACCGCCGCGATCTTGCCCGTCAAGCGCTTTGCCGAAGCCAAGCAGCGCCTCGGCGCGAGCGGGGTCGATGATTCTCTGCGCACAGACCTGGCGCGCGCGATGGTGGGCGATGTGCTCGTGGCGCTGCGCAGCATCCCGTCGCTGGATCAGACGATCGTCGTCACGAATGAGCAGTCGGTGGCCGTCGCCGCCCACTACCAAGGCGCGCTGGTCGTGCCCGATACCTCCGAGACAGGCCAGAACGCAGCGATCGCGCTCGGCATCGAACGGGCGTTGGCCGAGAGCTTCGAATGCGTGCTGTGCGTACCGGGCGACTGCCCGGCACTAGATCCCGTGGAGATCGACGCCCTGTTGGCAGAGACGTCCGGCGCCGCACGCGAACACCCTGTGGTGGTGATCGTGCCCGATCGCCACGGTACGGGTACCAACGGCCTGCTGCTCACACCGCCCGACGCAATCACCTCGAGCTTCGGCCCCGACAGCTGCGAGCGCCATCTCGGCCTCGCACGCGCCATAAACGCGAGCTGTCGGATCGAGCGGCCTGCGTCATTGCTGCTGGACGTCGACACCGACGCGGACCTTGCCGTTCTGCGTAGACGATTGGCAGACGCACATGGTCATGCCCCCCGTACCCGTGCCGTTCTCGGCCTGCCACCCGCGCAAGCGATCCCCGTCGCCAAAGCCGTCTGACCAGAGCACTCGTACTGGAGCACACATGACGAGCACACGCGAACTCAGCGCCCGCGCGCTCGCGGGCATCCCCGAGGTGCGGCCGGGCGACGATCTCGCCGGGCTGATATTCGCGGCCCTGCAGAGCCACCGGCCTGCGCGCGACCTCACGGACGGACAACTCGTCGTGATCGCCCACAAGATCATCTCCAAGGCCGAGGGCGCGATCGTCACACTCGCCGACGTCGAGCCGAGCGAGCGCGCCCGCGAGCTCGCTGCCGAGGCCGAAGCGGCGACCGGCGCTCCGCGCGATCCGCGCGCAGTCCAGGTCGTGCTCGATCAGTCGACCGAGCTTCTCCGTTCCGAGCGCGGCATCTTGATCTGCCGTACACACCACGGCTTCGTGTGCGCCAACGCCGGCGTCGACGCCTCCAACGCCTCCACGGAGGGCATGACGGACACGCTCGTGGTGCTCCCCCGCGACCCCGACGCCTCGGCACGGGCACTGCGCGCACGCCTGCGGGAGTTGACGGGGGTGAGCGTCGCCGTGCTGATCACCGACAGCTTTGGGCGCGCGTGGCGTCACGGGCAGTGCGACGTGGCGCTCGGCTGCGCCGGCATGATCCCGCTGGATGACTGGCGCGGACGGACCGATGCTGCGGGCCTTCAGCTGCGCGCGACCTGGCTGGCGGTCGCCGACGCGGCCGCCGCGACCGCCGACCTGGCACGCGCGAAGGACTCGCGCGAGCCCGTGGTCTTGATCGAGGGTCTCGAGCGGTTCGTCACTACCGAGGACGGCCCGGGCGTAGCCGCCCTGCTGCGACCTCTGGAGGAGGACATGTTCCGCTGATAACCCTCCGAAATCGGGCCGCGTGTCGGGGCGATCCGGTTGAGAGGGCCCTACCAAGCCACGACGGCAAGCTCGTACTAAGCGGCGACGGCAAGCTCGTGGCGACGCACGATCTCATACAGCGTTGTGCGCTCGGCCGCCGGGCGCCCGGCGCGGTGCGCGGCTGCGATCAGCTCGTCGGGGTCGAGCTTGGTGCCGTGATAGCTGCCGGCGAGTCGGCTGATCGACTCCTCCATCAGCGTCCCACCAAGGTCGTTGACACCCCAGCGCAGCGACTCGGTGGCCGCGTCGAGGCCCATCTTCACCCACGACGCCTGCAAGCTGGGAATCGTGCGCCCGAGCGCGAGGCGGAAGACGGCCGTGTGCTTGAGGTTCTCCTCGCGCGAGATCTCCTCCACGCCGTGCGTGCGCCCGAGCAGCGTCTGGAAGGGGATGAACGAGAGCGGCACGAACTCGGTGATGCCGCCGGTGCGTTCCTGCAGCTCACGCACGACGCGCATGTGCTCGGCGAGCTCCCACGGCTCCTCGATGTGGCCGAACATGACCGTCGATGTCGAGCGCAGACCGGCGCGGTGCGAGGCTTCGATGATCTGCACCCAGCGCGCGACCGGCAGCTTGTTCGGTGAGATGCGCTCGCGCACGCCATCGTGCAGCACCTCGGCGGCCGTCCCCGGCGTCGATCCGAGACCGGCCTCGCGCAGTTGCGCGAAGACCTCGCCCGGCGCGAGGTCGGAGATGTCGCACATGTGTGCGATCTCCATCGGGCTGTACGCATGCAGGTGCAGCTGTGGCGCGAGTTGCTTGGCAAAGCGCAGCCAGCCGAGATAGTCCTCAAGGCTCCAGTCGGGATGGATGCCCGACTGGATGCAGAGCTCGCTCGCGCCGTAGTCGACCGCTTCCTGCACACGTCGCGCGAACTCCTCGCGATCGTGTTCGTAGGCATCGGGCGAGCGCTTGCCCTGACCGAAGCCGCAGAAGGCACAGCCGACGGTGCAGACGTTCGAGACGTTGATGTTGCGGTTGACCACGAACGTGACCGTCTCCCCTGCCAGCTCCGAGCGCAGCTCATCGGCGGCCTCGCGCATCGCCTCGATTGCCTCGGGACGCGTCTCGGCGAACATCGCTGTCAGCTCCTGCGCGCTCAGCGCGACGCCGTCGCGGCCCTTCTCGACCGCACCTGCGACCAGATCGGAGCGGATCGGCGCCGGTGGCTCGGTGCGCCCGGAGCCGCGTCGCGGGATGAAGCTCCAGTACTTGACCTTGATCGTGTCCAGCACCGCGGGCGCGATCCACTCGGGGTCGATGTAGCGCGGATAGACGCACAGGCGCTCGGTCAGCGCGACGCCGTCGCGCTGCAGCCCCTTGCGAACCTGATGGGGCGAGGGAAAGGGATGCTCGGGCGAGATGTGATCGCCGTTCGCGCTCAGCCCGCCGAGGTCGGTCGCACCGGCCGCGACCAGTTCGCCCCACCAGTCGGCGAGGTTCGGCGGCACCTGGATGCCCACGTCCGGCATCAGCCGCTTGCACTCGACGATCAGCCGCTTCATGTCGTCGATCGAGACCGGACAGGCCCAGTCGGGCAGCGGCAGGCTCGGACGCTCGAACTGCGCGCTCTCGCTGTCCTCGGCGACGCCCGTCTGCCAGTAGGCGCGCGCCGCTGCATCGGCGATCTCGGCCGGCTCCTGTCCGTAGTAGCGCTGGTGCGGCACGAAGTTCTGCAGGATCACCTCCTGGATGTGACCGTGCTCTGAGTGCACCGCGGCGATCGCTTCGAGTGAGGCGATGCGCTCCTCCTCCGTCTCGCCGATCCCGACGAGGATGCCGCTCGTGAACGGGATCTTCAGCTCGCCCGCCGCGCGGATCGTCTCCAGTCGGCGCGCCGGGTGCTTGGTCGGCGAGCCTGCGTGCACGGTCTCCATCAGGCGCTCGGAGATCGACTCCAGCATCAGCCCCTGCGAGGCTGTCACCTCGCGCAGGCGCGCGAGATCCTCGTTCGAGAGCACGCCCAAGTTTGTGTGCGGCAACAGCCCTCGCTCGAGCGCGCGCTCGCAGGTCCACACCACATAGGCGGTGAAGTCATCGTGGCCGTACTCCGCCAAACGCGCCGCGACGCCCGGATTGACCTCGGGTTTCTCGCCCGTCAACACCAGCAGCTCCTTGACCTGGCGCCTGGCCGCGCCGTCGAGGATCTCGATCACCTCATCGGGCGAGTAGAGGTGCGCCTGGTGGGTGGCGAACGCGCAGTACTTGCAGTAGCACCGACACGTGCGCGACAGCGACAGCGTCAGGTTGCGCGAGAAGGTCACTCGGCGGCGCACCCTCCGCAGTGTATGACCACCGAGTCCGTCCGACCGCAATCGTAAGTTGCCTGGCATGTCTGAAGATGCCTTGCGTCGCGCGGTCGCCGAGATGATCGGCGCGTTTACGCTCACTTTCGTCGGCGCCGGAGCGGCCGCGGCTGCCGGCGTAGCCCATGACACCTCTCTGATCGGCGTGGCGATCGCCAATGGGCTGGCGATCGGCGTGATGGTCTGCGCGCTCGGGTACATCTCGGGCGGCCATTTCAACCCCGCGATCACGTTCGGCTTCCTCATCACCCGGCGGATCAAGCCCGCGCTCGCGGGCATCTACTGGGTCGCGCAGTTCGGCGGCGCCGCGCTCGCCGCCCTGCTCGTCAAGGAGCTGCTCCCGCGTGCTACGACCGAAGCGGTCAACCTGGGCGTGCCCGCCCTCGGAAACGGTGTCAATGCCAGCTCTGGGTTCCTGCTCGAGGCGATCCTGACGTTCTTCCTCGTGCTCGTCGTATTCGGCGCGGCCGTCGACACGCGCGGTCCGTTCAACGCGGTCGCCGGGCTGGCGATCGGCTTGACGATCTCGATCGACGTGCTCTTCGGCGGACCGTTCACCGGAGCAGCGATGAACCCTTCGCGCGCTTTCGGACCACAGCTCGTGGGCGACCATTGGGCCAACGGCTGGGTTTGGTACGCCGGACCCGTGCTGGGAGGGGCGGTGGCGGCACTGCTGTACCACTTCCTCTTCTTGCGCGAGCCCAAACCCGCCCCATCACCCGAGCACGGCGTGTCAGACCCCCACCCCCGCGAGCCCAGCTGAGCAAGAGCATGTCCGCACAGGGGCCGGGCACGGGCAAGGGCGTGTACCTCGCCCGCCACGGCCGGACGGCGTACAATCTTGAGGGTCGATTTCAGGGCCAGCTGCCGGTTCCACTGGATGAGCTGGGTCGCAAGCAGGCGCACGAGCTGGCCGAGCGTGCGGCCGCACACGGGTTCGCGGTGCTGTGGTCGAGCACGCTGCTGCGCGCCCGTGAAACCGCCGAGATCGTCGCCGCGAGGATCGGGTTGGAGTTGCACGAGGACGCGCGGCTGATGGAGACCGATGCGGGCGACTGGACGGATCGACCCTTCGGCGAGGTGCAGGCCGAGTCCCCCGAACTGTTCGCCAAGTTCGTCACAGGCGACCCCACCTTCGCGTTTCCCGGCGGCGAGTCCTTCGCCGAGCAGGAGGTGCGCGTGTGCGCGGCAGTGGATGAGATCGAACGGGGTCCCCTGCCGGCGCTGGTGGTGTGTCACGGCATGGTCATCCGCGCAGCGCTCTCGGGCCGCACGGGGCACTGGCTGCCGAACGGCCAGCGTGTGCCCAACGGCGCGCTCGTGCCGCTTGACCCCGAGGAGCTCGCGCGCACGGACCTCGGCGGCGAGGACGCAACGCAGGCGAGCTAGCCAGAACCCCGCCGGCTCGAGATCAGACGCTCGAGGAGCTGAGCGCCCTCCCGGGCCATCCGCGAGCGGGGGACGACCAGATCGAACCCGGCGCCCTCTGCCCGCTCGCGCGCCTGTACATCGACGTGCGAGTAAAAGCCGAGCGTCGTGACCGAACTCAGCGCACCCTCACCGATCAGGACTTCCACGATCCGTCGCCCCATCCAGTTCTGCATCGGTCAGGTCCACCACGAGTACGTCCGCCACGGGCTTGTCCGTCTCCCCGAGCCGTGCCCGCAACCGCGCCTCGTCTGCGATCAGCTCGACCTCGTCGCCAGCCGCGCTGAGGTCGCCTTGTATACGCGACCCGAACAGCAGATCGGCAGTGAGCGCGAGCACTCGCGCCATCGTCAGAGAGCGCGCAACCGCTGGAACTCTTCGCGCGCGGACTGCGGGCGACCCCACATCTGCACGACCTCCGCGCGCCCCGAGCGCAGCTCGCGTACGGCCAGCTCGCCCGCGATGCCGGCGTCGTCGAGCAGCGCCAGCGTGCCATGCGTGGTCGGCGCCGAGGCCGCGTGGCCGAAGCGGTGAGCCACGAGCAGGCGCCAGTGCCAGTCGTTATGAGAGTACGGCCGGGCGTTGCAGGCGACCAGATAGACGGCGGCTTCGACGTAGCGCGACTCGTCGGTGAGACGCAGGTCGAGCTCGAGGTCGGTCCAGTCGTCTGGCAGCGAGTCGACGATCTCCTGGAAGTCGGTGGCGAGGCCCATCGAGATGAAGCCTAGCGTGGCTATGCTCGAACTCGAATGGCCACCGGCGATCTCATCCTCGACAACCCCCGACTGGAGGAAGAGTATGCGGCGTTGAGCGAGCGCTGCGGGCTCCTCGATCGCTCCGAACGGGGCAAGCTGGCGTTGAGCGGAGCGGACGCGAAGACCTTCCTGGCCGGTCAGGTAACGAACGACATCGAGGCGCTCGAGCCGGGCGCGGGGTGCTACGCGGCGTTCTTGACGCACAAGGGCAAGATGCTCGGGGACCTGCGCATCCTTGACGTCGCCCCGAATGACGGCGAGAGCATCGCAGAGACCAACGGTGAGGAACTGTTGCTCGACACCGAGCGCGTGGCGCTCCAGGCGCTGTTCGACATGATCCGCCGCTTCAAGATCGGGTACGAACTGCAGCTGCACAAGCGCACTGTGGAGCGCGGGTTGCTGTCGCTGATCGGGCCCGAGGCAACGAGCATCGCGGCCGCCGAGGCGCTGCCCGCCGCGGAGCACGCGAACGTCCCGGTCGAGATCGACGGCATCGCGGCGCTGGCCGCGCGCACGGACACAGGCGTGGATCTGCTCTGCGACTCCGCCGCCACCGAACGACTGACTGAGGCATTGTGCGAGCGCGGCGCGATGGTCGTGTCCGAGCAGGCTGCGGAGATCGTCCGCGTGGAGCACGGCCGCCCGCGCTACGGAGTGGACATGGACGAGGGGACGATCCCGCAGGAGGCCGGGCTGAACGAGCGCGCGGTGAGCTTCACGAAGGGCTGCTACGTCGGTCAGGAGACGGTGGCGCGGCTGTTTTACAAGGGTAAGCCCAACCGTCTGCTGCGCGGCCTGCGCCTATCGGAGCCCTCGCCACCGAACGTGGAGTTGCGCCTGGGTGAGAAGCCGGTGGGGCGCCTGAGCAGCGTGGCGCTCTCCCCCACGTTCGGTCCGATCGGCCTGGGGCTCGTGCGTCGCGAGGCACAGGTCGGAGCGAGCGTGTCGGTTGGAGACGGCGCGGAGAGCGCGACCGTCGTCGAGCTGCCCTTCCGGGTCTGAGCCGGCGTCGCACCGCCCGCGAGCCCCGGCGCGCTCATCACGGCGGCGCTTGCCCGGGTAGGATGCATACCCGGTAACCGTCCCCGACACGCGAGGTTCAAGCACACGTGGCCGCGATCGATCTGCAACGAGTATCCGAGGTAAGCGCCGAGCCGGGCGAGCTGCCCAAGACGATGGCCGCGTGGGTCATCCGCGAGGAGCGCTTCGGCGAACCGAAGGACGCGTTCCAGCTGGAGGAGATCGAGGTGCCCGAGCCGGGCGCGTTCGAGGTGATCGTGCGCGTGATGGCGGCGGGCGTGAACTACAACAACGTGTGGGCGGCGCTGGGCAAGCCGGTATCGGTGATGAAGTATGGCGACCACCCCGAGTTCGGTCACCACATCGGCGGCTCGGACGCATCAGGGATCGTGTGGAAGGTCGGCGCGGGAGTGACCCGCTGGAAGGTCGGCGACGAGGTGGTCGTGCACTGCAACCAGGCCTCCTATGAGGATCCCGAGGTGCACGGCCTGGACCCGATGGCCGCGCCCTCGCAGAAGATCTGGGGCTATGAGACGACGTGGGGTTCGTTCGCGCAGTTCACGAAGGTGCAGGCCCAGCAGCTGCTGCCCAAGCCTCATGCCTTGACCTGGGAGGAGGCCGCGTCCTACGGCCTGGTGTACTTCACCGCGTATCGCATGCTGATCACGCGCTGTCAACTGCAGGCCGGCGCGAACGTGTTGATCTGGGGAGCCGCCGGCGGACTGGGGGTGTTCGCCACGCAGATTTGCGCCGCCGCGGGCGCCAACTGTGTTGGGGTCGTCTCCTCACCGGAGAAGGGCGAGCTGGTCAAGCGGCTCGGCGCAGTCGACTACATCGACCGCGGCGAGTTCGCGGGCATGATGCGCAAGGGCGGCGAGAGCCCCGAGGAGGAGAAGGCCCGCTTCAAGGTCTCCCTCGGCTTCGCCAAGCGCGTCAAGGAGATCCTCGGCGACGCTCCCGACATCGTCTTCGAGCACGTCGGCAAAGCGACCTTCCCAACCTCGGTGTTCACCGCCAAGACGTTCGGCAAAATCGTGATCTGCGCCGGCACGACCGGGATCGATCTCGACTTCAACGTCGCCTACCTGTGGATGCGCCAGAAGGAGATCCTTGGCTCGCACTTCGCCAACGCGTATGAGTGCACGAAGGCCAACGAGCTGATCGAGTCCGGGCAGATCCGACCGGTGCTGTGGCGCACGCTCGGCTTCGAGGGCGTCGCCGAAGCCCACCAACTGATGCTCGAAAACAAGCATCTGGGCAAGATCTCGATCCTCGTGGGTGCCGATGCCGAGGGCCAGGGCAAGACCGCCGAGGGCCCCGGTGCGATCCACGCAGAGGTAGGCGCCTGAGATGGCGGGCGGGATCGACAGGCACGGAACTGTGATCATCCCGTGGTACGCCACGGGCTTCAAGGGCAATGCGCTGGAGGCCGCACTGAACGAGGTCGCGCCGCTGGCGATGCGCTATGGGGCAAGCTCCTACGCCGTCTACCGCGCGCGCGACGATCGCTACAAGATGCAGCAGCTCGCCGAGTTCGAGCGCAACCTCGATTGGGAACGGTATTGGGAAGGCCCGGAGATGATCGACCTGCGGGTGCGCTTCTCCGGCGCCTACCAGGTGCCGGTGCTCTACGGCTGGTGGGATCTCAGAGTCAGCGGCGAACTGTCGCCCGAGCCCCCGCCCGGCAAGGGGCATACCAACGGCCACACGAGCGCCAACGGCCACACCAACGGCGTCGGCGCCGAGCGCCGGCTCCGGCTCCGGCTCCGGCTCCCGGGAGATCGCCTAATCGCTATCTGGCCAGGGGGGCCATAGTCAGACCGGCGCCCTTGAACTGCTCCCAGTAGTGCTCGGCGCGCTCCTGGTGGCCGCTGAAGACAATCGCCTTGCCGGCGTTGTGGATCACGTTGGCGATCTCATGTCCGCGCTCGAGCGTCGTGCCGGGGATGTAGCGTGCGAGCGTGCGCGCTACGTGATCGAAGGTGTTGTGATCGTCGTTGCGCACGATCACCTTCCAGGATTCTCCCAGGCCGCCTCCCGGCGAGCCCACGCGGGGTAGCTCGATCGTCTGACTCATGGGACCGGAGGATAATGGGCGTGACCCGTCCGTACAATGGCTGCATGGACGAGATTCGCAACCCACGCCTGCCCGAGCGCGACCGGCCGTGGATGATGCGCACCTACGCCGGCCACTCGACGGCGAAGGCCTCGAACGAGCTGTATCGCCGCAACCTGCAAAAGGGTCAGACGGGGCTTTCGGTCGCCTTTGACCTGCCCACCCAGACGGGTTATGACCCCGACGATGAGCTCGCGCGGGGCGAGGTCGGGAAGGTCGGCGTGCCTGTGTCTCACCGCGGCGACATGGCTGCGCTGATGGACGGGATCCCGCTCGGCGAGATGAACACCTCGATGACGATCAACGCGACCGCGGCTTGGCTGCTCGCGCTGTACATCGTCGCCGCCGAGGAGCAGGACGTGAACCAGGAAGCGCTGCAGGGCACCACGCAGAACGACATCGTCAAGGAGTTCCTTGCGCGCGGCACCTACGCGTTTGGTCCGGCGCCCTCGCTGCGACTGATCGCCGACATGATCGCCTACACGGTCGAGCACGTCCCGAAGTGGAACCCGATCAACATCTGCTCCTACCACCTGCAGGAGGCCGGGGCGACGCCGGTGCAGGAGATCGCCTACGCGATGAGCAACGCGATCGCCGTGCTCGACGCGGCGCGCGAGCGCGTTCCCGCGGAGCGCATGGGCCAGGTCTTCGGACGCATCTCCTTCTTCGTCAACGCCGGTGTGCGCTTCGTCGAGGAGCACGCGAAGCTGCGCGCGATGGGCATTCTGTGGGAGGAGCTGGGGCGCGAGCGCTACGGCGTGAGCGATCCCAAGCACCTGCGCTTTCGCTACGGCGTGCAGGTGAACTCGCTCGGATTGACCGAGGCCCAGCCGGAGAACAACGTGCAGCGGATCGTGCTCGAGGCGCTCGCGGTCACGCTCGGGCGCGACGCGCGGGCGCGCGCGATGCAGCTTCCCGCCTGGAACGAGGCGCTGGGGCTGCCGCGCCCATGGGATCAGCAGTGGTCGCTGCGCATCCAGCAGGTGCTCGCGTATGAGACCGACATTCTCGAGTACCCCGACATCTTCGAGGGCTCGCACGTGATGGACGCGCTCGTGGCCGAGCTGCTGGAGGGAGCGCGCGCGGAGATGGCGGTCGTGGCCGAGCACGGCGGTGCGGTCGAAGCCGTCCCCTACATGAAGGGCGCGCTCGTGGACGCCCACCGCGAGCGCATCCAGCGGATCGAGTCCGGCGATCTGACGGTGGTCGGCCAGAACCGCTTTACCGAGACCGAGGACTCGCCGCTGACAGCCGACGGCGACGGCGGGATCCTGGTCGTGGACCCGGCCGTGGAAGCGGAGCAGATCGATGCGATCCGTCGCTGGCGCTCCGAGCGCGACCAGGTAGCCGTGGACACCGCGCTGGCCGAGCTGGCGCGAGTCGCCGCGCTGACGGCTGAGCCGGTGAGAGAAGGCGCACCGGACACGGCAGGCGACGACAAAAAGAACCTGATGATCCCGACGATCGCCGCGGCGCGCGCCGGCGCGACAACGGGCGAGTGGGCGCGCACGTTGCGCGAGGTGTTCGGCAGCTATCGCGCACCGACCGGCGTCGGTGAGGCCGCGCCGGCATCCGCCGACACCGAGCTGAGCGAGCTGCGCGATCGGGTCGCCGCGCTCGGCGAGCAGCTGGGACGGCGCCCGAAGATCCTAGTGGGCAAGCCGGGCCTCGACGGACACTCCAACGGCGCCGAGCAGATCGCCGTGCGCGCGCGCGACGCGGGCATGGACGTGGTGTATGAGGGCATCCGCCTCACCCCCGCCCAGATCGCGGCCTCGGCGCGCCAAGAGGGGGTGCACGTGGTCGGTCTGTCGATCCTCTCGGGTTCGCATCTAGAGCTGATCCCGGCGGTGATCGACGCGCTTCGCGACGCGGGCGTCAGCGCACCGGTGATCGTCGGCGGCATCATCCCCGACCAGGACGTCGCGCCGTTGAGAAAAGCCGGCGTCGCGGCTGTGTACACGCCGAAGGACTTCGACATCACCGAGATCGTCAGCGACGTCGTCGAGCTCGTCGCGGCCGACGCCGAGCGGTCGCGCAGCGGCGCGCCCGCAACCGTGGCGTGAGCGGGGCACCGCGCCCGAGCCGGCCCTCCGGGCCGGGCGTCCCCGAAGTCGGTTCCGCGATCGGCGGGCGCCTGCGCGCGCGCGATCTGGACGCCGCGCCGGACGCGCTCAACCTGCTGGAGAGCACCACCCCGGAGGATCGCGAGCAGGCGGCTGCGCTACTGGCAGCGGTCTCTCCCGCCGCCCTCGGCGGCGAGGCACCAGGGCACATCGTCGGCGTCACCGGGCCCCCCGGAGCCGGCAAGTCGACGCTGCTCTCGGCACTACTGCGCGCATGGCGCGACAAGGGCAGGACCGTCGCGATGCTGGCGGTCGATCCGAGCTCGAGGCGTTCCGGCGGGTCGCTGCTGGGCGATCGGGCGCGCATCGACTTCGATCCCTCCGATGAGGGCGTGTTCATCCGCTCGACCTCCGCCGGCGAGCAGCTCGGCGGACTGGCATCGGCCACCCGCGCCGCCGCGCAGGCGCTCGCGCCCGCCTTCGACGTGGTCGTGATCGAGACCGTCGGGGTGGGTCAGGCCGAGACCGACGTGGCCGACGTTGCCGACACCGTCGTGGTGGTCGTGCAGCCCGGCAGTGGCGATGTGCTGCAGTTCCTGAAGTCCGGGATCATGGAGATCCCCGATGTGCTCGTGGTGACCAAGGCCGATCTCGGAGGAGTGGCGGTGCGCACCAGGCGCGACCTGAGCGCCGCGCTGCGCTCGCTCGGCTCACGCGCGACACGGGTGATCGCGGTCTCCTCGCTGCCCCCGCCGCAGGGCGTGCAGGAGCTCGTCGCGGCGCTGGAAGCGCATCGTGCGGAGCTAGATCTCCCCACGCGCCGCCTGCACGCGCGACGGGCGAGCGCCCTGGCCGACTACGCGCGCGAGCACGGTGAGCGCGGTCTGGGTGCGCTCGGTGGACGACGCGCGGCGCAGGCGGCGCTGGCAGAGCAGGACCCCGGCGCCGACGTCCCCGCGCTCGTATCCGCACTCGAGCGTCGCGCGGGCGGCTGAGATGGCACGAGATCTGGCAACCATGTTCGGGGCCTTCGTCATCGCTGCGGCATTGGCGGGAGCACTGGGTGCGGCGAACCTCGGCACAGCGCTGGCATTCGGTCAGATCGCCTTCGCGATCACGACCGTCTACGTGATCGTCAGACGCTGACGTCCGAGAGCACGGCGCGATTCGTCCTGGTCCCTCGGCAGTGCGTGGTCGAGTCAACCTGCGTCCATTCGCTGACTCTGCGCGTAGTCTCCTGCACAGATGCTCGTCCTGATCGGCTTCGCCATCCTCGCCGGAGCCGGCACCGCGTTGTCTCCATGCGTGCTGCCGGTGCTGCCCGCGTTGCTCTCGGCCGGCGGCGTCGGCGGCCGACGGCGGCCACTGGGAGTCGTGCTCGGGCTGACGGTGACGTTCACGATCACGATCGTGGGCATCGCCGAGGTGGTCGGCGGCGTAGGGCTCGGTTCGGACCCGTTGCGCGATCTCGCCGTCGCGGTGCTGCTCCTCACCGGCCTGACCCTGCTCGTGCCGGGTCTCGCCGATGGGCTGGAGGCACGCATGTCACGGCTGGCCCGATTCGGACCGCGCACGCGCGGCGACGGCTTTGCCTCCGGTCTGCTCGTCGGCGCGGCGCTCGGGTTTGTGTACACGCCCTGCGCCGGGCCGATCCTCGCGGCCGTGATCTCGGTCAGCGCGGCTTCGGGACGCACAGTGGCGGTCGCAATCGCCTACGCCTTCGGTTCGGGGGTCGTGCTGCTGGCGCTGACCCTGGGAGGGCGCAGCCTGTTCGACCGGATACGCCGCGCCGGGCAGGGCGCCGCGCTGCAGCGCACGCTCGGCGCGATCATGGTGATCACCGCGGTCGCGATCGCGACCGAACTGGACGTCAACTTCGACCAATACGTCGCCCAGCACATCCCCGAAGTCAACCTCACGGCCTCGCTCGAGAAATCGCACGCCGTCGAAAGCCGCCTGCACGAGCTCAGCGGGCACAACGCGAAGTTCCAGGCGAGCGCGGGCACCCCATCGGAGCCCCACAACGTCAGCCAGGCAAAACTGCTGGCCGACGCGCACGGCCTGAAAGACCTCGGTCAGGCGCCCGAATTCACGGAAACCGAGGACTGGTTCAACACTCCCAGCGACCGGCCGCTCTCGCTCACGGGACTGCGCGGGCACGTCGTGCTGGTGGACTTCTGGACCTACACCTGCATCAACTGCATCCGCACGCTGCCCTATCTGAAGGCCTGGGATGCCGCCTACCGCCATGACGGCCTCACGATCGTCGGCGTGGAGACGCCCGAGTTCTCCTTCGAGCACGACGCGAGCAACGTCGCCAATGCGATCGATCAGTTCGGCATCCGCTATCCGGTCGCGCAGGACAACGAAATGGGAACCTGGAACGCCTACGGCAACGAGTACTGGCCCGCCGACTACCTGATCGACGCCAGCGGCCACGTCCGTTACGCGACCTTCGGCGAGGGCGACTACGGCCAGACCGAGACGGCCATTCGCGCGCTGCTGGCGGAAACCGGCGCGCAGGTCGGCGGGATGAGTCGCCCAACAGACGTGATCGTGCCCTCCGAACAGGCCACACCCGAGACCTACCTCGGCACCGCGCGCGCACAGGGCTGGGTCAACGGCCCCCACGCGGGCACACACGACTACGGGCCCGGGCCGCATGCGCATCTGGGCCTCAGCGAATTCGCCTACACCGGCACGTGGAACATCGCCGAACAGCCCGCCGAAGCCGTCTCAGGCGCCGGCCTGGAAGTGCACTTCCAGGCCAAGAACGTCTATCTCGTGCTCAGCACGCCCAAAGAACGCCCACTCCCGGTACAGGTGCTGCTCGACGGGCGTCCGATCCCCGCCGCCGACGCCGGCTCCGACGTGCACGACGGGATCGTGACGGTGCGCGGCCAGCGCCTGTATACGCTGGCATCGCTGCCCCGCGACGAACAGCATCGCCTGACGCTGCGCTTCGCGCCGGGGGTCACCGGCTACGCGTTCACGTTCGGGTAGGGGGCCCGCGCGGCATCGCGCCTACAATGGGAGACGTGGAGGGATCACTGTCAGAGACGAGCGCCCGCAGCTGGCTGCGCTGCTACCGCTGCTGGTCGCAGGACCTTGAGGTCCAGGTCCACTACGAGGGCATCCACAAGATCGACCCCGACTCCGGCGAGCGCTCGGAAGTCGTGGACGAGCTGCAGGAGGCGGTCGTGCAGTGCCTGGACTGCATGCACGACCAGCCGCACCTGGGCTTCAACAACGGCCGCGTCGAACCGATCGAAGACCGCTGGGAGCGCATGATCGCGGGCACTCCCTGGGTCGCCTCGTGCACCGTGTCGGTGGACGCCGACGACGTCGAGAGCTGCTCGGGCCCCGAGGCCGGCGACGCGCTCTCCTATGCCGCCTTCGGCGACCACGGGGTGCGTGAGTTCTTTACGCACGTGCGCTTCCACAAGCACGAAGAGGACGCGCGCATCATCGTGCACCTGCTCGTCGAGCTGTACGCGCGCTCGCTGGAGGAGGCCACGGAGGTGCTCGAGTCCTCCGCCCGCGGGGTGCTCACGATCACCTCGTTGGCCGAGGAGTCACGGCCGCCGGCAGCAGCCGGCGAGCTGCACGGACACGAATAGGGCGCCGCTACTTGGCCTGGTAGGTGACGTAGCCGCTGTTGTTCTGCTGAGTGACCGCGAAGGGCGTCGTGTTCTTGCCCACGGTCGCGATGCACGTGAAGTTGTGCCCCTTCTCCTGGGGCACAATCCGCGGGCAGACCACTTTGGCGTGGACGTGGCGCTGTTTGAGGATGCTCAGCTCGATCGCCCGCTCGACGTGACGGGTGTTCAGGTTGACCTTCGCCGCGGTGCTGCTGCTGGAGGACGTCGACGACGAGCCGCAGGCCGCAAACGCCACGGCGATCGCCAATCCCAAGAGGATCGCGGCGACTCCTCGCAGGGCCCTACCGCGACGGAGGGAGGCCGATTCCACAGATGTCTTGTAGGTGGGGAGCACGCTAGTCGTTCAGATTCGCGGACGATCGCCAATCACCTTCCTGCGGCCGTGGACCGAGATCGCGGAAACCGGAGATCGGCAGATCATTTCCGCTATCGGGTGCGGTGCAGAGACCTTCTGCAAGTCGCATTGCAGATACAGGGATCGTCGCGGCTATCTCGACCGCGCGGCCAGTCTTCGTTCCAAACCCCAGCGTTCTCGGGCCTACAGGCCGGGATTCCCGGTCGAAACCTCGACAGAACCTTTGGACCTTGAGACAGCCGCCGAGCACTGGACGAATGTTCGAGTCCAAAGTTCGACGAATATCCGAGTTTCTCTAGTACGCTGCGGCCCAATGCAGGACCCGTCTTTGCTGTGGCATGGCCACGCTGGCGAAGAAAGCAAGCATCCCAACCGGAAGGATCCGAAACCATGCGACACCCAGACTCCGCACGCCGGGGCACGACCGCAGGCACGATGGCATCGGCCACGGCCGGCAGCCGTAAGGCGACGGTCCTCCTCACGGGGGTCCTCACTGCGCTCATCGCGCTGATCTTCGCCGCGGCCTCCTTCGCGGCGCCGAAAGCCGGCACGACGACTCCCGCGGTAATTCGCGGCTGCTACAGCACGAGCAGCGGCATCCTGCGCATCGTCAACGGCAACGCCAAATGCCGGCACAACGAGATCGCCATCCAGTGGAGCACCACCGGCACCGGCGCCACCGGACCGGCCGGTCCCGCAGGGCCGCAGGGTCTGCAGGGCGTCAAAGGCGAAACCGGAGCGGAAGGCAAAGCCGGCGCTGCAGGCAAAGCCGGCGCTGAAGGCAAAACCGGAGCTGAAGGCAAAACCGGAGCCGAAGGCAAAACCGGAGCAACCGGTACGACCGGAGCCGAAGGCAAAGCAGGAGCCGAAGGCAAAGCAGGAGCCGAAGGCAAAGCAGGAGCCGAAGGCAAAGCAGGAGCCGAAGGCAAAGCAGGAGCCGAAGGCAAAGCAGGAGCCGAAGGCAAAGCAGGAGCCGAAGGCAAAGCAGGAGCAACCGGCGCCAAGGGCGACACCGGCGCGTCCGGTGCTGAAGGCAAGCAAGGCGCGACCGGCGCTGACGGAGCCCAGGGTAAAGAAGGCCCCCAGGGTCTGCAGGGAGTGACGGGCGCTACCGGAGCGCCGGGCGAAACAGGCGCTACAGGCGCGACGGGCGCTGAGGGAGCGGCGGGCGCTGAAGGAGCCACAGGCGCTGAAGGAGCCACAGGTAAAGAAGGTCTGCAAGGCAAAGACGGTGCCGAAGGGCCTGCCGGCCAGCCAGGCAAAGACGGTGCCGAAGGGCCTGCCGGCCAGCCCGGCAAAGACGGTGCCGAAGGCAAGGAAGGTCCCACGGGCCAAGCAGGCAAAGACGGCGCCGAAGGACCTGAAGGCCACCCGGGCAAGGAAGGCCCCCAAGGATCTGAAGGTCTGCGAGGCGAACAGGGCGCAATCGGCGCGACGGGCGCAACCGGAGCCGAAGGAGCCACCGGTTCACAGGGCCTCCGAGGTGAACAGGGCCTGCAGGGCATCACCGGAGAAACCGGAGCACCGGGAGCCGAAGGCGAAAAGGGCGACACCGGCGCCCAGGGCATCCAGGGCGAAACCGGGGCAACCGGCGCGACCGGACCTGAAGGGGCCAAGGGCGAAACCGGAGCCACTGGCGCGACCGGTGAAAAAGGCGAACGCGGCGAAACCGGCACAACCGGAGAACGCGGCGAAAAAGGCGAAACCGGCCTCCAGGGCGTGACCGGCGCCACCGGAGCACCGGGTGCAGCCGGCGAACAGGGCGCGACTGGCGCGACCGGGGCCAAAGGAGCCACCGGGACGACCGGACCTGAAGGACCCAAAGGGTTGACCGGCGTAACCGGCGCGACCGGGCCGAAAGGCGAAACTGGGGCAACCGGTCCCAAGGGCGAAGCCGGAACGGCCGGCTCCAAAGGCGAAACCGGAGCGACCGGCCCGAAAGGCACGACCGGATCCGAAGGACCCAAGGGAACCGAAGGCAAAGAAGGGAAAACCGGGGCAACCGGACCCGAAGGCCCGTCGAGTACTGGGGTCGTGTTCGCCACAGGTACCACACACGCCACCGCGTCCTGCAAAGTCGGCGAAGTGGCGACCGGCGGCGGCGGGAAAAACGCGACCGGCTCCAGCAACGACCACTACACCGTGTCGGGACCGGTGAACGCAGAACACACCACTCCGATCACGACCGGTGAATTCAAAACATCGCCGACCGGCTGGTACTACGAAGATGCCGGAGACGGCGGCACGGTCACGGCCTACGTGATCTGCGCGAAGTAAGGCAACACCCGCCAGGTGCGCGGTAGAAAGGGGGGCCCACGAACGTGGGCCCCCCTTTTACATGCATGGTTGCCGGCTCACCATCGTCGGCAAGCGCTCCAGCGCCCGGCGCGGCCAGCCGGCCGGGCTCCTGGACCGTGAGACCCGCGGAGCGCGGACCGCGGCAAACCGGGTGTCTGCAGCTAGCTCAAACGCTGCTCGAGCGCGCGCAGCTGCGCGTCGAGCTCGGCCGGCAGGCGGTCGAACGTCGCGAGGTGCGCGCGGAACTGCGGCAGCTGCGCGCGCCACTCCTCGGTCTCGACGCGCAGGAGCTCGGCCATGTCCTCATCGGAGACGTCCAGGCCGCGCGTGTCGATGCCCTCGGGGCCGACCGGCGGGATGAAGCCGATCGGGGTCTCGGTCGCCGCACCGCGATCGGCGCAGCGCGCGAACACCCACGAGAGCACGCGCGAGTTCTCGCCGAAGCCCGGCCACAAGAAGCGGCCGTCTGAGTCCTTGCGGAACCAGTTGACGTAGAAGATCTTCGGCAGCACCGCACCCTCGCGCCGGCCCATCTGCAGCCAGTGGGCGAAGTAGTCGGCCATGTTGTAGCCACAGAAGGGCAGCATCGCGAACGGGTCGAAGCGCAACTCGCCGACCGTGCCCGTGGCCGCGGCGGTCTTCTCCGAGCTCATAGTCGCGCCGAGGAACACCCCGTGCTCCCAGTCAAGGGCCTCTGTCACGAGCGGAACGACCGTTGAGCGGCGCCCGCCGAACAGCATCGCGTCGATCGGCACGCCAACCGGGTCCTCCCACTCGGGCGCGATCGCCGGGTCCTGCGCAGCCGGCGTGGTGAAGCGCGCGTTCGGGTGCGCCGCGGGCGTGTCGGAGTCCGGCGTCCAGTCGTTGCCGTGCCAGTCGGTCAGGTGCGCGGGCTTGTCCTTGGTCAGGCCCTCCCACCAGACGTCGCCGTCGTCGGTGCGCGCGCAGTTGGTGAAGATCGAGTTGCGCTCGATCGTGTGGATGGCGTTCGGGTTCGTCTCCTCGCCCGTGCCCGGCGCGACGCCGAAGAAGCCGTACTCGGGGTTGATCGCGTACAGGCGACCGTCCGCGCCGAACTTCATCCAGGCGATGTCATCGCCGATCGTCTCGACCGTCCAGCCCTCGAGCGTGGGGATCAGCATCGCGAGGTTGGTCTTGCCGCAGGCGCTCGGGAAGGCGCCGGTGATGTACTTGACCTCACCCTCGGGCGAGGTCAGCTTGAGGATCAGCATGTGCTCGGCCATCCAGCCCTCGTCGCGGGCCATCACCGAGGCGATGCGCAGCGCGAAGCACTTCTTGCCCAGCAGCGCGTTGCCGCCGTAGCCCGAGCCGAAGGACCAGATCTCGCGCGTGTCGGGGAAGTGCACGATGTACTTGTTATCGGCGTTGCACGGCCACGACACGTCCTCGACGCCATCGCCGAGCGGCATGCCCACGGAGTGCAGGCACGGCACGAACTCGCCTTCAGCTCCCAGCGCGTCGAGGGCGCCCTGGCCCATGCGGGTCATGATGCGCATCGACACGGCCACGTACGGCGAGTCGGTCAGCTGCACGCCCACATGGCTCTTGTCCGAGCCCAGCGGGCCCATCGAGAACGGCACCACGTACATCGTGCGCCCGCTCATCGCGCCGCTGAACAGCTCGGTCAGCGTCTCGCGCATCTCCGCGGGGTCGCGCCAGTTGTTCGTCGGTCCGGCCTGCTCCTCGGTGGCCGAGCAGATGAACGTGCGGTCTTCCACCCGCGCCACGTCCCCGGGATCGGACAGCGCCAAGTAGGAGTTCGGGCGCTTGGCCTCGGAGAGCTTCTCGAAGGTCCCCGCCCGCACGAGCGTGGCGCACAGGCTGTCGTACTCCTCGGCCGAGCCGTCGCACCAGTGGATGTCGTCGGGTTCGGTCAGGGCCGCGACCTCCCCGACCCAGGCCAGCAGGCGCTCGTTGGTGGTGGGGGCGGAAGCGGTGGTGTTCATGAGCTGAATGCGGCTCCTCGGTGTCGATCGTGATCGGCGCGCGTCGCCTCAACAACGCGGCTGCCGGGCCAAGTTTGGCGCCGGGAAACAGAAAAACGCCCTGGCGGGGCGACCCCGAAAGCCTATCGCACGGCACGATCCGCCTACGGGCGCATGGACTTATAGATGCCCTGGGGCCCCTACTCGACGTTCCCCTCCGCCTCGCCCCCACCTGGATTACGGCGCGGCACGAGCACCAGGCGCTTGAACTCGGCCACCAGCACCCCGTCCTGGTTGAGCACGCGCGTGTGCACCCGCACGGTGCCGCGGTCGGGCTTTGACTGGGACTCACGCTTCTCCAGCACCTCGGACTCGCAGAAGAGGGTGTCGCCGTGAAACACCGGCGCCGGGTGCTTGAGCTCCTCGGTCGCCAGGTTCGCGATCGCCTTGCCGCTGACGTCACTCACGGACATGCCCAGCGCCAGCGAATACACGAGCGGGCCCACCACCACATTGCGGCCCTGCTGGGATTTGTGCGCGTACACGTCGTTGATGTGCAGTGGGTGATGGTTCATCGTGATCAGGCAGAAGAGATGGTCGTCGGACTCGGTCACGGTCTTGGCCGGCCAGTGCTTGTAAACGTCGCCGACCTCGAACTCCTCCAGGTAGCGACCATACGGGTGGGCGCCGCTCGCCTCGCGCGCGGCCTGCTCTGTCTCGACGGTCTCGGTTACGGCGGTCTCGCTCATGGGATTGCGGGGTCTCCTGTCGGCTTTTGCTCATGGAACTCTTTCGAAAGCACTTTAGATGAGGCGCCACCGGTGCCGGAGGCTGTGGTGACCGGCGCCGACAGCGTCCTACGAAGCCGCGCGCGCACGCGTCTCCCCAAAAATGTCCACCTCCCCGTCGCTCGCGAGGCGATACCGTTCGTCTCCCAGACGACCCCAGGAGACCAGCCTTGCGCAACCCCCGAGACTTCTTCCAGCCCCTCGCGATCGACGCCCCCGAGCCCGCGCGGGAGATCCCCTTCAAGCCCTCCCGGATGATCCACTTCCTCGACTTCTCGAACGAGAAGATGGTCGCGAAGGTCCCCGACATCGCCCCCCAGGTGGACATCCTGCTGGGCAACCTCGAGGACGCGGTGCCGCTGGAAAAGAAGGTCGCCGCGCGCGAGGGGCTGATCCGCGTGGGCAAGGAAATGGAGCTCGGCGACACCGCGCTGTGGACGCGCGTGAACGAGCTCGCCTCGCCCTACTTCCTCGACGACATCACCCAGCTCGTCGCCGAGATCGGAGAGCAAGCTCGAGGTCATCATGATCCCCAAGGTCGAGGGCCCGTGGGACATCCACTACGCCGACCGCCTGCTCGCGCAGCTGGAGGCCAAAGCCGGCCTCGAGCGCCCGCTGCTGATCCACTGCGTCCTGGAGACGCACCTCGGCGTGGCCAACCTCGAGGAGATCGCCGCCGCGAGTCCGCGCATCCAGGGCATGTCCTTCGGCCCCGCCGACCTCGCGGCCTCGCGCCGCATGAAGACCACGCGCGTCGGCGGCGGGCACCCCGGCTACCGCACGATCGCCGACCCCGACCCGGAGCATCCCGACGCGCCGCGCCCGAGCTACCAGCAGGACCCGTGGCACTACTCGATCGCGCGCATGGTCGACGCCTGCACGGCCGTCGGCGCACTGCCCTTCTACGGCCCCTACGGCGACATCAAGGACACCGAGGGCTGCGAAACCCAGTTCCGCGCCTCCTTCCTGCTCGGCTGCGTCGGCGCCTGGTCGCTGCACCCGGCGCAGATCGCGATCGCCAAGAAGATCTACTCGCCCGACCCCGACGAGGTGGCGTTCGCGAAAAAGGTCATCGCCGCGATCCCCGACGGGCGCGGCGTGCACATGATCGACGGCAAGATGCAGGACGACGCCACCTGGAAGCAGTGCAAGGTGATGGTCGAGCTCGCCGAAATGCTCGCCAAGAAGGACCCCGAGCTGGCCGAGGCCTACGGGCTCGTGCCCGCCGGCGCCGCCGCCTAGCGCCGGCGTGTAGGCTTCCGCGCCCGATTTGGCATGAGGTTCTTCGAGTTCGAGGCGCGCGAGATCGTCAAGCGCGCCGGCATCCCCGTCACCGACTACGGCTTCACCACCGATCCCGCGCAGGCGGCCGAGATCGCGCGCGGATCGACGGTCCGACCGTGATCAAGTCGCAGGTGCTCTCCGGCGGGCGCATGAAGGCCGGTGGGGTCAAGTTCGCCGACACGCCCGCGGAAGCCGAGTCCTACGCGCGCGACATCCTGCAGCTGGAGATCGGCGGTCACATGCCGCGCGGGGTGCTCGTCGACCCGAAGGCCGAGGTCGAGCAGGAGTACTACGCGGGCGTCGTCTGGGACGGTACCGCCAAGAAGCCGCTGATGCTCTTCAGCGACATGGGCGGCATCGACATCGAGCAGGTCGCCGAGGAGCACCCCGATCACGTCGGCCGCGGGCACTTCTCCACGCTCGAGCCCTTCTCGGACTTCCAGGCCAAGCAGGTGATCGCCGCCGCCGGCGTCACCGGCAAGGCCCTGCAGCGCGCCACGCCCGTGCTCGCGCGCCTGGCCCGGCTGTTCCTCGAGAACGACATGACGCTCGCCGAGATCAACCCGCTGGCGCAGCTGAAGGACGGCTCGTTCGTCGCGCTCGACGCGCACATGGAGATGGAGAACGAGGGCATGCCGCGCCAGAAGGGCCTGCTGAAGGCGCTGGGCATCGGCGCCGAGGAGGGCACCCGCGAGAGCTACACCCCCACTTCCTTCGAGGAGGCCGTCAAGGCGATCGACGCCGCCGATCACCGCGGCGTGATCCAGGGCAAGGACACCGGCTTCGACGGCAACATCGGCCTCGTGATCGGCGCGGGCGGCGGCTCGCTCACGCTCACCGATGCCGTGCGCCAGCAGGGCGGCAGGCCCGCGAACTATTCCGAGATCGGCGGCAACCCCTCCGTCGCCAAGGCCTGCGGCCTGGCCAAGGAGGTCCTCCAGAAAGACGGCGTGGAGAAGATCGCCGTGATGATGTCGATCGTCTCCAACACGCGCGTGGACATCGTCGCGCGCGGCGTGATCAAGGCCTGCCTGGAGCTCGACCGCGACCCCGGCGAGACGATCGCGATCTTCCGCATCCCCGGTGCCTGGGAGGAGGAGGGCTTCAAGATCCTCGACAAGTACGGGATCGAGTACTGCGACCGCTCTGTGTCTCTGTGGGAGGCCGCCGGACGAGCGGTAGCCAAGATTCAAGGAACGGCGGCCTAGCCATGTCCATCCTGATCGACCAGGACACGACCTTCATCATCCAGGGCATCACCGGGCGCGAGGCCGTCAACCTCACACGCGAGTGCCTGGACTACGGCTCGAAGATCGTCGGCGGCGTGACCCCCGGACGCAAGGGCCGCGAGGTCCATGGCGTGCCGGTGTTCGACACGGTCGAGCAGGTCGTCGAGCACAACGGCGGTGTCGTGCCCGACGGCTCGGTCGTCACCGTCCCCCCCGCGGGCACGCGCGACGCCGTCTTCGAGGCGCTGCACGCCGGCATCAAGACGATCGTGATCGTCACCGAGCGCATCCCGCGCCGCGACGTCGCAATGATGGTCGAGCTGGCCGACGCCAAGGGCGCGCGGATCATCGGCCCCAACTGCCTCGGCGTGATCGTCCCGGGCGTCGCCAAGATGGGCGGCATCGGCGGGCCGGCGCGCAACGCCGCCGTCGCCTACCAGCCCGGCGCGGTCGGCGTGATGAGCCGCTCCGGCGGCATGACCACGGAGATCTCCTCCACGCTGACCGCCGCAGGACTCGGAGTCTCCACCGCGGTCTCGATCGGCGGCGACGCGATCATCGGCTCGACCTACGCCGAGCTGATGCCCTACTTCGAGGCCGACGAGCAGACCCAGGCGATCGTGATCTACACCGAGCCCGGCGGGCGCATGGAGGCGCAGCTGGCGCAGTGGGTCAAGGACAACGACTCGCGCCTGCCGATCATCGCCTTCATGGCCGGCAAGTTCATGGACGACGAGGAGATGCAGGGCATGTCCTTCGGGCACGCCGGCACGATCGTCGAGGGCAAGGAGGACAGCGCGACCGAGAAGATCGCCCGCCTGGAGGCCGCCGGCATACCCGGTCGTGCAGCGGATCGACGAGATTCCCGACCTCGTCAAGGCCAAGCTCGCCGAGCGGAGCGCAGCATGAGAGCAGACGCCCTCTTCATCGCCGTCGAGGTCGACGACCAGCCGCCGCCGACGCCGAGCTCGCGCGCAAGCTCACCGAGGCCTGCCCGGTCGACATCTTCGCCCAGAAGCCCGACGGCGCCTGGAGATCGTCGAGCAGAATCTCGACGAGTGCGTCCTCTGCCGGCTGTGCCTCGACGCCGCGGCCGAGGGCGCGGTGAAGGTGATCAAGCTCTACGACAACAACGCCGTCCTCGCCTGAGGACCGGCGGGCGCGCCTCATGCTCACCGGCGGGGAGCGCGTGCCCTATCCTGTATGCAGGAGGGCCGACCGAGCATGAACGAAAATTTCTCACTCATCGTAATGTGCCTGTTTCTGCTCGCGTCGCTTGCATTCCTGGCGCAGCAGCTCACCTCGTACCACTAGAGGCCTCGGGCGCCCAACCCACTAGTGATGCGCGTCGCGGGCCTTGCGCATGCGCTGGCGCTCCTGGTGCTTCTCGACGACGTTGACGATCAGGCGCAGGAACTGCTCGGGGCCCGAGGCCTTGGCCTGCCCATAGGTGAACGCCTCGACCCAGTCGGCGACTTTCGCCTCGCGGGCCATCACGTTGAAGAACTCGCGGCGCATGTCCACACGCACGCGCGCGTCAGCCGCAGGGCCCTTGGTGACCTTCAGGTCGGGCATCTCCAGGCGAAAGTGCTGCACGTCGCCGCGTCCGCGCAATTCTACGCCGACGACGAGCCGGATCGGCTCGAGCGCGGGCACTTCGCCGATGAACCGTCGCACGGCAAGCTCGATCAGAGCCTTGGCGTCTTCTGCCATCTCACGCTACCTCTCTCCCCGGCCCGATCTCCCCTCGCCAGAGAGAGTGGAAGAGGGCCGTCGTCGCCCGAATATTGGATCGCTCAGCTCAGATCTTATGACGTTGCAGCAACTTGCGCCCGATCACCATCCGCTGGATCTCCGAGGTGCCCTCGCCGATCAACAACAGCGGCGCGTCGCGGTAGATGCGCTCGATCTCGTACTCCTTGGAGTAGCCGTAGCCGCCGTGGATGCGCAGGCACTCCTCGGCGCAGAAGCGGCCGGCCTCGGAGGCGAACAGCTTCGCCATCCCGGCCTCGAGATCCGAGCGCTCGCCCGCATCCTTCATGCGCGCGGCGCGACGCACCAGCAGCCGGGCCGCATCGACCTGCGTGGCCATGTCGGCGAGCTTGAACTGGATCGCCTGGTGCTCGGCGATCGGCTTGCCGAAGGTCTTGCGCTCCTGTGAGTACTTGAGCGCGAGCTCCAGCGCGCGCTGCGCGAGGCCGACGCCGCGCGCGGCGACGTTCACGCGGCCCAGGTCGAGCGCGTCCATCATCTGCACGAAGCCCTTGTTCAGGCCCGCCTCCTCGCCGCCGAGGATGTTCTCGGCAGGACAGCGATAGCCGTCGAACACGAGCTCGGTGGACTCGACGCCCTTGTAGCCCATCTTTTTGAGCTTCGGCGGGACGTCGAAGCCGGCATAGGCGCCGGTGTTCTTTTCGACACCCGGCTCCTTCTCGCAGATGAAGCAGGTCATTCCCTTGTAGCGGGGGTCGGCCTCGGGGTCGGTCTTGACGAGCGTGAAGACCAGCGAGGAGAGCAGGCCGTTGGTGACCCACATCTTCTGGCCGTTGATCTCATAGTCGCCCTCGGCGGTCTTCTTGGCCGCCGTTTTGATCGCCTGCACGTCGGAGCCCAGCTCGGGCTCGGACAGCGAGAAGGCCGCCCGGATCTCACCGGTGGCCAGGCGCGGCAGGTACTTCTGCTTCTGCTCCTCGGTGCCAAAGTGCATCAGCAGGTAGGAGCCGATGAAGTGGGTGTTGACGATCCCCGAAATCGAGATCCACCCGCGCGAGAGCTCTTCGACGATCATCGAGTAGGTCGTCAGATCCAGTCCCATGCCGCCGTACTCCTCGGGGATCGTCACCCCGAACAGCCCCAGCTCCTTCATCTGCTCGACGATCGGCTCGGGGAAGGAGTCCTCGTGGTCGTAATGCTCGGCCTGCGGCAGGATCTGCTCGTCCACGAACTGGTGGACCATCTCGGTGATCGCCTGCTGCTCGTCGGTCTTCTCGGTGTACTGGGCGGGGGCTACGGCCATCTGATCAAGGCTCCAAGGTCGTTTTCGGCGTGCTCAGAGAGAATACCGGCGTGAACTTCGCGCGGGACGTCCTCGATCGACTGCCTCCGGAGGACCGCGCGCTGGTGGAGCTGGACCGAGATGGGTCGCGGCGGGAGTGGACGTTCGGCGAGATGGCCGATCGCAGCGCGCGGCTGGCGGGCGCGCTGGAAGCTCGCGGAGTACACCGTGGCGACGTGGTGATGACGCTGATCGGCAACCGCCCGGAGTGGGTGCTGAGCATGTGGCGTGCATGCGCATCGGTGCGGTGGCGCTGCCGTGCACCGAGCAACTGCGCGCGAAAGATCTGCGCTTGCGCATCGAGGTTGCGCAACCGTCATTGATCGTGGCCGACGAGCGCAACCGCGCCGAGCTGGAGTCCGCCGGGCCCGACTGTCGAGGTCGTGCTGGTGCCCGACGAGAAGTTGTTCGCATCCGAGCCCGCCGCGCGGTCGAGCTGGGCGAGGACGAGCCCTGTCTGATCACCTTCACGAGCGGCACCGCGGGCGAGCCGAAGGCCGTGCTGCACGCCCAGCGCTACCTCCCCGGCCAGCGCCTGCAGGCGAAGCACTGGCTGGGCGCGCGCAAGGGCGAGCTCGTGTGGTGCACCGCCTCCTCGGGCTGGAGCAAGTCGGCGCGGAATGTTTTCATCTCGCCCTGGCTGCGCGGCGCGAGCGCGCTGCTGCACGACGCGCGCTTCGATCCGGCTCAGCGACTGGAGCTGTGTGCGCGCGAGCGCGTGAACGTGCTGTGCATGGCACCCACCGAGTACCGCGTGATCGCCGCCCGCGCGACGCTCGGCGCGCTGCCGGACCTGCGCACGATGGTCGCGGCCGGCGAGGCGCTGAATCCCGAGGTGCAGCGCGCCTGGCGCGAGGTCACGGGCCTCGAGATCCGCGACGGGTACGGCCAGACCGAGACGGGGCAGATGACCGGGATGGGCCTTGCGGAGAACGCCCGCCCCGGCTCGATGGGCAGGCCGCTGCCGGGCGTGATGCTCACGATCGAGGACGGTGAGCTGATCGCCGATCCCCGTACGGTCCCTACGTTCTGTCTGGGCTATCTCGGCGAGCACGTTCACCGCGGACGAGGACGGCACGTGGCAGGTGCGCGACCGCCGCCACGGCGGGGCCTGGCGCACGGGCGATCGCGTGCAGGTGGACGAGGACGGCTACCTGTGGTTCGAGGGCCGCGACGACGACGTGATCGTCTCCGCCGGCTATCGCATCGGCCCCTTCGAGGTCGAGTCGGCGCTCGTCTCCCACACGGCCGTGGCCGAGGCCGCGGCCGTGGCCGCGCCCGACCCCGAGCGCGGCTCGGTCGTGCGCGCGGTGGTCGTGCTGCGCGAGGGTCATGACCCCGGGCCCGAGCTCGCGCGGGAGCTGCAGGAGCACGTAAAGCGCGAGACCGCCCCCTACAAGTACCCCCGCATCGTCGAGTTCGTGCGCGAGCTGCCGAAGACGCCCAGCGGCAAGGTCAAGCGCGCGCAGCTGCGCGCCGAGGCATAGTGCTCGCCCGCCCGCCGCACCAAGGGGATTGGGCGGCGGGCGGATGCGGAGGGATCAGACGAGCTGCTCGGCCGTCTGTGCGGTGGCGCCGGCGCGGGCGCCACTGCGGGCGAAGTCGCGCTCGAGCTCCTCGACCTCCTGCTCGACCGTGCGCGCGGGCGGGCGCAGGATCAGCAGCGCGGCGAGGATGCCGAGACCCACGCACACCGCGGCGACGATATAGGCGAGGTGATAGCCCCCGGTGAGTGCGCTCGCGAGCGAGTGCCCGCTGGTGCTCAACGCCTTCGTGTGATCGGTCGCGATCGTGCCGAGCGCCGCCAGGCCGATCGCGCCGAACAGCTGCACCGAGACGTTGATGATCCCCGAGGCGAGCCCGGCGTCCTTCGGCGGCGCGTCGGCCATGCCCATCGTCAGCAGCGGCAGGAACGAGGCGCCCGCGCCGAGCCCGATCAGCAGGAACGCGCCGAACAGGCCCGGGAAATAGCCCGCGTGCACACCCTGGGTCGCGAGCAGCAGCAGGCCGGCGGCGATCGCGCTGAGACCGGCCGCGAGCGTGTTCAGCGGACCGAAGCGATTGACCGCCTTCACCGCGAGGCCCATCGACAGCGCGGCGATCGCGATCGTCAACGGCATGAACGCGAGACCGGTGTCGATCGCGTCGTACCCGAGCACCCGCTCGAGGTACAGCGCGCCGAGGAAGAAGGCCGAGAACATCCCCGTCACGAGCAGCCCGCGGACGAGGCTCGATCCCATCAGCATCCGCAGGCGCAGGATCCGCAGCGGCATGATCGGGTTGGCGATGCGCGACTCCAGCCAGAAGAACGCGCCGAGCAGCAACAGCGCAGCCCCGCCGACGCCGAGCGTGCGCGCGGACAGCAGGCCGTATTCGGTCGACTTGACGATCGCGAAGGCGCCGAGCATCGTCGCCAGCGTGATCAGAACCGATCCGGCCACGTCGACGCCGCCGGCGAGGCCGATGCCCCGGTTCTCCTCGATCAGCACCGAGCCGAGCACGAACGCGAACACGCCGATCGGCACGTTCACGAAGAAGATCCAGTGCCAGCTCAGCGACTGCGTCAGCGCGCCCCCGGCGAGCAGCCCGATCGAGCCGCCCCCGGCGGAGACGAATGCGTACAGGCCCATCGCCTTCGCCTGCTCGGCTTTCTCGGGAAACTCCGTGACGATGATCGCGAGGATCACCGCCGAGGCCACCGCGCCGCCGATCCCCTGGACGAAACGACCGGCGATCAGCATCGCCTGGCTGTCCGCGACGCCGCAGAAGACCGAGGCGGCGGTGAACAGGACGAGCCCTGTGAGGAAGACTTTCTTGCGGCCGACCAGGTCGCCCATCCTGCCGGCGAGCAGCAGAAAGCCGCCGAAGGTGATCAGGTAGGCGTCGATCACCCACGTCAGATTGCCCTGGGAGAAGTGCAGGTCGCGTTGGATCGAGGGCAGCGCGACGTTCACGATCGTCGCGTCGAGCACCATCATCAGCTGGCCGAGGCACAGCACCGCCAGCGCGATCCAGCGGCGGCGCTCGCTGCGCTCCGGACGCGGAGCGTCTGGAGCGGGCGAGGCGCCCGTGGTCGAGGAGGCGTCCTCGTCGCGAACGGGCCGGCGGGCGTCGGCGGCTTGCGTCCGGCTTTCCGCTCGGTAGGCACGGCGGACATTGCGGTCGGCGCTACGGGCGGCTCGGGCGATGCGGGTCTCGGTTTGTGCGGCTGTGGCGCTCATTGCGTGGCTCCCTTCGTTGCGTGGAGACACCATAGCAATGATCATCCCTGTTTCAAGGATGATCTACATAAAATTTATGATCGTTGCTAGAATGACAACACATGCGAAATAGTGTAAAATCACGCGCAATGGGTGCTGAGAGGGCATCGTCATGTGCTCCGGGCTCGATGGTCCTGCTGACCCGCCTGGCCAAGCAGGTCTACCGGCGCAGCAGCGACGAGCTGCTGGGAATGCAACTGCGCCATCTCGTCGCGCTCAGCTACGTGCGCGACCACGACGCCTGCCCCCAGCACGAGCTCGCCGAGGCCTTCTGCATGGACGCCAACAACGTCGTGCTGCTGCTCAACGAGATCGAGCAGCTCGGCTATGTCACGCGCCTGCGCGACCCCAGCGATCGCCGCCGCCATCTCGTGCAGCTCACTCCCGCCGGCGCCGAGGCGTTGAGCCTGGCCGAGCGCGCACAGGAAGCGATCGAGGACGACATCCTGCAGGCGCTCGATCCGCAGGAGCGCGCCACTCTGTGGCAGTTGCTCACGCGCGCGCTGCGCGGGGTCGAGCCCGCCGACGGCGAGTGTCTCGCCGGCGCCGGCGAGCACGGCGCTACCGCTCGCCTCGGCCGCCAAGTAGACCCGCGTCGGTTATCGTTGGCGCATGCTCCATCGCACGCCCCGGTCGACCTCGCTGTTGCTCCTGATCACAGCCTGCGCCTTGCTGTCCGCGGGTGGCGTCTCGCTCGCGGCGTCCGCTTCCTCCCCCGCCACGGGGCGCGCGGCAAGCTCCGCCCACTGCCCGATCGGGGCGGGGTCGCCCAGCGGCGGGTCGGTGCAGTGGGCCTTCACCGAGTCCGGACCGCCCTCGGGCTCCCATCCCGGCGTCGCCTCCTCCTACACCCACGGCCGCGGCAACTGGTCGAACGGACACGCCACAGGCACCGCCTGCCACGAGGACAGCCTCACGGGCGGGCACGGCTCGCGCGAACTGGTGCTGAAGATCGCCGGCTCGGCACGGCTCTCCCCGGGGATCACGCGCAGGGGAATGCGTGGCGTGGCGCTCGAACTGAAAGGGACCGTCTCAGCGAGCAGCGATCCGGAATGCACGACCGGCACGAAGGGCACGGTGACGCTGTTCGCGAGCTACTACTCCGTCCACCGCGACAGCCTGCAACTGCACTTCGTCGGCGGATGCGAAGACCACGATCACACCTACAGCGGCTCACAGCTGCACGTGCTGCTCACGCGCGACGGCGCACAGGTCAACTAGCCGCAGGCGCGCACCGCGGTAATGATCCCTCGCGCCTCAGAGGGCCACGATCGCGTCGATCTCCACCAGCGCGCCCTTGGGCAAGGCGCTCACCCCGACGGTCACTCGCGCGGGGGGCTCCTCGTCGCCTGGGAAGAACGAGGCGTAGGTCTCGTTGATCTCGGGAAAGCTCTCCATGCTGGTGGTGTAGATCGTCAGTCGCAGCGCCCGTCCGAGCGAGGCGTCCGCCGCCTCGCACACCGCGCGCAGGTTCTCCAGGCACCGGCGCGTCTGCTCGGCACATGTCGCGCCGACGATCTCCCCGGTGCTCGGGTCGAGCGGGATCTGGCCCGAGCAGAACAGCAGTTCCCCGGCGCTGACCGCGTGGCTGTAAGGACCGATCGCCGGTGGCGCGGCAGGGGCTGTGACTGTCTTACGGGCGAGCGTGATCGGCTGACATTAGCGGGTGGAGCACGAACCACGCCAGATCAAATAGATTCCACTTATGCGACTAAGGGGACAGGTCGTCGCCGCCGCGCTGATCGCGACTGCGACGTGCGCGTGGAGCGTGGCCACGGCGCAGGCGCAGATCGCGTGGGCGCCCTGCGCCGGCAGCAACGAATACGCGTGCGGGCACCTGTCGGTTGCACTGGACCCGAGCGGCGCCAACCCGGGAACGATCACGCTGGCGATGCGCCGCCACCGCGCCCCCGTCGGCGAAACCCACGAAGCGGTGATCGCGCTTGCGGGCGGCCCCGGACAGGCGGCGATCCCCTTCAGCGAACAGTTCGCACACCTGCTCGGCCCGATCGTGGCCACTCGCGATCTGATCGTCTTCGACCAGCGCGGCATCGGCCTGTCCCATCCACTGTCCTGCCACCGCTTCGAACTGGACGCGGGTGGCCCGGCCGGGGCACAGCTGGCCGAATGCGCCGCCCAGATCGGCCCGACGCGCAGCGACTACACGACCGCGCAGACCGTCGCCGACATCGAGGCGATCCGCCAAGCGGGTGGCTACGAAAAGCTCGTGCTGTACGGAACCTCCTACGGCACCAAGGTCGCCGAGCGCTACGCGCAGACCTACCCGAGCCACGTCTCCGCACTCGTGCTCGACTCGGTCGTGCCCCCCAACGGCCCCGAACCGCTGAACCTGCCGACGTTCGCGGCGATCCCGCGCGTGCTCCGGGAGCTGTGCGCTCATGGCGCCTGCGCGCGCATCACCCACACCCCCGTCGCGGACCTCGCAAAGCTCGTGCACAGGCTCGGCGCGGGCACGATGAGCGCTCCCTGGATCGATGACACGGGCCGGGCACACACGCTTCGCTTCTCCTCCGAGGACCTGCTCTCGACCTTGATCGCCGGAGACCTCGAACCGGTATCGCGCACCGAATTCCCGGCCGCAGTGCGCTCCGCCGCGAACGGGGACGGCGCGCCGTTCGCGCGCCTGCTGCGCGACGCCGTCGAAGGGAGCGGTGGCGAAGAAGAAAGCCCGAGCGAGAGCTTCGACACGCCGCTGTACTTCGCCACCAGTTGCGAAGAGGAGCTGTTCCCATGGAGTCGCGCCTCCAGTCCGCACAAGCGTCTGGCGGAAGCGAGCGCCGTGATCGGCCGCTTGCCCGCGAGTCGCTTCGCGCCGTTCGCACGCGCGAACGCACTGGGCATCAGCGATATTCCCGCGTGCGCCTTCTGGCCCTACAGCTCCCCCGCGCCCGGCCCGCTTACGGCGCCGCTGCCGAGCGTGCCGACGCTGATCCTCTCCGGCGCCGAGGACTTGCGCACGCCGACCGCGAACGCGCGCGAAGTCGCCGCGCAGATCCCCGGCTCCCATCTGCTGGTGGTGCCGGAAGTGGGGCACTCCGTCCTCGGCAGCGATTTCAGCGGATGCGCCGGCAGAGCGCTGCAGGCCCTGTTCAAGGCGGCCCCGATCAAGCCCTGCACGGGCGGAGCACAGCTGCAGAGCCTGCTCGGACTGGCGCCGCTGGCGCCTGCCCGACTGTCAGACGTGGCGCCCGCGACCGGCTCCGGCGGACGGCCGGGCCGCACACTGCGCGCTGTCGAGCTCACGCTCGCCGATCTCCTTCGCCAGGAGACCGTGCACGCGCTCGGCGGGCTCGGTCTCGAGGACGAATTGAGCTTCGGCGGGCTGCGCGCCGGGCTGGGCACGCGTCACCAGCAAGGCGCTGACGATCCACGACTACTCCTACGTCCCCGGGGTGCTCGTCTCCGGCGAGGTACGCGAAGACGAAGCCGTGCTACGCATCGGCGGGTCGGCGGCGGCGCACGGGACACTGCGCCTGCGAGCCCATCAGACGCTCACCGGAACGCTGGACGGACGGCACGTGAACAGTCACAGCAGCCTCGACCTGGCTGCCGTGAGTGCCGCTATTGTCCGGATCGATGCGCAGGCCAGCCATCCCATTGCTATTGGCGGCTCTGCTGTCGGTCCTCTCGCTCGCAGGCCGGCCCGCCTCCTCGCTCGCCTCTCAGCCTGACTTCGGCCCCTGCCCCGAGCGGCGCCGAACCCGGCATTCACATGCGCGACCGTCACCGTGCCGCTCGATCGCAGCGGCCAGGTCTCGGGAACGGTGGCACTGAAGCTGGAGCGCAAACTGGCGGGGTTCAGCCCCAGCAGGGATGCCGTGGTCGCGCTCGCGGGCGGTCCGGGACAGTCGGCGCTGGGGCTCGGCGAATTCATCGCAAAAGCGATCGGCCCGGCGCTTGGATTCGCGCGATCTGCTGGTCTTCGATCAGCGCGGAACCGGCGAATCGGGTCCGCTCAGCTGTCCGGCGCTGAGCAGCCAGAGCGAACTCGAAAACGCGCGCTCGATCGGCGAACTCGTGGGTCGCTGCGCGCAGCAGCTGGGCCCCGCGCGCGGCGACTACACCACCCAGGAATCGGTCGCCGACATCGAGGCGCTGCGCCAGGCGGGCGGCTATGAAAAACTCGTGCTGTACGGGACCTCATATGGCACAAAGGTGGCGCTGGAGTACGCCGAACGCTACCCCCAACATGTGGAAGCACTGGTGCTCGACTCGGTCGTTCCGAGCACCGGACCCGAAGCCTTCGCGCCGGCACCTTCCAGGCGATCGGCGGAGCGCTCGAGCGAGCTGTGCTCCAATCGCGCCTGCGCCGGGATCACCTCCAATCCGCTGGCCGATCTCGCTCGCCTGACGGCAAAGCTCCGCAAGCACGCCCTCAGCGGCTCGGTCTATGACGGCTCTGGACACCGACGCACCGGTCGGCTGACCGAGGCGGGACTGTTGGGGATCCTGCAGGCCGGCGACCTGAATCCCGCGCTGCGCGCGCTGCTGCCGGCGGCGGTCGTCTCGGCGCTGCGCCACGATCCCGACCCGCTGCTGCGCCTGGCGCTGCTGTCGGAGGGGCTGATCCCGAACGTACCCGGCAAACGGCCGGTCGAAAGCTCGGAGTCGATCGACGAAACCCTGTTCGTAGACACCTCCTGCGAGGAGCTCCCATTCCCCTGGCAACGTGCCGCCGCCGCGCCTGCGCGACTCTCCGAAGCGCTCACCTCGCTGCGAGCGATGCCCAGCGGGACGTTCTACCCATTCGATACGAGCACGGCGCTGAGCGCAAGCCTCGTCTCGGTCTGCGCGAACTGGCCCGACGCCTCACCCACGCCCCCGGCCCAGGCTCCGCTGCCGGACGTGCCCACGTTGATCCTCTCCGGCGCCCAGGACCTGCGCACGCCGACCGCAAACGCCCGCAGCGTCGCGGCGCTGATCCCCGGCTCGAACCTGCTCGTCGTCCCGTTCACCGGACATTCGGTCCTCGGCAGCGACTTCAGCGGCTGCGCTGAGCAGGCCGTCGGCGCGTTCTTCGCGGGCACGCCGGTGCAGCCGTGCGGACCGACGCAGAACATCTTCAGCCCCACACCCGTCACCCCGACCAAGCTCGCCTACATCCATCCGCCCTCGGTCCTGCCCGGCAAGGCGGGACAGACGCTCACCGTGGTGCTCGACACGATCCTCGATCTCAATCGTCAGGTGATCGGCGCAACCCTGCAGGCCAATGCCGAACTTCCGGTCGGCTCGAGCTTCGGCGGCCTGCACGGCGGCTATGCACGCCTGGAGCCCTCGAAAGTCGTGCTGCACGACCTCTCCTTCGTATCGGGCGTGCGGCTCAGCGGGACGTTCCCGGTCAAGGAAGGCCAGCTGCAGACAGCCACGATCCACGTCTCCGGGCCAGCGGCCTCTCCGGGGGCGGTCAGGGTCGGCTCGAGCAAGACCGTCAGCGGCACCCTCGGCGGCCGACGCTTCGACGTCAGCATCGCCAAGGTCAAACTCGCGCGGGCCGGCAGCAGCAGCGACGGCGAATGGCCCGCGGGCAAGGTCGCGTTCCCGCTGCCGGGCCTCGCGCACGTGCGCTGAGCCGGCCGCACGGCGCGACGCCGTCGAGACCCGCCGAGTCCTCCCGCCACGTGGCAGGCCGCGCTCCTCGGGATAGGCTGAAGCGATGACCAATGCACTGGCCGCTGAGACCTCGCCCTATCTGCGCCAGCACGCCGAGAACCCCGTCGACTGGCTGCCATGGGGTCCCGAGGCGCTGGCGCGAGCGCGCGAGCAGGACAGGCCGCTGCTCGTCTCGATCGGATACTCGGCCTGCCACTGGTGCCACGTGATGGAGCGTGAGTCCTTCGAGGACGAGCGCACGGCGACGTTGATGAACGAGGAGTTCGTGTGCGTGAAGGTCGACCGCGAGGAGCGCCCGGACGTGGACGCGCTGTACATGGAGGCGGTGCAGAGCATGACCGGCCACGGGGGCTGGCCGCTGAACGTGTTCCTCACGCCCGAGCAGTTGCCGTTCTATGGCGGCACCTACTTCCCACCCGACTCGCGCCCGGGTATGCCCGCGTGGACACAGGTGCTGCAGGCCATCGCCGAGGCGTGGAGCGAGCGTCGCGAGGAGGTCCGCGCCGGCGGGGAGCGCCTGCGCGAGCGGCTGGCCGGCGGCGCCCAGCTGCAACCTTCCGGCGAGCCCCTGCGCGAGGACGCACTCGATCGTGCCGTGAGCGGGCTAGCGGCGATATACGACGCGAGCAACGGCGGTTTCGGCGGTGCCCCCAAGTTCCCGCAGGCGTCCGCGATCGAGTTCCTGCTGTGCCGCGGGGAGCACGATATGTCGCTGCACACCCTGCGCGCAATGGCAAGCGGCGGCATCTATGACCAGCTCGGTGGCGGCTTCGCCCGCTACAGCGTAGACGCAACCTGGACGGTTCCTCACTTCGAGAAGATGCTCTACGACAACGCGCTGCTCGCCCGTGCCTACCTCCACGGCTTTCAGGTGAACGCAGACGCACGTCTGGCCGAGGTCTGCCGCGAGACCCTCGACTGGGCGCTACGCGAGATGCGCGGGCCGGAGGGCGCCTTCTACGCCGCGCTGGACGCCGACTCCGAAGGCGTAGAGGGCCGATTTTATGTTTGGACACTCCCCCAATTGCGCGCCGCGCTGGGTGATGACGCCGACGCCGCGATCGCCTGGCTCGGAGCCACCGAGCAGGGCAACTTCGCCGACCCCCACCATCCCGAGCCGGGGCTGAACGTGCTGCAAGCACGGGGACCGCAGCCGCCGGCAGAGCAGCGCGAGCGGATACGCGCGCGACTGCTGGAGGCGCGCGCCGAGCGGACGCGACCCGGGCTCGACGACAAGCGCCTGACGAGCTGGAACGCGCTCATGATCGCCGCTCTCGCCGACGCGGGTGCGGCGTTGGGCGAGCCCCGCTATCTCGAAGCGGCCGTCGGGTGCGCGGAGTTCTTGCTGGGCGAGATGCGCGACGAGCAGGGACGGTTGCTACGCACCTACAACGACGGGCAGGCCCGGATCGGCGCCTACCTCGAGGATCACGCGTTCCTACTGGAGGCGCTGCTCGTGCTGTTCGAAGCGACCTGCGAGGAGCGCTGGTTCACAGAGGCGGTGGCGCTGGCCGAAACGCTAATCGCGCGCTTTGCCGACCCCGATCGCGGCGGCTTCTTCTCGACCGCATCAGACGGCGAGCAGCTGATCGTGCGCCGCAAGGATCTAGAGGACTCCCCCATTCCCTCCGGAGCCTCCAGCGCGGCGATGGGCCTCCTGCGCCTGGCCCAGCTCACGGGCCAGAAGGAGTACGAGCGCCATGCGATTTCGGTCCTCCGCCTGCTCGCCGATATAGCTCCCCGTCATCCCAGCTCGTTCGGACACCTACTGCAGGTCCTGCACTGGCACTTCGCGCCGGCCCGCCCAATCGCGTGCGCTGTGCCGTCAACACAAGGCCATGGTTAAGGCGGGGAAAATGGTTTTATTTTTTCGTGGACACGAAAAAATAAAAGCCATTTTCCCCGCCCCTCACAGTGCGTTTAGGGAACATAGGATCACCCTACGCGCCCGTCAGAGAATCGCCAAATAGCGGTCGAGCTCCCACTGGGTGACGTGCACCCGGTAGTCCTCCCACTCCTGGCGCTTGATCTCGACGTAGCGGTTGAACATGTGCTCGCCGAGCGTGCGCAACAGGAGCTCTGACTCAGCAGCCAGCTCGATCGCCTCGCCCAGCGACTCGGGCAGCTGCTCGACGCCGAGACGGCGGCGCTCCTCGTTGGAGAGGTGGTAGAGGTTCTTCTCCATCGGCTCGGGCAGCTCATAGCCCTTCTCGATCCCCTCCAGCCCCGCTTGCAATAGAACCGCGAAGGTCAGGTAGGGGTTGCAGGCTGGGTCGGGACAGCGCAGCTCCATGCGCGTCGCCTGCTCCCTGCCGGGGTGATACAGCGGTACGCGCACGAGCGCCGAGCGATTGCGCCGTGACCAGGCGACGTACACCGGCGCCTCGAACCCGGGGACCAGGCGCTTGTAGGAGTTGACCCACTGCGCGAACACCGCGCAGATCTCGCGCGCGTGCTTGAGCTGCCCGGCGATAAACGCCTTGCCGACATCGGAGAGGAAGTACTGGTCATCGGGGTCATAGAAGGCGTTGCGGCCATTGGAGAACAGCGACTGGTGGGTGTGCATGCCCGAGCCGTTCTCGCCGAACAGCGGCTTGGGCATGAACGTCGCATGCCAGCCGTACTTCATCGCGTACTCCTTGACCGTGATGCGGTAGGTCATGCAGTCGTCGGCCATCTTCAAGGCGTCCGCGTAGCGCATGTCGATCTCGTGCTGGGAGGGACCGACCTCGTGGTGGGTGTACTCCACGTGGATGCCCAGCTGCTCCAGCGCCAGCACCGTCTCGCGGCGCACGTCCGAACCGGCGTCGAGCGTCGTCAGGTCGAAGTAGCCGCCTTCGTCCAGCACCTCGGTCGAATGGGAGTCGCGGAACAGGAAGTACTCGAGCTCGGGACCCACGTTGAAGGTATCGAAGCCCATCGCCTGCGCACGCTCGAGGGCACGGCGAAGCACATGGCGCGGATCGCCCTCATACGGCGTGCGCTCGGGCGTGACGACGTCGCAGAACATCCTCCCCACACCCTGCTCCTCCGGGCGCCACGGCAGGACCGCAAACGTCGAGGGGTCGGGCATCGCGATCATGTCCGACTCCTCGATCGCGTTGAACCCCGTGATCGAGGACCCGTCGAACCCCATCCCGGCCTCGAACGCGTCGTCGAGCTCGGCGGCGTTGATCGAGAACGACTTCAGCTGCCCAAGGATGTCCGTGAACCAGAAGCGGATGAAGCGGATGTCGTGCTCGGCCACGAGCGCCTTGACGTCCTCCGCGGTCTGCGCCTGCTGCGATTTCGGCTGCTCGGCCATCGCGGCGGACCTTAGTAGATGGCCGAGCGGAGCGGTATCGACGGATGGCTAAACGTCAATGACCTGCAACGGCTGCTACGAACGACGCGACCTCTTCGGCTTCCTTGCCCTGGTAGAGCAGCGCCGGCATCTGACCGAGGCCACGTGCGCGGCCTTCGGCGATCGCATTTTCCACGAGCGCCTTGCGACCCGCCGCGGTGGAGATGTCATCGCCCACGCGCACGTCGAGGTTCGGGCCGGTGCGCCCGACGGAGTTCGTGGCCGACAGCGTGTGGCATACGGCGCACGTGTGCGAGAACAGTTCGCGGCCTTTCTGCTGTTCGGCCGTGAGGTGCAGACCGCCGACGGTGACGCCCGCCTTGTGCTCGGCGTTTGAAGCGAGCACGAACCCCGGCACGATCAGGCCGAACGCGAACAACAGCACGATCCCGAGCGTGACCGCACGCTGGCCGGCCTTCGACTCGGTGTGCAGCGACTCTCGCGCCCCGCGCGGGCCGCCGCGCATCGCGACGAAGAACACGCCGAGGCCGAGCAGCACCCAGAATGCGATGAACGCGTAGACCATGCAGGCGGGGACCATATCGTCTGCTGCGGCTCGACGCCCGATGAGAGGTCTCTCACCTTTAGCCTGGCGCAAGGTGCAGCGCTACTCTGGATTGCGAGGCGCCATGACCTACTTCCTGCGCAGACTGCCCATGTCGCGACTGCTGCTCGTGTGCGGGCTCGTGCTCGTCCTCGGGGTCTCGCTGACCGCGATCGCTCTGGCGCTCGGCACCGGTCCGACGCCGCCGCCCGAGCCGCTTGCCGACGCGGCCCATCAGGCGCTCGTGGTCCCACCGGTGGAAGGCGTCACGGCGCGCATCCAGCTGACCGACCATCTGCTCGAAGGCGCCAACCTCGCCGGCGGCAGCTCCGGAGCGACCGGCGGGCTGTCCTCCAGCCCCCTGCTGAGCGGCGGCTCTGGGCGACTGTGGATCGCCAAGGACGGTCGCGCGCGCCTGGAACTCCAGGCCGAACAGGGCGACACCCAGATCTACTACGACGGCCACACCATTTCGATTTACGACGCCTCCTCCAACACCCTCTACCGCTACACGCCGAAGAACAAGGAAGGCGCGCCTGAAACGGGCGGCGAAGAGCCGGGGGCACACCACGAACCCCCGAGCGTGACCAAGATCGAAGAAGCGATCTCCCACCTCAAGCACGTCGACGTCTCCGGCGCCACGCCCACCGACATCGCCGGCCAGGCCGCCTACACGGTCCGCGTGACCCCCAAGGAAGGCGGCAGCCTGATCGGCGGCGCCGAGCTCTCCTGGGATGCCGTGCACGGAGTCCCGCTGCGCGCGGCGATCTACTCGAGTACGAGCGGCGCCACGCCGGCGATCGAACTGGCGGCCACCGAAATCTCCTACGGCCCCGTTGACGGCTCGGTGTTCGACTTCAAGCCACCCGCCAACGCGAAGCTCGAGGAAATCGTCCTGCCCGACAAGGAAGACGGCACATCCAATGCAGGCGCGCACGGCGAACACCCGAAGCTCACCGCCAGCGGTCACGGCATCACCTCGGTGGCCGTGATCGAAAGCAAGGCAAAGGCCGGGGCCGAAGGATCGTCCTCGCCGCTCCCCGAAGGGCTGCAGAAGGTCAAGATCGACGGCACCGAAGCGACGGAGCTGCCGACAGAGCTCGGCACTGCGCTCAGCTTCGAGCGCGCGGGCCTCAGCTACGTGCTCATCGGCGCGGTCAGCCCCGCGAGCATCGAAGCGGTCGCCAAGGGTCTCTGAGCGTGACCGACGACGCAGCGCCGCCCGTGAAGGCTCGCGGACTGGTCAAGCGCTACAAGGAGGTCTTGGCGGTCGATCACATCGACCTGAACGTGCGCGCGGGCGATGTGTACGGGTTCCTGGGACCCAACGGTGCGGGCAAGACGACCACCCTGCGCATGGCCCTGGGCCTGATCATGCCCACCGAGGGCACCGTCGAGCTGTTCGGGCGCGACCCGCTGCGCATGGGCGCACGCGCGCTGGAGGGCGTCGCCGGGTTCGTGGAGGCGCCGCGGTTCTACCCGTACCTGAGCGCGCGCAAGAACCTGGAACTGCTGGCCGCGCTGGACGGCGGCGGCGCGAAGGAGCGAATCGCAGAGGTGCTCGAGATCGTCGAGCTGACCCCCCGCGCCGGACACCGCGTCGGCGGCTTCTCCCACGGAATGCGCCAGCGACTCGGGATCGCCGCCGCGCTGCTGCGCCGTCCGCGCCTCTTGATCCTCGACGAGCCCGCGACCGGCCTCGATCCGGCCGGTATGCGCGACATGCGCGAGCTGATCCGCCGGCTCGCCGACGAAGGCATCACGGTGCTGCTCTCCAGCCACCAGCTGCCCGAGGTCCAGGAACTATGCGACCGCGTCGCGATCGTCGATCGCGGTCGCGTCGTCTACGAGGGCGCGCTCGCGGATCTGCGCCGCCAGGGCGGAGCCGGCTACCGGCTGCGCAGCACCGATGACAAGCGCGCGCTCGCAGTGCTGAGTGCGCAACCCGGCGTCGAGCACGCGACCAGCGGCGAGCACGGCCTGAGCTTTCAGGCCCAGGAGTCCGATGTCGGTGCGCTGTCGCTGGCGCTCGCACGCGAGGAGATCGGCATCCTCGCGCTGACCCCCGAGCTGGCTACGCTCGAGGATCTGTTCTTCAGGCTGACCGAGACCAACGGAGATCGGCCCGACGCACCGGTCGTTGCGGGAGCGGCGACATGAGCAGCACCGCCGCGACACCTCCGCTGCTCCCCACCGCCGAGACGCCCGCGCTCGTCCGCACGCGCAGGCCGTCGATTCCGACGGTGTGGCGCTGGGAGCTGCGCAAGCTCGCCTCCCAGAAGCGCACCTATTTCGGACTGGGGCTGGCCGCGATCCTCCCGCTGATCTTCGTGCTCGTGCAGAACCTGCGCAACCATCGCGGCCACGACCAGGGCAACATCTTCGCCTCGCACATCACCCAGTCCGGCTTGGCGACTCCGGTGCTGATGCTGCTGTTCCTGTCGGTGTTCATGCTTCCCCTGATCGCCGCTTTGGTCGCAGGGGACATCGTCGCGGCCGAGGACGGCAACGGCACCCTGAAGACGATCCTCACGCGCTCGGTCGATCGCGGCCAGGTGTTCGCCGCCAAGGCCCTCGCGGCGATGACCTACGCCACGATCGCCGTGTTCCTCTCGGCAACCGTGGCGACGATCGCCGGAGTGGCGTCGTGGGGCTTCAACAGCGTCGTCACGTTCTCGGGCTCGATCGTCACGGCACCCGAAGGACTGCTGCTCGTGTTCGCCGCCAACGCCTGCTACATGATCCCCCTGCTGGCCGTCACCGCGATCGGCGTGCTGCTCTCGACCACCACCCGCAACAGCGCAGCATCGGTGGTCGGCACCGTCGGCTTCGTGATCCTGCTGTTCATCATCTCCGGCATCCCGGGCCTCGAAGGCGTCAAGCCTTACCTGCTCACCGAACAGTTCGAGAACTGGCACGGCCTGCTGCGCACGCCCACGGACTGGGCGCCGATCTGGCACTCGGCGTGGGTCTGCGCGCTGTATGCGATCCCGGCGCTCTTTGCCGGTTATCTGGTATTCCTGCGCCGGGACGTGGCCGGGGGCTAAGGCTGCGCTTCGCCGTTGGGGTTCTCAGCGTCTCTCCCTCCGTCAGCTCGCCATCGGTGGTCCCGTACCGACTGCCTTGGACGCTGCCGCGATCTCGCCGCGAAGTGCCTTCAGCGCGCCGACGTAGATCTCCGAGAACGTCGGGAACGGCTGGATCGTGTCCGTCAGAACGCCGAGTGGGACCCGGGCGCGGATCGCGAGCGTGGCCTGCTGCAGCCACTCGCCCGCCTCGGGGCCGAGCGCGTAGGCGCCGTCGCTGAGCAGCGTCAGGAAGCTGTTGCTGTCGGCGTAGGCTCGCGTGTAGGTCGCGGTCTTCGCCACCTCCGACAGCGGGACCATGGCGCTGAAGCGGCCGGCGGATGCGCCCACCGCCGCGGCTTGCGGGTCGGTGTAGACGACCCTGGGAACGGCCTCGTAGTTGGCCTTTCGCGGCTCGCCGAGGATGTTCGCGGCGACCACCTCACCCTCGTACTTGCCGACGTGGGTCAGCGGCCACTGCCCGTTTACGTCGCCGATCGCCCACACGTTCGCGGCCGCCCGCAGGTGCGCGTCTACTGGAATTCCGTGCGCGTCGGCCTCGACGCCGACGGTCTCTAGGCCCAGCCCGAGCACCCGCGGACGCCGGCCGGTGGCTACGAGTAGCTTCTCGCCGCGCAGCTCGCGTCCGTCGTCGATCTCGACGACATAGTCCTCGCCCTCGCGTCGTGCGGCGCTCGCGTTCGCGGACAGGACGAGCTCGATGCCCTCACTGCGCAGAACCTCGCCGAGCGCCTCACCGAGCGGCGCGGGCTCCCGCCCGAGCACGTGCTCGGCCATGTCGATCACCGCCACCTCGCCGCCGAGCCGACGCACGGCCTGCGCCATCTCCACCCCGACCGGCCCGCCACCGAGGATCAGCAGACGGCGGGGAACGGCCTTCATGGAGGTCACCTCGCGGTTGCTCCAAACGCCGTCCAGCTCGCGCAAGCCAGGCACGGGCGGCACTACCGGATCGGCACCGTTGGCGAGGACCACGTGGTCCGCGGTGTGGCGCACGCCGTCGACCTCCACGACCCCGGGGCCGGCGAGCCGCGCGCTGCCGCGCAGCAGCTCGATGCCGCGATCGGCTAGCCAGCGCTCCTGTCCGGCGTCGGAGTAGTCGGAGACCATGAAGTCACGCCAGGCAAGCGCCTCCTGCACATCCACTTCCGCGGTCGCGGCGGCCTCGCGCGCCCCATGGACCGCCTCGCCCGGACGCAGCAGCGTCTTCGACGGGATACAAGCCCAGTAGGAGCACTCCCCTCCCACGAGCTCGCGCTCCACGACCGCAACCCGCAGCCCACCCTCCGCCAGGGCGCCCGCACAGTGCTCTCCCGGGGAGCCGCCACCGAGCACGATCACGTCATAGTCGCTGCTCATATCGGCAGCTCCTCTCAGCGACCCGGCAGCCGCGCCGTGATCTCCTGGAGCAGCCAGCCGTTGCCATCTGGATCGGCGAATTCGGCGAACGAGCCGTAGGTGCTGCGGTCAGGCGCCGGCCCGGGCACACGTCCGGGGTCGTGGAACCGAGCGCCCAATGCTCGCTCGTGGAACACCTCGCTCACCTCCACGCCGCGTGCCAGCAGATCCTCACGCGCCGCCTCGATATCGGAGACGCTCAGATAGACGCTCTGGACCGAACCGGGCTCGACGGATGTGACGTTCGTGCCAAATTGGATCGAGCACCCGGAGCCCGGCGGCGTGAACTGGACCAAGTGCAGGTCCCCATCCGCAGTCACGTCCGCGTCGAGCCTCCAGCCGAGGCCTGCGTAGAACTCCTTCGCCCGGTCGACATCCGAGACCGGCACCACCACGACCTCGAGCTTGAACTCACCGGCCTGGACACTGCTCATATCGCCTCCACGCTCCCGTCGGGTCGCCCATACTTTCCTCTCATCCGAGCAGAAGTCAAGGCTCTCCCGCGCGGCGCGTGGCGAGTCAGGCAACGCTGAAAAGCGAACCCGCGCCCGTGTCGCCGGGCACCGCACGACCCTGGATCGATGCCAGAAACCGAAACCGACCTGCAGATGCCAACATGAGCAGATCGTCGTGAGCAACAACGAGAAGGTCGCGATCATCACCGGCGCCTCGCAGGGCATCGGCGCAGGTCTCGCGAGGGCTTACCGTGAGCGAGGGTATGCGGTGATCGCGGCTGCTCGATCGATCGGGACTTCAGAGAACCCCGGCGTCGTGACCGTCGAGGGCGACATCGCCGACCCTGACACGGCGCAGCGCATCGTTGAGGCGGCGGTCGAGCACTTCGGCCGGATAGACACCCTCGTCAACAACGCCGGGATCTACATCGGCAAGCCCTTTACGGACTACACCCTCGAGGACTTCAACGCTCTGATCGCCGTCAACCTCGCCGGCTTCTTTCACATGACGACGCGCGCGATCAAACAGATGCTCGACCAGGGGCATGGGCACGTGGTCAATGTCTCAACGTCACTCGTCGAGCAGCCGGACAGCAGCAGACCAGCCGCGCTGCAAACGCTGACCAAGGGCGGCCTGGTCGCGGTCACCAGATCGCTCGCGATCGAGTATGCCTCACGCGGCCTGCGGGTAAATGCCGTTTCTCTGGGTGTGATCAAAACGCACGACGACAGCTCCTACTCAGGGATGGGTGCGTTGCACCCCCTCGGTCGGGTGGGCGACATCGATGATGTGGTCGGTGGAGTCCTGTATCTCGAGTCGGCGCCCTTCGTGACCGGAGAGATCTTGCACATCGACGGCGGCCAAAGTGCAGGACACTGACCGTGGTGTGATTACCGAGTCCAACGACGGAGGTCAGCATGAGCAGCATCGACGAGCAGATGGTCTTGGCTCATTTCATCGTTTCAGATGATGTAGAGCGTTCCCGTCGCTTCTACACCGAAGTACTCGGCGGCAGGGTGGCCTTCTCCGGCCCCGGAGGGCTGACCTATGTCGCACTATCCAACAGCTGGATCATCATCAATGGCGGGGGTGGCCCGACCGACGACAAGCCCGCGGTCACACTGCAGACGCCACGCGATCCCGACCGGGTCAGCAGCTTCCTCAATATCCGGGTCAAAGACATTCAGGCCGTGTACGCCGAATGGAGCGCCCAGGGCGCTCAATTCCTGACACCGCCGAAGCAACACCAGTACGAGACCCGCTGCTACATCCGCGACCCCGACGGCCATCTGATCGAGGTCGGGCAAACCACAGACCCAGAGGGGGACTGGACCCCCCCACAGTGGCTGTCGAGTACGACCGAAGCAGGAACGCCCACAGAGAGAGTTGTGCTGACCCACTTCATCGCCTCGGACGACGTTGGGCGTTCTCGGCGCTTTTACACCGACGTGCTCGGCGGCACGTTGGAACGCTCCGGAGAACCGACCAACGTCGCGTTCGCCAACAGCTGGATCGTCATAAATGGTGGTGGGGGTCCGACCGACGACAAGCCGGCGGTGACCCTGGAGACGCCACGCAACCTCGACCGGGTCAGCAGTTTCCTCAATATCCGGGTCAAAGACATTGAGACCGTGTACGCCGAATGGAGCGCCCGGGGCGCTCAATTCTTGACACCGCCGAAGCAGCACCAGTACGAGATCCGCTGCTACATCCGCGACCCCGACGGCCATCTGATCGAGGTGGGACAAACCACAGACCCAGAGGGGGACTGGACCCCCCCACAGTGGCTGTCGAGTACGGCGGGCGGGAAACCCGAGTGAATGCCGAGAGCACCAGCGAGATCCTTCACATCGACGGTGGACGAGTACTCAGCCAAGGACCACCGCGAGCGTCCGCCCGCTGAGCACCGAGCGCGGCTGCTCGGCAACGATATCCGAGCCGGGCTGCGCGTAATCATCGCGGCGCTTGATCAGTAGCCACTGCGCCTTCGCGCCCGGTCGCGTGCGCTGCAGGGCGAAGCCTCCGCGCAGCTTCTCGCCGTGCAGCACGAACACCGCGTGGCCCCGGGTGAGCGCCTGCGGCCAGGACACGCGTCCGCCCTGCTCGTAGGTGCCGCGATCCCACACGATCACCCCGCCCTCACCAAGCGGTCCCTCGAAGCTGTTGTGATCCATCGTGTGGTCGGCGACCTCCACGGCGAGGCGCTTGACCGCCGGATCGAGTGTGGGTCCCTTCGGCACCGCCCACGAGCGCATGATCCCCTTCACCTCCAGGCGAAAGTCGAAGTGATGCGCCCTCGCCGCGTGCTCCTGCACGACGAACACCCCGGCGCTGACACCGCGGATCGCGAACTGCTCATGCCCCTCCGCCGCGACGGTCTCGACCGCCACCTCTGAGACCTGCGCCGACGGCGGCCCCACACGCAGGAAGTCCACGAGCCGCTCGACCGCCGGCTTGGAACCCTCGGCGTGAACCAGCACCGCACCGTCCTCGCCGTTGCGCACCCAGCCCAGTGCCCCGAGCTCGTGTGCCACGCCGACTGTCGTTTCGCGAAAACCGACGCCCTGCACACGACCGCGCACGGTCACCCGAACCGCCGCGGACCCGACGTCGCCGCTCTCCCGATCGACCATCTCCGCCTCGACGCCCCGCCTCAGCTCGCAACCGACCACTGGATCTCGCCGAGCCCGGGGAAGCCCAGCGCGGCCGCGGTGGCGCCCGTGAGGTCCCACTCTCGCCCGACGATGTAGGGCCCGCGGTCGATCACCGGGACCGTCAGGCTGCGCCCGGCATAGGTGAAGGTGATCAGCGTGCCGCACGGCGCCGTCTTGTGGGCCACCCCGAGCTGATTGCGGCCCAGCACCCCACCGCACGCGAGTCCGAGGCCGTAGTCGGTAAACACCGACGCCACGCTTGCCTGAACGCCCGCCCTGGGCTCCAGGGACCAAGGGAGCAGGCCTGCGAGGTCGGCGGCGGCCGCGCTGAGGCGCAACTGCTGCTGGCGGCGCTGCACCGTGGCCATCTGTTCCAGCTCGCGCTGCACCTCCGCGTCCGAGGGAGCGCCGGGCGCGGGACGAAACGCGGCCGGTACCGGGTGCGCCGGCGGAACCGCAGCAGCTGCCCCTGTCTCCGTGGGAGCGACTGCCGTCGAGGTGCCCGCCGCCGCCGGAGAAGGGCTCACCGCCGGAGAAGGGCTCACCGCCGGCGCGGTGCCGCGTGGGACGGTCGCGGTTTGCCGAGTGGGCTCACTGCTTGCCGGAACCGATTCGCCACAACCGACGATCAGCACCGCGATGGGGAGCAACGCCGCGACGACAGCGACTGCCCTGCGGTTCGGCCGCCGTGACCCGGACATCCGAGGATTATGCGCCAGGCAAGCTCCCGAGAGACGCTGTGCCGTGGAGTCACGGTCAGATCGTCCGAGCAAGCCACTAACGCGGATCGGCGCGATCGAGGTTCCAGTGGCGTGAGGTCGAGCAGACCCACAGCCACGGATGATCGTCCTCATCCTGTGTCCGCGGCACCATGTAGAAGCGCGTGATCGTGCGTTGCCCGCCCTCGTGATCGCCGTAGAGCAGATCAACGCTGAGCGGCATGCGCGCTGCGATCGCCTCGCGCACGGGTGCGTAGAGGTGGTCTTCGGCGTCGCGCAGCGCTGCCTGCCAGAAGCTGATGTCACCGGCGGGGACGTACAGGTCACGCGTCTGCGTACGAAAATCCTCGATCTCCGGGTGGGGATCGTCGATCCCGGCGCGGCGCGACCACAGATGCCACCCGTGCAGCACGGCGATGCCCGATGCGACGTTGCGTAGCGGCAGCGCGAAGTAGAGGTTCCCGTCGGACTCCTGCACGGCCGCGAGCCCGTCGCGCAACACCAGCCAGTGATCGTCGCCGTAACCGACCTTCTGCGGCGGGTCCTGTGGCCGGGCGTTGAACAGCACGGGCCGCATCCCCACCTTCAGCGCCTGCTCGGACACGCGCGCCGCGCGATTGGCCGAGCGCGTCGAGGCGAACGTCGCCACGGCGAGGACCAGCGTGCCACCGGCCGTGGCCAGTGAGGCGATCGTGCTCGTGTCCGCCATTCCCGAGCAGGCTACAGCGGCCTCGCGCCTCGCTCATCCGCGGTGTGCTCTCCCAGCGAACGGGGATTATCCCCACAGCGACCTGTCACGCGCGCTCAGTGGCGCTGATAGGTCGCCAACGTCAGGCCCGTGGCCAACGTGTCGCCCTTGAGCCCGCCCCGCACTTCGATCGGGTTGAAGCCCGGCTTGAGTTTCAGCTTCTGGCGCAGCGCGTAAAACAGGAATCCGACGTGCTGAAGTTGGCCCTTGGCGCCGCACATCCCGCCCCAGCCGGCCTTGCCGGCGCTGTTGACGCCCGCGAACGCCCCTGCAGGAAGGCCTCCTTCGGGGATGCTCGTGGTGGTCGGCGGGATGCCCGCGATCGCCCACTGCACGACTTCACGAGAGCCGCCACTCAGATCGACCGCCAGCACGAACACTTCCGCGGCGCCGCTCGGCACTCCCTGCCATTCCAACGGCGGCGAGATGCCTTCGCCGTCACACGTGTACTTGGTGGCGATCGGACCGCCGGCTTTGAACGCCGTGCTGGTCACTTTGATCTTGCCGAACGTTTTTTCTTTGCTCGCCGGTTTGCTCGAGCTTTTCGCCGGCTGTGCCGGAGCCGGCGTCGGCGTCGTTTTCGCGGTGCTCGTGGAGGAGCCGGAGGATTTCGGCGCCGGCGGCTTTTTGGCTGCCGTGGAGGTGGTCGCGGGCGTCGTCGGCGTCGTCGACCCGGTGGAGCCCGTGGGCCCTGTGGGACCGGTGGGCGTGCTCGCGGCGGTCGTGGTGGAAGCTACGCTCGCCGTCCCGTTGCTCGAACCTTCGCCGCAGCCGGCTATGACCATCGTCGCGCCGCACAAGCACGCGACCATCGCCATCGGCGTGAACCAAAGCCTTCTACCGCCGTTGCCCGACGGATCCTGCCCAGCCAACCTGCGCCCCATGTCGCCCTCCTGCCAGAGACCATCTGATATTCAGAAGGTCGGCACTATACAAGTGCGGCGGCACGTGCGCGCCGCTCACGCGTGACCTGGCTCAGCCGACCTCGGCGGGCAGCTCGACCTCGGTGAGCTCCACCTCGCCGATCAGCCTCCGCGCCTCGCGCGGGTCGATCAGACCGGCGCCCAGGCGGGCGGTGGACTCCGCGCCGCAGGCCACGCCGAAGCGCAGGCACTGATCGGGAGCGCGCGATTCATAGCGCGCGGCGAGATACCCGGCGAGGAACGCATCGCCCGAACCGCTCTTGGCGACCGGCTCGCGCGGCTGGACCCGTGCGCGCTTGAGCGAAGGTCGGCCGTCGACGAGCACCTGCGCGTAGCAACCGTCGGGCAGGGTCATGATCGCCTCGCGTGGTCCGAGCGCCGCGATCTCACGTACGGCCAGCGAGCGCTCGTCCTCGTTGGCGAACTCGTGGCCGACGAGCTCCTCGGCCTCGAGCAGGTTCGGCGAGACCACGTCGGGCTCGGCGCGGACCGCATGATGCAGGGGCTCGCCGTCGGTGTCGATCACCGTCGTGACCTCCATCCGCGCGAGGTCGCGGATCAGCGAGGCGTATATCTCTGGCTCCACGCCGCGTGGCAGCGAGCCGGCGAACACGACGATCGCGGCGCCGCGCGCCAGATACAGGAGCTTGTCGGCGAACAGTTCGACCTCGCGCTCGGACACCGACGGACCACGTTCGTTGATCTCGGTCTGCTCGCCGGTGGTCGGGTCGAGCACCGAGGTGTTCGTGCGCGACTCCTCGCGGATGCGCACGAAATCGTTGAGCACCGCCTCGTCGGTGAGCTGCTCGACGATGTGCGTGCCGGTGACCCCGCCCGCGAAGCCGGTCGCGATCACGGGCTGACCGAGAGCCTTGAGCGTACGTGCGACATTCACGCCCTTACCGCCGGCCATCGTGCGCTGCTCGACCGTGCGATGCCTGCGCCCAAGCCTGAAGTTGGGCACCGAGAGAGACTTGTCGATCGCCGCGTTGAGCGTGACCGTGATGATCATTGCGGGTTCAGACTACTACGCCAACTGCCAGGCGAGGCTGCGCAGCCGCTCCGCCTCCGCGCGGGCCGCCCTCGCCGGATCGCCTCCATCGCTCAGATGGGCATTCGCGATGCTGCGCGACGCCGACACCAGCCCGCCCGCGCGACCGGGGGCGAACGCCGGGGCGAGATCCTGCACGCGCCCCCCCTGGGCGCCGACGCCCGGGAGCAGGAACACCGCGTGGGGCATCAGCTCGCGCGCTCGCGCGATGTGGCCGGGCTCGGTGGCGCCCATCACGGCGCCGACGTCAGCGAGACCGCTCGCCCCCATGCCCGCCCGGCCCAGCTCCTCCACGAGCTCCGCCAGGCGCTCCCACACAGGTCCTGCGCCCTGCAACCGAAGATCCTCGACGTCGGCCGCTCCCGGGTTCGAGGTGCGCACGAGCGCCAGCACACCGGCTCCGGTCGCACGCGCGCCCGCGACGAAGGGCTCGATGGCGTCCCGGCCCATCAGCGGGTTGACGGTCGCCATGTCCGCACCCAGGCCCGCGACCTCGCCGAACGGCGTCTGCAGGCCGCCGAACAGCGCCTGCGCGTACGCCCGCGCGGTCACGTCGATGTCCCCGCGCTTGCCGTCGGCGATCACCAGCAGGCCCGCCTCCTGGGCATGGTGCACGACGACCTCGAGCGCATGACGACCGACGGCGCCCAGCCGCTCGAAGCACGCGAGTTGCGGCTTGACCGCAACGCACGCCGGCCCGGCCGCGTCGACCAACGCCAGGCAGTGAGCCTGAACCGCGCAGGCCGCACGCTGGGCGGGCGAGGAGGCTCCGTCGACCCTCGCCGCACCCGCTGCGCCCTCGCCGCTACAGCCGGCGTCCGTGCCGGGCCACAGCGCGCTCGGATCGGGGTCGAGCCCGAGCACGATCTGGGACTCGCGTGCCTTCACTCGCGCCGCGAGCGTGTCGCCGAACGAGCCGGCGGTCACGACCTGCGCGTCCGCGGGCGCTTCAGGCACCTGGTCCCGCGATCTGCGCTGCCGGCTCGACGCCTGCGCGCAACCTCAGCGGCCCTTGACCGCGGCCTTCAGGCCGGTGCCGGCCGTGAACCGCGGGACGCGTGCCGCGGCGATCTCGATGCGCTCGCCGGTGCGCGGGTTGACTCCCTGGCGCGCTCCGCGCTCGCCCACGTGGAACTTGCCGAACCCTGACAGGGTTATCTCACTGCCGCGCCGCAGCGTGTCCTGGACGGTGCCGAGCACCGCCTCGACCGCGCGCGCGGCCTCGCCTTTGGTCAGGCCGGCGCGATCGGCCACCTGGTCGACCAGCTCGGACTTCGTCACTTCGTGTGCCTCCTTGATGGCTGACTGGCTGCTGTCTTTCGCTGACGCTAACAGCGTTCGCGGACGATTTCGCGCCGCGCGAGCCGGCGACGACCACCGGATCGGCGAGAATGCGAGTCGATGACCTTCGAACGCGTCGCCTGGATCCTGACCGTGCTCGTCGCGCTGCTCACGGCCTTCCTGCTGCTGCTCGCCGGCTACACCGGCTATGCCGGGCTTTCCGCCGCCGTGGGCGCGGCCGCGGCGATCAACCTGTCCTAGCCGCGAGCCACTCGAGCAGCGCCCTCGCCGCGCGACCGCGGTGGCTGATCTCATCCTTCTGCTCGTCGCTCAGCTCGGCCATCGTCTCCGTCTCGGGCCGGCCGTCGGGCACGAACGCCGGGTCATAGCCGAAGCCTCGCTCGCCGCGCGGCGCGGACGGCGAGCGTGCCCCTTGCAGCGCCCCTCGAAGACGCGCTCCTCTCCCGTCTCGGGATTCACGTAGGCGAGCGCGCAGACGTACTCCAGCGCACTGCCGGCCGGCGCCTCGCTCACCAGCAGCGCGAGGTTCTCCCCGTCGCTTGCGTTCTCACCCGCATAGCGGGCCGAACGCACGCCCGGCCTGCCCCCCAGCGCTGCCGCCTCGATGCCCGAATCGTCGGCAATGCTCACCCTCCGGTGGCCGCAGCCGCCGCGCGGGCCTTGGGCAGCGCATTCGCGGCGAACGTCTTCCCGTCCTCGGGCGGCAGCGCGCACCTCATCGGGCAGCGCGTCCACCTCCCAGCCCTCCAGCAGACGCGCGAACTCGCCGCGCTTGTGCTCGTTGCGCGTGGCGAGCAGGAGTCGCGGTCTCGTCTCGCTCGCCGTCATCGCCGCAAGGACGTGCTCCCCGACGCCGACCGCCTCGGCCCTCATGCGGCGACTGTCGCTTGCGCGATCGCGAGCGCCTGCAGCTCGCGCAGTGTCTCGATCCCGCCCGCCGCCAGCGCGAGCAGCTCGTCCAGGTGCGCGCGCGAGAGGGGCGTGCGCTCGGCGGTCGCCTGCACCTCCACGAGACCGCCCTCGCCGGTCATCACCACGTTCGCGTCGACCTCGGCGTTGGAGTCCTCGCCGTAGTCGAGGTCCAGGCGCGGCTGACCGTCGACGATTCCGCAGGAGACCGCCGCGACCGAGCCCGTGAGGGGGCTCTGCTCCAGGCGACCCTTGTCGCGCAGCCTCGCGCACGCGAGCGCCAGGGCCACGTAGGCGCCGGTGATCGACGCGCAACGCGTACCGCCGTCGGCTTCGAGCACGTCGCAGTCGAGGTAGATCGTGCGTTCGCCGAGCGCCTTGAAGTCCACGACCCCGCGCAACGACCGCCCGATCAGGCGCTGGATCTCGACGCTGCGACCGTCGAGGCGACCCTTGGCGATGTCGCGCTGCTTGCGGTCTCCGGTCGAGGCCGGCAGCATCGCGTACTCGGCGGTGACCCAGCCCTTGCCCTTGCCGGCCATCCAGCGCGGCACCGTCTCTTGGGCAGCAGCGGTGCAGATCACGCGCGTGCCCCCGATCGAGATCAGCGCCGAGCCGGTCGCAGCACGCACGAACCCGGGCTCGATCGTCGTCGGTCGCAGGCCATCCGGCCCGCGGTCGTAGCTGCGTTTGCTCATGCGATCGCCTCCACGCCCGCCAGCTCGACGTGCTCGACCTCGCCCAGTGGCATCTGCAGGAAGCGCGTCCCCAGCTCGCGGAACACCTCGGCGTCGCCGGTGCACAGGAACCGGTAGGAGCCCTCGCCCTCAGCGCGGGGGTTTCGCAGCTCGCGCGTGCTCAGCGCATGCTCGACCTGGCGCGCGAGCGCCGCTCCGGAGGTGACGAGCGTCACCTCGGGACCGAGCGTGCGCTGCAGCATCGGGCTGATCAGCGGGTAGTGGGTGCAGCCGAGGATCACCGTGTCCACGTCCGCGCGCCGCAACGGCTCGCACGCGGCGCGCACCGTGGCCAGGGCGTGCTCGTCGAACTGCTCGCCCGCCTGGATGATCGAGGCCAGCGTCGGGCAGGCGACCGCGTGCAGGGCCACGTGCGGATCGACCGCCGCGACCGCCCGCTCGTAGGCCCCGCTGGCCACGGTCGTGGGCGTCGCCAGCAGGCCGATGCGACCGCTGCGCGTGGCCGCGACCGCGCGCAGTGCCTCCGGGCGCACGACGCCCATCACGTCGATGCCGAGCGTCGTCTGACGCATGCGTGCGCTCAGGCTCGGCAGCGCCGCGGAGGTGGCGGAGTTGCACGCGACGACCAGCAGCTTCGCCTGACGGCGCAGCAACTCCTCGGCGATCTCCGCGGCGAAGCTCTCGATCTCCGCGGGCGAGCGCTCGCCGTAGGGGAACCGCGCGGTGTCCCCCAGATACAGGAAGTCCTCGCGCGGCAGGCGCACGAGCAGCTCGTGCAGCACCGTCAACCCGCCCACGCCCGAGTCGAACACGGCGATCGGCCGCACGCGCGGGTCTCGGCCGCTGGAGGCATTGTCCATGCGGCCATCATTCCAGACGCCGCCATCGGCGCCGCTGTCGGGACGCGCCTCCCGTTGCGTCCCGACACCCGCATCATCTACCGTGACGCTGGTCCGTGCGCGCGCTCGTCGTCTCGAACATGCAGGCTGACAGGGGCCGTCCTCAGCGGGGCCGGTTCGTGCGCGACCAGGTCGACGCGCTGCGCGCGATACCCGGAGTGGACGTGCAGCTCTACGAGTTCCCGCCCGGCAAGCGCGAGCTCCTGCGCGCCGCCTGGGATCTGCGCCGCCGTTATCGGCGCGAGCGCTTCGACGTGGTGCACGCCCACTACGGCCTGAGCGCCTGGCCGGCGCTGGCGGTGCGCGCACGGGTGCGCGCGCTGACGGTGCACGGCACCGATCTCGAGCATCCCCGCACGCGCCGTCTGACCTTGAGGGCGATCACCCGCATGGACCTGCTCGCGGCGGCCTCCGTCCAGCTCGCCCAGCGTCTGCCGATCGAGGAAGAAGAACGCGCGCTGCGTCCTGCCCTGCGGCGTCGACCTCGACCGCTTTCATCCGATCTCGCGCGCGCAGGCCCGCGCGCAGCTGAAGTTGGACGCCCACGAGCCCTTCGTGCTGTTCCTCGCAAGTCCGCTGCGCAAGGAGAAGCACTACGACCAGGCGCTCGAGCTGGCGCGCGACGCCGACGTCGAAGTGCGTGCGCTCTACGACGTCGAACCCGAGCTCGTCGCCACGTGGGTCAACGCCGCCAATGCCGTGATCGTTCCCAGCGCACGCGAGGGGTTCGGGTTGGCCGTGCTCGAGGCGCTGGCGTGCGACGTGCCCGTGCTCGCCACGCCCGTCGGCATCCACCCGCAGGCGCTGCAGGATGTCGCGGGGACGCTGTGCGCGCCGTTCGACCTCGCCCGCTGGCGCGACGCGCTGGCGCCGCACCTGCGCGACCCCGACCCGCGCATCGTCGGTCGCTCCCACGCCGAGCCCTTCTCCGCTGCGCGCATGGCCGAGCGCGTGCTGCAGGCGTGGCGCGAGGCCCTGGAGCACGGCGACCCGGCTCGAACGCCGGGGTCCGAATGCGGCGTCTGACACAGGGCCCGGGTAGCATGGATCGGTCAATGGACGAGACGCAGACCGCCGGTCCGGCGACAGACGACAAGGCCGCCACCCACGCGCCCGCCGGGGAGGACACGTCGAGCCTGCAGGCGGCCACCCCGACGCCGACCGGCGAGGACCCGCCGAGCGCCCCAGAGGCCACCCAAACGCCCGCCGGCGAGGACACGCCGAGCGGCCAGACCGCCGCTCAAAGCGGCCCGCCCGGGTTCAGCGAGCGCGGACGCATGCGCCGACGCATGCGCTTCCTGCGCAAGGCGCGCGAGCTCGCCTACCGCGACCTCGGCGGGCTCGTGTTCGACCTGCACCGCTTCGGCCGGCGCAACGACGCGCTGGTGTTGGCCAAGCTCGAGACGATCGGGCGCATCGACACCGAGTTGCGCGCGCTCGAAGGCACCCTCGAGGAGCGCCGAGCCAGTGACCGTCCTGCGCGAGGCCGGCGTCGCGGCGTGCCCGCGCTGCGCCGCGATCCACGGCAGCGACGACCGCTTCTGCCCCAACTGCGGCCTGGCGATGGACCTGCGCGCCGAGCGTCCGATGGCCGGTCCCCCACCCGCAGCGCCGGCCACGCCCGCGCAGACGCCCCCGCCGCAAGCGCCCGCGATGCCGGCGCCCGCGCCTGCGATGGCACCGACCGCGATGCCCACCCCGGCGCCCGCTCCACCCCCCTCCCCGGCGCCCATGCCGTCCCAGGCCACCGAGCCGACCCCCACTCCGTCCCCGGCGCCGCCGCCTGCGCCCGCACCGGCGCCGGCCCCACCGCCAACCACAGCCCAGCCGTCGGGGCCGGCGCCGATGGTGGATCAGCCGACAGAGATCGTCCGCCCACCCGCCAAAGACCCTTGAGCGTCGCCACCCAGCCGCCGTCCGTCACCCCACCGGGCGCGAACCCGGCGCCGCCCGTGGACGCGGCCTGCCCGCTGTGCGGCGCTCCGCTGGACCCCCGGCAGGAGTGGTGCCTGAGCTGCGGCGCCGCCGCGCGTACGCGCCTGGCGGCTCCGACCAACTGGAAGGCCCCGATCGTGGCGATCGCCGCCGTGATCGTGCTCGCACTGGGCGTGCTCGCGGCGGCGCTGGTGAAACTCAGCGGCGGCTCGCCGAGCACAACCACACCACCTCCGATCACACGCACGATCACCACGGCCGCGCCCTTCGTCCCGGGCGCCACCCAGAGCACGATCCCCACCACGACCGGCGGCGCGACCGGGGTGACGGGTCTCGGCGGGGCCGTCGCGCCCGGAGGCACCGGCGCGGTCACACCGGGCACGCCCACGACGATCCAGCCCTCGACCACGCCCTCGAACGCCGGCCCTACCGGCTCGGCCACGACACCGACCGCCACCACACCGACGACGAGCACCGCAACGGGCTCCTCGCCCGCGACCGAAGAAGCGCTGCGCAAAGCCGGCTTCCTGCCGCGCACCAAAAAATAGCCGCCCCCGCCACGCGCACCCGCGATGACCTCCATCTCCCAACCCTCCACCACGGAGGCCGACCTCGCGGTCGTCGGCGCGGGTGCGGCCGGACTGTATGCGGCGCTGTGCGCCGCCCGCGAGGGCGCGCGCGTCGTCCTGGTCTCGGCCACGCCGCTGGCACAGACCGCCAGCTACTGGGCGCAGGGCGGTCTCGCTGCGGCGCTCGCCGCCGACGACACGCCCGAGCGCCACCTCGCCGACACCGAGCGCGCCGGGCGCGACCTCGTCAGGCGCTCGGCCGCGGAGATCCTCGTGCGCGAGGCGCCCGCCTGCGTCGAGGACCTGCAGGCGCTCGGGGTGAGCTTCGACGCCGACCGTTTCGGACGGCTCGCGCTGGGCCTCGAGGGCGGGCATTCGATCCGACGCATCGTGCACGCCGGCGGGAGCGCCACCGGACGGCGCGTGGTCAGACAGCTCTCGGCGCTCGCCGCCTCCGATCCACGCATCGCCGTGCTCGAGGGTGCCCGCGCGCGCTCGCTGTGGACGGACTCGGACCCCGACGGCGCGCCCGACGCGGAGGGGCGCTGTCGCGGATTGCTGTGCGAGGACCGGCGCAACGGGCCGGGCGGCCATCCGGGAGACGGGCGCGAGCGCGTGATCTCCGCGCGCGCGGTCGTGCTCGCCACCGGCGGCGCGGCCGCACTGTGGGCGCGCACGACCAACCCGCCCGGCTCGCAGGGCATCGGCCTGCTGCTCGCGCACGCCGCCGGGGCGCGCCTGGCGGACCTCGAGCTGCTGCAGTTCCACCCCACCGCCGCCATCGGCGTGCCCGGACGCGAAGGCTTCCTCGTGACCGAGGCCATCCGCGGCGAGGGCGCCACCCTGCACGACTCGCTCACGGGCGAGCGCTTCGTCGATGAGCTCCTGCCCCGCGACGAGGTCTCGCGCGCGATCCAGGCGCGGCTGCGCGAGAGCGGCGCGAGCTCGGTCGGACTGGACATGCGCGCGATCGACCCCGCGCACTTCCCCAACGTGTTCGCGGCCCTGCGCGAGGCGGGCCTCGACCCCACGCGCGAGCTCGTGCCGGTGGCGCCCGCCGCGCACTACGCGATGGGCGGCATCGCCGTCGATCTGCACGCCCGCTCGAGCGTCGCCGGGCTGTATGCCGTCGGGGAGGTCTCCTGCACGGGCCTGCACGGCGCCAACCGCCTCGCTTCGAACTCGCTCAGCGAGTGCTTCGTGTTCGCGCGCCGCGCCGTCGACGCGGCCCTCTCCGAGCCCGCCCCGCGGCCTGCCGCGGCGGCCGAGACCGACAGGCTGCTCGCCGCTGCCCCGCTCCCGAGCGCCGAACCCGAGACACGCTCGGCCCTGTGGCGCGATGCGGGCATCGAGCGCACCGGCGAGGGCCTCGCGCGGTTGCTCGCCGACCCACACCCGCTGGCGCGGCTGATCGCGCGCTGCGCGCTCGCGCGCGAGGAGAGCCGCGGCGCGCACCTGCGCCTCGATCACCCCGAGCGCGATCCCACGCTCGATCATCATCACGCGGTCGTCGCCGGCGACGAGCAGGTCGACTGGGAGATCTGGGCGTAGGCCCTGGTCTGACCGACCGACTGCCGGAGTGACCGGGCGCCGGCGGCGCTAGTCCGGCGGAACCGCCTGCGCTGCGGGCTCTCCAAAACCGAGAAAACCTGCCGGCGCGAGACCGCACCTTTTCTGGTAGCGGGGGTGTTCTAGGTCGTGAAAGAACGGGGGACGATCAGAGTCTTAAGGACACGGCGGGTGTGCTCGAGCTCAATGATCGACCAGGAGAGGGATAGGACCACGCCATGTACCAGTTCAGCCGGGCCATATACAGGGAGCTTTCGCCCCACATCCTCCCGCCCGCGAGCGGTGAGAACGCGAGCTCGCAACCACGAGCGCGTGCTGCACGCCTGCGAGGCGGTGGTCGAGCGGATGGCGACCGACCGCCACTACTTCGCCTATCCCGCGCGCACGCTCTACTGCGACATCCGCAGCCACTTCGCCATGAGCGAGCAGGGTCACGTGCATCGCGTGGTCAACCGCTACATCGGCTACGCCCAGCGCTTCCTCGTCGAGAACCCCGTGGCCGCCTACACGGCCGTCAGCGGTCAGGCGCCGCAGTGCCGCGCGACGACCCGCAAGGGCTCGGCCTGCCAGCGCGTGCCGCTGCCCCACAACGGCTACTGCCCCTCCCATCAACACCTCGCCGAGACCGAGGACCGGGAGCTCGCCGCGGCCTGATTGTTTGGTGTTGGGGGTGGGTCGCGTCCGCGCATGTTCAGTGCGCGGGCCGCGGCCGTGGGCGCGGGACATCCCGGGGTCCCGCGTAGGCTGTTTTAGATGCTCCTCGGCGTTGACGTAGGCGGGACGTTCACCGACGCGGTCCTCGTGGACGCAGACGGTGCGGTGCACACCGCGAAGGTCCCCACCACGCCCGCCGACCAGGCCGCGGGCGTGCTCGATGCCATCGCCGCGGTGCTCGCGCGGGCCGGCGCCGAGACCGGGGATGTGCGGGGCTTCGCGCACGGCATGACCGTCGCCACCAACGCCCTGCTCGAGGGGCACGCGGCGCGCACCGCGCTGATCGCCACGGCGGGCTTCACCGATGTGATCGAGCTCGGCCGCCAGGCGCGCCCGCACCTCTACAGGCTCTGCGACGCACCGCCCGCGCCGCTCGTGGTAGCCGAGCTGCGCTTCGGCGCGCCCGAGCGCTGCGGCCCGGACGGTCCGCTGCTCGTGCTCGATCCGGCCGCGGCCGAGGCGCTCGTCGCGGAGATCGCCGCGGGCCGCGCCCGAGGCCGTGGCGGTGGCGCTGCTGCACTCCTACGCCCATCCCGAGCACGAGCGCCTGCTGGCGCGCCTGCTCACCGAGCGCCTGGGGCCGGGCACGCACGTGTCGGTCTCGAGCGAGCTCGTGGGCACCTTCCGCGAGTACGAGCGCACCGCCACGACCGTGCTCGACGCGGCCCTCAGCCCGCTCGTCGGCGCCTATCTGCGCCGGCTCGACCGCCGAGTCGGGCGCGCGCGGGCTGGTGGAGCCCGAGATCATGCAGTCCTCCGGCGGTCTCGCCCCGGCGGCGCGCGCGGCCTCGCACGCGGCCCTCACCGTCCTCTCGGGGCCCGCCGGAGGCGTCGGCGGGGCGCAGCTGCTCGCGGGTCTGGCAGGCGAGGAGAACGTGCTGTGCTTCGACATGGGCGGCACCTCCTGCGACGTCTGCCTGATCTCCGGCGGGCAGGTCGCCGAGACGGCGCAGCGTACGGTCGCCGGACGCCCGCTGGCGCTGCCGGCGCTCGACATCCACACGGTCGGCGCCGGCGGGGGCTCGATCGCCTGGCGCGACGGTGGCGGCGCGCTGCGGGTCGGTCCCGAGTCCGCGGGCGCAGATCCCGGCCCCGCCTGCTACGGCCGGGGCGGCGCGCGGGCGACGGTCACCGACGCGAACCTGCTGCTGGGGCGCCTGCCCGCGGACACGCGCGCTCGCGGGCGGGCTGAAGCTCGATCGCGCCGCGGCCGAGCGCGCGGTCGGCTGCGATCGCGGGCGAACTGGGCCTCGACACGCTCGCGTGCGCCGCCGGGATCGTGCGCGTCGCCGAGGCCGAGATGCTGCGGGCGCTGCGCGTGATGAGCGTCGAGCGCGGCATCGACCCGCGCGCGTACGCGCTCATGCCCTTCGGCGGCGCCGGCCCGCTGCACGCCTGCGCGCTGGCCAGGAGCTCGGGATCGAGCGCGTCGTGTGCCCGCGCGCCTCGGGCGTGCTCTGCGCCCTCGGCCTGGCCGCGGCCGCGCCCCGGCGCGACGTCTCGCGCACGGTCATGCTGCGCGGGGCCGCGTTGCGGGCAGAGGCCGTGGCACACACGCGCGCGGAGCTGCTCGCACAGGCCGGCGCCGGCGATGGCGATGGCAGGTGACGGCGGGCGCGATCGCACGGTCTATGAAATGCGCTACCTCGGCCAGTCCCACGAGCTGCCCGTCGAGTCGCGCGCCACCGACCCCGAGATCCTGCGCGAGGAGTTCGCCCGCGCGCACGAGCAGCGCTACGGCTACCGCGACGATCGAGTGAGATCGAGCTCGTGACGATCCGCGCCTCGGTCTGGGGCGAGGCCCCCAGCTCAGCCTGCGCGGCACCGACGGCGAGGCAAAAGCGCGCGCCGATCGCGGGGCCGGCGGTGCATCCCCTGCCCGAGGCCACGCTCTACGTACCCGCGGGGTGGTCGGGCGAGATGGACGAGTGGGGCACGATCCATCTCCAGCGGAGCCCATCGTCGTGAGCCGGCTCGACCCGATCCAGCTCCAAGTCCTCACCGGCGCGCTGCGCGCGGCCTGCGAGGAGATGGGCGCGGTGCTGATCCGCTCGGCCCGCTCGTCGAACATCAAGGAGCGCCACGACGCCTCGACGGCGCTGTTCGACGCCCGGGGCGAGATGGTGATGCAGGCTGAGCACATCCCCGTCCATCTCGGCTCGATGCCCGCCGCGGTCCAGGCGGTGCTGAGCGAGGATCACTCCCGTGGCGGGCCCTGGGTCCTGAACGACCCCTTCGCCGGTGGCACGCACCTGCCCGACATCACGGTCATCACCCCCGTGCTCGTGGACGGCGTCCTGCTCGGGTTCGCCGCCGAGCCGCGCGCACCACGCCGATGTCGGCGGGCGCATCCCCGGGTCGATGCCCGCGGACAGTCGCACGCTGGAGGAAGAGGGCGTCGTGATCGGCCCGACGCGCCTGGACGAGGCCACGCTGAGGGAACTGGCGGCGCGGATGCGCCAGCCGGGCGAGCGCGAAGCCGATCTGCGCGCGCAGCTGGCCGCCAACCGCACGGGCGCACAGCGTCTGCGCGAGCTCGTGCGCACGGTCGGCGTCGGATGGCCTGCGGGAGGCCTTCGCGGAGGTTCTCGACTACGCCGAGCGGCGCGCGCGCTCCTCCATTCGGGCCCTCCCCGACGGCGAGTTCGAGGCAGAGGCCAGGGACGTGCTCGAGGCGCCCGAAGGCGATCTGGAGCTGCGCCTGCGCGCGCGCGTCGCGGATGAGCGGCTGATCCTCGACTTCACCGGCAGCGCGCCCCAGCACCCGGGCAACCTCAACTGCCCGCTCGCGGTCACGCGCTCGGCCTGCCTGTTCGCGGCACGCGTGCTCACCGATCCCGACATCCCGCCCTCGGCCGGGGCCTATCGGCCGATCGAGATCATCGTGCCCGAGGGCTCGATCCTGAACGCCCGACCGATCGCCGGGCACGTGCCCGCGGTGGCCGCGGGCAACGTGGAGACGAGCTCGCGCGTGGCCGACCTCGTGCTCGCCGCGTTCGGCCGCGCGCAGGGACAGGGCACGATGAACAACCTCACCCTCGGCGCTCCCGCCGGCGGCTCCGCGGAGGGGTTCTCCTACTACGAGACCCTCGGCGGCGGCCAGGGCGCGTGCCCGGACGCGGACGGACCGAGCGGGGTGCATGTCGCGATGAGCAACACCCTCAACACCCCCATCGAGGCGCTCGAGCGCGAATTCCCGCTGCAGCGTGATCGAGTACGCCCTGCGCCGCGGTTCCGGTGGCGCAGGCGTGCATCGCGGCGGCGACGGGGTCGTGCGCGAGCTGCGGGCGCTGCGTGAGATGACCTACTCGCTGATCGCCGAGCGTCGCCGCCATGCACCGCGCGGCGCGCGCGGCGGCAAGCCGGGTCTGCCCGGACACGACTCGATCGACGGCCGGACGATCCCGGGCAAGAGCACCGGCGTCCTGCGCGCCGGTCAGCGGCTGCGCATCGAAACGCCCGGCGGGGGCGGCCTCAGCGCACGTCCCGAGCCGTGACAAGGCCTCCCAACTTGCCCAGGAGCCCAAAAAACCAGCCGATTTGCAGGGCATTTGGGATTTTCGCCTGGATTTCGTATCTTTTAAGCGCCAGCCCTCCGGTTAGTGCGGGCGGCACACAGGGCATTACTTTCAAGAAGCACCCCCTCAACCATCACGGTTCTTCCCATGCCAATTGCTTTCAAAGAGTGGGCTGTCACCGTCCGCGCCCTAGCGGAAGGCGAGCAGCTGCTGACGCTCCGCAAGGGCGTCCTGCGCGATCCCGGCAAGCCCTTCCGGCTGGCCCACGAGCGCTTCTTCCTGTATCCGACCTTCGACAACCAGAGCGGCGACCTCGTGCGCGAGTCCCACCAGCCCGAGCTGCGCCGCGCGCTCGAGGAGGGCGTCTGGAGCGACGGCGAGCCGCCGATGCACGCCTTCAGCTCCGGCGTGCCCATCCAGCAGCCCGACCGCGTGCGCATCCGCGCCTGGGCCGAAGTAGCCGGCCACTTCACGATCACCGACCCGCGCTGCGTCGATGCGCTCTCGCCCTTCTACGTGTGGACCCCCACCTACGCCGAACGGCGTCTGGGCTGGCGCCGCCAGCAGCCGCTGCACGTGCTGCTGCTGCGCACCTATCGCATCCCGCGACCGGTCACCGTGAAGGTCAAGGACGAGTACAACGGCGCCCAAGCATGGGTCGAGCTGCAGCGCGAACTGCCCTTCGAGGGCACCCCCGTGCTCTCCGACGCCGAGTTCGAGCGCGCCTCCGAGGAGATCGAGGCGATCACCGCCGGCAGCGAGGCCGGGGCCGGCCAGCCCGTCCTGGCCTAGACGGTCGCTGAGCGGCGCATCGCTCCCTGCGTCCTTGACCTGCTTGCCCAGCGACCGTCTAGGTCGCTGGTTTCACGCAAGCGGCGCCGTCAGCGTTTCCCGCGCGGCCTGCACGCCGGACTCGGGCACGAGGATGTCGCGCGGACCGGCCGCGAGGAAGTCGGGGACGTCGAAGCCGGGCGCGCGGCGGGCCATGCTGGGGATGCCCTCCTCCAGCAGCAGTCCCTGGATCAGCTGCGCCTCGGGCAGGTTCTGCGCGTAGGCGACCTTCACGAGTCGGCCCTCGCTGTACTGGGGCTTGATCTTGCGGGCGTATTCGCGGCGTTCGTCCGGTTCGGCCGCATCGCCGATGCTCAGCCGTGCCCGCGGGATGGACGAGCGGCATCCCACAGGCGAGGCAGAAGCGCTCGCCGCCGGAGTGCTCCCGCCCGCAGGAGGGACACACGAGGTGATCGTCGGCCGTGCCGTCCATCACCTCACCCGCAGCTCGACCTCCCGTACGGCGCCGCCCTCGATCAGGTAGCAGCGCACCTCGGGCTGCTCGCCGGCGAGCCCGACGATCACCCACTCAAGGCCCGGCCAGTTGGCCGCGAAGTTGATGTCCGTCTGCGACGGATACGGGGCGGTGTGCGTGTGCGAGTGGTAGATCGCGCCGAGCTCCGCCTCTGCCTCCTCGAACTCGTCGATCGTGCGCAGCACCTCTTTGCCGTCGATCTCGAAGCGCTTGCGCGAGGCGAACACGTTCGTCGCGCGATGCACTCGTGTCGCAACCGGCTCGCCGCCGCCGGGCTCGCTCGAGGCGAAGGCGATCATGCCGCAGCACTCCGCGTCGTACTCCTCGCGCGCGTGCGCGATCACGTCGTCCAGCAGGGCGCGCGAGATATTCATCGCTTACGCGAGCCGCCGGGCGCCGGACCGGGCGCCCGGCCGTGACGAACGCGTGGACCTCAGCGCGAGCCCTACCACCAGACGGTGGCGTCGAGGTTCTCGACCTCGTCGACCGGCAGCGTGTAGATGCCGCTCGACAGGTACTTCCAGCCGTCGTCGGCGACCACGAACACGACGTTGCCCTCCTCCAGCTCGCCCGCGATGCGCACCGCGATCGAGGCGATCGCGCCGCTGGAGACGCCCGCGAACACGCCCTCCTCGTCGAGCAGCTTGCGCGTCCAGATGATCGCGTCGCGGTTGGTGACGAAGATCTTGCGGTCCAGCAGCGAGATGTCGATGATCGGCGGGATGAACCCGTCGTCCAGCGAGCGCAGCCCCTGCACGGGCTCGCCCTGCATCGGCTCGGCCGCGACGATCTTCACGTTCTCGCCGAACGTCTCCTTCAGCCGCCGGCCGTTGCCCATCAGCGTGCCGCCGGTGCCGAGGCCCGCGACGAACGCCGAGACCTCGTCGAGCTCCTCGAGGATCTCGAGCGCGGTGCCGTTGTAGTGGGCGTTCGGGTTGGCCTCGTTGCCGTACTGGTAGGGCATGTACACCGAGGGGTCGGCCTGGTCCATCTCCAGGGCCTTTTCGACCGCGCCGTTGGATCCGAGCGAGCCCTCGGAGTAGACGATCTCCGCGCCGTACATCCGCAGCAGCTGCGTGCGCTCGGGCGTGACGTTCTCGGGCATGACCACCTTCAGCTTGTAGCCCTTGCGTTCGGCGATCATCGCCAGCGAGATGCCCGGTGTTGCCCGAGGTCGGTTCGAGGATCGTCTGCCCGGGCGCGAGCGCGCCCTGGCTCCTCGGCGTCCTCGATCAGCGCCCGCGCGACCCGATCCTTGACCGAGCCGGTCGGGTTGCGCGACTCGAGCTTGGCCCAGATGCGCACGCACGGCTTCGGCGACAGACGCGGCAGCTCGATCAGCGGCGTGTTGCCGATCGACTGCACGACATCCCCGTAGCGCCCGCCGCAGGGCCGGTTCTTCAGCGGCTGAACGGCCATTACTTCACGAGAATATAGCGACTGCCGTACGCCCTCGCGAACGTCCGTTGCGCGGCGCGTCGCGCCCACCCCATGCTCGCCTGCCGGTAGGATGAGCCAGGAGGGACGAACGTGGGCGCGACAGAGAACTACGACTTCGACTGGCTGGTCATCGGCTCGGGCTTCGGCGGCAGCGTCTCGGCGCTGCGGCTGTCCGAGAAAGGCCACTCCGTCGGCGTGCTCGAGTGCGGGCGGCGGTTCGCCGACGACGAGCTGCCCAGCTCGACGGCCGATCTGAAGCGCTACTTCTGGAATCCCCTGCTCGGCATGAAGGGGATCTTCCGCTTGACCACCTTCAAGGATGTCTCCGTCGTCTCCGGCTGCGGCGTCGGCGGCGGCAGCCTCGGCTACGCCAACACGCTGTACGTGCCGCCGAAGCAGTTCTTCGAGGATCCCCAGTGGGCAGACATGGACGATTGGGAGTCCGCGCTGGCCCCGCACTACGCCGAAGCCCAGCGGATGCTCGGCGTCGTGCAGACGCCGACCGACGACCCCGCCGACCAGCTGCTGCGCGAGCTCGGCGAGGAGCTGGGCGTCGGCGACACCTACAAAAAGACCCCCGTCGGCGTCTACTTCGGCGAACCCGGCGTGACCGTCCCCGACCCCTTCTTCGGCGGCGAGGGACCGGCGCGCACCGGCTGCCGCGAATGCGGGCGCTGCATGGTCGGCTGCCCGCACGGCTCGAAGAACACGCTCGTCAAGAACTACCTCTACCTGGCCGAGCACCGCGGCGCGCGCGTGATGGCCGAACGTACCGTCGTGGACATCCGGCCGCTCGGCGGCGCCGACGGGGCCGAGGGCTACGAGGTCGAATCGGTGCGCTCGGGCGCGTGGCTGCGCAAGGACCGCCGCGTGCAGCGCGCGCGCGGCGTCGTCGTCTCGGCCGGGCCGCTGGGCACGAACAGGCTGCTGCAGCGCTGCCGCCTGAACGGCTCGCTGGGCGAAGATCTCGGCGCGCCTGGGCGAGCTCGTGCGCACGAACAGCGAGTCGATCCTGACCGTCACCGTGCCCGAGGACTACCCCGAGAACCTGATCAAGCGCGTCGCCATCACCTCCTCGCATCTACCCCGACCCGAACACCCACATCGAGACCGTCACCTACGGCGACGAGGGCGACTCGATGCACCGCCTCTACACGCTGCTCGTCGGCGACGGCACGCGCCTGACGCGCCCGCTGAAGCTGCTCGCGCAGATCCTGCGCCACCCCAAGCGCTTCGCGCAGGTGCTGTTCCCCAAGCACTGGTCGCGGCGCACGATCATCGTGCTGGTGATGCAGACGCTCGACAACGCGATCGCGCTGCGCCCGCGCCAGGGCCCGTTCGGCTCGTTGTGGCTGAAGACCGAGCAGGATCCCGAGCGGCCCATCCCGACGTTCATCCCGATCGCCAACCAGGCCGCCGAATGGCTCGCCAAGCGCACCGGCGGCGTCGCCCAGAGCTCGGTCACCGAGGCGCTGTTCAACATCCCCACGACCGCCCACATCCTCGGCGGCGCCGTGATCGCCTCCGACCCCTCACGCGGCGTCGTCGACGCCCGCCAGCGCGTGTTCGGCTACGAGAACCTGCTCGTCTGCGACGGCTCGGCGATCCCCGCGAACGTCGGCGTCAACCCCTCGCTGACGATCACCGCCCTGGCCGAGCACGCGATGAGCCACGTGCCCGTGGCCGGGATGGTCGGCGAGCCGGCCTCAGAGTCAGTCACCGCGGCTTAGCTCGGTCAGCGCGGCGATGTCTTCCAGATCGACGGGGCGCCCGCTTGCGCGCTTCATGCCGATCAGGTCGTCGCGGCCGGCGACGGCGAGCTTCAGATCCCCGAGCCGAATCTCCAGCGCGCCGACGCGAAGCGCCTCGTAGGGCGGAGCGCCGGGCGCCGTCGTGCAGCACGTCGATCGCACCGTGCCGCGTGGCGAACTGCCACAGGGTCGCGCGCGGCAGCATCGCGGCGTCGATCTCCAGTCCTCACTGTCCGGCGATTGAGCACCCGAGCGTCGAGTGCGTTCAGACGCATCCGCCAGTCGCGCCAGGTTCGACGGGTCGGGTCGAGCGAAACACGTCGATGTCGACGGTCGTTCGCACGTGGCCGTGAGTCTGCACCGCGAGCCCGCCGACGACGACATAGTCGACCTCGTGTTCGGCGAGCGCTTCGAGGATGCGCTCGGCGTCGAGCGGCGTCTCAGGCTCCATGAACCGCCTCGGCTCCCGCCCGCCGCAGGCGCCCCGCCAGACGGTTCGCGGAGATGGCCAGTTCGAGTCGTTCGGTCGGCGAACGTTCGCGCGAGGCGGCTAGATGGAGTGGATCCCATCGCCCCGACGAGCGGGCGCGCATGCAGCTCGGGCTCGCAGCCCATCGCCAGCAGGAGCGCCCGCACGGTCTCCCAGGTCGGCGCCGTCAGGCCACGCTCGATCCGGCTGACGGCGGCCTGCGTGGTTCCCGCGCGCCGGGCAAGCGAACGCTGACTGATACCGAGCCGGTCGCGCTGCTGAAGGATCAGATCTCCAGCCTACATGATATATAAAAGTATATCGCAAACCTCCCAACAAAACACCCGCGCGGAATTCCGAAACGCCCGCGCGGAATTCCGATCTTGAAGCGATGTAGAGCGGGCGCAGCTCGCGAGAAGTCAGGCCCCGCCGGCCATCGCCGGCAGGATGACCAGATGCGCTCGCACGGACCGCGCACACCGATGCTGGTTCTCATGGAGGCAATCTGCATCGCCGACGAGCTGCCGAGGCTTAGGCTCGACACCAACGTGGACTTGAGCTGGCGCCGCGACGGCGGAACCTGCGTCTGAGGCTCAGCGCCCCGCCGGCCATCGCCGGCAGGATCACGAGCGTGTCGCTCTCGCCGACGGCCGTGTCGAGCCCGCCGAGCACGCGCACGTCCTCGTCGTTGAGGTAGACGTTGACGTAGCGGTTGAGCTCGCCGTCGGCCGAGAACAGCTGGTCCTGGGTCGCCGGGTGGCTGGCGGCGAGGTCGCGCAGCACCTCGCCGACGTTCTCGCCGGAGGCGCTGACCTGCTTCTCGCCGCCGACCGAGGCGCGCAGGACCGGAGGGATCTTGATCGTCGCCATCTCGGTCGGGCAGGCTACCCGGCGGCGGCGCAGAACGCCTCGTAGTCGGGGAACACGCCCATCTCCTCGTCGGCGATCTCCTCGGGCTCGCGCGAGCAGATCGGGCAGTCGGGGTCGCGGTGGACTTTGACCTCGGTCAGCGTCGCGCCGAGCGCGTCGTAGAGCAGCAGCCGCCCGATCGCGGGCTCGCCGATGCCGAGGATCAGCTTGACGACCTCGGTCGCCTGCAGCAGGCCCATCGTGCCGGGCAGCACGCCGAGCACGCCGTTGGCGCCGCAGGAGGGCGCGAGCTCGGCCGGCGGCGGCTCGCGGAACAGGCAGCGGTAGCACGGGCCCTCGTAGGGCTTGAACACCGACAGCTGCCCGTCGAAGCCGAGGATCGAGGCGGACACGACCGGGATCTTCAGGCGCACGGTCGCGTCGTTGAGCAGGTAGCGCGTGGGGAAGTTGTCGACGCCGTCGACGATCACGTCGTAGCCCTCGATGATCTCCATGATGTTCGAGGCGTCGATGCGCACCGGGTACTTGACGACCTTCACGTCGGGGTTCAGCGCGCGGATCGACTCCTCGGCGGAGTCGACCTTCGGCATGCCGACGCGCTCGGTGGTGTGGATCACCTGGCGCTGCAGGTTGGAGAGGTCGACGACGTCGTCGTCGACGATCCCGAGCGTGCCGACGCCGGCCGCGGCGAGGTACAGCGCGGTCGGCGAGCCGAGGCCGCCGGCGCCGAGCAGCAGCACCTTCGCGTCGAGCAGCTTCTGCTGGCCCTCGGCGCCGATCTCGGGGATCGAGCATGTGGCGCGAGTAGCGCTCGCGCTGCTCGGGGCTGAGCGCGCGCGGGACGACGACCTCGTAGCCGCGGTCCTTCCACAGCGTGATGCCGCCGGTCATCGAGCGCGACGTGCTCGTAGCCGAGGTCCTCGGTCAGCGTGCGCGCGCCGTAGGCCGAGCGGTTGCCCGAGGCGCAGTAGAGCACGATCTGCGCGTCGCGATCGGGGACGACGCCCTCGATGCGCGTCTCGAGATAGCTCGCGGGGCACGTGCTTGGCGCCGGGCAGATGGCCGGCGGCGAACTCCTCGGTCTCGCGCACGTCGACGATCGCGACGCCCTCGCCGATCAGCTCGCTGCACCTCGGAGGGATCGATCTCGTCGATCTGGCTCTTGACTTGGCGGAGCAGCTCCGCGCCTGACGGGCTCATCGCGAAACTCCTAAATCATGGTCGGGATTCATGGAGACTTCACAAAGTATAGCGCCGCTCGACGCTCTTTCAAGCTTCTCGTACCCTTGGCCGCGCGATGCGCCATCGCGCCCCCACATCGCTGCTGCTCGGCGACCGCCGCGCTCCTGGCGGTGGCGATCGCGCTCGGTCGCGATCGCTGGCCGAGCCCGTCCGGCCATCGACGGCGCCTCGTCCTCGACTCAGGCCGCTGCAGGCCACGAGCGCGTCGGGCTTCGACGGCGCGGCGATCCCTCCCAGCCCGCTCGCGCCGCGCCTTCACGCTCACCGACCAGGACGGCCGCAGCGTGTCGCTGCAGCAGCCTACCGCGGCCAGCGTGGTGGTGCTCGCGTTCCTGTACTCCACGTGCGGCGCCACCTGCATCGCTCATCGCCCAGCAGATCCGCGGCGCGCTCGACGAACTGCCCCACCCCGTGCCCGTGCTGATCGTCAGCGCCGACCCGGCAGCCGACACGCCGGCGAGCGTCGCGCGCTTCCTCGCGCAGGTCTCGCTCACGCGGGCGCGTCCACTACCTGACCGGCTCGCCCGCCCAGCTGCGCGCCGATCTGGCGCGCCTATCGCGTGCATCCCGCGAGCGCCGGGCGCGGCGACGTTCGACAAGCTACGCCTTCCGTGCTCCTGCTCGACCGCGCGGGCAGCGAGCGGGTGCTGTTCGAGCCCGAAGTGCTCACGCCGGAAGCGCTCGCGCACGACATCCGCAAGCTCCAGCGCGAATGACCTGCGGCTCGCATCTTCGCCCCGGAGGATCGACGGCGGCTGATACCCTAGCGCGCAGGTAGGTATTCGAACGATGATGTTCTCAACCAAGGCCGAGTACGGCGTGCGCGTGATGGTCGAGCTGGCTCGGCGGGCCGGCGCAGGGCGCGGGCGGACATCCCGATCTCCGCTGGCCGAGATCGCCGAGCACGACGGGCTGCCGCTGGCCTACCTGGAGCACCTCGTCGCGCGGCTGCGCAAGGCCGGCCTGGTCGACTCGCGGCGGGGCTCGCGCGGCGGCTACCTGCTCGCGCGCCCGCCGAGCGAGATCACGATGGCCGAGGTCGTCGAGGCGCTGGAGGGCTCGATCGCGCCGATCGAGTGCATCTCGCAGGCCTCCGACGGCTCGATCGTGTGCTCGCGCGAGTCCGACCCCGAGCCATGTCTGCCCGACCAAGCTGCTGTGGACGCGCGTGCGCGGCGCGATCGTGCGCACGCTGCAGGAGACGACGCTCGCGGACCTCGTGCTCGGACCGCCGCTCGCCGACGCGCGACGGACGCCTGCCCAGGCGCCGACCTGCCACGCTCCGACGCCGCCTCGGCGCCGCGCGCCGCTGCAACAGCCTTCCGAACCAACCTCACGACCGGAGCTTGAACCAGCGACATGGCCGACCTGGAGATCAGAGACCTGCACGTGCGCATCGAGGAGCGCGAGATCCTGCGAGGCGTCGACCTCGACATCTCGCGCGGCGAGATCCACGCGCTGATGGGCCCCAACGGCTCGGGCAAGTCGACGCTCGCCAACACGCTGCTCGGCCACCCCGCCTACGAGATCACCGAGGGCACGATCATCTTCAAGGGCGAGGACATCACCGAGGCCGAGCCCCACGAGCGCGCCAAGGCGGGCCTGTTCCTGGCCTTCCAGTACCCGGTCTCGATCCCGGGCGTGTCGGTGGCGAACTTCCTGCGCATGGCGATCAACGCCAAGCGCGAGGAGCCGATCCAGGTGAAGGAGTTCCGCACCCAGCTCCAGCACGCGATCGAGCTGCTCGACGTCGACCGCGCGTTCACCTCGCGCCACCTCAACGACGGCTTCTCCGGCGGCGAGAAGAAGCGCGCGGAGATCCTGCAGATGGCGATGCTCGAACCCGACATCGCGATCCTCGACGAGACCGACTCGGGCCTCGACATCGACGCGCTGCGCACGGTCGCCGAGGGCGTGCAGCGGCTGCACGACGAGCAGGGCCTCGGCGCGCTGATCATCACCCACTACCAGCGCATCCTGCACTACGTCAAGCCCGAGTTCGTGCACATCCTGATGGACGGGCGGATCGTGCTGGAGGGCGGCGTCGAGCTGGTCGAGCGCCTCGAGCGCGAGGGCTACGACCAGATCCGCCAGGAGGTCGGCGCAGGTGCCTGAGGGCGCGGCTGAGCGCCATCGTGGCGGTCAAGCCCGGGCGCCACCGCGAGGCGACGCTCTACCACGCGCTGCACGGCGCCGGCGCGGGCTGGCCCGGGCGCACGCTCGAGCAGCTGCGCGAGGCGGCGCTCGCGCCTACTGACACCTCCGAGCTGCCGGTGTGGCGGCGCTCGGGGTTCTGGACGACGAGCCTGCAGACGCTCGACCTCGACGCGCTGGAGACGGCGCCCGACGAGCGATCGCGCCCGACGCGGTGCCGCGATGTCGTGACGCGCACGCTCCCCGAGCGTGCGCGCGCCGGGCGGATCGTGCAGAGCGCCGGCACGGTCGTGCACGTCGAGCTCGACCCCGCGCTGCGCCGAGCGCGGCGTGATCCTGTGCTCGCTGGAGGACGCCTTTCGCGAGCACGCCGAGCTCGTGCGAGCCTACTACTCCAAGCGCCTGACGATCGACCGCCACAAGCTGGAGGCGGCGAACGCCGCGTTCTGGACGCGGCGGCGCGTTCCTGTACGTGCCGCCGGGCGTCGTCGTCGAGGACCCGTTCGAGATCGTCTACGCGATCGACCGCCCCGGCGTCGCCCAGTACGGGCGCACGCTCGTCGTCGGCGACCGCACGAGCGAGTTCCGCGTGCACGAGTACGACCTGGCCGAGGACTTCGACGGGCCAGGCGCTGCACGCGGGCGCGTTCGAGCTGTACCTGCACGACGGCGCGCGCTGCCGCCTCGCGCAGGTCCAGGACTGGGGCGCGGGCGAGGTGTATCGACGTCTCGACCCGGTTCGTGGGCGTCGGGCGCGACGCCTACTGCCACTGGCTGCCCTCGCTGCTCGGCGGGCATCTCGTGCGCCAGCACCTCGAGCTGGCGGTCACCGAGCCCGGCGGCGACATGGCCTTCCGCGGCCTGTTCTTCACCGAGGCGCGACGAGCACCTGGACGTGTTCGCGGTGGACCTGCACGAGACCGGGCCCTCCGGCGGGGACGTGCACTGGCGCGGCGCCGCCACGGGCGAGAGCCGCGCGAGCTTCGAGGGCCTGATCCAGATCGACCCGGGCGCCCAGCAGACCCACACCTACCTGCAGATCCACACGATGATGCTCTCGCCGAAGGCGCGCCTGGACGCGATCCCCTCGGTGCTGGTCTCCGCCGACGACGTCTCGGCCTCGCACGGCGGCACCGTCGGCGAGCTGGACGAGGCGGCGATCTTCTACATGCAGTCGCGCGGCCTGGATCGCGCCCGCGGCGGTGCGCGTGATCGTCGAGGGCTTCTTCGAGCCGCTGCTCGCGAGCTGCAGGACGAGCCGCTGGAAGAGCTGATCCGCACGAAGCTCGCCGCCAAGCTGGCCTCCGCGCGCGAGGACATCGAGACGTATGCCACCAGTCGCTGAGCGATCCATCACCTCGCTCGACGTCAGGGCCGACTTCCCGATCTTCGCGCGCCGCTTCGACGGCCGCGAGCTGATCTACCTCGACTCGGGCGCGACCTCGCAGAAGCCGGCGGTCGTGATCGACGCGCTGGCCGAGCACCTGCGCGCGCACAACGCGAACGTCCACCGCGGCGTCTACGCGCTCGCGCAGGAGGCCGACGCGGCCTATGACGGGGCGCGCCGCGCGGTCGCCGCGTTCGTCGGCGCCTCAGCCGCGGACGACGATGTTCACGAAGAACGTCACCGAGGCGATCAACCTCGTCGCCTACGCGTGGGGCGCGGCAAGACCGGCGATCGCGCGAACGTGGGCCCCGGCGACGCGGTGCTGATCACCCAGCTGGAGCACCACGCGAACATCGTTCCCTGGCAGGTGCTCTGCCGCGAGCGCGGCGCCGAGCTGCGCTACCTGGAGGTCGACGAGCGCGGCGAGCTGTCGCTGGAGCAGCTCGACGCGGAGCTCGCGCGGGGCGACGTGCGGCTGGTGGCCTTCGCGCACGTCTCGAACGTGCTCGGCACGATCAACCCGGTCGCGGAGATGTGCCGCGCGCATCCGCGCCGCGGGCGCGCGTGTCGCTCGTCGACGGCGCCCAGGCGGTGCCGCACATGCCGGTCGACGTCGAGGCGATCGGCGCGGACTTCTACGCCTGGACCGGCCACAAGGCGCTCGGGCCGACCGGCATCGGCGTGCTGCACGGCCGCGCGGAGATGCTGGAGCAGATGGAGCCGTTCCTGACCGGCGGCGACATGATCTCCTCGGTCGACTTCCAATCGGCGACCTGGAACGAGCTGCCGTACAAGTTCGAGGCCGGCACGCCGCCGATCGCCGAGGCGGTCGGGCTGGGCGCGGCCGTCGACTACCTGGCGGAGCTGGGGATGGAGCGCGTGCGCGCGCACGAGCGGGCGCTGACCGCGTACATGCTCGAACGCCTCGGCGAGGTCCCGGGCCTGCGCGTGGTCGGCCCGCCCGAGGCCGAGCGCCGGGGCGGCCTTGCGTCGTTCACGATCGAGGGCATCCACCCCCACGACGTCGCCGAGCTGGCCGACCGCGGAGGCGTGTGCATCCGCGCCGGCCACCACTGCGCGCAGCCGCTGATGCGCTGCCTGGGCGTCGGCGCGACCGCGCGGGCGAGCGTGGGCGTCTACAACGAGCCCGCCGACATCGACGCGCTTGTCGACGCGCTGCTGGCCGGGCGCGAGGTCTTCGGGCTCTGATCGCCATGGACGACCTCTACCGCGACTACATCCTCGAGCACTACAAGCGCCCGCACAACTTCGGCGAGCTCGAGCCGCACGACCTGGAGGCGCACGAGCACAACCCGCTGTGCGGCGACGAGCTGGGCGTGCACATCCGCGTCGCGGACGGACGCATCGAGGACCTGCGCTTCCACGGCCACGGCTGCGCGATCTCCCAGGCGTCGGCGTCGATCGCCTCGGAGGAGCTGATCGGGATGGAGCTGAACGAGGTCGGCGAGCTCGACGCCGACTGGATGATCGAGCTGCTGGGCATCCCGGTCTCGGCGACGCGGCGCAAGTGCGCGCTGCTGAACCTCAAGGTCGTCCGCGGCGCCGTCACCGGCGACAACGACTGGCCGGCATGAGCGTCGTTGAGCTACGCCGCTAACGCGCATGGCAACCCACGGCTGTGGGCTTGCGGATAGGAGTCGGTGCGAAACGATCTTAAGGTCGGAGGCCGGCCTACCGGCCGGCTATCGTGTAAGCGACGATTGAACGCACATGTGAGGGGCGCTGCCGCCCGCGATACAATTCCTAGTCCAGCGCACAGGATTCGCCAGATACCCCGGTAAGGAGCCTCATGGCCACGATTGACCGCACCAGGATCGACAAGCCCAGCCCGATCGTCGAGGACGATCAGGGCCAGCTGCGCGCCCGTCAGGGGATCTCGCGCGAGGTCGTGGGCGAGCTGTCGAAGATCAAGGGCGAGCCCGACTGGATGGCCGAGAAACGGCTGAAGTCGCTGGAGATCTTCGAACGCAAGCCGATCCCGACGTGGGGACCTGACCTCGGCGGGCTGAACCTCGACGAGCTGGTGCTGTACTCGCCGCCGACCGCCGGGCGCTTCAACAGCTGGGACGACGTGCCCGAGGAGATGAAGCAGACCTACGAGGATCTCGGGCATCCCCCAGGCCGAGCGCGAGCACCTCGCGGGCGTCGTCGGCGTGTGGCGCCAGGAGCCGGTGTACGAGGGCCTGAAGGAGGAGTACGCCAAGCAGGGGATCCTGTTCTGCTCGATGGACACGGCGATCACGCGAGTACCCGGAGCTGGTGCAGAAATACTTCATGACCAAATGCGTGCCGGCGCAGGACAACAAGTTCTGCGCGCTGCACGGCGCGGTGTGGTCGGGCGGGGCGTTCTGTTACATCCCGAAGGGCGTCAAGTGCGACCTGCCGCTGCAGTCCTACTTCCGCATGGAGGGCGCCGGCGAGGGCACCTTCGAGCACACGCTGATCGTCGCCGACGAGGGCGCGGAGGTGAACTACATCGAGGGCTGCACGGCGCAGACCTACAGCGTCAACTCGATGCACTCGGCGGTGGTCGAGATCTTCGTGCACGAGGGCGCGAAGGCCCGTTACACGACCGTGCAGAACTGGTCCAAGGACGTCTACAACCTCAACACCAAGCGCGCGATGGTCGACGCGAACGGCACGGTCGAGTGGGTCGGCGGGTCGATGGGCGCGAAGTACGTGATGCTCTACCCGGGCTCCTACCTGATGGGCGAGGGCGCGCGCGCCGACCACCTGAACGTGGGCGTGGCGGGCAAAGGCGTGCACAAGGACACGGGCGCGAAGGTCGTGCACCTGGCGCCGAACACGACCTCGAACATCCTCGCGAAGTCGATCTCCAAGGACGGCGGCATCATGGGCTACCGGGGCCTGGTCAAGATGGGCCACAACTCGGCGGGCTCGAAATCGCGCGTGCAGTGCGACGGCCTGATGATGGACGGCGAATCGAAATCGGACACCTGGCCGGACATCCAGATCCAGAACCCCCACGTGACGGTCGCGCACGAGGCGACCGTGGGGCGCATCTCCGACGACCAGCTCTTCTACATGGGCTCGCGCGGCTTCACCGAGGACGAGGCCGCGGCGATGATCGTCAACGGCTTCATCGAGCCGGTGACGAAGGAGCTGCCGATGGAGTACGCGGTCGAGCTCAACCGCCTGATTCAGCTGGAGATGGTCGGCTCGATTGGCTAGGCGCTCCGCTTGAGGGCGCCGGTAGACACGATCGCTGCGCCGCTGTTCCCGACGAAGGCCTCGTGGGTAAACGTACCCGGAGGTAAGGGCGCGCAGGCGAGCATCATCCAGCGGGGGCGGCCGATGCTGGTGGAGTTCTGGGACTTCTGCCGGCCCGAACTCGCTGCGGACGCTGCCGTATGTGAAGGCGTGGCACGAGCGCTACGCCGAGGAGGGGCTGCGCGTGATCGGAGTGCACTCCCCCGGCTTTGACCCCTCGCGCGCCGAACAGGCGGTGAGGGAGGCGGTGGCGCGACTGGGGATCGAGTATCCGGTGCTGATCGACTCGCGAGCTCGAGGTCTGGCAGGACTACGAGAATCTGGGCTGGCCTGCGCGCTACCTGTTCGACGGGCACGCGCGCCTGTTCGAGTACCACTACGGCGAGGGCGCGTACGCCGAAACGGAGCTGGCGATCCAGGAGCTCCTGGGCGTTGAGCGCGAGCCGCTGGCACCGCTGCGCCCCGAGGATGTCGCGGGTGCGCCGCTCGCGCCCCAAACGGCGGACCATCCGGGCGCCTATTCCGGGCCGTATGAGGCGGGTGGCGTGTGGGCGGTGCTCGACGGGACCGGAACCGTGCGGGTCAACGGCGGTGAGCCGCTGGAGGTGTCACACGCGGGCGCGTACGCGCTGGTCGAGCACGAGCGCCACACGGCGGGGGTGCTGGAGCTGGAGATCGGCCCGGGCGTTACCTGTCACGCGACGTGCTTCACGCCGGGCGTGGCCTAAACGAGGGCGAGGCGAGCTCGGCGTGCGAGCGGTCGAGCAGCAGCCGCTTGAGCACGGGCGGCCCGGTGTCCTCCACGAGCACGCAGGTGCCCGGCCAGTAGGGGCTCTCACCCGGCGTGGAGGTGAGGAAGATCCCGTCGTAGACCCAGGACCCCGAGTTGACCAGGCGGGCGCCGGCGCGTCCGCGCCACTCGGCGTGGGGATCGTCCGGGAAGGGACCGGCGCGATGGGTGTGACCGAAGACGACGTAGGCGTCGCCGAGGTCGAGACGAGCCGCCACCTCGCCCATCGCGCGCAGGCCGGAGCGGCGCAGCTCGGTGCGCGAGATGTCGGCGTTGACGGGGCCGAGCCCGGCGCGGTTGAGTCCGGCGACCATCAGCGGAAACCCGCGCTTGATCGCGGCTCTGCTGCCGGCGACGCGCGCTGAGCGCACGATCTGCCTGCCCCGCGCGTAGCCGGCGCCGATTCTCCCGTTCGCGGCGCCCGCGCCGTTCCTTGCGGCGTCCCCGCCATCACCGGTGCTACTCAGCGCGCGCCACGCGCGGGCGGTGGCCAGGCCGTTGAGCACGGGACCGGCGGCGGCGTAGCGGGTGATCGCGTCGCGCCAGGCGTAGATGGGCGCGGTCACCGACTCGTAGCCCTCGGCGCTCTCGAGCGTGCTCGGGAGGGCGTTCGAGCAGGCGTCCCATCGCGCCGACGCCGATGCGCTCGAGCGTGGGCACGGTGAGGTGGGCGTCGAGGAAGTGGCCGTGTGTCGCGTACACGTCCGGGCGCACCCACAGGCCGGGGTAGGCGACGCTCACGCGAGCGGGCGCGGCCCAGTGGGCGATCTGGGCGAGCATCGGCGAGGCCTCGGCGGGCTCGAAGCGCTGCTCGGGTCCCGAGCGGCTCGGGCGTGGGCTCGCGCAGAGCGCGCGTGTCGAGCCAGGTGCAGACCATCAGGTGGTCGTGGTTGCCGGCGGTGATCACGAGCTCGCGCTCGCGCGCCGAGCGCGCGGCCGAGGTCTTCGAAGAACGGGCGCGAGGCCGAGCAGCGCGTCGTGGGGCGGTCCGTGGCGCAGCTCGAGCACGTCGCCGAGCAGCACGAGGCGATCGACGGAGTGGAGCTCCTCCAGCAGCGCCGCGCGCAGCTCGGGTCGGCGCAGCAGGTCGATCCCGGAGAGCCCGCCGAGGTGCAGGTCGGAGACGATCAGGGTGCGGGCCACAGCTGACGCTGGACGTTCAGCTGGAGGCGCCGGAGGCGACGAACTCGCGCACGGGCTTGGGGAGCATGAAGCGGACGTCCTCGCGGATCACGTCCACCTCGGAGATGTCTGAGACGCCGCGCGCGCGGAAGTAGTCGACGAGCTCTGCGACGAGGTTCTCGGGCGCGCTGGCGCCGGAGGAGATGCCGACGACGCGCCTGCCGGCGAGCCACTCCTCGCGCACTTCGGAGGCGTTGTCGATGAGATGGGCGTCGGTGCCGCAGTCCTGGGCGACCTCGACGAGGCGCACGGAGTTGGAGGAGTTGCGCGAGCCGATCACGAGCATCAGGTCGCAGTCGCCGGCGAGCTGCTTGACGGCGGCCTGGCGGTTGGTGGTGGCGTAGCAGATGTCGTCGGTGCGGGGACCGGCGATCGCGGGGAAGCGCTCGCGCAGGCGCGCGACGATCGAGTCGGTTTCGTCCACGGAGAGGGTGGTCTGGGTGACGTAGGCGATCCGCTCGGGATCGTCGACCTGCAGGGCGTCGACGTCGGCCTCGTCCTGCACGAGCACGATCCGCTCGGGGGCCTCCCCCATCGTGCCTTCGACCTCCTCGTGGCCGTCGTGGCCGACGAGCACGATCGTGTAGCCGTCCTCGGCGAAGCGCGCGGCCTCGCGGTGGACCTTGGTCACGAGCGGGCAGGTGGCGTCGATCGTCTGCAGGCTGCGCTCCTGCGCGGCGGTGCGCACGCTCGGGGCGACGCCGTGGGCGGAGAAGACGGTGACGGCGCCCTCGGGCACTTCGTCGATGTCCTCCACGAACACGGCGCCGCGCTCGGTGAGCTGCTCGACGACATGGCGGTTGTGGACGATCTGCTTGCGCACGTAGACGGGCGGGCCGTGCTCGTCGAGCGTGCGTTCGACGGTCTGCACGGCGCGATCGACACCGGCGCAGTATCCGCGCGGCGCGGCCAGCAGCAGCTTCTCGACGGTGTTGGTCATGTTGCCCATTGTATGGACTCGCACCGGCCCTCAACCCGGGATCTGCACTGGCGCGAAGGATGGCGGGTGGATACGCTAGACTGGGATGGCGCAGAAGCACCTCGACAGGCTCACCCCGGTGGACGCTTCGTTCCTGCATCAGGAGGGGGCGAACTCGCACATGCACGTCGGCGGGCTGACGATCGTGGAAGGGCCCTCCGCCGCCGATGGAGGAGTTCCTGGAGCAGATCCGGATGCGCCTGCATCTGGTGCCGCGCTACCGCCAGAAGCTCGCGTACACGGCGCTGGACAGCGGGCGACCGGTGTGGATCGACGATCCGAGCTTCAACCTCGAGTATCACGTGCGCCATACCGCGCTGCCGACGCCGGGCGAGCCCGAGCAGCTGCGCGGGCTGACGGCGCGGATCTTCTCTCAGCAACTGGACCGTTCGAAGCCGCTGTGGGAGATGTGGCTGATCGAGGGGCTGAAAGACGATCGCTTCGCGCTGATCTCGAAGACCCACCACTCGCTGATCGACGGCATCGCGGGGATCGATCTGGCGACGGTGCTGTTCGACCTCAGCCCGGACCCGCCGCCGATCAAGCACTCCGGGCGCGCGTGGCGCCCGCACCCGGAACCGGGTACGCCGGAGCTGGTCGCGGCCGGGTTGAAGGGGGCGGTGCGCGCCGGGATCGAGCTGGCCGAGGGTGCGCTGGACGCGTTTGCGCATCCCGAGCGCGCGCTCTCGCGCACGCGCGAGGCGGCGGAGGGCATCGGCGAGATCGTGTGGGCAGGCTTGAACCCGGCGCCGGAGACGCCGTTGAACGTGCCCATCGGCCCGCACCGTCGCTTCATGGGGATCGGCAACCGGCTGGAGGACTTCAAGCTGGTCAAGAACGCGTTCGGGGGCACCGTCAACGATGTCGTGCTGGCGGTCGTGGCGGGCGCGTTGCGCGAGTTCCTGATCGCCCGCGGGCTGCGCACGGAGGGAGTGGAGCTGCGCGCGCTCGTGCCGGTGTCGGTGCGCGCGGAGGACGAGCACCATCAGGGCGGCAACCGCATCGTCGCGATGCGCGGTCCGCTGCCGGTTTACATCGCCGACCCGGTGCAGCGTTTGCGGTTCGTCTCGCATGCGATGGACGGCCTGAAGGAGTCGAAGCAGGCGCTCGGCGCGGAGGTGATCGCGGGCGCGCAGAACTTCGCGCCGCCGACGATCCTCGCGCAGGCCTCGCGGTTGAACTTCTCCACGCGCCTGTTCAATCTGATCGTGACCAACGTGCCGGGCCCGCAGTTCCCGCTGTATGTGCTGGGGCGCGAGATGTTGGCGGCCTACCCGGTGGCGTTCCTGCCCGAAAACCACGCGCTGGCGATCGCGATCATGTCTTACAACGGCCAGATGAACTTCGGCCTGCTCGGCGACTACGACTCGTTGCCGGACATCGACCTGCTCGGCGAGACGATCGCGGCGGAACTCGCCAAGCTGGTCACGCTGGCGCGCGAGTCGGTCGCGGCGCCGGCCTGAGCCGACCCGCGCGTTAATAGCCCAACGCGAACTTGGCGTCCTCGGACATCTTCTCTGGGGACCACGGCGGCACGAAGACCATCTCGGAGTCGATCGTCTTGACGCCGTCGAGTTCGCCGACGAACTCGTCTATCTGTTCGGTGACCTGCGGTCCGATCGGGCAGCCGGGGGTGGTGAGGGTGAAGGTGACGTTGACATTGCCGTCGTTGACCTCGACGCCGTAGATCAGTCCGAGCTCCACGAAGTCCAGTCCCAGCTCAGGATCGATCACATTGGACAGGGCGTCCATCACATCGTCGACGGTAGGCATGTGACCTCGAGTCTAGTCTGTCCTGGGCAGGACCCGGCAGGCGGTCCCAGGCGTACAGCTGGATGCACTCGTGCGCGAGCTCGATGGCCCGCTCGCGGGAGAGGCAGGGGAGCACGGTGTCGAGCGCCTGCTCCTCGGAGACGCCGGACTGGAAGGCTTCCTCGCCGCGGAAGCCGGCGGCGATCTTCAGCGCCTCGCGGCGGTTGTCGCCGAGGCTCGAGAAGACGCCGACGAGGAAGTCGGTGTTGGGGATCGGCTGGCCGACCTCCAGCGAGGCGTGCCAGGCGGCGAGCAGGTGCAGGTCGTCCTGGTCGAGGTCGGCGATCGCGCGGGCGTAGTGGACGGAGAGCTCCTGGTCGGGGATGTCGTCGACCCAGGCGCGCACGACCTCGCCGACGAGCTGGCGGCGCGCCTCGCGACCGACGGACTCGGCGATCACGCGGATTGCGTCCTGCGGCTCGATGAAGCACAGCGCCATTGCGCAGACTGTAGGTGGCAGGGTGGACGGCATTTTTGCGCCGTTCGCCATGCCGGCGCGGGAGCTTCAGCCGAGGTGCGAGGGCGCCGTAAATGCGCTGCAAACGGTGCATTTGTCAGTCGGGCGAGCGGGGCTCTCGCCCGCGCCCCCGTCCCTCACCATCGCCGCTCCTCGTCGCCGTCGTCGAGCTCGAACGCCGCGCGGGCGTGCTGCAGCGCGTGGCGATCGATGACGTCGGGCTTGAAGCCAAGGGTGGCGCGCTCGCCGGTGCCCCAGTTGGCGAGGGCGAGGTCGAGCACGTCGATCGGGACGTCGAGCTCGTGGGCGAAGGCGGATGCGCGGCGCTCGAGGTAGATGGGGTCGCCGACGGCGAGCACGCGCTTGGCGGCGATGGTGGTGGGGTCCTCCAGTCCGGCGCGCCCGACGGCGAGGTGCAGCGAGTCGGCCTGCATCTCGTACAACCCGAGCCGTCCGAGCGTGACGAGCAGCTCGTAGCGGCCCATGCGCGCGAAGCCGGGGAGCGCGAGCCGCTCGAAGGCGCGCTCGAAGCGCCGCTGAGGCGTCCAGGAGCTATCGCCGATGAGCGCCTCCACTTGGGAGCCGGCGTGCAGTGCCCAGTCGCGGTAGGCGTGCACGGTGTCGGAGCCGCGCGCGGGGTCGTGGGAGGTGCGGGGACCGAGCGGAACGCCGTCGAGCGGGGAGCCCTCGAGCTCGTGACCCTGGGCGCCTTCGTCGGCGCGCTCCAGCGCGAGGCGGATGCCCGCGAACGGGTCGTCGTCTTGCAGGGGCGAGAGGTAGACGGTCGAGAAAGCAGATCCAGGTGGCGCGCTCGAGCTCGCCTTCGCCGGCGAGCGTGCGGATCTCGTTGAAGAGGCCGGGCGGCGCGGAGTGCAGGCGCAGCAGGCGACCGGAGGCGAAGGCGATCTCCTCGGCCAGGCGCGCGGCGTCCTGCGGAGGAGCGCAGGCCGGGCACGAGGGGGTGCTCGTAGCCGTCCTCCTGGGCGCGGGTCTCGCGGTGCACGCGCACTTCGCGCCCGCCGGCGCGCAGGCGCCGATGACGGGCGGTGGCGGAGGCGCCGCGCAGGGAGGACGTGCCGGCGCCTGCTCCGGCTCGCGCGCGCGGAGCGACCTTTGCCGGCGCCGGTCGCGGGCTCGGCGCCGGGCAGGGTCTTGCTGCAGATGGGGCAGCGCTCGATGAAGCGGTTGTGGCGGCAGAAGGTGGGCATGGCTAGCAATACACAAGATAGTCACGCCGGTGCGACCGATCACCGCGTAGAAGAAGCCGGTCGCAGACCGGCCTGCGACCCCGAAGATCAATTCAACACTGGCCCATATCCGGCAAGCCTACAAGCGCTGAGTCTCCAAACGAGGTAGCGCGTAGCTGGACAACCACGCGCCCCGATTACTTTTCGTGCTCAGGCCTGAACCGGCAGCAGCCGCGGGCGGGCGCGCTGCGCGCCGGCGCGGCGCTCGATGGCGATGGCGCGCAGGTAGTCGTCGAAGTCGACTTGGATGGTGTGGCGCTTGGAGGCGACGTAGCGCTTGGCCATGGCGGCCTGGTCGGCGGCGATGTCGGCGCGCACCTCGGCCGCAGGACGGCAGCACGTAGTCGCCGAGCAGGTGATCGCCGACCCACTGGCCTTGGGCCTCGGCGAGGGGCATGATCGCGCCGAGGGGCTGGAGCAGGCCGATGAAGTAGAGGCCGGGGATGTCGGGGTGGAAGACGCGGCGGAAGAGCTCGATGTGGTTGTCGGGCGCGGAGACGAGGTCGGGGTCGAGGAAGGGGAAGGTGATGCGGTAGCCGGTGCAGTAGACGACGACGTCGGCGTCGACGAGGCGATCCGTCGGTGAAGCGCACCTGCGAGCCCTCCAGCGCGGCGATGTTGGGGACGGGCGTGATGGTGCCGTGGGCGATGCGGTCGAGGATGCGCCCGGAGACGGTGGGATGGGACTCGCCGAACTTGTGGTCGGGTTTGGGCAGCCCGTAGCGCTCGGGGTCGCCGGTGTAGCTCTTGATGACCTGATGGATCATGCGCTGGCGGATGGCGAAGGGGACGCGGGGGTCTTGGGGGAGCTGGTCGACGGGTTTGCCGAAGACGTACTTGGGGATGATCCAGGCGCCGTGGCGGGCGGCGAGGTAGGTGTTGGCGGCGACGTAGGAGGACTCGACGGCGATGTCCATGGCGGAGTTGCCCATGCCGAGGACGACGACGTTGCGGTCGGCGAAGAGAGAGTTGTCGACGTAGGAGTGGGCGTGCAGCTGCTCGCCGGCGAAGGTGTCGGCGCCGGGGAAGGCGGGTTCGGGCCAGCGAGGGTCCCAGTGGTGGCCGTTGGCGACTAGCAGGGCGTCGTAGGTGCGCTTTTCGCCGCCTTCGAGGGTGATCTCCCAACCACCGCCCTCGCGCGGGGACGGCGTGTTGGACGCCGGTGTCGAAGGTGATGTGGGGGCGCAGGCCGAAGTGGTCGAGGTAGTCGTTGAAGTACTCGCGGATGTGGGTGTGGTGGGGGAAGTCGGGGTAGGAGGTGGGCATGGGGAAGTCGGAGTAGGCCATGCGCTCGCGCGAGACGTTGATGAACAGGTCGCGGTAGGCGGCGGACATGCCGTTGCGGTTGCCGAAGACCCAGTTGCCGCCGATCTCGTTGGACTTCTCGAAGCAGTCGAAGGGAATGCCGCGCTCGTGCAGGGCCTTGACGGCGGCGATGCCGGAGGAGCCGGCGCCGATGACGCAGGCACGCGGCAGCGAGCCCGAAGCGCCGTTGGTCCCCTGATCGTCGCGTGTGACCGTGACTGCCATCCCTCTTTAGCGTAGAAGATGCGGCGCGGATGTGCGCGCGGGCGGGTTGTAGCGGGAGACGCATAGCGGGTCCCACCGACGGCGCTGTCGGCGCCGGTCACCGCAGCTGCTTGCGATGCGAAAGCGACGGCATTGCTTGCGCTACGCTGATTGTGTGAGCGACGCACTCAATCTGACGATCGTCTATGAACAGGATCCCGATAGTGACTGGATCGTCGTCTCGATCCCTGAGATGCCTGGAGTTCACAGTCAGGGGCGCACTCGCAAGGAAGCGCGAGAGATGATCCTCGACGCTCTGGCGGGCATGCTCGAGCTGCGCGCCAGAGAACACGAGCCGATCGGCGAGACGATGGCCAGCGAGTCGCTCGCGATCGTCGCGGCGTGAAGCGCCGCGACCTCGAACGCCATCTGACGAAGAACGGGGCGAGGCTCCTGCGCGAGGGCGGCAACCACAGTTACTGGGGCGTTGACGCCGAGCGCTCGGCTGCCGTGCCGCGTCATCGCGAGATCGCGTATCCCGTTGCACGCAGCATCTGCCGCGACCTGCGGATTCCACCTCCAACCGGCTCGCGCTAGACGCGCGCTGTCCGCCTCGCGAGCACGACTCCGGACGGGCGAGCAGCGGCGACTACTTTCTCTTCGCTTTCTTGGCCTTCTTGAGCGGCCCGTATTTCTTGCGTGCGGCGCGTTCGCAGCTCGCGCGCTTGGCGCCCTTTTTCTTGTGGCAGGCCTTCAGAGCGAGCGCCAGTTTCTGGGCCCTGGTCAGGACCTTCGCCTTCGGGCAACCCGTGACCGTGACGGGGGTGCTCTGTTTGACCAGTGCGCCGTTCTGACCCGTGAGTTCTGTGGGGATCGCGAGTTTGCCGGTGCAGAGGTTCCCTGTCGCGGCGAGGACGGAGTGCGGTCCTTGGGGTAGGTTCGTTTCAAAGTTCGTGATCGGAGCGTCGGGGACGGTTTCGAAGCGGGAGTAGGTGACGCCTTTTTTGATGTCGGTCTTGCCGTCAAGGTCGATGCGGATGTCCGCTCCCCGTTCGTCGGCTTGTAGCAGGAACACGACATCCGGGAACGCGGCGCCACCGTGGGATACGAGTATGGCGGGACCCGTGAGGGGAACGTTCAGGATCGGTGTGAGGGCCTTCGCTGTCCCGATGAACGATCCGGGCGGGCAACCTGCCGGGTTCGCATTGAACTGCGCTTCGGTGCAAGCCTGCTGCAGTGTCGTCAACCGTGCCGGTAGGACGGTGGGCAGCGTGAGATCGACTTTGTGGATGTTGGCTTCACCGGGCTTCTGGTCGAGCTTGACGGTGAGGCTGGCGCCGTTGGCTTTACTGGTTTTGCCCTGCGTGCTGATACTCATGGCGGGCTTGAACGGCAATCCCTGACACCCACCGACCTGGAAACGGCTGGACAAACCCACGGTCTGATTGAGGGTGGAGACGGCTTGGCCGCCTACGCTCATGGGTTCGCAGCTGGTGGGGTTGAACGTGAACCCGGCCCGGTTCATTTCCAACGACACGGAGCGGACATCGAGGGGGATGCCGTCGAGGATCGTGGGTATCGGGTCGCTGATCGCACTGATCTGCGCGGTGTTCGGATCGACATACAACGCGACCCGCACCACGACAGTGCCGAGGTCGAACGGTCCCGCGATCGCGGGCGTAACGATCGCCAGGCTGAGAGGAGCGTTCTTATAGGGGCCCGCGAGGTAAGCCTTGCCCTGCACCGCATACGGTTGTGAACCCGCACCAACGGTGATGTTCACAACACCCACCTGGGAGGCTTCGGGACACGACGGGGAGGATTGCTCCAGCGCTCCTTCGCCCTCGCCGCTGCGAGCACTGGCTGCAGCGATCTGTGCATCGGAGCAGAACGAGACACCCGCGAGCCTACCGAGCAACCCATCGGGAAGGCTCGCAGTGATCGCACCCAGACGCTGTGTGCCGTCTTCACGGGAGATCTTGAACACGAACGGAGAGAACGCACCCGCCAGCGGCGTGACCGCACCCGCCTGCAAGCTCGCACCATTCGGTAGTTGCGCTTCACTGGAAACGCAAGCACCACCGTTCGCGCCTGAACCGATGTTGAAGCTCGCAGAGCGTTCCGTGGCGACATCGGATTTGAGAACGGGTAGAGCTTGACTTTTGTCGTATACGTCCCGCAAGCGATAGGCGTGACCAAGGGTGCGCGTGGGCCTTCACGCAGATCGAACTGGAAGGAGGAGTACGGCAACGACGGCAACCCATCGAACGTCGTCGTCAACTGCCCCGTGCTCGGGTCGGCCTGCACCTCCCCGGCCTGCTTAATCAACACTCCGCGTTCCGGTGCCTTCGCGACGATGTACAACGCGAGCAGCGAGTTGAAAGGGTTCTCGTGCGGTGTCGCCAAGATACACGGAGCCTTCGATCGCTTCTTCAAGCAACGGTGTCTTCGCCAGCAATGTCCCGACCTTCGAGGATTCTGGGCAGCCCTGCCCCGCACCCGACGTTGCTGTGGCGGCGTGGTATTGCGCGGGGGTGCAGACACCAAGCCCGCTCGCGGCGGACGGGTTCACGACCACCCCTTGTGGGAGTGTGACGACGGTCTTCACGGGCTCTGTTTCAGCAATACCGTGCGGGTTTAGCAAGCCTTCGTTGGGTAGCCGCAGTTCGAACCCCAGACCACTGGCACTGTCCGCGCTACTGGTCGTCGGTTGGGCAGAGACCTGCGGCACGAATGGAACCTCGTCACAACCATTCTGCGAGGACGCATTACCACCGGAATCAAGCGAGGACACGCTCGCGGAGACGTAGTGGCCAGGGTCAAGCGACGAGTCCACTGACACTGTCGTGGTGAGCGGCGTAGAGCACGTCGCCGGTAGCGTCAGGAACGCCAGTTCAGGTGCCGTGGAGGCAACCCCCGAACCCTGTTCCTCGGCGCCTTCTCTGCCGCGTTGGGCGTCGTGGCCGGGATTAGCCGGGACACCCCAGACTGTCGCGGAGAGTTCGGTGATTTCCTTCGGTAGGCCATAGGTCGCGACCTGCAGAGCATAGTCTTCTTCGGTCAACACCGACGCGTTCTGCAACGCGTTCGCGTTGGCCAAGCTGAAGCCGATCTGTGCGGGAAGCCCAGGCGGCGGCACCAAATTATACAGAGCGCCAGTGACTTGTCCGAAACCAATAATGTTGGCGCGCACGATACCGACCTGCGTATCCGCTGCGCAAAGAGGCTGAAAGCCCTCGAATTCCTGGCGGGTGCAGCGCGGGACCGCCGAGGGGTCACCGACCATCCCTCTCGGAAGATCGATCACGAGGTCGCGCATCTCGCCGCCTTCGGAGTGGCCTTCGCTGTTCTTGTTCAAGGCGAAGGAGAGCGTCCAGGAATAGGGGTGCGAGGACGCTGTTTCATCGATCGAACCGTCCTTGTTCAGTGAGACAGCCGAAAGCGAGCCCGGACTGATACCGAAATCCGCCCGTGCCGTGGCCGTACCGGCCTCGAGCAGCAACCCGAGCATCAATACCAGCCCCAGGCCCAGCACCATCATCCGTGACGCGGGGGAGCTACCCCACGACGCCGACACCGATGCGCTCTTAGCGCGCCCGCTGCCGGTGTTGGCTTCTGAGAAGCTGATCATTCTGCACCCCCGTGCTTCTTCGTCTTCGTCTTGGTGTTTGCGTGACGCGCCTGCCTTTCGCACGCCACACGCTTACGCTTGACATGCTTCTCACGACACACCCTCAACGCCTTGGCGAGCTTCTCCATGCTCGTTAGCGTCACTTTCTTGATTTTTGGCTTCACTGCCGGCACGGGCGATGGCAAGAAGTTCCCCAAACCTGAGAACACGGTGCTGTTGGGAGGCGTGAACACCGGTGGTGTGGGTGTGCTCTGACATGTTTCGCCTTGGCACCCGGCGTGCTTGGTTTCCGTGGTGGGGAAGCCTCCTTCTTCGCGGGCATCATATACGTCGATCAGTTCGTCACTGTCCTGCCCCACCAAACGGTCACGAGTAGTGAAGAACACGTTCTTCCCCGTTTCGTCCATCGCGAGGAAGTTCGAGTCCGACGACCCCGTCCCCGGCGAAACCAGCAACACACAACCCCCCACCCGTTCGCATGCATCACCGGCCGGCTCACCCGGACCCCCCTCAGGCTCGTACTCATAGACATCTTCGACGTTTCCATTCGTGTCAAACGGCGACAGGCGATCCTGACTATCGAAGTACAAACGCCCCTGGTCGGTCAGATAACGCGGCTGAGGAAGCACTTTGGGAGCCCCCTGGAGAGGCCCCTGGACAAGCCGCAGAATCGACGGCCCAAGCGGCAGTTCACCGGTAGGATTACATGACGCGCACGACAGACGCCCAGCTGTCGCATCGTAGAGGAAGACCTCTGCACACGACCCATGCGATTCCAGTTTGCAGGTGGGACCGTCACTGTCATAGCCCGTCAGCGGCGCGATCGACATGAAAGCGAGATACCGCCCGTCAGGACTCGCCTCAGCAGTACGATCGGCCGGGCTCGGCGCCCACGTATTCAAAAATGAGCTCCCGTCATCCACAGTGGAAAGCGTCGCGATATAACGGGGAGAGGCGCCTTCCTGCCAGAAATAGAGATTGTCCCCACCCGCCTGGGGAGATTCGTGACGTTCGTTTTCACCCGCACCGGCGAGAGCGGCGGTGTCGACGAAGTAGACACGCGAGAGCTCCCCGGCTTCTTCGCCCGTACCGGCAACACCCTTGAACCCTCCTTGACCCTCAGTCAAGTCGGCCATTTCGATATACGCTTCGGCGGGAGTGCCAGCCTGGTTGAGGTCATACAGCTTGCCGTCGGCGAGCAGCACCCTAGTGCCGTCCGCGCTCGCGCTCACGAACCCGGACCCGTCGGGCACTTCAACAGTGCGCCGGCCTTCGACCCTTACATACAGGTGTCCGCCGGCGCTCCAGAAGACACGCGACCCATCAACGGACACCGCGTGATTATCGGCACTGTTAGACGCAAACACCGCGTCCACACCGACACCCGTGTTGCCGGGCAGCACGTTGACCAGCGACAGCGAACCACCGTGCCATTCATAGAGATCCCGCCCAAACTGCCCGGGATCAGCCGGTTCTGGAGCAAACGCCGTCGGCCCCGTCAACGCATCGTTGACAGCGAAGAAGACATGCGAGAGATCGGCAGAGTGCAACAGCACGAGTGTTCCTGAGACAATGCCCTCGAATTCGAAATCTTTCGCGCTGCGCTTCGGTGGATTCGCTTCGAACATCGCATGAGTCAACAACGACGTAAACACCCCCGGATCCCCACTGTTCTCGAGATAGAGATCCTGGTAGCCCGACGGCGCGTCCGGACTGAGCTGCGTTTGTCCGCCCTGGTAGATGAGACCGGCACCGAGCGAGGGATCGAGAGCCACAGGACCCGCATCTGCGTTTTCCTGCAACGCCGGGCTGACCACCGTGGTCTGCCAGCCGGCAGCTGTACGCCGCGAGAGATATGAATCGAACACAGGGTCACCCGGCGAGAACGGATAGCCCATATACGAGACGCTTTCGCCATCAGGCGCGCTCTCTATTGGAAAAAGCTCAGCGAAGCCAACACCCCCACCAGGCGGCTTGCAGCCATGGCAGCTACCCTGAAGTGGGTCGGCGGGAAAGACCTCCCCACCGGCCTTTTCCGGAGGCGAGACAAGCTCGTACGCACGCCCGTCTGCAGCACCCGCGACAGTCGATGGGTACGTCGTGAACACAGCGGGGGCGCCTACCGCTTCGCATGCCGGAGCGCCTTCGCCTTCACACTCACTACTGGCCAGCACACGGAAGCGATACGCCGTACCCGGCGCCAGACCAGACACGCTCGCCGCCGCAACACCCACACCACCAGAACCAAGCTCCCCGCCGCCCGCCGGGGCTTCCCGCGCACCCGCGAACCCACCACCATTCGCCTGATATTCCGATTCGGTTAGGTACTGGAAGGTATAGTGCGTCGTAGAGCCACGGGGATCGATCGAGGCCTGCAACGTACTCGACGCGATCCCGGTACCCACCGCCGACTCGCCCAGCACAGCCGGGGGAAAAACCTTCGCGGGCACAAACACATCACCAACACCCGGCACTCCAACCGCGCCCGGGTCAACGGCGTAAAGCACGCCCGGCGCACGACCCGCACCCCAACTCAACACCGGATTCACAGCCAACGCAAACATTTCTTCCACCTTCGGCGAAACCATGATAGCCGCCTGCGCTTCAGCAAATTTACCGCTCGCGGCATCACACGGATCGAGCCGGTGCACCTTGTCGGACGCGAAAGTGTAATAGAATATTTCGCCGGTCACCGCATTAGCCGTCACCGCTTCAACTTTCCCGCCAGGCGGTTCATACGTACACACGGGAGTACTACCACCACCCGTCGAATACTCCATAATAGATAGTTCAGTGCTGCTTACCAAACGCCCGCCACTTATTACGGCTAGCCGTTTGAAACGCCCAGATGAATGCGGGGCCACAATATCCTTCGACTGGCCCGCATAAGCGTAATGTTCGTATTCCCCAGGATGTTCAGGTTCAAACGACATCACCCGCGTCTCACCCATCGCCAGATCAGCAATACTAGGATAATCCGAATCCGCGACAAATACCCTGCCCGTATCATCGACCGCCAACGCATGTTCAGCTCCTCCTCCGAGTTCATGGAGCTTTCCCGGCCCTTCAGCGATCGATTCCGACGGCGACGGCGATCCCAGTGTAGATTTCCGACCCAGTTCGCCGAACCCTTCACCAACCGGCGTTCCCGTCGCAGTAAACACCTCGACCAGGTTTTTTGCCCGTTCTGCTGGAGCCGTTGAGTTGAGTACGTACACATCGCCCGTAGTCTGATCCACCGCGACACTCCCGAGGAACCCGAAATGACCGACCTGTTCTTCAGGAACCTCTCCTGCTCGTTCCGGATAGCAACCGTGATAGGTGTGCTGGGCCGGTTCGGTCGCAAGCGCCGGTCCGCAACGCTGGAACCCTTCTTCTGGAGCGCCTTCTTGGCGGCTACCGATACCCCAACCCCAGGCTTCCTCAAACGGCGGTTCTTCGCCTTCACCACCCGGACCATAACGAACAACACGCTCATTGTTTCCTACAACGTAGAAGCTTCCGGCTTGCACTCCTCCGGCGCCCGTCGTGTTCACCGCGATCGCATTTGCGTCGGTTAGCTGCACTGGTTCGTCGCTTTGTCCGAAGTGCTCGGCCGCCTGTTCATAATCCGCGAACGCAGGGACCGCCCACACCAACGCGAACACCAGCGCGACTAGGGCAGCCGGGCAAACGATACCGATACGTGGCCATCTAGCGTGGGGTTTCACTGTATCCTTTCCCGTTGCAGTGCCAGCGAGTTGCCTGATGGCTTTGGTTATCGCTTTAGCGGACATGGATAACCGTCCCGTTGTGGCTGCCCCCTAGATAGAGCACGTACCGGCCTCGGCGTAGAGCGCCGAGGTGGATCCGTGGCGCGCTGCGACTGGCGCCGTGAGCGACGACGTGCCCTTGGCGTAGGAGCAACCATCGCAGCGTGCTGTGCACCCTCGAGGACTTGGCCAGTGTGGGGTACTTGACCGTACAGGTGACCTTTGCCTTCTTGCCCTGCTGCTTGACCGTGCACGTGACCTTCCCCGCCGGACCCGGTGCGCCCTTCGGCCCCTGCAACCCGGCAGCACCAGGCGCGCCGGCAGGACCGGCAGCACCCTGAGCGCCGGCTACCCCCCCAGTGCCCTGTTCACCCTTAGCACCGGTCGCACCCTTAGCGCCAGCAGCACCCTGAGCACCGGCCGCACCCTGAGCACCGGCCGCACCCTGAGCACCGGTGGCACCCTGTTTACCTTCTTTGCTTTCGGGCAAGAACACAGCCGTCGCTTCGCCTTCTGAGCCGTCCAGTTTGACCTGGCACGTCGTCGCGGTGAGGTGACGGCAGCCGATCCAGCCCGCGAACGCCGACCCCGTAGCGGGCGTCGCTTCCAGTTCTACGGTCTGGCCTTCCTCGACGATCACCTGGCCTTCTTCACAGGCCGGGCCACAGAGGACGCCCGTGTCCGGGACGAGACTGCTCACCGTACCGTTACCGTTCCCGCCCTTGAAGACCGTCAGCGTCGAGGGGCGTTCGAACAACAGGTTTGCCTGAGCGGTACTCGCGGCAGAGAGCGTGAACGTACAGGTCGACGCGGTCTGGTTCTGGCACGCCGCTTCCGCCGAGCCGGTCGCGTTGCTCCACTTCACAAATTTGGAGTGCGCGCCTTTGACGGCCTTCAGCGTGATTTCAGTCCCCGTTTCATACTCAGACGCACACGGTTCTTCATGCCCTTCCACTTCGCAGACCACGGAGCCTTCACCAGCAACCGTTATCCCAAGCGACAGGAACGCAGGGCCTGAATAGGCGAACGTCTGCGCCTCCTGATGACCACTATCGGTCGCGTAGACCTTGCCCGTCGATTCATCGACAGCCAACTCGTTGAAAACCTCTTCGCTGCCGGTAGAGAACAAGCCCGCACCGAATTCGTCGAGCTTGACGCCACCCGCACGATACCGTTCGACCTTGAAAGTTTCGCCGCAGCCACGACCAACGAACACCTGACCCGTCTTCTTATCCACGGTAACGGCAATCACTTCACCATGACCCGCACTGCCATCCAGACCAGCGAACGCACCCGATTCCGTGAAGCCACCACTACCATCCGGCCCATACTCGACCAACTTCCCCCCGGAGACCCCTTCGGTGTTGCATTCGAGAAAGGTGCTCGTAGTCAAATACAGGTTTCCAGAAGCATCCAGCGCCGCACCGACGGCACGTTCTGACGCGCCCAACTCAGCACACGCGCCAGACTGCGAACACCTTTCGAACGTGTTGAAGCTCGGGACAATCAGGTTCCCCGAGGAATCCCCCACCGGCTGCGGGATCGGAGCCGTGCCGGTCGCTTTGACCGGGAATTCGTGCTGCAGAGCTCCACAATTAGCGCCATACACAAAGATCGCGCCTTCGGCCAGAAATTCTTCGGTACCCACAAGCGCCAAGACATCGACTTCTCCCGTAACGGGATCGACCGTCACAGACGACGGATGCTTCGGAGAACCTTCCAACGAACACGCAAGCGCCGCCCCCGCCGAACTGAACTCCCTGAAAGCACCAGTACCGCCGTTACACCCGTGTTCTTCTTCAACACCACAACTCGCGACATACACATCATGACTGGACTGATCCACAGCAACCCCACTCGTAAGCGCCCCCGGTGCAGAAAGAGGCGCACCAGCCGTATAACTTGCAGCCCGAGCACCCGTAGCAAACAGAAGAGCAACCGAGAGAGCAAGAGCAGCCAGCGTGAGCACGGCCACGCCAAAACGACCGCGCCCGAGCGCAGGCGCACCACTCACGTCCGGCCCATTCCCGAGTGTGGGCACACTACTCCCGTCGGTGCGAAGCGAGGACGCACGGGTGGCGGTAACCCCACGGAAAATGCGATCACGGCCGGTGGCCTGGCGGTGATTCCCTCCGGTGGATGATGCCTGCGTGTGCGAGCTCATTGATCCCTCCCTGTTGTTCCTGATAAAGATTGTTCGACCGCCACGAGCGGGCAACACCCACCCATCCGATCCACCCCTGAGAAAGAGCTGACGCCTCATGACCCCTCCCCGCTCTCGCGACCGTTGGTGTGCACACGAATGCTCCGCTCGACCTGCGCACCCTTCGGCGTCAGCCGCCAAGCATTCGGCTCACCCTTCAAGTGACCATCCCCGGTGTTCGCGATCAGACCAAGACGCTCCAACCGCGCCAGCAGCTTTGAGATCTGCCCCTGATCGCTGACATCGGCGAGATCGCCGATCACACGATTGCTGGCACCCGGCTCCTGCGCGATGCAACCCAGGACCAGCGCCGTGCGATACGTCAAACGCATCGGCACACCCGCCAACGGATCACCACCGGAAGACGCCACCGACAGCGACGCGTCCCCGGGTGCACCCGACTCAGCCACCACCGGCACCAAACAGGTCAGCTCGCGACGGGCGGCAGCGGCCCCCAGATAGGGCAGCACGATCATGCTCATCAACTCGCCCGTGAGACCCGTCAACGACGGCGTACCTGCTTCGCGCTGCAGCCGCGCATAGACGATCGCGAGCGAAGCGCCGATCAAACCCTCGGCCGTCAACTCCGTCACACCGCCACCACGCGATGAGGAAGCGCCGGCTTGGCGACCTTCGTCCAGCACGAAGGTTAGGCGCGAGAGGATCTCCTCGCGCCGCCTGAGCACATCGGGACCACCACGCAACGACTGCACGACACACACCCGCGCGAGCGCCGGCTCACGATCGAAGAACGACAAGATCGCGACCAACCCCCCACGCACACGCTCACGCCACGACAAGCCGTCGAGACCGGAACGCGCGATCTCCCTTTCGATCCTCTCGACGACACCCTCGATCAACGCCCCAAGACACGCCTCGCGATTCTCGAACAGGTCATAGAACGTGCGACGCGAAACACGCGCCCGCTCGGTGATATGCCCAACGGTCACGTTTGCGTACCCCTCCTCGTTCACCGCCACCACCGCCGCGCCAAGCAACCGCGAGCGCTGCATCTCCGACACCCGCACACGCGCGGGCGACAAACCGCGCCGCGCGGACGTGGTACGAACACGAGCGCCTGTACGCACAGACATCACGCGACCCTCCCCGCGAGAGAGCGTCTGAAGCTTGCGGAGCGCCGCGGCCTCGGGTTGAAACCGCGGCGCTCGATGTCAGAACCCGCGCGTGTGGGAGCACGCGCGGGAGCCTCCTCGAGAGCCGACACCACGATGAGGGTGGTGGTGGCGGCGCTCGAGCAGACCCTCTGAATAGGCTTGGTGTAACTGCTATGAGGCCTAACTACGCTTCCGATTGAGGTGCGCGAGGCGTATGGTTTCCCAGCTACGCCTCCAGGCGCGCGGCAGGACAACTGGCAGTGGCATGAGACGCGCGAAGCGCTGGGTGATACAGCTACGCCTCCAGGCGCGCGGCAGGTCCGCTCGCGGTGGGCTTGCCGGACGTTCGCGTGCGTGTAAGCACTGTTCCGGTCTCTTGCTACATCGCTCGGGCGGCGAACATCCTCACGCGCGTGGCGGGGTATCTTCGAACAAGGCGCGAGGCGTGGGGTGCCATACCCCGCGAAGGGGCTGGAAAACCGGCGGTTTTTGCCGGTTAGATGAGGGGGACTACTGGGACAAGAGAGAGAGAGAGAGAGAGAGAGATGCATCAGCGATGCTGAGGCATCTACCTACGGGCGTGTTTTGGCGCACGCCGACTCTCGTCACGTCTGTCCCCAAAGAAAACAAGCGAAAACAACCCCTCATGTGGCGATCCGGCTCCCTCTCCCTACATCCCCTGATAAGCGCTTGAAACCGGTCGTGAGACCGACCCAAACCCGATCTATCGTGTCGGCTCCCCCACTGGGAAACCATGAACACTGAAGAACATAGCGTCAACACCCGGGCTTGTCAAGAGCGAACCGACAGACGCCCGCCACGACACACGCCTTTACGCCGCACGCCGCACGGGAGAGCGAAGAACCAGGTCCTGCAGTCCGGATTCCTATTCGGCAGTTGTGACGGCTAAACTGTATCTTGACGGCACGCTGGCCATTCGCTACTCTGACTTTGCGTCCGCCACTGATCGTGCCGATCGCCCAGACAAGGGACAAATGGACACTTCCGCGAAGTTCACGTTGCGCTTTCGCAACCGCAAGACCCACGAGTTGCTGGGGTTGGTCGCGAGCCGTTTCGGCGTCTCGAAGAACCAGCTGGCCGAAGAGATGCTCGAGCGCGAGCTGCGAGCCGCGTCGCTTCTGCTGGAGCAGGATCTGACGGGAACGCTGAGACTGCTGCGCGCCTATCGCACCGCCGATCGCCTCCAGGCGGACATCGAGGCGGTCGCCCACGCGGAGGCCTATGAGCAGGACCCGCTCGCGAGCCACCACACCGCACCGGATGGGGCTGAAGACGCATACGGGATCGGCGCGATGTTCGCCGCCTCCTGATGGGGGTCGCCTGGAACGACGATCCTCCAGGATCGGCGCCGCGGATCGCGGCAAACGTCGCCTCGCTCCTTAGCAACATCGCCGCCACCGCCCACGCGCGATCCACACCCACCGTCGCGATGGCGCAGAACTGGCACCGGCAGATCTACGCCGGCATGGCCCTGCCGGTCCCCTACTACGCGGGCGAGATCCGCGACAGCGACCCGGAGTTGCCCGAGCTCCACGGCTACGAGGTGGAGGTCGGGGGGTTCGCCGGCGTCCCGTCGGCGATGGTGCCGCGGGAACTCACTCGGTTTGAGGAGACGACCCGCCGCGCGACCGGGGTACTCGACATGACGATTCCGACGGGAAACGTGCCTGCCGACAACAACCGGCTACTGTCCGTGCTCACGCTCTGCGCGTCGCTGCACGGCGAATGGGTACGAATCCATCCGTTCGCGAACGGCAACGGCCGCACCGCCCGCATGTGGGCTAACTGGGCGGCATTGCGCTACGGCCTCCCACCGTTCGTTCGCATCAAGCCACGTCCGGCGGGAATCGCCTACGCGCTTGCCGCATACGCCTCGATGCAACGCGATCACCATGTGATGACCGGCGTGCTCCTGGAGATGCTCCAGGAGCACATCCGCGACGGGGGAGACTTGCCGCCACACGAAGCGGTTGCGTAGCTTGACATCCCCATGCCCGAGCCCTCTCCGATCCGGCGCAGGTCGTCGGGGTCACCGGTCACGATCATGTCTCCACGCTTCAGGACCGATCGTGCTGCCCTTATTGGAAGCCATCTTGCAATAAGGGCAGCTGATTTCGCCGCGAGAGTACCGTTCCCAAGCCGCCCGTAGCCTCACCTTCATGCAAGTCGATCGACATGGCCGCGCGAGCGCCTGTAGGCGCGCGCCCTCAGTCGGGGACGTAGAGCTCGACGGACCGGCCCAGCGCGCCGGCGATCCGGCGCAGGTCGTCGGGGTCGCTGGTGACGATCATGTCGTTGCGCTGAAGGGCTGTGACGACGACGACCGCGTCGACAAGATCGCTGCTTTCGCTCGCCGCGAGCGCCGCTCCGGCGGACCTGGCCTGAGACTCGGTGAGCGGCTCGATGAGACATCCGTGCAACAGGCGCGAGAGTCGCGCCTGCGGCCCCCCGCGCCACGCCTGACCGAGTACGGCAGCGGTGAGGGTCGGGCGTTCGTCACGCGCGAGCAATTCGCGGTGAAGTATCCACACCGACTCCGAATCCCGTTCGGCCGCGATCAGTGCACCGGCGTCGTAGGTGACGCCGTTCACGCGGCGTGACGGGACTCGCGCTTAAGACCAATCCCCGCAGCGTCGAGGATCGCGTTGGCTTTGGCTATCTCCTCCGGGGAGATTGGCCCATGTTCGGCTTCCCATTCGGCGACTCCCTGAAGGCCCTTCTCGATGCTCGTTTCTTGGGACTGAGCCTCGGCGGCGATGCCATTCAGCCAGGCCGACAGGCTCATACCCCGGCGTTTGGCAGCCTCACGAGCAGCCAGCAGCACTGACTCGTCGAGGGAGATGGAGACCTTCTGAGCAGGCATCCCGGTAAATGGTAGCACCGGATTCCTACCGCTGGAGTTGTGGTTGGGGAGACGCACAGCAAGTCCCACCGATGGCGCTGTAGGCGCCGGTCACCACAGCTGTCGGCGACGCGCGACGACAAGATCAGTTCTATCGCCAAAACAGCGACTTCCAGCAGCTGCCCGGATCACAGCTTATCCTCGTAGCCGGTCGCCGGCCGGCCGTCCACGTGGGCACGCTCTACTCGACAGAACCATCTGCCGGCAAGCCAAGCCGCCGCGTGACGCCACGCGAAGCGGTTGCGCAGCTGTACAACCGCCCGCCCGGGCCTCCCGCCCAAGGCTCCTCTTCCTACTTCTTCTTGGACTTCTTCGCCTTCTTGAGGGGTCCGTATTTCTTGCGAGCTGAGCGTTCGCAGGCTTTGCGCTTGGCGCCGTGTTTCTTGTGGCAGGCCTTCAGGGCAAGCGCGAGTTTCTGCGCGCGGGTCAGAACCTTCGTCTTCGGGCAGCCGGTGACGGTGACGGGTGTGCTCTGGTTGACCAGTGCGCCGTTCTGCCCCGTGAGTTCTGTCGGTATAGCGAGTTTGCCCGTGCAGAGGTTCCCTGTCGCGGCAAGAACAGAGTGCGGTCCTTGGGGTAGGTTCGTTTCAAAGCTCGATATCGGAGCGTCGGGAACGGTTTCGAAGCGGGAGTAGGTGACGCCTTTCTTGATGTCGGTCCTGCCGTCAAGGTCGATACGGATGTCCGCTCCCCGTTCGTTGGCTTGCAGCAGAAACACGACGTCCGGGAACGCCGCGCCACCGTGGGATACGAGGATCGCGGGGCCTGTGAGGGGTACGTTCAGGATCGGCGTAAGCGCCTTGGCTGTCCCAATGAACGATCCTGCTGGGCAACCCGCGGGGTTCGCCGCGAACTGCGCTTCGGTGCAAGCCTGCTGCAGCGTCGTCAGTCGTGCCGGTAGGACGGTGGGCAGCGTGAGATCGACTTTGTGGATGTTGGCTTCACCGGGCTTCTGGTCGAGCTTGACGGTGAGGCTGGCGCCGTTGGCTTTACTGGTTTTCCCCTGCGTGCTGATGCTCATGGCGGGCTTGAACGGCAATCCCTGACACCCCCCGACCTGGAAACGGCTGGACAAACCCACGGTCTGGTTGAGGGTCGAGATGGCTTGGCCGCCGACGCTCATCGTTTCGCAACTGGTGGGGTTGAACGTGAACCCGGCCCGGTTCATTTCCAACGACACGGAGCGCACATCGAGGGGGATGCCGTCGAGGATCGTGGGTATCGGGTCGCTGATCGCACTGATCTGCGCCGTGTTCGGATCGATATAAAGCGCGACCCGCACCACGACGGTGCCGAGATCGAACGGGCCCGCGATCGCGGGCGTGACGATCGCCAGGCTGAGAGGTGCGTTCTTATAGGGACCGGCTAGGTAGGCCTTGCCCTGCACCGCATACGGTTGTGAACCAGCACCAACAGTGATGTTCACAACACCCACCTGAGAGGCTTCAGGACACGACGGCGAGGATTGCTCGAGCGCTCCAGCACCCTCGCCGCTACGAGCACTGGCTGCAGCGATCTGTGCATCCGAGCAGAACGAGACACCCGCGAGCCTACCGAGCAACCCCTCGGGGAGGCTGGCAGTGATCGCACCCAGACGCTGTGTGCCGTCTTCGCGGGAGATCTTGAACACGAACGGTGAGAACGCACCCGCCAGCGGCGTGACCGCACCCGCCTGCAAGCTCGCACCATTCGGCAATTGCGCTTCGTTACTCACGCACGCGCCACCGTTCGCTCCCGAACCGATGTTGAAGCTCGCGGAGCGTTCCGTAGGAACGTTCGGGTTCGAGAACGGGTAGAGCCTGACCTTAGTCGTATACGTCCCACAGGTCTGCGGAGTTATCAACGGTGCGCGTGGGCCTTCACGCAGATCGAACTGGAAGGAGGAGTACGGCAACGACGGCAACCCGTCGAACGTCGCTGTCAACTGACCCGTGCTCGAATCGGCCTGCACCTCACCGGCCTGCTTGATCAACACACCACGTTCCGGGGCCTTCGCGACGATGTACAACGCCAGCAGGGAGTTGAAGGGGTTGTCGTGCGGTGCCGCCAAGTACACCGACCCTTCGATCGCTTCTTCAAGCAACGGAGTCTTCGCCAGCAATGTCCCGACCTTCGAGGATTCGGGACAGCCCTGCCCCACACCCGACGCGGCTGTGGCGGCGTGGTATTGCGCGGGGGTGCAGACACCGAGCCCACTCGCAGCAGACGGGTTGACAACCACGCCCTGCGGGAGCGTGACGACTGTCTTAACAGGCTCGGTTTCGGCGATACCGTGGGGGTTTAGCAAGCCTTCGTTGGGAAGCCGCAGTTCGAACCCCAGACCACTGGCACTGTCCGCGTTGCTGGTCGTCGGTTGAGCGGACACCTGCGGCACGAACGGAACCTCGTCACAGCCATTCTGCGAGGACGCGTTACCACCGGAATCGAGCGAGGACGCGCTCGCGGAGACGTAGTGGCCGGGGTCAAGCGACGAGTCCACCGACACTGTCGTGGTGAGCGGCGTAGCACAGGTCGCGGGTAGCGTCAGGAACGCCAGCTCCGGTGCCGTGGAGGCAACTCCCGAACCCTGTTCTTCGGCGCCTGCGCTGCCGCGTTGGGGGTCGTGGCCGGGATCGGCCGGGACACCCCATACTGTCGCGGAGACTTCGGTGATTTCTTTCGGTAGGCCGTAGGTCGCGACCTGCAGAGCGTAGCCTTCTTCGGTCAACACCAACGCGTTTTGCAACGCGTTCAGGCCGGTCAAGCTGAAGCCGATCTGTGCGGGAAGCCCAGGCGGCGGCACAATGTTATACAGAGCGCCACCGACTTGGCCGAAACCAACAATGGTGGCGCGCACGATACCGACCTGCGTATCCGGCGAGCAACGAGGCTGAAAGCCCTCGAATTCCTGGCGGGTGCAGCGCGGGACCGCCGAGGGGTCACCGACCATGCCCTTCGGGAGATCGATCACCAAATCGCGCATCTCGCCGCCTTCGGAGTGGCCTTCGGTGTTCTTGTTCAAGCTGAAGGAGAGCGTCCAGGAATACGGGTGCGAGGACGCTGTTTCATCGATCGAACCATCTTTGTTCGCAAAGACCGAGGACAGCGAGCCTGCGCTGATACCGAATTCTGCTCGTGCCGTGGCCGTACCGGCAGCGAGTAGCAATCCCAGCATCAACACGACGCCACAACCCAACACCATCATCCTTGCCACCAACGAGCTATCTCGCGGCCCACATGCGGTCTTTGTGTACCCACCGGTGTCGACCTGTGACGGGCTGATCATTTCGCACCCCCGTGCTTCTTCGTCTTAGTCTTGGTGTTCGCGCGACGCGCCTGCCTTTCGCACGCCACGCGCTTACGCTTGACATGCTTCTCACGACACACCTTCAACGCCTTGGCAAGCCTCTCCGTCCCCGTCAACACAACTTTCTTGGCTTTAGGCTCCGTCGCCGGCGTCATTGTGGGAAGGAAGTTCCCCAACCCTGAGAACGCCGTACTGCCGGGGGGCGTGAATACAGGTGGTGTGGGTGTGCTCTGGCATGTTTCGCCTTGGCACCCGGTGTGCTTGGTTTCCGTCGCGGTGGGGAAGCCTCCTTCTTCGCGGGCGTCGTAGACGTCGATCAGTTCGTCGCTGTCCTGCCCCACCAAACGTTCACGAGTCGTGAAGAACACGTTCTTGCCCGTTTCGTCCATCGCGAGGAAGTTCGAGTCCACCGACCCCGTCCCCGGCGAAACCAACAACACACAACCCCCCACCCGTTCGCACGTCTCACCGGCCGGCTCACCCGGACCACGCTCAGGCTCGTACTCATAGACATCTTCGATGTTCCCGTTCGTGTCAAACGGCGACAGGCGATCCTGACTATCGAAGTACAAACGGCCCTCATCGGTCAGATAACGCGGCTGAGGAAGCCCTTCGGGAGACCCCTGGATACGTCGCAGTGTCGACGGCCCGAGCGGCAGTTCCCCGGTAGGATCACACGACGCGCACGACAGACGCCCAGCTGTCGCGTCGTAGAGGAAGACCTCTTTACACGCCCCGCCGCAGGCGGGGGGGCCGTCACTGTCATAGCCCGTCAGCGGCGCGCTCGACATGAAAGCGAGATAGCGCCCGTCAGGACTCGCCTCAGCAGTACGATGGGCCGGACTCGCCGCCCACGTACCTTCCGCTTCATCCCCGGCGGAGAGCGTCGCGATATAGCGAGGGGGCGCGCCTTCCTGCCAGAGATAGAGATTGTCCCCGCCCGCCTGCGCGGATTCGTGACGTTCGTTTTCACCCACACCAGCGAGAGCGGCCGTGTCCACGAAGTAGATACGCGAGAGATCCCCGGCTTCTTCGCCCGTACCGGCAACACCCTTGAACCCTCCTTGACCCTCAGTCAAGTCGGCCATTTCGATATACGCTTCGGCGGGAGTACCGGCCTGGGTCAACTCAAACAGCTTGCCGTCGGCGAGCAGCACCCTGGAGCCGTCCGCGCTCGCGCTCACGAACCCGGACCCGTCGGGCACTTCAACAGTGCGCTGGCCTTCGGCCCTTACATACAGGTGTCCTTCGGCGCTCCAGAAGACACGCGACCCATCAACGGACACCGCATGATTATCGGCACTATTAGACGCAAACACCGCGCCCACACCAACACCCGTGTTACCGGGCAGCACGTTGACCAGCGACAGCGAACCACCGTGCCATTCATACAGGTCCCGCCCGCCCTGGCCGGGATCGGCCGGTTCCGGAGCAAACGCCGTCAGCCCCGTCAGCACGTCATTGGCAGCAAAGAGCACATGTGAGAGATCGGCAGAGTGCAACAGCACGGGTATTCCTGAGGCAGTGCCTTCGAGAAATTCGAAATTTTCCGCGCTGCGCTTCGGTGGATGTGCTTCGAACATCGCACGAGTCAACAACGGCGTAAACACCCCGGGATCCCCGGTGCTCTCTAGATAAAGATCCTGGTAGCCCAACGGCGCGTCAGGGCTGAGCTGCGTTTGTCTTCCCTGGTAGACGAGACTGCTACCGAGCGAGGGATCCAGAGCGACAGGACCCGCATCCGCGTTTTCCTGCAACGCCGGGCTGAGCACCGTGGTCTGCCAGCCGGTCGCTGTACGCCGCGAAAGATATGAATCGAGCACAGGGTCGCCCGCCGAGAACGGATAGCCCATATACGCAACGCTTTCACCATCAAGCGCGCTCTCCATCGGAAAATGCACGGAGAAACCCCCCCCACCAGGCGGCTTGCATTCATGGCAGCTACCCAGAAATGGGTCGGCGGGGAAGACCTCCCCGCCGACCTTTTCCGGAGGGGAGACAAGCTCGTACGCACGCCCGTCTGCAGCACCCACAACGGTCGATGGGTACGTCGTGAACACGGCGGGAGCGCCTACCGCTTCGCATGCCGGGGCGCCTTCGCCTTCACACTCACTGCTAGCCAGGACACGGAAGCGATACGCCGTACCCGGCGCCAGACCAGACACGCTCGCCGCCGCAACACCCACACCACCCGAACCAAGCTCCCCGCCACCCGCCGGGGCTTCCCGCGCACCCGCAAACCTACCACCGTTCGCCTGGTATTCCGCTTCAGTCAGGTACTGGAAGGTGTAGTGCGTCGCAGAACCACGGGGATCGATCGAGGCCCGCAACGCACTCGACGAGACCCCGGTACCCACCGCCGACTCGCTGAGAACACTCGGAGGAAAAACCTTCGCGGGCACAAACACATCACCAACACCCGGCACCCCACTCGAGCCCGGGTCAACAGCGTAAAGCACACCCGGCGAACGACCCGCACCCCAACTCAACACCGGATTCACAGCCAACGCAAACATCTCTGCAACCCTCGGCGAAACCATGATGGCCGCCTGCGCTTCAGCGAATTTACCGCTTGTCGCATCACACGATCCGAGCCGGTGCACCTTGTCGGCGGTCCCGAAAGCGTAATAGAACACTTCGCCGGTCACCGCATTAGCCGCCAACGCCTCGACCTGCCCCCCGTGCGGTTCATACGTGCACACGGGAATACTACCACCACTCGTCGAATACTCCACAATAGATGAGTCAGTGGTAGCTACCAAGCGCCCGCCACCTATCACGGCTAGCCGTTGGAAACGCACGAATGAATGCGGGACCACAATATCCTTCGACTGGCCCGCATAAGCGTAATGCTCATATTCCCCGGGATGTTCAGGTTCAAACGACATCACCCGCTTCTCACCCGTCGCCGGATCGGCAATATTTACGTAATCTGAATCAGCGACAAACACCCTACCCGTATCGTCGACCGCCAATGCCTGTTCAATTCCTAGTGCACCGAATTCATGGAGCTTTTCCGGCCCTTCAGCGATCGATTCCGACGGTGACGGTGACGGCGGGGGCGATTCCCGTCCTTTTTCACCGAACCCTTCACCTACCGGCGTTCCCGTCGCGGTAAAGACCTCGACCAAGTGTTTTGCCCGTTCTTCTGGGCTCGTTGAGTTGAGTACGTACACATCGCCCGTAGTCTGATCCACCGCGACGCTCCCGAGCTCCCCGAAATGACCGATCTGTTCTCCACCATCCACTCCATTCGGCGGCGGCGCGCAACTGTGGTATGTGTGCTGGACCGGTTCGGTCGAAAGCGCCGGCCCGCAACGCTGAAACCCTTCTACCGGAGCGCCTTCTTCGCGGCTGCCGATACCCCAACCCCAGGCTTCCTCAAACGGCGGCTCTTCACCTTCACCACCCGGACCGTAACGAACAACACGACCATTATCTCCAGCGACGTAGAAGCTTCCGGCCTGCACCCCTCCGGCGCCCGTCGTGTTCACCGCGATCGCCTCTGCGAAGTGTAGCTGTGCCGCTTCGCCGCTTTGACCGAAGTGCTCGGCCGCCTGTTCATAATCCGCGAACGCAGGGACCGTCAACACCAACGCAAACACCAGCGCCGCCAGGACAGCCGGGCAAACGATACCGATACGTAGCCATGCAGCGTGAGGTTTCACTGTATCCTTTCCCGTTTCAGTGCCAGCAAATTGCTTGATGTCTCTGGTTATCGCTTTAGCGGACATGGATTACCGTCCCGTTGTGGCTGGCCCCTAGATAGAGCACGTACCGGCCTCGCCGTAGAGCGCCCAGATGGATACGTGGCCCGCTGCGGCCGGCGCCATGAGCGACGACGTGCCCTTGGTGTAGGAGTAGCCATCGCAGCGTGCTGTGCACCCTCGAGGACTTGGCCGGTGTGGGGTACTTGACGGTGCAGGTGACCTTTGCCTTCTTGCCCTGCTGCTTGACCGTGCACGTGACCTTCCCCGCCGGACCCGGTGCGCCCTTCGGCCCCTGCGACCCAGCAGCACCGGGCGCGCCGGCTGGACCGACTGCGCCCTGGGCGCCGGCTGCCCCCCCAGTGCCCTGTTCACCCTTAGCACCGGTAGCACCCTTAGCGCCGGCAGCACCCTGAGCGCCGACGGCACCTTGAGCGCCGGTAGAGCCCTGTTTGCCTTCTTTGCTTTCGGGCAAGAACACAGCCGTCGCTTCAGCTTCTGAGGCACCAAGTTTGACTTGGCAGGTAGTCGCGGTGAGGTGACGGCAGCCGATCCAGCCCGCGAACACCGACCCGGTAACGGGCGATGCTTCAAGTTCGACGGTCTGGCCTTCTTCGACGATCACCCGGCCTTCCTCACAGGCCGGGCCACAGACGACGCCCGTGCCCGGCACGAGACTGCTGACCGTGCCTTGACCGTTGCCGCCCTTGAAGACCGTCAAGACAGACGGATGTTCAAAGATATTTGCTCGAGCCGTACTCGCGGCAGAGATCGTGAACGTGCAGGTCCTCTGGTTCTTGCACGCCGGTTCCGCCGAACCCGTCACATTGCTCCACCCCACAAATTTGGAGTGCACACCATCGACGGCCTTCAGCGTGATCTCAGTCCCCGTTTCATACTCAGACGCACACGGTTCTTCATGCCCTTCGACTTCGCAAACGACCGAGCCTTCACCGCCAACCGATACCCCAAGCGACACGAACGCAACACCCGAATAACCGAACGTCTGCACCTCCTGATGACCACTATCGGTCGCATAGACCTTGCCCGTCGATTCATCGACAGCCAACTCGTTGTAAACAAATTCGCTGCCGGTAGAGAACAAGCCCGCACCGAATTCGTCGAGTTTGGCGCCACCCGCACGATACCGTTCGACCCTGAAAGTTTCACCACAGCCACGACCGACGAACACCTGACCCGTCTTCTTATCCACGGTAACGGCACTCACTTCACCATGACCCGCACTGCCATCCAGACCGGCGAACGCACCCGATTCCGTGAAGCCACCTTTACCGTCAGGCCCATACTCGACCAACTTCCCTTCGGAGATCCCTGCGGCATTGCATTCGAGACGGCTGCCCGTAGCCAGATACAGGTTTCCGGAGGCATTCAGCGCCGCACCAATGGAACCCGGAGACGCACCCAATTCAGAACACGCACCAGATAGCGAGCACCCTTCGAACCCGCTGCCGACCGGGACAATCACGCCTCCCGAGGAATCCCCCACCGGCTCCGGAATCGGCTCCACGCCGCTCGTTTTGACCTGGAATTCGTGCTGCAGGGCTCCACAATTAGCGCCATACACAAAGATCTCGGCTTCAGTCAAGATTGCTTCGCTGCCCACGAGCGCCAAGACATCGACTTCTCCCGTAACAGGATCGACCGCCACAGACGACGGATGCTGCGGAGAACCTTCCAACGAACACGCAAGCGCCGCCCCCGCCGAGCTGAACTCCCTGAAGGCACCAGTGCCCCCGTTACACGCAAGTCCTTCTTCAACACCACAGCTCGTGACATACACGTCGTGACTGGACTGATCCACAGCAACACCGCTCGTGAGCGCCCCCGGCGCAGAAAGAGGCGCGCCCGCGGTATAGCTTGCGGCCTGAGCGCCAGCGACGAAGACCAAAGCGAGTGAGAGGGCCAGAGCGGCCAGTGCTAGCGCCACCGCGCCAAAGCGACCAGGCCCGAGCGCAGGCGTACCACTCACGTCCGGTCTACTCCCGAGCGCGAGCGCACCACTCCCGTCAGGGCGAAGCGAGAACGCACGAGTGACGGCAACCCCACGGAAAATACGACCACGGCCAGTGGCCTTGCGACGAATCCCTCCGATGGACGATGCCTGCGCGTGCGAGCTCATTGATCCCTCCCTGTTGTCCCTGATAAAGATTGTTCGAGCGTTGTGAGCGGGCGATGCCTGCTCGTCCGGTGCTCCTGTGAGAGAGAACTGACGCCTCATGACCCCTCCCCGCTCTCACGGCCATTGCTGGTGTGCACGCGAATGCTCTGCTCGACTTGCACACCCTTCGGCGTCAACCACCAAGCATTGGGCTCACCCTTCAAATGACCGTCCCCAGTGTTCGCGATCAAACCGAGACGCTCCAAACGCGCGAGCAGCTTTGAGATCTGACCCTGGTCGCTCACTTCCGCGCGATCCCCGATCGCCCGATTGCTCGCACCCGGCTCCTGCGCGATGCAACCAAGAACCAGCGCCGTGCGATATGTCAAACGCATCGGCACACCCGCGAGCGGATCATCACCAGAGGACACCGACGTCGACGCATCCCTGCGCGAGACCGAGCCCGCCTGCACCGGCAACGCCCTACTCAACTCACGACGCGCCGCCGCGGCGCCCAAATAGGGCAGCACGATCATGCTCATCAACTCGCCCGTGAGACTCACCAACGACGGCGTGCCCTTCCCCGCGCGCTGCAACCGCGCGTAGATGATCGCCAGCGAAGCGCCGATCAAACCCTCCGCCGTCAACGGCGTGACACCACTACCACGCGAGGAAGCAGTGCCCTCGTCGCGACCCGCATCCAGCACGCCGACCAAACGCGCGAGGATCTCCTCGCGACGCCTCAGCACATCCGGACCACCACGCAACGACTGCACCACACACACACGCGCCAGCGCCGGCTCACGATCGAAAAACGACAAGATCGCCACCAAGCCTCCACGCACACGCTCACGCCAAGACAGACCATCGAGACCCGCACGCGCGATCTCCCCTTCGATCGTCGCGACGATGTCCTCGATCAACGACCCGAGACACGCCTCGCGATTCTCGAACAGGTCATAGAACGTGCGCCGCGAAACCCGCGCCCGCTCGGTGATGTGCGCGACCGTCACATTCGCATACCCTTCCTCGTTCACGGCCGCCACGGCCGCACCCAGCAACCGAGAGCGCTGCATCTCCGACACCCGCACACGGGCGGGAGACAAACCACGCCGCGCGACGCCCGGGCGCACACGCTTGCTCGTGCGTGTTGGTGTCATGCTGCGCCTCCAGGCACGCGGCAGGTCCGCTCGCGGTGGGCTGCCATGCGCGAGGCGCCGGGTGATACAGCTACGCCTCCAGGCGCGCCGCAGGTCCACTCGCGGTGGGCTTGCCGGACGTTCGTGTACGTGTAAGCACTGTTCCGGTCTCGCGTTACCTCGCGCGGACGGCGAACATCACCGCGCGCGTGGCGTGGGAGCTTCGAACAGAGCGCGTGAAGGCGTGCTGTACCAAACCCCGCGAAGGGGCTTGAAAACCGGCTGTCTTTGCCGGCTAGATGAGAGGCGCTACTGGGACAAGAGAGAGAGAGAGAGAGAGAGATGCATCAGCGATGCTGAGGCATCTACCTACGGGCGTGTATTGGCGCACGCCGACTCTCATCACATCTGTCCCCGAAGAAAACACGCGAAAACAACCCCTCATCTGCGATTCGGAAAGAACCCTCTCCCAAGGTCTCTACAAAAGCGCTTGAAATCGATCCAGATGACCGACCCAAAACCCGATCTATTTTGTGGTCACCCGCACTGGGAAACCATGAACACTGAAGAACATAGCGTCAACTCCCGGGCTTGTCAAGAGCGAACCAACAGACGCCCCCCACAACACCCTCCCTGCGGCTTAACCGAGCGCCCAGAGCAGGGTGTGAGCCGGAACCAGCGTGTAGCGCTCGGCGATCTGCGACGTGCTCTTGGTGGCCACGACTACCGGGCGACCCGGGTGAGCGCGCGCTGCGGCGGATGCAGCGGAGAGGCCCGGGTCGTTGCGGTACTTGACCTCGACCACGTCGAGCTCGCGCCGCGGACCACATACGAAGTCAATCTCTCCCCCGCGCGCGGTCTGCCAGATGTGCAGACGCTCGGGCAGGATGAACGTCTCGAGCAGCCGATCGGGTGGCTCGTAGCGCCGCAGCAGGGCCATCCCGATGACGTTCTCCACAAGCGCGGGGGTGTCGGCGGAGAGCCCGGGCGCCCCGTCGAGGGCGATCGTGTGCAGCAGCGGGTCGGCGAGGAAGACCTTCTTGTCCCGGGACTGCTCGTTGGCCTGCGAGCCGGCGCGCCAGAAGTAGGTCACGAACAGGAAGTAGCCGCCGGCGAGCAGCTCGATGTAGTCGCGCAGCGTCTGGTGGCCTGTGGGGCCCGAGCCGCGCCCGAGCGGCACGTCCATCTCGCGGGCCATACTGCTCCAGCTGATCTTCGATCCAAGCGAGCGCACCACGCGCTCGAGCAGGGCGTGGGCGGCCGGAACACTCGCGCCCTTGCGCCGCAGCTCCCTGACGAGCGAGTCGTAGAGCACGCGCTTGACCTCACGCGACGGCTCGCGCGCGCCGCCTGCCGCCTCGGCTACGGCGGCAGGCAGCCCACCGAAGCGCAGGTATCGCTCGAGCGCAGCGTCAAGGGTCGGCCCGTACACCCGCATGTCGCGCATGAGTGCCTCCCCGTCCGCGTCGCGAAGCTCGGCGACGGTCAGCCGTGGAGAGGGTGGGATGTCGCTGTTGAGGGCTCGGGCGAACGCGGCAAAGCTCTGCGGCAGGGCGAGATGATCGGCGCCCGCTTGACGGCGTCCCGGCAGCCGCTCGGCGGCGCCGTGCTGTAGATCGATGGCCGAGGAACCCGTGCAGACGACGACCTCCCCGCGGATGGTGCCGTCGTCCCACAGCGACTTGACGGCTGTCTGCCAGCCGGCCACGGCCGTCACCTCGTCGAGCAGCAGGAGACCCGGGACTTCGACGTCGTCGCGGTCGCGGCCGGCGAGATGCAGCGCTCGCTGCACGGTCGCTGCCAGCTCCGAGAGATGCCGGCCCTCCAACAGGTCAAGCGCAAGATAGGCGACGGCTCGTGCCTGCAGGCCGTCATCGAGCGCGCGCGCGACGAGCAGCTTCAGATCGGTGCTCTTGCCGACCTGGCGCGGTCCCCGCAGGATGTGAATCCCGGGTGCGGCCAGGTCCAGCCCGGAGGCAAAGTCCGCGGCCAGACGCACCGGCTGCGCCTCCAGCTGCGACAGGTGCGGATCGGACGTCCGCCAGGCCGCGTTCGTCCACCACGGATTCTGGCTGAGGATCTGCTCATCCGACAGCGCCATGGGACCAGAGAATAGCAGCGATCCTCGATTATGCTGCCCTTATTGCAAATCACATTGCAATAAGGGCAGCCGATTTCGCGCCAAGAGTACCGTCCCAAGCCGCCCGTAGCCTCAGCTCATGCGAGTCGATCGACATGGCCGAGTTCACGACGATCACGGGCGATTCAGCGCCGTCACGTGGCGCGCCGCCGATCGCACCGGCCGACGGATCACCCTCACCCGGGCCGCTTTGCGTCATGCGCGCGGGGAAGATGAGGCCGGGCGCGAGCGGCGCTCCTACATAACGCGCCGCGCCGTGAGGATCGCAGTCGAGCGAGGCAGACGCTATGCCGACATGACAGATGGTCGCGAGCGCCTGATCGCCGGACGTGTCGGCCCGAGCGCCTATCTGGTCGTCGTGGTTGAGATCCGCGTGCGGGCTGGTACCGTGATCGCTGCCTACGCCATGCGCCGCATACCGAACACATGGAGGCCGTTGTGAACGTCGGTCCGTACAACTTCGAGCCCGTGACGTACTTCCCGGAGATCGATCACCTGCGGGCAGGGGGCGGTCAGATCGGCGATACCGACGACGCCCGACACGTCTTCTTCTATGCCCCTGACAGCAAAGAGCCGGTCGGTATCGAGCTGTTTGGCCCGCGCGAGCAGCTCGAGAATGAAGGCACGATCACGGTCGCCCTCCCTTCAGGTGAGCACGTGCGAGTTCCCGACGCCGAACGGCTGGTACGCGAATCGCTGACGGCAGACGCCGCCTGAACCGGCTGTAAGACTTATCCCCATAGCCGGCCGCCGGCCGGCCGTCCACGTGGGCAAACCTCTACTCGAAAGAACGAAACGCCGGCAAGCCACCAGCCGCTTGCCGCCATACGAAGCGGTTGCGTAGCTTGACACCCCCACGCCCCTTCTCCTCCCTTCCTCGAGCAAACAGGCGTCGCGCGGGTGCCTGCCCCGAACCCACTACTCCCCCGACACGCCGGGTGTCACGAGGTTCGGCGGGCCCTCGGGCCGGCGTCGGCGTCGCGCGGGTGCCTGCCCCGCGGACCCACTACTCCGCCGGAACCCCGGGTGTTACGTGGTTCGGTGGTCCCTCGGGGCCCTCGTCGGCGTCGGCGTGGCCGGCTAGGCCATCGTCATGCGCCCCCGGGAGGGTCGAGGGTCGAGTGGAGCCAGGACGCAGGGAGCGTGGCGTGTTTGGCACGCGAGCGACCGAGGACGCCGCTCCGCGAAGGCCATCGGCCCTCCCGGCGAGGTAGCGGTCGACCATCCTTGCGCACTGGCGGCCCTCGTTGATCGCCCACACGATCAGCGACTGCCCGCGGCGGGCGTCACCGGCGGCGAACACGCCCTCGACGGAGGTCGTGTAGGGCTTGACGGCCTTGACGTTCCCGCGCGGGTCCTTCTCCACGCCCAGCCCGTCCAGCAGCGCGGGCTCGGGATGCAGGAAGCCCATCGCCAAGAGCACCAGCTGCGCGGGTAGCTCACGCTCGGTTCCGGCGACAGGACCGAACGGGGGCGCGGGCTCAGCCTGGGCGATGTGCAGCGCCGCCACGCGGCCCTCGGCGTCGCCGGAGAGGTGGGTCGTGGCGATCGAGTAGTCCTGTTCGCCGACGCCCTCCTTCAGCGCCTCCTCCATCGCGTAGCTCATGCGGTACTTCAGCGGCCACTCCGGCCACGGCGTGCGCTCGTCCGGGCGCTTGGCCGGAGGCTCGGGCAGGAGCTCCAGCTGGACGATCGAGCGCGCGCCCTCGCGCAGGGCGTTGCCGACGCAGTCCGCGCCCGTGTCGCCGCCGCCGATCACCACCACGTCCTTGCCCGCCGCGCTGATCGGCGCGCCCTCGGCGGGCTGAGCGGCCTCGGGCTCGGGACCGAACTCGCGCGCGGCCCAGCGGTTGCGCCCGTACAGGTAGTCCATCGCGAAGTGCACCCCGTCCAGCTCGCGCCCGGGGACCGGCAGGTCGCGCGGCACGCGCGAGCCGGTGGCGAGCACGACCGCGTCGAACGAACCGCGCAACTCCTCCACGCTCACGTCGCCGCCGACCTCGACCCCGCAGCGCAGCTCCACGCCCTCTGCAACCAACTGCTCCACGCGCCGCTGCACGACCCGCTTCTCGATCTTGAAGTCCGGAACCCCAAACCGCGCGAGCCCACCGGCGGCCTCGTCGCGCTCGAACAGCGTCACGCTGTGCCCGGCGCGGCGCAGCTGCTGCGCCGCGGCCATCCCCGCCGGTCCCGAGCCGACGACCGCGACCGACTGTCCCGTCTCGTGCCGCGGTGGGCGCGGGACGATCCAGCCCTCATCCCACGCCCGATCGACGATCGCGAGCTCGATCTGTTTGATCGTCACCGCGTCGTTCTCGCGGATCTCCAGCACGCACGCCGCCTCGCACGGCGCCGGGCACAGGCGGCCGGTCAGCTCGGGGAAGTTGTTCGTCGCGTGCAGCTGCGCGATCGCGTCCTCCCAGCGGTCGCGGTAGACGAGGTCGTTCCAGTCCGGGATCAGGTTGCCCAGCGGACAGCCGTTGTGGCAGAAGGGCACGCCGCAGTCCATGCAGCGCGCGCCCTGCTCGCGCAGCTCCTCCGTCGGGCGCGTGAGCAGGAACTCGCGGTAGTCGCGCGCGCGCTCGTCCGGATCCCGGTAGGGGATCCCATGGCGCTCGATCTGCAGAAACCCGCCGAGCTTGCCCATCAGGCGACCGATCCGATCGGCCTGCCGAGCGTGCGCGCAGAGCAGCCGCCGCGCGCGAGCGCGATGCGCAGACGCAGCAATGCTCGACGGACGCTGGTGGTCACGAGCTTGCCCATCAGGCCGCCACCGCCGGCGCCTCATCGGCGGCCTCGGCCGCCTGTTCGGCCAGCACGCGCTTGTAGTCGTGGGGCATCACCTTCACGAACGCGCCCCTGCCGAGCAGCTCGTCGAACTCCGCCAGGACCCGCGCGGCGACCGGCGAGGCGGTGCGCTCGCCGTGCTCTGCGATCAACGCCCGCAACTCGACCGCGTCCTCGGGGCTCGGCGCTTCGAACCCGACCATGCCCATGTTGCAGCGCGCCGTGAAGCCACCGTCCTCGTCGAGCACGTACGCGATCCCCCCGCTCATCCCCGCCGCGAAGTTGCGCCCCGTCGGTCCGAGCACGACCACATACCCGCCGGTCATGTACTCGCAGCCGTGATCGCCCACGCCCTCCACGACCGCACTCGCGCCGGAGTTGCGCACCGCGAAGCGCTCGCCCGCCAGACCGCGGAAGAACGCGCGCCCGGCCGTCGCCCCGTAGAGCAGCGTGTTGCCCACGATCACGTTCTCCTCGGCCACGAACTCCTGCGCCATCCCCTCGCGCGGGCGCACCGCCAGCACGCCCCCGGAGAGGCCCTTGCCGGTGTAGTCGTTCGCATCCCCGCGCAGCGTGAACGTCACGCCCGGGGCCAGCCATCCGCCGAAGCTCTGCCCCGCCGAGCCCTCGAACTCGACCTCGATCGAGCCCTCTCCCAGTCCCGCGGCGCCATGCGCGCGCGCGATGTGGCTGGAGAGAATCCCCCCCACACAGCGGTTGACGTTGCGGATCGGCAGCTCGATGCGCACGCGCTCGCCACGTTCGATCGCACCCTGCGACCGGCGCACGAGCTCCCAATCGAGCGCGTCGGCCAGCACCGCCGGCGGCGGCTGCACGCGCCGCCTCGGTGCGTCCGCGGGCAGCTCGATCTGAGTCAGGATGTGCGTCAGGTCCACCCCGCGCGCCTTCCAGTGCTCGATCGCCGGCTGTGCGTGCAGCAGGTCCACCCGGCCGATCGCCTCGTCCAGCGAGCGCAAGCCCAGCGAGGCAAGGATCTCGCGCACTTCCTCGGCCACGAAGAAGAAGAAGTTGACCACGTGCTCGGGCGTGCCCTTGAAGCGTTCGCGCAGCACCGGGTCCTGCGTGGCGATCCCCACCGGGCAGGTGTTCAGGTGGCAGGCGCGCATCATGATGCAGCCCGTAGCGATCAGCGGCGCGGTGGAGAAGCCCATCTCATCCGCTCCCAGCATCGCCGCGATCGCCACATCGCGCCCGGTCTTCAGCTGCCCGTCGGTCTGCACCACGATGCGCGAGCGCAGGTCGTTCAGCAACAGCGTCTGCTGGGTCTCGGCCAGCCCGATCTCCCACGGCACGCCCGCGGCCTGGATCGAGGACAGCGGCGAGGCGCCCGTGCCGCCGTCGTGCCCGGAGATCAGCACGCGGTCGGCGTTCGCCTTCGACACGCCCGCGGCGACCGTGCCGACGCCGACCTCGGAGACGAGCTTGACCGACACCTGCGCGCCCGGGCTCGTCTCCGTCGGAGGGTTCGAGCAGCGCAAGTCGTAGATCAGCTGCTTGAGATCCTCGATCGAGTAGATGTCGTGGTGGGGCGGCGGGGAGATCAGGCCGACTCCCGGCGTCGTGTGGCGAATCGAGCCGATGTAGGCATCGACCTTGCCGCCCGGCAGCTGACCGCCCTCGCCGGGCTTGGCGCCCTGGGCCATCTTGATCTGCAGCTCGTCCGCGTTGACCAGGTAGTTGATCGTCACCCCGAAGCGACCCGAGGCGACCTGCTTGATCGCCGAGCGCCGACGATCGCCGTTGGGATCGGGTGTGAAGCGCGCGGGGTCCTCCCCGCCCTCGCCCGTGTTCGAACGGCCGCCGAGGCGGTTCATCGCGATCGCGAGCGTCTCGTGCGCCTCGCGCGAGATCGAGCCGAGGCTCATCGCGCCCGTGCAGAAGCGCCGCACGATCGCACTCGCCGGCTCGACCTCCTCCAGCGCGATCGACTCACCAGCCCCCGAGCCGTCGGCATCGCGCGGGCCGATCTCCAGCAGCCCGCGCAACGTCGCCTTGCGCGCCGCGTCCTCGTTGATCGCGCGCGCATACTCCCGATACTTCGTGAAAGCCTCGCTCGAGCGCACCTCCTCGAGCGCCTCGCCCTCGCCCGCGAGCGCCGCCGCGACATTGCCGTCGAGGGACCGGGAGACACTCGCTTCGCTCGCATCCCCGAACCCTCCAGCGCGCACCGCGTGCTGCACGAGCGCGATCGTCTCCGGGTTCCACATGTGGTGCTCGCCGTCGCGCCGCCACGCATACACCCCGCCGACCGGCAACAGGTCGTCCTCGGGCGCCGGATACGCGCGCGCGTGGCGCTCCTGCGCCTCGGTCGCAAGCACGTCGAGACCGACCCCGCCGATGCGCGAGGCCGTGCCTGTGAAGTGGCGATCGATCAGCCCGCGCTCGAGCCCGACGGCCTCGAAGATCTGCGCGCCGCGGTAGGACTGGATCGTGGAGATGCCCATCTTCGAGATCGTCTTCAACAGGCCTTTGCCGATCGCTTTGATCGTGTTCTGCGCCGCCTGCTCCAGCTGGGCGTTCAGCTCCTCGCCCCGCGGCGGCGCCGCACCGTCGGCGCCCGCCGGTGTGATCCGTCCGTCGATCACGAGCTGGTCCAGCGTCTCCAGCATCAGGTACGGGTTGATCGCGCTCGCGCCGTAGCCGATCAGCGTCGCGAAGTGGTGCACCTCGCGCGGCTCGCCCGACTCGAGCACGATCCCCACCCGCAGGCGCGTGCCCTCGCGCACGAGGTGATGGTGGACGGAGGCGACCGCCAACAGCGAGGGGATCGGCGCGCGGCGCGGCCCCAGCAGGCGATCTGACAGCACGATGATGTTCACGCCCTCGGCGATCGCCTCGTGCGCCTGCGCGCACACCCGCTCGAGCGCCGCCACCATCCCCGCGGCGCCCTCGGCGACCGGCCAGGTGATGTCGATCGTGCGCGCCGCGAACAGCTCATGCGAGACGTGGCGCAACGTCTCCAGCTCGCGGTTGAGCAGGATCGGGCGCTCCAGCACCAGCTTGTGCGCGTGCTCGGGCGTCTCCTCGAACAGGTTGCGCTCGCTGCCCAGCGTCGTCTCCAAGCTCATCACGATTTCCTCGCGGATCGGGTCGATCGGCGGGTTGGTGACCTGCGCGAACAGCTGCTTGAAGTAGGAGAACAGCGGCGGCGCCTGATCGGAGAGGACCGCCAGGGAGATGTCGTTGCCCATCGAGCCGATCGGCTCGGCCCCGTCGCGCGCCATCGGCGCGAGCAGCACGCGCAGATCCTCCTGACTGAAGCCAAATGCCCGCTGGCGCCGGTGCAGCGGCTGATCGGAGATCGTCACCTGCTCGGAGGGATCGAGCTCATCGAAGGCCACCGAACTCGACTGAAACCACTCGCGGTAGGGCCGCTGCGTGGAGACCTCGCGCTTGACCTCGCCGTCCTCGACGATCCGACCGCGCTGCAGGTCCACCAGGAACAGCTTGCCCGGCTGCAACCGCCCCAGCCGCTTGACCTCCGACGGCGCCACGTCGAGCATCCCGGTCTCCGAGCCGAGCACGATGTGCCCGTCGGCAGTCTCCACCCAGCGCCCCGGGCGCAGCCCATTGCGATCGAGCGTCGCGCCGACCACGCGCCCGTCGGTGAACGCCACCGACGCCGGGCCGTCCCACGGCTCCATCAGACAGGCGTGGTAGGCGTAGAACCCGACCAGATCCGCCGGCAGGTCCTCGCGGTTGCGGTAGGCCTCCGGGATCATCATCATCGCCGCGTGCGCCGGCGAGCGCCCCGCGAGCAGCAACAACTCCATCACGTTGTCGAACGTCGCCGAGTCGGAGTTGCCCGGCGTCACGACCGGCAGGATCTTCTGAAGGTCATCGCCGAACAGCTCGCTGGAGAGCTCCGACTCACGCGCGCGCATCCAGTTGACGTTGCCCATCACCGTGTTGATCTCGCCGTTGTGGCAGATCGTGCGGTAGGGGTGCGCGAGCTCCCAGCTCGGGAACGTGTTCGTCGAGAAGCGCGAGTGCACGAGCGCCAGCGCGCTCTTGCAGCGCTCGTCGCGCAAGTCCGGGTAGAACTCCGCCAACTGGAAGCTGATCAGCATGCCCTTGTAGTTGAGGGTGCGCGAGGAGCTCGAGGCCACGTACAGCCCCTCGCCCTCGGCGCTCAGCTCGCATACGCGCCGGATCACATACAGCTTGCGCTCGAACGCGTCCTGGTCAGCGGCCTGCTCTGCCGTCCCGCCCGACGAACAGCTGGCGGATCTCCGGACGGCAGGCGCCCGCGACCTCGCCCGTGTGCTCCGGGCGCCACCGGGCACCTCGCGCCAGCCGAGCACCGTCTGGCCCTCCGCCGCCACGGTCCGCTCGAGCAGCGCCTGCAGGCGCTCGCGGCGAGGCTGCTCCCGCGGCAGGAAGCACATCAGCACCCCGTAGCGCCCGGCCGGCGGCAGCTCGAACTCGACGACACCGCGCAGCAGCTCGTCGGGCATCTGCATCAGGATCCCCGCGCCGTCCCCCGTGCACGGGTCCGCGCCCGAGGCGCCGCGGTGCTCGAGGTTCTTCAGCGCCGCGATCCCCCGCTCCACGACCTCGTGCGTGGGCGTGTTGTCCAGGCGCGCGACCATGCCCACGCCGCACGCGTCGTGCTCGAAGCGGGGGTCGTAGAGTCCGACGGCCTTGGGCGGCTGCATGGTGTGCGTAGTCATGGAAGTGCTCCCTGAGGGGCGGTGCAGCCCGCACGAACACTCATCGCGCGGACACGGGCGGACACCTGAGGCGGAGCCGAAAGGGTATCAGTGCGCGGGGTGCTCGGCCAGTCGCGCGCAGAGCGCCGGCGACGGCCGCGTACGGGCCGATCCGCACCCGGCGGACGCGGAGACCGCCGCACCTGGAGGCGTGAGCCGAGCGCGAGCAGGTGGCGGGCGATCGCTCGCGTATGCTCGGCGTGTGAGAATCGCCGCTTTCGGGCACCATTAGCGATGACGAAAGCAACTCGAGTACCCCAGGAGCGAGCATGATGCCTGACATGGAGCTAGCGCTCCCGGCTCGAGCGGAGAACATTGCGCTGATTCGCCACGCATTCGGCGCGCTCGGCGAGGCGCTGGCGGTAAACGAGGAGCTGCTCTCCGACGTGCGCCTGGCGGTGACCGAGGCGTGCTCGAACGTCGTCGTCCACGCCTACCCCGAGGACACCCCCGGGGCCGCTGGAAGTCCTCGCCACAGTGCAGCGACGGCGAGCTCACCGTGGTCGTGCGCGACGAAGGCCCCGGCATCGCCCCACATCCCGACAGCCCCGGTCTCGGCCTCGGCCTGCCGCTGATCGCCTCGCTGGCGGAGTCCGTGCACCTCGGGCGTGACGAGCAAGAGCGCACCGAGGTGTGCATGACCTTCCCGCTCGCCGACGCCCTTCGCAACGGGGCCTCCACGGGAACATCGCCGGGAGTCGGCACCGGCGCCGACGGACAGGACGACCGGATCGACCCGACCTCGCGGACGTGAGCGCCGCGACGCAGCCCGAGCCGGACGCCTCCTCCACCCCCGGACCGCCCGGACCGGTGTCGCTGCGCGTCGCCAACGGCCCACTGGCGGGACCGGTGCTGAACCGCGTCGCCGCAATGGTGCTCGCGCGCGCCTCCTGCCCCCTGGACCGCTTCGACGACGCGCTGATCCTGTGCGACGCGATCTCCGCCTGCGCCCCCGCGCACGTGCGCGACAGCCACCTCTCCTACACCCTCACCGCCCGGGAGCGCGCGGTCGAGCTGCGCGTCGCCGAGCTGCGCCCCGGCGGCGCCGAGGGACTGCTGTATGACTCGAGGCTCCCGAACGTCGGCAACGTGATCGAGCGCTACTCCGAGCGCCGGCGCGTCGAACAGGCCGCGGACGGCAAGGGCGAGGAGCTGATCCTCACGATCCTGCGCGCGTTCGTCGACCGAGCCGGCGGGACCTTCAGTTCGCCTGACGCGCGCGTTCTCCGGACTCCGCCCGCCGGGCATGGCGGCGTAAGGTCTTCTTCGCGGGGGCTCTTCTTGGCCGCCGGCTTCTTGGCGGCTTTCTTCGGCGCCGCGCCCTTGCCGTTCGCGCCCGTCACCTCGCCACCGCGCTCGCGGGCGCGCTCCAGGCTCGCCTGCAGCGCCCCCATCAGATCGGGCGATTGCAGCGTCTCCACCTGCGGACGCGCCTCCACCACGATTTCCTCGCCACTGGCCTTGCGGTCGATCAGGTCGAGCACCGCCTCGCGGTAGGTGTCGCGGTAGCGGCCGATGTCAAACGGCTCGGCCAGGGACTCCACCAGTCGCTTGGCCACGTCGAGCTCGCGCTCGCCCACGGCCGCCGCCTCCTCCTCGCCCCCCAGCTCGCGCAGCTCGCTCGTCGAGTTGACCTCATCGGCGTAGGTGAGCGTCGTCATCATCAGCACCTCCTCGCGCGGATGCACCGCCACCAGACGCTCGCGTGAGCGCAGCACCACCCGCGCGATCGCGACCTTGCCGGTTTCGCGCATCGCCGCCAGCAGCAGCCTGTAGGAGCGCGCGCCACCACGGTTGGGAACGATGTAGTAGGGCTGATCGAAGTAGATCCGGTCGATCTCATCGATCTCCACGAAGTCCTCGATCTCGATCGTGCGCGTCGCCTCCGGCGCGAGCGCCGCGAGCTCTGCGTCCTCGATCACGACGTAGCGTTCGGGCGCCAGTTCATAGCCCTTGACGATCTCCTCGAAGGGGACCTCCTCGCCGTCGGCCGAGCACACGCGCTTCTGCTGGATGCGCGCATGATCGGCGCCGTGCAGCTGGTTGAAGTGCACGCTCTTGTTCGTGACCGCGCTGTACAGCTTCACGGGCATGCTCACCAGGCCGAAGTTGAGCGTGCCCATCCACATCGATCGGGGCATCGTCACAGTGTCCGACGTTCACCCGCCCCTGTCAACCCATGGGCGGTCCTCCCGCAAGAGCTCGTGCGGACGACTCACCGAGCGCGAGCGCGGCGAGGGTGGTCGAGCTACTTCTCGTCGGGTCCCGCGCACTCCCGCAGCCGCGCCAGCGCCTGGCGGATCAGCCGCGATACCTGCATCTGCGAGACGCCGATCCGCTCGCCGATCTCGGCCTGGGTCATGTCCTCGGCGAAGCGCAGCGTCAGCACCAGCCGCTCGCGCTCGGAGACACGCGCGAACATCGGTCCGAGCGTCGCCCGCTCCTCCGCGCGCTCGAACCCGCCCTCCTGCACGCCGATCGTGTCGCCGACGCTCTCCCCCGGGGAGTCCTCCCCGGCACCCGCCCGCGGCGCGTCCAGCGATCCCGCCCGGTAGGCCCCGGCGGCCTGCAGCGCCTCCAGCACCTGCTCTTCGCTGACGTCCATCGCGACGGAGATCTCCGCGACCGTCGGCGCGCGGCCGTGCTCGGAGGACAGCGCCGTGACGGTCTTGTCCACGCGCAGCGACAGCTCCTGCAGCTCGCGCGGAACCCGCACCGACCAGGTGCGATCGCGGAAGTGACGGCGCAGCTCGCCCAGGATCGTCGGCACGGCGAAGCTCGAGAAGGCCGTATCGCGGCCGGCGTCATAGCGGTCGACCGCCTTGAGCAGCCCCAGCGAGGCGACCTGCGTCAGATCCTCCAGCGGCTCCTCGCTGCGCTGGTAGCGGCGCGCCAGCCGTCGTGCCAGCGGCAGGTAGCGCTCGACCAGCTCCTCGCGCGCACGCGCATCGCCCCCCCGTGCGCGGGCGAACAGCTCGCCGTCGGAGGACGAGGGCTGATTCATCGTCCCGCCGCCGGCGTGTTCAGGCGGCAGCGCAGCGGCACATCGGTCCCCTCGACGCTCAGCAGCGGCGCCAGGCGATCCTCCGTCGCCCGCTTCGCGCCCGCCGGACCTGCCTCGCCCACGGGACCGTCCTCGCCCGCCGGAACCGTCTCGCCCGCGGGGCCCGCATCCTCCGAGCCGTGGCGCACGGCCTCCGCGCACAGCGCCGGCAGCTCGGGTGCCAGCGCCGGTCCCAGCCACGCGATCGGCGCGGCGCCCGGGCGCTCGCGCGGCCAGCTCGCGAAGTCCACCGCCCCGCTCAGCAGCAGCCGCTCGCGCGCGCGGGTCATCGCCACGTACACGATCCGATCCTCCTCCGCCGCCTGTGCTTCGCGGCGCTCGCCGGCCAGCTGCGCGTAGTCGAGCGCCGGACGCGGCTCGGGATCGGCGAGCTCCAGCAGCCGCAGTCCCACGCGCTCACCCTCGACCAGCAGGTCGGGCACGCCCGCGCTCGGCGCGCGACCGAGATCGGCCACGCACACCACGTCGAACTCAAGGCCCTTCGCGGCGTGCACGCTCATCAGGCGCACCGCGTCGAGCGGCGCCTCGGTCGTCATGGCCGCGTCGGGCTCGGCGCCCGCCTCGGCGCCCGCCAGAACCCCATGCCGCCGGCGCGCTGCTGGAAGGCAGCCTCGTCCAGAAACCCGCGCAGGTCGCGCCCTTCGCTGCGTTCCCACTCCCCTGCCACCCCGATCAACTTGTGCACGTTCGCGAGCCTACGCGGTTCGTCCTCGTCACCGCGCACACGCACGCCCCGCTCGACCGCCCGTTCGAGCAGCTGCGCCAGCGTCAGCTCCTCCGCCAGCTCGCGCTCGGCCTGCAGCCACGCGCAGTGCGCCACGTGCACGCTCGCGCTCTGCGCCCGTGAGCAGTCCGCCGGCCTTTGGACCTTGCGCGTCGAGATCGCGGGCGACCTCCCACACGCCGCACCCGCGCTCGCGCGCGGTGCGCGCCAACAGCGCCAGCGCGTCGCTCGACAGTCCCACCGGCGGCGCCGCCAGCACCCCGTACAGCGCCAGCTCGTCGGCCGGGTCCGCCACCGCACGCAAGTGCGCCAGCAGGTCGGCCACCTCCTGGCGCGCCCAGAACGATCCCGCGCTCGCCAACGTGCTCAGGCCCTGTCCGCGCAGCGCCTGCTCGTAGCAGTCGATGTCGCCCATCCCCCGCAGCAGCACCGCGATCCCGCCCGCGCGCGCCTGCCCGCGATCGATCAGATCGCGCACCCGCCGCGCCAGCGCCTGCGCCTCCGCCTCACGCCAATCCGCCGCGACCCGAGCCGCCCGCGATGCCGCCACCCCAACCGCGCCGATCGCTCAGCAGCAGCTCGATCAGCGGCTCCCCCTGCGCGAGCGCCTCGCGCTCGCTCTCGCGGCCCGCGCGCAGCGGCAGGAAGGCCTCGCCGAAGCGCCGCGCGAACACCGCGTTGACGGCCTGCAGCAGCTGCGGGCGCCCGCGGAAATTGTGCGCCAGCCGCAGGCTCTGCCCGAGCGGCGCCAGACGCTGCTCGCGCTCCGTGAACAGGCCCACATCCGCGTGGCGAAAGCCGTAGATCGACTGCCACCGATCCCCGACCGTGAACAGGTTCTCGCGCTCCAGCATGCTCACCAGCGCGAGCTGGCGCGGGTTGACGTCCTGCAGCTCGTCCACCATCAGCAGCTCGAAGCGCTCCGCCCAGGCGTCTTCTGATCTGCGCATCGTCGGCGAGCAGCTCGCCCGCCAGCAGCTCGAGATCGTCGAAGTCCACGCCCTCGCGCTCGCGCTTGGCGGCCTCGTAGCGCTCACCGAAACGCCCCAACAGCTCATCCCACAGCACGACCGCCCGCGCCCCCGCCTCATCCACGGCCCGCGCCTCGCGCGCAGCCGCCTCGTCCAGCTCGGCCGCGGCCGGCAGCTCGGCCTGCCCCAGCGGCGCGCGCCCAAGCCGGGGCGAGGGCAGTCGCGGCGCGCGCTGCCCGCGGCTGCGCAACTCCGCGTAGACCCCCAACACGCTCGCGCGCGCACGGTCGGCGGTGTAGGCCGCGATCAAATCGACCGCCTCGCCACGGCCATCGACAACGAACTCGCCGAGCGCCCGCGCGAACGCCTGCCGGCGCAACCGCCCCGCCAGGCCCTCGTCGAGGATCTCGTGTGGGGGCTCCTCCCGCAGACCCGCCTCGCGCGCATGCGCGCGCAGGATCCGCGCACAGAACCCGTGGAAGGTGCCGATGAACGCCCCGTCGAGGTCGCGCGCGGCCTCCGTCTCCCCCAGCGCCGACAGCCGCCCGCGCACCCGCTCGCGCAGCTCGCCCGCCGCGCGCTCGGTGAACGTGATCGCGAGGATCCGCCCCGGCGCGATCCCGTCCTCGCGCACCGCCCGCACGAAGCGCTCGACCAGCACCGAAGTCTTGCCGCTCCCCGCGCCCGCCGCCAGCAGCAGCGGCTCGCCGCGGCGCCCCACCGCGTGCTCCTGCTCGTCCGTCAGCCTCCGCGGCGCCGCCGGCGCCGTGGCCTGCTCGGCGGACTCCGGCTCGCTCTCGTCGGCGCCAAAAGTCGGATCGGCCAGCTCCCAGCCCGTGAGCCGCTCCACGATCACCTGCCAGCGCGGCAGATCGCCGGATGCGAGCAGCCGCCGGAGAACGCGCACGTCAGCGGCCGCGCCTCGATCTCCCCCGCCACCGCCTGTGCTGCCGCCGCGCGCGCAAGCGCGAGCGCCTCCTGCACGAGCGCATCGATCTCCGCCGCCTCCATCAGGTCCGTGCGCACGCACTCCACCCCCACACCCGCCCCCACGTCGAGGACTCCCCGCGCGCGCAGGTCTGCCCCGCCCAGCGGCTGATACAGACCCCCCACCACCCGCAGCCCGAGCAGCTGTTCGGCCGCGCGCATGTACAGCGCGAGCTGGATCTTGCCGTCCTCGATCCAGCGCGCGCCCGGTGTTACGCGCGCGCCCTTGTAGTCGTAGACCACCGCCGCCTCGCCCCCCGGCAGCACGTCGATGCGATCGATGCGCCCGCGCAGCATCACCCCGTCGCCGAGATCCAGTGCCGGCAGGCAGTCCTCCTCGTCGTCGAACCCGAACCCCACCTCAAGCCAGCGGGGCTCGAGCGGGCTGTCCTCACCACGACCCGCGGTCGCGGTGCCGGCCGCGTGCGCCAGGTAGCGCTCCAGGTCCGCCTCCAGCCGGCGGCGCGCGCTCGGCAGGCGCTCGGAGCGCGCCGACAGCGGGAACTCGTGCGCGTGGCGCGCGAGTGCCTCGCCCAGCAGCATGCGCGCCAATCCCAGACGCGCACGAGTCACCCGCGCCGAGCCCGTGCGCTCGCGCAACCCCTCCAGCGTGTCGCGCAACGCCGCATGCGCCAGCCCGCCGCGCGTCAGCGGCTCGGGGTCGGGCTCGGGACTGTCCGGGCGCAGCATCCGCTCCACGAACCACCGCGCCGGGCACGAGATCCACAGCTCCAGCGAAGACGCCGACCACGGCCGCACGCGCAATTCCTCGAGCACCCGTGCATCGCGCAACGGCGCCGGGCCCGTTCCCCGCGCTATGGGCGCTGCTCCCGATACGCCCGCAGGTGCGGTGGCCGGCGCCACTACGGGCGGTCGCACCGACCGGCCGGCGTGTCTCCCCCAACCATCAACGAGCTAGGCGGCAGTGCGAGCCTCGATCTCGCTCGCCACCGGCTCGGCCTTGGGCTTCTCGCTCTCCGCCTCGACCTCCGCATCCGGCGGCTTCGCGCCCGCCTTCGCCCACGGCTCGTCGAACTCCACGCGCCATTTGCCCTCCTCGGTCTGCTCGAGCGCGAGGTGCGCTTTGAAGCTGCGCCCGCTGCGCCCTTTGAAGCCCGTGATCGCCCGCGCGGTGTAGCCCGTCTTGATCAGCTCGCGCGCAACTTCCGCCGGAGCTGCTTGCCGGCTTTGCCCTTCCAGATCACAAAGCCACAGCCCGGATCGTTGCGCGCCCAGCACGAGTAGCCCTTGCGGTTTTCCATGATCTCGTGCCCGCACACCGGGCACGGGCCGAGGCTCGCGCGGGGAATGCGCACGTCTTTTAGCTTCTCGTCGAGCTCTGCGATCGTCTCTTTCGCAAAGCCCGCAATGTCGCTCATGAACTTCTCGCGCGAGTCCTCCCCGCGCTCGATCTTGCCGAGGCGGTTCTCCCAGTCCCCCGTCAGTCCCGGAGAGGTGAGCGCGTGCTCGTTCAAGAGGCGGATCACGTTCACGCCCTTCTCGCTCGCCACCAGCGAGCGACCGTCGCGTTCGATGTAGCCGACGGTGATCAGCCGCTCGATGATCGCCGCCCGCGTCGCCGGCGTACCGATGCCCGAGTCCTTCATCGCCTCGCGCATCTCCTCGTCATCGACCAGCTTGCCCGCCGTCTCCATCGCGCCCAGCAGCGACGCGTCGGAGTAGCGCCGCGGCGGTTTCGTTTCCTTGCGCGCGCTCTTGATCTCGCGCGTCTCCACGCTCTCGTCCTGCTCGAGCTTCGGCAGCTGCTGGTCGGCGCCCTCGTCCTCCTCGCCCTCGGCCCGCGCACCGCTCGTTTTCGCCGCGCTCGCCGCCGAGACCTCGTCGTAGACCCCGCGCCAGCCCGGCACGAGCAAGAGCTTGCCGCGCGTGCGGAACACATACCCGCCGTCGCGCTCGTCCTCGCCCGCGGGGATCGTGGTCTCCACGCGCGTGTTCTCGAACACCGCCTCCGGGTGGAACACCGCCAAAAAGCGCCGCGTGACCATGTCGTAAATGCGCCTGTCATCCGAGCCCATCCGATCGAGGTCGTGCTCTGACTTGGTCGGGATGATCGCGTGGTGGTCGGTCACCTTCGCGTCGTTCACCACCCGTCCCAGCGGCAGCAGATCGAGGTCGTCACGTACTCCGCCGCTTTGCGGTAGTCCGGGTGCGAGCCCACCAGCTCCGCCGTCGGCTTGATCTCCGCGACCATGTCTTTGGTCAGGTAGCGCGAGTTCGTGCGCGGATAGGTCAGCGCCTTGTGCTCCTCATAGCAGCGCTGCGCCGCCGCCAGCGTGCGTTTGGCCGAGAACCCATAGCGCGTGTTCGCCTCCCGCTGCAGCGTCGTCAGGTCATACAGCATCGGCGCTTTCTCGCGCTGTTCTTTCTTCTCCAGCTTCGTGATCTTCGCCGTGGAGCCCTCGCACGCCTCGACGATCGCCACCGCCTCGGCCTCGCTGCCGATCCGCGGCTTCGCGCCCGCGTGAAAGCGCCCGCGATAGATCGCGCTCGCCGGCCTCGCCGTTTTCGCGTTCCCGTTTCCGCTCGCGCCGTCGTCCTCGCCGGCGGAGTGGATCGGCCGCAAACGTCGCATCGACCAGCCAGTAGGGCTCGGGTTTGAACGCCTTGATTTCCTCCTCGCGGCGCGCCACGATCGCCAGCGTCGGGGTCTGCACCCGCCCCAGCGAGACCGCCCCGTCGAAGGAGCTGCGCAGGCGGATCGTCGCCGCGCGCGTCGCGTTCATGCCCACGATCCAGTCCGCCTCCGAGCGCGAGCGCGCTGCCTGCTCGAGCGAGGCCAGCTCCTCGGCCGGGCGCAGCGAGTCGAGCGCCGATTTCATCGCCGCGTTCGTCATCGAGCTCAGCCACAGCCGTTTGATCGGCTTGTTGCCCTGCGCCTTCTCATACAGGTAGGCGAAGATCAGCTCGCCCTCGCGCCCGGCATCGCAGGCGTTCACCACCAGGTCGACGTCGTCGCGCCCCAGCTGCGCCGTGACGACCGTCATCTGTTTGCGCGAGCGTTCGTCGCGCACGACCAGCTTGAAGCGCTCGGGCACGATCGGCAGGTCCTCCATCCGCCAGCGCTTGAATTTCTTGTCGTACTCGTCGGGCTCGGCCAGCTGCACCAGATGCCCGACCGCCCACGTGATCACGTCCTCGGGCCCCTCCAGCCACCCCTCCTTCTTCTGGAACGGCCCCTTCAGCACGCGCGCCAAGTCCTGCCCCACGGAGGGCTTCTCGGCTATCAGGAGGGTCTTCGCCACGGCGCTCAGCGTAGCGGCCCGCGCTATCCGCCGATCGGCGCCCTCGGTTTGGCCCCCCAGAACACCTCCGTGCCGAGCATCCCGATCAGGTTCACGCACACCAGGTTCAGCACCATCGACTTGGCCGTCGCCGTGCCCACGCCCACCGGCCCACCACTGGCGTTGTAGCCGTAGTAGCAGCCCACCAGCACCACCACCGTGGCCATCGACATGCCCTTGATCAGGCTGAAGAGGAAGTCCGGTGGGTTCTGGAACTGCCAGAAGATCAGGAAGTACCCGCCCGAGGAGACGTACCCGATCTGCTGCACCACCGCCAGGTAGGAGCCGAAGTAGGCCACGCCGATCGCCGACAGGTACATGAACGGCAGCACCAGCCACGCCGCCAGCAGACGCGTCGCGCACAGGAACGTCATCGAGTCGATCCCCATCACCTCCAGCGCGTCGATCTCCTCGCTGATCCGCATCGCCCCCAGCTCGGCCACGATCCCCGTGCCGACCTTCGCCGAGAGCATGTACCCGAACGTCAGCGGCACCGCCTCGCGCAGATCGCACCACGCCGTGAACACGCCCGCGTAGGCCGGCGCGCCCTGGGACTCGGTGAAGTACGCGCCCTCGACCCCGCATGTGCCCAGCCCGACGATGAACACCAGGCCCCAGATGACCAGCGTCGAGGAGACGATCATGATCCCCGACTGGCGCAGCGCCTCGCCGAAGAACCGCAGCACGCGCAACCCCCACACGTCCCCCACGACGCGACCCGTGAAGCCGGCCACCTCCCCGGTCCCCGCAAGCCATTCGCGCGGCACCGCCAATAGTTCGTTCACTTGATCACCAGGATGCTCGGGTGAGTGGCGAGGAGCATTTGCGTGAACACCGTGTTGAATGCGCCGATCCCCAGGAACGAGATCACCACCGCCTGGTTGACCGCCCGGCCGACGCCCTCCGCGCCGCCACTGGCGGTCATGCCCTTGTAACAGCACACGATCGCGATGATCGCCCCGAAGACAGTCGTCTTCAGCACCGAGCCCCACAGGTCTGTGGAGGTCGCGTTCGCGAACAGCGTGTTCCAGAACGGTCCCAGCGGCTGCTCGTAGGTGAGCGCCGCGAGGATCCCCCCGAACAGGCCGAACAGGATCGCGTACAGGTTGAACAGGCCCGTCACCACCATCAGCGCCAGGAAGCGCGGCACGACCAGATTCTTGACCGGGTCCACGCCCAGCACCTGCAGCGCGTCGAGCTCCTCGCGGATCTTGCGCGCGCCCAGGTCCGCCGTGATCGCCGTGCCGGCGACGCCCGCGAGCACGATCGCGGTAATGATCGGTCCGATTTCGCGGATCGCCGCGAGCACGAAGAACCCGCCCAGGCGGTCGACCGCGCCGAACAACGTCAGGAAGTTCGCCGCCTCCAGGCCCGGCGCGCCGTAGTTGATCGCCACCGTCGAGACCAGCAGCGGAAACCAGCACAGGCGCAGCACGAACAAAAACTGCGAGACCAGCTCCTCGCCGTATGGAAACGGTGGGCGCACCGCCGCCACGATCGTCCTGCCGGCGAGGATGATCAGGTCTCCGACCTGCTCCATCGCGCCCCTGCCGGGCGCCAGCGTGCGCTCGGCGACCTCGCGCGCGCCCGCCGCCGCATCACCGGTTGAGGACCCTCCTCGCATGACCGCCATTGCGCCAGTGTACTAGTTGACCAGCACACTGGTCTTCTAGGTCATAGAGGCGCTACCGTTGGGTTGTGAGCTCTCGGCCCGACAACCACCTCTCCCCCTCGAGCGAGCGCCGCCTGCAGGAATTCGCCGCGGCCATCGACCGCGACGCCGACGTGCCCATCGGCCTGCAGCTCGGCTGGGCGCTCTCGGCTCGCATCCACGACGGCGAGCTCCAACCCGGACAGCGCCTGCCGGGCCTGCGCGAGATGGCCCAGGCCAGCGGCCTGAACGTCAACACCGTCCGCGCCGTCTACCAGCGCCTGGAACAACGAGGCCTGCTCGAAAGCCGCCAAGGCAGCGGCACCTTCGTCTCCTCCACCCTACGCCGCCCCACGGCGATCGGCGCGATCGCCGCCGACGCCGCCCGCGAAGCCGAGGCGATCGGCGTCGACCCACGCGAGGTCGCCGCCGCGCTCTACGTCGCCATGCCCCAGGACGCCCCCGGCACCGCCGCGGACAACGATCGCGCGCTCGAGCCGGAGACCGTCGCGACGCCCGCACGCCGGCGCGCGCTGCGAACCCAGATCGCCGCCCTCGAGCGCGCGATCGGCGAGATCGAAGCCGAACACCCCGGTCTCACGCCGCGGCCGAGCGCCACCTCCGGAGCTGCGGGAGCCGCCGCCGGCCCGACGCTGTTGAGCGCACAGGAGCTCGAGCAGGTCCGCTCCGGGCTCGTGCGCCGCCTCGCGCTGGTGCAGAGCGCGATCGACGAGCAAGCCGCGAGCGAGGCGCTCGCCCAGCGCTCGCCGTCCGCCCCGGACACCGCGCCCGCCACCGCTAAACGCCCAGCCAGACCCCGCTCGGCTCCGCGCCCGGCAGCCGCCGGGACGTGAGTCAGGGCTTCGAGCCTCGGCCCAATCCCGATCATCGAACAGCGCGGAGATCCGCGGTCACCGCCGTTGACTTCGCGATCGGCCTCTCACCGGGGGACGAGGCGGCCATGCCTCATCAGGCGCGATGGCGAGTCCGGGGCGGACGAGATCTTTGAGATCACAGCTGACGAGCGTCCAGTCGTGCCTGCGAGCAGCCGCGACATAGGCGGCGTCATAGACGGTCAGACCGTGCTCGCTCGCGGTCTTTGTGGCCTCGAGCATTCGCTCCTCGTCCACCCGGTCGATCGTCGCTGGGCAGGCAAGACGGATGAGTTCGACAAGACGCCCGGCGTCGGGCGGCGATCTCCAACTGACGACGGCTACGTTCGCGACCTCGTAAAGGGTAAGGTCGAGCGCCGCAAGGGTGACAGGCTCGACCTTGACTATGTCGTCTCCGGCACCGCCATCATCGACAGCGTCGGTTCCTACTTCCGCGGCACCATCATCTCCGGTTGACTCCACCAAGCCCTTGGCCGCCGTGTAGTAGCGATCCTCGGGATCCAGCGCGGCAAGCCATACGCTGGCGTCCAGCAGCAGCTCGCTCAACGCGCTTGCCGCATCTCACGCACCCGGCGCGCGCTCTCCCCGCCGTGCGGTGAGGCGGTCGCCAGCACCTTGCGAATCGCGCGGCGACGAAGATCGGTGTGAAGCTCGCGCTCAGCCAGATCTTGCAACAAGCCACTACGTGTGGTCCCGTTACGGCGTGCGTGATCGTCGAGGCGCCCAAGCAACTCGTCGGGAATGCTGATCATGACCTTGGCCATGATCCCGAGTATATACCATTCCTGGAAAAGTATTGACCATAAATGCGCTTGGCAGCCGACTCACCCCGCCGCGCACGGCCCGGTGCTAACCGCCGTCGAGCCCGTCCGCGCCAGGAGCCGCGCCACGGTCGCATTGGCCACGCCGTAGCCACCGGCGGGATGGCCGCCGACGGTCCCCGCGAAGACCGTCGTCAGCACCCCGCCCCCACTGTCCACGAGCGGCCCGCCGGAGTTGCCCGGGCGCACCAGCCCGCGCAGCGGCGTGAGCAGCCTGTGCACGGGGCCCTGCCCGTAGGCGTTGTCCGTTAGCACCGTCTGCGTGCGCCCGATGCGCCCCGGCTGCACGTCATACGGTCCGTTCTCCGGATAGCCGAGGATCGCCCCCGCGATTCCCGAGGCCGGTTCGCCCACCAAGCGAAGCGGCGGGATCTCGCCAAGTCCGGGCACGCGCAGCAGCGCGATGTCGACATTCGGATCGAACGCGATCGCTTCCGCAACCAGCGCCGGGGGACGGCCGCCGACCTCGACGGTCGTGTCCCGCTCACCCGCGACCACGTGGGCGTTCGTGACGACCTCATCCACGCCCGCAACCCAGCCCGAGCCCTCGATCGCAAGCCCGCAGGCGCTGCCGAGCACGCGCACCACGCTGCGCGAGGCCGCGCGCACGCCCGGCGCGCGGCCGATCCGCGGCAGCGGCGCCGCCACGTCCGGGGAGGGACCCGCCAACTGCGGCAGCGGGTCCAGGCGCGAGAGTGCACCCAGGATCGGCCCCGAGGGCGGCAGCAGACGGTTGAGTTCGCCCAGGACGACGGAGCGCTGGATGTCCGCGCGCAGCTGCCCCACGCCGGGCGTCTGCGCCACGACCGCCGCCACGATCCAGACGATCCCCAGGCCGAGCGCCGCGCCGAGCGCGGCTCCGAGCAGACCGTCGAGCAGACCGGCGCCCGGCACGAGCAGCGTGCGCCGCAGAAGCCTGAACCCAACCCCCTCGAGGCCGGTCGCGAGGATCACGCCCGCCAGCAGCGCACCGATCAGCCCGAACGCGGGCGCATACGGCGAGGCCGACCCGCGCGGCAGTAGAAGAGGACCGAGGCGAGTTCCGAGGAATGCACCTAGTGCAAAGCCCGCAAATGAGAGCACGCCCACGATGAACCCCCGCCGGAACCCGAAGCCCGCCAGCAGCGCGGCGAACGCAACGATGATCCAGTCGAGCGTCGTCACCGACCATGTTCTACCGTTCCGTGACCGTGAGCAGCCGCACTGATCGCCTGCGACGCGCCCGTCCGGTGGCGGCGGTGGCGGCGGTGGCCTTCGTGATCGGGGCGATCGTCGGCGCCGGTCACGGCCCCAACGCCGCGCAGGCGCTCGCCGACCGCTTCGTCGACGCCTGGGCCCGGGGCGACTACACGACGATGTACGGCGACATCGACGCGCCCTCCAAACGGGCCGTCTCCGCGCAGGAGCTGGCCGATGACTACCGGCACGCGCTGCGCACGGCGACCGCCACGCATCTGCGCGTGACCGGCAAGCCGCGTCCGGCCCCCGGAGGTCTAGTGGCCGTCCCCGTACGCGTGCGCACGCGCCTGTTCGGCACGCTGCAGCTCGCGTTCGTGCTGAAGATCGCCGGCGGAGGATCCGGCAGCGGCGGAGTCGTGTGGTCGCGCTCGCTGGAGTTCCCCGGCCTGCTCACGGGCGAGGTGCTGACCCGCAAGATGTCCCTGCCGCGGCGCGCCACGATCCTCGCGCGAGACGGCTCGGTGCTGGGCGAGGGCAACGCCGTCGAAGCCGGGCAGCGCCAGTCGCCGCTCGGCGCCGCCGCGGGCGCGGTGCTGGGCGAAGTCGGACCGATTCCGGCGGCGCTCGCACCGCAGCTCGAAGCCGAAGGGGTTCCCTCCGACGCGCTCGTCGGCGTGAGCGGCATCGAGGCCGCTCTGGACGCCCGCCTGCGCGGCACGCCCGGCGGGGAGCTGCTGGCCGACGGCTCGGGCTCGGGCGGGAGCACCCGCGTGCTGGCGTTCGCCGCTCCCAAAGCCGCGCCGGCGGTGCGCACGACGATCTCCCCGCAGGTGCAGCAGGCGGCCGTCGCCGCGCTCGGCGGTCAGCTCGGCGGCGTCGTGGCACTGGCGCCCGGCAGCGGACAGATCCTGGCCGTGGCGGGACTGGGCATCGACGATCTGCAACCGCCGGGCTCCACGTTCAAGATGATCACGCTCAGCGGCGTCCTGCAGGCCGGCGTCGCCAACCCGCACACGACCTTCCCCTACGCCACCTACGCGACCCTCGACGGGGTCAAGCTCAGCAACGCCAACGGCGAGGAATGCGGCGGCTCGCTGGCGCTGGCGTTCGCCGTCTCCTGCAACTCGGTCTTCACCCCGCTCGGGGTCAAGCTCGGCGCACCACGGCTCGTGGCGATGGCCGAAGCCTACGGCTTCAATCACTCGCCGGGGGTCCCCGGGGCCGTGGAAAGCACACTGCCCGCGGCCTCGCACATCCAGGGCGAACTGGAAGTCGGCTCGACCGCCATCGGCCAGGGCGAGGTGCAGGCCAGCCCCCTGCAGATGGCGACGGTCGCCGCCACGATCGCCGACGGCGGACACCGTCCGCAACCGACCTTCGCCCTCGACGATGACGCCCATCCCCACTCGGTGGCCATCGCCACCAGCGCGAGCGTCGCGCGCACCGTCAGGCGCTTGATGATCGGGGTCGTGCGCGAAGGCACCGGCACCTCGGCCGCGATTCCCGGCGTGACCGTCGCCGGCAAGACCGGCACCGCCGAACTGGGCACCACGAGCTCGTGCTCGGGCTCCAGCGAAGAAGGGGGCGCGAGCGAAAGCTCGAGCTCCGAAGAATCACACGGCTCGAGCTGTCAGGGCGCGCCCAGCGATCCCAGCAACACCGACGCCTGGTTCGCGGCCTTCGCACCGGCGCTGCACCCCCGCATCGCCGTGTGCGTGCTGATGGTCAAAGACGGCGCCGGCGGCGCCACCGCCGCGCCCGTCGCCCGCGAAGTGCTCGAGGCGGGACTGCACGCGAGCAGCTGACTAAACGTCAAGCTCTGCGGAAGCGCGCTGCGTGGCGTTAAGCGGATCGACGAGGTGGATCGTCAGCGGCCGGTTGTCGAGCGAGACGACCTGGATCTTGTAGAGCAGAAGCGCGCCCTGGGTGCCGCCGTTGGCCGCGATCGTGCTGGGCGCCGGCACGCGGCTGTTGGCCGGGACGACCCCCCCGCGGTAGGCGAACGGGTTGGTCTGGCCGGGCACGATCGGGGAGTAGACGTTGTTCTGCGTGTCGCTGATCGTGATCGAGCTCGCGCCGAGGTGGGCCACGGAGGAGTGGTTGTAGACCTGGATGAACACCGCGAACCACTCCTCCCCCGGCAGCAGCTTGCGCTGCCGCGGGGTGAGCCCCTGCAGATAGGCCGCATCTTCGACGTTCTCGGGGTTGAGCTCGCGCGAGAGCTGCACCTCGTAGACGAGCGGGCCGACGTTCAGATACGGCGCGTTCTGGCCCGACTCGCCCGCGTAGGTGCCGGTCGTGACCTTCGTTTCGGAGTTCCCGCAGGCGCTCAACGCGATCGTCGCGAGCGCCAGCAGGGCAAGGACGGGCAGGGACTTGCGCAGGCGAGTAGTAGGGCTGAACATGCGCGCGGCAGTCTATCCACCGGCGACCGTGACACGCCGGCCGCGGCCTTCGTCACGCTCGAGGATCGTGCGCAGACGGCGCATCGCGCGGTTGTTCTGGCGGCGCATCCAACCGCGCGCACCGAACCCCTCGAGCAGCCGATCGGAGAGCGTCGCGGGCTCGGTCTGCACCGTGAACTGGACCCGGGTCGTCCCCGCCGAGGCGCTAGCCAGCTCGTAGATCCCACGCGTGCGCACGCGGTTGTTCTTACCCGTGCGCCCGGCCTCGACGATGCGGTGCGGGCGCTCGACCTCGACGAAGGTCACGTCTCCCCAGGCAAAGCGCGCGCCGGGGGCCTTGAGGCGAAAGCGCGCGCCCGCCCCGCGCCCGACCGAGTCGATCCGGGTCAGGTGCCAGTCGACCAGGTAGTGGTCGGTGAACTCCGAGTGGTTGGCGATGTCCTGCAGGTAGTCGAACACCTGCTCGCGCGGGCGATCGACGACGATCGACACGGTCATGGGGTCCATATGCGCCGCCAGTTTACGTGTCGCGCCCGCCGACCGTCCTACGGGCGTGGCTCTACGCGGCGCGTCTGAGGCGCACCGTGTGGCCGTGCTCGGAGTGACGCACGAGCTCGGTCGCGACCGGGTGCTCGCCTCGCAAGGGACTGCACAGCTCGCAGACGATGCCCTGGACCTTCGCATGCAGATGGACGTGCTCGCCCACCAGCGGCGTGCGGCCGCAGTCGTTGCAGCGGTCGCGATCGGCCTCCAGCGCGCCCACGCCGCGACGCAGCATGTAGCGCTCGAACTGCTCGATGTCGCGCTGGGCGGGTCGGCTCATGGGGGCTGGGTTCGCCACGAGCCTGCGCACTCCTGCCACTGCAGCACCTGCGTGCAAGCCTTCAAGCCGCGAGCGCGCACGGCTTTGAGCCACGGGTTTACACGGAGATGCACACGGGTAGAAAGCCCTTGGAGCTCGTCGGGAGCCCGCAGATTCGCAGCCGAAGAGCAAGTGCTAGATTTCTCTTGCCAGAACTCGTGACCGCGGCTTACACCAAGTTTCAAAGCTTGTTATGATCGCCACGAGCTCGTCCTGACTGGCGCAGCACCCTGGGGAAACCATAGAAAGCGAAAGGGGCTTAGGCACAGGATGGAATCGCTTACTTCGGGCACCATTGCAGGAACCGGCTCGTTCCGGTGCGGGCACTGCGGATACGTCCTGACCCTCGCGGGCACCGACACGCTGGGGGAGTGTCCCGGCTGTGGTGGGCACGACTTCGTTCGTGCGTCGCTGTTCAGCGCCGGCGGCCTGGCGCGCGGGCGCATCACCGGTCCGCCCCGCTCGGCCCTCCCGGGCGCGGGAGATCCGATCGGCGCCGGGCGCATCGGCGCGGGCAAGGCGAGCGCCACCGGCTCGGGCACGCGGGTGAGCTACGCAGACACGCTGCGGACGGGCGTGCTCGGCACCGGAGCGCTCTCGCGCCCGGAGCCCGTGGACAGCGACGCGTGGCTCGAGGACGCCCGCGGGCAGCTCAGCGAGCCCGGCGAGTACCTCGCCTACGAAGACGGCGAGGAGTTGAGGACCGTGGCGCTGACCCGCGAGTGGACGCGCATCGGGCGCAGCCTCGCGGCGGACGTGCGCTTCGACGACCCGACCGTCTCCCGCCGCCACGCGCTGGTCGTGCGCCAGCCCGACGGCGTCAGGGTGCTCGACGACCGCAGTCTCAACGGCGTATTCGTGAACGGCTCGCGGGTCGAGTGGAAGACGCTCGAGGACGGCGATGAGATCCTCGTCGGGCGCTATCGCCTGCGCTTCCTCAGCATCTCCGCCCAACCGGAGAGCACCCAGGGCGCGGCTCCGGCGCGCGGCGCAAGCTGACCGACCGCACGGCGCGAGCCGGCCGAGGGCGAGGACCCGGCGCGGGCGGGTGCGCGGCGCGTAGTATCGCGCCTCATGGCGAGCACCCCGACCACGACGACGACGACGACGATCGCGGTGCTCTCGCAGAAGGGCGGCACCGGCAAGACGACCACGGTGCGCACGCTCGCAGACGCCTTCCGCCGTGCGGGGGTGAGCACGCTCGCGGTCGACCTCGATCCGCAGGGCAACCTCTCGGACTACTTCGACCTGCCGCCCGACGTGCAGCCGACGATCGCCGAGGTGCTCTCCGGTCGGGCCACCGCCGCCGAGGCGATCCACGAGGACCTGATCCCGGCCAACCTCAGCCTCGCCGAGGCCGAGCTGATGCTGGGCGCGAAGATGGGCCGCGAGCTGACCCTGCGTCGCGCGCTGGCCGAGATCGGCGGGCGCTATGAGCTGGTCCTGATCGACTGCCCGCCCTCGCTGGGGCTGTTGACCGTCAATGCGCTCGTCGCCGCCGATCGCGCGCTGGTGACGGCCGAGGCCCAGTACTTCGCGCTGCAGGGCGTCGAGCAGGCGATGGAGGTGATCGAGCTCGCGCGCGAGAGCCTCAACCCCGAGCTCGAACTGCTGGGGGTGCTGCTGAACCTCGCCGACATGCGCACCGTGCATTCGCGCGAGGCGCTCGTCTCACTGAAGGAGCGCTTCGGCGAGCGCGTATTCGACACCCCCATCCGCTCCTCGATCGCCTACGCCGAGTCGGCCGAGCGCGCCAAGTCGATCCTCGACCACCGCCCCGACCTCGGCGCGGACTACCTGGCGGTGGCGGGCGAAGTGCTGGAGCGCCTTCCAGGAAGGGAGAGCGCCCGCCGGCAGCTCTCGCGCCTGCGCTGAGGCGCAGATTCACCGTCCCACCCGGCGCTCGCCTCACCCCACCAGCTGCGGCGTCGGCTCGCCCCGCTCGATCCTCCGGCGCTCGGTTGCCGTGACCATCTCGAACGCGGGGATGCACGAGCCGCGGGCGAGCGCGGGCGGAGTGACCCGCAGCGCCAGGCGAGCCGTCGCGAACGCCGCACGAGCGGCCACCCGCCGGGCGGGGCTGAAGCGCAGGCCGTAGAGCTCGCGCACGCGCGCCGGCAGCGAGCCGAGCATCAGCAGATCGTGGACACGCTTGGCCGGCAGGTTGGGAGACCCCATCGGGATTTCGAACGCGGAGGCATGGCCCATGTAGCGTGCCTCCTCGGTCAGGTACAGATCGTCGCCGGCGAGCTGTGAGGCGTACCAGGCGCGGTAGGCGCAGTACGTCGCCGGCATCGCCTCCGCCGGCAGCTTGAAGAGCTCGCCAAAGCGGATGTAGTCCTGCCACAGCGCTTCGCGCTCGGCGTCGGACAGGCGGCGGACGAGGCGCTCGTAGAACCACTGCGCCGAATCGGCGATCACCGCGACCGTCCACAACATCAGTTCGGGATCGAAGGCGGAGTAGGGGGTGCCGGCGGGGTGGCGCGGACCGGCATCCTCGGGCAGCGTGCCGCGGACACGCTCGTGCATGCGGTCGACCATCGCGATCACCCCGTCGGCCTGCGCGCGCGTGCCGAGGAAGACGTTCTCGAACATCACGGCGGTATGGGCGATGCGCCGAAACGGGGTGCGCTTGTTCGCAGTGTGTCGGCTCGTGCCGACGTAGTTGAGCGGCTTGATCGCGCCGATGCAGAGCGCGCGCTGACCGTAGAGCAGGCCGACGGCCTTCTCCTCGTGAACCGTTCTCAGGATCGAGCGCCCGCGTGGGAAGTAGCCGAGATCGATCGAGTCCGCGGCCACGACGCTACAGCTCCTCCACGTAGGCGCCCTGCACCTCGAACGGCGCCCGCAGCAGGCTGGCCCAGCCCTCGATCTCACCGCGCAGGGCCTCGACGACGGCGCCGGTGTGCTCGTAGAAGCACCACACGAGCACGGTCGGGCCGGCGCCGGAGATGGTCGCGCCGAGCGCCCCCAGCTCCCGAGCGCGCAGCGCGAGCTCGTAAGAGCGCAGGAACAGGCGCGCGCGCTGGGACTGGTGCAGACGGTCGTGCAGGCCGCGCGCGAGCAGGTCCCAGTCGCCACGGGCCAGGCCGAGCGTGAGCAGCGAGGCATGGGCGACGTTGTAGACGGCGTCCGCGAGCGGCACCTGCTCTGGAAGCGCCGCGCGGGCCTCGCGCGTGCGCACGGCCTCCTCGGGCACCACCGCGATCGCCTCCAGGCCCGTGGGCGGATCGAAGCGCGTGGCGGTGCCGTCGGCGCAGATCACGAACCCGCCGTGCAGCGCCGCGGCGACGTTGTCGGGGTGACCCTCCAGCTCGGTCGCGAGCGCGAGCAGGTCGGCGTCGAGCTCGAACAGGTGATCGGCGGCCATCAGCCCCGCGACGATCGCCGCGGCGCTCGAGCCGAGACCGCCCGAGAGGGGGATCTCGGAGGAGATCGCGAACGTGAACCCATCGGCGGGGTGCAGCGCCTCGAAGGCGCGCACGCACAGGTTCTCCCGCCCGAGCGCGACCGGCAGGTCGGTCTGGACGGAGAACTCTCCCGTCTCGCGCACCTCCAGCTGCAGCTGCAGCCCGACGGCGGCGGCCATGCAGTCGAAGCCCGGGCCGAGGTTGGCCGAGGACGCGGGCACGCGCACGAGCCGCCTACGGATCACCGAGCACGGCCTCCTCGATCGCGGCGATCTCCACCGGACAGGCGATGATGCGCCCGTCGTTGTTGGCGATCGCGGTCTCAGGATCCTTGATGCCGCGGCCGGTGAGCACGCACACGATCTGCTCGGCGCCGTCGGCGCCGTACTTGAGCAGTCCGGCGACCGAGGCGGCGGAGGCGGGCTCGCAGAACATGCCTTCGCGGGAGGCCATGAGCTTGTAGGCGGCGAGGATCTCCTCGTCTGAGACCGCGCGGATCGAGCCGCGCGAGTCGGTCGCGGCGGCCATCGCGTCCTCCCAGCGCACGGGGTTGCCGATGCGGATGGCCGAGGCCACCGTTTCGGGGTGCTCGACGGGTCGGCCTTCCACGAGCGGCGCGGCGCCCTGCGCCTGGAACCCGTACATGCGCGGCGCGGCCCCCATCTCCTGAAAGCCGCGCCAGTAGGAGGTGATGTTGCCGGCGTTGCCGACGGGGATGCAGAGCGCTTCCAGGCCGCCGTCGAGGCTCTCATGGATCTCGAAGGCGGCGGTCTTCTGACCTTCGACGCGGTACTCGCTGATCGAGTTCACGAGCACGATCGGGTGCGTGTCGGTGAGCTCGCGCACGAGCGTGAGCGCCTGGTCGAAGTTGCCGGCCAGTGAGATCACGCGCGCGCCGTGCACGAGCGTCTGAGCCATCTTGCCCTGTGCGATCTTGCCGTCGGGGACGATCACCGCGCAGGTGATGCCCGCGCGGGCGGCATACGCGGCGGCGCTCGCGGCGGTGTTGCCGGTGGAGGCGCAGATCACGGCCTTCGCGCCGTCGCGCACGGCGGCGGAGACCGCGCAGGTCATGCCGCGGTCCTTGAACGAGCCCGTGGGGTTGGCGCCCTCGAGCTTCAACCGCACCGACGCGCCCACCAGCTTGGAGAGCACGGGTGCGCGCAGCAGCGGCGTGGAGCCCTCTTGCAGGCTCACCAGCTTGTCGCCGGGCTCGAACGGCAGGCGTTCGAGGTAGCGCTCGATCAGCGGCACGTGCGTGCCCGAGAAGGCCGCTCCTTCGACCCGCGGCAACGGCACGGGACCCTCGTGCGAGATCAAAGCGGCGATCTCCCGCTCATGCTCGGAGCTGCTCGAACTCATGTGTACTCCTCTTCGATAACCCGGATCGTGCGCGGTGGCGAGCGCACGAACTCGAGCTCGCCCAGCAGCTCTACCGCCGCGCGCAGGCGGGACTCGGGTACGGCGTGAGTGACCATCACCAGGCGCGCCCCCGCGCCGGTGCCGCGCTGCACGACCGAGCGGATCGAGACCTCTTGCTCGCCGAGCACGCGCGTGACCGCGGCGAGCACGCCGGGCTCGTCGGCGACGTCGAGATGCAGGTAGAAGGCGCTCGGGACGTCCTCGAGCAGGCGCAGCTGCAGTGGCGGCGCGGGCGGGCGGGCGCCGCCGGTCATCACGCTGACGACGTCGCCGAGGACCGCGCTCGCGGTCTGGCGCCCACCGGCGCCCGGACCGGACATGGTGATCTCGGTGATCGCCTCCGATTCGACGGTGACCGCGTTGAAGGGACCGGAGACCGAGGAGAGGGGGTGCCCGGCGTAGAGGAAGGCCGGGTGCACGCGCACCGACAGCCCACCGTCGCGGCGTTCGGCGCTGCCGATCAGCTTCAGTCCGAGTCCAAGCTCGCGGGCGTACTCCATGTCGTCTGACTCGAGGTGCTCGATGCCCTCATACGGAACGTCCTCCAGGCGCACGGGCGCGCCGAAGGCCAGGCGCGCGAGGATCGCCATCTTGGCCGCGGCGTCGCGACCGGTGACGTCGTCGGTGGGGTCGGCCTCGGCGTAGCCCAGGCGCTGGGCCTCGGCGAGCGCCTCGGGGTAGGTCCTCCCGGCGGTCATCTCGGAGAGGATGAAGTTGGTGGTGCCGTTGACGATCCCGTGGATGCGCTCGATCGGGGTCACGGCGAGCGATTCCTCCAGGACGCGCACGACCGGCACGGCGCCGGCGACGGCCGCCTCGAAGCGCAGGCGCACGTCCTGCTCGCGCGCCAGCGCGAACAGCTCCTCGCCGTGTTGGGAGAGCAGCTGCTTGTTCGCGCTCACCACGTCGCGCCCCGCGCGCATGGCCGCCAGCAGGTATTCCCGAGCCGGTTCGGTGCCGCCGATCAGCTCGACGATCAGGTCGGCCTGCGCGAGGATCTCGGCGAAGTCCCCGCGCGAGCGCGTGAGCACGCCGGTGATCACGGGCGCGCGGCCGTTCACGCGCTCGATCTCCGCCGCGCGCTCGTCCAGCAGCTGCGCGAACGCCGCGCCGACGGTGCCATGTCCGAGCAGGCCGATGCGCAAGGGCTCAGACATCGCGCGCGCTCAGATCCTCGAGGGTCTCGCGGCGCACGACCACGCGGGCATTGCCGCCCGAGCAGAAGATCACGGGCGGGCGCGGGACGCCGTTGTAGTTGGAGGCCATCGCGTGCCCATAGGCGCCGGTGGCGGGCGTGACGATCACATCGCCCGGGCGGGGATCGTCGAGCAGGGCCGAGCGCACGATCACGTCGCCGGACTCGCAGTGCTTGCCCGCGAGCACGCACTCCATATCGCCGCCCAGACGGTCGGCCACGTGGGCTTCGTAGCGCGCGCCGTAGAGCATCGGACGCAGATTGTCGGACATGCCGCCGTCGACGCCGACCCAGCGCGAGACGTTGCGCTTGACCGACTCAACCGAGTAGAGCGTCACGCAGGCATTCGCCACGAGCGAGCGCCCGGGCTCGATCAACAGGCGCCGACCGGACTCGCCCATGCCGTGTGTGCGCGCGCCCTCGACGAGTGCCGAGACATAGTCCTCGACCGCCGGCGGGGCGGGCTGATCGGCGGTGTACTGCACGCCCAGCCCCCCGCCGAGGTCCCACACTCCGAACTCGCCGAGCCGCGCGAGCTCGGCGACCTCGCGTCGGAAGGGGTCGAGCTCGAGCAGCTGCGAGCCGATGTGCGCGTGCAGCCCCGCCAGGTGTAGCCCCGGCACGCCTTCGATCCGCGCGATCGCCGCGGGAGCGTCGGCCATCGCGAACCCGAACTTCGAGTCGGCCTGCCCGGTTGAGATGTGATCGTGGGTGTCGCCGCGCACGTCGGGGGTGACGCGGATGAGGACCTCTTGGGGTCCCGTCGGCGCATGCGCCGGGTGGAACTGCTCCAGCAACCGCGTGAGGCGGTCGATCTCGTCGAAGTTGTCGATCACGATCAACCCCACTCCCGCCTGCAGCGCCATCCGTAGCTCTGCTTCGGACTTGGCGTTGCCGTGCAGCACGATCCGCTCGGGCGCGAAGCCGGCGTTCAGGGCCAGGTGAAGCTCCCCGGCGGAGGCCACGTCGCACCACAGTCCCTCGTCTGCAAACAGGCTCAGGACGGCGGTGCAGGGAAAGGACTTGGAGGCGAACACCACGTTGAAGTCCGCGTGCCCGGTCCGCTTGCCGGCGTCCACGAAGGCGCGTGCCCGTGCGCGCAGATCGTCCTCGGCGACGATGTAGGCGGGCGTTCCGTACTCGCGCGCGAGCTCGATCGTGTCGCACCCGCCGACCTCGAGCCGCCCCTGCTCGTTCTGGCGGCTGGCGTGCGGGAACGCGGGACTGAGGGTGCTCTGCGAGGTGCTCGTGCCGGTGGCCATCGGCTGATTATCGCTGGCGCGTCACGCCCGGGCCGGCTGGGCGCTCGCGCGCGAGCCCGTGCGCAGCCCGGAGAGGCCGTCGTCGCGCACCATCCACGCCAGCCAGACGAGACCGACGATCGTCAGCACGATGCTCTCCAGCTGCGGGGCCGTCAGCCCGGCCCAGACCTCGGCGTTGCGGCGGATGAACTCGACGAGCAGCCGCTCGAGCCCGCTGAAGACGAGATACAGCGCGAACACCACGCCCGGGCGCACGCGGTCGCGCAGCTGCCAGAGGAAGTACGCGAGCAGGCACATCGCGACCGTCTCGTAGATCGGCGTCGGCTGCACCGTCACCCCGGGCGGGGTCGGCACGGTGCCGTGCGGGTAGCCCATCGCCCACGGCAGGCTCGAGCGAATCCCGTAGTCGCCGTCGCCGGAGACCTGGCAGCCGATCCGGCCGATCCCGTAGCCGAGCGCCAGCGCGGTGGCGGTCATGTCGAACATGCGCAGTTCGATCGCATCGCGCCAGCGCATCCACAGCAGCACCCCGATCGCGCCGCCGATCGCGCCGCCGTACCAGACCAGGCCCGAGCCCGAGAAGATCGAGCCGAGCAGATTGTGCTGCACGGAGGAGTAGTTCTGGATCAGGAAGTACCCGCGCGCGCCGATCACGCCGCCGAGCAGCGCGGCGAACACGAGCTCATAGGCCCAGTCCACCGGCTTCTCCATCTCTCTCAGGCGCCGCGCGAGCACCAGGCCGCAGGCCAGGAAAGCCAGCGCGAAGGTCACCCCGAAGGTCTTGATCGAGATACCCAGCACGTGCACTTCGGGCTTCATGCACCGGACTCTAGTCGCCTTCTGCGACAATCGAGTCGATGGCTAAACGCCCAGAGAAGTTCGGCAAGGACACGGGTCTGCAAGCGCGGATGGTCTTCACGATGTTCCTGCTGGGACTCGTCTACGTGGTGTTCGTCGGCGTCCTCTTCGCCGCCGGAGCCGGCGCGGGCGTGATCGTGGTCGTGGCCGCGGGGATCCTGCTCGTGCAGTTCTTCGCCTCCGACAAGATCGCCCTGGCGACGATGGGCGTCAAGGAGGTCACTCCGGCGCAGGAGCCCGAGCTGCACGGGATCGTCGAGCGCCTGTGCGTACAGGCCAACCTGCCCAAGCCTCGCGTCGGCGTGATCGAGACTCCGATGCCCAACGCCTGCGCGATGGGCCGCTCGAAGAAGGCCACGACCGTGTGCGCGACGCGGGGCATCCTCGAACTGCTCGACCCGGCCGAGCTCGAAGGCGTGATGGCGCACGAGCTCACGCACGTGATCAACCGCGACGTGATGGTGATGACGCTCGCGAGCTTCTTCGCCACGCTCGCCGCGACGATCGCCCAGTTCGCGCTGTTCTTCGGCGGCGGTTACGGCAATCGCGAAGAGGAGCAGGACATCATGATCGTGGTGCTCGTCTCGGTGCTCGTCTACGCGATCTCCTTCCTGCTGCTGCGCGCGCTCTCGCGCTACCGCGAGTTCGCCGCCGACCGCGGCTCGGCGGTGCTGACCGGGCGACCGAGCGCGCTGGCCTCGGCGCTGTTGAAGATCAGCGGCACGATCGAGCGCATCCCCAGCCAGGACATGCGCACGGCCGAAGGGATGAGCGCCTTCTTCATCATCCCCGCGCGCGCGAAGAAGTCGCTGATGAACATCTTCGCCGACCACCCGCCGCTGGAGCAGCGCCTCGCGGCTCTGGAGCGGCTGGAGTCACAGCTGCAGGGCACCGCCGGCGCGGCCCTCGCCTCATAGACGGTGGGCCTGCGCGACATCATCACGGGCCGCCACACGGTCGCCGGGCCGGCGCCCGACCGGCTGTTCGCGATCACCACCGCCTACATCGCGCTGCAGTCCGAACACTCGATCGACCCGGCCGGGGTCGCGGCGATCGTCTTCCAGGCGCTGGCCACGAGCGAGTTCGAAGCGACCCTGCGCGACATGGAAGAGGTCGTCAAGGCCACCGGCGGAGATACCGGCACGACGGTCTCCACCCAGGACGACTCATACGGCTACCGCTGGATGGTGCTGCGCAACCCCGAGGGGGCGCCCAGCGTGGAAGACCTCGCGGTCGGCATCAACGCCGTGTCGAGCTCGATCGAGACGGCCGGGCACGGCGAGCGGCTGCTGTGCGCGGTGTTCGCCTTCGCCGACGCGCAGCAGCGGCCGGTGTACATGATCTACAACTACAAGCGCGGCCACTGGTACCCGTTCGTGCCCAAGCCCGGCGAGGCCAATGAGCGCGCGACCGAGCGCGAGCTGCAGCTGAAGGCGCAGATGTCCGGCGAGCTGCCGATCGAGCCCGAACTGGAGCGTTGGTTCCCGCTTTGGGGGATACCGATCTGAGGCGGGGCCCACGCCTGAGCCGCGTTCGGCGCCCGTGGTCGCGACAGCGACGAGATGTAACCCAGATCGCTGTCCAAATGTTAGATAGTAGGGTGTCCATCTGTTAGTTTGCGGGTTGTGGACTACCGGCGACGCATCATCGACCAGACGCTTGACGAGCTCTTCCCCAATCTGGCGGCGATCGCATTGGAGGGAGCCAAGGGCGTCGGCAAGACCGCCACGGCAACGCAACGCGCCTCTACGGTCCTGTCGCTCAACGACCCGAACGAGCATGCGGCTCTCGCCGGCAATCTCGACCTTGTCACGCGGGTTCCACCACCCGTGCTCATCGACGAGTGGCAGCTCGAGCCCAGCGTCTGGGACCGCGTGCGCCGAGCGGTGGACGACGACAGCACCGGCGGGCGCTTCCTGTTGGCGGGGTCTGCCGGAGTGGGACCCGGCATCCGTATCCACTCCGGCGCGGGCCGAATCGTCAGCATGGCGATGCGGCCCATGGCGCTCAGCGAGCGTGGCGTCCACGACACCACCGTCTCGCTGCGAGCCTTGCTGGGCGGCGCGTCAGAGGAGATCGGCGGCGCCTCGGGCATGGACGTATCGGCATACACCGACGAGATCCTCCGATCCGGATTCCCCGGCATCCGCGACCTGCCGGAGCGGGCGCGGCAGCTCCAGCTCGACAGCTACGTCGTTCGCATCGTCGAGCGCGAGTTGCCCCAGAACGGTGTGAGCGTGCGCCGCCCACGCGCGCTGAGAGCGTGGCTGACCGCCTACGCGGCGGCGACGGCCACCAGCGCAACGTACAGCACCATCCTCGACGCGGCGACACCGGGCGAAGGGGACAAGCCCGCGCGCCAGACCGTCGGGGCCTATCGGGAACATCTGCAACGCATCTTCGTCCTCGACCCGGTGGAAGCGTGGATTCCCACGTTTGCCCCCCTCAAGCGACTCACCCACACACCAAAGCATCATCTGGTCGATCCGGCAATAGCCGCCCGGCTCGTTGGCATCGACAAGGCCGGTCTGCTCCGCGGCAGAGGCGAGCGCGTTCAGACCACGCCCGGTACTTGGCTCGGCGCGCTGTTCGAGTCGCTGGTCACACAGGCCGTCCGTGTATACGCCGATGCCGCCAATGCCAGGGTCGGCCACCTGCGCACGAAGAACGGCGATCACGAGATCGACCTGGTGGTCGAGGGCGAGAATCGGTCGTGCATCGCGATCGAGGCGAAGCTGGCCAACGCCGTCGATGATCACGACGTAGCGCACCTCAACTGGCTCCATCGGCAGATTGGTGACAGGTTGGTCGACCGGATCGTGCTCTACACGGGTAGATTCGCCTACCGTAGAAGTGATGGCGTAGCCGTCGTTCCGCTCGCACTCCTTGGGCCCTGATCGCAGGCGATACGTGTCCGGGTGTCCCCGACACAGCAAAGCGGCTCAGTCGGGTATCAAGCCCTCGCCGGTGAACTCGCGCCCGGCCTCCGCGAACGTCAGATCCGACGGCGGCAGGATCACCTCTGAGGTCTCGATCTCATCGTCGCCCACGCGCTGGCCCTGCGCGCGCACGTAGTCGAGCAGCGCGCGGTAGGAGTCGGCGAAGCCGTCCTCGCGTCCTCCGTTGACGAGCGCGATGACGGCGTTCTCGAGCTCGTTCAGCCGAGGCGCGTCGCTGTCGGCGAGGCGGTACTGGTCCTCGCCGGAGATGCGCACGATCATGACTGGCCCTCGGCCGGCGGGGTCTGCGCGACCTCGCTCGGGGCGGCCTCACTCGGCGGCGCGGCGATCTCTCCTGCCGGCGCCCCGCCGCCGTCCCCGGAGCCTATTTCGGCGCGCATCTTGGCGAGGTCGTCGTCGACGGCCGAGGAGCTGGAAAGTTCCTTCAGCTGCTTGTCGATGTCGTCTTCGCCCGATCCCAGCGCGGTGATGTCATCGAAGGTCCCGGCCGCTTCGAGCTCGGAGACGGCGTCGGCGCGGGCTTTCATGTTTTCGGTCTTGTCCACCGCGCGTTGCATCGCCAGGCCTACGTCGGCCATCTGCTCGCCCACGCCGGTGGCGGCCTCGGAGATGCGCACCTGGGCCTCGGCGGCGGAGTACTGCGCCTTGATGACCTCCTTCTTGGTGCGGAAGGCCTCGATCTTCGCGCGCAGTTTCTGCTCGGAGTCGGTCAGCTTCTGCTGCTGCTCTTCCAGTTCTGTGACCTGCGTGTCGAGCCCCTGCAGCTCGGTCTGGGCGACGTTCTTGCGCTCGAGCGCGGTGCGCGCGAGGTCCTCCTGCCCGGAGGAGAGCGCCTGACGGGCTTGGGTGTCGAGCTTGACCACGCTCTGCTTGAGTGTCGTCTCCTGCATCTGCAGGCGCTTCTTGGCGGTGACGACGTCCGCGATCCCCTTCTTGACGTTCTGCAGCTGTTCGACCTGCTTCTGGTAGCTGTAGTCGAGCGTCTCGGCGGGATCTTCCGCGCGATCCAGCAGCTTCGAGACCTTCGCCTTCACGACGGTTGACATGCGCCCGGTCAGACCGGCCATCTGTGAGTCCTCCTATTGCTGTAGCGCGCCTACGGTTCGCCCAAGCGTAGCCGAACGGCAAGGCCACATCCGCCGAGTGCCTGGTGACGGCGGCCTCGACGGGGCACGGCGGGCGAGCCGGCGACTACAGCCCGAGCGGGTGGCGTACGACGAACCCGGCGTTTTCCGGGCGCAGCGGACGCCAACGGGGGCCCTGCTGGTTGGAGGGGTCGTCGGCGGCGCTCGTGTCCAGGCGCAGACCGGCGACCGTCATGTAGGCGTGGCCGGCATTCGCGAACACCGCGATCCAGCGTCCGGCGCCATGCGAGCCCCAGACTTCGAATTCGGAGGAGTCCATCGGCGTGCTCAGCAGGCTGGCGCCGTGCAGGGCGAAGGAGACGGTGCCCGAGCAGTCATAGCCGGGGGAGATGAAGGAGGCGTGGCCGCCGCCGTAGATGTAGGGCAGGCCGATGATCTGGTTGCCTGCCCAGATGACCTGCTGGATGACGGCCGGCGCGGACATCGGCGCGGCCGCGAGACCGTTTACGTAGCGCGCCAGCGAGCCGGGGACGAGCAGGTCGGGCTTGGCCGTGGCGGTGGCCGCGACGGCGCTGCCGCCGGTGGCCCCACTGGACTGGCCGGGGGTGACGGGCGACACGTAGGGGATGACCTGGCCGGAGACGGTCTTTTCGTAGACCGGGCCGCTGTAGGCGACGTTCGGGGTCTTCGCCGTGATCGGCGAGAGGTGCAGCGCGGGCTTCGGCGGCTTGGGCTTGGCCGTGGGAGTAGCCCCGCCGCTGGCGGAGGTCGAGGTCGATCCGGCGGCCGCGCCGCCCGCGATGGCGGCCGCGCTGGTCGTGCCGGCCAGGGCCGGGGTCGCACCGAGCACCGCCATCAAGCTTGAGCAAAGCGCCACACTGAGTGTTCGCAAACGCACTTCTTCGACCTCTTTCGTCGGCCTGCGGGGTTAGCTGACGGGCTAGCGCTGAAAGAGCCTGCGCTTCTCACGGTTCCACCGTGGGATTCGCCCCAACAAACTGGGTCCCCCGTTCCCTGATGTCTGACCAGGGATTCGGCGTTGATCGCGGCACCCTAGCAAAGTGCAACGACGGTTGCACCAGGTCTACGCCGTTTCGCAGGTTTTCCCTGCAATTTGCGGCGTATTGGCGTTCTGGGGGCCGTTTGGGGCCGGAAATTGCGGCCCGCTCGCTTGGCCGGCATGGAGCACAGGCCGCCGAGCGCCTGTCCATACGGCCGCCATCTCGCGTTCTGCGCCCGCGGCTCGCGTTCCGGCGGGCTCGCTAGTGTGCCGACGGTGCCCGACCGTCGCCTTCCGCTGCTGGCCGCCGCCGCACTGGCTGTCGTCCTCGCGGGCTGTGGGAAGACCTCTTCCGAACAGCCGGCCGCGGGGGTCGAAACGATCGTCGTGCACACCGGCGCGGCCGGCACCGCGGCCACCGCCACACGCAACACGACCCGGCTGGGCGGCGCCGACGCGGTGAGCACCGCGGCGGCGGTCGCGCGCGCGGCCTACCCGGGCCTGACCGCCGACACGCGGCCCCAGGCGGTGGCGATCGCCGAAGTGAGCAACTGGCCCGAGGCGCTCGTGGCCTCCTCGCTGGCGAGCGCCCCGCTGGGCGCACCGCTGCTGTATGCCGAAGGCCACGGCCTGACGCGGGTCTCAGAAGGGGCCCTGCGCGCGATGCAGCCCACCGGCGCCGGCGCGCTGGGGGGCGCGCAGCTGCTGCTGCTCGGATCCTCGATCGAAGCGCCCGCCGGCTACCGCGCGCGGGGCACGGCTGCCGCCGACGCCTACTCGCTGGCCGTCTCGGTCGCGAAGCTGGTGGGCGTGGTGCGCGGCTCAGAACCGCATCAGGCGATCGTCGTGGCCGCCGACGGACCCCCGGCCTTGGCGATGCCCGCCGCGGGCCTCGCCGCCCAGAGCGGGGCGCCGATCCTGTTCGTGAACGCCGCGGGCGTGCCCGCCGCGACCGCGAGCGAGCTGACGAGCCTGAACCGGCCCGCGATCTACACCGTCGGCTCGACGGCGATCGGCGAACACACGCTCGCCGAGCTCGCGCGCTTCGGCCCGGTCAAGCGCGCCGAGGTGCACTCCGGCGAAGACGCCACACCCGCGGGCAACGCGATCGCGGTTGCGCGCTTCGCCGACGGCTCCTTCGGCTGGGGCATCCGCGAACCGGGCCACGGTCTCGCCTTCGCCAACGCCTCCCAGCCCTTCGACGCCCCTGCGGCGGCGATCCTGTCGGCCACCGGCGACTACGCGCCGCTGCTCCTGCTCAACGATCCCACCGGCGTGCCGCGCGTGCTGAGCGCCTACCTGAACGACATCCGCCCCGCCTCGCCACGCTCACAGCCGGTGAAGGGCGTCTACAATCACGGCTGGCTGATCGGCGACGAACGCGCGATCTCGGCGGGCACCCAGGCCGAACTGGACGCCGCGCTCGAGATCTCGCCGAACGCTCCCGCTTCCGAAGAATCCTCGAGCCTGCCCGTCGAATGACCTCAACCGCTCATCGCAACCGTCCTCCCCGCCTCGGTCACCCTGGCCGCGCGTCGGCACCGACACCGGCCGCGGAGACCCGATGAGCCAGGCCGAGGATCCGGCGCTGCTGAGCCGCGAGCGCACGCACGAGGTGAGCGTCGAGGACGTGCGCCGGCTGATGGGCGCCTCCACCCCCCACTTCGCGCTGCAACTGCGCAACCGCATCGCGCGGCTGATCGCAGAGCTCCCGAGCGAGCATCCGGCGCGCCTGGAAGGCGAGCGCGAGATCGCCCGCCTGGAACGCCTCGGCCTGGATGGCGAGACCCGGGGCGAGGCGGCGGACACGGGCGAGCGCCCGCTGCCCTCGCTCAGCGGCGCCGACGCCTGAGGGTCGGGTCCCGCCTCCCTCTCCTCTGCCCCCTCGTACTACTACTTCTTGGCGGTCTTCTTGGCCTTCTTGACGGGCCCGTATTTCTTGCGGGCCGCCCGTTCGCAGGCATTGCGCTTGGCGCCCTTCTTCTTGTGACACGCCTTCAGCGCCAGCGCAAGTTTCTGTGCGCGGGTCAGGATCTTCGCCTTCGGGCATCCTGTGACCGTGACGGGGGTGTTCTGTTTGACCTGGGCGCCGTTCTGTCCGGTGAGTTCTGTGGGGATCGCGAGTTTGCCCGCGCACAGGTTGCCCGTTGCTGCGAGGACGGAGTGGGGTCCTTGGGGTAGGTTCGTTTCAAAGCTCGTGATCGGAGCGTCGGGGACCGTTTCGAAGCGGGAGTAGGTGATGCCTTTCTTGATGTCCGTCTTGCCGTCCAGGTCGATACGGATGGTCGCTCCGCGTTCGTTTGCTTGGAGCAGGAACACGACATCGGGGAACGCGGCACCGCCGTGGGAGACGAGGATCGCCGGGCCCGTGAGGGGGACGTTCAGGATCGGTGTGAGGGCCTTGGCTGTCCCGATGAACGATCCTGGGGGGCAACCTGCGGGGTTCGCGTTGAACTGCGCTTCGGTGCAGGCTTGCTGCAGCGTCGTCAGGCGTGCGGGTAGGACCGTGGGCAGGGTCAGGTAGACCTTGTGAATGTCCGCTTCACCGGGCTTCTGGAGGACCTTGACTGTGAGGCTGGCGCCGTTGGCTTTGCTTGTCTTGCCCTGTGTGCTGATAATCATGCCTGGTTTGAACGGTAGGTTTTGGCAACCACCGACCTGGAAGCGATCGGACAGGCTCGCGGCCTGATTGAGAGTGGAGACCGCTTGTCCTGTCACGCTCAGTGGTTCGCAGTTGGTCGGGTTGAACGTGAACCCTGCCCGGTTCATGTTCAGCGAGATCGAACGGATGTCTAGAGGGATGCCGTCCAGGATTGTCGGTAGCGGATCGCTGATCGCAGTGATCTGTGCCGTGTTCGGATCGATGTACAGCGCGACCCGCACCACGACCGTCCCCAGGTCGAAGGGTCCCGCGATCGCGGGCGTGATGATCGCGAGGCTGAGCGGCGCGTTCTTGTACGGGCCCGCGAGATACGCCTTGCCCTGCACGGGATAGGGCTGAGGACCGGCACCGGCGGTGATGTTCACGACACCCACCTGCGAGGCTTCAGGGCAGGATGGCGATGACTGCTCCAATACGCCTTGCCCCTCACCACTACGAGCGCTCGCAGCGGCGATCTGCGCGTCAGAACAGAACGGCACCCCGGCGAGCTTGCCGAGCAAGCCCTCAGGGAGGGTCGTGTTGATCGCCTTCAAGCGCTGGCTGGCCTCGCTGCGGCTCAGGTTCAGAACGAACGGGGAGTAGCTCCCCGCCAACGGTGTCTGGCTACCCGCTTCAAAGCTCGGGGTGTTCGGCAACTGTGCTTCAGACCCAACACAACCACCGCCTTCGGGACCAGAGTTGATCGTCAGCGGAACGGTCCTTACCGTCGCCGTTCCCGGTTCTGAGAACGGGTAGAGCCTGGCGTTAGCCTTATAGGTCCCACACCCAACGGGGGTCGTCAACGGCGCCCGCGGTCCTTCACGCAGATCCAACTGGAAAGAGGAATACGGCAGCGGCGGCAACCCATCGAAGGTCGTCGTCAACTGGCCCGTTGTTTGGTTGATGTCCACCCGCCCTGCCTGCTTGATCAGGACACCACGTTCGCGCGCAGCGGCGACGATGTAGAGGGAGAGCAGGTTACCGAAGGGGTTTGCGTGCGGAGTCGCCACATACACAGACCCTTCGACCGGTTCTTCGATCAACGGACTGCGGGCAAACAGGGTGCCGAGCTTGGATGATTCGGGACAACCCGCGTTCGTGACACTGGCTTCTTCGAACTGTTGTTCGCTGCAGGCAGTCAGGCCGGCGGCGGTGGACGGATTGGCGGTGACCCCCTGGGGTAGTTCGACTTCGACCTTCTCGGGCTCGGTTTCGGCGATCCCGCTCGGGTTGGTCAACCCTTCATTAGACAGGCCCAGTTCAAAGTCAAGACCCGAAGGAGCAGAGGCCGCGCGGGATGTCGTCGACGCCGATACTCGGGGCGTGAACGGTACTGAGCCGCAACCTTGTGGAGCGGCCGGATTGCCGCCGTTGTCACGCGAGAGCGCTTCGGCTTTGACGTAATGCCCCGGGTTGGACTTCGAGTCGACTTCGACCGTGGTACGGATCGGTTCCGAACACTCCGCGGGCAGCGTGAGAAAGGCCTGATGCGCTCCGACATAAGCAGTTCCTTCGCCGGTTCCGCCGGCCCCATCAGTGCCTCGTTCGGCGTCGTGTCCTGGGTCGGCTGGTGTTCCCCAGACCGTCACTTCGATCGCGGTGACTTCCAGCGGCAGGTCATAGGTTGCGACATGCAGCCCATAGCGTTCTGAAGGATTCGGCATTTCAGAGCGCAGAGAGATTTCCGGCAGGGCGTTAAACCCCGCTACCGCGAAACCGAGCTGGGCTGCGACACCGGGCGGTGGCACCATGTCGTATAGGGGGCCGCCCGCTTCGGCCTGGAGTTCGGGCAGCTTTGCACGAATTACGCCTATCTGAGAATTGGGTGAGCAATTGGGGAGGAACCCCTCGAATTCTTGGCGAGTGCATCGTCCGGTCACGAAGGGGTCACCCGCAAAGCCGGGCGGCAGATCGATCAAGATGCTCCGCAATTGGCCACCCTCGGAATGGCCTTCGCCGTCTGTACTGAGTTTGAAACCGATCGTAAAGGCGTACGGGTGAGACGACGCCTGGGGGACGCCGACAATACCTTTGGATACTTCGAAGGAGGTGTGGAAGCTCCCCGGTTCGATCCCGAAGTCGGCATGGGCGGCGGCAGTGGGACCAACGATCATGGCGGCTAGGATCCCGGCCAGGACGAGCGTCTGGTTGGAGCGGCGTGTCACTTGGCACCTCCACGCTTGTGATTGCTGGTTCGTGACGTGCGCTTCTTTGCCTTCTTCTTTTGCTTCTTCGCCTTCCGCTTGACGACGCACTTGCCCTTCTGCTTGATCTTGCCCTTCTGGCATGGCTGAGCCTTTTGCTGGATCTTTGCCGGCTTGTTTTCTGGTTGGTTTTCCGGTTTGATGTTGCCGGCACCCAGAAATCCCGATGTTCCCGAACTGAAAGCCGCCAGAGGGCTCACGGTCGGCTGGCATGCTTCTCCGTGACATTCCGGCGCTTCGCTTTCGCTCGCGAAACCACCGCCGACGCGAGCATCGTAAACGTCGATCAGGCCGTCGGTGTCCTGCTTGACCAGCTGTTCGCGGCCGGTGAAGAACACGTTTTCTCCGTTTCCATCCATCGCGAGGAAGTTGGAGTCGACCGACCCGGTACCGGATGAGATCAGCGAAACACAACCCGTTGCGCGCCCGCACGATCCGACACCCCCCGGCTCGGCCTCATAGACGTCTTCAACCCCCCCGTTGGTGTCCTGCGGCGACAAGCGTTCTGAGCTGTCGAAGAAGAGGCGGCCCTGATCGGTCAGGTACCGCGGCTGGGGCAGCCATTCACTCTTTACGGCATTCCCGATCACGCGCAGCGTGGAATTGCCGAGTGGCACTTCGCCTGCCGAGTTACAAGAAGGGCACGTGAGCCGCCCGGTAGTCGAGTCATACACAAAGGCCTCCTTGCAGGGACCACGACTAAACACGAAACCTTCGCAGGGTCCGACATTGTCATAGCCGGTCAGACGGGCGCTCGAACCAAAGGCCAGGTAGCGGCCGTCCGGACTCGCCTCCGCAGTGCGCTGGCCCGGCGCCGGCGCCCAATCGTAGAGGCCCGGGAAACCTACATCGTCCCGAGCAGGAAGCGTCGCGACGAGCCGCGTTCCAACACCCGCTTCGTAAAGGTAGAGGTTGCACCCAAAACCCGCCGGCACCTCCCCTTCGTTTTCTTCCTCTTCTTCTCCAGTTCTTGAGCCTGGCCTCTGGCAGATTCCTGCTTCGCCTTCGCCCCCCAACGCCGCCTTGTCGATGAAGTAGATCCGCGAGATGTCATCGCTCTGGCCGACGACGCCGAGGAATCCGCCCTGACCCTGGGTCAAATCCATACATTTCGCGCTCGTCAGATAATAGAGACAACCATCGGAGAGCAGGACTTCCAGACCATCAGGGGAGGCGGTGAGGAACGATCCGGGATCGTGAACTTCGCGCGTGGTCCTATTGTCTTCACGCACGTAAAGATGCCCACCCGCATCCCAGAAGACACGGTGTCCGCCAACGGACACCGCATGGGTGTCAGAACTAGCGGAGGCAAAGGAAGCACCGGTCGCCACGGTCGTGTTACCGGGGAGAACGTTGACGAGGCTGAGGCTGCCTCCCCGCCATTCATAGAGATCACGCCCACTCGGACCGGGATCGACCGGTTCAGGAGCATATGCTCCCGAACCGGTGAGAGCATCGTTGACTGTGAAGTACTGTGCCGAAAAGTTGGGAGAGTGACCGTCGTATTCGAGTTTCCAGGCAAGCGGTTCGCGGTGCGGCGGATGGGCGGCGAAAAGAGCCCCAGTGAGCAACGGTCGGAGCGTCCCCGGGTTACCGGCCTGCTGCAAATAGAGATTCCCGTAACCATCGGGGGCATCTTCGGTCAGCTGTGTGTTGGCGGTCTGCGTGATCAGGCCTTCGCCCAACGATTCGCTGTAGGAGAGCTCCGAACCTTTAGCCAGCAATCGGGGACTCATCGCAGTGGTCTGCCACCCAGCGGACGTACGGCGCGAAATGTAGGAGTTGTATACCGCCGCGCCTTTGGCCGACGAAAACGGGTAGCCCTCATAGGCAACTTCATCGCCGCCGGCAACACTCTGCATCGGAAAGACCGCCCCGCTGCTGGCTACTCCCGGGGGCTTACATTCCACCAGACAACTAAAGATGTCGGGGTCGGCGGGGAAGACCTCGCCACCCTGCTTCTGAACCGGCGAGACGAGCTCGTAGACGCGCCCATCAGGCAGACCCGCAGCAGAAATCGGGTAGGTGCTGAACGTTGCCGTTGGGCCGACCGCTTCACACAGATGTTCGCCGGGACCCAAGCATTCGCTGGTAGCGACCACACGAAAGCGGTATTCAGTGTCAGATGCGAGACCGGAAACCGCAGCGGTCGCGATCCCCCCATTACCGACCGTCGCCGTGGAAGATGGGGCGAGTCCTGGGAACTTTGGGCCTTCGAAGCTTTCACCGTCGGCATCATAATCGGCTTTGCTCAAATATTGGAAGCGGAAATTGGTGGTCGACCCTCGCGGATCGATCATGGCCTGAAACGTCGTCGTAGTTGACGTCGCGTTGAGGACAGACTCGGAAGTAACCACCGGAGCCTGGCCTTCGGCCGTGACAAAGATGTCACCGATCCCTAGTTGCTTGGGTTCGGAAGTACCGTGTTCTTCTGCATCGACACCGTAGAGAACGCCAGCCGGTCGCTGAGCACTCCAAGCCAGATGCGGATTCACCGCCAAACCGAACAACTGTCCGGTCTGCGGCGCCGGCGTCAGTTCCTGGATTTCCGGAAAGTCGTGAGTGGTCGTGTTGCACGGCCCGAGACGATGGATCACCCCGTGCCTCCCGTTTACGAAGTAGAAGACTTCACCGGTCAGCGAATTTGCAGTCAAGCCTACCAGTTGTCCACCCGACACCGTACGCGTGCAGATTGGTTCGGAGCCCCCACCCGTCGCGTACTCACGAACCAATTCACTGCTCCCCGCAACCAGATCGGTCGACCCGACCAGCGCGATACGTTCGAACGGATTGTCCGAGTTGGTCGTGATGTCCTTGTTCTGCCCGGCATAAACATAGTGTTCATAGTCGTCAGACTGCGTTGGTTCGAACGACATCACCCGCGCCTGCTGACTGCCTATCAGTCCAACAAAATCCTTATCAATTACATAGACGATCCCCCTGTCATCAACAGCGATACCCTCGGATGTGGTGAAACCTTGTCTGTGAAGGTTTTGTGGGCCTTCGGCGATCGATTCCGGCGAGTTCAACGGTTGCGACCGACCCTCATCGCCAAATCCCGCCCCGACGGCCTGCCCCGTCGGGGTGAAGGCCTCGATCAGATGGTGTTCACGGTGACCGGGATTGGGACTGTTGAGCACATACACGTCGCCCGTGGCCTGGTCCACCGCCACGCCTCCAAGTTCAGTGAAGTTGCCGGCCTGTTCGCCGCCGAGACCTCCTTGGCCCGTTTTACTTGGTGGCCGGCAGGTCAGGAAGGTGCCCGCGGGACGGGGTTCTGCCGCGTAGGCCGGCCCGCAACGCTGGAATTCAGGCAGCGGTTCCCCAGCGTTTTTACCGATGCCCCAGCCCCACGCTTCCCGAAACTGAGGCGGTTCACCTTCAGCACCATGCGAAAACCGCAACACGCGACCGTTCTGTCCGGCGACATAGATGCTTCCTGCTTCCACGCCACCCGAGCCGTCATCGTTCACGGCGATCGCCTGCGACCGGTTCAACTGTTCGGCTTCGCCGGAGACCCCGAAATGCTCCAGCGCCTCTTCATAATTAGCGCAAGCGAGAGAGGGCAGGCAGAGCGAACCCGTGGCGATCAAGACCACTGTGAGCATAGACCTTGCTGTGCGCTTGAAGCCCTTTTTCTGTTGATATGGCATCTCTCGTTCTCCTGGCCTTTGTTTGTCGCTTGCTCGCCTGGTTCTCAGCCGACGACTATCAGTCGGCTGCCTTTCTGTCCCTGGATGTGCAGGCGGTAGCGACCGCTGTGCAAGTAGCCGAGCGTGAGTCGACCGTGACTGGTGGCACCGCGACGGATGATGTGACCGTGACGGGTCAGCGACCAGCGCACCATTGCGCTGGAGGCCGAAGCGGTCGCACCCTGATACTTGACGGTGCACGTGACCTTGGTCGTATTAGCTCCCTTCTGCTGCTGCACCTTGCACGTCACCTTGCCCGCCGGACCGGCCGGACCCTGCTTACCCTGCGGACCCAGGGGACCTAGTGGTCCCTGGAGACCCTGGGCGCCTTGAGCGCCCTGGTTGCCTTGGTTGCCCTGACCGCCTGTTGCACCGGCAGAACCCTGCGGGCCTTCCGGGCCGGGGAAACCGATTTCGCCTCTTTCCCCGTCTTTACCGATAGTGCCATCACACACATACTTGGTTGCGGTCGCGGTAGAGATCTGCACACCACCTCTACCCCCACACGGATGACTACCCGGTTCGTGCGAACCATCGAATTCGCTCACGGTCGGTGTTTCCCCGGACGCACCCTTCTGGCCTTCGGTGAGGAAAACGGCGGTGACTTCGACCGTCGCGGAGCCCAATGTCACGTGACACTTGCTCACTTCCCCCACAACAGCGCGACAGCCAACCCAACCAGCGAACACCGAACCCGTAGCAGCATGAGCTTCAAGGGTGATGACATCGCCCTGTTCGAGAGTCGCTTCACATGGTTCGCTCCCACAAGAGATCCCAGCCGGGCTGCTCACCACCGTCCCCGCGCCGCCACCGCTCTTGAAAACCGAAAGGACCGCGGGATGAGCCGCTTCTTTGTTGAATACACCATCGACGCTGTGGTCAGCTGTCATCGGCAGCACACAGGGACCAGACCCGGTGCAATCACCCGTCCATTTAATGAATTCCGAACCCGCGGCCGGATCAGCGATGACTTCGACTTCTTGGCCTGCTCCGTATTCCGACTTACAAGCTTCGTCGGAGACGCTCGGCAGTTCCCGGCACATGAACGTGCCGGAACCGGTGCCCGTACTACTCAATTCGAGCTTGAAGAAGGAAGGAGCTGCAAGCTTGAAATCGGCAGTGATTTCCCACCCGACTCCAACCCCTTCTTCTGCGTTATAGAAAAGGCAGCCGTTCGGTCCGAAGGTGCTGTTGGGCTCACATTCGTTAGGATCATAGCCCTTGTTGACCGTCCAACCGACGAATTCAGAACCGGCAGCAGGGGACGCCTCCAGCTTCTGCGCATAGAAACCTTCAGCTTCTTCCACCAAAGCCGGAGTGTTTTCGCAAACACCGCTCTCGACGGAACCGCTATAAGAGCAAACGATCACTGGACTGCCCGGCCTGACACCGAAATTTTCATATTCTTGACTTTCGACTTTGCCACTGCCAGTGCCGACTATGTTGAGCTTGACATGCCCTTCTTCAGCAAAGGCCTGCGCAGCAGGAACAAGAACAAAAAGAGCCGCCAAGACAACGGCAAAGATGAGACGAGGCGAACGCCCAAAACGCCCGACGATGCGGCCACGGATGGTGGCTTGGCCGCCGGTCTCTGCGGTAGACGATGCCTGCATACGCATGCTCACTGAGTCCTCCCCTGTTTTCCTATTCCAATTGACGATTGCTTGACGACCATGGCGTCCAGTGCGAGTTGTTCGGTGACGCTCTGCCCAAGCGCGGTCAAACTCCAGGCGTTTGGTTCGCCTTTGGCCTGTCCCCCACCCTCGTTCACGAGCAACCCCAAACGCTGCAGGCGCCCCAAGAGCTTTGAGACCTGACCCTGGTCATAAGTGTCAGCCTGCTCACCGATGAGGCGATTGCTGGCGCCGGGATGAGCCGCCGCGGCCTGCAACACCCGCGCCGTGCGATACGTGATCCGCATCGGCACGTCCTTCAACGGATCATCAGCACCGGCGCTCGTAGCGGCATCCCGCACGAGCGCGCTCGGCGCGCGTAGAACGGTGGGCAAGGCACGATCACGTTCCTTGCGCGCCATCGCCGGCCCGAGATACGGCAGCACGATCATGCTCATCAGCTCACCCAAAAGATCCGTGAACGGCTCATCCCCCGTGCCTTTGAGCAAGCGCTTGTACACGATCGCTACGACCGCTCCAACAAGGCCCTCGGCCGTCAACGGCGGGGTGCGCACCGCACGCGCGCTCTCATGACGACCCTCGTCGATCACACCCGCCAGGCGCGCGAGGATCTCCTCGCGATACTCCAACACGCGCTGTGAGCCACGCGCGCTCTGCACCACACACACCCGCGCAATCGCGGGTTCACGATCAAAGACAGACAGGATCTCCCACAAACCCGCACGCACACGCTCACGCCAAGGCAAGCTTCCGGAGTTGGCACTCGCGAGATCCACAGCTATCCGGTTCGTGGTGTCCTGCAGGATCGCCAGCAGGCAGTCCTCACGCCCGGTGAACAGGTCATAGAAGGTCTTGCGCGACACCCGCGCACGAGCCGCTATGTGCGCAACCGTTGCACCCGTGTAACCCAGCTCGTCGATACACGCCACGGCCGCGTTCAACAACCGCGCACGCTGCATCTCCGAGAGCTGCACACGGGGCGAGCCGACCGCACGGTTCCCCACGCGCTGGCGCGGACGCTTGACGACACCACGATGAGGAACGCCCACGCTAGAAGCCACGACGCACCCCCCAAAACAGGGCGTTGTGAGATGGAGCAAGAGACGTGTGCTGTATTAGAGCTACGCCTCCAGGCGCGCGGCAGGTCCATTCGCGGTGGGAGAAGTAAGCGCTTGGTTGTCCAGCTACGCCTCCAGGCGCGCTGCAATACGACTGGCGGTGGGCTTGCCGGACGTTCGCGTGCGTGTAAGCACTGTTCCGGTCTCTTGCTACATCGCTCGGGCGGCAAACATCCTCACGCGCGTGGCAGGGTATCTTCGAACAGGGCGCGTGAGGGCGTGATGTGCCACACCCCGCGAACGGGGTGGAAAACCGGCGGTTATTGCCGGTTAGACGAGGGGTGCTACTGGGACAAGAGAGAGAGAGAGAGAGAGAGAGATGTGTCAGCGCTGCTGACGCATCTACCTACGGGCACGCCCTGACGCACACCGACCCCCATCACATATGTCCCCAAAGAAAACACGCGAAAACAACCCCTCATGTGGCGACCCGGCTCCCTCTCCCCAACATCCCTGATAAGCGCTTGAAACCGGTCCGAGAACCGACCCAAACCCGATCTATCTGTGTGCCCTTCCTCCAGAGCACCCTTACCCAACAATCATAAGCACATAACACACCGAACGTCAAGCCCCCTGCAAGAAACGGCTCTACAAAGCCAAACACGACCCGCCTAACAGGTCAACGCCCGTGCGCGCCCGTGATCTTCGACCCACATGAGGCGACGGCGACCCTGATGCTGCCCCGCCGCGCCATCCAAGCTACTTCGTGAACGCCACATATCCGCCCTTCGGATCCACATGCAATACATCGCTATACTCGTATGGCATATGGCTTCGTCGACGACCAAGCAGAGCATCGCGTTTCGCTTTGACCGCATCACCATCAGGCGCCTGAAGCAGCGCGCTCGGGAAGCCCATGCTCCTCAGACAGCACTGGCGGAGCGCTACATCGAGGAGGGCCTGCGCCGCGACGAGCACCCGCTCATCTACTTCCACGATGGCGAGGCCGGCCGTCGGCCCGCACTGTCCGGCACACGACTGGACGTCGCAGACGTCATCACCACCATCAGACAGAACAACAACTCGGTCGAGGAAGCCGCCGAGTATCTGGAGATCCCGATCGAGCATGTGGATGCTTGCCTGCGCTACTACGCCGACTACAAGGACGACGTCGATGCGTGGATCGAGCGTGTTCACGCTATCGCCGAGCATGAGCGCGAGCGCTGGGAACGCCAGCAACAGGCGCTTGCGTGAGGCTGTTGCTCGACGAGATGATCTCCCCGCGGATCGCCCGCGAGCTGCGAGACCATGGCCATGACGTACAGGCCGTCAAGAAGGATCGACCGGACCTCGCGGGCCGCCGGGACCGCGACCTCGTTCGCAGCATGGCCGCCGAGCGCCGCGCGATCGTGACCAACGACATCGCCGACTTCCAAGCCATCCATAACCAATTTCTCATCGCGGGAGACCTGCACTACGGAATGATCTTCACATTCGACGCAACACTGCCCCGCAGCAAGAAGACCATCTCCCTCTGGGTGCAGACGCTGTCCGAGCTGCTCGCCGAACACGCCCCGGAGGACTCGCTGCGCAACAGGGTGCAACACCTACGCTGAGCCGCCGCACTCCTTCTACTTCTTCTTGGCTGCCTTCTTGGCCTTCTTGACAGGCCCGTACTTACGCCGTGCGGCGCGTTCGCAGTTCGTCCGCTTGGCGCCCTTGGGCTTCTTGTGACAAGCCTTCAACGCGAGCGCGAGTTTTTGTGCGCGGGTCGGGACCTTCGCCTTCGGGCATCCCGTGACCGTGACGGGGGTGTTCTGTTTGACCAGCGCACCGTTCTGACCGGTGAGTTCTGTCGGGATCGCGAGTTTGCCCGCACACAGGTTCCCTGTCGCGGCCAGGACGGAGTGGGGTCCTTGGGGCAGGCTCGTTTCAAAGCTCGTGATCGGAGCGTCGGGGACCGTTTCGAAACGCGAGTACGTGATGCCTTTCTTGATGTCCGTCTTGCCGTCCAGGTCGATACGGATGGTCGCTCCACGTTCGTTTGCTTGGAGCAGGAACACGACATCCGGGAACGCCGCACCACCATGCGACACGAGGATTGCGGGACCCGTCAGCGGGACGTTCAGGATCGGTGTGAGGGCCTTCGCTGTCCCGATGAACGATCCGGGCGGGCAACCTGCGGGGTTCGCGTTGAACTGTGCTTCCGTGCATGCCTGCTGAAGTGTCGTCAGGCGTGCGGGCAGGACCGTGGGCAGCGTCAGGTAGACCTTGTGGATGTCCGCTTCACCGGGATGTTGGGACACCTTGACGGTGAGGCTCGCACCGTTGGCTTTGCTGGTCTTGCCCTGCGTGCTGATAGCCATGCCTGGTTTGAACGGCAGGTTTTGGCAACCACCGACCTGGAAACGATCGGACAGGCTCGCGGCCTGATTGAGAGTGGAGACCGCTTGTCCGGTCACGCTCAGTGGTTCGCAGTTGGTCGGGTTGAACGTGAACCCCGCCCGGTTCATGTTCAGCGAGATCGAACGGATGTCTAGCGGGATCCCGTCCAGGATTGTCGGTAGCGGATCGCTGATCGCACTGATCTGCGCCGTATTCGGATCGATATACAACGCGACACGCACGACCACCGCTCCCAGGTCGAACGGTCCCGCGATCGCGGGCGTGACGATCGCGAGACTGAGGGGAGCGTTCTTATAGGGCCCGGCAAGATAGGCCTTGCCCTGCACGGGGTAGGGGTCTGGTCCGGCACCCGCGGTGATGTTCACACCGGCGACCTGGGAGGCTTCCGGGCACGATGGCGAGGACTGCTCCAGTCCCCCTTGACCATCACCGCTGCGAGCGACCGCCGCTGCGATCTGCGCGTCAGAGCAGAACGGCACACCCGCGAGCTTCCCGAGCAATCCCTCGGGAAGGGTCGTGTCGATCGCCTTGAACCGCTGATCGACCTCGCTACGACCCAGGTTCAGAACGAAGGGGGAGTAGCTCCCCGCCAACGGCGTCTGGCTGCCGGCTTCAAAACTAGGACTGTTCGCCAACTGCGCTTCGGAACCAACACAACCACCGCCTTCGGGACCAGAGTTGATCGTCAGCGGAACGGTCCTTACCGTCGCCGTTCCTGGTTCTGAGAAGGGATAGAGCCTCGCGGTAGCCTTATAGGCGCCGCACCCAAGGGGTGTCGTCAACGGCGCCCGCGGCCCTTCGCGCAGGTCCAACTGGAAGGAGGAGTAGGGCAGCGGTGGCAGACCATCAAAGGTGGTCGTCAACTGGCCCGTTGCCTGGTTGATGTCCACCCGTCCTGCCTGCTTGATCAGGACACCACGTTCGCGCGCAGCGGCGACGATGTAGAGGGAGAGCAGGTTGTCGAAGGGGTTTGCGTGAGGGGTCGCCACATACACCGATCCTTCGACCGGTTCTTCGATCAACGGACTGCGAGCGAACAGGGTGCCGAGCTTGGACGATGCGGGACAACCGGCGTTCGTGACAGTTGCTTCTTCGAACTGCTTCTCGCTGCAGGCGGTCAGACCGGCGGCGGTGGATGGGTTGGCGATGACGCCCTGGGGTAGTTCGACTTCGACCTTCCCGGGCTCCGTTTCGGCGATCCCGCTCGGGTTGGTCAATCCTTCGTTGGGCAGGCCTAGTTCGAAGTCCAAACCCGAGGGGGCGGAGGCGGCGCGGGATGTCGTGGACGCCGTCACCCTGGGCGTGAACGGCACTGAACCGCAACTCTGTGGAGCGGCCGGATTGCCGCCGTTGTCACGCGAGAGCGCTTCGGCTTTGACGTAATGCCCCGGGTTGGACTTCGAGTCGACTTCGACCGTGGTACGGATCGCTTCCGAACACTCCGCGGGCAGCGTGAGAAAGGCCTGATGCGCTCCGACATAAGCAGTTCCTTCGCCGGTTCCGCCGGCCCCATCAGCGCCCCGTTCGGGGTCGTGTCCTGGGTCGGCTGGTGTTCCCCAGACCGTCACTTCTATCGCGGTGACTTCCAGCGGCAGGTCGTAGGTTGCGACGTGCAGCCCGTAGCGTTCTGAAGGATTCGGGGTTTCAGAGCGGAGCGAGATTTCCGGCAGGGCGTTAAACCCCGCTACCGCGAAACCGAGCTGGGCCGCGACACCGGGCGGTGGCACCATGTCGTATAGGGGGCCGCCTGCTTCGGTGTGGAGTTCGGGCAGATTGGCACGGATTATGCCTATCTGGGAATTGGGCGAGCAGCTGGGGACGAACCCCTCGAATTCCTGGCGAGTGCAGCGTCCGGTCACGAAGGGGTCACCCGCAAAGCCGGGTGGCAGATCGATCACGATGCTCCGCAATTGGCCACCCACGGAGTGACCTTCACCATCAGTATTGAGTTTGAAACCGATCGTAAACGCGTACGGATGAGACGATGCCTGGGGGACGCCGATGACGCCTTTGGATACTTCGAAGGAGGTGTGGAAGCTCCCCGGTTCGATCCCGAAGTCGGCGTGGGCAGCGGCAGCGGGACCAACCAGCATAGCCGCTGCCAGAAGCCCGACCAGGACACGCATTTGGTTGAAGCGGGTCACTTGGCACCCCCACGCTTGTGATTGCTGGTTCGTGGCGTGCTCTTCTTCGCTTTCTTCTTTTGCTTCTTAGCCTTCCGCTTGACGACGCACCTGCCCTTCTGCTTGATCTTGCCCTTCGCGCACTGCTGAGCCTTTCGCTGGATCTTTGCCGGCTTGTTTTCCGGTTGGTTTTCCGGCTCGATGTTGCCGGCATCCAGAAAGCCCGATGTTCCCGAACTGAAAGCCGTCAGGGGGCTTATGGTCGGCTGGCATGCTTCTCCGTGGCATTCCGGCGCTTCGCTTTCGCTCGCGAACCCCCCACCGACGCGAGCATCGTAAACGTCGATCAGGCCGTCCGTGTCCTGCTTGACCAACTGTTCGCGGCTGGTGTAGAACACGTTTTCTCCGTTTTCGTCCATCGCGAGGAAGTTGGAGTCGACCGACCCAGTGCCGGGTGAGATCAGTGAAACACAACCGTTTGCGCGCCCGCACGATCCCACACCCTCCGGCTCGGCCTCATAGACATCTTCAACCCCCCCGTTGGTATCCTGCGGCGACAAGCGCTCAGAACTGTCGAAGAAGAGCCGCCCCTGATTAGTCAAGTAGCGCGGCTGGGGCAACCATGCACTCTTTACGGCATTCCCCATCACGCGCAGAGTCGACTTGCCGAGTGGCACTTCGCCTACCGGATTACAAGAAGGGCACGTAAGACGCTCGGTAGTCGAGTCATACAGAAAGGTCTCCTTGCAGGCATCGCGACCAAATTCGGGATTGTTTGCTGCCAAATTCGGGTTCTCTGCAAGGTCCGACGTTGTCGTAACCGGTCAACCGGGCGGTCGAACCAAAGGCGAGGTAGCGGCCGTTTGGGCTCGCCTCGGCGGTACGCCGGCCCGGTTCCACCGCCCAGTCGTCGAGTTCCGGGAATTTCTCACCGTCCCGAGCGGGAAGCGTGGCGACGAAGCGCGTCCCGACACCCGCTTCGTAGAGGTAGAGGTTGCAACCAAAACCCGCCGGAACCTTCCCTTCCTTTTCTTCTTCTCCTTCTCTAGTTCTTGAGTCTGGCGTCTGGCAGGTTCCAGCTTCGCCTTCGCCGGTCAACGCTGCCTTGTCGATGAAGTAGATCCGGGAGAGATCTTCGCTCTGGCCGACGACGCCCAGGAATCCCCCCTGGCCCTGGGTTAGATCCCTACAATTCGCGGTCGTCAAAGAGTAGAGACAGCCGTCGGAGAGCAGAGCTTCGAGACCGTCGGAGGACGCGGTGAGGAAGCTGCCGGAGTCATGAACTTCGCGCGTGGTCCGATTGTCTTCGCGCACATAAAGATGACCGCCCGCTTCCCAGAAGACGCGGTGTCCACTAGTGGACACCGCGTGAGTGTCGGGACTGGCGGACGCGAAGGAGGCACCTGTGGCCACAGTCGTGTTACCGGGCAGGACATTTACGAGGTTGAGGCTGCCTCCCCGCCATTCATAGAGGTCACGCCCATTCGGGCCGGGATCGATCGGTTCGGGAGCATAGGTTCCCGGGCCGGTCAGAGCATCATTGACCGTGAAGTACTGCGCCGAGAAATCAGGCGAGTGACCAGCGTATTCCAGCTTCCAGGCAATCTGTTCGCGATGCGGCGGATGGGCAGCGAACAGAGCCTCTGTGAGCAACGGTCGCAGCACACTCGGGTCACTGGCCTGCTGCAAATAGAGATTCCCGTAACCATCGGGAGCATCCTCGGTCAACTGCGGGGCGGCGGTCTGCGTGATCAAGCCTTCGCCCAACGATTCGCTGTAGGAGACCCCTGAACTGTTCGCCAACAACCGGGGACTCATCGCAATGGTCTGCCACCCCGCGGGAGTGCGGCGGGAAATGTAGGAGTTGTATACCGCCGCGCCTTCGGCCGACGAAAACGGATAGCCCTCATAGGCAACTTCATCACCACCGGCAGCGCTCTGCACCGGAAAGACCGCCCCGCTGCTGGCTACTCCCGGGGGCTTGCATTCCGTCAGACAACTAGAGATGTCGGGGTCGGCGGGGAAGACCTCTCCACCCTGCTTCTGTATCGGCGAGACGAGCTCATAGACACGCCCGTCAGGCAAGCCCGCAACAGAAATCGGGTAGGTGCTAAACGCTGCCGTGGGGCCGACCGCTTCACACAGATGTTCGCCGGGACCCAAGCATTCGCTGGTAGCGACCACACGGAAGCGATATTCGGTGTCGGGCACGAGACCGGAAACCGCAGCGGTCGCGATATCTCCATTACCAACCGTCGCCGGAGACGATGACGGGGCGAGCCCTGGGGACTTTGGGCCTTCGAAGCTTTCACCGTCGGCGTCATAATCGGCTTTGCTCAAATATTGGAAGCGGAAATTGGTGGTCGACCCTCGCGGATCGATCATGGATTGAAACGTCGTCGTGGTCGACGTCGTGTTGAGGACAGACTCGGAAGTAACCACAGGAGCCTGGCCTTCGGCCGTGACAAAGATGTCACCGATCCCTAGTTGTTTGGGTTCGGTAGTATCGTGTTCTTCTGAATCGGAACCGTAGAGCACGCCGGCCGGTCGCCGAGCACTCCAAGCCAGATGTGGGTTCACCGCCAAACCGTACAACTGTCCGGTCTGCGGCGCCAGTGCTAGTTCCTGGATTTCCGGAAAATCGTGGGTAGTCGTGTTGCACGGCCCGAGACGATGAATCACCCCGTGCCTCCCGTGTACGAAGTCAAAGACTTCACCGGTCAGCGGATTCGCAGTCAAGCCTTCCAGTTGTCCACCCGACACATGATGCGTGCAGACCGGTTCAGAGCCCCCACCAGTCGCGTACTCACGGACCAATTCGGTGCTCCCCGCAACCAGGTCGGTCGACCCGACCAGCGCGATACGTATAAACGGATTATCCGAGCTGGTCGTGATGTCCTTGTTCTGCCCAGCGTAAACATAGTGTTCATAGTCGCCCGGCTGCGTTGGTTCAAACGACATCACCCGCGCCTCCTGGATGCCTATCAGTCCAACAAAATCCCGATCGATCACATAGACGATCCCGGTGTCATCGACAGCGATACCATCGGATTGGGAGGTACCTTGTTCGTGAAGGTTTTGCGGGCCTTCGGCGATCGATTCCGGTGAATTGAACGGCGTCGAGCGACCCTCATCGCCAAATCCTTCCCCGATGGCTTGCCCCGTCGGAGTGAAGACTTCGATCAGATGGCGTTCACGGTGACCCTGTGAGGGAACGTTGAGCACATACACGTCGCCCGTGGCCTGGTCCACCGCCACACCCCCAAGTTCAAAGAAATTGCCGACCTGTTCGCCACCGAGCCCGCCCGTGGTGCCTGTTGTCTTTGGTGGCCGGCAGGTCGGGAAGGTGCCCGCGGGGCGGGGTTCTGCGGCGTAAGCCGGCCCGCAACGCTGGAATTCAGGCAGAGGTTCCCCCGCGTTTTTACCGATGCCCCAACCCCACGCTTCCTGAAACTGAGGCGGTTCACCTTCAGCACCGTGTGAAAACCGCAAAACGCGACCGTTCCGCCCGACGACATAGATACTCCCCGCTTCCACACCACCCGCACCGTCAGCGTTCACAGCGATCGCACGTGACTTATTCAGCTGTTCGGCTTCGCCGCTGACTCCGAAATGTTCGAGGGACTGTTCATAGTTGGCACAGGCGAGAGAGGGCAGGCAGAGCGAACCCGTGACGATCAAGACCACTGTGAGCATAGACCTTGCTGTGGGCTTGAAGCCCTTTTTCTGTTGATATGGCATCTCTCGTTCTCCTGGCCTTTGTTGTCGCTTGCTCGCCTGGTTCTCAGCCGACGACTATCAGTCGGCTTCCTGTCTGTCCCTGGATGTGCAGGCGATAGTGGCCGCGCTTTAGATAGCCCAGCCCGAGCCTGCCGTGATGGGCGGTGCCGCGACGGACAGTGTGGCCTTGACGGCTCAGCGACCAGTGCACCATTGCACTGGAGGCCGAGGCGGTGGCGCCCTGATACTTGACGGTGCACGTGACCTTGGTCGTCTTAGCGCCCTTCTGCTGCTGCACCCTGCACGTCACCTTGCCCGCCGGACCGGCCGGACCCTGCTTACCCTGCGAGCCCTGGGGACCCAGAGGTCCCAGTGGTCCCTGGAGACCCTGTGCGCCTTGAGCGCCCTGGTTGCCCTGACCGCCTGCCGTGCCGGCGGGGCCCTGCGGGCCTTCCGGGCCGGGGAAACCGATTTCGCCTCTTTCCCCATCTTTGCCGATAGTGCCATCACACACATACTTGGTTGCGGTCGCGGTAGAGATCTGCACACCACCTCTACCCCCACACGGATGACTACCCGGTTCGTGCGAACCATCGAATTCGCTCACGGTCGGTGTTTCTCCGGACGCACCCTTCTGGCCTTCGGTGAGGAAAACGGCGGTGACTTCGACCGTCGCGGAGCCCAATGTCACGTGACACTTGCTCACTTCCCCCGCAACAGCGCGACAGCCAACCCAACCAGCGAACACCGAACCCGTAGTAGCATGAGCTTCAAGGGTGATGACATCGCCCTGTTCGAGAGTCGCTTCACATGGTTCGCTCCCACAAGAGATCCCAGCCGGGCTGCTCAGCACCGTTCCCGCGCCGCCACCGCTCTTGAAAACCGAAAGGACCGCGGGATGAGCCGCTTCTTTGTTGAATACACCATCGACGCTGTGGTCAGCTGTCATCGGCAGCACACAGGGACCAGACCCGGTGCAATCACCCGTCCATTTAATGAATTCCGAACCCGCGGCCGGATCAGCGATGACTTCGACTTCTTGGCCTGCTCCGTATTCCGACTTACAAGCTTCGTCGGAGACGCTCGGCAGTTCCCGGCACATGAACGTGCCGGAACCGGTGCCCGTACTACTCAATTCGAGCTTGAAGGAGGAAGGAGCTGCAAACTTGAAATCGGCAGTGATTTCCCACCCGACTCCCACTCCTTCTTCTTCGTTGGAGACCAGGCAACCAGTTGGCCCAAAGTAACTGTTTGGCTCACATTCCCCGGGATCATAACCCTTGTCAACAGTCCACCCCACAAATTCCGAACCAGGAGCCGGAGAAGCTTTCAGCAGCTCAACATAGAAGCCCGCTTCCCCGGAAAGCAGGTCGGGAACGTTTTCACATTGACCTTGCTGACTCGTGCCGTCATAGGTACAAGCGATCGGTGGGATCCCCGGTTTAAATTCAAACAATGGTTCTTCTTCGCTCTTGACTTCACCACTACCAGTACCAACGATATTCAGCTTGACGTGCCCTTCTTCAGCGAAGGCCTGCGTGGCGGGGACAAGAATAAAGAGAGCCGCCAGGGCGACGGAAAGGGTGAGGCGAGGCGAACGCCCAAAACACCCGACGATGCGGCCACGGATGGTGGCTTGGCCGCCGGTCTCTGCGGTAGACGATGCCTGCATACGCATGCTCACTGATTCCTCCCCTGTTTTCCTGTTCCAATTGACGATTGCTTGACGACCACTGTGTCCAGTGCGAGTTGCTGGGTGACGTTCTCCCCGAGCGCGGTCAAGCTCCAAGCGTTCGGTTCGCCTTTAGCCTGTCCCCCACCCGCGTTCACGAGCAACCCCAGGCGCTGCAAACGCCCAAGAAGCTTCGAGACCTGACCCTGGTCATACGTATCGGCCTGCTCACCGATCAGACGATTGCTCGCCCCGGGGTGAGCAGCGGCAGCCTGCAGCACCCGCGCCGTGCGATACGTGATCCGCATCGGCACATCCTTCAGCGGATCATCAGCACCGGCGCTCACAGCGGCATCACGCACGAGCGCGCTCGGCGCGCGTAGAACGGTGGGCAAGGCACGGTCACGTTCCTTGCGTGCCATCCCGGGACCCAAATACGGCAAGACGATCATGCTCATCAACTCCCCCAAAAGATCCGTAAACGGTTCATTCCCCGCGCCTTTGAGCAAGCGCTTGTAAACGATCGCCACGACCGCACCGACAAGACCCTCCGCCGTCAACGGCGGAGTCCTTACCGCACGCGCGCTCTCATGACGACCCTCGTCGATCACACACGCCAGGCGTCCGAGTATCTCCTCGCGATACTCCAACACACGCTGTGAACCACGCGCGCTCTGCACCACACACACCCGCGCAAGCGCAGGCTCACGATCAAAACACGACAGGATCTCCCACAACCCCGCCCGCACACGCTCACGCCAAGACAAACCCCGAGCCTCGGAGCCCACGAGATCCACAGCTATCCGGTTCACGGTGTCCTGCAAGATCGCCAACAGGCAATCCTCACGACCGGCGAACAGGTCATAGAAGGTCTTACGCGACACCCGCGCACGAGCCGCTATGTGCGCGACCGTTGCGCCCGTGTAGCCCAGCTCGTCGATGCTTGCCACGGCCGCGTTCAACAACCGTGCGCGCTGCATCTCTGAGAGCTGCACACGGGGCGAGCCAACCGGCGCGCGCCCGCTCACACGTCCGCGAGGGCGCGGGCGCTGTGTTGCGCTTGCTGGCGTCATGCTGCGCCTCCAGGCGCGCGACAGGTCCGCTCGCGGTGGGCTTGCCGGACGTTCGCGTGCGTGTAAGCACTGTTCCGGTCTCGCGTTACCTTGAGCGGACGGCGAACATCACCGAGCGCGTGGCAGGGTATCTCCGAACAAGGCGCGGTAGGCCGTGGTTTACCAAGCCCCGCGGAGGGGGCTGGTAGCCGGCCCGGATCGGCTGCTAGAGGAGGGGTGCTACTGGGACAAGAGAGAGAGAGAGAGAGAGAGATGTGTCAGCGCTGCTGACGCATCTACCTACGGGCATGCCCTGACGCACACCGACTCCCGTCACATATGTTCCCAAAGAAAACACGCGAAAACAACCCCTCATGTGGCGACCCGGCTCCCTCTCCCGTACATCCCCTGATAAGCGCTTGAAACCGGTCACGAGACCGACCCAAACCCGATCTATCTGTGTGCCCCTTCCTCCAGAGCACCCTTACCCAACAATCATAAGCACATAACACACCGGACGTCAAGCCCCCTACCAGAAACGGCTCTACAAAGCCAAACACGACCTGTCCAACCGGTCAACACCGGTGCACGTCGATGTTTTCAACGCGCTTGCGAACGGTCGAAAATCGCGCCGATCTCATTTGGCACTGTATATCTAAACGTGTATACTGATGAGTATGGAGATCGCGACGATGCTCCGGGACGCGCGCCACGCGGCGGGTATCACCCAAGCCCAGCTCGCAGCACGCGCGGGCACGGCACAGCCGGCTGTCGCGGCCTATGAGTCCGGCGGCCGGGCACCGAACCTGGCCACGCTGCGGCGACTGCTCGGCGCATGCGAGCACGACGTCGAGCTGCATGCCCTCCCCCGCGTGCGCCGCGGAGCGGCCTCGCTCGCGGAGCTCGCCGAGACGATCGCGGAGGACCTCGAGCAAGATAACGAGCGCGACGCGCTGCGGCTGCTGTTCGGCTTCGCCGACGACTTCAGAGGCTCATCGCGCCCTGGCCGGCTCGCGCTCCTGACCGACGAGCCCCCGCCCACCGGCGCGGCCCGCTTCGATGCTGCGCTCGCGGGCACAGCGGAGTTCTTCGCCGACGAGAGCGCGATCCCCGCGCCGAGATGGGTGGACGGCCCCGAGCGGTTCGTCGAGCCCTGGTGGTTCGTCGCAAGCCGCCCTGCCTTCCACGCCTACACGCTCGCCAACACACCGGCCGTGTTCGCCCGCCACGGCGTCTTCATCGCGCGCGAGGTGTTCGACCGTGCCTGACCACGCGTTCACGCGCGCCACGATCGTGCAGGCGCTGCAGGCGCTCGGCGACGAGCTCACGCGGCGGGACCTGCGGGGACAGGTCTTCATCGTCGGCGGCGCCGCGATGGCGCTCGCCTACTCCACGCGGAGGATCACCAAGGACATCGACGCCGTGTTCGAGCCCAAGAGCGCGATCTACGAAGCGGCCGCGACGGTGGCCGAGAACCTCGGGCTACCCGAGGACTGGCTGAACGACGCCGCCAAGGGATACATGCCCGGCAACGACCACGATCCTCGCCCGATCGCGGACATCCACGGAATCGAAGTGACCACGGCCTCCCCCAGATACCTCCTCGCGATGAAGCTCATGGCGATGCGCCTCGGAGAGGACGACGAGGACATCGAGCTGCTGCTGCGCGAGTGCGACCTGCACAACCCGGAGGACGCGATCAAGCTGCTCCGAGAGATGTACCCGCTGCAGGATCCTCCGGCCAAGACGCGCTTCTACCTCGAAGAGCTGTTCGACTCGAAGAGCTGAGCGCTACTTCGTGAAGGTCACGAAGCGGGCTTTGGCGGGAGACGCACAGCGGGTCCCACCGCCAGCGCTGTCGGCGCCGGTCACCGCAGCTGCCGGCGCCGCGGAAGCAGGCGAGGGCTGTGACTACTTCTTCTTGGTGGCTTTCTTGGCCTTCTTGAGTGGCCCGTATTTCTTCCGTGCGGCGCGTTCACAGGCGGTGCGCTTCTTGCCCTTCGCTTTCTTCTTGCAAGCCCTCAGCGCAAGCGCGAGTTTCTGTGCGCGGGTCAGAACCTTGGTCTTGGCGCACCCCGTGACCGTGACGGCGGTGCTCTTTTTGACCAGCGCACCGTTCTGGCCCGTCAGTTCCGTCGGGATCGTGAGCTTGCCCGCGCATAGGTTCCCCGTTGCGGCGAGAACAGAGTGCGGACCCTGCGGCAGGCTCGTTTCAAAGCTCGTGATCGGAGCGTCGGGGACCGTTTCGAACCGGGAGTACGTGACGCCTTTCTTGATGTCCGTCTTGCCATCCAGGTCTACCCGGATGTCCGCTCCGCGTTCGTTGGCCTGCAATAGGAACACGACATCGGGGAACGCGGCGCCACCGTGGGATACGAGGATCGCCGGGCCAGCGAGGGGTACGTTCAGGATCGGCGTGAGGGCCTTGGCTGTCCCGATGAACGACCCTGGAGGGCAACCTGCTGGGTTCGCGTTGAACTGCGCTTCGGTGCACGCCTGCTGCAGCGTCGTCAAGCGTGCGGGTAGGACCGTGGGCAATGTCAGGTAGACCTTGTGGATGTCCGCTTCACCGGGCTTCTGAGAGACCTTGACGGTGAGGCTTGCACCGTTGGCTTTGCTTGTCTTGCCCTGCGTACTGATTGCCATGCCTGGTTTGAACGGTAGGTTTTGGCAGCCGCCGACTTGGAAGCGGTCGGACAATCCCACGGCCTGGCCGAGGGTGGAGATCGCTTGGCCGGTCACGCTCAACGGTTCGCAGTTGGTCGGATTGAACGTGAACCCCGCCCGGTTCATGTTCAACGACACCGAACGGATATCCAGCGGGATACCGTCGAGGATCGTGGGGAACGGATCGCTGACCGCACTGATCTGCGCCGTGTTCGGATCGATATACAACGCGACGCGCACCACGACCGTCCCGAGGTCGAACGGTCCCGCGATCGCCGGCGTGATGATCGCGAGGCTGAGCGGAGCGTTCTTATAGGGACCGGCGAGATATGCCTTGCCCTGCACGGGGTAGGGGTCTGGTCCGGCACCCGCGGTGATGTTCACATCGGCGACCTGGGAGGCTTCCGGGCACGATGGCGAGGACTGCTCCAGTCCCCCTTGACCATCACCGCTGCGAGCGACTGCCGCTGCGATCTGCGCATCAGAACAGAACGACACACCCGCAAGCTTCCCGAGCAAACCCTCGGGAAGGGTCGTGTTGATCGCGCCGAGGTGCTGGCTTCCGTCTTCGCGGGAGATCTTGAACACGAACGGCGAGAACGCACCAGCCAACGTGGTCGTCGTTCCCGCTTCAAAGTCCGGCTGGTTCGGTAGTTGCGCTTCGCTCGAAACACACGGGCCGCCGTGGGTGCCCGTGTCGATCGTGAACGGTGAGCTGAGTTCGACCGGTGTGCTCGGGTTTGAGAACGGATACAGCTTGACCTTGGTGGTGTAGGTCCCGCACGTCGTCGGGGTGGTCAGTATGCCGTGGGGGCCTTCGCGTAGGGACAGCGCGAAGCTCGAGTACGGGACCGGGGGCAGTTCGTCGAATACAGTGGTGATCTGACCCGTGGTGGGATCGACCAGCACGTGGCCGGCCTGGGCGATCGTCAGGCCGCGCACCGGAGCGGAGGCTATGAAGTAGATCGCGAGCAGCGACCCGAAGGGATTGTGCTGCTGTTCGGCGAGGTAGACGCCGCCTTCGATCGGTTCTTCAAGCAGCGGGGAGTGCGCGACGACGGTGCCGATCTTAGAATCCGAAGGGCACGTCGGGGTGGCGTCTTCGAACTGTGACAACGGACATGCTGCCTGATCGGCCGCGGCCGAGGGGTTCACGGTGACCCCTGCTGGCAGGGTGACTTCGGCCTTGACCGGCTCGGTTTCCGCGATCGCACCCGGTTCGGGGTTGAGTAGGCCTTCGTTGGGGAACTCCAGATGGAAATCGAGTCCGCTCGGGCTCGCGGCATCGAGCGCCGTCGGAGTCGTTGACACGGATGGCTTGAAGGGAACCACTTCGCAACCGGGCAACGCCGCAGGCTGGCCGCCAGCGTCCAGCGATTCAGTGCTGGCCGAGACGAGGTGACCCGGTTCAAGCGTCGAGTCGACCGAGACGGTCGTCTTGAGCGGCTCGCTGCAGTCGGCGGGAAGCGTGAGAAAGGGTATATGGGCCCCCACGAACGGCTCCGGGGGGTTACCAGCCTGTTGGACGCGCTGGGCGTCATGGCCTTCGTCCGCAGGGGTTCCCCAGATCGTTGCATGGACCGCCGTGACTTCCAGCGGGAGACCGTTGGTGGTGACAAGGAGACCGTAGCCTTCGCGTCTGCTGCGCAGCGAAGCGTTCTGGAGAGCATTGAGGCCGTTGACGCCGAACCCGAGTTGCGCTGCCACTCCCGGGGGAGGCACCATGTTGTAGATCGGGCCACTCACTTCACCTAGACCAGGGATGTTCGCTGTGAGCAGACCGATCTGGGCGTCCGAGGTGCAGTTCGGCAGGAAGCCCTCGAATTCCTGGCGGGTGCACTCAGCCACCGAATGCTGGTTACCGATCAGCCCAGGCGGCAGATCGATCAGCACATCGCGCAGCAGACCGCCTTCGGAGTGGCCTTTATTATCGGTGTTAATCGCAAACGAGACGGTGAACGCGTAGGGATGGGAGGACGCTTGGGGCAGCCCGACCTGGCCTTCTGAGACTTCGAAGGTTGTGCTGAGGGACCCAGATTCGATGCCAAACGCAGCGTATGCTGAGGAGACCATCACGAGCGAGCACACGAACACCAGACCAACAGCTACGAGGCCTCGTCCCGCACGCGCACGCTGCCTTATTCCCCGTACCGATGCGAATATGGCCTTGAGTGTGTTTGGCATGGTTACTTACCCCTCCGCTGAGCCTTGGCCGACGCATTCTTCCCGGGCTTATGTTTGGCTCGGTACTTTTGTCTTGCGGCCTTTCCACACGCAAGCCGGCCGGCTCTGGACTTCTTACTGCGACAGGACCTCAATGCCTTTGTGAGCTTTTGAGCTCGCGTCAGCGGCTTCGGTTTGGCAGCGACCGGCGCAGGCGGCGTAAGATTGCCCGCGCCGGAGAACGTCATGCTCATCGGCGCCCCGAAAATCGCTGCCGGCGCGCTGGACGTCGCCTGGCAGGTTTCACCGACGCAGCCACCCGGCTGCCCTTCCGCTTCAGAGGCCAAGCCACCTTCGACCCGGGCATCATAGACATCGATCAATTCGTCCTTGTCCGCGGGGACCAGTCGTTCACGGGTCGTGAAAAACACATCACCACCTTCCCGTTCCCCTTCCCCACCCATCGCCAGGAAGTTCGAGTCATAGGACCCGCTGCCCGGAGAGATCAATGACACGCAGCTCACGGTCCTGGTGCATGACCCGACCCCCGACGGCTCCTCCTCATAGACGTCTTCAGCACGACCATTGACATCGGCCGCAGAGAGCCGATCCTGACTGTCAAAAAACAGCCGGCCCCGATCGCTCAGATACCTGGGTTGAGGGAAGTTCCCGCCGACCTCGATCAGCGGCAGAAACGAATTCCCACGAGGTGCTTCACCAGTCGGGTCACACGAAGCACACAAGACGCGCTTCGTAGCCGCGTCATAGAGGAAGACCTCCCCGCAAAGGGCTTCGCGGAGATCTACTACCCCTGTTGCATTTTCGTTCGTATCGCACCGTCCGATGTTGCCATAGCTCGTCAGCTGGGCCCTCGAGACGAAGGCGAGGTAGCGCCCGTCGCTGCTGGCCTCGGCCGTGCGTTCACCCGAAGCGGACGCCCAATCGTGCAGCTCGCTACCAGCCGAGTCGTCGGATGCGAGCAGTGTTGTGACAAGCGTGCTACCGACACCCTGTTCGTAGGCATAGAGGTTGCAGCCAAGACCGCGGGGAACCTTGCCTTCGCTTTCTTCTGTTCTTGCGTGCTGATCCGACCCCGCGGCAACTTCGCAGGTGCCCGCTTCAGCTTCAGAGGTGAGCGCTGCCTTGTCGACGAAATAGATCCGCGACAGGTCGCCCGTGCTTCCTGCGACGCCCTTGAATCCTCCTTTGCCCTGGGTGAGGTCCGTACATGCTTCGGTGAGCAACGAGTAAAGGCAGCCATCGGAGAACAACACCTCCTCACCATTTTCAGAGGCCGAGAGAAAGGTACCCGGATGCCGCAGCTCGCGCGTGATCTGCCCATCTTCGCGGACATAGACATGCCCGCCCGCCGCCCAGAACACCCGGCGCCCGTCGGCGGCGACACCGTTGGCGTCAGGGCTTTCTGAGACGAATGCACCGCCACCAGCCACAGCGGCATTTCCCGGCAGCACGTTGACCAACGCGAGGCTGCCGCCGCGCCATTCGTATAGATCACTACCCGACGCACCGGGATCCGGTGGTTCTGGCGCGTACGGCGTCGCCCGCGTCAGTGCATCGTTCGCGCTGAAGAACTGCGCCTTGAAGTCCGCAGAGTGGCCCGCATATGTAATTTCAAATATGCCGGTGCGGTGCGGTGGCGCGGTCGTGAGCAACGGCGTTGCCGCGCTCGGAGCCGGTCCACCCAGCAAATAGAAGTTGCCGTGTCCGGTCGGCGCAAGGGGAGAGAGCTGGATTGTCCCTCCTGGATCGATGACCGCTTCTGTCAGGTCGGCGCTGTAGGCGAAATATTTACCGCCCTTGGTCGCGAACAGTGCCGGGGTCATCGCCGTCGTCTGCCAGTCGCTCCCCGACCTGCGCGAGACATATGAGTTGAACACGGCGGCGCCTTCCGATGGTGAAAACGCATAGCCCATGTACGCCACCGCATCCCCATCCGAGGTGCTTTGCACCGGGAATGTCGTAGTGATCTGGAGACCCGGTGGCTTACATTCAGTGTCGCAGCTCCACTTGGTCGGAAAAGCCGGGATGACCTCCCCGCCGTGCTTTTCGATCGGTGAGACAAGCTCGTAGATGCGACCGTCTGGAAGGACGCCGGACGTAGCTGGGTAGGTCGCGAAACGCGCGGCCGGGCCTGTGCTCACACAACCCGGATGTTCGGGGCCGTTGCATTGGCTGCTCGCGATGACGCGGAAGCGATATTCCGTTTCGGGGTCGAGCCCCGTGACGACAGCCGACGCGACGCCGCCCTCAAGCTCGCCGGCGCCGGCCGGTGCCCGTGCCGGGGGATGGGGACCTTCGAAGCTTTCCCCGTTGGCGAGATAATCAGCCTGGTTCAGGTATTCGAAATAGTAGGAGACCGGGAAGCCATGAGGACTGATCTGGGCTTCGAGCACCGTCGAGGTGGAGGCGGTATTCGTGGTCAACTCGGCCCCCACCGTGGGAGCTATCGAAGCCGGCACAGAGGCAAACACGTCACCGATCCCGACGGGTCTTGCGTTGACGGCGTATAGGACGCCGGGGGGACGCAACGGCCCCCATATCAGACTCGGAGCCACCCCCAATGCAGTGATTTCTACTGCTTGGGGCGTCGGTTTTAGGGTCTGGTCTTCGGTGAATGTCCCACTTGTTTCATCGCAAGGTGCCATACGGTGAATGCTGTGGTCATGGAAGGTGAAGTAGAGCACTTCTCCTGTCAGTTCGTTGGTTGTCATCGCCTGTAGCTGGCCTGAGACCTTCAGGTTGCAGACCGGCGCCACACTGGATCCTCCGACCGGGTACTCATCGATCAGCCCTTCGCTGGCGACGACCACGCGATTTGACCCCACCAAGGACATCTTCGTCGGGATTTCTTGGATCGGGAAGTCTTTCCCTGCCGCGTAGCAGTAGTGTTCGTAGTCACCCGAGACGCACGGTTCGAAGCTCAGTACACGATTCTGCGGGTGTTCGACCCCAACGTAGTCAGAATCGGTCAGGTAGACCGTACCGGAGGCGTTGACCGCGATTGCGCTTCGGTTAGGCGTGCGGTGCAGCTTTTCGGGGCTTTCGGCGATCGATTCCGGCGGACTCGACGTGCCGCTGGCCGCATCGCCGAAGCCTTCTCCGATCGGCTTTCCTGTAGCGCTCAATACCTCGATCAAATGGTGCTGCCGTGGACCAGAGCCATCTGGTGTGGTTTCACTACGCACATAGACATCGCCGGTCGTCTGATCGACCGCCACGCTCCCGAGAAGGATGAAGTGGCCGGGCAGTTCGAATCCTTGTCCTGATGCGAATGTTCCCAATGGGGTGCATTTTTCGTAGGTGCCTTCGGCGGCGCTGGCCGTACCTGTGTAGGCCGGCCCGCAGCGTGCGTATTCGTCGCCAGAACCGACGCCGACTTCCCAGCCCCAGGCTTCTGCGAACTGGGGTTCTTCGCCTTCTTTGCCGGGTGAGTAGCGGACCACCCTGTTGTAGGGTCCAACGACGTAGAAGGTGCCGGGCGGCACTCCACCAGCGCCGGTCTGGTTGACGGCGAGCGCATGGCTTTCGGCGAGCTGTGCGGCTTCGCCTTGGGTGCCGAAATGCTCGGGGACCTGTTCGTAGGCGGCCTGAGCGCCGGAAGGTGCGCAAAGAGCCCCAACGGTAGCGATCACGGCAGCGATGCCAACCAGCCGGTGCGCATCCAGTAGTCGACCTACTGGCTGGCGCGCACCAAGTAGTCGTAGTACCCGCCCGCGCGCGCCATCGGCTACCCGGGTCGCGCGGTTCTTCTTGACCGGAGCGGAGTTGTTGGCTCCCTGGGGTGGCATTAGTGTTTGCCTCCTGCGTGGTGCTGCTTGTTTGCAGGTTTCAGTGTGAGGGTGGCGCTGCTGATGTCTGTTCCCTTGAGTTGTGTCTTGGTTGTGTGGCCCTTGGTGAGTGCTTTCTTGACTTGGCTGTTGGTGATCTTGACGTTGATCGTTGTCGTGGCGCCTTGTTTGAGTGAGAAGGTGCTCTCGCCGATCAGCTTCGTTGCCTTGTGTTTGCCGGAGGTGATGCTGGCGTAGAGCTTGAGCACTCCTTTGCAGGGCCCCGCGGTGGAGCAGGCCAGCTTTATCGACGCGACATTGGCGGTTACGCGAAGGACGGTCCCGGAGACATGCGCCTCACCCACCCCCGTTTTCGGAGCCGGCGGTGGCGGTGGTGGTGGTGGTGTCTGCGTGGGCTTCTTGTCGAAGCTCGCCGTTACGGTCGTGTCGGCGTTGACGGTGAACGTGCAGCTCCCGGTCCCGGTGCAGCCCGCGCCGGACCAGCCGGTGAAGGTCGAGTTCGAGTCCGCTGACGCGCTCAGCGTCAGGACGGTCCCTTGCGGGTAGCTCCCTGCGCAGGCGCCGCCGTTGCAGGTGACTGTCCCGCTACCGGCGCCCGCCTTGGTGACTGTCAGCGAGCGCTGAGCGATCCCAAAGACCGCGTCGACGGTCTTGGCCGCTTCCACGGTAACGCGGCAGACGGTGTCCGATACGCTGTCGCAGCCGGCCCATTCGACGAAGGTCGATCCCGAGGCCGCGCTCGCTTCGAGGGTCACGATCGCGCCGCCTTCGTAGTCTGCTTCACAGGTGGCGCCGCATTCGATCCCGCCCGGGACGCTCGAGATAGTCCCTGACCCGCTACCGAGCTTGTCGACCGTCAAGGGCACTTTTGGGTTGGCCACGAACGTGGCCTTGCCGCTGACTTCGGCGTCGAATTTCACTTCGCATTCGGTGACCGCGCCAACGCAGGGCGTGGTGACGGTCCCTGAGCCGGAAAATTCAGACCAGCCCCCGAAAGACGATCCCGCGCCGGGGGTTGCCTTCAGCTTGACGGTGCGTCCTTCGCCATAGCTCGACGCACATGGCCCGAAGCTGACGGCGCCCTGGTCCTCGCATTCCACTCCGCCGGTGCCAACTACGGCGACGCTCAGGGACTTGGTGATCGGGTCGAAGACTTCGAGCTGATGATGTTCTCCTGATGTGACGTAGAGATCGCCGCTCCCGGGATCGACGGCAGTCCCATAGATTTCAGCTTCGAATACGGTGCTCGAGATTTGGGTGGCCGCGACCGCGCCGGAAACGTCGAACTCTTCGACCGTGCCTTCGGTGCCCACGTAGAGGTGGCCAGTGACCGGATCGACGCTCATCCCACCGAGAACATTGCCTTCGAACACCTGGTAGCCGAGAGCGCCGGTAGCCGCGTCCAGCTTGAAGGCGTTGTGGCCATCAGCGGTGTAGAACACCGACCCGGCCGAAGGGCCGTAACCCGCGACGACATTGCACACTTCAGTAGCCGAGAAAGGACTGCCCGCCGCTTCCGTGAAGGAGGCCGGAGCACTCGGGATCAGCTTATGGATCCCGTTTTCACGGTCCCCGACATAGACTTCCCCGCCCGGTCCGACCGAGACACCACAGAGATAGCTCGGCGAAGCACCATCGACATAGGACCCGACGAAGGCACCCGTTGGGGCAAAGACATCGATCTGCCCGTCCCCGGCGTTGGTGACATAGATCTCACCCGCCGTGCCGCCAGCCGAGCCAGGAGGCGCCACCGCGACTTGGACGTTCTTCGTACCCACACCTGCAGCAGAAAGGACTTCTTTGAAGACAGGAACTTCATCAGCCCCGCTCGCGCCATCGATCACGTTGCTGGAGCCGAGGGTCGAAAACGGAGCAGGTTCCCCATTGGGCTTATAACGGTGCAGGGTCTGATCTTCCAGGTCGATGACATAGACATCACCAGTGGCCAGATCGACCGCCATGCCCGTAGGTTTGTTGAGTTCCGGCTGCGCCAGCGAACCAAACACTTCCTTGAACTGATGCGCGGGAACCACAGCCGAAGCAAACGCAGGAACCATCAACAAAGCCAACAGACCAACCACAAACAGCCCAGCGAGCCTGGCTGCGGGCGTACCACTCCCCTTGGCACGGAGGGGACGCGCGCGGGTGGCGTCAGCGCGGCGCTGAAGGGACACGGGTGCGTGGCTTGGTTTGCTCACTCGAACGCCTTTCTCTTTGATGACTCTGAAGTTCATACATGCACAGCAGGGAGCACCGATCGACGTCATGCCAACCACTGCCTCTCTCGACTGTTAGCGGTATCCAGCGCAAGTTGTTGAGTCACGCTCTGCCCGAGCGCGGTCAAACTCCAAGCGTTCGGTTCGCCTTTGGCCTGCCCCCACCCCCGTTTACGAGCAATCCCAGGCGCTGTAGGCGCCCAAGAAGCTTTGAGACCTGACCTTGGTCATAAGTGTCGGCCTGCTCACCGATAAGCCGATTACTGGCGCCGGGATGAGCCGCAGCGGCCTGCAACACCCGCGCCGTGCGATACGTGATCCGCATCGGCACGTCCTTCAACGGATCATCCGCACCAGCGCTCTTAGCCACATCCCGCCGGACTGCGCTCGGCGTGGGTAGAACCGTGGGCAAGGAGCGGTCGCGTTCCTTGCGCGCCATCCCCGGCCCCAAATACGGCAGCACGATCATGCTCATCAACTCGCCCAGCAGATCCGTGAAAGACTCATCCCCAGCGCCTTTGAGCAGGCGCTTGTAAACGATTGCCACGACCGCGCCGACAAGACCCTCCGCCGTCAAAGGCGGAGTCCGCACCGCACGCGCACTCTCATGACGACCCTCGTCAATCACACCCGCCAGGCGTCCAAGTATCTCCTCGCGATATTCCAACACGCGCTGTGAGCCACGCGCGCTCTGCACCACACACACCCGTGCGATCGCAGGCTCACGATCAAAGACCGACAGGATCTCCCACAATCCCGCGCGCACACGCTCACGCCACGGCAACCCCGCAGGATCGGAGCAGGCTAGATCGGTGGCGATCCTATTCACCGTGTCCTGCAAGATCGCGAGCAGGCAATCCTCACGACCGGCGAACAGGTCATAGAAGGTCTTACGCGACACCCGCGCTCGAGCAGCGATATGCGCAACCGTCGCGCCGGGGTAGCCCAGCTCGTCGATGCTCACGACCGCCGCGTTCAACAACCGCGCGCGCTGCATCTCCGAGACCTGCACACGGGGCGGGCCGACCATTGCGCGCCCCACACGCTGGCGCGGACGCTTTACGACACCACGCCGAGGCACGCCCGTACTAGACGGCATGGCGCACCCCCCGAAACGGGATCTCCTCGGGCGAAGCAATAGGCGTGCGCTGTAGTAGAGCTACGTTTCCAGGCGCGCGGCAGGTCTGCTCGCAGTGGGAGTAGAAAGCGCTTGGTTGTCCAGCTACGCCTCCAGGCGCGTGGCAGGTCTGCTCGCGGTTGAAGAGAAGCGTGCGCTGTTGTACAGCTACGCCTCCAGGCCCGTGGCAATACGACTGGCGGTGGGCTTGCCGGACGTTCGCGTGCGTGTAAGCACTGTTCCGGTCTCGCGTTACCTCGCGCGGGCGGCGAACATCACCGAGCGCGTGGCATGGGAGCTTCGAACAAAGCGCGGTAGGCCGTGGTTTGCCAAACCCCGCGAAGGGGGCCGGTAGCCGGCCCGAATTGCCTGCTAGACGAGGGGTGCTACTGGGACAAAGAGAGAGAGAGAGAGAGAGAGAGAGAGATGTGTCAGCGCTGCTGACGCATCTACCTACGGGCATGCTTTGACGCACACCGACCCTCATCACACCTGTCCCCAACGGACTCACGCGAAAACAACCCCTCTTCATACGATCCGGCCCTCTCCCCAACAATCCCCTACAAGCGCTCAAACCGGTCAAGAAAACCGACCCAAACCCGATCTATCTAATGTGCTCCTTCCTCCAGAGCACCTTGCCCCATAATCATAAGCACACATTGAGCAAGCCGTCAAGCCCCCTTCAGGAATCGGCTCTACAAAGCCAAACAAGGCATGTCGTTCGGCGGCCGGACACCGAACCCAGGCGATGCTACGCGACCGACGAGCCTCCATCGGCGAGATCACTTCGATGTCATGCTCACGGGTGCGGCAGAGTTCGTTGCCGACCTGAACGCTACTTCGTAAAGGTCACCTTGGCGGTCTTTGTCTGCTTCTTGCGGTCCTTGCCCACACTGGGGGTGAAGGCGACTCTGACGGTGGTCTTGAGCTTCCCGGCCCTCTTCTGCTTCAGGGTGATCGTGATCTTGCCCTGGCCCTTCGTTGTCTTGGTGACGGTGCCCAGACCTTTACCGCCGGCGGTCAGCTTGCCGGCTTCGGGGGTGTAGACAGAGAGAACCACGCTCTGCTTCTTGACGGTGCGGGTGAAGGACAAGGAGCATCCTTCGACGGTGACGGGGGTCTTCTGGTTGACCTGGGCGCCGTTCTGTCCCGTGAGTTCTGTGGGGATCGCGAGTTTGCCCGCGCAGAGGTTCCCTGTTGCTGCTAGGACGGAGTGGGGTCCTTGGGGTAGGTTCGTTTCAAAGCTCGTGATCGGAGCGTCGGGGACCGTTTCGAACCGGGAGTAGGTGATGCCTTTCTTGATGTCCGTCTTGCCGTCAAGGTCGATACGGATGGTCGCTCCACGTTCGTTGGCCTGCAGCAGGAACACGACATCCGGGAACGCCGCACCACCATGCGACACCAAGATCGCCGGGCCCGTGAGCGGGACGTTCAGGATCGGTGTGAGGGCCTTCGCGGTACCGATGAACGATCCTGGGGGGCAACCTGCGGGGTTCGCGTTGAACTGCGCTTCGGTGCATGCCTGCTGGAGGGTCGTCAGGCGTGCGGGCAGGACCGTGGGTAGCGTCAGGTAGACCTTGTGGATGTCTGCTTCACCGGGATGTTGGGAGACCTTGACCGTGAGGCTCGCGCCGTTGGCTTTGCTCGTTATGCCCTGCGTGCTGATAGTCATGCCGGGTTTGAACGGCAACCCCGCACAACCACCGACCTGGAAGCGGTTGGACAGCCCTGCGGCCTGACCGAGGGTGGAGGTTGCTTGCCCGGTCACGCTCATCGGTTCACAGTTGGTGGGATTGAACGTGAACCCGGCACGGTTCATGTCCAGCGACACCGAACGGATGTCGAGCGGAATCCCGTCAAGGATCGTGGGTAGCGGGTCGCTGATCGCGGTGATCTGTGCCGTGTTCGGATCGATGTACAACGCTACTCGGACCACTACCGCTCCCAGGTCGAAGGGTCCCGCGATCGCGGGTGTGATGATCGCGAGGCTGAGCGGGGCGTTCTTGTACGGGCCGGCGAGATACGCCTTGCCCTGCACGGGATAGGGGTCGGGTCCGGCACCCGCGGTGATGTTCACGACACCCACCTGCGAGGTTTCGGGGCACGATGGGGAGGCCTGCTCCAACGTACCTTCGCCCTCGCCACTGCGGGCAACCGCCGCCGTGATCTGCGCCTCCGAGCAGTACGGGACACCGGCGAGCTTACCGAGCATCCCGTCGGGAAGCGTTGCGGTGATCGCGCCGAGGTGCTGGCTTCCGTCTTCGCGGGAGATCTTGAACACGAACGGCGAGAACGCACCAGCCAACGTGGTCGTCGTTCCCGCTTCAAAGCTCGGCTGGTTCGGCAGCTGGGCTTCACTTGCAGCACACGGCCCGCCGTGGGCGCCAGTGCCGATCGTAAACGGCGAGCTGAGTTGAGCCGGTGTGCCAGGGTTTGAGAACGGGTACAGCCTGACCTTAGTGGTGTAGGTCCCGCACGTGGTCGGTGTGACCAGCAGTCCGTGCGGACCTTCCCGCAGAGACAGCGCGAAGCTCGAATACGGGATCGGGGGCAGTTCGTCGAACACCGTGGTGATCTGACCCGTGGTGGAATCGACCAGCACGCGGCCGGCCTGGGCGATGGTCAGCCCACGCACAGGGGCAGACGCTATGAAGTAGATCGCGAGCAGCGACCCGAAGGGATTGTGTCCCTGTTCGGCGAGGTATACGCCGCCTTCGATCGGTTCTTCAAGCAGCGGTGCGTGCGCCACGACGGTGCCGATCTCCGAGGCGGACGGGCAGCTCGGCGCGGCGGCTTCGAACTGCGACAACGGGCACGCCGCCTGACCAGCCGCGGCCGACGGGTTCACCGTGACCCCGGCGGGCAGAGTCACTTCCGCCTTTACAGGCTCCGTTTCCGAGATCGCGCTCGGTTCAGGATTCAGCAGGCCTTCGTTTGGGAACTTCAGATCGAAATCAAGGCCGCTCGAGCTCTCCGCGGCGAGCACCGTCGGAGTCGTCGTCACAGCGGGCTTGAAGGGCACCACTTCGCAGCCCGGCAACGCGGATGGTTCACCACCCGCGTTCAGAGATTCAGCGCTGGCCGAGAGGAAATGACCCGGTTCAAGCGTCGAGTCGACCGAGACGGTGGTCTTCAGCGGCTCGTTGCAGTCTGCGGGGAGGGTGAGGAAGGGAGTATGGACACCCACGAAAGGCGTCGCGGGTCCACCGAACTGCTGGCCGCGCTGGGGGTCGTGGCCTTCATCCGCGGGGGTTCCCCAAATCGTTGCGTGAACGGCGGTGACTTCCAGCGGGAGCCCGTTCGTTGTGACAAGCAGGCCGTAGCCTTCGCTCCTGCTGCGCAGCGAGGCGTTCTGCAGGGCATTGAGCCCGCTGACGCTGAAGCCAAGTTGCGCCGCCACCCCAGGGGGGGGCACCATGTTGTAGATCGGGCCACTCACTTCGCCTAGACCAGGAATGTTCGCGGTGAGCAGGCCGATCTGCGCGTTCGACGTGCAGCTTGGCAGGAAGCCCTCGAATTCCTGACGAGTACACTCGGCCACCGAATGTTGGTTACCGATCAGCCCAGGCGGCAGATCGATCAGTACATCACGCAGTAGGCCGCCTTCGGAGCGGCCTCCGCTATTGGTATTGATCGCGAAAGAGATCGTGAACGCGTAGGGATGGGAAGAGGCCTGCGGCAGTCCGGTATGCCCTTGTGAGACTTCGAACGTCGTGCTGAGGGACCCAGATTCGATGCCGAATCCGGCCCATGCCGAGGAGACCATGGCGAGCGAGGACACGAACACCAGACCCACGGCTACCAGGTCTCGTCCCGCACGCGCGCGATGCTTCATTCCTCGTACCGATGCGAGCATGGCTTTACAAGTCGTTGGCATGATCACTTACCCTCCCGGCGAGCCTTGGACGACGCATTCTCTGCAGGCTTGCGTTTGACTCCATACTTTCGCCTAGCGGTCTTTTCACACGCAAGCCGGCTGGCTCTGGGCTTCTTCTTGCGACACGCCGTCAGCGCTTTTGCGAGCTTCTGAGTACGCGTCTGCGGCTTCGGTTTGCCGGTGACGACAGGCGCGGCCAGCGTGAGGTTGCCCGCACCGGAGAACGTCATGCTCGTCGGTGGCCCGAAGATCACACCGGACGCTGCCGGCGCGCCGGACGTAGCCTGGCAGGCTTCACCGACGCAGCCGCCCGGCTCCACCTCAGAGACCACGCCACCTTCGACCCGGGCGTCATAGACATCGAGCAGTTCGTCCTTGTCCGCGGGGACCAGTCGTTCACGGGTCGTGAAAAATACATCGGTCCCTTCCCGTTCTCCTCCCGACGCCAGGAAGTTCGAGTCATACGCCCCTGTGCCCGGAGAGATCAGCGACACGCAACTCGTGGTCCTGGTGCATGACCCGACCCCTGGCGGCTCGTCCTCGTAGACGTCTTCTGCACGGCCATTGACATCAAGCGGAGACAGACGGTCCTGACTGTCAAAAAACAACTGGCCCTGATTTGTCAGGTAATGAAGTTGAGGAAAGTTATTGCCGAGTTCTACCAGCGGCAGAAACGAATTTCCGCGGGGGGATTCACCAGTCGGGTCGCACGAAGCACACGAGACGGTCTTCGTAGCCGCGTCATACAGGAAGACCTCCCCGCAAGTAGCTTCGAATAGCGCCTCTACTCCTGCTGAATTTTTGTGCTCTGTGCAAAGCCCGCGGTTGCCATAACCAGTCAGCTGCGCCCTCGAGACGAAGGCGAGGTAGCCCCCATCGCTGCTGGCCTCGGCCGTGCGTTCACCCGGAGCGGAGGCCCAATCGTGCACCTCCGCCCCCGAGTCGTCGGATGCGAGCAGGGTTGTGACAAGCGTGCTACCGACACCGGCTTCGTAGGCGTAGAGGTTGCAGCCAAGGCCGCGGGGAACCTTGCCTTCGCTTTCTTCTCTTTCTTCTGTTATTGCCTGATGTTCCGTTGATGTGGCCACTGCGCAAGTACCCGCTTCAGCTTCAGAAGTGAGCGCGGCCTTGTCAACGAAGTAGATCCGCGACAGGTCGCCGGTACTCCCCGCGATGCCCAGGAATCCTCCGTGGCCCTGGGTGAGGTCCGTGCATGCTTCAGTGAGCAACGAGTACAGGCAGCCGTCGGTAAACAACACCTCCTCACCATCTCCAGAGGCCTGGAGAAAGGTGCCCGGATGGCGCAGCTCGCGGGTGACCTGGCCATCTTCACGGTCATAGACGTGCCCGCCCGCCGCCCAGAACACCCGGCGCCCATCGGCAGCGACGCCGTTGGCATCAGGGCTGGCCGAGACGAAGGTTGCGCCACCAGCGACAGCGGCACCTCCCGGCAGCACGTTGACCAACGTGAGGTTACCGTCGCGCCATTCGTACAGGTCGCTACCCGAGACGCCGGGATCCGGCGGTTCCGGCGCGTACGGCGTCGCCCGCGTCAGTGCGTCGTCCGCGCTGAAGAACTGCGCCCTGAAATCCGCAGAATGACCCTCATATTCGAGTACAAACGTGTTGGTAGCGCGGTGCGGTGGCGCGGTCGTGAGCAACGGCGTCACAGCGCTAGGAGTTGGTCGACCTTGCAGGTAGAAATTCCGGTAGCCAGCCGGCGCAAGGGGAGAGAGCTGCGGTCCTCCTAGATCGAGGACCGCTTCGGTCAGGTCGGCGCTGTAAGCGAAATATTTACCGCCCTCGGTCAAGAGCAGCGCCGGGCTCATCGCCGTCGTCTGCCAATCGCTCCCCGACCTGCGCGAGACATATGAGTTGTAGACCGCCGCGCCTTCCGTTGGTGAAAACGGATAGCCCATGTACGCGACCCCATCCCCATCCGAGGTACTCTGCATCGGGAATGTCGTGAGACCGCTACCCGGGGGCTTACATTCAGTAACGCAGCTGTACTTGCCCGGGAATGCCGGGAAGACCTCCCCGCCGTGCTTTTCGATCGGTGAGACAAGTTCGTAAGCGCGATCGTCTGGAAGGAGGCTGGGCGTCGTTGGGTAGGTCGCCGAACGCGCGGCCGGCCCTGTGCCTACACAGCCGGGTTGTTCGGCGCCGTTGCATTCGCTGCTTGCGATGACCCGGAAGCGATATTCCGTTTCGGGGTCGAGCCCTGTTACGACGGTCGACGCGACGCCGACGCCGCCCTCAAGCTCACCGGCACCGAGTGGTGCCCGTGCCGGGGGATGGGGGCCTTCGAAGCTTTCCCCGTTGGCGAGGTAGTCAGCTTGACTCAAATATTCAAAGTAGTAGGTGACAGGGAAGCCATGAGGATCGATCCTGGCTTCGAGCACAGTCGAGGTGGAGGTGGTGTTCGTGGTCGACTCGGCCCCGACCGTGGGAGCTATCGAAGCCGGCACAGAGGCGAACACGTCACCGATCCCGGGCTGGCTTGTCGCAGCGTCGACGGCGTAGAGGACGCCTGGCGGACGCAACGGCCCCCATATCAGGGTCGGAGCCACCCCCAATGCCTGGATTTCGCCTGCTTGGGGCGTCGGTTTGAGGGTCTGGTCTTCGGTGAATGTCCCACTTGTTTCATCGCAAGGCGCCATGCGGTGAATGCTGTGGTCATGGAAGGTGAAGTAGAACACTTCCCCGGTCAGTTCGTTGGTCGTCATCGTCATTAGCTGGCCTGAGACCTTGAGATTGCAGACCGGCGACACACGGGATTCGGCCACTGGGTACTCATCGACCAGTTCGCGACTGGCGACGACCACGCGATTTGCGCCCACCAAGGACATCCCCGTCGGATTTTCTTGGATCGCGATATCCTTTCCCGCCGCGTAGCAGTAGTGTTCGTAGTCACCCGGGGCGCACGGTTCGAAGCTCATCACGCGGTTCTGCGGGTGACCGACTCCAACATAGTCAGAGTCGGTCAGGTAGACCGTACCGGAGGCGTTGACGGCCATCGCGCCTCCTCCAAACCCAGGCGTGAAGTGCAGCTTTTCGGGGCTTTCGGCGATCGATTCCGGCGGACTCGACGTGCCACTAGCTGCGTCGCCGAAGCCTTCGCCGATTAGCTTTCCCGTAGCGCTAAAAATTTCGATCAGATGGTGCTGCCGTGGACCAGCACCATCTGATCCAGTTTCATTGCGCACATAGACGTCGCCTGTCGTCTGATCGACCGCCACGCCCGTGAGAATGGCGAGGCGGCCCGGCAGTTCGAATCCTCCTCCTGTTGGGACTGTTCCCAACGGAGTGCATTTTTCATAGGTGCCTTCGGCGGCGCTGGCCGTACCGGCGTAGGCGGGTCCACAGCGTGCGTATTCGTCGCCAGAACCGACGCCGGCTTCCCAGCCCCAAGCTTCCACGAACGGGGGTGTTTCGCCTTCTTTACCAGGCGAGTAGCGGGCGACTCTGTGGTATCGCCCAATGACGTAGAAGGTGCCGGGCGGCACTCCACCGGCGCCGGTCTGGTTGACGGCGAGCGCGAAACTTTCGCTGAGCTGCGCGGCTTCTCCTTGGGTGCCGAAATGCTCGGGGACCTGTTCGTATGCGGCCTGCGCACCTGAAGGTGCGCAAAGGGCCACAGCGGTAGCGATGACTGCGGCGATGCCTACCAGCTGGTGCGCACCGAGTGGTCGAAGTACTCGCCCGAGCGCGGCATCGCCTACGGGGGTGACGCGGTGCTTCTCGTCTGAAGCTGAGTGTTTGCTTCGCTGGAACGGCATCAGTGCTTGCCCCCTGCGCTGTGCCTCTTACCCGCAGGTTTCAGCGTGAGGGTGCTGCTGCTGACGTCTGTCCCTTTTACCTGTGCCTTTGTCGTGTGGCCCTTGTTGAGCGCTCTCTTGATGGCAGCATTGGTGATCTTCACCTTGATGGCCGTCGAGGCGCCTTGTTTGATCGAGAACGAGCTCTCACCGATCAGCTTCGTCACCTTGTGTTTGCCCGAGGAAACACTGGCGTAGAGCTTGAGCACTCCTTTGCAGGGCCCCGCGTTCGAGCAGGTCAGCTTGACTGAGGCGACGTTGGCGGTCACACGAAGTGTGCTCCCCGAGACATGGGCCTCCCCCACGCTGGGCTTTGGCCGCGGGGGAGGCGGCGGCGGCGTTGCTTCCGTGGGCTTCTTGTCGAAGGTCGCCGTCACGGCCGTGTCGGCATTGACGGTGAGTGTGCAGTTCCCGGTTCCCGAGCACCCCGCGCCGGTCCAGCCGGCGAAGGTCGAGTTCGTGTCCGGCGTCGCGGTCAGCGTCAGGAGGGCCCCTTGCGGGTAGTTGGCGGCGCAGGTGCCGCCGTTGCAGGTGACGGTCCCGCCACCGGTGCCGGCCTTGGTGACTGTCAGTGAGCGCTGAGCGATCGCGAAGACGGCGTCGACGGCCTTGGCGGCTTCCACGGTGACGTGGCAGACGGTGCCGGACACGCTGTCGCAGCCCGTCCATTCGACGAAGGTCGATCCCGAGGCCGCCGTCGCTTCGAGGGTGACGATGGCGCCACCTTCGTATTCTGCTTCACAGGTGAGACCGCATTCGATGCCGCCCGGGACGCTCGAGATCGTCCCTGACCCGGCGCCGGACTTCTCGACCGTCAAGGGCACTTTCGGGTTGGCCACGAACGTGACCTTGCCGCCGACATCGGCATCGAATTTCACTTCGCATTCGGCGACCGCGCCGACGCAAGGCGTCGCGACGGTCCCCGAGCCGGAAAATTCAGACCAGCCGCCGAAAGACGATCCCGCGCCGACGGTGGCCTTCAGCTTGACCGTGCGCCCTTCACCATAACTCGATGCACACGGTCCGAAGCTGCCGGCGCCATGACCCTCGCATTCCACTCCACCGCTGCCGGTTATGGCGATGTTCAGGGACTTGGTGAGGGGGTCGAAGACTTCTACCTTCTGATGTTCTCCTGACGTGACGTATAGAGCGCCACTCCCGGGATCGATGGCAGTTCCGTAGATTTCAGCTTCGAATACGGTGGCCGAGATTTGGGCGGACGCGCTCGCACCGGAAACGTCGAACTCTTCGACCGTGCCTTCGGTGCCCACGTAGAGGTGGCCGGTGACCGGATCGATGCTCATCCCGCCGAGAACGTTTCCTTCGAACACCTGGTAGTCGAGGGCACCGGTGGACGCGTCCAGCTTGAAGACGTTCTGGCCCCAAGAGGTGTAGAAGACCGATCCGGCCGAGGGGCCGTAACCGGCGGCGACATTGCAGACTTCGGCGGCCGAGAAAGGACTGCCCGCCGCTTCCGCGAAAGAATCGGGAGCACTCGGGATCAGCTTGTGAATGCCGTTTTCACGGTCCCCGACATAGACTTCCCCTCCGGGCCCGACCGAGACACCACAGAGGTAGCTAGGCGAAGCGCCATCGACATAGGACCCGATGAAGGCCCCCGTTGGGGAAAAGATGTCGATCTGGCCGTCTCCCGCGTTGGTGACATAGATCTCGCCCTCCGTGCCGCCTGCCGAGCCAGGAGGCGCCACCGCGACCTGGACGTTCTTCGTGCCGATACCTTCGGCGGAGAGGATTTCTTTGAAGACGGGAACTTCGTCGGCCCCGGTGGCGCCGTCGATCACGTTGCTGGTGCCGAGGGCCGAGAACGGATCAGGTTCCCCGTTGGGCTTGTAGCGGTGAAGGGTCTGGGCTTCCAGGTCGATGACGTAGACATCGCCAGTGGCCGGGTCGGTCGCCATGCCCGCGGGTTTGTTGAGTTCCGGCTGCGCGAGTGATCCAAAGACTTCCTTGAATTGGTGCGCGGGAACCGTGGCGGAAGCGAACGCGGGAACCACCATCAATAAGGCGAGCAGACCGATCACGAGGAGCCCAGCGAGCCTGGCTGCGCGCGCACTACTCCCGTTTGCAACGCGAGGACGCGTGCGGGTCGCCCCAGCACGGCATAGAACGGTCGCGGGCTCGTGGCTTGGCTTGCTCACTTGGATGCCTTTCTCTTTGATGACTCTGAAGTTCATACATGCACTGCGGGAGCACCGATCGGCGTCATGCCAATCCCTCCCTGTCTCGACTGTGAGCGGTATCCAGCGCAAGTTGTTCGGTCACGCTCTGCCCGAGCGCGGTCAAACTCCAGGCGTTTGGTTCGCCTTTGGCCTGCCCCCCACCCGCGTTCACAAGCAACCCCAAACGCTGCAAGCGCCCCAAAAGCTTTGAGACCTGACCCTGGTCATAGGTCTCGGCCTGCTCACCGATCAGGCGATTACTGGCGCCGGGATGCGCCGCCGCGGCCTGCAACACCCGCGCAGTCCGATACGTGATCCGCATCGGCACGTCCTTCAGCGGATCTTCAGGGGAAGCGCTCGTAGCGGCATCACGCACGACCGCGCTTGACCTGGGCAGAACCGTGGGCAAAGCACGATCACGTTCCTTGCGCGCCATCGCCGGCCCCAAATACGGCAGCACGATCATGCTCATCAACTCACCCAACAGATCCGTAAACGGCTCACCCCTCGTGCCTTTGAGCAAGCGCTTGTAGACGATCGCCACGACCGCACCGACGAGACCCTCCGCCGTCAACGGCGGAGTACGCACCGCACGCGCGCTCTCGTGGCGACCCTCGTCGATCACTCCCGCCAGGCGTCCGAGGATCTCCTCGCGATATTCCAACACCCGCTGCGAACCACGCGCGCTCTGCACCACACACACCCGCGCAATCGCAGGCTCACGATCAAAGACGGAAAGGATCCCCACAACCCCGCCCGCACACGCTCACGCCACGGCAGGCCCCCAGGATCGACGCTCGCGAGATTCACAGCTATCCGGTTCACCGTGTCCTGCAAGATCGCCAGCAGGCAATCCTCACGACCGGCGAACAGGTCATAGAACGTCTTACGCGACACCCGCGCACGCGCAGCGATATGCGCGACCGTCGCACCCGTATAGCCCAGCTCGTCGATGCTCACCACGGCCGCTTTCAACAACCGCGCGCGCTGCATCTCCGAGACCTGCACCCGCGGCGAACCGACCACCGCACGCCCCACACGCTGGCGCGGACGCTTTACGACACCACGCCGAGGCACGCCCACACTAGAAGCCACGACGCACCCCCCGCGTGGGAGAGCAATGCCGCGTTAGGCCCTCAGTGAGACACGGGCGGCCATGCCCCGTGAAGAGACCCGAGAAACGCCCTGAAGATGGGGCTAGAGGAGGGGTGCTACTGGGACAAGAGAGAGAGAGAGAGAGAGAGATGCATCAGCGATGCTGAGGCATCTACCTACGGGCGTGCATTGGCGCACGCCGACTCCCGTCACATCTGTCCCCGAAGAAAACACGCGAAAACAACCCCTCTTCATACGATCCGGCCCTCTCCCCAACAATCCCCTACAAGCGCTCAAACCGGTCAAGAAAACCGACCCAAACCCGATCTATCCAATGTGCTCCTCCATCCAGAGCACCTTGTCCCATAATCATAAGCACACATTGAGCAAGCCGTCAAGCCCCCTGGTGAAAATGGCGCTGCAGAGCCATTTCACAGCCGGCTGACGACGCGGGAACGCGCGTCGAGGAAGCGCGCGCGCAGCACTTTGAAGAGGATCGCGAAGATCGCGGCGTCGACGAACAGCAGCCCGACGTTGAAAAGTCGCGGCACGGTCGTGAATGCTGCCAGCACCAGCGCGAGCACTGAGTGGAAGATCACTACCGGCAGCAGCGCGAGGATCAGCGTGTGCGAGCGATAGCCGGCGTTGTGCTCGCGCCAGGTGATCTCGAGGGTGCCCAGCACGACCGCCGCGAGCCCGGCGAACAGGACCGGGCCGCCGTTGGTGATCCCGCCGTGGCCCAGCCGAATCATCCCCACGACGGTGCCGATCGCGCCGATCAGGATCAGCATCTCCGAGAGCGGCCAGGGATGCCACGGGGCCTGCGGGCGCGGGCCGACCGAGAGGGGGTCGCGAAAGCCTCCCTGCGCGGAGGCCGCGCGCGTGCGCGGGCGACGCGTGCGCGCGCGGGTGCCCTTGCCCTGACCCGGGGCGCTCTTTCCCTGCCCGGAAGAGGCCCGGCTCTGATCGGCCGTGCTCGCGGGCTCATCGACCGCGACCACCGCGGTGCCCGGCTCGGGACGGCGCTTGCGTGAGCGCCCGCGCCCTCGACGGGTGCGGTTTTTGGGGCGGCTGTTGGCCATGCACAGACCCTATCGGGGGCGACCCCTATGCTGGGTTGGGTGTCCACCGAGCACACCCCATCCTCGACGGGCGAACCGGCCCCTACCGGCATCCCCGGCAGCGAGCTGCCGGGGCCCTATCGGCGTCGGCGAGTACGCCTCGGCGCTGCGCGCGCAGCTGCGCTCGTTCGCGCGCGTGCAGCTCGTCGGCGAGCTGGTCAACCTGCGCCTCTCACGCGCGCGCGTCTTCTTCGAGCTGCGCGATGCCGGCGGCGCGATGCCCTGCGCGGTCTGGTCGAACGACTGGGAGAAGATCCTCGCGCGCACCGGCGGCGCGCCCGTGGAGGGCATGCAGGTGGTCGTCGCGGGGGGCTGTGACTTCTATCCGGGCAGCGCGAGCGCCTCTCCGAACTTCTCCTTCTCGGTGGCCGACCTGCGCGTCGCCGGCGAGGGCGATCTGCTGGCGCGAATCGAGCGCCTGCGCCGCCAGCTGGATCGCGAGGGGCTGCTGGAGCCGCAGAAGCGGCTGGCCAGACCGCTGCTGCCGCGCACGATCGGGGTGGTGACGGCGGAGAACGGGAAGGCGCGCGAGGACATCCTCGCGGGGCTCGCTCGGCGCGGCTGGTCGGGGCGGGTGGTGTGGGGGTTCGCCCCGGTGCAGGATCGCCACGCGGCCCCGCTGATCGCGCGCGCCCTCACCGATCTGGCCGCGGTCGGCGAGGTGGACGTCGCGATCGTCGCGCGCGGCGGCGGCTCGCTGGCGGACCTGCTGTGCTTCTGCGAGGAGGGACTGTGCCGCACGGTGGCCCTGCTGGCGGTGCCGGTGATCGCCTCGGTCGGCCACCACACCGACCGCACGGTGCTCGACGACGTGGCGGCCGTCAGCTGCTCCACGCCCACGCACGCCGCCGAGGTGGCGGTGGGACTGGACTGCACGGACGCGCGCGGCGAGCTGCAGCGGACGGCCCAGCGCCTGCGCGAGCACGGGCGCCGCGCGGTGCTCTCGCGCGCACGCACGCTCACAGCCCTCTCACGAGCGCCCGCCGCGCACGTGCAGCGCGAGCGGGCGAAGCTCCACCAGCGCCTGCGCGAGGTCCGCGCGGGCTCGCGCCGGCGGTTGCAGGACGAGCGCGCCGTCACCGGGCGGCGCGCGATCGTGCTCGAGCGCAAGGCGAGCTCGACCGTGCGCGACTGCCGCACACGCCGGCCCCAGGAGCTTCAGCGCCTCGCGCTGGCGCTCGCCGGGCACGATCCGCAACGCACGCTCGAACGCGGCTACGCGCTGGTGCAGTCGCGCGCGGGCGAGCCGATCGCAACCGCCGCGGCGGCGCTCGAGCGGCGCGAGCTGAGCCTGCGCTTCGCCGATGAGACCGTGCCGGCGAGAGTCGAAGAGCGATGAGCGAGCACCGGCCTGCGCATACCGAGCCCACCTTCGCGGACACTGGCGCGCAGGCGCCCCTGTCACACGAGCCGGCGGCGGCAGGCGCACAGCTGCCACAGACCGACGAGACGTCGCCCGCGGGCACGCAGGCGTCTCAGACCTACGAGACGGCGGCCGCGCGCGTGGAGGAGATCATCCGTCGCCTCGACTCCGGCGAGGCGAGCCTGAACGAGACCCTGGAGCTGGTGGGCGAGGGCAAGGCGCTGATCGAGTTCTGCGCGCACGAGCTGCAGGCCGTGTCGGGGGCGCTGGAGGAGCTGCGCCTGGACGAGCTCGTGGCGCGCCTGGAAAGCCAGGCGAGCGAGTCGTGAGCACCTACGAGCTGCTGTCCGAGCTGCCGCTGCTGATCGAGGACTACGACCTCGAAGGCCACGAGGTCGCCTTCTCGAGCGAGTTCGTGCGCAAGACCACCGTCATCCGCCTGCACGGCTCCGGCGAGACGGGCCTCGGCGAGGACGTCACCTACGCCGCCGAGGATCAGGAGGCGCTGCAGCGCGAGGGTCCGGGGCGCTGGGCGCTGGCGGGCGAGTGGACGCTCGATTCCTTCGCCGCGCACGTGCGCTCGCTCGATCTCTTCCCCGCGCCGACCGAGCGCGCGGAGTTTCGGCTGTATCGCAACTGGGCCTTCGACTCGGCCGCGCTGGACCTCGCGCTGCGCCAGGCCGGGACCACGCTGCACGCGGCGCTGGGACGCGAGTGCGCTCCGCTGAGCTTCGTCGCCTCGCTGCGCCTGGGCGAGCCGCCGAGCCTCGAGCCGTTGAGAAAGCGCCTTGCGATCGCGCCCGGCCTGCAGTTCAAGCTCGATCCCACGCCCTCCTGGGACGAGGAGCTGATCGCGGGGCTCGTCGAGCTGGGGGCCGTGGAGTCGGTCGACCTGAAGGGGCAGTACGAGGGCACGATCGTCGACAACCCGCCCGACCCGGTGCTGTATCGCCGGGTGATCGAGGCCTTCCCGCAGGCGTGGATAGAGGACCCGAAGCTGACCGCGGAGACCGAACCGATCCTGCTCCCCCACCGCGAGCGCATCACCTGGGACGCGCCGATCCACTCCGTGGCCGACATCGAATCCCTGCCGTTCGCGCCGCGCACGCTGAACATCAAGCCCTCGCGGCTGGGCGGCGTGCGCTCGCTGCTGGACACCTACGACTACTGCGCCGAGCACGACATCGGCTGCTACGGCGGCGGGCAGTCCGAGCTGAGCGTCGGGCGCGGGCAAATCCAGTACCTGGCCTCGCTTTTTCATCCCGGCGCGCCCAACGACGTCGCGCCTGCGGGGTTCAACCTGCCCGAGCCACCGCCCGACCTGCCCTCCAGCCCCCTCCCCCCGACCCCGTCGACGACGGGCTTTCGCTGGGGTTAGGAACCTCTTACACGCAACTTCCGTCCCGCCGGTCGGTTTGCGCAGACATACCGGCTAACGTCGGCCCCGCTTCCCAGGCGCGACGAGGAGTTGCAGTGATCAACGCAGGCGCCCACAAGCGATTCAGGATCGGCACCGCAGCACTCACGTGGCTGTGCACGCTTGCGCTGGGCGCATTCGGAGCTGGCCACACCGCGCCCACGGACCCGCTCGCGGGCGCCTCGGCGCTCGCCGCGACCGCGAACCCGGGCGGCGCCACGGCGCCCGCCGGCGGCGGGACACCCGACACGCACGCGACAGGAGGCAGCACCTCGAGCGCGCACGTGAGCACCGTGCGCATCATGAGCGTGCACTGCGTGCCGGTCAACCACTGCAGCGCCAACCCCCGTCAGGTCTCCCTGCACGGAACCCTGCTGATCGCCGGTCGGGGCTTGGCGACGGGCCTGACGATCGCGTTCCCGGCCAAGCCCAAGGCGCGCATCTCGAACTCCTCACCACGGGCGCACCTGCGCAAGACCCCGGGCGGGCTGGAGGTGACGGTCCCGAAGACCGCGCACACGGGCAACATCATGGTGCTGCTCAGCCACGGCCGGCACTCGAGCTCCTACGGGCCGATCAACGTGGTGCGCTACGCCCTGCACCCACCCGCGCCGCCGGACCCGCCGGCGGCGGTGACCGGGGCGAGCGGCCCGAGCGCGTTCGAAGGCCAGGGCATGTGGATCTGGTACGTCAGCCAGTCGAGCGGCGGCAGCGTCCCGGCGATCATCGCCCAGGCGCACGCGGCCGACGTGAGCACCGTGTTCGTGAAGAGCTCCGACGGCTCGACCAACTACTGGAGCCAGTTCAGCCCCGAACTGGTCGCGCAGCTGCACGCCGCCGGTCTGCACGTGTGCGCGTGGCAGTACGTGTACGGCACGAACCCCGCCGGCGAGGCGAGCCTGGGCGCGAAAGCGGTCGCGACCGGTGCCGACTGTCTGGTGATCGACGCCGAGGCCGAGTACGAAGGGCACTATGGGGCCGCGCAGACCTACATCGCCGACCTGCGCGCGCAGATCGGGGCCTCCTACCCGCTCGGACTGGCCTCCTTCCCCTACGTCGGCTACCACAGCTCCTTCCCCTACTCGGTCTTCCTCGGGCCGAACGGCGCGCAGTTCAACGCGCCGCAGATGTACTGGAAGGACATCGGCACCTCCGTGGACACGGTCTACGCGAACACTTACATCGCCAACCGCATCTACGGCCGCCCGATCTATCCGCTCGGACAGACCTACAACCACCCCTCCAGCGCCGAACTGGTGCGCTTCCGCGAGGAGGCCATTGACTATGGCGCGAGCGGACTCTCCTGGTGGGACTGGCAGGAAACCCCGGCCGCCGCCTGGACCGCGCTGGCGGCCCCGCTGAGCCCGCTGACGAGCGTGACGCCGAATCCCGGCTACACCGAACTCACACAGGGCAGCCGCGGCGATCCGGTGCTGTGGATGCAGGAGCACCTCGCGAGCGCCGTCCCCGGCCAGGCCACGACGGGTATCTTCGACGCGACCACCGCCGCGAACCTCCGCCAGTTCCAGGCCGCGCACGGGATCGCCCCGAGCGGCAAGACCGAAGCGGCGACCTGGCAAGCGCTGCTGGCCGTCGCGCCCGTGGCCGTCAACTGGACCGGCTCGGGACCCAGCGGCGGGTAGGGCTTGGGTCGGGCCACATGTGGCCCCGCCCGCCGTGCCGCATGCGGCACGGCTCGGGGCGCGCATGCGCGCCCCGACCGGGCGGCGCATGCGCCGCCCGGCACAGCATCCTCCGACGGTGCTCAGACCCGCTGAATCAGAGTCCCGGTCCCGAGGCCACCGCCGCAGCACATGGTGACGAAGCCGATCTCCTTGTCGGAGCGCTCGAGCTCGTGCAGGAGCGTGGTGATCAGCCGCGCGCCGGTGGAACCGAGCGGGTGGCCGAGCGCCATCGCGCCGCCGTTGACGTTGACGCGATCCATGTCGGGGTTGTGCTCGCGCCGCCAGGCCGCCACGACGGGGGCGAACGCCTCGTTGATCTCGAACAGGTCGATGTCGTTGATCGACATCGAGTTGCGGTCGAGGATCTTGCGCGTCGCGGGGATCGGGCCCTCGAGCATTTTCACCGGGTCACAGCCGACGGTCGTCTGATCGACGATTCGCGCGCGCGGGGTGAGCCCCAGCTCCTTGGCCTTTTCGGCGCTCATCAGCAGCACCGCGGCGGCGCCGTCGGAGATCTGCGAGGCGTTGCCGGCGGTGATCTTGCCGTCGGGCTTGAACGCGGGCTTCAGCTGCGAGAGCGTCTCGAGGCTCGTTTCGGGGCGGATGCCCTGATCTGTCACGAGCTCCTCGCCGTTCACGCTCACGGGCACGATCTCGCGCTCGAAGCGGCCCTCCTCGGTGGCCTGGTGGGCCAAACGGTGCGAGCGCACAGCCAGCTCGTCGAGCTCTGGGCGGGAGATCTCCCACTGGTCGGCGATCATCTCCGCGCCGAGACCCTGCCCGACGATGTTGTGCTTGGCCATCAGCTCGGGGGTGAAGGCAAAGCCGAAGTCCTCCTGCGTCTTCATCCCGGCCGCGAACGGCAGGTGACCCATGTGCTCGACGCCCGAGCCGATCATCGCGTCGTGCACGCCCGCGGCGATCAGCGCGGCGGAGAAGTTCACGGCCTGCTGGGCGGAGCCGCACTGGCGATCGACGGTCGTGCCGGGCGTCTCGATCGGCAGACCCTCCTGCAGCCAGGCGTTGCGGGCGATGTTGAAGCCCTGCTCGCCGAACTGCTGCACGCAGCCCGCGATCACGTCCTCGACCTCACCGGCCTCGATGCCCGCGCGCGCGATGACCTCGCTGTAGCACTTGCCGAGCAGCTCGTTCGGGTGGGTGTCCTTGTAGTAGCCCTTTTCCTTGTGTCCGCGGCCGATCGGCGTGCGCACCGCCTCGACGATCACGACCTCGCGGCCCTCTGCTTGCCTCATGACTGAAAAGCCTCCTGTTGAAAGGTCTCTAAAAGCGGCCCTGACGCGGAGTGCGAGGTCGCTGGTTGTGCGAGTATGCCCGGCTCCGTGCCACTACTCTATCGCGCGGAGAGCGAGCTAGATTGACCAGTCAGTCAACCCAACCACCGGAACCATTGGCCGAGCGCGTGGCGATCGTCGGCAGCGGCGCAATCGCCTGCGGGCTGGCCGCGACCGCCGCCCATCACGGTCCGGTGCTGCTGCTCGCGCGCTCCGAGGACTCCGCCGATCGCGCCCGTCAGACGGTCGAGAAGACCCTCGCCCGCCTGGGCGCCGAGATCGACCCCGAGCACGTGCAGATCGTGACCGACCGCGAAGCCCTCGCGCAGGCCGAGTTCGTGGTCGAGGCGGTCGTCGAGGACTACGAGGTCAAGGCCGGGCTGCTGTCCGAGCTCGACGGGATGCTCGCCGCCGGGGCGATCCTCGCGAGCACCACCTCCTCGCTGTCGATCGAGCGGCTGGCCACCGAGAGTGGGCGACCCGAGCGCTTCGTGGGGCTGCACGTGTTCAACCCCGTCACCCGCATGCAGCTCGTCGAGCTGATCTTCCCCGCGGCCGCCGGCGCTGAGACTCGCGCGCGGGCGCTGGCGCTGTGCAAGGCCTTCGAGAAGACCCCCGTGGAGGTCCCCGACGTGCCCGGGTTCGTGGTCAACCGGCTGCTGTTCCCCTACCTGTTCAGCGCCGTGCGGCTGCTCGAAGAGACCGGCATGGAGCCGAGCGGGATCGACACCTGCATGCGACTCGGCGCCGGACATCCGATGGGCCCGCTCGCGCTGCTCGATCTCGTCGGGCTGGACGTGTCCGCGGCGATCGGCAAGACGATCGGCGAGCCCGTGCCCGATCGTCTCACCCAGCTGATCGCCGAGGGCGCCCTCGGTCGCAAGAGCGGGCGCGGCTTCCTGACCTACTGAGGGACTCCGCTCCCGGTCGGCGAACGCTCGGAGAGCCCGCTCGATTGCGCGCGTGACATTCCGCACGTGAGGATTTATTTAGCCTGATGTGACTTTTAGCTGGCGTTCATCCCGATGGAGATACTTGTCCATGCGACGCCATAGTCGCAAATGCACACCCGCCTCCTCCCAGTGCGCACGATCCGGCCCGCTCCCCCCGCGGGCCGGACGTGTCTTCGGGGTCGAGTGTCTCTCCCCACAGACTTGGAAACCCCCGGGGCCGGTGGTTGGGACGACCTTCAGAGGGGGTTACTGATCGCCGGCGGGCTCGCGAGCGTCGCCGGGACGCACGTGGCGGCGCTCACGAATTCGCACCGCCTCGATGCGGTTGTCGCGAACCGACTCGACCCTGATCGAGAACCCGTTCGCGGATACCGTGTCCCCGCGCTGGGGCAGGCGCCCGAGCTCGGCGAAGACGAAGCCGCCGACGGAGTTGTAAGCGTCGCTGTCGACGGGCAGGTCCAGGCCGTAGTCGGCCAGGTCGGTCACGGCCACGTGCCCGCGCACGAACCAGTCGCCGTCGGCGAGTTTGCGGATCTCCCCGGCGGCCGGGTCGGTCTCGTCGGCGATCTCGCCGACGATCTCCTCGATGATGTCCTCCACGGTCACGATCCCCGCGACGCGGCCGTACTCGTCGACCACCACCGCCATCGAGGTGCGCTGGCGCTGCAGCTCTGCCAGCAGATCGTCGAGCGGCTTGGTCTCGGGCACGATCGGCGCGTCGTGCACGAGTGACTGAATGGGGGCCTGCGGGCCGTCCTCCATCAACTGGCCGATGAGCGTGCTGGCGTGGACGATCCCCCGCACACGATCGCGGTCGTCCTCCTCGGTCACCAGCAGTCGCGTGTGACCGCTGGAGACGCACAACTGCAGCGCGTGCTCGACGTCCTGGGAGACGTCGATCGTGATCACGGCCGGGATCGGGGTCATCACCTGGCGCGCCTCCTGCTCGTGCAGGTGAAAGACGCCGGTCAGCATCCCCGCCTCGCCCAGGTCGATGTGCCCGCCGGCGTGGGACTCGGCGATCAGGCGCTTGAGCTCGTCGGGCGAGCCGCCGCGCCGCTCGAGGCTCATGTCGACACCGAGCAGGCGCAGGATCCGATCGGCGACCGCTGTCAGCCCGAGGATGAAGGGGCGAAACAGCACGCTGAACGCCTGCAACGGGCGCGCCACGCGCCGTGCTACCGCCTCGGCACGGTCGATGGCATAGAACTTGGGGACCATCTCCCCCGCGATCAGCTGCGCCGAGGCGATGATCAGGAACGCCACGATCGCCGACAGCGCGACGGCCACGCCGTGACTGAGCGTGTCGCCGAGGGCGCCTTTCAGCAGGTTCGCGAGCGCGGGCTCACCGAGCGCGCCGATGCCGATCGAGGTCATCGTGACCCCGATCTGCACGGCCGAGATGTACTCGTTGATGTTTCCGAGCTGATCCAGCGCCAGGGCGGCGCCTTTGGCGCCTTCCTCGCGCATGAGTTCCAGTCGTGCCCGACGCGAGCGCACGAGCGCGTACTCAGCGATCACGAAGAACGCGTTCACCGCGATCAGAACGGCCGCGAATATGAGCTTCAGGCCGTTCACGCCAGTCGGTCGATGCGAGCGGCGAGCTCGAAGTCGGCCGCGGTCAGACCGCCCTGTGAATGCGTCGAGAGCGTCAGGCGCACGTGGTTCCAGCCGTGCAGGAGCATGTCCGGATGATGGTTCGCCTGCTCGGCCACCTCGGCCACGCGGTTGACGAAGGCGATCGCCGATGCGAAGTCATCGAGCTTGAGGTCGCGCACGATCAAGTCGCGCCCGTCCCGGCGCCACTCGCCGACGGTGGCCAGGCGTTGTTCGATCTCAGCGTCGCTGAGCAGTGTCATCTACGCAGCGAGGTTACCGCGCGCGATGGTCGGCACGGCTCATGGTTCGGGGCCGGTGGGTGCGATTTGGATCGGGACGGCCCCTTCGGCCTCGCTCGCGTGCGAAGTGGCCAGCGAGCCGGCGACCGCCGCGACGGCGATCGCGGCGCACCCGGCCATGGCGAGCGCCTGCGCGCGATGGCGATCGCCGAGTTGGAGCACCAGCGCCGCCAGCGCGCCTCCGAGCAGTCCCCCGATGTGCCCGCCCCAAGAGATGCCGGGCAGGGTGAAGCTGATGATCAGATTGAGCACGATCAGCGTCCCCACGCCACTCTGCATGATCGGGATCTGGCGTGCGCGCATCTCCACCGCCGCCGCACCCATCACGCCGAACACCGCGCCGGAGGCTCCGACCGTCGGCACGTGGGGCGAGACGAGCAGCGCCCCGAAGGACCCGGTCAGCAACGAGACGGCGTATATGACACCGAACTTGAGATGCCCCAGCGCAGGCTCCAGCATCATCCCCAGGTAGTAGAGAACCCACATGTTGAAGCCGATGTGGATGAGGTTCTCGTGCAGGAACCCACTGGTCACGATCCGCCACCATTGGCCGTGGGCGACGCCCAACGTGGGCACTCCGCGGATGCTGCCGAACAGGGCGCCTTCTTCATAGACCTTGCCCGTCGGCTGACCGTTCAAGCTGAAGCTTCCCTCGGTCAGGAACACGATCACGTTGATTGCGATCAGAGCGATCGTCACTTTCGGCCCCGCGGACATGTCGCGCATGCGCACGACCTTGGTGCTCTGCTTGGCGCACTCCGGACAGCGCATGCCGACCGGTGTGGTCGTCATGCAGTCCGGACAGATCGGTCGTCCACAGGAGGAGCACGACACGCCGGTCTCGCGCGATGGGTGCCGGTAGCAGGTGGCCATGTCGGGCAGAGCCTATCCATGTCACCGACGCGCCCATCCCGGACCATCGCTCGCGCACGAGCGCCCGAGGTCTGGACCTTCTCCGCACGTTCTCCGCGCGAGGACCCGCAGCAGCAGCGGCGGCGAACGGCGATCCTCAGATCGAGGCGACGATCACCGGTTCGCGCGTCGGTTTGAGGCTACCGCCGAGGGGCTCGGCGGTGACCAGCACTTTGCTCACGCCCTGCAGGGTCCCGGGCACGCCGACCGAGCCTCCACCGGTGTGGGTCACGGAGAACAGCACGTCGGTCGGCTGCGGCGCCTGCGTGCCGCGCTCGAGCCAGACCTCGTAGATGTGCCCGGGCGGGGGCGCGGGCATTCCGTTGAGGACCAGCACCACGTGCGAGCCGGATTTCTCCAAGGCGGCCGTGGCGTTGTGGCCGGGCGTGGCGACCGCGGCCTCGATCGTCTGCGTCTTGGTGATGGTGTTGGTGTTGCCGCCGATCGCCAGGGCACCGATCGCGAGCCCGGCGGCGAGCGCGGCAACGACACCCAGCGCGGGCGCCGTGCGCGCCCGCCATCCGGCTCTCCGGCGAGGCGGCAGATCGGCTTCGTGTCCCGCGGCGTGCAGCAGTTCGGCCTCACCGCCGACGACCGACATCAGCCGGCCGCGCAGATCGGGCGGAGCCTCGACGCGCGCGACGCCGAGTGCCAGCGAGTCGGCTGCCGGCTGCAGAACGGCGACTTCGGTCGCGCACTCGGCGCATCCGTCGAGGTGTTCGACGAACGCGACGAGCTCCTGCTCGGGGAGTGAGCCGAGCACGTATGCGGCCGCGTCCTGCGCGCGCCGCTCGCATTCGCGGGGATCGACGGGGCTCATCGTGCCGCCTCCGCAGGGCCGAGCTGGGAGCGCAGCTTCTGCAGTCCCAGTCGCATGCGTCCCTTGATCGTCCCGATCGGGGTATCGAGCATCGTGGCTATCTCACTGTGGGTGAAGCCGCCGTAGTAGGCCAGCTCTATGACATGACTCTGCTCGGCGGGCAAACCTTCCAGGGCGGCCCTGATCTCGCGCGCCTCATCGCGGCGATCGACCTCCTGCTCGGTGCGCTCGGGCGCCTCCAGCCGTTCCTCGATGCCCTCGTCGCTGACCCTGCCGCGATCGTGCACGGTGCCGCGGCGCAGCGCGTCGATCGCGCGGTTGTGCACGATCCCGAGCACCCATGTGCGCACGCTTCCGCGCGTGCGGTCATAGCGCGAGCCACCACGCCACAGCGACAGGAACGCGTCCTGCACGACCTCTTCGGCGATCACCCGCTTACCGCACATGCGAAACGCCAGTGAGAAGGCGACGTTCGTGTGGCGCTCGTAGAGGATCGCGAAGGCGCCGGCGTCGCTCTCGGCCACCAGCTGCATCAGATCCTCGTCGGCGAGCTTGCGCAGCGAAGCCGAGGGGGGCTCTGCCGGGGAGCGTCTGTAGAGGGCCATGTCGGACATTGATACGCGGCGGGCTCATACGCCGGATCACGTGCCCGCCACCGAGCATCACATCAGTCGATCCGGACGCGATCCCGAGTGTCCAAACGATCCCGGGCTCCTGGCCCGCTTCAGCGCCCAAGCAGCCGGCGAGTCTCGCGACGAAAGTCTTTCAAGGTGCGCTCGGCGGTCTTGCGCGTGCCGCCGAGAACACCGCCGTGGGAGACCTCCATCTGCGCTCGCCGTCGTGCGCGCAACAACACCAACGCCGTGCCGGCCGCTCCCCCGACCACCATGGCCGTGGCCGGCCGCGCCCAGTTGCGGGGATCGCGCATCGCCGAGAGCTCCCACGCCTCGAGCTCGTCGGCCGCGAGCTCGGTGATGCTCAGCAGCGTGCCCTCCAAACGCAGCACCAGGTCCTCCGGCGGCTCCACCGGGGAGAGCGCTTCGCGCAGCAGGCTCTCGAAGTTCGGCACCGCCTCAGTCATCGGCTCCGTCCTCTCCCCCATCTGCTCCGCCCGCATGGCCCATCCCGTTCGCATGGCCCATCCCGTTCGCACGATCCGCGGCGCCGTCCGCACGATCCATCGCGCCGACACCGTCCGCACCGTCCGGCTCGCCGACGAGCCCCTGCAGCTGTTTGATCGCGCGATGGATCAGGACCTTCGTCGCCCCGTCGGAGCGGCCGAGGGCACGGGCGATCTCGCGGTTGTCCATACCCAACGCGAAGCGCATGATCAAAGCCTCGCGCCGGTCCTCCGGCAGGCGGCTGACGCCGTCGAGCACGTGGCGTGCCTGCTCGCGACCCTCTACCAGCTGCTCGGTGGTGTGCGGCGCGATCAGCGTGGTCGTGTCGTCGATCGGCGAGGCGGGCTTGCGCGCGCGGTCGCGGTAGAGGTTCGCGGCGAGGTTGTGCGCGATCCTGATCAGCCACGGTCGCAGCGGCCGACCGTCCGATTCTCGCTGCGCGCGCTCGAAGTGCCGGTAGGCCTGCAGGAACGTCTGCTCGGTCAGATCCTCGGCGTCGTGATGGTTGCCGACGCGGTAGTAGGCGTAGCTGTAGACGTCGCGCAGGTGCGCCCGATACAGGTCCGAGAACTCCGCATCGAGCTGCGCCTTGGGCTTGTGGCTGACCTGCTCGCTCACTCATCGCACACTATCCCTCCCATGCCCTCGCGCTCGCTCACGCTGCCCGGGCCGATTGGGACTTGCTCGAGCGCTCTCGAGGATGCAGCGAGGTCTGTGGGGCGCAGGACGGCGAGGCGGAGATCCGCGAAGCCGATGGCTGCGGCGCGACGCCGACGTCGTCCTGCGCGCGGGCGCCCTCCCCGCCGAGCCACTCCCACTGCAGGCTCACGCAGGTCCAGATCCGCCGGGTCATCGCGGCGGCGAGTTTGGGCGATGACTCGGCGACGGTCGGGAAGCGCAGCGGCCGGCCGACCCGCAGGCGCACCCTGCGTGGACGTATCCGCCAGCCGCGGCGCACCTGTTCGGTGCCGATCACCGCGACGGGCGCCACCGGCGCGCCGGTTTCCAGCGCGAGCCGCCCGACGCCACGATGGGGCTCGCCCAGCGCTCCCCGGCGCGTGCGGGTGCCCTCGGGGAAGATGACCACGCAGTCGCCGCGCATGAGGATCTCCCGCGCGGTCGCCATCGCGCCCTGATCGCCGGCGCCACGATCTACGGGGAAGGCGCCGAGGGCGTTCAACAACCACGCCTGCCAGCGGGGCTCGAACAGCTCGCGCTTGGCCATGTAGTAGACGGGCCGGCGCACGAGCGTGCCGATCACGAAGGGGTCGAGGAAGCTGCGGTGGTTGGCTGCCAGCAGCAGCGGTCCGCTGCGCGGCAGGTGCTCGCGGCCGATGCGGTTCAGGCGCAGGTAGATCAGGAAGAACGGCACGAGCACCGCCCGCGCGCTCCAGTACAGGACCCGGTTCACGCCCTTGTTCAGGGCGTGTCGCCGGAAGCCGCTCAGATCCGCGGTCGCGGCTGTCTGTGCCGGTTCACGACACGGCTGTATGTGGCTTGCGCTCATACATTTCGATACCCGCGCCGAGGCGCACCGTTACAGTGAGCTCCGGCCTGGGAAGCGGTGAGCTCGAGGCCTGGGAAGCTGTGAGCTCGAGGTCTGGGAAGCGGCGGGCTCGTTGCCGGGCACCTCGCGGGAGCGCCGCCGAGCGAGCCCGCGGCGACCCGTGCCTTCCGCTTGCCTCAGCAAGAGTCGTCGCCGCGGTGCTCACACCGGAGCCGGCTCGGTCTCCTGGAGGTCGCTCACAACGCTCAGGCCGCGTGCCTCGCGGGAGTGTTCGCGACTGTCGCGCGAGGAGATCAGCACGGCGGTGAGGATCGCGCCGACGATCGCGAAGCCGGCGCCGACCAGGAAGGCGCGGTCGAAGCCCTTCGTGAGCGCGACCGTGGTGCTGTGGGTGCCCGTCTGGAGCAGGCTCTGGGTGTGGCTGTTGGCGACCGTCGCGAGGATCGCGAGGCCGAGCGCGCCGCCGACCTGCTGGGAGGTGTTGATCAGGCCCGAGGCGAGGCCCGCCTCGTGAGGCTTGGTGCCGGTCACCGCGGCGATCGTGACGGGGACGAACGAGAACCCGAGCCCGAACGCGGCGAGGATCGAGGGGCCGACCACGTTCGCGAGGTAGGTGCCGCCCGGCGCAGGCACACGCGAGAACCACAGTAGTGCGCCGGCGATCATCAGCAGACCCGCGATCAGCGTGGGCTTGAAGCCCACGCGCGTGACGAGCACCGAGGCGGCCCCGGCGGAGAGGATGATCCCGACCGCGAGCGGCAGGTAGGAGATCCCGGCCTTGATCGGCGAGTAGTGCAGGACGTCCTGGAGATAGAGCGAGATGAAGAAGAACATCGAGAACAGCGACATCCCGATCAGCAGGCCGACGATGTCCGCGCCGCGGAGCGTGCGCAGGCGGAAGATCGAGAACGGCAGCAGCGGATGGCTGGTGCGCAGCTCGATCAAGACGAACGCGACGAGCAGCACCGCCGCGCCGGCGAGCCGCAACAACGTGTCGGTCGAGCCCCAGCCGACGTTCACGGCGTCGACGACCGCGTAGACGAGCAGCGCCAGGCCGGCGGTGACGGTCACCGCGCCGGGGATGTCGAAGCCTTCGGTGCCGTCGTCGGCGTGGCTCTCGAGCAGGATCCGCGGCGCGAGCGCCGCTGCGATCAAGTCCGATCGGGACGTTGACGAACAGCACCCAGCGCCAGCTCAGGCCGCTCGTGAGGATCCCGCCGAGCAGCACCCCGGCCGCGCCGCCGGCGCCCGCGACCGCGCCCCACACGCCGAGCGCGCGGTTGCGCTCCGCCCCTTCGGCGAACGTGGTCGTGATGATCGAGAGCGCCGCCGGCGAGACGATCGCGGCGCCGAGGCCCTGGACGGCGCGCGCGACGATCAGCCACGCCTCCGACTGGGCCAGGCCGCCGGCCAGAGAGGCCAGCGAGAAGACGACCAGCCCGATCATGAACATGCGCCGGCGCCCGAGCAGGTCGGCGAGGCGCCCGCCGAGCAGCAGGAAGCCGCCGAACGTGAGCGTGTAGGCGTTGACGACCCAGGAGAGGTCATCGCGGGAGAAGTGCAGGTGGGCGCCGATCGAGGGGAGCGCGACGTTGACGATCGACGCGTCGATGACGATCACGAACTGGGTCATCGCCAGCAGCATCAGCGCGAGGTTCTTCGCGCGGGGCGTGTCGAGCGATGGCGCGTGGGGCTGGGCGAGCGAGCTCATTGGAAGCTGACCTCCGGTTCCGGTTTGCGTCCGGGACTATAGTGAACTATGATTCCGCTTGTCAAGAGAGTCGGTGAAAACACTGTGACCGTCACGCCAATCGACACCGAGCGCCCGCTGCGCGCCGACGCCCGCCGCAACCGCGAGCGCATCATCGAGGCGGCACGCGAGCTGTTCGCCGGCGATCAGCCCAACGTCCAGATGGACGACATCGCCCGTCACGCCGGTGTCGGCGTCGGCACCGTCTACCGGCACTTCCCCGACAAGGAGGCGCTGATGGGAGAGCTCGTGCGCCAGCGCTTCGAGCTGTTCAACGAGAACCTCCGCCACGCCGCTGGCAGACGAGCACCAGGGCGCGTTCGCGGCGCTCGTCGACGCGTTGCACGCAAACGTCGCGTCCGTCGCCGAGGACGCCGCGACCCGCTTCGCGTTCATGAGCGGCGGCGAGCGCGTCTTCGCCCACGCCGCCGCAGAGATGGAGCAGTTCATGCTCCTCGCCGGCGAGCTCGTAGGGCGCGCTCACCGCGCCGGCGAGCTGCGCGAGGACTTCCAGGCAAGCGACATCCCGATGGTCATGTGCGGGATCTGCGCGACGATCGGCGCGAACAAGCCCGACTGGGACTGGCAACACCACCTCGACCTGATCCTCCACGGAGTACAACCACCGGGGCACCGCCGAACCGGTTGACGTCGCTACGCCCGTGTTCTTCACAGAGCAAGGCGTGCGTGAGCCCGACTGCTTTCTGCGGAGCCCGCCCCTCGGATCCGGCCCCCGGCGCGACATAGTTATCGATGTGTGATCTGGACTGTGATTGAGTCCGGATTTGATACGTGATATGGTCGGTAGTATGGCTGTGAGTTCATCTGCTCGCCCTGACTACGCGGCGCACGCGCACGCGATGCGCGCGAGCCTGCCCGAGGTGGTGGAGTCGCTGCGTTCGATCCTCGGCGCGCGGCTCTGCGCGTACATCGGGTCCGTCAAGGAGACCCGGGCCGTGAATGAGTGGGCAGAAGGCGTAAGAGACCCTAGCGAGCGGACCCAACGAGGTCTGCGTCTCGCGTTGCAAATCGCTCAGGCAATCGACGAGGTCGACGGTCCTGACGTGACGCGCGCCTGGTTTCAGGGCCTGAACCCCCAGCTCGACGATCGGTCGCCCGCGCGCATGCTGCGCGAGGGCGACATCGATGAGGTCGGTCCCGAGATTATCGCCGCCGAGCGGGCGTTTCTCGTCGGGGGATGAGAGAATTCGCGGTCGTCCAGCCGGACGGGCCGCTCTACCGTCTTGCTCGCGCGCCTGATCCGTGGGCGTGGCCAGATTGGGCTTACGCCGGCCTGGACGGGACATTCGGCAACCGCTGGGACGACCCCTTGGCGAGCTATCGAGTTCTCTACGCTTCCACGCGGCGCGTAGGCGCCTTCGTGGAGACGCTCGCCCGTTTTCGCCCGGACCTGTCGGTCGTGGCGGGCCTTGAGGAGATCGATGGGGACGACGAGGACACCCCCTCCCCCGGCGTAGTGCCATTCCGTTGGGTCGAAGGACGACGCATCGGTAAGACAACCGCCACTGGAAAATTCGTGGACATCGGCGATGCAAACTCGCTCGCAATGCTCCGTACCCATCTCGCGGCGCGAGCCATCCATTACGGTCTGGGCGAAATCGACGCTGCCACGATCAGACTCAGTGCGCCACGACGCTTCACCCAAGAGGTCTCGCGCCTGATCTACGAACGGCACAAGGACGACGGCGAGTGCGCAGGCATCTGCTACCGCTCACGACTTGGCGACCAGTTCGTGAACTTGGCGATCTTCGAGCCCCCACCCGACACGAGGCGTGAGCTGCCGCCGACGGACTCGCACGAGATCGAGCCCGATGATCCAGACCTGCTGGAAGCACTGCGCCTGCTGAACCTCGAGCTTGCATAGCGAGGACATCACTCCGCCTCATCCCACCATTCCCCCGGCGATACCATCAAAGCCCACGCCGACGTAGCTCAGCTGGTAGAGCACCGCTCTTGTAAAGCGGATGTCGCCGGTTCGATCCCGGCCGTCGGCTCTCGATAAGCACTTGCCTCCCGAAAGGCGGGCTCGAACGCAGAGCGATGCTTTGCCTGCGCCCGCACGACGGCTCACTCCCGGCGCACCTCAGGGACAGTCGATCGGAAACCCGTTGCCGACGATCGCGAAGGAGGCGCCGTGGCGTGACATGACGAAGTCGGGGGTGAGCTCCAGACGCCAGCCGCGGAAGTCGCTGAGCCGCAGGTGTGGGTGGGGATGGCGCTGGCCGCGCTCGTGGCAGCGGTAAAGCGTGAGGCGGTGCTTGCCGTCGATCTCCCAGCGGAAGAACGAAAGCGCGAGAGGGCAGGCATGGGCGATGGAGATATGGCGCAGTTCGTAGATTTCGACCCCGGTGACGATCGGGTGCTGACACTCGACGGTCCACACCGAGCGCGCTCCGCCGGCGGTGGGAGCGGCGCAGGCGAGCAGCAGGGCGGCACTCGCGACCGCGAGCCATCCTTGGCGGGTAAGGCTGTGTATAGGGGCGCTCATCGGGGTCGCAGTCGCACAGGCGCACCCCAGATTGCGCGCCCGCGCGGGCGGGAGGCGGCGATATTACTCGCCGCCTCCGGGCGGACGCGCTGTTGGCCGAGACCCTCGCGCAGGCGGGCGCAAGACACGAGACCGATTGCTCGAATGGCCCGCGATGAGCCGCACGCGACGGAAGCTCAGCGCGCGAGCGTGACGTGCAGGGCGGTTTTGCTGAACGGCGCGCTGCCGACTCCGGCGGTTTCGGCGGAGAGCACGACGCGCACGCGGCGGTGTCGGCGCAGGTAGGCGAGCTGGCGGCGGGAGAGGCGGAAGGACTTGGTCACGAGCCGTGGCGAGGCGGGGAGCGAGAAGTACGCCGACCCGCTGGTCGCGAGGACGCGTGAGCCACTGATGTGCGTGGCGATGACGGTGCACCCAAGTGGGCAGGCGAGATGCACGCGCACGACCCCGCGCGCGTCGGGGCGCAGGGGTGAGTGCAGCTGAAAACGGACGGGACAGCGCGTCGACGGGATCGGGCCGGGTGACATGGCGGCGATGTCGGGGGTGAGCTCGATGGCGGCGCCGGCGCAGGTGTGCTGGACCCAGGCGAGGCGATGACCGTCGAAGTCACCGACCGGTTCTGTTTGGGGTTGGGATTGAAGCTGCTGGGTCTGGGGTTCGAGCACGCCGGGGTTGGCGACCACCGCGAGCGTGCGCGTGGCGCCGGTGGCAAGGGTCAGCAGCTCGAGCGAGGCCTCTGTCCCGGGACCGGTCGGAGCGAGCGCGACCCACTGGCCGCCGACAGGGCGCAGGCTGCCGTCGTAGAAGCAGCCGAGCTGGTGCGGGGTGGGCTGCGCGGGCGAGAGCCAGACGGCGGGGAAGGACTGACCGGCTCCGACCCGGCCGGGCCGAGGACAGGGCGAGGTGCCGGAGCCGAGCACGACGAGTGTCCCGTCGGCCTGCAGCGCGAACGCTCGGACGTATTCGTTCGCGCCCAGGTGCAGTTCGTAGGCGACCATCGAGGTGGCGCGGTCGAAGACGACGATGCGACGCGCGGCCACGGTGGTCGTGGTCCCATTGCCGGCGCCGTAGGCGACATATGCGCCGGAGAGCTGGAATGGGGCGCCGGCTTCGGGGATGGTCTGCGCGGGAGTACCGGGCGTGGAGAGATTGCTGAGCGCCAGGTATGAGGGCAGGATCACGTGGGCGGGAACCTGCATGCCGGGTGGGGCGCCCGCGCAGAGGTAGGCCGCGGTGCTGTCCGCGAGCGAGACGATGGGCGCACCAAAGTATCCGGGCTGATCCTGTGTGGAGCATTCGGGCAAGGGCGTGGAGTGACCGTCGGCGCCGATGAGGCCGCGGTGGGAGATGGATGTTTCATAGGGCAGCGCGGGCGCCGGGACGCTGGTGTCGCCGGGCCCCATCGGCGGGGTCATGTCGTTGGCCTCTTCCCAGCCATAGGCCAGCTCCTCACCGGGGGCAGAGCCGGAGCCGGGCGAGCCGCTGGCCTGGGCGCCGCTGCCGGAATCAAGCGAGTAGGAGTAGGTGTAGCCGAGCGGGCGAAAGGAGACGAGCCTGCGCGTGGGCGAGCCGGCGGTCGCGGCTCGCACGCCCGCGGGGTCCTGCCAGGCGACCCCTCCGTTCCACAGCACGGGTGTGGCAGCGCCCTGGGGATCGAGGGCCAGGACTTCGCCGTCTGCGCGGGCCACGTGCAGAGTTGCGGCCGCGAGCGCGAGCGAGAGCAGCGACGCCAGGAACAGACCGGCGCCTGCTCGGGCTTGACCGGCCCTGCCTGCGCGGGTCGCGGCTCGGGTGGTCATGCAGGAGCGCACCAGGTGATGTACGTTAGTGCAAGTTCGCACTAACCGAGCGGGCTGGGTCTAGCTCGCGTGAGCTGAGGAAGTGGATGGATGTATGACTATGTGATCGTGGGCGCGGGCTCGGCCGGGTGTGTGCTGGCTAGCCGCCTGAGCGAGGACCCGGACGTTCAGGTGCTGCTGCTAGAGGCGGGACCGCCGGATGTGAACCAGAACATCCATGTGCCGCTGGGGTACCTGAAGCTGGCGCGGACGGAGATCGACTGGGACTACCACTCCGCGCCGGAGCCGCGCTGCGACCACCGGCGGATACCGCTGCCGCGTGGACGGGTGCTGGGCGGGAGCTCGTCGATCAACGCGATGGTCTACATCCGCGGCAACCCCCGCGACTATGACGAGTGGGGCGTGGAGGGATGGTCGTGGGAAGATCTACTGCCGTACTTCCTAAAGGCCGAGGACAACGAGCGCGGCGCCTCCCGCTGGCACGGCGCGGGCGGGCCGCTGGCGGTGAGCGAGCAGCGCTCGGGCAACCTGATTTCGCGCGCGTGGGTGGATGCGGGAGCGCAGGCGGGATTGGCGCGCAACGAGGACTTCAACGACGGCGAGCAGGACGGCGTGGGGATGTATCAGGTAACCCAGCGCGGGGGGCTGCGCGCGAGCGCATCGGTGGCGTATCTGCACCCGGCGATGGAGCGCGAGAACCTGACGGTGATGCCGTATATGCAGGTCGAGAAGGTCCTGATCGAGGGTGGGCGCGCGGTCGGCGTGCGGGCGCGACGGCTCGGCGAGTCTCAGGAGCTGCGGGCCGAGCGCGAGGTGATCGTGTGCGGCGGCTCTTACAACTCGCCGCAGCTGCTGATGCTGTCGGGGATCGGGCCGGCGGAGCAGCTGGCGCTGCGCGAGATCGAGGTGCTGCTCGACCGCCCGGCGGTGGGCGAGAACCTCTCAGACCACGCGGGCACGCAGCTGGTGTGGACGACGCAGGAGCCGCAGAGCCTGCTGCTGGCGTTGGAGCCGGCGGCACTGACGCAGTACGAAGCGACACAGACGGGTCCATTCGCCTCGAACCTGGCCGAGGCCGGCGGGTTCGCGCGGGTGGGACCGGACGCGCCGGCCCCGGACGTGCAGTTCCACGTCGCGCCGGTGCACATCGTGGACGAGGGCATGAGCGATCCGGAGGGTCACGGCGTGTGGGTCTCGCCGTGCCTGCTGACGCCGCGCAGCCGCGGCTCGGTGCGGCTGGCCTCGAACGATCCGACGGCCAAGCCGATCGTGCACAACGAGTTCTATGCGGTCGAGGAGGATGCGCGGCGGATGGTGGCGGCGCTGGAGCTGGCGCTGGATATATGCGCTCAGCCGGCGCTACGGCCCTACTGCGCGGAGCCGTTCACGACACCGGACGGGGCCGGCGAGGATGCACTGCGGGCGCATCTCGCGCGCACGACCTTCTCGGTGTACCACCCGGTGGGCACCTGCCGGATGGGCGCCGACGAGGACTCGGTGGTGGACGAGAGTCTGTGCGTGCGCGGGGTGCAGGGGCTGCGCGTGATCGACGCGTCGGTGATGCCGGTGGTGCCGCGCGGGAACACGAACGCACCGACGATCGCAATCGCCGAGCGCGCAGCGGATCTAATCCGTGGTGAGGTCGGGGCGGGCGATCTGCTCGCTGCGGAGGAAGCCTTCGCGAATCCTTAGACGATCGGGCGCAACCGTGTCGGCGGCGGTGGTGTTGATAGCGTCGCCGGGCGTCTGCCGCGCCGGTGGGGCGAGTCTGGAACGGGCAGCGACAACGGAAGGCGAAGGCAGGAGATGGCGATCGCGGGCGTGCAGGCGTCACACGCGGGGATGGGTGGCGAGCAAACGCACATGTGCTGCGGGCGCGTGGCGGCAAATACGATCGCGGTGCTGGCGCTCGCGATAGGGCTCTCGCTTGGCGCGCCGGCGGCACAGGCGCTGACGATCTCCCCGCTGAACGGTACGCCGGATGCCTCGCCGCACACACAGATCAACTTCCTGGGGGTCGCCCCGGGCGAGATCCACGACGTGAGTGTCGTGGGCTCGCGCAGCGGGTCCCACGGCGGTCGCCTGGAGTCCTACACGAGCTCGGCGGGCGCGAGCTTTCTGCCGGTGCGCGGCTTTGACGAAGGCGAGCAGGTGAGCGTGAGTGCGCTCGTGGGCGGCTCGCGTCACGAGTACCGCGTGGGCAGCGTGTTCACGATCGCTCACCTGGCCCATTATCCGTTCAGGCCGATGAGCGCCGCGCCGGCAGCGCGGCCGGGGACCGTGCAGAGATTCGCCTCCGAGCCGGAACTGACGCCGCCGAGCGTGCGTGTGACGACACGCACGCCGGGGTCGTCGTACGACGATGTGTTCATCGCCGCCAACCACGGCTTCGGACAATGGGGGCCGATGATCTTCGATCGCGCGGGCGACTTGGTGTGGTTCAAGCCGGTGCCGAAGGGCGAAACGGCGATGGATCTGCAGGTGCAGAGCTATCGGGGCAGGCCGGTGCTGGTGTGGTGGCAGGGCTACATCCCAGAACTGGGTGTGGGGTTCGGCACCGATGAGATCTACAGTTCCTCCTACCGCCCGGTCGCGTCGGTGCGAGCCGGCAACGGCTACTGGGCGGACCTGCACGACATCCAGATCACGCCGGCCGGGTCGGCGTTCATCACGAGCTACTCGCTGGTGCAGGCGGACCTCTCCTCGGTCGGTGGCTCACGCACGGGCGCGCTGCTGGACTCGATCGTGCAGGAGGTGGACATCAGGACGGGGCTGGTGATGTTCGAGTGGCACGCCTACGGGCACGTGGCGCTCGATGACTCCTACTCGCAAGGACCGATCTCGCCGGGGATCCCGTGGGACTATTTCCACGTCAACTCGATCTCGCTCGATCCCTCTGGCGACGGCGACTTCCTGATCTCCTCACGCAACACCTGGGCGGGCTATGAGATCGACGGTCACACGGGGCAGATCCTGTGGCGCCTGGGCGGCAAGCACCCGAGCTTTCACATGGGGCCGGGGACGGGGACGGCGTGGCAGCACGACATCCGCTGGCAGCCCGATCACACGATCACGTTGTTCGACGACGGCGCCGTGCCGGACGCGCACTCGCAGTCGCGGGCGATTCATGAGCGGATCGACTGGCGCCATCGCACAGTGCACCTCCTCACTCGCGAGGTGCGCACTCCGGCGCTGTTGACGGGCAGCCAGGGCAACGATCAGGCGCTGGCGGACGGCGGCTCGTTCGTGGGCTGGGGCGAACGGCCGTACTTCACCGAATTCGACGCGTCCGGGCAGACGGTCTTCGAAGCGAACATCCCCTCGCCGGGCAGCTCCTATCGCGCCTACACCTACCCGTGGACGGCGACGCCGGCGAGCCCGCCGTCGCTGGCGGTGACCTCGACGGTGACCGAAGCGAGCATGGTCTACGCGAGCTGGAACGGCGCCACGGGTGTGAGCGGCTGGCGGGTGCTCGCAGGAGCGGATCCGGCGCACTTGTCGGTGATCGCGAGCGTGCCGCGAACCTCATTCGAGACGGCGATCCCGATCAGCAGTCCCCAGCCGGACTTCGCCGTGCAGGCGCTGGGAGCGTCCGGTCAGACGCTCGCGACCTCGCATGTGATCGCTCGTTAGCGAGATCGATCGACCGGTGGATGCCGGACGTGGGAGTGTCAGCCGTGGCGACCGCCGCCGTGGGGCGTCGGCGGCCTGATGCCGGACAGTGGGAGCGTCAGACGGTGGCGGGCGCCGCCGCGGACGCGTCCGCGGCTTGATACTCGGCCAGCAGCCGCCGCTCGTCCTCCTTGCCCGGAAACATGAAGAAGATCAGCGCCGCGCCGACCACGATCGCGATCGCACCGGCCCCGTAGGCCCAGTTGGACCCGGACACGAACGAGGAGCTCGCCGCGGCGGTGATCGCGCCCGCGTAGTGCGGGTACTGATGGGCGACCGCTTCGGCGCTCGAGAAGGACTTGGTCAGCGCGTTTTCGATGTTGTTCGTGATCAGCGCCTTGTTGGGCGCCGCGGCGATTGCGCTCGAGACGGAGCTGGCGAAGCCCGCGGTCAGAAGGGCGCCCATGATCGACTGCATGATCGCGCCGCCGAGGTCGCGTTGCAGGTCGGAGGTCCCCGACGCCATCCCCGCGCGTCTGACCGGGACCGAGCCGGTCAGCGAGTGCGAGGCGGGCGTGCCCGCGAAGCCGACGCCGGCGCCGATGAACGCGTAGGCGAGACCGACCTTCCAGTAAGGGATGCCCGACCGCCACAGCAACAGCATCGTGATGAACCCGAGCAGGCAGAAGAAGTAGCCGAGCAGCAGGGTGAACCGCGCCCCGCGCGTCTCGACGAGCTTGGCCGAGCGCGGCGCGATCGCAACCAGCAGGAAGGCCGCCGGCAGGATCGAGGCCCCGGCGCCGAGCGTGGAGTAGTGGAGCACGTTCTGCAGAAACTGCTGACCGACGAAGATCGCGCCCATCAGGCTGCCGAACACGACGATCCCGCCTACCGCGGCGACCCAGAACACCCGCCGTGACGCCACATGGAGGTCGTATAGCGGGAACCGCGTGCTGCGCTGGCGCAGGTAGAAGGCGATCAGCGCGATCACCGCCACCCCCCCGAGCGCGAGCGCGAGCGTCCCCTTTTCGGGGACCGGCGCGAAGTTGATCCCCAGCACGAGCCCGGCGACGAGCACGATCGAGAGGATGCCACCGAGGTTGTCGACCGGGTCGGAGGTCTCGTTGACATGGCTGGGCACGAACAGGATCGCCATCACGAGCGCCAGCACCGCGAATGGCAGCGTGAGCAGAAACACCGAGCCCCATGCGTGATGCAACAGCAACGCCCCCGAAAGCAGCGGGCCAAGCGCCGACATCGACGCGCCGATGCCCGACCACAGCGCGATCGGTTTGGTGCGCTCCGGCCCCGACCACAGGGCCGTGATCAGCGCCAGCGTCGTGGGGAAGGCCATGCCCGCCGCCAGGCCGCCGAAGATGCGGGCGCCGATCAACACCCCGACGCTCGAGGCGGTCGCTGCGAGGATCGCCGCCGGGATCGACAGGGCCGTTCCCAGGACGAGCATGAGCTTGCGCCCGTAGCGATCGCCCAGCGCCCCGAGATAGAGCACCGAGGCGGCGAGGCCGAGCGAGAAGCCGACCGCGATCAGGTCGAGCGCGGTCTGTGAGGCATTGAACGCCTTGCCGATATCCGGCAAGGCCGTGTTCGCGACCGTGAGGTTGAGGTTGGCCACCGCCGCGACGAGGATCAACGTCGTAAGGACGAGTCCCTCCCGCGCGGGGGAGGTCGAGGCTTCGCCGTTAGGACGGCCGTCCGCCGTTGGCGCGACCGAGCCCAAGGTTATGTCCCCATGTCGAGGTCTGCCATCAGGACGAGAGCAGTGCGCGCTTGGCGGAGGCGAACTCCTCGTCGGTCAGCGCTCCACTGGCGTGCAGCGAGGCCAGGCGCTCGAGACCTCCGACGGAGTCGCTCGGCGCGTCGGCGTGGTGTCCACCGCCGGTGTGCCCGGCGACACCCGCGCGCAGACTGGCGCTTCCACGCGCCAGCGAGCCCCGTACGTCGGCCATGCCCTTGCGGATCGTGTCCATCCCACCGGCCGCATGGGCGTCCGGAAATTCACCGGCGGTCTGGCGGCGCAGCATCTGCGTGCCGAACAGCGCCAGCACGGCAATCAAGAGGATGCCCGTCAGTTTCTGGGTCGCCTCGATCGGCGCCCAGGCGAACAGGATCAAAAGAGCGACCGCGACGACGCCGAAGGTGATGTCGGGACGATCGCGCAGGTAGGGGGCGAGCGTGCGACGGATGGACGTCGCCCAGCGCGAGCGTCCGCCGAGCAGGCCGGCAAGCACGACGATGACGCCGATGAAGATGAGCGCGTCGGCGACGTCCACGAGCACGCTCGTGGAGATCGACCAGGCGGCGCTGGCGGCGGGGCGAATGGCTTCGGTGGTGGCGAGCGTGTCAACCACCTGATTGCCGATGAGCGTACGCGCGAGCAACGCCACCAGACCGGCGCCGACACAGACGAGGCCGACGTTCAACAGGGTGCGGCTGCGATGACCCCGGGCCAGGCCGACGGCGCCGGCGAACAGGAGCAGGACCAGAATCGGCAGGATCAGCGCGAGGCCCTTGAGCACGCGCACGCCGGCCTGCGCCGTTTCCAGGGACTTGGAGCTGATGATCTTGATTTCGGCCACGTTCGCGGGGATTTTTTCGGCCGTGGAAGAGGGCGCGCCGAGGCGTGTGGCGAGGTCTGCGACGATCGGACGCAGGTCGAGGATCACCGCCCCGCCGCCGGGCGTGCGAATCGCCTTGCCTTTGTTTTCGATCAGGTTCACGAACTGCCGGTGGGTGACCTCGTTGGCGGTCTTCCACAGCTCCTGCACGCGCGGGCGCTGCAGCGCGAGGACGATGCCTTTTTCGACGAGGCTGCGCAGGCCGCCGGCGGCAGGGCCGGCGAGGGGCTTCAGTTCGGAGGGCAGGCCCGAGCGGATTTCCCCGGCGATGTTGACGTTGGCGTAGAGCTGGTCGGTGAGGTAGGAGGAGAGCTGTTCCTGGATCGCATGGTTCTCGAGGAGCGCGGTGTTGGTTTCGGTCCAGTAGGAGGTGTCAAGCAGCTGGCGGTTGGCCCAGACGGCGAAGATGCCGATCACGCTGAGCACAGCCGCGAGGCCGAGCATGCTCCTGACCAGCCAGCGGTGCGAGCCGAGCTGTCCCGCCGGGGACGGGGGTCCCGGGGGCGGCCCGTCGGGTGGCGTCGAGGAGCCTGCAGCGGAGGGTCCCGTGGGCATCTGCGCAGTCGTCGGATGAGCGGGGTGCGCCGCAGTAGCGTCGGAGGGTTCGGAAGATCTCTGTGGTGTGTCGTCACTCATCGACATGCCGGTTCACTCCGATCGCTCGGTCGGTGGCAACAGCGCGCCGATCAGCCAGAAGATGGGTATGAAGATCCCGATCAGGAACATGATCCAGTGACCCTTTTTGATCGCTGTCAGTCCGAGCACGACCAGCAGGACCAGGTAGAGAATCCCGAAGCCGACGTAGCCGCCCGAAGAGACCGCGAGTGGGGTCATTGCCGTCGTCGTAATCAACATCCGCTTGTCCCCCCTGGATCACCTGCATTAGGCAACACTCGACCGACAGATCGTGAGCATAGCTGGCAGGTCTCCAGCACGAAGCGCGCCGGGAGGAGCGCCATCGCTGTGGCGCTCCTCCCGGCGAATGCGGCGTCGTTCGCGCAATCCCTCTTACGCGTCGATCGACTGGCCTCCATAGGCGGCCAGTCCGTAGATGATCAGGATGTCGATCGCGAAGACCGCGAGCGACCAGAACGGATAAGCGGGGATCGACAGGAGCGCCCCGATCGCACTGAGGCTCGCGACGAAGATCCCGAACCAGCGCCCGTAGCCTCCACCGGACCAGATCGAGAAGGCGGCGAGGATCTGGAGTGCCCCGAGGACGATCGTCACCCATCCCCAGGTGTTGAGCCCACTGAGGATGTACTGGGTTTCGTGGACGAAGAACTTCGAGTCGCCGACCGCGGCGATCCCGTAGATCACGTTCAGGACACCGGCGATCAAAAGCATGATCCCGGCAAACATCACCCATCCGGCGCCGGACGGTTCCCCCCCGCCGGGCCTGTCGTACGAACTCGTAGCCATACCTCACTCCTTTCGGCGATTTGTATGCACGCTGTAGTTCTGCCTCTAGCGACGTTGGCCTGCCTGTGACGACAAACGACCAGCGCGACGTGGATCGGAACAGCGTCCTCGGCCGAGCCTACGCACCCTCATGGGCGGCGGCATCAGGGCTCATTACCTCTGGCGTTGCGGCTTTCTACGGATACCGCTCGCTCCTGTCGGTTCGTGACGCGTGCCTCGCGCCTTGGCCGTGGTGCGTGCCTCCCACTTCGTGCGGTCCAGCGGCAGGGCTCGAGCGGCGAGCTGTTCGGGGACGATCGCTGTGTTAGCGTGGCGCCGTGTCGCAGACGAGCGATCGCCGGGCGGGGGCTGCCAGCATCGTGCTGCTGACGCTGGCGGCGGGCCAGTTCCTGATGACCCTCGACAGCTCGGTCATGAACGTTTCGATCGCGACCGTCGCCAAAGATGTCGGCACGACCGTGACCGGCATTCAGACGGCGATCACCCTCTACACGCTGGTGATGGCCTCGCTGATGATCACCGGCGGCAAGCTCGGGCAGATCCTCGGTCACAAGCGCGCGTTTGCGATCGGGTGTGTGATCTATGGTTGTGGGTCGTTCACCACCGCGATCTCGCCCAGTCTCGGCGTGCTGATGCTCGGGTGGTCGTTCTTGGAGGGCGTCGGCGCGGCGCTGATCCTGCCCGCGATCGTCGCGCTGGTGGCGTCGAACTTCACCCGCTCCGAACGCCCGCGCGCATACGGCCTGGTCGCCTCGGCGGGTGCGATCGCCGTCGCTGCGGGCCCGCTGATAGGCGGGCTGTTCACCACATACCTGTCCTGGCGCTGGGTGTTCGCGGGGGAGGTGCTGATCGTGCTCGTGATCCTCGCGTTGACGCGCCGCATGGAGGATTCGCAGGCCGAGTCGGGGGTAAGACTGGATTTGGTCGGGACGGCGCTGTCGGCGCTTGGGCTCGGGCTGATTGTGTTCGGGATCCTGCGCGCGGGGGCGTGGGGATTCGTGCAACCCAAGCCGGGCGCGCCCGAATGGATCGGACTGTCCCCGACGCTCTGGCTGATCCTTGGCGGCGGACTGGTGATGTGGCTGTTCCTGCAGTGGGAGAGTCGCCGCGTAGAGCGTGGTCAGGAGCCGCTGGTCAACCCCAAGATTCTGCGCAACGCGACGCTGCGCGGCGGTCTTACCTCGTTCTTCTTCCAGTACCTGCTGCAGGCGGGCCTATTCTTCGCGGTGCCGCTGTTCCTGTCGGTCGCGCTGGGGCTCTCGGCGATCGAAACGGGCGTGCGACTGCTGCCGCTGTCGATCACGCTGCTGCTGGCGGCGGTGGGAATCCCGAAGCTGTGGCCGAACGCCTCGCCGCGCAGGGTGGTGCAGCTGGGTTTCCTCGCGCTGTTCGCGGGCATCGTGGTGATGGTCGCGGCGCTGGAAGCAGGTGCGGGCGCGGAGATCGTGACCTGGCCGATGCTGCTCTCCGGCTTGGGCGTCGGAGCACTGGCCTCGCAGCTCGGGAGCGTCACGGTCTCCTCGGTCTCCGACGAGCAGAGCGGCGAGGTGGGCGGGCTGCAGAACACCCTCACGAACCTCGGCGCGTCGATCGGGACGGCGCTGTCGGGCGCGGTGCTGATCGCCGCCCTGAGCGCGTCCTTCCTGACGGGCGTCCAGCAGAACGCGGCGGTGCCGAGCGAGGTCAAATCGAAGGTCGGCGTCGAGCTCGCCGGCGGAGTGCCGTTCGTCTCGGACGCCGAACTGCGAGGCGCCCTCGACAAGGCGGGGACGACACCGGCGACCACGAATGCCATCGTCGAAGAGAACGAGACCGCGCGCCTGTCGGCGCTGCGCTCGTCGCTGTCGGTGCTGGCGCTGATCGCGCTGGTCGCGCTGCTCTTCAGCCGCGGCATCCCCACCGAGCAGCCGGCCGCGAAGCGAGAACCTGGGCCCGAACCTCAGGCCGCGTGAACGGGAGGTCCGGCCTCCCGCAGTTCACGCGCGGCGGCGCGCAGCGCGAACGCGATCAGGACCAGGGCAAGGCCACGCACGACGAGCACGATCCCGAACACGACCGCCAGGGTCTTGATCCCGAATTCCGGCCAGGAGACGATCAGGATGCCGAGCGCGAGGTCGACGAGCGCGGCGAGCAGCAGCCAGCCACGGCCCTGTCGGGTCTCGAAGGCGGCAACGAGACGCAGGACGCCGGCGAGGATCAGGTAGAGACCGACCGCGAGCGCGACCACGAGGATGCTGTCGCTGGGATGACGCAGGACGATCACTCCGGCGATCATCGCCAGGACGCCGCCGAGCACGCCCCCGAGGCGCGATCCTGAGGGTTGGCCGAGCGCACCGACGACCAGGAAGACGCCGCCGATCAAGAGCTCGATGCCCACCAACAGCGCGACGACCGTGAGCGTCGGGCCGGTGTAGGCGATCAGCACGATGCCTCCTACGAACGAGATCAGGCCGACGATCAGACCCAGCCACCACGCGCGTCCCACCGCCTCGACCGCCTCCCACTCCGAAGCCTCGCCCCCGAATGCAGTGCTCATCGCTGCCTCCCTCTGCTCGGTGCCCGGCACACGCGGGCACATTCACCGCCGCTGTGGCGGTCCGCTGCTTCCAAGTGGATTGAACCCTAGGTATAGGTCGGAACGCGGCGCACGCCTGCAGCCGCGAGCGGGCGACCGCATCGAACGGCACCCGTTTGGGTTTGCGCGTATGGGTCCGAAGGGGCGCGGGCCCAAGGGAGAAGCACGGAAAGACACTGGCAAATCGCACGAGGGAGAGGCATCATGCGTTCATTCAGGCTGGTCCCGGCCATCGTGGCCGTGGCCTCGTTGCTCGCACCGGCCGCGGCCGTCGCGAGACCACACAAGCATTCGAACCCAAGCGGTCGCTGCAACGTCAATCTCAACGTGGCGCCCCGTCAGATCACCGCCGGCGACTCGGTCCTCGCGTTCGGACGCTTGCGCTGCGCGCGTCCTGCAAACGCGGCCGGGCAGGCCGTGCAGCTGTTCGAGCACGTCCACGGCACGGCCGGCTATACGCTTGCTCAGAGCAGCACGACCGACGCGCGCGGGTTCTACGAGCTCACGCAGATCGGCGTGCAGAGCGACGCCTCGTTCTACGTGCGCTCACACCGCGCGCAGAGCGCACGCCGGCATGTGCGGGTCGCCGCGCAGGTCACGCTCGCGGGTCCGCCCGAAGGCACGCAGCTGTTGACGGGTCACCCCAATCGGGTGACGTTCACGGGCACCGTCAATCCGGCGGATGTCGGGGCGCGCGTGATCCTGCAACGCCAGAACGCGCTCACGGGCAACGAATGGCGGCGGATCGACAGCGGCACGGTAGGCGCAGGCGGGGCGTTCACGATCGTGCACCGCTTCATCGTCCCCGGCGATGCGAACCTACGTGTGATCGTGCGCAGCGACGGCGTGAACATCCCGAGCGAGTCGAACGTGCTGACCTATGAGGTCTCCCAGGCGCAGAACCCGCAGCTGACGATCGCGGCCTCGTCGGATCCGATCTCCTACGGGCAGTCGGTGACGATCAGCGGCGTCGCCGCGAGCGTGGTGAACGCGCCGTTGACGCTGCTGGCGCGCGCGGTGCACCAGCACGGGTTCGCTCCGGTCGCCGAGGTCAACACGAACGCGGGCGGCGAATACACGTTCCCGGCACAGTCACCGGTGAACAGCACCTTTTACGAGGTGATCGCCGTCGATCAATCCTGCGCCGCCAACCCGCACGTCAAAGCCTGCAAGGCGGAGGTGTCAAAGTCGGCGGTGCTGTACGAGGGAGTCAAGGACGTGCTCACGGCGGTGGTCTCGCAGAGCACGATCCAGGCCGGTCGGACGCTCACGTTCACGGGCACGGTCGCACCCGATCACACGGGGCACATCGTCTACCTGGAACGCCAGAACGTCGGCGACGGCAACTTCCACGTCGTCGAGGTCGCCACGGTGGGCGCCGGCTCGGCCTATTCGATCGCCCACACGGTGTACGCGGCCGGCACGAAGGTGTACCGCGTGCGCATCCCGGGCGGTCCGGAGAACGAGGGCGCGGCGAGCTCTCCGTTCACGATCCAGGTGACGCCCGCCCCGGCGGCCGCCTTGACGCCGGAAGGTCCCGGCAACTCGGGGCTGCCGGCCGAAGGCGAACAGTAGGGAAGCGGCCTTCGTCGCTCGCCTGTGGCCGCTCCCCCGGGACGGCCACAGGCGAGCTCTAACGCGATCGGCCCAAAGAGTTTCGTCACCGCGATCTCGCCTGTCACCGCGATCTCGCCTTCCACACGAGCGGGCCGATCGCCATATGCTGACGCGATGACCGATGCGGCGGCGGACTTCGTGAGACGCTTTGCCGAGTTCTGGCAGGCGCCGGTGCCCGAGCGCCTGGACACGCTGATCGCGCCGGATGCTCGCTTGTCCGCACCGATGGTCCCGACTACGCATGGGCTGGAAGCGGGCAGGCAGGTCTTTGCCGACCTGTTCGAGCTGATCCCGGACATGACGGCCGAGGTCCACCGGTGGGGCGCTACCGATGACGGGGTGTCTGATCGAGTTCACGGTTCGCGGCAACGCCGGCGGAGGGCCCATCTCCTGGGAGTCGGTCGATCGCTTCGTGCTCGACGAGAACGGACTCGCGAGCGAGCGGTTCACCTACTTCGACTCACTGCCGCTGGTGCTGACCCTCACGCGCCGCCCCCGGGTCTGGCCCGGGTTCGCGCGCAGCCGCATCAAGCAGATGCGCCGTTGAGCGCTGTACACCCGCACCCGAGAGGTGCAGGGATCGGGTGAGGGGCGACAGCACAGACACAACGCCGTCCGACGCAGTCGGAGTTCGGCGCTCCCTACGCCGCGACCGCCCGCGAGTCCAGGTGCGCGCCGACCTTGCGCTTGACCCGCTGCAGCGCGTTGTCGACGGTCTTGGTGTCGCAGTCCAGACGCTCGCCGACCTGCTCGTAGGAGCAGCCGTCGAGGTAGAGACCCAGGACGCGACTCTCGAGCTCCGAGAGCGCTGTCGAGAGGCAGCCCACCAGCGAGCGCAGCTCCTCGGAGGAGATGACCTGGTTGACGGGATCGTGCACGCTGGGCCCGGGGAGCATCTGGTCGAGCGTCGGCACGTCGTCGCCGGCCGCGGCGGGCGTGGAGGAGAAGGAGACGTACTGGTTCAACGGGGTGTGCTTGTTGCGGGTGGCAGTCTTCACCGCGGTGATGATCTGGCGGGTGATGCAGAGCTCGGCGAAGTTGCGAAAGCTCGACTCACGGTCGGTGCGGTAGTCGCGGATGGCCTTGTAGAGACCCACGAGGCCCTCCTGGATGAGATCGTCGGAGTCCCCACCGGCGAGGAAGTACGAGGAGGCCTTCAAGCGCACGAACCCGTGGTAGCGCTTGACGAGCCGGTCGTAGGCGTTGCGATCGCCCTGCTTTGCGAGCGCGATCAGGAAGCCATCGTCGACCTTGACTTCAGAGTTAGGGTTGCGGGAGATTCTCAGTGCCACGAGCAGATCCTTTCTTGGAGCTCCCGCGCGAGCGGACAGCCCAAATTTGCTCAGTGGCGCACTCCTCCCCTGGCGCCAATGCTTATGTGTCTGAACCTTAGGTTCAGCGTTATGTTGTGCGCGAGAGTTGCACAGTCATCGGACGTTGTCAAGCGGCGCGATGGCGATCTTGCAAGATCTCATACAGCATGGCAGCCGCGGCGGCGCTCACATTGAGCGATCCCACGCGCCCGCGCAGCGGCAGCGCGATCAACTGATCGCACGCGGCGGCCACCCGCGGGCGCAGGCCGTGTCCCTCGCTGCCGAGCACGAGCACGACCCCGGCGCCGCGATAGTCGGGGGCGTCGTAGGGAATCGGTGTGTGCTTGCCCACGGCCTGCGCGCTGGCTCCATAGGACCAGCACCCGGCCTCGTGCGCCTGCAGGAGGAAGTCGGCGAGATTGCGCACCCGCGCGACGCGCAGGTGCTCGAGCGCCCCGGCCGAGGCCTTGCAGGCCGCCGGAGTGACCTCCGCGGAGCGCCGCTGGGGGATCGCCACGCCGCTTGCGCCCGCGCACTCGGCGGTGCGGCAGATCGAGCCGAGGTTCTGCGGATCCTGCACCTCGTCGAGCGCCACCACCAGCGGCTCGGCTCCGGCGAGCAGCTCCTCGGCGGAGACATAGGGGTAGCCGCCGACCTCTGCGCACACGCCCTGATGCGCGGAGGACTCGCAACGGCGCTCGATGTCCGCGGCCGAGCTCGTGTGCACGCGCACGCCAACGCCGGACAGCCACGATTCGCGCGCGGTGCTGTGCGTGGCCCAGACATCCCCCACGCTGTGCGAGCGCCGCCCGCGCAGCGCCTCGCGCACGGCGTTGCGCCCATACAGGATCACGTCGGGAGCAGCTCGAATCCGCCCTGCACGTCGCGCACCTCCCACCCCAGGGCGGCGATCTCATCGCGCAGCCGGTCGGCGGCGGCGAAGTCTCTGCTGGCCCGCGCCTCTTCGCGTCGAGTGGCCAGCGCGCGCACGTTCTCGGGCGCCTGGGCGACGGGAGCGAGCAGCCCCTCCAGACCCAACACGCCGAGCATCTCGCGCAGTTGCGCATCGCCGGGCGCGTCGAATCGCGGACCGGTGGCCTCGCGAATCCATTCGTTGAGATATCCCAGCGCCTCGGCCGTGTTGAAGTCCCGCGCGAGGGCGTCGAAGAAGCGCTCGTAGAGCTCGTCCAGCTCGCCGGGCGAGGCGCCCGGCGAGAGCTTGCGGGCAACTTCGCGGATGCGCAGGACGTTCGCCCGAGCCTGCTCCAGCGCGGCCTGGGAGAACGCGAGCGGCTGACGGTAGTGGCCGCCGATGAGATACATCACGACCGCATCGGGACCGCAGCGTTCGATCACCTCGTGCAGCGGGGCGATGTTGCCGACGGACTTGGCCATCTTCTCACCGGTGGACTGGATCATGCCGTTGTGCATCCAGATCCGCGCGAGCTCTGAGCCACGCGCCGTGCGGGTCTGAGCGGCCTCGTTCTCGTGATGGGGGAACAGCAGGTCAGAGCCGCCCCCGTGGATGTCGAAGCCGACGCCGAGCGCGCCCTCGGCCATCGCCGAGCACTCGATGTGCCAGCCGGGACGGCCCGGGCCCCAGGGCGAGTCCCAGCTCGAGTCCTCGTCGGGCTTGTGCGCCTTCCACAGCGCGAAGTCCAGCGGATCGTCCTTGCGATCGGAGCCCTCGACGCCCTCGCCCTGGTCCATGTCGGCGATGTCGCGGTGTGAGAGCGAGCCGTAGTCGGGGTCGGAGCGCACGCGGAAGAACACGTCTCCCCCGCTCTCATAGGCGTGTCCGGCGTCGATCAGCGCGGCGATGTACTCGACGATCGGCCCGATCGTCTGCGAGGCCAGCGGCTCGTGGTCGGGGCGTCCGAGCCCGAGCGCGTCGGTGTCTGAGAAGTAGAGCGTGGTCATCTCGCTCGCGAGCGCCTCGCTGGGGCGCCCTTGCGCGCGTGCGGCGTCGTAGATCTTGTCGTTGACATCGGTCACGTTGACGACGAGCGTCGTCTCATAGCCCTCGTGTGCGAGGAAGCGCGCGAGCAGGCTGAAGATGACGAAGGGGCGCGCGTTGCCGATGTGGATGCGGCTGTAGACGGTCGGGCCGCAGGCATAGACGCCGACCTTGCCGGGATCGCGTGGGCGCAGCGGTTGCAGCTCGCCGCTGCGGGTGTCGTGCAGGTGTATCTCGCGCATCGCCGGGCAACAGTAGCGATACGCAGTCGGTCATTCCGGGCAAAGGTATGTAGACAAATCAAGCGCCCATATAGTAGCCTTCGAGTATGGCTACCACTACGATCAGAGTCAGCGAGCCCACCCATGATCGCTTCGCCAAGCTCGCACGCGCGACGGGGCGCCCCATGAGCCAACTGGTCGATGACGCGGCCGAGGCGCTGGAGCGGCGCATGTTTTTCGACCAGTTCACCGCCCGCTACGAGTCTTTGCGCGCCGACGCGGATGTGTGGCGCGAGATCGACGCCGAGCGCGCCATCGAGTCCGGCGCCCTGCGCGATAGCTCGTCGTGAATCCCCGTCGCACAGACGTATGGCTGATCGACTTCGGCGATCCCGTGGGACACGAGCAGTCGGGCAGAAGGCCGGCGGTCGTCGTCTCGTCCAATGATTTGAACGACAGCAAGGCGGGGGTAACAATCGTCGTGCCCACAACCACCGCCGCCCGCGGCCTGCCATCGCATATCGAGATTGACCCACGCGACTCAGGGCTAGACGAGACCAGCTATGCGAAGTGCGAGGACGTCAAGTCGATCTCCGAGCAACGCCTCATCGCGCGATTGGGAGCGGTTGGCGAGGAGACGATGTTTCAGATCGCCCGCGCTCTTCGATTCCTGCTGGAGCTCTGAAGCCTCACCTCGCCGCACGCAGGTTTGCGACGGCGAGCGCCGCGACGCCCTCGCCGCGTCCGACGAAGCCGATCCCCTCGCCGGTGGTCGCCTTGACGTTCACGCGCGCCTCGGGCAAACCCAACGCGCTCGCAAGGCGCGCGCGGATCGCCTGCTTGTGCGGCGCCAGCCGGGGCGCCTGCATGACGAGCGTGCAGTCCACGTTGACGGGCTGCAGGCCGGCCTGCGCAACGGTCGCGAGGACCGCCCCCAGCAGCTCGATCGAGTCCGCGTCGCGCCAGCGCTCGTCGCTGTCGGGGAAGTGCTCGCCGATGTCTCCAAGACCGGCGGCGCCGAGCAGCGCGTCGATCACGGCGTGGGTCAGCACGTCGGCGTCGGAGTGCCCGTCGAGGCCCTGCTGCCACGGGATCTCGACGCCGCCGAGAACCAGCCGGCGCCCCTCGGCGAGCCGGTGAGTGTCATAGCCGATGCCGACGAGGGCGCTCACGCGAGGACCGCTCCGATCGGCTCCAAGCGCCGCGCGCGACGCTCGAACACGCATAGCTCGCCGATCCCGACGCGGTCGAGCAACTCGAGCGCCTGCTCGTAGTCGGCGCCGACGTCCTCGGGCCGATGCGCGTCGCTGGAGAGCGCCACGGGCGCGCCCGCGTCCACGCACATCTCCAGGAAGGCCATCGCGGGATACAGCTCCTGCGTGCGCTTGCGCAGACCGGCGGTGGAGACCTCGACCGCGATCCCGGTCTCGGCGATCGCCTCGATCGCGGGCTCGTAGTAGCGGCGCAGATCGCCCTGCGGTCGCGGACGGTCCGCTCCCCACACCTTCACGAGGTCGGGGTGGGCGAGGATGTCGAACAGGCCGCTGCGCGCGGCCTCGGCGAGCGTGAGGAAGTAGCGCTCCCAGATCTGTTCGGGGCTGTGACCGCGATCCCAGACGCTGTAGTCGTGCATGTCGATCGAGTGATCGCGCAGGAAGTGGACGGAGCCGACGACGTAGTCGAAGTCGCGGCGCTGCAGCAGGTTGGCCATGCGATCCTCGGCGCCGGCGACGAAGTCGGCCTCGATCCCGAGTCGCAGATCGGTGCGGGTGCATACGAACTCGCAGTAGGCGTCGATGTCGTCGATCGCGAACTCGCACCACAGCGGGTGCTGCCACACCTCGAGCGCCTGCTCGAAGCGGTAGACGTGCTCGGAGACGCCGAGCTCTGAGATCCCGCGCTCGGCGGCGACGGCACGATAGCGGGAGACGTTCTCCTCGGTGAAGTGATCGCAGACGCGAGCGTTCAGGTCGTCCGGGCGCAGGTGCAGGTGGTAGTCGGTGAGCATGGCGCGATTCAAGCAGAGGCGATCAGGAGCTCGGCGAGCGAGAGGTCCAGCGCGGTGGTGATCTTCAGATTCTCGCCTCCCGCGGGCACGACCGCCACGCGCCCCCCCAGGCGCTCCACCAGCCAGGCGTCGTCGGTGGCCTGGGCGAGCACCTCGTCCGCTACGTCGAGGGCTCGTTCGAGCGCGCCGCGGCGAAATGCCTGGGGCGTCTGCACGGCCCACAGCGCCGAGCGCTCGAGCGTCTCGACCACGATGTCCTCGTCAACGCGCTTGATCGTGTCGGTGACCGGCGCGGCGGCGATCGCCGCGTCCAGATCGCCATTCCCGGCGAGGGCGCCGAGCGTCGCCTGCACGAGCTCGACCGAGGCCAGTGGCCGCGCGGCGTCGTGTACCACGACCAGGTCCTCGGGATCGCCGGGGCCGGACGCCTGGAGCGCACGCGCGACCGACTCCGAGCGCACGGCTCCGCCCTGCACACCGGTCGTGCCGGTGGGCGCGCGTACTCCCGGCGGCAGTGCGACGACGATGCGATCGATCTCATCGGCGGCGAGCATCAGATCGACACTCCACTGCAACAGCGATCTACCACCGAGCTCGACGAGCGCCTTGGGGCCATCGGACCCGAGACGCTCGCCGCGCCCGGCGGCAACAATCAGTGCGAGCGAGGCCAAGCCTCGCTACTCGGCCATCGCCATCTGGCTGGAGGCGGAGGTGGCGAGCAGCTCGTCCAGATAGCTCTCGGCCTCCTCCTCGTCCTTGTCGAGCGCGTACATCAGCTCGGAGGCGAGGATCTTCTTGGCCCGCGTGAACATCTGCTTCTCACCGGTCGACAGCCCCTTCTCGGACTCGCGCAGCGAGAGGTTGCGCACGACCTCCGCCAGCTCGTAGATGTCGCCCGTCTTGATCTTGTCGCGATTGTGCTTGAAGCGGCGGTTCCAGTTCTTGGGCATCTCTGAGACCTCTGCCTCGAGCACCTCCAGAACCTTCTTGACCGTCTCCTCGTCGATCACCCTGCGCAGACCGGCGAGCGCGGCGTTTTCGGTCGGCACCTTGACCGTCATGTCGTTGTGGAGGATCTTGATCGTCAGATACTCGCGGCGTTCACCGAGCATCTCCATCTCCTCCTTGCCCTCCACCTTGCCTGCGCCGTGGTGGGGGTAGACGACGTTGTCGCCGAGCTCGAACTCGATGAGCTCCACTTCGCGGGTGGCCTCGATCTGCTCGAGCAACGCCTCGGCGCTCTCCTCGGAGCCGGCGTCTGTGGATGGGGCCTCGATTGCTTGTGCGGGAATGGTGTCCTCCTTCGTTCGCGGCCGCCCGTCGGGCGGCCCTGTCAGGTCCGGGTCAAATCGCGATCATGTCTGCAGGTAGCGGTCCACGAGGTTGATCTCCTGCAGCCTGCGCATCCCCTCGCGGATGTCTTTCGCCCTGATCTCCCCCACGCCCTCGACCGCCTCGAGCTCCGAGTCGGTCGCCGCGAGCAGCTCGTCGAGCCCCCCGAACTCGCCGACGATCTGGCTCACCACCAGCTTCGGCAGTCGCGGTATCCGTCCCAGCACGCGGTAGCCGCGCGGGGAGACGGAGTAGTCGAGCGTGTTCAGCTTGCGGTCATAGCCCAGCAGCTCGGCCAGGCGCCCGAAGTCGAGCAGGTCCTGGTGGGCGAGCCGTCCGATCTCCTCGAGGGCCGCCGCGAAGGCCTCGTCGGAGTAGGCCGAGAGGTAGTCGCGCACGAGCGCGGCCTTCTCGGCCGCGGCGCCGACCATCGTCTCCTCGAGCTGCATCTCGATCAAACGGCCCTCGGAGCCGAGCTCGACGATGTAACGCTCGATCTCCACGGCCATGCGCGTGACCAGCTCCGAGCGCTGCAGCACGGTGAGCACGTCGTGCAGCGTCGCGCCGCCCTCGAACTCCAGGGCGGTCAGGCGGGTGGAGACCTGGTCGAGGCGGGTGCGGTACTTGTCGAGCGTCGCGAGCGCCTGGTTGGCCTTGGCGAGCACCACGGGGATGTCGGCGAGGATGTACTTGATGCCGTCCACATACAGCGAGACGACCTCGCGGCGCTGGGAGATCGCGATCACGAGCGCGTCGGTCTGCTTGGAGACGCGCTCGGCGGTGCGGTGGCGGGTGCCCGTCTCGTGAGAGAGAATCGTGGGGTCCGGCATCAGCTGCACGTTGGCCATGGTGATCTTCGTGGCGTTCGCGTTGAGGATGATCGCCCCGTCCATCTTCGCGACCTGGTAGAGGAAGGCCGGGGTGTAGTCGATCTCGAGCTTGATCCCGCCGGAGTTCAGGAAGCTCAGGTCCTCGGGCTCGCCGATCACGATCAACCCGCCGGTGCGGGCGTGCAGGATCGACTCGATGCCCTCACGCAATGCCGTGCCGGGCGCGATCATCTCCAGCGCCCTCATCAGCCCCGGCTCCGGTCTCGCTACGACTACTTCGGTATCGAATTCTTCACCGGATCTTGGAGCCACAAGGGCTTATTCTACGGCATTGAGCCATTTTTCGACCTTCTCACGTTCCGCGCGCGGCCTGCGACGGCCGTACCCAGGGCCTTACGCCGCGACCGGCACCGGCCGATTCGTCTCACTGGAAAGGGCCGCGGTTAGCGCTTCGCGTAGAGTTGCGACCTCGCAGGCCCCCGCACCGCTCTCGGCGGGGGCGATCGTGCCCTGAAGGCCGTGCTTGGTGGCCTCCGCGAGGCGTCGCTCGGGATGCCCGACCCAGCGCAGCTCGCCCGTCAGGCCGAGCTCGCCAAAACAGGCTCGCGGGGTCCCCTGCAGGGGCACGCCCCGCGCGGCGCTCGCGACCGCCAGCGCGACCGCGAGATCGCAGCCGGGCTCGTCCACGCGCACGCCGCCGACGACGTTCACGAACACGTCGCAGCCACCCACCGCGACGCCGCCGTGACGGCCGAGGATCGCCAGCACTAGGGCCATACGGTTGCGGTCGAGGCCCGAGACGACCCGCCGCGGCTGCTCCAGCTCGGAGGGCGCGACGAGCGCCTGGACCTCCACGAGCAGCGGTCGCGAACCCTCCATCGCGGCCAGCACCACGCTGCCGGGGGCGCGCGTGGCGCCGGCGACGAAGCGCGCGGAGGCGTCGAGCACCTCCACGAGGCCGCCCTGGCGCATCTCGAACAGGCCCGCCTCGTTGGTCGAGCCGAAGCGGTTCTTCAGCGCACGCAGCTCGCGATAGGGGCGCTCGCGCTCGCCCTCGAACTGCAGCACGCAGTCGACCAGGTGCTCGAGCACGCGCGGCCCGGCCAGAGCGCCGTCCTTGGTCACGTGCCCGACCAGCACGACCGCGATCGAGCGCTCCTTGGCCAGCTCCATGATCCGCCCGGTCACCTCACGCACCTGGCCGACCGCGCCCGGCGCGCCGGACAGCTCACTGGAGCGTAGCGTCTGCACGGAGTCGATCACGCACACGCGCGGAGGGTCCGCGGCGAGCGTCGCGAGCACCGTCTCGAGATCGGTCTCGGCAAGGATCGGGACCTCCAGGGCGGGGTGGGTGGGGCCCAGATCAAGGCGCTCGGCGCGCAGGCGGACCTGCTCGGCGGACTCCTCACCGCTGACGTACAGCGTCGCGTGCCCCGCGCCCGCGAGGTTGCCGAGGGCCATGTTCGTGAGCGTCGACTTGCCGATCCCGGGCGAGCCGCCGAGCAGCACCAGCGAGCCCGGCACGAGCCCGCCGCCGAGCACGCGGTCGAGCTCGCCGATGCCCGTGGACAAACGTGCAGCCGCGGTGGCGGTCACATCGCGCAGCGGACGCACCGCGGCCCCCGTGCCTGCGCCCGCGCCCGCGGGCGCCCGCCGCCTGCCGGCCTTGCCGGCCGTGCGCTGCAGGCGCTCCTCGACGAGCGTCCCCCAGGCTTCGCAACCGGGACAGCGCCCGTGCCACTGCGGCGACTGAAAGGCGCACTCCGAGCAGGCGTAGATCGTGTCGCGGGCCATCCGCAGCAGGCTACGCGCCGATGAGGACGGCTCAGTCGGCGCCGACAACAGTACTTCGGCGCTCGTAAAGAGCCACGTCGCGCCAGCGCCCGTCGGGCATCTGACCCACGCGCCGGCGCACGCCCACGAGCTCGAAGCCGCAAGCACGGTGCAGCGCCACCGAGGCGTGGTTCTCGGGGAAGATGCCGGCCTCCAGGGTCCACAGCCCGGTCCGCTCGGAGCCCTCGATCAGCTCACTCAGCAGCGCGCGGCCGATCCCCCGGCGAGCGTACGTCGGGGCGACGTAGATGGAGACCGAGCCCACGCCCCGATAGACGGCGCGCGCGGACACCGGGCTGAGGGCGGCCCAGCCGAGCACCTCCGTGGTGTCCTCACCACGCGCGACGAGGCGCGGAGCGGGCAGGCGTGCGCGCGACCACTCTTCCCATGAGGGCACCTCGCGCTCGAAGGTCGCGTCGCCCGCGTCGATGCCCGCGCGGTAGATGCGCGCGACCGCCGGCCAGTCGGCCTGACTCAGCGGCGAGATGCGAAGGCGAGCGCCTATTGATCCGCGGGCGGATCCGAGGCGGGGGTGCTGTCGTCGCCCTCGCCCTCGACGAGCTCGGGATCGCCGTCCTCGCCGCCACCGCCGCCGACGGCGACGGGAGTCTTCTGCTTCTTGGGCTTGACGATCGTCAGGCGCACCTCGTTGTCATCGCCCTCGGGGGCCGGATCGACGACGACGGTGGCGCCGGGCATGAGCTGCTCGCGCAGCACGAAGTCGGCGAGCGGGTCCTCGATGTAGCGCTGGATCGCGCGGCGCAGTGGGCGGGCGCCCATCGAGGGATCCCAGCCCTTCTCGACGAGCATGTCCTTGGCGGGATCGGTCAGCTCGAGCTGCAGCTCGCGTTCGGCCATCGACTCACGGATGCGCAGCAACAGCAGCTCGACGATCTGCTTGATCTCCTCCTTCTGCAGCTTGTGGAAGACGATCACGTCGTCGATGCGGTTGAGGAACTCGGGCCGGAAGACCTTCTTGAGCTCGCCCATGATGCGGTTCTTCATGTCGTCGTAGGTGATCCCGGTCTCATCGTCGGAGACCGCGAAGCCGAGCGGCGTGTTGCGCGCGATCTCGGCGGCGCCGATGTTCGAGGTCATGATCACGATCGCATGGCGGAAGTCCACGGTGCGCCCCTGCGCGTCGGTCAGGCGCCCGTCCTCGAGGATCTGCAGGAGGATGTTGAAGACGTCCGGATGGGCCTTCTCGATCTCGTCGAGCAGCAGCACCGAGTAGGGCTTGCGGCGCACGGCCTCGGTCAGCTGGCCGCCCTCGTCGTAGCCTATGTAGCCCGGGGGCGAGCCCACCAGCCGCGAGACGGCGTGCTTCTCCATGTACTCGGACATGTCGATGCGGATCATCGAGTCGTCGTCGCCGAACAGGAACTCCGCGAGGGTGCGCGCGAGCTCGGTCTTGCCCACGCCCGAGGGGCCCAGGAAGATGAACGAGCCGGTCGGGCGCTTGGGGTCCTTCAACCCTGCGCGCGAGCGGCGGATCGCCTTGGAGATGACCTCGACGGCCGGGTGCTGTCCGATGACGCGCTTGTGCAGTTCCTCCTCCATGCGCATCAGCTTCTGCGTCTCGGCCTCGGTGAGCTTGAACACGGGGATGCCTGTCCACATCGAGACGATGTCGGCGATCTCCTCCTCGCCGATCGCCGGACGCTCGCCGGACTCGCCGGCTTCCCACTCTTCCTCGAGCTCGCGTTTCTTGTTCGTGAGCTTGCGCTCCTGGTCGCGCAGCGCGGCGGCCTTCTCGAACTCCTGCGCCTCGATCGCGGTCTCCTTCTCACGCCGCGTGGTCTCGACCTCCGTCTCCAGCTCGCGGTTGGCCGGCGGGGAGGTCATCGACTTGATGCGCATGCGCGAGGCCGCCTCGTCGATCAGGTCGATCGCCTTGTCGGGCAGGAAGCGGTCGGAGATGTAGCGCGAGGCGAGTTCGCCCGCGGCGCGCAGCGCCTCGTCGGTGATCTGCACCTTGTGGTGCTGCTCGTAGCGATCGCGCAGGCCCTTGAGGATTTCGACCGTCTGGTCGATCGTGGGCTCCTCCACGCGGATCTGCTGAAAGCGCCGCTCCAGGGCCGAGTCGCGCTCGAGGTACTTGCGGTACTCGTCCAGGGTGGTCGCGCCGATCGTCTGCAGCTCACCGCGCGCGAGCGCGGGCTTGAGGATCGAGGCGGCGTCGATCGCGCCCTCGGCGGCGCCCGCGCCGACGAGGTTGTGGAGCTCGTCGATGAACAGGATGATGTCCCCGCGCTGGGTGATCTCCTTCATGACCTTCTTCAGGCGCTCCTCGAACTCGCCGCGGTACTTCGAGCCCGCGACCAGCGCCGCCAGGTCGAGCGTGTAGATCTGCTTGTTCTTCAACAGCTCGGGCACGTCTGCGGCGGTGATCCGCTGCGCGAGGCCCTCGACCACGGCGGTCTTGCCCACGCCGGGCTCGCCGATCAGCACGGGGTTGTTCTTGGTACGCCGCGAGAGGATCTGCATGATCCGCTCGATCTCCGTCTCGCGCCCGACGACCGGGTCGAGCTTGCCTTCGGCGGCGAGCTTGGTCAAATTGCGCCCGAACTGGTCGAGCAGCTTCGAGGACTTCTTGCCCTCACCCGGACCGGAGCCCGAACCGGAGCCGGCGCCCGCACCCGCGCCCTGCCCCTGGCGGCGACCGCCGGGGCCGGAGAGCATGCGGATGACCTCGTTGCGGATCTTCTCCGAGTCGGCGTCGAAGTCGAGCAGGATGCGCGCGGCAACGCCCTCGTTCTCGCGCACGAGACCAAGCAGGATGTGCTCGGTGCCGATGTAGTTGTGCCCCAGCGAGAGCGCCTCGCGCAGCGCCAGCTCCAGCACCTTCTTCGCGCGCGGCGTGAAGGGGATCTGCCCGGAGGTGACCTCCTCGCCGGAGCCGACGATGCGCACGACCTGCGCGCGCACGCGCTCGACGGTGATGTCCAGGGACTCCAACACGCGCGCGGCCAGGCCCTCCTCCTCGCGCAGCAGCCCGAGCAGGATGTGCTCGGTGCCGATGTAATTGTGCTTGAGCGTCCGCGCCTCCTCCTGCGCAAGAACGACCACCTGCCGGGCCCGTTCTGTAAATCGCTCGAACATGGTGTGTTTCCTTCCTGCGAGGACGGTGCCTCAAGCGCTATGTCGTCTGCTCTGGCTTCATGCGCAGTCTACCAACCGGGTCCCCGGCCCCCGCTGGTCACGAGCGCAGTGCCGGGAACAGCACGACCTCGCGGATCGAATCGGCGCCCGTCAAAAGCATCACCAGGCGGTCGATGCCCACGCCCACGCCGCCCGTCGGGGGCATCCCCTGCTCGAGCGCCTGCACGAACAGCTCGTCATAGGGCTGGGCCTCCTCGTCGCCCTCCTGCGCCAGGCGCCTCTGCGCCTCGAAGCGCTCGCGCTGGACGTCCGCGTCGGTGAGCTCGCTGAAGGCGTTGGCGATCTCCATGCCCCCCGCGAAGGCCTCCCAGCGCTCGACCAGGCCCGGCTCGGAGCGGTGCTCCCGCGCGAACGGCGAGAGCTCGACCGGGTAGTCGAGCACGAACGTCGGCTGGATCAGGGTCGGCTCGACGAACTTCGACAGCAGCGCATCCGCCAGCTGCGCCCAGCTCGCGCCCTCGGTCGCCACCTCGAGACCCCGCTCGCGGATCGCCCCGGCCAGCGCGGCCTGCTCACGGCCGATCGCTGTGAGGTCGATCCCGGTGGCCTGCGCGATCGCCTGCACGAACCCCACCCGCCGCCAAGGGCCGGCGAAGTCGAGCTCGCCCTCGTAGGAGACCGCCTGCGCCGCGGCGCGCACGAGCGCTTCCAGGCGCTGCGCCGCGAGCGTGTAGTCGGCGTAGGCCTCGTAGAGCTCGACCATCGTGAACTCGGGATTGTGCTTGGTCGAGACGCCCTCGTTGCGGAAGTCCTTGCCCAGCTCGTACACCCGCTCCAGACCGCCCACGATCAGCCGCTTGAGGTACAGCTCGGTGGCGATGCGCAGGTACAGGTCGCGCTCGAGCGCGTTGTGATGGGTCGTGAACGGTCGCGCGAGCGCGCCTCCGTAGAGCGGCTGCAGGACCGGCGTCTCGACCTCCACGAAGCCGTTGCCGTCCAGGTAGGCGCGCACGGCCGAGATGATCTTCGCGCGGTCCACGAACAGCCTGCGGGTGTCCTCGTTGGCGATCAGGTCGAGCTCGCGCCGGCGATAGCGCGTCTGCACGTCCGTGAGACCGCCGTGCTTGTCCGGCGGCGGGCGCAGCGCCTTGGCGAGCAGCGCGAATTCCTCGACGCGCAGCGAGATCTCGCCGCGCCGGGAGCGCAGCGCAGCGCCGTCGACGCCGAGCAGGTCGCCGACGTCAAGCGTTGTCAGCCGCGCGAAGGACTCCTCGCCGAGCACGTCGCGGCGCGCGTGCAGCTGGATCTTGCCCGTGCGGTCCACCAGGTCGAGGAAGGCCGCGCCGCCCGAGCCGCGCCGCGCGAGTAGGCGCCCGGCGACGCGGTGGCGCTCGTCGGTCTCCTCGCCCGCCTGCAAATGCTCGTAGGCCGCGAGCACCCCCGCGACCGGCTCGACGTCCGGGAACACATACGGAAACGCCCCCGCGGTGTCACGTAGGCGCTCGGCCTTCGCGCGGCGCTCGGCGATCAGCTCGGGCAGGCCGTGGCGAGCACCCTCGCTGTCCCCCTCGGAACGGGCCTCATCGTCGGTTGCGCTCACGGCGCCAAGCCTATGGCAGGCTCATCGCGGCCGCCGCCCCGCGGGCGAGGGCTACTTGAGCCCGACGTCGATCTTCGTGATCTTCAGCTTGCGTGCGGGCCCGCGCGGGACCTTTACGGCGACCGCGTCGCCGCGCTTGTGCCCAAGCAGCGCCCGTCCGACGGGGGACTCGTTGGAGAGCTTGTTCTCCAGCGGCTTCGCCTCGGCCGAGCCGACGATCGTGTACTTGACCGACTTGCCCGTCTTCTCGTCCTTGACGTGCACGACCGAGCCGACCTGCACCACGTCGGTGGAGAGGTCCTTGGTCTCGATCACCGTGGCCATGCGCAGCTTCTCCTGGAGCTGCGCGATACGGCTCTCGACCATCGCCTGCTCGTTCTTCGCGTCGTCGTACTCGGAGTTCTCGCTGATGTCTCCGAATTCGCGCGCCTCCTTGATGCGCTCGGCGATCTCACGGCGCTTGGCCGTGGACAGGTGCTCGAGCTCCTGGTTGAGCTTCTCCAGGCCTTCGGGGGTGAGAATTACGTCCTTCTGCATGCTGCCTCGATCGCGGGGTTGGAGGTTGAGCGCCGGCACGCAAAACCCGCTCGTAAGCGGGCGGTTTCGGCGGCCGTTGGGCTCGGCGAGCGCAGCAGTATAGCGGGCTCAGAGACCGCATTCTCGCGCGCCGTCCGGCCGATTTGCCCGACCGCAGGGCCGCGGATAACGCCCGCGCGAGAGACACCCTCGACGATCCGCCGGCACCGGCGAGAAGCGCACCCAGCGGAGCCCCTACGAGCTCAGGCGACGAGCGCGCCCGCTAGCGGAGCCCGCACGGGCTCGAGCAGCTCGCGCGCCACCGCGAGCGAGTCCGCGTGCTGCAGGCACTCGCTCAGGCGCCTGCCCACGGCCGGCTCGAGCTCGAGCCGGGTCACGTACCAGGGATAGAACTTGCGCAGGTAACGCGTGGCCCGCGGCTCGCCCAGGTGCTCCACCGCGCGCTCGATCGTCCAGTCGAGCTCCTCCAGGATCTCCTCGCGCGTGGGCTCGCATTCCTGCCCGCAGAGCAGCTGCCGGAACAGCCACGGGTTGCCGAGCGATCCCCGCGCGAGCATCACCGCGGTCGCACCCGTCGACTCGAACGCCTCACGCACATGCGTAGCGTCGCTGAGGCCGCCCGTCAGGATCACGGGCGCCGGCAGAGACCCGACCAGGCGCGCCGCGAGCTCATAGTCGGGAACGCCCTTGTGGTGCACCGCCGCCGAGCGCGGATGAAACGCGATCGCCGCCACGCCCGCCTCTTCGACCAGACGATGCGCCAGCGCAAAGCCGCTCTCATCCCCCGCGCGCAGCCCCGAGCGCAGCTTCACCGTGACCGGCAGCTCGCGCCCGGCCTGCTCGGCGCCCTCCCCGGCGGCGCGTGCGACCGCCACGGCCAGGTCCGGATCGGCGAGCATCCCCGCGCCCGCGCCGGTCTTGCGCACCTTCGGCACGGGGCAGCCCATGTTGATGTCGATCGCATCGGCGCTCGTGTCCGCCGCCACGTGCGCCGCGGCCGAGCGCATCACCGCGGGGCTCTCGCCGAACAGCTGTATCGACACGGGCCCGCCGCCCGTCCCGGCGGGCCCCGGAGCGTGCTCGTCGGGATGGATGCGCAGCATCTCCACGCACGTGCGCTCGTTGCCGTAGTGAATCGCATGCGACGAGACCATCTCCGAGACCGCCATCCCCGCCCCATAGCGCTTGGCCTGCAACCGCACGAACCAGTTGCCAATCCCCGCCAGCGGCGCCAGCAGCACGCGGTTAGGCACCTCCAAGGGACCCAGCATCCAGGGATCTGTCAACGACATGCGCGTCATGGACGCATTCTCGCGCACTCAGGCGCGTGCTTCAGCTGTTTCGTTCGTGCAGCAGCCGCAGCCCGGTGAGCGTGAGCAGGTCGTCGACCTCCTCGATCTCCTCCGTGTAGGGCACCACCAGCGAGGAGAGCCCGCCGGTGGCGATCGCGGGGGCGCGCTGGCCCAGCTCGTCATAGAGACGTCTGAGGATCGCGTCGATCGCGCCGGCGTAGCCGAACACGACGCCCGAGCGGATCGCGTCGATCGTGTTCTTGCCGATCACGCTCTTGGGCGGCGCGAGGTCGACCTTCGGCAGGCGCGCGCCGCGTTCGGTGAGCGCTTCGAGGGAGACCTCGATCCCGGTCATCAGCGAGCCGCCGAGGTAGTCGCCGTCGGCGGAGACCACGTCGAAGGTGGTCGCGGTGCCGAAGTCCACACACACCGCCGGGCCGCCGAAGCGCTCGCGCAGAGCCACCGCGTTGACGAGCCGATCGGCGCCGATCTCGCGCGGGTTGTCGTAGCGAATCGCCATGCCCGTCTTCGTGCCCGGTCCCACGACGTGGGTCTCGTGGCCCAGGTAGCGCGAGGCCATCGCCGCCCACTCGGGCTCCAGCTGGGGCACCGTCGAGGAGACGATCGAGGCATCGATGTCCTTGAAGGCCAACCCTCGCAGACCAAGTAGGTTGCCGAGCGCCGCGCCCAGCTGATCGGCGGTGGACTCGCGCACGGTCGCAAAGCGCCAGTGCTCCACGAGCTCGTCCTCGCGGAACGTGCCGAAGTGAGTCTGGGTGTTGCCGACGTCGATGGCCAGGAGCATGTGCGGGGGTGCTGGTTGGGAGGCGAATATGGGACTCGCCTGCGCGAGCCCGAAGGAGGCATTATGCTGGTGAGCATGGCGAGAAGGCATCGGGTCCTATGAACGTGAAGCTGTATGTGCTGCCGGGATCGCACCCGTGCGCCGCGGTCGAACAGGCGCTGAGGCTGAAGGGCATCGAGTTCGATCGCATCGACCTCGTCCCTATGACCCAGGTTCTGGTCGGGCCGCTGCGCTACGGCGGAACGACGGTTCCAGGGATGCGCATCGACGGCGAGAAGCTCGTCGGCTCGCGCACGATCATGCGCCGACTGGATCAGCTGCGCCCGGAGCCGCCGCTCTTGCCGCCGGTCGGGGATGAGCGCTATGCGCCCGTGCTCGAGGCCGAGCGCTGGGGCGATGAGGTCTTGCAGAGCGTGCCCCGCAGGATCCTCGACGTCGGCTTCCTGCGCCGTCCGCACGCGATGCTGAGCTATGCGGGCGAGGCCAAGCTGCCGATGCCGAGCGTGATGATGAAGCCCGCGACGCCGCTCACGGCCAAACTGATGGCGTTCAAAAACAAGGCCAACGAGGACAGTGCGCGAGCCGATGTCGCGGCACTGTCCGGACAGCTCGATCGCGTCGACCGCTGGATCGCCGAGGGACTCATCGGTGGCGAGCAGCCCAACGCCGCCGATCTGCAGATCGGTTCGACGATCCGCCTGCTGATGAGCATCGGTGACCTCCGCCCGTTGATCGCCGACCGTCCCGCGGCAAGACTGGTGAACTGGTTCCCGCCGCTCGTCGGCGAGATCGAAGCCGGCGTGCTGCCGGCCGAGTGGTTCCCCGCCGCGCCCGTCGCGGCGTAGACGGCTCGACCCGTCGGCGTACCGGCAGAAACATCGTGTGTCCGGGTGCCGTCCGGGCTTGCGGTGAATTATCAGGTGCGCAACGACACGCTCCGCGTGACGCTCACCGGCGCTCCCGCGAGCGGAGTGAGCACGATCTGCACCGTCAAGGCCAAGTGGTGGCGACGGCGCAGAGCGGTGCGCGCTCGCGCGCTCAACGGCGCTGTGAACGAGACAACGCCCGCGTGCACCGCCGAGCGCAGCAGGCGACCCACGCGCACCCCCGCGGGATGTCGAGCGCCGGCCAGCGAGGCGCCGGGAGCGAACACGGCGACTTCGAGGCTGCCGCCCGCGCCGGCCGGGGCGACATCGATCGAGCCGTGCACCGCCGAGCCGTGCTGGGAAGCGGCGAGCTTTAGTGCGTGCGCGCCCCCGACCAGCGGCGAGCCCCCGATCGGGACCGGGGCGGTGGGCGAGAGCGGCGCGAACGCGACCAGACTCGGTGTGAACACCGGCGTGTTCGTCGTCCCCGACGGACCCGACGCGGGCGGTTGCGAGGGCGGTGTGCCACCGGACGGGGGCGGCGTTGAGGCCGTCGTGAACGTGCGATCGACTCCGGTCGCGGGGCCCGAGTTGTTATTGGCGGTCAGCTCGTAGTGGTAGGTCGTCCCCGGCACCAGTCCCGTCAACATCGCCGAGACCGTGTGCGCGCTGCGGTCGGCGCCCGCCGACAGTTCGGGGGTGCTCAGGCCGTATTCGCTCGTGGGGCCGTACACGAACGAGTACGTGCTCGCCTGACCGCCCGGGTTGACCGTGCCGGCGAGCGTCGCGGTGGTTTCGCCGATTGTGCTCGCCGTCCCGGTGCTCGCCACGGGCGGCCCTGGCGGCGAGAGCGTGGTGAACGTGCGGTCGGAGCCCTGCACGGAGCTCTGACCCGAGGCGAAGGTCGCCACCAGCCGGTAGTGGTAGAGGATGCCCGGCGTCAGCGCCCCGACGGCCGCCGAGACCGAATGGTTGAGCGCATCGGCGGTCCCGGCCGACTGTTCGGGGGTGGTGGCGCCATATTCGGTGCCGGTGCCGTATTGGAAGAAGTAGGAGGTCGCCTGGCTGCTCGGGTTGACCGTGCCCTGCAGGGTCGCGCCCGTTTCGCCGATCGGGCTCGCTTCGCCCGTGCTTGGGACCGGCGGGATGCTGCCGTTGGCGTTCACGTAGACGGTGCCCGACATCGCGCGGCCGTGGACCGAGCAGTAGTAGTTGTAGACGCCTTCTTTCGAGAACGTGCAGGTGCCTTTCCAGCTGTAGCCGGAGTGCCCCACGCCGACCGGGACCTTGCCCGCGCCTTCTTCGCAGCTTGGCGTCGCGGGGGCGTTTTCCCAGATGATCCCGTGCGGGACCGCGGCCGAGGCGTTTGTGAACGTGACCGCTGCGCCACTGGTCGTGACCTCCACCGGAGTGGGTTCCCAGAAGTGCCGTTCTTCGCTGTAGAGCCCGCCCAGCGATTCGTTCTGCGCTGCCACGGCGGCCGTCGTCGCGGAGCTGACCGCGACGGTCGGCGAGGCCGCGATCGCGGTCGTTCCCATAATCGCCGCGATCGCGAGCCCGGCCACGCGCGAGCTCAGCCCCCGCAAGCTCACTGTCCGTGTCCTCGATGCGCGCGGATTCGACACCGGCGACCTCGACGCGCGCAAGCCCGGCGTGCGATTCAGACGCTCCTCTCCCCTGCCCATGCGTTCCTCTCCCCGTTGGCGATTAGCGGTGCAACACGACATTCCTCGTCAGGACACCCGGCGTCCCCGTGACCGGCGTGAGCAGTACCCGAACGCTCACTGCCAGTCGTGGGCGACGGTGAAGCGCGGCGCGCCCGCGCGCGGTCAACCCGACGTCGAACGCGACGATCCCCGCGTGCACGGAGGCGCGTACGTAGCGCCCGATGCGAACTCGGGAGGAATGACGACCGGCGCCCAGCGAGGCGCCCGAGGCGAGCAGGGCGACTTCCAACCGGCCGCCGGCCCCGGCCGCAGAGACGTCAATCGATCCACGCACCGCCGCGCCGTGTTGGGCGGAGGCGAGCCTCAGGGCGTGCGCGCCTGCGACGAACGGCGAGCCGCCGACTCCCGAAGGTCCTCCCGGACCGGGGGCGCCGGGAGCCGCCGGCTCCGTGCTCGTGGGCGTGGTGGTGGTCACCGTCGTGCTCCCGTCGGGCGCGACGGTGATCGTGCCTCTCATTTCGGCGTGCACGGTGCAGACGAACGTGTAGGTGCCGGGCGCGCTGAAGGTGCATTCGCCGCTCCAGGAGACCGCGCCGGACGGTTCGCCGGCCGCGGCCGGTATCCCGCTGCAGGTCGGTGTCGCCCCGGCGCTGCCGCCGGTGAACTTGAGGCCGTGGGGCGTTTCGCTGTAGGGGTTGGCGAACTTCACCGTCCCTCCGGGCGCCACCGTGGCGGTCGCGGGCGTCCAGGAGTGCGTGCCGTAGATGCCGGGTTCGTTGTACGCGGAGATGCTCGGTGTCGTTTCCGAGCCGGCGACCGCGGGTAGCACGACGAGCGCGAGGGCGAGCGCGCAGAGAATGATCGCCAGGCGCCGGGAGTCGGTCATCGAGCACATAGACGCCTCACCACGGAGAACCTTCCCGGCGCTACAGTCGCAGGGTCATCCGCACGCTCGACCCGCAATCGCTGACCCAGCATGTCGACCGCATGTATCGCGCGGCCTGGGCGTTGTGCGGACGGCGCGAGGATGCGGAGGACCTCGTGCAGGAGACCTTCGCGCGGGTGCTCGCGCGTCCACGCGTGGTGCGGGGCGAGGACGAGGCGTACTACCTGATGCGGGCGCTGCGCAACACCTTCTACACGAGCAGGCGCACGGCGTCTCGCCGCCCGCAGACGGGGGCCGCACTGGAGGACGTGGTAGTTGCCGACCCGCGCCCGACGAGCCGTCCCGAGCGGGCGATCGAGGTGCAGGAGCTGTATGCGACGATCGCGCAACTGCCCGAGGACTTTCGCCTGGCGCTCGTCGCGGTGGACGTGCTCGGGCTCTCCTATCGGGAGGCCGCGCGCGCGCTGAAAGCCCGCGAGGCGACGATCACGACAAGGCTCTACCGAGCGCGCAAGCTCCTCGCACGCGAGCTCGATCCGGAGCCCGAGCACGGAAGCGCGGCGCCCCCGGCGGGGCGCGCGGAGAGGGCGCCGCGGGAAGAGTCGCGCGCAAGCGGAGTCTTGTCCAGTGGAGGAACATCGTGAGCCATCCGGACACTCCCCCCACAGAACGAGACCAAAACGAGCAGCAGCGCGTGGCCGAGCTGGTGCGCTCCGTCGATGCGCGCGCGCCGCAGGCGCTGCACCGCCGGGTGCAGGAGATGGTCGATGCCCATCCCGCCTCGCGCCGGCGGGCAGGCGCGGACACGCGGGACGCAGGCACGGGTACGGACACGGGAACAAGAGCGGCGGGCAAGGGCGTGCTCGGCGGAGCGCTGCACGGCCGGCTGCGGCCGACGCTCGCGGCGATGGCCGTGGCGGCGATCGCGGGCGCGGCGCTGGCGCTGCTGACGGGCGGCGGGGCGCAGCATCGCCCGACGCGGCCCGCCGGGCCGAGCTTGAGCGCGGCCACGCGACTGACGCTGAGCGCTGCGACGACCGGCGCGCCCGGAGAGAGCCCCGCGCATGCGGCCCAGCTGAATGTGGCCGTGGACGGCGTGGCCTTCCCCTACTGGAAGGAGCGCTTCGGCTGGCGCGCGAGCGGAACGCGCACGGACACGCTCGGCGGACGCAGCGTGAGGACCGTCTTCTACTCCGGCCCGCACGGCCGGCGGATCGGCTATGCGATCGTCGCGGGCACCCCCGCGCCGGCGATGAGCGGCGGCACGATCGTGTGGCATCGCGGCGTGGCCTACCGGCTGCGGCAGGTCGGGGCGGTGCCCGTGGTCACGTGGCAGCGCGAGGGCAGGCTGTGTGTGCTTTCCGGCCGGGGCGTCAGCGCGACGACGCTCGTGCGTCTCGCCAGCTGGAGCGAGACCGGCACGGCGAACTTAAAGGCGCCGGTAGCGCTCAGGACGCGCGCTCGGGGACGCTCAGCGGCGGACCGGCCCGGCGCACGCCCTCCTCGAGATCGAGCCCGGCGAGGGCCTCGGCGAGCGAGTCGCCCGCTGGCGTGCGCAGCCCGAAGTCGAGCTCGAGCGCGGGGATCAGCACGAAGCGGCGGCTGAGCAGCTGCTCATGTGGGAGGCTCATGCGCGGGTGCGAGAGCTCGTGCTCCCCGAGCAGCAGGACGTCGATGTCGATCGCACGCGGACCATGCCGGAGACCGTCCTCGCGACCGAGCGCGCGCTCGAGGTCCTTGACAACGTCGAGCAGTTCGAGCGGCGCGAGTTCGGTCTCGATGCGCGCGCACGCGTTCAGGAAACTCGGCTGGTCGGGCACCTCACCGACGGGATCGGTGTCGTAGGTGGAGGAGCACGCGAGCACACGCACCCCCGCGCTCGCAAGCGCGTCGACGGCGCGCTGGAGCTGGACGCGGCGCTCGCCCACGTTCGAGCCGAGTCCGAGCAGTCCTGTCTGGGCGGGCACGGATCAGCACGGTAGTGGTTTGGATGGGTGAGACGGAAGCCGGCTCACCGAACACACCGACAGGCGCCGCTCTCGATTGCGAGCGACGCGAAGAAGGCGCCCGCGCCGCTTCGGGCTGTGGCTCGGCGGCGGTTACGCGCCCGTGGGCTCGCCGAGCCCCTCGCTCAGGCCCACGCGCGCGTGCAGGCGGCGCAACGGGCGGGGTGCCCACCAGACGCTATCGCCGAGGCGGCCCATCAGCGCGGGCACGAGCAGCGCGCGCACGAACGTGGCGTCGATCGCGACCGCCAGCGCGGTGCCGACGCCGAACTGCTTGATGAAGAAGATGTGCGAGGTCACGAACGCGCCGACGGCGACGCAGAACAGCAGCGCGGCGGCGGTGATCAGGCGCCCGGTGCGCTCGACGCCGTAGGCGACGGCGTCGCGCGTGGCCATGCCGCTGTCGTGGGCCTCCTTGATGCGCCCGAACAGGAACACGCCGTAGTCGGTCGAGAGCGCGAAGGCGACGACGAACAGAAGCACGAGGTTTGACTCCTCCAGGCCGCCGATCGGGGTGAACCCGGCGAGGCTCGAGAGGTGGCCGTCCTGGAAGATCAGCACGAGCAGTCCGGCGCCGACGGCGACCGTGAGCAGGTTCATCAGCAGCGCCACGAACGGCAGCACGAGCGAGCCGGTCATCAGGAACAGGAAGCCGCCGGTGACGAGCGCGAGGATCAGCAGCGCCAGGGGCGTGTTGGCGGAGATCGCGGCCTTCTGATCGACGAACCACGCGGTGGACCCGCCGACGAGCAGCGCCGGCGGGCCGGCCAGCGCGCGCAGGCGGTGGATCAGGCTTTGATTGGCCGCCGAGCCGTCGGTGCCGCGGGGGAGCATTTCGATCTCCCACGCACCACGTCCGAGATAGCGCGGCGGCCCGGCGAGGCTCGCCTGGGCGCCGGCCGCGAGCTGCGCGCGGTGCGCGAGCGCCGCCACCGTCGCGACCCCGTCCTGGGGGGCGCGCGCGACCATCGTGATCGACTGAGAGCCATCGACGGCGAAGTCATGCGTGATCGCTTCGGCCACCTGGCGGGGCTGTGCGGAGGAGGGCAGCACGTGCGCGTCGGCGGGTGTCAGCTGCAGGCGCAGGGCGGGCAGCGTGATCACGATCAAGAGCGCCGCGGTGCCGAGCGCTACGGCGCCCGGACGGCGCATGACCGCGCGCGCGAGCCGATACCAGGCGCCGCTCTCGGCCGGCCGCGCGGACTGTTCGGCGCCTCGCTGCAAGCGCGCCGGCGCCAGCGCGTTGATGCGCGGACCCAGCGCGACGAGCACCGCGGGGAGCACGATCAGCGAGACCGCACCCGCTGACAGAGTGACGAGCGCGCCGCCGACTCCCATCGAATAGAGGAAACGCAGCGGGAACACCAGCAGCGAGGCGAGCGCCCCGGCGACGGTCAAGCGAGCCGAACAGGACGGTGCGCCCAGCGGTCTGCAGCGTGCGGCGGATCGCCGCGTGCGTGTCCAGGCCGCGCGCGAGCTCCTCGCGGTAGCGCGAGAGAATGAACAGGCTGTAGTCGATGCCCAGGCCCAGGCCAACGCCGGTGACGAGGTTGACGGCGAACACCGACAGGCCCGCGAACTGGTCGATCAGGCGCAGCAGCAGGAACGTGATCACGATCGCGAACCCGCCCACGAGCAGCGGCAGCGCGGCGGCGATCAGCCCGCGGAAGACCCAGAAGGAGAGCAGCAAGCAGGATCGGCAGCGCGAACATCTCCGCGCGCGCCAGATCGGAGGAGGTGCGCTTGTTGATTTCGGCGAACGCCACGTCGCTGCCGCCGAGGCGCACGTTGGCGCTGGCCAGCAGCGGGACGGACGTGTTCGACGGCGGCGGCCGAGCGTTCGCGGTTGGCGAACGCGGCGAGCACGAGCGTCTGGCGGCCGTTGCGCGAGACGAGCACGGGCAGGTGCGTTGCGGGGTAGTCCAGCGCGCGCTGAAAGCCGGGCTGGTGGGCGAGCAGCGCGACCACGTGCGTCGCCTGCGCCTGCGCGGCCGGATCGGTGCGCACGTCGCCGGCGCTCGAGACGAGCGCGGCGACGCCGTAGTAGGCGGCCTGGCCGGTGGCGTGTTCGACCGCGCGCAGAACCTGCTGGTTGGGGGCGTTGCGGGTCCTGGAAGTCCGAGGATTCGCTCTTGAGGATCGTGACCACGGGCACGCCGATGGCCGCGGCGACCAGGAAGACCGCGCCCGCGATCAGCAGGATGCGCCGCGTGCGCTGCGTGGCGAGCCGTGCGAACTGGTCGATCATGTTGCCTCCGGTTCCTCGAACGTGCCGTTTTTCCAGCACCGCTCCGCTCCCTCGGCGGCATTATAAGTTAGTGCTAACTAATGTCAAGAGAGATCGCGAGATCGGCTCGGATCGGCCCCGATACGGCCGGATCGGTGGGCTGACGAACGACGACATTTGGCCTGATCGCACCGGCGGCGCCGACGATCCGCGACGGATGCGTATGGGCAGCGGTGCGATGACCCGCGGCGCGGACCGCTACTCCGCGGCCTCGCGCCAGACCTCGACCGAGACCTCGTCCACGTGCAACGCGATCGGCGGCTCGGGCTTGGTGGCCTTCACCCACACCCCTTCGAGCTCGTAGTCCCCGAGCAGGCGGTCGGCGATCGCGCCGCACAGTCGCTCGAGTGTCTTGTGCGAGCGCTGCTGGGCGATCAGCGCGACCAGCTGGCAGACCTCGCCGTAGTCGACCGTGTCCTCGATCGCGTCCGTCACCGTCGCGTCGGTTTCGCCGAGGTCCAGGCGCAGGTCGAGCACGAGCCGCTGGCCGACCTCGCGCTCGGCCTCGCTCACGCCGTGGTGCGTGTACAGCGACAGCCCGGCGATCTCGACCGTGACCGACTCGCCGGTCTCCTCGCGCTCGCCGTCGAAGTCCTCCTCGGAGTCCTCATCGTCGCGCTCGTCGGGATCCTCGGGCATCTCCGACTGGGGTTCCTCGTCCATTCAGCGCAACGTAGCAGCCGCCACGCTCAGCGCAGCGCGCACCGGCGCGACCTCGTGCACCCGGAACACGCTCGCCCCGCGCTCGTACGCGAGCACGTTCGTGGCGATCGTCCCCGGCAGCCGCTCGCTCGCCGCCAGCGGCTCGCTCGCGGCCGGCCGCGTCGGCGAGGATGCGCCCGATGAAGCTCTTGCGCGAGGTGCCCACCACCAGCGGGCGTCCGAGCGAGGCCAGCTCGTCCAGGCGCGCCAGCAGCGCGAGGTTGTGCGCGAGCGTCTTGCCGAAGCCGATCCCCGGGTCGAGCATGATCCTCTCCTCGCGCATCCCCTCGCCGACGGCGTAGGCCATCCGCTCCTCGAGGAACGCCCGCACGTCATCGACCACGTCCTCGTAACGCGGGTCGGCCTGCATCGTGCGGGGCTCGCCGCGCATGTGCATCAGGCAGCACTCCACCCCGCTCTGCGCCACGATCCCCGCCATCTCCGGATCGCCGCGCAGGGCGCTCACATCGTTGACCAGCGTCGCGCCCGCCTCGATGCAGGCGCGCGCGACCGCCGCCTTGGAGGTGTCGATCGAGATCTGCGGGCCGGTGGGCGTCCGATTCCCGGCGGCGATCCCCTCGACGACGGGCAGCACCCGCCGCAGCTCCTCCTCGGCCGACACCGGCTCGGCGCCCGGCCGCGTGGACTCGCCGCCGACGTCCACGATCTCCGCCCCTTCGCCGACCAGCTCGCGTGCGTGCGCGATCGCCGCACCCGCATCCAGATACAGGCCGCCGTCCGAGAACGAGTCCGGGGTCACGTTCACGACCCCCATCATGCGAAACGGCCGCGCCATCGGCTCAACCTACCGCCGGGCGAGGAGGAGCGCTCGACTCAGGGCAACGCTCATCCGAAGAAGCGACCTCCTCTGATGAGCGTATCGGCGTGACTGGCAAGGACGCAGGGAACGTGGCGCGTACTACGTACGCGAGTGACCGAGGACGCAGCCAGGCGCGGCTAGACGCTCATCAGGGTCAGGCCAGCTCGGGGCGCTCTTGTCGGCCCCGCGGATCTCAGCGGTACCGCCGGCCAATCCCGGACCGTGGCGTCACGCGCGGGGTTTCGCGCTCGGGCCGGCCCGCGGGCGCCGGCGGGGCGGGCAGCTCGGGCTTCGAGTCCTCCTCCACGCCGAACACCTCCTCCTCGCTCTTGCCGTCGAGCAGGGCGAGGAACTCCTCCTTCTCGATCGTCTCGCGTTTGACCAGGATCTCGGAGATCTTCTCGAGGTCGTGCCGGTGCTCGGTCAGGATGTCCGTCGCGCGCTGGTGCGCGGCCTCGATGATGCGCCGGACCTCGTCATCGATCTCGCGCGCGATCTCATCGGAGTAGTCGGGCTCGGTCGAGAACTCGCGGCCCAGGAACGGCTGGCCGTGGTCGTGGCCGAACACGCGCGGGCCCAGGCGCTCTGACATGCCGAAGCGCATCACCATCTGCTTCGCCGTCTGCGTCACCTTCTCGATGTCATTCGACGCGCCCGTGGTGATCTCGCCAAACACGATTTCCTCCGCCGCGCGCCCGCCGAGGGTCATCGCCATCGTGTCCTTCAGCTCCGCGCGCGTAGTCAGGAAGCGATCCTCCTGGGGCATCGAGATCGTGTACCCCAGCGCCTGTCCGCGCGAGATCACCGAGATCTTGTGCACCGGATCGGCGAACTCCAGGAAGTGGCCCACGAGCGCGTGGCCCATCTCGTGGTAGGCCGTGATCAGGCGCTCTTTCTCCGACATCACCCGCGTCTTCTTCTCGGGGCCGGCGATCACGCGCATGATCCCCTCCTCGAGCTCTTCCTGGCCGATCTCGCGCTTGCCCGTCCGCGCCGACAGCAGCGCGGCCTCGTTGATCAGGTTCGAGAGGTCCGCGCCGGTGAAGCCCGGCGTCTGCCCCGCGAGCGCGTCGATGTCGATCACCTTCGCCAGCGGCTTGCCGCGCGTGTGCACCTCGAGGATCTTCGCCCGGCCCTTGCGGTCTGGCCGATCGACCGCGATCTGGCGATCGAAGCGCCCGGGCCGCAGCAGCGCCGGGTCGAGGATGTCGGGCCGGTTGGTGGCCGCGATCATGATGATGTTGTCCTTCGCCTCGAAGCCGTCCATCTCGACCAGCAGCTGATTCAGCGTCTGCTCGCGCTCGTCATGGCCCCCGCCGAGACCCGCGCCGCGGTGGCGTCCGACGGCGTCGATCTCGTCCATGAAGATGATGCACGGGCTGTTCTGCTTGGCCTGCTCGAACAGGTCCCGTACACGCGAGGCGCCCACCCCGACGAACATCTCTACGAAATCCGATCCCGAGATCGAGAAGAACGGCACGCCCGCCTCGCCCGCGACCGCGCGCGCGAGCAGCGTCTTGCCGGTGCCCGGGGGCCCGTACAGCAGCACGCCCGTGGGAATCCGGGCGCCGAGCGCCTGGAACTTCTTCGGGTTCTCCAGGAACTCCTTGATCTCGTGCAGCTCCTCCACGGCCTCGTCCACGCCCGCGACGTCGCGGAAGGTGATCTTCGGCGAGTCCGCCGACAGGCGCTTGGCGCGCGACTTGCCGAAGGACATCACTTTCGAGCCGCCCCCCTGCACCTGGTTCATCAGGAAGATCCAGAACCCCAGGAAGATCACGAACGGGAGGATGTACGTCAGCAGCGACAGCAGCACGCTGCTCTTTTCCGATTCGATGTTGAAGCTTCGACCCCGGCGGCGCGAGTTCCTTGATCAGTTCGGGCGTCGCCTGTTCGATGAAGCCCGATTTCGTACTTTTCTTGCCCGTCTTTCAGCTTGACTTCGAGAGCTTTGCCCTTGTTCTTGAAGTTGACCGACTTGACTTCACCCTGCGGGATCTCTTTGGCGACCAGCGTCTGGTAGCTGTGCGAGCGGTGGTTGCTCGAGCTCGGGCTGACCAGTTTCACGGCCAGGAACGCCAGCACCAACACGATGAGGATGGGGAACGCGGCGCTCTTGAATGAACGGCTCATGGCGATATCACGTGGTTTCCGGCGCCGGTTGTCATCATGGCCGCCAGTTCCCTAGCGTACCACGCGACGTCTGTCATTCCGGCTGATAAGGGGCCCGCAGGGCCGGTCACGAGCGCCCGCCGGGCGCTCGTCGCAGTCATCGGGCCGGCTCGACGCCGGCCCGAGCACTCTCGTCCAACGCCGCCACGAAGGGAAGGTTGCGGTGGCGCTCGGCATAGTCCAGGCCGTAGCCGACCACGAACTTGTCCTCGATCTCAAAGCCCACGTACTTGGCCTGCAGCTCAACCTTGCGTCGCGCCGGCTTGGTCAGCAACGCGCACACCTCGAGACTCCGCGGGTTGCGCGATCCGAGGTTTCGCAACAGGTACTGCAGCGTCAACCCCGAGTCGACGATGTCCTCGACGATCAGCACATCGCGATCCTCGATCGCCGCATCGAGGTCCTTCAAGATCCGCACCACCCCCGAGGAATCCGTCGCCGAACCATAGGAGGCGACGGCCATGAAGTCGACCTCCACCGGGATCTCGATGAAGCGCATCAGGTCGCTCAGGAAGAACACCGCACCCTTCAGCACCCCCACCAGCAACAGCCCCCGGCCGGCGTAGTCGCGCGAGATCGCCGCCCCCAACTCGCGCACGCGCGCCTGCAGCTCCTGCTCGCCGACCAGCACCTCGCCGATTTCGCTCGACGGCGTCCCCCCCGCCGGAGCAGGTGAGGAGACGCTCGCCGTGGTCGGGACGCTCACCCGCGGGAGTCTACGCCGCGGGTCAGTCGCCCTCGCTCGCGCCGTGAGGCTCGCCCTCGCCGGCGTCGCGATCCACGAGATCCTCCGGGAGATCCTCATCGAGCAGCACCCCCGAACCCCAGTCCCCGGGTTCCAGCGTCGATCCCTCCGGCGCCGGCTCGCCGGCCGGGAGCCTGACCATGCTCAGCGCTCCCGCCTCGATCCGCGCGCCGACGTTGCCGCCGACGTGCAGCTCCGCCGGGCCCCCGCGCCGCCCCAGCGCGAGAATCTCCCCCACCCGCTCGCCGGCCTGGGGCACCAACGCGCCCGCGACCTCCTCCGCCAGGCGCACCACGATCAGGCGCGCCAGCGCCGGGTGCAGTTGCGCCAGGCGCTCGATCGCGATGCTCTCGCTCCCCTTCAGCTCATCCGCCACGAGCCCGTCCAGCAGCTCGGTCTCCTCGCGCAGCAGCCGCGCCGTGCGCCGCACGCTGCGCTGCGCCGCCGGGTGCACCGCACGCAGGGCCGGCACGAGCAGCTTGCGCACGCGCACGCGCGCGTAACGGAGGTCGTCGTTGCTCGTGTCTTCGCGCCACGCAAGGCCCCGCGCGCGGCAGTACGCGGCCGTCTGATCGCGCGTCACACCCAGCAGCGGGCGCACCAGCCAGCCCTCGCGCGGAGACATCCCCAGCAGCGCCCGCCGACCCGGCGAGGCCGCCAGCCGGTACAGGATCGTCTCGACCTGATCGCTGGCCGTGTGCCCCGTCGCCACCGGCGCATCCAGTTCGGCCGCCAGCCTGCGCGCCACCTCATAGCGGCGCTCGCGCGCCCACGCCTGCAGGTTGCCCGAGCCGCGTTCGTCCTCGCCCACGCGCACCAGCTCCAGCCACACCCCCAGCTGCGAACACAGCTCCGCGCAGTGGCGCTCGTCATCGTAGGAGGCCCGCGCGCGCAGCCCGTAGTTGAGGTGCAGCGCGCGCACATTCTCCGCTCCGCGCACCGCCACCGCCACGTCCAGCAGGCACACCGAGTCGCGCCCGCCCGAGACCATCGCCACGACCTGCCCCTCCGCCCCCAGCAGACCCTCCGTCCGCACCCGCTCCTGCAACTCCTCCGGTGTCACGACCCTAAGCGCCTCCTCCGCGTCGCCGGCAAGGGAGAGCGGCGCCGGCGAACGATGTTCGTGAGACCCGCTCCCGCCTCACCCACCCAAAGACACCTCGCGGCGGCCGACATCACGACTCCTTCTCCCCCCGCGCCCGGGCCAGGAACAGCTCGGTCGGGTGGTTGAACCCCTTCAACACCACCTCGCCGATCAGCTCGAACTCCAACCCGTCCTGGCGCCCGGCCGCGTCCACCACCGGATGCGTCACCAGCACCTCCCCGCCCGCCGCCCGCGCGACCACCCGCGCCGCGCGATTGACCTCGCGGCCGTAGTAGTCGCCGTCGCGATACAGCGCCGCGCCGCTGTGAATGCCGATCCGCGGCGGCGGCGAGCCCTGCGGCAGTGAGCCTCCCAGATCGACCGCCCAGCGCGTCAGCGCGCCCGCATCCGCGCCCACCACCATCACCTCGTCGCCCAGCGTCTTGATCACGCGCGCGTCGATCGGCAGCGTGTGCTCGACCGTCTCCACGAAGCGCTCCACCGCGTCCACCGCCCGCGCCTCGCCCGCTTCCTCGGTCAGTTTCGTGTAGCCCGCGAGATCCGCGAAGGCGATCGCCACGCGCATCCGCCCCTCCTCCGCGGTCTCCTCGTCGTCGAGGTCGGCCTCGATGTGGCCGATCACATCCTGCTCGACGAAGTACCCCAACAGACGCCCATGCAGGTAGTTGATGAACGGCACCGCGAACGGCAGCATCTCGCGCGTCATCCCCTCCATCGCCTGCGCGATCTCCGCCCCCGGCACCCCCTCGCGCATCAGCGGCTCGTGCAGGTACAGGTGGAACAGCCGCACCTCCGCGTCCGCCACCTGCGCCATCGCCTGCCCGTACACCCGCGCCAGCTGCAACAGCGCCGGCAGCGGCAGGCCCGCGTTCAGCACCTCCGCGCCGTAGCGCAGCACCTCGAGATCCTCCTCGGAGATCTCCTCCATCGTGAGCGCGTTCTGCCCCATCGCCGCCGTCAGCCGTTCGATCAGCTCCGGCTCGATGCCGATCTCCTTCGCGGCCTCCTTCAACGTGAAGCGCGCCTCCGAGCTCGGCAGCAGTTCGTCGATGTAGCCGAACGCCAGCTTCCCGCTCTGGCTCGCCTCCTTGATCTTCGCCACCGTGTGTCCGCGCTCGCGCAGCCGCGCCACGATCCGCACGTGCGAGGCCGCCGCCGGCGTCCAGCGCCCCTCATACCGAGGCACCAGGCCCTCCTTCACCCAGCGCCTCACCGTCCCCGCGCTCACCCCCGCCCGCGCCGCGACCTGCTCCAGCGTCAGCGTCGCCCCGGGAGCGCTCTCCTCGCTGGGAGTCTCCTCGGGGGGCGTATCGGGGGACGTGGCCATCGCCCGGCAGTCTAAAGTCGCCGGCCGTCTCGCAGCCCGAGCCCGCTCACCCGGCCGATCCCGCTCAGCCGCCGGCGTCCATCTCGGGCACCTCGACCGACGCGGACCCTTCGGGCTGTTCGGGCGACTCATCCGGGTCGGCGGGGGACGGGACGGCGACGATCTCGAGCAGGTCCTCCAGCCCGACGAAGTCGTCGAGGTTGTGCGTGTACAGAGGGAGCTTGTTCGAGAGAGCGGTAGCCGCGATCAGCAGGTCCATGGTCCGTCGGCCGCGCGCCCTGCGGCCCGCCGCGGTCACGGCGGCGTAGACGCGGCCGTACACACGCGCCACCGCGAGATCGCAGGGGAGCTGGTCGAACGTATCTTCGGCGTGCTGGATGAGCGCAACTCGGCGAGCGCGCTCCTGTGGATCGCGCGCGGCCACCGGACCGGTCGCCAGCTCGGCCATCGTGATCGCGGACACCGCGAGTACCACAGGCAGGTCCGCCGGGTCCAACAGCTCGAGGTCGATCACGACCGAAGTGTCGAGCAGGCCGCGCGGGCGCCGCCGCTCCTCAGCCACCGCGCCGCTTGTCCCGGTCATCCCAGACACGCGGCGTGGGATCCTGGTCTACATAACGATCGATGTCGGCGCGAAACCGCTTGTAGTCGATGCGCCCCACACCGGCGAACGCCGCGATCGCCTCCTCGGCGGGCACGAACCGGCGGCGTTGAATCGGTCGCAGCTCCCCAACCGGGTTGCCGTTCCGGGTCACGATGAACGATTCGCCCCGATCCAGCTCGCGCATGATCTCGCCGCTCTCGTTACGCAGTTGCCGCTGAGTGATCTCCCGTGCCATAGCTGTAATGTAGCACCCGTGCTACACGCGGAAACCGTCGATAACGCTCCCACGGCGATCCACCTGCGCCCCACCGCCGAGCTCGCCGAGCGCGTGCTGCTGCCCGGCGACCCCGGGCGCGCGCTCGCGCTCGCGCAGGTCCTGATCGACGCCCCGCTCATGTTCAACCACCACCGCGGCCTCTGGGGCTACACCGGCCCCGCTCGCCTCGACGGCCAGCCCCTCACGATCCAGGCCACCGGCATGGGCGGCCCCTCCGCCGCGATCGTCCTGCACGAGCTCATCGCCCTCGGCGCGCGCCGCGCCGTGCGCGTGGGGACCTGTGGCGCGCTCCAGCCCCGGCTCGCGCTCGGCGAGCTCGTGATCGCCGACGAGGCCATCTGCTGCGACGGGGCCTCACGCACGCTCCTGGCCGGCGAGCACCACCTGAACGCAGATACCGTCGATCCCCGCCGGCCGATCGAAGATCCCGTCGATCTCCGATCGGTGGCCGATCCCGCGCTCGCCGACGCGCTTGCCCAGACCGCGCCCGCCGGCTCCCATCGCGGCGCCATCGTCAGCGTCGACCTCTTCTACGACGACCCTCCCCTGCCCGAGACCGCAGCCGACGCGCTCGCGATCGAGATGGAGGCCGCCACCCTCTTCGCCGTCGGCGCCCGCGCCGGGGTGCCCGTCGGCTGCCTGCTCGTCGTCACCGACACCTTCGACGCCGCCGGCGCGCGCACGCGCATCGACGATCACACGCTGCTGAGCGCCGCCGAAGCGATGGGCGCCGCGGCCGTCGCCGCGCTGAGCGCACTCACGGGCTGAGCGCCCTCACCGGTTGCGGCCCTCACGGGCTGAGCGCCGCCTCGATCTCTTCGCCCTGGCGTGTGAGCCCCCACGCGTTCGCCTCGCCCTTCGCATGCCCCGCACCGCCGTTGACGATCAGCCCCAGGCGCTCCAACCTCCCCAGCAACTTCGAGATCTGGCCCTGGTCATGAATATCGGCGATGTCCGCGATGCGCCTGTTGGACGCTCCGGGGTGCTCCGCGATCGCGGAGAGCACCAGCAGCGTGCGGTACGTGAGGCGCATCTCCAGGCCCCGCAGCGGGTCCCTGAGAGACTCGGGCGCCGCGCGCCGTCGCGCGGCTTTCCGGGCGACCTTCACCGTCGGGGCCTCCAGCTCTCGCGCCGCCGCCGCCTGCCCCAGGTAGGGGAGCACGATCATCGCCATCAACGGGTTGATCAGCTCGCTCAGCGGCCTCGTCCGCGCGCGCGAGCGCGAAGAGCCGTTCGCGCTGCGATTCACGCCACGGCCGGCGCTCTCTTCGAGCAGGCGCGCGTGCACCACGCTCAGCACCGCCCCCACCACGCCCTCCGCCGTCAGCGGCGGCGCATCGCTCCCGCGCCTGGCCTCCGCTCTCCCGGCATCGATCACGTCCCGCACGGCCTCCAACGCCCGCGCCCGGCGCTCGAGGATCTTCGGGCCGCCCCCGAGCACGTCCACGATCAGCAGCGAGCCCATCGCCGGTTCCTCGTCGACAAGCGCCACCAGCGCCGTCAGACCCGCCCGCACACGTTCGCGCCATCCGCCCCTCCCGGCCGTCGGCGCCTCCGCCGCCGCAGCGCACGCGACGCTCCCGGCGCGCTCCAGCGCCTCCTCGAACAGCGCCAGGAAGCAATCTTCGCGGTCCTCGAACTGCTCGTAGAACGTGCGCCGCGAGACGCCCGCGCGGTCCGTCACCCGCGCCACGCTCATGCCGCCATAGCCGACCTCGCCCACGACCTGGGCGGCCGCCGCGAGCATCCTGTGCCGCTGCGCGTCGCTTATTCGGTTACGCGAAGCGTGCGCCGCGTCCGCCCGTGACCGGCGCGGCGCTCGGACCGAGCTCTGCCGCGCCGCGATCATGACCTCGCCTTCCTCGCCTTCTTGGCCTTCTTGAGGGGTCCGTATTTCTTGCGAGCCTGGCGTTCGCACGCTTGGCGCTTCTTGCCCTTCGGCTTCTTGTGGCAGGACTTGAGGGCGAGGGCGAGTTTCTGCGCACGGGTCAGGACCTTTGTCTTCGGGCAGCCCGTAACGGTTACGGGCGTGTTCTGGTTGACCCTTGCGCCGTTCTGGCCCGTGAGTTCCGTCGGGATCGCGAGTTTGCTCGCGCACAGGTTCCCCATCGCCGCCAGGACCGAGTGGGGTCCCTGAGGTAGGTTCGTTTCAAAGCTCGCGATCGGAGCGTCGGGGACCGTTTCGAAACGCGAGTATGTGACGCCTTTCTTGATGTCCGTCTTGCCGTCAAGATCGATCCGGATGTCCGCTCCACGTTCGTTTGCCTGCAGCAGGAACACGACGTCGGGGAACGCCGCACCGCCGTGCGAGACGAGGATCGCCGGGCCTGTCAACGGGACGCTCAGGATCGGCGTGATCGCCTTCGCGGTACCAATGAACGATCCCGGCGGGCAACCGGCGGGGTTCGCCGCGAACTGCGTTTCCGTACACGCCTGCTGCAACGTCGTCAGACGTGCCGGTAGGACCTTAGGCAGGGTCAGGTCGACCTTGTGGATGTTCGCTTCACCGGGTTTCTGAGCGACCTTGACTGTGAGGCTCGCGCCGTTCGCTTTGCTGGTTTTCCCCTGAGTACTGATCGCCATCGCGGGTTTGAACGGCAGGCCCTGACAACCACCTACCTGGAAACGGTTGGACAGTCCCACGGTCTGGTTGAGGGTGGAGATTGCTTGCCCACCGATGTTCATCGGTTCGCAACTGGTGGGGTTGAACGTAAACCCAGCCCGGTCCATAGCCAACGAGACCGAGCGCACATCTAGGGGGATGCCGTCGAGGATCGTCGGTATCGGATCGCTCACCGCACGAATCTGCGCGGTGTTCTGGTCGATATACAAGGCCACCCGCACCACGACCGTGCCGAGGTCGAACGGACCCGCTATCGCCGGCGTGATCACCGCGAGACTCAGCGGGGCGTCCTTGTAGGGGCCTGCGAGATAGGCCTTGCCCTGCACCTGGACAGGGTTGCGAGCCCGCACCAGCGGTGATGTTCACGACACCCACCTGTGAGGCTTCCGGACAAGACGGTGAGGACTGCTCGAGGGCGCCTTCGCCCTCGTTGCTGCGCGCTGTGGCGGCGGCTATCTGTGCCTCTGAGCAATAGGCGACGCCCGCCAGTCTGCCTAGCATGCCCTCGGGGAGGCTCGCGGTGATCGCACCGAGACGCTGCGTGCCGTCTTCGCGAGCGATCTTGAACACGAACGGTGAGAACGCGCCCGCGACCGCTGTGACAGTGCCCGCCTGCAAGCTTGGTCTGTTCGGCAACTGTGCTTCGTTGGACGCGCACGCACCACCGTTCGCTCCCGAACCGATCGTGAAACTCGCGGTGCGTTCCGTCGGGACGCTCGGGTTCGAGAACGGGTATAGCTTGACCTGAGTCGTGTAGGTCCCGCACGTCGTGGGGGTGGTCAACGGTGCCCGCGGACCTTCACGCAAACCGAATTCAAACGCGGAGTACGGCAACGGTGGCAACCCGTCGAACGTGGTCGTCAGCTGACCCGTGCTCGGATCAGCGCGTACTTCGCCGGCCTGCTTGATCAACACACCGCGTTCGGCGGCCTTCGCGACGATGTACAACGCCAACAGCGAGTTGAACGGGTTGTCATGCGGCGCCGCCAAATACACCGACCCTTCGATCGCTTCTTCCAACAAGGGCGTCTTCGCGACGAGAGTTCCGATCTTCGAAGATTCAGGACAGCCCTGCCCCGGACCCGAGGTCGCGCTCGCGGCTTTGTACTGAGCCGGGGTGCATGCACCGAGCCCGCTCGCGGCGGAGGAGTTGACCGTCACGCCTCGTGGCAACGTTACTTCGGTCTTCTCAGGCTCGCTTTCGGTGATCCCGTCGGGAAGCGCCAGACCTCTGTTCGCGAGCGCGAGGTCGAACGTCAGACCCGACGCGCTTTCCGCGGAGTGACTCGACGGCAGCGCGACGACTTCCGGAGCGAATGGTACCCGCTGGCAACCAGACGGTGCTGCGGGGTTCCCACCCGAGTCGCTCGATTCCGTTGACTGTTCAACGAACGCTCCCGGTGCGAGGGTGGAGTCGACTCGCAACGTCGTAACCAACGGAGTCCCGCACCCTCCCGGCAACGTCAAGAAAGGCACCAGCGGCGCGGTGGAAGGCGTCGGCCCCGCCTGCCCTTGAAGCGTCAGTTGGCCACGTTCGGCATCGTGTCCTGGATCTGCGGGAGTCCCCCAGATCGTCTCTGAGACGGCCTTTGGTTCTAGGGGCAGATCAAAAGCGTCCACGCTGACGCCATAACCACCTTCGGTCAGCACCGACGCGTTCTCAAACGTGTTGAACCCGGCCCCGCTGAAACCCAGCTGCGCCGCGATACCCGGCGGGGGCACGAGATTGAACACGGCTGCGGTAATTTCTCCGGCACCGGTGACGACGGCGCGAAGGACACCAATCTGGGTGTCCGTGGGACAATGGGCCGTCGTGCCCTCGAATTCAGAGCGCGGACAACGGGGTGTCGCAAGCGGATCACCGACGAGTCCAGGCGGCAGATCGACAATCGCGTCACGCGGTTCGCCACCTTCGGTTTTTCCACTTTCGTCGGTGTTGAGCGAGAAGCTCACCTTGTACTGGAAGGGATGCGAGCCGGCTTGTGTGTCGATCGTGCCGTCACTGTTTTCCGCCACCGCGTGAAAGCTGCCCGGCATCACACCAAAATCCGCCTGCGCCGCCGACACCAGCAGCAAGCTCGCGGTCAGTACGCACAATGTCGTGAATATCCTCCAACGCAGCCTCATCATCGTGCTCCCTTCCGCCGTGCGTGCTTAACATTGCTGGCTTTCGCACCGAAGCGCTTGCGAGCAGCTCTTTCGCACGCTGGACGTTTGCGCTTCGGTTTGTGCCGGCATTCCGAGAGCGCCCTGGCGAGCAGCTGTGCCCGCGAGGGCGACTTGGCCTTCGGCGAGGCGGCCTTCGGTATCACGGGCGCAAGTGGCGCGAGCAGGTCGCCGGGGCCTTCGAAGCTCAACGACGACAGCCCGGGCTGACCGATACCGCCGGTCGCGGGCGACTGGCACGCTTCACCGCGGCATTCGCCGCTCTGCACGATTTCGCTCTGTGCCTGGATACCGCCGCCTTCGCGGGCGTCATACAGATCGATCAGTTCATCGTGATCACTGGGAACCAGCCGATCGCGTGTCGTGAAGAACACGTTACGCCCAGTCGAATCCATCGCGTAGAAATTCGAGTCCGCGCCGCCGCTACCACCGGAGATCAACCTCACACAACCCGCCTGTTGCGAGCAATCGCCTTCATCGTCGGGCTCGTACTCATACACATCTTCGACACCCTCGTTGGTGTCAAAGGGCGACAGCGAGTCACGAGAATCGAAGAACACCCGCCCTCCGTCGGTCAAATACCGCGGCTGACCCAAAGAGGCCGTGGCGGCTTCCTCCAGCGGCAGATAGGACGCGCCGAGCGGCCGCAGGCCACTGCGATTGCACGACGCGCACGTCAGACCACCAGTTTGCGAATCAAATATGAACACCTCAGCACACGGCCCGCTGACTGTTTGTTTCGTCAAGTTGTTGAAGGAGCATGGGCCTGTGTTGCCGTAACCGGTGAGCCGATTCTTGGACAGGAAAGTGAGCCAACGTCCGTCAGAGCTCGCCTCGGCCGTCCGCTCTTGAGGAAACGCGACCCAGTCCGCAGTCGGGTATTCATATGCGCCGTGTATTTCACCATCGCCAGCGGCGAGTGTCGCGACGAACGTCGTTGTGCCTTCGCTCCAGGCATAGAGGTTGTCTTCGCCGGCTTTCGCCTCCGCGCCTTGCTCGTTGGCCTGTTCGCCGGTAAGCACCGCTGTGTCCACGAAGTAGACGTGGGAGAGGTCTTCGCTTTGTCCCGCGATGCCTTGGAAGCCTCCCGCGCCGCCTGTCAGATCGATCGTCTGTTTGGTTTCCAGATCGTAGATGTGCCCGTCCGCGAGCAACACCTTCGAGCCGTCCGCCGACGCGGTCAGGAACTTCCCGGTATCGGGAACTTCCCGCGTGCTCACGCCATCTTCGCGGACAAACACCTGACCGGCTTCATCGCTCCAGAACACACGCGCGCCATCTTCGGAGATCGCGTGGGAGACGTTGGCATAAGTCGCATTGTTGATTGCTGTGCGGCCCGCGCCAAAGGCGGCTCCGGGGGCCGTTTGTTCGTTGCCCGGAAGCACGTTGACGAGTTTCAATTCTCCGCCGCTCGACTCGTACAGGTTGTTCTTTTCAGGACCGCCATCGACAGCCGCTGGAGCGGACCCGGTCGCTTCGGTGAACGCGTCGTTGGCTTCGAAGAACAACTTCGAGTAGTCCGCCGACCCCCCGGCAAACGTGAGACCGAGCGTCCGTTCGGAACGGTTCGGCGCGGGGGTCTTCAACAGCGGCGAGAAGGCTGTCGGAGCACCGGTTGACTGGCCGTACAGGTCCGGATAGCCGGTCGGCGCTTCCCCGGCGAGGGTCGGGGCGCCCTGCAGCAGCACGTCCGTGCCCAACGAGGCGTCGATTCCAACGAACGGTGCGGCCCGCGATTGCAGCGACGGGCTGAGCGGAGTGGTCCGCCAGCCGGCTGGGGTGCGCCGCGCCAGGTACTCATTATTTTCCTCGGCACCGGCGGTTGAGGAGAACGGGTGTCCCTCATAGACGACCGTTTCACCATCAGGACTGCTCTGCCGCGGTGATCGTGGCGCGAAATGACCAGGTGCGCAGTCTTCGCCGCACGAGGCGTGGTTCGGGAACAGCGGAAACACCTCGCCACCGTTCTTGTTCAGCGGCGAGACCAGCTCATAGGCGCGACCGTCCGGCAGCACATCCGATTCCACCGGATACGTCCGGAAGCTCTGCGCCGCGCCGGCACCTTCACATACTTCCGTCTCGTCGGCAGGATTGCAGTGGCTGCTCGCCAACAGCCGATAGTGGTATTCGGTGTCTGGGGCAAGACCGGACAATGAGGCCGACACACCCACTGAACTCGTACCTCCTTCGAGCGTCCCTCCGCCGACCGGGGCTTCCAGCGCGCCCGCGAACGGTTCCGAGGGAATGTTTTCGGCGTACGCTTGATCGGTTATGTACTGGAAGGTGTAGTGCGTGCTCCAGCCCTTGGGATTCACAACGCCGACTACCGTCGCACCGGAGGAGTCGACAGACCCGGCAGACTCAGATTCGACCAGCGGCGACCTCGCTTCGGCCGGAGCAAACAGAAAACCCAGCCCTTCATAGCCGACCGCATAGAGAATGCCGTCAGGCCTCAATGGGCCGTATGCGAGGGACGGGTCAAACGCCAACCCGGAGAGGTTGTGTGCCAATTTGGGTGTGAACGGCAGCACGCCGGTCTGCACGAATTCTTTGTTGCTGTTGCACGCGCTCAGCTCAAAGATCGTGCCCTTATGCTTGTACGAGTAGTAATAGAGTTCGCCCGTTTGCGGATCGACCGTCATCGCTTCGAGTCCAGCGCCCGCGAGGTGATAGCTGCACGCCGGGGTTTTGGGTTCGCCCGGCGTGAACTCGTAGATGAATTCGCCTGTGAAGTCGCTCGCAACGTATAGATTGCCGGCCGCGTCAAGCGCCAGCTTGACGGGATCGGGGCGAACCGGAGCCGAGAATTCCGAAAACGCAATGTCCTTCGAGGTGCCGGCGTAAACGTAGTGTCCAAAATCCCCGGGACTTTGCGGGTCGAAAACCATCACCCGCCCAACCTCTTCGTTACGATTGAAGTCGGCCAGATAGACGTCGCCGGCATTGTTTACCGCGATACCACCCTCACTGTGAACCTTTTCCGGCCCCTCCGCCGTTGTTTCCCGGAAGGCGCCTGTCACCGCAAAGCTCGTGAGCAGCTGCGAGCCGTCCGGGGTGTACACATTCACAGTATCGTAGCCTTCGGTCCCTTGGAGCCGAACATACACGTCCCCTGTGGACTGGTCGATCGCGACACTGTCGGCCTGGAATTTCCCCCAATGTTCGACGGGTTCGCCGTTGGCGTTGTAGACGTGCACACCAGGTTCCTTGTTTTCTTCCCCTCCCTCGGGCCCTCCCAGCCCGACGAAATAGAGCGTCCCGGCCGCAACGCCACCGGCTCCGGACAGGTTGACAGCCACTCCTTCGGAGGTGATGAGCGGGGAAGCCGGGCTCGCCTCAGCGAAGGTACCGACCTGTTCGAGGTTCGCCCAAGCGGACGGAGCAACCATAAGCGCGATAACCACGAGCAGACCTGTTGCGCCGCCGACGCGCGTGCTCAGCACCCCAACTGGCCTCGACACCGTTCTCCATCCCCGCATGACTGCTCCGTTCTGTTCGCCCATGACAAGTGTGATCCAGCGAGATGGCGCCGGCCCGCGCGAGCGCGTACCGGCGCCGCCAACTTTCCAACTACGGTGCGGTCACCGCGAACACGCCCTCCATTTTGGTGTTCCAGTTTGTGAGTTCTTCTTCCTCAGCAAAGAGCTGGATGACCGCGCCCGAGGTCAGATATCCGAACCCGCCAACAATGTTGGAAGGGTGTGCCAAAAAGACTGTTCCCCCCGGGCGTTGTTCCTGGCTGGTGTAAATACAGAGGAATCCGGGAGGCGCGGTAGGTTCTTCCACGGTGCCGGTACAGCCGGCTTCATGACCCGGACCTTCCCCGTTCGCGGTCTGTTCCTTGTTCAGAACCCACGCGTGCGCTTCGTCCCCGCCTTCTTTGAGCGGGATCGGGAACGAGATCGGTATCTGCACGGTCGAGTCTTCGGGAAGCCCGTACTGGGCTGTCGCCCAGAGGCCTGTCTCCGTCTTGCCTGCAGGCAACCTTTCCGTGAAACCCGTCGCACCCGTAGCCCCGGTAGCGCCTTTGGCACCCGCTGCGCCGGCAGCACCTGTCGCGCCTTTTTCGCCTTTGGCGCCGGCAGGGCCGGTTTCGCCTTTGGAGCCACCCGAGCCCGCAGACCCAGCGGGACCCGCCGGACCCTGCGCTCCCTGAGCACCCGCTGCACCCGGTGCGCCCGCAGCGCCGGCCTTGCCCTGCAACTGCTTGAGCACGCTCGGGCTGATCTGCTTGGTCGAGGTGATCAGATACTTCTTGGCGGCGTAAGCGCCACCGCTCATCGCGAACACCAGCGCCAACCCCGCGATCACCATCGTGGGAGTGACACGCACGCGTCTACGTATTGCTGAGAGCATCGGTTACCTCTCCTCCTGAGAGTCGAGCGTGCCGGCGCCCAGCGCAGCGCACGCGGAATGGACTGAACTACGAGAAGCGCAGCGTGCCCTTACACGCGCGCGTGAACCCCTCCCCGCGAGGGGGCCGGGAACCAGCGGCTTTCTGGCGCTTAGACCAGGGCTGCTACTGGGAGAGAGAGAGAGAGAGAGAGAGAGAGAGATGAGTCAGCGCTGCTGACGCATCTACAGACGGGCCCGTTTAGGCACGCAAAGACTCCCGGCACGTATTTCCCCAATGAAACCACGCGAAAACAGCTCCCTCATCGAAGCGATCAAGGTCCCTCTCCAAAGAAACCCTCTTATAAGAACAACAGGTCGACCACTCAGGGAAGACCCAAACCCGATCTATCTATTTGCCGACACCCGCATCGGATGCCATGACAAGGAGCAATATACATTCACGGGCTGCGAATGTCAAGCCCCCTGCGGTCCATACCTGTCTTGACAGCAACAATCGGCTCTGTGGGGCGGATATCAGGCCGGACGGATGGGGCGCGGCGAGTACCGAGCGCCGCTTACGCGGACTCGATCCGCAGCTCGCCCACGCCCTCAAAGCGCCGCGCGCGACAGAACTCGGCGAACTCCTCGAGTCCCTCGACGACGGCCCCGTAGACGACGACGTTGTTCTCACCCGAGGGCAGGCGACACTCGGCGGTGCCGTACGCGAACGCCAGCTCGCCCGCGGCCGGATCCCAGGTGAGATCGCCCGGCCGGGGCAGGCGCACGGCGTTCTCGCGCTCCACGCCGAGGTCGTACTGGTCCGCGCTCATCACCATCTCCCCGCTCCAGGCGACGTGCACGACGGGCACCCGCAGGGGCAGCGCCGCGAGCACCGCGGCGACCGTGCGCGGCGCACCCTCGTCGAACAGGACCCCGGTCGCGCTGCCGCCCTCCCAGGAGAGGGTTATGGGCGTGTCGCCGCGGCGGATCGATTCCCAGCGCTCCCGCCACCACCACGAGCCGCTCTCGGCGCTCACGACTCACCGCCCGCGGCGATCGACTTCGATTGCGGTTCGCGACAGCCGTGTGCGGCGCTCTCGTAGTGGACCATCTCGTAGCAGTCGATGCGCGTGTTCATGAGGTTCTCTTTCCACAGCCCGTCCCACGGCGGCAGGCCGCGTGCGGCGCGCGCCGCACGGGCTGCGGCGAAGTCCTCAATCGAGTCAACGCGGTAGACGGCCCAGTAGCGCTGGCGACGGGGACCGAGATCGCCGGCGTCGGGCAGCACCTGCAGGCGCCACCCGCCCTGAAAGCCGGGGTGGGAGATCAGTTCGGGGAAGTGCACCGCGTCATACCAGCGGTTGAACTCGCGCTCCTCATCCTCCGAGCCCCGGAAGTCGGTCTTGACGATCGCCCAGCACCGCGCGTCGACCTCCTCGGGGCCGATCGCCGCGAGCGTGCGGTAGTAAGTGCGCTCCCAGTCGATCAGATGGCTGCCGACGTACTCCTGCCACTCGCCCCACGGCGCGCCGTGCGAGCGCGCGAGCGCGTCGTTGAAGGCCGTGACGGAGTCGAGCTCGTAGACGGCGTAGTAGCCGTGCTCGTGCGGATGGGTCTGGGTGGGGTGATCGAGCGCGCGCAACCGCCAGCCGCGCACGAAGCCCGGCTGGGCGACCCATTCGGGGACGTGCCGCTCGTTGTACCAGGCGTTGAACTCCGCCTCGCGCGCGCGGCCGGCCGTGGAGATCGAGGCCTTGACGACGCTCCAGACGCGCGGGCCGGGCACGACGGCGGGCTCGCTCGGGATCGGGGCGCTCGCCATGCGGCAGATCTTACGCCGCGATAGGCTCCCGCCGATGCAGATCGAGGGCAGCTCAGCGATAGTGATCGGCGGGGCCTCCGGGCTCGGCGAGGCGACCGTGCGCCGCCTGCACGCACAGGGCGCCCTCGTGACGATCGCCGACCTCAACGCCGACAAAGCGGCCGCGCTGGCAGAGGAGCTCGGCGCGAAGTCCGTCGCCTGCGACGTGCGCGAGGAGGAGCAGGTCCAGAGTGCCGTCGAGCAGGCCGCGCAAGTCGAGGGCGGGCTGCGGATCGCCGCGTGCTGCGCGGGGATCGGCTGGGCGCAGAAGGTCGCCGGCTCCAAGGGCCCACATCCGCTGCTGCCGTTCGAGACCGTGATCCAGATCAACCTGATTGGCACCTTCAACGCGCTGCGCTACGCGAGCGCGGCGATGATCTCCAACGAGCCCTCCGAGGACGGCGAACGCGGGGTGTTCGTGTGCACCGCCTCGATCGCCGCCTACGACGGCCAGGTCGGGCAGATCGCCTACGCGGCCTCCAAGGGCGGGATCGTCTCGCTGACGCTGCCGGCCGCGCGCGACCTCGCGCAGTACGGGATCAGGGTCAACACGATCGCCCCCGGCCTATTCGACACGCCGCTGCTGGCCGCCCTCCCGGAGGAGGCCCGTCAGAAACTCGGCGCCGGCGTCCCCTTCCCCCAGCGCCTCGGCCAGCCCGCGGAGTACGCGCAGCTGGCCTGCCAGATCGTCGAGAACCGCATGCTCAACGGCGAGACGATCCGGTTGGACGGCGCGCTGCGCATGCCGCCTCGCTAACAGACCCTCTTACTTCTTTTTCTTCGCCTTCTTGCTCTTCTTGAGGGGCCCGTATTTCTTGCGTGCGGTGCGTTCGCAGGCTTGGCGCTTTTTGCCCTTGGGCTTCTTGTGACAGGTCTTCAACGCGATCTTGAGCTTTTGTGCGCGGGTGAGGACCTTAGTCTTGGGGCATCCGGTGACGGTGAGCTTCGTGCTTTGACTGACGAGCTTGCCGTTCTGGCCGACCATTTCGGTGGGTATCGTGAGTTTACTCGCGCATAGGTTCCCGTTCGCCGACAGGACGGAGTGCGGGCCTTGGGGTAGGTTCGTTTCAAAGCTCGTGATCGGAGCGTCGGGTACGGTTTCGAAGCGGGAGTAGGTGATGCCTTTTTTGATGTCGGTCCTGCCGTCAAGGTCGATACGGATGTCCGCTCCGCGTTCGTTGGCTTGCAGCAGAAACACGACGTCGGGGAATGCTGCGCCACCGTGGGAGACGAGGATCGCCGGACCCGTGAGGGGGACGCTCAGGATCGGTGTGAGGGCCTTCGCGGTCCCGATGAACGATCCTGGGGGACACCCTGCGGGGTTGGTGTTGAACTGCGCTTCGGTGCACGCCTGTTGGAGTGTCGTCAGGCGTGCGGGTAGGACCGTGGGCAATGTCAGGGCGACCTTGTGGATGTCTGCTTCCCCTGGTTTCTGGGAGAGCTTGACGGTGAGGCTCGCACCACTCGCTTTGCTCGTTTTGCCCTGTGTACTGATCGCCATCACTGGTTTGAATGGGAGGTTCTGGCACCCACCGACCTGGAAACGGTTGGACAGCGCTGTTGTTTGCCCGAGGGTGGAGATCGCCTGGCCGGTCACGCTCAACGCTTCGCAACTAGTCGGGTTGAACGTGAACCCTGCACGATCCATGCTCAGCGAGATCGACCGCACATCCAACGGGATACCGTCCAGGATCGTGGGTATCGGATCACTCACCGCACGGATCTGCGCCGTATTCGGATCGATGTTCAGCGCGACACGCACCACTACCGTCCCGAGATCGAACGGGCCCGCGATCGCCGGAGTGATGATCGCGAGGCTGAGCGGCGCGCCCTTATACGGGCCAGCTAGATACGCATGACCGCTCACATACACCGGATCGGGACCAGATCCCGCACCAACCGTAACCGAGCCTACTTCGGTGGCCGCGGGACAGGACGGGGACTGCTGCTCGAGCCTGCCTTCTTCGGGATGGCTACGCGCCTGTGCTTGAGCGATCTGCGCATCACTGCAGAACGGGACCCCAGCGACCTTGCCGAGCAGCCCCTCGGGCAGCGTCACGTCGATCGCCCCCAACCGCTGGGAACCATCCGCACGCGAGACCTGCACCACAAACGGCGAAAACACACCCGCCACCGGGCTCGCCGCACCAGCCGTGAAGGAGAAGGCCTCGGGGACAGCACCTTCCGAGGCAGAACACGAACCGGTCGTCTGCAACGACGCACCGGGGTGCGCGGCAGCGCCTTCAGACCACGACACCAGCGTCGAGGAGAGCGCATGTTCCCCGCACTGCACGGGAGTCGTCAGCGCCCCGTGATCACCCCCGAAGACATGGATCACGATGTCATCCAACGGCAACTCCGGGTTTTCATCAAACGTCGCCGTCAACCGCCCACTCCGCGAGTCCGCTTCGAGCCTACCCGCGAGCTTGGCGATCACACCCGTCTGTTCATCTTCAACAACGAGATACAACGCCAACAACGAACCGAACGGATTATCAAACGCCTTCGCCAAATACACACCACCCTTCAGCACCCGTGGCACCTGCTCCCCTTCCGCGCCTTCCTTCAACAACGGCGTCGTCACTTCGACCGTCCCCAACTTTGACGCATCGGGGCAATGCGCTGAGCCTTCCTGGAAACGAACAGGCGATGCGGCGATCGCAGACGCGAGACCGACCTGCGCCGAAGAGCACGCTTGCAACCCATTCGACGCCGACGGGTTCACCGCCACCCCCGCCGGCAACACAACCGTCGTGTCCTTCAAATTCGCCGTCGCCAATTCGCTCGCGTCTTCGTGCTGAGCCTGACGCAAATCAAGATTAAGACCCGACGGCGATTCCCCTTGACCCGTAGTCAACCCCGCTTCGATCGACGGTTCGAACGCAAGCGCACCACACCCTTCAACACCAACCGGATGACCCGCAAGATCGGTCGATTCATAGCTACCGTCAGCGGTTTCGCCTAGCCAACTCGTCGCATGCACCGAGGTCAGAAGCGGACCTGAACACGCCGAGGGCAACGTCACAAACGCTTTATCCGTACGCGGCACCGCGCATCCGGCCATTGCCGACTGGAAGAGGCATTCGCCGCGTTGGCGATCGTGGGCTTCTTCGGAGGGCACCCCCCAGAGCGTCGTCCGCACCCCGCCGATCGCCGCCCTCGCCAAGATGTCCTTGCTGTTCGCCGTCACGGTGAAGGTGCCGTCAGAAGAAACCTTGCCGAGGAAGTGGACGTAGACACCACTGAGCACCTCGAAGCCGAGCTCGGCCGGAGAGCCTGGCGGCACCACCATGTTGTAGACGGGACTGGTGATGGTCCCTTCACCGAACCCCGCGGCGATCGAGAGGGTAAGGGCGATCGTCCCCACCTGAGAGGCGTCCGGGCAGCCGTTCCCCCCGCTCACGAGTTCGGTCTCCAGTTCGCTCTCCTTGCACTTCGGCACCGCCGCGGGATCGATCACCATCCCCTTCGGCAGCGCCACCGTCGCATCGCGCAGCCCACCGCCCGACGCGAGGAGCGTTTCCACGTCGTTCGGGTTAGTCGCCAGGCTCAGTCCGGCGACGGTCATCGCGTAGGGGTGGGAGCCCGCCTGGGACGCGGGTGAGCCGTCGGCCAAAGTCGTCTCGCCATGGAGTCCGACGGGCTGTGGAAGGAAGCCAAACGGGCTCTGCTCCGCGGCGCCGTGCGCGGCTACAGCGGTCGGCTGAGCAGTGGAGACCGCCACCGCCACGCCGCCGCCTTCGATCGCGGCTAGGTTGGTCAGGAAGCCCCCCGCCATCGCGGCTTTTTCGGCCGCGTTGGACTGGACTTCGACCGGCACGATCACGCTCACGCCCTCACCCGGGCCAACCGGCCCTTCGCCCCCGCCCGTGCACGTGACTTTGCGCACCAGAGTCGTGCAGCTCATCGCATGGATGCCGACTATTTCGGCCTGCTGGGGACCGTAGAGGCCGTGGGGCGGGAAGCCCGGGGCGGGCAAGAGCCCAGAGGGCAGGGTATCGGTGAGAGTGAAGGTGCCGCTTGTGGGTTTTGCGCCGGCGTTATAGGCCTGGATCAGATAGGCCGGGCCGACTTTGGTCGAATCGTAGGCGGTACCCGCTTCGAAGCTGCTCGGATACGGGACGACGGAGATCGTCCAGGCGGGTTCGGGGGTCGCCGCGGCAGCGGCTCCCGGCATCATCGCCGCCGCGAGGGCGATCATCGTCGTCAGGAATGCGAAGACTGCTACCGGTCGTCTCATCGTCTGGCTCCCTTACCGCGCTTTTGCACTCGCTTCTTTCGACCCTTCGTTGTGCCATGACGCTTCTGCTTGGCGCGTCTGACCACGCACTTGCCATGGACCCTCACCCTGCCCTTACGACATCGCGCAACGGGCTTGGGTGCCGGTTTCGGCACCGGCTTACCGGCAGGTGGCGGCGGCGGGTTGCCGGGCCCCTGGAACACGAACGTCGCAGGAGCAGAAAACAGCGCCGGAGGCGCCGGAGCAGCGCCGCGGCAGCCTTCCGTACCTTCACAAAGGGCCAGTTGCGTTGTCTCCTGCGCCGCGATACCGCCGCCGACCCGCGCGTCGTAAACATCGACCAGTTCGTCTTTGTCCTGGGCGACCAGGGGCTGAGCGGTGAAGAAAAAGACGTTTTCGCCCTTTTCATCAGCATCACCAAACCAGGACGCATCGGCGCCCGCCGCGCCGCCGGAGATCAGGAACAGACAACCGCCATCCTGGGTGTCGGAGGCACAGGAGCCCTCGCCATCGGCCTCCCACTCATAGACATCATTGACATCGTTGTGATCCGCGGACACCAGGCGGTCGGGGGAGTCGAAGAAGACCCGCCGCCCATCGGCGGAAAGGTTGCGAGTCATGATCGAGTAGGTGCGGCCGTGGGAGAACTCCAGCTGCGGGATCAGTTGCACTCCGGCGAATCCCGTCGGGGCTTCGCCGCTCGGGTTGCACGAGACGCAGCTGATCCCTAGGCCGGTGCGGAACAGGTAGAGCTCGGTATTGCCGCGGTTGTTGTAAGCGGTCAGTTGGCGGGTCGAGCCGAAGAGGAGCGTCTGCCCGTCGGCCGAGACGCGGGCGGCGTGGGCCGCCGGGTCCCCGTTCGCCAGGCGGGAGGCGGGAATCCAGTCGAGCTGTTCCCCGCCGCCCTCGCCGCTCGTACCCAGCCGCGTGAGGAATTCGATCGCCGTACCGTGCAGGGCATAGAGGTTGGTTTCCCCAGAAGGCGCCAGAGTCGTCCCCGCGGCGAGCTGACCGGAGGCGACGAAATACGCGTCTTCGCCGGTCGGCCCGCCGACCCCGAGCATCCCTTCAACCCGGGCGCCGCCCCTGTCGGTGGTGTCGGGGGTCAGGTCGGTCAGCGCACCCGTGGCGATGTCGTAGCGGTAGAGGTCATAGCCCGAGCCGCGGGTCGCGGTCGTCGTGAGCTTTCCCTCGTCGAGGAAGTAGACCAAGCGCCCGTCCGCCGAAGCGTCGAGGAACGCCGCCGGGGTTCCCGGATCGCCCACCCCCGCCGCGGGCGCGGACACCCGCACCGTGCAAGCCTTCACGGCTTCGGTGCATACTTCGCCGCTCATCGCACTCTGGGACGCCAAAGGGTTGAGGCGAACGTAGAGCCACCCGGTGCCCGCAGCGGTGAAGAACACCTCGCTGCCGTCGGCGGAGATCGCGTGGGTCGGCTGGGTGTAGTAGCCGCCCAGAGTGCCGGCCAGTGCGGTGGTGCTCTTGAAATTGAACCAGTCATAGGGGCCCGCCATCGCTCCTTCCGGCGGCACGCTCCCGTCGTTCATCACCCCGGCGACCACCAATCGGCCCGTCCCCTGGTCGTAGGCGTAGACGTTCTGTTTGCCTTCCAGGTCGCCGATCGGGCCTGCGGCGTCTTTCAGGCCACCTTTGTCGCTTTCAAGTAGTGCCACCGCTCCGCCCTGCGAGGAGCCGGCGTAGGCGAGGGGGTTGTTGGGCGATGCGATGGTCCCGGCCCGGGTCAGCGAACCGTCGGAGCTCCGCCTGCGCAGGAGTTCTCCTTCCTTGAAGGCCTGGGTGGCGAAGTCGTAGGTGTCGCCGAGGTCTTCGTTCCAGCCGAGGACCACGGCCCGTGGCCCGTAGGAGGCAGGCGGCAGGAGCCCCTGGGTCGACCAGCCCCCTGGCGAGCGGGAAGCCATGAAGGTCGGGAACTGCTGGGCCCCTTCCCCACCGGGAATGCCAGCCTCGGAGAGGAAGGTGATCCGTTCCCCATCGAGGGCGGCCTGCACGGAGTTGATCGCGCCCTGGAGGTTGGCGCCATTCTTGGCGGTCGGGCTCACCTGCTCGTAGGCTCGGTCGTCGGGGAGGCCGCCGAAGGGCAACTGCTGGGCGGTGAACTCGACCTCCTGGCCTTCGGTGGTCCCGTCAGCGCTGACGGCGAGGATCCGGAACCTGTAGGTGGTGCCGGGGAGAAGTTCCGAGATCGCCTCGGAGACGGGTACCGCGGCGCTGCCCGAGCCGAGCGAGGCCCCGCCGGAGGGAACTTCGGTCGCTCCGCTCCAGCCGCCCGCTTCGAACTGCACCTGGGTCAGGTACTGGAAGCGATAGCTGGTCGCCGAGTCGTTCGGGTCGACGGTGCCCTTCAGGGTCGCGGCTTCTGCGGTGATCCCGACCGGTTCGGTCCCGTTGACTGTCGGACCCTCGGTGGTGAAGGTGATGTCTTCGCCGGGGTTGGAGCCTTTTTCGGGTTCCCCGGGGGTGCTCTCGCCGAGGATACGCTCATGGTAGGTGGTCCCGCCGCGCAGGCCGGAGAGGTCGGCCTGCACCACGTTCATCGCCGCGCCCGAGAAGGGGCCAGCCGGTTTGCAAGGGGCCGTGGACGCCGGTTCGGAGGGAGTTCCTTCGAAGCCATGGGCTCCGAATTCTTCCTGAGTCACGTATTGGAAGACGCAGGTCACGCCGGTGAGGCCGGCGGCACCGATTTCGCCTTTCAGGATCGCCGAGCGGTCGGTGACCGTTTCCGGGGTCAGGGTCGTCACTTCAGGGACGGTCTGCTCAGGGCCGAAGATCTTCACCGTACCTTCGTTGAAAGGTCGGATGTCGCCGACGATAATGTTGCCCGAGGTTTCGTCGACCGCGATACCTTGCGGGGAGTGGAGCGCCTTCGGATGGGTGACCCCGAGCAGTTCGCCGGTCGCCGCTTCGTATTCGGAGACCTTACCTTCGAGTTCTCCGTTGATGGGCGCCGTGGTGAAGACCGTCCCCGCTGCCCGGTCGACCGCCACACCCCCGATTGGCCCCGTCTCGATCGGGGCGCACCCGACCTGGACGCATTGGCCAGTCGCGGCGTCCAGCTCGGAAAGGCCGGCGCTCAGCGCGCCTTCACTTCCATTCAGCGCAAGATAGATGACATTCCCATCTACCGCGATCCCAGCTAGAAATCCACCGATGACCCCGGCCCCAACTTGCTTGACAAAAACGCCGGCAGGAGTGAACTCGTCGATCGCCGGAGCCGACGTGTCGGTGACGAACACGTTGCCGGATTCGGAGACCGCCATCGTCCGTGGTTCGAAGCTGCCATTATTGACCACGGGAGGCAGCCCGATTTCCTGTGCCGTTCCGTTTGCTGGGATCGTCGCCGCGGTGATCGTCACCGCCGTGGCTTTGCCTTCCGGATCGAATTGCCGGACCGTATTGAAGCGATCCGCCACGTAGATGTAGCCGGTGTGGACGCCGCCAGAGTCGTCGACGGCGACGCCAAATGGTTTCAGCGAGGGAGGTACGATTAGTTCAGGATGAAGAGGGTCGAGTTGACCGTCCTCTTCGAAATTGTAGACAACTGAGCGCCCGCCTCCGGTAGCGCCCACGACATAGAAGTGATGGGTGATCCCGTCGACCGCGATCGTCCGAGGAAATTCCTGGTTGGGCACGACTTCGGTCACGAACAACGGGTGCACCCTCGCGGCCTGGGCGCGCCCGAGCATGATGGAGAGCATCGCAAGAAGAGCAAGTGCGATCGCGGCCAGGAAATACCTGCTCGGCTGCAGCCGTTTCCTTATGTTGTCTGTCCCCTGCATCTCGGTCTCCTTAATCCATGGGGGTCGGAGCTCGACCCTCGATCGACCCCGACCTTCACTAATGCCTTCGACTCACCTTCCTACGAGTTGGGCGCGGTGACCGCCCAGCTCCCTCGAGCGAACGCGTTTGCTGCGCTCGAGTCGAAAGTGAGGACCACACCGGCGCGGCCCACCTGCACAGCGCTTTCCCAGAACGTCGAAACCGCGCCAGCCAACTGGTACATGCAGAGCATCCCGGGTAGAGCGCTGGGATTGGCAAAGGTGCCGTGGCAGTTTTCGGCCGGTTCCGCCAGGACTTCGCCTTCCTTTTCTTCGTTGCCTTCAGCATTTACGTAGTGCACCGACACGATCGACCCTCCGGCGAGCGGTACCGAGAAGGAGAGCGACACGAGCTGGAACCCGGCAGCAGTGGTCTGCCCGACGGACCACGTGCCCATCTCTGTCTTACCAGGAGGAAGGCTGCCGACCCCCCATGGCGATCCGTTGCAGACTTCGGTTTCGGGGGATCCTTCGGGTCCAACGATGGCGCCTCCGTTACCGGCACATTCCGTCTGTCCCGCGTGGACCGGGATGACTTCGACACTCTTGCCATCTTTGCCGGGTTTGCCTTCAGGACCAGTCGCGCCCTGTTTGCCGTCTTTGCCGGAAGACCCATTTTCGCCTTTGGCTCCACCAGGGCCGGCAGGACCCGCCGGCCCCTGAGCACCCTGCGCACCAGCAGCACCCGGCGCTCCGGCCGCCCCGGCCTTGCCCTGCAACTGCTTCAGCACATTCGGGCTGATCTGCTTTGTCGAGGTGATCAGATACTTCTTTGCGGCATAAGCCCCACCGGTCATTGCGAACACCAACGCCAACCCCGCGATCACCGTCGCGGGACTGAGATGGAGTCTTCTACGTATTGTTGAGAACATTGGTTACCCCTTTCGTGCGACCCGCGAGACGGGTCGTATCGTGGAACGAAGGGGTCCGATAAACGACAACAACCCCTCTCCCCTGTTTCGTCTGTCTGTCATCGAACGCCGTGTCATCACGCGCCCGCCCGCCCATTCGTCGCGCCCAAGCGCGAGGCCACCCTGACGCCCAGCGGCGTCAAGCTCCAAGCGTTCGGCTCGCCCTTGGTATGCCCCACCCCCGTGTTGACGGTGAGACCGAGGCGCTGCAAGCGCGCCAGGAGCTTTGAGACCTGCCCCTGATCGAAGATCCCCGCGCTTTCCCCCACCAGACGGTTGCTGGCGCCCGGGTGCTTGGCGATACCGTCGAGCACAAGCGCGGTGCGGTAGGTGAGACGCATCGGTACCTCCGCCAGCAGATCGGGCCCCTCACCCGCGTCCGGAGCTTCCTGCCGAGCGACGCGCTCACCACGCGGCAGCGACGGCACCGGACGCGCCTGCTCCGCCTGGGCCGCGGCAGGCCCGAGATAGGGCAGGACGATCAGACTCATCAGCTCACCCACCAAGTCCCGAAACGGCCCGCGCTGCTTTTTGGAGATCAGCCGTGCATGGACGATCGCGAACGCCGCGCCGACCAAACCCTCGGCAGTGAGGGAGGTGCATTCGCGCGATCCGGCACGGCTCTCCATACGACCCTCGTCGAGCGCTCGCGCCAAGTCAGCTAGGACCTCCTCGCGCCAGGCCAGCACCCGCGGCCCGCCCTGCAGCGCGTCCACGACGCAGACCCGCGCGAGCACGGGCTCACGATCGAAGAACGAGAGGATCACGAGCAATCCCCCGCGCACACGATCACGCCACACCGACCCGGCGAGATCCGCGGCGGCGATCTCATTCGAGATCCGCTGCACAGCATCCCCGAGGACCGCCAAAAAGCAGTCCTCTCGATTGGCGAACAGGTCATAGAACGTGCGCCGCGAGACGCGGGCGCGGGCGGTGATGTGCGCCACCGAGGCGCCCGCGTAGCCCAGCTCGCCGATCGTCGCCACCGCAGCGCTCAGGAGTCGGGCGCGCTGCATCTCGGCAACGTGCACGCGGGGGGAGATCGCGGGGGCGCTACGAGCGGATCGGGGGCGCTTGGTGATCAAGCTGCGCCTCCAGGCGCGTGGCAAGTCCGCTCGCGGTGGGCTTGCCGGACGCTCGCGTGCGTGTAAGCGAGGCTTCGGTCTCGCGTTACCTCCTGCGGGCGGCGAACGTCATTGCGCGCGTGGCAGGGTAGCTTCGAACAGGGCGCGAGGCATGGGGTGCCATACCCCGCGAGGAGGGCTGTGAGCCGACCCGAATCGGCTGCTAGAGGAGGGGTGCTACTGGGACAAGAGAGAGAGAGAGAGAGAGAGAGATGTGTCAGCGCTGCTGACGCATCTACCTACGGGCGCGCCTTGACGCACACCGACCCCCATCACATATGTCCCCAAAGAAAACACGCGAAAACAACCCCTCATGTGACGACCCGGCTCCCTCTCCCAAACATCCCCTGATAAGCGCTTGAAACCGGTCCGAGAACCGACCCAAACCTGATCTATCTGTGCCCGACCCCCCACGGTGGGAGGTCATGAACATAAGAGAACATAGCGTCAAGCATCACACTTGTCAAGAGAGAACCGAAAAGACGGGAACGCTCATGTCTGGGGTGTGTACTCGGCGGTTGCTTAGGCGGCCTGTATCCGCACCTCTACTGCGCCTCCTACATGCGCAGGGCGCGGTCGTGACGATCGCGGACCTGAACGCCGAGAAAGGCGCGGCGCCGGCGAGCGAGCCGGGCGCGGAGTTCGTGGCGTGCGACGTGCGCGAGGAGGAGCAGACCGCGAAGACGCCAGGCGGGCTGCAGATCGCGGCGTGCTGCGCAGGATCGGCTGGGCGCAGAAGGTCGCGGGCTCGAAGGGTCCCCACCCGCTGCTGGCCCCCCAGTGCCTGGCCAGCCAGCGGAGTACGCGCAGCTGGGCCTGCCAGATCGTCGAGAACCGGATGCTCAACGGCGAGACGATCCGGTTGGACGGCGCGCTGCGAATGCCTCCGCGCGGAGCCGGCCCGAGCGGGAACCGCCCGTGTTCGGCCGATCTAATACTGGCCGCGTTGGCTGAGCGGTGGTTTACTGCGGGAGTAAAGCCCGTGCCAACGGTAAAGTCTGGGACATGTTTAGCGATGCGGTCATAGCGGAGGCTAGCCGGCGGCTGTTGGCGGCGGTACCGCCCCAGACGCAGGTGATCCTGTTTGGATCGGCCGCACGCGGCCAGCTGACCGAGGACAGCGACCTGGACTTCCTGGTCGTGGAGCGAGATGTCGAGGATCGCCACGCGGAGCAGGTCCGGCTCAGACGGGAGCTTCGACCGCTGGGCATTCCTGTCGATGTGATCGTGGTGAGCGAGCGCTACGCCGATGAATGGGGTACGGCCAAGGGTTCGATGGTCCATGCGGCACTGACGGACGGTCGGATACTGCATGCCGAAGCGTAACGCGGTTGATGTGGCCAGCGTCCTGCTCAAGAAGGCGGGGCAAGACGAGGCGCTGATGCGCAAGATCGGATCAGACACGGACATCGTTGACGAGCTGGGATTCCATGCCCAGCAAGCGGTGGAGAAGCAGATCAAGGCCGTACTGACCGCACATGAGATTCCGTACAGGAAGAGTCATGAGTTGAGCTATCTCGTCGGGTTGATCGACGAGAACAAGATCGACGCGACGGCCGCACTCGAGCAGGCCGACACGCTGACGGACTGGGCGGTTGACTTTCGGTATGAGGGCGAGGATCCGCCCGCGCTGGATCGTGGCGCTACGTTGACATTGGTGGTGCAACTCCGGGCGTGGGCCGAAGGTCAGGTCGCAGCGGTGGCAGACAAGGGTCCAACCCCTTCGCCGGAGCTGCCGGGCTCCTGACGTCGATCGGGCCGGTACGGAAACCATCCGCCGGGTGTCGAGCCCGTGCGCAGCGGCGAGTCGAGCGCGCAGTGTCCGCGGTTGATCGTGTGAGCGGAAGGCAGCGCTTTCGACACAGATCCTGCTGAGCGGATGAGTCCAGGTGGCGGCCGGACTCATCCTCTCCTCTACTTCTTCTTGGCCTTCTTCTTGACAGGCGCGTATTTCTTGCGCGCGGCACGTTCGCAGCTGGTGCGCTTCTTGCCCTTCGGCTTCTTCTTGCAAGCCTTCAGTGCGAGCGCGAGTTTCTGTGCGCGGGTGAGGACCTTGGTCTTCGGGCACCCCGTGACTGTGAGCTTCGTGCTCTGTTTGACCAGGGCGCCGTTCTGCCCCGTTAGTTCTGTCGGGATCGCGAGTTTGCTCGCGCACAGGTTCCCCGTCGCTGCCAGGACCGAGTGCGGACCTTGGGGTAGGTTCGTTTCAAAGCTCGATATCGGAGCGTCGGGAACGGTTTCGAAGCGAGAGTAGGTGATGCCTTTTTTGATGTCGGTCCTGCCGTCAAGGTCGATACGGATGTCCGCTCCGCGTTCGTTGGCTTGCAGCAAGAAGACGACATCGGGGAATGCCGCGCCACCATGCGAAACGAGGATCGCGGGACCTGTCAGGGGGACGCTGAGGATCGGTGTGATCGCCTTGGCTGTCCCAATGAACGATCCTGGGGGGCAACCCGCGGGGTTGGTGTTGAACTGCGCTTCGGTACATGCCTGCTGGAGTGTCGTCAAGCGTGCCGGTAGGACCGTGGGCAACGTCAGAGCGACCTTGTGGATGTCTGCTTCACCCGGTTTCTGGGAGAGCTTGACGGTGAGGCTCGCACCACTCGCTTTGCTCGTTTTCCCTTGTGTACTGATCGCCATCACTGGTTTGAATGGGAGGTTCTGGCACCCACCGACCTGGAAACGGTTGGACAGCGCTGTTGTTTGCCCGAGGGTGGAGATCGCCTGGCCGGTCACGCTCAACGCTTCGCAACTAGTCGGGTTGAACGTGAACCCTGCACGATCCATGCTCAGCGAGATCGACCGCACATCCAACGGGATACCGTCCAGGATCGTGGGTATCGGATCACTCACCGCACGGATCTGCGCCGTATTCGGATCGATGTTCAGCGCGACACGCACCACTACCGTCCCGAGATCGAACGGGCCCGCGATCGCCGGAGTGATGATCGCGAGGCTGAGCGGCGCGCCCTTATACGGGCCAGCTAGATACGCATGACCGCTCACATACACCGGATCGGGACCAGATCCCGCACCAACCGTAACCGAGCCTACTTCGGTGGCCGCGGGACAGGACGGGGACTGCTGCTCGAGCCTGCCTTCTTCGGGATGGCTACGCGCCTGTGCTTGAGCGATCTGCGCATCACTGCAGAACGGGACCCCAGCGACCTTGCCGAGCAACCCCTCGGGCAACGTCACGTCGATCGCCCCCAACCGCTGGGAACCATCCGCACGCGAGACCTGCACCACAAACGGCGAAAACACACCCGCGAGCGGGCTGGCAGCACCAGCCGTGAAGGAGAACCCCTCGGGCGCAGCACCTTCCGAGGCAGAACACGAACCGGTCGTCTGCAACGACGCACCGGGGTGCGCGGCAGCGCCTTCAGACCACGAGACCAGCGTCGAGGAGAGCGCATGTTCCCCGCACTGAACAGGAGTCGTCAGCGCCCCGTGATCACCCCCGAAGACATGGATCACGATGTCATCCAACGGCAACTCCGGGTTTTCATCAAACGTCGCCGTCAACCGCCCACTCTGCGGATCAGCTTCAATCCTACCCGCGAGCTTGGCGATCACACCCGTCTGTTCATCTTCAACAACGAGATACAACGCCAACAACGAACCGAACGGATTATCAAACGCCTTCGCCAAATACACACCACCCTTCAGCACCCGTGGCGCCTGCTCCCCTTCCGCGCCTTCCTTCAACAACGGCGTCGTCACTTCGACCGTCCCCAACTTTGACGCATCGGGGCAATGCGCTGAGCCTTCCTGGAAACGAACAGGCGATGCGGCGATCGCAGACGCGAGACCGACCTGCGCCGAAGAGCACGCTTGCAACCCATTCGACGCCGACGGGTTCACCGCCACCCCCGCCGGCAACACAACCGTCGTGTCCTTCAAATTCGCCGTCGCCAATTCGCTCGCGTCTTCGTGCTGAGCCTGACGCAAATCAAGATTAAGACCCGACGGCGATTCCCCTTGACCCGTAGTCAACCCCGCTTCGATCGACGGTTCGAACGCAAGCGCACCACACCCTTCAACACCAACCGGATGACCCGCAAGATCGGTCGATTCATAGCTACCGTCAGCGGTTTCGCCTAGCCAACTCGTCGCATGCACCGAGGTCAGAAGCGGACCTGAACACGCCGAGGGCAACGTCACAAACGCCAGACCCGTACGCGGAATGGCACATCCGGGCGTTTCCGGCCTGTAGAGGCATTCGCCCCGCTGGCGGTCATGGACTTCTTCGGAGGGCACTCCCCAGAGCGTTGTCCGCACCCCGCCGATCACCGCCCGCGCAAGGACATCTTTGCTGTTCGCGGTCAGGGTGAAGGTACCGTCGGAGGAGACCGAGCCGAGGAAGTGCACGTCGACGCCTTCGAGCACTTCGAAGCCGAGCTCCGCCGGCGAACCCGGCGGCACGACCATGTTGTAGACGGGATGGTTGGTGGGTCCGTTGCCGAACCCTTTGCCGATCGAGAGGGTGAGAGCGACCACCCCCACCTGGGATAGGTCCGGGCAGCCAATCTTCCCGTTCTCCAGTTCGCTCTCCTTGCACTTCGGCACCGCCGCAGGGTCGATCACGGTGCCCTTCGGCAGCGTCACCGTCGCTTCGCGCAGACCCCCACCCGACGCGAGGAGCGTTTCGATGTCGTTCGGGCTGGTCGCCAAGTCAAGCCCCGCCACTGTCATCGAGTAAGGATGGGACCCCGCTTGGGTCGCGGCGGAGCCGTCGGCCAAAGTCGTCTCTCCGTGAAGGCCCGCGGGCTGCGGGAGGAAGCCGAAGGGGCTCTGCGCCGAGGCACCATGCGCGACCACCGGGGCCGGCTGTGAGGTGGAGCCCGCGGCTGCGCCGCCGCCTTCGATCGTGGCCAAGTCGGTGAGGAAGCCCCCTGACGCGGCGGCCTTTTCAGCCGCGTTGGCCTGCACTTCGACCGGCACGATGACACTGACACCCTCACCCGGCCCTACCGGCCCTTCGCCACCGCCCGTGCAGGTGACTTTGCGTACCAGGGTCGTGCAGCTCATCGGGTGGATGCCGGGTTCTTCCTGGAGCTGGGGACCGTAGAGACCATGTGGCGGGAAGCCCGGGGCGGGCAGCAGCCCGACAGGCAAGGTGTCGGTCAGGGTGAAGGTGCCGCTCGTAGGCTTCGCGCCCCCGTTGTAAGCCTCGATCAGGTAGGCCGGGTCGGCCGCGCCCGGGTCGAAAACGGAGCCCGCTTCGAAGGCGCTCGGGTAGGGGACGGCGGTGATCGTCCAGGCTGGTTTTGGTGTCGCCGCCAAGGCCGTCCCCGGCACGATCGCCGCGACCGCGACCAACACCGCCAGGAATGGGAAAACTGCCGCCGGTCGTCTCATCGTTTGTCTCCCTTGCCGCGCTTTTGCACTTGCTTCTTTTGACCCTTCGGCGTGCTGTGAGGCTTCTGCTTGGCACGCTTGATTACGCACTTGCCATGCACCCTCACCCGGCCCTTGCGACAACGCGCAACCGGCTTCTGCGGGGGTTTCGGCGCCGGTTTAGCCGCGGGTGGCGGCGGCGGGTTGCCGGGCCCCTGAAACGCGAACGTCGCAGGGGCAGAAAACAACGCCGGAGGCGCGGGAACAGCACCGCGGCAGCCTTCCTCACCTTCACAAGGGGCCTGCGGCGTCGCCTCTTGCGCTGCGATGCCACCATCAACCCGCGCGTCATAGACATCGACCAGTTCATCCTTGTCCTGGGCGACAAGCGGCTGGGCAGTGAAGAAAAAGACGTTTTCGCCCTTTTCATCGGCGTCGCCGAAGTAAGAAGGACCCGCCCCCGCCGCGCCGCCGGAGATCAGGAAGAGACAACCACCGTCCTGAGAGGTAGAGGCACAGGAACCCTCGCCGTCAGCCTCCCACTCATACACGTCCGTGTTGTCGTTGCGGTCGGAGGAGACAAGGCGGTCGGGAGAGTCGAAGAAGACCCGCCGCCCGTCCGCCGCGAGATTACGAGTCATGATCGAGTAGGTGCGCGAGGCCGAGAACCCCAGCTGCGGGATTCCCTGCACAGCCGCCCCGCCACTCGGCGCCTCCCCGCTCGGATTGCAGGACACACACTCGATGTCGGCCCGGGTCTTGCGGAGGTAGAGCTCAGGCGTGCCGCGGTTATCGTAAGCCGTGAGCTTCCGCACCGAGCTGAACAGGACCGTCTGCCCGTCGGCGGAGACCCGAGCAGCGTGTGCCACGGGACCGCCGCTCGATTCACTCGAGGTGGGCGACCAGTCGAGGTAGTCTCCGGCTCGTTCGGTGGTGCCGAGCCGGGTGACAAATTCGATTGCCGTGCCGTGCAGGGCGTAGAGGTTGGTTTCCCCGACCGGCGCCTGGCTCACTGGTTCCTGGGGCGTCCCTTCGGCGAGCTTGCCGGCGGCGACGAAATATGCGTCTTCGCCGGTCGGCCCGCCGATCCCGAGCATCCCTTCAACGCGGGCACCGCCTCTGTCGGTGGCATCAGGGGTGAGGTCGCTGAGGGAGCCGCTGGTGACGTCGTAGCGATAGAGGTCGTAACCCGAGCCGCCGGTCGCGGTCGTCGTCAGTTTGCCGTTGTCGAGGAAGTAGACGAGTCGCCCATCGGCTGAGGCATCGAGGAACGCAGCGGGGGTGCCGGGGTCCGCAACCCCGGCAACTGGTGCGGAGACCCGCACCGTGCAGGCCTTGGCGGCTTCGGTGCATGCTTCGCCGCTCATCGCGCTCTGGGCGGCCAATGGGTTGAGGCGCACGTAGAGCTGCCCCGTACCCCCGGCGGTGAAGAAGATCTCGCTGCCATCGGCGGAGACCGCATGGGCTGGCTGAGTGAAGTAGTCGCCAAAGGCGCCTCCTTCATTGGTGGTGCTCTTGCTCTTGAACCAGTCGTAGGGGCCGGACATCGTGCCGCCGGGTGGCACGGTCCCGTCGTTCATCACCCCGGCGAGGACCAGCCGGCCCGATTCACGGTCGTACGCGTAGACGTTCTGCTTGCCTGCCAAGTTGTGGGTGGGGCCCGTGGCGCCTGTCACGTCTCCACCGCCGGGCGCGCTTTCCAGTAGCGCCACCGCGCCGCCCTGCGAGGAGCCTGCATAGGCGAAGGGAACGCCAGTCGATGCGATCGTCCCCGCCTGGGCCAGGGAACCCGGGCCAGTCCGCAGGAGAAGTTCCGCTTCCTGGAAGGCCCTGTGAGCAGAATCGTAGGTATCGGTGAGGTCTTCGGTCCAGCCGAGGACCTTTGCCTCCGCGCCCCGGGACGCAGCGGGCAGCAGCCCCTGCGTCGACCAGCCCGTGGCAGCGCGTGAGGCCATGAAGGTCGGGAAGTTCTGGGCCCCGTCCCCGCCGGGAATGCCCGCATTGGAGAAGAAGGTGATCCGTTCCCCGTCGAGCGATGCCTGCACCGAGTCGATCCCGCCCTGGACGTTCGCCCCGTTCTTAACGATCGGGCTCACCTGCTCGTAAACGCGACCGTCCGGGAGACCGGCAAAGGGCGACTCCTGTGCGGTGAACTCAACCTCCTGGCCTTCGGTGGTCCCTTCGGCGCTGACGGCGAAGATCCGGAATCTGTAGGCGGTGCCCGGGACGAGCTCTGAGAGCGCCTGGGAGACCGGCACCGCGCTCGTACCTGCGCCAACCGGGGCCCCGCCCGCGGGTACCTCGGTGGCCGCGGCCCATCGTTCGGCGGGCGGGTTGGCTTCATAGGCCGCTTGGGTCAGGTACTGGAAGCGGTAGGTGGTCGCCGAGCCGTTCGGGTCGACGGTACCCCTCAGGATCGCGGTTTCCGGGGTGATCCCAACCGCTTCGGTCCCGGTGAGGGTCGGGCCGAGGGTGGTGAAGGTGATGTCTTCCCCGGCGTTGGAGCCTTTCCCAACTTCGCCGGGCAGGCTCTCGCCGAGAATACGCTCGTGGTATGTCGTCCCACCCCGCAGAGAGTCGGCTTCAGCGTGGACCGGGTTGGGTGCTTCACCAGCGAAGGGCCCGCCCGGGACACAAGGAGCTTCCGGGGCCCCTTCGAAACCGTGGGCTTTGAAGGCTTCATCATCGACGTACTGGAACACACAAGTCACATTTATGAGCCCTGCGGCGCCGATTTCCCCTTTCAGCGTCACCGAGCGGTCAGTGACCGCTTCGGGGTCGAGGGTCACCGGGTCCGGGACCGTTTCCTCGGCCCCAAAGATCTTCACAGTGGTTTCGCCTATGGGCTCGGTGTCGTCGATGATCACCTTGCCCGAGGTTTCGTCGGCCGCGATGCCATTGGCCGGCTGGTGGAGCGCCTGCGGCCGTGTCACCCCGAGCAGCGCACCGGTCGATGCTTCGTATTCGGAGAACTCGCCTTGGCGGCCTTCTTCGCTGATCGACGCCGTCGTGAAGATCTTGCCCGCCGCGCTGTCGACCGCCACGCCGAAGATCGAGGCCCCGTCGATCGGAGCGCAGTCAACCGGAACGCATCCGCCGCTCGACGCATTCAGCTCGGAGAGGCCCGCGCTGAGCGGCCCGATCCCTTGCCTCAGGGCGACGTAGATGTCGCCGCCGTCGATCGCCATCCCGTTCACGGCTCCAGCGTGGAGCGCCGTCCCGATCTGCCTCACGAATTTACCCGTCGGTTCGAACACGTCGATCGCCGCCGCCGAACTGTCGGTAGCGTAGATATCCCCCGACCCGTCCACCGCCACATAGCGAGGCTCAAAGCTACCTTCGTTGATCACCGGGGGCAGTCCACCCGCCTGGGCGGTGCCGTTCGCCGGGATCGCCGACTCGGTGATCGTCACCGCGGTAGCTTTGCCTTCCGGATCGAACTGCTGGACGGCAGTATTGATATTCGTCGCGTAGATGTACCCGTTGTTGGCGCCGCCCGAGTTGTCGACGGCGACCTGGTAGGACGCAAAGGACGGGGCTCCGGTCAGTTCGGGGTGGACCGGGTCGAGTTCGCCATCCGCCTCAAAGTTGTATACCCGAGAATTATTACTGACGACGTAGACGTGATGGGCGCTCGAGTTGACCGCAACCGACAAAGGGATTTCCCCGTTCGGGAGGGTTTCGCTCACTTCCAGCGCGTGCACCCTCGCGGCCTGAGCATTGCCGGCCGCTACGGAGAGCAGCGCAAGAACAGCAAGGGCAACCGCAGCCAGAAAGTACCTGTTCGACTGAATCTGCCTTCCCGTCACGGTCGTGCCCTGCATCTCGATCTCCTTTGGTCCGTTGCAGTTGGGGCCCGACGCTTCGGACGGGCCCCAACCCTCACCTATTGCTGATTCGTTACCGCACTACGATTTGGGCGCCGTTACCGCCCATGTGCCAAGGGCTTTTCCACCGGCTTCAACGGAGAAGTCGAGCACGGTACCTGCAGTGTGGAGACCGCCCGACAGCGCTTCAAAGCCGACGCCCTTTTCGGTTTCAGGAGCCCCACTCCGGGTCGACTCGTAGACGCAAAGGGTCCCCGGCAGAGCGGTGGGGCTTGCGGCCGTACCCGGGCAGGCGGCCGGCTTAGGGCCAGCCGGTGCGCTTTCCACTTCTTCTTCTCCCGCGTCATTTATGAAGTGAGCTTCCACTCCCGTCGTGCTGGCTAGCGGAACGGTGAACGAGAGGGGAGCAGCTGCCGCGGGGTTAGCGGTAGTCTCCAAACCGATCGCCCAGGTGCCTGTCTCGGTCTTGCCGGACGGAAGGGACCCCACCGTCCACGGGGAGCCGTTGCAGACTTCAGTTTCGGGAGATCCTTCGGGCCCAACAATGGCGCCACCATTACCGGCGCATTCCGTCTGTCCGGCCGGCACCGGGATCACTTCGATGCCTTTGCCATCTTTGCCGGGTTTGCCTTCAGGACCGGTCGCGCCCTGTTTACCGTCGTTGCCCGAAGACCCATTTTCCCCTTTGGCGCCCCCCGGACCGGCAGGCCCCGCAGGCCCCTGAGCACCCTGCGCGCCGGCAGCACCAGCCGCCCCGGCCGCCCCCGCCTTGCCCTGCAACTGCTTCAGCACATTCGGGCTGATCTGCTTCGTCGAGGTGATCAGATACTTCTTCGCGGCGTACGCGCCACCGGTCATCGCGAACACCAATGCCAGCCCCGCGATCACCGTCGCCGGGCTGAGATGGAGTCGTCTACGCATTGCTGAGAACATCGCTTACCCCTTTCCTACGACCCGCAACGACGGGTCGTGTCGTGGAACGAAGGGGTCCGATAAACGACAACAACCCCTCTCCCCTGTTTCGTGTAGCTGTGATCGAGCGTCGTGGTGTCATCACGCGCCCGCCCGTCCGTTCGTGGCGCCCAAGCGCGAGGCGACCCTGACGCCCAACGGTGTGAGACTCCACGCGTTCGGCTCGCCCTTTGTGTGCCCCACACCCGTGTTGGCCGTGAGGCCCAAACGCTGCAGTCGCGCCAGGAGCTTCGAGACCTGCCCCTGGTCGAAGATCCCGGCGCTTTCCCCCACGAGACGGTTGCTGGCGCCCGGGTGCTTGGCGATGCCGTCGAGCACAAGCGCGGTGCGATAGGTGAGACGCATCGGCACCTCTGCCAGGAGGTCGGACTCCCCATCCACATCCCGATCCTCCGCTCGCGCGACACGCTCGCCACGCGGCAGCGGTGGCAGTGAGCGCTCCTGCTCTGCCTGCGCCGCGGCAGGCCCGAGGTAGGGCAGCACGATCAAGCTCATCAACTCACCGACTAGGTCCCGCAGCGGCTCGGTCCGCCGCTTCTTCGAGATCAGACGCGCATGGACGATCGCGAACGCAGCGCCGACCAAACCCTCGGCGGTGAGCGAGGTGCATTCGCGCGATTTGCCGCGGCTTTCCCGGCGACCCTCGTCGAGCGCTCGCGCCAGACCGGCTAGGACCTCCTCGCGCCGGGCCAGCACTCGCGGCCCGCCCTGCAGGGCGTCCACGACACATACCCGCGCGAGCACGGGCTCGCGATCGAAGAACGAGAGGATCGCGAGCAATCCCCCGCGCACACGATCGCGCCACGCCGACCCGGCGAGATCGGCGGCGGCGATCTCGCCCGAGATCCGCTCGACGGCATCCCCGAGGACCGCCAGCAGGCAATCCTCGCGATTGGCGAACAGGTCGTAGAACGTGCGCCGTGAGACCCGTGCGCGCGAGGTGATGTGCGCCACCGAGGCACCCGCGTAGCCCAGCTCGCCGATCGTGGCCACCGCCGCGCTCAGGAGTCGGGCGCGCTGCATCTCGGCGACGTGCACGCGGGGAGACAGCTCGCCGCGCGAGCGGGTCTTCAAGGCATTGCGACGCGCGCCGGTCTCAGCGGGCACGACGCACCCCGTTTCGCGAAGAGCTCGAGGAGCGCCGCGGCCTCGGGTAAGAACCGCGGCGCTCGATTTCAGACCTTGCGCGTATGGGAGTACGCGCGGGGCCCTGTTTTCCAGCTACGCCTCCAGGCGCGTGGCAGGTCCGCTGGCCATTGAAACGGGACGAAGCAAGAGATGTGCGTTGTGGTACTGCTGCGCCTCCAGGCGCGCGGAAGGTCCGCTCGCGGTGGGCTTGCCGGACGTTCGCGTGCGTGTAAGCACTGTTCCGGTCTCGCGTTACCTCGAGCGGACGGCGATCGTCATCGAGCGCGTGGCATGGGAGCTTCGAACAGGGCGCGTTAGACCGTGGTGTGCCATACCCCGCGGAGGGGGCTGTGAGCCGACCCGAATCGGCTGCTAGACGAGGGGTGCTACTGGGACAAGAGAGAGAGAGAGAGAGAGAGATGCATCAGCGATGCTGAGGCATCTACCTACGGGCGTACATTGGCGCACACCGACTCCCGTCACATCTGTCCCCAAAGAAAACACGCGAAAACAACCCCTCATGTGGCGACCCGGCTCCCTCTCCCGTACATCCCCTGATAAGCGCTTGAAACCGGTCCGAGAACCGACCCAAACCCGATCTATCTGTGCCCGACCCCCCACGGTGGGAGGTCATGAACATAAGAGAACATAGCGTCAACCATCACACTTGTCAAGAGAGAACCGAAAAGGCAAGAAGGCTCATGTCTCGTGGGGCCGGTACAACCTCGGCGAGATGCAGACAGTACGCTGCATCATTCGACGCAATACGGTAGACTTGACTCCATGAGCGCCACTCCCCGTAAGACCCTGCTGGAGCCTGGCCACGAGGCCGAGTGGGCTGTGATCAACCGTGAAGAGGAAGAGCAGCTGCACGCCAGCAACAGAGCGCTGACTCCCGCCCAGCGGCTCGATGTCGGCCAGAAGCTGTCCCAGCAGGCGGTATCACTGCTCGCTGCTTCCATACAGGCTGGCCATGCCCCCGCGCGAGCCTACTGGTCCTGACCTCGGCGGCGTCGTCGCCGATGCCAACGCGGTCGGACTCGAATATGTCGTGATCGGCGGCTTCAGCGTCATTTATCACGGCTATGTGCGCGCGACCAAGGACAGCGACCTGCTCGTGCCCGACGGTCCTGACGCCGACGCTGCGGTGCTTCGCTTCATTGACCGCGTGGAAGGCAGGAGACTGCGCGACGACAAAGTCTTCACGCCTGACGACGTTGCCCGAACTTCCACTCTGCGCGTCAACAGTCGCCACGGCATCATCGACATCATGCGCGGAGGACTACCTCCGCTGGACTACGACACGGTCGCCCAGCGTGCGGAGGAGACCAGCTGGGTAGGTCAAACGGTTCGCGTGGCAGGGCTGTCCAGTGTCGTGGGGTTCAAGCGTCTTGCTGGCCGACTTGAGGATCGGCTGGATCTCGCCAAGCTTGAAGCGGTCAAAGGAGAGCTGCCGATCGAGCCGATCCCGGGGCTGGACGAAAACACTTAGCGACTCCCGTTCGGCGAACCCAACCCGCTCAGGGACGGCGCCTCAGCGCCGCGAGAACCGCGCGCGCAGGCGCTGCATCGCGACCATGCCGCGCTCGGCGCGGCTGCCCGCGGGCGGCATGATGCCGAGCTGGCGGGCGAGGTCGTTCATGTCGTAGTAGGCGCGATAGACGGCGATGCGACCGTCGCGCATCGTCCACTGATCGACGCCGTCGACGGCGATCGTGCGCCCCGTGGCGGCGAAGCCGGGGGGAGCGATCGGTCCACTGTTGGTGCCCTGCATGTGCCAAGCCCACAGCACCGTGTCGCCGTTGACGGCGATCGCGGGCGGGTCGGGCTGACTGAAGCTCAGGTCGGGGAAGGAGCGGAAGCTCGAGCGCATGAACTCCTGCACCGCCGGAATGCCGCGCGCGGGCTCGGGCAGCGCGGGATCGGTCCAGACGATGTCATCGGTCACCAGCCCCACCAACGCGTCGGGGTCACGGTCGTTCCAGGCCGCCTCGTAGCGCGCGATGAACTCCTGCAGCTCGGGGGCGATCGGAGCGGTGGACTCACTGACGTGCATCCGGCGACGATACTCCCCAGACGCGCGGAGTTGCAACGCGACCTTCCAGAAGGTCCTGGGCAGCGGAGGAAGCGGCGGCCCGGCGGGCCCCGCTTCGCTCCCATCGCCGTGACCGGCGCGCTCAGCCGATGCGCTCGACGAGCATCGCCATGCCCATGCCGCCGGCGACGCACATCGACTCGATGCCATAGGTGGCGTCGAGGGTCTGCAGGTCGTTGAGCAGCGTGGTCATGATGCGCGCGCCGGTCATGCCGAAGGGGTGACCGAGGGCGATGGCGCCGCCGAAGGGGTTGAGCTTCTCGCGATCGAGGCCGAGCTCCTCGATGCAGGGCACGATCTGCGCGGCGAAGGCCTCGTTGATCTCAACCACATCGATGTCCTCGATCTTCATGCCGGTCTGCGCGAGCAGTTTCTGGATCGCGGGGATCGGGCCGAGGCCCATGACCTCGGGACGGATCGCCGCGACGGTCGAGGCGATGATGCGCGCTTTCGGCTTGAAGCCGAGCTCGCTCGCCCGCTCCTCGCTCATGATCAGGAGCGCCGCGGCGCCGTCGTTGAGCGGGCATGAGTTGCCGGCGGTGACCGAGCCGTCCTCTTTGAAGACGGGCTTCAGCGCCGCGAGCCCCTCCATCGACGTGCCGGGCCGCGGGCCGTCGTCCTTGGTGACGATGGTCTCGGGGACGTCGATCTCGTTGCCCTCCTTATCGACGTCTTTGTGCGCGGGCACCGTCACGGGGACGATCTCTGCGTCGAAGTGCCCGGACTCGACGGCGGCCACGGCGCGGGTCTGGGAGACGAGCGCCCACTCGTCCTGGGCCTCGCGGCTGACGTTGCAGCGCTCGGCGACGTTCTCGGCGGTCATGCCCATGGGGATGTAGACGTTGTAGGCCGAGCCCTCGGAGCCGTCGACGGCGTGGTTGAACTCGAACTGGCTGCCGCGCCCGGTGCGCGAGACGGCCTCGACGCCGGCGGCGATGTAGGTGTCGCCCTCGCCGGCCTTGATCGCGTGGAAGGCCATGCGCGTGGTCTGCAGCGAGGAGGCGCAGAAGCGGTTGACCGTGCAGGCGGGAACGTGGTGGTCGATGCCCGCGATCAGCGAGGCGATGCGCCCGATGTTGTAGCCGGACTCGCCCTCGCCGTAGCCGCAGCCCATCATGATGTCGCCGATCGAGGTCTGCTCCAGGGCGGGGTTGCGCTCGATCAGCGCCTTCAGCGGGATCGCCGCGAGATCGTCGGCGCGGACGGTCTTGAGCGAGCCCTTGACGGCGCGTCCGATGGGCGTGCGAATAGCGTCGACGATCACTGCCTCTGGCATCTGGCGATCTCTCCTGGAATCGAAGGGGGAAGGTTGCGGGACGCGGGCATCCTATGTGACATGGCGCAAACGAGTGTGTGGCAATGCGCACACGGCCTGGGAGCGGCAAACTCGGAACCTGATCGAGACCAACGAGCAAGGACTCGGTAGCCGATGGCTCTGCACACGTGCTGGCCGATCGGAGATCCAATCGATCTCGGATCGTAAGGCGAGATCGCGCCGTGTCTACGGGCTACAGAGCCGGCTCACGCCGAGCTCGTCAAATCCCACATGATGCGCGAGCTCGTGGCGCACTGTGCGCACGACCTGGTCGCGCAGCAGCTCGGGCGAGTGCCCGAAGTCGCGACGCAGGGTGTCTCTGAAGATGACGATGCGATCGTGCGTGTCGTCGCGGCGGGACTGCCCGCCCTGGTAGAGCCCGTAGGCGCCACGGCGGCGTCCACCGTCGGAGATCACGACGGCGACGTGCGAGAGGGCGTTGCGCAGCAGGTCGGGGAGGTCGTCGAGGGCGTCGCGCACGAGCTCTTCGAAGTCCTCGTCGTTGAGCGGGTCGAGCTCGAGGAAATCCATTTCGTCGGGGTCGACCGCGAGGCCTTCGCGCGCGAGGCGCTCGGAGCGCAGCACGATCTCGTCGAACTCGGCCTCGGACTCGGGGTCGCGCCAGCCCCCCAGGCGTACGGCGACGAAGGCCGCACAGCCGAGCAGCACGGCCACGACGGCGATCCCGATCGCGACGTCCTCGACCGCACGCACGGCGCCGACGCGTGCTGAAGCCCTGCCCGACCACGATCACGATCAGGCCGAGCGACATCGCGACGAGCGCGGCGAGGCCCGCGCGGCGCAGCTGTCCGGAGGCGCGCTGTCGTGGGGAGAACGACCGACGCACCCGCGACCGCCCTATTTGAGCGTGCGGGCGATCACGAGCCGCTGGATCTCGTTCGTGCCCTCGTAGATCTGGGTGATCTTGGCGTCTCTCATCATGCGCTCCACCGGGTACTCCTTGACATAACCGTAGCCGCCCAGCACCTGCACCGCCTCGATCGTCACGGCCATGGCGGTGTCCGAAGCGAAGACCTTGGCCATCGAGGAGTACTTCCCCCGCTCTGGATCGCCGCGATCGGCCAGCGCGCAGGCCTTGTACAGGAGCTCGCGCGCGGCGGCCGTGCGTGTTTCCATGTCGGCGAGCTTGAACTGGATCGCCTGCAGCTCGATGATCGGCTTGCCGAACTGCACGCGCTCGCGCGCGTAGGCGACGGCGTAGTCGGTGGCGCCCTGCGCGATCCCGACGGCCTGCGCGGCGGCGCCGAGGCGCGTCTGCTGCAAGGTGCCGAGCGCGACCGAGAGCCCGCGGCCGACCTCGCCGATGACGTTGGCCTGGGGCACGCGCACGTCCTCGTAGATCGGCTGCCCTGTGGGCGAGGCGCGGATGCCGAGCTTGTGCTCGAGCTTGCCCACGCTGAACCCCGGACGGTCGGCCTCGACGACGAATGCGGTGATGCGCCGGCTCTCGCGGTCGGTGACGGCGAAGGTGATGTAGAAGTCGGCGATCCCGAGGTTGGAGATCCAGTTCTTGGTGCCGTTGATCACCCATTCCTCGCCGTCGAGCACGGCGGTGGTTTTCATCCCCGCGGGGTCCGAGCCGGCCTCGGGCTCGGAGAGGGCGAAGGCCGGGCGACCACTCGCCCGAAGCGCAGCGCGGCAGGAAGCGCTCCTTGAGCTCGTCGCGCCGTAGAGCTGGATTGGCAGCGTGCCGAGCTCCTGCACCATCAGGATCAGCGCGCAGGCCGCATCGACCTTGGCGATCTCCTCGACGGCCATGTTCAGCATCAGCGTGCCCGTGCCCGTGCCGCCGTACTCGGTCGGGAACGGCAGCCCGAGGATGTCCTGCTCGGAGAGCAGCCTGCGGATGTCCCACGGGTACTCGGCCCGCTCGTCGATCTCGGCCGAGCGCGGCGCGATCTGCTCGCGGGCGATCTGACCGATGGTCTGGCAGAGGTCGCGGTGCTCCTGGGGGATCGTGTAGACATCGTCGAGGATCTGCATGGGGCTGATCCTAGTGGAGACCGCGCCGCATGCGGATAGGTCCGACCCCGCACATGCGACTAAATAAAGCTGAGAGTGTGGACCGTGCCGCATTCGGCACGGTCGGCAGGGCCGCATGCGGCCCTGCCGGGATGGCGCATGCGCCATCCCGCGGTCGGCGCATGCGCCGACCGAACAGCGAACCCAACCGGCGCGTGCCCACCGCTAGGCTGATGGGGGTGAGCGCGGCGGTTGACATACGGCGATCGAGCTCGACCCCGCGCAGCGCGCCGAGTGGCGCGCACGGGAGCCCGCCGGCTTGCAGCTGATCGACGTGCGCGAGCCCTACGAGCGCGAGGCGGGCCGGCTTGCGGATTCGCGCCACATCGCCCTGGTCGAGCTGACAGCACAGGCGGCAACGGTCAAGCGCGAGCGCCCCGTTGTGTTCTACTGCCGCGTCGGCGCGCGCTCGGATATGGCCGCCCAGGCCTTTCGCGCATCGCGGGCTATCGAGGCCTACTCGCTCACCGGCGGTCTGCGGCGCTGGGCCGATGAGGGCCTGCCCCTGGAGCCGCAGGACGGGTACGTTGCCGAGCACTGATTCCACCACCCACGGGCACACCGCTCGACGAGGCCACGATCGGCCCAGGCGAGACGAACGACCCTGAGAGGAGACGCACAGCTATGGAGGCATCTGCCGAGTACCCGAAGGTGACCGTCGGCGAGGGCTACGCCGTCGGCGATCTGGACGCACTGGGCGAGGGGCCCGGGTTTCGCAAGGTCCGCAAGGGCCTCGGCGTGACGGCGTTCGGCGTGAACGCGATCGTGATGCCCCCGGGCATCGAATCGGGCTTTCACTTCCACGACGAGCAGGAGGAGCTGTACTTCGTCCATCGCGGCACGATCGAGATCGAGTTCGGCGACGGTAGCGTGCAGCGCCTGGGCGAGGGTGCCTTCGCGCGCGTGGACGCTGCCACGCACCGCAAGATCCGCAACCCCGGCGAGGTCGAGGCGGTGTATCTGATCGCGGGCGGCAAGGACGGCTACATCGGCCGCGACGGTCGCGTGCCCGAGGGCGAGGATCTGATGCGCGTGAAAGCCATCCACGACGCCTCGGGGGAGGCGTCGGGCGGGCAGTAGCGCCCAGCCCACCGGAGCCCGGGCGCCCGGGGAACCACGACGGCCGCGGCTGAGGGGACCCCCAGACCCACCTGCGCGTGAGCAGCGCGCTGGCGATCCCGCGCGCGGAGATCCTGCTGCGCGCGAGCCGCTCATCGGGGCCGGGCGGGCAGCACGCCAACGTGACGGCCTCGCGCGTGGAAGCGAGCTTCGACGTGCTCGCCTCGACCGCCCTCAGCGAGGCCCAGCGCGCGCGACTGCTGCAGCGCGCCGGGCCGCGGATCGTGGCGATCGCCCAGGATGAGCGCTCGCAGACGCGCAACCGCGAGCTCGCCCTGGCGCGCCTGGGCGAGCGCATCGCGCGGGCGCTCGCCGTGCCCAAACCCCGCCGGCCGACCCGCCCGACGGCGGCCTCGCGCGAGCGGCGCTTGGCCGCCAAGCGCCGCGGGGCCGAGCGAAAGCGCGAGCGCCGCCCGCCCGAGGAGGGGTAGGTCCGCGGCGAGCCGCGGACAGCGATGCCATACGGAAGCCCGACACGTCCAGGCGCACCAGCCCAGACAGCGGTCCGGGCGCTAGTTCAAAAGCTCCTTGACATAGCGCTGGTGCAGGCGCCCGAGCGGGGTCTTCGAGGGCTGAAAGCCGATCGCGTTCCACAACAGGCCCGAGGCGGGCGCCCAGGCGACGATCAGGTAGGCGCCGAGCACCAGCGCGGTCGTGCGCAGCCGCCGCGAGTGCGATAGCGCGGCCAGGGGCAGCAGCCACAGGATGTACCACGGCAGCACCCACCCGAGCGTGACCAGCAGCGCAACCGTCGCCCAGCCCGAGGCGGTGATCGATTCGCGCCGCCGGAAGGCCAGCACGCAGCAGGCGACGATCGACAGCGCGAGCGCCGCGCTGAGCAGGCTGTGCAGCGTTTCGGTCTCCCCGCCCGCCCCCAGCGCGAGCCCGAGCAGGTTGGGCAAGCTGATCGAGGTCACCACCTGGCTCTGGGTGCTGAGGTCGGGGATGTGCAGGCCGAAGGCGATCAGGCTCGCGCCGCCCACGACGAGACCCGCGAGGATCATCCCGAGCACGACCTGCGTGAGGCGCCGCGGCGCGCGCACTAGGCTCGCGAGCACAATCGGGATCAGCACCCCGCCGGAGGCCTTCAGCGCGGTCGCCGCCACGAAGGCCGCGCCGGCGCCCATGTCCACGGGCGAGATCGGCCACAGCCAGCCGCCGATCCGCGCCGCGAGCGTGCTCGGTGTCGCGGGGCGCGGCGCCGCGGGCGCAGCAGCGGAGTCCCGCCGGGCGCATGGGCGGACCCCGCGGGCGCACCTTCCGCCCCGGAGGCCCCGGCCGAGCCCTCCCGCCGCGCTTCGGCCTCACTCGCCCCTCGCGCGCGGCCGAGCAGCAGCAGGTAGAAAGCGAGCACGATCGTGAAGACGATCAGGAAGTCGTTGTGGTCACCGCCCAGACCCCACACGAGCACGATCGGGTTCAGGCCCACGAGCACGATCGCCCTGACCGGGTCGAGCCCCAACAGGCGCGCGCAGCGCCACACGAGCAGGATCGTCCCCAGACTCGCCGCCACGAGCACGGTCTTGATCGCCCAGAACGAGGCCGCCACGCCCAGCGGCACGAGCGCGAAGGTCAGCAGCGTGAACAGCGGGCCATAAGGACTGAGCAGCTGATGCCAGTTCGAGAGCGCATAGCTCGGGTCGCCGTGGGGCTCGAGGATCGGATAGGTCGTGTAGGGGTTCAGGTGGTGCACGACCTCCATGCGCCCGTAGTTGATGTAGTTGAATACATCCGTCAGCGCCATCGGCGGGCGCGAGGAAGAAGATCGCGTGCACGCCCACCACCGCCGCGATCGCCCAGCGCGCGCGCAGGCGCGAGTCGGCGACGCTCGGCAGGTAGGCCAGCGCGAGCAGGTAGCTCACGTACATCGTCACGAGCGCGCCCGTGAACGTCAGCTTGAGCGCGGTCGCGCTGCGCGTCAGCCCCGGCCACAGCCCGCCCAAGGGCCCGGCCATCCAGCCCGGAAAGAAGCCCGCGTGGCTCGTGGCCGCGAACAGGCTCGGGCGATCCGCGGCGATCAGCACGAACAGCAGGCTGCACGCCACCAGCACGAGCAGCGCCCCCGCCGCCGTGCGGGCGCGCACGGCACTGCGCCGATCGACAGAGAGCCCGCCGGAGCGGGCCCTCAGGTCAAGCTCCAATCCGCGGAGCGAAGGCTCCGCGGAGACCAGTTCAGATCGACTGGACGTTGACGGCCTTGGGGCCCTTGTCGCCCTGCTCTGCATCGTAGGAGACCTTGGCCCCCTCCTGCAGCGAGCGGTAACCCTCGCCGTTGATGCCGGTGTGATGGACGAACAGGTCCTTCTCGCCGTCATCGGGGGTGATGAAACCAAACCCCTTGTCGTCGCTGAACCACTTTACGGTGCCGGTAGGCATGTGGGTAACTCCTCCACGGTATGTGCGTGCTGCTGCGCGGAGGATGCTGCTAGAGCCTCGACCTGCGAGCTTGCACTACTTTCGCCGGTCTTCTGTGCCGGCCAGACGCCCCGACCGTAGCAGGTCGTCCCATCTATGTGTTTAGAACTTGCTATCCATCATCCCGTGCCAATCACGCTCAACCGGCTGCTGCCCCCCGGAGATCCCGCGGCCGTCGAGGAGATCGTCACGGGATTGGGCCTGCACGAGCGACGCTCGGGCGTGCCCGCAGCGGACGGACGTACGAGGCCCTACGTGGTGCTCAACATGGTCGCCACGCTCGACGGCCGCGCCACGCTTGGCGGGCGTTCGGGTCCGCTCTCAGACGACGCCGACCGTGCGCTGTTCCACGGGCTGCGCTCGATCGTCGACGCCGTGATGGCCGGCGCCGGGACCGTGCGTGCCGAGCGCTACGGCCCGATCGTGCGCGATCCCGACACCCGCCGCGCACGTCTGCAGCGCGGCCTGAGCGAGCAGCCGCTGGCGTGCGTGGTCTCCGCGGGTCTAGGCTTTCCCCCCGACCTGCCGCTGCTCGCCGACCCCGAATCCGAGGTCGTATTCCTGACCCCCTCGCAGGCGAGCCTGCCCGCGAGCGCTGCCCGCGTGGAGTACGTGCGCGCACACACACCCGACGGCTCGCTCGACCTCCCCGCCGCGCTGAGCGAGCTGCACGATCGCCTGCACGTGTGCACCCTGCTGTGTGAGGGCGGACCGCACCTCAACGGCGAACTGCTGTCAGCGGGTCTCGTAGACGAGCTGTTTCTATCCGTCGCCCCGCTGCTCGCGGGCGAGGACCCCACGGACGAGCGCCCACCGCTGCGGATCCTCGCCGGCAGCGACCTCGATCCCCCGCTCACGCTAGAGTTGCTCTCGGCCCTCGAGCACGACTCGCACCTGTTCCTGCGCTATCGAACCAGCGACGCGAACTGAAGGTGCACTACGCCGGCGCGGGTCGGGCCGAGCGTTGACTATCGCTGCGCGAGTCCCACCGAGCATGCGCCCTCGCATCCACGAGTCGGTCCGAGCGTGCGCTATCGCGTCCGCGTCACCGGCTGCGCGCTGACGGCGACGTTCAGCACCACGCTGTTCGGCACCATCACCGTGTCCTCGCCGGTCACGAACGTCGTATACAGCAGCCCCTGCGAGCTGACCGTCCCCTCGATCTGACCCGCCAGCGGCCCGCCCTGCAGGCGCACACGATCGCCGACCCTGAACGGGCGCGCGCTCAGCAGCACCACGCCCGCGAACAGGTTGCCGAGCGTCTGCTGCGCGGCCAGGCCGAGGATCACCGCCGTGAAGGCCCCACCCACGAGCAGCGTGCGCGCTTGCACCCCCGCCACGCTCAGCGCCACCAAGACCGTGATCGCGAGCATCCCCAGGCGGATCAGGAACCCCACCGGACCCGCCGCCGCCGGGTCCACGCGCCGCAGCAGCGCCGGCCCGAGGGCACGGCCGAAGTTGCGCGTGATCGCCCACCCCAGCACCAGCAGCACCACCACCGTGAGAATCCGCACCGCCGTGTTCGCCCCCGGCGAGCTCCCGTGGGCTTCCACCCCGAACAGGCTCGCGCGGTTGTCGTAGGCCACCACCACCGCCACGAACAGCACACCGAGGATCACCGCCTCCCAGGCCGCCCGTTTGGCCTCGCGCGGGCTCACCTGATCGAGCAGCCCAACCTCGCTCCACGCCTGGCTGCGCGTCTCGAACATCTTCTGGGGCGTTTTCGGAACCGGCATGGTCGTCAATGATGGTGCATGACTCGTAACGAACACTGCATCGTTTGTGCGCAACGCTCCCCAGCGGTTCGTTGGCCAAGCCAGGCAAGGACGCAGGGAGCGTGGCGTGCCGTGCACGCGAGCGACTGAGGACGCCGCCTGGCGCCGTGCCAGCGGACCGCTAGGTCGTGGTGTAGACGACCATGATCCCCCCGAACACCAGGCAGTAGATCGCGAACGGGATCAGCGTGCGGGTCTTGAAGTATTTGACCAGGAACGTCACCGTGAACACCGCCGTCACGGCCGCCGAGATGCACGCCACCAGCGCCTGCCCCCGCACCCCGTCGCCGAGATGGCCCAGCAGGTCGGGGAGCTTGAACAGGCCCGCCGCGAGGATGATCGGCGTGGCCAGCAGGAACGCGAAGCGCGCCGAGTCGCTGTGATCCAGCCCGCGCGCGAGCCCCGCGCCCATCGTCACGCCCTCACGGCTGATCCCCGCGATCAGCGCCGTGGACTGCGCGACCCCGACGACGAACGCCTCGCGGTACTCCAGCGTGTCGAGCTCGCGCCCCCCATCGGGCTTGGCGCCCTCCGCGACGGCCAGTTCGCGCACCTGCGCGCGGCGGCGAAACCACTCCGCGGCGAACAGCACCAGCCCGTTGACCATCAGGAAGATCGCCGCCACCTCCGGCTTGGCCGTCAGTCGGCGCAGCTCGCGCTCGAACACGATCCCGAGCAGCCCCGCCGGGATGCTCGCCACGATGATCAGCCACGCCAGCCGCTCCGTGCTCGTCTGCGCGCGGCGCGTTGTGAGCGTGTGAAAGAACGCCCGCACGATCTCCACCCAATCGCGGCGGAAGTAGAACAGCAGCCCGAGCGCGCTGCCCACGTGCAGCATCACCACCAGCGCCAGCCAGTACGACTCCGACTGCGACTGCGCGTCGACCAGCCCGTTCCATCCGAACAGCGTCGGGAACAGCACCGTATGCCCCAGGCTCGAGATCGGGAACAGCTCCGTCGCACCCTGCAAGATCCCGAGCACGATCGCCTGGAAGTAGGTGATCGGCGAAGTGGCAAGCGTCAGCATCGCGGCGACAGCTTACGGACAAGGCAGGACATCGACCGGCAGTAGCGCGCCTCGATGAGCGGATTCTCATCGCCCCGACGCAAGCGCTCCCGGCGCGTAGCCGGCAATCGAGAGCGGCGCCGGCAGGTGCGTTCGGGGGGCTGGCTATGGCTCACTCACCCCCTTCATGCGCTCATGTCGTTCACACACCCTTCACACGATCGTTCCCGGCTGATCACAAAAGCGGCCCTGTGCAGGGCAAACATATCGTCGTACGGATAGACAAAGAGAGGAGCAACGATGACCCTCACCGATAGCATCGACGACACTCCCGAGCGCGTCAGCAGGGTGGACATGCACTGCCACTCCACCGCCTCGCAGGTATCGAAGCTCGGCGTGCAGCGCGCCGCCGGACTGCCCGAGTGCGCCACCCCGCCCGAGGAGGTATACGCCCTGGCCAAGCGCCGCGGCATGGACTTCGTGACCATCACCGACCACGACACCATCGACGGCGCCCTGCAGATCGCCGACCGCCCCGACGTGTTCGTCTCCGAGGAGCTCACCGCGAGCTTCCGCGGCGAGCCCGCCATGCAGGTGCACGTGCTCTGCTACGACATCACCCCCACCGACCACGAGTGGCTGCAGGCCAACGCCCGCGACGTCGAGCTGTGCGCCGCCTACATGTACGAGCGCGACATCGCCTGCGCGCTGGCCCACCCCTACTACATCGTCGGCGCTACGCCCCTCACCGCCCGGCACCGCCGTCGCCTGGCCGAGCTGTTCGAGGTGTGGGAGGTCCGCAACGGCGCCCGCGCCCCCGAGCTCAACCGCCCCGCCGCCACCTACGTCGCCACGCGCGACTCGATCGGTATCGGTGGCTCCGACGATCACGCCGGCGTTGACATCGGGCGCACCTACACCCAGGCCCCCGTCGCCGCGACCCCGCAGGAGTTCCTCGCACACATGCGCGCCGGGCGCGTGCGCGCCCGCGGCGCGCAGGGCAGCGCCGCCAAGTGGGCCCACGCCGCGATCGTCCTCGCCGCCCGCTCGCTCGAGCCCGAGGACGCCCCCTCCGGCGGAGAGCCCGAGGCGCCCGGCGCGCTCGTCGCCGTCGGCTGCGGCGTGAGCGAGGAGGGAACCGAGGGCGACGACAGCGCCCCGCTTCCCCCCTTCCCCGGCTCCGATCCCGACCCCGGTAGTCCCACCCGCAGCCGCCCGCCCATGGGGCGACCCGACCCCCAGCGCGTGCTCACGATGGTCCGCCGCCTGCTGCGCGAGGGCGATGCCCGTCAAGGCGCCACCGGTTCCGGCGGTGCCGTCTCCCCCGAGGACGCCCGCTGCCTGCTGCGTGCCTGGCTCGCCGCCGTCGAGCTAGACCACCTCGACACGCGCGGGCTGATCGAGCACATGCAGGCCGATGAGTTCAGCCACGCCGACCTCTACCGGCGCGCCTGCCGCCTGCACGAGCGCAAGCTGCGCGAGGCCGTCGAGCTGGCCGTGCGCGCGGTCAGCGAGCCCGGCGCCGCATCCGTCATGGCCGCCGCCGAGGGCGTCTTCGAGGGCTGCATCGCCGCCATCCCCTACGCCCCCGCCACCGCTTTCCTCGCCAGCGAGCAGTCCAAGCTCGCGCGCCTGCCCTTCGCCGGCGAGCGCGAGACCCCGCGCGTGGCGCTCCTCGCCGACGGCATCGGCTCCACCCACGGCGTCACCCGCACGATCGAAGAGATCCGCTCGCGCGGCGTCGCCGGCTATGAAATCGAGGTCGTCGCCACCGACCCCGAGGTCGACCGCCGCCTCTCCGCCGTCGCCGAGATCGACGTCCCCTATTACCCCGGCCTGCGCATCGGCGTGCCCAGCCTCCCCGCCGCCGTGCAGACGCTCGCCGACGGCGCCTTCGACGCGATCCACGTCACCTCCCCCGGGCCCGCCGGCCTCGCCGGCGTGCTCCTCGCCCGCGCCCTCGGCCTGCCGCTGATCGGCAGCTACCACACCGAGCTCACCGCCTACGCCAACCTGCGCTCCGGGCGAGCAGAGCTCGCCGGCGCCATGGCCATGGCCGTCAGCGCCTTCTACCGCGCCTGCGACATCGTCCTCTCCCCCAGCGCCGCCTCCGACTGTGCGCTCGAGGAAATCGGGATGCCGGTCGAGCGGATCATGCGCTGGGACCGCGGCGTGGACACCTCGCGCTTCGACCCCTCGCTGCGCGATTCCGCGCTGTTCGCCCGCGCGCGCCGGGACCCCGGCGCCGGCGGCGCCGGAGCGCCCACCGGCGATGGCAACACCGGCCGCGGCGACAGGGACGGCGCGATCAACGTCATGTACTCCGGACGCATCACCCGCGAGAAGGGCGCCGAGCTGCTCGCCGACGCGTTCTTGCGCGCGCGTGCGCGCGAGACCCGCCTGCACCTCGTGCTCGCCGGCGGCGGCCCCGAGCAGGAGCGACTGCGCGAGCGCGTCGGCGCCCGGCACTGCACCTTCCTCGGCTGGCTCTCCGGCATCGAGCTCGCCCGCGCCTACGCCTCCGCGGACCTCTTCCTCTTCCCCTCCGCCACCGACACCTTCGGGCAGGTCATCCTCGAGGCCCAGGCATCCGGCCTGGCTGTGATCGCCGTCGCGCAGGGCGGGCCGCTCTCGCTTGTCGAGCACCGTGTGAGCGGGCTCCTGTGCGCTGCTGACGCCGACGAGCTGGCTGGGGCCGTGCTCGAGGTCTCGGGCTCGCCGCTGCTGCGCGAGCGGCTCGCGCTCGCCGGGCTGGCCTCCGCGCGGGGGCGCACCTGGGAGCGGGCGCTCTCGCGGTTGGGCGAGGGGTACGCGCGGGTGCTCTCCACCGAGGCTCACTCAGTCGAGATCTCGCGCGCAGCGTAATCCGTTCCCGGCACGAGCGCGATAGGCGTCGGCCTGCGGAGATGTCGAGACATGGGCATGATGGCGAGACGGTGCAATGCGTCCGCGGTCGTTCGCGTGCGTTGAACGCAGCGCTCGCGACATCGATCCTGCTGAGCGGAGTGGAGCGTATGGCTACCAGATCACCGCCACCCCGTACGCGGCTATCGCCGGATCGCGCGTCACGACCGGAATTCCGTCACTCAGCGCCTGTGCCGCCAGCAGCCGGTCGAACGGGTCGCGGTGAGGCTTACCCGACACCTCCGGAAATGGCAGCTCCTGCAGTCTCGTCACGTGTATCCAGGCGATCGCGAACACATCGAAGCCGTCCCGCCGGGTCTGCGCCGGCCAATCCTCGTCGATCTCCAGCTTGCCGAGCGAGCGCTTAATCGCTATCTCCGTGAGCGTCCCCGCGCCGACGAGAGGCTCCTCAGCCGCCTCGATCGCCGCGCGCGCGTTCGCGGACAGGCGCCGATCCGCGCCCAGCCACCACAGCAGCGCATGCGCATCCACCAGCAAACGCATCAGTCGGCGATGCCAAGCGCCTGCGCGACGTCCTCGGGCCACTCCTCGAAGTCCTCGCCCATGCGCACGCGTCCGCGCATCCGGCCCGGCTTACGCCGCACGCCGGCTTCCTCGGGGGCGATCGCGACCAGGCGAACCACCGGCGTGCGGCCGCGGCGCAGCACGACCTCCTCGCCCTCCTCGGCCATGTGGACGAGCTTGGAGAGCTGGGTCTTGGCCTCGCCGATGCCGTAGTTCGTTGACATATGATCAGCGTAGCAAGGTTGGTCAAGTTGGCCAAGTAGTCGGCGTTCCCGGCAAGCCCTACGCCGCCGCGCGCCAGGACGGGTTGGGTTGAGGGTTTTTCAGCGTTGGTACGCTTTCAGGTGCATGCGCACACTGGTTTTGGATCCTCCGACAGCCGGTCTCGACCCGCTGCTCGAGCGCAGGCGCCGCTCCGGTCTTGATCGCTTTGACGAGGTATGGGAGGGCGTCCTGCACGTGGTCCCAGGCCCCTCCGGCAAGCGCAGTCTGATCGAGTGGCAACTCGCCCGACTGCTCGGACCGCTCGCCGAGCAGGCAGGTCTGTATGCCGGCGGACAATTCAACGTTGGCAACGACGAACAGGACTTTCGCGTGCCCAACGGCGGGCTGCACCGCACACCCCCAAGTGGCATCTGGCACCCGACCGCCGCCCTGGTCATCGAGATCGTCTCCCCCGGCGACGAGTCCTGGGAGAAGCTGCCGTTCTACGCCGCTCACAACGTCGACGAGGTGCTGATCGTCGATCCGCAGGAACGCTCGGTCAGCTGGCTCGGACTGAAGGATGGCGAGTACCGTCCGATCGCGCGCAGCGGTCTGATCGAGCTGGGAGCGCGGGAGCTCGACGAGCTGCTGGACTGGCCGCAGAGCGACTAAGCCGGTCCTTACCGAACGAGTCCCACCCTACGCCAGCGTAGGGCTCATGCCAGACCAGCTATGGGCTTGCCTGCCCGCACGATTGCCGAGGCGGCCTGCTCGTGGACGCGGTGGGTCTCGCGTATTTCGACGTCGACCAGTCCCGCGTCCGCGAGCGCTTGCGTGAACTCTCGATGGGTGAGTGCTCCAGCGATGCAACCTGTATACGCCTGCATGTCCGCACGGGTCGCGTCGTCCATGGCCTCGTCGGCGATCACGTCGGAGACAGCGAAGCGTCCTCCGGGCCGTAGGACCCGTGCGACCTCACTCAGCACTTTGGGCTTGTCTGCGGAGAGGTTGATCACACAGTTTGAGATCACGACGTCGACACTCTCGTCGGGGAGCGGGATCTCCTCGATGAAGCCCTTGTGAAACTCGACGTTCTCGACACCGGCCTTCTGCGCATTCTCGCGGGCAAGAGCAAGCATCTCATCTGTCATGTCCAGGCCATGCGCCCTGCCGGTCGGACCGACGCGCTTGGCGGAGAGCAGTACGTCGATGCCGCCGCCCGAGCCGAGGTCGAGGACCGTCTCGCCGTCGTGCAGTTCGGCGACGGCGGTGGGGTTGCCACAGCCGAGGGAGACGAGCGTCGCGGTGTCAGGTAGTTGGTCGCGATCGCCGAGCGCATACAGCGCTGCGCCAAAGACCTCGCTACCGCCATCGAAGGTCTCGCTCGGGGCACAACAGCCGGCGCCGGGATCGCTCGCCGTGACCTGGGTGGCCGCTGCGGCATAGCGCTCACGGACGGTCTCGCGAATGTCGGTGGTGCCGGCATCGCAGCCGCAGCCCTCACCGTGGCCGCAGCAGTCGGCCTTGGCGCTCGGCTCGCAGCATGTGGCCTGCTGCTCGGGCGCACAACAGGACTCGGATGCGTTCTCGGTCACGATCAGGTCAGCCATGCGGACAGCTCCTTCAGCGCATCGGGAATGACGTAGTAGTAGGCCCACAACCCTTGCCTCTCGGAGTCCACGATCCCGGCGTCGCGGAGCTTCTTCAGATGGTGGGAGAGCGTCGGCTGGGAGATGTCGAACAGGGGCACCAGCTCGCACACGCAGACCTTGCCGGCGTGCTTACGCAGCACGTCCACCAGCTGCAGCCGGATCGGGTCGCCGAGCGCCTTTGCCACCTCGGCCATCCGCAGCGCGTCCTCGCGCTGTACGTCGGGATAGACCACAGGCTCGCAACAGCGCTCACCGGCCGCACGCTTCTGCTTCGGGGACAGCTCCAAATCGACGGGCATCGATCTACTTATATCAATAACAATCATTAGTGTCGATGTATTACGATAGCGCCATGATCGCTAGCGGCGTGAGACATGCGACCTGCTCACCGCGGTGGAGCACGGTGGAGAGCCGAGGTGTCGTGAGGTGAGCGCCCGGGTCGCCATCAACGGCTTCGGACGCATGGGACGACTGGCGCTGCGCGCAGCCTGGGAGTGGCCAGAGCTCTCGTTCACGCACATCAACGAGCTTCACGGCGACGCGCCGACCGCGGCCCATCTGCTCACGTTCGATTCGGTCCACGGGCGCTGGTCCGAGGACGTCCACGGTGACGGTGAGGCGCTGACGATCGAGGGGACTCCACTGAGCTATAGCCGCGCCGGCGAGCCGGGCGAGGTGCCGTGGGGGGATCTGGGGATCGAGATCGTGCTTGAGTGCTCCGGTCGGTTTCGTACCCGGGAGTGCCTCGAGGCCTACTTCCGGCAGGGCGTGCGCAAGGTCATCGTGGCGGCGCCCGTGAAGGATGGAGCGCTCAACCTCGTCGTCGGTGTCAACGATCACCTCTACGAGCCGCAGACGCACCATCTGCTGACGGCGGCCTCGTGCACGACCAACTGCCTGGCCCCGATCGTGAAGGTGATCCACGAGGGAATCGGCATCTCGCACGGTCAGATCACCACCCTGCACGACATGACGAATACGCAGACGATCGTCGATGCGCCCCACAAGGATCTGCGCCGGGCGCGCGCCGCGGGCGTTTCTCTGATTCCAACGACCACAGGATCCGCCACCGCCATCGGGCTGATCTTCCCCGAGCTCGAGGGCAAGCTGAACGGGCTCGCGGTCCGCGTTCCGCTGCTCAACGCCTCCCTGACCGACTGCGTCTTCGAGGTGAATCGTCCGACTACCGTCGAGGAGGTCAACGGCCTGCTCGAGGCGGCGGCCGACGGTCCGCTGGCGGGCATCCTCGGCTACGAGCGCAGGCCGCTCGTGTCGGTCGACTTCAAGGACGATCCGCGCTCGGGGATCGTCGACGCGCCCTCGACGATGGTGACAGATGGGACACAGGTGAAGATCCTCGCGTGGTACGACAACGAGTGGGGCTACGCCAACCGCCTGGTCGAGCTCGCGCGCACCGTCGCGAACGGTCTCCCGACGGCCGAGCGCCCCGCAGGCGCGGTCCCAGTGGGCGATGGCTAGCAGCGGCACGGTGACGCCTGGCGCAGGCGGCGCGCCACAACAACGCGGCGACCTGCGCAACTACGTCCTCGTCACAGGCGCCTATTGGGCCGACACGCTCGTCGACGGCGCGACGCGCACGCTCGTCCTGTTTTACTTCGACCAGCTCGGCTACACGCCGTTGCAGGTCGCCTCGCTGTTCGTCCTGTATGAGATCGCCGGCGTCCTCACGAACCTCTTCGGCGGCTGGCTCGCGGCTCGCCTGGGACTGAAGATTACCCTTTTCATGGGCCTTGCGGTGCAGATCTTGGCGCTCCTGATGCTGGGCCTCGCTCCGACGTCATTGCTGGTCGTGCCATACGTGATGGCCTCTCAGGCGTTCTCGGGCATCGCCAAGGACCTGACCAAGATGAGCTCCAAGAGCGCCGTCAAGCTGGTCGTGCCCGAGAACGACCAGTCCTCGCTGTACCGGTGGGTCGCGATCCTGACCGGATCGAAGAATGCCTTGAAGGGGGTCGGCTTCTTCCTCGGCGGCCTGCTGCTCACCCTCTTCGGGTTCCAAACCGCCGCGCTGACCCTGGCGGCGCTCGTGCTCGTCGCGCTGATCGCCGCCTCGAGCCTGATGCACGGTCACCTCGGCCGCCCCGACAAGAGCGCGCAGTTCAAGCAGATGTTCTCCAATAACCGTTCGGTCAACATTCTCGCGGCCGCTCGCGTCCTGTTGTTCGCCGCCCGCGACGTGTGGTTCGTCGTCGGTCTGCCGTTCTTCCTCTACTCCGAGCTCGGCTGGAGCTTCTGGGCAGTTGGAACCCTTCTAGCCGTGTGGGTGATCGGTTATGGCGCCGTGCAGGCCGTCGCGCCACGCTTCGTCCGTCGCCGCGGCCACGGCGCCGACGGCGAGCCCGACGGCAGGACCGCCGTCTGGCTGGCGTTCGGGGTTGCGCTGTGCCCCGCCGCGATGGCCGGCGCGCTGAACGCGGGCGTCGACCCGACCGTGGTGATCGTCGGCGGGCTGATCCCTTTCGGGGTGGCATTCGCGATGAACTCAGCAGTGCACTCCTACCTCATCCTCGCCTACGCCGACAACGACAAGGTCGCCATGAACGTCGGCTTCTACTACATGGCCAACGCCATCGGGCGTCTCGCGGGGACGATCCTCTCAGGGCTGCTCTACCAGTGGCACGGGCTCACCGCGTGCCTATGGGTATCGGCGGCGTTCCTCGTCGCGGCCAGCCTGCTGTCGCTCCTCCTGCCGGCCGAGGCCGCAATCGGTAGGCGACCCGCACGGCAGTCGCAGACGGCCTGACTTCCGAGCTGGAAACCCGGGTTCAGGGAACCCGTTACTTCGCTTTGGTGAACAGCGAGGGTGAGAACGAGCTCACTTCCTTGCCCCCCGCGTATCCCAGGTGGGCAAGCCCGAAGAGATCCTCGACGGTGCGCAGCAGCGAGAAGTGGTTGTAGGTGTCCTGCACGAGGTTGCCGCCCTCGATAAACGGCGAGAGCAGCAGCGCGCCGACCTGCCCTCCGCCCGGCGGTCCGATCCCGCCCGTGGGCGCCGGCAGGTTGGGGAACGCCGGCTGACCGCAGCAGGAGCTCGAGTCCTTGTATTCGCCGCTGGCGGGAGCCTCGTCGACGGTGATCACGAGCAGACCGTTTTCCTTGTAGGCCTTCGAGGCCGTGATCTCCGGAACGACCTGCTTCAGCCAGCCGTCGGCCGCTTCCATCCCCGCGGGAGCGCCCGGCGCGCACGGGGTAGGGTTGCCGTCGTGGCAGCGGTCGGGCACGACGTAAGCGAAGCTCGGCGTGCTCTTGGCGCTCGTGAGGTCGGACTTCAGCTTGTCAAGGCCCACGTCGTCGCTCGCGCAGGCCGGCGAGTCGATCAGCGAGTGGAAGTACACGAACGGGTTGCGCCAGGTCGCATAGGTCTGCCCTGCGGAAGGGGTCGGTGCGGAGGTCGGGTCAGGCACGCCGAGCGCGGGATGGCCACAGGCCCCGTCGGCGGCACCCGCCGCGCCGGCGCCCGCGCCTTCGTCCATCCCTTCCAGATAGGCCCGCCAGCTCAAGTGCTTGGCGGCAAGTTGCTCCGGGAGCGTCTGCGTAGCGCTCGGATACACACATCCCTGCCCGCTCACCTGTCCTTCCGCTGAGACCGTCCCCGGCACGATGTTTTCGTACGTCGCGCAGTTCTGCGCCGTCTGCGGCGTCGGCCCCTGCCCGCTCACCAGCGCGATCGCATTGGCGAGCTGTTCGTGCGCGACCGCGTAGTAGCGCACGAGCAGCGCCCCCTCGTGCTCGAGCGTGCCCGTCAGGTAATGCGCAGGCGAGGCCGGTCCGAAGGCTGTCGCGTAGGGCTGATCGTCGAGCATCACCACGAACACGTGCTTGACCGCGGGGAGTTTTTTCGGAGCGGCCGCTTCTTCGCCTCCACCCGAGGAGCCTTCGCCGCTGCCCGAAGCGCCGGTCGCGCCCGAGGGCGATTTGGCGGGGCTTTTGCTCGTCGATGTGGTGGAGCCGGCGCCGGACGACGCCGAAGATTCGGCTTCCGGCGAGGCGCTCGGCGTCGCTTCCGGTTCGGAGGCCGGTGGCGAAGATGTCGCCGCGCCCGTGGTCGCCGTCCCCGCAGCGGCCGGTGCCTGAGCGACCAGCACCTCGCGGGGACGCGGGCGGCGCGCGTTCGAGTCCTTCGCGACGGCGCCCAACGCAACGCCGACGCCGAGGAAGGCAACCAGCAGCAGGGCCGATATCTGCGCGGGCGGCAGCACCCGCGCCCAGCTCTTGCGCGCCTGCTCGCCGCCTGCTCCCGTGCCGCGGTCGCGCTCGTAGCCGAGCTTGCGTTCGACCTCGGCGAGCTCGGCGTCGCGCTCCTGCAACAGCGCCGCGCGGCTCAGCAGCAGGTCGTTGCGGAAGTGGTTGCGCACCGCCATCTCATACGCCAGCCCACCGAGATCCCAGTGCAGCTCGGCCACCTGCGCCGCCAGCTCCTCGCGCCGGCGTTCGAGCGCCGCGGTGTCGAACGCGGGCGGGGGCGAGGACTGCTGGGTGGACTCAGTCTGCTGCTCCGCCCCCGCTCCGCCGGGAGGTGGCGTCGTGCTCATCTAGCCGGTGGAGACGACGTTCGGCAGGTTTTTGGACTTCTGCTCATAGCTCTGGCCGCTGCCGCCGCGCTCGTGTTCGACGACGCTGGGCGGCGCCGGTTTGTTCAGCGAGGAGCCGGTCCCGGCGGGGGCGGCTTCGCTTTTGGCTTTGTGTTTGGCGGCCGCCGCGCCGGCCGCGGCCGCAGCGCCGGTTTTGGCAGCGGAACCCGCTTCGGACGTGCTCGGCGTCGTGGTCGTGCCCGCGGCGCCGGTCGAGGCGGCGGGCACGGTCACGATCTGCGGCGCCGCGGCGCTCGGGGAGGAGGATCCACCCGAGCGTCCGATCAGCACACCCACGCCCATCGCCAGCAGCAGCACGCCGATGCTCGCGATCAGGGTGAGCACGCCGCTGCGCTGCCACATCGAGGACCCGCCGGGTTGGCTGGCCATCGCTCCGAGCCCACCGCCCGGCAGCGGTGGCTGCTGCGGCGGCGAGGGTCGATCGGGAGACGGTCCGTCGGGTGAGCGCAGACGATCGAGCAGCATCCCGCTCAGATACGTGCGCGGGGCGCCGCACTCCAGGCAGTAGCGCTGATCCAGCGCCAGCAGCGTGCCGCAGTGCGGGCAGGGCTCGAGACCCGCAGATGATGGTCCTGCGGCCCCGGTCGCCGGGACCGGCACCGAGGAAACCGTCGGCGTCGCAGTGGTCACGGGGATCTCGGTTGTGATTGCGCTCGGGTCAGTCGACACGATTCCATCGCCCGCGGTCGGTCACGCGCAGCCCAATCGTCGAGGTCAGCGGCCTCGCACTCGTAACGATCTTGTGAACGCCACGCCGGCTCGGCATCCCCTCAGCCGCCTTCGGCCGAGTTCGCACCCGGTTTCTCGTTGAACGCGCAGCGGAAGTTCTCCGGCTGGGAGACCGGCTCGGAGCCCGCGAACCCGCCTTTGGTGCCGTTGGAGTAGACCGTCACGTACTGCAGCGTCGAGGGTGCCGGCACGGCCGGCAGCGGCACCGGGTTCGGTTCGCCCGTACGGGGATCGCCGGTCGAGCCGACGCTGACGCCCTCCGAGCCCGCGGCGTCCGAGCCCGCGGCGGTCGTCACGAGCGTCGCGGTCATCTCGCGCTGATCCTTCAGGCCGACGCTCGGGTCCTGCTCGACCGTGGCCGTGTCGGGGTTGTCGTGGATCGTGGACTCGAGCTTGACCCTGCCCGCAGCGCCGATCAGCTGCGCGGCGGTCGGCAGGTAGCCGCCTTCGCGCACGCACGCCTGGCTCGCCCAGAAGTAGTTGTTCTGGCCCGCCTGCGCGTTCGTCAGCGGGTAGGGGGAAGTGTCCAGGCACCATGTGCCGATGTTGACCGTGGCGGGCGGGCAGCTCGGTTCGAGCTCGGTCAAGGTCTTGCCGCTGACCTCTTTGGCGTTCTTGACCGTGGGGATCGCCGAGGCCGCGAATTTCTTGTTCTTGCCGAGCACCAGCAGCCCGTTCGGGTAGGGCTTGGTGCTCACGCGGTGGCCGTCGATCGCGCGCACGACCGCGCGCCGCGCCGCGTCGGCGAGACCCGTGGTCGAGGCGACCAGCGCGAGGATCGAGATCGCCAGCGCGGCCGTGCCGGCGTGGCGGGAGATGAAGGAGCGCTCGCTCATGGTCTTGGCCTCCTGGTGAGTCTGTTCGGGTGTTTGTGGTGGTGGACGCGTCCGGACTGCGCGCGCGTGTCTCGTGGGCCGTTGAGCGCGTATGCGCTCTCGATCCGGCGCCCGCGACGCCTCGGTCCGAGACGCAGCGTCGCGCCGCCCGCAGCGGCCAGTACGACGAGCATCAGCAAATACACCACCGGCGTGGGCGAGTTGTTACCGGCGTGTGGACCGGCGTACGCACGCGCCCCCACCGGCAGCCCGCGGTAGTCCGCCGCGCGGTAGGCGGCGAAGGCTTGCGACTGCTCGGTGGCCTCCTCCTCCTCTTTCTTTTCTTCGAACACCCGCACCCCCGCGCCACCCGGGGGAATCGGGCGGGCGAACGCGCCCGGCGGCGGCGGCGGGATCGCCGGCACGCCGTTCTGCAGCGGCAGCAGCAGCGGCGCGAACAGCAGCGCAGCTGCCGGCGGCGGGGGCTTGACGGCCGGCTTGGCGGCCGGTGGCGTGGCCGCGGGCACGGGCACGGGCGCGGGCGGCGGCGCGATCGGGGCAGGCGCCGGGGCAGGCGCGGGCGGGGGCGGCGAAGCCGCGCCCGCCGAGGCGGCCGCGGTCGCCTTCGGAAAGCGGCCGGCCGCCAGTGGCACGGTTCCGCAGGGCTGCTCTACGCTGCCGCCCAGCACCGTCACCGGGACCGAGTAGGAGAGGCCGCCGGCGGAGATCGTCACGACCGTCGTGCCCGCGTTGAACGCGCACAGGATGCCCGACTTCGGATCGGGGATCACCTGTCCCGAGGAGTTCTGCAGGGGCTTTCGCAAGTTCGTCGAGTTGGGGTCGTGCTCGACGAAGTTCGCGATTTCCGGTTCGGAGGAGGTGAACGTGTATTCCGGTTCGATCATGCTCGAGCAGTCCGACTGCAGACACAAGGGCTGGGGGAATTCGCTGTAGGGGCTCGCGCCGGGCGGGTTGGGGCTGCCGTCGGCCGACGCCGGTCCCCAGCGATCGCCGCTGACGGGGCGCCGCGCCAGGCCCTCGAACAGCGCCGGGGCACTGCGTCGCAGGAGCGCCCCGTCGAACGGATCCAGCGACAGACTCTGCACCAGTGGGATCAGCCGCGCGCTGACCGGCGCGACGTTCGTGGCGGGGTTGCGCTGGGCGACGTTGACGCTCACGAGCAGGTAGCCGGTGGCGCCGAACAGGGCATCCGGCTGGCCGGGCGTGAACGAGCCGGAGATCGCCGAGCGATATCCGAGCGTCCCGGTTCCGAGCTCGGGAATCGTCACGGCTCCACCGGCAGGTATGCGGCTGACACGACTTTCCTCCGGACGCTCGTACAAGTACGCCGAGGCGCCGCCGGAGACCATGATCTGTGCCTCTTCGCTCGCGTCGGTCGCGACGTTCAGCGCCGGCGGCAGGCCGGGGTTCAGCTCACGGCTGCCCACCACGATCGCGGGGATGCCGCGTGCGCGGGCGTCGGCGAGCATCTCCCCCAGCCACGGCGCCTGCGGTTCGGCCGGGTTCTGGTAGGGGTCGCTCGCCGCCAGGGACCCGCGCGAGTTGTCGATCACGATCACCCGGACGGTGCCCGTCGAGCCGGTGCTGTCGAAGGCGTAGTGAGTGCGTGCACCGGGCCGTACCGGCCCACTTGGGCCAGGGATGTTCGATGTGCCGATGCCCGCCGGCCGGCCGCCTTCCCCGAACGGCGCCGAGAAGCCTGCGAACGCCACACCGAAGGAACTCGCGCTGTTGCCTTCCGAATCCCCGGCAGAGAGCGCCGGGAACACGCCCAGCCCGCCGCCCTGAGCCAGCAGTTGAGCGTAACGATCGGCCTCGGCGGCGGACTCGGGGCCCTGCCCCGGCGTCTCACGCCCGCCGGTGTACAGCAGCGCGCGCGGGCCGTTGGGCTGACCGGCGAGACCGTCGATCGCGCTCAGTGCGCTTGTCAAGTTGCGGTCGGGGGCAATCCCCTCATCAGCGAGATCGGCGCACGGTTCGACACACTCGGCGTGGCCGGCGACCGCGAATGTCGCCACGCCTGCCGGCAGCGGCACAGGCGAGGTCGCAGTGCTCGGCGGGCCCTGAGCGCCGCCGCCGGGAGCGTAGCGGTAGATGCCGGCTGTTTGCACGTTTTCGCGCACCGCCTGTCCCGAACCGCCGTTGTCGGTGCCGCGCCCGGCGTCGTCGGCGTGGCCGCTCCAGCCGCCGACCGCCCAGCCCGAACCGTCGGGACCGAGGTCGAACGCCGCGATCGGGTCGGCCTTGACGGGCCTGTCCTCGCTGTCGCCCGCGTAGGCGGCGCGCTCCTCATCCTCCCAGCCACCCCCCGTTTCGCGCAACATGTAGCCGTCGCCGGGCAGGGGGTTGGGGGGGATCAGCGGCGGTGGGCTGTTGGGATCGATCGGCGGCAGAATCAGCGGCGGCGGATAGATGAAGTCGGGCACCACCGAAAGCACCGCGCGCACCTTCGAGCCGTCCAGGTAGGCGCTCGCAGCAACCGCGGTCTCATCCACGATCGGCTGTTCGGAGAAATGCCACTGGCCGGTCGCGCTGTCTCGCTCCAACACCACGTTGTGCCCGGCGAGCACGGCGCCCCCGTTGGGAAGCCCGGCGACGACGTTCAGCTGCGGTGGGCTCGGCAGACTCGCCAGCAAAGCGTGGACTTCGGGGTCGATTCGCCACCCGGAGCCCGAGTTGACGAGCAGGTCGTGTTCGGCCACCACCATCGCCTCCGAGCCGGCGAAGGCGACCGATGTGAAGTTCGCCTTCAAGCCTTCTTCGGGGTTGCCGCCCAGCCCTTCGCTGAACTCCTTCTGAAACGGTTCGGGCAGCGGATCCTGGGTCCAGGTCTTGTTGTAGCTCCACAGCGTCCCTCCGAGACCGACGGCGTAGCCGAGCGCGGGGTCGCTCGGATCGAAGGCTATCCCCAGCAGATCCGCATGAGTGCCTGCCGGCGGCGCAGCCGGGTCTTTCTCCCACAGGCCCGTTTCTGCGCGCCACACCCACAACGCGCCGAGATCGCCGACGGCAAACGCGCGGTTAGCTTCAGGCCAGGCGACCGCCCGCAGTGTCGGCGAGCTGACCGCGCCGCTGGAGCTGAGCAGGAACTCGCGCTGCCAACCCTGTCCAGGGATGTAGCGGGCCACCGCCCCGTCGGCGCCGACGGCCAGCGCCTGCGCGCCCGGGTCGCCGGGCGTCGTCCCGGGCGCCGGCGCGACGGCCGTGAACGGCGCGCGTGCGGACACAGGCCAGCTGCTCAGGCGCTGGGGTTGGGCACGCCCCGTTATCTGCACCGGTCCTTCCAGCCAACCGTCTGTAGGTGTGTAGAAGGCACCGCCCGGCGCATCGTTCGGACCGGCGCCCGACATTCGCTGGAAGCTCGTGCCTTCGAGGCTCAGGTAGGAGCCCATGTTGGTCGAGTCATCGCCTCCGGGCTGCAGTGGGTTGGTGACGATGCGCGAGCCGAAGCCCGGACCGTCGAAGGCGAAGCTGCGGTAGCCGGCGAGACGGCCGAAGCGCGCCCCGAGCGGGTGAGTGCAGACTGCTTCCCCGCCTCCGTTGTAGGCGTCGCACCAGCTGGCTGTGACCTTGCCTTGGGAGACGTCGTAGTAGAGGGTGAAGTCATACCCGTCGGCGCCGCCGCCGGGCGCCTGCAGGTTGCCGTCGATCCACACGCCCTGGTCCGAGGCGGTCAGCGACTGGCCGGGGCTGGACAGCGGCGCCACGCTCGAGACGTCCTGAGCCGGAGTGGCAGCCTGGGCAAACAAAGCCGCGCCGAGTTCGACGTGTTCCCAGCGACCTTCGCCGGAGCCGTTGACCACGCGCTTGAACAGCATCGGCCCCAAGCCGCTTTCCTGGCTGGCCCTACCGAGCAGCCACATGTTCTGCGGCGTGGTGCCGGCAAGCGCGAGGATCTGAAACGAGCCCGTGTAGCCGCCCGGCAGTTCGACCGGCTCGCGCGACCACTGCGAGCCGTTCCAGCGGATCACGCTCGTGTCCTGGGCACGCCCCAGTGCGCCGAAGAACGCTTCGGTGTGACCGGCGCTTTCGACCGCCGCGTCGGCAACGCTCCCCGCACCTTCGCCTTCGACCAGCGTGCCGGCGGCGGGATCGCCGCCTTCCCCCGCTTCCGGGAGCACACCCACGGGTGGTTCAGGGAGGACGTGAAAACGCCCGCCCGGGTCGCGTGCGAGCACTACGATCCGCTTGCCCGAGGGTCGCGTCGGATCCTGGCCGGCGAGCAGGCCGCCGACGTGCGGGGTGATCCTCGCCGAGGGTCGATCCGGTGTCATCCCGCGATAGGGCTGTGTCTGCGTTTCGTTGAGCGGGGTTTCGTAGATCGTCCAGTCGGGGTCGGCATCGGTCGCGTGCTCGAACACGAGCTGGCCCGGAGGTGATTCTCCACTCGGCGCGGCGAATTGGGTGCGCCCGTTCCCGTTCGCGGGCGGCGGCACGTTGAGCGGCAGCACGCGGTAGGCCCACGCCTCTCCCGCTTCGCCCGCGGTGGCTGCGCTCATCAGCACCGTCGAGCCGGAGGCGGTGCCCAGCACCGGTTGCGGTTGAGGGTCGCCGGCGCCCGTGTCGGCTCGCGCGCCCACGGCGATGAGGCGAACGAGATACCCGGCACCGAGCAGCACGACCAGTACCGCGGCGAGGGCGATGGCGATGCGACGATCGACGAAACGTTCGGAGTTCATCGGCGCAGACTCGTGGCGACCGCGTTCGGACCGGCGCCGGTGGAGCCGGATGAGGAGCCCGATTCGCACGACGTCGCCACCGCGTTTGGCCCTGCGCCACCGCCGGAGGAGCCCGATTTACCTTCACATCCGGTCGCGGGCACAGGTTTGAGCTTCACGAGCGCCTTGGTCTTGAAGCTCAGGCCGGTCGGCCAGCGCTTGGCGCTGAAGCTCAGCTTCAACGAGTGCTTACCGGCCCGCAAGCGCTCTTTGGCGGTTCTTCCAATCGTCTTGCCGTGGCGCTTGGCGAGGAGCTGAACGTCGGCCAGACCCGCCAGCTTGAAGCTGACGATCACCGTCAGGCCGCGGCGGATGACCCTGACGTCTTTGAGCAGCGCCGGAATGACCTCGGGGACGGGCGTTTCGATGCTCTTGGCCTGTTCGATGGCGACCGGTGGCGGCGCAAACTCCTGTGAGTCGTCCGCGGGCGGCGTGTCGGGCACGAACTGTTCGATCGACTCGTTCGGGCGCTGGGTGATCGTGCTCTGCCAGTTGGGATCGGTGTCTTCGGGCAGAGCCGTCCCGTTCGTGTAGTGAAACAACCAGCCTGCAGAGGTGGCCATCCAGGCTTCTTCCGGGCCGGTGGCGGCAACCACCTGCGCGCTTCCCCGCGCCGGACCGCTGACGGGCAAGGTATCCAGAGTGGTCGCACCATCGGCGCCGATCAGCGCGACCTTGGCCTTGGCGGTAGCGCTCCCACGCGAGGAGTACGGCTGGTCGGCCACCCACGCGCTTTCGGTGCCCGGTACCGGGGAGATGTCGACAAAGCGATCTTCTGGCCCGAACAGCGAGGTTTCAATCGGAGCCTGCCGAAAGAAGGGTTCGGAATAATGCACCGCCACGGGCGGGCTCGGCACCGAACCGTCATGCGGCGCATCCGGCCCCGAGGCAGCGCCACCGCCCGCGAACCACAAGTCAGAGCCGTCGGACTTGGCCGATAGCAGCTCGGTGCCTTCCGAGGGCACGCCCGCTTCGTTGAGGGGTCCTTTGTATTCCTCAGGCAGAAAGTTCACGTCGGCGAAGGCCCCACCTTCGAGGCGATGAATCAGGATCGGCTTGGGCTCGGGTGTTGCGAGCGTCACCAGCTTGGTCGTACTGCCTGCTTCAGCGCCGACGAACGTGCTCTCGTAGAAGGCGCCGCGGAAGAACGCCAGCCCGCTCACGCCACGACCCTGGGGCTGGTAGGACGTGGTCAGGCTGCTGCCGTTCCAGTGCAGATGAAAGGCGCCGATGCGCTGCCCCGAAGGGTCCTCGCTGCCGACACCCGCAAACCAGCAGTCGTTCGGGCCGTTGCAGGCGGCCGCATCGAGCGGATGGAAGGGATCGGGCGACTGCAATGGCGTCGAATAGGAGCCGACGACGACACCTTCCTTGAAATGGCAGAGACCCAGGCCGGAGCCGACGCGCGGCTCGCTCGGTTCGGTGATCGTCCAGAACTCGTCGGGGCCTGCCCAGGCGATGCGTGAGACTTCGCCCGAGCCCCCACACACAGTCGAGAGCTGGTGCCAACTGCGACCGTTGTAAAAAAACAAGCCAGCGGACACGGTGGCATTGCCCTCTACGCTCAGCAATCCCTCGTTGGGGGCATAGAACTCCATGTCGTCGACGTGTCCCAGAGCCACCTTGAACGGGGCGCCTTCAGGCGGCGGCGGCTGTTCCAGGCGCCAGCTCGCTTCACCCCGGGCGGACGCGGCGCCGGCCGAGGCGATCGCCGCGGCGATCAGCATCCCGGCGGCGAGCCGCCTCAAGGTCTGCGCCCCGAGTCCCGCTCGGACACGGGACGGCGCACGTCGCGCAGTTCCTCGAGCGTCGTCTCCTGCACGGTGGAGAGGACAGCGTCGAGCGCAACGCCGGACAGCGTCTCCTGCTCGAGCAGGGCGTTGGCGGTCTCCTCGACGGCGTTCCAGTAGCGGTCGAGGATGAAGGCCGCGCGCACTTCGGCGTCGCCGACGAGCCGCTCGACCTCACGGTCGATCAGATCGAGCGTGGATGGTCCGACGGAGCCGAGGTCCTGCAGCGAGGCGCCGAGAAAGACCTCTCCCCCCTTCTCACCGATCGTGACCGGACCCAACGCCGGGGACATCCCGAACGAGGTGACCATGCTGCGCGCGAGGCTCGTCGCGGCGTGCAGATCGTCGCTGACGCCCGTGGAGAGGCTCCCGAAGGCGATCCGCTCGCCGGCAGTGCCGGCGACGATCACGATCAGCTGGCGCTGCAGGTCGAACTCCGTCTGGATCACCTGATCGCGGTCGGTGAGCATGTGCGCGGCCGTGCCGAGCTGGCGTCCCCGCGCGACGATCGAGAGCTTGCGCGTCGAGCTCGTGTGCCCCAGCGCGTCCGTGACGACCGCGTGCGAGGCCTCGTGCACGGAGATCAACCAGCGCTCCTCGCGCGTGAGGATGTGCTTTTTGGCCGGACCCGCGACGACGCGATCGATCGACTCCTCGAGCGTCGCCTGGTCGATCTCGTGGTTGGCGTCGCGCACGCTCAGGAGCGCCGCCTCGTTGATCACGTTCGCAAGCTCCGCACCGCTGAAGCCCGGCGTCTGGTGCGCGATCTCCTCCAGTGAGACGTCCGCGCCGAGCGGGCGCTTTGAGCCGTGCAGGCGCAGGATCTCCAGGCGCCCGTGCACGTCGGGCACGTCGATCGTGACCTGGCGGTCGAAGCGCCCTGGACGCAGCAGCGCCGGGTCGAGGATGTCGGGGCGGTTGGTCGCACCCATCACGACCAGACCGCCGTCGCCGGAGAAGCCGTCCATCTCCACGAGCAGCGCGTTCAGCGTCTGCTCGCGCTCGTCGTTGCCCTGCCCGATACCGGCACCGCGCTTGCGCCCGGCGGCGTCGAACTCGTCGATGAAGATGATCGCCGGCGCAGCCTTGCGCGCCTTCGCGAACAGGTCGCGCACGCGCGCCGCGCCGACGCCGACGAGCGACTCGACGAAATCCGAGCCGGACAGCGAGAAGAACGAGGCGTCGGCCTCGCCCGCAACGGCCTTCGCCAGCAACGTCTTACCGGTACCCGGAGGACCCACCAAGAGCACGCCCTTCGGCGCCGCCGCGCCGACGTTCAGATAACGCGAGGGATCGTTCAGGTAGTCCCGGATCTCACGAAGCTCCGCCACAGCCTCGCCGGCGCCGGCCACGTCCGCGAACGTGATCGCTTCCGTTTTGCCCTTGCCCTTCTTGCGACCTTTACCGGTGAACTCCGAGAACGCGGCGATGCCGCCCGCGCCGCCGTCGGCGCCGATGCGCATGAACAGCGCGAACAGGCACACGAGCAGCAGGATCGGCAGCAGGAACTGCACGAGGATCGCGCGCGGCGCCTTACCCGACTGCTGATCGACGTTCACCACCACACCTGCACGCGTCAGGGTTTGCAGCAGCCCCTGCGTCTGCGCGCCCGAGACGGGATACGCAGCCCAGTATTCGAGCTTTGCCGGCGTGGCCAGCGGCGCGTTTTTAGAAGTCGTGTTGAGCTGTTCGGAGCCAGAGGTGGTCGTCCCCGCGGCGGTGGTCCCGCCCGAGGTGGTCCCCGTCGGCACGCTCCCCGCCGTCGGAGGCTTCAGCGCGATCTCGACGCGGTCGTCGTGGTCGAGCAGCGTCGCCGTCGCGACCTGTTTGTGTTCGGCCAGCGCGATCACACGGCTGATCGGCAGTTCCGTGCCGTGGCTGGACGGGCCGATCGACCCGAGCAGCACGAAGAACGTGACCGCCAGCGCGATCGAGGCGACCGTCAAGAACAGCGCGAGCTTGTCGCGGAACACGAGCCGACGCACACCCATCGCTACGTCTCCCGCCGTGGCGAGCACCGGATTGCGTTTGTGCGCAAGACCCGAGCGCACCTGCGGACGGGACGCCGACGGGCGCGGCTTGGGCGCCCCGGCAACGTCCCCCGGAGCACGGCCGTTCGCGGGCGGAGGGCTTGCGTCTGCGGGCTCTGAGCCCTCGGGCTGAATGTCGTCGTCAGTCATGGGTGTTTGAGCGCTCTTGTCGTCGTGGTTGTCGTCGCTGCATATCCAGCAATTGCCTGCCTGAGCACGGGCGGCGCCCGGCGCCTAACTGCGGTGCCGGGCGCCGGGGCCGTGTGCTTGGTCTTTCCTTCAGTCGGCCAGCTGCTTACGCCTAGCCTTTTTTCTTGCCTTTCTTCTTCTTTTTCTTAGGCGGCGCGATCGCGGCCTGCGTGATCGTGATCGTCTTCGTCTTGCTCGCTGCCGTTCCGCCCGTGGGAGTGAACGTCACCGTGATCTTGACCGAGAGCTTGTGGCCCTTGACCTTCGCGAGCTTCTTCACCGCAGCGCTCGAGATCGGCAGCGTCACCGTTCCCTGACCACCGCCAACGCTCGCCGTCACGTTCGAGACCGTGATCCCGCCGCCGACCGCCTTGATCTGGACTTTCCCGGGGCCGGGCAGGACCAGGGAAAGAATCACGCTCTTGCCCTTGATCTTGGCTCCCGCCAGCGAGAAGGCGTTGCTTGGGGGGGTGACGACCGTGGTTGTGATGGTCGGCCCCGTCGTCGCCGGTTTGACTTCCGGCGGTTTCACAACTTCTTCGTTGCCTTTACCGGAGCCAGCGGACTTGTCCCAGTCGATCGCTTTCACGCCATTCTGGGCGATATGTACGATGGCAAGCGGCAGCGTTCCGTAGTCGTGTAGAGCCAACTGGAACTGGCCCTTGGTCGACTCAACACCTTCGAAGTAGTCCTTGACGGTTCTCGCCCTTTCCTGCTCCAATTGGCTTTCGCCGTACACAGGCGCGTCGTCATCCCATGCGAAGTCGTACGTCAGGCCACACACCGGATAGGCGTGAACCGGTTCGTTTTTGATCGCGCTGGCGGTGCTGCCGGTGGCAATCGCTTTTTCCCAATCACCGAGAGTCGGGTCTGCGCCTTCGGTCGGGAAGCCGCGATAATCAGCGTCCGTGCAGTTGGCGCCTTCGGGCGAAGAGACCAGGTTGGACGTCGCCACTTCTGAGGGCTCAGCGTAGCCTGCACCCACTTCGTTGCTTTTTTCGGGGCTGATCGTCTGCATCGGAATCCAGTAGGTGTGATCTTTTTTGTTCTTTTCCATATAGAAACCGTGCTTACGAGATGTGGCGAGATCGGCGTAGCCGATGGAGCCGCTGGTCGCCGTTACGGCTTCAGTGAGCGGCCCGCCACCTTCGGCGAGGGCGGTGCAGATGTGGGTCGTCGTCGCTTCACATACTTTTGTGGTCGCATTGACCGTACTTGGCTTCTTCTTTTCTGAGTTAAAGGTTTCAGGCCACGTAGTGTTGTCTCCGGCGACCGGCGCTTCTGTCCACAAGCCACTGGGTGCACCCGGCAGCAGGCTCAGGTATGCCTTGAAGTTGTACGTGGTACCTGACCCATCGAACCGAACGATGCGATAGACCGGCAAGGCGGCGCATTCTGCGGCCGTTTTGCCTTCACCTTCCAGGTCAGCTTCGGGAACGATGTTGCCCCAGGTCTGTGACGTTCCGTCCCAGATCGTCTCCATCTCCGATGCTTGGATGTGCACACGAAGTGTTTCTTCAGATGCTTTATCGCCCGTTTCCCCGCCGGGAGGGTCGTTGGGACCTCCAGTACTCGTGTCGCCATTTAGGCTTCCGACACCGTTTGCCGCTGCGCCTGAGCCCGGATCCTTCAGCTTACATCCATCCGGGAAATGCACGATTATTGCGACCGCAAATGCTGCGACCGGTATCTGGTGGATGACGCCAGGGTGTGTCCCACCGGCAGCATCAGCCGCAAGTTGCTGAGTGACCGTCAGCGGAGCGTCGCTTCCTGCATAGCGGGTGGCGGTGGACCGCGTGCCCGGTTCGTTTGATTGGGCTATGGTGAGGCCGACACATTCGACAGCACTCGCCGCACCGCCGATCGACGCGATTCCGCAGCCACTACCGTTGCCCTTGTATTCGACGTGAGGCGCCGAGGCGCCGCAACCTTCCACGCCGTGGAAGACCGTCGTGCTCCAGAATTCGAGCTGTGCTTCCTTCTGAGCCGAGGAGCCCTGACCTTCAATTGGGGCACCTTCACAACGTCCGATGCTAAACGCGGCGTGTGCCGAAGGCGGCGCCACGGCTGCGACGGTGGCCATCGCGGCCACCGCACAGAGCGCCGCAACAGCGACACGAATACGACCGCGTTCAGCGGTCAGGGGAAAGCTTGCACGCATGAGCAGGATAGGTCCTTTCACGAGCAGAGGTCGGGAACGAGGCGAGTCTCACATGCCGTGTCGCCCAAGCGCAAGTTCGTTCACAGAAGATATACAAGCCGGTAACGCTGCGGCATCAAGTTGTGACGAGAAGTTACGACTTGGTTTCAGGTTGGTAACAAGTCGGTAACAAGCCCGGGATGGCCGCAGATGCCACGCAATCGAGACATCCTGCGCATGTATGTCTGTGACGACTTGTACTCAAGAGTGTGACAACTTTGCAACACGGGCCGCTAAAGCGCCAATTCCATCGCCGTGCCGGGATAGGTTCGATACACATGAGCCCGCCCGAGATGGCCACAGAAGATCTTCTAGTCGCCCCTCTGCGAGAGATCACAACCGTGCATAGGATCTACGAGGACATACCTCTCCAGCGACGCTGGACTCGCTGCGCTCACACTACGAACGGGATCTGCCACCGCGCGGCTATGAGCGACGCCTCGCGGTGATCCACATGGGCCTGTCTGTCTTCTCCTCACAAGAGGCAGCAAGAGCCATGGCCTTGAGATGGCCGAAGATCGGGAGGTTCCTCGCCGGGATGCAACTACAGCCGGGGAGCGGCTTCTGTTTGGCCGACACGGGTAGGCCAGGACACTTCACGCTCTGGGGACGCCCATTGCAGTTGCTCGACGCGATTGTCGATACCGTTCATGTCGAGGTTTGAGCCATGCACTACGAGATCTTCGATAGCACCGGCAACTTGGTGGAGTCCTTTCGGGACGAAGAGTCAGCTCGCAAGGCATTGGACCGTATCGTCGATGCGGAGCCCGACGCCGCCGAGGACGTCGCTCTGTTCGTCTCCGGCGAGGACGGTATGCCGATCGGCGGTCCCATCTTCGCTCACGCCATATCGAGCGCTCGCTGAACGAGAGGCAAGCACCTCAACCCTTGCCCTTGCCCTTCCCCTTCCCGGAGGACTTCTTCGCCGGCGTGGCGGGGACGAACGTCGCTATGACTTCGTCCGAGAGCGCTTCGGCCGGCGCGGGGGGCGTGAAGGCGATCGTGATGTTGGCTTTGAGCTTGCCGGCGCGCTGGAGGTCCTTGACGTACTTGGCAGAGATGTGGAGTGTGAGCGTGGTCGTGCCCTCCGAGCGGGCCGTCGCCGCTCCGCTCGCGAGCAGGACCGGGGGCGCCGGCTTGGCTTTCTTCTTCGCCTTCGCCGCGCGGGCGGAAGACTTGCGCGCGCGTGAGGACTTGGCCGCGGCGGCCTTGGGGATCGAACCGCGGGCCTTGGCCGTCAGCTTGCCGGAACCTGGGGTCTCAACAAGCAGCGTGACGCCGCCGTCCTTTGCGCGCTTGACCGTGACTCCGAGTTCGGGGGAGGAGACGGCCGTCAACGAGAACCCGCCCGAGCCGGCGTTGACATCGGATGGAGGGGTAGACGTACCTCCGGGAGTCTGAAATGTCGCTACGAAAGCATCGGGAAAGCCATTGCCATCGCCGAACACGAGGTTGGTCGCGGCCGATACGAACGCGACCGTAGAACCATTCTGAGCGAGCGTTGGGTTCACCTGAACCGACCGGTTTGGATCGCCGCTTTCATAACTCACGACCGCGCGTTCCAATGTATTAGCGCCCAGATGGACGACGTACAGATCACCGACAACCGGAAAGTCTCGGAACGCACCAACGGGATCGGGTTCGGGCAACACGAAATCGTCGCGCAAAGACGTGAATGCGATCGTCGAGCCATCCGGGGAAAGCGCGACCGATTCGATCGAGGGAGTCGAACCCGGGTTGCCGGATTTGACGCCCAGCGTCAGCTCGCGCGTGCCGGCCTTGCGCGTTACGCCGGGGCGCATGTTTGTGAGGAAGAGATCTAGACCGTTTGTCTTCGTGATATTCGGGCGCAGCGCGGAGCCAGCCAGGAAAGCAACCGTGTACCCGTCTGTGCTCAACCCGGGAGCCGTTAGCGCGATACTTCCAAGGGCAGACTCGGGCTCGCTCAGCGGGCCGTAGCAAGGACCGGTCGCGGTCTGAACCAACGTCACTTCTCCATCCGGAGGGCACGCGGGGTCTTCGGGATCCGCGATCCCAGTGACACGGCGAATCGGAGCTTCGGGTTCCTGCCAGCGCCGCCACAGGTAATAGGGCTCACTGTTGTTGAGCGACTCGCCGGGCAGGAACCGCGTCTGGGAAGGAGCGTTGGTCGCGACCCAGGAAACGGTCGAGCCGTCCCCGCTGATCGTGGTGGGCCCGATGGCGCCACCGGCGGGCTTGCCTTCTTCGGGTTCGCCCTTTTTCTGGGTGCTGATGAGCGTGGTCGTCTTCGCCTGCAGGTCGCGCACGAACAACTGCTGTTGCGGGGTTTCTACTCCGGCATCGTCCGGCAAGCTAGAGGTGACTTCGCCGGTCCGAAACGCCACGTAGCGACCATCGGCTGAGATCGACGTGTTTGGCCACACTTCGGCGCCGGGTTCACGGCCGGGCTGGGGCGTTTCTTTGGATACATACGCGGCCGGTTCTTCGCCGCCGCTCTTGGCCGAGACGAGCGTGTACGCCCCCGATGTCTTACGGTCGGCGGTCAGCGGCACGTCCATGTCGCGGACGTAGACGTCGTAGTTTTCGTTGTTGTCCTGCGGCGCGAGCTGCTGAGCGGTGTCGAAAGCGACGTAGCGACCGTCGGCGCTGACTGAGGGGCTTTCGGCGCCACCGACAATCACGCGCGACGGTTCGCATTCGCCGTTCTTGTTCAGCGCCACCTCGCTGCCATCGGCGACGAGCGCCAGTTCGCCGGTGTCGCGGTCGTAGCGGAAGATGCCACCCTCGCGACATGCGTCAAGCGGTTCGGGATCGCCGTTCGCCACGCCGTCGTTTTCAAAGAAGTTGGTCGCGCGCGTCTGAAACACGACGTAGCGTCCGTTGGCCGAGATCGCTGCATCGGTCGTCGAGGCGTCGGCCTGTTCGTCGGAGGCGTGGTCGACCGAGACGATGTCCGCTCCCAGTCCCCCGGCCGCCGGCCCGTAGATCGCCTGTGCCGAGGACGCGAAGACAAGCACACAGAGAACAACGGGCAGCGCCACAACAAGCCGGGTGCCAGCAACAAGCCTCACGAAACCCTCACCACCCGACGCACACTGACCCGATTGCCAGCCTTGTCAGAGGCGGTGATGGTGATCGTGTAGGAGCCGCCCGATGAGTAGCGATGGGTGACTTTGGCGCGCCCATGCGCCGAGCGCCCGTCCCCGAACTTGACGCTCACCGAGCCGGTGGCCACGCCCGAGACCTGCCCGTGCGCCCCGTCGCTCACGCGCACAGTCACCGACCGACCCCGCGTACGCACGCTGACTTTGGGCGGGGAGCGGTCGATCTTGATCGTGGCGGGGATCGAGTCGACGACCTGTCCGAGTGAGTCGGTCGCCTCGACCTGGATCGTGTGCACACCGTTCGAGAGTTCCGAGCCGCCGAGGATGGTTTCGGTGGTGGTGAGGTTTTCGGCGACTTCGGTGTCGTCGACGAGCACGTCGTAGCTGAGCTTGCCCGCGCCGGCCAAGGGGGTTTCCCACTGCAGGGGCACCTTCTTCGCGTGCACCCAACCGGAGGGCGTGTCGAGCACGAACTCGCCGGGGGGGCGCGCACGACGACGGCGCCGATCTTCGCGTTGGCGCCGTCGCCCTGCAGGAAGCCGACGATCGCGTCGCCGTGGTGGGAAGCGCCGAGTTGCAACTGGTGCACGGTGCCGCCGCCCGGGGCGGAGACGAGCTGGCGGTTGGGGGTGCCGTCGGCGCGGCGCTCGAGCACACCGACGGCGCCGGCGCCGTGCTCGTCGACCTTCCAGGCGGCCGCGAGCGCGCCATTGTCGGCGCGCGTGAGGACCGGATCGCCGGCGAGGTCGCTGGCGCCGTCGTCCATCCGCACGGGCGTGGAGAGCGTGGCTTCGGTGCCGCGCGCGTCGAGGCTCGCGACGCCCGAGCCGAAGCCGACGTCGAAGTCGCCCTCGCCGTCGATCGCCACGCTCAGCGGTCCGATCGGCCCCGCGGGCCCTTCGGCGCCGGCGCCGTCGACGATGCGCGCACCCGCGAAAGCCGAGCCGTGGGGGTCGAAGGAGGAGGGGATCTCGTTGACGAACACCCGCGGACGGGTGAAGCCCGAGCCCGGCGCGGGCTGTTGGCGCCAGGCGACGGCGCCCTCGCCGAAGCCGCCGACGTCCAGCGCGAACTCATCCGCGGGGCCGTTCAGCGTGTGGCCCGCGTAGCTCGAGGGGCTGACCTGCAGGATGTTGCCGGGGACCGTCCCGAAGATGCGCCGCGCGTAGATGCGGTTGACGAAGGTGTCGTCGGGCTCCTGCCAGGCGACGAGGCCCTGACCGGTGAGGTCGATCGCCACTTTGGGGGAGTTCGCGGCGGTCGGCGCGAGCATCGACTGGGCGAGGTTGCGGTTGATGGGCTGCCCGAAGGAGGACCAGTACTCGCCGTCGAAGCGCGCCATGCGGACTTCGGCCTTGACGTAGCCGGGCGGGATTTCCGGTGTGGAGGGGCCGCTGATGGCGGTGATCACGCGGTAGACCACGAGCGCGTTGCCGGCGAGGTTCATCGCCACCGACGGGTAGGTGCCGATCGCCTGGCCGATGTTCAGGTCGACCGGGACCGGCGGCTGAAAGCCGGTCGAGCCGGGCTCGAGCGCCGCCGAGAAGAGGCCGTCGGTGGTGGAGGAGTAGTGGTTGGTCCAGACCACCACCAGGCGCCCGCCTTCGCCGGCGCCGATCGCCGGGAAGGAGGATTCGAAGCGCTGACCGACGTCCACGCGCTGGGGAGCCTGCCAGGCGCCGTTTGCGTATAGCGCGGCGAAGATATGCGGGCGGCCTTCGACGCGCTTGCGGTAGACGATCCCGCCGCTGCCGTCGCTGGCCATCGCGACGCCGCCGAGTTCGACGATTTCCGAGCTCGCGCCGTCGATTGTGGTCACGGGGGAGATCAGCGCCCCGGCCACCGGGACATGCGCGAGCGCCACCACGCAGGCGAGCGCGAGCAGCGTGAGGATTGTTCGCGCGGGAACATGCGCACGAACCTGGACGCGGCGTGCGTGAGCGCGCCGGGCGCGAGGCGGATGAGACACCCCGGCAGATTGATCGGAGCGGGCGGCCGACCTGTTAACGACTTGAGAACATTTGCCCGCGTTCACATCCTGTTCACGTCTGGTTGTCCACGTGCTCCGAGACTGGCGCTCAAGTCCCGTCACCAAAGGAGCACGTCTTGCGACGACCCACCCGCACCATCACCATCCTTCTGACCATCGCCGCGCTCGCGGTGGCCGCCCCGGCCGTGGCCGGCGCGCGCGCGCTGCTGCTTAGCGGCTCGACCTCGATCTACCCGCTGATGATCCAGCTCGCGTCCGCCTACCACAAGGCCACGCACCAGCCCACCCCCAAGGTCGGGCAGGGGACCTCGGACGCGGGGATCAACGAAGTGAACGCGGGCAAAGTCGACATCGGCGACGTCTCGCGCGACCCGGAAATCGGCATCGACCCGCACGGGCTGGTGTTCACGAAGATCGCGCGCGACGGCGTGTGCATGATCACGAACCCGGGCAACCCGCTGGCGAACCTCAACCAGGAAGAGGTCAAGTCGATCTTCACCGGCAACGTGCGCGACTGGAGCGAAGTGCCGGGGGCAAAGATCTCCGGCTCGATCGACCTCGTCGACCGCATCGCCTCCTCGGGTACGCAGGACGCCTTCCAGAACATCTTCCTGGGCCCGACGCTGAAGATCTCCCCCAGCGCGGAGGCCGAGGAAAGCAACGGCCTGGTGCAGAGCAAGGTCAAAAACGACCCGGGCGCGATCGGGTTCGTGTCGTTCGCGTTCACCGCGGGCGTGCACGCGGTCGGCTATCAGGGCATCCCCTGCACCCTGCAGAACGCCAAGTCCGGTCAGTACCAGGGCGTCCGTAACTTCTGGATGGTCACCAAGGGCATCCCGAAGGGCGCCGCCCAGAAGTTCATCGCGTGGGTCACGAGCGGCAACAAGACGACGAAAAAGATCATCGGCTCGCAGTGGATCACGGTCCACTAGGCGCAGAGGAGACCCATTCGTTGCGGCGCGCCGGGGGACGCTCCCTCCGGCGCGTTCCCTGCAAGGGATCCTGAGCGGCATATGCGCGGCCGCTTTCGCAGCAACACGCCCGACGGTCGCGCCGAGCTCATGCTCGGCGCGCTGTCGGTAGGCGTGCTGGCGCTGATCGCGCTGATGCTGGTGACGGTCTTCCTGAAGGCCTGGCCGTCGTTCGCACACAACGGGATCAAGTGGTTCTTCCCCGGCGGCGACGTCGATCAGCAGCTGAAAGCGATGATCACCGGGCCGAGCGACCCGGCGCACTACGACTACTACATCCGTGCGTGGCCGCTGATCTGGGACACGATCGTGACCACCGGGCTGGCGGTGATCGTGGCGCTCGTCGTCTCGGTCTTGGCGGCCGTGTTCGTGGTCGAGCTGGCGCCCGCATCGGTGCGGCGCACGATCGACCCGGTGATCCAGCTGCTGGCGGCGGTGCCCTCGGTGATCTACGGACTGATCGGCATCCTCGTGGTGGCGCCCTGGATCCAGGGGCTGATCTCCCAGCAGCGCAAACACTCGGTGCAGTACATCGTGCAGCTGACCGGCACGAACCTCACGACCGCGGTGGTGATCCTGGCGCTGATGATCGTGCCGATCATGGTCGCGATCATCGTCGCGGCGCTGGAGACGGTGCCGCGCTCGTGGACGGAGGGCTCGGCGGCGCTCGGCGTGAACCGCTGGCGCACGATGTGGCGCGTGTCGCTGCGCACGGTGCGCCCGGCGATCCTGGCCGCGACGGTGCTCGCGACCGGGCGCGCGCTGGGCGAGGCGATCATGCTCTCGATGGTCGCGGGCTCGCGCGCGTACGCGGTCAACCCGCTCGACGGGGTGACGTTCCTGTTCGAGCCCGTGCGCCCGCTGGCGGCGACGATCATCGCCTACATCGACGCCATCTCGGTGAAGCCGGTCGAACAGACGCTGTATGCGATGGCGGCGGTGCTGCTGGTCTCCTGCGCCTTCCTCTCACTCGCCGCCTGGGCCGTGAAGCAACCGATGAAGAAGTACGGGATCAGGACATGAGCGCGTCCGCGAGCACACCCGAGGCGCTGACGGCGCCGCCCGCGAGCGCGCTGCGGCGCGAGCGCCCGCGCAACTCGGTGGGGAGCTGGCCGCTGATCGACCGCGTCGCCTACGTGCTCTGCTGGGCGGTGGGGATCGGCCTGTGCCTGGCGGCGGGGGCGATCGTGGTACTGATGCTGGTGAAGGGCCTCGCCTACGTGCGTCCGAGCCTGCTGTTCACCTCGCCCGGCGTGGGCGCGACGCAGGCGACCTCGGGAGGGTTCCTGGATCCGATCCTCGGCACGCTGCTGCTGGGCGCGCTCGGCATGCTGATCGCGGGGCCGCTGGGGGTGGCGGTGGCGGTGTGGCTGGGCGAGTACGGGCGTCCGACGGCGCTCGCGCGGGCGGTGGAATCGGGCATCGAGATGATCGCGGGGGCACCGAGCGTGGTGCTGGCGATCTTCGGCCTGCTGATGTTCTCGCGACCCTTCCTGGCGTTCCTCTCGCAGACCTCCGCCGGCGGGTCGGTGTTCGGGCGCTCGTTCCTGACGGCCGGGGCGATGATGTCGCTGCTGGCGCTGCCGCTGGTCGTGGGCGCCACGCGCGAGGGCCTCGCCCAGGTGCCGGGCCACGTGCGCGAGGCCTCCTACGCGCTGGGCAAGGCGAAGATCACGACGATCCGCAAGGTGCTGTTGCCCTCGATCCGGCGCAACGTCGCCGGCGGCGTGACATTGGGCCTGGGACGGATCATCGGCGACACGGCGATCGTGGTGATCCTGCTCGGAGCGACCCTGCACCTGGAAGGCGCGGGCGGCGCGCCGGTGCTCTCGACGCTGCGCGGCACCGGCGGGACGCTGACGAGCTATGTCAAATACTTCTCCCCCGCCGGCGAAGGCAACCAGGCCGAAAAGGCCTACGCGGCGGCGTTCGTGCTGCTGCTGATGGTGATCGCGCTGAACGCGCTCGTGACGCGCATCACGCACGAGCGCCGCGGCATGTTCGAGCGGATGATCGCCTGGTCGTGGCTGCCCTTCTGGAAGAGCACGGGCGAGGACGCGACATGAGTCCCACGCGACCGCCGCGCGCGCGCCGCATCGCCGGCCACGGCTCTCCGGCCCTGGTGGAGCCCCGTCCACTCGCGCCCGCAGACCCCGACGCGCCGCCCGGCTCGGCGGCGGGCTTCACGAGCTCTCCGGTGACGGGGGCCCTCGCCCAGAACGGACACGCTGTCCCCGGCGCCATGCCCGGCGCGGGCGCCGACGTCACCGCGGCGAGCACGCGCCCTCCGGCGAGCGCGACGATCGAGCGCATGGCGATCGAAGGGGTGTGGCTGGCCTACGGCGATCGCTGGGTGGTGCGCGACGTGAGCCTGCCGGTGCGCCAGGGCGAGGTGCTGGCGCTGATCGGCGCGTCGGGCTCGGGCAAGACGACGCTCCTGCGCTCGCTGAACCGTCTCACGGAGATCACCGACGGCGCCACGCGCGCGGGGCGGATCGCGCTGGACGGGCAGGAGATCGAGACGATGGAGGTCAACGCCCTGCGCCGGCGCATCTCGATGGTCTTCCAGCAGCCCAACCCCTTCCCGATGAGCATCTACGAGAACGTCGCGTATGCGCTGCGCGAGGAGCACGCCCCGAAAGGGCGGCGCAGACGTCGTTCGCGCCGTGAGCTGGAGCCGGAGGTGGTGGCGGCGCTGCAGCGAGCGGGGCTCTACGAGGAGGTCGCGGCCGATCTCGATCATCCCGCGCTGCGCCTCTCGGGCGGCCAGCAGCAGCGCCTGTGCATCGCCCGCGGGCTGGCGGTCAAGCCCGAGGTGCTGCTGCTCGACGAGCCCTGCTCGGCGCTCGATCCGATCTCCACGGCGACGATCGAGCAGCTGATCGTGGAGCTGCGCTCGGAGGTGGCGATCGTGATCGTCACGCACAACCTGCAGCAGGCGATGCGCGTGGCCGACCACGTGGCCTTCATGCACCTGGGCGAGCTCGTGGAGTACGGCCCGAGCACGCAGATCTTCGGCGCCCCACGCAACCAGCGCACGCGCGACTACGTCGGCGGGGCATTCGGTTGAGCGGCCCGGTGAGGGCGCTCGCGGCGACGCTGACCGCGGCGGTGCTCGCGACAGCGCTCAGCGCGTGCGAGACGACGGCCGAAAAGAGCGCCAAGCTCGAACGGGCCGCCCACCACACGCGCCTGGCCGAAAAGGGCTTGACGATCGCCAAGGCGAGCAGCGAGGTGCGGGTGCTGAGCGCGACGGTCGTGCACGGCCACGAAGGCAACGCGGCGGTGATCCAGCTGCAGAGCACCTCAGCGCAGGCCCTGCGCGCGGTCCCGATCGCGATCACGGTCAAGGACGCGCACGGGACGACGCTCTTCCAGAACAACACCGCGGGCCTCGAACCGGCGCTGACCTCGCTCGGCTCGCTGCCCGCGCACGGCCGGGCGGTGTGGATCGACGATCAGATCCTCGCCTCGGGCACGCCCGCGAGCGTGAGCGCGACCGTGGGCGAAGCGCCGAGCGTCAGCGGGGCGGTGCCGCGGATCGAGGTGCGCGGGGTGCACACGAGCGAAGAAGGCGGTACGCAGGGCGCCGCGGGCACGGTGCGCAACGGCTCGAGCGTGACCCAGCAGAACCTTGTCGTCTATGTGCTCGCGCGCCGCGCCGGCCGGGTCGTCGCAGCCGGCCGAGCGGTGCTCCCGGAAGTCGCCGCAGGCGCCTCGCTGCCGTTCCAGGCCTTCCTGCAGGGCGACCCGAGCGGGGCACGGCTGGAAGCGAGTGCTCCGGCGACCACGTTCGGGGGAGGCGCCTAAGGCCGGGCTATGTGCCGTGGTCAGGCGCAAGCGACCTGACAGGGGAGTGTGCGACGAGGCCCGTCGATTTCAGGCATGAAACCCTGTCTACCGAGCCCCCTCACCCACGTTTGCAGGGATTTCTTATTCCAAATCAATCCAAGTAGATCCAGAAACTTGGACCTACACCTTGATCCAAGCTGATCCAAGTTGGTCCAGGAATCTGGAGATACATATGCTATTCTCCAACTCGAGGAGATAATCTGGATCAATGCGAGTCGAGTCGGCACCCACACTCACCGAGCTCTTGGTCGATGCCGACCCTGCTCGCCTACCCGAGCTCCTGCGCCAGGATCTGCCCCGGCAGGGACAGAACTATCTCCACTGGGACAGGCTGCGGCATCTGGAGCCCCCATCCGATCTGACCTCCAGAGAGTGGTGGTTCCTGATCAAGTGGGCGCGCAGCCAGACGCATCGCGAGCTTCCCCTGACAGATCCAGTCGGCGCGCACTTCACGTACGGCACCCCTGACCTGGTTGCTCGTGGACTGCACTTCGTGGATCAGCGGTGCGCCGGTGAGGTGGCGATGTCGGAGGTGGTCACGACCGACGCCGAGGCTCGGCACCACTACCTCGTCAACTCGCTCATGGAGGAGGCGATCCGCTCGAGCCAGCTGGAGGGTGCGACCACCTCGCGGCAGGTGGCCAAGGACCTGCTTCGATCTGGACGTGAGCCCGAGGACCGCAGCGAGCGGATGATCCTCAACAACTACAGGGCGCTGCACTTCATGCGCGACGACATCGGAGAGAAGCTGACGCCCGCGGCGGTTCTCGAGCTACAGCGCATCCTCACGGAAGGGACGCTGGACAACCCGGATGCGGCGGGAAGGCTCCAGCGACCCGACGAGGAGCGCGTCGGGGTCTACGAGCGCGAGACCGGCGAGTTGATCTATCAGCCGCCACCTGCCGAGCAGCTGGAGGAACGCCTACGCAGACTCTGCGAGTTCGCCAACGAAGGTGAGACGGCCGAGCACTTCATGCATCCCGTCATACGCGCCATCCTGCTCCACCTCTGGCTCGGCTATGACCATCCCTTCGAAGACGGCAACGGTCGCACCGCGCGTGCATTGTTCTATTGGTACATGCGCACACGGGGATATTGGCTGGTCGAATACCTGTCGATCTCACGCATCCTCCAGAACGCCCCTGCCAAGTACACGAAGGCATATCTGCTGACCGAGACCGACGAGCGCGACGCTACGTACTTCATCGCGTATCAACTCGAAGTGGTCGAAAGAGCCGTTGAGGAACTGCACGCCTACCTGCGTCGCAAGGTGAGAGAGGTGCGGGACGTGGAGAAGCTCCTGCGGAGCTCGTGCGACTTCAACCACCGCCAGCTGGCGCTGCTCGGTGATGCTCTGCGCACACCCGACGCCACCTACGGGTTCAAGACCCATGCGGTGGCGTACGGCGTCACGCACGAGACAGCCAGAAGCGACCTGCTGCCACTCGTGGACCGCGGATTTCTCGAGCAGCGGCGACAGGGCCGGAGCTATGTCTTCACGCCACCTCGAGACCTGACGCAGCGCCTGAAGGACGCACACTGACGGGGTTCAGTCCGTCGCCGCATGCGGCGACGGGGCAGGGTGGCATGCGACCCTGCCTGGAACCCGTGCATGCACGGGTTCCTCCTGACGGTGCATGCACCGTCAGGCCGGCGGCGCATGCGCCGCCGGGGGCGCGTCAGCGCCGTCTGCGCTTCAGCGTGATCCCCTCGAGCACGTGCGCAACCGTCTCGCACGCGTCCACCGCGGCCTCGAGCGACTCGAAGATGTCCTTCCAGCGGATCACCACCATCGGGTCGATGCCGCCCGCGAACAGCGAGGTGACCGCATCGCGCTGCAGCCGATCGCCCACGTTCTCCAGACGATGGATCTCCACCAGGTGCGGTCCGAGCTCGCCGCCACTGTGCAGGCAGCGCAGGGCACCCAGGATCTCCGCGCCGGCCGCAACAAGAACGTCGGCGAACTCCACCGCCTGCTCCATCGGCGCCTCCACGCCGTACAGGTCCAACTGTGCGGCGGCCTGCTCGGTGTAGTCGACCACGTCGTCGATCGCCGTCGCCAGCGCGTAGCCGTCGCCCGCGTCAAACGGCGCCCGTACCCGTCGCCCGCCGCCCATGCGATGGATGATGTCGTGGGTGATGCGATCGCCCTCCTGCTCGCACGCGCCCAGGTCCGCGGCCAGCGAGGCGTGCTCGGGGAACGCGCCCAACAGCTCGCGCAGCAGCAGCGCCGAACGCTCGACGTTGCGCCCCGCATCCTCCAGCAAGGCCGCCAGGGTCGTGTCGATCGGGCGCGCGAACAGGCTCATCGCCGGAGATTATGGACATCCGCCGATACGGCGGGCGCTCTTCACGAGTTCTTCACGACTCGATCACGACTTCGCAACCCGTCCGGGGACCTTCCAGGCGAGGCTATCTGCCCGTGGCGGCCGCTGCCGACAACACGAGCACCCTGTACGCCGGCGAACTGGAGATCCGGCTCGGCGAGGGTCTCGTGCTGGCCACAGGACGAGCGCTGACGCTGTCGGTGCGCGAGTTCGAACTGCTGGCGGCCATGGCCCGGCACGCCGGCGCGATCGTCACGCGCGAGGCCCTCTACGCCGAGGTCTGGGGCGGCGAGCTGCGACCCGGCGATCGCTCGGTCGACGTGTACGTCAGCAAGCTGCGCGGCAAGCTCGAGACAGCGATGCCCGATCGCCGCTTCATCCACACCCACCCGGGCTTCGGCTACCGCTTCCAGCCCCAGCCCGCGCGCGAGAGCACCGGCGGCAGCGGCGCGGCCGGCGAGCCTGCCGACGTTTCCGACATCCCCGACGAGTCCACCGACTCGCTTTTACGAAATGTTCACATCGGTACCGTCGGCGATTCGTGAGACTGACGCAAGGCAACATCGGCCGGCAGGGACTCCGCTTGCGTGCGAACGCTCGCGGCGTGGCGACCGGCACCCACATAACCCAGTAGAGGGAGAGACTCTCAGTGATCCATAACAAGATTGGCGCGCTCGCAGGCGTCGCAGCGCTGGCGCTCGGCCTCGGCGCGTGCGGCTCCAGCAGCTCAAACTCAAGCTCGTCGTCCTCGAGCAGCACCGGGGGCACGATCTCCGGCGCCGGCTCGACGTTCGCGGCACCGGTCTACCAGCAGTGGGCATCCTCGCTCTCGCCCCTGACCGTCAACTACCAGGCGGTCGGCTCCGGCGCGGGGATCACCTCGCTGGCGGCCAAGACCGTCGACTTCGGCGCCTCCGACCCGCCGCTGAAGCCCGCCGACTTCGCCTCGCTTGAAAAAGTCGGCCCCGTCCAGCAGATCCCGATGTTCCTGGGCGCGATCACAGTCTCCTACAACCTCCCCGGCGTGCAGTCGGGCCTGAAGCTCGAAGGCTCAACGATCGCCGACATCTATCTCGGCAAGATCAAGACCTGGAACGACGCCGCGATCAAGGCGCTGAACCCGGGCGTATCGCTGCCGAGCACCCCGATCACGGTCATCCACCGCTCGGACTCCTCCGGCACGACCGCCGGCTTCACCGGCTTCCTCTCGGCCGTGGATCCCGAATGGAAGTCCAAGGTCGGCGAAGGCAAGGACGTGCAGTGGCCGACCGGAACCGGCGCCAAGGGCAACGCCGGCGTCGCCGGAGCCGTGCAGCAGACCACCGGCGCCATCGGCTACGTCGAGCAGGCCTACGCGCTGCAGCACAACTTCACCTACGCATCGGTGAAGAACAAAGCCGGCAACTTCGTCGCGCCGAGCCTGGCCTCGACCAGTGCGGCCGCCTCGGTGGTGGTCGTGCCGGCGAACCTCGGGATCAAGATCTCAAACCCCGTGGGCGCACAGGCCTACCCGATCACCTCGCAGACGTTCGTGGTGGTCTACAAGGACATGTGCAAGGCCGGCATCCCCGGCGGCGAAGCGGCCGCCAAGGGCGTCGTGCAATTCCTGAACTACGGTCTCGGCTCACAGGGCCAGTCCGTGCTCGCCCAGGCCGACTACGCGGCACTGCCGTCCTCGATCCTGGCGAAGTCCAAGGAAGCCGTCACGAAACTCGAATGCAACGGCTCACCGCTCGGCGGCTGATCCGCTCGCGTCGCTCCATGACCCACGCCGATCGGGTATAGACAGGGTTATGGAGGCAGCATCGCTTCCGGCCGGTGGGCGCTCAACTCTCGAGCGCTCACCGGCCGCACGCCTACCCGATCGCGCACTGCGCTGGGGTCTGACCGCGCTGGCCGCGGCGATCCTGGTGTTGATCGTCTACTTCTTCTTCCGCCTCGCCGGCGAAGCGCGGCCGGCGTTCGCCAAGTTCGGCGTTCTCGGCTTTACCTTCGACAACGACTGGAACGTCTCGGCCGAACAGTTCGGCGCGCTGCCGCTGGTCGTGGGTACGCTGATCACCTCTGGGCTGGCACTGGCGATCGGCGTCCCCGTCGCGGTCGCCACGGCGATCTACGTGACCGAGCTCTCCCCCGGGCGCCTGCGCGCACCGGTCACCGTGCTGATCGAGCTGCTCGCGGCCGTGCCCTCGGTCGTGTATGGGCTGTGGGGCATCTTCTTCCTCGCCCCCAAGCTCGTGCCGATCGAGCAGTGGATCGCCGACCGCCTCTCCTTCGTCCCCTTCATCGGCGGGGGCGTGGTCACGATCCCCAACATCTTCGTCGCCGGACTGATCCTCGCGATCATGATCCTGCCGATCGTCTCGGCGATCTCGCGCGAGGTGATGGCCACGGTCCCCGCCGACCACAAGGAGGCCGCGCTCGGCCTCGGCGCCACGCGCTGGGAGATGATCCGCCTGGCCGTGCTGCCCTACTGCCGCGGCGGGATCATCGGCGGGGCGATGCTCGGCCTCGGCCGCGCGATCGGCGAGACGATCGCGGTGACGATCATGATCGGCGACGCCCCACAGATGCCCCAACACCTCTTCGGCCAGGGCTACTCGCTGGCGGCCGTGATCGCCAACGAGTTCGGCGAGGCCCAAGGACTGCACCGCTCGGCGCTGTTCGCCGCGGGCCTGTTGCTGTTCGTGCTGACGCTGATCGTCAACGCGATCGCGCGCCTGTTCGTGCTGCGCGCCGCGCGCGCCCGCGCTCCCAAGCGCACCTCGGCCCACGAGCGCGCCGAGGGCGTGCCCCCCACCGTCGCCGGAGCGACCGGGCTGTGAGCACGCCTAACGCCGACACGCCGGCCCGACGCCTGGACCGCTACGCGCTCACGCCCGCGCGCAAGCGCCGCGATCGCATCGCCCGCGGCGGTGTCCTCGCCGGCACGGTCCTCGCGCTGATCCCGCTGCTCTTGATCGTCTGGTACCTGCTCAGCAAGGGCCTGTCCTCCTGGAGCTGGAGCTTCTTCACGACCGACCCCACGGGCAACACCTTCTTCAAGAACTCCACCATCGGCGGCGTGCAGAGCGCGATCCTCGGCACGATCGAGATCGTCGCGCTCGCCTCGGTGATCTCGATCCCGATCGGCGTGGGCGTGGCCGTGTGGCTGGTCGAGTACGGGCGCAGCAGCTGGTTCGCGAACACCGTGCGCTTCTTCGTCGACGTGCTCACCGGCGTGCCCTCGATCATCTTCGGCCTGTTCATCTACATCGCCCTGATCATCGGCACCGGCAGCTCCTACGCCGGCTACAAGGGCTCGCTCGCCCTGGCCCTGCTGATGCTTCCCGTCGTGATCCGCTCCGCCGAGGTCGTGCTGCTGCTCGTTCCCGGCGCGCTGCGCGAATCGGCGCTCGCGCTCGGCGCGCCCCGCTGGCGGGTGATCGGCAGCGTCGTGCTGCCGACCGCGCTGCCGGGGATGGTCACCGGCGTGCTGCTGGCGATCGCGCGCGCCGCCGGCGAGACCGCGCCGCTGCTGTTCACCGCCGGCGCGACCTTCAAGACCTCCACGGACCTCGGCGGTTTCATGAACTCGCTACCGGTGCAGATCTACAACGACGTCACATCTCCCACCACCGCCGTGGTAAACCGTGCCTGGGGGGCCGCGCTGACACTCGTGGCGATGATCCTCATACTCAACCTCATAGCTCGACTCGTCGCGCGAAGGAGTCGCCTTGCATGACCACGCCCACCCCCAACACCAACGGCCTGCCATCCGTACCAGACACCGACATCCCTACCCCGAGGACCGCCACGATGGATCCCGACGAGCTCGCTGAGCCAAGCCAAGCCCGGGCGCCCGAGCCCACGCGCGCAGAGGTCTCGGCCGCGAGCAGGCCCGCCGCGCTGAGCAAGCCCGGGCTGGCCGTACGCCTGGAGAGCCTGCGCGCCTTCTACGGCGAGGCCGAACAGGTCAAGGGCGTGGACCTCGAGTTCCGTGCCAACGAGGTGACCGCGATCATCGGTCCCTCCGGCTGCGGCAAGTCGACGATGGTGCGCTGCATCAACCGCATGCACGAGGAGATCCCCGGCGCCCGCGCCGAGGGCAAGGTGCTGCTCGATGATTTCGACGTCTACGAACCCTCGGTCGACGTCGTCGCCGTGCGCCGCGCGATCGGGATGGTCTTCCAGAAGCCCAACCCCTTCCCGACGATGTCCGTGTTCGACAACGTCGCCGCCGGCCTGCGCCTGACCTCGCACGGGCGGCGCGCGCGCTCGAAGGCCGCCCAGCAGCCGAAGGTCGAAGCGGCGCTGCGGGGCGCCGGGCTGTGGGAGGAGGTCAAGGACCGTCTGCACGAGCCCGGCGCGGGCCTCTCCGGCGGCCAGCAGCAGCGCCTGTGCATCGCCCGCTCGCTCGCGGTCGATCCCGAGGTGATCCTGATGGACGAGCCCTGCTCGGCGCTCGATCCGATCGCGACGCTCAAGATCGAGGAGCTGATCGAGCAGCTGAAGACGCGGGTGACGATCGTGATCGTCACCCACAACATGCAGCAGGCCGCGCGCGTGGCCGATCGCACCGCCTTCATGCTCGACGGTCGCCTCGTCGAGGTCGGCCCGACCGACGAGATCTTCACCACCCCCTCAGACTCCAGAACAGAGGAATATGTCACCGGAAAGTTCGGCTGAGCGCGGCCCGCAGACGACGGGCATCCCCGACGCGATCGGCGGCCCCAACGACGGCGCGGCGCCGGCGCCGCCCCAGGGCCGCGTGCACTTCCAGCAACAGCTGCTCGAGCTGCAAGAGGGCGCGCTCGGCGGTCTCGACCTCGTCGTCGAGCAGCTCGACCGCGTGCTTGAGGCGCTCAACCATCAGGACGTCGAGCTCGCGCAGATGGTGATCGCCGACGACGACCGCCTCGACGGGCGCTACCTCGAGGTCCACCAGGGCATCCTCTCGCTGCTCGCCCTGCAGGCCCCCGTGGCCGGCGACCTGCGCCTGGTCGCGGCGCTGCTGCACGTGATCATGCGCGTCGAGCGGATGGGCGATCAGTGCGTGAACATCGCCAAGCTCATTCCCCTCTCCGGCCACGAGCCGCCCGTGCGCCGCGAGATGCTCGAGGCGCTGCTGAAGATGGGTGCGCAGGCGCGCTCGGAGGTCGTGCAGTCGCGCGCGGCCTTCTCCGGGCGCGACGTCGAACTGGCCGAGGACCTCGTCCGCCAGGACCGCGAGATCAATCGCCTGAACCGCGACATCTTCCGCATGGCCATCGAGATCGGCGATGACCCCGACACGCGCGAGTGGGCGATGCACATGATCCTCGTCGCCCGCGCGCTGGAGCGCATCGGCGACAACGCCGTGGACATCGGCGAGCAGGTCGCCTTCGTCGTGACCGGGCTGTTCAGGGAGTTCTCCGACTCCTCCCACCCCACGGGCGTGCCGCCCGACGCCGCGCCCGACGGCGGCCCGGACGTGCTCTGATTCACCCCGCAAATAGCGATTTTCGCTTGTGAACATCCTGTTACCGTGGGCAGGACGTTGCACACGCGGTCCGCGAGGTCCCCTAAACTCACCGGCGATGACGGAAAGTATCCGCGCCACGGAGGAGGCGGCGCCGTCCAGCACCACAGGCGCCAGCTCGTTGCGCATTGCGGTGCTCGACCGCGACAGTGGCTTCATTCAGGTACTGAGCAAGCGTCTGGACCGACTCGCCTGGGAGCACCGCGTGCTCGCCGGGCCCGTGCCGACCGATGCGATCGCCTCGATGCGCCTGAGCGCCCTGATCGTCGATCTCGCGGTGCTCGGCCCGCAGGCGTGGGAGTGGCTCGAGCGCCTGTGCGGCGCGCTGCCCGAGCTCGGCGTCGTCGTCTGCACCGGCCCCTCGACCGTGGCCCAGCGCGTGCGCGGGCTGCGCTTGGGCGCCGATGACTGGATCACCAAGCCCTGCCACCCCGAGGAGGTCATCGCGCGCGTGCAGGGCGTCGCGCGGCGCCGCCGGCGCGCCAGCGGCCGCGCCGAGGTCAAGCCGCTGCAGGCCGGCGAGGTCGAGATCCGCACCGACCGCTTCCAGGCCTTCGTCGCCGGCCACAGCCTCGACCTCACCCGGCGCGAGTTCGAGCTGATCGAGCTGCTCGCCGCCGCCGAGGGCCGAGTGCTCGAGCGCGAGGAGATCTACTCGCGCCTGTGGGGCTACGCGATGGTTCGCGGCGACCGCTCGGTCGACGTGTTCGTACGCAAGCTCCGCCAGAAGCTCGAGCGCGCCTCGCCGCGCTGGCGCTACATCCACACCCACTTCGGCATCGGCTACCGCTTCGCCGCGGAGTCGCTGGACGCGATCGCCGCCGGTGCTGCGAGCCCCGTGCAGGACGGCGACATCGACGTCTCGATCGCCCCCGGCGCCGCGGCCGACGCCACCACCGACTCAGTCCCGGTCGATTGGGACGCCGGCGATCAGCGCGAGCTCGCGGGGACGCATCAAGAGCGCGAGCTCACCGCCGGCGCCCTCTAGCCGCACCACCGCCAGACCGCCCTTCTTCAGGTCGATCCGCCCGCCGGTCAAGCCCCCGACCGTCAGCGACAGGTCGGGCTCGTGCCCGACCAACAGCAGACGACCATCCTGCGCAGGGACCGCCGTCAGCTCGTCGATCGCCTGTGCGGCGTCGAACCCGCCGGCCAGCGGCGGATGCTCGCGCAGCAGCTCGCGCTGCTGCGCGCTCCAGCCCTCGGCCGCCAGCTGCGCGGTCGCGCAGGCGCGTACCTTGGGGCTGAACAGCACCACGTCGAAGGCCACCGCGAGCTGCTGGATCGCGATCCCGGCCGCGCGCGCCTGCTGCTCCCCGCGCGGGGTCAACCGACGTTCCGAGTCCGGGCGCGTCCCGTGCGGCTCGGCCTCGGCGTGACGTAGTAGCCAAAGTTGGCGCGCCATTGCCCGGCATCAGACTAGCGTGATCCTTCATCGCCCTCGTTGACAGGACGTGAGCGCCGCGTGCGCACGCGGCGCTTGGCAACAGATCGCCGGCGCCGAGGGTGTAGCGTGAGCAAGGGCAATGTTCGACGACGACCACCCCGCAGCGGACGGTCCGGCCGTGGAGGGTCCTGCGCTTGCCGATCCCGCGCTGTACATCAACCGCGAGCTCTCCTGGCTGGACTTCAACGATCGCGTGCTGCAGCTCGCCGAGGACGAGTCCGCGCCACTGCTCGAGCGGGTGAAGTTCTGCGCGATCTACACGACGAACCTCGACGAGTACTACATGGTGCGCGTCGCCGGCCTGCACGATCAGATCGACGCCGGCGTCGAGAGCCCCGGCCAGGACGGACGCACGCCCTCGCAGACGATCGCCCTGATCCGCGAGCGCGCGCAGGAGCTGGGAGCGCGCCTGAGCGATTGCTTCGAAGGGCGCCTGCGCCCCGCGCTGGCCAAACACGGGATCGCGGTCGTCGGCGTGGACGAGCTCGACGAGGAACAGCGCGCCGAGCTCGCGCGTCACTTCCGGCGTGTGATCTTCCCCGCCCTGACCCCGCTCGCGGTCGCCCCCGGGCGACCCTTCCCTTACATCTCCAACCTCTCCCTCAGCTTGGCCGTGCTCGTGCGCGACCCCGCGACCGAGGAGACGGTGTTCGCGCGCGTGAAGGTCCCCACCGAGATCCTGCCGCGGTTCGTGGCCCTGGAGCAGCGCGCCGGCGGCCCGCTCACGCTGGTGGCGCTTGAGGACGTCATCGCGCACCACCTCGACGCGCTGTTCGCCGGCATGGAGATCGTCGACTGCGACGTCTTCCGCGTCACCCGCGATGCCGACCTGGAGGTCTCCGACGACGCCGCCGACCTGCTGCAGGCCGTCGAGGACGAGCTGCGCCGCCGGCGCTTCGGCGAGATCGTGCGCGTGGAGATCGGCACGCGCTGCTCAGAGCGCCTGCGCGAGGAGCTGATCGAGCTGCTGGGCGTCGCCGAGGACGAGGTCTACCCCGTGGACGGGCTGCTCGACATGGGCGCGCTGTGGCAGATCGTGCGCCTCCCCGGCCACGGCGAGCTGCGCGAGGAGCCCCTGCTCGGCAGCACCCACCCGCGCCTGCTGCGCCACGACCCAGAGCGCCCGGACGTGTTCGGAGCGATGCGCGAAGGCGACCTGCTCGTGCACCACCCCTACGACTCCTTCTCGACCTCCGTCGAGCGCTTCGTGGCACAGGCCGTGGCCGACCCGAACGTGCTCGCGATCAAGCAGACCGTGTATCGCACGAGCGATGACTCCCCGCTCGTACCCGCGCTGATCGACGCCACCGAGCGCGGCAAGCAGGCGGTCGCGCTGGTCGAGCTGAAGGCGCGCTTTGACGAGCGCATGAACATCCACTGGGCCAAGGCCCTGGAGGAGGCCGGCGTGCACGTCGTCTACGGCCAGCCCGCGCTGAAGACCCACGCCAAGTGCGTGCTCGTCGTGCGCCGCGAGGGCGACGGGGTGCGCAACTACGTGCACATCGGCACCGGCAACTACCACTCGGCGACCGCGCGCCTGTACACCGACTTCGGCCTGTTCACCACCGACGAGCAGATCGGCGCGGACGTCGCCGAAATGTTCAACTACCTCACCGGCTTCGGCCGTCCGCTGCACTACCGCAAGGTGCTGATCGCCCCCAACCAGCTGCGCGACGGCATCCTCGCCCAGATCGAGCGCACGATCGCCTCACATTCGCCCCGGACGCCCGGGCGGATCATGATGAAGATGAACGCGCTCGTCGACGGGCGCTGCATCCGGGCGCTGTACGAAGCCTCCCAAGCCGGCGTGCAGGTCGAGCTGAACGTGCGCGGCATCTGCTGCCTGCGCCCCGGCGTGCCAGGAGTCTCCGAGAACATCCGCGTCGTCTCGATCGTCGGGCGTCTGCTCGAGCACTCGCGCGTCTACGCCTTCGAGCGCGACGGCGAGCACACGATCTACATCGGCTCGGCCGACCTGATGCCGCGCAACCTCGACCACCGCGTCGAGCTCGCCACGCCGATCGAGTCGCCCGCGCTGCGCGCCGAGCTGCTCGACACGCTGCAGCGGGCCTTCGCCGATAACCAGAGCTCGTGGGAGCTCGACTCTCATGGCGCCTGGAACCGGCTCTCACCCGCCCCCGGACGAGCGTCCTCGCAGCTTGCAGCTGGAGCTCGCCGAGGCCCACTCCCGGCGGGCTGTCGAGGAGCATCCCCTCGCCGGGGAGACGGTGCCGGTCGACTGAGAGACGGCCGCGGGTTATGGGTGGTGACCCACAGCCCGCCGGTTCCGATGACGCCGCCGGCGCGATCACCGCAGCCGGCGGCGTATCGGGAGGATCAGCAGGGCTTGGCTCCGTTCCTGACCTGCCACCCGGCGTTTCGGAAGACCAGACTTCGAGCGGACTTTGTACCAATTACCCTGCACCACTCGTCGATCTGGCATTTAGTAAAGTGTCGCGCCGTTCCACATATGCGACAGGACGACGCTCGTGGCCAGACATAAGACATCCGTATCCTCCATACTTGGCTTCCTGTGCGCGATCATGGTCGCGACACCGTCGCTGGCTGCCGCCACGCCCGGCTGGGTCGCACCCCTCAAGGTCGCGGAAAGTACTTTTGAAGCCAAGGACTTAGCCGATGTGGCCATGGACGCCAGAGGCGACACACTGCTGGTCTGGGTGCACCCCGAAGGTGAAAGCAGGCTGATCGACGCGGCCTGGCGACCTGCGGGCGGAACGTTCGGAGCGCCCATCACGCTCTCGACTTCAGACGAAGGCCTATCCGCACCGGTCGTGGCCATGGACTCGGCCGGCGAAGCCACCATCGCATGGGTAATTGTGACCCTTGGGGGACAGCGCGTCGAGGCTGTTACGCGTACCCCCGACGGAGTGTTCAGCGAACCGGAGGCCCTGTCGTACGACTACATCATAGGAGCTCCAGTGATAGCTGTGAACGAAAAAGGGGATGCAACGGTCGCATGGGCATGGGATAATGGTGGGTTTGGTGAAATACAAACTGCCTCGCATGCGGCCGGCTTGCCATTTGAACCGTCTACCATAATCTCGAACTTCTCTTTTGGATCGGCCCTGACTCCCGCGATTGCCGTGGACCCCCTGGGCGATACAACGGCCGCCTGGGCCGTCAGTGCCGGCATGGGTCCGAATACGCCCCCTCTGGTCCAGATGGCAACACGCCTCTCGGGCGCCACCTTCAGCCCGCCAAGCGGGTTCTCCCTTCCTGCGCTCGATCCGGCGATCGTGATGGACTCGCGCGGAGACACGACGGTCGTGTGGACGCGCTACGACACAGAAAGTGCGACAGCCTACATCGAAACCTCGACCAGGACGACATCGACCGGCGAATTCACAGAACCTACGACCATCTGGACCGCCCCATCCTCGTACGAAGAAGCCAGCAAGATCCAACCCAAGATAGCGATGGATTCGAGCGGCGAAACCACCATAGCCTGGGCATCGCATGAAGGCGTTCGCATCAGCACAGGTCCACCCGGCGGCCCGTTTGGAAAGGCCATCGGACTTCACGATCCTCTCGTGACCGAAGACGGCCCAGCCGTCGTCATGGACAGTCGCGGCGACGCCGTCGCGGTGTGGGAACTGAAGAGCGAGGCCAGCGGACGTTTTGCCCTGGGATCGACCGCGCCCGCCGGGGAGGCATTTGGCACCCCGGTTTACATATCCAGTGCAGGACTCTCCATGCCTGAAATTCCCAGTTCACCACTGAGCGTTGCGATCGACTCGCACGGCGATGCCGCGAGCGCGTGGGTGGCCGACGAAGGAGAACATGAGGTCGTGCAGGTCGCGGGCTATCAGGCGCAGGGGCCGCGATTGGACGCGCTCCTGGCGCCCTCCGAAGGCCAGATGGACTCGGCGCTCGCATTCTCCGTGTCGCCACTGAGCGTGTGGTCGACCGTAGCCTCGACGACCTGGTCCTGGGACGATGGCACCCCCGACACCACCGGCACAACGGTCACCCACACCTTCGAGGCCTCCGGTACATACCAGATCACCGTACGCGCCAGCGACGCATTCGGCAACACCACCACAACAACACACATCATCACAATCCAGACTGCTCCTCTCACCACCCACACTCCCACCCCCACCCAAAACACCACCCAAGCTTCACCACGACTCCCCCACACCACGACACCCCGATCAGTCGTCTCGACATTCACACCACTGTTCGCCACCCGCGCCTCCACCAACGGCCAGACACTGGGACTACTCGTGCAGATCGCTGCGATACGTGGCGTCCATACCGGCGAGAAGATCGTGATCCGCTGCATCGCAGGATGCCGGAGCAAACTGCACGAGACCATACATATACGACACCACAACACCCACAGCACAATACCCATAACCCCACCGCTGGTACTGAACAGTTCGACGAGAATCGAAATCCAACTGTCAGCACCGGGACACAGCACGCGTTATGTCCAATACCGCTTCAACCACACCAAGCGCGGCGTAATCGCCTACATCACACGCCAAGGCTGCCTAACACCAACCACACAACACACAACTTGCACCTAAAAAAACACCAATGGACAGCCCAGCCACAATCGAACTGCTGCTGAGCATCGGCCGCCCGCCGTCGGAGCGCGCCTACGCCGATGTCGCAGTGGAGCTCAAGCGGGACACCCAAGTGCACGAACTGAGCCGAGCGCTCGCGCAATACTTGGGATCGCTCGAAGGGCTCGACTGTGCCGGACCTGATCGACGCAGAGGCGCTGCACTGCACCCGCCTCGGGCGATTGGCGCCGCGCGACACCGTGACCGACACGGGCCTGCGCTCTGGCGACACGATCACACCGACCGCCGGCACCCGCTTCACCTCGAAGCCGTCAGCGCGCTCCGTACCTGGATCGCCGCAACATGAAGGCGTCATCGACGGTGGTCAACGCCGGCCCCCAGGCGGGCCGGCGCGTGAGCCTGCTGCCCGGGGAGCTATGTACTCGGCCGCGACCCCACCTGCGATGTGGTCCTCGAGGATCCCTCGCTCTCCCACCGGCACCTGGGTGTGGAGGTCGGCTCGGGTGCGGTGAAGATTCGCGACCTGGACTCACGCAACGGCTCTGCGGTGGAGGGCACATTGCTGCTCGAGGAGCTGTGGCTAATCCCGATGAGGGTTCCCAGGTCGAGGTCGGACGTTCGGTGATCACGTTCAGCACGGCCGCGGCCCCCAACCTCGTGGTCGGCGCCGTAAGAGATGGGTCGACTCCGTTCAGCCGTCAGCCTCGGCTCGCCGCGCCCTACCACGCACCACGCCTCGAGCTCGAGGCCGCACCGCCGGAGGTCGCGCGCGTCAGGCTGCAGGTCAGCGCCGCCGTGGTGCCGCTCGTGCTCGGAGGAGCGTGCGCGGCGATCTTCGAGCAGCCGGCCCTGCTGCTGTCGATGCTGCTCAGCCCTGCGACTCTGCTGTGGTCCTACGTGAGCGAGCGTCGCAGCGGACGGCGCCTGTTCCGACAAAGCGCGGCGCGTTATGACAGGCAGCTGCAGACGCTCGCGGAAGACCTGGAACTCGCCCGAGCGAGGGAGAGCGCCGCGCGGCGCGCGAGCGCACCCGACGCTGCCGAGATTATCGCGCGAGCGCTCGAGATGCGCCCCCAGCTGTGGGAGCGAAGCCCCGCGGATGATGACTTTCTGGAGCTGCGCATCGGCGTGGCCGACCTGCCGGCTGAATTCACCGTTCAGACCCAAGCAGCGGGTGATCGCCCGCTGCCGGCACAGGCGCAGGATCTGCTCGATGCCAACCGCACGGTGCCCATGGTCCCGGTGACCGTCGATCTTCCTCGCGTGGGGAGCCTAGGACTCGTCGGACCCGACGACCGGCTGGACGGGCTCGGGCTGTGGCTGGCGCTGCAGACAGCCGTTCTTCACAGCCCGCGGGAGGTGTCGATCGCAGCCGCCGTGGACCCCGACCAGCGGCAGAGCTGGGAGTGGTTGAAGTGGATTCCACACGCTCGCACCGACTCCCCGCCGCTCGCCGGCCCACACCTGGTCGACGCGACCCTCGCCACGCAAGATCTCCTCGAGCGGGTGACCGAGCTCGTATCGACTCGCAATCGCGACTCAGACCCGACCGACGGCTTCGTGCCTGCGCTGCTGCTGTTCCTGGACGAGGATCTCGTGGGCGAGCGTGCCGCGGTCAGCGAGATCCTCGAGCGGGGGCCGGATGTCGGGGTGTACACGATCTGGCTGGGGCACGTCAAGCGGGGACTGCCCGGCGAGTGCCGTTCGATCGCATTGCTCGATCCGATGCTCGCGCGGCTGACGTTCATCCAGGCCGCGGGTGCGGAGCAGATCGCCGATGTCGCAGCCGACGCGGTGGCGCCCAACCTTGTACTGGAGACCGCTCGCTCGCTCGCTTCGATCAGGGACATCGGGGCTCCTGGCACCTACGGCAGATCGGCCCCGCGGACAGATGGGGTCAGAGAATTCTCCCACTCCGATCGCCTCGCACCCGCGGATCGATCAAGAGACGCAACGACAGTTGCCACAGACTCCGTAACGGTCGCGCCATTCGCGTGGGCACATGCCGACGTAGGACCTCGTAAGTCCCTTTCATGGGACGGATCGGTCCGCTGAACGCGAAGACATTACGATCCGCCGCTCGCGTGAGGCGGCGTTTTTGCGACGAGAGCCGCCACTCGGTGCGGTTCTAGAGCGATCTAACGGACGATCCCTTGGCTATTTCATCATCGATCCTAAGCCCCGGGTACGTGCTGGGAGGCTTTCGGTCGACGATTTGATCGGCGTCGGCGGCAGGCGATCGTCTATCGCGCCGAGCAGATCTCGCTGGGCCGACCGGTCGCTTTGAAGGTGCTCGCCGAGCAAGCTCGACTCCGACGAGGTCTTCCGCGAACGCTTTCGTCGCGAGGGCACGCACGCGGCCGGCACTCGAGCACCCCAACATCGTCCCGGTCTACGACTACGGTGAACAGGACGGCAAGCTGTACATCGCCATGCGGCTCATGGAGGGAACGAATCTGGCTGAGCTGATCCAGACGACGGGGACTGAACGCGGATCAGACGATCGAGATTCTGGAGCCCGATCGCCAGCGCCTTGGACACGGCGCATGCGGATGGGCTGATCCACCGAGACATCAAGCCCCAGAACATCCTCATAACCGGCGGACGGGCATCCCTACCTCGCCGATTTCGGCGTCGCGAAGGGCTCGAACACCGAGGGTCTGACGGCGACCGGCGGATTCGTCGGCAGCATCCACTACGCGTCGCCCGAGCAGATCAGAGGGCCTCACACTGACACCCGCCAGCGACATCTACGCCCTCACGGCAGTGCCTATACCAGTGCCTCACGGGCGACGTCCCATATCCCGCGCGAGACGGATGCCGCGAGTCATGCACGCGCATCTACACGACCCGCCGCCGACGCTGCTCGGGAGCGACGGGGAGGAGCGCGATCTTCGTGCCGCAATCGCCAATGGGATGGCGAAGGCGCCCGATGCCCGTTACGGACACGCCCGAGACCTGCTTGCAGTCGCCGCCCGCGCCGTCAGGCATCTGCCACAGGCACGGCGTCTGGCGACCCCCGCGTTCCCTGTCGGCAAAGGCGCCGACGAGCCAACGCCATCCCTATCGGGCCCAGGTCCACTTCCCGTGGCGCCCACGGCCACCGACCGAAGGCCCACGACCCCGCCCCGCTTCAACCCCACCCGCGACCAAACCTTCTCGGCGATGGCCGCTGATCGCGGCCACGGTTGGCGGCGCTGCTCGCGGCCATCGCGAGCGCTGGCTTCGTGGCGTTTCTCAGGCGGCGCCCACAAGGCGGCGGCACATCAAGAAACCCTCGATCTCAGCGCCAGCCTCGCTCCTTCCGTGTCCCCCCGCCCGAGTCCGCGAGACGCTCACACAGCGCGCGCCGCCTGTCGCAGGCTGAGTCGCGGCTCGCAGGGGGGACACCCAAGCTGTCGCTGCCTTGTCGAGGATGTCCCTTGACTCTCTCCCCCGTCGGCGTGGCATCGCGGCCTTGGTCGCCGCACTGCGCCGGGAGGCGTGCCATGCATGGCCTCGCAACCAAGCCGGACATGGCGACCGCTCTGCCTACACTCGCTCGCTGGCGCAGATCCCCGCTGTGCAGACAAGCCTGCTCGGAGCGTTCCAGAGCGCCAGAGCGCTCGGATTCAGCGTGCCCGCGTTGCGCGTCCTCTCGACCCACGCCCTCGCCCTGCCTGCTCCTGTGCGACACGCCTCACATCGCGCCGCAAGATCCGTCGCCACCACCACGGTGGGCCAGCTTCGAGTCCCCACCCGCCGCAACCACTCCCAAAACGCCCGTCACCCACCGTGGCACCTACATATGAATCCTCTGCACCCCCCGTGAGTCACGGCAACCCCACGCACGACTCTTCCCCGCAGTACGGGCTGACAGTCGTGTCCCCTCCAGCCCGGTGATCATGCAAACTGCCCGTTAGGCCCGGTCGACTCGGTCAGCCGGCGTGCACGTCGATGCCCGGATGGGCAACGTGTCCAGCGCCGCCTTCAGATCGTCCACCGACTGGAAGTCGAGCCCCAACAGATGATCGTGGCGGTGGCGCACCACGCCCTGCTCATCGATCACGATCGCCGCGCGCTTGGTGCCCAGACGCGAGGAGAACGCGCTGTAGGCGCGCGCGACCTGCTTGTCCACGTCCGCCAGCAGCGGCACATTCAGAGAGTGCTTGCCCGCAAACCCCTCATGGGACTCAAGATCCTGCGAGGAGATCCCCACGACCGTCGCATTCAGCCCCGCGAACTCATCCGCGCGATCGCGGTAGGAGCAGAACTGTTTCGTGCAGACCATCGTGTTATCGCCCGGATAGAAGAGGAGCACCACGCGCTCGCCGCGATGGTCGGAGAGCTTGAACGGCCCGTCGGTGCCGGGGAGCTCGAAGTCGGGCGCCGGCTCGCCTACCTGCGGAATCTTGGGCATGCGAGTCAGCATATCGGGAGTCGAGCTCCGGCAGTCGGGTGTGGGAGTCGGCCTCCCTGCGCCCCCGCGACGTTGCACGCCCCGGTATGCACCAGGCGGACTCTCGGGCAGATCGTCATCGCGAACCTGAACCGTGGAGTAAAGTTCGCTGCTCGTGCTGCACGCTCTGCTCTGTCTGCTGCCCGCGCTCGCATTGGTCCTGCCGCTCTTGGCACGCCGCTATCCAGGTGAGCGCGTCCTGCTCGGGCTGCGCCGTGCACGATCGACGCACTGGCCACGTCCATGCTCCAGCACGCCGGTGCGGACTCGCATGGTGTCGCTCGTCGTGCGCGGAGGCCGTCTGATCGGCAGCTCCCTCGCGGTGCGCCCCCGCCCGCGCCGCTCGCGGCGAGCTAGACCCAACTCCGCCCCTGCCGGGACGGGCGCAGCTCGCCCACATAGGCGCCTGAGCGAACGACGACGTCCTGCGTGTCGCGCGCGCCTGCCGTTGCGCTCGGTTCGTGAGCGACCACGTCGTCCGCGCGTCGATCAAAGCCGGTCCATCCCAATACCCATGCGAGGAGCCTTCGATGTTCCGCCGTTCGATCTTGCCGACGCTCGCCCTCGCGCTCGCGACCGCCCTTGCGAGCGCGCCGGCGGCATGGGCGCACGCGCAGCTGCTCGGCACCTCGCCGACATCGGGCTCAACCGTGCAGACCCAGCCGCAGGAAGTGATCTTCGAGTTCAACCAGGACGTCGGCGGCACCCTTGGCGCGGTGCGCGTCTACGACGCACAGGGCAACGAGGTCGACGACCTCGACGTCATGCACCCGCACGGCGAGGAGCACTGGATGGGCGTCGGCCTGAAGCCCCATCTGCCGGACGGCACCTACACCGCCACCTACCGCGTGATCTCCGCCGACACGCACATCGTCTACGGCGGGCTCGTGTTCAACATCGGACACGCGGGCGCCGCGCCGAAGTTCACGGTCGCCGGACTGATCGGCAAGAACAAGAGCGGCGAGGTCACCACGCTTGCCTTCGGCGTCGTGCGCGCGCTGGACTACCTGAGCATCGCGCTGATGCTCGGCGGGCTCGCCTTCCTCTTCAGCGCCTGGCTGCCCGCTCTCGCCGCGCTGCACGCCTCGCAGGCGCGCTGGCCTGAGGCCTCGCGCGCGTTCGCCGCGCGCCTGCGGCGTCTGCTCGCGCTGGCGATCGTGCTGGGCGTGCTCGTGAGCGTGCTAGGCGTGCTGCTGCAGGGCGCGAGCGCTGCGGGCGTGTCGCTGTGGGCCTCGCTGAAAGGACCGGTTCTCGAAAGCACTATGAAAAGCCGCTTCGGGCAGGTATGGGGCCTGCGCGCGATCGACTGGCTGGCGCTCAGCGCACTCCTGCTGCTGGCCAGAGCGCTCGGCCGGGACGTCATCCGCACGCTGCGACCGAGCCCGCCGGACACGCCGCCGGCGGATGCTCGGGGCAGACCGTCGGCGACGATCAGGGACATACCTCCAGCGCCAGTCGGAGATACGCCGTCGGCGAGCACACACGCCACGGAGCGACAGTCGCTGACCCCGCCCGCGCCGCGCGCGATCCTCGTCCTGCTCGCACTCGGCGCCGTCTACCTGGCGATCACCCCGGCCCTGGCAGGCCACGCGAGCATCGAGAGCCCTGTCGTCGTGTTCTTCCCCTCCGATACCCTGCACGTCCTCGCCGCGAGCGTGTGGGTCGGCGGCATCGCCTGCCTGCTGCTGGCGCTGCCCGGCGCCACGCGCCGGCTCGAGGGGCCCGAGCGCAGCCGGCTGCTGCTCGGCACGCTCGCGCGCTTCTCCCCGGTCGCCTTGGGCGCGGTGATCGCGATCGCCACGACCGGCGCCGTGCAGGCCTACATCGACGTGCGGAGCTTCCATGGCCTCCTCCACACGACCTACGGCGCCCTGATCCTCGTCAAGATCGCGCTGCTGCTGGCGCTGATCGGCCTCGGCTGGGTCAACCGCGGACGGGTCATCCCCGCACTGCAGCGCCTCGTCGGCGACGGACGTCCGCCGGGCGGTATCGGCGCACTGGGTCGCCGCACGATGCGCGGCGAGCTTGCGCTGATGATCTGCGTGTTCGGCGTGACCGCCGCGCTGATCGGCTACGCGCCGCCGATCGACGCGGCCTCGGGGCCGTTCTCCGTCAACACCACCCTCGGTCCAGCCGAGCTCGAGATGACCGTCGAACCGGCCAAGGTCGGGCTGAACACGATCCACCTCTATCTCATCGACGCCAAGACCGGCGCACAGTTCACCCCCACCAAGGAACTCACGGCCACGGCCAAGCTGCCGGCCAAGGGGATCGGCCCGCTTCAGCTGAAGCCGATCGTGGCGGGTCCCGGCCACTACATCTTCAGCTCCGCCGTGCTCAGCCCGGGCGGGACCTGGGAAATCGAAATCGTCGACCGCGTATCTGAATTCGAACAGTTCAGCCACACGGTCAAGGTGCCCATCGGATGAGTCCACAGAGGACAAACCACACGAACCCCAGACCAGACGAATCCACATAGGAGGAACGCACAGCGATGAAAGCCAAGAAGATCGCCCTGCTGTTCACGGCCGGAGCGCTGCTCGCGCCCGCGGGCGCGCAGGCGCACATCAGCCTGCACCCCAACACGATCCCCGCCGGAGCCTTCGTGACGCTCGACGTGCGCGTCCCCGGCGAGCAGGAAGGCGCCTACGTGAAGAAGGTCGACACGCTCTTCCCCCAGGGCTTCACCGGCGTGGACTACGAAAACGTGCCCGGCTGGAGCACGCACGTGATCGAAACCAAGCTCGCCACCCCGATCAAAGAAGACGGCGAAACGATCGACACCGAGGTCTCACAGATCGTCTGGACCTGGACCGGACCGCTGGGGAAGGTGAACAACGGCCAGTTCGTCCAGTTCCCGCTCTCGCTCGCGATTCCCACCGACGCGACCGGCAAGGCGCTCGAATTCAGGACCGTGCAGACCTACAGCAACGGCCAGATCGTCCACTGGATCTCGCCCTCGCTCACCGCCGAACACCCCTCCCCCAGGATCAACGTCACCGCGAAAGGCGGAGTCATCCAGGACATCGCCGGTGACGAGGCCGGGCCCGAAGCGGGGCAGACGGCGGCCGGCCCGTCTGCGACCTCGACAGCGACCTCATCAGCGAGCGGTTCGCAGGCGAGCTCAGACGGGGCGAGCAAGGGCCTCGCCCTCGCCGCCCTGATCCTCGGCGCACTCGGGTTGATCGCGGGACTCGCCGCACTTCTCACCACGCGTCGCAAGGGGGCCACTTCGACCGGATCTGTCCTACATCCCCAGCTCTTCCAGCAGCTTCAACCACACCTCGCTGCGCGTGGGAAAGCACGGCACCGCGTGCCACAGGCGCTCCACCGGCACCTCGCCGACGACCGCGATCGTGGCGGCGTGCAGCGACTCGGCCATCTCGACGCCCGTGAAGGTCGCGCCGGCGATGATCCCGCGATCCTCGTCGACCACCAGGCGACAGGTCCCGGGCGTGTCGTGCCCGATGAAGCTCGCACCGGCGTTCGCGCTCGTGGGCACATCGACCGCGCGCGCGCTCAGCCCCGCCTCGCGCGCGCTCGCGAGCGTGTGACCGACCGCCGCGACCTGGGGTTCGGTGAAGATCACCCGCGGCGAGCGCAGCCCATCGCTCAGGAGCGGTACCGGGCGCCCGAGGATGTGCGCGGCGGCGACCCGCCCCTGGTACTTGCCCATGTGCGTCAGCAGCGCCCGTCCGTTGACGTCCCCGATCGCATACAGCCACTCGTGCTCAGCCGTGCGCATGCTGTCCTGCGCGGCGACCGGCCTGCCCGCCTCGAACCCGAGCGACTCCAACCCCAGCCCGTCGCTGTTCGGCTCTCGCCCCGTCGCCACCAGCAGCTTCTCGCCGGACAGCTCACGGCCGTCCTCCAGCACGAGCGTCACGCCCCCGCCTGCCTCGCGCCGCGCCGAGACGACCGGGACGCCCAGCACGACCCGCACGCCCTGCGCCTCGAGCGCCTCGCGCACCTGCGCCGCGGCGAAAGGCTCCTCGCGCGCGATCAACCGCTCGGAGCCCTCGACGATCGTCACGTGCGCTCCCAGCGACGTGTACGCACAGGCCATCTCGACGCCGACCACGCCCCCACCGAGGATCAGCAGCGAGGTGGGGATCGCATGCGCGGTCGTGACCTCGCGGTTGGTCCAAGGCTCGCACTCGCGCAGTCCCGGAATCGGCGGAATCGCGGCGCGCGAGCCGGTCGCGAGCACGACCGCGCGGCGCGCCCGCAACGTGCGCTCCTCGCCGACCAGCACCTCGCGCTCGCCGCTGAATGTGGCGTGTCCGCGTACGAGCTCGACCTCGTGTTCGCGCAACCACGGCAGCTGTGCCTCATCGCTCAGGTCGTGCACCACCTCGTCGCGCCGGCGCAGCACCGCCTCGACGTCGAGCTCTCCGCTCAGCGCCTGCGCGGCGCCCGGCACACGCCGCGTCTCGGCCAGCACCGAGCCCGCGCGCAGCAGCGACTTCGACGGCATGCACGCATAGAAGGAGCATTCCCCGCCGACCAGGTCGCGCTCGACCACCGCGACGCTCAACCCACCGGCGCTCAACGCTCCGGCGCACACCTCACCGGCCGGTCCCGCACCGATCACGATCACATCGAGCTCGTCAGCGCTCATGGCCATGCCCATCCTCCGTTCCTCGCATTTGTCCGACTCGCGCAGGGCTCGCCGCTCGACCTCCAGCGCGCTAGCCTCAATGGATCATGGAGGAATCGCTTCGCGGTCAGCTTCTGCTCGCCTCGCCTGCGGTGCACGACCCCAACTTCGAGCGGGCCGTGATCCTCATCGGAGTGCACAGCCGGGAGGGCGCGATGGGCGTGGTGCTCAACCGTCCCTCCACGGTCACCGTCGGCGAGGCGGTTCCGCAACTGGAGCAGGCCGTCGCCGAGGCGGAGCCCGTGTACGTCGGCGGACCGGTGCAGCCCAGCGCGATCGTCTGCCTGGCCGAGTTCCTGGACCCATCCCCGGCGGGCCTGCTGGTGCTCGGGCGGATCGGCTTTCCCGCTCCCGACGCCGGGATCGAGGAACTGACCGAGGCGACCGCCCGACGGCGCGTGTTCGCGGGCTACGCCGGCTGGAGCGAAGGGCAGCTCGACGAGGAGCTCGCCGACGGCGACTGGATCGCACATGCCGCGATCCCCGACGACGTGTTCACCGACGTCCCCGAAGACCTCTGGAGCACGGTCCTGAACCGCATGGGCGGCGGCTATGCTCTGCTCGCGCGCATGCCCGCCGATCCAAGCGTGAACTGACGGCTCATCCGGTAGAAACACGCGGACCTGGCGGACTGCGCCCTGAGCGCAGCGTAGGATCAGGAGAGATGGCTACCCTTGCAGGGAGCATCTCCCGGCCGGTCCCCTCACCGGCCCCACCGACCCTCTTCCGGAGAACGCCATGCTGAAGCTCGCCCGCTGGTCTACAACCCATCGCAAGTACGTGGTCATCGGCTGGATCGTGCTGCTGGTCGCCGTGAACGTGCTCGCGCAATCGGCCGGCACCAGCTACTCCAACAACTTCACGCTGCCCAACTCCGACTCCCAGCGCGCGGCCGATCTGCTGCAGCACAGCTTCCCGGCACAGGCGGGAGACCGCGACACGATCGTCTACAAGGTCTCCTCCGGCACCGTCCACGATCCCGCGGTGCGCGCAAGGATGGAAGCCACCTTCGCGCAGGTCGAGAAGCTCCCCCACGTCGCCGCCGTGATCAGCCCCTACTCGGGCGCCTCCGCCGGCAAGCAGGTCTCAGCCGACGGTCAGATCGCCTTCGCGACGGTCGTCTTCAACGAAAAAGCCAACCTCCTGCCCAAGAGCGCGCCCGAACGCGTCGTGGACACTGCGCGCGCGGCCGCCAAGCCGGGACTGCAGGTGGAGCTCGGCGGGCAGGCGATCGAGGCGACCGAGCAGGCCGGCTTCGGCCTGTCCACCGCGGTCGGCCTGCTGGCGGCGATCGTCGTGCTGCTGCTGACCTTCGGCTCGCTCACCGCGATGGGGCTGCCGATCGTCACCGCCCTCTTCGGTCTGGGCACGGGCCTCGGCGCGATCGCGCTGTTCACGCACGTCGTCGACACCCCCAACTTCTCCTCCGAGCTGGCCGCGATGATCGGGCTCGGCGTGGGTATCGACTACGCGCTGTTCATCCTCACGCGCTTCCGCGAGGCCTACCGCACACCCGGACCGACATTCGCCGACTCGCGCGAGTCGGTCGTGCGCGCGATGGACACCGCCGGGCGCGCGGTCCTGTTCGCGGGCACGACCGTCGTGATCGCGCTGCTCGGGATGATGCTGCTGGGCGTCGACTTCCTCTACGGGGTCGCGATCTCCGCGTCCATCGGAGTGCTGCTCGTGATGCTCGCCTCGCTCACGCTGCTCCCGGCGCTGCTGACGATCGCCGGCGCGCGAGTCGCCCGTCCCGGCCGCCGCGCGCGCGCCCGTGAAGCGCGCGAAGCACAGACCGGCGCGGCGCAGGCCAGCGTGACCGGTGTCGCGAGCGGAGCTCAAACCGCAGGAAGCACGGGCACGCAGGCCTTGCCCTCCGGCGAGGCCACGCTCCAGGCCGGCCACACGTGGCTGCGCTGGAGCGCGTTCGTGCAGCGCCGACCTTGGACGATCGCGGTCTCCGCGACGCTCGTGATGCTGCTGATCGCCGCTCCTGCGATGGCGCTGCGACTTGGCTCCAGCGACGCCTCCAATGACCCCGCCAACCAGACCACCCATCGCGCATACGAGCTGCTCGCGCAGGGCTTCGGCGAAGGCTTCAATGGGCCATTGCTGGTCGTTGCGAAGGTTCCCAACCCCAGTCACGAAGCGGCCAAGCAGGGCATCGCCACCGCCACCCCACCGAACGGCGGAGGGCCGGCATCGGTCGAAAAGCTGCGCACGGCGATCGCCGCCACCCCGGGCGTCGTCGCGGTGGCGCCAGCCAAGCTGAACCCGGCGGGCGACGTCGCCACGATCACCGTCTACCCCCACTCCTCCCCGCAGGCCTACGCCACCACCCAGCTCGTCTCGACTCTGCGCGACACCGTGGTCCCGCCGGTCGAGCGCCAGACCGGCATGACCGTCTACGTCGGCGGGGTGACCGCAGGCGCCGTGGACTTCGCCAACGTGCTCGGCCACAAGCTGCCGCTGTTCATCGGCGTGGTCGTGCTGCTCAGCGCGCTGCTGCTGATGATCGTGTTCCGCTCGCTCGTGATCCCGCTGCAGGCCGCCGTCATGAACCTGCTCAGCATCACCGCCTCGCTCGGGGTGATCGTCATGATCTTCCAGTGGGGTTGGTTCGGCGGCGTGTTCGGCGTCCAGCAGGGACCGATCGAGTCGTTCATCCCGGTGATGCTGTTCGCGATCGTGTTCGGACTGTCGATGGACTACGAGGTCTTCCTGATCTCGCGCATGCACGAGCGCTGGACGCAGACCCGCGAACACTCGCGTTCGGTCGCCGAGGGCCTGGCGCTGACCGGGCGCGTCGTGACCGCGGCCGCCGCGATCATGGTCTGCGTCTTCCTCTCGTTCATGCTCGGAGAAGACCGCGTGATCAAGGAGTTCGGTCTGAGCCTCGCCAGCGCCGTACTGCTGGACGCGCTCGTCGTGCGCTGCCTGCTGCTGCCCGCCGTGCTGCACCTCATCGGTGAGCGCACATGGTGGATCCCGGCGTGGCTCGATCGGGTGTTGCCGCGGCTGAACATCGAGGGCACCGTGCTGCCATCCGACGCTCCTGGCGAGAGCTCACCAGGTGGCTCGCCGACGCTCCCCGGTCCTGCCCCACACCCGCGCGCGGGCGTGGCCACCGAGGGGGCCGAGGGCTGAGCTTGATCTGGCGGGGAGCGGCGATCTCGCCGCCGCCGCGAGATCGCGCTCGCGGGCGCGCTCGCGCCGGACGCGACGGCGATGGGCATCGCGGGTCCCGCGCCGCCACGCGCCACGAGCGCACAGGCCACGGCCGGCGCGACTGGCGTCACGGCGGGGAACCGTGTGCTGCTCACGCCGGCCCCTCGGCCCCGTCAGGGCCCGGTCGTGCTGGCGTTCCTCTCCACCGACGAGACCGAGCTCGCGAGCGTCCCGGGCATGTCCGTTGGGATCATGTCCGCAACCCAGGGCTCATACGCGTCCACGCAACTGCTGCTCGACATCACGCAGGGCGCCCGCATCGCGCGCTCGGCCTACACGCCCGCCGAACCGCCGCCGATGTCGCTGCGCACGCTCGGCGCAGGCGGCACGATCGTCGGCTGGAAGGCGGCGCGCCGACGCGCCGAAGACGCCCCCCAGCTGCTGCGCCCGGGGCTGCTCGCCGCGCAGATCCCCGGCGGCGCTGCCTATGCCGCCGTCGCCGGCGCCGATCACCTCGACGCGATCGCCGCCGCCGATCGCACGGGCGCGGTGGCCGCCGTCTCGCTCGGATCGGCGCCTTCGCTGCTCTCCCGCATAGCGCTGCTCGCTCGCACGCACCGCCTCGTCGTCGCCGACCTGCCCGCCGGCCCGACCGGCCTCGGCGACCTGCGCGCGCTGAACGCCGCCCGCGCGCCGGGAGAGCTGCTGCTGGTCGTGCAGCGCGCACGCGCGCCACGCGGGCACGAACTGCTGTGGGCCGGCGCCGCCGGGCTCAGGCCGGGCGAACGCCTCGCGCCCAGGACCCCGGCTCAGGTCGCTTCAGAATCCGCAAGCGCGCTCAGCTCACAGACGACCAACCAGCGCGGCCTGATCGCCGCGGTCGATCTCGCGCCGACGATCCTCCACCGCCTGAATCCGGCCCGCCCGCTTCCGGCCGACATGCGCGGCGATCCGATCCACGCCGACGGACCGCTGCACTCCGCGCAGCCTGCGCGCCCTGATGGCCCGCCTGCACGTGATCGGGCCGCGGCGCCTGCGTGCGCTGGGCTGGCTGCTGAGCGCGTGGGCGCTGCTGCTGCTCGCCTGCGCACCCTGGCCGCGCGCGCGGACGTGGGCGATGCGCACAGGCGCGCTGGGCGTGCTGTGGGCGCCCGTCGCGGTGCTCATTCCCGCGGCGCTGCAGCCGAGCGCCGCGGTCGAGTACCTGACGATCGCGCTCGCCTGCCTGACGCTCGGCGCGCTCAGCGATCTGCTGCTGCCCTGGCCGCGCGCGCCGCTCGCCCCCGCGATCGTGGCGATCCTCGCGCTCGCCATCGACGCGCTCGCGGGCACGCAGCTGCTGATGCGCTCGCTGCTCGGACCCAACCCGATCCTCGGCGCGCGCTTCTACGGCATCGGCAACGAGCTCAAGTCGGGCCTCGCCGTGCTCGTGTTCACGGCCGTCGCCGCGGCGCTGTACCCAGCGATCCGGGATCGCCGCGCGGCGCTGGCGATGGCCGGTGCGAGCGTCCTGCTCGCCGTCGTCGAGGGCTCGGCACGGATCGGCGCGGGGGTCGGCGGGCGTGATCCTGGTCGGCGCCGGCGGCGCCGTCGCGACGGTCATGCTGCTGCCCGGGCGCGCTCACCCGCAGGCGCGCGCTGCTCGTGCTGATCGCTCCCGTCCTCGCCCTGATCGCGCTCGCCGCGCTCGACCTGCTCACGGCCCACGGCTCCGGGCACTTCACCGGCAGCATCCTGCACGCCCGCTCGGCCGGCGACCTGCGCGACGTGATCGTCCGCCGCTACAGCGCCGCCTTCGGCGAGCTGCACAACCACGCGATGCCCGTGGCCACGCTCCTCGCGCTCGCTGTGCGCGATCTGGGGAGTGCGCCGGCGCGAGCGACTGCTCGCGCCCGTCGCCGGCGACCCCGCCTGGCTGGCCGCGCTGTGCGGCGGCCTCGCCGCGGGCGTCGTCGGCGCGCTCGTGGAGGACTCCGGCCCGGTCCTGCTCGTCGTCGCCGTCTTCGCCCTGATCTGCGTGCTCGCCTACCTGTGGGGACGCCCCGTCGCGCAGAGTGCTACGCCGCGCAGTCGCGGCAGGCGCCGTGCAGCACGATCTCGTGCTCGGACACGGCCAACGGCACCCGCTCGCTGAGCGTCGCGATCGCGCGCTCCAGCGCGGGATCGGAGAACGGCATCACCACGCCGCACTCGTCGCACACGAGATGGTGATGATGCTCGTCGTGCTCGCACACGCGCTCGTAGCGGACCATCGCCTGGCCGGTCTCCACGCGCTGCACGAGCCGCAGCTGCTCGAGCTCGTCGAGGATCCTGTACACGCTCGCCCGGCTGACGACGCGCCGGCGCCCGCCTTGGCCTCGACCGCTCCCGCGCGCGCGCAGCGCATCCTCGATCTCCTGTGCGGTCAGCGCGCACTCCTGCTCGTCGAGCAGCTCCAGCAGCGCGCGCCTGGCGCCCCCGCGCCGGTGTCCGGCCGCGGCGAGCTTCGCCTCGGCGCGCTGCACCCACTCGCCGGTGGCGACATCGGCGTGGGCGGAATCGGGGCTCACGCTCACGATGGTAGACCCCCGCCGGCGAGCGCTCCAGACTCCGTTCCCGACGTCCCCGCAGACGTACCCGCGCCTCGGCGCCGTCTCGTGCTCCAGGCGGCCCACGCCCGCCCCAGCGCGTAGGAGAGGGCGCTGGCTGCACCGACGAAGAACCCGACCGGGTAGTTGGTTTCGTAGGAGGCGGCGATCGCGAACCATACGATCATCAGCGCAAACGCCACCGACAGGGCCATCGCCGGCAGTGGCCGATCGGTGAAAGATCGGGCGGCCGCAGGGGCGCCGATCATCAGGCTGAAGATCAGCAGCGTCCCGACGACCGGCACGGTCATGGCCGTTGCCAGCGCGAGGACGGCGAGGAACAGCATCTCCATGCGGAAGTTGCTGATGCCGCGGGCTTCGCCGACCTCGGGCAGGATCGAGGAGAGCATCAGCGGTCGGTAGAGGACGGCGATCGCGAGCACGCACAGGAGGCCGAGGATCGCGGTCGGGGCGACGTCGTTGCCTGAGATGCCGAGGACCTCTCCGAACAGGAGCGAGTAGACGGCGGGCGCGTACTCTTCGCTGAAGCTGAGAAACAGCGCGCCGAGGCCCAGCATCATCACGAGCGCCAGGGCGGTCGCGACGTCGTGGCGTCCCCTGCGGCCGAGCAGGCCGATCGCGAGTGCTCCGGCGAGCGAGAAGACGCCCAGTCCGAGCAGCGTGCTCACCCCGATCAGGCTCGCGCCCGCGGCCCCCGCGAAGGATCCGTTCGGGATCGCGTGGGCCGCGAACGCCGACCCGCGCAGGACCGTGAAGAAACCGACGACGCCGGCGACGACCGCGACGATGCTCGCGACCGTCCAGGCGTTGACCATGAAGCCCGAGAACATGGCTCGTGCCTCCGCCGCTACTGGCCCTCGGGCGCGGCCTGGAGCGTTGGCGGCGTGGAGCGGGAATCGGGGCGGGGATCGTCGGCGCGGCGCTCGTCTCGTCGCTCTCCCAGCCCGGAGAGGAGGTAGACGACGAAGACGATGCTCACGACGAAGAAGCTCACCGGCCACCCGTGTCCCGCGGGCGGCCATTCGTAGCTGTCATAGGCGAGGACGATCCCGAGCCACATCGCCCCGATCCCGATCCCCGCCGCGGTGAGCATCGCCCGCAGCGGGCGCTTCGTCAGCCGCAGGGCGCTCGCGGCCGGGCCGACGAGCAGTGCGGTCCCGAGGATCGAGCCGATCGTGATCGCGGCGAGCGCGGCCGCGAGCGCGAGCGCGACCAGGTAGAGCATCCCGACGAGCCGGACGGGGATTCCGCGCGCGGCCGCCATCTCGGGGCTCACCGTGGCGAGCAGCAGCGGACGGTAGAGCGCGAGGATCAAGCCGAGCACGAGCAGGCTGAGGAGCAGTATCAGCGGGACCGTCGAGCTCGCGATCGCAAACGCCGAGCCGAACAGGATCGTGACCGTCGCGCCCGTGGTGCTCTGTTCGGTCGTAGCGAGGTAGAGGAACAGCGCCGCCAGTCCGATCGAGGCCCCGAGCACGATCCCGGTGGCAAGGTCCCGTCCGCGCGCGCGCTGTATCCCGACCGTCTCCATCGCCGCGGCCGCGAGCAGGTTGCCGACCACGAATCCCCACAACGGGCCAACCCCGACGAGGAACGCGCCCGAGCCTCCCGTCGTGCCGATGTCGCCGAATGCCTCGCCCGCGAAGGACTGGCCCCGCATCACCGTGAACACCCCGACGACCCCCGTGACGATCGCGACGATCGCTCCCACGCCCAGCGCGATGTGGACCGCTTCGCTGCCGAAGAACCCGGGGGCGAACACCGGACTGAGGAAATGGCTCACGAGGCGGTCTCGGTCTTCGGGAAAGCGACTTCGTGCCCCGCGAGGTCCGTGTCCTCGCCGGCGCCCGCGACGATCAGCACGCGTCCGTGGACGTTCAGGACGTCGACATGGTGGCCGTAGAGCTTGCTGAGGACATCCGCCCGCACGACCTCATCGGTGCTGCCGCTCGCGGCGCGACCCGCCGCGAGGTACACGATGCGGTCCATCACCCCGAGCAGCGGGTTGATCTCGTGCGCCGAGATCAACACCGCGATCTCCTGCTCGCGCGCGATCCGGGCAAGCAGCGCCACGACCTCGTGGGCGCTGCGCAGGTCGAGGTTCGCCAACGGCTCGTCCAGGAGCAGCAGCCGGGGACGCGCGATCAGGGCGTGGGCGATCAGGATGCGCTGCTGCTCCCCGCCGGAGAGCCTGCCCACGCGGGTGTCGGCGAAACGCTCGGCATCGACGGCCGCGAGCATCTCGTCGACCAGCGCGCGGCGCGCGCGGGACGGGCGCGGCACGCCGAGGCGGTGGGCGTCAAGGCCGAGGCCGACCAGGTCCCGTGCCCGCAGCGGCAGGTCCGGATCCAGCAGGAACTTCTGCGGGACGAAGCCGACCGGTTGGCGTCCCCGCGCACGGGGATGGGCCGGCCCACCCGACCCACCGAAGAGGACCTCTCCCGCGCTCGCGGACTGCAGCCCGAGGATCACGCGGAACAGGGTCGTCTTGCCCGCCCCGTTCGATCCGATCAATCCCGTGAACTCGCCGGGCGCGATCTCGAAGCTCACCCGATCGAGGATCTTGCGACCGGACAGCCGCACATCCACGCCCTGCACCTCGAGGATGCTCTCGCCAACCGCTGCTCCCGCCCTGCTCTCGCTCACCGCTGCGCCCGCCCCGTTCACAGTTTTTCTGTCGAGGCGTGTTCAGAGATTGCCTTTTCCAAGGCCCTGACCTCGGCCAGCATCCACGACTGGTAGTCATAGCCGGGGGTGGGCATCGTCTCGTACACGCCGACCACCGGGATCCCGGCGCGCTTGGCGGCATCTACAAACGATTCGGTGAGCGAGTCCGTGACCTGCTGGTTGTGGACGAACACCTTGACCTTGTGCGCGGAGAACAAGCCGTTCTGGAGGCTCACGTTCTGCGGCGCCGGGTCGGTGCCGTTCATGATGTCCGCCTGCATGCTGAACGGCGTCAGGTTCTCGATCCCGGCCGCTTCGAGCATGTAGTCGGCGACCGGCTCGGTCGTGGCGACCGTCGTCCCCGGATAGCGCTTGCCGAACTGCGCCAACGCCTGCAGCCACGGCCGCAAGGACGCTTCGAACGCCGCGTCGTTGGCTCGGAAGTAGGCCGCATGCGCGGGCTGCAGCGTCGAGAGGTCGCCGACGATCGCCTTGGCCACCAGCGGCATCGTGCTCGGCCGGTACCAGAGGTGCGGGTTGGGAGTCGATTCCGGCAGGCCGAGCAGCTTCTGGACGTCGATCACCTTCCGCTGAAGAGTCGGGCGAGGCCGACTCGATCTTGCCCATGAAGGTGTCGTAGCCCACACCGTTTTCGATCAGCAGCTTCGCACCCGCGACGGCCCGGGCGGTGCTCGCGCTCGCCTCGTAGGTATGGGGGTCGGTGTTCGGGTTGCTCTCGATCGCCGTGACCTTCACGTAGGAGCCGCCGATCTGTTCGAGCACGTTCGCGTACTCGTTCTCCGCCGCGACCGCATCGATCTTGCCGCTGGAGGAGCCGCCCGCGCCACCGGCTCCACAGCCCGCGAGGAACGCGGCCACCAAAGCGCAGACCACCACCGCCAACATGCGTGGACGCACCGGCCACACCGCCCGCCCACGTGAGCGGGAGCGACACCCCTCGCCCCGGATCCTCATAGCCACGCGCCCCACCCTATCAAGATTGAGTCTTATTCTTGCCTTGGGTCCCTCCCCGCCCGCGCGGGCGCGGGAGTATGATCGCCGCGCATGCCCCCTGATCCGCAGCGTGCCGAGGATCGGCCCGATACGAGCCCGCCCCCGCTGACGCTCTCGCAGATCGAGAAACTGGAGGGCAAGTTCGGCAACCGCTTCCTGCTCGAGCCCCCTCCGGACAACAAGCTCCCCAAGGCCGGGATGTCCGCCCAGGAAGCGATGCGCCTGGTCGGCGAGGAAATGATCCTCGACGGCCTGCCCATGCGCAACCTCGCGACGTTCGTGACGACCTGGATGGAGCCCGAGGCCCACCAGGTCATCGACGCGGCGCTGAAGGTGAACTTCATCGACCACGCCGAGTACCCGCAGTCGGCCGAGATCGAGCAGCGCTGCATCCGCATGCTCGCCGACCTCTTCAACGCCCCCGGCGAGACCACCGGCGCGCGCACCCAGGGCTCCTCCGAGGCGATCATGCTCGGCGCGCTGTCGCTGAAGTGGAAGTGGCGCGAGCGCCGCGAGGCCGCCGGCAAGGCGACCGATCGCCCCAACCTCGTCTTCGGCGGCGACGTGCACGTCGTGTGGGAGAAGTTCTGCCGCTACTTCGACGTCGAGCCGCGCATCGTCCCGCTCGCGCCCGACAAGTACACGATCGGCCCCGAGGACGTGGAGCCGCACGTCGACGAGAACACGATCGCCGTGGCCGCCGTGCTCGGCACCACCTTCACCGGGCACGCCGACGACATCCGCGGGATCAACGACCTGCTCGTGAGCCTCAAGAACGACAAGGGCCTGGACGTGCCGATCCACGTCGACGCCGCCTCCGGCGGCTTCGTGTGGCCGTTCCTCTACCCCGGCTCGGAGTGGGACTTCCGCCTGGAGCAGGTCCGCTCGATCAACGTCTCCGGCCACAAGTTCGGGCTCGTCTACCCCGGCATCGGCTGGCTCATCTTCAGAGAGAAGGCCGACCTCGCCGAGGATCTCGTCTTCTACGAGAACTACCTCGGCAAGCGCGACGCCACCTTCACGCTGAACTTCTCCACCGGCTCGGCGATGGTGCTCGCGCAGTACTACAACTTCGTCCGCCTCGGCCACTCCGGCTACCGCTACGCGATGGAGACGATGAAGTACAACGCGCGCACGCTCGCCAAGGAGATCGCCGACTGCGACTTCGAGCTGATCGGCGGCGAACAGGACGAGCAGCTCCCGCTCGTCGCCTTCAAACTGGCCGGCGAGCACCCCTACGACGAGTTCGACGTAGCCGCCCAGCTGGCCTCCGAGCGGGGCTGGATGGTGCCCGCCTACACCCTTCCCCCCAACGCCGAACACGTCAAGATCATGCGCGTGCTCGTCAAGCAGACGCTCAGCCACTCGCTCACCGTCGCGCTCGGCCAGGACATCAAGCAGGCCTGCGCCACGCTCGACGCCAAGGGCAGCCTGCACGAGGCCGATCGTAAACGCGTGAAGACCAATACGGGCTTCTGATTACGTAGTCGAGTCGCCCGGCGCCGGCTTGGCGGCGTCGCCGCCTTCGCCCAGCTTGCGGCGGCGGTCCACCAGCAGCACGGCCACGACGACCACGATCACCACGATCACGATCCCGCCGACGATGTAGCGCAGCGTGTGGTGCGTGGACTTGGCCGCTTTCGGTTTGACCGTCGCCACCGTGTAGCGCGCGCCGTTCGCGGTCGCGAGCGCCACGAGCCGAGCCTGTTCGTTGGCGGTGTAGACGACCGTGTAGTGCTTGCCGTCGTTCATCGAGACGTGGATGTGTCCCGGCGCGGGCGTCGGGTGGAAGGTCACCGCGTGCACTTCGTGCTTGTGCAGCTGCGCCTCCAGCGCCGGCAGGCTCTCGGGCTGGAAGTGGATCACGGTCGCCGCAGAGGCGCTGGTGACCGCTACAGCCATGGCCAGGACGGCGCTCAACGGGGCAATGCGGGCAACTCTCATCGATCTCATCGGCGGCACCTTATCGACACCCGCCGACATCGGTAGCATTCACAGCACGAGAGACGGTCGTGCCGCATCCCGAGGCCCGCAATTGCGCGGGCCTCGTGCGTTAAACCCGCCCCGTATCCCGCCGATACGCGCGCCCGGCGAGCACGCTCAGGATGATCGTCCAGGCGATCATCACCGCCCAGCCCTTCGCCGCCCAGGCGTGCCCGCCGACGGCTATATGACTGGCCTGCACCAGCCAATAGGAGGGCACGAGCTGGACGAGGTCATACACGAAGCCATGCGTGGCGATCGGCCCCCAGGTCCCCCCGATCAGCGCCAGCAGCGCGATCCCACCGCCCATCGCCGGCCCGATCGAGTCGGGGGTGAGCAGGTGCCCGATCGTGATCCCCAGCGCCGCGAAGGGGACCAGGCCGACGAGGATCAGGCCGGTCATCTCAAGCCATTCGCCCGCGCCGAGCCTGACCCCGAGCGAGGTCCCGGCCAGATACAGCGCGAGCAGGCTGAGCAGCGCCATCATGTAGGCCGTGAGGACCTTCGCGCGGAAGTAGTTGCGCGTCGAGAGCGGGGTGATGCGCAACTGCCGGTTCCAGCCCACGGCGCGCTCGGCGGCGATGCGCGCCCCGCAGGAGAGCATCGCGCTCATCGTCCCGAACGCCGCCAGCCCGACCATGAAGTACAGCGGCGCCGAGATGCCCGTGTTGGCGAAGTCCTGCGTGTGGCGGTTGGGACTTGCGATCAGGAAGTACAGGAGCAGCGGAAACCCGAGCGAGAGCACGAAGAAGCGGCGGTTGCGCAGCGTGCGCAGCAGCTCGTAGCGGGTGTAGACGAACGAGCTCATCCGGTACTGCCCTCCCCCGCCCGCAGGGACGGGTATTCATCGGCCGCGGCGGCTGCGATCCCCGCGGGCTCGCCGCCCGCCCCGTCTCCGGTCAGCTCGAGGAACGCCTGCTCGAGACCCGCGGCGGCGATCTCGATGTCGCGCGCGTCCGGGTAGGCGGCGAGCAGCGCGCGGATCGCGGCGTCGGAGTCGGTGCAGACGAGCGTCGCCGATTCGCCGCGACGCTCGGCGGCGCTGACTCCCGGCAGCGCCGCGAGGGCGTCGGTGTCGACGCCGGGGAGCGTCGCGCGGATCGTGCGCGTGCCGACCATCGCCTTGATCTCGTTCGTGGGCCCGTCGGCGACGATGCGCCCGTGCGCCATCAGCACGGCGCGGTCGGCGTAGGCGTCGGCCTCCTCGAGGTAGTGGGTCGCGAACAGGATCGTCTTGCCGCGCGCGGCAAACTCGCGCATGGTCATCCAGAAGGAGTGGCGCCCCTCGACGTCCATCGCGGCCGTCGGCTCGTCGAGCACGAGCAGCTCGGGGTCGCTCACGAGCGCCACGGCCGAGCGCACGCGCTGGGTCTGCCCGCCCGAGAGCTTGTTCGTGCGCTGATCGGCATAGGCGCTCGCGCCGGTCAGCTCGAGCGTCTCCTGCACGCCCAGCGGCGCGGGATACAGCGAGGCGATCATCGTGACCAGCTCGCGCACCGACAGGTCTTTGATCAGCGCGCCCGTCTGCAGCATCGCGCCGACCGCGCCCTGCGCGACCGCCTCGGCGGGCGGGCGGCCGAACACCGAGACGGTGCCCGCGTCGGGGGCGAGCAGGCCGAGCAGCATGTCGATCGTGGTCGACTTGCCCGCGCCGTTGGGTCCGAGCAGCGCGAGCGTCTCGCCGGCGGCGATCGACACGTCGATGCCGCGCACCGCCCGGATCGGGCCGTCGGGGCCGGCGAAGGACTTGGTGAGGCCCTGCAGGACGATGTCGCTCCGGGCGTTCACCTCCTCGCCCCGCCCGTTCACTTGCGCGCGTTGCGCATCGCCTTCAGCCGCTCGACCTTCGGCAGCACCACCTTGCGCATGCGCACCATGCCGGGCGTCGCCTCCACGGCCTCGTCCTCGCGCACGAACTCGAGCGCCTCGTCGAGCGTCAGTTTGCGGTGGGCGTCCAGTCGCACGAGCACGTCTGAAGTGGAGGAGCGCATGTTCGTGAGGTGCTTCTCCTTGACCGGGTTGACGTCGAGGTCGTCCGAGCGGGAGTTCTCGCCGATGATCATCCCTTCATATACCTCCTCGCCGGGGCCCACAAACAACGATCCGCGCTCCTGCAGGGTGAACAGCGAGAAGGTGACCGTGGAGCCGTTGCGGTCGGCCACGAGCACGCCGCTCTGGCGCGTGAGCAGCTCGCCCGCCCACGGCTCCCAGCGGTCGAACACATGGTGCATGATCCCCGTGCCGCGCGTCTCGGTGAGGAACTCGGTGCGAAAGCCGATCAGCCCGCGCGCGGGCACGAGGTAGTCCATGCGCACCCAGCCGGTGCCGTGGTTGATCATGTGCTCCATCCGCCCCTTGCGCGCGGCCAGCAGCTGCGTGACCGTGCCGACGTGCTCCTCGGGCACGTCCACCGACAGGCGCTCGACCGGCTCGTGGCGCTTGCCGTCGATCTCGCGCTCGACCACGTGCGGCTGACCGACGGTCAGCTCGAAGCCCTCGCGGCGCATGATCTCCACGAGCACCGCCAGCTGCAGCTCGCCGCGGCCCTGGACCTCGTAGGTGTCCGGGCGCTCGGTCTCGCGCACGCGCAGCGAGACGTTGCCGATCAGCTCCTGATCCAGGCGCGCCTTGATCTGGCGGGCCGTCAGCTTGCTGCCGTCTTTGCCCGCCAGCGGCGAGGTGTTGACGCCGAGCGTGATCGACATCGCGGGCTCGTCGACGGTGATCACCGGCAGCGGGCGCGGATCGTCGGGGTCGGCGAGCGTCTCGCCGATCGTCACCTCGGCGATGCCGGCCACGGCGATGATCTCCCCCGGCCCGGCCTCGGGCGCGTCGACGCGGTCGAGCGCGTCGGTGACGTACAGCTCGGCGACCTGCGCTTTCTGGATCGACCCGTCCGCGCGACACCAGGCGATCTGCTGGCCCTTTTTGATCGTGCCGTGGCGCACGCGGCAGATCGCCAGCCGCCCGACGTAGGGGGAGGCGTCGAGGTTCGTCACGAGCGCCTGCAGCGGATGCTCGGGGTCGTACATCGGCGCGGGGATGCGCTCCAGCAGGAGATCCAGCAGCGGCGCGAGGTTGCCGTCCTCGAGCTGAATTCCATCCGCCAGATTGGCGTCGTACTCCAGCGAGGCCACCCCGGCCTTGGCGTTGCAGTAGACGATCGGGAACTCGATCTGGTGCTCGTCGGCGTCGAGGTCGAGGAACAGCTCGTACACCTCGTCCACGACCTCCGCCACGCGCGCGTCCGGGCGATCGACCTTGTTGACGACGAGGATCACCGGCAGCCCCGCCTCCAGCGCCTTGCGCAGCACGAAGCGCGTCTGCGGCAGCGGCCCCTCGGAAGCGTCCACGAGCAGCAGCACGCCGTCGACCATCGTCAGGCCGCGCTCGACCTCCCCGCCGAAATCGGCGTGCCCGGGGGTGTCGACGATGTTGAGCTTGACGTCGCGGTAGCGCAGCGAGGTGTTCTTGGCGAGGATCGTGATGCCCTTCTCGCGCTCGAGGTCCATCGAGTCGAGCACGCGCGTGGCCACGTCCTGGCCGACGCGGAAGGCGCCCGACTGCCACAGCATCGCGTCCACGAGCGTGGTCTTGCCGTGGTCGACGTGCGCGACGATCGCGACGTTGCGGATGTCCTCTCGGGGAACGAGCACGGTCCGACAGGCTAGCGGTGTGTGCGGTCTTCCTTTTGGGAGACCCATGCTCGGGTCTTCGATCGACCCTGCCGGCGCCGGTCACCGCACTCGGCGGCGCCAGAGACGTGGGCTGCGGCCGGCGCGGTGTGCGCCATGTCCGAGCGGTGTGTGCGACGAGCGCCCTAGCCGCGCACGCGGCGAATGCCGAGCGCGCGGGGAGCCATGCGTAGGCCGAAGCGTGTGAGCGCAGTCGGATAGCGCTCGGCCGCGGCGACGGTCTCCTCGAGCGCGGCGGCGAAGCGTCTGATCTCCTCCTCTTCGATCACGAGCGGAGGAAGAGCCTTGATGACGTTCATGCGATGGCCCGCGACCTGGCAGAAGATGCGGTGCTCGTGGAACAGCGGCACGGTGACCAGCTGCGAGAACAGGCCGGGCTGGCGGCGCTCGACCGTCTCCCACAGCCTCCGCGCGGCGGCGCCCGAGGGCGGGCCGAACTCGATCGCCCACATGAGGCCGAGGCCGCGCACGTCGCGCACGACCTCGTAGCGATCGACCAACGGGCGCGTGAGCTCCAGCAGCAGCTCGCCCAGGCGCCGCGAGCGGGCGATCAGGTCCTGCTCGTCGAGCACGCGCAGCGTCGCCAGCGCGGCGGCCGCGGCGAGATCGTTGCCGCCGAAGGTCGAGCCGTGGCGCACGGCGCGCTCCATCCCGTCGAACACCCGGTCGAAGGCCGCGCGCGAGACGAGCACGGCGCCGATCGGGACCATCCCGCCGGAGAGAGCCTTGGAGAGGCAGATCAGGTCCGGCTGCAGATCCCAGTGCTCGCAGGCAAGGAAGCGCCCGGTGCGCCCGAGGCCCGTTTGGACCTCGTCGCAGACGAACAGCGCGCCCGCCTCGCGGCACAGGCGCTGGGCGCCCGGGAGATAGTGCCGTCCGGGGGGAGGTTCACGCCCTTGCCCTGCACGGGCTCCACCACGAACGCCGCCACATCCCCGCGCGCGAGCGCGAGCTCGAGCGCGTCGAGATCGCCCCAGGGCACGGGGTCGCAGTCGGGCAGCAGCGGACCGAAGCCCTCGCGGAAGATCGCATCGCCGTTGAGCGAGAGCGAGCCGAGCGTGAGGCCGTGGAAGGCGTGCTCGGCGTAGAGGATGCGCGGGCGAGCGGTGGCGGCGCGGGCGATCTTGATCGCCGCCTCGACGGCCTCGGTGCCGGTGTTCGCGGGCACCATCGCGCCGACCGAGTCGGGGGCGCGCGCGAGCAGCTGCTCGGCGAGCACCCCGCTCAGCAGCGTGACGCCGAGCTGGGGCAGGTTGCCGGTGCGCGCGGCCAGCGCCTCCTCGATCGCGGCGATCGCCTGCGGGTGCGAGCGCCCGATCGCGAACACGCCATAGCCGCCGAACAGGTCGAGGTAGCGCTCGCCGTGCGAGTCGATCAGATGCGCGCCCTCGCCCCCGGTCCAGGTCGCGATCGAAGCCGAGCGTGCGCAGGATCCTGCCCATCTGCGGGTTCAGGTGGCGATCGTTGAGGGCCAGCTCCTCGCCGCTGCGCTGCGCGATCAGCTCGCTGATGCTGGGGATCGGCTCGGCGGGCATCGGGTGCTGAGCCTAGCTTGCGTTCCGCGCGCGACGCGCGCGCCCGGCGAGACGCAGGGATCTACGAGTATGTGGAGTGCCACGAGATGCTCAAAAGCGTGTCAACCATGCGGCATTCGCGGGCGTGAGTAGACAAACGTCTCAGATTGGAAACATGCCTAAAGCTCGGTGGCAATGCGACCGAGTAGACAGGAATGAACGGGGGGTCATCGTCCAAATCGTCTTCGTCGTGGCTGTGCCCGACCGAGCTCGATCGAGCTCGGGTGATCGACGCCAACGACCGGGTGCGCACGATCAGGCACATCGGCGCGGGCGCGATCGGCCTGGCGCTGCTGGCGGTGGCGCCGTGGGTCGGCTGGTGGACGCTCGGCCTGCTGGCGCTGTGCGCGCTGAACTTCGCCAACGTCGAGCGACGTATCCGCACGAGCCCCCGCCCCGAGCGCGTGAGCGCGTGGGCGATCGTGATCACGCTCGCGCTGCTCGCCGCGGGCGTGGCGCTGAGCGGCGGCCCCGAGAGTCCGGCGCTTCCGTGGATGGTGCTCCCGGCGGCGATGGTCGCGGCGCGCTTTCGACCCCAGGTGGTGATCGCGGCGCTGGCGCTGACGGTCGTGGCGGTCGTCACGGCCACGCTCGGCGTGGAGCCAAAGGCGACGATCGCCGAACCGGTCGATGCGATCGCCACGCTGGCGCTGCTGGTGAGCGTGGTCTCGATCGTGTGGGCGTTGCAGTCGGCCGAGCTGCACCACCGCGACGAGGCGATCCTCGACCCGCTGACGGGCCTGCTCAACCGTCACGCGCTCGTCCCACGCTTCGTGGAGATCTCACTGCAGGCGCGGCTCACGGGCCAGCCGGTGAGTCTCGTGCTGTGCGACGTGGACGGCTTCAAGGAGATCAACGACGAGCACGGTCACGACCGCGGCGATGCGGTCCTGCGCGACATCGCCTATGAGCTGCGCAAGCGGCTGCGCTCGTTCGAGCTCGTCTATCGCCTCGGCGGCGAGGAGTTCCTGATCGTGCTCCCCGGCATCGGCCGGGAGGGCGGCATCGTCACGGCCGAGCGGCTTCGCGAGGCGGTCGAGCAGGCACGGCCGAAGGACATCCCGGTGACGATCTCCCTGGGCGTGAGCTCCGCCGGCGGAGCCGCGGTTGACTACGACGAGCTGTTTCGTGCCGCCGACAGCGCGTTGTATGAGGCCAAGCGCGCCGGACGCAACCGCGTCCACGCCGCCGAGCGCCTGGGCGTGGCCGACGGCCTGCTCACGGCAGATAGCGCACGAAGTCCGCAACCGGCGCGCGCTGCGTGACACGCTGCTCCTGGCGGGGATGGCCGAGATGCAGCAGGCCGATCGGCAGCTCCGCAGCGTCCAACCCGAGCGCGCGACGCCCCGGGGAAGAGTCCAGCAGCGGCACCGTCCGCCAGTATCCCGCAAGCCCGCGCCCGTGCGCCGCCAGCAGCACGAGATACGCGGCGACCGCGCCCGCGAGCAGATCCTCCAACTGCTGGGACTCCTCGCCCTCGCGCCTGACCGAGGCCACGACGAGCGTGGGAGCGCGATCGAGCTTGGCCCCGGAGCCGGGCACGAGCCCCTCGGCGATCTCCTTCAGCCGCGCGAGCGTCCGCGGACCCAGCACACGGAAGCGCCAGGGATCGGTCAGGTGATGGTTCGGCGCCCAGCGCGCCAGCTCGAACAGCTCCTCCAACACCTCGGGCGCGAGCGGCTCGGGGGCGAACACCTTGTGCGTGCGGCGACCGCGGATCGCCTGCTCGAGCTCCATCCCGCCAAGCCTAGACGCGGCGGCTGCTAGAGTCCACGCGCTCATGTCCGGCGGCCAGACACCCAAGCAGAAACAGTCGCACTCGCGCACGCATAAGCGCCGCGCGCAGCACAAAATCGTGCAGGCGGCGCCGAACGAGTGCCCGCAGTGCCATCAGCCCAAGCTGCCTCACCGCGTGTGCCCGAGCTGCGGCTTCTACAGGGGCCAGGACGTGCTCGACTCCGGCGCGCCGCAGACCTCCGTCGAGGAGTAGCGCGATCCCCTCTGAAGTCGTGCCCCCGCTGCGCGAGCGCCCGGCGTGGGCGGCGCTCGGCGAGCACCATCGCGAGCTGGAGCGGGTGCACCTGCGCGAGCTGTTCGCCGCAGACCCCACGCGCGGAGAGCGGATGACCGCCGAGGGGGCGGGGCTGTACCTGGACTACTCCAAGAACCGCATCACCGAGGAGACGCTCGCGCTGCTGCTCGCGCTGGCCGAGCAGTCGGGGCTGGGAGAGCGCACGCGGGCGATGTTCGCGGGCGAGCCGATCAACGTCTGCGAGGGCCGCTCGGTGCTGCACGTCGCGCTGCGGATGCCCAAGGAGGCGTCGCTGATCGTGGACGGCGTCGATGTGGTCGCACAGGTGCACGAGGTGCTCGCACGGATGGGCGCCTTCGCCGAGCGGGTGCGCGCCGGGGATTGGCTCGGGCACACCGGCCGGCCGATTCGCAACGTGGTCAACATCGGCATCGGCGGCTCGGACCTCGGACCGGTGATGGCCTATGAGGCGCTGCGCGCCTACTCCAAGCGGGAGCTGACGTTTCGGTTCGTCTCGAACGTCGACGCGACCGACTTCGTCGAGGCCACACGCGACCTCGATCCGGCCGAGACCCTGTTCGTCGTCTCCTCGAAGACCTTCACGACGCTCGAGACGATGACCAACGCGCGCTCGGCGCGCGAGTGGGCGCTCGCCGGACTGGGCGGCGAGCAGGAGGCGATCGCCAAGCACTTCGTCGCGGTCTCCACGAACGCGCAGGGCGTGCGCGAGTTCGGGATCGACACGGAGAACATGTTCGGGTTCTGGGACTGGGTCGGGGGGCGCTACTCGATGGACTCGGCGATCGGGCTCTCGACGATGCTCGCGATCGGACCCCCGCGCTTCGCGGAGCTGCTCGCGGGGATGCACGCGATGGACGAGCACTTCCGCGACACGCCGCTGGAGCGCAACCTGCCCGCGCTGATGGGCCTGCTGGCCGTGTGGTACGGCGACTTCTTCGGCGCGCAGAGCGCCGGGGTGATGCCCTACGAGCAGTACCTGAAGCGCTTCCCGGCCTATCTGCAGCAGCTGACGATGGAGTCCAACGGCAAGCACGTCACGCTCGAGGGCGCCGAAGTCGACTACCAGACGGGCGCGGTCTACTGGGGCGAGCCGGGGACGAACGGCCAGCACAGCTTCTACCAGCTGATCCACCAGGGCACGAAGCTGATCCCGGTCGATCTGATCGGCTTCGGGCAGACGCTCAACCCGCTGGGCGAGCACCACGACATCCTGATGTCGAACGTGTTCGCCCAGGCGCAGGCGCTGGCGTTCGGGAAGACCGCGGCGGAGGTCCGCGCCGAGGGCGTGCCCGAGGCGGTGATCCCGCACAAGGTGATGCAGGGCAATCGCCCGACGAACACGATCCTCGCGCAGAAGCTGACCCCCTACACGCTCGGCACGCTCGTGGCGCTGTACGAGCACAGCGTGTTCACGCAGGGCACCATCTGGGGGATCGACTCCTTCGACCAGTGGGGGGTCGAGCTGGGCAAGAAGCTCGCGATGGCGATCATCCCCGAGCTCACCGGCGAGGCCGAGCCCGAGCTCGCGCACGACAGCTCGACCAACGCGCTGATCCGGCGCTACCGCGCGCTGCGCTGAGGCGCGCTGCGGTGAACGCTGCGCTGAGGCGCGCTGCGGTGAAGCAAGACGCGCGCGCGTAGCGCGCATACGCGCGAGGACGTGCGCCGGGAGCTACGCGGCAGCGCCGGCAGCGCCGGGCGCGCGCGGGAGCACGAAGCGCCGCACCGCCTCGGCGAAGCCCTCGCGGTCGTTGGGGCCGGTCACGCGCCTGGCGGCGCGCTGGACCTCGCGGTCGGAGTTGCCCATCGCGATCGACAGGCCCGAGCGGGCGAACATGAGCACGTCGTTGGGCATGTCCCCGATCGTCGCGATCTGCTCATCGGGGATGTCATAGCGGCGCGAGAGGTAATCAACGACGCTGCCCTTGTTCGCCTGCGGATGGGTGACGTCGACGTAGTAGGGCTGCGAGCGCGCCGCGGAGACGTGATCGCCGAAGCGCTCCTGGGCGGCGGTCGCGGCGCGCGCGACCGCGTCGTGATCGTCGCTGACGCCCACGATCTTGGCGATCCCCTCGACCAGGCCCTCGTAGTCGGCGCGCAGGGTCGGAGCGAACTGCACGGTCGCCGCCTCGCGATCGACGTGCGGACCGTCCACGTCCTGCACGAACCAATCGGCGCCCTGATAGAGCCACACGTCCAGGTCGTGGGCCCTGAGCAGCTCGATCGCCGGCGCGACGAGCTCGGACGGGATCGTGCGCTGCTCGATCACCTTCATGTCGCGATCCACGAGCAGGCCGCCGTTGAAGGCCGCGATGGGGGTGTGCATGTCGAGCGGCTCGATCAGCATCGACATGCCGCGCGGTGGACGTCCGCTGGTGAGCGCGAACAGGATGCCCGCCTCGTCCAGCTCGCGCACGGCCGCGATGGCAGCGTCGGTGAGGGCCTTCTCGGGCGTCACGAGCGTGCCGTCGACGTCGGCCAGCAGCAGCCGGATCGCGGGCGCGGTGCGGGCAGGAGGCGAATTGAGCGACACTGCACCGAGCACGGTACTCGACTCGCAAAGGAGCCCGACGATGGCCACGGACACACCGATGCAGCTGGGGATGGTCGGACTGGGGCGCATGGGCGCCAACATCGTGCGGCGGCTGATGCGCGACGGGCACCGCTGCGTCGGCTATGACGTCAGCTCCGACGCGGTGGCGGCGCTCGCGGCCGACGGCGCGCAGGGCGCGGACACGATCGCGGAGTTCGTGGCCAAGCTGGAGAAGCCGCGCACCGCCTGGGTGATGGTCCCGGCGGGCGAGATCACCGACAAGACGATCGCGGAGCTCGCCGAGGCGATGGAGCCGGGCGACACGATCATCGACGGCGGCAACACGCATTACCACGACGACATCCGCCACGCGCAGGAACTGCAGGGCAAGGGCATTCACCACATCGACTGCGGCACCAGCGGCGGCGTGTGGGGGCTGGAGCGCGGCTACTGCCTGATGATCGGCGGCGAGACCGAGGTCGTGCAGCGTCTGAGCCCGCTGTTCGCGACGATCGCCCCGGGAGTGGACTCCGCGGAGCGCACGCTCGGACGCAGCGGCGCGCCGAGCCCGTCCGAGCAGGGCTACCTGCACTGCGGACCCAACGGCGCGGGGCACTTCGTGAAGATGGTCCACAACGGCATCGAGTACGGCCTGATGGCCGCCTACGCCGAGGGCCTGTCGATCATCCACTCCGCCGACGCGGGCCTGCGCCAACAGGAGCAGGACGCCGAGACGAGCCCGCTGGAGAATCCCGAGTACTACAAGTACGAGATCGACACGACCGAGGTCGCCGAGGTCTGGCGGCGCGGCAGCGTGGTCGGCTCGTGGCTGCTGGACCTGACCGCGCAGGAGCTGCTGAAGTCACCCAAGCTGGAAGAGTTCGCCGGCCGCGTGTCGGATTCGGGCGAGGGCCGCTGGACGTCGATCGCCGCGATCGAGGAGGGCGTGCCCGCGCCGGTGCTCACGGCGGCGCTGTACTCGCGCTTCGGCTCGCGCGGGCTGGACGAGTACGCGGGCAAAGTCCAGTCGGCGATGCGCAAGGGGTTCGGCGGGCACGACGAGAAGCCGGCGGGGCACGAAAGCTGATCACGGACCGCCCGCTGCATGCTTGATTTCGATGCCGGGCACATGCTTGAGTAAAGGCTGATCGGGTCGCCTCGCCGCATGCGGCGAGGCGAGCAGGGCCGCATGCGGCCCTGCTCGGGAGCGCGCATGCGCGCTCCCGCCTGTGGGCGCATGCGCCCACAGGAATGACGTGTCGCATGCGGCACGTCAAGGAGCTGCACATGTGCGGCTCCGCCGGGCGGCGCATGCGCCGCCCGGAACAACATCAGCTTATAAGCCACCTGCGCGGCCATCGCTTTGGGCGTGCATGCCCCGCTGACACTTCCGACTCTCCCTACTACGGTCGAGCCTCCTTGGGCTCGCCGAGGACCACGAGGCCGTGGATGCAGACCAGGCAGATAGCGAACACGCCGAGCGCCCACCACGGATGCGCCCCGCCGACGTCCAACAACGCGCCCAGCGCGCCCAGAGTGGCCGCGATGAGCCCGATCACGCGCCCGTAGATGTTGCCGGCGAACAGCGAGAAGGACGCGGTCAGCTGAATGACGCCGAGGATGATCGTGATCCACCCCCACGTATGGAGGCTCGAGAAGACGAACTGCGTGTCATTTACCCAGAAACTCGCGTTTCCGACGGCGGCGATTCCGTAAACGATGTTCAGGACCCCTGCAATCAGCAGCAGGATGCCCACAAACAGTGCGCTACCAACTCCTCGCATGTGCTCCCCCTCGGCTCAGTGGCACTTTATGACGCCCTGCCTCGGATTCTATCCGTCGGACTGGATCACACAGGAACGGGCAGCGACGAAGGCGGGCATGAAGAAGGTCGAGCCGGTGAAGAACGACATGTCGCGCATGAGCCGTGGCGGTTTCGCCCGCTCACATCCGAAGCGATAGTCTGAGCCCGAGTCCAGGCGCCCGCCGGTTCTCACACGAAAGGAGCGAGGGATGAGTGACGGCTACGACCAGCCCGGCTATCCGCCGCCACCGCCACAGCCCGGTGGCACGCCCCCTCCAGGCGGCATGCCACCTCCCGGCGGAGGCGCTCCGCCCTACGGTGGGGGGCCTGGCGATCCGTATCAGGGTGGCGGAGCTCCACCTCCTTCGAGCGGTGGCAGCGGCTGGGCCATCGCCATTGGCGCTGCGCTCGTGATCGCGCTGATCGTGGTGGTCGTCCTGTTGGTGTCCGACAACGGCTCCAAAAACACGCCGACGGTCACCAACCAATCGCTCAGCGTCAACCATTCCACGACGACCAACGTCACGCCGACGGTCACGCAAAAGACAACGGTCACGACACCGACGACGACCGTGACCGCACCCGCCAAAACGACAACCGTGACTACGCCCACAACCACGGCCAAGCCCACGACCACGCCGACCAAAACGTCGACCGCCGCCAGCGGGGCGAATCCCACACCGTAAGCGCCGGGGCTAAAGCTCGAACGACACGGCTCTAGTAGCCGTGCTCGACGACGTTCATCAACGGCTCGTTGCGGACGTAGCGACGCACCTGCTTGCCGATCAGCGCAAACGTGCGACGCTCCGCGGCGGGCGTGTCTCCCGCGCAATGAGGCGTGATCAACACGCCGGGCGCATCCCAGAGCGGATGATGGGCGGGCAGCGGCTCGGGATCGGTCACATCGAGGGCGGCCCTCACGCGTCCCGCCTGCAGCAGCTCAAGCAGCGCTCCCGTGTCGAGGATCGGCCCGCGGGCGGCGTTGACGAGCAACGCGCCGGGTCGCAGACATCCGAGCAGATCGACATCGAGCAGCCCGTCGGTCGCGGGCGTGAGTGGCAACAGCACGACGACGATCTCGACGCGCGGCAACAGCGCCCGCAGGTCCTCCACCGCGTGCACTCCGGGACGCGCGCGGCGAGCGACACGGATCAGCTCGACCTCGAACGGGGCAAGTCGCGCCTCGACGGCGGCGCCGATCGCTCCGTACCCGAGGATCATCACGGTGCTGCCGGCGAGCTCGCGTGATTGACGCCATGCCCAAATGTGCTCGCGCTGGCGATCGCGCAGCTCTGGAAGCGTCCTCGTCGAGGAGAGGATCGCCGCCAGCACCCACTCCGCGACCGCGGTGTCACGGGCTCCACCCGCGTCGCAGAGCGTCACGCCGGGAGGAACGAACGGCAGCAGCCAGTCGACGCCCGCCGACAGCGTTTGCAGCACGCGCAGCCCCCGCATGCTCGACAGCAGCTCGTGCAGGCGGGGATCGCCCGAGGGCACGACCAGGAACTCCGCGTCGAGAATCGCGTCCGGCAACTCGCCCTCGGGCGGGATGAGGTTGAGAGCGACGCCCTCGGGCAGCTCCCCGATCGCGTCGTGACCGGCCCTGTCCGGTACCCACAGATTCACGCACCGAGGAGTCTATGAGACTCGTCTCACGCTCCCGGGGGTTCAGGCGTAGACTCGTCGTTGGATGACCAACGATCTTGCGCGCTGGCAGTTCGCAACGACGAGCATCTACCACTTCCTGTTCGTGCCGGTGACGATCGGGCTGGCGTTTCTGGTGGCGCTCCTGCAGAGCGCCTGGTATCGCAACCAGAAGCCCGAGTACAAGCGCGTCACCCGCTTCTTCGGCACGCTGCTGCTGATCAACGTCGCGATCGGGGTCGTCACGGGCCTCGTGCAGGAGTTCGAGTTCGGCATGAACTGGTCGGCCTACTCGCGCTTCGTCGGCGACGTGTTCGGCGGCCCGCTGGCGATGGAGGGCCTGGCGGCGTTCTTCCTGGAGTCCACCTTCCTGGGGCTGTGGATCTTCGGCTGGGATCGACTGCCCAAGCGCGTGCACCTGGCCTGCATCTGGCTGGTGGCGGCCGGCTCGATGCTCTCGGCGCTGTTCATCCTGGCCGCCAACTCGTGGATGCAGCACCCGGTCGGCTATGTGCTCAACAGTCATGGGCAGCCGGAACTGAACAACGTCTGGGCGCTGTTCACGAACCCGACGTTCCTGTGGGGGTATGTGCACGTGATCCTGGCCTCGCTCGTGACGGGCTCGCTGGTGATGCTCGCGATCTCCGCCTGGTACCTGCGCAAGTCCCACGAGACGCAGGCCTTCTACCCCACCGCGCGGCTGTCGGTGCTGGTGCTGCTGCCGGCGATCCTGCTGCAGATGTTCGTCGGCAACAAGCTCGGAGAGATCGAGGCGAAATACCAGCCCGCGAAGATCGCGGCGGCCGAGGCGCAGTGGAACAACTGTCAGCCGTGCTCGTTCTCGGTGTTTCAGATCGGCGGCGGCAGCAACGACCAGACCCCCACCCAGCTGATCGCGATCCCGCACCTGCTCTCGATCCTCGCGACCGGGACCTGGGGCGGCGCGGTCGTCGGGCTGAACCAGCTGCAGAAGGAAGACGTCGCCAAATACGGACCCGGGAACTACATCCCCGACGTGTTCATCCAGTACTGGTCGATGCGCGTGATGGCCTACCTGGGGTCGCTGATCGCGCTGCTGGCGCTGTGGGGCGCGTGGCTCGTGCACCGGGGCACGCTCGCCCGCTCGAAGTGGTTCCTGCGCGCGAGCCTGGGGGCGGTGGTGACGCCGTTCGTGATGAACACCGCGGGCTGGCTGTTGACCGAGAGCGGGCGCCAGCCCTGGATCGTGCAGGGGCTGATGAAGACCATCAACGCAAACTCGCCGTCGGTCACGTCGACCGATATCTGGATCAGCCTGATCTCGTTCGTGCTGATCTACCTCGCGCTCGGCGCCGCGGACCTGGTGCTGATGCTCCGCTACGCCCGCAAAGGCCTCGACCCCGAAGACGATGGCCCCGACGGGTCGAGCGCGGGCGCGCAGACCCCGACCCCGGCCATGAGCTACTAGCCGAGCGTCCGATGCATCGCCTCCGACACGACCCCGCTCCCGATCCGCTGCAGCCCGGAGTCGGGCGCTAGGAGGCGCATCATGCAACTGCACACGATCTGGTTCGTGATCATCAGCATCTTCTGGATCGGGTTCTTCGTGCTCGAGGGCTTTGACTTCGGCGTCGGCGCGTTGCACACGATCGTCGGGCGCAGCGACTCCGAGCGCAAGCTCGCGCTGAGCACGATCGGCCCCTGGTGGGACGGGAACGAGGTGTGGCTGATCGTCGCCGGCGCCGGGATGTTCGCGGCGTTCCCCGGCTGGTACGCGACGATGTTCTCGGCTCTGTATCTGGCGCTGCTGCTCGTGCTGGTGGCGTTGATGGCGCGCGGCGTGGCGTTCGAGTTCAAAGACAAAAGCGAGGACCCGCGCTGGCGGCTGACGTGGCGGTGGGCGATGACGATCGGCTGCCTGCTGATCCCGCTGCTGCTCGGCGTCGGGCTGGGCGATCTGCTGAACGGCCTGCCGATCGACTCCAGCCACGAATACACCGGCAACTTCTTCGACCTGCTCACGCCCTACGGCCTGTGGACCGGCCTGACGCTGCTCGCGCTGTGCCTGCTGCACGGCGCGACCTTCCTCAAGCTCAGGACCACCGAGCACGTGCGCGAGCGCGCCCGCGCCGTCGCGCGGCCCTTGGGATGGGTGGCGATCGCGCTTCGTCGTGGGCTGGGTGATCTGGACGCGCAGCGTCGCGGGCGGCCCCGACGTGCCCCAGCCGGTGGAGATCCTCGCGGTGATCGCGGCGGTCTTCGCGGCGCGGCTGGCGATGAGCGACCACGACGGCCCGGCCTTCGCCTCCTCCGCCGTGGCGATCGCCGCGACCGTCGGCTCGATCTTCATCGACCTGTATCCGAACGTGATGGTCTCCAGCACGAGCGCCGCGTACAACCTCACGGTCAACAACGTCGCCTCCGGCCACTACGCGCTGACGGTGATGACGGTCGTCGCCGTGATCTTCTTCCCGCTCGTGCTGATCTACCAGGGCTGGTCTTTTCACGTCTTCCGCGGTCGCCTCAAGGCCGCACCGGCCCAGCCCGACTCGCCTGGAGCGACATCGTCGGGGACGCCGCCTGGAGCGCCGGCGGGGCCGCCGATCCAGGCCGGCGGATGACCGACGCAGCGGCCCACCGGGTGGTCATCGTCGGCGGCGGCTTCGGCGGCCTGTTCGCGGCGAAGTTCCTGCGCCGCACGCCGGTGCAGGTCACGCTGATCGACCGCACCAACCATCACACCTTTCAGCCGCTGCTCTACCAGCTGGCGACAGGGATCCTGTCCGAGGGCGCGGTCGCGCCACCGCTGCGCGAGGTCTTGCGCAAGCATCGCAACGTCCACGTCGAGCTCGCCGAGGTCACGGGGTTCGACCTGCAGGCCAGGACCGTCACCGCCGCCAGGCCCTTGGGATCGGCCATTACGGTTCCCTACGACTCCCTGATCGTGGCGGCCGGCGCCACGGGCTCCTACTTCGGGCACGACGAGTTCGCGCGCTTCGCTCCGGGGATGAAGACCGTGGACGACGCCCTGGAGCTGCGCGGGCGCATCTTCGGCGCGTTCGAGATGGCCGAGATCGAGGAAGACCCCGAGCTGCGGCGGGCGTGGATGACGTTCGCGGTGATCGGCGCCGGACCCACGGGCGTGGAGATGGCCGGCCAGATCGTCGAGCTCTCGCGACGATCGCTGAAGGGGAACTTCCGCCGGATCGATCCGGCCAGCGCGCAGGTGCTGCTGTTCGACGGCGGCGAGGCACCCCTCGCCACGTTCGGCGACAAGCTCTCGGCGAAGGCCACGAGCCAGATCGAACGCACGGGCGTCCAGCTGCGGATGCGCAGCATCGTGACCGACGTGAAACCCGACGCGATCGTCGTCCAGGGCCCCGACGGCGAGGAACGCATCGCGTGCCACACGAAGGTGTGGTCGGCGGGCGTTCAGGCCTCTCCGTTGGGTGCGATGCTGGTCGAGGCCACCGGCGCGGGGACCGACCGCGCCGGACACGTGCAGGTGCTCCCCGACTGCACCTTGCCCGGCCATCCTGAGGTGTTCGTCATCGGCGACATGATGTCGCTGAAAGAGCTCCCGGGGGTCGCGGAGGTCGCGATGCAGTCGGGCATCTACGCGGCGCGCACGATCAAACGGCGCGTGCAGGGCGACACGGCCGCGGCCAAGCCGTTCGTCTACCGCGATCTCGGCAGCATGGCGACGATCTCGCGCTTTCGCGCGATCGTGAGCTTCAAGGGTCTGAAGATCGGCGGGTTCATCGGCTGGCTGATGTGGGCGTTCGTCCACCTCACGTTCCTCACGGGCTTCAAGAACCGCTGGATCGCGCTGTTCAAGTGGCTGACCGCATTCGTCGGCAGCGCTCGGGACGAGCGCACGATCACGATGCAGCAGGTCTCGGCTCGCATCGTCGGGATGCATGTAGGGGTCAAGTCGGGCGAGGAAAGCATGGCCCGATTCGTCGAAGAACGAGACGACGCCTAGCCGTTCTCGCGTTCCCACAAGGACGCGTAGCGACCGCCGAGCGCGAGCAGCTCGGCGTGCGCGCCTCGCTCGACCACGCGGCCGCGATCGAGCACGAGCACCTCGTCGACCTCCTCCAGGCCGGCCAGCCGGTGGGTGATCAGCAAGGTGCCGGTCTCGCGCGTGAGCGCCAGCAGGTCGGCGACGATCGCGTCCGCGGTCTGGGTGTCGAGATGCTCGCCGGGCTCGTCCAGGACGATCAGCGGGAAGTCCGCGAGCAGGGCCCTGGCGATGGCCAGGCGCTGGCGCTGACCGCCGGACATACGCGCGCCGCGCTCGCCCACCTCCGTGCTCAATCCCGCCGGCAGCCGCTCGGTCCAATCGAGCAATCGCACCTCCGCGAGAGCCGCGCGCAGCTCCTCGGTGCTCGCCCCGCGTCGGGCCAGGCGCAGGTTCTCCTCGAGCGTGCTGTCGAACACGTGCGCGTCCTGGGAGACCAGCCCGATGACCGTCCGCGACGCATCGCCGTCGAGGTCTGAGATCTCCACGCCGTCGAGCGTGACGGACCCGCCGTCGTAGGGGAGGAACCGCAGCAGCACCCCAGCGAGCGTCGACTTGCCGGCGCCGCTGGGGCCGACGACAGCCACCCGCCGGCCCGGGCTCAGATCGAGGTCGACCCCGTCCAACGCCGGACGTTGCGGCACGCGGGTAGGTGAAGCGCAGGCCACGCACGCGTAGGGCGTGCGGAGGCGGCGGGAGCGCGAGCGGACGCGTCGGCTCGCTCACCGGCGCGGGCGTGTCCATCACCTCGAACACCCGCGCGGCGGAGCGTCGCACGCGCTGGAGCGTCTGAGTCGCCGTGGGCAGGCCGGTGACGAGCTCGAACGCGACCAGCGGGATCAGCGCGAGCCCCGCGAGCAGCACGCCATCCAACCTGCCCGCATGCACCGCCGTCACGCCGACCAGCAGAGCGCCCCACATCGCCAGGCCGCAGCACAGGCTCGTGAGGCCCTGGCCGATGCCCGCCGTGCGAGCGCTGGAGCCGGCGATGCGGGTTAGGAGCGAGTCCGCGGCGAGCGTGCGCCGCAGCTGCTCTTGAGCACCCCCGTTGACGATCAGCTCGGGCGCGCCCTCGATCAGGTCGACCGACGCTGGAGGTCAACTCCGCGCGCGCTGCCGCCTGGCGCCCCTCGCCGCGAGCCGCGAGCCACCCCGTCAGCCACGGCACGAGCGTCGCGGCGATCAGCCAGCGCCACCAACAGGATCAGGCCGGCCGCCGGGAGCATCGCCCACACCAGCGCGACCGTCGCCGCGCCCACGCCAAGGGCGATGGCGAAGGGCGGCACAACGCGCAGCAGCAGATCCTGCAGCGCGTCCACGTCGTGCACGAGCCGCGCGAGCAGATCACCGCTGCGGAAGGCCGGCAGGCCGAGCGGAGCGAGACGCTCCAGGCGCGTGTAGAGGCTGACCCTGATCGCAGACAGCACGCGAAAGGCCGCGTCGTGGCCGACCAGACGCTCGGCGTAGCGGCACAGACCGCGAGCGAGAGCGAAGAACTGCACGCCCGACGATCGCGATCGCGACCGCCGACTCCTGCGGGCGCTGCGCCGAGCGCGAGATCAGCCAGGCCGAGGTCGCGATCAGGCCGATCGCGGCGGCGACGGCACCCGCCCCGAGCAACGTCGCGAGCGCCAGGCGCCCGGCGGCAGGACGAGCGAGCGCGAGCGTGCGCAGCAGCGGCGCCTGGGGTCCGTGGTCCGCGATGGGAGGCGGGGACGTCACGCCGCAACCTCAACGGGTACGAGCGAGACGACCCGGTCGGCCATCGCCACCAGGGCGGGTCGATGTGCGACGAGCACCACCGTGCGACCGCGCGCGAGGCGGCGGATGGACTGCACGATCTCCCGCTCGGTGTGGCCGTCGAGGCCGGCGGTCGGCTCGTCGAGCAGCAGCAGGGGCGCGTCGCGCAGAAACGCACGGGCCAGGGCCAGGCGCTGTCGCTCGCCCGCGGACAGCCCGGCGCCGCGGTCGCCGAGGATCGTGTCCAGGCCCGCGGGCAGGTCGGCCACGACGTCTGCGAGGCCGGCGTCTGCGATCGCGGCCCAGACCTCCTCGCTCGAGGCGTCGCGGCGGCCGAGGCGCACGTTGTCCGCGATCGACGCGTGGAACAGGTGCGGTCGCTGCGGCACCCACGCCAGTCGCGCCCGCCACGCGTCGGGATCCAGCTCGGCGAGCTCCATGTCGCCGATCCGGATCGAGCCGCGGTCGGGGCTGAGCAGGCCGAGCAGCACGCCGAGCAGCGTGGACTTGCCACAGCCGCTGGGGCCGACGAGCGCCAGCATCTCACCCGCGCCGCACCGTCAGCGAGACATCCTCGAGCGCCGGCTCAGAGCGACCGGGGTAGGTGACGCGCAGCCCCTCGATCGCCAGATCCGAGACGGCCGGATCGGGAACCTCGGTGTGCGTGCCCGTGCGCGCCTGCGGCGTCTCGAGCACCGCGAACACCTGCTCGGCGGCGGCCATGCCCTCGGCGCTCGCGTGATAGTTGGCGCCCAGCCGGCGCAGCGGCAGATACGCCTCGGGGGCGAGCACGAGCGCGAACAGCGCCGTGCGCAGGTCGAGGTGCCCGCTCATCAGGCGCAGGCCGATCGCCACCGCCACGAGCGCCACGGCGATCGTCGCGACGAGCTCGAGGATCAGCGACGACAGGAACGTGACCCGCAGCGTCGACATCGCGGCCGTGCGGTAGCGCTCGGTGATCTCTCCGATCGCCGCCGCCTGCGCCCGCGCGCGTCCGAACACCTTCAGCGTGGGCAGTCCCGCGACGACGTCGAGGAAGTGGCCCGCCAGCCGCTCCAGGGTCTGAAACTGGCGGTCCATGCGCTCGCGCGTGGTGGCGCCCACCAGCGCCATGAACACCGGGATCAGCGGGATCGTGAAGGCGATGATCGCCGCCGAGATCCAGTCGCCGAACAGCACCGCCACGATCACGACGACGGGCACGATCACGGCGAGGAACAGCTGCGGCAGATACAGCGAGAAGTAGCCGTCGAGCGCGTCGATCCCGCGCGTGGCGAGGACCGCGAGCTCGCCCGTGCTCGCTTCGCGGGAGCTATCGGTGCAGAGCGCCGGGATGCGCTCCAGCAGCGCCGTGCGCAGCTGCGACTTCGCCCGCGCCGAGGAGCGGCTCGCCGCGAGCTCGGCCGCCCAGGCGAGGACCGCACGGGCCACGACGACCGCGAGCAACACGGTCAGAGGCGTGCGCAGCTGCGCGAGGCTCCTGCCGCCGATGAACGCGCGCGCGACGACGTCCGCGAGCAGCCATGCCTGCGCGACGATCAGCAGCGCGCCGAGCGAGCCGAGTGCGACCGAGACGAACAGGAACGTGCGGGTCGCGCGCGCGTACCGGAGCAGTCTCGGATCGAGCGCTCTCACCGCTCAATCATGCCGAACGGCGGCGTTCCAGCTCCCTCACCCGCCTCTGCGCCCAGGCGCAGCAGCAGGTGGTCGCCCACGCGCAGAGCGTTGGCCATCGCCGTCAGCGCCGGATTGACGGCGGCGATGCTCGGGAAGCAGCTCGTGTCGACCACGTACAGGTTGTCGAGCTCGTGCGCGCGGCAGTCGGTGTTGAGCACCGATGACGCGGGGTCGGAGCCGAAGCGGCAGGTGCCGGCCTGGTGGGCCACGCCCGCGACGGGGATCTTGTTCTCCAGGTAGGCCCAGCGCGGGATCAGATGGTGCTCGTGCATGCCCAGATGACCCAGCAGCGAGCGCAGCTGCTCGAGCAGGCGATCCCTGGCGACGTCGTTGGTGGCCTTGTAGCGCAGCGTGAGCTTGCCGTCGCCGTCCACGCTCACGCGGTTCTCCGACTGCGGAAGATCCTCGGTTGAGAGCCAGAAGTCGACGGCGTGGTCGGCGACCTCCTTCAGCGAGAGGCCGAAGGGCGCCAGTTTGGTGATCACCGGCTTCTCGCCGCGGTACATCTCCGGCACCGACTTGCCGACCATCTGGATGTTGCCCATCGGGAACTCCCAGTCCGCGCCCGCGAAGTAGTAGTCGTTGACGCCGAGCGTCTTCTGGAACACCGTCGGGTTGGGCTCTTTGGAGATCGCCAGCACTGCCTGGCTGTTGTGGAACATGTAGTTGCGCCCGACCTGGTCGGAGCCGTTGGCGAGGCCGTTCGGATGCTTGTCGTTGGCTGAGCTCAGCAGCAGCTTCGCCGTGTTGGCCGCGCCGCAGGACACGACCACGATGTGGCCCGCGTAGGTCTCTCTCGCGCCATTGCGCTCGACCACCACCTCGGTCACCGTCGTCCCGTCCGAGTTGGTTCGCAGCGCCACCGCCGTGGCGTTGCACAGCAGCGTGACGTTCGGGTGCTCGAGCGCCGGTCGCACGCCCAGCACCTCGGCGTCGGACTTGGCGTGCACCAGACACGGAAACCCATCGCAGGTCCCGCAGCGCACGCAGGCACTGTAGGGCATGTTGCCCTCGTCCAGCATCACCCCGCAGGGGGCGTGAAACGGGTGCAGCCCCGCGGCCGCGAAGTCGTCGGAGAGCTGCTGGATGCGCGGCTCGTGCGACACCGCCGGGTGCGGGTAGGGCGCACTCGCCGGCGGTTCGGTCGGGTCCTCGCCGCGCGCGCCGTGCACTTCATACAGCTGCTCGGCCCTGGTGTAGTGGGGCTCCATCTCCTCGTAGGAGATCGGCCAGGCGGGCGAGATCCCGCCGTGGTGGCGCAGCTCACCAAAGTCCTCCTCGCGGAAGCGGTACAGCGCCGCGCCGTATAGCTTGGTCGCACCCCCCACGCAGTAGTGCACCTGCGGCTGGAACGGGTTGCCGTCGGCGTCGTACCAGGTGTCCGGCGAGACGTAGCGGTTGTCGACGAACACGTCCGCCGCGGACCAATTCTGCGGCTCGCGTCTCAGCCAGTCCCCGCGCTCAAGCAGCAGGATGCGCTTGCCCGAGGGCGCCAGGTGTCGTGCGAGCGTGCCGCCACCGGCGCCGCTGCCGATGATGACGACGTCGTATGAGTCCACTAGGCGAGCTCCGCCAAGCGCTCCGCGAGGATGATGCGCGCGGCCGCCTCGATCAGCGCGAGGTGGGAGAACGCCTGGGGGAAGTTGCCGAGGTGGCGGCCGGTGGAGGTGTCGAACTCCTCGGCGTACAGCCCCAGCGGCGAGGCGACGCTCAGCAGCTTTTCCATCAGGTCGCGCGCGCGCTGCTCCTCGCCGACGACCGCCAGCGCCGAGACGAGCCAGAAGGAGCAGATCAGGAAGCTGCCCTCCTTGCCGGACAGGCCGTCGTCGGTCTCTCCGGTGCGGTAGCGCAGCACGAAGCCGTCCTCGGTCAGATCGTCGGCGATCGCCAGGACGCTCGCGCGCAGGCGCTCGTCATCGGCCGGGCAGGAACCCGAACAGCGCCGCCAGCAGGGTCGAGGCGTCGAGCGCGTCGGTGTCGTAGTGCTGGCGCAGGACGCCCGCGTCGGTGAGACCGTGCTCCAGGATGTCGGCCTTGATCTCCTCGGCCGTCGCCGCCCAGGTGGACTGCAGGTCCGAGTCGCCGGCCATCGCCGCGAGCTTGGCGGCGCGGTCCATCGCCACCCAGCACATCAGCTTGGAGGAGACGTAGTGCTGGGGAGCGCCGCGCGCCTCCCAGATGCCCTGGTCGGGTTCGCGCCAGACGGCCGTCGCGCAGGTGGCCTGCGCCTGCACGATCGGCCATAGCCTGCGCGGCAGCCGTTCGGAGCGGCGGGTGTGCAGCAGGATCGAGTCCAGCGCCGCGCCGAACACGTCGTTCTGGCGCTGGTCGAAGGCGCCGTTGCCGACCCGCACCGGGCGCGCGCCGGCGTAGCCGGAGAGATCGTCGCGCGTGGACTCGGTCAGGTCGCGGCGGCCGTCGATCCCGTACATGATCTGCAGCGCCCCGTCCGAGTTGGGCTCGAGGTCGGCGACGAACTGCATGAACTCCTCGGCCTCCCAGTCGAGGTTGAGGTAGTGCAGCGCCTGCAGCGTGAACGTCGAGTCGCGCAGCCACGTGTAGCGGTAGTCCCAGTTGCGCTCTCCCCCGGGCGTCTCCGGCAAGGAGGTCGTCAGCGCCGCGACGGTCGCGCCCGTGGGCATGTACGTGAGGCCCTTGATCGCCAGCGCCGAGCGCTGGATCGCCTCGCGCCAGCGGTGGTCGGGCAGGCGCGCGCGCCCGAGCCAGCCGCGCCAGTAGCGGGCGGTCGTGGCCAGACGCGCATTGGCGTCGTCGATGTCGGTGGGAACCGCGAGCTCCTCCGCCCAGGAGAGCGCGCAGAAGATCTGCTCGCCCTGTTTGAGCACGTGCCGAGCGCGGACCCAGTCGCCCTCGACGCCGACGGTCATGTCGGTCTTGAGCCTCACCGTGAGCTCCGCGCCACTCGCGTCGGCGCAGTGGCCCTCCTGCGAGATCGACCACGTGGCCGGGACGCGCCCGTAGTCGAAGACCGGTTCGCAGGTCAGCTCGATCTCGACCTCGCCCTCCAGGCAGATCGCCACGCGCACGAGCAGGTGCTCGGCGTCTTCGTCGGTCGGGGGACGCGTGTGGGGCGTGACGAGGTCCACGCCGCGGCGGGGTCCGAGCGTGAGCGCGTCGCGCACGGCCAGCCAGCCCGTGGGCGTGTTCCAGGTGGTCAGCAGCGTGTTCGTGCCCGGCTCATATAGACGAGCGGAGGGCACGTTGATGCCGAACGGCGCGAAGCGGAAGGCGCCCGCCTGGCGATCGAGCAGCGTGCCGAACACGCTCGGGGAGTCGAACCGGGGAACGCACAGCCAGTCGACCGCGCCGTCGGGGGCGATCAGCGCGCCCGTGTGGCAGTTGGACAGGAAGGCGTAGTCGGCGATCGGCGGGAACGGCGAGGGGGCCGCGGCGCTCTGGGGCATCGTCGGCTCGGCGTGGCCGTCCGCCGCCGCGGAGGAGCCCGTGCTCTTGGCTTTTGCCGGGCTCATCGGGCACGCTCGGCGCGATTCACGTCGCCACCCACGGGCCGTGCCAATGACCGTAGCCGGAGACGAGGCGCTTGCCCTCCTCCGGGCCCCAGGAGCCGGGCGCGTAGGGGTGGACCGGCGGGGGCGCGTCGAGCAACGGCTGGAAGATGCGCCAGGTCTCCTCGATCGCCGTCCTGGCGGGTGAAGCGCGTGCTGTCGCCGCGCATCGCGTCGAGCAGCAGCACCTCATAGGGCGTCGGCGCCTCGCCGCCCTCCTGCGCGAACTCCATGTCGAGCTGATCGCCTGCGGGCCGGGGGAGTCGGCGCGATGCGCGTCGAGGATGCACGCGTGCATGCCGGTCGAGGGGTCCAGGCTGACGACGAGCTGGTCGGGTTCGGGGCGGCGATGGCCGTGCTCGATGAAGCCCAGGCGCGGCGGGTGGCGGAACACGACGCGCAGCTCGGTCTGCGTGACCGGCAGACGCTTGCCCGTGCGGATGAACCACGGCACGCCCGACCAGCGCCAATTGTCGATGTCCAGGCGCATCGCCGCATAGGTCTCGGTGCGTCGAGTCGGGCGCGACCCCGTCGATGCTCGCAGATAGCCGTCGTACTGGCCGCGCACGTAGTGAGCCGGATCGGCCGTGGCGGTCGAGCGGAAGACCGCATACTTGGCGTCCTTGAACGTCTGCCGCGTCGTTGCCCGCGGGCGCCTCCATCGCGGCGACGGCGACGATCTGCATCAGGTGGTTGATGACCACGTCGCGCAGCGCACCCACCGGATCGTAGAAGTGGCCGCGATCCTCCACGCCGAAGGCCTCGGCCATCGTGATCTGCACGCAGGCGACGTGGTTGCGGTTCCAGATCGGCTCGATCATCGTGTTGGCGAAGCGCAGGTACAGAAACTCGTCGGTGCCCATCTTCCCGAGGAAGTGGTCGATGCGGTAGAGCTGGGACTCGTCGATGTGCTGGTGGATTTCCGCCGCCAGCGCGCGCGCCGAGGCGAGATCGTGGCCGAACGGCTTCTCCACGACCACGCGACCGGTCTTGGTCAGGCCGGCGGCGGTGAGCTGCGCCGATCACTCCTCCGAACAGGAACGGCGGAATCTCCAGGTAGAAGACCGGACAGCCGGCATGCTCGATGGCCGCCGCCAGGCGCTCGTACGTGGCGGCATCGGTGAAGTCTCCGCTGACGTAGGACAGGCGCGCGGCGAAGCGATCGAACACGTCTGCGTCCAACGGCTCGCCCGTGCCTTCGATGCACTCGCGCGCGTGCTCGCGCAGGTGCTCCACCGTCCAGTCGTTGCCGGCGACGCCGACGATCGGGCAGTTCAACAGGCCGCGCCGCTCCAATCGGTAGAGCGAGCGGAACGTCATCACCTTGGCGAGATCGCCGGTGATGCCGAACACGACAAGCACGTCGGCGGGTGCAGGACCCTCGGAGTCAGGCATGCGCCGTGAGGGTCGGTGTGAACATGGAACGGCAGGCTAGAGCGAGTCGGGTGGACGCCGTCACCGTCGTGTAAACGGCGCAGGTCGGCGAGGACAGATCGACTCGCGGCTCGGTACGCAGCGCGGAATCTCGCGCAGGTCATCGAGGGCCACCCGAGCTCAGGCGAGCGGTGGACGGCTCCCAGGCGAGCGCCGGCGCCTCGGGTCTGCTCGAGCCCCGGACTCCGCCGGCGGCGGCGTCGGCCGCCACGGGGTCCGTCTCCTCCTGCAGCCCCGCGCGCAGGCCGGCGAACGCCACGACCGCTGCCACGGCCATGATCGCCGCCATCACGTACAGCACCGAGCGCGTCGCATAGGCGAAGTCGAGCCGCACGAAGTGGGGAATCGGCGGCGACGCTGCCGGAGTTGCCCTGCGACTGGGAGATGCTGGACGCCCGGCTGTGGGCGCGTGCGCTGGGCACGCCCAGAGAGATCAGCGACGTAGTGACCCGCGAGCGCATCTGCGAGACCAGGATCGTGCCGAGAATCGCCAGGCCGAGGCTGGCGGCGTAGTTGCGGACCGTCTGCGTGATGCCGGTCGCCTCGCCGTAGGAAAGCCGAGAGGCGCGATTGACCGCGTCGGTGGTGGCCGGGCCGAGCATCAGCCCCATGCCGGCGCCGGCGAGGATGATGTCCCACTGCTGGGCGCCGAAGCTCAGCCCGGTGACCTTGCCGGCCCACAGGTAGAAGCCGACCGCGCCCAGCACGCAACCGAGCACCACCGGGCGCTTGGCCCCGATCCGATCGAGCATCCGCCCGCCGATCTGCGCCGCGATCGACGAAGCCGATGAAGAAGTACAGGATGTACAACCCGGCCTCCGAGGGGGTCTTGCCCAGGGCGATCTGGGCGTACTCGCTGGCGAAGAAGAACACCGGGACGAACACCAGCATGGTGATCGCGAGCACGAGGTTCTCGACCAGGAAGGGCCGGATGCGAAAGATGTGCACTTCCATCAGCGGCGAGGAGGTGCGCAGCTCGACGAAGTAGAACACGACCAGCAGCAGCGCGCCCACGACGATGCAGGCGATCGGTGGCGGGATCGCCCCACCCCCAGATGTTGGACTGCTGGAAAGCCGAACACCGACAGGGCCACGCCGGAGGCGATCAGCGCCAGGCCGCGGTAGTCCATGCGCGCCGGTCGATGCTCGGTGGCGGGCCTCGAGATCGCGATCAGCGACCAGCGCGATCAGCGCGACGGGGATGTTCACCCAGAAGATCGCCCGCCAGGTCCACTGCGTGAGATAGCCCCCCAGGATCGGGCCGATCGCGGTGAGGCCGCCGGCGATGCCGAAGAAGATCGCCAGCGCCCGGCCGCGTTCGCGCAGCTCGAACGTCTGCACGACGATCGCCAGCGCGGCCGGGAACATGATCGCCCCGCCCGCGCCCTGCACGATCCGGAACGTCACGATCCAGGCCTCCGCGAGCGATGCCCTTCGGGGTCAGCCCGCACATCGCCGAGGCTCCCGCGAACACGATCACGCCGAGCGTCACCATCTTGCGGTGCCCGACCGTGTCGGCCAGGCGCCCGCCGAAGGCGAACAGCGCGGCCAGCGACAGCAGGTAGGCGTTGATCGCCCACTGCGTGCCGGTGCTCGTCAGGCCGAGCTCCTTCTGGATTTCGGGCGCGGCGATCGAGACGATCGTCTGGTCGATGAAGGTCATCGCCACGGCGAAGATCATCGCCGCGAGAATCAGGTTCCGCGATCGTCCGCCGACCGTTGCGCTGCCCGTCGCATCGCCGCCCCAAAGCTATGGGCTCGATTGGACAGACAGCGGGCCGGGCGTCAAGCCGGCAGGTTGTGCTCGCAGACCGCGGCGCCCGCGCCTAGCGCTCCTCGCTCGCGGACATGGCTGGCGATAGCCGACGGTGGTGTGTTCGTGACCCAGAAAGCCGAGTTCGGTCTGGATCGGAGCACCGCCACGCGGACAGCTCGAGGGCAGGGTGATGTAGGAGAACGGTCTTCCCATGCTTGCGATAGGCGGCCCCGACCGTGATTTTGAACGACACGATCGAGGCGTCCGAAGCGCCGGGCACCGACTCGATCAGCGGGATTTCCACAAGCAGCTCCGGCCCGTACGGTGGGGCCGCGTCTGATCCAGTGGCCCTTTTCCACGATCTGCAGCGAGACGGGCGTGCTGCCGTTGGCGTAGAACGTCAGGCCGTTGTTCGGGCGCGAAGAAGCGCCTGGATCGTGACTTTCTCCGGGACCTGTTCGCCGCCGAAGGTGACCACGCCGAGCCCTTCGCCGATGGGCCCCGCAATCGACTTCTTCGGGCAGCCCGCCGGACCGACGTTTTCAAGCGTGGAGGGCGCGCACGTCGGGAACCCCTGGGGGTTTATCTGCGTTCCCGCAGGCGCGAACAGGTTGAGCTCCACGAATGGATACGGGAACCCGCCATATTCGGTGCCCGCGATCGTGTCCTGCACCAGCACATCCGCCCCGGCGCCGAGGATGTTGCCGGTGTGAGCAAAGCCCGGAATCGGCAGCACTTTCACTTTGAAGGTAACCGTGGGCGCGGCCGAGGCCGCGGGCACGAGCGCAAGCGGGCACAGCGCCACGACGGCCAGGCACGCGCCGAGCACGGCTCCACGCGATCCCCGCGCACGTGAGCGCAACCACCGTGCGCGCGGACGCCGTGCATGCAGACGCGAGCGTGAGACGCTCTGCGCGGCGCAGCCCTGCGGGGCACTCGCGCTCTCGGCTGGACGCGTAGCGCTCACCGGCCCTCGCCTCCCTGCGCGGCGAGCGTGGGCTCCGACAGTCCCGCCAGCTCGGCGCTACGTTCCCACAGACCCTGCGCGAGCGTCTCGTCCTGCGCCTGCGCGCTGGGCGCGATGACCTTCTCGTCCTGCACGTACTCGCCCGTGAGACCGGCCGCGTACTCGGACAGCGCCAGCCACACCAGCGAGCGAGCGCCGCGCTCGGGCGAGCGGAAGAACGGACCGCCGAGGGTCGTCAGCACCTTCCAGATCCCCCGCTCGTTCTTGCCGAACCCGGTGCGCACGACGCCCGGGTGAAAGCAGTTGGCGTGCAGCTCCGGCGCCCGCTTGGCCAGCTCGCGCGTGAACAGGATGTTGCACAGCTTCGAGGTGCCATACACGCGCATCGCCCCATAGGAGCGCTCGGACTGCAGATCATCGAGGTCCAGGCGTCCGCTCTCGTGGGCGTCCGAGGCCGTCGTCACGACGCGCCCTCCGCGCAGACGGTCGCGCAGCAGGTCGGTGAGCAGGAACGGCGCGAGATGGTTCAGCGCGAACGTGCGCTCGAGACCCTCGGAGGTGACCTGCCGCGAGGCGAACAGCGCGCCGGCGTTGTTCGCCAGCACGTCGATCTGTCCGTAGCGCTCGCGCACCTCGCCGGCCAGCGCGCGAACCTCGGCCATCAGCGTCAGATCGGCGACGTGCTCGTGGACCTGCGCGTCGCCGCCGCCGGCCGCCCGGGCCTCCGCCGCGACAGCGCGGACGCGCTCGGGCTCGCGGCCCACGAGCGCCACCTCGGCGCCCTGTCGGGCGAGCTCGATCGCCGCGGCGCGACCGATGCCGCGCGTGGCTCCGGTGAGCAGGACGAGCGTCATGGCGCGGAGTCTATCCCCACCGAGCCCTCACTAATGCGGCGTCGGCGGCGAGTCGCTCGAGGACCTCGTCGCGGTCGGTGCCGTGCGCCCGCAACACCCGCTCGAAGTCCGCGCCGTAGACGTCCATCACCGCCATCAGCAGGTCGGACGTCGCGACCCCGGCGGCATGGCGGCGCTCGGCGCACACGGCGGCCCGCTCCAGGACGAGCGCGAGCGCGTCGCGATCGTCGACGCGCGGACGGCGACGCCCCGACGCCTGCTCCGCTTCCCGCTCCTCCTCGGCGGAGGACTGCGCAGGGGCCCCTCGCTCACGCCGAGTGCCTGCAGCGTCGCCCCGGCTTCGCCGTGCAGGCGCAGGATGCGCAGCCAACGCTCGGCGGCGTCCTCGGGCGTGCAGGCGAACGGTAGGGCCGTCGAGGCGATGCCCAGCACGATCGCCGCGTCGGGGGCGAGCGCCGGCGAAGCGCTCACCGAGCTGCCCCCAGGCCCGCTCGACGACCGATCTGGGGAGGGTGCAGCAGCGCGACGTTGTCGCGGCGGAGGGTCACCTCCGGCGCTCGCGCCCGTGAGGTTCAACTCGAGCAACGCGCTGCCCGAGCGCTCCGCGACGGCGCGCGTGGACCCCACCAGCTCGGCGATCTCCCCGCGCGCCACCCCGCAGGCGAGCAGAAACGGCTCGATCCGATCGCCGCCCGCCTACCTCGCGGTCGAGCTCGAGCTCCTCCACGAGCACGCCCGGGGGCGGCCTCGCGCGCCCTCGACGCTCAGCAGGCACGCCGCCATGTCGTCGGGGCGCGCGTCGGTCTGCGCGGCGACCCGCTCCAGCAGCTCCTGCGCGCTCGTCCGCGGCCCCAGCTCGGCGAGCGTCTGCGTGAGCCGCTGGGCGCCGAACAGCTCCGCGCCGACCCGCGCCTCGGTCACGCCGTCGGTGTGGAAGCAGATCTGCGCGCGACCAGGCACCGAGACGACCGTCTGGCGCGTCCCCGTCCGCGCGCCGGCGCCGATCGGAGGGGCCGAGCACACGGTGATCGGCTCGATCGCCCGCGAGCCGAGCACGATCGGCGGCGGGTGACCGGCGCAGGCGTAGGTGAGGGTGCGCTCACGCGGGTGGTAGATCGCCGCCACGACCGTCGCGAAGGACTCTCCGAGCTGGCGCTCGAGCACCGCTCCCGCCGTCTGCACCGCGCCGCGCGGGGACAGGCCGGCCTCCAGATAGGCCCTCAGCGTGAACCGCACGAGCGCCGTGTGGGGCAGCGCCTGGCGTCCGTGGCCGGAGACGTCGCCGAGGATCACCGCCAGGCGACCGTCCTCGAGCGCGAACAGGTCGTAGAAGTCGCCGCCCGCGCCCGGGCCGTCCGCCGGACGGTAGGCGGCGGAGGTCCCCACCGGACCGAGCCGATCGGGCGCCACCGGGAGCAGCGCGGCCTGCAGCAGACCCACGTCCTCGAGCAGCTCCCCGCGCTGCTGCTCCAACCGCCGGGCGCGCAGCGCCGCCAGACGCGAACGGACACCGAGCGCGAGCGCGAGCGCGAGCAGACCGCCGATCAGCGCCCACACGAGCGTCGGCACGACGCCGACGATTTTGGTGATCGTCGTCACGATCGGCGTCGGGCTGCTCGCGCTCGCGGCGCCCCGCAACGCCTCTGTGCCCGCTACCCGCGGGCGTCGAGCGCGCTTGTGCAACCGCAGCGGCACCCGCCAGTGGCTGTCGCCGCCGCGCCGACGGCCGGCGCGGACGCGGATGGTCTGCGCACCAGTGCCCGTCCCGGTAGCGCGCCATGGGCGTGGCGGCCGGAGGGTGCGCGTTTGCTTGCAGCCGGCGGATCGCCGGCCGCCGAGGCCGGGCGCGAGCTCGCCGCGGGCTGATTCTGCGCCGCGGCCACCGGCGTGGGCGTAGGCGCAGGCGCCGCACCGATCGCCGGCGCGGCGCCCGTTGTCGGCGAGGAGCCGGTCGCCGGCGCCGAGGCGTCGCGGCCGGCGGCGGGACGCGACGGCCGAAGGTTGCGCGGGGGCGTCGTCCGCGGTCGGCTTGCCGTCGCGGTCGCCGCGGTGGCGGTGAGAGGCGGCGGCGGCGGAGCCGCAGGAGGACCACGAGTCGTGACGGCCGGGGTGCTCGCCGCTTTGCCTTGCGCCGCCCCCCGGAACATCGGCGGGGCGTCCCGAGCGCCCGCGTGCGTGCCGGTGCGGGGGCAGTGCGCCGCCGACCCTGCCGCTCGGCGGCGCCGCCGGGATCGTGGTGCTCACCCGCGCTTTCCGCGCGATGTTCGCGATTGCGGCGCCGGACCGCCGAGCCCGAACCGGCTGCCTGCCTGGTGCGCCGGCTGTTCGTGCGCCGCGGGCGCGCCGGTAGCGTAGTGGTACCGGCGGGGCCGGCAGCGGCGGGGCGGCGGCAACAGGGGAATCTGTAGTCCGGAGCTCGACTGTGGGTGCCCAACGACGGGCGAGTGCGGTTCGTGGCGTGCGACGCCGGAACGCACCGGGTGGGCGGGGTCGTGCGTGGCCGGCGTGGATGGCCGAGAGGGAGGGCCCGTTCGGCACGGGCGCCACGGGAATCGACCGCGCGTGCACGAATCTCTCCCCGGCGGCCGGAATCGAGGCCGCGGCCGAGGACGCAGCAGGCGAAGGCTATGGCCGCCGGCAGGCGCCGGCGCGAGCGAGCGAGCGAGCCGCGGTGCTCACTCCCCGGGCGCGCCATCCGCGGACCTGTCGATCAGCTCGCGCATGCTTCGTTCCCGCGCGCGTGCGCCAGCGCCTCGTCGAGTGTCGGGAAGATCGCGAACTTCCCGTCCAGCCCGGAGAACTCGAAGATCTTCCGAACGTTCGGGCGTGTGCAGACGATCGCCAGCCGAGCGCCGTCCTCGTCGGTCCGGCGCGTGATCCCCACGAGCACGCCCAGCGTCGTCGAGTCGATGAACGTCACCAGCGACAGATCGACGACGAGCCGGTCGCTGCCCTCCGTGCAGCGCATCGACCAGCATCTGCTTCAAGCTCGGCGCCGTGAACAGATCGAGCTCTCCCTCGACCGTGATCACGCTCGTGCGCGCGTCGAGCTTGCGCTCGAAGATCCCGAATGGAGGAGCATTCGGTGGTGTGCGGTGGGTGTCGATTCGACTGGATATCGCAGGTTCCCCGCTTTAGGCGCCGGCCATCCGCTCGCGAGACTCGGCGCAGCCCAACGCACTGATTCCACCTCGTAGACGCGCTCGGGCCTCAATCATCACGTTCGGCCAGGCTCGACTCTCTCCTTAAGCATACGACGGGTGGTCGAACAACCGTCCACGCGGGCGTTTACGCCGCGGCGATCAGGGCAGTCGCCTCGATCTCGGTGCCCTCGGCCATCGACTGCACGCCCTCCACGATCTCCGGATCGGCACAGAACCCCAGGCAGAGCGATCCGGCGAGCGAGACGGCGGCGACCCGCAGCGCGTGATGCTCGGCGATCTCGGCGATCGAGTGCAGCGAGTCGACCGACGCGCCGAGCACGCTGACCGGCTCGCGCGGGCCGGGAACGTTGGAGACGTTGAGTGCGAAGGTCCGCGGGCTGCGCTCGACCCGTTCGCAGAAGCGGCCAAGCTCCGGCGAGACCGCGCGCAGGCGCCGCAGCAGCACGTCCATCGTCTCGGCATCGTGCTCGGCCTTGCGCACGGCGGTCGCCGCCTTCACCGCGTGCAGCCGTGCAACCGCATCCGGCTCGGCGAGCGGCACCGACACGGAGAAGAACGAATCGCGGTTGCCGACGTCCTCGCCCGCGTGGTGCAGGCTGACGGGAACCTTCACGCGCACGCTCCCGACCGATCCGTGATGCTGCTCGATCCAGCGGCGAAGACCGCCGCTGACGACGCTCAGCACCGCGTCGTTCAGGGTCGCCCCGGCGAGCGCCTTCGCGGCATCGTGCAGGTCGGCCAGCGGGATAGTCGCAAAGGCGACCTCCCGGCGCGCGCCGATGCGTCCGTCGAACGGCGAGTCGCGCATCGAGCGGGCGAACTCGCGCGCGAAGAAACGGGCTAGATGGGCGCGTCGCCGGGCCTGGTCCCGCTCGTTCGTGGGCGCGGGCCGGTCCCCGGCCCTGCGGGCGCCGCCGGACAGCGAGCGATCGCCCGGCGCGGCGTCCCACAGCAGCATGCGGGCGTAGCGCATCGCGGTGCTCCCGTCGGCCAGGGCGTGGTGGATGCGCCACACCAGCGCGCAGCCGCCGTCGCGCAACTGCACTCGGTCGATGCGCCACAGCGGGCGATCCCGATCCAATCGCTCGGCGAACAGGCGCGCCACCTCGACGTGCAGCTGCGAACGATCCAACGGCGCCTCCACGCTGGCGTCGAGGACGTGTGCGCGCGGGTCGAACTCCGCATCCTCGACCCAGACCGGCCTCGCAGTCGAGCCGCCAAGCCGCCTGGTCAGTGCGGGCGCGTGGGCAATTCCCGCGCTCACCCGCTGTGCCAGGGCGGTACTCGACGGGTGCCTCGCCGGCGAGCACGATCACCTTGCAGGTGTGACCCACGAGCGTAGGGCCCTCCAGCGCGAGGATCGCGCGATCCTCGGGGGCCAGGGGGATCTGCTCGAGCATGGCCACGAAAGCCTACGCGTTGGCCTTCCGCGACTGTGGAGCGCCGCGGAAGGCCAGAGAGGTGACCTCCGGTGCCATATGGCTAGTCGTCAGGGTTCATAGACGGTGAGGGTGCCTCCCGAGGGGCTTTCGATGAGGTCTTTGCCCACCACCATTCCTGCGTTTTCACCACCTACGCTGCAGCTGTATTTTTCGGAGGCTTCGAATGTCGTGTCCACGCCACCCGTTACGTTGCTCATCTGCGGTTCGGCGTTGGGCGAGGTGCATTCGTCCTGGGTTTTGAAGACGCCCAGCACGGTGCATTCCACATCCCATCCCGGATTGCCACCCGTGCCGGAGACTTCGTCATGAATGCTTTCGTTGATGGGCATCAGTTCGGTCTTCCACGGCAGGCGCAGCGCTTTGGCGGTCACCGGTTTGCCCGCTTCGCACGACCCGGCTTTTCCCGATACGAATCCGCAACTCGTGCTGGTCGCAGTCACTTCATCGGAGGGACCGGGCCCAACCTTGCCTTCGTCTTTGACTGTGCATTCAATCGAGGTGCCCGCGCCTAAGTCGGTCAGCACGAGCGTACCCGACGATTTGACCGCGGTCGCCGTCGAGACCGATTTGCCGGCGATTAACCACTGGTCCTGTAAAGCGATTTCGTATTTGCCTTCTCCTTTTTGCTCTTCTTCGGGCCCGCAGTTAGCGCCGTTGAATAAGCTGGCCTCGCCAGCTTCTACTAAGGCGCACAATTGGCCCACGGCAATCGATTTGGCGCCCGTCGTCTGGAATAAGTCCCAGTTGAACAGGAGCGGGATGACTAAATATTCCCTACATTGCGCCCCTCTGGGGCCGTCTTTGTCATACTGACCGAAGTACCTAGCATGTAAACAATGGTACGCTGCCGACGCCGACCCGGTTGCGATCCCGCTCAGCGCGAACACCGACACCAGGAGGACGCCCGCGATAACGATGCGTTTCACTGTGGTTCACCTCACTATGGTTATGGTTTCATCGACCAGGGCATCCTCGCCGATTCCGCGCGCTTCCCCCGATCGATCTCGTATAGCAGTGTAAGTTGGACTGCTGGTATCCGATACCTCGGAGTCTCGATTCCCGGCGTCGCCTGGGAAATGAAGGCCGTCGTTGTCTCTCACCCCCATCGAGGCGCACCGGCGCTCCCCAGGTGCGACCATGCAATCGATTCCAACACCGGAGGTCAGCATGAGCACCATTGATCAGGACATGGTCTTGGCCCATTTCATCGTCTCGGATGACGTCGAACGTTCCCGCCGCTTCTACACCGACGTACTCGGCGGCAGGACCGTCATCTCAGGCGAGTCGAATGACGAGGTGACGTACGTCGCGCTGGCCAACAGCTGGATCATCATCAACGTCGGAGGAGGTCCAACCGACGACAAGCCAACCGTCACGCTCGAGACGCCGCCCGACCCAGATCGGGTGAACAGCTTCCTCAACATCCGGGTTGCGGATATCCAAGCTGTTTACTCCGAGTGGAGCGCGCGGGGCGCCCAGTTCCTGACGCCGCCGAAGCAGCACGAGACCGAGATACGCTGTTACATACGCGATCCTGACGGCTACATCATCGAGGTGGGCCAGACTACGTTGGCCAGAGGTTGGCGTCCACCGTCTCCTTAACTACTGGGCGACAGGCAGAGCGCCGCGGGTCGGATGGGCTGCGTTCATCGGGGCTGTCCGCTCAGGTTCGCTTCACGAACCTCAAATAGAACGCCGCGAACACCAGGACAATCCCGATGTTCACCAGCAGACGCTCCAAGAACCGGTGCCTGAAGAACAAGACGTCCACGCCGACCACGACGGCTACCAGCGCGAACACGTAAAGCACGACACTGGCCTGCCTTCCCATGCCTCCACCTTAGTGCTCGCGTAGGCGCGACGTCCGGCTCTGGGGCGGCACCCAGGTTATTCAGCAGTACCTGGCAGCGGAGCTCCTGGACGAGCTCGAGCTGCACATCGTGCCGGTGCTGCTCGGGGACGGCGTTCGCCTCTTCGACAATCTTGGCAGCGCCGAGATCGAGCTCGAGCAAGTCCGGGCGGTGCAGGCGCCCGGCGTGACGCACCTGAGGTACAGAGCAATGACGTGAGCTACACCACCGTCCCTCGGCGAATCGAGTGCAGGAGCAGCGACTCGCTCGGCCGCTGATTCGTAAACTGGGCACTGTGGACCTACCGATGGCTCCGAGTTGCGCACTTGACGAGGCGGGACTGCGCTCGCAGCTAGAGCGCTACCGGCAGGCAGGCCGGAACGCTCGCCTGATCGAGCAGACACCCCGCAGCCTCGTGATAGACCTCGATAAGGACGTGGACGCCAAGCTAGTCGCGGAAACTGTCGCAATCGAGCGTGAGTGCTGTCCGTTCTTCGCCCTGACCTGGGAACCAGATCGACGGCGGCTGACCGTCTCAGTGTTGGAGACCGCGCACGAGCCGGCACTGGAGGCAATAGCGTTCGCCTTGGATCTTCACGCTTCAGACTGAGTAGTAATGCTTACGGCCTTCGGCGCAGCGGCCGTGACCTTCATGATGTGCATGTATGCATTGGAGCGACGCCATCGCCGCTACATCTTCGCCTTCGCCTGCGGGTGTGCCCTGTCGAGTATTTACGGATTCCTGGCCGGAACATGGCCCTTTGGCGTGGTCGAGGCCATCTGGACCGTCGTGGCACTCAACCGCTATCGCCACTCAGACCCCTACTAGAGTCCTCCCCACATAGGTTGTGAATGCGGCTGATCGATGGCCAGTTGCCGATGCGGCCAGCGGGCGTCGAGAATGTGGTCGCCTGAGCCATTCATCCAGATCGGGGCGATTTGTGGGGCTTGGCTTGGGGGCTGGGGTTTTGGCTGGGCGTGGGCGGTTTCGTGAGCGGCGTGGGGCGTCTTCTTGCTCAGAGGCTCGGGTCAAGCGTCTCGTCGGTGTCTGCACGGAAGGCCTCGGCGTCGACCTTGGGCAGGTTGCGCCAGCGGCCGAGGAGATCCTCGGCTGAGAGCGCGGTGGATCTGTTGACGATGACCCTGGTCGCTTTGTCGAGGTCATAGCCGCGCTCGGCCTCGTCCGCGAGCGCCTCGATGTCCTCGTCCGTTAGTTCGCGTCCGCTGCGTGTGATGAAGGGCTCCATCAGCTCATTGTAGTGTCTTGTCAGCATGGCTACTGTCGACATCTCATCCAGATGGAGGAACCGGAGTGAAAGCACGTAGTCGATGACAGTCCACGTTGGCGGATACGAGTTCGATCAGGCCTCCTACGACAAAGACAGCGACGTGCTCTACCTACGCCGAGGAGAGCAACAGGCGGCAGCGGACACATTCGGCACCCCTGAGGGCCATGCCGTGAGACTGGACGAGGACGGCGAGATGATCGGCATCACGATCGTCAACGCGAAATGGCTCCTCGAGCGCGACGGCAAGGTCAACGTCACCGTGCCGCGCACGATCGAGGTGAACACCGACGACTTCGCGGAAGCACTCGCCGCCGCCTGCTGAACCTACTGCGGAAGTCGAGCGATTGGTGGTGCTTGGCTCGGCCGTGAGCGGGCTGTCCGCGCTGAGCCCGTCCCTCAACGAAAAAAAAGACCCGGCCCACGACGGGGCCGGGTGAGTAAGGCAAGTATAGCTCTCCACGCTCTGGGCGCAAGCATCGGCGCTTACCAGCCATACGGCTTGCCGAGCCCTCCAACTGGGTCAGGGAGCTGGTGCGCGGCGTACGCGGTCGCCGAGAGCTTCTCCCACCAGTGGCCGCCAACGCCATCAGATTCGTCGCCTCTCAGCTTGCCGGCCAACTGCTTGACGCCGGGATTTATGAGGCCCACCGGCATCTGTTCGCGCACGCAGCGCAGCGGCAACTCCAGATCGCTGTCGTTGGAGACGACCACGGCAGCGTCGACGGCGCCACGCAGAACGTCGAGCAATAGGTGGGTCGCGACGTTGACGTCCGAGCCCTTCTCCTCCCGGTACAGAAACGACACGAGGAAGCGGGCGTCGCCCACATCGTCGCCTGAACTGTCCTGGACCATCACCGGCCACTGAGCGCGGAACAGCTGGGGCTTGCCTTTCGCCGTCCACGTGGCGAGCGGAGCCGTCCTGACGCGCCGAACGAAGTTGCCGAACTCGACGTGATCCACGCTGCCACTGGCGCGCAGCGCTCGCAGGTAGACGTTCTGGTCGCGAGGTGTGCTCGGGTCATCGACGCCGCTCACGCGCGCAGTGCAGTACACCACTCGCTCGATCGTCGCCCCGTTCGACCGCCAGGCAACAGGCAGAACATCGGCCACCAAACCACGGATGTCCAGCCAGCGCCATCCGGCGGTGTCCTGCCCGCAGTGATCGCGGGCACCGTAGTAGAGGTTGAAGCCATCGACGTAGACACCGACTCTCATCCCGGCCACGGTAGTCGGCGGGACGGTCGTCGCCGCCAAGTCGGAACATCGTCGCTCAGAACAAGCTCTGCTGTGGCTGTGGTTTCGATGATCCATGCGGCTTCTGACGTCGTGGCTCTGGCCGATCCCCGTCGGCGCGCGCGGGGTAGGCACCAACGATCCGGTCAAGCGCGCGACCCTTGTCGCGGTGGCCATAGAGGCGGCGCACGAGGTTCCCGCCGTCCTGATGGCCGAGAGCGATCGCGACATCCTCAGAGGACATTTCAAGCTCGTTGGCCATGCACCAGCCCGCGAAGTGCCGCGTCGCGAGATAGAGGCTCCCAGACCATCCCGCGGCGGCCCTGACGACCTTCCAGTGATACGCACGAGAACTCGGCGTCCAATGCTCGCCGCGCAGCGAGACGAAGCAGAACTCACCCTCGCGCGGCAACCCGGCGAGCGCGTCAGCGTCAGCGGCGCGTCGCGACGCTGATGGTTCTTCGGCGTATCGAATCTGCGGGTCGCAGCGCTGAACTGCTCCGCCACGACGATCCGGGCACGCCCGAAGTCGACCCGCTCCCATCGCAGCGCATCCAGCTCCCCCGGCCGCAGCCCGGTGAACGCGGCAACCTGCAGCCACGCCGCGAACGACGGACAGGCAAGGTTGCGCGCGTGCTCGATGATCTCCCACACCTTCTGCTCGGTCGGTGGCTGCTGATCGCGCCTGCCCGTCCCTCGCGAGATGCCGAGCTTCTGAAACGGGTTGCGGTCGACCAGCCGGCCCGCCTTCACCGACGCCGCGTCATTGAACATCGAAGACAATCCCTGAACCGACCCGGCACGCCCACCACCGGCAAGCCACGCCGCGACGACCTCATCCCCCACACGAGCGATCGGCATACCGCCGTAACGCTCTACGAAGCCCTTGGTCTGCTCACGACGACGGATATCGCTCGACTCCTTCGGGCGCGCGAACAATGGGTCGGTCGTCCACCGCTCCCAGAACTCCCACACCAACCTGCATTTCTATATCGGGGAGAGACAGAATCTAAGTGCGCGACTGCCCCCAGCTCCGGCGACACACCGGCATCTAGCTAGCCGGCCTCTCGAATAGCGCCAGCGTGTGGTACGGCACCTCCTGCCGAATTGGTGGCCAACCGATCACTATCACCCGCTGGATGTCGTCGTCCTCGGCCAGAGCCTGTTTTGCGGCGTCCGCGATCTGCGCACGCGTCGCCTCGCTCGCGGGCTCGCCGAGCACCAGCGCGATGAAGTAGTCGCGTCTCTCGGGAGGACCGTTCGCGAACAATACGAAGTCGGTAGGCGGCCTGTCACCGCATTGAATCGACTCGCGCAGGTCTTCAAAAGCCTGCTCAAACTCTCGCTGCTCGTCCCAAGCGACGTTGCAGAGCGCGACACCAAGCTCGGTCCATCTTGGTCCAGCACGCTCCTCAATCATCGTGAGGAGCGCCTCCCACCAGGGCGTCCGCCGCACGCGTGGCTTCTCGGCCGGCTTTCCAGCCTCGAGCGCGTAATTGTAGGTATCGATCCTGTCGGAGAGGCCTACAAGGCGGAGCCGCTGCAACTCGGCCTCAAACTCGGCACTGCCAAGATTGAAGCCGGTCAGCAAATAGAAGCCGAGCAGATCGGTCTCGTCACCCATGAGGAACTGGCTGCGCTCCAGCTCCCCACGGCGCGATACGTAGTGGAGCACCTCACTAGGGTGCTCAAGCATCTCGATGACAACGAGCAGATCGAAAAGGGTCAGTGAGTGCGTGAGGCTGTCGATTGTTGCCTCCGTAAACTCTGACTCCAAGACCTCACCGATGCGGGGAAGCAGCCCCGCGAACGGCTCAAGCGTCACTCCATTGGTGAACGCCGCTCGGATCTGCCCAGCATCGACCGTGGCAGACGGCCCGTCACGCACAGAGAGCTCGATAATCCCACTCTGGGCCGTCAGGTAGTCCGCAAACCGCTGCGCCTGCTGGGCAGGCTGCACGATTAGCTCGTCCACATCGTCTCGGAACGACCTTCCTTTCCCCTTTTGCGCTCGCCGAGATATCCGCCCTGACTTACACTCGGCTATTAGGGCGTGGCTTCCTACCACAGCGAGCACATCTGTCTCGTACTCCTTCCCGTCGCTAGGGTCGGTCCACACCACATTGCGCAAGACTCGACCTTTCGGAAACGCCTTCGCTAACTGATCAGCTACTGCCTCCTCCAAGAAGACTGCGCGACGGCTTGTGTAGCTCTCCAGCAATGCTGCGTCCCCTGAGAAGAGGCGCTCAAGCATCGTGAACGCGGAGTGATTGAAGGCAGCTGGGGTGGTCCAGAGATACATGCCCGGCTCAAGCTTCACGAGTGGACGACTCACTACGGGGTTGTCCTGAAGCAACTCATGGATGGGCAGGTGGCCAGTGTCACCAAAAGTGAGGCTCCAAGAGTCGAGCACGCTTTCGAGCGCCCCTCGCTCAACGCCCCCCGGGTAGCAGACTTGGAGCTCGTCAATCGTGACTCCAAAGACTTGGTACAGGTTGAGGTCCGCAGTCACAATCGTGAACGCGTGTCGCTGGCTGTCGTCCGCCCGTAGTCGAGCAACGAGTGTCGCGTCGAGTTCGGCCGGCAATCTCGGAAACGCGTCTCTGATCATGTCCGGCCAGTCGCCATCGGCTGGCATCGCGAGGATGTCGCTGACTCGTTGGCGGTGAGCTGTCATCCGCTGCTCGAGCTGCTCGGTTACGGCCCACCACCAAGCAACCAGCTCAACCGGACTGACGCCGAGCGTATCCCGGATTTGGGGGGCGAGCGGTGCGTACAGGTCGGCTAGGACTCCTGACAGGTCGGTGTAGTACGACCACCCACGAACCGTTGCGGCGTGGGTCCGCATCGCAGCGACCGTAAACGCGCGTCGACGACCGGCCTCGGATGCCTGCGCAGAGACGCTCGCCATCTCTACGAGCGTGAAGGCGCTCGAGGATGCCTTGGCGGCGTCCAGAACTGCTTTAGTCGCGCCGTGCAGCGGGACCGTCGGCACTACCTCGTCAAGCTTTCGACGCAGCGCGAAGGCATGAATTGCTTCGACGTGGTGCTGGAAGATGCCCTCGGGCCGGTTGTACTCGGGGTTTGTGCCAGCCTCTCCGGTTAGAAAGTAGAAGGCCGTGAAGCAGATGAGATCGAAGGGTGAGACCGCGGCGACGGCACGCTCGAATTCCCGCAGAGCTGCCCCGTAGCTGGGACTAGCTTCTGCGATTGCTTCGCCCATGGCCTTGCGAATTTCGTTCGCCTGCTCGTCATCGAATTCGGCGGCGAACCAACCGGGATCATCATCGTCTGGGCTCATTCGAGCAGTCTCGCAAGACTTGCGCGGACGGTTCGCGAAGCGTTGGAGGGCGTGCGCGGTACGACTGGCCTAATCGACCGCCCACGCCCCCGGCGTGGGCGGTTTCGTGGGCGGGCTGACCCGAAGCCAGTTAGTGACGGCTCCAGGTCGCTCCGCGCCAGCACGCTGCGAATACCTGATCCCAAAGCCAATCGTCGTGCCTTCAGCAAGCCCCAGCCACCACGAGCGTCTAAGCCTGGATCCACCGCATAGTTCCGTGATTGGTGGCGATCGGGGGGGGGGGGGGGGGGGGGTTGATGGTTTGGCGGGCTGGTGATCGTGTGTGCGTGGTGGGGGTGGTGGCTGGGGGTGGTTTTTGAGGGCGCGTGCGGGGCATTTTTGGCGTGCTGGGATCGCCGGTGTCGGCGGGGGGTCTGCGTGGTGGCGGGTAGGGGTATGGCTGCGCGTCAGGTCGCTGGGGGTAGCGCTCGTATGCGTGCGAGGGCGCGAGTGAAGTCGCCTTGCCAGGGCCAGCGTGCGGGGAGGTGTAGCGTCCACTGGCGCGCCGTGCGGGTCAGCCGGCCGGGTATTTGAAGCAGCCGGCGGCGGAAGGTGCGGGCCGCGCGAACCGTCTCGCCGGGTAGCCCGATCACGCTGGTCCAGCGCAGCAGGTTGTGCGCTATGACGGCGATCACTGTCCAGGCGCTGTTCGCGTTGAACTGGCCGGAGGGGAAGTGCGCCAAGGCTTGGTCCTTCAGGTCGCGGATTGTGAGCTCGACGACGGCGTGCTGGCGGTGCTCAGCCTCCACGACCTCCAATGCCTCGATGCGGTTGGTGATGAACGGGAAATACCGCCAGTCCGGCCACAGCTCTGCTTGCGCCCCGATGAGCCGGGTGCGACGGACGATCAGCCGTCGTCCGTGAGCGGTCGTCTCGGCGATCTGCGCTTCACCGTCTTGGGAGTAGTTCTCCAAGGACTGCCACGCCTTCTCGGGGATCTGCTTGATGGCGTCGGGAACCCAGAACTGCAGGCGCACACTGATCGAATAGGACCACCCGGCACTCTGGAGCCTTGCGATCAGCTTGCTGTTCCAGAACCCCGAGTCGGCCCGCAGGAGCTTCTCGCCGCTCGCGCCTGCCCGCGCCACGCGGGCGATCAGTTCCTCGGCGAAGCGCACGACACCGCGCTGCGTGTTCGCCTGACCCTTGCGCAGCCTCACATGCAGGATCTCGCCGGTACCCGCGCGGCTCGCGAGCATCGGGTGATACCCGCGCTGTTTGGTGTACCCGAACCCGACACCCTGCTTCTGGTAGCCATAGGTCTCGCCGACGAAACTGTCGAGGTCGAGCACGAGACGCTCATCGCCAGGACCGGCGCCCGCCCGCCACGCTCGCACGAGCGCTTGATCGAGCACCCGGTCGAGCTGGCGCACATGCCCGAAAGTAAACGCCCGCAGAAACGTCCCCAGCGTTGAGGGCGCCGGCAACCACCCACCCAACAGTCGCCGCGTGCGACCCGCCCGCAGCACGTCACAATCATCGATCGAGTCGGCGCCGAGCAGCATCGCGTAGATCAACGCCATCACCTTTCGGCCCGCGTTCGCCGCCCCCGGCCGATCACGACGTAACGTCACGAACCGGCCCACCAACCCCTCAATCCCGAGCCGCCCAGCGAGCGTCGCCACCAGCACGACCCCGACATCAGAAACCAGCCGCTCATCGTCAAAAACGACCTCGACGCCGTCCAGTCCGACCGCCGCGTCATCCTGCACCATACGAGTGACCTCCTGATCCCGGGCCGCGACAGCCGCAATCTGTCGCTACCAAGCCCGATTCAGGAGGTCATTCTTCGCTCACCACCGGACAACACCGGTGGATCCAGGCTAAGGACCTACAAATCGGGGCGCCCGGATTCGAACCGGGGACCTCGCCGACCCGAACGGCGCGCGCTACCAGGCTGCGCCACGCCCCGACGCAGCGCGCAGTATCCCATACGAGCCCCGGCGCGCACCCCCACGCGCGTCGCGCTCCCCTCCCGGCAGGCCCCGCGTCCGGGTATGGTCGCCAGATGCCAGCACAAACCACAGAGATCCTCGCGCACATAGACGAGCTCCTGAAGCCGACCAGCTTCGAGGACTACTGCCCGAACGGCCTGCAGGTCCCGGGCCCGGCCGAGGTGCAGACGATCGCAACGGGCGTCTCGGCGAGCGCGGAGCTGTTCGAGCTGGCGGCGAGCGAGCAAACGGATCTCCTGCTCGTCCACCATGGCCTCTTCTGGGGCAAGACCACGGGCGCGATCGACGCCCAGCTGAAGCGCCGCCTGCAGCTGCTGTTCGACGCGGATATCGCCCTCGCGGCCTACCACCTCCCGCTCGACGCGCACCCGAGCCTGGGCAACAACGCCCTGCTCGAAGAGGCTCTGGGCGCCGAGCGCGACCGCGCCGAGCCCTTCGCCCTGCACCACGGCGCACCGATCGGTCGCCTCGCGCGCTTCCCCGGCGAAGGCCTCCCCGTCGATGAGCTCCTCGAGCGGGCGCGCGCGGCGACCGGCGGGCGCGAGCCACTGGTGCTCGACGCGGGACCGCCAAACGTGCGCACGCTTGCGATCGTCTCGGGCGGCGGCAGCGACTACCTCGCGGAGGCGGCCGCGGCGGGTGCGGACGCGTTGCTGACGGGCGAGCCGGCCGAGCGCGCGATGGCGCAGGCGCGCGAGCTGGACGTGCGGTTGATCGCCGCGGGGCACTACGCGACCGAGACGCACGGCGTGCGCGCCCTGGGCGAGCATCTCGCCGAGCACTACGGCCTGCGGCACGTGTTCCTGGACGTGCCCAACCCGGTATGAGGGCCGCACCGAGGGGTGCGCGCCGGAACGTCCGAGAGTAACGACGGCGAGCGCGCGAATAAGACCTGCAGATTGCGGGAAAGACCCATTGCAAACGTCCGCGCGCAGCGCTAGGTTTTGGCGTGCAGCAAGTAAGCAGCGTAGGACACATATCTCGGACAGGAGGAGTTCTCCCGATGGCCAACCACCTGACGCCCACCGAGCTTGCCCGCGAAGCCGGATTGGGGCGCCGAGAAGTTCTGTCGAAGTGCCTCGAGAACGGCGTGCCGGTCTTCAAGGGGCGGATCGACAAGAGCCTGTTCCTCGCCTCGATACGCCAGGGGCGCTCCCAGCCGCGGCGCGCCTCGTTGAAGACCTAAGCGGCGCCTGCGCCCCGGCGGGCGCGAAGCCTCGAGCGCCGCCTCCCTCCCGAGCGGGCGCTAACCCCCTAAGATCAGAGGGTCGCTCGAAGGTCGCCGTCGCGGCCGAGCGGCACATCAGTCGATCGAGGAGGGAGAGCAAGTCATGGAGGCCACCGCCGCGCCGTCCGCAACCGCATCGCAGACGATCGCCGACCTGATTCCGAATGCGGCCTCGCGATACGCCGATCGCGCGGCGATCCGCTACAAGCAGGACGGCGAGTGGCAGGACGTGACGTTCGCCGAGCTCGACAAGATCGTGAGCGAGGTGGCGCTCGGGTTGATCGGCCTGGGGATCCAGTCGGGCGAGCGCGTGTGCATCCTCGCGAACACCCGCCCCGAGTGGTCCTACGCCGACCTGGCCGCAACGTCGGCGGGCGCGGTGGTGGTGCCGATCTACCAGACGAACTCGCCCGAGGAGTGCCACTGGGTGATCTCCGACTCCGACGCCTGTGCGATCGTCTGCGAGGACGCCTCGCAGCTGGCGAAGATCGCGGCGATCCGCGACACGCTGCCGCATCTGCGCACGATCGTCACGATCGAGGAGCCCTCGCAGGAGGAGCTGACGCCCGAGATCGCGGCGCTGGAGGCGGTTCCGCTGGAAGAGGTCCGCGCGCGCGGACGCTCGCGCTCGCTCGAGGAGCTCGAGGCCCGCCGCATGGGCGTGCGTCCGGAGGACATCTTCACCTTCATCTACACCTCCGGCACGACCGGACCGCCGAAGGGCTGCGTGCTGACGCACGGCAACTACCGCGCGATCGTCGACATGGTCGAGTCGCGCGCGAGCCTGCAGAGCGATGCGGGGGACGTGGTCTACCTGTATCTGCCGCTGGCGCACTCCTTCGCGCTGCTGCTGCAGCTGCTCGTGTTCGACCTGGGCGTGACGCTGGCGTACTTCGGCGGGGACACGAAGCAGATCATCGGCGAGCTCGCCGAGGTCAAGCCCACCTACCTGCCCTCGGTGCCGCGAATCTTCGAGAAGATCTACACGCTCGTCAGCGCCAACGCCGACCCGCAGGAGCTCGCGGGTGCGGTGCGCGTGGGGATGCAGGTGCGCGAGCTGCAGCTCGCCGGACGGCCGATCCCCGACGAGCTGCAGGCGCCCTTCGAAGAGGCCGAGGAGCGGCTCTTCAAAAACGTGCGCGCGGCCTTTGGCGGGCGCGTGCGCGAGGCCGTCAGCGGCGCGGCGCCGATCGCGAAGGAGATCCTCGAATTCTTCTACGCCTGCGGGGTGCCCGTGATGGAGGGCTACGGCATGACCGAGACTGCGACCGCTGCGACCGCGTGCAGCCCCGAGAACCATCGCTTCGGCAGCGTCGGCAAGCCCTTCCCGGGCGTCGAGGTGAAGATCGCGCAGGACGGCGAGCTCTTGATCAAGGGCCCGAACATCTTCCAGGGCTACCACAATCGCGCCGAAGAGACCTTCGGCGCGATCGAGGACGGGTGGCTGCACACGGGCGATCTCGGGCGTGTGGACGAGGACGGGTTCGTCTACATCGTGGGACGCAAGAAGGACATCATCATCACCGCCGGGGGTAAGAACCTGACGCCGGCGAACATCGAGAACGACCTCAAGCAGTGCCGCTGGATCTCCCAGGCGGTGATGCACGGCGATCAGCGCCCCTATCCAGTGGCGCTGGTGACACTCGACGAGGAAGAGATGGCCGGCTATGCCGCCGAGCACGGGCTGCCGGCGGACATTCCCTCGCTCGCGCGCGAGTCCGCCGTGCAGGCGCTCGTGCAGGAGGCGCTCGACAGGGCCAACGCGAAATACGCGCAGGTGGAGCAGGTGAAGAGGTTCGCGATCCTCGACCACGACCTTTCGCAGGAGACGGGCGAGCTGACGCCGACGCTGAAGGTCAAGCGCAATGTAGTCAACGAAAAGTACGCGGACGTGCTCGACCGGCTGTACGCGGACTGAACGAGCGCGAACGATGACCGACCGTCCCCCGCGGACGCAGCGACAGCGTCCCGTTCTTCACTTGCGTGCGCGAGCGCGAGGGGCGATCTGGACGGATGGTCGCGGGCGCCGAGCGGAGCACCTGCGAACATAGGCACAGATGCGCACCGACCCCTCCGATAACGGCGGCCTATTCGTCGGTCGCCGGCCCGGCACCGCGCCGGTCCATTTCCGCTCGCTGCCCAAGCGCGGCAGCGACCTGCGCCGGCGCTTGGACGGCTCGCTGGCGGGGATCCTGCTCGCGGGGATGGCGCTGCTCAGCCTGCTCTGCTGGGGCCCGATCCCGATCGCGTGTCTGTGGATCGCCGCGCAGGTCAACTACCTCTCGGGCAGCGTCAGCCTAGGTATCTTCGTGGCATTCGTGGGGCTGTTCGTGCTGCTGTTCGGCGCACTGGCGATCTTGCGCCGCATGGACCAGGCCTGGATCCTCGTGCGTCGCGCCGCAGGGCACGACCAGCGCACGGGGGCGCTCGGGCGCGTGTTTGCGATCACTGCGGTGATCTGCGCCGGGGTGTTCGTGTTCTGGTTCGTCGTCATCCACGGCCCGGGATCGAGCGTGATGCCGGGCAACAAACCGTGACGGCACGACCCGTCTTACCCTCGCCGAGCAGCACCGTGCGCCGGAGACGGGGACGGTCATGAGCCTGCTCGACTACTACCGCCAGTTCGAAGGCCTGTCCGAGGAGGAGGTCAACGCGGAGCTGCGCGAGGAGGCCGACGAGCGCAAACGCAAAGCGCTGATGCGCGTCGAGACGCTCGACCTCTCGCAGACGACCTGGCCCGAGCTGCCCCATCCGAGCATCGTCAGCGCGATCACGTTCGTCGCACGGCGCGGCATGCAGCGCTACCCGCACCTGCGCGGCTCCCAGCTGCACGACGAGCTGGCCGAGCGCCACGGCGTGGACTCCGCGCGGGTGATCCTCGGCAACGGCGCGGCCGAGCTGCTCAGCTCGGCGACGCGCGCGCTGCTCGAGCCCGGGCAGCGACTGTTGAGCACGTGGCCCTCCTATCCCCTGTTCCCGATCATGGCCCGCCGCGCCCACGGCCAGGCCGTGCGGGTCGCCGGCGGGGTCGATGCCCTGCTGGAGGAGGCGCGCACGCCGGGCACGCGTGTGATCGCGATCGCCAGCCCGAACGACCCCACGGGCGAGCTCTTGCCCCGCGCGGAGCTCGAGCGCCTGCTGGGGGGGTTGCCCGACGACGTGGCGGTGTTGCTGGACGAGTCGCTCGTGGAGTTCGCCGACGCTCAACCGGTCAGCTCCTCGCTGCAGCTCGCGGCCGAGCACTCGCGGCTGTTCGTCGTGCGCAGCTTCTCCAAGGCCTGGGGTCTGGCGGGCCTGCGCGTGGGCTATGCGATCGGCGGGCCCGGCTCGGAGGAGCTGCTGGCCGAGCTGCAACCCGACCTGGGCGTCTCTGAGGTCTCCCAGGCGGGCGCGCTCGAGGCGCTTCGCGCCTGCACCGAGATCGTCGCGCGGCGCGTGGCCGCGATCGCGCGCGAGCGCACCGTCGTGACCGAGGGGCTGCGCGAGCGCGGCTTCGATGTGACCGACAGTCAGGCGAACTTCGTCTGGGCCGCCCATCAGACGATCGACGGTGGCGAGCTCTCGGCGCGGCTGTCTCGCGCCGGCATCCTCGTGGCCGGGGGCGCGGCGCTGGGCGAGCCCCGGCACGTGCGCATCGCCCTGCGCGACTCGCGCGCGAGCGAACGCCTGCTCGAGGCGCTCGACAAGTCGCTATAGGTCTCAGCCAGCCAGGCCGGACTGGCGCAGCAGCGCTCCGGTGGTGCTCTCGAGGATCTTCCGCCAGGCGCTCGCCTGCTCGGGCTCGATGTCGTCGAAGTGCGCCACCACCGCGCGCAGGCGCTCTCCGGAGATGTTCAGCCCGTGGCGCTCGGCGACTTCGCGGTAGCGCTCGTATTCGCCCGCGAGGTGCTGCGTGACCGACTCGAACCCGTGCTTGCCGATCTCCACGCGCGAGGCGAAGCTCATGATCGACGTCTGGAACATCAGCTTGTCGGCGGGCTCGGGCTCGATCAGGACGATGTCCACGCCCGGATAGCGCTCCTCCCAGCGCTCGGCCAGCTCGTGCAGGCGCTGGTGGGCGAGCAGCTTGAAGGCCTGGTAGCCGATCTGCGGGAAGCCCATGTCGGAGACCCGCTTCGCGCGCACGCCACCGAGAGTGCGGACGGTCTCCGAGAAGTCGTTCACGAAGGGCACGATCGGGTTGATCACGACCACGAGCTTCGCGCCGGCCTCCACGGCGATGTCGAGGTTCGTGGTGGACATGAGCCCACCGTCGACCAACTCGCGCTCGCCGACCGTCACCGGCGCGTAGACCATCGGCAGCGCTCCCGAGGCGCGCACGGCGGTGGAGATCGGCACATCTCCTAAGTCCTCGTCGCGCCCGAACACCACCCGCTCGCAGGTGTCGAGGTCGGTCGCGGTCAGGTACAGCTCGCGGTGCAGCTCGCCGAAATCGTCGGTGCGCCCGGGCTCGGAGAGCACCTTCTGCAGGTACTCCTCGATCCCCGCCCCCGTGTAGGCACCCGAGGGCAGCCCCTCGGCGAAGCCGAGCAGCACGTCCATCAAAGACACCTGCCCGCGCTGGCGCACCACGTCGCGCGCCAGCCCCAGCGCGCGCCACGGCAGCATCGCGCCCTTGCGCACCAGCTCGGTCAGGTTGGGGCGCAGCAGATCGCCGAGATCGACGTCCTCGAACGGCGAGGGCGCCTGGTGGGTGACGACCTGCATCATCTCCTCGGGTGTCACCCCGTTGGCGCACAGAGCCGCGATGAACGAGCCCGCGGAGGTACCGACGTAGATGTCGAACTGGTTTACGGTGCTGTTGACCGCGAGCAGATCGAGCGCGCGCAGGGCGCCGATCTCATACACCCCGCCGGTGAAGCCCCCGCCCCCGAGCACGAGCGCGGTCTTGTCGCTGCGCCGTCGCCGCCGGCGTCTGGTGGTGCTCGCACCGATCGCCGCCCGCGCGGAGGAGCGGGCACGCGGCCCACTCGCGGAGCCATTGGACCGCGCGGTCGCCGGTTCCAGCTTGACAACACGTCCCATACCACCCAACATCATATGCCCCGCGTGACCCGGAACCGGATTGCCCACACCCTGATCCTGCTCTGCGGACTGCTGTCGGCGCTCGTGGCGTTGCCCGCCGCGGCCGGTGCGGCGACGATCAGCGCGGCCGGGCTGCAGGCCGATCTCACCCACCAGCTGGCGCTCGCCGGGCCCGCGGACGGTGCCTACGTGTATGACCTGAGCGCCCACCAGGCGCTCTTCTCCGAGCGCGCCAGCACGCTGCGCCCGCCGGCGTCGGTGGAGAAGGTCTACACCGCCACCACCCTGCTCGAGCGCATGGGACCCTCGGCGAGGCTGAGCACGAGCGTCTACGGCGCCGGGCATCTCGCGCCGGGGGGCGTGTGGGAAGGCAACCTGTATCTGCGCGGCGGCGGCGATCCGACGTTCGGCTCGAGCGCCTTCATCCGCGCCCACTACGGCGGCGTCGGGGCGTCGGTCTCCTCGCTCGCCAGCCGGCTGGTGCGCACCGCGGGCATCCAGCGCATCACCGGTTCGGTGCTCGGAGACGAGTCGTGGTTCGACTCCCTGCGCGGCGAGCCCTCGAGCGACTACGCGCCCGACCCCTTCCTCGAAGGCACGCTCTCGGGGCTCGCCTTCAATCGCGGCTCGAGCGGCTCCGAAGGCGGCGCGCACGCCCCGGCGGCCTACGCCGCGCACGAGCTGTGGGCGACCCTGAAGAACGACGGCGTCACGATCGCCGGTCACAGTGGCGCCGCGAGCACGCCTGCGGGCGCGAGCCTGTTGGCGAAGGTGCCCTCGCCGACCGTCACACAGCTGCTGGGCTTGACGCTGCCCCCGTCGGACAACTTCTTCGCCGAGACCCTCGTGAAGGATCTCGGCGCGATGTACGCCGGTGCGGGGACCACGGCGGCCGGCGCGGCGGTGGTGCGCCAGACGGTCGCCTCGCTGCTGGGCATCCACCCGCGCGTGGTGGACGGCTCGGGCCTCTCGGAATCCGATCTGACCTCACCGTATGAGGTCACCGACCTGCTGGTCGCGCTGGCCTCGACGCCGATCGGCCCGGTGCTGCGCGGCGATCTGGCGATCGCCGGTCACACCGGCACGCTGGCCACGCGCATGCGCAACACGGGTGCCTCGGGCCGCTGCCAAGGCAAGACGGGCACGCTCACGGGCGTGTCGAACCTCGTCGGCTACTGCACCGCCGCGGACGGCCACACGCTGGCGTTCGCAATCTTCACCGACGGGATCGCCACCGAAACCGCGCACGTCTTCCAGGACCACATGGCGATCACGATCGCCGATTACTAGCCGCGTCGGTTCTCGGCCGCTTCGATCAGCTCGGCCAGCGAGACGTCGAGCGCCACCGCGAGCTTGCGCAGCGTCGGCAGGCTCGGCTGATGCAGACCGCGTTCGAGGCGGCTGAGCGTCGAGGTGCTGATGCCCGCCGCATGAGCCACGTCTTCCTGCGGCCGTTCGCCGCGTAAGAGCTTGATCGTCGTGCCGACAGACACACGAGAACATTGACTACTTCAAGGCACATATGCCAGAGCAAGGGCACCTAGGCAATAGTGCTTTGGTAGGCTGCGAGAGCCCCGGACTGTGTCCCCACAAGATCATCGTCCGGGGGCGCCTATACAGAGCCCCCGCTGACAGTCGCTGCCAGAGCGGGCGGGGGCTCTGTGAGCGCCGAACCCCAACGACGACGGCGCGGCTCACGCTTAGAGCCTGTTTCAGTCGCGTTCGTCTTCCAGCACCGCCCGCAGGCCGTCTTCGTCGAGCACCGGCACCGCGAGACGCTGCGCCTTGGCGAGCTTGGAGCCCGCGGACTCGCCCGCGACGAGGTAGTCGGTGTTCTTCGACACCGACCCGGTTACGCGCCCGCCTGCGGCCATGATCCGTTCGCCGGCCTGCTCGCGCGTCCACTCGGGCAGGGTGCCGGTCAGCACGAAGGTCTTGCCGGCCAGCGGCCCCTCCGAGGGCGGCGGGCCCTGCTCGCGCAGCTGTAGACCGAGGCGGCGCAGGTCTGAGATCAGCGCGCGCATGCGCTCGTCCTCGAGCTGGGCGCGGATCGTGCGCGCCATCTTCTCGCCGATGCCGGGCGTCTGGGCGATCTCCTCGGTGTCGGCCGCCTGCAGCGCCTCGACCGTGCGAAAGCGCAGCGCGAGGTTGCGCGCGGTGATCTCGCCGACCTCCTCGATCCCCAGCCCGAACAGCACGCGCGCGAACGGGCGCTGCTTGGAGGCCTCGATCGCATCGATCAGATTGCGCGCCGACTGCTCGGCGAAGCCCTCGAGCTCGGTCAGCTGCTCGACGCTGAGACGGTAGAAGTCGCCGTCGGTGCGCACCAGCCCGCGCTCCTGCAGTAGCGCCACCTGCTTCTCGCCGAGCCCCTCGATGTCCATGGCGCCTTGGGAAACGAAGTGCTTGAGCAGCTGCCAAGCGCGCGCGGGGCAGTCGCGGTTGGGGCACTGCGTGAAGACGCCCTCGCGCGGCTTGACCGTCTTGGTATTGCAGAACGGGCACCTCGAGGGCGGCCGCGGACGGGGTGGGCGTTTGCCGGGACGGTCGAGCACGTGCGGCGCGGGCGAGACCACCTGGGGGATCACATCGCCGGCGCGCATCACGATCACCTCCTCGCCCGGGCGCAGGTCCTTGCGGCGCAGGTCCTCCTCGTTGTGCAGCGTCGCCAGCTTGATCGTCACGCCCCCGACGGCCACGGGCTCGAGCACCGCATAGGGGCGCAGGTCGCCGAACTTGCCGACGTTCCACATGACCTTCTCCAGCGTCGTCACGGCGGTGGTGGGCGGGAACTTCCAGGCGATCGCCCAGCGCGGATCGCGCCCGACCGAGCCCAGGCGGCGCTGCAGCTGCAGGTCGTCGACCTTCACCACGACTCCGTCGATCTCGAAGTCGAGCTCGCCGCGACGACGCTGCCACTCCAGGCACTGCGCGATCACCTCCTCCTCGCTGTCGAGCACCTGGATGTCGGGGTTGACCCGGAAGCGGTGCTCGCGCAGCCACTGCAACGCCTGGGAGTGGCGCTTGAAGGAGAGTCCTTGCACGACCCCCACCTGGTAGCACCACATCGACAGCGGACGCTCGCGCGCGTCGGCGGGGTCGAGTTGGCGGATCGTGCCGGCGGCCGAGTTGCGGGGGTTCATGAATGTGGGCTCGCCGGCCTGCGCGCGGCGCTCGTTCAGCGCGGCGAAGTCCGCGAGCGACATGTAGACCTCGCCGCGCACCTCCAAGAGCGGCGGCACGTCCTCGACGCGCAGCGGGATCGAGCCGATCGTGCGCAGGTTGTGCGTGACGTCCTCCCCCACCTCGCCGTTGCCGCGCGTGGCGCCCCGCTCGAGCACCCCGTCGCGATAGACGAGGCTCATCGCCAGCCCGTCGATCTTCGGCTCGACCACGAAGCGAAATCGCGGCTGCGCGATCCCCTCGCGCGCGAGATGCGTGCGCATCCGCTCGACCCACGCCCGCAGCTCCTCCTCGGTGCGGGCGTTGGGCAGCGAGAGCATCGGCTCGAGGTGCGTGACCTTCTCGAGCTTTCCCACCGGCTCGCCACCGACGCGCTGGGTGGGCGAGTCGGGCGTGCGCAGCCGCGGGTGCTCGGCCTCGATCGCGCGCAGCTCATCGAGCAGCGCGTCGTAGACGTCGTCGCCGATCTCGGGATCGTCGAGCACGTAGTAGCGGTGGGCGTGGTGCTCGAGCTCCGAGCGCAGCTCCTGGGCGCGGGCCTGAACCTGCGCGGGGACACTCGCGGTGTCCTGCGCGGCCGGCTCCCCCTCCGTGGCCGCCGCGGCGCTCCCCTCCTCGCGGGCGGAAGGCGGCGGCGAGTCCGACCCGGCGCTCACGACGCGGGGCGGGCGAGTGAACCGAGCAGCTCCTCCAGGTCGAAGCCGCGGAGCGCTTGCAGCCCGGCGCGGTCGGTCAGGTCGAAGTGGATCGGGGTCACGGCGATGCGCCCGGCCGCGACCGCCGCGAGGTCGGTGCCGGGCTCGTCGTGGAAGCCGGGATCGGAGCCGTAGATCCAGTAGCGCCGGCGATGATCCTCCTCGCGCTCGAGCTTCAGCTCGTCCTCGTAGATGCGCTTGCCGATGCTCGTCACCTCCACGCCCGCGGGCTCGCCGGCGGGGACGTTCACGTTCAGCAGCGTGCTCGCGGGCAGCGGCACGTCCTCGATGCGCTCCACCAGCCGCGCCACGAAGGCGGCCGCGGTCTCGAATCCGAAGCCGCCGTCGTAGCGGAAGTCCAGCGCCCGCGCGCGCGACTGCTGGGAGACGGCGATCGCGGGGATGCCCAGCACGACCCCCTCCAGGGCCGCGGCGACGGTGCCCGAGTAGGTGATGTCATCGCCGAGGTTCGCGCCGTGGTTGATGCCCGAGACGACGAGATCGGGATGAAAGCCCTCGACCAGGCCGAGGTTCGCGAGCCGCACGCAATCCACGGGGGTTCCGTCGGTGGCGTACCCCACGGTGCCGTCCTTGAAGGTGCTCTGCTCGACCCACAGCGGCCGGCGCGTGGTGATCGAGCGGGCCATCGCCGAGCGGTTGCCGTCGGGGGCGACGACCGCGAGGGTCACGCCCGGCACGCCGAGCAGCGCGGCGCGCATCGTCTGCAGGCCCTCGGCCTCGATCCCGTCGTCGTTGGTGAGCAGCACGTTCAGCATGGTCCTCCCCAGCATAGGGGCCGGCTCGGCTCCCGCGGTGCCCGTTCGGTTACGCGCCCGGCCCCGGGTCAGGCGCACGTCCGGTCAGACGCCGGGCGGATAGGCGACCGCGGCCAGGGCCAGGCCATGCGGGAGCGCCGTCGGGCCGGCCTGCGCGCGCGGGCGTCCGGTGAGCAGGTCGGTGAACTCGGCCGGCGTGCGCTGGTGCGAGGCGACCTCGAGCATGGTGCCGACGAGGATGCGCACCATGTGGCGCATGAACGTGTCCGCCTCGATCCACAGCTCGAGTATGTCCTCGGTCCCCGTCCCCGTCCTCGTCCCCGCGCCCGTCCCTGTCCGTGTCCCTGTCCCTGTCCCAGTGCGCCATTGCGCGCCGAGGACGTTGCGCTCGAAGCGCACGTGGTCGGTCTCGGCGGGCGTGAAGGCGGTGAAGTCGTGCGTGCCAGGGAGCGCGCTCGCGCACTCCTCCAGTGCCTCGCGGTCGAGCGGGCGCGGCCACCACAGGGCGCTACGGCGCTCGAAGGGGCTGCGCGCTCGGCGTGTGAGCACGCGGTAGCAGTAGGTGCGGCTGAGAGCCGAGCGGCGCGCGTCCCACTCCTCCGGGGCGGGCTCGGAGGCTAGGACCGCGATGTCCTCGGGCAGCAGCGAGTTCAATCGCCGGGGGTCGACCGCCTCGTGTGGGTAGCTAGCGACCTGTTCCCAGGCGTGCACGCCACGATCGGTGCGTCCGGCTACGGTCAGGGTCAGGGGCTGGCCGGTTGTGGGGCTGGTCTCGCCGAGGACCGTGCGCAGCGCCCGCTCGAGCACCTCCTGTACGGTGCGCAGCCCCGGCTGGCGCGCCCAGCCGATGAAGTCGGTGCCGTCGTACTGGAGCGTGAGTTTGGTGACCATTCCTAGCCGTCTAGCGGTTCGATGGCCAAGCCAGGCAAGGACGCAGTGAGCTAAGTGTGCTCAGCACACGAGCGAGGGAGGACGCAGCCTGGCGCCGTGCCAGCGGGCCGCTAGACCAGCTCGATGAACACCATCTCGGTTGCGTCCGAGCGGCGCGGACCGAGCTTGAGGATGCGCGTGTACCCGCCGGGGCGGTCGGCGTAGCGGGGGGCGAGGTCCTCGAAGAGCTTGTGCACGGCGAACTTGTCCTGCGAGAGGCGCGAGAGCGCCTGCCGGCGGGCGTGCAGGTCGCTGCGCTTGGCGAGCGTGATCAGCCGCTCGACCTCGGGTTTGACCGCGCGGGCCTTGGCGGAGGTCGTTTCGATGCGCTCGTGCTCGATGATCTCCTTCGAGAGGTTCATCAGCAGCGCCTTGCGATGGGCGCTGGTGCGGCTGAGCTTGTGTTTGGTCTTCTGGTGGCGCATCGATCTGGAGAGAGTCTATTGGTCCTGACTTAATCCTGACGGAGATTTAGGCCCCGTGCGTGGAGTGTCTCGATGACCTCGTCGATCGACTTTTTGCCGAAGTTGGGGATCGCGTTGAGCTCGGCCTCGGACTTGGAGATCAGGTCGCCGACGGTCTGGATGCCGGCGCGCTTGAGGCAGTTGTAAGAGCGCACGCCGAGCTCGAGCTCCTCGATCAGGATGCCCCACTCCTCGCCTTGCAGCGCGCCCGCGGGCGCGCTGCCACCGCCGGCGACGGCCAGGCCGTGCCCGTCGAGCTGACCGCCGGGCGCGGCGCGCAGCTCCTGGATGCGGTCGGCGTCGGTGAAGATCGCGAGCTGTGAGATCAGGAGCTCGGCGGCCTCGCGCAGCGCGGCCTGCGGGTCGATCGAGCCGTCGGTCTCGATGTCGAGGGTGAGCTTGTCGAAGTCGGTCTTCTGCCCGACGCGCGCCTGCTCGACGGCGTAGGCCACGCGGCGCACGGGCGAGAAGATCGAGTCGATCGGGATCACGCCGATGGGCTGGTCGGGAGACTTGTTCTCCTCGGCGGGCCGGTAGCCGCGACCGCGACCGATGGTCATGTACAGCTCGAGCTTGGTTTTCTTCTCGAGCGTCGCGACGTGCACGTCGGGGTTGAGGATCTCAACGCCCGCGGGCAGGTCGATGTCCTTGGCGGTGATGTCTCCAGGTCCGGTCACGACCAGCGGCGCCTCGACCTCGGTGGCGTCGGAGTGCATGCGGCAGACGATCCCCTTGAGGTTGAGCACGATGTCGGTCACGTCCTCCTTGACGCCGGGGATCGTCGAGAACTCGTGCGCGACGCCCTCGATGCGCACGCTCGTGACGGCGGCGCCGGCGAGCGAGGAGAGCAGCACGCGCCGCAGCGAGTTTCCGAACGTGTAGCCGAAACCGCGGTCGAGCGGCTCGATGGTGAACGTACCGCGGTTCTGCTCCACGGACTCGGATGTGATCCGGGGGATTTGGAAGTCGAGCATCAGCGTCCTAACGTCGTATTGGTCTCGCACCGGCGCCCTCGCGAACACCGGCTCCGGAGCGCCGCCTCCTTCGCCCGCGGGCGAGGTGATGACGGCATGGGCAAACCTGCTACTTCGAGTACAGCTCGACGATGAGCTGCTCCTGCACCGGCGCGGCCACCTCGCGTCGCTCCGGCTTGCGTAGCACCTTGGCCGTGAGCGACTCGTGATCGGCCTGCAGCCACGCGGGTATCTGTCCTGTCAACTCGGTCGCGTCCCTGACCACCTGCGTCGCGGCCGTGTCGGCCTTGATGGCGATCACGTCACCGGCGCGCACCTGATAGCTGGGGATGTTCACCCGCCGGCCGTTGACCGTCCAATGGCCGTGGCGGATCAGCTGCCGAGCCTGGCGGCGCGAGGCGCCGAACCCGAGCCGTACGAGCACGTTGTCCAGGCGGCACTCCAGCAACACGAGCAGGTTCTCGCCGGTGATCCCAGGCTGGCGAGAGGCCTTCTCGTAGTAGCCGTGGAACTGGCGCTCGAGCACCCCGTAGTAGCGGCGCGCCTTCTGCTTCTCGCGCAGCTGCAGACGGTACTCGCTCTGTTTCATGCGCCCGCGGCCGTGCTCGCCCGGCGGGTAGGCGCGGCGCTCCACGCCGCACTTGTCCGTCAGGCAGCGCTCGCCCTTGAGGAACAGCTTCTGTCCCTCGCGACGGCACTGCTTGCACTGGGCGCCGGTGTCTCTGGCCATCTCAGACTCTCCTGCGCTTGCGGGGGCGACATCCGTTGTGCGCCTGGGGCGTGACGTCCTTGACGCCGGTCACCTCGAGGCCTGCGGCCTGCAGCGAGCGGATCGCGGTCTCGCGGCCGGAGCCGGGACCCTTGACGTAGACCTCGACCTTCTGCAGGCCCTGCTCGAGGCCCTTGCGGGCGGCCGCGTCGGCGGTCACCTGCGCGGCGAAGGGGGTGGACTTGCGCGAGCCCTTGAACCCGGCGCCGCCGGCGGACTCCCAGGCGATCACGTTGCCGGTGGTGTCGGTGAGCGAGACGATGGTGTTGTTGAACGAAGTCTTGATGTGGGCCTGGCCGATGGGGATGTTCTTCTTGGGCTTGCGTTTGCCGCGGGCGCGTTTGGGAGGGGCCATTACTTCTTACCGGCTTTCTTCTTGCCCGCGACCTGCATGCGCTTGGGACCCTTGCGCGTGCGGGCGTTGGTCTTGGTCTTCTGACCGCGCACGGGTAGACCGCGGCGGTGGCGCAGGCCCCGATAGCAGGCGATCTCCTGCAGGCGCTTGATGTCCTGCGAGCGCTCGCGGCGCAGATCGCCCTCGACGGTCAGCGAGCGGTCGATCGCGTCGCGCAGTTTGGCGACCTCGTCCTCGGTCAGGTCGCGCACGTAGGTGTCGGGGCTGACGCCCACCTCGGCGAGGACCTTGTTGGAGGTCGAGCGACCGATCCCGTAGATGTAGGTCAGCCCAATCTCCGAGCGCTTGTTCAGGGGCAGGTTGACCCCGGCGATTCTTGCCATGCTGGCGTCTAGCCCTGCCTTTGCTTGTGGCGCTTGTTTTGGCAGATGACCAGCACCGCTCCGTGGCGGCGGATGATCTTGCACTTCTCGCACATCGGCTTGACCGACGGTCTGACCTTCATGATCCCTTTCGGCTGGTCCCGGCGACCGGGCTCTGGCGGCCGTTGTGGCCGCCGCTACCAGGTCGTGGATAACATGCTCTAGCGCGCACAGACATCTCGCGTTCGAGCAGGACTCCGGATGGTAGCAACTCGGCGAAGCGGAGCGAAGTCCCCCGCGCCGCGCCGTGAGCTCAACCGGCGCTGGCGGCGGCCTGTGGCTCGGCGGCCGTGGGGCGCTCCTCGGGCGGGAGATGCCAGGGGGTGAGGATGCGGGGGCCCTGCGGGGTGATGGCGATGGTGAACTCGAAGTGCGCGGCGGGGGAGCCGTCCTGGGAGAAGATCGCCCAGCCGTCGCCGGCCACGCGAACGCCGGCGCGCCCGGCGGTCATCATTGGCTCGACGGCGAGGACCATGCCCTCCTGCAGCAGCGGGCCGCGTCCGGGGCGACCGTAGTTGGGGACCTGCGGGTCCTCGTGCATGTCGCGCCCGATGCCGTGTCCGACGAGCGAGCGCACGACCGACAGCCCGGCGCCCTCGGCGACGCGCTGGATGGTGCTGGAGAGATCGCCCATGCGATTGCCGGCGCGGCATTGCTCGACGCCGGCGTGCAGTGACTCGCGGGTGGCGGCGAGCAGGTTCTGGGAGACGGGGTCGATCTCACCGACGGGGAAGGTGCGGGCGGCGTCGGCGACCCAGCCGTCGAGGGTGACGCCGACGTCGATGGAGATGACGTCGCCGGGGGCGAGCTTGTAGGAGCCGGGGATGCCGTGCACGACCATCGAGTTCGGCGAGGCGCAGATCGAGCCGGGGAAGCCGCGATAGCCCTTGAAGGCGGGGGTGGCGCCGCGGGAGCGGATGAAGCGCTCGGCGATCGTGTCGAGCTCGGCGGTGCTGACGCCCGGACGGATGTGGCTCTCGAGCAGATCGAGGGTCGCGACGAGCACCTCGCCGGCGCGCGCCATGCGGTCGATCTCCTCGGGGGACTTGGTGATGATCACTGAACGAGCTTAGCTACCCGCCGCCTACAGCTTCTCCTCCAGACGCAGCGTGGCGAGGGTGGCGCGAATGCGATCGTGAACCTCGTCGGGGCTGCGGCGGCCGTCGAAGCCGCGCAGCTGTCCGGTGCGTTCGTAGTAGCCGATCAGGGGCTCGGTCTGGCGGTGGTAGACCTGCAGGCGCCGGCGGATGGTCTCCTCGCGGTCGTCCTCGCGCTGGATCAGGCGCGAGCCGTCCTGATCGCAGATGCCCTCGTGCTTGGGCGGGTCGAGCTCGAGGTGGTAGATGTGGGAGGGGTTCTTGACGCACACGCGCCGTCCGGAGAGGCGGCGGATGAGCTCCTCGTCGGGGACCTCGATCGCGAGCACGGCCGTGAGTCGGCGATCGAGACCGTCGAGCGCTTTGGCGAGCGCGTCGGCCTGGGTCTCGTTGCGCGGGAAGCCGTCGAGCAGGAAGCCGTCGCCGGCGTCGGGGTCGGAGACCCGCTGGACGATCATGCCGATGATGACCTCGTCGGGGACGAGCTCGCCGGCGTCCATGTAGCGCTTGGCCTCGACCCCGAGCTCGGAGCCGGCGGTGACCTGGGCACGGAGCATGTCTCCGGTGGAGATGTGCGGCAGGCCGAAGTCTTCGCGCAGGCGCTCGGCCTGCGTGCCCTTCCCGGCGCCCGGGGGACCGAGCAGGATCAAGTTGAGCTCGGACGCCACAGCCCGAGACTACTTCAGGAAGCCCTCGTAGCTGCGCATCATCAGCTGGGCCTCGAGCTGCTTCATGGTTTCGAGGGCGACCCCGATGACGATCAGGATGGAGGTTCCGCCGAACTGGAACTGCTGATGGGTGCGCGCGAACAGGATCGCCGGCAGGGCGGCGACGGCGGCGAGGAAGAGCGCGCCGGGGAAGGTCAGGCGCGCGAGGATGCGGTCGAGGAATTCGGCCGTGGGACGTCCGGGGCGCACGCCGGGGATGAAGCCGCCGTACTTCTTGAGGTTGTCGGCCTGGTCGACGGGATTGAAGGTGACGGCGGTGTAGAAGTAGGTGAAGAGCAGGATCAGCAGCGACTGCCCGACGATGTAGTGCCAGCCGTTGGGCGTGAAGAAGTCCGAGATCTGGGTGCCCCAGTGGGTTTTCACGAGCTGACCGACGGTCGGTGGGAAGGCCATGAGGCTGGCGGCGAAGATCACGGGGATCACGCCGGCCATGTTCACGCGCAGCGGGAGATAGGTCTGCCCGCCCTCGGACATTCGCCGGCCGATGACGCGCTTGGCGTATTGCACGGGGATGCGCCGCTGGCCCTCCTGCACGAACACGATCCCGGCGACGACGGCGAGCACGAGGAAGGGCATCATCACCTTGAAGACCTGATCCTGGGTGGTCCACCACTGCTGGATGCCAGAGGGCAGGCGCGAGACGATGGAGGCGAAGATCAGCAGCGAGATGCCGTTGCCGATGCCGCGCTGGGTGATGAGCTCGCCGATCCACATCAGCAGCACGCAGCCGGTGGTGAGGCAGACGACGATCAGGAAGACGTGCGGGGCGTCGAAGTGGGTGACGACCGATTCGCCGGCCTTGGCCTGCAGGGAGTGGAACAGGAAGACGTAGCCGATCGACTGGGCGAAGGCGAGCCCGACGGTGAGGTAGCGGGTGTACTGGGTGATCCGCGCCTGCCCGACCTCGCCTTCCTTGGAGAGCTTTTCCAGCGAGGGCACGACCACTTGCAGCAGCTGCAGGATGATCGAGGCGGTGATGTAGGGCATGATGCCCAGGGCGAAGAGCGCGATCCGCGAGAGGCCGCCGCCGGAGAAGAGGTTCAGGTAGCTGAGGATCCCGGAGCCGCCGAACTGCTTCTGGATGTTGTTGACGGCCGTGAGGTTGACGCCCGGCACGGGGACGTGCGAGCCGATGCGGTAGATCAGCAGCATCGCCGCGGTGAAGCCGAGCTTCTTGCGGATGTCCGCTACCTGGAACGCGTTTAGGATCGTGGAGAGCATGGTGGTCGGGTCGGTCGCGAGGGGCGACTTCGGGAAGTCTAGCCCGCGCCGGGGGGCGATGTGTGAGGGAGCGCGATGGAGGGGAGACGCATGGCGCGGTTCACCGATTGATGCTGTTGGCGCCGGTCACCGCAGTCGCAGGCGACGCGATGGGTCTCGCGGTGGGAGCTCAGGCCTCGACGAGGAGGCACGTGCCGCCGGCGGCCTCGATGCGCTCGCGGGCGCTGGCGCTGAAGGCGTGGGCGTGGACGGTGAGCGCGTGATCGAGCTCGCCGCGGGCGAGGATCTTGATCGGGATGTCCTTGCGCGTGCCAAGCCCGGCGGCCTTGAGCGACTCGACGGTGACCTCGGCGCCGGCCTGAAAGCGGGTTGCGAGGTCGCCGATGTTGACGGGCTGGGTGTGCGTGCGGAAGGGCTCGAAGGGCATCGACTTCTTCATGTGCGGCCCGCGGAGCTTTCGCATGCGCATGTGGATCGGCATCTGGCCGCCCTCGAAGCGCGCGCGTCGTTTTGCGCCGGTTCGCGCACCCGCGCCCTTCTGGCCGCGCCCGGAGGTCTTGCCGGTGCCCGAGCCTTCGCCGCGACCCACGCGCTTGCGCGGACGGCGAGAGCCGGGGGCGGGGCTGAGGTTGTGCAGCCCGATACGCTCGCCGGCGCCGGGCTCGGCGCGGTCGTTCTTCTCGGGGCTCATGCGCCCTGCTCCTGGACCTCGATGAGATGACGCACGGCGTGCAGCATGCCGCGTGCCTGTGGGCAGTCGTTGACCTGCACGGTGTGGCCGATGCGGCGCAGACCGAGTGAGCGCAGGGTGTCCAGCTGGCGGCGATCCGAGCCGTTGCCGGAACGGCGCTGGGTGACGGTGAGCGTGCCGGCGGAGGTGGCGGCCATCAGGCGGAGGCCTCCTCGACCTCGGGCTCGGGCGATGCGTCGGCCGATGTCTCCGTCTCGGTCTCTGCGGGCTCCTCGGCGAGGACCGGGGCGGCGGCGCTCGCATCGGGGGAAGCGGCCGGTGCGTCCGGGCCGGTGGCATCCGCGGAGGCGCCCTCGTCGGCGGCGGCGCCGTCGGTGGGTGCTCCGCCGAGACCGAGAACCTGGTCGATCGAGAGACCGCGCAGACGGGCGACCTCCTCGGGGGTGCGCAGCCCGCGCAGACCTTCGATCGTGGCCTTGACGAGGTTGATGGGGTTCTGGGTGCCGAGGCTCTTGGAGAGGATGTCGTGGATTCCGGCGAGCTCGAGCACGGCGCGCACGCCGCCGCCGGCGATCACGCCGGTACCGGGGGAGGCTGGCTTCAAGAACACGCGCCCGGCCCCGAAGACGCCGGTCGTCTGATGGGTGATGGTGCTGCCGTGCCGGGGCACGCGGAAGAGGTCCTTCTTGGCGCGCTCGACGCCCTTCTGGATCGCGAGCGGCACCTCGTTGGCCTTGCCGTAGCCGACTCCGACCGTTTCGCGCTCGTCGCCGACGACCACGAGCGCGGTGAAGGAGAAGCGACGGCCGCCCTTGACGACCTTGGCGACGCGGTTGATCTCGACGACCCGCTCCTGGAGATCCAGGCCGGAGGGACTGACTGAGCGATCGGATGTGATGGGAGTCATAGGTGGGAGACGGAAGAGGGTAGCGGGATGGAGTCCGGCGTCAGACCGTCAGGCCGGACTCGCGGATCGATTCGGCGAAGGTGCGGACGTGACCGTGGTAGCGATAGCCGCCGCGGTCGAAGACGGCCTCGGAGACGCCGGCGGCCTTCGCCCGCTCGTACAGCAGCTGCCCTGCGCGCGTGGCGGCCTCGGCTTTGCCCAGCGTGCGCAGCTCGGGCTCGAACCAGGCGACCGCGGCGAGCGTGCGCCCGGAGATGTCGTCGATGACCTGTGCGGAGAGCCCGCGATTGGAGCGGAACACCGAGATCCGCGGACGGGTGGCGGTGCCGGAGATCTTCGCGCGCACGCGGCGGCGGCGTTTGAGCCGGCGGCGCTCCTTGGTGATGACGGTCATGCCCTCTTGCCCACCTTGCGCTGTACGTGCTCGCCCTCGTAGCGGATGCCCTTGCCCTTGTAGGGCTCGGGCGGGCGCTGCTTGCGGATGATCGCGGCGGTCTCGCCGACGAGCTGCTTGGAGATGCCCTTGACGACGATGCGCGTGGGCTGTGGCACCTCGAATTCGATCCCGCTGGGCGCGGGGATCGGCACGGGGTGGGAGTAGCCGACGGCGAGCTCGAGGTTCTTGCCCTTCAGCTGCGCGCGATAGCCGACGCCTTGGATCTCCAGGCGCTTCTCGTAGCCGTCGGTGACGCCCTGGACCATGTTCGCCAGCAGCGAGCGCGTGAGGCCGTGAAGTGCGCGGTGCTCACCGCGATCGGTGGGACGCGAGACGCGTAGCACCTCGCCGTCCTGCACCACCTCGATGTCGCGGGAGATGCGCTCGGACAGCTCGCCTTTGGGGCCACTGACGCGCACCGTCTCGGGCTCGATCGCGACGGTCACGCCGGAGGGCACGGCGATGGGTTGTCTGCCTATGCGGGACATCGGTCGTTGCGCCCCCTCACCAGACCTGCGCCAGGACCTCGCCGCCGATGCCGGCCGCGCGCGCGTCGTGACCGGTCATCACGCCGTGAGAGGTGGAGACGATGGATGTGCCCATGCCGCCGAGCACCTTGGGGATGTGCTTGGCATCGACATACGTGCGCCGGCCGGGCCGGGACACGCGCCGCAGTCCCGAGATCGCCGATTGGCGATCGTCGGTGTACTTGAGGGTGATCTGGATCGATTTGCCCGGACCGCCGTCGGGAGCGGCTCCGACGGACCACGACTCGATGTAGCCCTGCTCGGTGAGGATTCGCGCGAGCTCGGACTTGAGCGTGGACGCGGGGATCTCGACCGTCTCATGGGCGGCGTGGATCGCGTTGCGCACCCGCGTGAGGAAGTCGGCTATCGGATCGGTCATGGACATGGCTGGATGTGTGGTGGGTTGAGTTCTGTGTTCTCGGCGACTACCAGGAGGACTTGGTCATCCCGGGGATCTGACCGTTGTGGGCTAGCTCGCGCAGGCAGATGCGGCAGATCCCGAACTTGCGATAGACAGAGCGCGGGCGCCCGCAGCGGTTGCAGCGAGTATAGGCCTGTGTCTTGTATTTGGGGGCGCGCATCTGCTTGACGCGCTGAGAGGTCTTGGCCATCAGTCGGTGCTCTCTTTCTCGGTGGTATCCGCCGCGGGCGGAGGCGGCTCCACTCTCGCGCCGTGCTCGTCGGTCGGCTCGGACTCAACTCCGATTGCCTCGTCAAAGCCCCGCGGCCGCCATTTGGTGGAGAAGGGCATGCCGAACGCCATCAGCAGCGCGAACGCCTCGGCGTCGGTCTGCGCGCTGGTCGTGATCGTGATGTCCAGACCCCGGATCTGATCGATCGCGTCGTAGTCGATCTCGGGGAAGATGATCTGCTCCTTGACACCGAGCGAGTAGTTGCCGCGACCGTCGAAGGAGCGCGGGTTCAAGCCGCGGAAGTCGCGGATCCGTGGGATCGCGACCGAGATCAGGCGATCGAGGAACTCGTAGCCGCGCTCGGCCCGCAGCGTCACGGCGATGCCCACGGGCATGCCCTCGCGCAGTTTGAACGCCGCGATCGACTTGCGCGCACGGCGCACGCTCGGACGCTGGCCGGCGATCGTGGCCAGCTGGTCCTGCGCGGCCTTGAGCGCTTTGGAGTCCTGCTTGGCCATGCCGACGCCCATGTTGAGGACGACCTTCTCGAGTTTTGGCGCCTGCATCAGCGAGGAGTAGCCGAAGCGCTCTATCAGCGCCGGACGGATCTCGTCGAAGTAGCGGGTCTTCAGGCGGGCTGGTGGGGCTGTCGCGTTCATGATCTCGTGTGGGTCCTAGTCGATGACCGCGCCCGAGCGCACGGCCACGCGCGAGCGCTTGCCGCTGCTGCGGTCGATCCGCACGCGGGTCGGCTGGCCTTTGGGGTCGAGCAGCACGACGTTGGAGATGTGTATGGGGCCCTCGCGTTCGATCACGCCGCCGAGTTGGGCCTGGGTCTGAGAGCCGGCCACTTCACGCGGACGGGTGTGGCGCTTGATCATGTTCAGCCCCTCGACGTAGACGCGCTCGTTGGCTGGCTCGGTGCGCAGCACGCGACCTGTCTTGCCGCGATCCTTGCCCGAGACGACCCGGACCTGATCGCCCGAGCGGATCTTCAGGTTGCGTCGCTTCGGCGCGTTGGCCGACGATCTGCGATTGCCGGCCATCACAGCACCTCCGGTGCGAGCGAGACGATCTTCATGAAGTTGCGCTCGCGCAGTTCGCGCGCGACCGGGCCGAACACGCGCGTGCCGCGTGGGTTGTTCTGCTCGTCGATGATCACCGCGGCGTTCTCGTCGAAGGCGATGTAGGTGCCGTCGTCGCGCCCGATCGGCTTTTTCGTGCGCACCACGACGGCCGTCACGACCTCGCCCTTTTTGACGGCGCCCTGCGGGTTGGCCTGCTTGACGGTGGCGGTGATCACATCGCCGACGAAGGCGTACCGGCGCCGCGAGCCGCCCTTGACGCGAATGCACAGGATCTCGCGCGCGCCTGTGTTGTCGGCCACGCGCAGTCGGGTCTCGTTTTGGATCATCGCGCCCGCTCCAGCACATCGACTAGCTTCCAGCGCTTGCTGCGCGACAGCGGGCGGCTCTCGACCACGCGCACGGTGTCGCCCTCGTGGGCGTCGTTGTTCTCGTCATGAGCGTGCAGAGTGCTCGAGCTGCGCACGATCTTCTCGTAACGACGATGTCTGCGGGCGGTGTCGATGCGGACGGTGATCGTCTTGTCGGCCTTGTCGGAGACGACGATCCCCTGACGCACCTTGCGCACACCCTCGGTCTGCGCGTGCACCGGCGCCAACGGCTCGGGCGTGCTGAGGGCACCGTCGGCACGGGCCGCGGTCCGCTTGGCGCGTTCCTGCAGGCGTCGGGTGCGGCGGCGGGCCGCCTTGGTCTTGCGCTCGGCCACACGTTCGGCGTGACGCTCCTCGGGCGAGCGCGTCGGGCGCGCCTCGCCGGCGTGCGTGGAGCGCGCCTTGCGGCGACGCTCCTTGGACGTCAACTGCTCGGCCGCCCCACCTTGGGCGCCCTCACCGGCAGTGGCGGAGGCAGCGGGCGTCTCGGGCGCGCTGGTCTCGGGCGCGGACGTCTGCTCGCTCGTGTCGGCGGGGGTCTCGGTTGTCTCGTCGTGTGTCTCGTCAGCCATGTCTTCTCAGCTCATCCTCTTCTGTGATCAGTTGCCCTGAGGCCGCTCGGCCGACAGCTCGCGCTCACGCGCGACAGTCAGGGCACGCGCCAGGTCACGCCTGACGCGGGGGATGCCGGCGGTGTCGTCGAGTTCTCCGGTCGCGTTGGCGAAGCGCAGACCGAACAGGTCTTTGCGCAGGGTCGCGATCTGCTTGTCGAGTTCGGCGCTCTGGAGGTCTCGCATCTGCTTGGGGTCCATCGCTCAGTCCTCGCGCAGCACGAACTTGGATTTGACGGGAAGCTTGTGCGCCGCCAGGCGGATCGCGTCGCGGGCGAGCGGCTCGGGCACGCCGGCCAGCTCGAACATGACACGCCCGGGCTTGACCACCGCGACCCAGCCTTCGGGCGAGCCCTTGCCGGAGCCCATGCGGGTCTCGGCCGGCTTCTTGGTGACCGGCTTGTCGGGGAACACGTTGATCCAGACCTTGCCGCCACGCTTGATCTTGCGGGTCATCGCGATACGCGCGGCCTCGATCTGGCGGTTGGTGAGCCAACCCTCCTCGAGCGCCTTCAGCCCGTACTCGCCGAACTGGACCTTCACCTGTCCGCGCGAGACGCCGCCGCGGCGTCCACGATGTTGCTTGCGGTGCTTGACGCGCTTGGGAGAGAGCATCAGCGTGGCCCTCCTCCGCCGCCGCCGGGACGGGGACCGCGCCCTCCGCCACCGGGACCACGTCCACCGCCACCGCCACCGCGACCACCCTGACCGCCGAAACCGCCGCCGCCACGGCCACCCTGACCGCCGAAACCACCGCCGCGACCGCCACGCCCGCCACCGGGACCGCCGCCGCGACCGCCGGGACCGCCGTTGCCGCCCCGTCCACGCCCGCGACCGTCGCGACCGTCACGCCCTGAGCGCCCGTCGCGATCGTTGCCGGGAGGTGCCGGCGCAGTCATGTCGGTCAGGTCGGCGCCGGTGTAGCCCTCGGGCATGATCTCGCCCTTGTTGACCCAGCACTTCACGCCGATCCGCCCGAACGTAGTGCGGGCCTCATAGAAGCCGTAGTCGATGTCGGCACGCATCGTGTGCAGCGGCACGCGCCCGTCGGAGTAGCTTTCGGTGCGCGCCATCTCCGCACCGCCGAGCCGGCCCGCAACCTGCACCTTCACGCCCTTGGCGCCGGAGCGCATCGCGCTTGTCAGCGCGCGCTTCATCGCACGACGGAAGGCGACACGGTTTTGCAGCTGCTCGGCGATCGACTGCGCGACCAGCTTGGCGTCGAGCTCCGGGCGCTTGATCTCGAGGATGTTGACCTTGATCTGCTTGGAGGTCAGACGATGCAGATCGCGACGCAGCGCGTCGACTTCGGTGCCGGACTTGCCGATCACGATGCCCGGCCGCGCGGTGTGGATGTTGACCTCGAGCTCATTCGCGTCCTTGCGGATCGTGATGTCCGAAAGACCCGCGTGGGCCAGCTTGCCGATGATGTGCTCCCGCACGCGGATGTCCTCGGCGAGGTACTCGCTGAACGAGCGCTCGTTGAACCAGTTCGACTTCCAGTCGTGGATGTAGCCGACGCGCATCGCCTCGGGGTGAACCTTTTGTCCCATTTGCTGTTTCTCTGCTTCTCTCTTGGTCTTTTTGAGTCTTGTGTGTGTCTGTGTGGTGGTGGTGTGTTGAGCGGTGTCTAGGAGCCGGGTGTCAGCGTGATCGTCAGGTGGCTCGTGCGCTTGTGAATCGGCGTGGCGCGCCCCATCGCGCGTGGACGAAAGCGCTTGATCGTCGGACCCTCGTCGGCATAGGCCTCCCGCACGACGAGATCTTCCTCGAGCAGTTCGTGATTGTTCTCGGCGTTCGCGACCGCAGACTCCAACAGCTTGCTCCAGTCGCGCGCCACCTCACGAGCGGTGAAGGCGAGGATAGCGCGTGCCTCGGGAACGGTCTTGCCGCGGATGTGGGGACACACCATCCGCGCCTTGCGCGCCGAGGTGCGCACGTAACGCGCGTGCGCCCGCACGACCCGACGTCGCGGCGGTTTGCCCGAGCTGCCGCGAGCAGCTTTCTTGCTCTCGCTTGCGGGCCTCTCTTTCGCTGCCGGCTCTTTGACGACGGACTCTTTGGCTGCTCGACTCTTTGGTCGCGGACTCTTTGGCGCTCGCACTCTTGGCCGCGGCTCTTTGGTCGCTTTCTTGGCAGCCGGCTGCTTGGCCTCGTCGGCCTTCGCCGCGCTCTCCTCTGGCTGTCTGCGCCTTCGCCTCCGCACCTTTCGCGGCGGCTTTGGCGGGTTTTTTGGCGGCGGCTTTCTTGGCGGCCGGCTGCTTGACCGCCTCGCTCTCCTCGGGGGCCGTCTCGCCCTTCTCCTCCTCGGCGCTCATCAGCGGACCTTCCCCGATCCGGCGTGGCCGCGGAAGACGCGCGTGGGCGCGAACTCTCCGAGCTTGTGACCGACCATCGACTCGCTGATGAACACGGGCACGTGTTTCTTGCCGTCGTGCACGGCGATCGTGTGACCGACCATCTCCGGGAAGATCGTCGAGGCACGCGACCAGGTGCGCAGCATTTTTTTGTTGTTCTCGGCGTTCAGCGCCTCGATGCGGGCGAGCAGGCGCTCCTGCACCCACGGCCCCTTCTTGCTGGATCTGCTCATCGTTGCTTGCCCTTCCCTCGGCGGCGACCGCGCACGATGTACTTGTCGGAGTTCTTGTTCTGCTTGCGCGTGCGGTAGCCGAGCGTCGGCACTCCCCAAGGTGTGACCGGATGACGGCCGGCCGTCGTCGAGCCCTCGCCACCGCCGTGGGGGTGATCGACGGGGTTCATCGCGGTGCCGCGGGTCTGCGGGCGCACACCCATGTGGCGCTTGCGTCCGGCCTTGCCGACCTTGACGTTCTGATGCTCGGCGTTGCCGATCGTCCCGACGGTGGCGCGGCACTCGGCGCGTACAAGCCGCATCTCGCCGGAGGGCAGTCGCAGCGTCGCCATGTCGCCGTCGCGAGCCATCAGCTGCACTCCAGCGCCGGCCGAGCGCGCCATCTGCCCGCCACGACCGGGCTGCAGCTCGACGTTGTGCACGACCGTGCCGACCGGCATGCGTGCCAGCGCCAGGCAGTTGCCGACGGCGATGTCCGCGTCATCGCCGGAGGCGACGGTCATGCCGACGGTCAGGCGTTGGGGGGCGAGGATGTAGCGCTTCTCGCCGTCGACGTAGTGCAGCAGCGCGATGTAGGAGGAGCGGTTGGGGTCGTACTCGATCGCCGCGACCTTCGCGGGCACGCCGTCCTTGCGGCGCTTGAAATCGATGCGCCGGTAGGCGCGCTTGGCGCCGCCGCCGCGATGGCGAGCGGTCTTGCGTCCGTGGGCGTTGCGTCCTCCGCTCTTCTTCAGACCTTCGACGAGCGTCTTCTCCGGCTCGGACTTCGTGACCTCGGCGAAGTCCGGATAGGAGACGAAGCGCCGTCCGGGGCTGGTGGGCTTGGGCTTGCGAATGGCCATTGCAGTGACTCCTAGTCGAGGGCCGCCAGGCCATGGAAGATCGGGATGCTGTCGCCCTCACGCAGTTGCACGATCGCCTTCTTCCACGTGCGCGTGCGTCCGCTGACGTGCCGCGGCGCTTGGGCTTGGACTTGACGCTGAGCGTTCTCACCTCGACCACGCGAACGTCGAAGAGCTCCTGCACCGCTTGGCGGATCTGCGTCTTGTGGGCGTCGGGATGGACCCTGAACGTGTAGCGGTTGGCCGCCGAGAGGACATAGCTCTTCTCGGAGACGACCGGGCGGATGATCACCTGGGAGCTGTCCATCAGGACTCCTCCTGCGCCTCGGCGGCGGGCTCATCGGTGTCGAGCCTCATCGGCGGCGGCAGCGGCAGCCGGCTCGGCGCCCGCCGCGGGTTTCGAGGGTTTTGCGCTCTTCGGCTTGGTTGCCTCCGTCTCGGGAGAACCGGGCTGCTCATCGGTCGATGCGCCGTTGGCCCGCGCGCTCAGGGCGTCGAGAGCCGACTGCGAGCACACGAGCGAGGCGGCGCCGACGAGATCGGCGATCCCGACACTCTCGTGGGTCAGCACGGCCACGCCGGCGAGATTGCGAAACGACAGCGCTGCGTCGCGCTCGTCAGCGTCGAGCACGACAAGCGTGGGGAAGGGCTGTCCCCAGTCATCGAGCAGGTCGGCCGCGTCGCTGGTCTTGGGCGCCGTGAAGGCCGAGCTGTCGAGCACGGCCATGGAGCCCCGCTGGGCGTGCAGCGAGAGCGCGCTGCGCAGGGCCGCGCGCTGCTCCTTGCGGTTGACCTTGAAGGTGTAGGAGCGTGGTTTGGGACCAAAGACGGTGCCTCCGCCGGTCCAGATCGGCGAGCGGCTCGAGCCCGCACGAGCGCGACCGGTGCCCTTCTGGCGCCAGGGCTTGGCGCCTCCGCCGGAGACCATGCCGCGGGTTTTGGTTGCGGCGGTGCCACGCCGACGCGCGGCTTGCTCGGCGCGCACGCTCTGGTGCACGAGCGGTTCGTGCCAGCGCGCGGTGAACGCGTCGTCTTTGAGCTTGAGGCTCTTGCCGGCGCCGAGCACCGGGACCTCGGGCGCCTTCGTGCCCGTGCGCGCTTTGGTCGCGGTCTCAGGCATCGCCGCGCACCTCCACGACACTGCCTCTCGCGCCCGGTACCGAGCCGCGGACCATCAGCAGGTTCTTCTCGACGTCCACCGCCACGACCTCGAGTCCCTTCTGGGTCGCCCGGCGACTGCCCATGTGACCGGGACCGCGCAGGCCGCGCATCACGCGCGAAGGGGTCGCGGAGGCGCCGATCGAGCCCGGCGCGCGCACGTTGTGCGAGCCGTGGGACTTCGGGCCGCTGGCGAAGTTGTGACGCTTGATCGTCCCCTGAAAGCCCTTGCCCTTGGAGATCCCCGCGATCTTCACGCGCTCTCCAACCGTGAACGACTCGACCGTCACGGTCTCGCCGACCTGCAGCTCGCCGGCCTCATCGCGAAACTCGACCAGATGGCGCATCGGCGGCGCGTCGGCCTTCTTCAGATGACCCAGCTCGGCTTTGCTGAGGTGCTTCTCGCGAGCCGCTCCGAACGCGAGCTGGACGGCCTCGTAGCCGTCGCGCTCGGCGCTGCGGATCGCCGTCACCGGACACGGCCCCGCCTCCAGGACGGTGACGCGGGCGACCGCTCCGTCCTCCTGGAAGAGCTGGGTCATACCGAGCTTCTTGGCGAGAATCGCGGGCATCGATCAGGTTCAGGTCGCGAGGCGAATCTCGATGTCGACGCCCGCGGGTAGATGGTCGAGTCGCTGCAGCGAATCGACCGTCTTGGGGGTCGGCTGATGGATGTCGATCAGGCGCTTGTGCGTGCGGATCTCGAAGTGCTCGCGCGAGTCCTTGTCCTTGAAGGGCGAGCGGATGACGCAATAGACGTTCTTCTCGGTCGGCAGCGGGACCGGACCGGAGACGCTGGCGCCGGTGCGCGCGGCAGTCTCCACGATCTCCTTGGCGGCGGACTCGATCGCGGAGGTGTCGTAGGCCTTCAGTCTGATGCGGATCTTGTTTTGGGTGGCTGGCGCCATGGGATCGCTTGTGCTCGTCTCGTGCTCGGTATCGGGATTTTGCTGGTGGTGCTGCGTGCTCTCGATTTTTGCCCTGCCGGGCGCCGGCTCGATGCCGGGCGGCCCGGGTACCGCCGGAACTCGGCGGCGGGCGGAGCTGCGTCGGCGATGTCCGGGGCGGCAGAGAAAGGGCGGATCCCGTGTCGGGGAACCGCCCCCTTTCATGCCATGCCCCTCCGGCGGAGCGTGTTAGTCGTATCTGACTGCCAATTGAATGCGCCGCCGCCGGGAGCCCCGGCGGCGAACGCCGGGTGTTACTCGATGATCTCTGAGACCACGCCCGATCCGACCGTGCGGCCGCCCTCGCGGATGGCGAACCGCAGGCCCTGGTCCATGGCGATCGGCTGGATCAGCTCGATCTCCATCTGGACGTTGTCTCCGGGCATGACCATCTCGACACCGTCGGGCAGCTTGGCCACGCCGGTGACGTCGGTGGTGCGGAAGTAGAACTGTGGTCTGTAGCCCGTGAAGAACGGTGTGTGGCGCCCGCCCTCCTCCTTCTTGAGCACGTAGACCTCGGACTTGAACTTGGTGTGTGGCGTGATCGAGCCCGGCTTGCACAGCACCTGGCCGCGCTCGATCTCCTCGCGCTTGGTGCCACGCAGCAGGCAGCCGACGTTGTCGCCCGCCTGACCCTGGTCGAGGATCTTGCGGAACATCTCCACGCCGGTCACGACCGTCGTGGTGGTGTCGTGGACGCCGACGATCTCGACGGTGTCGCCGGTGTTGACGATTCCCTGCTCGACACGCCCGGTCGCCACCGTTCCGCGCCCGGTGATCGAGAAGACGTCCTCGACGGGCATCAGGAAGGGCTTGTCGAGCTCGCGCACGGGCTCGGGGATGTAGGAGTCCAGCGCCTCGGAGAGCTCGACGATCTTGGCCTTGTAGGCCTCGTCGCCTTCGAGCGCCTTCAGCGCCGAGCCGGTGATGAACGGGATGTCATCGCCGGGGAAGTCGTACTCGCTGAGCAGCTCGCGAACCTCGACCTCGACGAGCTCCAGCAACTCCTCGTCGTCGACCATGTCGGCCTTGTTGAGGAACACGACGATGTAGGGGACGCCGACCTGGCGGGCGAGCAGGATGTGCTCGCGCGTCTGGGGCATCGGACCGTCGGCCGCCGAGACGACGAGGATCGCCCCATCCATCTGGGCCGCGCCGGTGATCATGTTCTTGACGTAGTCGGCGTGACCGGGACAGTCCACGTGTGCGTAGTGGCGCTTCTCGGTCTGGTACTCGACGTGGGAGGTGGCGATCGTGATCCCGCGCTCCTTCTCCTCCGGCGCGTTGTCGATCTCCTCGAAGCTACGGGCTTCGCCGCCCATCTTCTCCGCCAGCACCGTCGTGATGGCAGCAGTCAGCGTCGTCTTCCCATGATCGATGTGACCGATGGTCCCGACGTTGACGTGCGGCTTGTCGCGCTCGAACTTCTCCTTCGCCACTTTTTGTTCGCTCCTGTATCGACTTGTATGTTCGCCGCAAAAGGCGAACCCAGAAAATCTATCTAAATGCGGTGTTTCGTGTTAGCTGGTCGTGTTGGCTGTCGTGTTAGCTGTCGTGTTAGCTGGTTGGCCATCGGCTGCGTCCGCTGACTCCGAGCCAGGGCGCCGTGGCGGAATCGGTCGCCGTCTAGGCAGGTACGGGCTCTCCCGTTCGTTGTTCGACGATCTTCTCGGCGATGTTCGGCGGGACCTCCTCATAGCCCTCGAACTGCATCGTGTAGTTCGCTCGGCCCTGCGTGTTCGAACGCAGGTCCGTCGCGTACCCGAACATCTCGCTGAGCGGCACGCGCGCGTGAATCGCAAGCGCGTTGCCTCGCTGCTCAGATCCCTCCAGATGCCCGCGCCGGCGCGAGAGGTCACCCATCACGTCGCCCATGAACTCCTCGGGGGTGACGACCTCGACGGCGAAGATCGGCTCCAGCAGCACCGGCTTGGCGCGTTTGGCGGCCTCCTTGAAGGCGATCGAACCGGCCACCTTGAAGGCGATCTCCGAGGAGTCGACGTCGTGATACTTGCCGTCCACGAGCGTGACGCGCATGTCGACCATCGGATAGCCGGCCTTGACTCCGTTCTCCAATGCCTCCTCGACGCCCTTCTGCACCGCGGGGATGAACTCCGAGGGGATCGAGCCGCCCTTGATCTTGTTGATGAAGTCAAAGCCCTCACCGGGTGCGGGCTCGAGATCGATGTAGACGACCCCGAACTGGCCCGAGCCGCCGGTCTGGCGCACGAACTTGCCTTCGATCTTCTGCACCGTCCCGCGAATCGTCTCGCGATATGAGACCTGGGGGCGTCCGACGTTGGCCTCGACGCCGAACTCGCGCTTCATGCGGTCGACGAGCACTTCCAGATGCAACTCGCCCATGCCGGAGATCTCGGTCTGGCCGGTCTCTTCGTTGCTGCGCACCTGGAATGTCGGATCCTCCTCGGCCAGACGCCCGAGCGCGACCGACATCTTCTCTTGGTCGACCTTCGTCTTGGGCTCGACCGCGACCTTGATCACCGGCTCGGGGAACACGATGTTCTCGAGCTTGATCGGCGCATCGGGAGCGGCGAGCGTGTCGCCGGTGATGACCTGCTTGATGCCGACCGCCGCGGCGATGTCCCCCGCGTAGACCTCCGGGACCTCCTCGCGCTCGTTGGCGTGCATCATCAGGATGCGTCCGATCCGCTCGGTTCGCCCGCTGTTGACATTCAGCACGCGCGAGCCCGCCTCGAGTTTGCCCGAGTAGACACGGAAATAGGTCAGCTTGCCGACGTATGGATCGGCCATGATCTTGAATGCCAGCGCCGCGAAGGGCTCTGAGTCATCGGCGTTGCGAGTGACATCGCGCTCGCCCTCCTCGCCACGCACGAGTTCGGTGCCGGTCACCGGGGGGACGTCCAGCGGCGAGGGCAGGTAGTCGATCACCGCGTCCAGCAGCGGCTGCACGCCCTTGTTCTTGAAGGACGAGCCGCACAGCACCGGGGTCAGCTTGGTCGACAGCGTGGCCTTGCGAATCGCCTGCTTCAGTAGCGCCTCGGGAATCTCACCCTCCTCGAGGATCAGCTCCAGGAGCTCGTCGTCGTAGTGGGAGACTTCCTCCAGCAGGTGCTCGCGCGCCGCCGCGGCCTCGTCGGCCAGGCGCTCGGGGATCTCGACTTCGTCCTGCTCCTTGCCGAGCTCGTCCTTGTAGACGATCGCCTTCATCGCGACTAGGTCAACGATCCCCTCGAAGTCGCCCTCTGCGCCGATCGGCAGCTGGATCGGCACCGGCTGCGCCGCGAGGCGGTCAATCATCGTCTGCACGCCCTGCTCGAAGTCAGCGCCGGTGCGGTCCATCTTGTTGATGTAGGCGATCCGCGGGACGTGGTACTTGTCGGCCTGGCGCCACACCGTCTCGGACTGGGGCTCGACGCCCGCGACCGAGTCGAACAGGGCGATCGCGCCGTCGAGCACGCGCAGCGAGCGCTCGACCTCGACCGTGAAGTCGACATGCCCGGGCGTGTCGATGATGTTGATGCGATGGTCCTTCCACTCGGCGGTGGTGGCGGCGGAGGTGATCGTGATGCCGCGCTCCTGCTCCTGTTCCATCCAGTCCATCGTGGCCGCGCCGTCGTGGACCTCGCCGATCTTGTAGGTGCGACCGGTGTAGTAGAGGATGCGCTCGGTCGTCGTCGTCTTACCGGCGTCGATGTGCGCCATGATCCCGATGTTGCGGGTGTTGTCGAGTGTGAACTTGCGTGGCATGGCTCGGTCTGGTGGCTATGAGATGAGTGTGGTGCGGCGTGCTCGGGGCAAAAAAATGGGGCCCCTCGGGCCCACGCGCGCTGCTGGTCGGATTTGGACCGGTTCGCGTCGTTATCTGCTCGAGGTGATCTCCATCTTGATAGCTGAGGCTTCGCGGCGGGCCTGCTCGCACGACTGCGCCCATACGCAATGCGAGGCCGACTATAGCAGAGGATTTCAGGCGGTATTCGCGGTTGCTCCGCCGCCGGCTCGGGGCAGGACCCGGCGGCGGGCGCATCTTCGAACACGACGCTGAGACGCTCGAGCACGCGCGTGGCGGCGCGCAGCTCCTCGGGCTCCACGCCCTCCAGCGCCGCCTGCCAGCGCCCCTGCCAGGCGGCGCGCTTGGCCTCGATCTTGCGCCTGCCCTGCGGGGTCAAGCGGGAGACGACCACGCGACGATCGGTCTCCGAGCGCGCCCGCTCGACGTGACCGCAGTCGGCGAGGTGCTCGAGCATCTGCGTGACCGTCGCGGGCGTCAGCCGTGCCGCGCTCGCGAGCTCTCCGGCCGGGAGCTCGCCGCGCTCGTGCAACTCGATCAGCAGCTCGAACTGGGCATGGCTGATCTCCGAGCCCCCAAGATGGGTGTCGCGTCCCGCGCAGGCGGTTGAGGCTGCGGAACACGCGGCGAAAGGCCCTGCCCAAGCCGTCGAGCTCGGCAGTCCACTCCGCCTCACCGGAAGCAGCCGCTGTTGCCCGCGGGCGCCGGTCTCAGTGGATCGACCGTCCCCGACGCCGACGGGGCGACCCAACGCGATCGGGGTGGCCTGCTCGACCGGGATCGCCGCCGCCTTGGCGCTCATCGAGCGCCTACGCGCCGATCGGCTCGACCGAGGCCTCCGCACCGGCGGCCTCGCGCGTCAGCTTCGCGCGCGGGTTCTCGGCCCGCGCCAGCACCAGGCATGGGATCAGCGACAGCAGCGCGATTCCCAGCGCCCACCAGTAGGCGGTGTTGAACGCGCTCGCGAGCTGCGCGGGAGTGGACGCGTGGGCGCCGGCCCGCTGCAGCACCACCGCGAGCACCGCCACACCGATCGCGCCGCCCACGCGCTGGACCATGTTCAACTGCGGCGTGGCGTCAGAGAGCTCCTCGGGACGCAGCGCGGTGAACGCGGCGGTCATCGCCGGCATGAACGACAGTCCGATGCCGACGCCTCGCACCACCAGCACCAGCGAGATCAGCAGGATCGAGGTGTTCGCGCCGATCAACACGAACGGGACGGTGCTCAGACACAAAATCGAGACTCCGACGATCGCCACGCGCCCACCGCCGAAGCGTTCGGTCAGTCGCCCGTTGAGCGGTCCCACGAGCAGCATCCCGAGCCCCTGCGGGCCGACGAGCAGGCCCGGTCACGATGATGCTCTCGCCGCGCACCTCCTGGTAGTAGAGCGGTATCAGGATCATCGCCCCGAACAGCGATGCGCCCAGGCCGAAGGTGGTCAACGAGGCGGCGCCGAACACGCGGTTCGCGTACAGCCGGATGTCGAGCAGCGGACGCTCCACGCGCAGCGCATGCCAACCGAAGGCAAGCGTCAGCGCAAACCCGATGAGGGTCGGCCAGATCACGCTAGGGGCGGTGAGGCTGGCGTTCGTGCCGAGCTCCGACAGGCCGTAGACGATCGCCGTCGCGCCCGTCGAGATCAGTGCCAGGCCGAGCACATCCAGCTGCCCAGCCTCGCCCGACTCGGTCCGCGGCAGCATCCGCCAGCCGAGGATGAACGCGACCACACCGATCGGGACGTTCACGAGGAAGATCCACGACCAGTGCAGCTCCTGCAGGATCACGCCCCCGACCACCGGTCCCAGGATCGGCGCGAGCATCGCGGGCATCACGACGACGCCCATCACGCGACCCATCCGCTTGGGACCCGCGACCTGGGCCATGATCAACTGGGCGATCGGCATGATCATCCCGCCGCCGGCTCCCTGCAGCACGCGGAAGAACACCAGCGTGGTGAGCGAGCCGGCGATCGCGCACAGTCCCGAGCCGGCCGTGAACAGCACCAGCGAGACCAGATACACGCGCTTGGCCCCGAATCGCCGGGCCGCCCATCCCGTGACCGGGATGACCGCCGCCAGCGCCAGCAGATAGCCCGTGACGACCCATTGGACCTGCGAGATCGAGCTGTGCAGGTCGTGCCCGAGCGTGTGCAGCGCGACGTTGACGATCGTCGTATCGAGGATCGACATGATCATCCCGAGGATCACCACGCCGGCGATCTTCCAGACGTAGGGCTCTATGTGGTCAGAGGCCTCCGGGTGAAAGCCCGGGTCGGCTGCGGTTGTCGCCGAGGAAGACATTTGGTACCTAAAGCTTAGGTACCAAACCTTTATACGTCAAGGGCCGCCGGCGTGAGATGCAGTCACACGACCACTGGATCGAACTACGAGGTAGCGGGCCGAGGACCAAGCGATACAAGGACGCAGTGAGCGTGGCGTGCTCTGTACGCGAGCGACCGAGGACGCAGTAGCGCGCCGTGTCCTCGGCCCGCTACCAGCGGTAGTGCGCGAACGCCTTGTTGGCCTGGGCCATGCGGTAGATGTCGTCCTTGCGCTTGTACGCGCCGCCCTGCTGGGACTGGGCGTCCATCAGCTCGTTGGCCAACCGCTGGGCCATCGTCTTCTCGCGGCGCTGGCGCGCGAACTCGACCAGCCAGCGCACCGCCAGCGTGCGTGCGCGGCGTGAGGCGACCTCGACGGGCACCTGGTAGGTGGCGCCGCCGACGCGGCGCGATTTGACCTCGAGCGTCGGCGTCAGCGCCTTGATCGAAGCCTCGAGCGTCTCGATCGGGTCTTTGTCCGAGCGCTCGCCCAACAGCGCGAGGGCGTCGTAGACGATCCGCTCGGCCGTGGACTTCTTGCCGTCGAGCATGACCTTGTTGATCACCTGCTGGACCAGCTTCGAGCGGTGGATCGGGTCCGCCTCGACCGGGCGAACGTGGGCGGCTGCGCGGCGGGGCATCTACTTTTTCTTCACGCCGTACTGCGAGCGGGCCTTCTTGCGATCGCTGACGCCGGCCGCGTCGAGCGTGCCGCGCACGACCTTGTAGCGCACGCCCGGCAGATCCTTGACGCGGCCTCCGCGCACGAGCACCACCGAGTGCTCCTGCAGGTTGTGACCCTCGCCGGGGATGTAGGCGGTGACCTCGATCGAGCCCGAGATGCGTATACGCGCGACCTTGCGCAGCGCGGAGTTAGGCTTCTTCGGTGTGGTCGTGTACACGCGCGTGCACACGCCGCGGCGCTGCGGCGCCGCGACCTTCTTCTTGCGCCCCTTGCCCGACTTCAGGCCCGGGGTCGCCAGCTTCTTCTTGGGAGCGACGCGGCCCTTGCGCACGAGCTGTGATGTGGTCGGCATTCGGCCGGGGATGGTAGCAGCGCGGCGCGCCCGTGCGAGCGATCGGACGCTAGGCCGTCGCCGAGGCCGCGGCGGGAACGCCCGCGGCGCGGATCGGTGCGGGCATCAGCGCGCACGCGACGACCACGAGCACGAACGCCAGCGACTGCAGTACCACGCCGACGGGGCTGGCGGCCATCGGGTCGCCGAACACGACGATCCCGCCGGCGATGCCCGCGATGTTCGCGGCCGTGCCGGTCACGGCGATGACGGGCACGGCGTCTCCGTCCTGCAGTCCGCGCGCCGAGGCGTAGAAGGCGACGATCGAGGCGAGCACCGCGACTGCCAGCCAGGGACTGAGCAGCAGCGCCGAGCAGACCGTGCGCGCCGGTGATGCCCGATAGCGCCTTGATGGCCGTGTCGGAGACGCCGAACAGGATGCCCGAGGCCGCGCCCAGCATCACGCCGTGGTGCTCGACCGGGCCGCCCATGCGCGGGCCCATGATCAGCAGGCCGCCCAGCCCGAACAGGCCGGCCTCGAAGGAGATCATCGCCGCCTGGGAGAACTGCGAGTGCGCGCCGTGCATCGCCGGCAGCGTCACGCCGAGCATCACCAGGCCGACGCCGGTCAGGCACAGGCCGATCCACTGACGCGCGGCCGACCTCGAAGCCGAACATGCGATCGGCCATCACCGCGATGAACACGATGCCCGCCGCCAGCGAGACCTGGATCACCGACATCGGCGCGAGCGTGAGAGCGGCCACATGCAGCGCCCAGCTGGCGGTCGCGACGATCATGCCGATCGTGAACCACTTCGAGGCGAACAGCGCCCGCGCGGAGCGCAGCGGATGGCGCACCTGCACGTTCGGGGCCGCGTTGGCGCCCCGGTACTTGTAGAAGAAGCCGAGGTTCGCCACGAACGCGCACACGAGCGCGAGGAGGATGCCGAGGGCGAGGGTCATTGGCGGTTGGGGATCAGTGGTGTCGGTGCGGGTCGGGGATCAAGGCTGTGCGGGTGCGGTGTCTACTGCTTAGAGCTCGGCGTCCCCGCGCCTGCCCTGAGCCCATCGACAGAGGTCCGGCTACTGCTTTACTGGCCGCACTCGATCCGGGCACATTACCGGGGCGAACCTGTATGCGAAGCTAAAGGACCCCCGACTCCGCAGACGAGAAGCCCCTGCTGATGGTCGACATCGACGGGGTGATCTCGCTGTTTGGCATTCGCCGGGTGCCACGATCCTCCGGCCAGGCGCCACGGAGCGCGTCACGGCGCCGGCAGGGTCCTTCCACACGATCGACGGCATACCGCACTTCCTTTCGCCCGCGGCCGCGGCCCACCTGCAGACCCTCGCGGCCGACTTCGACCTCGTGTGGGCCAGCGGCTGGGAGGAGAAGGCCGAGGAGTACCTGCCACGCCTGCTCGACGTTCCCGCGGGCCTGCCCTTCCTGCGCTTCGAGCGCTCCCCCGGCCGCGGCAACGCGCCACTGGAAGCTGGCGGCGATCGAGGAGTTCGCCGGATCGCGCGCGCTCGCGTGGATCGACGACGCGCTCAACGCCGCCTGTCACGACTGGGCCGGCACACGGCCGGCGCCTACGCTGCTGGTCCAGACGGCCCCCGAGCGGGGCCTGACCTCGGTCGAGGCTCAGCTGCTGGCGGACTGGGCGCGGGATCTCTCGCCGGCAACCAACCGGCGTTCCAGGTTGGCGCGCACTCCGGACCACTCCTCTTCGATCACGCTGTAGTAGGCGGAGTCGCGCACGCCCACACCCGGCATCTGCATGTGCCTGCGCAGGATGCCCTCGAACTGCGCTCCGAGCGCCTCGATCGCCGCGCGGGAGCGCTCGTTGCGGGCGTCGGTCTTGAACTCGACGCGCATGCACTGCGAGGCGCTCGAACGCGTGCACGAGCATCAGCAGCTTCGCCTCGACGTTCGCACCGGTCCGCCACATCGACGGGGGTCAGCCAGGTCCAGCCGATCTCCACGCCCCGGTGGGCCTCGCGCACGTTCAGATAGCGAGTACTGCCGATCGGCTCGCCGCTCGTGCGATCGATCGTCGCGAACACCCCCTCCCTGCCCGCCCGCGACTCGGCCAGGCTGGCGGCGAACCACGCGGCGAAGAACTCGCGACTGTCTCCGATCGGCGCCAGCCACCTCCAGATCTCGGGATGTTGCGCGGCGGCGAACAGACCCTCCTCGTGGCGAGCCTCGAGCGGCTCGAGCACCACGATCTGGCCCTCCAGGCGCGTTGTCAGTAGCTGCTCCCACATGCGGTCCGCAGGCTACCTGGCTCGCCTGCGCCGCGATAGGCTGCGCCGCGATGCCGGGCGACGAACATCAACGAGCCCGTCTTCGACGAGCCGCGCGAGCATCCCGGGTTCAACTGCAAGCGTGCGCGGGTCAGCCGACAGGCCGGCAGCGAGCGGCTGGGATTGAGCCTGTGGGAGCTGCCGCCCGGCGAAGCGGCCTTTCCCTACCACTACCACCTCGCCGAGGAGGAGCTCGTCGTGGTGCTCGACGGTACCCCGAGCCTGCGCACGCCCGCAGGCTGGCGCGAGCTCGCCCAGGGGGAGGTCGTGCGCGTTCCTGCGCGGCGAGCACGGCGCCCATCAGCTCGTCAACCGCACCGCCGAGACGGTGCGGTTTCTGGCGTTCAGCACCAACGGCGAGCCGGACATCGTGATCCGTCCCGACTCGGGCACGCTCGGCGCCTACGAGCGCCAGGCGGACGGAGGCGGCCTGCGGGCGGTCTTCCGCACCGCGGATGCGGTCGACTACTACGAGGGCGAGCAACCGCCGGACTGAGGACGTGGCCGGACTATGCCCGGCCACGTCTCCAGCCGCGGTCAGCCTGAGGACTACTCCCCGGAGGGCTCGTCCGGGACCTCGAGGTCGGCGAGCTCCTCGACGAACCCGGGGTCGGTGGTGCCCGCGCCGATCTTCTCCAGCGAGGCGAGGTCGGCGTCGAACTCCTGGCCGTAGCCGCCGAGTCCGTCGCCGCCCGAGAGCCCGAGCTCGGCCGCGATCTCGTCCTGGTCGAGCAGCCCCACGTCGTCGATCGCGCGCGGGAGCGGTTCGGAGGGTTCGATCTCGATCCGCCGGTAGCGCTTCAGGCCGGTCGCGGCCGGGATCAGCTTGCCGATGATCACGTTCTCCTTCAGACCGTTCAAGCGGTCGGTCTTGCCCTCCAGCGCAGCGTCGGTCAGGACCTTGGTCGTCTCCTGGAAGGAGGCGGCCGAGAGGAACGAGTCGGTGTTCAGCGATGCCTTGGTGATGCCGAGGATGATGTCCTCGAACTGGGCCGTCTCGCCCTTCTTGTCGAGCGACATCGTCGTTGACCTTCGCGAATTCGAAGCGGTCCACGAACTGGCCGGGCAGGTAGTCGGTGTCGCCCTTCTGATCCACGCGCACCTTCTTCAGCATCTGGCGCACGATCAGCTCGATGTGCTTGTCGTTGATGTCCACGCCCTGGGACTTGTAGACCTCCTGGACCTCCTTGACCAGGTACTGCTCGGTCTCGGTCCGTCCCCTGATCGCGAGCAGCTCGTGTGGATACAGCGAGCCCTCGTTGAGCTGCTTGCCGGCCTGGATCTTCTCGCCCTCGGCCACGAACAGGCGCGTGCGCCGCGGGAAGGCGTGTTTGTGCTCCTCGCCCGCCTGATCGGTGATCGTGACCGTGAGCGCCTTCTCGGTCTCCTCGATCGAGACCTTCCCGTCCTGCTCGGCGATCTTCGCCAGGCCCTTCGGCTTGCGCGCCTCGAACAGCTCGACGATCCGCGGCAGCCCGTGCGTGATGTCCGCGCCGGCGACGCCGCCGGTGTGGAACGTGCGCATCGTCAGCTGCGTGCCGGGCTCACCGATCGACTGCGCCGCGACGATCCCCACGGCGTCGCCGATCTGCGCGAGTTCGCCGGTGGCCATCGCCCGCCCGTAGCAGGCCTGGCATACGCCGCTCGGGGCCTTGCACTTGAGCACCGAGCGCACGGGCACTGTCACGCGCGTGCCCTTCTCGTGATCGTCGGCGAACGCCTGCACGATCTCGGCGAGCTCGGCGCGCCCGATCTCGGCGCCCTGCTCCACGAGCATCCGTCCGCGCTTGGTCGTGATCGGCTGCGCGGCGACGCGCCCCACGAGGTCTCCGTTGGGCTCCTCGCCGTCGCTCCAGACGACCATCTCGATGTGCTCCTCCGCGCCACAGTCGGCTTCGCGGATGATCACGTCCTGGGCCACGTCGACCAGCCGGCGCGTCAGATAGCCCGAGTCGGCGGTCCGCAGCGCGGTATCCGCCAGGCCCTTGCGCGCGCCGTGCGTGGAGATGAAGTACTCGAGCACCGACAGTCCCTCGACGAAGTTCGCCTTGATCGGCCGCTCGATGATTTCGCCCTTCGGGTTGGCCATCAGGCCGCGCATGCCCGCGAGCTGGCGGATCTGCTTGAACGAGCCGCGGGCACCCGAGTTGGCCATCATGAAGATCGGGTTGAGCGTGTCGAGGTTCTCGATCATCGCGTCGGCGACCTCGTCGGTCGCGGCGTTCCACTTCTCCACGACCGCCTCGTGGCGCTCCTCCTGGGTGATCAGGCCCATGTCGTACTGGTCTGAGATCTCGTTCACGAGCGCCTCGTACTTGTCGAGGATCGACTGCTTGCTCGGAGGCACGACCACGTCGTTCTTGGAGATCGTGATGCCGGCCTGCGTGGCGTACTTGAACCCGAGGTCCTTGAACGCGTCGAGCACCAGCGAGATCGTGGTCGCGCCGTAGGTCTGCACGAGCGCGTCGATCAGCCGGGTCGTGTCGCGCTTCTTCATCGACTGGTTGACGAACACGTACTTGCTCGCGTCGAAGCCGTCGCCCAGCGCCTCGTGCAGCGCGCGCTCGATGCGGTCGTTGTAGATGATCCGCCCGACCGTCGAGAGCACGTGGCCGCCGTCGCGTCCGAACGGCCTGAACTCGGCGACGTCGTGCAGCTTGACCACGCCGGCCTCGTAGGAGAGCTCGGCCTCCTGCGCGGTGCGGAACACGTGCGGACGCGCCTCGTCCGAGGGCCAGCTGCCGTCGTTGGTCAACAGCTCGCGCTTGGCCGAGAGCTCGTCGGCTTCCGGTCCATAGGTCAGGTAGTAGGCGCCGAGGATCATGTCCTGCGTCGGCGTCGCCAGCGGCGCGCCGTGCGCGGGCGAGAGGATGTTGTTGGAGGAGAGCATCAGGATGCGCGCCTCCGCCTGCGCCTCCGCGGACAGCGGCAGGTGCACGGCCATCTGATCGCCGTCGAAGTCCGCGTTGAAGGCGTGGCAGACCAGCGGATGCACCTGGATCGCCTTGCCCTCGACCAGCAGCGGCTCGAAGGCCTGGATGCCGAGACGGTGCAGCGTGGGCGCGCGGTTGAGCAGCACGGGGTGCTCGTGGATGACCTCCTCGAGCACGTCCCAGACCTCGCCGATCATCGAGTCGACCATCTTCTTGGCCGCCTTGATGTTCTGCGCGGACTTGCGCTCCACCAGGCGCGCCATGATGAACGGCTTGAACAGCTCGAGCGCCATGATCTTCGGCAGCCCGCACTGGTGCAGCTTCAGGTAGGGGCCGGCCACGATCACCGAACGCCCGGAGTAGTCCACGCGCTTGCCGAGCAGGTTCTGACGGAAGCGACCCTGCTTGCCCTTGAGCATGTCCGACAGCGACTTCAGCGGCCGGTTGCCCGGTCCGGTGACGGGACGCCCGCGGCGGCCATTGTCGAACAGCGCGTCCACGGCCTCCTGCAGCATGCGCTTCTCGTTGTTGACGATGATCTCCGGCGCGCCCAGGTCGAGCAGGCGCTTGAGGCGGTTGTTGCGGTTGATCACGCGGCGATACAGGTCGTTGAGGTCCGAGGTCGCGAAGCGTCCGCCGTCGAGCTGCACCATCGGACGCAGCTCCGGCGGGATCACGGGGACGGCGTCGAGCACCATCATCTCGGGCTTGTTGCCCGACTGGATGAACGCGCTGACGACCTTCAGCCGCTTGACCGCGCGCGCCTGCTTCTGGCCCTTGGCGGTCTTGACCTGATCCTCGAGCTCGACGCGTTCGGCCTCCAGGTCCACCTGCTGGAGCAGGTCCCTGATGGCCTCCGCGCCCATCCCGCCGCGGAAGTACTCGCCGAACCCGTACGGCGAGCCGAAGCGCTCCTTGAGCTCGCGGAAGGTCGTCTCGTCGTGCTCGATCTGCTTGGGCTCCATCGTCTTGAACAGCTCCCACACGCCCCGCATGCGCTCGGCCGCGTCCTCGATGTAGGCCTCGGTGTCGGCGATGTCGGCGTCGAAGGTCTTGCGCAGCTCCTTGACGAGCTTCTCGCGCTCCTCGTCGGAGAGCTTCGCGAGGTTCACGTCCAGCGAGTCGGCCCACAGGTGGTCTTCGTCGTTGAAGCCGGTCTGTTTGCCGTTCTGCAGGTACTTCTCGCGACGCTTGAGCGACTCGCGCAGCTCCAGCACGCGCTCCTCGCGCTCGGCCGCGTAGGAGTCGAGCACCTTGTTGACCTCGGCCTCGAGCGTGTCCAGGTCCTTCGCGCGCGCCTCGTCGTCCACCCACGTGACGATCGAGGCGGCGAAGTACAGGACCTTCTCGAGTTCCTTGGGCGCCATGTCGAGCAGGTAGCCGATGCGGCTCGGCACGCCCTTGAAGAACCAGATGTGGCTGACCGGAGCGGCCAGGTCGACGTGGCCCATACGCTCGCGCCGGACCTTCGAGCGCGTGACCTCCACGCCGCAGCGCTCGCACACGATGCCCTTGTAGCGCACGCGCTTGTACTTGCCGCAGTAGCACTCCCAGTCCTTGGTCGGACCGAAGATGCGCTCGCAGAAGAGGCCGTCCTTCTCGGGCTTGAGCGTGCGGTAGTTGATGGTCTCGGGCTTGATCACCTCGCCTGAGCTCCAGCCGCGGATCTGCTTGGAGGAGGCGAGTGAGATCTCGATGGCGTCGAAGTTGTTGATGTCGATCATGTTCTGGCTTTCGCTCGCGGGTGAAACGGACGGTGGCGGTTCTGCTCCTGCGTTGTGTCCCGCCGAACCGCCGGCGGGATGTCGGGCGCCACCGGAAACACGGCGGCGCCTGAGACGTCGGCTTACGTCTCGGTCTCCTGCACCAGCTCCTCCTCGCCGGTGCCCCCGGCGAGCGCCTCGATGTCAAGCTCCGCCACGCCCTCGCCGAGCAGCTCCTCGACGTCGAGCGCCTCCACCGCGACGTCCGTCGTCCCCGTCGTCGTCGGTGTCCTCCGCGGTCTGCGCCTCGCCCTTGGGCTCGGCGTCCTCGGCCTTGGGCTTGGCATCCTCGCCGTCGGACTCGCCCACCGCGCCGGTGGCGTCCTCGCCCTCCAGCGCCTCGTCGGCCGCGGCTGCGCCGGCCGGGGCGCGTACGCCCGAGAGGTCGATGCCGAGCTCCTCGGCGGCCCGCAGCAGATCATCGTCCTCGTCGCGCATCTCCGTGCGCTGGCCCTCCTCGGAGACGACGTTGACGTCGAGCGCCAGCGACTGCATCTCCTTGAGCAGCACCTTGAAGGACTCCGGGATCGAGGGCTCGGCGATGTTCTCGCCCTTGACGATCGCCTCGTAGGCCTTCACGCGCCCGACCGTGTCGTCGGACTTGATCGTGAGCATCTCCTGCAGCGTGTACGCGGCGCCGAAGGCCTCGAGCGCCCACACCTCCATCTCGCCGAAGCGCTGACCGCCGAACTGCGCCTTGCCGCCCAGCGGCTGCTGGGTGACGAGCGAGTAGGGGCCGGTCGAGCGCGCGTGGATCTTGTCGTCGACCAGGTGCAGGAGCTTGAGGATGTACATGTACCCCACCGTCACCTGCTCGGCGAAGGGCTCGCCGGTACGGCCGTTGAACAGCGTCATCTTGCCCGACGCCTGCTCTCCCGGACGGCGGCTCTTGTCGATGTCCATGCGGATGCGGCCCTTGTGTTCGTCCTGCCAGCGCACGAGCGCCTCGTCGACGTCGGTGATCGTGGCGCCGTCGAACACCGGCGTTGACACGTACACACGCCGCGAGGAGCCGTTTCCGTTGCCGTTGCCGCCGGCGGCGTCGGCTTCCTTGAAGGCCTCCGAGCCGTCGTCGTACCAGCCCTGCGCGGCCGCCCAGCCGAGATGCGTCTCGAGGATCTGCCCGACGTTCATACGCGAGGGCACGCCGAGTGGATTGAGGATCACGTCGACCGGCGTGCCGTCCTCGAGGAAGGGCATGTCCTGCTGGTCGACGATCTTCGAGATCACACCCTTGTTGCCGTGACGGCCCGCGAGCTTGTCGCCCTCGGAGATCTTGCGCTTCTTGGCCACGAACACGCGCACGAGGTCGTTGACGCCCGGCGGCAGGTCATCGCCGGCGTCGCGGCTGAAGGTCATCACGTCGATCACCACGCCGCCCTCGCCGTGGGGAACCTTCAGCGAGGTGTCGCGTACCTCGCGCGCCTTCTCCTTGAAGATCGCCCTGATCAGCTTCTCCTCGGCGGTCAGCTCGGTCTCGCCCTTGGGCGTGACCTTGCCGACGAGCAGATCGCCGGAGGCGACCTCGGCGCCGACGCGCACGATGCCGCGATCGTCGAGGTTGCGCAGCGACTCCTCCGAGCGGTTGGGGATGTCGCGGGTGATCTCCTCCTCGCCGAGCTTGGTCGTGCGCGCGTCGACCTCGTACTCCTCGATGTGGATCGAGGTCAGCTCGTCGTCCTGCACGAGGCGCTTGGAGAGGATGATGGCGTCCTCGAAGTTGTAGCCCTCCCAGGACATGAAGGCGACCATCAGGTTCTTGCCGAGGGCCATTTCGCCCTTGTCGGTCGAGGAGCCGTCGGCGAGCATGTCGCCGGCCTTGACCTTCTGGCCCGAGCGCACCCGCGGCTTGTGGTGGATCAGCGTGCCCTGGTTGGAGCGCATGAACTTCTGCAGCTCGTACTCGTCCTTCTTGCCGTCGGTCGTCTCGATCACGATCTGCGTGGCGTCGACGTGCTCGATCGTGCCGGCGTTGCGGGCCAGCAGCACATCGCCCGTGTCGAGTGCCGCGCGGCGCTCCATGCCCGTGCCGACCAGCGGCGCGTCGGCCTTGAGCAGCGGCACGGCCTGGCGCTGCATGTTCGAGCCCATCAGTGCGCGGTTGGCGTCGTCGTGCTCGAGGAACGGGATCATCGCGGTCGCCACCGACCAGATCTGCTCGGGCGAGACGTCCACGAGATCGACGTCCTTGGGCCCGACCGTCACGTACTGACCGGCCTGCGTGCGGCACAGGATCTCCGTGCCCTTGAGCTTGCCCGTCTTCGGATCCACGGGCGTGTTGGCCTGCGCGATCAGGAGCTCCTCTTCCTGGGTGGCGTCCAGGCGCACGACCTTCTCGGTGACCACGCCGTCCTCCACGACGCGGTATGGCGTCGTGACGAAGCCGTACTCGGACACCTCCGCGAACGAGGAGAGCGAGCCGATCAGACCGATGTTCGGTCCCTCGGGGGTCTCGATCGGGCACATGCGCCCGTAGTGGGTCGGGTGCACGTCGCGCACCTCGATCGGGGCGCGCTCGCGCGTCAGCCCGCCCGCGCCCAGCGCCGACAGGCGGCGCCGGTGGGTGAGGCCGGACAGCGAGTTCGTCTGGTCCATGAACTGCGAGAGCTGCGAGGAGCCGAAGAACTCCTTCAGCGCCGCCACCACCGGGCGGATGTTGATGATCGTCTGCGGCGTGATCGTGTCGGCGTCCTCGGTCGTCAGCCGCTCGCGCACCACGCGCTCCATGCGGTAGAGCCCGATCCGGAAGGCCTCCTGGATCAGCTCGCCGACCGTGCGCAGGCGGCGGTTGCCGAAGTGCTCGTACTCGTCCAGGTGCTCGGCGACGGGCTCGCGCGGCATCGACATCGCCTCGGCCGCGTAGTCCTTGATCTCGACCTCGCCCTGCTGCTCGGGGATGCCCAGACGCTTGGGCAGGGAGACCAGCTCGCGCACCAGCGCGAGGATGTCGTCGTGGGTGAGCGTGCGCGTGTCGATGTCGATGTCGAGACCCAGCCGCGAGTTGAGCTTGTAGCGGCCCACGCGCGTGAGGTCGTAGCGCTTGGGGTCGAAGAACAGCTGGTTGAGCAGCGCCTTGGCGTTGTCAACGCTCGGCGGCTCGCCCGGACGCTGCTTCTTGAACAGCTCGATCAGCGCACCCTCTTCGGTGTGCGTGGCCTCGGTGTCGGATTCGATCGTGTTGCGGATGTAGAGGGAGTCCTCGAACAGCTTCAGGATCTCCTCGTCGGTCGCATAGCCCATCGCGCGCAGCAGCACCGTGACGGGCAGCTTGCGCTTGCGATCGATGCGCACGAAGACCTTGCCCTTCTTGTCGATCTCCAGCTCCAGCCACGACCCCCGGGCCGGCATCAGGTTGGCGATGAACACCTGCTTCTCGCGGTCCTTGGGCTCCATCAGATACGCACCCGGCGAGCGCACGAGCTGCGTAACCACCACGCGCTCGGTGCCGTTGATCACGAACGTGCCGCGCTCGGTCATCCAGGGGAAGTCGCCCATGAACACCGACTGCTCGCGGATCTCGCCCGTCTCGCGGTTGATGAACGCGACGGTCACCGTCAGCGGGCGCGCGTAGGTGAGGTCCTTCTCGCGGCACTGCTCCAGCGAGGCGACCGGCTCGTCGAAGGTGAACTGCCCGAACTGCACCGCGAGGTTGCCGGTGTAGTCCTCGATCGGGGAGATGTCGTCGATCGTCTCGCGCAGACCCCCCTTCTCGGGGTCGGTGAGCCACGCAAACGAGCGGCGCTGGATATCGATCAGGTTGGGAACATCTACGGTCTTGTCAAGGCGCGCGAAACTGCGGCGCGTCCGGAGAGCATCAACAGCAGCCAAGAAAACGTCTCCTTCGGAGGGCGAGAAACGGACGTAGTGAGGGCGCCCGAGAGCGCGACCAGCAAAGATAGCACAGGTCATCGGCGCCCTTAAGTGGGCCACCGACGCTCACGGACCCCGCCCCCGACGATCGCGTATGTGGCGCGACGCCATGCTTCCGAGGCGGCTGCGGCTATTGGTCAGCGCAGGGCACTTTACCGGAAAATCGGCCTGTTTGTTAGGCGCTGGTAAAGGCGGGCGCGAAGGTGCAGCCCGGACCGCTGCCGCGCCGGTGCGCAGCGCAGCGCACGGAGCGCGCGATCAGCCGGTGAGGCCGGCGATGCCGTTGCGCAGCAGCGCGAGCGCCAGCAACGCGAGGATCCCGCGGCCAGCGTCATCGCGTGGCGCTCGAGCCAGGCTCGCGCGCGCGCGAGCACCGGCTGGGTGCGGCCGGGGGCGATCGCCAGCATCGCAGCGCAAGCGCCAGCGGCAGCAGCGAGATCAGCGCGAAGCCGACCCATTCGGCGACATAGCCCGCGGCGCTCGGGCCTGTCTGGGAGATGTCCTTGAGCGCCAGCGGGATGAACCCGCCGGGGTTCGCCAACGTCGCGCCGGCGGCCACGATCGCGATCGCCGGCGAGGAGGCCAGGGTCTCCATCTGCGCGATCATGCGATCCATCCGCGCCGAGTCGGACGGGCGGCGCAGGAAGCGCACGATCACAACCAAGAACACTACGCCGGCGAGGATGTCGAGGACGCAGACCCAGGTTTTCGGCGTGCTGGAGCCGGCGGGCGCGGCGGCGACGTCGCCCAGCACGAGCGCCGCGAGCACGCCGATCAGCAGCGTGACGCCGAGCGCGCCGAGATAGAACCAGAGACCCGTGCGCAGCGGGCGCTCGCCGAGGACGAGGGCGAGAACCGAGAAGGAGAGCGTGGTCGGCGAGAGCATCGCCGCGAGCGCAACCAGGGCGAGCTCGGTGTCGACCGAGGCCATGGCCCGGAGCTTATATGCGCGGCAGACCCCTTGGCCGGCCCGATCCGACGCCGGGCCCGGTGGTGCAGGCGAGCCGGTCCGACACCGGGCTCGGTGTCGGCGCAAGGGCCGAGCTACTTCAGCTCGACGCTCCCGCCGGCCTCCTCGAGTTCGGCCTTGAGCTTGTCGGCCTCCTCCTTCTCGACGCCCTCCTTGACCGGCTTGGGGGCCTCGTCGACGAGCGCCTTGGCCTCTTTCAGGCCCAGGCCCGTGGCCGCGCGCACGACCTTGATGACCTGGATCTTCTTGTCGCCGGACGCCGCGAGGATCACGTCGACGGTGCTCGACACTTCCTCCTCGTCGCCGCCGTCGCCGCCGCCGGCCGCTCCGCCCGCGGCCGCCACCGGCGCGGCCACGGCCGCGGCCGATACGCCGAACTCCTCCTCGAGCGCCTTGATGCGCTCGGCGAGCTCGAGCACCGAGATGCCCTTCAGCTCCTCGATCCAATCCTGTGTGCTGGTTGCCATGACTGTTCAGTCCTCCTTGGGGGTGGTGATTCGTCTCGGCGTCTTCGGACTCGGCCTGCGCCGAGACGTCCGCCTGGTTGTCGTCTGCCGCCGGCTCGTCCTGCTCCGGCTCAGCTTGTGCCTCCGGTGTCTCCTCGGCCGCGGCGGGCTCCTGGACAGCGGGCTCCTGTGCCGAGGGCTCCTCCGTGGCGGCCGCGGGCTCCGGCGCCGCGGCCGGGGCCTCGCCGGCGGGGAAGTCGCAGGACTGCTTCTTCTCCTGCACCTGCCCGAGCGCCACGGCAAGTCCGCCGACCAGCGCACCGAGCGTGCGGACAAGACCGCTGACGGGCGAGGCGACGACTCCGACGAGCTGCCCGTATAGGACTTCGCGTGAGGGCAGGCGCGAGAGCGAGCGGATCTGCTCGACCTCGAGCGCGGCGCCATCCATCAGCCCGCCCTTGAACGGCAGCAGCTGGGTCGCGCGACCGTAGTCGGCGAGCGCTTTGGCGGCCGTGGCGATGTCCCCGCGCACGAACGTCAGCGCGGTCGGGCCCCGCAGCAGCTCCTTCAGCGTGGCCGCGCCGGCCTCGTCGGCGGCGCGTTCGGTGAGCGAGTTCTTGACCACCTTGAAGGTCGCGTCGGACTCGCGCAGCTTCGCGCGCAGCTCCGCCGCCTGGGGCACGGAGATGCCCTTGTAGTCGACCGCGAACACCGCCTGGGACTCGTCTATGTGGGCCGCGATCTCGGCGATCGCGGCGGCCTTCTGCTCTCGGTTCATTCGGTGGCTCCTGTCCCGGACTTCCGCCGCGCGCACTTGCATGCGCGACCGCCGAGGGTCTGTGGTGGCCTGTGTGGAGGCGCTATGCGGCGACGGCCGTCGCCGAGGACGCCTCCTCGACTGATGTCGCGGGTGCGGCTCGGATCGACCTTCACGCCCGGACCCATCGTGGAGGTAAGGGTGATCGTGCGCAGATAGCGGCCCTTCGCCGCCGAGGGCTTGGCGCGGATCAGCTCTTCGATCACGGCCGCGTAGTTCTCCAGCAGCGCGCTCTCTGCGAAAGCTCGCGCGGCCGATCACCATGTGCACGATCGCGGTGCGATCGGTGCGGTACTCGACCTTGCCCGACTTCGACTCCTCGACGGCCTTGGCCACGTCCATCGTGACCGTGCCGACCTTCGGGTTGGGCATCTTCCCCGACGGTCCGAGGATCCGCCCGAGACGACCGACGACCGACATCAGGTCGGGCGTGGCGATCGCCACGTCGAACTCGTCGAAGCCCTCCTCGATGCGCTTGGCCAGGTCCTCGCCGCCGACGACGTCCGCGCCGGCCGCTTCGGCCTGCTGCGCGCGATCGCCCTGGGCGAAGACGATGATGCGCACGTCCTTGCCCAGGCCGTTGGGCAGCGCGATCGTGCCACGCAGCTGCTCGTCGGCGTGGCGCACGTTCAGGCCCGTGCGCACGTGCAGCTCGACCGCCTCGTCGAACTTCGCGCTCGCCAGGCCCTTGACCAGCGAGACGGCCTCGGCGGGCTCGTACTCGCGCTCGCGGTCGATCGGGCCTTCATGAGCTCAGAGGACCCTCCGCATCGATGGCGGCGGCCGTAGGAGCGTACTCGTACGCGAGCGACTGAGGACGCCGATCCGCAGCATGGTGTTCATGACGCGACCTCGACGCCCATCGACGGGCGGTCCCGGCGATGATCTTGGCGGCCTGGTCGACGTCGTGCGCGTTCAGGTCCGAAGCTTGCGCTCGGCGATCTCGCGCAGCTGCGCCTGGGTGATCGTGCCGACCTTCGTGCGGTTCGGCTCGCCCGAGCCCTTGCCGATGCGCAGCGCCTGCTTGATCAGCACCGCCGCGGGGGGCGTCTTGGTGACGAACGTGAACGAGCGGTCCTCGTAGACGGTGATCACGACCGGGATCGTGGTGCCCGTTTCGGACTGCGTCTGCGCGTTGAAGGCCTTGCAGAACTCCATGATGTTGATCCCGTGCTGACCCAGCGCGGGACCGACCGGCGGGGCCGGGCTGGCCTGGCCGCCGTTGGCTTGGAGCTTGATCGTCGTGAGTACCTTCTTGGCCATATCGAGTCCGTAGGTTAGCTGTGATTGTCGGGTTTGGTCTTCGTGATGCCCACGGCGCATGCGCCGTGGGCCGCAGGCGCGCATGCGCGCCTGCGCGGGAGCCGCACATGTGCGGCTCCCCCAGCGGCGCATGCGCCGCTGGGCGATCGGGCGCATGCGCCCTCCCGAACTACAACTTTTTCACCTGATCGAAGCCCACCTCGACGGGCGTCTCGCGACCGAAGATCGAGACGAGCACCTTGAGCTTGGAGGCGTCCTCGTTGATCTCCGAGATCTCTCCCGAGAAGTCCGAGAGCGGTCCGGAGACGACCTTGACGGACTCGCCGATCTGAAACTGCGCGCGTGTGCGCGGCGCCGTGGCGACGTCGGTCTTGTGCAGCAGCCGATCGACCTCGACCTGGGTCAGGGGGACGGGCTCCTGGGAGGCGCCGACGAAGCCCGTGACGCCCGGCGTGCCCTTCACGACGCCCCACGAGTCCTCGTTGAGCTCCATGTTCACGAGCACATATCCCGGCATCGTGCGCTTCTCGATCGTGACCTTCTGGTTGTCCTTCATCTCCGAGACCGACTCGGTCGGGACGACCACGTTGCGCACGGCGCGCTGCTGGCCGAGCGAGACCACGCGGTGCTCGAGGTTCTGTTTGACCTTGTTCTCGTGGCCAGAGTAGGTGTTGACGACGTACCAGCGAAACATTCGGGCTAATCAGTTCCTGACTCGGTTAATTGGGGATGGAAGCGGCTGGGATGTGAAGGAGACCTTCTGACGCCCGAGGATCAAGCAGATCAAGGACGCAAGGAGCGTGGCGTACTACGTACGCGAGCGACTGAGGACGCAGACCGAATCGGGAGACATTCGCTCCGCTCACATCCCCGATTAGGCCAGCGCAGGTCATCGGGCGTCAGAGGATGAAATCGACGACTTCCTTGGCAACATAATCGGCCAGGCCGAGGTAGGCGCCGGCGATGGCGACGAAGCCGATGACGACCGCGGTGGCCTGGAAGACGTGGCGACGATCGGGCCACTGAACGCGCTGCAGCTCGGCCCAGCTGGCGCGCAGGAAGCCGATCGCGCGGTTGCCTTTGCGCAGCGGAGCGCCCGAGGCCTGCTCGGGGCTGACGCCGTTGGTCCCGCCACCGCCACCCGAGCCGGCGCCCTCCTGCAGTTCGTCCTCGGTGAGATCGCCCTCGGCCTCCGCCTCGGCCTCGATCTCGGCCTCGGAGAGCGTCTCGGCGTTCGCGGCGACTCCGCCGGCGCCGGCGATGATGGCCGCGTCGAACTCATCGACGTCCCCGGCGTGCTCCAGCGCACCCGGCAGGTCGGCGCGCTCGACCCGGCCGACGCCGAGGTGCTGCTCGACCTCGGAGCGCTCGCCCGCGCCGTCGCTCGTCTCCGCGGCGTTCTCCGTAGCGGCAGGGGTGTGCTCGGGACGAGCACCCGCGGTGGTGCCGCGACGGGCACGGCGTTGCTTTGCGCGTTTGCGATCACGGGCCACGGCAGCGGTCCCCCGCTAACTAACGAGTCTCCCGATGACCGGTGTGACGCCGACACCAGCGGCAGTACTTGCGCAGGGATATCCGATCGGGGTTGTTGCGCTTGCTCTTGTTCGTCTGGTAGTTGCGATGCTTGCACTCCTCGCACGCGAGGGTGATAGCGATGCGAACGTCTCCGCGGGCCATAGCGAGTTCTAGCTCCTGCGCCGATCGTGGGTGTGTGGACACCGAGCCCGGGCGAAGAAAAACCCCGCCCAGGCGCGAGGTGTACGGCAGTCTAGCGCGTGTTCGCCGACCGGGCGAGCAGACGGAAACGAGCCGGCCCGACACGGGCCGTCGTGGCGCCTCCCGGCGGCCTCACTCGTACAGCGTGAAGGTCGCCAGGATCACATACAGCGCGACCAGCGCCCAGCCCTCGAATTCCGCGGCCTCGCCATCGCCCGTGACCTGCGAGACCGTCAGCGCGGTCAGCGCGAGCGCGCCGATGTACACGGGCGCGAGCGCGAACGTCAGTCGCGTGGAGAGGGCGAAGGAGACGAGCACGAGCAGCGGGAACAGGAACGCGGCGATCTGCGCGACCGAGTTCTTCACGACCGAGATCGCGAGGTCCGAGCGGCGCTTGTATGCGAGCACCAGGCCCGCGACGTTCTCCACGGCGTTGCCCGCGATCGCCACGATCACAAGGCCCGCAAAAGCCTGGGAGAGGTTCAGCACGGCAATCGCCGGCGCCAGCCCGTTGACGAACCAGTCCGATACGAAAGCCGAGGCGCCCCCGGCGAGGAGCAGCAGCGTGAGCGTCGTCCCCAGTCCCAGGCGCGGACCGCCGCCGTGGCCCTCGGGCGGGGCCGTGTCCGAGCGCAGATAGGGGATCACCCAGGCGAGATACACGACCAGCAGACACACCGCGCCCACCGCGGAGATCGACTGCACATGGTGGCTGGCCGGATCGTGCGCGGCGAGCGAGAGCCCGAGCAGCACAATGATGAAGACCGCCAGCAGCAACAGCGTGGCCGTATCGCGCGGGAGTTTCGGGGAGAACCGCATCACTCCGTCCGGGGAACGGCGAGCGCCGATCACGATCACGAGGCCCAGCACCAGCAGCGCATTGGCGAGGATCGACCCCACGATCGCGGTCTGTGCGACGACCAGCTCGCCGGCTTTCAGCGCGAAGATGACCACGAACAGCTCGGGAAGGTTGCCGAGCGTGGACTGCAGCATGCCCGTGACCCCCGGTCCGAAGCGCTCGCCGAGCTGCTCGGTCGCGAACGACACCACCCAGGCCAAACCCGCGAGCGCCAGTGTCGCGAGCGCGAACCGCGGGACGGGCTCCCAGGCGCCGTAGTTCGCTACGCCCGCGAGCGCCGTGAGCGCCACGATCAGCGCCAGTGCGCCGCGCTCGAGGTTGCTCAGGCGGGACATGAGGGGACCGTCCTAGCGCGCCGTGGACCTCGTGAGCGACGAGGATCCTCAGTGACTCTCGAGGACCCTGTCGATCAGCCCGTACTCCTGGGCCTGCTCGGCCGTGAAGAAGCGATCGCGCTCCATGTCCTCGCGGACCTGCTCGGTCGGGCGGCCGGTGTGTTCGGCGTAGATTTCATCCAAGCGGCCCCTCACCGCGAGGATCTCGCGGGCGTGGATCTCAATGTCCGTCGACTGCCCTTCGAAGCCCGCCGAGGGCTGGTGGATGAGGATGCGGCTGTTCGGCAGCGACGCGCGCTTGCCCTTCGTGCCCCCGGCCAGCAGCAGCGAGCCCATCGACATCGCCACCCCCACGCACATCGTCGCGATGTCGGGCTTGACGAAGCGCATCGTGTCGTAGATCGCCAGGCCCGAGTAGACCGAGCCGCCGGGCGAGTTGATGTAGATCGAGATGTCCTTCTCGGGATCCTCGCTCTCCAGATGCAGCAGCTGGGCGACCACCAGGTTGGCGACCTGATCGTCGATCGGGGTGCCGAGGAAGATGATGCGCTCGTTCAGCAGCCGCGAGTAGATGTCGAACTCGCGCTCGCCGCGGGCGGTGCGCTCGACGACCATGGGAATCAGAGGCATGTTCCCCACCCTATCGGTCCAGACCGGCGGCAGCCGTTTAAGCCGGAGTTTGCGGGAGTCGATGCAGGGGTAGACGGCGCTCCCGGGACCCACCCCTGTAGCTTCTCGCAATCGCTGTCCGTCTCCGCGAGCGCCGTCCCGATCGCATGCACGCGCACATCGACCCCATACCCTCTTCCCCACGCCCTCGCCGCGATGTCCGCGCGGTGCTCGTAGCGCTCGCGCTGAGCCTCTTCGCGGCGGCCATGGCGATCCCGGCCGTGGCCATGACCAGCCACGCCGGCTGGCCCGCGAACCAGCACCTGGTGATGGATAAGGGGCCCGCCGGGCGTGAGCACGTGCTCACGGGCCGCCGCAACGTGCACAATTACCTACTGGGCGGCTACGGCGACGACACGATCTACGGCGGCGAAGCCGGAGATGTGATCTGGGGCGACTATCACCCGACCGGCTGGCCCCGCTCGCAGGTAGCGGTGATCCACGGGGGGAACGGCAAGAACTTCATCTACGCCAACGACACCTACAACTACGTCTGGACCGGCACCAACCCGCAGACGGTCGTGCACGCGCACGAGGACTCGGGGATCATCCATTGCGAAAACCCCAACATCGTCGTCTACACGAGCCACCACGCGCTGCCCCACTACGTCCTGCACGGGTGCCGGCACATCAGCTTCTACTCGGTCGGCTACTGAGCCTCACAGGTTGACCGAGCCCATCACCGCCTCCGGGTAGCGAGCTCCCGCGGCTGCCGGGATGGCGTCGGCGATCGCCTGCACCTCGGCCTCGCTCAGCTGCACCTCGTCCGCCGCAAGATTCTCCTCGAGGTAGGACACGCGCTTGGTGCCCGGGATCGGCACGATGTGCTCGCCGCGATGCAGCACCCACGCCAGCGCTAGCTGCCCGGGCGTGATCCCGCGCTCTTGCGCGAGCTCGCGCACGCGCGCGGCGAGCCCCAGGTTGTGCTCGAGGTTCTCGCCCGTGAAGCGCGGACCGTAACGACGAAAGTCGCCCTCCTCCAGTTCCTCGGGCGAGGTGAAGCGGCCCGACAGGAACCCTCGTCCCAGCGGCGAGTAGGCGACGAGCGCGATCCCGAGCTCTGCAAGCGTCGGCAGGATCTCCGCCTCGACGTCGCGCGTCCACAGCGAGTACTCCGTCTGCACGGCCGTGATCGGATGCACCGCGTGCGCGCGGCGGATCGTCGCCGCGCTCGCCTCCGAGAGCCCGATGTGCCGGACCTTGCCCGCCCGCACGAGCTCGGCCATCGCGCCGACCGTGTCCTCGATCGGCGTGTTCGGATCGACGCGGTGCTGGTAGTAGAGGTCGATGTGCTCCACGCCCAGGCGCTGCAGCGAGTCATCGCAGGCCGCGCGCACGTAGTCGGGGCTGCCGTCGACCACGCGGTTGATCAGGTCGTCCTCTTTGACCAACCTGATCCCGAACTTCGTCGCCAGGAAGACCTCATCGCGCCGTGAGGCGATCGCGCTGCCCACGAGCCGCTCGTTGGTGTGCGGGCCGTACATGTCCGAGGTGTCCAGGAAGTTGCACCCGAGATCGAGCGCCCGCGCGATCGTCGCCCTGGCTTCGGACTCGTCGGCGGTACCGTAGAACGCCGACATCCCCATGCACCCCAGTCCGATCGCGGAGACCTCGGGGCCGTTCGGTCCAAGTGTGCGCGTGTGCATGATCGTGCTCTCCTCGCTGGTCGCTTATAGCCGGGATGCGATGCAGACATAATGGCAACACCCATGTTCCCGCTGAACCTCCCGAACATGCTCACGGTGCTGCGCATCATGCTCGTGCCGGTGCTCGTCGTGGCGCTGCTCGGCAACACCCAAGAGGGCGACGTGCTCGCGGCGATCGTGTTCGCGCTGGCCTCGGCCACGGACTTCGTCGACGGCTACCTAGCGCGCTCGCGCCACAGCGTGACGACGTTCGGCAAGCTCATGGACCCGCTCGCGGACAAGCTGCTGATCGTCGCAGCGCTCATCGCGCTCGTGTCGCTGAACCGCCTCGAAGCTTGGGTGGCGATGGTGATCATCACGCGCGAGCTCGCCGTCACGGTGCTGCGACTCGGTGCCACGCAGGCCGGGGTGGTGATGGCGGCAAGCATGCTGGGCAAGGTCAAGACCTGCATGCAGATCGCCCTCATCCTCGCGCTGATCGCCGTGCACGGTCAGCCACTATGGCTCTCACTGCTGCTGTACGCGACCGTGATCGTGACGGTCGTCTCGGGGCTGGACTTCTTCTTCGGACTGCGCCGGCAGCTGGCCCGCGTTCAGACCGACGGCTGAGCGCCCGGCGCGGCCAGCCACTCCTCGAGCGTCGTCTGCCGGCCGTTCGGGATGCCCGCGTCGACCTCCGCGCGCACCTCCGCGAGCGAGGAATGACGCTCGGCGAGGACATTGTGCTGGTGGATCGTCTCCAGGTTCTCCTGACGCGCCGAGACGAAGCTCGCGCCGTCCAGCTCCGGAAAGCGCGCCAGCACGCCCGCGAGCATCTCGCGCACACAGTCCTCGACGAAGCGCGGACGAGCATGGGCACGTTCGACCACCGCCACCTCGTCGGTGCGCTTCATCAGCTCGTAGATCTCCGAGGACATGCTCGACTCGACGATCTGCAGCAACGCCGAGGCCTCGATCTCGGTCTCGCATTGCTCGACGCACCCGATCTGCAGCGTTCCCAGACCGCGCTGGTTGTGGGTCGCCACCGGCACTCGCGCGAGGATGCGCTCGATCTGCTGCTCCGAGAATCCGTCGGCGCGCAGGCGCTCGCTCGCGCGCCCCGCGACCAGCTCCTGAGCGCACGGGCAGGCGGTCATCCCCGTCGCGGACACGCCCACCACGCGACGGGTGCCACGCTCGTGCGCCACGGCACGCCCGAGCAGCGTGTAGATCTCCTGGGTAGCCACGCCCGAGACCGGCGCGGGCTTGTGCTCGGGATAGCGCGCCGCAATCGTGACTTCGGCGCGCAGCGCGCCCTGGCGGGCACGCACGAGCTCGGCGATGTGCTGGGCCAGCGTCTCGGCGCGAAACTGGGACTCGTTGAGCACGACCTCGCCGATCGCCTCGTTGACGACCTCCTCGAAGCGAGACATGTGCGCGCCCTTCTGGCCGGAGCTCAGGTCCACGAAGCAGGACAGGCGCGCGAAGAACAGCTCGTCGCGAATCCGCACGACCTTCTCGACCCCCGTGACCCCCACGCGCGAGAGTCCGAGCGGCACCGAGGGCGCGCGCGCCTGGACGTCGTCGCCAAAGGGATGCGTCGGAGACAGCGAGTTGATCTGCCGGGTCACCTGCACCTCGGCCAAGCCTAGCGGCCCCGGGCGCCGCTGGCGGCCGGGGCCGGAGCGAGCATGTGACGCGACCGCCCGCGAGAACACTCCGTGAGGATCGACCCAACCGGCGTACACGACGGCGGATTCTGGTATCACTTCGCACTTAGCCGGTGCAGTCAACCCCATCCGATCGGGCAACCGAGAAACGGGGCACATGGGGAGCGACTCCCACCGAGCTGAAGAGATAGATGCGATCGAGTAAGCACAGGGGAGGAGGCTAGAAGCCGTAAGTCGGGTCAGGGGAGGTCGCAGCGGGGCAATCTGTTGCGACGGGGAAGCCGTTTGGATCCTGGGGGTCCAGAATGAGCGACAGTGTCGAGGTATTGATCGCCGCGGACGTCACCGCCGTGGTCGAGATCGATGAGTTGCAGGGAGTCATCACGGAGGGTCAGGAACGGGGGTTCTTGACCCACGAGGCAGTCGCCTCCGCGATCGAAGAGGCGGAGCTGACGCACGATCAGACTCAGGATCTGCTCAGCTACCTGGAGGAGCACGGCATCGAGGTGCTCGCAGCCGGGGAGACCGAGCCGAGCCTCACCGAGCACGGCGCAGGCACCGAGCACACCACAGCAGGCGAGGACTCCCCCGCGGCCCCGTCGTTGGCGGCCGTCGAGGAGAGCCACCCCGAGGACGCGTTGCATCGCGTCCGAGGCGCGAGGACACGAATCGAGGAGCTGCGCAAGACCGACGTCGAGCTGGGCGGCGAGCCGAGCCTCGACTCGCTGCGGCTGTACCTGCGCTCGATCGGTCGCGTACCGCTGCTGAGCGCCGAAGAGGAGGTCTCCCTGGCCAAGCGCATCGAACGCGGGGACGTGGCCGCCAAGCAGCACATGGTCGAGGCCAACCTGCGCCTGGTCGTATCGATCGCCAAGGGCTACGTCGGCCGAGGACTGACCTTCCTGGATCTGATCCAAGAGGGCTCGCTCGGACTGATCAGAGCGGTCGAGAAGTTCGACTACCGCAAGGGCTACAAGTTCTCCACCTACGCCACCTGGTGGATCCGACAGGCCGTCACACGGGCGATCGCCGACAAGGGTCGCACGATCAGGATCCCCGTGCACATGGTCGAGCGTCTGAACAAGGTGATCCACGCCGAGCGCGTGCTGATCCAACGGCTCGGTCGCGAGCCCACCGGCGCCGAGATCGCCGCCGAGCTCGAATGCACCACCAAGGAGGTGCGCGAGGTCATGCGCATGGCCCAGCAGCCCGTCTCGCTGGAGAAACCCGTAGGTGACGAGGACGACACCGCACTGGCCGACTTCGTCGAGGACGACACCGCCGAGTCCCCCTTCGAGATCGCCTCCACCGCGCTGCAACGCGAAAACGTCGTACGCGTGCTCTCGGCTCTGCCCCGGCGCGAGCGCGAGGTGATCGAGATGCGCTACGGCATCACCGGCGGGCGCCAGCGCACGCTCGAGGAGGTCGGCCGCGCCTTCAACATCACCCGCGAGCGCGTCCGCCAGATCGAGAACCGCACCCTCAAAAAGCTGCAGACCCTGCCCGACGCGCAGCAGTTGCGCGAGGCGTCGTAGGCGCCGAGCACCTGCACTAGAATCAGTCACGTCCCTCCCACGGCTCACGCCGACGGGATGCCCGGTGGGGTGTCCGAGTGGTTAAAGGAGATCGGGCTGTAAACCGATTGGCTCTGCCTACGCAGGTTCGAATCCTGCCCCCACCACTGTTCTCACGATATCCTGGCATAACCGGCTTCACGGTGCGATCATCTGGGTAAGTAGCAGGCGATATCCCAGAACAAAGGAGTTCCAGCCATGGAGTCCTCCGCTTCCGCTTCCGCCAGCCGTGTGCTGGTCGTGGCCCACAAGACGGCCGCCACGCAACCCCTGCTCGACGCCGTCCGCGCACGTGCGGCGCGTGGAGGGTGCGTGTTCACGCTGCTCGTACCCAATGCGACCCACGGCCTGCACAAGGTCGTCGACCCCGAGGATCAGGCCGAGAGCGAGGCGCATATCGTGCTCGACCGTGCCCTGCCGCTGCTCGAACGAGCAGCCGGCGGCCCTGTGGAGGGGCTCATCGGCGACCCAGATCCGATCGCGGCCGTGCACGACGCGATCAACCTGCACGGTTTCGACGAGGTGATCGTCTCGACGCTCTCGGCGAAAGTCTCTCGCTGGCTGCGGCTCGACCTGCCGAGTAAGGTCGCCGGCATGGGCCTGCCGGTCACGACGGTGACGCCTGGCGAGAGCCTCGCGGCTGCCGCAGGCTGAGTCCACGGCGACCGGCGGCCCGGGCAAACGCGGCGCTCGCGCTGTCGAGCGCCCGCGGGTCTAAGTTGTCCAGCCTCGAGATGATTGGTGGAGCGGACGGGACCAATCGCCAGTCTGGGCGCCACATCGCCGAACTGGCAGTAAAATGAATGAATGTTTCTCTCTCCGCTGGCGCTTGATGCTGCTGCGCATCCTTTCTCGAGAGCACTGAGCACCGATCCGCAGCTCATATGTCCGGAGACAGCTGTCAGTCGGTGTTTTGTCCGGCGAGCGCTTGTCTGTAGACCTTCCGTCTGCCAGACGCCAGAGTGCGCCGCGTGAAGCCACAGGAGTCAGTGAGGCAGCAGTTCGCCGAGAACCTGCGCAGCCATCGCGAACGACTGAACCTCTCCCAGGAAGAACTGGCGGCGATCTGCGATCTGCACCGCACCGAGATCAGTCTCTTGGAGCGCTGCAAGCGCTCACCGCGCCTGGAGACGATCGTCGTCCTCTCGCGCGCCCTCGGACTCACCTCTGCGGGCGATCTGCTCACCGGCATCGGCTGAGCCGAGCCGCGCACGCGTACCGCGCGGGACGACCGACGCCATAGTGGGCTCGCCGCATTCCCGCCGCGAAGCAAACTCGGGAGCACCGTCCAACTCGAGTGGTCGGACGCGTCGACCCCAACCGCGCCAAAACGCGATCCCGCCGCCGGACCGACCGGATGCCGAGCCCTGTGCAAGCACAACGCCTTGACAAAGTCAGAATCCTGATAGGATTTATGCACAATGTTGGTTCTCGCTTATATCCACCGGGAAACGACCGCGCTCGGCGGTGTGCCGTGACGGATATCTCCTCTGCGGATGGCCGCGTGTTCAAACGTTGCTGTCGTCTCTGACGTTCCCCCTCCAGCGTCCGGGGAGGTCCCCCACCCCTCCCCGGACGCGCCCAAGGGGCATCTGTCCTCGCAACCGACGGCCGCGCGCCGATCAGCAGCCATGATCAAGATCGACATACACCAGCACCTGTGGACCGAGCCGCTCGTACGAGCCCTCGCAGAACGAGAGGAGCAACCATTCGTTCGCGACGAACACGGACTGACGGTGCTGTTTCTCGCGGGCGAGCGGCCCTACGTCATCGATCTGGCAAGCAACGAGCCCGCCCGTCGCGCCGCTCTCGTCGAACTCGACGGTCTCGACCGCGCGCTGCTGTGCCTCTCGAGCCCCTTGGGGATCGAGTCGCTTCCGCGCGAGCAGTCGCTTCCGTTGATCGACGCCTACCACGACGGGGTGCTCTCGCTCGAGGACCCCTTCGGCGTGTGGGGCGCCATCGCGCTCGACGGTCCGGACCCCAACGACGTCGACCGCATCATCGCCAGCGGCTGCGTGGGTCTTTCGCTCCCCGCGGGCGCGCTCGCTTCCGTCGAGGGGCTTTCCCGCCTGCGAACGGTGCTCACACGCCTGGAAGCGCTCGGAGCCCCACTGCTCGTCCATCCCGGGACCTGGGCCCAGCGAGCCACAGGCGATGGGGGCGGCGCCGCTCGGGGATCCACTGTGGTGGCCCGCACTCACCCGTTACGTCGCCGACATGCAGGCCGCCTGGCTGACTTTCCTGACAGCCGGACGTCTCCAGCATCCGAAGCTGCGCGTGGTCTTCTCGATGCTTGCCGGCCTCGCTCCGCTTCACGCCGAGCGCCTGGCCTCGCGGGGCGGGCCAGAGAGCGCCGTCCCCGATCCGCTGGTGTTCTACGACACCTCCTCCTATGGGCCCTCGGCCATTCGCATGATCACGGAGCGAGTCGGAGCCCAGCAGCTCCTCTACGGCTCCGATCGTCCCGTCGTCGAGCCCGGAGAGCTCGGGATGCCAGACGGACTCGACTGGGATCCGATCGCCGATGGTACGCGCCGCGCGCTCGGCAAGACCCTGACGGCCGGTGCGCGATGAGCCCGCTATCGCTATCCCAGGTCAAGCGGCCGATCCACCCGACGGGCCTCTCCTCTGTTGCGCGACGCGCGCGGGCGCGACCTCTCCGGTCCCGAGCTCCAAGCTTTCGTCGCCGAGCTCGCCGACCGTCCCGAGCTGTGGATCCACCACGTCAAGCACGACGCCAGCCAACGGGTGTACCGGGAGCTGCTCAGCGACGATCACCTGACCGTGTGGCTGATCTGCTGGATGGACGATCACGACACCGGATTTCACGATCACGACCGCTCCGCAGGCGCGGTGGCCGTCCTCAGCGGAGCGGTTCGCGAGGAGCGTCTCGCGATCGGCGGCCCACCTCGCGAGCGGACATATGCGGTGAACGAGGCGTTTCACTTCTCCGCAGCCGACATCCACCGCGTACGCCACGCCGGTGCCGATCCCGCGGTCACCCTCCACGCCTACTCGCCACCGCTGGAGCGCATGGGCGCCTACGCCATCGACCACGACGGCGTGCTCGTACGTCATCCGGTGACCTCCAGCGAAGAGCTCCGCCCGCGTGGAAGCCGACGTCGGGACTCGAACCCGAGGCCCCCTCCTTACCATGGAGGCGCTCTACCAGCTGAGCTACGTCGGCGGGCCCCGAATCCTAGCCGCTCGCAGGAGGGTCCACGTACCTTCGCCACGGCTGCGACGATAATTCGCACATCGCCCGGTCTCCCACAACACAAGCGCCCGAGCCGCAGGCCGGCTCGCACGGATTGGCGCAGCGCGCCTGGCGGGCTGGCTCATCCGCGAAGAGAATCCGACGGGGGTCGTCTACGGCACGATCCTGATCGGAGCGCTGATCGCCGGCGAGAGCGGGGCGCACGACGGCTACCTCGACATGATCGGCTCGACGATGCTCGCGCTCGGGGATCTTCTGGCTCGCTCATTCCTATTCGACGATCCTCGGGCGCCGCCTTGCCCGCCAGGAGCACCTCACGTCAGGTGCGCTCGTACGCGCACTGGGGCACGAATGGTCGATCGTCCGCGGGGCGTCGATCCCATTGCTGACGCTGCTCATCGCGTGGGCTGCCGGCGCGAGCGAAACCACGGGCGTCGACGCGGCCGTGTGGGCCGCCATCGCGAGCCTCGTCGTGTTCGAGTTGCTGGCGGGCCTGAGAGCCCGGTCGACGCCGCGCGAGTTCGCGCTCGAAGCCGCCGTCGGGGCGACGATGGGACTGGCGATCCTCTCGCTGAAGTTCCTCGCGCACTGACCCGCGCCTCGTCGAGGCCGCCGTCGTGACGTAAAGCTCCGACTCGTACGCATTCCCAAAAACCGGCGATAAGCAGGGGATTTCCGATCAGGCGGACAAGTCCCGGAGGGTCGGCTAGGCCTCTGCGCACTTCCCTGTAGACAAAAAATCGCTGACATGGAATGATTCTCAGTTGACAGATTCCTTGACAGGTGTCTGGACATGTAGATCGTTTCGGGGAGGTAGAAGAGAGATGTCCGAGCACAACGGTGGGGAGTTGGGCGTAACGAGATCGATCGCACCCCTGTACCAGCGGCTGCCGAGAGGACCTCACCATCTCGAGCCCACAGAGGTGGCGCGTCACCAGCGTCTACGTATGCACGGAGCCATGGTCGAGGCGGTTGCCGCCAACGGCTATGCAAATACCAGCGTCAAGCAGATCATCGGCCTCGCAGGGGTATCACGGCGCGCCTTCTACGAGCAGTTCGCTAACAAGGAGGAGTGCTTCCTGGCCACGTTCGACCTGGTCGCGGCCCGCGGGGTCAAGCGCGTACACGAGGCCTACCGCTCGACCAGCGGAGACCTCGAACAGCGGATCAGAGCCGCCGCGGGGGAGTTCACCGGGGAGATCGGATCCAACGCCAAGGGCGCGGGCCTGGCCATCGTTCAGGCGCAGACGGCCGGAGCGCCGGGATTGGCGCGCCTGCGCAGGGCCACCGGAACGTTCGAGCAGATGCTCTCCAGCAGCTTCGCCCACGCGAGCGACGTGGGGCCGCTGCCCACCCCGATCGTGCGGGGGATCGTGGGCGGCATGCACGAGGCGACGGCCGTGCGTCTGCGCGCCGGGCGGCCCGAGGAGATACCGGCCCTGAGCGAGGACATAGCGCAGTGGACACTGCTGTTCCAAACGGCCGCCGCGAGTGCAGCTCTCGGAGCGTCTGTCCGAGCGCGCGCGGGCTAGCTCGTTGGCGGGCGCCCATCAGCGGCGCCTGGGCGGTCGGGGCGGGCGCGCCGGCGGGCGTAAGCTCGGCATTGGACGCATGGATGCCGGCGGGTCTGCGCGTGGTCTCCTCCAACGAGACCCGCGCCCCACTGGGGGCGCCCAGCTCGGACGAGGAGCTACGCGAGCGTCTGCGCTCGAGCGTGCTCAACCTCGCGGTGGTCGACGAATACCACGAGCTGAGCGCACCGCAGATCGCCGAGGAGGCAGGCGTCCCGATCGAGTCCTTCTTCGAGCTGTTCGACTCCAAGGAGGAGTGCTTCCTGGCGGCGTTCGACGCTCTCAGCGACGAGTTGCTCGAGATCGCCTCCGATCCGGAGCTCGTATCCGGAGACTGGGCTCTCGCCGTTCGCCGCGTCGTGGGCAAACTGCTGGCGCTGCTGGCCGAGCGGCCGCTTTATGCGCACATCATCGCCTCCGAGGCGCCCAGCGCCTGCCCGGAGGCGATGGAGCGCGATTGCGATCTCGCCCACAGCATCGCCACACTGCTGACCGAGGGAGCGCCGGAGCCGTCGGCCAACAAGCTCGCAGTCGACGGGGTGGCGGGAGCGATCTGGCACACGATTCGCTGCCAGGTGACGAGCGGGCAGATCCATCTGCTGCCGGCGCTGTCGGACTACCTCGCCTACATCGTGCTCTCGCCGTTCATCGGCGCCGACGCCGCCGCGGAGGTCGTGATCGACGACGAGGCCGACGCTGGCCGCCGGCGCTGAGCGCGATCGGCTGAGCGCGGCCGCCCCGCGTCTCGCTAGCGTCGCTTGCTGTTGCGACGGTCGACGAGGTAGGTCAGCACGATCCCGAACAGGGCCGAGACCACTATCACGATGATCAGCGGCACTTCGCCTGTGCCGAAGATCCAGTTGACCTTGACCGATTCGAGGTTCAGCACGGCGAACAACGTGATCAGCACGGCCAGCAGCACCATCCCTGCGGTACGGGCCTGCTCGCGACGAGTGCGCTTGGGCTCGGGCGGTCCTGGCTGTGGCTGGGACATCGCCGTTCGATCCTACTCCTAGCCGACCGGCACGGCCGCGCGCTCGGCGGCAACCCAGGGGCACTGCACCGAAAGCTCCTCTACTCCCAGCGCCGCCGCGACGTTCAGTGCCATGCCGCGCATGAAGAACTCGTCCAGGCGTTCGGGCTCGGCATCCGAGAGCTCGCGTGCGAGCTCGACGAGCTGGGCGAACCGTTGGCGTACGCGCGCGCGCACGACCTCGTCGTCGCAGGCCGCGTAGCACTGATGCTGGAGCATCAGATAGTCCCGGTCGGACTCGAGCAGCTCGCGGTAGGCAAGGCCCATCGCCTGCAGGGTGTCCTCGCAGTCCTCCGGAGCCAGACCCTCGTGGTAGCCGGCCGCAGCGACGCGGAACGTTTCGGCGATCCGCTCGAAGCTCCGCTCCAACGCGGCGATGAACAGCTCGCGCTTACTCGGGAACAGGCTGAACACATACGGCTGAGCAACACCGACGCGCCGCGCGATCCGGTCGACCGCCGTACCGCGCAGTCCGCCTTTGGCGAACTCGTGCACTGCCGCGGAGATCAGCTCCTCGCGCCGCTCCGCGGCGGGAACCCGCTTACGCTTATCGCTCATCCCCGACTCCTCACCCATCACTGGCTCGTTTTCCCAAAATTAGCGGCCGCTAATAAGTTTGTCAAGGGCGCACCATGGCCGCTTACCCGAATACGATGTCGGGCGTATGACATCTCCATTCTCAGCCCGCATAGGCGCCGCGATGCTCGCAACGGCTGTGATCGCCCTGATCGGGGGATGTGGGGGTTCGACCAAGACGGTCTCGGTCGCCAATGAACCGAGCATCGGCACGACCGTGAGCACACCGACGGGTGCGACCACACCGCCTACTACGGGCACCGCGACCACGACCAGCGGCGCGACCGGCGGCGGCGGCGCCTCGGGCGGAACCCCCGCGAGCACCGGCACGCGCACCGCGACCGCCCCGGCGTTCGCCGAAACGGAGAAGAGTGCCGGCGGCGAAGGGCTTGCGGGGGCGCTGGCGCTCGTGCGCGCACACGGCTACACGGCGGGCGAGACCTCCGACTACCACCCCAACCAGACCCTGCGCGTGCTGATCGGCACGGGCTCTCACTCCAACGACGGGTACGACAAACAGGCGTTCTTCTTCGTCGACGGCCACTATCTCGGCACCGACGCCAGCCGCCCGAGCGCCCAGATCAGCGTGGTCTCCCAGAGCGACACCGAAGTCACGCTCGCCTACCAGCTCTACCGGCCCAACGATCCACTGTGCTGCCCTGGCGGCGGCACCGCGCACGTGCGCTTTCAGCTCAACAACGGCCGGCTCGTCCCGCTCGATCCGATACCACCGGTCAACTCGAGCACGGGCACGAGTCGCCAGTAGGCAAGTCCCTCGGGGCTACGCCGAGAGCAAGGGTGCCAGGTGCACCCACCCCTGCGCCCGAACGTCCTATCGTGTTGTGCGTCAGAGCACGTCCATCGCCAGAGAGAAAGGGTCCCGCCGATGAGCGCAACGATCGAGGGCCGCAGCGAGGAGCTGCTGCAGGCCAAGAACTTCTGCCTGGTCTCCACCATCCGCCCCGACGGGTCAGTGCACGCCGCGCCGGTGTGGGTGGATCTGCAGGACGGCCGTCCGGTGTTGAACACCGCCGAGGGTCGCGCCTGGCCGCGCAACCTCGAACGCGATCCGCGCGTGACGTTGACGGTGCAGAACATGGAGAACCCCTATGAATACCTTGCGATCCGCGGCCGCGTCGCCGAGCGCACGCACGAGGGAGCCGACGAGCACATCGATGCGATGGCCAAGAAGTACCTCGGCCAGGACTCCTACCCCTTCCGCCAGCCCGGCGAACAGCGCGTGATCGTCAGAATCGACCCAGAGGATGTCCACGTCTGGGGCGGCTGAACCCGGCTGAGCCGCAGGCACTTCGCGATACTGCGTCCTCAGTCGCTCGCGTGCCAAGCACGCCACGCTCCCTGCGTCCTGGTCTCGCTTGACCTGCGACTCAGCCGGAGCGCTGCGTGAAAACCGACAGGCACCACGCCTACCCGCGCCCGAGCAGCCGTCGCCATAGCGACGGCGGGCGTGGCTGGGTGCGTAGCCACTCGTCGCGCAGCACCAGCTTTCCCGCCGCGCGCGCCCGCAGCACGCACTCGGTGTGGGCGTGGCGGCGGCGGTGTGAGTCCCCTTCGGGGGCGATCAGCATATGCTCGCTGAGAGCGGGCAAGTGATGACCACAGATCGGACAGCGATACGTCGCCGGCTTGCGGTTCGCCGCACGGCGCACCGTCCACCATGGGGCGGGGGGAAGGCTCGCGGTCATCGCCCCATTGTCGCGCCCGGACACCGCGCCCTGGTGGCGTGGTCGGGCGCGCTGGCGGCGAGCGTCGCCGTGGGCTTCGGTCTGGTGCTCGCGCGCACCGAGCGCGAACGCCGTGCGGCCGCCGCAAGGCGCGGACCGGCGAGGGCGCGGCGCTTTGGCCTGATCGACGGAGAGGCGCTTGCGAGCGGCTACCGGCGGATCGTGCTCGCCCAGCTGGACATCGCGATCGAGCACCTGCGGGGAGCCTCGGGAATCGCACCCGAGGAGGCGGTGCACGAGACGCGTAAGGCGCTCAAGCGCGTGCGCGCGTTGATGCGACTGCTCGAGGGCGAGTTGGGCGCCAAGCGCGCCGATCGCGAGCGGGCGCTGCTGCGCAACGCCGCCGCGCGTCTTGCCGGAGCACGCGATGCGGAGGTGATGGTGAGCTCACTCGACGCGCTCATCGCGCGCCATCCGCGCAAGCTGGGTGGTCGCCGAGGCATGACGGAACTGCGGGCGGAGCTCGAACGCGAGCGCGAACGGGCGAGCGCGCAGATGCTGGGAGACGCCTCCGCGCGCGAGCGCGTGGCAGAAGAGCTGTCTGAGGTGCGCGTGCGCGTGAGCAAGTGGAAGCTGCCGGCGGGACGCTCGGCGAGGAAGCTCACCGAGCCGGGCCTCGAGCACATCTATCGCGCCGGGCGTGCCGGTCGACGCCGGGCCGTCCGCCGGCGTGCAGGTGCAGGCGGTCCCCGCGCGTTGCACAGGTGGCGCAAACAGGTCAAGGACCTGCGTTACGCGGCCGAAGTCCTCGACGTGCGCGAGACGGCCGGCGAGGGGCACGAGCGCACGGGCAAGCGTGGGCGCAAGCAGAGCAAGCTCGGGAGCAAGCAGCGCAAGCTCGCCGCCAAGCGCAGTCGGCGTATAGCCAAGGTCGCGCGCCGCGCGGACGAGCTCGGCGAAATGCTCGGCGAGGAGCACGACCTGCTGCTGCTGGCCGAGCGGGTACGCGCGCATAAGCGACTGCGGCGGCGGCGCAAGGCCACGCGCAGGCGACTGCTCCGCGCGATCTCACGCAGACGCGCCCGGCTGCGCAAGCGTGCGCTGCGCGAAGGCGAGCGCTTGTATGCGGAAGAGCCGCGGCGGTTCGTCCGCAATGTGCGTGCGTAATGTGCGTGCGTAATCGCCGCGCGGACTGAAGGAAAGCCCGCAATCGGCCGATGTATTTGGCGGACCCCTGAGTCCGCCAAGCGATGCGTGCCCGGACGACACCAACGATGCTGTTCCTGGCCTCCCTGCTGGGGGGAGTGGGCGTGCTCGTCCTGCACCTGACGGTCGGCCTGGGCGGACCCCATACGAACGAGCTGTTCGACGACTATGTCTACAACGCGCTGATGTTCGGCGCGGCGTTCGCGGTGATCGTCCGTGGGATCACCGTCAAGGCCCAGCGCGCGGCCTGGCTGGCGATGGGCGCGGGGCTTTTGTGCTGGAGCCTCGGGGAACTGTATTTCACGCTGTTCCTCGAAGGCGCCGGGGAAGCGGGCGGGATCACGCCCGCCGACGTGCTGTATCTGGCGATGTACCCGTGCATGTACGCCGCGCTGACGCTGCTGGTGGGCGCGCACCTGCGCGAGCTGCGGATGAGCATGTGGCTGGATGGCCTGATCGCGGGCCTGGCGGCCGCCACGCTCGCGGCCGCAGTGGTGTTGCCCCCGATCATGGACAGCGCCACGGGCGACATCGTCTCGGTGGCGGTCTCGCTGGCCTATCCGATCGGGGACATCCTGCTGTTGATCTTCACGATCGGCGCCCTCGGCGTGACCGGCTGGCGGCCTGGACGGGTGTGGATCCTGATCGCCGCAAGCATGCTGTTGAGCGCGATCGCGGACTCGACCTACGTCTACCAGACCGCAACCGGAACGTATGCGGAGAACACGTGGCTGGAAAGCCTGTGGCCGGCGGCCGCGGTGCTGCTGGCGATCGCGGCGTGGACGCCGTGGCCGCGCGTACTGCGCAGGCGAATCGAGGACTGGCGGCTGGTGATGGTGCCGGCCCTGTCGTTGCTGGCGGCGCTCGGGGTGTTCGTGTACGGCAACCTGCACGGCCGCCTGACGCTGCCGGCACTGATCCTCGCGATCGCGACCGTGCTGGCGGTGTGCGCGCGGCTGATGCTGACGGTGCGCGAGAACCTGACGATGCTGATCGGTTCGCGCAACCTGGCGCTGACCGACTCGCTGACGGGGCTGGGCAACCGCCGACGGCTGATGGAAGACCTGCAGCTGGCGTGCCGCGCGGCCAAGCCGGGAGATCCGTGGCGCCTGGCGATGTTCGATCTGAACGGGTTCAAGCACTTCAACGACACCTACGGCCACCCGGCCGGGGACGAGCTGCTGGCGCGGCTCAGCGCGAAGCTGAGGGCGAGCGTGACCGCGTATGGAACGGCCTATCGCATGGGCGGCGATGAGTTCTGCGTGCTGTTCAAGGGGAGCGAGAGCGACGAGCGAGAGGTCTCGCGGGCGTGCATCGCCGCGCTGTGCGAGGAGGGCCCGGAATTTGAGATCGGCGCTGCGCACGGAGAGGTCGGTATCCCCGCCGAGGCGCGCGAACCCTCCGAGGTCCTGCGGCTCGCCGATCAGCGTCTGTACAGGCGCAAGGACCAGACGCGCGAGCAGTACATCGCGCGCCACGCGCGCGTGAGCCCGCGCGTGCGCTTTGACCCGGCGGTCGTGACGGCTTTCGCCGAGACCACGACGGTCGGCGGCGAGACGACCTCGGGGCCGATCATGCCCGGCGGGGCGATCGACTGACGTTCAGCGCCTCGCTCGGTCGCACCGGCGCTGCGGCCTGCGTACCGGCCCCCGCACGACCTCCTTCACAAGTGCGCTCAGCTCAGAAGTAGCTGCTGGGCGAGGATGAGAGCAGGCCGTAGATCTGCACGATCGCGGCCTGTACGAGCAGTTGCGAGGAGGGCGGGGAGCCGAACACGAACATGTTGTTGGACAGCCGCAGGTGCTGCCAGGCGTAGTCGACATAGGGCTGCGCGAGCTTGGCCCCGGGCGGGTCGTGGGTGACCGAGTCGAGGTAGAGCATGTTGCGGAAGTAGACCGAGACGAAGAAGGGCAGTTCTGAGCCGAGCCGTTCGGGGGTGTAGTAGGCGAGCGCCACCTTCGCGGTCTGGCGCGCCTGGTAGAGGTAGGCGGAGTTGTGAGTGGCCTGATACAGGAGCGTGCCGGCCCCGATCATGGCGCCCTGGTTGTAGCTCCAGTACACGCGCGCGATCGCGCCGTGCGCGCCGATGTGGTCGGCGTAGAGGCCGTTTTCCTGCAGCAGGCAGGTGCGTGTCCAGTTGTAGGCCTGTTCGGCGAACTGCAGGTAGGCGAGGTTGCCGGTCAGCTGGTAGAGGCGCACGGCCAGCTCGGCGCCGGGACCGTCGGTGACGGTGTTGCGTTCGTTGTTGTCGGCGGCGTTGGAGAAGGGGATGCCCCCGGGGCAGACGTGTTCGGGATCGGTGTCCCAGCCGGCCATCACAAACGCCATGATCGCCTCGGCGCTGCCGAGCGTGGCGGGAGTGTGCGTCAGCTCGTACATGCGCACGAGCTCGATCCCGACCCACTCGTTGTCGTCGTAGTACTTGGTCCCGCCGGGACCGGTGGGCGGCGCGACGGTCCCGTCGAAGGCTCCGAGCGAGCTCGTGAAGGTGCCTTCGGGGGCGCCCGAGTTGTCGGTGTCGAGGTAGGAGCTCAGGCCGACGAGGCGGGCGGACAGTTCGTGGGAGAGTGCCGTGGACAGCCCGGGGATGCGCGAGATGCCGTTGACGCGGCGCATCGTCACGGTCGCTGCGAGCGCTTGGGAGAAGGGCCACAGGAACGAGAAGGGTTCGCCCTCGTAGAGCCCCGAGCCGGGGATGTAGAAGTTGTGCTGCATCGCTTCGAACGCGAGCAGCGCCCGCGCGGGGTCGCCGTGCAGGACCGGTTTGGGCTTGGGCTTTGAGTGTTTCTTGGACTTCGACTTGGGCGAGGAGGACGAGGACGAGCCGCCGGCGGGCGCCGAGGCTCCCCCGGTCGGCGCCGCAGCCGAGTGGGCAAATTCAGAGGGCTTGGCCACCCGCAGCGGCCGGGTGGCGCCGGTCGGATAGGGCGAGGCCGCGGCCGCCGGGGCGGCCGGCGCGAACGCACACACACCGAGCAGGCATAGGAACGCAAGGCACGCCGCGAGCGGCGTCCTGCTGTGGCGTGAAGAAGGCTGATCGAGGTTGAGACTCATGATCGGAACGGAACTCCGGGCGCGCACGAGACCCGTAGTTCTCCACAACAGACGAGACGCCTGTCCGATGTGGTGAGGCTAACGAAGAAAGTGCTTCGGATCGAGCGTCAGCTCGGACTGCAAGTCAACGTGCAGCGGCGTCGATCAGGCGCGAGAGATCCTCGCCCGACAACGCTCCCTCGCACCCACAGGCGCGCATCCCCAACAACAGGCTCCCCCCGACCGGCGCCATCTCGACCGGGAAGATGCGAGCTTGCGGGGCAACCTCGTGGATGGCGTGGGTGAGCGGCTCGACGAACACCTCGCCGGCGCGAAAGGCGCTGCCGATCAGCCCGATGGGGAACTCGCCGCGCAGGCCGGTGTTGGCGATGACGGCGCGGATCTGCTGGCCGAGCAGTTCGGCGGCACGGGCGAAGAGCTCGCGGGCGACGACGTCGCCGGAGTGCGCCAGGCGCGAGGTCTCGAGGGCGAAGGCGGCGACTTCGCCCTTGGTCAGGGGGGCGGTGTAGACGCTCGCGGCGAGCGCCTCGATGGAGGCTGAGCGGAAGAACTGCTGCGCGGCGTCGCTGAGCGCGGTCGGAGGGCCGGAGCCGTCGCGGTCGTGCAGGGCGGCGACGATCGACTGGGCGCCGAGCCAGTAGCCGGAGCCCTCGTCGCCGAGCAGATGCCCCCAGCCGCCGGCGCGCCAGGTGCGCCCGTCCTCACCGACGCCGAAGACGTTTGAGCCGGTGCCGGAGATCGCGCCGACGCCGGGCTGAGCGCCGGTGGCGGTGGCCCAGGCGCTGACGACGTCGTTGACGACGATCCAGTGGTCGGAGCGGGTGCCGTGGAGATGGCGGTCGATCGAGGCGGTGTCGGTGCCGGCGACGGCGACGACGGCGGCACTGAGCTGGGCGTGGGCGATGCAGGCGCCGGCGAGCACCTGATCGGTGGCGTCGAGGATGGCCTTGACCGCGAGGCGGGTGCCGACGGCGTCTTCGTTGGAGGGGCCGGCGTGGCCGAGGTGCAGGGTGCGCTCGTGCAGGTCGAGCACGGCGGCGAGCGTCTTGGTGGCGCCGCCGTCGATGCCGAGGATGTAGCGCGCGCCGTCCCCCGTGGCGGGCGCCATCGGAGCGGTGAGGGCCGGGGGCAGCGTGACGAGGGGGTCGCGGTTCATGGCGGCATCCTCGCACGGCGCGCGTGCGGGATAGGATCGCCTGAGGATGCAAGCCGAGGCGGTGTTCCCCGCAACACGGAAAAAGGCGGGGATGTACGAGTCGTTCTACCTGCGCGCGGTCGCGCCGGGAGAGCCGGTGGGCGTGTGGGTGCGCTACACGGTGCACAAGCGCCCGGGCGAGCGGGCGCGGGGGTCGGTGTGGTGCACGGTGTTCGACGCGCGCAAAGGGCGCCCGTGGATGCACAAGCTCACGAGCGAGGAGCTGAGCGCGCCGGGCGATGCGTGGATCGCGATCGGCTCCTGCAGGCTGGGCGATGGGTATGCCGAGGGCGAGTGCGGTGGCGCGCGCTGGTCGCTGCGGATGCAAGCGCGGGAGCCGGAGCTGCGGCATCTGCCGAGCGGGTGGATGTACCGGGCGCGGCTGCCGCGGACGAAGCTGACGAGCCCGGCGCCCGAGCGCGAGCTTCGACGGCACGTTCGCGCTGCCGGACGGGCGCACGCTGGAGCTGGACGGGCTGGCGCGGGATGGTCGGGCACAACTGGGGCGCGGAGCACGCCGAGCGCTGGATCTGGCTGCACGGGGTGGGGTTCGCGCAGGACGAGAGCGCGTGGCTGGACGTGGCGCTGGGCCGGATCAAGGTGGCGGGCAGGCTGACGCCGTGGGTGGCGAACGGCGCGCTGGGGATCGCGGGCAAGCGCTACAGGATCGGCGGCTTGGGCGCGCGCGGACTGCGGGTGCAGGAGAGCACCGAGGGCTGCGTGCTGAGCATGCCGGGGCCGAAGGGCCTGCGCGTCGACGCGCACGTGCGGGTCCCAAGCGCGAGCAGCGCGGGCTGGCGCTACGCCGATCCGGACGGGGGCGAGCACGAGGTGGCGAACTGCTCGGTGGCGCGGGTCGAGCTCGACGTTGCGCTACCGGACGAAGCGGGCGCCGCGTAGACTTACGAGTGAGCATGGGGGTGTGTACGAGCTGGGAATGCGCGCCGGCGAGGGTCACGGCGTGCCGATCGCGCCGTTCGCGGACGGCTGAAGTTCCCCGGGGCGCCCCGAAAGGCCCCGGAACGCCGCGCCGGCGTGTCGGAGACACATCTGACGGGGTTCTTATATTTGTGCACCACAATGAGGGTCTGAGAGCGACCCCGGCAAGCCAAGCAGAGGAGGCGACATGCAGGTGATCGGCGCCGGGTTCGGCCGGACGGGTACGTTGACGCTCAAGGCGGCGCTGGAGGAGCTGGGCGTGGGGCCCTGCTACCACATGGTCGAGGTGCTGTGGGGGGACACGAGCCGGCTGCCGTTGTGGCAGGCGGCGGCGAACGGCGAAGAGGTCGATTGGAGGCGGGTCTTCGAGGGCTTCGAGTCCACGGTGGACTGGCCGGGGTGCACGTTCTGGGAGCCGCTGATGGAGGTGTTACCGGAGGCGAAGGTGCTGCTGAGCGTGCGCGACCCGGAGTCTTGGTATGAGAGCGCGAGGAGCTCGATCTACGCGGTGATGTTGGCGGGCAAGAAAGGTGAACTGAAAGGCGGGCAGGAGACGCCGCCCTCGCCGGAGGCCTTTGCGATGATCTCGAAGCTGATGTGGGACGGGACGTTCCATGGGCGCTTCGAGGACAAGGCGTATGCGATCGAGCGCTTTGAAGAGCACAACGAGGCGGTCAAGAGCGGTGTGCCGGCGGATCGGCTGGTGGTGCACGAAGTCAAGGAAGGCTGGAAGCCGCTGGCGGAGATGTTGGGAGTGCCGGAGCCGACGAGCGAGTTCCCGCGGTTGAACGACAAGGCGGCGTTCCGCGAGATGGTGGGCCTGCCGGCGCTGGCCTAAAGGCGTGAGGGAGAGAAGAGGACAGAGAAATCGTATGAGCGCGAACGTGACCTGGCAGGAGGCGAGCGTCGATAGAGAGCGGCGCTGGCAGGCGCTGGGCCAGCAGGGCGCGACGGTGTGGTTCACGGGTCTGCCCGGGGCAGGCAAGACGACTGTGGCGACCGCGGTCGAGGCGCGGCTGATCGAGGCGGGCCGCAATGCGTACATGCTTGACGGGGACAACCTCCGCCACGGCCTGTGCAGCGACCTGGGCTTCAGCCGGGATGACCGCGAGACGAACGTGGGGCGGGTGGGCGAGATGGCGAAGCTGTTCGCGGACTCGGGCACGGTGGCGGTGGTGGCGCTGGTCTCGCCGTATGCGGAGTGCCGCGAGAAGGTACGCGCGCAGCACGAACGCGAGGGGCTGGTGTTCGTTGAGGTGTATGTGAACACGCCCAAGGAAGAGTGCGCACGGCGCGACCCGAAGGGGCTGTACGCGCGGGCTAAGAGCGGCGAGTTGCACGGGATGACGGGCGTGGACGACCCGTACGAGCGCCCACGGGCGCCGGAGGTAGAACTGACCCCGGAGCTCGACGTGGAGGCGGCGGCGGACCTGGTGCTGGCGACGCTCGGCGAGCGGTTGTCACAACAGCGCGACATTTGGGGGAGACCCACAGCGGGTCCCACCGACGACGCCGCAGGCGCCGGTCACCGCAGCCGTTGGCGATGCGTTCACCCCCTTACTTCTTCTTGGTCCTCTTGGCCTTCTTCGCCGGGCCGAACTTCCGCCGGGCGGCGCGTTCGCAGCTGGTGCGCTTCTTGCCCTTGGCTTTCTTCTTGCATGCCTTCAGTGCGAGCTTGAGTTTTTGTGCGCGGGTGAGGACCTTGGTCTTGGGGCATCCGGTGACGGTGAGCTTCGTGCTTTGACTGACGAGCTTGCCGTTCTGGCCGACCATGTTGGTGGGTATCGCGAGTTTGCTCGCGCATAGGTTCCCCGTGGCTGCCAGGACGGAGTGCGGGCCTTGGGGTAGGTTCGTTTCGAAGCTCGTGATGGGAGCGTCGGGGACCGTTTCGAAGCGGGAGTAGGTGATGCCTTTCTTGATGTCTGTCTTGCCGTCAAGGTCGATACGGATGTCCGCTCCGCGTTCGTTGGCTTGCAGCAGGAATACGACGTCGGGGAATGCCGCACCACCATGCGAGACGAGGATCGCGGGGCCCGCGAGGGGGACGTTCAGGATGGGTGTGAGCGCTTTGGCTGTCCCGATGAACGATCCCGGGGGGCAACCAGCGGGGTTCGCTGCGAACTGTGCTTCGGTGCACGCCTGCTGGAGCGTCGTCAAACGCGCCGGCAAGACCGTGGGCAACGTCAGAGCGACCTTGTGGATGTCTGCTTCCCCTGGTTTCTGGGAGAGCTTGACGGTGAGGCTCGCACCACTCGCTTTGCTCGTTTTGCCCTGTGTGCTGATCGCCATCACTGGTTTGAACGGGAGGTTCTGGCACCCCCCGACCTGGAAACGGTTGGACAGCGCTGTTGTTTGCCCGAGGGTGGAGATCGCCTGACCGGTCACGCTCAACGCTTCACAACTAGTCGGATTGAACGTAAACCCTGCCCGATCCATGCTCAACGAGATCGACCGCACATCCAACGGAATACCGTCCAGGATCGACGGTATCGGATCACTCACCGCACGGATCTGCGCCGTATTCGGATCGATGTTCAACGCAACCCTGACCACAACAGTCCCGAGATCGAACGGGCCCGCGACTGCGGGGGTGATGATCGCGAGGCTGAGCGGCGCACCCTTATACGGGCCCGCAAGATACGCACGACCGCTCACATACACCGGGTCGGGACCAGATCCCGCACCAACCGTAACCGAGCCCACTTCCGTGGCCGCCGGGCAGGACGGGGACTGCTGCTCGAGCCTGCCTTCTTCAGGATGACTACGCGCCAGTGCTTGAGCGATCTGCGCATCACTACAAAACGGGACCCCAGCGACCCTGCCAAGCAGCCCCTCGGGCAGCGTCACGTCGATCGCCCCCAACCGCTGGGAACCATCCGCACGCGAGACCTGCACCACAAACGGCGAAAACACACCCGCCACCGGGCTCACCGCACCAGCCGTGAAGGAGAAGCCCGCGGGGACAGCACCTTCCGAAGCCGAACACGAACCAGTCGTCTGCAACGACGCACCGGGATGCACAGCAGCGCCTTCAGACCACGACACCAGCGTCGAGGAGAGCGCATGTTCCCCGCACTGCACGGGAGTCGTCAGCGCCCCGTGATCACCCCCGAAGACATGGATCACGATGTCATCCAACGGCAACTCCGGGTTTTCATCAAACGTCGCCGTCAACCGCCCACTCCGCGAGTCCGCTTCGAGCCTACCCGCGAGCTTGGCGATCACACCCGTCTGTTCATCTTCAACAACGAGATACAACGCCAACAACGAACCGAACGGATTATCAAACGCCTTCGCCAAATACACACCACCCTTCAACACCCGTGGCACCTGCTCCCCTTCCGCGCCTTCCTTCAACAACGGCGTCGTCACTTCAACCGTACCCAACTTTGACGCATCAGGACAATGCGCTGAGCCTTCCTGGAAACGAACAGGCGATGCGCCGATCGCAGACGCGAGACCGACCTGCGCCGAAGAGCACGCTTGCAACCCATTCGACGCCGACGGGTTCACCGCCACCCCCGCCGGCAACACAACCGTCGTGTCCTTCAAGTTCGCCGTCGCCAATTCGCTCGCGCCTTCATGCTGGACCTGACGCAAATCAAGATTAAGACCCGACGGCGATTCCCCTTGACCCGTAGTCAACCCCGCTTCGATCGACGGTTCGAACGCAAGCGCACCACACCCTTCAACACCAACCGGATGACCCGCAAGATCGGTCGATTCGTAGCTACCATCGGCGGTTTCCCCAAGCCAACTCGTCGCATGCACCGACGCCACAAGCGGACCCGAACACGCCGACGGCAACGTCACGAAGGACCGGCCGGTACGCGGCACCCTGCATCCGGGTATTTCCGACTGGAAGAGGCATTTGCCTCGCTGGCGGTCGTGGGCTTCTTCGGAGGGCACCCCCCAGAGGGTCGTTCGCACGCCACCGATCGCCGCCCGTGCCAACACGTCCTTGCTGCTCGCGGTCAAGGTGAACGTACCGTCGGAGGAGACCGAGCCGAGGAAGTGGACGTCGATGCCTTCGAGCACTTCGAAACCGAGCTCGGCCGGGGAGCCCGGCGGGGGCACCATGTTGTAGACCGAGCGGACGGTGGATCCCAGGCCGAACCCTCCCCCGATCGAGAGGGTGAGAGCGATCGTCCCCACCTGGGAGGCGCCCGGGCAGCCGATTGCCGCGGCCTCCAGTTCGCTCTCCTTGCACTTCGGCACCGCCGCGGGATCGATCACGGTGCCCTTCGGTAGCGCCACCGTCGCGTCGCGCAGGCCCCCTCCCGCGGGGAGGAGCGATTCGAGGTCGTTCGGGCCGGTGGCCAGGTCCAGCGCGGCGACGGTCATCACATAGGGGTGGGAGCCCGCCTGGGTCGCGGGCGAGCCGTCGGCAAGGGTCGCCTCGCCATGCAGACCGGCGGGCCGCGGGAGGAATCCGAAGGGACTCTGGGCCGGGGCGCCGTGGGCCACCACCCGGGTCGGCTGGGAGGTGGAGACCGCCGCCGCGCCGCCTTTTTCGATCGTCGCATGGTCGGTCAGGAAGCCGCCTGCTTCTTCGGCTTTCTGGGCCGCGCTCGACTGCACTTCGACAGGCACGATCACGAAGACGCCCTCGCCGGGGCCGACCGGTCCTTCGCCCCCGCCGGTGCAGATGATTTCGTGCACATGGGTCGAGCAGCTCATCGCGTGGATGCCGGGATGTTCCTCCAGGTCCTGGGGCCCGTAGCGACCGTGGGACGGGAAGCCCGATGCGGGCAGGAGCCCGGCGGGCAGGGTGTCGGTGACGGTGAAGGTGCCGCTCGTGGGCGCGGCACCGGCGTTGTAGGCCTGGATCATGTAGGCGGGGCCGTTTTCGGTCGAGTCGAAGACGGAGCCCGCTTCGAAGGTGCTTGGGTAGGGGACCGCGTTGATCGTCCAGGCGGGGTCGGGGGTCGTCGCGAAGGCCGCCCCCGGCATCATCGTCGCGACCGCGATCATCGCCGCCAGGAATGGGAGGGCTGTCACGGATCGTCTCATCGTCTGTCTCCCTTGCCGCGCTTTTGCGTTCGCTTCTTTCGACCCTTCGGTGTGCTGTGAGGCTTCTGCTTCGCGCGTTTGACCACACACTTGCCATGCACCCTCACCGAACCCTTACGACAACGCGCCACCGGCTTCGGCGTCGGTTTCGACACCGGCTTACCCGCGGGTAGCGGCGGTGGATTGCCGGGCCCCTGAAACGCGAACGTCGCAGGGGCAGAAAACAACGCCGGAGGCACCGGAGACGCGCCGCGGCAGCCTTCCTCACCTTCACAAGGCGCCTGTGGCTTTGATTCTTGCGCCGCGATGCCGCCATCCACCCGCGCGTCGTAGACGTCGACCAGCTCGTCTTTGTCCTGGGCGACCAGGGGCTGGGCGGTGAGGAAGAAGACGTTGTCGCCGGTTTCGTCGGCGTCGCCGAACCAGGAGGGGCCACCACCCGCGGCACCGCCAGAGATCAGGAAGAGGCAACCGCCCGAGGAGACGACGTAGGCCGGCAAGGCAGTGGTGCAGCTGCCCGCGGGTTCTCCGGGGTCGGGTGCCTCCCACTCATAGACGTCGTTGACGTCGTTGTGATCGGAGGAGACGAGCCGGTCGCGGGAGTCGAAGAAGACCCGCCGCCCGTCGGCGGAGAGGTTGCGGGTCATGATCGAGTAGGAGCGCCCGACTGCGAATCCGAGCTGCGGGATTTCCTGGACCCCGGCCGGCCCCGTCGGCGCTTCCCCGCTCGGGTTACAGGAGATGCAGCTGATCCGCGCCCCGGCATGAAAGAGGTAGAGCTCCGCCTTGCCGCGGTTTTCGTAGGGGGTGAGCTTGCGCGTCGAGCTGAAGAGTAGGGTCTGCCCGTCGGAGCTGATCCGAGACGCGTGGGCCACCGGGGTGCTTCCTTCCCCCTTGGAGGTGGGGATCCAGGCGAGCTGTTCCTGCTTGCCGGTGCCGAGCCGCGTGACGAATTCGATCGCCGTGCCGTGCAGGGCGTAGAGGTTGGTTTCCCCCGTCGGCGCCTGGGTGGTGTTTTGGGCGAGCTTTCCGGCGGCGACGAAATACGCGTCTTCGCCGCCCGGCCCGCCGATCCCAAGCATCCCTTCGACCCTGGCGCCGTCCCTGTCGGTGGTGTCGGGGGTGAGGTCGGTGAGGAAGCCGGTGTCGACGTCGTAGCGGTAAAGGTCATAGCCCGAGCCGGCGATCGAATTCGTGGTCAGCTTGCCCTTGTCGAGGAAGTAGACGAGGCGCCCGTCGGCCGAGGCGTCGAGGAACGCCGCCGGCGCGCCGGGGTCGGTGACCCCGGTGGCCGGAGCGGAGACCCGCACGGTGCAGGCCTTGGCGGCTTCGGTGCATTCTTCCCCGCTCGTCGCGCTCTGGGGGGCGAAGGGGTTGAGACGAACGTAGAGTTGGCCGGTGCCGCCAGCGGTGAAGAAAATCTCGCTGCCATCGGCGGAGACCGCGTGCCCTGGCTGGGTGTAGTAGCCGCTCAGGCTGCCGCCGGTTTCGGTGGCGCTGCCGTTCATGAACCAGTTGTAGGGGCCCGCCATCGCCCCTTCCGGCGGCACGGCCCCGTCGTTCATCACACCAGCGACGACCAGTCGGCCTGATTCGCGGTCGTAGGCGTAGACGTTCTGCTTACCTTCCAGGTCGCTGATCGTGCTTGCGGCGACTTTCACGCCACCCGCCCGGCTTTCCAGCAGGGCCACCGCGCCGCCCTGCGAGGATCCGGCGTAGGCGAAGGGGTTGGTCTTGGCGGAGGTCGTTCCCACCTGAGTGAGGGCACCGCCGCTCCCGCTCCCCGCAGGAGCTCACCTTCCTCGAACGGCGCGCTGGCGAAATCGTAGGTTTCCGTCAGGTCTTCGGTCCAGCCCATAACCTCCCCTCGCGGCCCATATGAGGCCGGGGGGAGGAGACCTCGCGTCGACCAGCCCATGAAGGCGCGTGAGGCCATGAAGGTCGGAAAGTCCTGGGCCCCTTCCCCACCCGGTATACCCGCATTGGAGAAAAAGGTGATCCGCTCTCCATCGAGCGAAGCCTGCACTGAGTTGATCGCGCCCTGGACGTTGGCGCCGTTCTTCTGGGTCGGGCTCGCCTGCTCGTAGGCGCGGTCGTCGGGAAGGCCGGGGGAGGACGACTGCTGGGCGGTGAACTCCACCTCCTGGCCTTCGGTGGTCCCATCGGCGCTGACGGCAAGGATCCGGAACCTGTAGGTGGTGCCGGGGACGAGCCCCGAGATCGTCTCAGAGACCGGCGTGGCTTCGATGCCCGCCCCGAGCGATGCGCCGCCCGAGGGGACCTCGGAGGCCCCTGCCCAGCCGCCCGCTTCGAAGGCGGCCTGGGTCAGGTACTGGAAGCGATAGGTGGTCGCCGGTTTGTTCGGGTCAACAGTACCCTTCAAGGTCGCAGATTCGTTGGTGATCCCGACCGCTTCGGTCCCGGTGACCGTCGGGCCGGCGGTCGTGAAGGTGACATCTTCGCCGGGGTCGGAGCCTTCGGAGTTGGTACCGAGGATCCGCTCGTGGTAAGTCGTGCCGCCGCGCAGGCCGGTGACGTCTGCGTGGACGGCGTTCATCGCTTCGCCGGAGAACGGGCCACCCGGCACGCATGACGCTTCCGCGGCCCCTTCGAAGCCGTGATCAAATTCTTCTTGGCCGACGTACTGGAAAACGCAGGTGGCTCCGGCAACACCGGCCGCGCCGATTTCGCCCCTCAGCGTGGCGGAGTGGTCGGTAACCACTTCCGGGGCCTCGGTTACCACGTCGGGGAGGGTCCGCTCGGAGCCGAAGATCTTCACCGTGGCTTCGCCGCGGGGCAGTTCATCAGCGACGATCACCTTGTGCGAGGTTTCGTCGACCGAGATGCCCCTAGGCAGATGGAGCGCTCCCGGCCGGGTGACCCCGAGCAGGCCGCCGGTCGCGGCTTCGTATTCGGTGACCTTCCCACCTTCCACGGGGGCGTCGGGGTTCACCTGGCCGGTGGTGAAGATCTTCCCCGCCGCCTCGTCGACCGCCACGCCGGTGATCGGGGCCGGGTCAATCGCCGCGCAGCCGACCGAGACGCATTTGCCGGTCGCGGCGTCGAGCTCGGAGAGACCAGATTCCAGCGCGCCGTCTTTTTGTTCGCCGACGCTGAGAGCAACATAGATGTCCGACCCGCCTATCGTGATCCCGTTCAGGAACCCCGCCGACAGCGCTGACGCAATCTGCCTCACGAACACACCCGCCGGGGTGAACACGTCGATCGCTCTCGCCGAGTCGTCGGTGACGAACACGTCGCCCGATCCATCCACCGCCACCTCGCGGGGTTCGAAACTGCCGTTATCGACTACCGGGGGTAGCCCGCCCGCCTGGGGCGTGCCATTCGCCGGGATCGCCGACTCGGTGATCGTCACCGTGGTGGCTTCCCCTTCAGGGTCAAACTGCTGCACGCTACTGGGGCGATACACGACATAGATGTAGCCGGCGTTTTCACCGCCCGAATTGTCGACGGCGACACTGTATGGGTGCGCAAACGAGGCCCCAGTCAGTTCAGGATGGGCGAGGTCAAGTTGGCCGCCTTCATCCAAGTTGTAGACACGCGGAGTCGAGTTTCCGCCTTCGGCCACGACGTAGAAATGATGGGTGGTCGAGTTGACCGCGACCGCAGAGGGGGTTCCCCCGCTAGCGAAGGTTTCGCTCACTTCCAGCGGATGCACCCTGGCGGCCTGAGCGTCGCCAGCCTTGACTGAGAGCGCCGCGAAGAGGACCAGGGCAAGCGCAACAAGGAAGTACCTGCTCGGCTGAATCCGGATCTTCATGTTGGCAGTGTCCTGCATCTCGGTCTCCTCAACTCGTTGGGTCGGGATCCCGACGTTCAGTCGGACCCCGACCAGATATCTGCGTTACCTACACGTCCCCCCTTACTACGATGTCGGGGCCGTGACCGCCCAGGTTCCCACGGCCTGTCCACCTGGTTCAGCGAAGAGGCCCAGGACGGCACCTGCGGTTTTGAGACCGCCTATCAGGGTTTCAAAGCCCACGCCTTCACCGGACCCGACGGCGCCACTTCGACTCGCCTCGTAGACACAGAGAGTTCCGGGTGAAGCGGTAGGGCTTGCGGCCGTACCGGGGCAAGTGGAGGGTTTAGGGCCAGCCGGTTCTTCTTGCCCTACAACATTTATGAAATGAGCTGACACTCCTGTCGTAGTGGCAAGCGGAATGGTGAACGAGAGGGTTGAGGCAGCGATATTTTCGGTGGTTACGGTACCTATGGCCCAGGTTCCCGTCTCGGTATCACCTTTCGGCAGGGTGCCTCCGACGGTCCACGGCGACCCGTTGCAGACTTCAACCGCTTCGGGTTCGACAATGGCGCCGCCGTTACCGGCGCATTCGGTCTGTCCAGTGTGGACCGGGATGACTTCGACACTTTTGCCGTCTTTGCCGGGTTTGCCTTCAGGACCGGTCGCGCCCTGTTTACCGTCTTTGCCCGAAGACCCATTTTCCCCTTTGGCGCCCCCCGGACCGGCAGGACCCGCCGGTCCCTGCGCTCCCTGAGCACCAGCAGCACCCGGTGCTCCCGCCGCCCCGGCCTTACCCTGCAACGACTTGAGCACGCTCGGACTGATCTGCTTGGTCGAGGTGATCAAATACTTCTTCGCGGCATACGCTCCACCGGTCATCGCGAACACCAACGCCAGCCCCGCGATCACCGTCGCTGGATTGAGATGGAGTCGTCTACGCATTGCTGAGAACATCGGTTATCTCTCCTCCTGGGAGTCGAGCGTGCCGGCGCCCAGCGCAGCGCACGCGGATTGAACAACTCGGCAGGCATCAGCCGGCCGGGTACTGCAAGTCGTGATGAGTCCGGCGGGTCTCATGCCGGTACCTCGTGCGCATCGGTGCCGACGCCCAGGCGTGAGGCGACGCTCTCGCCCAGCGCGGTGAGCCGCCAGGCGTTTCGCTCGCCCTTGGCATGCCCCTCGCCTGAGTTGCTCATCAACTCCAAACGTTCCAAACGCGCCAACAGCTTCGAGACCTGCCCCTGATCGGCAATCTCCGCGTACTCAGCGATCACACGATTACTCGCCCCGGGATGCTCAGCCGTCACTTCCAGCACCCGCGCAGTGCGATAGGTCAAACGCATCGGCACGTCCTGCAATGGGTCGCGCCCATCAACAGCGCCCGGAGTTCTCTCCTGCTCGGCACGGTCGACCCGCAGCGTCGGCGGCAATGCGCGGCGCTGCTCCGAACGCGCCGCCGCCGGGCCCAGATACGGCAGCACGATCAGACTCATCAGCTCGTTCACCAGACCGGTCAATGACTCCGGGTGCCTGTCCCTCCTCGACAACCGTGCATACACGATCGCGAACGCCGCACCAACCAAACCCTCGGCCGTCAGCTCGGTGCACTCCCGCGCACGCGAACCCCGACCCTCATCGAGGATCCCCGCCAGCCGAGCAAGGGTCTCCTCACGCCACGCCAGCACCCGCGGGCCACTCTGCAACGCCTGCACGACACACACCCGTGCCAACGTCGGCTCGCGATCGAAGAACGAGAGGATCGCCAGCAGGCCGCCGCGCACACGTTCCCGCCACGCCGACTCCGCCAGATCCGTCGCCGCGATCTCACCTTCGACGCGTCCGACGGCGTCCTGCAAGACCGCGAGCAGACAATCCTCGCGATTCTCGAACAGGTCATAGAACGTCCGCCGCGACACCCGCGCCCGCGCCGTTATGTGCGCAACCGACGCACGCGAGTAACCCAACTCCGCGAACGTCGCCACGGCCGCACCCAGCAGTCGCGCGCGCTGCATCTCCGCCACCTGCACACGCGGAGTCACAGCCACACTGCCCGGACGCGCCTTCAACGCTTTGCGCCGCGCGCCCATCTTTGCCGGGGTCATCGTGCGCTCCTTCGGGCGAAGACTGGGGAGCGCCGCGGCCTCGGGTTGAAACCGCGGCGCTCGATGTCAGAACCCGCGCGTATGGGAGTACGCACGGGAGCCTCCTCGAGAGCCGGCGCCACGATGAGGGTGGTGGCGGCGGCGCTCGAGCAGACCCTCTGAACGAGACCCTTCCGGTCTCGCGTCACCTCGCGCGGACGGCGAGCATCACCGCGCGCGTGGCACGCGAGCTTCGGATGACCCGCGCGAAGGCGTGCTGTGCCAAACCCCGCGAGAGGGGTTATGAGCCGGCCCGAATCGGCCGCTAGAGGAGGGGTGCTACTGGGACAAGAGAGAGAGAGAGAGAGAGAGAGATGCATCAGCGATGCTGAGGCATCTACCTACGGGCGTGCCCTGACGCACACCGACTCCCGTCACATATGTCCCCAAAGAAAACACGCGAAAACAACCCCTCATGTGGCGATCCGGCTCCCTCTCCCTACATCCCCTGACAAGCGCTTGAAACCGGTCTCCAGACCGACCCAAGCCCGATCTATCTGTGCCCGACCCCCCACCGTTGGAGGCCATGAACATAAGAGAACATAGCGTCAACCTATGCCCTTGTCAAGAGTGAACCGTCAAAGGCGCCGAGGGCAGGCCCGGGAGGTCCGACTGGTCTACTCCGCGTCGGCCGGCAGCACCGTGAACGTGCCGCCCTGCAATGGGGTGACGGTGCGAAAGGCTCGTTCGTCGAGCGTGAGGATGCGACGAGTGCCCCACCGGTTGGCGAGGACCACCAGCGATGCGTCGGCCAGGCCCAGCTCGAGATCGCGGTAGCGAGCCGCGACGTCCCGCGCGATCGCCAACTCCGCGGGCACGAGGGCGTCCGCGAGGTATGTTCCCTGCGCAAGGTCCTCGAGGAACGCAAGCTCGGCGTCCACACCGAGACGGCGCAGGATCAGGTAGTCGGCCTCGGCGACGACCAGCTGCGAGGTGACCAGCTCCCCGCGCTCGGCGAGCAGCGCCGCGGAGATCGCCTCATGCTCCGGCTCATCGGCGTCGGCCTGTGCATAGAGCGCACCGGCATCGACGATCAAGGCCGCCATGCCAGGCAGTTCACCCGCGGCCGGTCACCGAACGATGCAGATCCTCGGCGTCCCAACCGCGATACGGCGAGCCGCCGCCATGTCCCGCGCCCATGCTCCGAAAGACCCTCTCCTCGGGCTGTGCCTCGGAGGTCACGCGTCGGACGCCGTCGCGAATCAGGTCGGCCTGCGAGCGACCCGTGCGCATAGCCGCGCGGCGCAGGTGCTCCACATCCTCCGGGCTCAAGTATACCGACGTCTTTGGCATTGCCCTACGTAGGGTAGCGCATAAGGTCTCTTGACACCCCGCCCGTCGCGTAGATCCGCACCCGTGACCTCTCGCGCGAGCGTGCGCCGCGTGTCGAGGCTCTCTGCGGCGCGAACGGACTAGCGGGCGTGCGTAGATCGTTGAGGCAGGCTGGATCGACTGAGGCGAGGCGACCCGGGCGCGTGTGTTGTGCGCGCCCGGGCCATCGGCTGCTACTTCTTCTTGAGCGGTCCGTATTTCTTGCGAGCCTGGCGTTCGCAGCTTGTGCGCTTGGTGCCCTTGGGTTTCTTGTGGCAGGCCTTCAGGGCGATCGTGAGTTTCTGTGCGCGGGTGAGGGTCTTGGTCTTGGGGCACCCGCTGACATTGATCTTGGTTTGTTGTTCGATGACGGTGCCGTTTTGTGCGGTGATGGTCGTCGGTATCGTCAGTGCCTGACCGCAGAGACTGTTTTTGGCGCTGGCGGGGATGTTGGTCGCCAGCACGGAGTGCGAGCCCTCGGGGAACGTCGTTTCAAACCGCGTGATCGGGGCGTCCGGGACACTGTTGAACGTCTCCGAAGTGATGCCTTTTTTGATGTCCGTGTTCCCGTCCAGATCCAGCGTGACGCCTTCGCCCTGCAAGACGAACACGAGGTCGGGAAACGCCGCTCCACCATGAGACACCAGGTAACCCGGACCCGTGAGGGGCACGTTCAACAACGGCGTATGCGCCACCGCCGTCCCCACCAACGATGCCGCGGGACACCCCGCGGGGTTCGCGTTGAACTGGGTATCGGTACACGCTTTCTGCAACGTCGTGAGGCGTGCCGGGAGCTGCTTGGGGACGACGACGTGGACTTTGGCGATGTTCGCCTGCCCCGGGGTGGACGCCACGACTACGCTCAACGACGCGCCGTTGGCTTTGCTCGTTTTCGCCTGCGTGGACGCCTGGAAGGACGGTTTGAACGGCAAGCCGGCGCACCCGGCGACCTGGAAACGACTGCTCGGATTCGCCGTGGCGCCGTTCACGGAGAGGAGGCTTGAGGTGACCTGCATCGCGTTGCAACTGGTCGGGTTGATCATGAACCCTTCACGATCGATGCTCACGCGCACGTCACGGTACTGGACCGGGACCCCCTGCAGGATCTGCGGCAACGGGTCAGAAGACGCCGTGACCTGCGCGGTGTGCGGATCGATGTTCAAAGCGACACGCACCGCGATCGTACCGAGATCGAACGGGCCGGCCTGCGCGGGAACCTTCACCACGAGCGAGAACGGAGCGCCCTCATACGGCCCAGCCAGATACACCGCCGTCGGCGCCCTGCCCGGCTGCGGGATATAGAGCGGTTGCGAACCCGCTCCCACGCCCGCAGTCGTAGTGCCCACCTGCGAAGCCGCCAGACAATCGCCGTTCGCGGCCTGCGCATCGGGACAGAGCGGGATGCCCGCGATCTTCGCAAGCAATCCCCCAGGCAACGTCGTGGCGATGCGCGAGAGGTTCTGTTCGCCATCGTTTCGCGTGATCCGCAACGTGAAAGGCGAATAGGCCCCCGCGACAGGATTCGTCGTCCCCGCCTGCAACCCTGGACTGAATCCCCCGCCACCGCAACCCTGATCGATCACGACCGGACTGCTGCTGACGACGGGCACCGAGGACGCCCACGACGTCAATTCATTACGAACGTCATAAGTCCCGCACACCAACGGCGTGGTCAACGTCGCCCGCGGACCGCTGTTGAAGTCGACCTCCAGATCGCTGAACGGCAACTGCGGATTGTTATCGAACGTCGCGACCAGACGGCCGGTCAACGGGTCGGTATCCACCCGTCCCGGGAGCTTGATCACGATACCTTCGCCTTCCACGACCAGATACAACGCCAACAACGTCGAGAACGGATTGTGTTCCTGTTCGGCGAGATAGATCGAACCCTTCAGCGGCGCATTCAGCAACGGTGTCACGATTTCCGCGCTGCCCACCCTGGAATCATCAGGACACGCCGCGGACTCGCTGTCACCGAGACCAATCTGCGCGAGCGAGCAGGACCCCAGACCGTCTGCGGCCGAAGGATTCACGGTCATCCCTTCCGGCAACTGCACCGCGACCCTCTTCAACGTCGCCGTCGCGCGACCTTTGATCCCTTCATTCTGCGGCAAGTGCAAGTGCACAGACAACCCCGTCGGTGAATCCGCCATACCGGACGTCGCCTGAACGCTCATCGACGGCGCGAACTGGAGCGATCCACAACCCTCAATACTCACCGGTTCACTGTTCGGACCACCAAACACAGCGTTACGCGAGCGCAACGTCGGGTCTTCCCACGAGTCCGCCGTCGCACCGAATTCAAGCGAAGAAGAACACGCGCTCGGCATCGTCAAAAACGCCGCCCTGAACGGTTCGACCGAACATCCTTCCTTGCATCCGAACCCGCTCCGACCCGCATCGTGCCGGGGATCGGAGGGATCGCCCCAGAGTTCCGCGATGACCGCACCGATGGCGACCTTCGCCAAGATGTCGCGACTATGCGCGGTGAGGTGAAAGTCGCCGTTGAGTCCTCCCTCGATATGGACAAGCGTCCCGACGAGGCTGAAGGCGAGCTCGGCCGGAACGCCCGGCGGCGGAACCATGTTGTACAGAGCAAGGCCGATGATCTCTCCGCCGGAGAAATTCGTCAGGTCCGCGTCCACCGAGCCTACCTGCGATGCGGGCGGACAGCCTTCTCCGGTTGTGCTCTCGTTTTCGCCCGTGAGCAGCTGCGCCTCGGTGCAGCGTACCGGCGTGGCGTTGGGGTCGGCGACGACCCCCGACGGTAGCGAGAACGACAGATCCCGAAGCGACCCGGCGGCGAGCAGTTCCGCCTTCGTGGGCTCCTTGCGCGAAGGAAAACCAGCGGCCAGAGGAGCGAGTACGGGTGCGACCCGGCGACCGAGGCAGGCGTGCCCGCTTCGGTTACGGCACCGCCCGAGAGCCCGTTCAATCCCGGAAGAAACCCAAAGGGGGCGACTGCTTCGGAAATGGTGGTGTGTCGTCGTGCTGCTGACCGGTACCGAGCCCCCACCGTTCACGGTCACCTGATTTTCAAGAGTCGGCGAGGCCGGCGACGAAGTGACGTTGACGGGAATCTTGACTTCTATGAATGATTCGTTCTGAATAGACGATGGCACCGTGCAGGTGACGACCTGCCCCACCGCATCGCAGGGTTCACTGCACGTAAACGTACCCGCCGAGTTTTTGTTGCAGGCGGCGCCCCCAGTGTTTTCCGCCGTAACGTTCACGACTTTCCAAAACGGAGCGGCTACCACCGACGGAGTGATTCCGGCCGGCAGGGTGTCGACCACCTGGACCGGTCCGGTGGTCGCAGCGGCGCCGACGTTGACGACGGACACGAAGTACTGCGGCGTGGCAATGCTCGATTCGATTTCAGGCGCTTCGGCGCCCGGTGCGAAATTTGTTGGTTGACTGACCTGAAACAGCTTCCATGCCGGGGCGGGAGTCGTCGCTGACGCCGAAGCGACAATGGCGAACAGTGCTAGGGACAACGCGATAGCGAGCTTACTGAAGCGGGCACGGGTCATCGGACGCCTCCACGGTTGGCATGAGCAGATCGAGCGCCGCGTCGATGCGAGCTGAGTTTGCTCTTACATTGCGTGCCCCTCTTCTTGCACTTCTTTGCGCGCTTTGGCGGTTTCTTCTTCGGCGTCCGCTTGTGCCGACCGCTGGATGGGCTGACGCGGGTCGAACTGCCCGGTCGCGCGCTCGGCGTCGGCGTCGATAGAGTGCTTGGGGGGCCGAGGAGAGTCGCACTGCCCGGCTGCGACGCGCTCGGCGCCGGCGTCGAGCCTCCCTGGCAAGCTTCACCCACGCATGCAGTCGCCGGTAGTGGATGCTGGGAGGCGAGACCACCGTCGGCGCGCGCGTCGTAGATATCGACCAGCTGGTCTTTGTCCACGGGGACCAGCTGCGATTCCGTGAAGAAGAAGACGTTTTCGCCGGTCGCGTCGATATCGGCGATGCTCGACTGCACACGACTCTGCCCGCTGGATATCAAGTACACACATCCGCCTGGTACCATCGCCACCACACAGGACCCCGTCCCCTGGGCCTCCCACTCGTACACGTCCTGACAACTGTTGTTGGACGGAGTGGATCCCGCTGTGAATTGACAACCTTCCTCGCCGTTGACGTCGGCCGGCACGAGCCCGTCGGGGGTTTCAAAGAACACTCGATCACCATTGGTTGAGAGATTGCGGGTCATGGTCGGCAACGTGCCCGCGACCTTCCCGGAGACAAATGCGTCAACGAGCACACTGCGAAGACTGGCCGGACCGACGGGCGGCGTGCCGGCCGGACCGCAAGACACGCAGACGATTTCGCTGGTGTCGGCCGAATAGCGGTAAAGCTCGGGGCACCGCCCTTCTTCGTTTCCTTCCGTGTTGCTGTCGCAACCGAAATTGTCGTAGCCGGTGAGTGGCTGGACGGAGCGGAAGAGCAGGGTGTTCCCATCGGCACTGACACGAGCGGTCGGTTCCGTAAAGAATGCACCAATCTGCACCGAGATTGGCGACCAATTCCGTATTTCTTCCCCGTTTCTGAATTCCGCACCGAATGTAGGGCCGTGAAAGCGCGTGATGAAAGTGATCTGCGGAGTCCCGCTGCTGTCGTCGTATCGGTAGAGATTGCATGTCCCGCCACCTTCTTCGAGGCTGTGGCAATCGCCTGGCGTGGCACCGGGCGCGAGCACCCCGTTGGCGACGAAATACACCACCGAGCCGTTTGCGCTGATCCCGAGCAGCCCCTGGACTTCCGCACCGTTTGGCGTTTCGGTGCTCGATGCAGTCAGATCGGTGAGTTTGCCGGTTGCGACTTCGTGCATGTAGAGATCGTTTCCTTGGTCTTCGCTCCCGGTGTCGGCATCGTTGGTGAGCTCCTCATGCGACATGAAGAACACCCGGGAGCCTTCCTGGGTCGCCGCCAAAAAAGCAGCCGGTTTGGGTCCATTGGGGTCCGTGCCGTTTTCGCCCGCGCCATTCGTCTTCTGCGAGGCCGAAACCTGAACGGTCGACGGTTCGCCGCCGGTCAGGCCTTGACGGAGGTAGAGCTGACCGGTGGTCCGGGCGGTGAAATAAGCGCGGTCACCGCTTTCGGAGATCGCGTGGTCTTCGGCGACGTAGTAATTGGCGAACGCGCCACCTTCGGTCAGGAACCCCTGAACCCAGTTGTAAGGCCCGGCGAAGGAACCGGTGAACGCCGGCTTTTCTTTGGGCGGCACTCCGATAAGGCTCACTTCACCGGTAGCGCGCCTCCAAACGAACAGGTTCTGCCGCCCAAGCGGCAAGCCGGAGCCGAGCGGGACCTTGGCTTCGAAGAAGACATACGACCCATCGTTGCTGACACCGGTCAGCACGAAGGCGTTGATCCTGGCTTCGGTGTAGGGAACGATCGTTCGAATTTCATGGCTCTTCGTGTCTTCGATCAGAAGCGAGGCACTTCCGCTTTCTGCGGGAGCGGTGCCGCTCTTGATGGCTTCGGTGACCACATAGCGAAGATTGGGGCTGAGGCCGCGTACGTTCGCTTTATTGCCGAGAGCTTGAGGAGGAAGCAGGCCCGCCGTGGACCATTCCGAATCGCCGCGACTGGCTATGAAGCTGGGAAATTCCTGGGCTCCGACGCCACCGGGAACACCGGCCTGGCTGAAGAAGGTGATTCCGTCGCCGGCGCTCGAGGCCTTGACTACGCCGATGGCGCCCTCGGCCCCGCCGCCGTTCTTGTCCACCGAGGTGGCCTGTTCGTAGGCGCGGCAATCGGGGAGCAGCGCGCTGGGACCGCTGCGGAAGGCTTCGTTGGGGCATTCGGTCCCACTGGCGCCGTCGGCGGCCGGCGCGATACCGAGGGTCCCGACGAGCGTGGCGAGCGCCATGCACAACAGGGCTCGGACTGGGAATCGTAGGCGCCTCATCGGGAGGCCCCACAGACAGAGGCACTCGACCCGGCGTCCCTAGGTGAAACCGGACTGAAAACACCCATACCGAATTGCCTCCTCATGACAACGCTCCACTCTTAGAGAACCCATCTGAAACCTCTTGCTTGCCGTGCTGCTCGGTGCCGACGCCGAGACGCGAGGCGACGCTCTCGCCCAGCGTCGTCAGCCGCCACGCGTTTCGCTCGCCCTTGGCGTGCCCCTCACCGGTGTTGCTCATCAACCCCAACCGCTCCAACCGCGTCAGAAGCTTCGAGACCTGCCCCTGATCGGCGATGTCCGCGTGCTCAGCCACCAGGCGGTTGCTCGCGCCGGGATGCTGGGCCACCACCTCCAACACCCGTGCCGTCCGATACGTCAAACGCATCGGGACATCCCGCAAAGGATCGTTCTCGACGGCCGCGCTCCTATCGCCCTCTCGCGCGACACCACCCTTGGCTCGCGCCGTTGACGGCAATGCGCGCCGCTGCTCCTGACGCGCCGCCGCCGGTCCCTGATAGGGGAGAACGATCAGGCTCATCAGCTCATTCACCAAACCCATCAGCGGCTCCCGGCGGCGAGTCCTCGACAACCGTGCATACACGATCGCAAACGCCGCACCGACCAGGCCCTCGGCCGTCAGCGCCGTGCACTCACGCGAACGCGAGCCCGACCCCCTACCCTCGTCCAGAATCCCCGCCAGCCGCGCAAGGGTCTCCTCGCGCCACGCCAGCACCCGCGGTCCACCCTGCAACGCCTGCACCACACACACTCGCGCCAACATCGACTCACGATCAAAGAACGAGAGGACCACGAGTAGACCGCCACGCACACGCTTCCGCCAGGGGGTTCCGTCCAAGTTCGCCGCCACGATCTCACCCTCGATCTGCGCGACCGCATCCTCGAGAACGGCGAGTAGGCAATCCTCGCGATTCTCGAACAGGTCATAGAACGTCCGCCGCGACACCCGCGCCCGCGCCGTTATGTGCGCAACCGACGCACGCGAGTAACCCAACTCCGCGAACGTCGCCACGGCCGCACCCAGCAGTCGCGCGCGCTGCATCTCCGCCACCTGCACACGCGGAGTCACAGCCACACTGCCCGGACGCGCCTTCAACGCTTTGCGCCGCGCGCCCGTCTTCGCGGGTGAACCGACCGTCGAACCGCGCCTAACGGCCATCGAACGCCCTCCCCACGTGAGGGGCGGAAGACCGGCCGTTTTACCGGTTAGATCAGGGGCGCTACTGGGACAAGAGAGAGAGAGAGAGAGAGAGATGCATCAGCGATGCTGAGGCATCTACCTACGGGCGTGCACTGGCGCACACCGACTCCCGTCACATCCGTCCCCGAAGAAACCACGCGAAAACAACCCCTCATCTTGCGATCTGGCCCCTCTCCCAAGAGTCCACCTGCAAAAAGCGCTTGCAATCGATCCAGATGACCGACCCAAACCCGATCTATTTAGCGGCATCCCCATCGGGGAGGCCATGAACATAAGAGAACATAGCGTCAACCGTAGCCCTTGTCAAGAGAGAACCCTTACAAGCGACGAAAACAGGCCCCCTGGGGCCCTGTCTGGCCTACTCCGCGTCGGCCGGCAGCACCGTGAACTCTCCGCAACTCGAGGGCGCTTACTTTCGCAATCCGAGCCCATTTTCTTCCGCGATCCGAGACCGGCCGACTGGTGCGGTGACCGGCGCCGACCGCAACCCGACGCAAGCGAGACGCTATGCGTCTCCCTCCTGTACCACCTCCGTGGTACACTCATGAACATGTCAACGACTAAGCTCCGCATCCAGGTCACGATCGACCCCGAGCTGGCCGACGTGCTCGATGAGCTGGGCGGCGCCGAGCCGCGTTCGCGCACCGTCCGCGACCTCGCGCTTCGCGGCGCCGAGGCGCTGCGCACAGAGCGAAACGAGCGCGCGGAGGCGCTCGAGTTCCTGCGACGCCTCGACGGCGGGGAAGACAAGCGATACGACTTCACCGTGTCAGAGCGGCTGCATGCCGAACGCCGCTGAGCCCTACAGCCGGGGGACGCCACTCGTATTCGACACCTCCGCCTGGAACCGTCGCACCAACCCGGCGGTCCTCCCCAGGTGGGCCGCGACGCGCGACGCCGACCTGCTGGTCGTCTGCCCCGTGGTCGCCCTGGAGCTGCTCGCGTCCGCGCGCGACGAGGAGGCGTTCGGCGAGCTGGACCGCGCCCTGCGCGCGCTCGCACAGGCCCCGGTGACGAGCAGCGCCGGCGAAGCCGCCCTGCGCGCCTCACGCGAACTGCGCGGCAAACGCCGCCTGCCCGCCGCCGACTACCTGATCGCCGCGGCCGCCGCCGAGCGCGGCGCCGGCGTCCTGCACTACGACCGCCACTTCGACACCCTCTGCGGCGTGCTCGGCATCGCAAGCGTCTGGATCGCCGAGCCCGGCTCGATCGACTGATGCGCGGCGACCCGGGCGCGTGCCGCCCGCCCTTGGTCAATACGATCTCCAGCTCATGCCCCCCGAACAGATCCTCACCGACCTCTCCGAGCGCATCCTCACGATCACGCTCAACCGCCCCGAGCGGCTGAACGCGTGGACGCCCACGATGGCCAGTGAGCTGATCGAGGCCTTCGACCGCGCCGACGCCGACGACGAGGTGCGCGCCGTGATCGTCACCGGTGCCGGCCGCGGGTTCTGCGCCGGCGCCGACCTCGCCGCCGGCGGCGAGACCTTCGACTACCGCACCCACGAGCACTCAGAGGCCGTGCCGCGCGACAACGGCGGGCAGGTCACGCTGCGTATCTTCGACTCCACCAAGCCCGTGATCGCCGCCATCAACGGCCCCGCCGTCGGCATCGGCGCGACGATGACGCTCCCCATGGACATCCGCCTCGCCGCCGACGACGCCCGCATGGGCTTCGTCTTCGTGCGCCGCGGCATCGTCCCCGAGGCCTGCTCCAGCTGGTTTCTGCCGCGCATCGTCGGCATCGGCCAAGCGATGGAGTGGGTCGCCACCGGGCGCGTCTTCTCCGCGCAAGAAGGGCTCGACGGCGGGCTCCTGCGCAGCCTGCACCCGCCCGGCGAGCTCCTCGACGCCGCGCGCGAGCTCGCCCGTGAGATCGCCCAGAACACCGCCCCCGTGTCCGTCGCCCTCGCCCGGCGCATGATGTGGAGCATGCTCGGCGCCGAGCACCCGATGATCGCCCACCGCGCCGACTCCCGCGGCATGTTCCTGCGCGGCCAGTCCGCCGACGCCGCCGAGGGCATCACCGCCTTCCTCGACAAGCGCCCCGCCGAGTTCCCCGACCGCGTCAGCGGCGGGCTACCCGACATCATGCCCGGCTACAGCGCCCCCGAGTTTCAGTAGCGATACGCCCACCGCTGCAGTGGCCGGCGCCGACAGCAAACCGACGCGAGCGATCAGCTGTGCGTCTCCCGCAAGCGGTGCGCTTGACCCGCTCAGAGGTCTATGACAGCTCGATCGCCCGGATCGTGTGCTCGTCCGGGAGCTTCTCGAGAATGCTGTGCAACAGCCCCCGCTCTGACTCCTGATCGCGCTGCGTATCGAGCAGCAGCAGCCTCACCGCGCTGTGCACGATCTTCATCCGCGGGCCCGTCAACGGCACACTGAGCGTGCCCGACGAAGCGTTCTCGGCCTGCACCACGCCCCGAGCACCGTCCACACCGCCCTCCAACAGCTCGATCGCCTCGCGCGCCAGTCCACGGATCTCCGGCTCGTGCGCCTCGTCGGAGATCAGCAACCCCAGCGCCCGCACCGCGATCGCCCGCTCCTGCGTGTCGAGCAGCAGGTGGTAGACAAGCTCGTCCTCGCTCGCTGTATCGCTCATATCTCCGCTCCAGAGCTCGCGCCGAGGCACGCCGGCCCTCGACTCCACGCGCCAGGAGAGATTCGAACTCCCGACCTTCGGTTCCGTAGACCGACGCTCTATCCAGCTGAGCTACTGGCGCAGAGCCGCCTAGTCTAGAGGGCTCGCCGCAGGCACCGCCGCGCCGCCCGCGTCCCGGCGGCGGTGTAGCGTTGCAGCGTGCCCTCCCACCTCGCCACGCAACCGACCGTCCTCGAGCCCGCGTGAGCGCCGCGCCCGCAGGCAGCGAGGAGTTCGAGGCCTGGCAGATGCAGCTGCACGGCCACCGCGTGATCTACCACATGATCGGCAGCGGTCCCCCGATCGTGCTGATCCACGGCATGGTCAACTCCTCGCGTCACTGGCGCGAGGTCGCCCTCGCCCTCGCCGACCGCTATACCGTGATCGCCCCCGACCTGATCGGCCACGGCGACTCCGCCACGCCGCGCGGCGATTACTCGCTCGGCGCGCACGCCTCCTCGATCCGCGACCTCCTGGCCGTGCTCGGCGTCGATCGCGCCACGATCGTCGGTCACTCGCTCGGCGGCGGCGTGGCGATGCAGTTCTTCTACCAATTCCCCCAACGCACCGAGCGTCTCGTGCTCATCTCCTCCGGCGGGCTCGGCCACGAGGTCAGCCCGCTGCTGCGCAGCGCCACGCTGCCCGGCGTCTCCGCCCTGCTCGCGCTCGCCGCCCACCCGCGCCTCCTGTCCGGGCTGCGCCGCAGCGGCGATCTGCTGCGCGCATCCGGATCGCGCCAGGGCGTCTACCTGCAGGCCATCGCCCGCGCCCTGCGCCCGCTCGAGCAGCCCGGCGCGCGCACCGCCTTCCTGCACACCCTGCGCGCCGTCATCGACATCCGCGGACAGCGCGTCAGCGCCACCGACCGCCTGTACCTGCTCGCCGGCATGCCCACCCTGATCGTCTGGGGCGAGCGCGACCGCACCATCCCCCTCGCCCACGGCCTCGCCGCCCACCACGCCGCGCCCGGCAGTCGCTTCGAGACGCTGCCCCGCGCGGCGCACTTTCCGCACCTCGAAGACCCCGCCGGTTTGGCCGCGATCCTCGGCGACTTCCTCGCGAGCACCGAGCCCGCGCGCATCGAGGACGGCGACTGGGGGGCGATCGTCGCACCGCGCGCTCCGCGCTCGCGCCACGACGTGGGCTCGATCGCCTGAGGGCCTCGTGATCGCTTGAGGTGCCTCAGGCGCGGAGCGTGTCCGAGACATGCCCGTCTCCTCCCTCGGGACCGCGCCATGACGCAACAAACGGGCGCTCCACCTCTGCACGATTGGCCTCAGGTGATCCGCCTCTGCGCGAATCGCGTAGATGTGTGCACCGAGGAACTGGACTGCAGCGTGCTCCTCGGTGAGAGCGTCACAGACGCGTACATCACCGATCGAATGGAGACACAGCGATGCACGACCAGCACGGCGATTCCGCGATCCCTAACGCGGGTTCAGACACTCAGCGGAACACTACGCCGGACCCGGCCACGACGCGCAAGAGCTTCCTCAAGGGAGCCGCCGTCGCGGGTGCGGGGGCGGCCAGCCTAGGAGCCCTCGGGCCCGCCGCGGCGCTCGCCAACGGCCGGCGTCGGCATGGGCATGGCAAGCCCAAGCCCGGCGGGCTGACCCACGGCGACGTGGAAATCCTCAAAGCCGCACAGATCGCCGAGGCACTGGCGGTCACGACCTACACGAACATCATCAACACCGCGCCGTTCTTCAAGAACCTCGAAAGCGACGACCAGGGCTACCTGAAGGCGGCGGTGCAGGAGGAGATGTCCCACTACCTGCTCGAGGAAAGCCTCACCAAGAAGCCGACGCCCTTCACGATGTTCTACTACCCGCCCAAGATGTTTGCCGACGCGCAGACCACGCTCAACATCCTCGTGACACTCGAGGACGCGTTCATCGCCGCCTACCTCGTCGGGGTGCGCGAGTTCAGCACGCCCGACCTGCGGGTCACGGCGGCGCGCATCATGGGCATCGAGTCCGACCACCGCACGCTCGCGCGCGTCGTCGGTCCGGGCGTGGCGGGCAAAGACGGTGGCCCGATCGAGCAGATCACCGGGATCCAGAAGACGGCCGAGTCGGTCGATCCTCCCAACAACAACGGCTACGAGCGCACGCTGCTGCTGAAGAACATCGGACAGGCCATCGAAGCGCTGCTGCCGTTCGCCGAAAAGAAGGCCGCCGAAAAAGCCGGCTTCGACACCACCAAGGCGTACAAGTTCGAACCGTTCATGCCCACGCTCCCCAGCGCTCTCGGCGAATTCCACTCGCTGCAAGGCTGACCCTCGGCCCTGTCACGGGGAACGCGTAAAGCATCGATCCGCGGCACCATGCGCCGCGGATCGATGTGCGCCAGCCCATAGTCGATCCCGCGGTGGCGCGGGATGACTGATCGCTCGCCCTGCGGCCGGCCCATCGTGTGGTTGCCGCCCTCATCGATCTGCCGGCACCCATGAGCGCTCCAGATCACGCCGCTGATGCAGCGATTGGCAGATGCAACGCTTCGCGCTAGCGTCGATCGATCGCCCGCCTCGCTGGCGCAGGAGAGAGTACGGCCACAGGGCGTCAATGACGTTCGCGCGTGCCTCGTCGCGTGTTCTGTCCTGACTGAATACGCCTGCGACCTCACGGATCGACGCGATGACCCAGCCGTCCTCGGCTGGCTCGTAGACAATTGGCAACCCTCTGTCCCCTTAAGACCCAGGGCTTTTGACGCCTTTTATCGCGAGTATCACACCGGATCGTGAGGGTCTTCCTCTAACAGCTCGGCGAGCGTGAACTCGCCTGCGATCTCGCCGCCGAGACATTTTATCGCGGCGTTGAAAGCCAACGCGCCAGTTGGCCGGGCTTGCTATGGCACTCGGGTAGCCGATCGGTGGACTCGATGAGCCCTTCCGTCCACCTTTTGGCCGACTGCGGGATTAGGTTCGTACCGACATGCTTGACGGACCAGCGCTGTCAGTGGGTTGGGTTGTCCCGAGACTCGCCGATGGCGGTGCAAGCAAAACGTTCCGCTAGACAAAGGCACGAGAACCATGTGGCCCACGCTCCACCTAACACTGACCGAGTTCCTGATCGGGATCGCCTTCCTGGCCTTCTTGGCATTCCCTGGCTGGCTTTTGCGGCTGGTCTACGTCATTGAGGTGATTCGACACCTGTGGGGCAAAGACCCTCCCTAGTGTCGTCGATCCCTTCTGGGGCACGGGCGGATTCCTCCTGAGTAGAGCTTGTCGTTGACCGACCGCACTATTAGCTCTACACCTTCTACACCCGAACCACTACCCTTCAGCGCTTGCCGCTCCACTCCTTCTTGTGCGCCTTCTTGGCGGCTTGGTAGTCGATGAGCGCCTGCGGGGAGTCCACGTCTCCGAGCGTAGGATGCGGTGGCACCAGCGCCTTTGCGGCCTTGAGGCCATAGCGCTTGGCGAGCACGGCACCCATCGACTTGACCTTCATCTCCCCGAAGCCGGGAAGCGCCTCCAGGTTGGCGCGCAGTTCGCTGGCATCAGCCGCATCGGTCCATACGCGCGCCGCGTCGCCGTCGTAGCGATCGTCGATATGGACGGCCAGATCGTGTACGCGCTTGGCCATCGAACCCGGGTAGCGGTGGATCGCGGGCTTCTCGCGAAACACCGGCTCCAGGTCCGCCCCCGCGAGCGTCGCCACATCGAACGCGCCGAGGCGCTGCCTCAATGTGAGCGGCCCTAAGAAGGCCTGTTGCACCGTGACCTGTTGATCCAAGGCAAAGCCGACCAACAGAGCCATCGGATCGGAGGCGATCAACGCGTTGGCGGCGTCGGACTCGGTGAAGTACAGGCGATCCGGCACAGACCTCACCTCCCCGACGCAATGATGGCTGACGTCGCCCCGGTCACGCTAAAGCCCACGCGCATCAGCCGACGGGTGGGAAACCGCTTAGGCACAACCCCAACGATACCGAGCATAAGAGTGGCCAAGGTCGAGGCTAACGGGGCCGGGCACAAAGCACGGCGAGACGCGGCCAATGAGCCACGATGACCTGACACAGCATCAGACGTGCTGTAGTGTACTTCGCGCTACACTCGGGCCATGGCATCTGCCCCCCACCCCCTGTCTCTGCGTCTCGGTCGTGATGGACTCAGCGCCTTGGACGTAATCGCGAGGCGGCGCGGCTTGAGCCGCGCGGAGGCCGCGCGTCAAGCGATCACGGAGACGGCCGAACGCGAGCGCAGACGTATCGGACTCGCCGCGGAGGCAAGACGCCTCATGCAAAACGATGACTACGTACGCGAAGCCCATGAGGTCGCCGATCTGATGGAGACGCTGCGTGGTTCGCGGTGATGTCTACGGGATCAAGCTCCCCAGCAAACGTGGCCCCGTACAGCACGGTCGCCGGTACGCGGTGATTGTGCAGGCGGACGCCCTGCTGGCTCTCTCGACTGTCGTGATATGCCCCACGTCGCGCTCCGCCTTCCCCGCCAGCTTTCATCCCGAGATCGCAGTCCTCGATCACCCCACGCAGGTTCTCTGCGAGATGGCCGGAGCCGTGGACACTCGCATGTTGGAAAAGCGCATCGGACATCTCGCACACCATGAACTGCAGGCCGTGGAAGATGCACTCCTGATGGTGCTCGACCTGCCCTGACGCACATCAGCGAGGCAGGCCCAAACAGGGGCGGAACGGAGAGGGAGGGACGAAGCTCGAACCTGCACGAGGTCTGGGAGCGCATACGAGAGCTCCACGCGAAGCGCTTCGGCTAAGCCCTAGTAGTTGTGGGGTGCGGCGGCGTATCTCTGCGTTCGATCTGCTCAAGGCTGGATGCCGGCAGTGATCCGTAAATCGCATCCAGTTCCTTAGGTTGGGTGATCTGCTGCTCGACAATGTAGTTCAGGAGGCCGAATAGTCCTATTGCCATCTCACGGTTGTCTTTGAGCTCGATCTGACCAGGGTGCACAGCGTTATTGCCCGTGACCCGCAGCGTGTCAAGAGCCTGCTGAACGCGCACGGGAAGACCGTTTTGGACAAGTGCCTTGATGTCGTTGTTTATGTTCTCGCCCTGTTGGCCCAGCGAGATCATGAGCTTCTGCGCCGCGAGGCGCAGTAGTGCGACCGCGCCGCGCGGCGAACGCTCAACGATGCTAAGCGCCTCGATGTAGTCCGCCTTCGGCTCGTCCGGCATGTCCACATGCGGACCTGGCGCACTAGTTGACGAGAATGGCCAAAGCAGCTTGTCGTCCACGCCTAGACCTGCCTCCCCGGTAAGCCAGTACGTATGCTCGCTACAGTTGCTGCAAGTACTGCGTATGATCCGCGACGAATGCGGAAACTGCCCAGTGCCCACCACGAGCACCTTCCACGATTGCTGGGCGTAGACACCGCAGAATGGACAGTGGTACGCCTCTAGTCCAACCTCGGCCGAGACGTGCTGATTCGCGCCTATAGGATTTGGCTCTCCTTGCTCCACGCCATGAGGGTAGAGGACGATCCGGTGTCTAGGCGGGATCCCGCCAGTCGAGCGCCATAGCTACGCGAGTTCGAACAAGGCACACACCCTGCCAAAACAGAGAGGGAGGGACGATGTTCGAACTCTGGCCGCGTGGCGCGTATCCGCGAGCTGCACGCCGAGCGCTTCGGCACTTAGGATGGCCCGATGAGCAACCTATTCGAGGGGGTGGATCTTGAGGGCGTCAAGGCCGAGCTGCAGCAGTTCGTGACGCAGACGAAGCCAGTCAACCAGTCATCCGGCAACTTTATAACGATGACATCGGGGGCCGCTTGCGGCCGTTCGCGTGCTTTAGAGCTGAGCGAGCGTGTGCTGCCGCTCTTGTCTGCCCTCTACCCAAGCTGGAAGGACGAGAACGAGGAGCATGTGGGCTTCGAGTTCGGGGCCATTCGCGATGCCGCCCAGCGCCTCATTGCCCGTATTGACTCGCACGGGGAAGTCAACACTCTGCTGGCCGACCATGACGCCTCGCCAAGGCTTGCCAGCAGCCAGCTGCACGAGCTGGTCTGGCGTGCCGCCTCGGCACAATGGGCGACGGGCCACCGGCAAGAGGCAGTACTTGCAGCGTCTAAGCCTGGATCCACCGGTGTTGTCCGGTGGTGAGCGAAGAATGACCTCCTGAATCGGGCTTGGTAGCGACAGATTGCGGCTGTCGCGGCCCGGGATCAGGAGGTCACTCGTATGGTGCAGGATGACGCGGCGGTCGGACTGGACGGCGTCGAGGTCGTTTTTGACGATGAGCGGCTGGTTTCTGATGTCGGGGTCGTGCTGGTGGCGACGCTCGCTGGGCGGCTCGGGATTGAGGGGTTGGTGGGCCGGTTCGTGACGTTACGTCGTGATCGGCCGGGGGCGGCGAACGCGGGCCGAAAGGTGATGGCGTTGATCTACGCGATGCTGCTCGGCGCCGACTCGATCGATGATTGTGACGTGCTGCGGGCGGGTCGCACGCGGCGACTGTTGGGTGGGTGGTTGCCGGCGCCCTCAACGCTGGGGACGTTTCTGCGGGCGTTTACTTTCGGGCATGTGCGCCAGCTCGACCGGGTGCTCGATCAAGCGCTCGTGCGAGCGTGGCGGGCGGGCGCCGGTCCTGGCGATGAGCGTCTCGTGCTCGACCTCGACAGTTTCGTCGGCGAGACCTATGGCTACCAGAAGCAGGGTGTCGGGTTCGGGTACACCAAACAGCGCGGGTATCACCCGATGCTCGCGAGCCGCGCGGGTACCGGCGAGATCCTGCATGTGAGGCTGCGCAAGGGTCAGGCGAACACGCAGCGCGGTGTCGTGCGCTTCGCCGAGGAACTGATCGCCCGCGTGGCGCGGGCAGGCGCGAGCGGCGAGAAGCTCCTGCGGGCCGACTCGGGGTTCTGGAACAGCAAGCTGATCGCAAGGCTCCAGAGTGCCGGGTGGTCCTATTCGATCAGTGTGCGCCTGCAGTTCTGGGTTCCCGACGCCATCAAGCAGATCCCCGAGAAGGCGTGGCAGTCCTTGGAGAACTACTCCCAAGACGGTGAAGCGCAGATCGCCGAGACGACCGCTCACGGACGACGGCTGATCGTCCGTCGCACCCGGCTCATCGGGGCGCAAGCAGAGCTGTGGCCGGACTGGCGGTATTTCCCGTTCATCACCAACCGCATCGAGGCATTGGAGGTCGTGGAGGCTGAGCACCGCCAGCACGCCGTCGTCGAGCTCACAATCCGCGACCTGAAGGACCAAGCCTTGGCGCACTTCCCCTCCGGCCAGTTCAACGCGAACAGCGCCTGGACAGTGATCGCCGTCATAGCGCACAACCTGCTGCGCTGGACCAGCGTGATCGGGCTACCCGGCGAGACGGTTCGCGCGGCCCGCACCTTCCGCCGCCGGCTGCTTCAAATACCCGGCCGGCTGACCCGCACGGCGCGCCAGTGGACGCTACACCTCCCCGCACGCTGGCCCTGGCAAGGCGACTTCACTCGCGCCCTCGCACGCATACGAGCGCTACCCCCAGCGACCTGACGCGCAGCCATACCCCTACCCGCCACCACGCAGACCCCCCGCCGACACCGGCGATCCCAGCACGCCAAAAATGCCCCGCACGCGCCCTCAAAAACCACCCCCAGCCACCACCCCCACCACGCACACACGATCACCAGCCCGCCAAACCATCAACCCCCCCCCCCCCCCGATCGCCACCAATCACGGAACTATGCGGTGGATCCAGGCTAAGGCCATCAACTCGATGCTTCAGGAGCGCCTCGATCGCCGTGACGTATCGGACGTCAAGCTGGTCCGCGAGGCATTCTCGGAGTCTCCAGCGGCTTCTAGCAAGCTCCGGCTGCGCTTCTCAAGGATCGAGGACGATCAGACTCGAGAGTCGATGCGTCAAGGCGTCATGAGCTTTGGCGTCGGTTGCTTCCAGGCGATACGCAATCCCGTCGGGCACCTCCCCAACGAGCAGCACGAGCTAGGCGAACAGGATGCACTAGAGAGGCTTGCCGCCCTCTCGTTGTTGGCACGCTGGATTACCGAAGCAGACATAGAGGCTGCTGCGTAGCGGCACTCGGCACTCGGATTGCCAGGACTTGTCTCGAATCTAGCGATGCGCCAAGCGCGAGGCCGGCTCGAAGTCGCCATGCAAGACAAGCGGGTCGAGATCGGCGCCATTAGGCCATACGACTGTCCCGAGCTCATCATCGACACGAACCTGTGCGAAGAAAGCGGGGTCGGCAAGCGGCTCGAACACGGGACCGTGTAGCCCCCCGGTGAGATCGACATCGCGGGAGCTGCCATCGCTAAAGCCAAGCCGCAGCCGATAGTGATCTAGAACCTCCACGGACGTGACCCTTACAAAATCCACGATCCCATCTTATGGCAACGGGTCGATCGCCTCAGGAGTGCCGCCATCCCTCGCTCGGCGCCAGTTTGCCTCCAGCTCTGCAAGGTGCAGCGTCGCCCACTCGTCCACGAGCTTGAGCGCACGGTTCGGTAGCTCTCCCACGAGTACCGCACCGGTGTCGATCGCGATCACCGCATGATGCTCGGCGTATTGAGCATGGAAATGGGACGGTTCGTGATCGTAGAAGTACATCGTGATCGTGATGCCGTAGAAGAAGCTGATTCGGGGCAAGGCACCATCATGAGCGCTACTTGGGACGGCTTCCTCTCGCTGCTTCGCCTGGGCGGCTAACAGCGAGACAGGGCGAGGGCGCCGGAGTTCGAACAATCGTCACAAACCCAGCCGAAACGGAGAGGGAGGGATTCGAACCCTCGGACGAAGTTTCCCCCGTCACACGATTTCCAGTCGTGCCCGTTCAACCGCTCCGGCACCTCTCCCCGCACTCGCATCCGGGTAATGGCCCTAGAGCCTACTGCGAACGGGCTGCTCGCCCCGTCGCAGCGGAGGCCGAGGACGTCCGCTCCTCTACGTCGGCGCCCGGTGCCACGAGTCACGACCCCGGGCGGCGCCGGGAGCGAACCTGCGCGACGCGAGCGTCGGCTGCGCTGGTAGGCTCTCGCGCGATGGCACCCGTGCTCGCCGCCAACGCGGCCTTCTCCAAGGACGTCGGCCTGATCGTCACCTTCATCGGGATCGGCATCCTCGTCAACATCTTCGTCGTGCTGATCGCCATCCAGATCCGCGGCGAGCGTCAGCAGAACCAGAGCTACCTCACCAAGCCCGACCGCACCCGCCGGGTCTGAGGCCCGAGCCTCAGATGATGTAGACGGGCGTGCCCACGGGCGTGCGGCCGTACAGCGCGATCACGTCCGGGATGCGCATCCGCACGCACCCGTGCGAGGCGTCGTGGCCGATCGAGGAGTACTCGCTGGGGTCGATCCCGTGGATCCCAGCGCCGCCGTCGAAGGACATGAACCGCGCCTTCAGAGGGTCCTGCGGCCCGGGCGGGATCGTCTTGCCGGCCAGGGCTCCCGCCCACGCTTTGTGCGGCACCAGCCAGGGCGGGTTTTCCTCCTTCCATTCGACGTGGTGCAGGCCCGCGGGCGTTTCGAGGCCTTCCATGCCGACTGCGATTTCGTAGGTTTTCGCGAGGCGCAGGTGTTCGTAGAAGCGCAGCTGGAAGCTCGAACGATCCACGACGATGTACGCCGGGTACCGGCTCGCGAGCTGCGCCGTGCTCACCGTCGGCGCGAGCGCCTTGGTCGGCACGATCACCGTTCGTGAGGCGCTCTGCCCCGTCAGCGCGTGCACGATCCGCCCGCCCAGCAGTTCGTTCTCGACGGTCAGCCCGGGCTTCGCCGCCACGGTGCTCAGTCCGCTCGCGCTCGGCTGCACGCTCGCGTTCTGCGCAGAATGGTCCACCGCCGCGCGCACTTGCGCGGTCAGTGCCGTCACGGCTTCGTGGGAGTAGTCCACGACCAGCGGAACGTTCCGGTGCACGTCGCCTCCGAACAGCCCCCGGAACGTGCGCGTCACGATCGAGCCTTCGCGGCTGGCGTGCAGGGCCTGCGCGACCATGTTCTGCGCGTCGACCGTCAGTCGCGCTTCGCGCGGGCCGAGCGTCCAGGTGCCCGCACTCGAGCGCACGACCAGCGGGCGGTTCAGCGGATCGATCACGGCGTGCTGGACCTTGTGCAGCGCCGCGCTCTCGCTCAGCCCGCCCACGGCGACCCCGTCGATCGTGACGCCGTCGGCGATCGTGTCGCGGTGGGCGTGGTCGTAGAGGTACATCCCACCCGCGAGCACCACCACGAGCACGGCGACGAGCACGCCGACGATCGGCCATACGCTGCGACTGCGTTCCGCTGTGGCGCTCATCTGGTGCTGGGGCTGGTCCTACGGGCTGAGATCGCGATCGACCGAGAGTACCGCGCGTCGCGGCCACCGGATCACCCTGCAAGAGACCTCTCGCGTATCGCCCTCATATTGTCGGGCCGAACCGCACATGTGCGGTTCGCGACACGCCGCATGCGGTGTGTCGTTCCGGCGGCGCATGCGCCGCCGGCCGAGACGTGCATGCACGTCTCGGGACCAGGGCCGCATGCGGCCCTGGTGTCCCCGTCGCATGCGACGGGGACCTCCTATCCGGCCACCCGCGACGACGCCTCTTCCGCGTGCGCCGCCTCGCGCGCGCGCCGGTACTCGTTGACGACGATGTCCGTCAGCTCCTCCACCGAGGTCTCCGCCGTGGGCTTGTCCAGCGCGATCACGCCCTCCTGGATCATGCTCACGCGGTCGCACGCCTGCAGCACGTGCACGTAGTTGTGCAGGATCATGATGATCGACACGCGCCCCTCCTCCTTCAGGCGCGCCACGAGGTCGAGGATCATCGAGCCCTCCTTTGCGCCCATCGCCGCGAGGGGCTCGTCCAGCAGGATGATGTCCGCGTCGCCGTTCACCGTGCGCGCGACCGCGATCGCCTGGCGCTGACCGCCCGACAGGCGCGCGACGGCGACGTCGATGCGGGGGATGTTGATCCCGATCTCATCGAGCGCGCGGCGCGCCTGCAGCTTCATCTCGCGGTTCGCCAGGAACGGCAACGGGCGGTGCACGCGCTCGCGGCGCAGGAACAGGTTGTGGTAGACCGACAGTTCGTCGATCAGCGCCAGATCCTGGTAGACGGTGTCGATCCCTTTCGCGCGCGCATCGTCCACGCCTTTCGGCACGTACGGCTGCCCGTGCAGGAACATCTCGCCCGAGTCCTGGCGCTGGAAGCCGCTGAGGATCTTGATCAGCGTCGACTTGCCCGCGCCGTTGTCGCCCAGCAGGCCCAGCACCTCGCCCTGCTTCAGGTGCAGGCTCACGTCGCGCAGCGCCGTGACCGGACCGAAGCGCTTGGAGATGTGCTCGACCCGCAGCACGTCATCCGAGGCCGTGCTCGGCTGCACGATCGTCTCCGCCGGGATCGTCGGTTGGTCAGCCACTGCCGTGCCCCCTCCGCGCGCGCTGCACGTACACGTTGACCGTCATCGCCACGATGATCGCCAGGCCCAGGTAGAACAGCAGGTAGTTCGCGTTGACCCCCTGCAACGTCAGCCCGTCGTGCAGGATGCCCAGGAACAGCGCCCCGATCAGCGCGCCCACGACCGTCCCCGAGCCGCCCGCCAGCAGCGTGCCGCCGATCACCGCCGCGGCGATGCCGTAGAAGAGAATTTCGTTCGCCCCGGCCGTGTCCGGCTGGACGGTGCCCGAGCGCACCGCCTCGAGGATCCCCACGAGCCCGCCGGTCAGCGCGCACAGGATGAAGTTGCGCACCGTCACCAGCCGCACCCGCACCCCCGCCTCGGCCGCGCCGAGCTTGTTCGAGCCGACCGCCACCGTGTACAGACCCCAGCGGGTGAACGTCAGCACGGTCTGCAGCACGATCACGATCACGAGCGCCCAGATCAGCTCCGAGTAGACGCCCCCGCCGAAGACTTTCGCGAACGTGCTGATGTGGTTGACCGTTTCCGGGAGCTGGATGTGCACGCCGTTGACCACGTGCGTGACCTGGTGGGTGGTCGCGTGCACCTGCGCGCCCGGCGTCGCCACGGGCTGGCCGTGGGAGATGATCAACGTCAGTCCCTCCAGCGCGAACAGCATGCCGAGCGTCGTCACGAACGAGCTGATGCCGACGACCGCCACGAAGAACCCGTTGATCATCCCCACCGCCATGCAGGCGATCAGCGCCACGATCACGCTCGGCACCAAGCCCAGTCCGACCGACGCGTCGAGCTTGTAGAAGAGGTAGGGCGCGAGCAGGTACGTGCCGCCGATCGACAGGTCGATCTCGCCGAGGATCATCACGAACACCTCGCCCGCGCCGAGGATCGCGAACGGGGCGAAGTAGGGCAGCAGCGTCTTGAAGTTCGCCGAGGTCGCAAAGCTCGACGTGTTCGCGGCGAAGTAGATCGCCACGACGAGCGTGACGACGATGATGCTGCCCTCGCGCAGGCCGAGGATCCGTTCGCGCCACAGCGCCGCGGCGCTCGGCGACCCCCGGCGCGATCGCGCCGGGGGCTCTTTCACCGGGGGTTCGGCCCCCGAGGGACCCTCCCCGGAGGCCGAGGCCGAGGCCGATGATGACGACGACGACCCTCCCATCGCGCTGGCCATGACCGCGACGGCCTACGCGGGCGTGCCGGCCTTGATCGGGACGACCGTCACCGACGAGGAGGTTCCCTCGTAACGGGTTTTCGATTCGACGTACGGCGCGACCGTTTCTTTGTTGAGGAACTTCAACCCCGTGTCGGTTTCCGCGGGGCCCGTCAGCGTCCCGGAGACGTGCCACAGGAACAGCTGCAGCACCGGCAGGAAGCCCTGCAGATAGGGCTGCTGGTCGATCGTGAATTCGATGTTGCCTTCCTGCAGCAGCTTCTGCGTCTGTTCGGTGAGGTCGAAGCCGCCGGCCTTCACGCCTTTGCCGGGCAGCCCGTACTTCTGCATCACTTTCGCCAGCGATTCCGTGCGAGCCGCCGTCGACCGCGTACATCCCCTTCGTGCTCGGATGCCCAACCCAGTAGGCGTCGATCGTCGAGAGCTCACCCGGCACCGCCGCGCCCGTGGCGACCGTGTGCACTTTGATCGGCTTCCCCGAGGCCTTGATCGCCGCTTCGGCGCCTTCGATGCGCGGCTGCAGGTTGGCCGAGCCCGGCGTTGCGATGAACAGCGCCACATCGCCAGAGGGGACCGCGGCGACGATCCGTTCGCCCATCTGTTCGCCGGCCTTTTTCAGGTCCTGGCCGATGTAGGAGAGGCGCTTGTTGCCTTCCGCGTCGGCGTTGTAGGCGAGCACCGGGATGCCCGCCTTCAGCGCCGCTTCGGTGGGAGCGTTGAAGGCATGCAGGTCGATCAGCGCCACGGCGATCCCGTTGGCGCCGCTGGTCACCGCGGTGTTCATCGCGTTGACCATCTGATTGACGTTGCTCGATTCCGAGCCCGTCCACTGATAGGAGCAGCCCAGCAGCTTGCACGCATCGGCCGCGCCGTACTGCGTGGGCACGAAGAACGGGTTGGTCGTGACGTGGTTGACGAACACGAATTTGTAGTTCGGATGCGAGCCGAACACGTCGGACGAGCCCCCACCGCTGGACGCGCTCGAACCGCACGCGGCAAGAATCGTGCTCACCGAGCCCGCCGCCACGCCCGTGAGCGCGGTGCGGCGCAGGAACGCGCGGCGGTCGAACCCCGGGCGCAGCGCCTCTGAGACTCCCGCTGTGCGGTCGGCGTACTCCAGACGCTCCACCGCCTCGTAGGCTTGATCGGTGTCGGACATCTGATTGACCCTCCTCCTAACTGACTTTGTGGAGTGGCGTCAGATGGCTGACGCTCACCATCTACATTCCCTCCTTTACGATCCCGCTAACCTCCGTGTCAGTCAAGGGTTTCCGGAGCGGTTAATCCGCCGTCCTGTTGCGGGGTTCTACGGATTACGCAAAGCGCATCGCGAGGGCCCGGGAGGTATACCTGGGGGATGGCCGGCACCCCCGATCGCGACAAGTCGACCCCGTCCGCCGCCGTCGAGCCGCGCGAACGCGACGAGTTGGCCGAACCGACCGAGCAATTCGGGCCGCTCGCGGTCTCGCGCCACGTCAAAGACGACGGACGCGCACTGATCCTGTACACGCTGCACGAGCCGCCGCGCGAGCGCGCCGACGGGTCCGGTGATCGACCGGCATGAGCGAACTGCGCTTCGAGGAGCTGCGCGGCGAGCAGGTCGCCTACGCGATCGACCGCCAGGAGCGCACGTTCCTGCCTCCCGCCGAGCACTGCCCGCTGTGCCCCACCCGCCCCGGCGGGGAGCCGACCGAGATCCCCTTCGAGGCCTTCGAGATCGCCGTGTTCGAGAACCGCTTCCCCGCCTTCGCCGCGCCGCGGGGCGCGGCCGAGGTGGTCGTCTACACCGACTCCCACGCGGGCTCGTTCGGGACCCTGCCGGCCGCGCGCGCACGCGCGCTGATGTGGGTGTGGCGCCACCGCTACGAGGAGCTCGGCGCGCGCGAGGACGTGGACGTACGTGTTCATCTTCGAGAACCGCGGCGTCGAGGTCGGCGTCACGCTGCACCACCCTCACGGCCAGATCTACGCCTACCCGTTCTTGCCGCCCGTGCCGGCGCTCGAGCTTGCGGCCGACGCGCGCCTCGGGGGCTGCGCGCCGTGCGCACTGTTGGCGCGCGAGCTGCGCGAGGGCGAGCGCGTGGTGTACGAGAACGAGGAGGTGGTCGTGTACGTGCCCTACGCCGCGCGCTGGGCCTATGAAGCGCACGTGGTCATGCGCGCGCACCGCCCCAGCCTGCCGGCCTGCGAGCCGGGCGAGCTGGACGCGCTCGCCGACGCCCTGCAGAGCGCTCGTGCGCGGCTACGACGCGCTGTTCGAGCTACGACGTCCCTTCCCCTACGTGATGGCGGTGCACCAGGCGCCGACCGACGGCCGCGCGCAGGGACATCTGCACGTCGAGTTCTACCCGCCGCTGCGCACTGCCGAGAAGCTCAAGTACCTCGCCGGCTCCGAGCAGGGTGCGGGCACGTTCATCTCCGACACGCTCCCCGAGGACTCCGCGGCCCTGCTGCGCCGCGCGATCGCCGATGCCGCCTGAGCACGTGCGCGCGTTCGCGCCCGGACGCGTGTGCGTGATCGGCGAGCACACCGACTACAACGACGGGCTCGCGCTGGCGCTGGCGATCGCCCAGGGCGTGACCGTGACGCGCGCAGCGACTCCAGCCGGGCGCCGACAGCCTCGAGCGCGTGCGCGCGCACGCGCTCGATCTCGGCGAGGACGACGAGTTCGCGCTCGCCGACCCGCCGCCCGCGTCGGGCTGGCGCGCGTTCGTGCGCGGCACCGTGGCAGAGCTGGCGCGGGCGGGGCTGCGCCCGGTCGGCGCGAGCCTCGAGATCTCGCGGCGACGTGCCGCGCGGCGCCGGCATGTCCTCCTCGGCGGCGCTCGAGATCGCGCTCGCGCTGGCGCTGCTCGCGCTCGCCGGGAGCGAGAGCGAGATCGGGCGCACCGACCTGGCCCGGCTGGCCTCGCGCGTGGAGAACCAATGGGCGGGCGCGCGCACCGGCCTGCTCGACCAGCTGACCTCGCTGTACGGGGAGCGCGAACGGGCGGTGCGCATCGACTTCCAGACGCTCGCCGTGCAGGCCGTCGCCGCTGGAGCTCGACGGCTGGCGCCTGGTCACGCTCGACACGGGCGAGCGGCGCGAGAACGCGAGCTCCGGCTACAACCAGCGGCGCGAAGAATGCGCGCGAGCGTGCGAGCTGTTGGGCGTGCGCTTCGCTGCGCGAGGCGAGCCCGGCGGAGGTGGCGCGGCTGCCACCGCCGCTTGACCGGCGCGCGTGCCACGTGCTCAGCGACAACGCGCGCGTGGACGGCGCCGTGGCGGCGCTGCGCGCCGGCGATCTGCCCGGCCTGGCGCGACTGCTGAACGAGTCGCACGCGAGTCTGCGCGATGACATGGAGATCTCCACTCCCACCGTCGAGGCGACGGTCACGCGGATGCTCGATGCGGGTGCCGCCGGAGCGCGACTGCTGGGCGGAGGTTTCGGCGGCAGCGTGCTCGGACTGCTGCCACCGGGCGTCGAGACGCCCGGTGGAGCGCGCGAGGTGCGACCCTGCGCGGGGGCGCGACTGCTGGAGGCGTAGTCTCTGCACTCGGAGATGTTCGAACTGGGGAGACATTCGCACGCGGGATCCCGCGTGGGTCCGCTCACCGAGCCCGGACGAGGGCTGTGAGCGAGTCGATCGCACCCGCGCGGGGCACGGGGCCGGTGCTGCTCGTGACGGGCGCCTCCAGCGGCATCGGCGAAGCCGCCGCTCGACGCCTCGCGCGTGAGCCGGGCGCCTCGCTCGTGCTGGTCGCCCGCCGCGAGGAGCGCCTGCGCGAGCTGGCCGCCTCGCTCGCGCCGGCGCTGGGCGCCGAGCGCGTGAGCTGGATCGGCTGCGATCTCGTCGCGGAGGACGCGCCCGAGCAGATCCGCACGCACCTCCTCGAGCGTCACGGGCGCCTCGACCTGCTCGTCAACAATGCGGGCGCGGCCTGGCGCAAACGCTTCGACGAGGGCGGCTACGAGAACGTGAAGCGCACGATGGCGATCAACTTCGACGCCCAGGTCCGTCTCACCGAGGCGCTGCTCCCGCTGCTGCGCTCGAGCGCACCGAGCGCGATCGTCAATATCGCCTCCACCGCCGCTCGCGTCACGCGCGCGGGCACCGGCGCCTACAGCGCCTCCAAGGCCGCGCTCGCCTCGTGGTCGGACGCGCTGTCGATGGAGGAGCGTCCGTACGGCGTGCACGTCGGGCTGGTGCTGCCGGGGTTCATCTCCACCGAGGGGTTCCCGCAGGCAGAGCTGACCGCACGCCCGTGGACGCGCTGGGCGGTATCCACGCCCGAGCGCGCCGCCGAGGCGATCTACGAAGCGGGTATCGGGCGCAAGGCCGAGCGTTACGTGCCGCGTCCCTACTGGCTGGCGGCCGCCGCCAGAGTGCTGATCCCGGGCCCCTCACGACGGGCGATGGGCGGCAGCAGCGCCGCGGTGATGACGACCACGACCGCCGCCGACACGACCGAGCGGGACGTAATCGCTGAGGAAGAGACGGAGGCCACGAGCGACACCGCCGCCAAGGGAGCCGTCGTGTGGGCCGAGGGAAACGAGCGGTCTGCGGTCGCCGAGAGGGCCACGGGAGACGATGTCGGCGACTGAGCCCGCGGCCGCAGCAAAGGCCGGCTCCCCGCGCAAGGAACAGGCGCTCGAGCTGTTCCGCGGCCTGCCCGCGCGCTATGACGAGCTTTCGGCGGCGCTCAGCTTCTGGCAGGACCCGCGCTGGCGCCGCGCGCTCGTGAGCGAGATCGCGCCCGCCCCGGGGCAGCGCATCCTCGACGTGGCCACGGGCACGGGCATGGTCGTCGCCGAGCTGCTCGCGCGCGAGCCCGGCTGCACGGTCGTGGGGCTCGACCAGAGCGCCCAGATGCTCGCCCGCGCCCGCGCGCGCTTCGACGCCGGACCGGACTCGCGTCGCGTCGAGCTCGTAGCCGGAGAAGCCGAGAGCCTGCCGTTCGCGGACGCGAGCTTCGACGCGCTCACGTTCACCTACCTGCTGCGCTATGTGGACGACCCGCCGGCGACGATGCGCGAGCTCGCGCGCGTGCTCGAGCCGGGCGCGCGCATCGCCTCGCTCGAGTTCGGCGTTCCTCCGCGTCCCGTCCCGCATCTGGCGTGGCGCTTCTACACCGCCGTGGGCCTGCCCGTGCTCGGACGGGTGTTCTCGCGCGAGTGGTACGAGGTCGGCCGCTTCCTCGGCCCCAGCATCGCCGGCTTCTACGAGCGCCACCCCTTGGAGGAGATCGTCGAGTACTGGCAGCGTGCGGGGCTGCAGGATGTCCGCGTGCGGCGGATGAGTCTCGGTGGAGGCGTCGTCATGTCGGCCAGGCGGGCCGATGCACGCGAGCACTGAGCGCCCCGCCTTCTACGCGCGCGGACGGGGCCTGCCCGGAGACCTGCTCGCACTTGCGCATCCCCCCTACACCGCCTGGCATCTCAGCTATGTCGCGATCGGCGCGGCGATCGCCCCTAGCTTCGACGCCGGGCGCCTGCTGTGGGCGCTGGCGGCGTTCGCGCTCGCGGTCGGCGTCGGCGCGCACGCGCTGGACGAGCTGCACGACCGCCCGCTCCGCACTTCGATCTCCGACCGCGCGCTGATCGTGCTGGCCGCGCTGAGCATGCTCGGCGCGCTGGCAATCGGCGTCGCGGGGATCCTCGAGGTCACGCCGCTGCTCGCGCCGTTCGTCGTGGCGGGCGCGCTGTTCGTGCCCGTCTACAACCTCGAGCTGCTCGGCGGTCGCGCGCACTCGAACATCTGGTTCGCGCTCGGCTGGGGCGCATTTCCGGCGCTCGCCGGCTATGTGGTCGAGTCCGAGCGGATCACGCTTGCGGGCGTCGCGGTCGCCGTCGCCTGCACGCTCGTGAGCGTCGCCCAGCGCCGCCTGTCCACGCCCGCGCGCGAGCTGCGTCGCCGCACGCGCGCGGTGGAGGGCATGCGCACGCGCGCAGACGGCAGCGTCGAGCAGGTCACGGTCGAGAGCATGCTCGCGCCGCTCGACGGCGCCCTCGCGGCGCTGTCGCTGGCGATGGTCGTGCTCGCCTGCGGGCTGGTGATGGCCCGGGTTTGAGGGGCGCTCGAGGACTCCGCAGGCCCTCATCGGGTAGGCGCGGGGCTCACCCCCGGCGCCTCCCACACCACCGGACGTGCGGTCCGCATCCGGTGGTTCGCTCAGCATCCCGGAGGCGGTGGCATGAATCGGTGAACGTGCGCAGGCCTTGGCTGGTCCAGTAGGCGGATGGCATAGCACGGTGGAGAGGAACGGAACCAGCGAGTCGCTGGGCGGACGATCCCCGGCAGGCTGGGAAGACCGGGGTCGGCGGTCTCGGTGTGCACGCGCGGGCGTCTCATAGGGCAACCTTTGGTTGCTGGGTGGTGGGGTTGCTCTCTTTTTCTTTCCGAGAGAGGGAGATCTCGCTCGACTGCTGGTTTGGCGAGGCCTGAGACTCAGCGCACATAGCTGACCACCACCGGGAGAGCGCCAGGCTCGCTTGCCGCTCAGACGGCCACGATGAGACAAGCGCCTCCCGGTGGTGTGAGGCACCCAGAGCGGCAACAGGGCGTTGCCCCACCGAGGGCCTGCCTATGAGCACCCGCCACGGTACCTCCTGGTCAGCATTTTTCAAGCGAACCCTGGAACGGGAGGAGAATCTGTGAGCGCAATCTGCGGGATCGACTGGGCTAGTGCCTGGCACGACATTCACATCACCGACGAGTTCGGCGGAACGCTCGCGGCAGAGCAGTTCAGCCATAACGAGCACGGCATCAGCGCACTGATTGACCTGCTGCGCCGCCACGAGGTCAAGGTCTGTGCGATCGAGCGCCCGGACGGACTGCTCGTTGGACGCCTCCTGGCAGCCGGCATCCCGGTACTCGCGATCCACCCCAACCAGCTCAAGGCCGCACGCGATCGTTTCCGCGCGGCGGCGGGCAAGAACGACCGCTTCGACGCGATGGTGCTGTGCGAGCTCGCTCGCACCGATCGTCACCGCTTCCCCGCCCTTGCGCCCAGCAGCGATGAGACACTCGCCCTGAGAGCGCTCGTGCGAACACGCGAAGACCTCGTCAAGGCACGTGTCGCACTCGCCAACCAGCTCCGCGCTCACCTGCAAGCGTTCTGGCCCGGCGCCGAGCAGATCTTCGCTGACGTCGACAGCCCGATCGCTCTCGCTTTCCTGGAGCGCTACCCCAGCCCCAACGACACCCGCGGCCTCGGCGAGAAGCGGCTGGGAAGCTTCCTCGCACGCCACGCCTACTGCGGACGCAAATCGCCCGCTGAGCTGCTCGCAAGGCTGCGAAACGCTCCCCAAGCGATCGTCGGTGAACTCGAGACAGACGCCCGTCGCAGCGCCGTGCTGGGACTCATCGCTGCGCTGCGACCACTCGTGGAACAGATCAGTCAGCTCACCAGTCAAATCGCTGGCGCGGTGCGAACCCACCCCGACGGCGCGATCTTCCTCGCTTTCTTCCGCGACCCAAAGAGCGTCGTGACTGCCGCTGGCCTGCTCGCGGAGATCGGCGACAACCGCGCCCGCTACCCCACAAACGACACACTCGCTGCTGACGCCGGCCAAGCCCCCGTCACAGTCCAATCCGGCAAGCGCACCAACGCCACCTTCCGCTGGGCGTGCGATAAGCGCCTGCGCGACCACGTCGGTGTCCTCGCCGACAGCACCCGCCACTGGCACCCCTGGGCCAACGACGTTTACCAACGAGCCCGCGCCCGCGGCGCCGACCATCCCCACGCCATCCGCATCCTCGGACGCGCCTGGACCCGCGTCATCTGGCGCTGCTGGCAACACAACACGCCCTACAACCCCAACCACCACCGAGCCCTCAACACACTCCTCGCACAAAAAGGTTGACACAGGACGTCTCATCGTTGATCCTTCAGGTCGAGGGCGTCGGGAAGGGCATGCCGGCCTGTCAAGGGAGTGGGCCGGGCATCAGGCTGAGGCGAGCAGAGCTTCGTCACAACGGTCTACGGGAGGATCTTCGCGCGCGCCTGCGCCCGCCTGAGGTCTGATGCTCGGGCTACCTGAGTCGCATCGCGCGCCGAATCGAGAGCGTGAGCAGCACGACGACGGCGACGGGCAGCGCCCACCACGCTGCCACACCGACCCGCACGATGGCGGCGGTGAGCGCGAGCGCAACGACCACGCCGACGGCCGTGGGCCAGTCATCGCCGACGACGAAGTTCCAGACCGCGAAGAGGCCGGCGCCGAGCGGCTTCATGCGTCCGACGCCGCCCTATGCGCGGCGGTCGCCGGGGAGACCTCACCGGCCTGCGTCGTCAGGACCCACCGCTGCGAGTGCCGAACGATCACGACGGCGAGGACCAGCACGCCGGGCACGATCGCGAGCAGCGCCGCCTCACCCCCGGGCCAGCCGGCCCCGGCGCCCTCAGCGCCCCAGAACATGCCGAACGAGCTGAGCATCACGCCGACGGCGAACTTCATCGTGTTCTCCGGAACCTTCCCCAGCGGAGCTCGCACGGCGACGCCGGCGAGCACGACGAGCAGCACCGCCAGCCCGGCCGCCGCCGCGGCGAGACCCACTCGGTGCTGGTTGGCGCCGAACGTGAGCACGATGAAGACGACCTCGAGACCCTCGAGCAACACGCCCTTGAACGAGATCGCAAACGAGTACCCGTCAAAGCCCGCGCGCCGCCCTCCGGCGGCTACCGCCGCCGCGGACTCGAGCTCGTACGTCTCGCGCTCGTCGTGCTTTGCCTTCAACCCGGCCGCGCGCAGGATCGCCTTGCGCAACCACTGCAGCCCGAAGATCAGCAACAGCCCGCCGACCACGATGCGCAGGACGTCGATCGGCAGCGCGGTCAGCGCCGGCCCCAACCCGGCGACGACTCCCGCGAGCACGACCAGTGCTGCGCCGACGCCGATCATTGCCGAAGACCAACTGCGCGTCGTGCCGACGGCGAGCACGATCGTCAGTGCCTCGACCGCCTCGACCGCGCAAGCGAGCAGCACGGACAGTGCGAGGCCGAGCTCGGCGCCGCTCACAGGTGCGCCCTCGTTCGCTCGTTCATCCGGATACTCCTAGCGGACCGCGCCCGAACATGCGCGATCGCGCCGGGCAGCGACCGGGCTCGACACTCCCGCGCTCAGGATGCGCTACAGCCCCAGCGCCTCGCGCGCGAGGCGCTGGTCGGAGAAGATCTGGATGTGGGCGACGAGGCCGTCCCTGAACTTGAACACCCACGTCGTCGGTGCGTCGCGCAGCAACCCCGCGTCGCTCGCGCCGTTGACGTGACCGAGCGCAACGACCGCGTTGCCGGCCTCGCGCAGATGCGTCGGGTCGACCGTCAGCTCACGCCAGTGCGCCCGCACATCGGCGTAGTAGCGCCGCATCCCCTCATGGCCGTGGTAGGGCTCGCCGTCGTTGAGCACCGCGCCGGAGACCGGCTCGAACACGATCTCCGGGTGCAACAGCGCCAGGGTCACCTCCAGCTTGCGCCCATTGAAGGCGTCGAACAGCAGCTGTGCGATCTCCGTGCGGGTGCGCCCTGAAACTGTCATCGGATCGGTCGGTCGAACTGTCGTGATTGCGAGGGCCGCTCCGTTATATCCGACCGGCCGATCGTGGACCAAGCGCACGCTCACCGCCCTCACCCTCCCAACGCCGGAAGCGATTGGCGCAGTGAGAGCACCTCGGCGAACAGATCTCCGTGCTCGTGTACGCGATCGATCGCTTGGACCGGCGCGAACCGCAACTGCGCGGACTCCCCCGCGTCGAGACAGGCCGCGACCTCCTCCCAGCCGAGGGGCGTGGAGACGGTCGGCGTCTGCCCGGCTCGCGGCGAGTACACCGAGACGGTCGTCTTGTGCTCGTCGTTCTGGCTCCAGTCGATCAGCACCCTGTTCCGTCGCGCGGCCTTGACCATGTGCGAGACCACGAGCCTGGGGCGGCGTTGCGCCAGCAGGTCGGCCACGGCACGGGCGAAGGGCTTGGTCTGCTCATAGCTCGCCTCGCCGCGGTTCAGCGGCACGTAGACCTGCATGCCCGACAGGCCCGACGTCTTGGCGAACGCCTTCAGGCCGAGCTCGGCGAACATGTCGCGCAGCAGCAGCGCGACCTCGCAGCACTGCACCATGCCCGCCGGAGGCCCGGGGTCGAGATCGAAGGCGAGCGTGCTCGGATACTCGAGCTTCTGCGCGTGCGAGAGCGAGGGGTGCAGCTCCAGGTCGGCGAGGTTGCCGAGCCATACGAGCGTCGGCAGGTCCTGGCAGAGGCAGTAGTCGATCTCGCGCTCGGTGCGCCCACTCCACACGGCCGTCGTCTGTACCCACTCAGGACGGTGGGCGGGGCACTGCTTCTCGTAGAAATGCTCGCCCTCGACGCCGTCGGGATAGCGCTTGAGCGTCAGCGGACGGTCGTGCAGATGCGGCAGGAGCACGGGCGCGATCGCGGCGTAGTAGCCGATCAGATCGCCCTTGGTGAAGCCGGTGTGCGGATAGAGAACCTTGTCGAGGTTCGTCAGTCGCAGCGTGCGACCCTGCACTTCCACGCTCTGCACGGGGCCCGTCGCCCTTCGCACGGCGCCCCTCGCCTTCGCTTTCGGCGCGCGCGTCTTGCTCGGGGCGATCGTCTCGGGCACGGTTTCGGTGTTACCCGTAATCGCGCACTCTTCAACCTCGCTGCCGGCACCGGCGGCGGCGGGCGACGAGCAGACGTCTTTGTGATCGCCCTCCGCGGGGTGCTCGCGCTCGCGCCTCACCTCGGCGGGAACCTTGTCCTCGCGCAAACCCTTGTATGAGGCCTGGCGGACCTTGCCGGCTCGCGTCCACTCGCTGAATTCGACCTCGCACACCAGGCGCGGCTCCACGAAGTGCGCACCGCGCGGAGGCTGAGGACCGGCGAACGGGGAGTCCTCGCGCGCGAGGGGCACGAGGAGACCGGTGAGACGTTCGAGCTCTGCCTCGTCGAAGCCCGTTCCGACCCGTCCGGCATGGCGCAGCTCGCCTCGCTCGTCGTGCACACCGAGCTCGAGCGCCCCGATCTGCCCGCTGCGCACGCCTTTGCCCTCGGTCCAGCCGCCGATCACGAGCTCCTGGCGGCGGTGGTTCTTGACCTTGATCCAAGCGCCCTCGCGCCGCCCGGGGGCGTAGCGAGAATCGAGGCGCTTGCCGACAATGCCCTCCATGCCCAGCTCGCGCGTGGCGGCCAGCAGCCCGGTACCGTCGCCGACATGGAGCTCCGGGATGCGCCAGTGCGCTCCCTGCAGATCCAGGGCCTGCAGGAGCTCGCGCCGCCGGCTGTAGGGGAGGTCGATGAGGCCATGGCCGTCCAGCCACAGCAGGTCGAACACGACGTACGTAACCGGAATGCTCTGCATGAGGCCGCGCACATCCCCCTCGTCACGCTTGTGCATGCGCGGCTGCAGCGCCTCGAAGCTGGGACGGCCACTCTCGTCGAAGGCGACGATCTCGCCGTCGAGGATCGCTGCGTGCGCACCCAGCGAGTCATTCAGCGCGCACAGCTCCGGATAGGCGGCCGTGACGTCATTGCCGTTGCGACTTAACAGGCGCATGCGCCCCGGCTGCGAGTAAGCCGCCGCGCGCACCCCGTCCCACTTGACTTCGAACGCCCACCCCGACTCATCGCGGGGCAGTGTCGACAGGCGAGCCTGCATCGGCTCGATGCGCTCGGGCATCGCCGTGGCGGTGGAATCGAGCTCCATGATCTCCCGTGGCATCAGTCCTGTCCACGATCACCCGAGACACGCGTCCGGCATGTCCCGAGACACAACAAAGCGGAAGGGGGGGGATTCGAACCCCCGTCGGAGGAATCTCCCCCGAAACGGTTTTCGAGACCGCCGCATTCAACCACTCTGCCACCCTTCCACCGGGGAGGCTAGACGATCGCCCGCACACGAGCCCGACGACATGAGGTCGACTCCACGGACGCGAAGGCAGTTTATGAGCATGCTACAGTATGAGCATGCTTGACCATCGCCTGCAGATCTTGATCGACGACGAGCGTCACCGGCGGATCACGGGTGTCGCACGCGCGCGGGGAGTCTCCGTCGCAACCGTCGTGCGGGAGGCGATCGACCGCGGTTTGAGTGGCCCGTCCTCCCGACGCCTGGCCGCCGGGCGGCGACTGCTGGAGGCCTCCGACATGCCCGTCCCGGAGCCGCACGAGCTGCGCGCCGAGCTGGAGGCGTTGCGCGGACGTCGAGCATGATCGTCCTCGACACGACTGTGCTCGTGTACGCGAAGGGCGCCGATCACCCGCTGCGATATCCCTGCCGTCGCCTGGTCGACGCGATCGCCCAGGGCGAGATCGAGGCTACGAGCACGGTCGAGGTGATCCAGGAGTTCGTGCACGTGCGAGCCCAGCGTCGCGAGCGCTCCGACGCCGTGGCGCTCGGCGGCGACTATGCCGACCTGCTCACGCCGTTGATCACGGTCGAAGAGGAGCGCCTGCGCCGCGGACTGACGCTGTTCGAGCACAACGAGCGTCTCGGCGCATTCGACGCGATCCTCGCCGCGACCGCGATCGACCTCGACGCGAGCGCCCTCGTGTCGGCCGACGCCGCGTTTGCGGACGTGCCGGACCTGACCCACGTCGTTCCGGACGACGCCGGAGTGAAGCAACTGCTCGAAGCGTAGAGCGGCCCTACCGCCGCGAGGCGAAGAACGCGCTCAGCAGCTGCCCGCAGTCGGGCGCGAGCACCCCGGAGAGGACCTCGGGGCGGTGGTTCAAGCGGGGCTCCGCGAGCACGTCGAGCACGCTGCCGGCGGCGCCGGCCTTGGGGTCGGTGGCGCCGAAGACCACGCGGGGGACACGCGCGAGGACGATCGCCCCGGCGCACATCGCGCAGGGCTCGAGGGTCACGTACAGGGTGCAGTCGAGCAGCCGCCAGGAGCCCAGCGCACGCGCGGCCTCGCGCAGGGCGAGGATCTCGGCGTGGGCGGTGGGGTCCTCGCGCAGCTCGCGCTCGTTGTGGGCCGCCGCGAGCACCTCCCCGCGGTGCACGAGCACGGCGCCGATCGGGACATCCTCGTGGGCGGGCGCGCGCTGGGCCTCGCGCAGGGCCAGGCGCATGAAGTAGACGTCATCCTCGCCGTCGTGACGGTCCTCGTCGAAGCGGTAGTCGGGGAGTCTGGAGTGTTCATAGGCGTGGCGGCCGCAGGCTCTGCGAGAGTGCCGAGCGCAGCGTCGTCGTGCCCGTCACCGCCGCCGGTCGGCCGGGTCACGAGGGATGATTACGCAAGGGGACCATGCAGCCGAGCAGAGGCCATACGAGAGCGTCGGCGAGCGCGCCTGCGCGCGGCATCCCTCCGCCGGCGGGTCGGCGCCGGGCACGCGTGAGGCACCGCGCCGGTATCGCCGCTCGTGCTCGGGGCGGCGCTGGCGTTCGCGCTTGTGCTCCTCGCGCTCGTGGCCGCGCAGGCGGGCGCCGAATACTGGGCGCACGAGGCCGGGCGGGCTGATCCCGAACGACACCGGCATCCCCGGTCAGGGCGGCGCGCCGGGGGACTGGGTGCCGGCGCAGTGGAACTTCACCGGCCCGTTCGGCGTGCGCGCCCCGCAGGCGTGGGCGAACGTCGCCGCGGACGGGGCGCCCGGCGGCAAAGGGGTGATCGTGGCGGTGCTCGACACGGGCGTTGCGTACACGAACCAGGGCGCCCTTCCGCCGCTCACCGGACTTCAGCCGGTGGGGGTTCGTGCAGGGCTATGACTTCGTGGACCACACCCCCTACCCGTACGACCGCAACGGCCATGGGACGTTCGTCGCGGGCACGATCGCGGAGGCCACGAACAACCGCTACGGGCTGACCGGGCTTGCGTTCGCGGCGCAGATCATGCCCGTGCGGGTGCTCAACAGCGAAGGCGAAGGCGACGCCACGACGATCGCCGAAGGGGTGCGCTTCGCGGTCGACCACGGCGCGCGGGTGATCAACCTGAGCCTCGAGTTCTCCCGCGACGTGAGCGCGCGCGACATCCCGCAGCTGATGGCGCGCGCTGCGCTACGCCTACCGCAAGAACGTCGTCGTCGTCGCGGCCGCGGGCAACGAGGGGCACACCGCGATCGCCTACCCGGCGAAGGCCCCGCACGTGATCGCGGTGGGCGCCACCACCGAACACGGGTGCCTGGCCGAACTACTCCAACGACGGGCCCGGCCTCACGCTCGTGGCTCCCGGCGGGGGCGCCGACGCCGACCTGCCGGGCGACCCGAACTGTCACCCCGAAGCCCCCTCCGGTAGGGACGTCTTCCAGATGACCTTCACCGGCTCCTCGCCACGCGTGTTCGGGTTCCCGGACGGCTACGAGGGCACCTCGATGGCGACGCCGCACGTGGCGGCGACGGTCGCGCTGATGCTCGCCGCGCACGTCCTCGGGCGCAGGCCGACCGTGGCGCAGATCACGCGCAGGCTGCGCGCGACCGCACGCAAGCTCGGCGGCCCGGACGACGCGGGGCTGTATGGAGCGGGACTGCTCGACGCGGCGCCGCCCGCGACGGACCGCGCTGAGGAGGAGGTGGTTCTACGCCTCAGCACATGTGCTGAGGCGCCGAGCGGCGCATGCGCCGCTCGGCCGATGGGCCGCATGCGGCCCATCGCGCACGTGCCGCATGCGGCACGTGCCGGTCGCGCGCATGCGCGCGACCGCCGGTGGCACATGTGCCACCGGAACAGCCTCATCGGCGGGTCAGGGGCGCGCCGCGAGGTAACTTCGCAACAGGGGTTCGGGGATGACCCAATCCCCGCGACCATGACGCTCGGCGATCCCGGCGCGCTCCATCATGTTCAACGCCCGGCTGGCGCCAGAGGACGCCGTGCCGCTATACGGTCGCTGAGAGCGCGCGAGGCGCAGAGCGATCGGGTAAGCGTGCGCCGTGGAGCGCAGCCGTTCGATGACCTCCTCGTGCCGCAGACGATCGGCCTGCATCGCCAGCTCCTGGCCACCGCGAACATCGCCCAGCTCGATTCTGCGGCCCTCTCCGCGGGCCAGCGTGACGGTGAGGGTCTCGCGGGCGATCAACATCGTGGTGCGCGGATGCCGCTCCCCGAGCGCCACGATCTCGTCGATGGCGCCGTCGGCCGCCTCGACGTCGAGCTCGCTGTAGCGGGCGGCGATCCCGATCTCCCACTCGAGCGGCGAGATCGGCGTGAGCTCGTGAAAGTTGCCGAACTGACTCAGCGCCCTGCGTGCCGGGCCGAACAGGTCGCGCATCAGATGCTCCATGCTGCCCGCGAACAGAACGCTGATCAGCGGCGAGCGCTGCAACTGCGAACGCAGTTGCTTGGTCAGAACATCCGGATCTCCAAAGCGATGCGCGGGCGTCGCGATGTCTTGAAACTCGTCGAGGAACAGCACGATCCGCTTGTTGTCCTGCTCGGCGATCCGCTGCGCCAGACGAATCGTGCCGGCCAGGCTCACGGCCGTCGCACGGCCGGGCGGCTGAGCGGACCAGGCCAGCTCGACATCCTCGCCAAGGTGCGTGCGCAACGCCGCGGTCACCCCCACCGGCAACAGGTCGCGAAGCTCCCGCCCGCTCTCACGGGCTCGGCGCAGCGCCTTGGCGACGGGACCGCGGTTGGCGATGATCGACTGCGCAAGCGTCCGAGTCAGCGACTCGAGATTCTCGTGATCCCACAGGTCGACCTGCGCCGTATAGACGCCGGGCGAGCGCACGCGGCGCAACGCGGCCAGACAGACAGACGACTTGCCTGTGCGTCTCGGTCCGGCCACCACCATGTGCGTACCATCACCGAGACGCGCCGAGAGTTCGCGCACGTCCTCACGACGACCGATCAGCAGATCGGGGGCGACGGGATCGTCGGTCGGGAACAACTCGCGAATATCACGCATCTTGACCTATGATAGGTCAAGATATGGTATATCCCGGCTCCTCTCTCGCCGACCCTTGCGGGGTGAAGGATTACAGTTGCTCGCCATGTCCCCCGGGCCCGCTCAGCCATCGTCAGCGCCCCCGGCGCGCTGCGACATCGCGATCGTCGGCGGCGGGATCGTCGGGCTGGCGCTCGCGCGCGAGCTGACGCGGCGCCATCCGGGCACGTCGGTGTGCGTGCTCGAGCGCGAGGCGCAGTTGGGATCGCAGCAGACGGGGCACAACTCGGGCGTGGTGCACGCGGGCGTCTACTACGCCCCCGGCTCGCTCAAGGCGCGACTGTGCGTGCAGGGCGCGCGCGAGCTGTACGCCTACTGCGCCGAGCGCGCCATCGCGGTGGAGAGTTGCGGGAAGCTCATCATCGCCACCGAGCCCGGCGAGCTGGGGCGGCTGCAGGAACTCGAGCGCCGCGCCGTGGCCAACGGTGTGGCGGGCGTGCGCCGCCTCGACGCCGCCGGCATCGGGGAGATCGAGCCACACGCGCGGGGGATTGCGGCCCTGCACGTGCCCGGGACCGGGATCGTCGACTTCGCCGCCCTCGCGCGCGCCTACGCGCGCGAGGTGCTCGAGGCGGGCGCTGAGATCGCGACCGGGTGCGGAGTCGAGTCGATGCGCGCCGGGGCGCGATCGCTGCGCATCGCGCACGCGCGCGGGGTGACCGAGGCCGGACACGCGATCGTCTGCGCGGGCGCCTTCTCCGATCGACTCGCGCGGACGTGCGGGGCCGATCCCGACCCCCGCATCGTGCCCTTCCGCGGCGCCTACCTGCGCCTGCGCGCTGACCGGCGCGAGCTCGTGCGCGCGCTCATCTACCCCGTGCCCGACCCGGCGCTGCCGTTCCTGGGCGTGCACCTCACGCGCCGGATCGACGGCGAGGTGCTGGTCGGGCCGACCGCGCTGCTGGCCGGCGCCCGCGACGCCTACGCCCTGACCCGGGTGCGCGGCGAGGATCTGCGCGACACGCTCGCTTGGCCGGGTACCTGGCGACTGATGCGCCGCTTCTGGCGCACCGGGCTGGGCGAGCTGCATCGCGCTGCATCGCGCTCGGCGCTCGTGCGCGCCGCCGCGCGCTATGTGCCCGAGCTTCAGACCGAGGACGTGCAGCCGGCCTTCGCCGGCGTTCGCGCCCAGGCCCTCGGACGCGACGGGCGCCTGCTCGACGACTTCGTCTTCTCGGCCACCCCGCGCGCGCTGCACGTGCGCAACGCCCCCTCCCCCGCCGCGACCTCCTCTTTGGCGATCGCACGGCACGTCGCCGAGGAGGCCGAGCGGGCGTTCGGGTTGGGAGAGTGAAGGCGAGGGACGTGTCGAGCGTCAAACGCCACAGAGCCCAATCTGCTCGTGCAGGGTGTGCACGACAGACGGCCGCAGCCAGACCCGGTACATCGAGTGGTCGACGTCCTTCATCTCCACCACCCTGACCCCACCGGAACGTCGCACCAGCGCCAGCCGGCGGCTCAAGCGATTGCGCAGATACTCGATGCCGTCGTCGTTCTCGGCGAACACGAGCGCCACGTCGGTTTCGGCGGCGCTCAGCTCATCCAGCCACCGTGCAGCCCAGGGGCGGTGGCCCGCCAGGTCGAGAACGCTCCACAGACCGTAGCGACCCCCCAATTGCTCGCGCTTGCGCTCAGGAGTGCGACGTAGGCGAACTTCCGCCAGCGTCGCCTCGATCGGATCGCCCACACGCCAGTAAAGCTGGGGATTGAGCGCGATCACGCCCGCGACCGGTTCGAGCAGAACCGCTCGCAAGGCCACCCAGGCTGAGGCGCAGAGACCAACCAGCACGATTCGCTCGTGTCCGGACTTGCGCAGCGCACGAACGATGCCGATCGTATCCTGCTGACAGTGCGCATCATAGAGCCGGCCCGGCGCGTGACCGTCGTCGGGGCTCTCCCCCCACCCACGGAAATCCACCCGCAGGCAGCGATGTCCGAGCGTGGCCAGCTCGCGCGCATACTCCACCCACGCTCTGCCGGGTCCGATGTGCGGCTCCGAGCCGGAGTTCAGGAACACCACCGTGGCGCCGTCATCGGCACCGGCGGACGCCTCGGACTCGGTCATGACGCCGACAAATCGCTCGGGTCCCAACTCGACGATTCGCTCCGTGAGGACCGAATCGCCCCAGGCCAGTCGCGTGGCGACGCGTCCAGCGACTACCGGGCCACGGCCAGCGTGGGTGGGACCGATCCAGGACCGGATCGTGTGCACTATCTCCTCGGGAACCGTGGCGTACTCGGTGTGACTCTCCAGCGCGCTCTCCCCGCCCGCGACCTGGCACTGCGTCACATCACCGCCCAACTCGCCCAGGCGCTCGGCCGGCTCGGGCTGTGGCGCCCCGTCGATGAGCAGGACGCGAGCCGCCGGCACCGTGTCGAGCAACTTCACATCCAACGCCGATATGTCGGCGAGAGTCTGGGCGGCGAAGATGCTTCCCGCCGAGACCACCGCAGCATCCATCCCCGGTGCGAGACCGTGATCGGGCACCGGCGTCGACATCAGCTTGAGCTCGCGGACATAACGGCGACCAGACGTCACCGGCGACCAGGCCACAACCGCGTCGGCGCCGAGCCGTGCGCCGTCAAGCAGGGCGAATGTCCCCCCCAGGCGCACGCCGACCACCACCAGCCGTCTGCAGCCGAGCCCTCTCAGCTCAGCGGCCGCGATGCGCACGCTGTTCCTCCAGGCGGCGACCCGATCGGGATCGCACTGGGCGCCGGCCGAGTCCCCGGACGCGTCGTAGTCGAACCGCAACGCCACATGTCCGTCCATGGCGAGGCGCTCGGCCAGCACGCGCAGGGTTCGATGGCTGCTCCAGTAGGCGTAGCCGATCGGAGGGAGAACAAGCACGCCGCTCTCGATGGCAGAATCCTCGGCGACGCTCAGCCAAGCCATGAGAGGGCGCTCGTCGGGGCCGATCCAGCGACCGCTGGTGTGCACGGTGGAGCTCATGCTTGCGCGAGCACCACCATAGCCACGATCCCGCTCTTCGTCAGATGTAGGTCTGTCCGACCTGCGAGCATCCGTCCGTCTGCGAGTATAAGGAGACTCTCATGCACCGACGCCGTGCCCGCCGATCACTCTGTGAAGCCATGCAGGCAGCTGACGAGACGCCGTGACCGACGACATTCGCCAGATCATCAAGGGCCACGCCCGCCTGTCGGTGGACGTGGAAGGACTCTCCGACGACGACGACCTCTATGTGGCCGGCATGACCTCGCACGCGAGCGTGAACGTGATGATGGCACTGGAGGACCACTTCGACGTCGAGTTCCCCGACGCGATGCTGACGAGAAGCACCTTCGAGAGCATCGGCGCCCTCGCCTCCGCGATCGCCCAGATGCAGACAGAGGCGAGCGTATGACGATCGCGATCTCCAGGACGCCCTGATGGCCGACTTTCGCCCCGGCGCACCGGATCAAACGGCGTTCCTCGACGAACTGCTGGAGAGCCGCATATTGATCGACACCGGCGTCCCCGGCGTGTACGGCCGCGGCGAGGATTTCGAGCGGGTGCGCGTGGGCGTGGCCGGCATGATCAGCCACGCGGGCGTCGCCGATGACCCCGAGCAGCTGCGCTTCCCGCCGGTCATCCCCCGTCGCGACCTGGAGACGGTCGGCTACCTCAAATCCTTTCCCCATCTGGCGGGCAGCATCTTCGGGTTCGCCGGGGACGAGGCGCAGGCCACCGAGCAGTACGACCGGGCCAGCCGGCACGAAGATTGGAGCGAGTTCCAGTCGATGACCGAGCTGGTGCTCACCCCCGCGGCCTGCTATCCCGTCTATCCGGCGATCGCCGCCCGCGGCAGGCTGCCGGTCGGCGGCGTGACCGTCGATGCTGGCAGCGCTTACGTGTTCCGCCACGAGCCCTCGGGCGACCCGGCGCGCATGCAGATGTTCCACCAGCGCGAGATCGTGCGGATCGGCGAGCCCGAGGCCGTAGCCGCCTGGCGCGACGTGTGGCGCGACCGCGCGGTGACCCTGCTGCGCGAGATCGGCCTGGACGCACGCTTCGACGTCGCCACGGACCCGTTCTTCGGTCGCTCGGGGCGCATGCTCGCGGCCAGCCAGCGCGAGCAAGAGCTCAAGTTCGAGGTGATCGTGCAGATCGCCGGTCCCGAGCCGACGGCGGTCGCATCGTTCAACTACCACCAGGACCATTTCGCATCGGCCTACGGCATTGAACTGGCCGATGGAGGCGGCGCGCACACCGCCTGCCTGGGCTTCGGCCTCGAGCGCATCACGCTCGCGCTGCTGCGCACGCACGGCCTCGACGTCGAGGCCTGGCCGGCGACGGTCCGGGCGAAGCTGTCAACGCCGACATTCTGACCGAGTGTCGCGCGTGGGATCGAGAGAGCAGTGAGCGACCCGCCGCGGGCGCGCCCGATATGGATCGGTGACGCAAAGCCCGCGTTTGCGATGTATCACTCACCCGCGCCCGCGGCGCAGGACCGTGCCGCGGTGCTCTTCTGTGCCCCGTTCGGGTGGGAAGACATGGGCTCCTACCCGATCCGCCGGGTCTGGGCGCGCCGTCTGGCGGCAGCCGGCCACCCGGTGCTCCGCTTCGACCTGCCGGGCTCCGGACAGAGCGCCGGGACGCCCGGCGACCCCGCACAGCTGCGCAGCTGGCTCACGGCGATCGCGGAGGCGGCGAGCTGGCTGCGTCACTCCAGTGGCTCGCGGATCGCGGCGATCGGCATCGGGCTCGGGGGCCTGCTGGCGCTGCAAGCGACCGCCGAGGGGGCGGCGATCGACGACCTCGTCCTATGGGGCGCGCCGTCCAGCGGCCGCGCGGAGACGAGGAGGCTGCGAGCGTTCGCGAAACTGCAGGCATCGGCAGCGGACGGCGAAGACCCCACCTTGCCGGACGGCTGGCTGCAGTTCGGCGGCTATGTCCTCAGTGCAGACACCATCGCCGATCTCAACACGCTGCGAGCGGACGGCGCCCAGGCCGGCCGTCTATGCCGCACGCTGCTGCTCGAGCAGGACGGAGCCGGCGTCGACGCGACGCTGGCAGCGAATTTGACGCAGGCCGGCGTGGCGGTGGACACCCTGCCCGGGCCGGGATACGCGGCCATGCTCGACAACCCCGAGCTGTCGCTTGTGCCCGATACGACGATCGCCACGGTCGCGACATGGCTGCAGCAGGAGAGCGCCCCGACTCCGCCGCCGACCGAGGCGCCGCCGCCGACCGGCGAGCAGCTGCAGCTCGAGATCGAGAGCGTCGCGGTGCGCGAGCGCGCCTTCACGGTCGAGTACCCATCGGGCAACACATCGGGGGACATGTTCGGAGTGCTGGCGGAACCGATCGAAACGTCACGCGAGGACCTCTGCCTGATCTGCCTGCCGGCTTGGGCCGAACGCTGCAGCGGGCCCAGCCGCCTATGGGTGGAGATCGCGCGGCGCCAGGCCGCTCGCGGGCTGCCGGTCCTGCGCATGGACCTGGAGTCGATCGGTGACAGCGACGGATCGCGGGAGCGGATGCGAATCCCCAACAACTGGGATCCCGATCGCATCGCGCAGGTCCGCAAGGTGATGGACGCACTGCAGGAGCGCGGACACGGTTCGCGCTTTCTGCTGATCGGGCTGTGCTCCGGGGCCTACTGGGCCCAGCAGACGGCCGTGGCCGACCCACGCGTGGTCGGTGTGCTCGGTCTGAACACGGTTCCCTCACCCTCCTCCAAGGCGCTGCTCCAAGCGGACGCGGCACGCAGAGTGCTGCTGGTGCTCAGGCCCAGCTGGTGGCGCAAGGTCGCTCGTGGCGAGGTGAGCGTCAAAGGGCTCGTGACCGTCGCCAAGGGGATCCGGGGTCGCCTGCGAGCGCGGCTGGGATTGCGCCCCAACGCGGGGGCCAGCTCAGAGGTCGCTGACGCGCCCCCCCTGATCGCCGCGCTCGACCGACTGCAGGAGCGGGGCGTACAGATGATCCTTGGCTATGCGGCGCAAGAGCCGGGCTACCGTCAGCTCGAGGTGGAGGGGATCGCACAGCACCTCGAGCGATGGCCGGTGCTGCGCGTGCACGGCTTCGAGTCTTCCGATCACAACCTGCGTGCGGTGCGCGAGCAGCAGGCGATACACACGCTGGTCGCCGACCTCGTCGAGAGCACGTCTCCTGCGCAGCCACGGGCCGAGACGTAACGCGCTCCTGACATCGCGTGGCTCTCGAGGGAGTTAAGCGGCGCGTTGTTCGGATGCCGCGCGATCGATGGCATCGGCCATCTCCGCGTGAAAGCGCTCTCGCCCGAAGCGCCTGGCGTTCTCGCGCGCGGCGTCGGGATCGAGTGCAATCCCGTCGCAGCGCTCGATCGCACCGGCGAGCCCCGCGGAGCTCTGCTCATCGAACAGAACCCCCGTGCGCCCGTCCAGCACCGTCTCTCCGGCCCCGCCCACGCCGTAGGCGATCACGGGCACGCCCGCCGCCTGTGCCTCGACGGGCACGATCCCAAAGTCCTCCTCGCCGGGGAACAGCAGCGCGCGCGCGCCGCTCAGCAGCCGATCGCACTCCTCGTCGGAGACCTTGCCGAGAAACTCGACGTCCGCGCCTGCCGGCGTCTGCTCACGCACCCCCTCGAGCGCCCGTCCGCCGCCGGCCACCTTCAGCTTCCTCCCCAGCCGCGCGCACGCGGCGACGGCGAGGTCGACACGCTTGTAGGGCACGACCCGGCCGAACACGAGCAGGTAGTCCTCCGGGTCGCGCCTCAGGCCGAGGAAGCGCTCGACGTCCACCGGCGGGTTCACGACCACCGAGGAGCGACCGTAGTAGCGCTCGATGCGCTCGGCCACGTGACGCGAGTTGGCCACGAACAGATCCGGCGAGGCCGAGCCGATGCGATCCTGGCGGCGCAGCAACGGCAGCAGCGCCGGCAGCGCTAAACGCCCGACCGTCCCGATCTCCTCGCCCTCCAGGAAGCGCTTCTCCCAGGCGTAGCGCATCGGCGTGTGACAGTAACAGACGTGCAGCACACCCGGTGGCGTAATCACATTCTTCGCACACGCGTGGTTGCTGGAGAGGATCAGGTCATAGCCCGAGAGGTCAAACGAGCGGTAGGCGCGGCTCACGAACGGCAGCAGCTTCTGGTAGTGACGGGCCGCTCCCGGGACGCGATTCAGGTAGGAGGTATGTACGTCGCGGCGGGCGATCTGCTCGGGCCACGGCCCGGGACCGTAGATCGATGTGTAGAGCTCGGCCTGGGGAAACATGTCCAGCAGCTCCAGTACCACGTGCTCGGAGCCGCCCGGGTTGGTGAGCCACTCGTGCACGACCGCCACGCGCGGGAAGCGCTCGCGCAACTCCTCCAGGACGCTCACGCCCGCGCCCTCATCCCACTCGCCGGAGGCCCGCTCGTCGCGGCCGCGGCCCCAACCACCTCGCGCGCGTGCGCGACCGCCCCCAGGAAATCCTGCCAGGGCAAGGTTCGGGGTGCGATCAGCTCGGCCAGCCGTTCGAGCTCAGCCCATTCCCGATCGGCCTCCCAGCCCCAGTGCAGGACGACCGGGATCAGCCGCGGTCCGCGTGTCTGCTGCAGCGCGCGCGGCAACGCCCGCAGCAGCTCGCCCGCACGACCGTAGTAGGGAGCGTAGGCGGGCATATACACGCTCTGTCCGCGCCACTGCGGCGTGCGTTGCAGGCCCATCGTCCCGATCGACTCCGGACCCCCGCACACGACCGCGAAGCGCTCGGCGAGCCACTCGAACTGGCGGGCGTCGAAGCGGTTGAACGGCGGCACGAACACCTCCGGGCGAATGTCGTGCCGTGCGAGCTCGGCGAGCGCCTGTTCCAGCAGCGCCCGTGTCTGAGCGCGATCGAGGCCGCACAGCTCCGAGTGCCGTCGCGGCGAGGCATCGCGGGTGCGGTGGTCGCGACCGTGCAGCGCCATGCCCACTCCCTCCCGCGCGAGCCGTCCCAGCAGCGCGACCTCCTCGTCGCTCAGGGCGCGCGACTCGCCGCCCGCGGGAGACAGCGGCGAGCGGCTCACGCGCGGCAGCACCGCCACGAGATAGTGCGCGCCCGCGCCAGCCATGATCTCGTGAAAGCGTTCGTAACAGCTAGTACCGAAACGCTCGGGCTCGTCCCACGCCAGGTAGTGGGGAAACTCATCGACCCGCACGAGCACACGCGGCGGCACCCCCGCGACCTCGATGCCGGGCAGTTCGCCGGCGAGCAGCCGGTCCGCCAGCGCCTGCTCACCGAGACGACCGGCGAGCTTGTAGAGCACCTGCTCGCCGACCCGCACCGGGCGCGGCGGCACGGCGCGAGCGCTGGCTCTGCGGGTGGCGAGACACAGCGCGAGGGTAGCGGTCGCTCCATACGTCTCCGGGGCGCGCCTCGTGGGGCGCGCCCGACGCACCGGGCTCCGATCCGGCCGCGAGCGGAGCCGTGAGCGCCCGGAGCACCTGGGATCATGGCGCGCGATGGCCGACCCTCGACCCCTGCGCGGCCGCGACATCGTGTGCGTCGGATTCGCCGACTGGGACACCGAGCTGTGGACCAACCAGCACCATCTGATGTCGCGTCTGGCGCGCCAGAATCGCGTGCTGTTCGTCGAGTCGCTCGGCCTGCGCCAACCCCAGCTCGCGCGCCGCGACCTGTCCCGGATCGCGCGCCGGCTGCGGCGTGGCCTCGCGCCGCCACGGTCGGCGGACGGGCTGCACGTGCTCTCGCCGCTGGTGCTGCCGTTTCACCGCTACCGCGCGGTGCGCGCGCTGAACGCGCGCCTGCTGCCCACGCTCGTGCGCCGAGCCACCCGCCGGCTGGGGTTCGCTGCGAACCCGATCCTGTGGGCCTACGTTCCCCAGGCCGAGGCGCTGCTGGACATGCTCGAGCCGTCGCTTGTGATCTACCACTGCGTCGATGACATGGCCGCACAGGCCGGCATCGACGCGGGCGCATTCCGCGCCGCCGAGACTCGCTTCGCCGCCCGCGCCGACCTCGTGCTGGCGAGCGCGCCCGCGCTGGCCGAGCGCATGCGCACGCTCGCCCGCAACGTCCTGTACGCGCCGAACGTCGCCGACACGGAGCTGTTCGCGATCGCGCTCGTCGCCGGGGCCGATCGACCCGGCGCTCGCGGCGCTGCCGACACCGCGGATCGTGTTCACGGGCGCGATCGTGCAGACGAAGCTCGACTTCGAGCTGTTGATCGCGCTCGCGCGCTCGCGGCCGGGCTGGTCGTTTGCGCTCGTCGGGCCGGTCGGGCCGGGTGACCCGCGCACCGACGTCTCGGGGCTGCAGGCCGAGCCGAACATGCATCTGCTGGGCGCTCGCGTCTACTCCGAGCTGCCCGCGGTCCTGCGCGCGGCCGACGCGGGGCTGATCCCCTACGCACGCAACGCGCTGACGCAGAGCATCTTCCCGATGAAGGTCTACGAGTACCTCGCCGCGGGCCGCCCGGTCGTCTCCACGCCGCTGCCCGCGCTGGAGGGAGTCGCCGAGGTCGCGACGGCGCCCGGACGCCGAAGGAATCGCCGCGCTGCTGGACGCAGGCGCTCGCGCAGGACAGCGTGAGCGGCGCGCCGAGCGCTCGCGCGTCGCGGCCTCGCACTCCTGGGAGCGGCGCCTGCAGGAGATCGAAGCGGCGATCGGGGCGCTGTGAGAGATCTGCTCGTCGCCACCCACACGCCGGCGCTGGGCTCGGGCAGGGCGCTGCGCACTTACGGCGTCGCCCGCGCGCTCGGCGCTGAACGGCGGGCTCGACGCTGCTGTACGCGCGCTTCGGCGCGCAGGAGCCCGACGCGGCGTTCAGCGCGATCCCCGGGATCGAGCTGCACGAGGTCGTGCCCTCGCGCGGCGCCCGGCGCCTGCTCGCCTACGGCGCGGCACGGGCCTCGCCGCGTGCCCGACGCGTTCGCGCGCGGCGTCTCGCCCGAGCTCGCGCGAGGCCGCGCGGCAGGCTCGCGGGCGATCCACGAGCGCGGGACGGGTCATCGCCGACGGCCCGACCGCGGCCACGGCGCTGGCGGGGCTCGCGCGGGCGCGCCCGGTCATCTACAACGCGCACAACCTCGAGTCGAGCTTCCGCCACGATCTGCCGACGCGCGCGGGCTCGGCAGCCCGCGTACGCTGCGCGCGTTCGAGCGCGGGCTGCTCGCGCGCGCGGCCGAGTCGTGGATGGTCAGCGCAGAGCGACATGCGCGCCGCACACGAGCTGTGCCCGTCGGCGCGCCTGCGCTACGTGCCCAACGTCGTGGACGTCGCGGCGATCGCGCCCGTCTCGGCCGTCCACCGGCGAGCGACGCGCGGTGTTCGTGGCGAACTTCGCCTACGAGCCCAACCGCAACGGGCTGCGCTTCCTGCTCGATGAGGTGTTCCCGCGCGTATGGAAGGAGCTGCCCGACGCGCGGCTGGCGCTCGTCGGCGCCGGCCTGGAGCGAGCCGGCGAGCGCCGATGAGCGCGTGCGAGACGCTCGGCTTCGTCGCGGACCTCGCCGACGCCTACGCGCACGCGCGTCGTGCGCACTGGCGCCGCTGCTGCAGGGCGGAGGCACCCCGCTGAAGCTGATCGAGGCGCTCGCCTACGGCCTGCCCGTGATCGCGACCCCGCGCGCGGTCGCCGGACTGGAGGTCCGCGACGGCGAGCACTGCCTGCGTCGCCGAGGGCGCCGACGGAGTTCGCCGCCGCGCTCGTCGGCGTGCTGCGCGACGGCGCGCCCGAGCTGGCCGGCGCGGGCGCGAGCTGGCCGCCGAGCGCTACTCGATCGAGGCGCTCGGCCGCATCCTCGCCGAGCGGTAGACCCGGCCGCGCGCACCACCCGGCGGGGCTGCATCCTCAGCCGCGTCGGCCGTATCCACGAGCTGAGCATGTCTGCCGCACGACCGCGGAGCTCACGGCTGAGTGCCGGAGCAGCCTCACACTCGAGCCGCGCGGCAGTCGCATGATCGGGCAATTGCCCGTGCACGGCGGACATACGTCCAGCGCGCCGGCGAGCGCTCAAAAGCGCCCTGCCGACGGGTCCGAAAGCTCTCGTGCACAGACAAAGCACGGGGCAGATCGGCCCGGAGCCCGGGCACTGCGACCCTCGGCATCACATCCGGCACGCGCTCCGCCCATCCCGACAAAGGCACCCCCGCCGCGAGGCGGGTTCGCAAAGCCAGGGACCTCCAGCAGGCAGCCCGGCCACCGAAGGAGCAGAGCGATGTTTCCCCCCATACCCGCCCACCCCCACGCGGCATGGCCTCACAGCCCTGCTGACCGCCGTCTGCATGCTGATCTTGGCGATCGGCGCAGCCGCAGCCGCGCGCTCCGCGCGCTCATCGCGCCTCGACCCACGCCCGCCGGCGCACGTGATCGCCACGGCCTCCCGGGCGCTCCCGCATTCGCTGAGCGTCTCCGCCAGGCGCACCACCCGTGCGGATCGCCGGCTCGTATCCGAGGCCCGCACGCTGAAGCGCTGCCTGCGCGTCAACCGCCGCCACCCCAAGCGGTGCAACGCCGCGCGCCGCGCCGTCCAGCGCGCCGGCAGCCAGCTCGCGAGCGCAGAGACGAAGCTGGCGAAAGTCGCCCGCCGCGGCGGGAAAAACAACACTCCTCCGAGCGGCGGCGCCCGAGGCAGCGGCGCGGCACGGCGACGCAGCAGGCTCCCCAGCTCGAGCGTCACGCGGCCAGACGCTGAGCTGGGCGCGGGTCGCCGGCGTCAACAGCTACGTGCTCGCACGCAAGGTTCCGGGCCAGGCCGAACAGTTCTCGGTCGTCACCGGGACATCGGTCACCCCCCCGCCGGTGCCGGGCGTCACCGTCTCCTACAGCGTCCGCACGTCGGTCGACGGCAGCGCATGGTCGAGCGAGCAGTCGATCGCCTACCCGGCGACGTCGACCTCCAACACGCAATCGGCCCCGGCGCTCAGCGTCTCCGGGCAGACGCTCACCTGGCAGCGGTCGCCAACGTCAGCACCTACGTGCTGGCGACCAAAGTGCCCGGCCACGCCGATCCAGTACACGGAGGTCAGCGGCACCTCGGTCACGCCGGCGGCCGTGCCCGGGCGTCACCGTCGCCTACAGCGTCCGCACAGCGGTCGACGGCAGCGCGTGGTCACCGGAAGTCAAGATCTCCTATCCCGCCGCCCCCGCCGCGACCCCGCCCAGCCCCGCCCGCCCCGGTCAGCAGCGGCCCGTTCGAGATGGGCGTCGTCGCCGGCTCGGCGATCGAATACGAGCTCCCCTACATCCCGCAGCTCGGCGCGCGCACGGCGCGCATGGAGTTCTCGATCAACACCCCCGTCTCGCAGATGGAATCGATCATCGGCGCCTACGCCCAGGCCGGCGTCCGGCCGCTGTTGCTGGCGGGCTTCGAGGGTCGCATCCCGAGCACCTCCGAAGCACAGAACCTGGCCAGCTGGGCAGCCGCGTTCGGCCCTGGCGGGACGTTCTGGCAGGGAAAGAGCTAGCCCGGCCGGCTCGCCGTGACCGACATCGAGTTCGGCAACGAGACGAGCTACTCCTACCAGTTCTCCGACACCAGCAGCGCCTCCAACTGGTACGCCCTCCCCTCCTACGCCGCCCGCGCGCAGAACTACGCGCTGCGCTTCAAGGACGCCGTGACGGCGATCCAGGCGGTCAACCCGAACGTCGGGCTGCTCGCACAGGCCGACGACGGCGGCAGCGGTACGCCCGACCTGGGTCGAACAACATGTTCGCCGCCGTCCCCAACCTCGCGAGCCTCGTCGCCGGCTGGACCGTGCACCCCTACGGGCCGCAATGGGAAGCAACGATCAACCGGCTCGTGGCCGAGCACGAAAGCGAACGGCGCGCCCTCGACGATCCCGATCTACGCGACCGAGTTCGGCATCTCCAGCGACAACGGCCGCTGCCTGGAGGAAAACTTCGGCTTCAACAAGTGCATGACCTACAGCGAAGCCGCGAGCACGCTGGAATCGAGCATCTCCGCGATGCGCACCAAATACGGGAGCCGTCTGCGCGACGTCTACCTGTTCCAGGCACGCGACCAGCAGCCGACCGGCAGCTCGACCGAACGCGAAGGCTACTGCGGTGCTCTGCAGACCAACCAGGCCACCAAGGGCGCCTACACCACCGCGGTGCGAGAGCCTGCTGAGCAGCAACCCGTAGGCCCCTCGACGATGCCCGCACTCATCCGCAACGACACGCCCGCAGCGGCGACCCTGCCGCTGCGGAGGCGCCAGCGCGGGGCGGCCGGGCAACCGCGGGAGTCCGGCGCCCGGCGGGGTAGCGTTAAGGGTGTGATCGACCTGCACACCCACATCCTGCCGGGGCTCGACGACGGCCCCGAGACGATCGAGGGGTCGCTCGCGATCGCTCGCAGCGCGGTCGCCGCAGGGACCGGGACGCTGGTGGCGACTCCACACATAAATCGCGCGTACGACCTCGATCCACCGCGCGTGCTGGAGGCGGCGCAGATGCTGCGCGAAGCGCTCGATCGCGAGGGGATCGAGCTCGAGCTGCTGACCGGCGGTGAGATCTCGACACGACGACTGGCGCGGCTGCACAGCGAGGAGCTCGACATGCTCCGACTCGGCGACGGCCCCTATCTGCTGATCGAGTCGCCTCTCACCTCGCGGCGCCTGGGAACTGACGGAGGTCGTCGAACGGCTGCACGGCGAGGGCTACAGCGTGCTGCTGGCCCACCCGGAGCGCTGCCCCGGCTTTCACCGCGATCCTGCGCTGCTGCAAGGCCTCGTCGCACAAGGCGCGCTCTGCTCGATCACCGCCGGGGCACTGACAGGGCGGTTCGGGAGCACGGTCAATCGCTTTGCGCTCAAGCTGCTGCGCGAAGGACTCGTGCACGACGTGGCCTCCGACACCCACGACACGCGCAGGCGCTCACCCGAGTCTGCGCGCACCCCTGGACGATCGCCGCCGAGCGCCTTCCCGGGGCTGGAGGGACAGGCGAAGTGGCTGACGGAAGGCGTTCCGGCCGCCATCCTCGCGGGCGAGCCGCTGCCCGAGCGCCCCGCCCTGCCCTCCCGCGGCTGGCGCGAGCGGGTGCTGGGACGTCCGTAGCGAGGCCATCTCGGCCCGGCGAGACTCGCCTCAGCGGCGCGTCAGCGCTGCGTAGGAGTCCAGCGGAGCCTCGTGCAGGACCCTGAGCCACGGCCCGGAGCGCAGCACGGCGATGTCCGAGCTCAAACGACGGGTGCACCATGACCTCGACCGTGTGAGTCGCCGCGTAGGCGGCGGCCTGGGCGATCGACACCGCGCCGTCGCCGTCGGAGAGCTCGCCGGCACACCAGAACCGCTCGGTGGTGAGAAAGCGGCGCGCGAGCAGGCGCTGCTTGGCGGCGCGCGCGAAGCCCTTGACGAGGCCCTTTGCACTGCGATCCATCGCTCCCGGGGCGAACGACAGCGCCTGGCGGACCCGCGTCCCACGCTCGAGCGCGCACGAGAGGAACACGTCGGGACAGACGTGCACGTGGTGGTGGGAGTCGACGTGCGTGGGCTCGCGCTCGTAGAGCGCGCGAAACTCCTCCAGCTGTTCATGGATGCAGTCGGCGATCAGCCGGTGCGTGCGGGGATCGGGGCTGAGCGTCCAGCGGCGGCGCGGCAGGGCTCTGAAGTGTGCGCACGCGCGCAGCTGGCGTTCGCGCGCCGCCGCAGGGACGGTCGCCGCGTCAAAGGGCTGGGTGAGGTTCAGGTGCAATCCGGTCGGCCGCGCCCGCTCGAGCGCGAGCTCGGCGGCGCGGCGCGAGTCGGCCATGTGCACCATCGCCGTCGTCGAGCTGATCGCCCCGATCGCGAAACAGTCCTCGATCGCGTCGGTGCCCTCGCGAAAGCCGCCCCAGTCGTCGGCGTTGACGACCAGCAGGCCGCGTCCCCTCATCCTCATCGAGCGCACGATATCTCCCCACCTCCGGCGCTATCGCCGTGCATCCGGGGGGATCGCCGGGGGATCGCCGCTCGCACGGCTTCCGAGGGCGGGGCTGCGATCATGCGCCGAGTCGATGAGCGCGCACGCCACCAGGGTCTCGAGCAGCCGCGCCGTCACCGACATCGCCCTGCAGATCGGCGCGCAGATCCTGAATCTGGCGCTGGGCATCGTCGTCTTCAGGCTGCTCGCACGCAGCCTGGGCCCGACCCGCTACGGCCAGTGGTCGACGCTGCTGGCGATCACCGATCTCGTCGGCATCGTCGGCAGTCTCGGCATGGAAAACGTCGCCGTGCGCTTCGCCACCGCCGAGCCCGAGCGCGAGGACGTGTGGATCGGCGCCGTCACCTCCGCTGCGCGCGGCGTTGACGGTGCCCGTGATCGTCGTGTACGTCGTCGTCGTCGTCCTCGTCTCGCGCGATCGGACGATGCTCGTGACCGGCCTGATCATGACGCTGCTGTACCTGACCAGCATCTGGTCGACGCTGCGGGTCGCCTTCCGCCTGCGGGTGCGCAACGACATCTTCGCCGCGCTTCGTGCTCGCGAACAGCGTGCTGTGGACCGGCGCGGTGGTCGCGATCTCCGCCGCCGGCGGCGGCATGGTCGAGTTCGCGATCGCGTTCGTCGCGATCTCCGTGCTCGTCCAGGGCGCGCTCGGCGATCCTGGCGCTGCGTGCCGTGCCGGTGCGCTGGCGCGGGGCGCGTAAGCTGTGGCCGCGGATCGCCCGGCTCAGCGTGATCGTGGGCATCGGCGGCGCCCTGACGTACGCCTATGGCAACATCGATCAGCTGTTGGTGTTCGAGCTCTCGCCGCACGCCTCCGAAGCCGGGCTGTACGCGGCCATGTACAAGGTCCTCGAAACCGCGGCTTCGTGCCGGTCGCGGTGATGACGACCCTGTTCCCGATCATGTCCGGGCTGTATCCGTCCGAGCCGATCAGACTGCGCAAGCTTGACCAGCTGGCGATCGACTACCTGACGATCGTCTCGCTCGGCGGCCTGGCGTTCACGATCGCCGCCGCCGGCGCGATCGTGGATCTGCTGCTCGGCCCCGCCTACCACGCGGGCACGAGCGCGCTGCCGGTGCTGATGGCGGCGTTCATCCCGATCTGCATCGGGTTCGTGGGCGGCAACATGGTGCTCGCGACCGATCTGCAGCGCCGCTACATCTACTATGCCACGCTCGGCCTGCTGGTCAACGTCGTGCTCAACGTCATCTTCATCCCGATCTACGGCTTTCAGACCGCGGCGTGGGTGACGTTGGCGACCGAGGTGGTCGTCGTCTCGATCACGCTCGTGACCGTCCTGAACAAGCTCGAGATGCGTCTATCGCTGCGCAGGATCGCACTGTCCGCACTGGCGGCGACGGTCTCGGCGCTCGTCGTGTGGCGGCTGCGCGACGCGGGCGCCCAGATCGTGTGGCTGCTGCTCGCGATGGGGGTGCTCTACCCGGCGCTGCTGATCGCGCTGCGCGCTCTGGACATCGGGGAGCTGCGGGGGTTGGTGCGCGGCCGCAAGGGAGACCCGAGCGTTTCGAGATAGGCCGCCGCGAGCAGACCCAGGATCACCCCCAGCATGATCGTGAAGCGAACATCGACGCCCAGGAACGACCCGGTCGTTTCGACCGCGATCGAACCCACGAGCGTCGCCATCAGGCCGAGCGCGGCACAGCGCACGAGCTCGCTCGCGTGCCGGCGCCACACCAGAAACGCCGTGCCGATCGCCGAGGCCATCAACGTGACATAGGCGATGATGCCGAGCAGTCCCAGGTTGAGCCAGTACCAGAGGACGACCATGTGGGTGTAGGTGCGGTCGCCCGGATGCTGCACCGAGAGCGGGTACGGGGCCACCCACGGAACCTGCGATGCCGAGACCGGTGATCGGGTGTTCTTCGAGGTTGGCGATGACGTTGCGGCGCTCGTCCAGGCGGTAGCGGTCCTGGACGTTGAGGTTGAGCTTGCTCGGCTGCAGCGATTCGATCCGCTTGATGACAGGGTCGCTGCCCGCCGCTGCCGCTGCCGAGACTCATCAGCCCCAACCAGCCGACCACGGCGATGAGCACCACCGTCGGAATCACCACGCGCCGTCCATGCGAGCCGCTCGCGAGCAGCACCACCAGCACGACCCCGGCGATCAGGCCCAGCCAGAACCCGCGGCGGTAGGAGAACGCGAGCTCGAGCAGCGCGAGCGGGGCGAGCGCCCACACCCACAACGGCAGGCGCACGCGCCGCAGCGCCGCGGCGATCAGCACCAGCAGCACGAGCAGGTTGAGCCAGTTGGCGGTCGGTTCGAGATAGGTCGCGGAATGGCCGTCGACCGGGCTGCCTTTCCCGGTGAGCGCCAACCACAGCCCGACGAGCGCCTTCTCCCCCGCCAGGATCGCGATCAGCGGCAGCATGATCTTCAGCAGGTCGCGTTCCTGCGCGATGTTGACGACGATGATCGGGAGCAGGATCAGCGGCGCGATCGTCACGATGGGCTCGAAGATCGTCTTTGCTGGCGATCCCGGCGAAGTGGGCCGTGACGGCGCCCGCGATGGTCGCTGCGGTGAGCAGGATCAGCGCCGACGTTCAGTGGCCCGGCCGAGCACGAGTCGCTCGCGACGGCGGTAGATGTCGAACGCCATCGCGAGCACCAGCACGAGGAAGAGCACGTTCATCACCGTCAGGCCCTTGCCGACCGAGTGGTAGTAGAGGGCGCTCAGCGAGTTCGAGCGTCCCCGGACCGCTCTTGCCGAGCTCGAGCAGCACCACCGCGCTGAAGAGCCGCCAGCAGCAGGACTCGGGACGCAACACGACGGCGACGAGCACCACCATGCGCCGCGGGCAGCAGGATCGCAGCGGCCTGTCCGGTGCCCGCGAGCCTGGCCATCACATAGCCGGTCAGTGCGGCGCCAAGCGCTGTCAGCCCACATATGGCGCCGGTGCGGGCTGCCTGGGACTGCGTCAGCGGACGGTCTCCTTGGACCGGCGCGGACGCTCCTCCGAGGGCATCGACGCGCCGTATCCATAGGCAGAGCGTGCTCACCTCGGCGCGGTTGAACACGAAGCCGAGCATCGGCGCCTCGCTCGCCCTCAGCGTCTGCATCGCCCGCCGCACGTCACGACGGCGGCTGCGCAGAGCATCCACTACGAGCACGACGCCCTGCGAGTAGCGCGCCAGCACGATCGCATCGACGACCGGCAGCACCGGCGAGGAATCCAGCACCACGTAGCCGTAGCTGTCGCTGAGCGTCTCCATCGCGTCACGCATGCGCCCGGAAGAGAGCAGCTCGGTCGCTTCGGCCGTAGGCGGACCGGCGGCGATCACATCGAGCTCTCCGCCCTGGCTGCCGTAAGCGATCCGGACGCCCTGCAGCACATCGCTGACCTCATCGCGGTCGCCGTGCAGGATGTCGGCGAGACCAGGGGCCGGTCGTACGCTGAGCTGGTCGTGCAGGGTGGGTTTGCGCAGGTCGCCGTCGACTGCGACCGTGTGCCAACCCTCCGCGGCGAGGGCACGTGCAAGCCCAACCGATCGTGTAGCTCTTCCCGGCTCCACGCTCGGCCGCGGTGACCAGCACAGTCGCGCTGTCGTGTCCGGACGCCTTGCCGTTGCCGGCGACCGCGCTGTGTTCGCGTTCGCGCCGTCCCGTGAGCTCGAAGATCGCCGCGGTTCGCAGGCGACGGAAAGCCTCGATCGCGGGCTGCTCGTGCAGCGCCGCCCGTGGCACCTCACCGAGCAGCGGCAGACCCAGGTCGGCGGCGGCCTCGTCCGCGTCGCGGTAGCGATCGGTGAAGACCGAGTATGCGAGCACCGCGCCGGCACCCAGCAGGAGGCTGGCAATCAGCGCCAGGATCGCGTTGCGCTTGGGCTGCGGCGAAGCCGGGCTCGTGGGCGGCGGCGCGGATCCGAGCACGCGGATCGTGTCGGAGGGCGTCGCGACCGCTTCCCCGATTTTGCCCTGCAGGACGTGGAGCTGTTCGCGCAGCAGCGTGGCCTGCCCAGCGCTGCTGGCAGTCGCCAGGCCGGTTTCGGCGGTGTTGATCTGCTGCTGGAGGCGTTCGACCGCAGCCTTGCGCTGGGCCGCCTGCAGCTGTTCGACATAGGTCGAGAAGGCGTTGGCGTAGGCGTTGGCATAAGACACGGCCGTCGATGCCGTCCCACCGGTGCCGCTGACGTCGAAGACCGCCGTGTCGGTCTCCGGGTTGACGCTCACGTGCGAAGCGAATTCGCTCGGCGTGACGTGCCCACCGAGGTTGTGAGCGCCCAGCGTGTAGACACCCGAGGTCTGGGCGATGCGCAAGTAGCTGTTGGTGATCGTCTGCTGCTCTTCGGGGGCCAGCACCTGCCCTGAGGCTTCGGCCGCGGAGACGAGCTGCGCGAGCGCGGTCGCCTTGTACGTCGGAGCCTGCGATTTGCTGAGCACGTACGCGACGATCGTCGTCAGCACGACGAACAGCGCGAGCCAGCGGCGGTAGGTCCAGATCGTGTGAAGTTGCTGGCGGGAGTCGGTTGGCATAGCGAGAACGATGAAGGAGGCCGATCGAGCGAGAACGTCGATGCCGGCTGTGCATCCACCGTAGCTTTCAGCTCAGTCTAAAGCGTCCACGCGCGGAATCCCAACGGGCTCGACATCCACCTATCGGCCCGCGTGCCACGGCGCTTGAGGCTCGATCGCCGATCGGGCCCTCGCGCGGGACCGATCGCCGCCGATCAGACGCGCCCGACGATCGCGAGCGCACTCTCGCGACGCTCACAGAGCGCACCCACCGATCGTCGCGCGGGCGCGCCCTCCCGACGATCGCAGTCTGCCCGCCCATCGCGATCCGCGGCGATCGCTATCGTTGGCGCCGCCGGGACAGGCTCGGCGCACACGGTGCCCCACGCCACGATCTGACCATGCGCATCGCGATCGACGCCAACGTGCTCGAGGGCAAGTGGGGTGGCATTCCCAAGTACCTCGACCGGATCGCACGCGAGCTGCTCGAGCTCGGCGACGAGATCCATCTTCTGACCAACGCCTCGAAGCCCAAACGCACCATCGCCGGCGCCCATCAAGTCAGCACCCGCGTCAAGGGAACGGTCTTGTGGCGCAACGCGTTCGTACCGGCGTGGCTCACGCGCGCACGTGCAGATGTCCTGTGGGCGCCCGAGAGCGTCCTGCCGTGGCGGAGCCCCGTGCCGACCGTCGCGACCATCCACGATCTGGCGATGCTCCGCTTTCCGGGTACCAAGGCCCCCGAGCATGCGCGGAGCTTCCAAACGACCGTGCGGCGTTCCGCTCAGCGGGCGACCCGCTTGATCGCAGTGTCGGAGGCGACCGTGCGGGACATGCGCGAGCTGTGGGACATGCGCGTAGATCGAGTGCGGATCGTGCCCAACGGGGTGGACGACGCATTCACGCCGGGGGATCGCGAGGCGGCGAGGTCGGCCGTGCGAGCGCGCTGGGAGATCGACACGCCGTTCGTCCTGCACGTGGGCTCCCTGGAGCCCCGCAAGGGACTCGACGTCCTGATCGACGCCGCGGAGCTCGCGGCCCGCACGGGCGCCTCCTGGCGTGTCGTGCTCGCCGGGGCGCCGGGCTTTCGCGGCGAGGAGACGATCGCCAGGGCACGAGCGAGCGGCAGGTGCTCGCTGCTCGGCTCGGTGGACGACGCGGAGTTGCTCGACCTCTACCGCGCAGCGGACGCATTCGCGGCGCCGGCGCTCTACGAGGGCTTCGGGATCGCGCCGCTGGAGGCCATGGCGTGCGCCACCCCGGCGGTGATCGCCGGCGACTCGGGAGGGCTGGAGGAGATCAGCGGCGCGGCCGCGATCGTTGTGGGCGAGCGCAGCGCAACCGCTTGGCGGGACGCGCTCGGGCGGGCGCTCGAGCGGCCTCCGGAGCTGATCGAGCGGGGCCTCACCCACGCCGCCGAGTTTCGCTGGGAGACGGTGGCCGCACAGACCAGACAGGTGCTCCTCGAAGCCGTCGAGAGCCGTTCCCACCGCCATCGCTGAAACACCGACCCTCACGGCAAGGAGTCCTCTCAAGAAGCCACCCTGAGCTTGCACACGCGCTCGCACTGCTGGGTCGTTCGATTACATGTGCAAGTTCTTACCAAACCTCCGCCAGCCGCTATACTCGCCCGACGCCTGGCTCGTAGGACGTGCCGCGAGGGCCGACAAGCAGAACGAAGACACGGAGAGTCTCGATGCGCAGATCGATCAGCACACGCATGGTGGTGGTCCTGGGTGCGGCCACCGCACTCCTACTTGCTGCGGGCGCGTTTGCCTACTTCACAGGATCCGGGACGGGAACGGGGACGGCAACGGTGGGCAGCAGCCCTTCGACGGTCACCGTCACCGGGACGACCAGCGGCGAACTGTTTCCCGGCGGCACCGCGGCTACGGTAAAAATCACCGTCAAGAACACCGGTTCCCAGGCGGCGCACGTCGAAACCGTGAGCTTGACGAGCATCACTCCGGACGCCGGACACAGCTCGTGCGAAACGAGCATCACGGGCGCTAAACCGGCTTTCACCATGAGCCCCGTCTCGATTGCCAAGACGCTCGTGGCCGGGGAAGAAGCGACCGCAACCGGTTCGCTGCAGATGAACGACACCGGTGTCTCCCAGAACGCCTGCCAGGGGGCCAGCCTCACGTTGCATTTCGCAAGCAACTAGACCGGCTGCGCCGGTGGGCGGCCCAGAGGCCCTACCCTCGGTACTTCCTCTGCTTGCGCCGACCACGAACAGCGTAAGCGATGAGACACGAGCGAGGACAACGAGCATCCATGACGGTCAGGAGACTGATGACCGTTCCGGGCGTTGTCGTGATCGCGGGCGCGCTGATCGCGAGCGCGCTGGCGGCCACTCTGCCGTCCGGGTCATCCCGAGGCTCGTCGGCGCCGATCAAGCTGCGAGGACCCGCTCGGACGACTGTCAGGCAGACCGCGACGTTCACCTGGACAGGAGCGAGCGCACAGACGTCCGCCTTCCGCTGTCGGATCGATCGCGGTCCGTTCATACGCTGCAAAAGCGGCATCGCCTACAGGCATCTGCGGCTCGGACACCACGTGTTCACCCTCGTAGGAGTCGATACCGATAGTCGCCGCAGCGCTGTCGTGCGAGGAAACGCGGGATCGCCGACGCGCTCGTGGTCGTGGACGATCGTCGCACCCACGCAGGCCCTGACCGTCCAGGGCGATGTCGACTCGCGACTGTACCCGGGGGGTCCGCCCGTTTCCATCGATCCCTCGTTGCGCAACCAGAGCGGATCCCCCCTGAAGGTGACCCAGCTCATACTCAGGGTGCGCGCGGTGACAGCCCCACATGCGACCCCGGCCCTCCCCTGCACGACGGCCGACTTCGTCACCACCAACTACACAGGGCGTTCGTTCCTCGCGCCATCCGGCTCGAGCACCATCGGCCATGACCACGTGCCCAAGGCACAGTGGCCGACGGTCGCGATGCTCGACCGACCGGTAAACCAGGACGGCTGCATGGGCGCAACCCTCGAGCTCAGCTATCGACAGTCCGCGGTTGGCATCGCAGGCAAACCATGAGGGGCCCGCTCTGGCGATACGGCCTCCGACCGCTGCCCGTGGTGGTAGTGGTAGTGGTGTTGTTCAGCGTGTCGGCCGGCAACGCGCATGCCTACTTCTCCGTCACCGGCGCCGGCACGGCCGGCGCCGGTGTATCGAGCCTGGCCTCACCCGGGAGCCCGGACGCGAGTCTGGACACGACCAGCGTCAGCGTGACCTGGGCCGCCTCAACGATAGGCGGCACCGTAGCGGCGAGCAGTTACACCGTGGAGCGCTACAACGGCAGCGGCATCGACTTGGGTGAAGCTTCTTGCGGCACCGTGCCCTCGAGCACGGGGGTCCCAAACTCGTTCGGGGGCTTCTCCTGCACGGACTCCCCTCCGGCTGGAACCTTCGAGTACAAGGTCACGGCTCACTACCTCTCCTGGACCGCGAGCAGTGGGTTCACGAACACGATCGCCAAGGGCAGCCAGTCGATCTCCTTCGAAGGCCTGCCCACCAGCAAGAGATTTGACGAAGGTCCGATAACTGTCAAAGCGAAAGCGTCCTCGGGACTGCCCGTAAGCTTCGAATCGAAGACGACCGGCGTGTGCACCACCTCAGGCAGCTCAGGCGAAAAAATCACCTTCCTCACCACCGGCACCTGCACGATCAAGGCCACCCAGGCCGGCGACGAAGAATGGAACTCGGCGAGCGAAGAACAGAACTTTGCGATTACCAAGGGCAACCAGACGATTACGTTCGCGGAACTGTCCGGGAAGGGCCTCGGTGAAGGATCGACCACCGTCGCCGCGACAGCATCCTCGGGTCTGGCGGTGACCTTCGAATCGAAGACCACCACCGTCTGCACCACCTCAGGCAGCTCAGGCGAAAAAATCACCTTCCTCACCACCGGCACTTGCACGATCAAGGCCACCCAAACCGGGAACACCAACTGGAGCTCCGCGACCCCCGTCGAACGAAGCTTTACAATCGCATCGAGCGTGGCCCTGACCGCACTGTCCCCCGCGAGCGTGGGAGCGGGCGCGGGCGCGGTGCGCGTGACAGTCAGTCTCGACGGCCACAACGTCTATGTGACGAATGGAAACGCCGCGACGGTCTCGCAGTATTCCCGCAACACCGAAACCGGCAAGCTCACCGCGCTCTCGCCCGCGACCGTGGCGACCGGCTCGGAACCCGAGGATGTCGTGGTGAGCCCGAACGGGGCCAGCGCATATGTGGCGAATAGGGGATCGAACACCGTCTCGCAGTACTCGCGCAACACATCAACCGGAGCACTCACCGTCACAGCTCCGGTGACCGCGGGTGAAGGCCCCATCGGCCTCACCGTAAGCCCCGACGGCAAAAGCGTCTACGCCACGAACTCGACCTCGCAGACAGTCTCCCAGTATGCGCGTAACCCCGAAACAGGGAAACTGACCGCGCTGAGCCCGGCGACCGTCCCAGCTGGAGCCAACGCCCATGCCATCGTCGTGAGCCCCGACGGCAAGAGCGCGTATGTCGCCAACTACGGCCCGGGCACCGTCGCCCAGTACTCGCGCGACACCGAAACCGGAAAGCTGTCGACGCTGAGCCCAGCGACCGTGACTGCGGGAACCAACCCCCACGGCCTTGCCATCAGTCCCGACGGCAAGAGCGTCTATGTAGCAGACAACAGCTCACCAGGAACAGTAACCCTGCTCATCCGCAACACGACCACGTATAAGCTCACGACATCCACAGCCTATCCGGCAGGGGAATACAGCGAATGCGTAGTCGTGAGTCCCGATGGCGAAAACGTCTACGCGACAAACGAAGTCTCCAGCAACATTTCGCAGTACTCGCGCAACCACGAAACCGGGATGCTCACGACCATGAGCCCGTCTACGATCGCAACTGGTATAGATCCTTCGGGCATTGCCATCAGCCCCGACGGCAAGAGCGTCTACGCAGCCAATCTCTCATCCGGCAGCGTCTCGCAGTACTCGCGCTGACCCAAGCGCTTCCAAAACACTGCCGGACCGCTATACTCGCTCGACGCTTTACGCGCTGCTTGGTTGCGCGGGGGTGCGAACGCAAGCCAAACGAATACACGGAGAGTATTCATGCGCAAATCGATCAGTTCCCACCCGACGGTCCTTGTTGGCATCGTCGCGAGCCTCACGCTGCACTTCGCGGGCGACTAGCGCACCGCCGTGTCAATGCAGATGAAGCAGAGGCTCGCGATCATCCTTGCCGTCTTTGCCGGCGCGTGCGTGCTGATCGCTGGGGCGATAGCCGCCACAAGACCGTTTGCGACGGCCTCCGCGCGCGCACCGCGACCTCCGATCAAGCTGAAAGGGCCCGCGCGCACGGGCACGAGTCAAGTGGCGACGTTCCGGTGGTCACGCGCGGACACGCGGACTTCCGGCTTCCTCTGCCGGCTCGATCGCGGCCGCTTCACGCGTTGCAAGAGCGGGATCGCCTACAAGCAACTGCGTCCGGGAACGCACACGTTCACGCTGCTCGCGATCGACGCGGCCGGACACCGGAGCGCGGCGGCCAAAGGCAACACGAAGTCCTCACCGCCGTCGTGGTCGTGGACGGTGACCCAAGCGCAGCCGGCCCCCGGCAAAGCTCCCTCTCCCCCTTCCCCAAATCCGGCGCCCGCACCAAACCCTGGACCCACGCCCGTGATCAAGGGCAACCAGACGATCGGCTTCGCCAAACCGGCCGACAAGAGCTTCGCCGAAGGCTCGACGACGCTCACCGCGAGCGCTTCCTCGGGCCTGTCGGTCAGCTTCGACTCGAAGACGGCGAGCGTCTGCACGACCTCCGGGCCAAACAGCGAAAAAGTCACGTTCCTCGCGACCGGCACCTGCACGATCGAAGCGACCCAGGCCGGCAGCGCCAGCTGGAACGCCGCGCCTTCGGTCGAACAGAGCTTCACGGTCACGCAGGGCAGCCAGACGATCGCGTTCACGGCACCCACCGAAAAACGTTTCGACCAAAGCTCCGTCACGCTCGCGGCGAGCGCGACCTCCGGACTGCCCGTCAACTTCGAAACGAAGACCGCGAGCGTCTGCGTCACCTCCGGCGCCAACGGCGAAACCGTCACCTTTGTGACTGCCGGCACGTGCACGATCGAAGCGACACAAGCCGGCAACACCAACTGGAACGCCGCGCCCACAGTCGAACGAAGCTTCACCGTCGCTAAGGGCAACCAAACAATCACCTTCGCCAAACCCGCCAACAAGAGCTTCAGCGAAAACTCGACGACCGTCGAAGCCACCGCCTCCTCCGGACTGCCCGTCAGCTTCGAATCGAAGACCACCAGCGTCTGCACCACCTCCGGCATCGCCGGCGAAACCGTCACATTCCTCAACACCGGAACCTGCACCATCAAGACCAACCAGACCGGCAACACCAACTGGAACCCCGCACCCCCGATCGAACAGAGCTTCGCGATCGGCAAAGGCACCCAAACGATCACGTTCACGGCGCCTGCCGAAAAACGCCTCGACCAAAGCCCTATCACCGTCGCTGCCACGACCACCTCCGGATTGCCCGCCGCCTTCGCATCCACGACCTCAAGTGTCTGCACCACCTCCGGCGCCAACGGCGAAACCGTCACTTTTGTGACTGCCGGCACGTGCACGATCAAGGCAACACAGGCCGGCGACTCCAGCTGGAACGCCGCGACACCCGTCGAACAGAGCTTTACCGTCACCAAGGGCAACCAGACGATCGCGTTCGCCAAACCGGCCGACAAGAGCTTCGCCGAAGGCTCGACGACGCTCACCGCGAGCGCTTCCTCGGGCCTGTCGGTCAGCTTCGACTCGAAGACGGCGAGCGTCTGCACGACCTCCGGGCCAAACAGCGAAAAAGTCACGTTCCTCGCGACCGGCACCTGCACGATCGAAGCGACCCAGGCCGGCAGCGCCAGCTGGAACGCCGCGCCTTCGGTCGAACAGAGCTTCACGGTCACGCAGGGCAGCCAGACGATCGCGTTCACGGCACCCACCGAAAAACGTTTCGACCAAAGCTCCGTCACGCTCGCGGCGAGCGCGACCTCCGGACTGCCCGTCAACTTCGAAACGAAGACCGCGAGCGTCTGCGTCACCTCCGGCGCCAACGGCGAAACCGTCACCTTTGTGACTGCCGGCACGTGCACGATCGAAGCGACACAAGCCGGCAACACCAACTGGAACGCCGCGCCCACAGTCGAACGAAGCTTCACCGTCGCTAAGGGCAACCAAACAATCACCTTCGCCAAACCCGCCAACAAGAGCTTCAGCGAAAACTCGACGACCGTCGAAGCCACCGCCTCCTCCGGACTGCCCGTCAGCTTCGAATCGAAGACCACCAGCGTCTGCACCACCTCCGGCATCGCCGGCGAAACCGTCACATTCCTCAACACCGGAACCTGCACCATCAAGACCAACCAGACCGGCAACACCAACTGGAACCCCGCACCCCCGATCGAACAGAGCTTCGCGATCGGCAAAGGCACCCAAACGATCACGTTCGCCAAACCAGCCGACAAGAGCTTCAACGAAGGATCGACGACCGTCGAAGCCACGGCCACTTCTGGACTGGCCGTCAGCTTCAACTCGAAAACGACCGGCGCCTGCACGACCTCTGGACCATCCGGTGAAAAAATTGCCTTCACGGCGGCCGGTACCTGCACGATCGAAGCGACGCAGACCGGCGACTCTGCTTGGGGCGCCGCGACACCCGTTACCCAAAGCTTCACCATTGCGAAGAGCAATCAGACAATCACGTTCAACGCGCCCACCGAAAAACGCCTCGACCAAAGCCCCGTCACGGTCACGGCAACCGCAACCTCCAGCCTGCCCGTCAGCTTCGAATCGAAGACCACCAGCGTCTGCACAACCTCCGGAACCTCAGGCGAAACCGTCACACTCCACGCAACCGGGACCTGCACGATCAAGGCCAATCAGGCCGGCAATGCCAACTGGAACGCCGCCACATCCGTCGAACAGAGCTTCACGATCGCCAAAGGCACCCAAACGATCACCTTCGAAAGCCTGCCCACGAGCAAGCGACTCGACGAAGGACCCATCACCCTCAAAGCCAAAGCCTCATCCGGACTGCCCGTCACCTTCGAATCCCAGACCACCAGCGTCTGCACGACCTCCGGGAGTTCAGGCGAAAAAATCAACTTCGTCGCAGCCGGGACCTGCACCATCAAGGCTGGCCAAGCCGGCAACACCGAATGGGATGAAGTGACCGAAGAACAGGGCTTCACCGTCACCAAGGGCAACCAAAACATCACATTCAACGCACCCACCGAAAAACGCCTCGACCAGGGACCCATCACGATCGAAGCGACCGCATCCTCAGGCCTGCAGGTCAGCTACGAATCGAGGACCACAAGCGTCTGCACCACTTCAGGCGCCCTAGGCGAAAAAGTCAGCTTCGTCGCAGCCGGGACCTGCACGATCAAGGCCAGCCAGGCCGGCAATGCCAACTGGAACGCCGCCACATCCGTCGAACAGAGCTTCACGATCGCCAAAGGCACCCAAACGATCACCTTCGCCAAACCGTCCGATGCGAGCTTTGCCGAAGGCTCGACGACCGTCGAAGCCACCGCCTCCTCCGGCCTGACCGTCAGCTTCAACTCGAGAACAACCGGCGTCTGCACGATCGCGGGCGAAACTGTGACCTTCCACGCCGCCGGCACGTGCAGGATCGAAGCTACCCAGGGCGGCAACTCCAACTGGAACGCCGCCGCATCGGTCGAACGCGCCTTCACGATCGGCAAGGGCGCGCAAACGATCACCTTCGAAGCGCTCGCCGAACGGCGCCTGGATCAGACCCCGTTCACGGTCAGCGCCACGGCGTCTTCCGGGTTGACAGTCGACTTCGAATCGAAGACCACGAGCGTCTGCACCACCTCGGGTGCAACGGGCGCGACCGTCACGCTGCACACGATCGGCACCTGCACGATCGCCGCCGTTCAGTCCGGCGACTCCAACTGGAACGCCGCCGCATCGGTCGAACAGAGCTTTACGATCGCCAAAGGCAACCAGGCGATCGTTTTCGAAGGCTTGCCCGCAAGCAGGCGGCTCGACGAAGGAACGCTCACCCTCAAAGCCAAAGCCACCTCCGGACTGCTCATCACGTTCGAATCGAAGACCACCGGCGTCTGCACCACCTCCGGCGCCAATGGCGAAACGGTGACCCTCCACACCGTCGGGACCTGCACGCTCAAGGCCACACAGGCCGGCAACGGCGAATGGATCCCCGCCAGCGAAGAACAGAGCCTCACGATCGCCAAGGGCAACCAGACGATCACCTTTACCAAACCGGCGAACGCGAGCTTTAGCGAAGGCTCGACCACCGTCGAAGCCAGCGCATCCTCCGGCCTGGCGGTGAGCTTCGAATCCAAGACCGCCGGCATCTGCACGGTGTCGGGGCCGACGGGCGAAAAAGTCAGCTTCCTCGCGGCCGGCACCTGCACGATCAAGGCGACGCAGGCCGGCGACTCCAACTGGAACGCCGCGAGCGCCGTCGAACAGAGCTTCACGGTGACGAAAGGCGCCCAGACGATCACCTTCACCGTCCCCACCGAAAAACGCCTCGACCAAAGCCCCGTCACGGTCACCGCGACGGCCACCTCCGGACTTGCCGTGAGCTTCAACTCGAAAACGACCGGCGTGTGCACCGTCTCAGGCGAAACCGTCGCCCTCCACTCGGCGGGGACGTGCACGATCGAAGCCACACAGGGCGGCAACTCCAACTGGAGCGCCGCGTCGCCCGTCGAACGGAGCTTCACGGTCGCCAAAGGCAACCAGACGATCACGTTCACCGCCCCCACCGAAAAACGCCTCGACCAAAGCCCCGTGACGGTCGAAGCGAGCGCCTCATCCAGCCTCGGCGTGTCCTTCGAATCGAAGACCACGAGCGTCTGCACGATCTCAGGCGAAACCGTCACCCTCCACTCGGCGGGGACGTGCACGATCGAAGCCACGCAGGGCGGCAACGGAAACTGGAACGCAGCGCCGGGAGTCGAACAGAGCTTCACGGTCGCCAAGGGCAACCAGACGATCACGTTCACCGTCCCCACCGAAAAACGCCTCGACCAAAGCCCCATCACCGTCGAAGCCACCGCCTCCTCCGGCCTACCCGTCAGCTTCGAATCGAAGACCACCAGCGTCTGTACCACCGGCGGCACAGCGGGCGAAACGGTGACCTTCCACACCAAAGGCACGTGCACGCTCAAGGCCACGCAGGGAGGCAACTCCAACTGGAATGGGGCCGGCCCGGTCGAACGGAGCTTCACGGTCGCCAAGGGCAACCAGACGATCATCTTCGAAGGACTGCCGGCGAGCAAGCGCCTGGACGAAAGCTCGATCACCGCCAAAGCCAAAGCCACCTCGGGCCTGGCCGTAACGTTCGAATCCACGACCACCGGCGTCTGCACAACCTCAGGCGTCTCGGGCGAAACGGTGACCTTCCACACCGCCGGGACCTGCACGCTCAAAGCCACGCAGGCCGGCAACGGCGAATGGAACGCGGCAAGCGAAGAACAGAGCCTCACGATCACCAAGGGCAACCAGATGATCACCTTCGCCAAACCGCCCGAAGGGAGCTTCAGCGAAGGCTCGACCATGATCAGCGCGACCGCATCCTCCGGCCTACCCGTAACGTTCGAATCGAAGACCGCCTCGACCTGCACTGTCTCCGGCGCCAACGGCGAAAAAGTTAGCTTCCTTACAGCCGGCACCTGCACGATCAAGGCTGTTCAGGCCGGCAACATCAACTGGAACGCCGCCACATCCGTCGAACAGAGCTTTACGATCGCCAAAGGCAGCCAGACGATCACCTTCACGGCACCCACCGAAAAACGCCTCGACCAAAGCCCCATCACCGTCGAAGCCAGCGCCTCCTCCGGCCTATCCGTCAGCTTCGAATCGAAAACGGCCGGCGTCTGCACAACCTCGGGCACGCTCGGCGAAAAAGTCACCTTCGTCGCCGCCGGCACCTGCACGATCAAGGCGACGCAGGCCGGTAGCACCAACTGGAGCCCCGCACCGGCGGTCGAACGAAGCTTCACGGTCGCCAAAGGCAACCAGACGATCACGTTCACCGCCCCCACCGAAAAACGCCTCGACCAAAGCCCGATTACAGTCGAAGCCAGCGCCTCCTCCGGCCTGCCAGTCAGCTTCAACTCGAAAACGGCCGGCGTCTGCACAACCTCGGGTACGCTCGGCGAAAAAGTCACCTTCGTCGCCGCCGGCACCTGCACGATCGAAGCCACTCAGGCGGCCAGCGCCAACTGGAACGCCGCGACGCCCGTGTCGCAGAGCTTCACGGTCGCCAAAGGCAACCAGACGATCAGCTTCGGCGAACCGCCGAGCAAGAGCTTCAGCGAAGGCTCCACGACCCTTACCGCAACCGCATCCTCCGGCCTGGCCGTCACGTTCGAATCGAAGACCACCGGTATCTGCACCGTCTCCGGCGCCAATGGCGAAAAAGTCGCGTTCGTTACGACGGGGACGTGCACGATCAAGGCCAACCAGGCCGGCAACACCAGCTGGAACGCCGCGGCCCCGGTCGAACAGAGCTTTACGATCACCTCCACCGCGATGACGCTGACGTCCCTGTCCCCGCCGACGGTGCCGGCGGGCGAAGGCACCTCGCGCGTGACCGTCAGCCCGGACGGCAAGAACGTGTATGCCACCAACCGCGGCGGGGGCGGAGAAACGGTCTCGCAGTACTCACGCAACACGACCACCGGAGCGCTCACGGCACTCGTACCGGCGACGGTGGCGACCGGAGAAGAACCCGAGGGCATCGTCATCAGCTCGGACGGCAAAAACGCTTACGTGGCAAACCGCCAGTCGAACACCATCTCGGAGTATTCGCGCAACACGACCACCGGGGCGCTCACCGCACAGACGACCATCGGCGCCGGCGAAGGCCCGATCGGCCTGGCGATCTCGCCCGACGGCAAACAGGTCTACGCGGCGAATGCCACCTCGGGCAACGTCTCGCAGTACTCACGCAACACGGTCACGGGAGAACTGAAAGCGCTCGCCAACGCAACCGTCGGGGCCGGCGCCAGCGCACACGGGATCGTCGTCAGCGCCGACGGCAAGAACGCATATGTAGCCAACTACGTTGAAGGCACCGTGAGCGAGTATGCGCGCAATGAAGCCAGCGGCGAACTGACCGCTCTGGGCACAGCGGAAGGCGGAGGCAATCCCCACGACCTCGCCATCAGCCCGGACGGCGCCAGCGTTTACGTGGCCGACAGCACCGATCCGGGAGAAGTGCTGGAGATGACGCGCAACACCGAAACCGGTCTGCTCACCCAACTGACGACGATCGAAGCGGGCGAATTCACCGAATGCGTCGTCGTCAGCCCGGACGGCAACAGCGTGTATGCCACGAACGAAGTCTCGGGCAACGTGTCGCAGTACTCACGCAACACGGGGACGGGTAGCCTGACGGCCCTGACGCCGACGGCGATTGGAGCGGGGGTCGCGCCCGAAGGCATCGCAGTCAGCGCCGACAGCGAGAGCGTGTACGTCGCCAACCACGAATCCGGAAGCGTCTCCCAGTACTCGCGCTGACACTCGGGCGCCGAAGGCCTCGCGAGACGGACGCTAGCGCTTCTTCTTCGTCGGCTTCGGCGGGTGCAGCGTGGCCGAGCGGGTCGGGGGCTTGGCCGGCTGCAGACCCGCGGCGTCGGTCACGACGAGGGTGAAGGTGAGCCGCCTGTCGTAGGGCAGCTTGGACTCGGTGGCTTTGAAGACGCCGGCCGAGACGGCGCCTACGGACATGTGCGCGGTGTCCGTCTTGTGACACACGGGGTGTCGGGCGCGCGCCGGCCGGTGCCCCTTCTCGAGATGACACTTGGCGATCACCTGGTGGCTGGCGGTGACGGTCACCTTCAAGGCCGAGTCATGGGGGTCGGTGGCGGCGATCGTCAGCGTGCAGGTCCGCAGCCGGCACTTCAATGCGGCGATCGAGGCGCTGGGGCGGCTCGTGTCGGCGACGATCGCGGGAGTCGTGGCGCTGCGGTTGGTGGCCACCCCGCCGGCATTGGAGGCCTGCACGACGCACACCAGCGGAACGCCGAGCAGGCTCGCGGGTGGCGTGAAGACGTTGCTGGAGCCGCTCTGCACCACGTGGGCGTCTGCGTTTTCGGTCTGGAAGGTGTAGGTGTAGGAGGGCGAGCCGCTCCAGCCACCGGGTTCGCAGGTCAGCGGAGCGAAGTCCACCGGAGCGGACTGGAGCGACCCGGACGTCCTGATGACCGGCGGGGAGGTCGGGCGTGCTGCGACCGGGGGCGATTCGCTGCCTTCGATGAAAGCTCGAATCTCGGGGGCCGCCAGGTTGGTGAAGACATTCGGTTCGTCGACGGGACATTCGTAAGGTTGAAAGTCGACGATCCCCACCTGCAGAGGTGAGCTGCCCTCGGTCAGTGCGCTGCCGCTGTCTCCCTCACAGAACGAGGAGTCGGCCCCGACCGCGCACAGCAGCACTGCCGAGCTCGGACCCACCATGTTGCGGCAGGCGTCGCTGCCGATCGCGGTGAGCGTCGTCGAGAATAGTTCGCCGGTCGGTGGATCGGCTTCCGAACCCTGCTCTTTGCCGTAGCCGCTGACATCTACAAGCGTTCCCGGCGCCGGAGTCGCGCCGCTTGCCACCAGCGATATCGCTTCGGCGTGTTTGGCCGCCGACAGTTCCAGGGGCGTCTTCAGCGTCAGGATCGCGACGTCGTCGCTCGTGGGGGAAGGCGAATACAGGGGATCTCTGCGGATGCTCGCCACCGCCCGTTCCTGTGTGGTGGCCGAGTTGGATTTGCCGTCGGAGTCGCCCGCGAGGACCTTGAAGATTTCGGCCGGATATCCGTTGGCGGTGTTTCCGGCGTCGGTACAGTGCGCAGCGGTGAGGATGTGCGTGGAGTCGAGGATCGACCCGCCGCAGAAGGTAGTGAAGGTCTTGCCGGCGGCTTCGTCGAGGCCGCCTTCGATGTACACCTGCCAGGGGACCTGTTCGATCGAGGTCGACTTGCCTCCGACGATGTCGGGCACCGGCTGCGCACGCGAGAGCGCGGCGGCGGCCGGTGGCGCCTCGAAGCAGAGAGCGTGACCCCCCGCCAAGAACGATGCGCAAACGCAAACCAATGCAAGCGCACCGGAACGCCGTGCAGGCGCTGGCGGACATGCCTTCATGCCATGGCTGTCTAGCACAGCCACCTCACCCGTTGCGCAGCTTCTCGCCGGCGAGCGATTCGACACGACGCCTTCGCTGAGGGCCAGATCCGGGCTCAGTGGCTCGAGTCTGCCGGCGAGCCCAGCCTGAAGCTCTGGCGGCGAACCCAACTACCCCCCGCGCGACTCATCAGCCACACCTCCTCGGCGCGGGCCGTGAGCGGCAGCCGCTCGGCCAGCCCATCAGGTATCGGCGCGCCGTAGGCGACTGTCAGATGCGGGATGACCTCCGGATAGTCCCCTCCGTACGGCTGCTGTTCGGGCCAGCGCGTCACCAGCGCTTCGGTCAGCGCGACAAACCTTCCGGCCGGCTCGGGGGCGAGGTAGACGACACCCGGAAAGCGCCCGATCTCAGACAGGGCGAAGTCGAAGGCGGGGATCTCGAGCAGCAGCGCGGCGAGCGCGGCCTCGGTGTCGGCATCGATCGAGCGCGCGGCAAGAAAGGGATAGAGGAGCGTGATGTGCGCGGGGATGCCCGGCTCGCGTGCGGACTCCTGCAGAACGCCCTCGGCTGAGGGCACCGGCAGGATCAGGGTGGTCCCGGATCCCTCGCGCAACTTGCGCAGAACCGCGAGATCGGCGCGGTCGCGCCAGCGCTTTCTGTAGCTGGAGTGGGTCTTGACCTGTAGGTCGGCAGACAGGCAGGGAACCTCCTGACCGTCGATCTCGCCGGTCGTGAACTCCATGTGCGTGCCCGCCAGCGCGAGCGGGTGCAGGTCGATCGTGCGACCGGCCAGCTCGTGGTCGTGCAGGACCACGCGCGAGAACATCGGCACCTCGGACTCGGAGCGGTACCACTCGAAGTAGCCGAGGGCGTTCAGGGCCTGCACGGCGCGGTCCATGCCTCGATCCTCGACGACCAGATCGAGATCTCGATGGATGCGCGTGTGCTCACCGACCAGCGCATCTACGCCCCACCCTCCGCTGATCCAACAGCGCACGCCGGCGTCTTGCAGCGTCGCAATGACGGCCAGCACCGCATCTGCGGGCATGGGCGGGTTGCGATAGACCCACGCGCTCAGTCGCGCCACCACACGGCGCGGCAGCGGCAGGCGCCAGATCACGCGGTTCAACCGGCCCGTCGTCCGGTACAGGAGAGTCGGGTTGCTGCTCATCCGCGATGCAGATCGCTGTGTCGAGGTGAGCGCATCAGTTACGCGAAGTCCCCGCCCAACCGACCGAGCGAGCAGGTGCCGATTGTAGATGATCGCGACGTTCACCCGATGTGCGGCGGACGCACGAACAGCGTGCTCAAACGTCCGCTGCGCGGATCGGCCGCACCCGCCAAGGAGGACAGGCCAAGGGCTTCCTCGATCGTACCGAGCACGCCGTAGTGATCGACCGGCTGCGCATCGCGCCCACCCCGACGCACTTCGGGGCCGGCGAGGATCGTCGCGATGTGCCCACCCTGCGCCGCGCCGCCGCAACAGCCGTCATCGGAGCTGCCCTCGTCCCACGTCAACACGAGGAAGCCGTGCGGACCGAGCTCGTGCAACAGTGAGGGAACGGCGCGGGCGAGGAAGCGATCGCCGCCGGCGACACCGCAGTCGTGACCGTCGTCGCAGAGGTTCGGCGAAATCCACACGTAGGTCGGGAGTCGCCCGTGCCGAAGGTCGCTCGCGAGCTGGCCGAAGCCGACCAGCTTGCCGCAGCGACTGGGCGATTCGGCTACGTCGTCGTAGTAGATGAAGGGGTTGTGCTTCTTGGCGTACTCCCCGGCGCCGGCGCCCTTGAAGCACGGCGCGGGGACGCTCTCCAGGTAGGCCTTCCAGGAGATGTGGGCGGCTTCGAGCTGATCGACGATGTTGGGGGCCGCGACACTGCATTCGGTGCAGTCGGAGTTGATTCCGTGCGTCGAGCCGCTGGTCAGCGCGAGGTAGTTGGGCAGGGAGGGATGGGCGATCGAAAAGCTCTGGGTCGCCAGCCCATAGCGGCGGGCCAGGGCGTTGGCGTAGGGAGCTGCGGGAGAGCCGATGACTTCGCTGCTCTCCTCGTTCTCCATCATGATCACGATCACGTGCGAGCCCGCGGAGCGCGGAAGCCGAGCGGAGGACTCGACCACGGCGGAGGAAACTTCGGGATGCGCCTGGGCGCAGCCGGCAAGGCAAACGACGGCCGCGGCGAGCGCGATGATGATCGGCCCCTTTACGCCCCACCACCTCCGAATACGCGCTCGACCGCGCTCAAGGTCCGCTCGGGCGCGTGACTCTCGAGCGTGGCCGCGCGCGCAGCCCGGCCCTCACGCAGGCAGCGCTCGCGATCGTCGCGATAGTCCGCGAGTACGCGCGCGAGCGCGCGGGGATCGTGGGAGGGCGAGACGATCGTCCCCCCGTGCGGGGGGATCAGCCCTAGCGCCCCCTCGCTGTCGGTAGCGATCACCGGGACGCCGACGAGCTGGGACATCACGATCACTCGCGGCTCGCCCTCGGTGGGGCTGGGGGCGAACACGAGCACGTCGCACGCCGACAGGAAGGCCTCGACGTGCCCGCGGACGTTGGGGGCGAAACGGACGCGATCGCCGTGAGGCGCGGCGCGCTCGCGTAGCACCGCCTCCTGGTCGCCCTCGCCGGCGATGACGAGCAGCACGTCGCCGTCGAGGTCAACCATCGCGTCGATCGGCACGTCGTTGCGCTTGCGGCGCTGAAAGCGCGAGATGCAGCCCACTACAAGCGTCTGCTCGCCGGCGCCCCACTGCGCGCGCAGCTCGGCGCGACTGGCCGGGTCGGGCTTGACCGCGTCGACGTCCACAAGGTTGGGGATCACGTGCACCTTCTGCTCCGGAACGCCCGTATCGACGACGGTGCGCTTGGTTCCCGCCGAGATGGCGATGATGGCATGCGCCCGCCGCGCGGCCAACGCGTACAGCCACCGCGCGGGCCCCCGGCGCATCGGCGGCGGCACGGGACCCCACTCGGCCCACACGATCTCACCGGTCAGTCGGCGCGGCAGCAGAGAGCACAGCATCTGCTCCTTCTTGAAGTGCAGGAACAGCGTCCCCACGGGCCGCTCCTCGCGCAGCGCCCGCGCGATCCGCCACAGCACGAGCGGTGCTCCCAACACCACCCGCGCGACCGTGCGCCGCGCCAGCTTGGGACCGAGGTCGACCTTGCGAACCCGCACGCGCGTGCCGTCGGCGAGGTCGGGGAAGTTCGTCAGCAGCACCGCCTCGTGGCCGCGCGCGACGAGCGCGTCGAGCAGGTCGACGTTGGCGTACTCGGCACCGCCGCGCTCGTTGGTCGTCTGGATTGAAACGATCCGGCCCCGGCTCACGCCGTCGTCATACTATCCGCCAGATGCCTCCGGAGCGGATCTCGGCGTGCCTGATCGTGCAGGACGAGCAGGAGCGCATCGGCGCCGCGCTGCAGAGCGTCGCCTTCTGCGATGAGACGATCGTCGTGGACGGCGGCTCACGCGATGCCACCACCGAGATCGCGCGGGCCGCGGGCGCACGGGTGATCGAGAATCCATGGCCGGGCTTTGCGGCCCAGCGCAACGTCGCACTCGACGCCGCGAGCGGCGATTGGATCCTCGAGCTCGACGCCGACGAGCGCGTCTCCCCGTCGCTGCGCACGAGCATCCTGGCGCTCCTGTCGGAGCCCCCACCGGGAGGGGCGATGGCGGTGTGCGCGCTGCGCAACCGCTTCCTCGGCGGCATGCTCGGACCGTCGGCCAAGTACCCGGCGTATCGCGCGCGAATCTTCCGGCGCGAGGCCTACCGTCACGATGAGACGCGTGCGGTGCACGAGGGCATCGAACCGCACGAGCGCCCTGTCGTGCTGGACGGCGACCTCGAACACGAGCTCGCCTCGAGCCTGAGCGAGGCGCTGACGGACACGTGGAGGTATGCCCGTTTGGAAAGCCTGCACGTGGCGCGGCCGAGGACCCTGCAAGCCGCCTTGACCGGGATCGTCCTGCGACCGGCCGCGAAGCTCGTGTATCGCACAGTCGTGGACGGCGGCTGGCGCGACGGCTGGCGTGGGATGCTGAAGATCTCCTTGGACGCGGGCACCGACGCGCTCGTGTGGCTGCTGAGCATCAGGCGAGGCACGCGGAGTCCTCAGACGCAGAGCGGAGAACAGGTGAGGGCGGAGACGAGCGCGGGAGGCCATCGGGAGGGGCACTTCGGACGCCGTCCGGTCGGCCCCCCGAAGGTCGTCGCCCTCGGCGGGGACGGCGCCGCCTCGCAGACCGCGGCGCGCTGGCTGGCCGGGCTGCGCGCGCAGGGGCTCGACGTGGCACTGGTCAGCACCGCGACGGCGAACGGCGAGTGTGTGCCCTTGCAGAGCATCGAGCGCCTGTCGCCTCTGAGCGCGATCCGCGCGCTGGAGATCGAGATGCAGCTGCGCACGATCGACGCGGTCGTCACCGTCGGTCGGCGGGCATGGCTCGTGGGCAAGTTTCTACCGGGGACGCTGCGACCGCAGATCCCAGGTTTGGACGCGGACGTCGACCCGGCGCAGGCGAGCGAGCTGGTGCGGGCCTCGCTCGGGCGCCACTGATCCCGACCGACCAGCGGCGTGCGCGTCAGGTGGTGCGGATGATCAGGACCGAGCAGGGCGCGTGATGGGAGACCTTGTTGGGCACCGAGCCCAGCAGGAAGCGCTTGGCGCCGGTCATGCCCTTGTTGCCGACGACGATCAGGTCCGCGTCGCGCTCCTCGGCGACATCGAGGATCGCATCGGCCGGATCGCCTTGGCGTGGATACACGCTCACCTCCACGTCCGCCTCGCGGGCGATCGCGGCTGCGGCCTCGAGTGTGGCGTCGACGTCCTCGCGTGGGGTGATCGCCCACTGCAGATCCTCCGGCGCGTCGCGGCGTTCCTCGCGCAGGCGCTGGGCGGGCACCGGCTCGTAGGCGCTGACGAGCTCGAGCTTGGCTCCGACGGTGCGCGCCAGGTCCACCGCCTGCCGTACGGCCTCTCCGGCGGTGCCGGAGCCGTCTGTGCCCACCACGATCGATTTGAACATGACGACGATGACTCTCCTTGGCCGCTGAGGTTTAGAGCTGGAGGCCCGACCATCGGCCGGGCGTTGCGATCATACCCACGCCGGCCCCCGGACAGGTGCTGCGACGCGCGCTGCTACTGCGCTTGCCGCGACCAGCGCCGGATCAGCACTCCGATACCGGTCAGACCCGCGCAGAGGACCAGGAGCAGGAGCACGTCGAGCGCGCTCAGCGACAGCGAACCGTCCGATACATCCGCGAGGTTCGTGGCGGCGATCGGCGACGAACTCTGCCCGTTCGCGGACCCGGAGGTGGCGCCGGCGCCCACAGCGGCGGGATGGCCCGCGGCGGCACCCGAATGACCGCTCCCACGGTGGCCTGCACGGGTGCTCCCCACAGCGTTCTGCCCACCGGCGCCGGCCGTGCCGCTCGGAGTGGTGGACGCACCGGTCCCGGAGCTCACCCGTGCACCGGAGCCCGCGGCCGCGTTCGACCCCGAGCCGGAGCCGGACGACGATTGCGCAGGTTCGCTGCCGGACCCCGAGGCGCTCGTGCCCGCGCCCTGCTGTCCGTGAGCTCCGCTGGAGCCTGGAGCACGTTTCGCACCGTTGCTCGCGGCGTGATGGTGCACGGGTTTGCCGAGCACCTGCGCCTGTCCGCCGTATGCGTCGACGGAGGAGAGTTCGGCACTCGCCGGCGCGACCATGACGACCAGCGCGAGGCAGCCGCCGCACAGCGCGCCCCCAAGCCATCGTCTGCGATCGAAAGACCGTCGCATCGGTGCCATGCCACAGCCTAGCGCGCTGTCTGTCAACGTCCGAAGCGCGTCTGCACGCGCGTGCTGAGGATGCGTTGGGCTTCTTCGACGGTCATCGGGTGCGTGCGTCCTGCCCGTGTGAGCGCTTCGGAGACGATCTGCTCCCCCGGGTTTAGTCGCAGCGCGCGCCGCAACTGCACCTTCGCCTGAGCCCTCTCCCCCCGTTCGCCGGCCAGCAGTCCGAGCACGAACGGCGCGAGCCATTCTTCGTCGTCGTGGCGGGCGGCCTGTTCGAAGAAGCCACGGGCGACGCTCGCTTCGCCGTAGTCGAGCGCGATCGAGCCCTCGAGCAGGTAGATCTGGGCGTCGAAGGGCATCAGCTTCGAGGCCGAATGCATCTCGGCGTATGCCTGAGCGGGGCGTTCGGCGTAGATGTCGGTCGCGCGCTGGATCTCATGCGCGCTCGCGTAGGCGATCGCAACCGCCGCGAGGGCGCCCGCGCCGAGCACGGCGGCGACGCTCACGCGGGCCACCCGCAGACCGCGCGATCCCGAGGCGCCGGACGCCTCGCGGGCACCGAACGCGGTCGCGGCTCCGGCGAACGCGAGCGCGGGAACGCTCAGCGCGGGGAACTCCCAGAACCAGTCGATCGAGCCGTGCACGATCCACACGACGAACGGGAGCAGCGCGACGGCGGCGGCGAAGCGGACGGGGCGTCCTCGCGCTCCCCCGCCGCGCAACGCGGCAATCCCCACGGCGATGACGAACAGCACGAACAGCAGCGCGCCGATGAGCCCGGTGTGCACGAGCAGGCGCAGCTCCAGCGAATGCGCCCAGCGCGGTTCCTCGCCGGTGTGTCGATGCTGCAGGTAGTTGGCGGCGAAGTTGTCCTGCCCGATACCCGCCAGCGGATGGGCGTCCCATTCGTTCAGTGCCACACGCCAGAAGTCCACGCGCTGACTGCCGAGCGCGGTGAAGCGCGAAGAGCCGCTCGGGCCCGAGTTGGCGTTGGCGAAGGAGTTCCAGGCGTGTTCGACGCGGCCGACGACATGGCCGTGCACGGCGACCAGCCCGATCGCGATGCCGGCGAGCGCCACCACCACGGCGAGCGCGGCCACGATACGGTCGGCGCGGCGCTTGGTCGTGAGACTCGGCGCGACGCGGCGATCGAGCACGACGGCAAGGGCCGCGACGATCGCCAGTGCGATGTCGGCGATCAGCATGATGTGCGCGGCGTGAGAGCCCTGGCTGTGGAGGACGTGGCCCAAGCGTGGTTCGGTCAGCGTTTCGCCGCCGACGGTGGTCTTGCTGTAGACGCGGAACAGGGCCGGCGCGGCCACTGCGGTGGCCAGCGCGGGCCCGAGCGCGAATATGAGCAGGCGCAGGCGGTCGGGGACGATCAGCAGCGCGATCGCCAGGATCAGCGGAACAGTGAACAGCCAGCCGCGGCTCTGTCCGAGCACGGCCAGCTGAAGGCACACGGCCGCGACCACGAGGCCCCCCACGCGCAGCACCGGCGCTCCTCCCCTCCGACACGCGAGCGCGACGGCGACGAGTGCGGTCATCATGAAGAGCGCCGCGTCGGCGTTGTAGTAGCCGAGCGGATACGAGAGACGAGCGTCGAGATACAGCGTGCTCGGGTTGGCCTGCGTTACTAGCTTGATGGCGGTCACGACCGCCACGGCGCCGAGCCCGGTCACGAGCCCGACGAGCGCGATCCGCAGCGACCAGCGGCTCCAGGGCAGGATCGCGAAGGTGGCGAAGGCCGCCAGATACACGAGCGCGCGAACGCTGCCAAGGTAGGCGACGCCCTGATCGTGCGCCCACAGGATCGACAGGAACGAGAAGGCGGTGTAGGCGGTCAGCGCTCCGCACGCGATCGCGGCCCAACGTGAGATGCGGATGCGCGCGAGCCCGAGCGCGGTCGCACACCACAGGCCGACGAGCACGAGCGCACCGAGATACCAGGGGTTGGGCGCATAGCCGCCCCCCAGCACGGGCTTGGCTTCATAACCTCCACCCGTGAACACCCAGACCACGACGACGGCGATCGCCACGGCCGCCGGGATCAGGGGAAGCCCCTCCTCGCGAACCCGTCGGGACAGGGTCTCGGGCCGCTGCATCGAGGGTATCCTGCCCGATCGTCCAGACGGCAGGGCCGGCTGAGGGGCGCGAGCTCGTTCGCGGCCCGGTGCGGAGGTCGGGGTTGGCTCTCTGCTCAGACCTTCAGCTCACTACGAGGGCCGGCGGACGATGGCGGTCCGGTGGTCGCTCATCCGCCGGACCCGAACGGCGTCACGGGGAAGTTGGCGGGCGCCTGCAGGGAGAACGCCGGCGAGGGTTCGCGGGCGCCCAACCTGACAGCGCGCAGCAGAGCAGTGCTCGCGGAGGCGCCACGCGGGAGCTTGACCCTGGCGGTGAAGATGCCGTCGCCGTCGGTGTTCAGCTTGACCAGGCCCCGCCAGCGTGAGCCCTGCTGCCATTGCACCTGCACGGCACCCGGCACTCCGGCGGGCGTGCGGCCCCACACGAGCAGCTTGCGTCCGCGCAGGGCATAGGCCACGAAGGGGAAGCGGAACGCTTCGCCGCTCGGCTTGAGCGTGTCGCAGCCGACGCCCGCGGGGCATTCGAAATAGAGGCCGGATTGAAACGGCGAGGTGGCGAGCGGTTCGTCGCGCAGCGAGTACCAGGTGAAGACGCTGATGCCCGAAACCCAGGCGCGGTAGATCGCTTCGGCCACCCAGCGCTGCTCGATCTTGACGGGTACGCCCTGCGGATCGGGAGGGTTGCTGTCCCAGCTGAACTCGGTGATCCACACCTGCGCCTGACCGGCGGAGACGAGCGTGCCCAGGCGCTGGGCGGAGCGTACGGCGAAGGTCAGCGAACTCAGGTTCGAGAGCCAGATGTTGTTGGGGTTCGCGGGCAGCGTGGTGGGGCTGCCGGAGGTGTAGGGATGCACGCTCCAGGCGTCGACGGGGACGTGGACGTTGCACACGCGGTGCGGTCGCGCCCCGGCCGAGAGGCAGAAGACCTGGCGCGTGAATTCAAGCGGGGCGACTGCCGTGACACCCCCGGCGTTGACGCCGTTGGGGAACAGCTCGCCGCCGATGACGATGTTGTCGGGTGCAACCCCGTGCACGGCGGCGGCGAAGTATTCGAGCATCGCCCGGTAGGTGTTCACCGAGACGTTCCGGCCTGCCAGCGTCTGCGGGCGCAGGAAGTAGCTCGCGTTGGGCTCGTTCCAGACGTCCCAGTAGCGCACCCGCGGCTGGCCGGGAGTCAGCCCGTCGTAACGACTCGCGGCGGCGGCGGCGAACTGCCCATATTGCACCGGTTCGGGACTCAACGGGCCCGAACCCGGGGGTGCCTGGGCCCACGTCGGCGGCGCGCCGATGTCGACGATCGGTTCGAGACCGGCAGCGACGACCTCGTCGATCAGGCGATCGGCTTCCCGCCAGCTGTACGCGGGGTCGTTGGGGTTGGCCGGCTGAAAGCCCGGGGGCGGGCTCGCGGGCGCCGCTTCGTCCCAGTTGAGATCGATGCGCACGAGCCTGGCGCCGGCGGCGCGGATGTGCGCGAGCGTCAGTTCGCCTTCGCGATTGACCGATGGATCGGTGTCGACGGCCGTCTGCAGAGCCAGGCCATAGGCGTCGGCAGGCGCGGGATGGATCGCGATCGCGACGGCGACCCAGATGCTCAGCAGAGTGGCGAGCGCGAACAGACGCATCTGCGATCGCAGGCGTGGGACGGGAGGCGCCCACGGCGCGATCGCTGCCATATCTGAGTAACGCGACAGAGCGCTACGAGTTGCGGGTGCGAAGCAGCGACGCTGCGCGGAGGTCAGGCGAGCTTGACGATCGCGATGACCATGCCGATCAGCACGAACACGACGATCGCGGCTTGCATCCAGATCCAGGTTGGTGACATGGTGGACGTGGCAGGCTACGCCAACTAGCGCCGGGGCGGGGGTGCGGGACATGGATCGTCTCAGTCCGGCGCGGTGAAAGAGGGCGAGGAGCGTGAGCAGCACGATCTTCACGTCCAACCCGAGCGACCAGTGGGCGATGTAGTAGTTGTCTGATTCGATGCGCTCTTCGAGCGAGGTCTGCCCGCGCAGCCCGTTGACCTGCGACCAGCCGGTGATGCCCGACTTGACGCGGTGGCGGTCTCCGTAGCGATAGACGACGGGCTCGAACTGCTTGACGTAGCTGACGCGCTCGGGCCGAGGGCCGATCAGCGACATGTCGCCGTTGAAGACGTTCCAGAACTGGGGCAGCTCGTCCAGGGAGGTGCGGCGCAGCAGTCGGCCGACTCCGGTGCGGCGATCGTCGGTGCCGTCCGCGGGGGCGCAGGCCGTCTCGTCGTAGCCGCCGACGATCCGTTCGGCCCAGTCGGCATCGCTCTCGCCGTGCTCGGCCGGAGTGCCGCTCATCGTGCGGAACTTGAGCATCTCGAATTCGTGTCCGTCGAGACCGACCCGCGGCTGGTGGAACAGCACCGGACCTCCGGTCGAGAGCTTGACTGCGAGCGCGATCACGGCGAGCAGGGGTGAGAGGAGCAACAGAACCACGCCCGCGACAACGCGGTCGATCGCGTACTTGACGGCGAACTGGAAGCCTTTGGGGTTGACGCGGCTGAAGGACAGCAGCGGCAGGCCGCCGACGGTGTCATAGCCGACGCGGTCGTTGATCGTGTCGAACATGCGCGGAACCACGGACACTTCGATGCCGAGCTCCTGGCAGCGCTGGATCAGGCGGCTGACGCGCGCGTCGGCGACGGAGGAGAAGGCGACGATCAGGTTGCCGACACCGGTGCGACGTGCGGCCTCGTCGAGGTCCTCGACGGTGCCGAGCACGGGTACGTCGCGCCCGCCGACCTCGGCCGTGGTGCGAGGATCGTCGTCGAGGAAGCCGACCGGCACGAGCCCGTACTCGGGATGGTTCTCCAAGCGTCGCGCGACCTGCGATCCGACCACACCGGCACCCATGATCAGCACGGGCTTGCCGATCAGCCGACGCGAGCGCGCCCAGCGCTGGGCGAGCGAGAGCACGATGCGCCCGAGCCCGACCGCGATCAGCGCGAACAGCCATGCCCGCACCACGTCGGACTGGTTCGGGGCCTGTCCGTTGGCGAACAGGCCGATCATCGCGACCGCCATCGCCGCCACCGACACGGCGCTGATGACCGGCACGACGCCATCGAGGACCAGGGCGCGCAGGCGGGTGCGATAGAGCCCGCGCAGGTAGAACAGGAGCATCACCAGCGGCGGCAGCGCCAGCAGCGGAGCCTCCTCGGCGGAGACGCTCATGGTGGCGCCGACGCCGCCGAGCGCGACGATCACGCCTACGTACAGCAGCACGAAGTCGACGGTCGGACGCAGCACGCCCCAGCCCGAGCCCTCCAGCAGTCGCTGCAACGGCCCGCTGAAAGCGCCCGGTGTGGCAACGACACGGGACGCGGCGCGTCACGCGTGAGCGTGCCGGTCAGCGGCAGCGAGGTGGTCGTCTGCCGCGATGACGCCCGGATGGTTGGATTTGTCCGGCGGAGGTGTCATCGCTGTTCCTATCGGCTCGCCCGCCGCTGTAGATGAGCCCTGGGCTTCCAAGCAGGCGCGCGCGAGCAGGAGGGCGGCCGGCGAAATAGCGATCGATCTGCGTGTGCGAGCACCGCATCGAACCGACCCGCGGACGCACCGAGAGCTTGTCACGGATGTGGCAAGCTCTAGGACGATGGTCGCGACGATGTCCTATGGGATCCCTACCTTGGGGTTGTTCGTGGCTTTGAGCACTGCTGCGGCTCACTCTCCGTGCCTTACATTCCCATACCGGGCCTCAGACGGCTGCCCCCTGGGATCGACACGCGCTGGCGCATGTCGGCATAGCGACTTCACCAAAGCTTCACCCACACGCTACCAATTTCTATCTCGTTGTCCAGTGACGCGGCTCCATGAAAGACCGAGTTCATATGGATGGCGCATGGGCGACACATGTTCACGTAGGTTAGTCATGTTCGGACCTTCGGTGTTTTTGGGCAACCACCACCTCCCTCGGGGAAAGCGAGGCTGCGAGATCGATCGCGCTTGGAGGCGCCCGGGACTCGGTGTGGCCCATAATCATCGACGATGGACACCCAGGCCCGGCTGGTTCGGTTCTATGACGACGCATACGCACGGCGCGACCCGGCGGATGCAATGCGCTACGCGCGCTGGCGGGCGCTGGGGGCGGTCGGCAAGGCCGATCACGTGCTCGCGCTGTGCGCTCGCAGCGGACTGCTCCGACCGCGACCCTGGAGGTGGGCTGCGGCGACGGGGCGCTGCTGTGCGAGCTGCGCAGCGCGCGGGTTCGGCGGACGCTTGGAGGGCGTGGAGATCACGCAGGCCGCGGTGGACGATCGCGCGCGATCGCGTCGGAGATCGACCGCGTGGAGCTCTACGACGGCGCGCACCTGCCGCGCGGCCGACGGCGCAGTACGGGCTGGGGATCCTCTCGCACGTGCTCGAGCACGTGCCCGACCCGCCGGCGCTGCTGGCCGAGGCGGCGCGGGCGTGCGGGGCGGTGGTGATGGAGGTCCCGCTGGAGTCGAATCTGTCGGCGCGGCGCGCCTCCAAGCGCGAGCACGCCGAGGAGGTCGGCCACCTGCAGCGACTGGATCGCGCGCGCGGCACGGGAGATCGTCGCGCGCGCGGGCCTGCGGGTGGCGGGAGAGCTGGAGGACCCGCTGCCGCTGCTCGGTGCACGTGTTCTTCGCGAGCAGCGCGATCGCCCGCGCGAGGGGCAGGGCGAAGTGGGCGCTGCGCGCGGGCCTGCATCGCCTAGCGCCGGGACTGGCGCGGCGGCTGTTCACGGTTCACTACGCGTGTCTGTGCCTGCCGGCCGCGTGACGGCGGCGAACAGCAGCGAGAGCACGCGGCCCATCAGGTCGTCGGGCACGGCGTCGGGGTCGGTGAGCTTCTGGCGGGCGATGCCGTCGGCGAGCGCGTCGATCGTGAGCGCCAGCTGCTCGGCGGGCAGCGCCAGCTCGAGGTCGAACTCGCGCATGCCGTCGGCGATCAGGCGCGTGAGCAGCTCGCGCATCTGCGCGAAGCGGGCGGCGACCTTCGGGCGCACGGCGGGGTCGCGCACGCCGTAGGCCCAGAACTCCATGAACAGCAACAGCAGCTCGGGCTCGCGCTCGATCATGGTCATCCACTGGCGGGCGCCGCCCGTGGCGCGCTCGGCGACCGAGCGGCGATTCTCGACGGCGGCCGCGATCTCGCGCGCGTGGGCGTCGATCTCGCGCTCCATCAGCGCCAGGAAGAGGTCCTCCTTGCCGTCGAAGTTGGAGTAGAGCGCGCCTGTGGAGAAGCCGGCCTCGGAGGCGACCTGCTCGACGGAGGAGCCGTGATAGCCGCCGCGCGCGAACACGGTGCGCGCGGCGTCGAGCAGCCGCGCGCGGGTGTGGGCCTTGCTCTGCTCGCGCGTCAGCCTGGTGCTCTCCACGCCTACATCTTACTTGACAGAGCAAACACTATTGCGATAATGTTCGTTATCGCTTATCCCCGAGCGCCACGGTCCATGCAGAGCCGTGGCGCTCATACCCACCCGGCCAGGCGATCGAGCCGCCCAGGAACGAGGACAGCCAAATGGCGAGCGCAGCGACTACGACAAGCCAGAACGCAGCGACTACGACAAGCCAGAAGACACCCACCGACGCCTCCAACCCGGCGAGCCTGCCGGCGGACGCGATCTCCTACGAGGATCTGTACGCGCGCTGGGAGCGCGGCAACTGGCAGGCGACCGAGCTGGACTTCACCGAGGATGCGCGCCAGTGGCGCGAGGACTTCACCGAGTTCGAGCGCACGGCGGCGCTGTGGAACTACTGCGCTGTTCTTCTGGGGCGAGGACGCGGTCGCGGACAACCTCTCCCCCTACATCGACGCGGCGCCGAGGGAGGAGCAGAAGTACTTCCTGACCACCCAGCAGGTGGACGAGGCTCGCCACGCGGTGTTCTTCAAGCGCTTCATGCAGGAGGTGTGCGGCATCGGCGACGGCTCGATGGACAGCGGGCTGCGCGCGATCAAGCCGCAGCTGACGCCGGGGTTCAGGAAGATCTTCGATCGCCTCGACCGCATGGCCGACGAGCTGCGCGCGGACCGTTCACCCGCTCAGCTGGCGGCGGCGGTGACGCTGTACCACATCGTGATCGAGGCGGCGCTCGCCCAGCCGGGACAGCACTTCATCTGCAGCTACCTCGAAGAGCGCGACCAGCTGCCGGCGTTCAGGGAGGGGATGCAGAACATCGCCGCCGACGAGCAGCGTCACATCGGCTTCGGCGTGAAGCTGCTGGCAGACCTCAAGCGCGAAGACCCCGTGCGGGTGCCGAAGGCGGTGGCGAAGATCCTGCGCGACGTGACCCGCTACACCGCCCAGGTGCTGATGCCGCCGGGATGGGACGAACGCTACATAACGGTGTTCGGCGCTACCTATGACGAGGTGGGCACCGAGGGACTGACCTCGATGACGACCAAGCTGCGCTCGGCCGGGCTGGCCGCCGAGACGCTGCCCGGACCGCCGCTGCTGCCACCCGGACTGACCCCACTGGAGGTCGCCCAGCGCGGACGCGCGCTCGCGCAGGCCGGCGTGATCGGCGTGCGCGAGGGCCCGTCCAAGCGCGACCCCGAGACGATCGCGATGCTGTTCGACATGATCCGCCGCCAGGTCAACCCCAAGCACGGGCTCAAGCGAGCGACGACCTTCCAGTGGGAGTTCACCGACCCGGACGTCCCCACCTGGCACCTGACGGTTGAGAACGGTTCGAGCAGGGTCGCCGAGGGCGAGGCGCCCAGCCCGGACCTCCGCCTGAAGCTGGCCTACCAGGACTGGATCGACATCGTCGGCGAGCGACTGGACCCACGCCGGGCGATCGCCACCGGAAGGCTGCGCCCACGGGGGAACCCGCTGGCGCTGGGGCGGCTGATGAAGGTGTTCCCGCAGAGCTGAGTCAGCCGAGGCCGAACTCGCGCGCGGCCGAGGAGGGGCCGCCACTTTCGTGGCCCGCGGACCCTGCCCCGCCGCCCGAATCACCGGCCGACTCTGGAGTTGAGCTCGACGCCGGGGTTGTGCGCGACGCCGGAGTTGGGCTCGACGATTCGCCGCTCGGCACGGACGCAACGCGAGCGGTGTGAGCGACGTTCCCCTGTGCCGTGATCGCATCCCGGGCCGGCTGCTCGGGGCCGAACTCACGGCTGGCCTTCGCGGCGGGCGTGAGCGTACGCGATGCGCTTGCGACGGAGGCTGCGGTGGATGTGGTGGTACCGGTGGCAGAGACCGCGGACACGGGCGCGACGGCGGCGGGTGTGGTGTTCAGGGCCTGGTAGCCGCCGTGCGGCATCTCCAAATGGACGGCATGGCGGTGATGTACCGGGCGGTACGGAGCGGGCGGAGCGATGCTCAACGCGACGCAGCTCGCGCCGACGCCGACCGCGACGAGGCAGCCGACTGCGAGCTTGCCCGCGACGCCCCCACCCGCCAGCAGCCACCCGCCGCCCGCGGCTCCACCGGCCGCTCCACCGGCCGCTCCACCGGCCGCTCCACCGGCGGCGCCTGTGGCGCCCACGGCAGACCCGCGCCCGCGCCGGTACCGGCGCCTGCTCCGGTTCCGCCCGCTCCGGCGCCCGCGACCACGCCTACGCCGCGCCGAGCACGAGCGGCAGCGGCAACGGCGGCAGCACCGACGGCGAGCCCGCGCAGCGAGAGCACGTGCGCGCGGCAGGCCGGGCACTCGCGCTGGTGGGCCATCGCGAGCGCGTAGCGCTCGCCGTCGGGGTCGAGGATGCCGAAGGCGAAGCCGCGCATCAGCGAGGACTGCTCGGCGCAGTAGGAGCCGGCGCGGATGCTCTCGAGCAGCTCGCCGACCTTGCCCGCGACGCCGGGCGAGCCGGGGCGCCCGTCCATCAGCTTGCGCATGCGCGCCTCGCTGAGGCCCATGCGCGTGGCGGCCTCCGCGCGCGAGCGGCCCTGCAGGTAGCACAGCGCCGCGGCCTGGCGCTCGCGCGGGCTCAGCCGTCCGCGCAGCCCCTCCATCAGCTGGCGCAGCCGCGCGCGATCGTCGAGCTCGCCCGCGAGATCGCGCTCGGGCGCCCTCGGCGTCCGCGGGCGGGATCGCCCGCTCGGTCGTCACTCGCGGCGGTTGGCGGTGACGGCATACGCGGCGGTGCGCACGCGCGAGCGATGCTCGTCGATCGCGCGGCGGTAGGTCACGAGCGCGAGCCATCCCTCGGGGTTGGCGACCTCGGCGTCTCGCCCTCGAGCATGGTCGTGTAGAGCCCGTGCCAGGCCTGCGAGTAGCAGGCGTCGAGGTCGGCGGGGTCGAGCGCGACGCCGGCTGCTGCGCAGGCGCGCGCGCACGCTCGCGAGGACGCGTCCGCGCATCGCCTCGAACTCCCGGCGCAGCAGCCGGTCGGCTCGGTAGCGGCGCACGGACAGAGGGACTCACCTCATAGAAGATTGCGAGCCACACGAATCGGCGCTTAGTGGAATGCCGCTATTTGCTCAAAACTCGTGCGCCATCGTCGGCGTGCGCGGCGATGCATCCCGATCGGGCGCACCGGCCCACGCAGCGCGGGCGCGTCCCAAGCCAGGGCCGTCGCTATCGTCACTGCATCGCATCCGAGCCCACACCCGACGCCGCCCGAAGCGCGCGGAGATCCTCGGCATCCCGCTGGCGGTGTCGAACTACGAGCAGGTGATGGACTGGATGGACGCGATGGTCGCGGCGGGCGCAGCGCGGCTACGTGACGGCGGCGGCGGTCAACCTCGTGATGAACGGCCCGCGAGAACCCGGCGACGATGGAGGCGGTGATGGCGGCGACGCTGGCGGTGCCGGACGGGATGCCGCTCGTGTGGGCGCTGCGCGCGCTCGGGCATCGCGGACGCCACGCGCGTGTACGGCCCGACCTGATGGCGACTACTGCGCACGGGCCGCGCGCGCGGGCACGCGCGATGTACCTGTACGGCGGACGTGCGAGACGACCGAGCGCGAACTGCTGGCGCGGCGACTGCGCGAGCGCTTCCCGGGCCTTGCGGATCGTCGGCGGGGCCTCCTCGCCGCCTTTCACGCCGCTGACGCTCGAGCAGGACGAGCGACTGCTGGCGGACGATCGACGCCTCGCGGCGCGCAGGTCGTGTGGGTCGGCACGGGCCAGCCCAAGCAGGAGCAGTGGATGCACCGCATGCGCCCGCGCCTGCGGGCGCCGCTGCTGATCGGGGTGGGCGCGGCGTTCGACTTCCATGCGGGCCTCGTCAAGCAGGCGCCGCCGTGGATGGGGCGCAGCGGGCTGGAGTGGGCCTACCGGCTGACCGCGAGCCCAGACGGCTGTGGCGACGCTACGCGCGCTACAACCCGCGATTCGTGCGCGGCGTTCGCGCGCCAGTACGCCCGACATCGCCGCCGCTCGGCGGACGCCAACCGGTAGGCTCCCGCCCGATGGCGACAGGCAAGCGCTCGGCGCTCATAACCGGGGTCACCGGCCAGGACGGCTCCTATCTGGCGGAGCTGCTGCTGGAGAAGGGGTATGAGGTGCACGGGATGGTGCGGCGCGCCTCGACGGAGAAGTTCGACCGGATCGAGCACTTGCGCGAGCGGCTCACGCTGCACCAGGGCGACCTGCTCGACCAGCGCTCGCTCGTGGACACGCTGCGCGCGGCGCGCCCGGAGGAGGTCTACAACCTCGCGGCGATGTCCTTCGTGGCGGTGTCCTGGATCCAGCCGACGCTGACGGCGGAGTTCACGGGCGTGGGCGTCACGCGGATGCTGGAGGCGATGCGCGAAGTGTGCCCGCAGGCGCGCTTCTACCAGGCCAGCTCGAGCGAGATGTTCGGCAAGGTGCTGCGAGGTGCCGCAGACCGAGACGACCCCGTTCTACCCCCGCTCGCCCTACGGCGTGGCGAAGGCGTACGGGCATTTCATCACCGTGAACTACCGCGAGAGCTACGACCTGCACGCGACGAGCGGCATCCTGTTCAACCACGAGAGTCCCCGCCGTGGGCTGGAATTCGTGACCCGCAAGATCACCTGGCACGCCGCCGCGATCAAGCACGGGTTGGAGCAAGAGGTGCGCCTCGGCAACCTCGACGCCGAGCGCGACTGGGGATATGCGAAGGACTACGTGGAGGCGATGTGGCTGATGCTGCAGCAGGACACGCCCGAGGATTACGTGATCGCGACGAACACCTCGCACTCGGTGCGGGAATGCTGCGAGGTCGCCTTCGACGAGGCGGGGCTGGGCGACTTCACGAAGTACGTGACGATCGACCCCTCGTTCGTGCGCCCGGCGGAGGTCGATCACCTGATCGGCGACCCGGCGAAGGCCGAGCGCGACCTCGGCTGGAAGCCGCGGACCTCCTTCGAGGAGTTGATCCGGCTGATGACCCGCGCGGACCTCGAGCTGCTGAAGCCGCGTTGATCAGGGCGGGCTTTGGTGGGAGACCCGCGAGCCGGAGTTTCGTCCTACGCACCCGCCGACTCCGGTCACCGCAGCGTGTGGCGTCTGTGAGCATTTGACACGATGGGCCGACGGCAGGCAACAATGCCGTGGCAACTACGATCTGTCGTCGAGGAGCGCTCATGGCCGTTGAGCTGTTCGACACGCGCACCCCGCTGGAGCCGCTGCGAAGACGAGGTGAAAGCGGCGATCGAGCGGGTGGTGGCGTCCGGGAAGCTACATCCTCGGACCGGAGGTGAGCGCGTTCGAGGCGGAGTTCGCCGACTACTGCGGCGCGCGCCACGGCGTGGGCGTGGCGAACGGCACGGACGCGATCACGATCGCGCTGCGCGCGATGGGGGTCGGCCCGGGCGATGAGGTGGTGGTGCCGTCGTTCACGTTCTACGCCTCCGCCGAGGCGATCCCGCCGACGGGCGCGACGCCGGTGTTCTGCGACATCGACCCGGAGACCTACTGCGTGACCGCGGAGACGGTGCGAGCGGCGATCACGCCGCGGACGAAGGCGGTGATCGCGGTGCACCTGTTCGGCAACGTGGCGCCGGTCGCGGAGATCGAGGCGCTGGGCGTGCCGGTGCTCGAGGACGCCGCGCAGGCCGCGGGCTCGCTCTCGCCGGCGGGGCGTCGCCCGGGCTCGCTGGGCACGGCGGCGACGTGGTCGTTCTTTCCCTCCAAGAACCTCGGCGGCATGGGCGACGGCGGCATGATCACGACCTCGGACGAGCAGATCGCCGAGCGCGCGCGGACGCTGCGCTTTCACGGCTCGCACGACAAGGTGACCTATGAGCAGGTCGGCTACAACTCGCGCTTGGACGAGCTGCAGGCGGCGATCCTGCGCGTGCAGCTGCCCCACCTGGACGGGTGGTCGGACGGTCGCCGCGCGGCCGAGCGCCACTATCGCGAGGCGGGGCTGGGCGAGCTCGTGCGGCTGCCGCGACCGACGGACGGGAGCGAGCCCGCGTGGCACCTGTATGTCGTCAGCCATCCCGAGCCGGAGCGGCTGGAACGTGCGCTCGCCGAGGCTGAGATCGGGTGCAAGGCCTACTACCGCACGCCCGTGCACCGCCAGGAGGCGATGCGCGCGTGGGGGCAGGAGTCGGGCTGCCGGGCACCGAGGAGGCCGCGCGCACGCACCTGGCGATCCCGATGAGCCCGGTGTTGAGCCGCGCGCAGGTGAACGAGGTCGTGGCGGCGGTGCGAGGTATGTGAGAGGCCGCCTCAAAGGGCGTGCACGCCGACTTTGAGACAGCCCTGACAAAAGGGAGGCCCACCGACATGGCGGGCCTCCCTGATCGAACGAGTCGATCGGGTGCTAGCCGACTAGTGATGACCCTCGTCGTCATGCCCGTCGGAGCCTCCGAAGAAGCCACCGTCGGACTCGCCGGTGCCCGGCGTGAACGACACTCCGCGCAGCACTTCGCCGTTGCCGGCGGAGCGCACCGTTGTGAAGGCCTCCGAGGCCGGCAGCGTGCGCGGCGCCCAGATGGTCGGTGATCGCCACGAGCCTGTTCGGGTCGGCGCCCTGATCGCCGTCGCCGCTGACGGTCGAGGTGATGGCCCAGATCGTGGCGGTGCCGTCGGGGTTGACGCGACCGTCGATGTTGCGCAGCCCGTCGGTGGCGGGCGACCAGGGCAGGCCGGTGGCCGCGTTGTCGCCGGTCGGGTAGCCGGAGACGGTGTAGGGCTTGCCCAGGTGCAGGCCGTTCTGCAGGGTGTAGGCGAGCTTCCATTCGCCCGCGCGCTGGAGTTGAAGACCCACTTCTGCAGACCGGCCGTGGTCTGGCGCGGCCGCTTCGGTGTATTCGTTCTTGGTCGTCGAGTAGGTGGTTTCGCCGTTGCCCTCGTCGGCGACATACAGCGTGTCGGCGTTCGCGAACCAGATGCCGAACGGGAAGGCGGTCGCTTCGACTTCAGCGCCGTCGGGAAGCCCTTGAGGATGCACATGTTGTAGGGCTTCAGACCCGTCGGCCTGGATGAGTTCGGGGTTGTAGGCCAGCGGCCAGGTCGGCAGCTTGGCGCCGGGCACGGGCAGCCCCACGCCGGTCGGGCAGGCTTTGCCGGTGGTGTCGAGGAAGTAGACGGTGTTCACGCCGTTGGAGCCGCTGCCCTTGGTGTAGTAGACGACGTTGTCGAAGATCGTCAGGCCACGGAAGTTCGTGTCCTTGCCGACCTTGTCCGCTTTGTCGCCGAGCTGGGTGACGTTGAAGCTGCCGACGGGGGTCGGGAATCCCGGTTCCTGCAGCAGCTCGGGCTCGCGCGCGGGCTTGAGGATCTGCGCGCCGGCGCCGGCGATGATCCCGTCGGGCTGGGGGTTGGCGCCGTTGCCGGCGTTGCCCGCGGTGTAGATCACGTGGTGGTGGTGTTCTTCGTCGAGGATCGCCGCCCGACCGTTGTTGCCGCTGTAGGCGTTGGTCTCGGTGAACTGGAACTGGCCCTGGCTGTCGAGCTGCGCCACCACGCGGTAGTCGGCGCCCGGGTCGGGGTTGGTCGGGTCGATCACGCCGGGGGTGTTGGCGTTGGAGACGTCGACCGTGTCGACCGGGGCGAGGTAGCCCATGAACGTGACGTAGCGCCCGCCCGTGGAGAGGTTGAGCGCCAGCTCGGACTTCGAGGAGAAGCTCGTGACCATCTGATCCGGAGCCGGCGGTGACGCCGGGCTCGGAGCTGTTGGGCACCTCGAGCGAGTTGACCGGCGGCCCCGACGGGCGCAGCTGGTCGAGGAAGATGTCGGAGGTGACGCCGAAGCTTTCGTCCACGAGCACGTTGTTCCATACTTCCGGATAGGCGCCGCCGGCGTTGGCGAGCACGCAGCCGGTGACGCAGCCCGCCGGCAGCTCGGTGACGCCGGCCGTCAGCGAGGGTCGGGGGTGTAGACGCTGCGGCTGACGAGCAGGTTGCCGGGCTGCAGGCCATGGTCGGGATCGGCCTGCGCGGATGCGCCGAGCCCGGCTGTGAGCGCGGTCAACGCCACGGTCGCGGCCGCCGTGCGGGCGAGCCGGCGGCCAGAGTGCTTCATTGTCATCGCGGTCTCCTTTATGCGCGTGATCGATCGTCCCGGGATGGGAGCGCGCGGCAAACGTATCCGCGGCGCCGGGCCGCGTTTGTGACCGCCGCGTGGCCGTCGTGTGACCGTCGTGTGGCCGAGTTGTGACCGGAGCCGCGTTGCCGGATGCACTCTCGACGGCGCCGGGCATCCACCACCCGAGCCCCGCTGCGTCGAGGCGCCGGCGCTCCAGCAGGTCCTCATCGGGCACCTCGCGCACGACGCGCGCGGGCACGCCCATGACGACCGCGCGGGCCGGCACGTCGCGGTGACGACGGCGCCCGCGGCGACGAACGCCTCCTCGCCGACCTCGACGCCCGGGGTGAGCACGGCGCCGCCGCCGATGCGACAGGCGCGGCGCAGGGTGGCGCCGCGCAGCGCGTAGTCGGGGCCGTGACGGGCCATCGTGTCGTCGTTGGTGCTGATCGCGCAGGGGCCGACGAACACATCGTCCTCGAGCGACCGAATGCGCGGTGATGTAGACGTTCGTCTGGATGCGCACGCGCGCGCCGACGGCGACGTCGTTGTCGATCACGCTGCCGCGCCCGACGAGCGAGTCGGGACCGACGTGGAGCGCTCGCGCACGTAGGACTGGTCGCCGAGGATCGCGCCTTCGCCGATGCTCGCGCCGGCGAAGCACGATCGCGCCGGCGCAGACGGTGACGCGCTCGCCGAGCTCGAGGCGCCCGACCTCGCCGCGAGCGCCCGAGCGCCGGGCCAGGCGCGGGCGCTTGCCGAGGATCGCGTGATCCTCGACGATGCAGCCGTCGCCGATCTGAACCCCGTCGTGCACGACGACGTGGGCGCCGAAGACGACGTCCTCGCCGATCATGACGTTCTCGCCGACCATCAGCCCGGGCGCGCGGATCGGAGCGCGGACGTCACTGCCGACGGTCGCGCTTCGACACAGCCGATCCACGCACGTGTGCGGTCGGAGCGCGGCGACGAGCCGACGACGTTGCGCCCGCTGACGAGCGCGTGACGCCACGCAGGTCGACGACCAGGCGCGCGCGCTCGGACACGAGCGCATGATCGACGCCCGGGTGCGCGGTGACGATCAGCGCCAGGTCGGCGTCGGCGATCGCATCCTGCAGCGGGAGGCTGTGCAGGTCGAACTGCTCCAGCGAGGCCACGTGGGGATCGTGGTAGCGCAGCTCGCCTCCAAGCTCGCGCAGCAGCTCGATGATCTTCAGCGCGGGCGACTCGCGGATGTCGCCGACGCCGGGCTTGTAGCTGACGCCGAGCACGGCGATGCGCGCGCCCTTGACGGGCAGGCCGGCGTCGTTGAGCGCGCGCTGGGTGAGGGCGACGCAGTGGTAGGGCATCTGCTGGTTGACCTGGCCCGCGAGCTCGATGAACTCCGTGGACATGTCGAACTCGCGCGCGCGCCAGCTCAGGTAGAAGGGGTCGACCGGCAGGCAGTGTCCGCCCATGCCGGGACCGGGCGAGAAGGGCATGAACCCGTAGGGCTTGGTGGCGGCGGCGTCGAGCACCTCCCAGATGTCGATGCCCATGCGGTCGGTGAGCATCGCCAGTTCGTTGACGAGTGCGATGTTGACCGAGCGGAAGATGTTCTCGAGCAGCTTCGTCAGCTCGGCGGCCTCGGGGGTGGAGACGCGCACGAGCGTGTCGCAGACCAGCCCGTACAGCCGCTCCGCGCGCTCGCGCGCAGCCCTCGGTCAGCCCGCCGATCACCTTGGGGGTGGTGCGCAGGGTGAAGTCGGTGCGCCCGGGATCCACGCGCTCGGGTGAGAACGCGAGGTGGAAGTCGCGCCCGGCGGCGAGGCCCGACTCCTCGCAGCAGCGGCGCGACGCGCTCGCGGGTCGTGCCGGGATAGGTGGTCGACTCGAGCACGACTAGCTGGTCGCGCACGAGCACCTCGGCGAGCGCGCGACAGCAGTCGAGCAGCGGACCGAGATCGGGCTCGCGGTTGGGCGTGAGCGGGGTCGGCACGCACACGAGCACCGCCTCGGCGCTGGCCAGGTCGGCATAACTGGCGGATGCGTGGATGCGCGCAGCGACGGCGCGCAGCTGCTCTGAGGGGACGTCCTCGATGTAGGAGTGGCCGGCGGCGATCGCCTCGAGCTTGGCCGGATCGAGGTCGATCGCGACGACCTCGCAGCCTGCGTCCGCGAAGGCGACCGCGAGCGGCAGGCCCACGTAGCCCAGTCCGATGACGCCGACGGTGGTGGCCACTGTGGGCAGTCTATGGGGTGCTCGCGACGCTCCGCAGCTCGCGCAGGTCGGCCTCGACCATGCGCTTGACGAGCTGTGCGAAGTCCAGCTGCGGCACCCAGCCCAGGCGCTCGCGGGCGCGCACGGATCGCCGACGCTGGGGGTGCGTCTCGGCGGCGCGCACGCGAGCCTGATCGACGCGCAGATAGCGCTCGGCGTCGAGGTCGACGCAGGCGAAGGCGGTGCGGGCGAAGTCGGCGACGCGTGTGCGGGACGCCACTGGCGAGAACGTAGTCGTCGGGGCGCTCCTGTTGGAGCATCAGCCAGGCGCCGTGCACGATGTCCCCGGCGAAGGACCAGTCGCGCACGGCCGCGAGGTCGCCGAGCGTCAGCTCCTGCTGGAGACCCAGCGAGATGGCCGCGGCGGCACGGGTTATCCGGCGCGTGACGAACCGCTCGGGACGACGCTCGGACTCGTGGTTGAAGACGATCGCCGAGCTCGCGTGCAGCGAGTCGTGCGTGCGCAGCAGACCGACGAGCTGGTGCGCCGCGAGCTTGGCCACGGCGTATGGGGTGCTCGGCCGGCAGGGCGTGTCCTCGTGCTGGGGCGCCTCGCGGGCCTCGCCGAAGATCGCCGCGGAGGATGCGAGGAGCACGCGCGCCGAGGGGATGCACTCGCGCACCGCTTCGAGGATCGCGGCGGCGGAGCCGGCGATCGCGCGAAAAGTCTCCTCGGGGTGCTCCCAGGAGTCGGGAATGAAGGAAGGCGCCGCGAGGTGGTAGATCTCGTGCGGGCGCACTCGCACGATCGCCTCGCGCAGGCCGGCCGGCGCGAGCAGGTCGCCGGGCAGGAGCGCGATCTGCCCGCGCAGGTGCTCGGAGCAGCCGAGCGCTCCGGTGGTGCTCGGGTCGCGCACGAGGCCGGTGACGGCGTAGCCCTTCTCGAGCAGCAGTTCGGCCAGGAACGAGCCGTCCTGACCGCAGATTCCGGTTATGAGCTGCGCGCGGCACGGCGGCGCAGCTTACCGCGCTGCCAGTATACCTGCGTGCAGCCACTCGCGCGACTACCTCGGGCGGCGACACAGTGCGCGCACTCGCTCGCGACCCCGGCCGAGCGACGCCCGCATCGTCCCGGCGAGACCCGCGCGATCGCGTCGGCCAGAGCGTGTGCGTCGCCGGGCGGCGCGAGCGAGACCTCGTCGAGCAACTCCGTGAGCGCCCCGACGGCGCTCGCGGCGACGGGCAGCCCGGCGGCCATCGCCTCGGCGGCGGCCATCCCGAACGTCTCGGCCGAGCGCGAGGGCACCAGCGCGAGCGAGGCGCCGGCGCGCAGACGTGCCAGCTCGGCGTCGTCGACGCGCCCGGCGAAGCGCACATCCCCTGCGCCGGCCGACTCCCGCAGTGCGGGCAGCTCGGGGCCCTCGCCGGCGACCACGAGCGCGATGCCGGCGAGCCGGCAGGCGGCGATCGCGACATCGACGCCCTTCTCGGGCGCTAGACGCGAGGCGACGAGCGCGTAGGGCTTGGTCGCAGACGTCGAAGCGCCGAGATCTCAGACGCGGGTGCTCCACGATCGGAGGGCGCGTTCAGCGCGTGCAACGGGGGCGGCAGGACGTGAACGCGATCCCAGGGCAGGGGCGCTCCGAGCTCGCGCAGCCGTTCGCGGGCGAACGCGCTGGGCACGATCAGCGCGTCGGCCTGCTCGATCAGGCGGCGCTGCCACAGCGCCAGCGCCGTGCCGTAGGCGACGGCCTCGGGCAGGCTGCCGCGACAGCGCAGGCGCACGCCGGGGAGGGTGTCGCGTCCGTGACAGCGCGTGCACTCGGCCCCGCGGGTGTAGCAGACGCCGATCGCGCAGACGAGGCGGTACTGGTGCAGGTGCAGCACGACCCGCGCCCCGGCCTCGCGCGCGGCGGCAAGCGCGCGCCAGCCGAGCGTGGGGTGCAGGTTGTGGGCGTGCACGACCCGCGCGCCGCTGAGGCGAACTGCGCGCGCCACGTCCCCCGGCTGCAATCCACCGCGCAACAGTCCGACGGCCGCCGGCCTGCGCCCGAGCGCGGCCGAGTCACGCTCGAGCAGCTCGGCGGGCTCGTGCAGGTGCTCGCGCACGAGCCAGCACAGGTCCTCGACGGTGCGCTCCTCGCCGCCGGTGGTGCGGTAGCGGTTGTGCAGGAACAGGACCATGAGGGGATCAAACCTAGACTCTCTGCCAGCCATGAGCCCCGCAGACGAGCCCACACCGATACCGGCTTCGATCGTGATCCCCACGCGCGGGCGTCCGGCCTACCTGGAGGTGGCGCTCGCCTCGATCGTCCCCCAGGCGCGCGCGGTGGGAGCGGAGGTGCTGGTGATCGACGACGCGGGCGCCTCATCGCAGGCGCGCGAGCAGGCACGGCGGCTGGGCGCGCGCTATGAGCCGCACGAGCGCGAGCTGGGGCTGAACGTGGCGCGCAACACGGGCGTGCGGCGCTCGGAGGGCGAGTTGGTGGTGTTCGTCGACGACGACATCGAAGCCGCTGCGGGGTGGCTGCAGGCGCTGCTCGCGGCGGAGCGCGAGCATCCGGACGTGGATGTGCTGGCGGGCCGGATCAGACCGCGCCTGGAGGGCCGGGCTCCGCACACGTGCGGACGCGAGGGGCCACCGATAACGACGCTCGATCTCGGCAATAGCGACACCGATGCGCGGTACGCGTGGGGCGCGAACATGGCCATCCGCCGCGAGGCGCTGGAACGCGTGGGTCCGTTCGATGTCTCACTGGAGCACGGCGGCGACGAGCAGGAGTGGCAGGACAGGCTGCGCGCCGGCGATCCCCGCGCGCGCGTGCTGTACGTGGCGGGCGCCGCGGTCGATCACCGCCGGGCGGGGCCGGATGCGCGGCTGCGCGCGTTGGTGCGTACCGCCTATGCACGTGGCAGAGCGGCACGGCGCTTCGATGCGCGCTGTGGCAGGTCACCGGGCGCGCGCTCAGAGCTCGAGACGCTCGCGGGCTGTGCCTGGCACGTGGTGCGCTACCGCTGCCCGGCCGGCCTGACGATGGTCGCACACAGCGCCGGGCGCCTGCGCGAATGCCTGCGCGGCGAGCGGGGCTCGCGGACGGCGCCTTCGGGTACTGACGACTTCCTATCGGGTCAAAGCGGGACGGTCGGGGGAGTCGACGCGATCCTGCGTGGCGTGCAGGATGCGGCCGTCGACGGGTTGGACCTCGCGAGCGCCAGACGGCTGCGCCTGGGCCTGGCCGCACGTCACTCCCCGCCGCTGCGCAGCGTGCTCGCGATCGGCGTCGTTCGGAGCGAGCACGCGACGCTCGCGGCGGGCGTGCGTGCCGAGCTCGAGCGCTCCAGACATGCGCTGGAGCTTCGCACCTGCCCGCCGGGTGAGCTGGGGAAGTTCGAGAATCTCAACCGGCTGCTCGCCGAGCGGGCGGGTGGGACTCCGATTCGAGAGCACGATTGGCTGCTGGTGATCGACGACGACATCGAGCTGCCGCGCGGGTTCCTCGATCGGCTGCTGTTCCTGTGCGAGCGCTTCGAGTTGCAGTTGGCCCAGCCGGCGCACCGCTTCCGCTCCCACGGCGCGTGGCCGGTGACCAGGCGACGTGCGGGGAGCGTCGTGCGCGAGACGCGGTTCGTGGAGATAGGTCCCGTGACCGCGTTCGCCCGCGCGACCTTCGACACGCTGCTGCCGTTCCCGCAGCTGCGCATGGGTTGGGGGCTGGACGCGCACTGGGCCGCGCTCGCGCGCGAGCACGGCTGGCGCTGTGGCGTGGTGGACGCTCTGGCGATTGCCCATCGTGCGGCTCCCGCCGCGAGCGCCTACTCGCACGCCGCCGCGGTGGAGCGAGGCGCGGGAGTTCCTCGCGCGCAGGCCCTACCTGAAGGCGAGCGAATCGCAGCGAACCCTGATGACACATCGCCACTGGTGAGCTCCCCACTCGAACATATGTCGACGAGCACGACCGTGCGCCGGCGTCGGACGCCATCTGGCGTCGCACGACAACCGGGAGCGGCATTGTGAAGGTCGCGGTCGTAGCCGAGTTCTACCCGAGCCGTCGCGACCCGGTGCTCGGGGTGTGGGCCCACCGCCAGGCGCTGGCCGCGCGCGATGCGGGCGCAGAGGTGCGCGTGCTCGTGCTGCACCGCCTGGTCCCCCCTCGGGCGGCGCTGCGCGAAGGACCCGATGCGTTCGCGCAGGAGCTGGGCGCGCGCGTGAGAGAGCCCCGCTCGCAGACCCTCGACGGGCTGGGGGTGTCTTATGTCTCCTATGTCTCGCCCCCGCGCTCGCGCGCCTATGCGAACTGGGGAGCATGGGCGGCGCCCGCGCTCGGTCTGGCGCTGCGCAGGCTGAGGCGCTCGTTCGCCTATGAGCTGGTGCACGCCCACAACGCGGTCCCCGCCGGCAGATGCGGTGCGCAGGGCGCGCGTGGACGTGCCGCTGGTGGTCTCGGTGCACGGCGGCGACGTGCTGTACACCGCATCGCCCCCTCCACTGGGGAGCGCCGCGGGAGTGCGGGCGGTCGCGCGGGGGCTCGGCGCGGCGCGGCTGACGCTCGCCAACAGCCAGGGCATCGCCGAGCTCTGCCGTGCGCACGGCGCGGGCAAGGTGCGCGTGGTGCACCTGGGCGCCGACCTGCTCGACGCACCGCGCCCGCCTCGGCGGGAGGGCGCTGCGCCGACGCTCGTCACGGTGGGGCATCTGGTGGGGCGCAAGCGCCACGCAGACGTGCTGCGCGCACTGGCCGTGCTCGGGCGCAGGCACCCCACGCTGCGCTATGAGATCGTCGGTGACGGACCCGAGCGGGTGGCGCTCGAAGGGCTCGCCGCGCGCCTGGGCGTCAGCGATCGCGTGGACATGCGCGGACAGCTTGCGCCCGCCCAAGCACTGGAGCGCGCGCGGGCGGGCACGCTGTTCGTGATGCCCTCGACCGAGGAGGCCTTCGGCGTGGCCTACATCGAGGCGATGGCCGGCGGGGTGCCCGCGATCGGCTGTCGCGGCGAGCCCGGCCCGGAGGAGATTGCCGCCGAGGGGGACGGGTTCGTGCTGGTGCCGCCCGGCGACATCGAGCGCCTGACCCAGCGCATCGACGAGCTGCTGTCAGACCCCCACCGGCTGCGCGAGGCGGGCCAGCGAGCGCGAGAGAGCGTGGCCGCGGGGTTCACCTGGGAGCGCTGCGGGCACCAGACGCTGATCGCCTACGAGCAAGCGCTGCACGACACGCGATGAAGCCGGTCTTGTTCGTCACGGGGCACGCTCCGCCCGATCGGGTGGGCGCGTTCGCGGCGCTGCACGAGCGCGAGGACATCGAGGTCGCGCTGTATGGGGGACGCTCGCTGCACGGCCCGGACGCAACCGGCACACCGCGAGCAGTCGGCCGAACCCGCGAGCGCGTGGCGTGCCGAGCTGCCGTTTCCCCACAAATTCGTGAGCCAGCGGGCAACTGCCCGGCTGGCGGGCAGCGGGGCCTACCGCGCGGTCGTCTGTTCGACCGGTGGTCGCGTGGCGTTGCCCTGCACATGGGCGGGCGCACGTCGCGGGGGCGTGCCGTTGATCCTGTGGGCCTCGCTGTGGGCGCATCCGCGCAGCGCTGCCGCACATGCTCAGCTACCCGCCGCTGCTGGCGCTGTATCGCTCGGCCGACGCGGTCGTGACCTACGGAGCAGCACGTCAGCGCCTATGTGCGCGCGCGGGGCGCACATAACGTGCATGTCGCCCCGCAGGCGGTCGACAACGCCTTCTGGAGCGCCCCCGTGAATGCGCCGTCCGAGCGATCCCGCGTGGCCCGGCGAGGCGCGGCTGAAGTTCATGTTTGCCGGACGGCCCGACCGGGAAAAGGGAGTTGGGGCGCTCATCAGGGCCTGGCAGAGGTCGGACCTGCAGTACGCGTCTTCCGCCGCGCTCGTCCTCGTCGGCGTGGGATCCAGCCCCCCTTGGATCCCGCCCGGCGGCGCGGTGGACCGCCGCACGCGGGCGGTGCTGTCGTCGCGCCCGAGCGCGGTCGCGGCGACGGGCGACGGAGAGCCGGCCGGTGAGCGCCGGCGGGCGTGAGCTGCATCGCGCCGGTGCCGGCGCAGCGGCTGCGCGAGATGTACGCGGACGCCGACGTGCTGGTGGTTCCCTCGATCCGGACGCGCACGTTCCGCGAGCCGTGGGGGTTGGTGATCAACGAGGCGATGAACCGCGGGCTGGCGGTCATCGCCAGCGACGCCGTCGGGGCGGTCGCGGGCGGGCTGGTGCGCGACGGACGCAACGGCCTGGTCGTGCCGGCCGGCGAGGTGCAGAGCGCTGGCGCGAGGCGATGGTTCGCCTGGCCGCGGACCCCGAGCTGCGTGACCGCCTGGGCGCCGCCGGGGCGACCGATGTTGGCGCCTACACCTCACGAGGCCTGGGCCGACGGATTCTCCGAGGCCCTGGCAACCGTCGGGCTCTCCCGGACGCATTGCTAGGTTTGGGTCTTCGCGCCGCGCCGATGCGGGGCTCAGCCATGAGCAAGATCCGTAAACACCACGCGCTCCTCCTGCCGGCCAGCCTGGCGCGCTGATGTTCTTCGCGGGACCCGCGCGGGCGAACGTCGGCGAAGAAATCATCCATCGCTGCACCCACGCCGAATCGCTGAGCGGATTCACCAGAAGCAGTATCGAGAAGCGCTGAAAGACCTGAGCGCGGGGACCGAAGAGTATTCCAACTGCGCCCAGCTGATCCGTCAGGCGCAGCTGGCCGCGGCCGGCACCGGCCGCGGCGGCGGCTCGGCGGGGGAGCGGGGACGCCGACCGCCAGCAGCCCCGCAGCGCCGACCCCGTCCGAGCAGCGATCGATCGCGCACGCGCCCAGCGCCGGCGCCGCGCCCTTGCAGGTCGGCGCCCAGACGATCCACCCGGGCGTCGTTCATGCCGACATCGCCTCGGCCTTCAGCGCGCTGCCGACGCCGCTGCTCGCGACCGTCGCGTTCCTGATCATCTGCCTGCTGGCGGCCGCCGGCGCGGGCATCCGCAACCGCATTCGCAATGTCCGTCGCCCCGACTGAGACGCGCCCCGCGCTGGGGGCGACCCCGCCCGCCGCAGCCGAGGTCGGCGCCGCGAAGCCGTCGGGTGCCGGCGCGCCGGCACCCGACCGGCGACTGCTGCGCGCGGATGCGCTGTGGTGGGTCGACGCTGCTCACCGCCGGCGTGGCCTGCCTGGTCACGTTCCTGGCCAAAGGCGGGCTCAATCTCGAATCGATGACCACCACGGAGATGGTGCTGACGCTCGCTCTCCGGCGTGGCGGTGGCGGTGGCGGTCGTGCTCACTCCCGCCACGCGCTCGCTGCTGGAGGGGCCCAAGTACGGGCTGTGGCCGGTGGCGCTGCTGATCGCGTTCACCGCGCTGAGCGGGCTGTCGGTCGTGTGGTCGGTGCAGCCGGACGTCAGCTGGCAGGACGCGGGGCGACTGCTGGCCTACAGCGGCGTGTTCGGCGCGGCGGTCGCGCTGGTGCGCCTGGCTCCCGATCGCTGGCCGGCGATCCTCGGAGGGCTGACGCTGGCGGCGACGATCGTGTGTGCCTACGCGCTGGCCACGAAGGTGTTCCCGGGCCGGCTCGCGCCGGCGGTCACCTATGCGCGGCTGGAGGAACCGTACGGCTACTGGAACGCGATCGGACTCACCGCCGCGATGGGCGTGATCGGCTGCATGTGGCTGGGCGCGCGCCGCTCCGGGCACGCGCTGCTCAGCGCACTCGCGTACCCCGCGATGGGCATCATGGGGGTGACGCTGATGCTCGCCTACTCGCGCGGCGCGCTCGCGGCGTTGGCGATCGGCGTGGCGCTGTGGCTGTGCATCGTGCCCCTGCGCCTGCGCGGCGCCGACGGTGCTGATCGTCGGCGGGCTCGGCGCCGCGGCGGTCGTTGGCTGGGACTTCTCGCAGGCACGCCCTGAGCACCGACAACATCCCGCTGGCTCAGCGCGCCACGGCCGGGCACCAACTCGGCGTGCTGCTGCTCGTGATGGTCCTGCTGCTGAGCATCGCGGGGATCGCGATCGGGTTTCTCTCGAGCCGGCGTCCGCTCTCGCGCGCGACCCGCACCCGCGCCGGGGCGATCCTGCTGGCGCTGATCGCGCTCGCGCTGGTCGGCTTCGCGGGCGCGCTCGCGCACAGCCATCGCGGCTTCACCGGCAGCATCACGCACACGGTCGACACGCTGACCAACCCGAACGCCAAGGTGCCCGCCGAACTCTCCCGGGCCGGCTGACTGCCGTGGCCAGCGTGCGCGCGCGCTATTGGAAGCAGGCGCTGCAGGTGTTCGACGCGCACCCCGCGCTGGGCGTCGGCGCCGCCGGCTATGAAACCGCGAGCCTGCGCTACCGCACGGTGATGCTGGAAGTCAAACACGCGCACGGCTTCGCCGTGCAGACGCTCGCCGACCTGGGCGCGATCGGGCTGGCGCTCGCGCTCGCGCTGCTGCTCGCGTGGATGGCCGCCGCGGGGCGCGCGACGCATCTGTTCGACCGCCGCTGGACGCGCTGGCGCGCGTGGCTTGAGATCCGCGCCGGCGCGCGCCCGGGCTGGCGGCGCTCACCCCAGCCCTACACACCCGAGCGCATCGGCATGCTCAGCATGCTGTGCCTGGTGGTGGTCTTCGGCGTGCACTCGTTCGTGGACTGGACCTGGTACGTCCCCGGCGACGCCTTCGTCGCGCTGCTGTGCGCCGGCTGGCTCGCCGGGCCGCGGACCACTGGACGCCTACCGCGGCCACGCTGCCCCCACCCGCGAATGGTCGCGTGCCCGTGACGGCGAGCCGGAACGCTCGACCTGACGGGTCACTCAGGGCCTGTCGACTTCGACTCCGGGCGCAGTCCCGCGGGAGCGCCCGCGCCGGGCGAAACGCCCGTAGCGCTGGAACGAGCCGCGCCGCGGTCGCTGCGCGAGATCGGCCCGATGCGAGTTGGCGTGGCCACGGCCGCAGTGATCGCCGCGCTGCTCGCGGCGTGGTCGCAGTGGCAACCCCAGCGCTCCGTCGAACGCCTCCCAGGAAGCGCTCACCCTGCTGGGCTCAAACCCCCATGGCGCCCTGGCCAAGGCGCAGAGCGCCGTCGCGCGCGATCCGCTCTCGGCCCAGGCGCTGATCGTGCTCGCCGCCGTGCAGCAGAGCGCCGGCGAGCCCGCCCTGGCGAAGGCCACGCTGCAGCGCGCCGTGCGCCTGCAGCCTTCCAATCCGCAGACCTGGCTCGCGCTGGCCCGGCACGACCTTGCAAACGAACCGGCCGTGGCGCTCAAGGAGCTGCAGGCGGCGATCTACCTGAACCCCGAGTCGATCGCGCCCGAAGCTATCGCCCCGCCCTACGCCAACCCGGAATCGGTCGAAATCTACGATGACTACGTGCAGGCACTACGGGCCGCCGGCACGGCGAGCGTCTCGGGAGCCACCCAACAGCGCCATGCTGCGGGCGCACTCGCCGGCACGGGCGCCGCGGCGAGGCTGCGGGCCCAGGCGCGAGCGCCGGGACGTACAGCGGTGCCCCTCACCAGCGCGAGCGCACGGCGCGAGCCAGCAGCAGCCGCCGCGCTACGTGCGGCCCGGCGACGGCGCGCGTTGAGACTTCTTGGAATCCGAACTCGCCCAGCAGCCCGGTGAGCCCGGCGCGGGTGTAGAAGCGCAGGTGATCGGCGCGCGGATCGAAGTGCGCCTGAAAGGCCCGCCGCGACAGCGCCAGTCCCAGCACGCGCAACCTCCCGTGCGCCGGCGTGCTCAGCAGCAGGCGACCCGCCCGGGCGCAGCACGCGGCGAACCTCCGACAGCCAACCGGCGGTGTCGAGGACGTGCTCGATCGTCTCCCCCGCCCATACCGCGTCAAAGCTCGCGTCATCCAACGGCCACGGCTCCTCGGCGTCGACGCGCCGCAGGTCCAGCGCCGGATCGCGCTCACGCGCGCGCCGCAGGGGCTCCTCGGCGACGTCGATCCCGACGACCCGCGCCCCGGCGCGCAGCGAGCTCCGAGGCGAACAGGCCTTCTCCACAGCCCACGTCCAGCACACGCTCGGCGGCGGCGACCTGCGAGAGCAGGAAGCGAGTGCGCAGCGCGAACTCGAGTGGCTCCGATCCGGCCGGCACACCCTCCCAGAGCGCCTCATGGTATGCGCGCAAGCCCATCGGCTACCGCAGGCTAGCGCCAGCCGGAGCCTGCAGCGCGGCTGTCACTCCTGCACGTCGCTACGCGAACCGTCTATCTTGCGTGGGTGGCACGTCCGGGGTATGGGGATGGCGCGATGGCCGACACCGGCTCGGTCGCAGCGCGACCCGCAGGAGCAGGGCATCCGTGAGGGTGGCCTTCGACAGCCGCCCCTCCACCGACCCGCGCGGCGTCGGACGGTATGCGCGCAGTCTGCTGCGCGCGCTGCGCGACACCGCCGACACACGCGGGGAGATCGTCGAGACTCACCGCCCTCGCCGTGCCGACGTGTTCCACGCGCCCTGGATGCAGGGAGCGATGCTGCACAGCCCCTGCCCGATGATCGTGACCCTCCACGACCTCGATGCGCTCACCCGCCCCAGCGAGCGCATGCGCGGTGGCGGCATCCACCTGCGCCTGCGCCACCTCGCGGTGCGCCGCGCCACCCACCTGATCGTGCCCACCGAGACGCTCGCTCACGAAGCGGTCGCCGAGCTCGGGTTCGAGCACGAGCACGTGGTCGTGATCCCGGAGGCGCCCGATCCGACGATCGACGCCGGCACGCATCCGTCCGCGGGAGCGGCGTGGACCTGGCAGGACGTCGGACGCGAGACCTGGCGCGTCTACGAAAACGCCCTCGCGCGACCCGAACGCCCGTGCGTGGGCAGGCTCGGCATCCGCCGCGGCATGCTCTGATCGCCTGATCGGGCGCTCACGGAAGAGGACACTCCTACCGGTCGCGGCCGGCGACGGGAATGGATCAGAACGCCCCGCGGCGCGAGATGACCGCGGGGATGGTCTTCAGCAGGATCGTCAGATCGAGCGCCAGCGACCAGCGCTCGAGGTAGATGAAGTCCAGGTGCACCAGGTCGTCGAAGTCGAGCTCCGAGCGCCCCGAGACCTGCCACAGCCCGGTGATGCCCGGCAGCACGAGGTAGCGCTTGCGATGCCACTCCTCGAGCATCTCGTAGTCGCGCTCGGGCAGCGGCCGCGGACCCACGAGCGACATCTCGCCACGGATCACGTTCACCAGCTGCGGCAGCTCGTCCAGCGAGAACCGCCGCAACGTCCGCCCGATCGGCGTCAGACGGGGATCGTCGCGAATCTTGAACAGCGCCCCCGAGGCCTCGTTTAGCTCGTCCAGATCGGCCTGGTGCTGCTCGGCGTCGGTGTGCATCGTGCGGAACTTCAAGCACGCGAACGGACGCTGACCGATACCGCGCCGCGTCGAGCGAAACAGCGCCGGCCCGCGCGAGGTGAGACGCACGGCGAGCACGATCAACGCCAGCAGCGGACTGAGCACGATCAACAGGATGCTCGCCCCGATCAGATCGAACGCTCGCTTGAGCGCGAAGTCCACGCCCTCGAACACCGGCGGTCCGAGCTCGAACAGCGGCACGCGCTGACCGGGCACGAACTCGGCGCGGTGGATCAGGATCTCCATCGTCGAGGGGGCGATCCGCACGCGCACACCCCGCCGATGGCACTGGTCGACCAGCTCGACCGCCTCGATCTGAGGGAAGTCCGAGTCGGCGATGATCACCTCGTCGATCCGTTCGGCACCGAGGACCTCCGCGAGATCGTCGAACTCGCCCAACGAGCGTAGTCCCGACTGCTGCAGCGGATGCAGCGAGATGTAGCCGACGACCTCGAGCGGCGCATGGTGCGCGCCCTCGCCGAGCGCGTGCGCGACGTCTGGAATGTGTTTGCCCGTGCCGATCAGCATCGCCCTGCGCCTGTAGCCGGCCGCCCGCAACAGCACGCCGGTGAGCGACTCGTAGACCGCGCGCAGACCCGAGACATACAACAGCGCGAACGCCAGTGAACCGTAGAAGATGTAGAAGCTCGAAAACTCTTCGCCGCTGATCACCGCGAATATCAGCGCCACGAACGCCACCTGGAAGAGCGCCGCGACGATGCGCGAGAGGCCCGGTCGCTGCGAGCGCGCCGCGTACAGACCCGAGCGCGCGAACAGCAGTGCCGTCAGCAGGTACGCGAACGGGACGAAATGCCGCGTCTCTTCATACACATGGGTCGCGTTGAGGTCGCCCAGCACCACTTCCTTGAGCACCAGCGCCGTGTAGATCGCCAGCGCCACCCCCACGAAGTCGAGCGCCAGCAGCGAGATCACGCGCCCCGCGCGCCGCGCGGTGTCCATGCGCAAGAGCAGCGACATCGCCGGCGGGCGCTTGCTGCGCATGTCGCGATCGGAATGCTCGCGGCGCGCCGTCGCCTCCGACATCACCGTCCGCGGCGTCGGCGAGCTCACCCCGGGCGGCTGCGGACGCACGAACCTCGGCGGCCGCTCGCGCGTGGGCGCCGAGGGGCCGCGCGGCGTGGGCGTCGGAGCGGACGTTCTCGTGGAACGTGGTCCCATCTCTCTGCTCACAACGCCTCAGACTCGCAGATGTAGCGGTCGGGTGGCGATTCGACCGCCCCGGAGCCGAGTTGGTGCTCGATTCAGCGAGGTCCGTCGCCGACGAGCACCGCGGCGCCCGACTGCTCGATCGTACGCTGCAGGCCCTCGCGCAGCGGCACCTCCGGGGACCAGCCGAGCAGCTCCTGAGCCAGCGCGATGTTCGGCCGGCGCTGCTTGGGATCGTCGACCGGCAGCGCCTCGTGCACGATCTCAGAGCTCGACCCTGTCAGCTCTTTCACTGTCTCGGCCAGTTCAAGCAAGGTGAACTCATCGGGGTTGCCGATGTTCACCGGATCGTGGTGCCCGGACTCCGCCAGCGCGATGATGCCCCGGATCAGATCGCTGACGTAGCAGAACGAGCGTGTCTGGCTGCCGTCGCCGAACACCGTCAACGGACGGTGTGCTAGCGCCTGACGCAGGAACGTCGGGATCGCGCGGCCGTCGTGCGGACGCATGCGCGCGCCGTAGGTGTTGAAGATCCGCACGATCGCCGTGTCCACGCCCTGCTGGCGGTGGTATGCCATCGTCAGCGCCTCCGCGTAGCGCTTGGCCTCGTCGTAGACCCCCCGCGGGCCGATCGGGTTGACGTGCCCCCAGTAGCTCTCCGACTGCGGATGCTCGAGCGGATCGCCGTACACCTCGCTGGTCGAGGCGATCAAGAAGCGCGCGCGGTGCGCCTTGGCCAGGCCGAGCGTGTGGTGGGTGCCATAGGAGCCGACCTTCAGCGTGTGCAGCGGCAGACGCAGATAGTCGATCGGCGAGGCCGGTGAGGCGAGGTGATAGACGTAGTCGACCGGCTCCTCGATGTGGTACGGGCTCGATGATGTCCATCCCCAGGTACCGGAACCGCTCGGGGTCGCGGATGTGCTCGATGTTGCGCAGCGAGCCCGTCTCGAAGTTGTCCACGCAGATCACCCGATGCCCGCGCGCGAGCAGCTCATCGCACAGATGCGATCCCAAGAACCCGGCGCCGCCGGTGACCAGGCAGGTCGGCATGCGCGCAGGATAGCCATACGCGCGGCGGGCGCTCGCGCCCGCACCTACGTTCGACACATATCATCTGGTCCATGGCCGCCACCGAAGAGCACCTGACCGTCGCCCCGATCGTCGGGCCCGACGACCCCCGCCGCTTCACCGACTCGGGGATCGAGGTCGCCGAGCTCTACACCGAGTCCGACCTACCCCGCGACCTCGACCTCGGCGAGCCCGGCGAGTACCCATACACCCGCGGTGTGCACCGCGAGATGTACCGCAAGCAGACCTGGACGATGCGCCAGTACGCCGGCTATGCCTCCGCGCGCGAGTCGAACGAGCGCTACCGCTACCTGCTCTCCAAGGGCTCCACCGGCCTGTCGATGGCCTTCGACCTGCCCACCCAGCTGGGCCTCGACTCCGACGATCCGCGCTGCCTCGGCGAGGTCGGGCGCACGGGCGTGGCGATCGACACGATCGACGACATGCGCACCGCCTTCGAGGGCATCCCGCTCGATCAGGTCTCCACCTCGATGACCATCAACGCCCCCGCTGCCTGCCTGCTGCTGCTGTACGAGCTCGTCGGCGAGGAGCAGGGCGTGCCGAGCGAGAAGCTCCGCGGGACCACCCAGAACGACGTGCTCAAGGAGTACATCGCGCGCGGCAACTACATCTACCCGCCCGCGCCCACCATGCGTCTGACCACCGACATCTTCCAGTACTGCCACGAGCACGTGCCCCGCTGGAACACCATCTCGATCTCCGGCTATCACTTCCGCGAGAAGGGCTGCTCGGCCGTGCAGGAGGTCGCCTTTACGCTCTGCTCCGGCATCGCCTACGTCACCGCGGCCGTCGAGAAGGGACTCGACGTGAACGAGTTCGCCCCGCGTCTGGCCTTCTTCTTCAACGGCCACAACAACGTCTTCCAGGAGGTCGCCAAGTTCCGCGCCGCGCGGCGCATGTGGGCGCACATCATGCGCGAGCGCTTCGGCGCCACCAACCCCAAGGCCACGATGCTGCGCTTCCACACCCAGACCGGCGGCGTCACCCTGACCGCGCAGCAGCCCGAGAACAACATCGTGCGCGTCGCCCTCCAAGGCTTCGCCGCGGTCTGCGGCGGCACGCAGTCGCTGCACACCAACGGCTTCGACGAGGCGCTCGCGCTGCCGACCGAGCGCGCCGCGAAAATCGCCCTGCGTACCCAGCAGATCCTCGCGCACGAGTCCGGCGCCACCGACAGCGTCGATCCCTTCGCCGGCTCCTACTTCGTGGAGTCGCTCACCGACGAGATCGAAGCCCGCGCGAACGAGCTGATCGCGAAGGTCGACGCCCTCGGCGGCTCCGTGAATGCGATCGAGTTCATCACCGGCGAGATCGACGAGTCCGCCTGGGGCTATCAGGAGCGCTATCGCATCGGCCAGGACATCGTCGTCGGCGTGAACAAGTATGAGGAGGAGGACCTCGAGGTCCCCGACCTGCTGCGCGTCGACCCGCAATCCGAGCGCGAACAGCTCGAGCGCCTGAGCGCCTTCAAGGCCGACCGCGACCAGGCGCTCGTCGAGCGGCGTCTGCAGGAGCTGCGCGAGGTTGCCCGCGGCAGCGAGAACCTGCTGCCCGCGATCCGCCAAGCGCTGAAGGACCGCTGCTCCCTCGGCGAGGTCTGCGGCGCGATGCGCGACGTGTTCGGGCGGTATACGCCGACGTTCTGAGGTAGTCGGCTGGCGGCCTACTGGGTAAGCCACCTCACCGACTTGCTAACGCCCTCATGGCATCTCACCAGGTGCTCACTACCAGCGAGCCCCGTGGCGATGAACACGCATGAAAAGGTGCCTACGGGAGTGTGCAACCTAAATGGCGGGCTCGGGGTTCCGTAGGGACGCAGACTCGCCACTCTCTGGTAAAGAGCGCTCCGATATACGCGGTCGTTCTCAAAGGAGCGCATCACGCGCACGCCCTCCAGACAGCTCAGACCGCGGGGATACACGATCACTGTCAAGTTGGGCGACAGCTGACGCTGGCAGCGTGTCGAAGTCGCCAACTGCCGAAGCTGAGCATCGCAAGCGGGCGCAAGAGCGACCATGGCAACACAATTGACGGCCAGCGTGACGAGGCGCCAGGCGTATACGGACCTCGAACTTCGCCTCGACGAAACCTTCGTCATAAGCCGCAGCACGACCGCCATTATGTCGAAATACTCGCCGTAAGCGCGGAATAACGTCGAAATAGTCGGCGTAAGACGATGCTCTGCCCAGACCGATAGGCTTCCGCCCGTGCTCGTAGCCGTCGCCTTCTACGAAGTCGCCCTCTCGCTGCACATCCTCGCGGTCGTCGTCGCCTTCGGCGCCACCTTCGCCTACCCCGTGCTGCTCGGCACCATCACCAAGGCCGACCCACGCGCGCTGCCGGCCCTGTATCGCGCGCTGCATGCGATCAGTCAGCGAGTGATCATGCCCGGGCTCGCCGCGATCGTCGTGTTCGGCCTCTACCTCGCCTCGCACCTGCACCTCTGGCACGCCTTCTTCGTGCAGTGGGGCATCGGCGTGGCCGTCGTGATCGGCGCGGTCGAGGGCATGTACCTGGGTCCGCGCGAGAAGCGCCTGATCGAGGCCGCCGACCGGGACGTCGCGGCCGCCGGCGCAGGCGAGGTGACGTTCGGCGCCGAGCACGACGCGCTCGTGCGTCGGATCGGCGCGATCGGCGCGCTGATGGACCTGCTCGTGGTGATCACCATCTTCTTCATGGTCCTCCACACCTCCTGATCGGCCTCACACGGGTAAACGCCCGCTGTACCCTGACTGCATGAGCGAGGGATATCGAGTCGCTGTCGTCGGCGCCACCGGACAGGTCGGCACCCTGATGCTCGAGCTGCTGCGCGAGCGTCGGTTTCCGGTACGCGAGCTCGTACCGTTCGCCTCCGAGCGCTCGGTCGGACGCGAGCTCGGCGACGGCCTGGTCGTGCAGGGTCTTGAGGAGGAGTCCATTCAGGGCTTTGACATCGCGCTGTTCTCCGCCGGCGGGTCCACCTCGGGCGAGTGGGCGCCCAAGTTCGCCGACGCCGGGGCGGTGGTGATCGACAACTCCTCGCACTGGCGCATGCACGAGGACGTGCCCCTCGTCGTCAGCGAGGTCAACCCCGAGGCGCTCGCCACGCATCGTGGGATCGTGGCCAACCCGAACTGCTCGACGATGCAGATGGTCGTCGCGCTCGCCCCGCTGCACCGCGAGGCGCAGATCGAGCGCCTGGTCATCTCCACATATCAGGCCGTCTCGGGAACCGGCAAGCGCGCTGTGGACGAGTTGCTCGACCAGTCTCATGCCTTGCTGCATGAGCGCGAGATCGCACCACCGGACGCCTATGCGCATCAGATCGCCTTCAACGCCCTGCCCCACGCCGGCACCTTCGCCGCCGGCGAGGATCACACCGACGAGGAGCGCAAGCTGATCAACGAGACGCGCAAGATCCTCGGCGACGCGGACATCGCGATCTCGGCCACCTGTGTGCGCGTGCCCGTCGTCAACGGCCACTCCGAGGCCGTCAACCTGCAGACGCACGACCCGCTCTCCCCCGAGCAAGCCCGCCGGCTGCTCGAAGAGGCCCCCGGCGTGAGCGTGCTCGACGACCCCGCCGCGGCGCTCTACCCGCTCGCGATCGACGCCTCAGGCCAAGACGACGTGTTCGTCGGGCGCATCCGCCGCGACCCCGGCCACGAGCGCGCGCTGGACCTGTGGATCGTCGCCGACAATCTGCGCAAGGGCGCCGCGCTGAATGCCGTGCAGCTGGCCGAGCTGCTGCACGAGCGCCATCTCATCGCGCCGCGCACCTCGCCCGCCTCCGTGTAGGAGGAGTCCCGCCGGATCGCGCGAAAACCGGGGGCGATGAGCGTCTCCTCGGAGGTGCAACGCACCCTCGTCAAGTCCCCGCCCGAGCTGTGGGCCGAGCTGAGCGACCCCACCACCTTGGCTCGCCACCTCGGCGAGCTGGGTGAGATCCGCATCGTACGCACCGAGCCCGACCGCGCCGTCGACTGGGAGGCGGCGGCAGCGGACGGCGCTCAGGCCAGCGGCCGGGTCGAGATCGAGCCCTCAGGCTGGGGCACCCGGGTCACCCTCTCGGCCAGTCGTGTGACCGCGGAGCCGATCTCGGAGCCGGAGACCGAGCCGATCGCTGCCGTCGTCGAGCCCGAACCGCAGCCAGAGCCGATCGCGGCCGTCGTCGAGCCCGAACCGCAGCCAGAGCCGGAACCGATCGCTGCCGTCGTCGAGCCGGACCCCGATCCGGAGATAGCCGAGCCCGAGATCGTCGAGCCCGAGCCGCGGCCCGGGTTCTTTGCTCGACTTTTCCGTCGCCGCAGGCAACCTGAGCCGGCTGTCGAACCTGCGCGGGAGCCGATCGCAGAGGCCGCGGTCGACGAGTCCGAACCTGAGGAGCTCGAGTCCGCACCCGAGCCGGTCGCAGAGGCCGCGGTCATTGAGCTCGCACCCGAGCCCGATGCGACCGCCCCCGAGTCCGACCTCTCCGCGGAGCTGGCCGAGCTCGAGGAGCAGACCACGGCGGTCCTCACCGGCGTACTCGACCGCCTCGGCGCGGCGCACCACCGGCCGTTCTCGCGCGCTTGAGCAAGGTCCGCTGCGCGCGCCCGGCGTGAGTCCCCCGGCGGCGGTCCCGGATAACATCCCGCGCCCGATGGCCACGAGCGCACACAACCGCCAGACCGACGCCGCGCTGCTGGCCGCTTCGCGCAGCGGCCACAAGCGCGAGCCGCGCCAGAAGGCGCCGGAGACCTACGAGGAGAAGCTCGCCCAGCTGCAGGAGCTGCGCGAAGCCGCCATCCACTCCTCTCCCGAGGCCGAGGAGAAGCAGCACGCGCGCGGCAAGTACACCGCGCGCGAGCGCGTCGAGAAGCTGCTCGACCCAGGCTCCTTCCAGGAGCTCGACACGTTCGTTCGCCACCGCACCTACGACTTCGACATGCAGAAGAACCGACCCTGGGGAGACGCCGTGGTGACCGGCCACGGCACGATCGACGGGCGCACCGTGTGCGTCTTCAGCCAGGACTTCACCGTCTTCGGCGGCTCGCTCGGCGAGGTGATGGGCGAGAAGATGTGCAAGATCATGGACCTCGCCGCGAAGATCGGCTGCCCCGTGATCGGCATCAACGACTCCGGCGGCGCGCGCATCCAGGAGGGCGTCGTCTCGCTCGGCGCCTACGGCGACGTGTTCGTGCGCAACGTCCGCTGCTCGGGCGTGATCCCCCAGATCAGCCTGATCATGGGCCCGTGCGCGGGCGGCGCGGTCTACTCGCCAGCGATCACCGACTTCATCTTCATGGTCCAGGAGACCTCGCACATGTTCATCACCGGCCCCGACGTGATCAAGACGGTCACCGGTGAGGAGGTCGGCTTCGAGGAGCTCGGCGGGGCGATGACGCACAACACCAAGTCCGGCGTCGCCCACTTCGCCTCACAGGACGAGGACGCCTGCCTGGAGGACTGCCGCTACCTGCTGAGCTTCCTGCCACAGAACAACCTCCAGACCGCCCCCCGCGTCGCGCCCTCCGACGATCCCCAGCGTATGGACCCGGAGCTCGACCACGTCGTCCCGGACAACCCGAACAAGCCCTACGACATGCGCGATGTCGTCAAGCTGATCGTCGACGACGAGGAGTTCTTCGAGGTGCACGAGCACCACGCCAAGAACATCATCTGCGGGTTCTCCCGCCTCGACGGCCAGGCGGTCGGGATCGTCGGCAACCAGCCCGCGCAGCTCGCCGGCGTGCTCGACATCGACGCCTCCGCCAAGGCCGCGCGGTTCGTGCGCACGTGCGACGCCTTCAACATCCCGATCCTCACCTTCGTGGATGTTCCCGGCTTCCTGCCCGGGACCAGCCAGGAGTGGGGCGGCATCATCCGCCACGGCGCCAAGCTCCTGTACGCGTTCACCGAGGCGACCGTGCCGAAGATCACCGTGATCACGCGCAAGGCCTACGGCGGCGCTTATGACGTGATGGCCTCCAAGCACATGCTCGCCGACTTCAACTTCGCCTGGCCCACCGCCGAGGTCGCCGTGATGGGCCCGGAGGGCGCGGTCAACATCATCTACCGCCGCGACCTCGCTCAGAGCCCCACCCCCGAGGAGCGCCGCGCGAAGCTGATGGAGGACTACAAGGCCCGCTTCGCCAATCCCTACACCGCCGCCGAGCGCGGCTACATCGACGACGTGATCGTCCCCCACGAGACACGCCCACGACTGATCGCGGCGCTGCACACGCTCGCCTCAAAGCGCGAACCTGGGCCGCAGCGCAAGCACGGCAACATCCCGCTTTAGAAGGCCTACGAGGAGAAACGCCCGCGCGGCTCAGCTGCGCGCAGCGCGGCGACCGCGCCGCTCACCGAGCAGCAGCCAGAACGGGTAGGTCGCGAACAGCAGCGCCGAGACCACGTGGGTACGGCGCGAGACGCGTGCAGGGTCGAACCTGAAGACGCCCGAGTTGAGCATCCAGTCGCGCCCGCTCACGGCGCGGCAGGCCTTCCAGATCGGACGCGTCCAAGGGCGGTCGAGATATAGCGAGATGCTCGTCACCAGAAACGCCCCGGCCGTCGCCGTGTGCACGGTCCGCGCGAGCGGCGTGCGCTCGTCGGGCATCAGCCGCCCGTAGGCGCGGCCCGTCGCGTACAGCCACGGAGGATCGATCAGGAAGGACATGGACGGTCCAGCAGATGGTAGGCCAAGCGCGTCGCCAGAGCCATGATCGTGATCTGCGGGTTGACCCCCAGCGAGCTCGGCACGACCGAGCCGTCGGCGACGTGCACGCCCTCGACGCCGTGCACTCCCAGCCGCCCGTCGACGACCCCGTGCGTCGGGCGAGCGTCGGCGCGGGCGGTGCCGAGCGGATGGAACGCCATCAGCTTCAGATCCTGCGCACGCGCACGTTCGGGCTCGACCCCGTGCGGCAACGGCAGGTAGACCTCGCGTGCGCCGGCCGCCTCGAACAGCTCACGAATACGCGCCAGGCCGCTGCGAAAGCGCGCGAGGTCGTCCCGCACGAGGTCATAGCGAATCACCGTCCGTCCGCCCAGCGAACGCACCGAGCCGCGCGAGCTGTCGCTGACCATCAGCCCCAGCAGCGCCAGATGGCGATAGTCGGCCATCGCCCGCGCGTGACGCGCGCCGCTCAGCGGCAGCGACATCGCGACGTAGGACGGCGGGCCGGCGACGCCCTCGAACATGATTCCCTCGCTCGAGAACTCGTCGACGTAGAAGCTCTGCGGCACGCCGCGGGCCATGTCCACGACCTCCTCCATCCGTGCGAACGCTCCCGTCGCCGGATGCAGTGCCAGGTTCTGTCCGAGCTGGCCCGAGTCGCCCCCCAGACCGCTGCGCTGCAGCAGCAACGGCGTGTGGATCGTGCCTGCGGCGACGATCACCTCGGGCGCGTGTACCTCCAGACGCACACCCCCGGCGAGCCTCGCCTGCACGCCCCGCGCGCGGCCCTCGCGCACGAGCACGCGCTGCACCTCGGCGCCCGTGAGCATCTCCGCGCCGGCCGCCCGCGCGCGCGGCACGTAGGTGATCCCCGTGTGCTGCTTGGCCGATGTGGGGCAGCCGAACGCGCACACCCCCGAGCCGACGCAGCCGCGCGCGTTGCGGCGCAGGTAGCCGTGGGACCAGCCCAGCGCCTGCGCGCCGCGGCGCGCGACCGCCGCGTTGGCGCCCGCCAACTCGGGGCTGACCTCCGCTACCGACAGGGCGCGCTCGACGCGCTCGAAGCAGGGATCGAGCTCCTGCTCGGTCAGCTCCTCCAGCCCGTACTCCTCGCGCCAGCGCTCGAGCACCGTCGCGGGCGTGCGAAAGCAGGTGCCGGAGTTCACGAGCGTGGTGCCACCGATCCCACTTCCCAGCGGTAGCAGGATCGGAGGCGAGCCGAGCGTCAGCCCCTGACCGCCGTCGCGATACAGACGCGTCATCATCTCCACCGGCCGCGCCGAGAAGCTGTCGGCGTCGTGTTCGCGACCCTGCTCCAGCACCACCACCTTCGCGCCCCCCTCCGCGAGCTCCGCCGCCACGACCGCTCCGCCGGCGCCCGCGCCGACGATGCACACGTCCGCCTCGAGGCTTCGCTCGCTCGCGCTCACGGGCGCCCCTCCTCACGGCGCAGCGCAAGTCCGCGCGCGGCCACCGCCTCGGCGTCCCACCCCAGCTCGCGGGCGAGCGCCGGGTCTTCGTAGCGCTCCATCGCCAGCAGTCCACCCGCAAGCTGGTCCACCGGCCCAAAGCGCGCCAGCAGCCGGCTCCCGCGCGGGCGCCGGGCGAGTGAGACGAGCAGACGCAGGCCCATGCGCTCGGGCCACGGTCCCGCCGCGATGAAGCCATCGAGCACCCTGGACACGGCCCCGAGCCTACTCGCACACCTGGCCTCGGTCCGTCGCACACCGCGCCTGGAGACATCCGTCAAACTGTGGCCTATGGCCGCTCAAAGCCTTCGAACGATGGTCGTGCCACCCTCCGCCACGGACGAGGAGGCCGCGGCGATCGCCGCCGCGATCGAGCGTTTCGCCCACGACACCTCGCCGGCGCCGGCAGACCCCGGCGAGTCCCTGGACCCGTGGACACGCGCGGCTATGCTCGAAGGCGTCACGCGTGAAGAGCACGGCGATGTTCCTCACCCCTGGATAAACACCTGAAAGTCGCTAGGCTTTAGCCTCAATCAACTTCTTCCCGCCGGCACTCTTTTGCAAAGCAGCCCGGGCGCCGCCCGGATCAGGAGGTTTCGTGATGGAGCCAGTTTCCGTACCCGCCGCACCGCGCGGCACGCTCGAGGACCCGGAGGTCCTGCAGAACGTACCCGGGCACATCATCCCGATCCTGCAGCGCGAGTACGACGACTTCAAGACCGAGGCCACCAAATTCCTCGACGGGCAGACAGCCGAAGACGAGTTCATCAAGTTCCGGCTCAAGCAGGGCGTCTACGGTCAGCGCCAGGCGGACGTGCAGATGATCCGCGTGAAGCTTCCCTTCGGCGGGATCACGCCCGAGCAGATGGAGGCGTTCGCCGACGTGATCGAACGGTATGTGCCGCTGAACAAGGGCCACATCACCACGCGGCAGAACATCCAGATGCACCACATCCCGCTGCCCGAAGCCGAGCAGGCGATCCGCCAGCTCGGCGAGTCCGGGCTCTCCAGCCGCGAGGGCTGCGGCAACACCGTCCGCAACGTCACCGGCGACCCCTGGGCCGGTGTGGCAGCCGACGAGCTGTTCGACCTGACCCCCTACGCGGGAGCGTACGTCCGTTACTTCGTGCGCCACCCCACCACCCAGGCGATGCCGCGCAAGATCAAGACCTCGTTCGACGGCAGCCCGCGCGATCGCGCGATCAGCGGCATCCACGACATCGCCTTCCGCGCGCGCGTCCGCGAGATCGACGGCCGCGAGGTGCGCGGCGTGGAGATCCTCGTCGGCGGCGGCACCTCGATCATGCCGCGGGTGGCGCCGGTGCTGTACGAGTTCGTCGAGCTCGACAACGGCGACTACCTGCGGATCGCCGAGGCGGTCTTCCGGATCTTCGACCGCCAGGAGTGGCTGCGCGTCAACCGCGCCCGCGCGCGCATCAAGGTGTTCGTCGACAAGTACGGCATCGACGAGCTGCGCCGTCAGGTCGAGGAGGAGCTGAAGGGCGACTGGGTCGCGCAGCGCGACTTCTCGATCGAGGACAGGTTGTTCCTCGACGACGAGCGCGAGGGCGCGCCCGCGCCGCCGCAGACATACGGCACCCCCAACGGAGACCTGTCGGAGTTCGAACGCTTCCGCGCCGCCAACGTGCGCGCGCAGAAGCAGGAGGGCTTCGTGACCGTCGAGGCGAAGGTCACCCGCGGCGACCTCACGCCCGAGCAGTTCCGCGGTCTCGCGGAGATCATGCGCGACTACGCCGGCGGCTACGCGCGCACGACCGTGCAGCAGAACTTCGTGCTGCGCTGGGTGCGCGAGGAGAGCGTCTATGACGTATGGCGGGCGCTGTCGGAGCTCGGCCTCGGCGACGCCGGCTCGCGGGAGATCAACGACGTCGTCTCCTGCCCCGGCACGGACTCGTGCAAGCTCGGGATCACCAGCTCGATGGGCCTCAACCAGGCCGTGCAGGAGCGCATCGAAGCGCTCGACATCACCGATGAGCTCACGCGCAAGCTGAACGTCAAGATCAGCGGCTGTCCGAACGGCTGCGGCCAGCATCACGTCGGCAGCATCGGCTTCACCGGCGCGTCGATCAAAGTCGGCGAGCACACGATCCCCGCCTACATCCCCCACGTCGGCGGCGTGTTCGAAGGCGGCGAGGTGAAGTTCGGCACGCGCCTGAAGCTGCGGCTGCCCTCCAAGCGGGTCCCGGACGCGATCGAGCGCTGGATCGGTCACTACGAGGCCAATCGCCAGGAGGGCGAGGAGTGGAACGACTTCGCCGAGCGCGTCGGCACGGCCGAGCTCGAGGGCCTCGTCAAGGACCTGTCGATGCCCGTGGACTTCGGGCTGGAGACGATGAACACGTTCATCGACTGGAACCGCAACGTCCCGTTCGAAGTCGTTCGCGGCGAGGGCGAGTGCGCGGTATAGGCAAACACACACTTTAGGGCGAGGATTAGAATTCGGCAGGCGATCGGAGCACGAGGCAGATGAGCGCAGCGCAGAGCCACATAGCGGAGCACCCGTCCGGACTCGATCCGGCGAACGGCCTGAGCGAGACGCTGCGCGAGGCCGTCGAGCGCCACGGCGAGCGGGCCGTGCTGCTGTGCTCGTTCCAGAAGGAGGAGTCGGTCCTGCTCGACGAGCTTCTGCACATCGGCGACTCCGGGGCGTCGGTGAGAATCGTGACGATCGACACCGGCGTGCTCTTCCCCGAGACCCTGCAGACCTGGAGGGAGTTCGAGCAGCGCTTCGGCGTGCGCATCGAGGTCCAGGACGCCACCGATCCCGGCGGGCCGTGGACCGGCCCCGAGCACTGCTGCTCGGTCGCGAAGGTGGCGGCACTCGAGCGCTCGCTGGACGGGGCCGAGGGCTGGATCACCGGCATCAGGCGCGAGCAGGGACCGACACGTGCGGGCGCCGAGCTGATCGAACGCGACGAGGGCCGCGGCCTGTGGAAGTACAACCCCCTGGCCCACTGGACCGACAAGGACCTGTGGCGGCGCATCCACGAGCGCGACCTGCCCTACAACCCCCTGCACGACCAGGGGTATGAGTCGATCGGCTGCGCGCCCTGCACCCAGCCGGGCAGCGGCCGCGAGGGCCGGTGGGCGGGGACCGAGAAGACCGAGTGCGGTCTGCACGTAGAGCCGGCCGTTTGATGAGCGTCGCAGCAGGACCACAGCTCTCCCACCTGCGCGCGCTCGAGTCCGAGGCGATCCACGTGATGCGCGAGGTCGCCGCCGAACTCGAGCGTCCCGTGCTGCTGTTCAGCGGCGGCAAGGACTCGATCGTGCTGCTGCGCCTCGCCGAGAAGGCGTTCCGGCCGGGGCCGTTCCCGTTCCCGCTGATGCATGTCGATACCGGGCACAACTTCCCCGAGGTGATCGAGTTCCGCGACCGTCGCGTGGCGGAGCTCGGCGAGCGGCTGATCGTCGCCAGCGTGCAGGAGTCGATCGACAATGGCAGAGTCGTCGAGGAGACCGGACCGCGCGCCTCGCGCAACCGGCTGCAGACGGTCACGCTGCTGGACGCGATCGCCGAGCACGGCTTCGACGCGGCCTTCGGAGGCGCCCGCCGCGACGAGGAGCGCGCGCGCGCGAAGGAGCGTGTGATGTCCTTCCGCGACGACTTCGGCCAGTGGGATCCCAAGAGCCAGCGCCCGGAGCTGTGGAACCTCTACAACGGACGCATCCGCAAGGGCGAGAACGTGCGCGTGTTCCCCATCTCCAACTGGACCGAGCTCGACGTGTGGGAGTACATCGACTCCGAGCGGCTCGAGGTCCCCTCGATCTATTTCGCCCACGAGCGCCCCGTGTTCGAGCGCGACGGCATGCTGTACGCATGGCGCGAGGGCGTCGAGCTGATCGAGGGCGAGGAGGTCTTCTCCGAGACCGTCCGCTACCGCACCGTCGGGGACATGAGCTGCACCGGCGGCGTGCGCTCGCAGGCGGCGACGCTCACCGAAGTCGTGACCGAGATCGCCGCCACGCGGATCACCGAGCGCGGCGAGACGCGCGCGGACGATCGCGTCACCGAGGCGGCGATGGAGGACCGCAAGAAGGCCGGATACTTCTAATGACGCTCGATCTCCTCAGATTCACCACCGCCGGGTCGGTGGACGACGGCAAGAGCACGCTGATCGGGCGGCTGCTGTACGACACCAAGCAGGTCTTCGAGGACCAGCTCGAACACGTCGCACAGGCGAGCGAGCGCCGCGGCGGCGAGGGCGCGCTGGATCTGGCGCTGCTCACCGACGGCCTGCGGGCCGAGCGCGAGCAGGGCATCACGATCGACGTGGCCTACCGCTACTTCGCGACGGCCAAGCGCCGCTTCATCATCGCCGACTGCCCGGGCCATCAGCAGTACACGCGCAACATGGTCACGGGCGCCTCCACGGCCGACCTGTCGGTGATCCTGCTGGACGCGCGCAAGGGCGTGCTCGAGCAGTCCAAGCGCCACGCGTTCATCAGCGCGCTGCTGGGCATCCCGCACCTGGTCGTGGCGGTCAACAAGATGGACCTCGTCGATCACTCGCAGGAGCGCTTCGATGAGCTCGTGGCGGAGTTCGCCGGGTTCGCCGGCAAGCTCCACGGGATCGGCACGGGCACGGGCATGGGCCGCGACATCACCTACATCCCCATCTCCGCGCTCGACGGCGACAACGTCGTGGACCGCTCGCAGACGATGGATTGGTATGACGGTCCGACGCTGCTGGAGCTGCTCGAGAACGTCGAGGTCGCCTATGACCATCCTGACGACCGACCCGCGCGCTTTCCGGTGCAGTGGGTGATCCGCCCGGCGCAGGGCAGCGACTATCGCGGCTACGCGGGGCAGATGGCGAGCGGCGCGCTGCGCGCCGGCGAGGAGGTGCTCGTGCTGCCGACCGACCGCCGCACGACGATCGCCGCGATCGACACCTACGACGGGGAGCTGAGCGAGGCGCTCGCGCCGATGTCGGTGACGCTGCGCTTGAGCGACGAGATCGACATCTCCCGCGGCGAGATCATCTGCCGACCTGAGCAGCCGCCGACGGTCGCGCGCGAGCTGGAGGCCGACGTCTGCTGGATGAGCGAGCGTCCGTTGCGCCCCGGCGGGCGCTATCTGATCAAGCACACGACCCGCAACGCCGGCGCGATCGTCGACGGGCTGCACGACCGCGTGGACGTGCACACGCTCGAGCGCACCTCCGAGCCTCCGGCGGAGCTCGAGCTCAACGACATCGGCCGCGTCCGGCTGCGCACGAGCACCCCGCTCGTGTTCGACCCCTACGAGCGCAACCGCCGCACCGGCGGCTTCATCCTGATCGACGAGGCCTCGAACGAGACCGTCGGGGCGGGGATGATCGCCGCCTCCCCGAAGTAGCCTTGGCTCAGTGTCATCGTCTGGTTTGCCGGGCGGTGTCGTCCGACCGACCGGGTTGGGTCTCGGACTGGCGGCGAGCTGACTCTTAGCCTTGCTGTCGATCAGCTGATCTGACCAACATGCGTTGTGTCGCTCGCCGCCACCCGAGGATCCCCGGCGTGACTTGATAGGAGCGTGGCTTCGCCCCGACTGAGGTTTGTCCGCCAGGAGTCCGTCCGTAGGCGACAACCAACGAAGGGACGGGGAGTAATGATCGTGATTGGAGCGGACATCCACAAGAGCAGTCATGCATTGGCCGCGGTCGACGGCAGCACAGGCGTGCTGGCCGGAGAGATCGAGATACGAGCTGATGAGGCCGGGCACCTGGCCGGTTTGCGCTGGGCCCGGGAGCTCGGCGAGGAGCGGGTGTGGGCGATCGAGGACTGCCGGCACCTCTCCAGGCGCCTGGAGCAGGCCCTGATCGCTGCTGGTGAGCGCGTGGTCAGGGTCCCACCGAAGATGATGGGTCAGTCCCGTCGCGGGGAACGGGAGCCGGGGAAGTCCGACCAGATCGACGCTCGCGCGGTCGCTCGTGCCATCCTTCGTGAGGGCGTGGAGCGTTTCCCTGCAGCGTTCCTGGACGAGCAGGCGCTGGAGATCCGGCTGCTCGCCGACCACCGCACAGACCTCGTGACTGAGCGCACCCGCCAGATCAACCGGTTGCGCTGGCACCTGGTCGATCTCTGTCCCGACCTCGAGGCGAGGATTCCCCAGCGAAAGCTCGACAGCGGCGTGATGCTGGACCGTATCGCTCGCACCGCCGGCGCCGAGCGATTCCCCACCGACGCTCACTTTGCCCGCCAAGCCGGGGTAGCACCGATACCCGTGTCCTCCGGGCGCAAAGACCGCCATCGCTTGCACCGTGGTGGAGATCGCCAGCTCAACCGCGCACTGCACGTGATCGCGATCACCCGCGCCCGGATCGACCCCGAGACCCGCGCCTACCTCGAACGCAAGAGAGCGGAGGGAAAGACTCAACGGGAGGCCATACGCTGCCTCAAGCGCCACCTCGCACGCCACATACACCACCTCCTCTCAATGCCCCCAACAAACCCCAACCCCAAGACACGGAACGAACCGAACTCCGCAATATCCGTGCCTTCCTTGACATAGGAGCAACGCGTGCCGACCGCGAGGGCGCGGGAAGGGTCGCTAAGCTTCCGCGGCCGATGTTCAGCAAGGTCCTCATAGCCAACCGGGGCGAGATCGCCGTGCGGATCGTGCGCGCGCTCGAGGAGCTCGGCGTGGCCTCGGTGGCGGTGTACTCCGAGCTGGACCGCGAGGCGCCGCATGTGACGCGCGCCGACGAGGCCTACAACCTCGGCGAGGGGCCGGCGGCGGATAACTACCTGAACGTCGAGAAGATCCTCGACGCCGCCAAGCGCTCGGGCGCGCAGGCGATCCATCCCGGCTACGGGTTCCTGGCGGAGAACGCCCCGTTCGCGCAGGCTTGCGAGGACGCGGGGATCGTGTTCATCGGTCCGCCGGCGAGCGCGATCGAGGCGATGGGCTCGAAGACGCGCGCGCGCGAGCTGATGCAGGCGGCGGGCGTGCCGATCGTGCCGGGCACGACCGAGCCGGTCGAGAGCGTCGCCGACGCGCTGAAGATCGCCAAGGAGCAGATCGGCTTTCCGGTCGCGGTCAAGGCCGCGGGGGGGGCGGCGGCAAGGGCTTTCGCGTGGCGCTCACCGAGGATGAGCTGGAGGGCGCCTTCGAGGGCTCGAGCCGCGAAGGCGAGAAGTTCTTCTCCGACCCGACGGTGTACCTGGAGCGCTACCTGCACGACCCCCGCCACGTCGAGGTGCAGGTGCTGGCCGACCGCCACGGCAATGTGATCCACCTGGGCGAGCGCGACTGCTCGATCCAGCGCCGCCACCAGAAGGTGATCGAGGAGTCCCCGGCGCCGGAGTGGGTCGTGGACCCGGAGATGCGCGAGCGCATCGGTCAGATCGGCGTGAACGCGGCGAAGGCGGTGGACTACGTCGGCGCGGGCACGATCGAGGGCCTGTTCTCGGCGGCCGAGGGCAAGGAGCCGGAGTACTTCTTCCTGGAGATGAACACGCGCGTGCAGGTCGAGCATTGCGTGACGGAGATGACGACCGGCATCGACATCGTCAAGGAGGGCATCCGCGCGGCGGCGGGCGAGCCGCTTGCCTACGGCCAGCAGGACATTCAGCTGCGCGGGCACGCGATCGAGTGCCGCATCAACGCCGAGGATGCTTCGAAGAACTTCGCCCCCGCCCCGGGCAAGATCGGCGCCTACCACGAGCCGACGGGTCCCGGCGTGCGCGTGGACTCGGGCGTGGAGGCCGGCGGGGAAGTCTCGCCGATGTACGACCCGATGGTGGCCAAGCTGATCGTGTGGGACGCGGACCGAGAGCAGGCGACCAGGCGCATGCTGCGCGCGCTGGACGAATACGAGATCGAGGGCCTGAAGACGCTGATCCCCTTCCACCAGGCGCTGCTGGCGACCGAGAAGTGGGCCAGAGGCGAGACCTGCAGGGATCTGTTGGAGGACAAGAAGTGGCTGAAGACCCTCGCATTCCCGGCGCCCTCCGCGGTCGCGGACGGTGACGAGGAAGATGGGGTCGAGGAGAAGGTGCAGCGCACCTACGAGGTCGAGGTCTCGGGCAAGCGCTTCGACGTACGCGTGCTCGGCGCCCCATTCGCGGGTGGCGGCGCGGTCGGCCCGATCAACGGCGCGGCGGCATCCGGCATGGGCAGGGCGCCCAAGCGCGGCGCGCGAAAGAGCGCGGCGGGCGGCGGCCCGGACACGCTGCCCTCGCCGCTTCAGGGGAACATGTGGAAGGTGCTGGTCAAGCAGGGCGACACGGTCGCCGAGGGCCAGCTGCTGTGCATCATCGAGGCGATGAAGATGGAGAACGAGATCACCGCGCACAAGGCGGGGACGATCTCCGAGCTGCCGATCAGCGAGGGAGCGCCGATCGCTGCGGGCGCGCCGATCGCGACGATCGTCTCAGCCGAGTAGCGCTCGCGGGTCCGACACTGCGTACGTAGGCAAGATCCTCCTCGAGGATCTCGAGCGCCTGTGCGCGATCGAGCACGCGTCCGTGGCCGGGGACGATGTGCTCCACGCGCTCTACAAGCCCGCGCAGGCGCTCGAGCGTCTGCACATACGCCTCGACGGTGCCCCCCGGACCGAGCAGCGGCAGCTCGACCGGTGAGAGGTAGTCGCCGCAGAGCAGCACGCCCGCCCACTCGATCAGGACCGCGATACCGTCGCCGGTGTGCCCGGCCGCCGGATACAGGGCCAGCTCGTGTGCGCCGATGGCGCAGCTGCCGGGGATCGGCAGAGCTTGGACGGCGCCCAGGGAGAGCGGGCGCTGGCGTTCGATGAAGTGCTCGCGATCGAACGCGCGCAGCTCTCGCTGTGGCTCTCCGGGCGAAGCCTGCATGCGCGCCGCGGTGTCTTCCGCGCAGCCGAGCGCGAGGTCCGGGAAGGCGAGCCGTCCGAGCAGATGGTCCCAGTCGCCGTGCGTGGCGAGCAGGCCGCTGGGGGCCGGGAAGCCGGCCTGCTCGACGAGCGCTCCGAGCGCGTCGAGCTCGTCGGGCAGGATCGGCGAGTCGATCACGAAGCACTCCTCGCCGCCACCTGCGGCGCCTGCACCCGCCACAGCGTCAGCGCCAAAGCCGGCCGCCGCGTCCCCGATCTCCGCGGAACCGTGTTCGATCGCCCCGGCGGCGCGGACGAGCACGCAGTTCGTCTGCCAGATCGCGCTGGTCGCGACGAGCACGTCGGCGTGCAGGGCGATCGCCCTCACCGCGCCGTCCTGCGGGCCTAGGAGACGCCCAGCAGCTTGGCGGCCTCTTTGAGGTTGGTGACCTCGGCGGTGGGCTTGCGCTGAGAGGAGTCGAGCGTCTCTTTGTTGCGGTTGACCCAGATGACGGGCACGCGCGCTTTGATGCAGGGCGCGACGTCGTGGTAGTGGCTGGCGGCGACGTGCACCCAGCCGCGCTTGCCGCCCATGCGCCGGGCGCACTCGGTGAAGTGCGCGGGGTCGGGCTTGTAGGAGCGGACCTGCTGGGCGGTGACGACGAGGTCGAAGTCGGTCGGGATGTGGCGGCGGGTCTGCCCGAGGAGCTTGTCGTCGACGTTGGAGAGGAGGCCGAGTTTGTATTTCTTGGCGAGCTTCGCCAGCTGGATGTTGGTCTCCTTGAAGGGCTTCCAGCGCTGGACGGAGTCGGGCAGAAAGCCAGAGCGCGAGGGCTCGAGATCCCAGTCCAGACGTTTTGCCACCTCGATCGCCGTGCGCCGCAGAACCTCGGCGTAGAGCTCGTAGGAGCCGCCCTCGATCTCGCGGGTGATCTCGCGCACGAGCGCGAGCAGCTCGGCGCGATCGAGCTCGACGCCGTCGCGGGCGGCCTCGGCGGCGAACGCCTCGTAGATCCCCGTGTCCCGGTCGATCAGGGTTCCGTAGACATCGAAGGTGACGAATGTGACGTTCTTTGGTATCGGCATCGGCGGGCATTATGCCTTGCGGGGACGCCTGCGCGCGCTCACCTGTCTTGCGCTAGAGTCCCGCGCCGCAAATGGACCTGCTCGAGTACCAAGGCAAGCAGCTATTCGCCCGTCACGGCCTGAGGGTCTCCGACGGCGAGGCGGTCACCACCGTCGAGGATGCGGTCGCGGCCGCGAACAAGGTCGGCTACCCGGTGGTGGTCAAGGCACAGGTGCTGATCGGCGGACGCGGGAAGGCCGGCGGGGTGAAGCTGGCCGACGACGAGGCGCAGGCGCGCGAGCACTCGCAGAACATCCTCGGGATGGACATCAAGGGCCATACGGTGCGTACGCTGTGGATCGAGCACGCCAGCGACATCGCGACCGAGTACTACGCATCGGTGCTGCTCGACCGCTCGGAGAAGCAGCCGCTGGTGATCTTCAGCGTCGAGGGCGGCGTTGAGATCGAGCAGGTCGCCGAGACTCACCCCGAGAAGCTGATCCGCCGTCACGTGGATGCGCTGAAGGGCCTCTCGCGCGAGCAGGCGGTGGAGATCGCCACCGAAGGCGGCGCCGAGGAGGACGTGATCGAGGGCGTCGCCGATGCGCTCACGGCGCTGTATGAGGTGTGGACGCAGGAGGACGCGCTGCTGGCGGAGATCAACCCGCTGATCGTCACCCCGCAGCGCGAGGTAAAGGCGCTGGACGCGAAGGTCACGCTGGACGGCAATGCCCTGTATCGCCACGAGGAGAACCAGGGACTGTCCGACAGCGAGAACGAAGATCCGATCGAGCGCCGCGCGAAGGAGCAGGGCGTGCAGTACGTCGCGCTCGACGGCGACATCGGGATCCTCGGCAACGGCGCGGGGCTGGTGATGTCCACGCTCGACGTGGTCGCCGGCGCGGGCGGGCGGCCGGCGAACTTCCTGGACGCGGGCGGTGGATCGGATGCGGGCAAGGTCAAGCAGGCGGTTGAGCTGATCCTCGCCAACGAGTCGGTGAAGGCCGTGCTGTTCAACATCTTCGGCGGCATCACCCGCTGCGACGAGGTCGCCAAGGGCCTGATCGCGGCGTTCGAGGAGATCAAGCCGACGGTGCCGTTCGTGGTGCGCTTGGACGGCACGAACGATGTGCAGGGACGCGAGCTGCTGCAGCAGGCGGCGTTGCCGAATGTGCATGCGGCCAAGACGATGGACGAGGCGGCGGAGAAGGTGGTGGCGCTCGCCGCCGGCCGCGACGTGGGGGCCCCGGCCTGAGATGTCGGTTCTGGTCGACAACGACACGCGGCTGGCGGTCGCCGGGCATCACCGGCAAAGAGGGTGCCTTTCACACGCTGAACAACAGGCGTTACGGGACGAATGTCGTCGGGGGAGTGACGCCGGGCAAGGGCGGGCAGGACGTGGAGGGCATCCCGGTGTTCGACAGCTGGGGAGAGGTCGTCGTCGCGCAGGCGGCCCAGCCGAACACGGCGATGATCTTCGTCCCGCCGCGCTTCGCCGCCGACTCGATTCTCGACGCGGCCGCGGCCGGGATCGAGCTGGTCATCGCGATCACCGAGGGGATACCGGCGCATGACGAGCTGCGCGTCTACAACACGCTCGAGCGCGACCATCCGGGCACGCGCCTGATCGGCCCGAACTGCCCCGGGATCCTCTCGCCGGGCAAGGCCAACGTGGGGATCATCCCGGCCTCGTTCTTCAAAGCCGGCAACGTCGGCGTGGTTTCGCGCTCGGGCACGCTGACCTATCAGATCGGCAATGAGATCGCCCAGGCCGGGTTCGGCTGCAGCTCGATCGTGGGAATCGGCGGCGACCCGGTGCCGGGGAGCTCGTTCGTGGATGTGATCGAGCTGTTCGAGGCGGACCCCGAGACGGAGCTGATCGTGCTTTCGGGCGAGATCGGCGGCTCGGCGGAGGAGGAGGCGGCGGAGTACATCGCGACCAGCGTGAGCAAGCCGGTGATCGCCTACATCGCCGGGTTCACCGCGCCGGCGGGCAAGCAGATGGGACACGCCGGCGCGATCGTCTCGGGCTCGGCGGGAACGGCCAAGGCGAAGGCGCAGGCGCTGGAAGCGAAGGGCGTGCGCGTCGGGCGCACCCCGACCGAAGTCGCGGAGTTGGCCGTGGATGTGCTCAGCGGGGCTTCGAGCCCGTCCTCCTGAGAGACGAGCGAGCGCGGGCCTGCGCTCCAGATCCCACCGTGCGGGACGCTAGGCTTGCTCGATGGACAGCGAGACGGCACAGACGCTGAGCGAGCTGGAGCGCAAGCTCGGTGAGCTCGAGCGCGAGCTGGCGGCCGTAGGCGGCGGGACCAACGGCGGCAGAGTGATCGACGAGGCGGCCGAGCCTAGCTCCGCCCCGCCTACGCCCGCATCGCCACCACTCACACCGCCACCATTCGCCCCACCGCCTGCGGCGCCCCCCGCGAGACCCGTCACGCACGCGCCGCAACGAAGCGCTGCACCCGACGCGGAGGAGTTGCTGCGCTTCAGGGAGCGGTTGGAGCAGACGGCCATCGATCTGACCCGCGACTACGACGAGTTGCTCGGACGCCTAAGCTACGCGACCGTGCCGACTTCGACAGCCACACCGGTGGGACCCGCGATCTCCTTCGCGCGTGGCGCGCCGTCCCTGGACATCGTCGACGTGGAGGGGCTGCGCGAGGCCTCGATGCGCGCGCTGCAGAGCGATCCGGGCGGCGCCACCGCGTATGGGACGTCGGTGGGGTATTTGAAGCTGCGGGCGTGGATCGCCGAGAAGCACGGCGTGGCGCCGGAGAATGTGATCGTGACGAACGGGTCGATGCAGGCCGATGCGTTCCTGTTCGAGCAGCTCGTGGGCGCGGGCGACGAGGTGGTGGTGGAGCGCCCGACGTATGACCGCACGCTGCTGTCGCTGCGCAAGCGCGGCGCGCGCGTGCACGCGGTGCAGCTGCAGCCGGACGGGATCGATACGGATGCGCTGGCGCGCCTGCTGGAGGGCCCGGCGGGAGCGCAGCCGAAGCTGGCGCATGTGATCCCGAACTTCCAGAATCCGGCCGGGTACACGCTGTCGGCAGACCAAGCGCCGGGCGCTGTTGGAGTTGGCCGCGCGAGCACGGGTTCGTGGTGTTCGAGGACGACCCCTATGTCGAGCTGCGCTTCGCGGGCGAGCCGATCGCGACGATGCTCTCGATGGACCCCGAGCGGGTCGTGTACGCCTCGTCGTTCTCGAAGACCGTCTGCCCGGGTATCCGCGTCGGGCTACCTGGTCGGACCGCGCGAGCTGATCGCGAGCGTGGCGGAGCTGGCGACGAACACCTACATATCGCCGAGCATGGTCGCGCAGGCGATCGTGTATGAGTTCTGCGCTTCGGGCGCGATCGAGCGCTCGATCGAGACGGTCAAGGCGGCGCTGTCTGAGCGCGCCGACGCGCTCGCGCAGGCGCTGCGCCGGGAGCTGCCGGAGGCCGAGTTCGTGCCGCCTGAGGGTGGGTACTTCATGTGGGTGACGCTCCCGCCGGGCACGGACGTCGCGACTCTGTTCAAGCTCGCGGCCGAGCGCGGCGTGGCGTTTGTGAAGGGCACCGACTTCCTGCTCGAGGGCGGCGAGAACACGCTGCGCCTTGCCTACTCGGGGGTCACGCCCGAGCAGATCGACGAGGGTGTCGCGCGCCTCGCTGCGGCGTACCGTTCGCTCTGAGAACGGTTTTTGGGAGACAATCGCGCGCGTCTCCCGCAGCGGGGTTCGTGGCGCCGGCCTCAGCGCGGGCTGGACGAGCCGGCTCTAGCGGCCGTAGCGCTGACCGAGCACCAGCGCCTCGGGCAGCGCGGTGCGCGGGGGCGGCGAGGGGTCGGCGATCACCGAGACGGTCTCGGCCACCGACGGCGGTGACCTCGCAGCGCCGGCCGTCGGGCGTCTCGAGCACGACCTCGCTGTCGTCGCTGGCCGCGAGGGTGCCCTCCAGGCCGGGGTGCAGACCCGAGGCCATCAGGTAGTGCAGGAGGTCCTCGGCCTCGTTCTCGAAGCGCAGCACGCGCACGGAGGCGCCCACGGCGACGTCGGCCAGCGGTACGCCCGCGAGGCGCTCGCCGGCGACGATCGGGTGGCCGTGGGGGCATGTCTTGGCGTCGCCGATCGCGGCGAGCATGCGCTCCTCGAGGACCGGCGACATCGCGTGCTCGAGGCGCTCGGCCTCCTCGTGGACCTCGTCCCAGGGAACGCCGAGCACGTCGGTGAGGAAGCGCTCGATCAGGCGGTGGCGGCGGACGATGCCCTCGGCGTGGGCGGCGCCGTCGTCGGTGAAGGCGATCACGCGGTCCTGACCGCGGGTGATGTAGCCGTCGCGTTCCAGGCGACCGACCATCTCGTGGACGGTCGGCGCCGACAGCTGCATCGCGCGCGCGACGTTCGCGCCGGTCATCGGCAGGCGGGCCTCCTGCAGCCAGAAGAGGATCTGCAGGTACTCCTCCTCGGCGACGGTCGCGGTGTCGGTGCTCATCGTGCTCGGGATGCTAGACGACGCGGACGTGCAGATCGCGCGTCGTCCCGAACCTCAGCGCATCACGCCGACAGCTGCTCGAACGTGCACTCGCGCGGGGGCTTGTCCTCGCGCCAGCGGCGCAGCTTGGCGCCGTGGCGGATGCGCCCGGCGGAGACGTGGTCGAAGTCGATCTCGACACGAGCTCGGGGCGCAGCCCGACCCACTCGAGGTCCTTGCCCGAGCTCCAGCGGCTGGGGTCGGCCGAGCCGCGCTCGCCGGACTCGTACGGCGCGAGGAAGTCGACAAGGCGGCGCTTCTCGGCGGCGCTCAGCCCGGAGCAGTGCCCGACGACGCGCAGATCGGTCCCGTCGTAGAGCCCGAGGATCAGCGCGCCGACGGTGTCGGGCTCCTTGCCGGGGCGCCAGCCGACGAGCACCGCGTCGATCGTGCGCACGCGCTTGACCTTGAACATGCCCTTGCGCTCGCCGGGGCAGTAGGGCGCGGAGAGCTCCTTGGCGATCGCGCCCTCGGCGTGCTCGAGCCAGGGCGCGGCCTCCTCGCGCGGTGGCGACGGCCTGCATCAGCTCGACGGGCGCGCCCGCGAACTCGTCTTTCGCGAGCAGACGCTCGAGCGCGGCGCGGCGCTGGGCGAACGGGCGCTCCAGCAGCGACTCGTCCTCGAGCGCGAGCAGGTCGAAGACGACGTACACGGCGGGCGTCTCGACGGACAGCCGCTCGATCCGCGAGGCGGCCGGGTGGATGCGCTGGCCGAGCGCGTCGAAGTCCTCGCGACCGTGGGCGTCGCGCACGACGATCTCGCCGTCGAGCACGTAGCGGCCGGCGGGCAGGACGAGCTCGGGGAAGTAGCGCCCGAGCGGCTTGGCCGAGCGCGACTGCAGGTAGACCTCCTCGCCGTCGACGAAGGCGAGGCAGCGAAAGCCGTCGAGCTTGACCTCGTAGGCGTAGTCCTCGCCGACCGGCAGCTCCTTGCGCGAGAGCGCGAGCTGGGGCTTCAGCGGCGGTTGCAGGGGCAGGCTCATCGCGATGCCCGCGTGCGCTGCCAAGCGTGTCCGGCGCAGTCGCCCGCAGGCAGGCGCACCATCGTTCAGGCCTCCTTGCCCACGCGCTGGCGCGGCTCGGCTGCACCCGCCGCGGCTCGTCCTTCTGCTTGCGGAAGTGCGGCGGCCAGGGCGCGTCGCCGAGACCCTCGCGCTCGTCGCGCGCGGCCAGCTCCAGCAGGGAGCCAAGCGAGCACGGGTGCGTCGTCGATCGTGGCCGAGGGGTCGCCGCGCTCGCGCAGGCGCGCGGGAACCGTGTCCAGGCGCAGCTCGGCCGGATCGACGTCGGCGACCTCCTCCCACTCCAGCGGACAGGACACGCGCGCGTCGGGGACGGCGCGCACCGAGTAGGCCGAGGCGACGGTGCGGTCGCGCGCGTTCTGGTTGTAGTCGATGAAGACCCCCTCGCGCTCCTCCTTCCACCAGCGGCTGGTCGCGCGGCCGGGCATGTTGCGCTCGACCGCGCGCGCAAGCGCGAGCGCGGCGCGGCGCACCTCGGTGAAGTCGTGCTCGGGGACGATCCGCACGTAGATGTGGATGCCGCGCGAGCCCGAGGTCTTGGGATAGCCGCGCAGGCCGTGCTCCGCGAGCACCTCGCGCACGCCGAGCGCGACCTCGCGCACCTCCGCGAAGGGCACCTCGGGGCCGGGGTCGAGATCGACGCGCAGCTCGTCGGGGTGGTCGAGGTCGGAGCGGCGCACGGGCCAGGGGTTCCAGTCGATCACGCCGAGGTTCACGCCCCAGACGAGGTGCGCGGCGTCGTTCGGGACGAGCTCGCGCGCGGAGCGCCCGCTGGGGAACGTGACGGTCGCGGTCTCGATCCACTCCGGCGCCGAGCCGGGCACGCGCTTCTGGAAGAACGGCTCGCCCTGCACGCCGTCGACCCAGCGCTTCATCACGGTCGGGCGCTCGCGCAGGTGGCGCACGACGGCCTGGTCGCACTCGATGTAGTAGTTGACGAGGTCGAGCTTCGTGAGGCCGCGCTCGGGGAAGAAGGGCTTGGAGGGACTGCTGACGCGCAGCTCGCGCCCGTCCACCTCCAGCACGACGTGCTCCTTCTCGGCGGCCATGCGTGAAAGGATGCCCGATCGTGACCCCACGCACACGCTCCCGGTATCCCGCGACGGACGGAGGCATGGCGTGCGATCCCGGACACGCTGCTGCTCGCCGTGGGCCCGCTCGGGCCGAGATGCCCGCCGAGCGCGCGGTCGCGGCGCTCGCCAAAGGGGTGCGCGCGGGCGGGATGCGCGGGCCTGACATGTGCCCGATCGAGGACGGCCCGCCGGCTGGGTTCGACGACGACGGATGCGCCGCGCACGGGCGGTGATCGTCGGCGCTGAGCGCCTGGACCGAGGAGCTCTGACGCTGGCGCCGGCAGCGCGGTCTTCGAGATCGCCACCCGTGCGCGCCAGGCCGGCGTGCCGGCGTACGCGGTGACGGGCGCGAACGAGCTGGACGCCTTCGACGCGCGGATGCTCGACCTGCAGCTGATTCTCGAGGCGCAGACTGAGCGCTGCCGCGACGCGGCTCGCGCGCTGGCCGGCACTCGAACGCTCGCGCGGCATCGCCTGATTCACACGCCGACTCGCCCGCGAGCGTCGGCTCGCCGGCAAGCGAGCGCGCCACCTCGTACACCAGTCGCGTGGCGTCGGCGACGGTGGCGTAGTCGAGGTTCGCGGGGATGTCGCTGGGCAGGTGGTAGTTGGCCGGGGCCAGCCAGTCGGTCATCGAGACGAGCGTCGCGATCGGATAGCCGGCGCGGCTGGGGATCACGCTGTCGGTCGAGGCGCGGGCGCGGTAGCCGCGGTGCAGGGGGATCGCCGAGCGCGTCCGCGCGCGCCGCGAAGAGGTCGCGCAGCCACGGCCCTGCGTACTCCTCCATCCGCACCGGCCCCTCGGCCTCCAGCAGCACGAGGTGGGGCGAGCCGACCGTGTCGAGGTTGACGAAGCGCGTCGTGGCCGGGTCGAGCTCGTGGCGGTGACTCGAGAGGAACGCGCGGATGCCGTCCTGGAGGGTCTCCTCGGCGCCGCAGGAGACGAGCAGCACGCGCAGGCCAGGGATCGGATGCTCGCGCAGCAGCTCGGCGAGCGCGACGATGCAGGCGACGCCGGAGAGGTTGTCGTTGGCGCCCTGGACGGTCTCGCTGCGCCAGACGTCCGCCACGAGCGCCGTGCCGAGCAGGCCGAGGACGAGCCCCTTGAGCGCGCTCACGCGCCTGAGGGCGCCCGGCGGCGCAGAGCGCGCTCGCGATCGTCGCGAGCGGACCGGCGAGCCCGAACCACCACTGCGGGCAGCGGGGTCTTGAAGCGCTCGAGCACCTGCGGGGCGCGTTCGTGGAGCGTGCGCTGGAGGGTCTGGTCGAACAGCATGCCGGTCTGCGGGGCGTCGTGGTGGGCGATCACCACGAGCGTGCTCTGCGCGCGTCGCGGATCGCCGGCGCGGGCGATCAGGTTGACGGTGGTGCGCCGGCGGCGGACGAGGCGGCGCAGGATGCGGGGCCCGTTGTGGGCCTCGTCGACGATCCCGGCGAACGTCGCCGCCGCGAGCAGCGCGCCGGCGAGACGCCGGCCGCGCAGCGACAGCAGCGCCGCGAGGACGCCGGCGAGACCGAGGCCGGTGGCGGTCGGCGGGAACGTGCCCCAGGAGGGCTCGTCCTCGAGCTGGACCTCGACGCCGGCGACCGCGCTCAGGCGCTCGCGCAGCCACTCGCGGCGGCGCGCTCCCCGGGCGAGCACGGCGGCGATCGAGCGGGGCGAGCGTCTCGACGACCTCGCGCAGGGTCGCTTCGATCTCGGGGACTCCGGGCGAGATCGGAGGCGGCGAGCCCGCGGGCCGAGCTCATCGCGCGCGCACTGCTGCAGAGACGGGAACGAGGCTGGTCATCGTGGCGGGACTCACAGAAAGCATTGTCCCTCACCGCGATAGGTGGGGACCTCCTCGACGATGCGCTCGCCCGCGAGCAGGTGCAGGGAGGCGAAGCGCTCGCACAGCTCGCCGGCCTTCGCGTGGCGCATCCACACGCGATCGCCGACGGCGAGATCGTCGGCGGCGTTTCCGAGCAGCGGCGTCTGCACCTCGCCGGCGCCCTCCTGGGAGTCCAGGCGCAGCCCGGCCGGAAGGTGGGGCACCGGCAGGCGCGCGGCGTCGGCGGGACCGGAGGCGAGATAGCCGCCGCCGAGCACGGTCGCGACGCCGCGGCCCGGGCCGGCGCACGACGGGCAGCGCGAACAGCGCGGCGGGACGGGGCGTGAAGGCGCGGTAGGAGTCGAACAGCGCCGGGCCGTAGAGCCCCGAGCCGGCGGTCAGCTCGGTGACGGCGGGCTCGCGCGCGGTCAGGTGCAGGCTGCCGGTGCCGCCCGCGTTGACGAACTCCAGCGGGGCCAGCTCGCGCACCGCGGCGACTGGCCTCGGCGCGGCGGGCGGCCAGCTCGCGGGCGGAGCGCGACTGCAGCGCGCGGATCGCGAGCGCGCGCAGCGGACGGCCGCGGGGGGCGTCGCCGAGGCCGGCGATGTGCGCCTCGTAGGACATGATCCCGACGAGCGTCAGCTGCTCGCGCGCGAGGATCGCGCGGGCGAGCGCGACGGCCTGCGCGGGGGTGTGGACGGGCGAGCGCTTGGCGCCGACGACGATGCGCCCGCCGAGCGCGCGATAGCCGGCGTCGAAGTCGATGCACACGCGGATCGGCGCTATCGGGCGCCGGCACAGGCGAACAGCGGCTCGATCAGGTCGAGCTGGGCGACGTCGTCGACCATCACCGTCACGCGAGCGCGCGGCAGCTCGGCGCCCAGCCGCGCCAGCTCGCGCAGGGCGCGCGCGGTCGGCGGTGGGGTAGGCGACGACGATGTCCTCGAACTCATGCCGCGCGAGCCAGATCGCCTCGGGCAGCGTGAACGCGAGCGTGCCCGCGAACCCCTCGCGGGCGAGCACGCGCGCCTGCAGCGCGCGGCAGCGCACCGACTTGCTCGCGAGGCGGATCGGCCGGTGGGCGGCGCGGCGTTCGAGGTCGGCGGCGTTGGCCCACAGCGCGTCGAGATCGACGAGCGCGAACGGTGGGTCGAGATCGGCCGTGGCGCGTTCGAGGCGCTCCAGCGAGATCAGCCATCGACGGGTCCGAGCACGCGATCGGTGTAGTCGTTGGCGAAGCGGCCGTGGGGGTCCAGGCGCGCGCGCACCGCCTGAAAGCGATCCCAGTCGGGATAGCGCGGGCGCAGCGTGCGGCGGTCTGGAAGTGGCGCTTGCCCCAGTGGGGGCGGCCGCCGAGCTCGTCCATGATCTCCTCGACGGCCCGGAAGTAGGGCTCGTAGGCCATGCCCTCGTACATGTGCACGGCGACGAAGCCCGACTGTCGCGCCCGGAGGCGGTGCTGAGCAGCGCGTCGTCGGCGGCGACCGTGCGCACCTCGATCGGGAAGGGCACGGCGAACCCGCGCGCGGGCACGAGCGCCATCACGCGGCGGACGGCCTCGGGCGTGGCGGCGCGCGGGAGGGCGTACTCCATCTCGGTGAAGCGCACGAGGCGGGGGCTCGCGAAGATGCGGTCGGAGCGGTCCACGCGCGTGGAGGAGCCCGCCAGGCGCGTGACGAGGCGGTTGATCTGGGGGATGCGCGCCGGGCAGCCGCCGGCCGGCGCGGCAGAACAGGCCGAAGGCGTGGTTGGTGAGCAGGATGTCGTTGGCGTAGGCGCTCACGCGCCCGCGCGGGCGCGGGCGGCTCGTCGGTGCGGTTGTTCGTGCGCGTGAGCGCGGTGTCGGCATGGGGGAAGACGAAGAACTCGAAGTGGTCGTTGCCAAGCGCGAGCTCCTCGAAGCGCTCGAGCGTCTCGGCGAGCGGCTGGGGCGCGTCGCGCCCGCGCAGGGTGAACGCGGGCACGCAGCGCAGCGTGACCTCGGCGATCACGCCGAGCGCGCCGAGGCAGACGCGCGCGGCGCGGAACACCTCGGCGTCCGCGCTCGGGCGCACAGCGCAGAGTCGAGCCGTCGGCGAGCACGAGCGTGAGCTCGGCGACCTGCGCGGAGATGTTGCGCAGGCGCGCGCCGGTGCCGTGGGTGGCGGTGGCGATCGCCCCGGCGATCGTCTGGGCGTCGACGTCGCCGAGGTTCTCCAGCGCGAGCCCGTGCTCGGCCAGGCGCGCGGACGAGCTCGCGGATGGTGATGCCGGCCTGGACGCGCACGAGCCCCGAGGAGCGGTCGAGGTCGAGCACGCGCGTCAGCCGGTCCAGGCGCAGCTGCAGGCCGTCGGTGAGGGCGATGTCGCTGAAGGAGTGCCCCGAGCCCGCGACCCGCACGCGGCGGCCCTCGGCGCCCGCGCGGACGATCGCCGCGGAGAGCTCCTCGATCGAGCCGGGTGTCGCGACTGCCGCGGGACGGCAGCGCTGATCGCCGGCCCAGTTGCGCCAACTCGTCGCTGTGCGGGTGTCGCTAGGCTCGCTCATCAGATGAACGAGCCCGAGCCTACTCCGACCCGGGCTGCGCGCGCCCCCCGCGCGCGGGCGCTGCCGACGCCGGGGGCGCGGCGGGCGACCGTGATCGGGGCGGGCTCGTTCGGGACGGCGCTGGCGGTGCTGCTGGCGCGAGGCGGACTGCGCACGACGCTTGCAGGCGCGCACGGCCGAGCAGGCGGCGCTGCTCGCGCAGGAGCGCGAGAACCGAACCTACCTGCCGGGCGTCGAGCTGCCGGCGCAGCTGCGCGTGGAGGCCGCCTCGGAGGGAGTCGCGCGCGCGGACTACGTGTTCCTGGCCGTGCCCTCGCGCGGGCTGGGCGAGGTGATCGACGCGCTCGGCGCGAGCGGCCTGGGCCGGCGCACGGCGGTCGTGTCGGTCGCGAAGGGGCTGGTCCCGCCGGAGGGCACGCCGCCGACGAGCGTGCTGAGCGCCCGCTTCGGCGCCCAGCGCGTCGCCTGCCTGGGCGGCCCGGCGCACGCGCAGGAGATGGTGCGCGCGGGCGCGGCGCTGGTCGCGGCGTCCGTCGACGAGGAGCTGGCGGGTGCGCTCGCGCAGGTGCTCACGCGCGCGGGGGTCGTGTGCGAGCAGTCCAACGACCCGATCGGTGTGGAGCTCGCGGGCGCGGCCAAGAACGCCGCCGCGCTCGCCGCGGGCGCGACCGAGGCGCAGGGGCTGAACGCGGCCGGGGCGGCCGCGGGGCACATCTTCGCGGAGGTCTGGCGCTACGCCGAGGGCCTCGGCGCGCGTCCGGAGTCGATGATCGGGCTGGCGGGCGCCGGGCGACCTGGTGGCCACGGCGCTGGCGCGCGAGAGTCGCAACCGGCGCGCGGGCGAGCTGCTGGCGGCGGGCGTGCTCCGCGGCGGAGATCCCGGCCCAGATCGGCCAGGCGGTCGAGGCGCTGGAGTCGGTCCCGCTGCTCGGCCGCGCGCTGGAGCGCGCCGGCGTGCGACGCGCCGGTCACGAGCGCGCTCGGCCGGCTGATCTCAGGCGAGCTGCCGCTGGACGAGTGGGTCGCGCTCGTGCGCGCGACCGTGCCGCCGCCGGCGCTGTGGCGCCGGCGCCCGCAGCCGGGATTCTGGCGGCGCGTGTGGCGGCGTCTGAACCGCCCGAGCTGAGCAGAAGCACGCGGCGCATCACTCCGCCATGAGCGTGCTCACGACCGCCTCGTACACGCCCGCGCCGTGACCTGACTCGCTCACCCGCACGTTCTCATACGCGGCCATCGCCCCGCGGATCGAGGGATCGCGCTGCCACCGCGTTCGCGACCAGCCAGAACGCGCCCACGTGCCGCGCGCACGCGAGATCCTCGCGCGAGTCTCCCACCGCGAAGGTCTCATCTCGAGCGTAGCCCCGCGCGCGCATGTGCAGCGCCACCGCGGCCGCCTTCGAGGCTCCGGCCGGCAGCAGGTGGTAGCCGCGCACGTGCTCGAGCTCGGCCAGCGCGGGCGAGCGGCGGTTGACGACGCCGTTGTCCACCAGGCGCAGGTTCTCGTGACCGTGCTCGACCAGCAGCGCGTCGACCTCCTGCGCGTCGACCAGTCCGCGAAACGGATGCGAGACTTCCCGTGCGACGTGCCACGGCTCGTGGTACTCCAGCCGCCCCACGTACCGTTCGAGCAGCAGCCCCGGCGCGCCCGAGCGCTCGATCTGCTCGGCGACGCTCAGCTCGCCCGGGACCATCTCGCCCGTCAGCCAGTGCTCCTCGCCCCCAAGCTGCCAGTCCGCGCCCAGCACCATGCACGCGCCGGCCTCGAAGATGAACGAGTCCTGTCCCAGCAGGCGCGCGTCCTCGTGCACCTGCGCGCGGCGACGACCGGACATCAGCACGATCTCCACGTCCGCGCGCAGGCAGGCCTGCACCGCGCGCACCCCGTCGAGCGATACTTGCCCCTCGCCGTCGTGCAGCAGCGAGGCGCGCTTTCCCAGCAGCGTTCCGTCCAGGTCGACGTAGACGCAGCGAATGCTCACGGCGCGAGACCCGCGCCGGTCAACGCCGGGCGCTCGACCGCGGTCTCGGGGATATCGACACCCGCCGGTCGGCCTTCCGCCCGCGCGCGAGCGGCGATCGTCGCGAGCACTGTCCGCGCCATCGGCGCAAGCGCCGCCAGCGGCTGATGGCGGTTGCGATGCTCCTGCAGATCCACCTGCGCGATGCCCTCCAAGCCCGACCTCGCGCCAGACGTCGATCAGCATCCCCACCTCGACGCCGTAGCCGGTCACGAATGGAACGCGCTCGAGCAGCTCGCGCCGTGCCGCGACCTCGCCGGCGAGCGGCTGGGCGACGGCCGCGAGCTCGGGATAGAACAGCTCCAGCGCCGGGCGCGCCAGCAGATGGTTGACGCGCCCGCCCCCTTCCGGCAGCGAGACCCCGCCGTGTTCGAACGGGCGCCGGTAGAAGGCCTTGACGAAGGCGATCTCGCCGCCGTCCGGCTCCTCGCACAGCAGCGGCCCGAGCAGACCGGTCGCGTAGTGCGCGCACTCGCCGGTCGTGTCGGCGTCCAGATAGCAGACGATCTCGCCCGTCAGCACCGACAGCGCGCGATACATCGCATCGCCCTTGCCTAGCACCGGGCCGAGCTCGCCCATCAGCTCGGCCTCCTGGTAGACGCGCGCCCCGGCCCGCTCGGCCACCGCCGCGGTCCCGTCACGCGAGGCCGCATCGATCACGACGATCTCGTCGATCGCCCGGGCCTCGCGTAGAGCGATCAACGCGCGCACGTGCTCCGCGACGGTCTGGGCGCACTCGCGCGCGGGCAGGCACACCGACACGCCGAGCCCGCACCGAGCCCGCGCGGCGGCGATGCGCTCGGGCGGGTACAGCGAATGGTGGAAGGTGCGCGTTCGCGCCCAGTCGCTCGGCGGCGGAGAGGGTCATCGCATCTACTATCGCAACCCATGCCCCGGAACCATCGCTCCGCCGCCGCTCTCTCTGCGCCCGCGACGCCCGAGGCCGCGCAGCCCCCGGCGCGCAGGCCCGGGATAGAACGCAAGATCGAGCCCTGGAGCGCACTGTTGGACGAGGGGCGCGCGGACGAGCGGCTCGTGCGCGAAGCCCACGAGGGAGCGAGCGGGGCGCGACTCGTGGACGTCCCCCGGGCCGCTTCACCCGGAAGTGCTCGCGGCGCTCACGCGGCTCGGTATCGAGCGGCTGTACTCACATCAGGCGCAGGCGATCCAGGCGGCCACGGAAGGCCCCACGATCGTCACCACCGGCACGGCCTCGGGCAAGTCGATGTGCTTCAACCTGCCCACGCTGCACATCCTCTGCGAACAGTCGCGCGCGCGGGCGCTGTACCTGTACCCGACCAAGGCCCTCGCCCAGGACCAGGCGCGCGCGCTGAGCGCGTTCGGGCTGGCGCGCGCGCGTGCGCCCGGCGATCTACGACGGCGACACCCCGCGCGAGTCGCGTGCGGACATCCGCCGTAAGGCCAACGTGGTGCTCACCAATCCCGACATGCTGCACGTCGGCATCCTCCCCAACCACGCCGCCTGGGCCGAGCTGTTCGCGAACCTCGCGGTGGTCGTGGTCGACGAGGCCCACGTCTACCGCGGCGTCTTCGGCTCGCACGTCGCCAACGTGCTGCGACGGCTGCGGCGCATGGCCGCCGCATACGGCACCGACCCGATCTTCCTGCTGACCTCGGCGACGATCGCGAACCCGGTGGAGCTGGCCGAGCGCTTGACCGGGCTGGAGGAGTTCGCGCTGATCGACGAGGACGGCTCGCCCGCGCCGGGGCGCCGGATCGCGATCTGGAACCCGCCGCTGACCGACGCCGCCCTGGGCGCGCGCCGCTCGGCACTGGGCGAGGCGGCCGAGCTGCTGGCGCGCCTCGTGCGCGAGGGCGCGCGGGCGATCTGCTTCATGAACTCGCGCAAGGGCGTCGAGCTGCTCAGCCGACTGGTCAAGCAGGACCTCGAGGCGAGCGGGCAGCCGGAGCTGGCCGGCGCGATCGAGCCCTACCGCGCCGGCTACACCCCCCAGCAGCGTCGCGCGCTGGAGGAGCGACTGACGCGCGGGGAGTTGCGCGCGGTCATCACGACCGACGCCCTGGAGCTCGGCATCGACATCGGCGAGCTCGACGCGGCGGTCGTCGTCACCTTCCCCGGCACCGTCGCCTCGCTGCGCCAGATGTGGGGTCGCGCCGGGCGGCGCGGGCGCGGCCTGGCGGTGTACGTCGCCGGCGAGGACGCGCTCGACCAGTTCTTCTGCCGCCACCCCGACGAGTTCCTCGAGCGCCCCGTCGAGGCGGCGATCCTCGACCACGAGAGCCCGCTGATCTTCGCCGCGCACCTGCTGTGCGCCGCGCACGAGGGACCGCTCGACGCCGGCGACGCCGAGTTCTTCGGTCCGCGCCTGCAGGTCCAGGCCGAGATGCTCGTCAGCGCCGGGCGCCTGCGCGCCCGCGCCGTGCGACGGGGGGTCGATCGTGGCGAGGCACGCGCGGGCGAGAGCTACGTCCTGCGCGACCCCGGCTCCTACCCCGCGGGCGAGGTGTCGTTGCGCTCGGCCTCCCCCGACAGCTTCGCGATCGTCGACGTCTCTTCGGGCGAGCTGCTCGGCCAGACCGAGGCCGCGCGCGCCCACTCGACCGTTCACGACGGCGCCATCTACCTGCACCAGGGGCGCTCCTATGAGGTCCGCGCGCTGGACCTCGAGCACCGGCGCGCACTCGTCGCGCCGTTTCAGGGCGACTGGTACACCCAGCCCAAGCGCGAGACGATGACTCAGATCGAGCGGCTGCTCGACCGCCGCGAGGCGCTCGGGGTCTCGCTCAGCTTCGGCGAGGTGTCGGTCACCGAGACCGTGCTCGCCTATCAGCGCCGCCGCCTCTCAGACCACGCGCAGATCGACCTCGTCGCGCTCGACCTGCCCGAAACGAGCTTCTCCACGCAGGCCCTGTGGTTCGAGCTCGACGCGGCCGAGCTCGAGCGGACGGTTCCGCTGGAGTCCCTGCTCGGCGCGCTGCACGCGACCGAGCACGCCCAGATCGCGGTGCTGCCGTTGATCGCGATGTGCGACCGCTGGGACATCGGCGGTCTCTCCACCAACCTGCACCCCCAGACGGGCCGGCCGACGATCTTCATCTACGACGGGCATCCCGGCGGCATCGGCATCGCGCGCACCGCGTTTCAGCGCTTCGAGGAGCTCTGCGAGGACGCGCAGCGGCTGATCGCCGGGTGTGGATGCAGCGAGGGGTGCCCCTCCTGCGTACAGTCCCCGAAGTGCGGCAACCTCAACGAACCCCTCTCCAAGGCCGGCGCCCGGGTGCTGCTTGAGCGAATGCTCACAGCGAGCGCACAGCCGCCCGTGGCGACGCCGCTCTGATCGGGCTGCTGCGCTGTTGAAGACGTGACGATGCTCGCACTCGTGAAAAAGACAGCGCTCGCCGCCGGGATCGTCGTCTGCGTCGCCCTCGCGGCGACCGCGGCGGCTGCCGAAGCGCCGTCGAGCCAATCGATCGTCGGCGAAGGCCCCGGCGGGCGCACGGCGCTGACGCGCTGGACGCTGCGTGCAGACCCTTCCGATCGCGGCCTGCGACTCGGCTGGCAACGGGGCGGCTTCGGAGGCGCGAGCGTGAGCGTCCCCAACGTCATCGACCCCACGCGCTACGCCGGCACCGCCGCGCAGGCCAACTACGAAGGCTCTGTCGCGTGGTATCGCACGACGTTCACCGCCGCGGCGGCGGGCACCTACGCGCTGAGCTTCCAGTCGGCCAACTTCTCCGCGCAGGTGTGGGTGGACGGCCGCGCGCTCGGCTCACACGAGGGCTCCTACCTGCCCTTCGAAGCGCGCGCGCAGCTCAGCGCGGGTCGGCATACGGTGGTCGTGCGCGTCGACTGGCGCGACCCCGCCGCGCAGTCGCGCATCGGCTTTCACCGCACGTGGTTCAACTGGGGCGGGCTCGACGGCGAGGTCAGCGTGCGTCCGATCGGCGCGAGCGAGCTGTCCGATCCGGCGATCCAGACCACGCTCTCACCCGGCTCGGTCGTCTGCGTGCGTGCGCCCTGTGCCGATATCCCGGCCGTGCAGTCGGCGACCGTGCGGGTCAGCGTGCAGGTGCGCAACGACGGTGCCTCAGGACGCGCAATCTCGCCCACTGGCTCACTCGTACGTGGATCGCAGACGATCCCGCTGAGCTTCCCCGAAGCGCATCTCGCCCACGGTCAGAGCGCGACCGTGAGCACGAGCGTGACGGTCCCCGAACCGGCACTGTGGTCCCCCGCAAGCCCGAGCCTGTACCAGCTGACGCTTGCGGTCGGGCAGGAGTCGAGCTACTCCGCCCACGTCGGCCTGCGCCAGCTCACCTGGCACGACGGGCGCGTGTATCTGAACGGGCAGCTGTTGCGCGTGCATGGCGCCACGGTCCAGGAGGACGCGCTGGGCCACGGCGACGCGCTCACGCCGGGTGAGGAGAACGCGATCGTCTCCGAGCTGCGGGCGATCGGCGCGAACGCGGTGCGCGCCCAGCATCCGCTGGACCCGGCGCTGCTGGAACGACTCGACGCGGCCGGGATCCTCGTGTGGCAGGGCATCGGCCCGGTCGAAGGGGCGGGCAACTGGTACTCGAACTCCCCCGGGCTGCTCGCGCATGCCGAGAGCCAGGCGCGCACCGCCGCGATCGCCGATGAGCTGCACCCTTCGATCTTCGCCTGGAACCTCGTCGACGAGGTCGCCGAGAACGGGCGCGACGGCGCGGAGGTCTCCTACGTGCAGTCGCTTACCCGCTGGTTGCATGCCTACGACCCGACGCGGATGGTCGCGGTGGACGTGTGGGGCGATCACCCACCGGCTCACCCGGGCGCGCTGTATCGCGGCGTCGACGCGATCGCCGAGACCGACTACTCGGGCTGGTACGACAATCCCCACAACTCCCCGGCCGCGGTCAGCGCGGAAATCTCACGACGGCTGAGCGCGATGCGGCGAGCGTTCGCCGGACGCGTGCTCGTGATCAGCGAGTTCGGCGCCGAATCCAACGGCCTGAACCCGCCGGGCAGTCCCGGCAGCTACTCCTTCCAATCCTCGCTGCTGGCGCGCCACATCCGCGCCTATGCCACCGACTCGCAGCTCAGCGGCATGTTCGTCTACCTGCTGCGCGACTACCCCCTTGTCCCCACCTTCCAGGGCGGCTCGATCCACGGCGTGCTGCCGCGGCTGCGCCTGATCGAAGGGCTCAACGAGAAGGGGTTGTTCACCTACGGTGGGCGTGCCAAGCCGGCGGTGGGCGTGGTCTCGAAGTTGTACCGGGCGCTGGGCTCGGGTTGAGTTTCGGCGAAGGCTCGGCGCGGGTCGGGACCGCTTAGAAGGATCGATCCAATCGGAGACACTCGTCGGGTCGACTGGCCAGTGTCCGCCGCAGACACGATCTCGGCGTTGACGAGCGCCGGCAAACAATCCATCTTTTTGAATTGATCCTGTTTTGGCCTCATGACCGAGGCCGTCCGGGACACACATGAGGTGTTCGGCGCCCACGCCCATAGCGTGCGATGAGCGCCGCGACCAAAAAACTGCAAGGTCCCGGCGCGGCCGGGAGGATGGAGACGAGGATATGTCACGAGGCAGAATCATCATGCTGATCCTGTTGGGAGCATTTGTGTTGAGTGCTATATCGGCGGGCGCCGCGGCAGCGGAAGCACCCCGCTGGTGGGTCGCGGGAAGCCTGCTCAGCGGAACCTCAGCGGTGGCAGAAACGACCAACGTCACGACCCCCATGACCATCACGACAGCAGGGTTCACCTTTGAATGCACCACAGTTAAAAGTCAAGAACGGGTTCATCGAAGCTCCCGGGAAAGTCTTAGAGGAATCGGAGATCTTTGCAGGATGCGCAGTGGTGGGCCAATCGGCGTGCTCGATCCCCACGACGGAAAGCTTTCCGCTGAAGGCGACCCTCGAACGCGTCGGCGAAGCGATCAAGCTGAAATTCGAATCCCAGGCCGCCGGCAACGAACTCGCGGTCTTCAAAATCAACGGTGCCGGTTGCTCCGTCCAGGGCACGTACAAAATCAACGGGACGATGGTCTGCAACTACCCGGGGGTGGAAACGGAATCGCTCGAACACCCACTCGAATTCACTGCGACTTCGGGCAGCAAAGTGAAAGTCAGCGGGCTCAGCGCAACGTTCACGGGGACGGTCAAAGCGTGGCTCGCCTCGGGACAGTTGTGGTCGGCACGGTAGCCGTCCTGCGATAGCCAAACAGCGTGTTCGGCGGGCGTCGGGACGGTGCGATCCCGACGCCCGCGAGCCTTGCGGCTTCGGACCCGGCGCTGTGCGAACATCCCGACCGTGCGCGTCCTTCTCACCGGCCACCACGGCTACATCGGGTCGGTCCTATCCCCACTGCTGCTCGACGCCGGGCACGAGGTGGTGGGCCTCGACAGCCTCCTGTACGAGGGGTGCGACTTCGGTGAGGACCGTACGCCGGCGGTGCCGGTCATCCGCAAGGACGTCCGCGATGTGACGGCGGATGACCTGGAGGGGTTCGAGGCCGTCCTGCATCTCGCGGCGCTCTCGAACGACCCGATCGGGGACCTCAACCCCGAGTGCACCTACGCGGTCAATCACCGCGCCTCGGTCACGCTCGCAGGCGCGGCCAAGCAGGCGGGGGTCGAGCGTTTTCTGTTCTCCTCCTCCTGCAGCCTGTATGGGGCCGCGGACGAGGATTGGGTCGAGGAGACCGCCGCTTTCAACCCGGTCACGCCCTACGGCGAGTCGAAGGTCCTCGCCGAGCGCGACATCGGGCTGCTCGCCGATGACGATTTCAGCCCGACGTTCCTGCGCAACGCCACCGCGCACGGACTCTCCCCGCGCCATCGCGGCGATCTGGTCGTGAACAACCTCACGGCCTTCGCCTACGCCACCGGCGAGGTGCTGCTGCGCAGCGACGGCACGCCGTGGCGACCGCTCGTGCACATAGAGGACATCGCGCGCGCTTTCCTCGGCCTGCTCGAGGCTCCGCGCGAGCGGGTGCACGGCGAGGCCTTCAACATCGGCGCCGACGAGGAGAACTACCAGATCTCAGAGATCGCCCGAATCGTCGAGGAGGTCGTGCCCGGGTCGCGGATCGCCTTCGCGCAGGACGCCGGACCGGACAAGCGCAGCTATCGCGTGAGCTTCGCCAAGTTCGAGCGCGCCTTCCCTGAGCTTCACCCCCGCTGGACGGTTCGCGCGAGCGCCGAGCAGATGCTCGGCGCCTACCGCGATCACGACCTGCGGATCGAGGACTTCGAAGGGTCGCGCTTCATGCGCATCGCCCGCCTCAAGGAGCTGCTGAGCGACGGGGAGCTCGACGAGGCGCTGCGCTGGCGCGAGCAGCTCACCGTGAGCTGAGCGGCAGCTCGGAGGCGTACCAGCCGAACGTGGCCCGCAGCCCTCGCTGCAGGTCCCACTCGGGCGTCCAGCCGAGCTCCGCGGCGATCGCGCTGCAATCGAGCCATTGGCGTTCGAGCTCCCCGTGTGGAGTCCCGCGTCCGAGAACGTCGGGCTCGAGCCCCAGGCCGGAGATCTCGATGAGCCGCGTGACGATCTCGAGCACGCTTACGGGGCGTCCGATGCTCGCGTTCCAGGCGCGACCGCGCAGCTCTGGACGATCGAGCGAGCGTGCAATCGCCAGATAGGCCGCGACGGCGTCCTCGGCGTAGAGGAAATCTCGCTCCATCAGGCCGTCGGAGCGGATCACCGGCCGCTCGCCCGCGAGCAGCGCCCGGATCGTGCCGGGGATCAGCCGCGAGAAGTTGAAGTCGCCGCCGCCGAACACGTTGCCGAAGCGCGTTACGGCGACCGGCAGCCCGAAGGTGTGCGCGTAGGAGCGGGCGATGATGTCGGCGCCGGCCTTGGAGGCGTCGTAGGGGTAGTGCGGTTGCAGCGCGTGATCCTCGCGGTAGGGAAGCTGCTCGTGGATGCCGTAGGCCTTGTCGGTGGAGGCGACCACGATCCTCGCCGGCGGCTCGCTCGCGACACGGCAGGCCTCGAGCAGGTTCCAGGTGCCGCGGACGTTGACCTCGAAGGTCTCGAGCGGGGGCTCGCCGCCGATCCCACGATCGCGCTCGCTGCGAGATGGAACACGGCCTGCACCCCGTGATCCTCGATCGCGCTGCACAGCGAGGGGTGGTCGAGAAGATCGGCGGCCACCGCCGTGCAGCGCTCGGGCAACCCGCGCAGTACGAAAGCGCGAGGGTTCGGCGGGTGGGCGGTCGAGGACGAGGATCTCCGCGCCCTCCTCCAGCAGCCGCTCGGCCACCCATGAGCCGATGAAGCCCTGGGCGCCGGTGAACAGCACGCGCTTCCCCGCCCATGCACTCACGGCGCCCACATCGGACCTTCCACGACGCGGCGGCTAGACGCGCCCACTCCCCGACCCCGCCGCCGACCGCGGCTAGGCCCGATTGCCACGCGCGATCTTGCGCAGGTCGATGGTCTCGTCGTAGAGCTTGGCGTCGACGCCCTCCTCCAACGCGACCTCGCGCAGGGGACGCCCCGAGGCTGTGGCCTTCTGCACGATCTGAGTGCCCTTGTCGTAGCCGATCGCGCCGTTGAGCGCGGTCGCCACTGCGAGGGTGGCCCCGGCCGAAGCGTCGGTACCGGCTTTGTTGACCTTGATGCCATCGACGCACTTCTCGGCGAACACGCGTGAGGTCGCGGACAGCAGCGTCAGCGACTGCAGCATGTTGCGCGCGATCAGCGGGATGCGCACGTTCAGCTCGAACTGGCCCTGCAGCCCACCGACGGTGATCGCGGTGTCGTTGCCGATCACCTGCGCGGAGACCTGCAGCACGACCTCGGGGATCACGGGGTTGACCTTGCCGGGCATGATCGAGGAGCCCTTCTGCAGCTCGGGCAGGAAGAGCTCGCCGATCCCGGCGCGCGGACCGGAACCCATCAGCGCGAGATCGCCGGCGATCTTGGTGAGCGACACGGCGATCACCTTCAGCGCGCCCGACAGCTCGACCAGCGCGTCGCGGTTGGCCTGCGCCTCGAACGGGTCGAGCGGCGCGGCGATCTGCTTGAGGCCCGATTCCCGCTTCAGGCGCGCGCGCACCTTCTCGGCGAACTTGGCGTGCGTGTTCAGGCCTGTGCCCGTGGCGGTGCCGCCGAGCGGGATCTGCCCGACGTGGACGAGCGCCGACTGCACGCGCTCCTGGCCGAGCGCGATCTGCGCGGCGTAGCCGGCGAACTCCTGGCCGAGCGTGACGGGCACCGCGTCCATCAGGTGCGTGCGACCCGACTTCACGACGTTCTGGAAGCTCTTCGCCTTTTTCGCGAACGAGCGCTCGAGCTGCTTTGAGCGCGGGCAGCAGCTCGTTCTGGGCGACGTCGAGCGCGGCGAGATGCACGGCGGAGGGGAACACGTCGTTGGAGGACTGGCCCATGTTGACGTGGTCGTTCGCGTGGGCGCCGTCGCCGGCGAGCTTGGCGATCACCTCGTTGGCGTTCGTGTTCGTCGAGGTGCCAGAGCCCGTCTGGAAGACGTCGATCGGGAACTGCGAGTCGTGCTTGCCCGCGGCGATCTCCTTCGCGGCTTTCTCGATTTTGGACGCGGCGCGTTTGGGCAGCAGACCCAGCTCGCCGTTGACGGCGGCCGCGGCGCCCTTGACGCGCGCGAGCCAGTGCACGACCGGCAGTGGCACGGTCTCGCCCGAGATCGGGAAGTTCTCTACGGCCTTGGCGGTCTCTCCGCCCCAGAGCTGCTTGTCGGGCATATGGATCTCCTTTGGGTGGGCCCGGAACCCTATCCGCAGAACGCGACCAGCTCGCGTGCCAGCCCGACCGGGTCGTCGTAGGCCATCAGAAAGCCGGTGCTGGGCAGCACCCGCAGCTGCCCGTCGGGGAGCTCGCGCAACGCGGCTTCGGCTGTGACAATCGGGTGCAGGCGATCCTGATCGGCCCACAGCAACAGCACGGGCATGTCCAGGCGCGGGTACAGCTCCAGCAGATCCTTGCGCGCACCGGTTGGCCAGGTGCGTGCGCACTTCGCCCAGGAGCGTGCCAGGGCGGCGTTTCCGGGGGCGTCCGCGAAGGCGTGCCTGAGCAGATCGCGGGCCGCCGGGTTGCCGCGCACGGACAACCGCGAGCCGTGCTCGGGGCTGAAGACGGTGCGCATGCCATAACCGGCTACGCGATCGAGACCGGGGATCGCGCCGACCATCGTCGCGGCACGCCACACCGAGCGTGCGTGGCCGCGCTCGGGGGCGGCGTGGAGACGGTTTGACATCAGCACCAGCCGACGCGGCCGGATCCTGGCGCTCGCCACCGCCTGCAGCACGACCTCGGCGCCGGCGCCGTGCCCGCCGATCAGCGGACTGGGGCCGAGCACGTCGGCGGAGAAGCCGCCCAGGACCTCGGCGAACCAGTCGAGCGTGTAGGGATGGATGGGGCTGTCCTCCGAGTCTCCGTGCAATGGCAAGTCGGGGAGCACCACGCGAAAGTGGCCCGCGAGCTGCTCGACCGAGGGCTCCCACTCCTTGTGCGAGAGCATCGCCGAATGGATCAGCGCCAGCGGCGGCCCCGCGCCGCACTCGCGGTAGGCGACGCGTGTGCCGTCCGGGTGGTGGTAGAGCCGCAGCCGCATGTCTCGATTGATCGTAGGGCGAGCCCCGCCCGTTCGCTGGACGGATACCCGGGCCACGAGGAGCACACACGCCCCGTATCCGTCCCTCTGGCGCCGGCTATCGGGCGGGCGTCGCTCTGCGGGTCGCGGTTCCTGCGTCTGCAAGGCGCCTGACGGTCTGCATACCCTGTTGCGGGGGTTGCGATCGGGTCTTGCAAAGCTCACCATTCCTCGTGTAATGAGCGCAATCCGCACAAATGCCGCGGCGGCGATGCTGGGGGTCAGTCCCAACACGCTGCGCGGCTGGGAGCGACGCTTCGGCTACCCGATGCCCCATCGCACCGAGGGCGGGCACCGTCAGTTCGAGCTGACCGAGATCGAGGCGCTGCGCCAGGCGTTCGCCGAGACACACGACATCGCCTCGGCCGTGTCGGTCGCGCGCGAGCGCGGCGAGGGGCCGTCCTCTCCGGCGCGCCTGCGGGCCGCGATGGAAGCGTTTGCGCCCGAGGCCGCCGATCGTCTGCTGGAGGAGAGCCTCGCGGTGCGATCGGTCGAACGCACGGTCGAGTCGGTGCTGCTGGTGGCACTCCAGACGCTCGAGGAGAACTCGGCCGAGCGCGCGTTCGCGCTGCGCTACACGATCGGCTGGCTGGCGGCGGCCACGCGCGTCGCCCCCCCGGCCTCGCGCGAGGAGGGCGCGTTGATCTTCGACGGCTCGCGTCCGGGCGATCTCGACGCCCCGTACGTACAGGCGCTGGAGCTGTTCCTGCGCCGCGGGGGGCTGCGCGTGCTGACCCTCCCGGTGGAGCTCGAGGCCGGGCGCATCGGCGCCGCGCTGCGTGCGCTGCGCCCGGGTGCGATCGTGCTCGCCGGTTCGGGCACCCCCGCGGATGCTCTCGGCCGGCTTGTCTACGCCTCCCGCCAGGCCGAGCCCGGCGTGGACGTGTTCGACTATCGCTCGGCCCTGCCGGAGACCGGGGCGTCGACCGTCAAGCGCATCGGCCCCGGCCCCACTGCCGCGGCCGAGCAGCTGCGTGAGCGCTTGACCGGAGTGGTTCTGCGCCACCCCGCCGTCGCCGCCTCTTGAGCCGGACCTAGAATGGGCGGCCCGATGACGGCCGAGCCCAAAAATCCCCTGATCCCCGCACGTGAGGTCGATCCCAAGCAGGACCTGCCGGCGATGGAGCTCCAGGTGCTCGAGCGCTGGCGCGAGCGCGACGTGTTCGCGCAGTCGCTGCGCTCGCGCGAGGGCGCCGAGCAGTGGGTCTTCTACGAGGGTCCCCCGACCGCGAACGGCCCCCCGGGCTCCCATCACGTGCTCTCGCGAGTGTTCAAGGACGTCTACCCGCGCTACCACACGATGCGCGGACGATTGGTGCAGCGCAAGGGCGGTTGGGACTGTCACGGGCTGCCGGTGGAGATCGCGGTCGAACAGAAGCTCGGGATCGAGACGAAGGCCGAAATCGAGGACGAGAACGTCATCGGCATCGAGCGGTTCAACGCCGAATGTCGCGAGTCGGTGTTCGCCTTCCTGGAGGACTGGAACCGCCTGACCGAGCGGATCGGGTTCTGGATCGACCTCGATGACGCCTACCGGACGTTGGACGAGTCCTACATCGAGTCGGTGTGGTGGGCGCTCGCGGAGATCGATAAGCGGGGGCTGCTGTACGAGGGGCACAAGGTCGTGCCCTACTGCTACCGCTGTGGGACCGCGCTGTCCTCCCACGAGGTCGCGCTCGGGTACCGGGACGTGCTCGACAGGAGCGTGTTCCTCAAGCTTCCGGTGCTGCACGGCGAAGACCGTCTGCTCGTGTGGACCACGACGCCGTGGACCTTGCCGGGCAACGTCGCGATCGCGGTCTCCCCCACTGCGACCTACGTCAGGGCGCGAGTCGGCGATGAGACGTTCGTGCTGGCCGAGGATCGCGTCGCGGCCGTGCTCGGAGAAGAAGTGGATCTCGTAGAGCGGTTCTCGGGCCTCGAGCTCGTGGACAGATACGGCGGCTACCAGGGTCCGATTTTCGCCACGCGCCAAACGGGTGGCTTTCCGATTGTCGCCGACGATTTCGTGACGACCGAGGACGGCACGGGCCTCGTGCACCTCGCGCCGGCGTTCGGCGAGGACGACTTCCGTGTGGCGGCGGCGAGCGGTGTGGATGGATTCGACCCGACCGTGCCCGGCACCCTCCTGAATCCTGTGCGCCCCGACGGCACGTTCGACAAGCGCGTGCGCAGCCACGACGGCCGCGAGTACGACGGACGGGTCGTCAAGGACCCGGACGTCACCGAGGACCTGATCGCGGATCTGGACAAGCGGGGCCTGCTGCTGCGGGAGGAGCGCTACGAGCACTCCTACCCGCACTGCTGGCGCTGCGGGACGCCGCTGATCTACTACGCGAAGAAGTCCTGGTACATCCGCACGACCGCGGTGCGCGAGCGGCTGCTGGCGGCGAACGAGACCGTGAGCTGGCATCCCCCTCGGGTCAAGCACGGGCGCTTCGGGGAGTGGCTGAAGGGCAATGTCGATTGGGCGCTCTCGCGCGAGCGCTACTGGGGCACGCCCCTGCCGGTGTGGCGCTGCCCGCAGGGGCACACGCACACGATCGGGTCCTTCTCCGAGCTGGAGGGGTTGTCGGGGAAGACGCTGGCGGACCACCATCGCCCGTACGTCGACAGGGTCGAGATACGGTGCACGGAGCCCGGCTGCGGGGAGTCGATGCGGCGTGTCGAGGAGGTGATCGACGTGTGGTTCGACTCCGGGGCGATGCCCTTCGCTCAGCACCACAGTCCGTTCGAGCACGAGTCGGAGCTCGCGCGGAGCTACCCGGCGGACTTCATCTGCGAGGCGCAGGATCAGACGCGCGGCTGGTTCTACTCGCTGCTGGCGATCGCGACGCTGCTGGAACGCGAGGCGCCGTACCGCAACGTGGTGTGCCTGGGCCTGATCCTGGATACGGAGGGGCAGAAGATGTCGAAGTCCAAGGGCAACACGGTCGAGCCGTGGCAGGTACTGGATGCTTACGGCGCGGACGCGTTCCGGTGGTACTTCTTCACCTCGCGCCAGCCGTGGGACGGGTATCGGTTCTCACAGGAGGCGATCGGCGAGGGCGTGCGGCTGTTCTTGAAGCAGCTGTGGAGCACCTACTACTTCTACGCGCTGTATGCGCGGGCGGGAGCGCAGACATTGTCCGCGCAGCCCGAGGACGGCCCACGTCCGGGCGGCCCCGATACGGACCTCGATCGCTGGGCGCGCTCGCGCACGGCGGCGACGGCCGAACTGGTGACGCAGCGACTGGACGCCTACGACGTGACGAGCGCGGGCCGTGCGATCGGTGAGCTGGTGGACGAGCTGTCCAATTGGTATGTGCGCCGCTCCAGGAGACGATTCTGGGACGGCGAGCACGCGGCGTTCGAGACGTTGCGCGAGTGCCTGCTGACGATTACCAAGCTGCTGGCGCCGCTGTGCCCGTTCGTCGCGGACGAGATCTACGACAACCTCGACGGGACCCTCGCGAGCGTGCACCTGTGCGACTTCCCGATCGGCGCGGAGCTACCGGCGCGCGACCGGGAGCTGGAGGAGGCGATGGCGCTGGCGCGCGAGACCGTCAGGCTGGGGCTGGGCGCACGGGGCAAGGCCAAGCGGAAGGTGCGCCAGCCGCTGCGCGAGGCAGTCGTGGTGGCAGATGGTCGCGAGCGCGCGGCGATCGAACGGCTGGCGGAGGTCGTAAGGGATGAGCTGAACGTCAGGCAGGTCAGGTTCGTGGCGGCCGCGGAGGAGCTGAGCGAGTACGAGATCAAGGCCAACTACCGCACGCTCGGGCCGCTGTTCGGCAAGGACATGCCGGGTGTGGCGCAGGCGATCGCGGCGCTCGACCCGGCGCGGGTGGCGGCGGCGATCCGCAAAGGTGAGGGCGAGGTCGCGATCGCGGTGGGCGGACGCGAGCACACGCTGTCGGCCGACGATGTGATCCTCACGCTGAAGGCACCCGAGGGCTACTCGGTCGAGCGCGAGGGCGCGCACGCGGTGGCGCTGGATCTGACGCTCGACGACGACCTGCGCCGCGAGGGCCACGCGCGCGAGATCGTGCACGCGGTGCAGAACGCGCGCAAGACGGCCGGGCTGCAGGTCGAGGACCGGATCGAGCTGGGGCTGACCGGAGCGACGGCACTGGTCGAGGCGGCCGACTCGCACCGCGACTACATCGTCGGCGAGACGCTGGCCGTCGCACTGGACCTCGGCGACGGCGCCACCTCGCCCTCGGCCGGCGCCGATGGCTACCGCGAGCAGACCGAGGTGGATGGCCTGGAGCTGTCGATCGCGCTGAGCAAGACAACCCAAGACGCTCCCTGAGGCCGAGGGTCAAGCAGAGCAAGGACGCAGGGAGCGTGGCGTACTGAGTACGCGTGCTGGCCGATCGGAGATCCCGTCGATCTCCGATCGGTAAGGACGCAGCTATGCGCAGGCCCTCGGCCTCAGGCGGGTGCGAGAGCGGGCTCGAGCTCCGCCTCGAGCTTCTTCTTGGGGTAGGCCCCGACGACGGTCTTGACGGGGGCGCCACCCTTGAAGAGGATCAGCGTGGGGATCGAGAGGACCTGGTACTGCGCGGCGGTCTGCTGGTTGTCGTCGACGTTGAGCTTGACGATGCGCAGGTCGGGGCGTTCGGAGGCGATCTCCTCGAGCACGGGGGCGACGACACGGCAGGGACCGCACCAGGGCGCCCAGAAGTCGACGAGCACGGGACCCTCGGACTCGAGGACCTCGGCGCTGAAGTTGTTGTCGGTGACTTCGCTGAGGGTGCCGGCCATGGTGTCTCCTTGCAAATCGCGGGGTGTGGGTGCGGGACAAAGCTCTACCCCTCACTATACAAAGTGAAGCAAGGGTTACGGGATCGGCCAAGCGCTGGATCGGCGATCGGCCAAGCGCGAGCCAGGCCGGGCTCAGTTGACCGTGACGGTCCACCCTTCGGAGTAACGCACGATCGGCGGGTGGATGTGGGTGAGCGCGGTGAAGAGGTGCGGGGAGACGTAGACCTCGATCAGGGCGGCGATCACGAGCATGGGCACGGCGATGGCGACGGTGACGAAGGTGGCGGCGAGCAGCTGCTCCCACTCGCCGCGGCGACTGGCGATGATCCAGGCGGCGAGGGGCAGGAACAGGGCGATTAGCTCGGGGATGGCGTGCGGGAGCACGCCGAGCAGCAGGATCGCCGGGGAGACGCGCAGGAAGTGGGCGACGCCGGCGAGGGTGTGGCCGAGCGTGTAGGCCTGGATCGAGAGGGAGAAGGCGGTGGCGCAGACGACGAACAAGATCGCGATGCGCCCGCCGTGCTCGTGCACCCAGCGCGAGAGGCCGCTGCGCGAGGAGGCCTGCAGCGGCAGCGAGCTGCCGGCGATGAAGCCGGCCACGCAGGCCATCGCGTGCAGGGCGAGGACGAGCATGTTGTGCTCGAGCACGCGCGCCACGTCGGCGCCGTCGCCCACGGCGAAGGGCGGCTGCAGCGTTACGACCTGGACGTAGTGGGGCGAGAGCGCGGCGACGAGCAGCACGGCAGAGAGCAGACCGGCGGCTGCGAGCGCGGAGCCCGCGAACCAGCGCCCGAGAACCCGCCCGGGATCGCGCTGCCACGCGCGCAGGGTCGAGCGCGTATGGCGCACACCGTGCGCGAAGGCGTAGGCCGAGGCGTCCACCTCCAGAGCATCGGCCAAGAGGGCGGTCAGCTGAAGCGCAGCAGCGGCACGAGCCAGATCGCCTCGGCGGCGATGCGCCAGGACATCTTGGACTGCCCGTGGGTGCGGTCGCGGAAGACGATCGGGACCTCGACGACGCGAAAGCCGGCCTGCACGGTGCGGTAGGTGAGCTCGACCTGGAAGGCGTAACCCTGGGAGCGGACGGAGTCGAAGTGGATCGCTTCGAGGACCTCGCGGCGAAAGCACTTGAAGCCGCCGGTGAGGTCGCGTACGCGCAGGCCGAGCACGAGGCGGGCGTAGGTGGAGCCGCCCTCGGAGATGAAGCGGCGCAACAGGCCCCAGTCGGTGACGCCCCCGCCGGGGATGTAGCGCGAGCCGAGCGCGAGGTCGGCGCCGGAGCGAACGGCCTGCAGCAGGCGGGCGAGATCGGCGGGGTCGTGAGAGAAGTCGCAGTCCATCTCGAACACGTAGGCGGCGCTGTGGTCGAGCGCGTGGCGAAAGCCGGCGAGGTAGGCCGGACCGATGCCGTTCTTCTCGGTGCGGTGCAGCACCCTCACCCAGTCGTGCTCGGCGGCGAAGCGGTCGGCGATCTCGCCGGTGCCGTCGGGCGATCCGTCGTCGACGACGAGGATGCGAAAGCCCTCGGGAGCGGCCCCGGCGAGCACCTCGCCGGCGGCGTCGAGCATCGCGGCGATGTTGGGCGCCTCGTTGTAGGTGGGAAGGATCAGCCAGGGAAGGCCGGGCGGGTCGCTGTGGTGCGCAGAGGGAGACATGGGTCGGCGTACCCTACGGGTTCGCGCCGGGGGCTCGCGCCGTGAGAGCCGGCCGGTCGAGGAGGCCGCGGGGCACGTACTCTGGAGGCTATGGAGCCGGCGAATGGGAAGATCGCGGACGCGCTTGAAGAGCTGGGTGACCTGTATGAGCTCGACGGGGCGATCGTGCATCGGGTGCTGGCCTACCGCACGGCCGCGAAGACGGTGCGGGAAGCGACGGTGTCGGTGGGGGCGCTGGCGCGGGAGGGGCGCGCGACTCAGCTGAAGGGGATCGGCGAGACGCTGCAGGAGAAGATCAGGGCCCTGTGCGAGACGGGGACGATCCCGGCGGCGGAGAAGCTGCGGGCGAAGTTCCCGCCGGGGCTCGTGCAGATCACGCGGCTGCCCGGGATCGGGGCCAAGCGGGCGCGGTTGCTGCATTCGGCCTTGGGGGTCGATTCGCCACGGGCGCTGCGGGAGGCGGCGCTGGCGCAGCGCGTGCGCGAGGTGAAGGGACTGGGGCCGAAGTTCGAGGAAGGCGTGCTGAGCGCGCTCGAGCGAGCGGCCGAGAGCCCCGACGAGGGGAGCGGGCGGGTACGGCTGCTGCTGCCCCAGGCGCTCGAGCTGGGCGAATCGCTGGCGCGGGGGTTGCAGGAAGTGAAAGGCGATGTGGACGCACGGGTGACCGTGGCCGGGTCGGCGCGCAGGATGGCCGACAGCGTGAAGGACATCGACCTGATCGCGGTCACGAAACGCCCGGTTACGCTGGCGAGGCGATTGGCGAAGCTCGAGGAGATCGAGAGCGTCTCCTCGGCGAGCGCGGTCGGGGCGAGGGGTCGTGCGCACGTGGGCGTGAACGTCGATCTGCGGATCGGCTTGCCGCGGGAACGGGGAAGCCTGCTGCAGCACTTCACCGGCTCGGGGCGCCACAACGCGGCTTTGCGGGAGTTGGCGGTGAGACGCGGGATGCACGTCTCCGAGCACGGCGTGCGCAACGACGAGGATGGCAAGACGCTGCCCTACGGGAAAGAGCGCGAGGTGTATGGGGCGGTGGGGTTCGCGTACATCGAGCCGGAGCTGCGCGAGGATCGCGGCGAGCTGCAGGCCGCGATGGACGGCGGGAAGAGCCTGCCGAGCCTGATCGAGCAGCGGGACATCCGCGGGGATCTGCACTGCCACACGATCGCCTCGGATGGCCACAACACGATCGCCGAGATGGCGGCGGCGGCGCGCGGGCTGCGCTACGAGTACCTCGCGATCACCGACCACTCGGCGACGCATGGCTTCGGCAATGACGTCTCGCCGGATGAGCTCAGACGTCAGATCGAGCGGGTGCGCGAGGTGGACGCGCAGATCGAGGGCATCGCGGTGAAGGCGGGCAGCGAGGTGAACATCCTGCCCGACGGGGAGCTCGACTACGAGGAGGAGCTGCTGAGCGAGCTGGACTGGGTGGTGGCGAGCGTGCACACGGCGTTTGGGATGGGCGAGGAGGCGATGACGGCACGGATGATCCGCGCGATCGAGCACCCGCTGGTGGATGCGATCGGGCACCCGACAGGGAGGATGATTGTGCGCCGCGAGCCTTATGCGATTGACCTGGAGGCGGTCGCTGAGGCGGCGGCGCGGACGGGGACGCTGCTCGAGATCAACGCCAACCCGGACCGGCGTGACCTCTCGGATGTAAACGCGCGTAACGCGGTGCGGGCGGGCGTGAGGCTCGTAATCGACTCGGACGCGCACCGGACGGCGACGCTCGCGAACATGCGCTGGGGCATCGCGACCGCGCGGCGGGCGTGGCTGACGTCTGAAGATGTGGCGAACACGCGAACGTGGGATGAGCTCTCGAGGATGCGCAAACGCAATCGCGTGAGCTGAGACGCGGGCGATCGGCGGGAGACGCATAGCCGGGCGGCTTCGTCGGGCCCTGCCGGCGCCGGTCACGGCACGTGGTGGCGCTCGTGTCAGCGGGCGGAGCCCGAGGAGAGCAAGCGCGGGAGCAGCTCCTGGGCAGCGATGCGGTCGCTCGCGGCGTGGGTGAAGGCCGCGAGCGCGGACGCGGCCCGTGCGTCGTGATCGGGCGCGGGATCGTCGAGCGCGGTACGTAGCGCGACAGGGAGATCCTCGGAGACGAGACGCGGATCGAGCGCGAGGGCGATCGGCAGCGCGGCGTAGGGCCCGGGCGCGGGCGTGGTGACGAGCCGGCAGCCGTCGGCGAGGGCCTCGAGCTGGGCGAGGCCGTAGTCCTCGCGGCGGGGAGCGCAGACGAAGACGCGGGCGCGGCGCAGCAGGGCGCGATACTCGGCGACGGGGAGCGGTCCGGTGAGGGTGACGCCGGTGGGCGCCGGCGCGATGCCGGCGCGGGCGAGCTCGGCGGCGCGGGCGCCGGTGACGTAGAGCTGCTCGTCGTCGCGGCGCACCCGCGCCCAGGCGGCGAGGACGCGATCGAGGCCCTTCTTGAGAGGGTTGGCGGCGTAGGTGATCGCGGCGATGTCGCGGATCGTGGCGGTCGGCCCGGAGGGTTCGACGGGGACGGGCAGTACGAGCGCACGGCCGGCGCTGCGCGCGGTGGGAGAAACCTCGGCGAGGGCGCCTTCGCTCCAGGGCAGAAGCAGCGGCGCCTGCGCCAGTCGGCGGCGCTCCAGCGGACGCTGCCAGAGACCGTGGCGTCCGGGACGGTTGCCGGCGGAGGTAGCGTCGAAGCGGATCGCGCCGGGCCGCGGCCACAGCAGCGCGGCGGTGGTCGAGGAGTAGAGGATCGCGTGCGGACGGTGCTCGACCAGCGCGGCCGAGGCGACGCGGCGAGTGGCGAGCGCCCAGGCGAGGTCGGTGAGGGCGAGCGTGCGCGGCGGGCGTAGCGGGGGCGCGGCGCGGACGAGTGCCACGTGGGCACCGGCGCGGCGCAGCGAGGCGGCCAGCTCGTCGTCGGCCGCGCGCAGCCCGGCGGTGGATCCGAGCGAGACGATCAGGACGTCCGCCGCGGCGCCGGCGGACATCAGGTGACCGAGCCGCCCGAGGGCTCGGGGCGCAGCGCCCTGAACCCGGGGGTGCGGTGCAGGGCGATGGGTTGAAACGGCGAGGTGCGCCTGACATAGAAGGCGACTCCGTCGCGCTCCTCGATCGCGGCGACGGCGGAGTGTTGGCGGCGCCAGGCGAGCGCCCAGATGATTGCGAAGCCGACGGCGATGCCGGGGATCTGGGGGGCGAGGAAGGCGAGGCCGCCGGCGGTCAGCGTGAACAGCAACAGTGGCCACAGCCGGTTGAGGAGAATCACGCCGGGATGGTGCTCGGGCAGGGCGGTGCTGGCGCGCGCGCCGGCGAGCAGGCGCGCGATCGGCGGATTGGTCTCCGCGCGGCGGCCGAGGCGCAACCCGACGAGGGCAGCGATAACCCACCAGCCCAGCGCGGCCGCGATCAGGCGCTCCTGGGAGCTGACGCTGGTGGGCGAGCCGGCGATCGCGAGCAGGGTGACGGCGGCGAGCGCGGTCGCGGCACCCGCGCTGAGCAGGACGGTGGTCTTGAGGAACTCGACGAAGCGCATGGTCGGCGACCTTCAGCGCGCTTAGAGCAGCGCCTCGAGCAGTGCGCGCACTCCGGCGGAGCCGTCGATCGTCAGATCGGCCTCTGAGCTCAGCTCGGGGGGCGTTTCGTCGGAGCCGACCGCGACGCAGAGTGCGTGTTGAAGCTCGGAGGAGTGCGCGAGCGCGCGCAGCCCGCGGAAGGCGTCGAGGTCGGTGGTGTCGTCGCCTACGTAGACCGCGGCGAGCACCGGCTCATCGCGCAGCAGGGCCGCGATCCCGAGGCCCTTGTGCAGCTCGACGGGCGGGCGTACCTCGAGGACCTTACGTCCCCAATGCGCCGCGAGCCCTTGCTCGGCGGCTTCGCGGGCGATGTCGGCGGCGGCGTCGGCGGCGGCCTGCTCGTCGGGAGCGCCGCGCCAGTGAAAGGCGGCGATCGTGTCCTTGTCCTCGCCGCGGATGCGCAGCCGCTGGCGCTCGGGGGTGAGGGCGGCGGCGGCGAACGCGCGCACACGCGGCGCCCAGTCCGCGAGCTCGGGGTCGAGCTCGGGACGGGTGGCGCCGGGAAGCAACAGCTCGCCACCATGGTTGCCGATGTAGGCGATCGTCCCGATCGCGACGATCTGACGGGCGGTCGCGGCGCGACGGCCGCTGATGCAGCCGACGATCCGATAGCGCTTGGCGATCTCGATCAGCAGCGCGCGTGTGGCCTCGGGTACGTGCGCATCGGCGGCATGGCGCACGATCGGCGCGAGCGTGCCGTCGATGTCGAGCAGAACGGCTGCCTGAGAGGGATCGCGACGAAGCGGCTCGAGCGCCTCCACGAGCGTAGCGGCGGGTGACACGAACACTAGTATGGCGAGCGCCGTGGCCGAATCGCTCTACGTCTCGGGATCGGGAGCCCCGACCGGGACGCGCGCGTGCGCAATCCTGCCGTCCCCCGCGCCGAGGAGGCGCGGCAAGGACGATCGGAGCGGATAGCGCATGGCCGTGCGCATACCCTCTGAGCGAACGCTGAAGCTGATGGCGATCGGCACCGCCGCGGGCCTGTTCAGCGGACTGTTCGGGGTCGGCGGCGGGACGGTGATCGTGCCGCTGCTGGTGGTGTGGCTCGGCTACGAGGAGCGCGAGGCGACGGGGACCTCGCTGGCTGCGATCGTGTTCATCGCCGGTTTCGCCGCGGCCGTGCAGGGCGCGTACGGCAACGTGCATGTGCTCGACGCGCTGCTCATCGGGATTCCGGCTGTGGGCGGTGTGCTGTTCGGAACGTGGCTGCAACAGCGCATGCACGTGCGGGCGCTGTCGCTGCTGTTCGCGGCGGTGCTCGTCGCTTCGGCGGTGGAGTTGCTGCTCGAATGATCTGGTTGATCCTGATCGGTCTCGCCGCCGGGGTCCTCGGCGGACTACTGGGCGTGGGCGGCGGCGTGCTGTTCGTGCCGGGGCTCGTGATCGTGGTGGGGTTGACCCAGCACGAGGCCGAGGCGACGTCGCTGTTGGCGATCGTGCCGGTCGCGCTCGTCGGCGCGGTGCGGCAGAGCCGTTACGGCAATGTGCGTCACGCGGATGCGCTGCTCGTCGGACTGCTCTCGGTCGCGGGCGTCGCAGGCGGGGTGGTGCTTGCGAACGCGCTGTCGGGAACGGCTCTGCGCACCGGTTTCGCGGTCCTGATCCTGCTGATCGCCGCGCAGCTGGTGCGCACGGCCCTGCGCGAAGGCCGCGAGGCCACGGGCCAGACGAACCCGGATCGAGGTGATCCACGGGACGACGGGTGCCGTACCAGCAGATGTGTCGATCACCCTGAGAATGCTCTAGACTGAGAAGATATGGGACTGGATAATCCACTTCACATCGCATTTCTGGTGGTGATCCTGTTGCTGGTCTTCGGGGCCAAGCGCCTTCCGGAGATGGGTCGCTCGCTCGGCAGCGGTATGCGCGAGTTCAAGACCTCGATTACCGGTGAGACCCACGAGTCGCAGACCACGCTCGCTGCGAGTGCTCCGCAGCAGCCGGCGCAGGCGCCGGTCCAGGCTCCGGCGGCCGAGCCCGTGGCAGCGCCGGTTGTGCCGCCGGATCGGCCGCCGGCCTCCTGACCGACCGCGGCGCCCTGAAGGTGCGCTGAGCTATCCGCGGCGCCGGATCGGGCCGGTGTCGACGGCTTCGAAGGCCGAGCCCGGTACGCGCTTGATCTGTTCGAGGTCTTCGTCGTTCCAGCGCGGGTCGGGCGCGCCGGTGATGTACCAGGAGGAGCCGTTGTCGGCGACGATCAGCCCGTAGCGCTTGAGTGCGCGCAGGACGATCAGCGACTCGCCGTGAAAGCCCGCTAGGGAATAGCTAGCGCGCAGGCGCAGGCGCAGGCCCATCGGCGGCAGCGCCGGGTCGGGGTCGGAGGAGGCGAAGTGGGTCGCCGGGTGGATGTAGCCGCGCTGGGTGCGCGCCACGGTGACGCGCAGCGCGTGATCGATCTGCCCGGCGCGGACCTCGTCGTAGCGGGCGAGCAGCGGCATGATCGGCAGCCCGGCCGCGTCTGCCGAGGTCCAGCCTTCGGGGCGCAGGGCGTTGGAGCGCAGGTTGAACACGGCGCCCGAGCCGGCTTCCCAGCCCGTCCCGCGGCGGCGCGCGGAGTACAGCTCGTACAGCCTGCAGCTGCCGCGTTGCAGTACGAGCACGTGCCGATCGCCTTCTTCGCCTGCGCCCTCGACGGGGGCGCTCGGCGGGATCGGATAGGGCCCGGGCTCGGATTCTTCGCCGAATTCACTGAAGGAGATCGGAACGCGCGGCTGGTGGGGTCCGACGACGGTGTAGGGGATGCCGTAGCCGGGGTTCGTGCCGAAGTCGGGGTGCAGATGGCCGCTCAGGCCGATGCTGGCGATGTACTGCGCCGAGCGCGGATCGACGGGGGCGTGGGAGATGTCCTGGTTGAGCGGGTTGTTCGCGGGGAACAGCGGGCAACCGTACTCGCGCGGCCCGGAGGAGGCCGGTGCTGTCGAGGCAGCGGTAAGGACCAGCGCGAGCGTCACGAGGAGCGAGGTGCCAAGGGACGGCATGCGCGACACGTTACGTGACGGAAAAGGCCGGTGCGACTACTCGGAGCCGGGCGCGCTCGCGAGCGCCTGGACCGGCAGCACCGCCGGGCGTGCCTCGCTCAGCAGCGGGGCGCCACAGTGCCAGCAGTAGGCGGCGCCGCGGCTGTGGACGGCGCCGCAGGCGCGGCACTGGCCGTGCACGCCGTCCTCTGCTCCCGCGAGCATCCGCTGGATCTCGTCGAGCTCGGCGTCGGCCTGTTGCAGCTCGGCGGCGCGGCGGGCGAGCACGTCGAGGCGATAGTGGTCGCGGATCGCCATCTCGTAGGTGAGCCCGCCGAGGTCCCAGGTCAACGCGGCGACGCGCTGTGCCAGCTCGTGGCGGCGGCGGCGCAACTCGGCGGCGGGCGGGGCGAGCGCGTTCATCAGCCGCCTGTTTCGATCGGCTGGGCGCCGAGCTTGTTGATTTCTTCCTCGTGCTTCTTGCCGTGCGTGGCGCCGAGATTTTTGGTCGTGGTCGGACTTACTTTCACCGCCTTCGGGAGCGGCTTTTTTTCGATCGCCTTGGCTTCTTGGGCTTCGTGGGCTTCGGTTTTCGTCGCGGCCTTGCTCGAGGTCGTGCCGGTCGTGGCGGTGGGAGTTGTGGCTGTGGCAGCGCTCGGGGTCGTGCTCGCGGCGGCCGCGGGCGCGGCGGCGAGCGCGCCGAGACCTTCGACCCGCACCACCTGGCGACTGGGCGCGCCGCTCTGCGTAACCCAGTGCCCCACGAGCAGGCCGGCGACGATCGCCAGCAGCAGCACCGAGAGCAGACCAAAAAGACCCGAGTAGCGGCGTAGCAGCGTCCAGCTCGCGCCGGACGTCGGCTCGATCACGGGCGCGTACCCGGGTGGGAGCGCGCCGACCGGGGCCTGGGCGACGCCGTAGGACTGGGCGTCGGCCTGGAGCACGTCCAGGAAGGAGAGCCGCACGGGTGAGATGGGCTGTCCACAGGCCAGGCAGTAGCGCTGGTCGGGGGCGAGCGGCGCGGAGCAGTTGGCGCAGCTGGATGCGGCGTCGGGCTGCTCGGAGGGCACTGGGGCGAGGCTCATGGCTGCGACGCTCCAGCCTGGCGGATCGCGCGAGCAGCACTCGCCCGAGGATCCGGCGGACTCATCCGAACGTGCCTTGCACGTAGTCGCGGGTGCGCGTGGCGCGGGGCTTGGAGAAGACCTCCTCGGCCGTCCCGTACTCGATCAGATCGCCGAGGTACATAAACGCGACCTTGTCGGCCACGCGCCGTGCCTGGGCGAGGTTGTGGGTGACGATCACTACCGCCAGCTCGCGGCGCAGCTCGCCGATCAGCTCCTCGATCACGCCCGTGGAGATCGGGTCCAGCGCGCTGCAGGGCTCGTCCATCAGCAGCACCTCAGGGCGCGGGGCGATCGCGCGGGCGATGCACAGCCGCTGCTGTTGGCCGCCGGAGAGACGCAGCGCGGGGCGGTCGAGATCGTGGCGTACCTCCTCGTAGAGACCGGCGCGGCGCAGGGCATCGATCACGAGCGGCTCGAGCTCCCGCCTGCGCGGGCGCTTGCGCGACTGCTCGCGCAGAGCGAACGCGACGTTGTCGAAGATCGACATCGGAAAGGGGTTGGGCTGCTGGAAGACCATCGCCACGCGCGAGCGCAGGGTTGTGTCGACGAGCTCGTGGATGTCCTGCCCGTCGAGCAGCACCCGCCCAGAGCGGGCAGCGCTCGGCGTCAGCTCGGTCAGGCGGTTGAGCGTGCGCAGCAGCGTCGTCTTGCCACAGCCCGAGGGCCCGATCAGCGCGAGCACCTCGCCTTGGTGGATCGACAGCGATACCGACTTGACCGCCGGCACGCCGCCGTAGGCGATGCTCAGGTCGTTCACGCTCAGGCGCTCTGGACCGGCAGTGGAGGGCACGGTCTCGCGCAGCGGGTTGCGCTCGCGTACGGGCGGCGCGACGGGCACGGGCGGGCGGTCGAGCACGATCGTGCGCACCGGCGGGACCTCCACGTTCCCGGCCGTGGGCGCATCCTGCCGGCGCGCCGCCTCGCGCGCTCCGAGCGCGTCGGCCCCATGCGCACGGCTCGCATCCGCCTCGTGGGAGCGGCCGGTCCCGAATGCCGCCTCGGCCAGGCCGGGGACGTCGTCTCCAGCCCGGACCGGGTCAGAGCCAAACGCCCGCTCGGGACCGAGCAGGGACTCAGGACGCTCGGTCTGCGCGTCGCGCGCGGTGCGCGGATCTTCCATGAGCAGCAGCTCCTCAGGACTCATCGCACATTCTCGATCTAGCCAACCTTCTCCATCGGACCAATGAGGTTAGCGAGGTTTTCGCCGTTCGTGGGGAACGAATCGCGAATCGCATGCGAGCTCATACCACTCCCCCCACGCCGGACAAGCCGACGGCCTGCTCATGTGATCGTCCGATGCGGTCCACGAGCAGGTTGAGGGCGAGCACGAACACCATCAGCACGAATGCCGCCGCGTAGGCCTTCTGCGGCGCGCCGCCTTCGCCGGCGGGCGAGTTGTCGTACACGTAGCTGGTCAGCGTCGAGCCGGTCCCGCGCAGCAGGTTCACGATCGGCACGGGGCCCTGCGTTTCGATGTGCAGCGTCTCGCCGAGCACCAGCAGCACGATCGCGGTGTCGCCGATGATGCGACTGACGCCCAGGGTCACGCCGGTGGCGATGTTCGAGCGTACGCTCGGCAGCAGCACGCGGCGGATCGTCGCGATCCGCGTCTTGCCCAGCGCGAACGCCGCCTCGCGCACGTGTTCGGGCACCGCCTGTAGCCCGTCGCGGGTGGCGGCGAACAGGGGCGGCAGCGCGATCAGCGACATCATCGCGCCGGCCGCGATGAACGAGCGCCCGTACACCCCGCCGCCTTCGGCGCGGAAGGACAGCGGCGCGAACACACCGAGTTGGAAGATCGACAGCCCGAACAGCGCGAGCACGATGTCGGGGGTGCCGGCGACGATCTCGATCGTGGACTCGACCACGCGCGCAAGCCAGGTGGGTCGCCCGTACTCGGCGATCCACACCGCGCAGGTGACGGCCAGCGGGAAGGCCAGCCCGATGCCGATCACGGTCAGCAGCGCGGTCCCGATCAGGGGATCGAGGATGCCTCCGCTGTGACTCTGCGAGAGGCTGATCGACGGCCGCGAGAACAGCAGGCCGGGTCGCAGATACTCGATGCCCTCATAGCCCATGTACAAAACGATCGCCGCCGCGATCGCGCACAGCCCGAGCCCGGCCGTCCAGGCGCACGCCAACACCAGACGATCGCCCCAGCGCCACGTCAGCGGCGAGGAGCGCCGCCCGCGCTTGGACGTAGGCGGGGGGCTCGTCTCGAGCTGGGGGGCGTAAACGCTCATCCGCGCACCTGGTACTTGCGTAGCGGCAGCTTGATCATGTAGCCGGCGATCGAGAGCACGAAGGCCGAGAACAGAAGCAGCGCACCGAACGCATACAGCGTCGCCTGCAGCGCCGGGGCGCCGATGCCTTCGTGGTAGTCCACGATCGCCGACGCCAGCGTGCGCAGCGGCTCGTATAGGAAGATCAGCGGACCGTGCGAGAGGTTGGGCGTGTAGGAGCTGCCGCCCGAGGCCATCTGGATCATCACCGCCTCGCCCAACGCCCGCGCGGTCGCGAGCACCGCCGCGGCGACGATCGCGGGACGGATCGCGCGCAGCGTCACCGCGAGCACCGCCCGCAGCGGATTCAGTCCGAGCGCCACCGCCCCCTCGCGCCACGATGCCGGCGCGGCCATCAGTGCCTCGCAGATCAGCGCGATCATGATCGGCGTGATCATCACCGTCAGGGTCACGACGACGACCCCGAGACCGGCGCCGGTTAGCTCGGCGAAGTTCTGCACCGAGGTCTTCTCCTGGGCGGTGATCAGGTGGTTGCCGACGAACGGCACCAGCACCAGGACGGCGATCAGCCCGTAGATCACCGACGGCACCGAGGCCAGCAGCCGGATCATCGGGATCGCCAACCTCCGCAGCCGAGCCGGGGCCAGCTCGACGATGAAGATCGACGAGAGCACCGCCACGACCACGCCGAGCACGATCGCGATGCCGGTGCTCAACAACGTCCCGTAGACGAGCGGCCAGGCGTTCAGGTGATACGCCGACGCGGGTGGGTTCACGCTCGTCGCCTGCATGTTCGCGATCTCCGTTTCCAAGTTCCCCCCCGGCCCCAACCAGGACAGGCCATCGTGCTCGAAGATCGGCCACGCGCGCACGCCGACGAAGACGATCATCGCGATCACACTCGCGCCCACGAGCAAAGACACCGCGCCGAGCAAACGCTCGGCGCGGTGGTCGGGCCAGGGGTTGCGCAGCCTGCTCAGCACCCGGACGGCCAGGGGTCGTCCAACCATCCGAGCATCCCCACAACCAGGGATTGCGCAGCCATTTCGTGGAACCCGCGACTCACGTCACCGGGACCCACTGGCTGGAGATGATCTTGCGCGCCGCGGCCGATTTCGTGATCCACGAGATGAACGACGCCACGAAGCCCTGCGCGGGACCGCGTGTGACCTCGTAGAACCGTGCGATGCCCGCGTACTGTCCGGCCTGCACGGTCGACTTGTTGCAGGCCTCGCCGTTGTAGCTGACCGAGTTCAGTTTGCCAAGTCCCGCCTGATAGTTCGACAGGAAGCCAATCGAGTTCGGATCGCCTTCGACTTCCGCGCGCAGCAGACCCTCGGAGGGCCGTTCGTGGGCGAGCGGCTCGGTTACTTTCTTGCCTTCCAGCAACAGCGTCTGGAAGCTCGTCAGCACGCCCGCGACCGAGGTGCGGCTGATCAGGTCGATCGTGCCGCTGGCCGTTGCACCGGGGACCTGGCTCCAGTTGCGGGTCTTGCCGGTGAAGATCGAGATGACCTGCGCCGGGGTCAGGTTCGACAGCGTGTTGGCCGAGTTCGTGACTACGCAGATCCCGTACTTGGCGATCGGGTAGAACACAAGACCCTTCGGGTCGGTCGGCAGCGGATCGCGCGAGACATCGCCGATCGAGACGCGACTGGCGGCCACGTCGTTGATGCCGATCTGCGCCCCGCCCTGGGTGATCTTGAACTTCACCGAGTGCGGTTTGAGCTTGACGTACTTAGCGGCGAGCAGCGACACCAGCGGATACGAGGCGGTGGCGCCGCTGATCGAGATCGTCGGGGTCGCCAGCGCGGTCGTGGGCGCCGCGGCGACCCCGAGCACGGCTGCGCTCGCCCCGACGAGGGCGAGGCTTCGTAGTCGTGTGAGACGGCGATTGCGGTTCATGGACAGGGACTCCGTTTCGGGTGATGGTTGACTTGTGTCGGTAGCGAACCTACCATATTCCTCATTAGCCTGATCAGGATAAGCTAGTTTATGAAGATGCCGCGCCGGTTCACCGAACCAAGCCAATAACACGATGAACACCCCACCTGAGAACTCCCCACCCCCCGACCTCGCCGCCGACGGGCCTGCGCCCGCGGCAGCAGGAGCGACGAGCCCAACGGGCCCGACCGGACCGGGCTCGCCCTCCGGAGACGGTCCTCGGCCGACCCCCGCCGCCCCCGCTCGACCGACTGCCGCCGCGCCCTCCCACCGTGCGCCGCGCCTACCCTCGTTGCGCGCCAGCGCGGCACTGGCGGTGGGGATGCTGGCCATCGGCGTGGCCGTGGGCGCCGCGATCGGCCCCGCGCCCAGCGCATCGTTCGCGGGCCGGCAAGTGGCCCCGCTGGTGCTGCGCTCGATCGCCGCCCTGGCGAGCAGCTCGGGCGCTCACGCAAGCACTGCGCCGCCCGTCGCGTCGCCTGCGGTCACACCTCAGGCCACCCCCTCGGCGAGCGCCGGCACAAGCACAAGCACGGCCGCTCAGACATCGAAGTCAAAAACACCCTCGAGCGCCGGCGTGTCTCCGACCTCGACCAAGAAGATCTCCAAAGCACCCACGACGGGTAGCGGCCCGAAACAGACGGCGACGCCCCTCCCGCCGGTGACGAGCGTGTGGCTGATCACGCTCGCAGGCGGCACCTTCGCACAGGCGCTCGCCCAGCCGACAGCGGCCCCCTACATCGACTCACAGCTTCTGCAGGCGGGGACGTTCCTGAGCGGCTGGTCCTCGTTGGCCGGCAGCGCGTTCGCGAGCGAGGCCGGGCTGCTGGGGGGCACGCCTCCCCAGAACCTCGACGCGATCGTCCAGCCCCCGTGCCCCGAAGGCGCGGCCGGCGTGCCGTGCAAGCCCGAAACCGCCGGGGCGCTGAGCGCGGCCGACGAGTTCCTGAAAGCGACCGTCCCCACGATCATGTCGAACCCCGCCTACAGCGCGCACGGCCTGATCGTGATCACGTTCGGGACCATCGGCAACGCGACCGCCTCCAGCCTGCCCGCCGGCTCTTCGACCGCGACGCTCGGCAGCGAACCGCCAGCGGGCGTCCTCTTGATCTCGCCCTTCGCCCGCGCCGACGCGCGTCCGAGCACGGCGTATGACCCAACTTCCCCCAAGCAGAGCCTGTCCGCGCTTCTGCACTGATCAGTCCAAAACGACCCGCAGCTCAATCAACCAACCAAGGAGACCCACGTTGCACGCACTACACACCGCCCACCGCAAAGCCACGTGGTGGCTAGTCGCGATCGTGGGCTCGCTCGCCGCCCTGTCGCTCGCCTTGCCGGCGATCGGCCGCGCGGAAGAAACTAACCCCAACAACTACTCCTGCTTCGGCAGCCTCGCGGCCGGAACGCCCGAAGCCGGCAGCGAAGAACAGCAGGTGGCCTACTCGTTTCACTGCAACGGCTCGATCACCGGCTATCAGCTGCAGTCGCAGATCCCGATCACCGGCGTGGAGGCTTCACCGCTGGTCAGCAATATTCCGTCGGGCAAGCCGGTGAACGATACGTTCTCCTGCTCCTCGGAAATCCCCGGCTACGCCGACAATTGCGTCGGCGCGACCACCTCGCAGTACGGGCAGTACGAGATGATCGCCGGACAGTTCTCGATCGACACGAAGCTGTGCGCCGAGCCGCGCGTGGATGCGCTGCTGACTGTCACCTACGCGTACCTGGAAAAAGGCGTCGTCACGCAGGCGATCTCCGGGCCGTTCGACCTGGGACGCCCGACCAACTGCCCGCCCGACGCCGAGTCGGGGTGGACGCGCTTGAACCCCAAGCCCGTCGTGCTCGCCTCCGCCGGCAAGCACAAGGCCAAAGGCAAGGGCAAAGGCAAAGGCAAGAAGAGCGGCGGTAAAAACAAGAAAGGCTCTTCGAAGCAGAAGTAACCCCGCATCGCAACCTGGGGGGGTCTCGCGCACACGCGCGAGACCCCCTTGTGTGAAGGATCGGACCCAGCGAGCGCTCCACGGGAAACAGCGCCCGCGGCTAGTCGCGCGACTAGGATCTGGATCGTGAGCAGCGCATCGTCCAGCGGCCGCCGCCGAGGAGGCGCGCGCATTCTCGTGGCCCTCACGACCCTCGGCCTGCTCGCCGGCTGCGGATCGGCGACCGCCACTCACAGTGCCCCGAGCGCAAACGCCACGGCGACCGGCACACCGGCGCAATGCGCCTCGACGATTGCCCACACACTGGGGACGGTCGCCGGGCGCGTCTACCACGAGGCCAACGCCGGCTCGATCGTCGCGCAGGCCGTGCACCGCCTGCAGAGCTCGTCCGCGCTCAAGAGCGCTGTGGACGCCGACAACGCCGCCGCAACCGGGTCGGCGCTGCGGGAACTGACGCTCGGCCAGATCGTCCGCGCCGAGATCCTGCGCGGTGGGCACGTGCTGGCGCAGAGCGGCTCGGGCAGCGCGATCGCGCCCGCGCGCGGCTCGATCCCTGGCACCTCGGCGACGTTCGTGCTCTCCACCCAATCCGCCCACAGTTACCTGCAGGTCGTCCACCAGGTCACCGGCGCGCAGGTCGCGCTGCTCGCCGGCGCTCGCCGATTGGACGGCACGATCGGCGGCCTGCCGTCCTCGGGCCTGCCCGCCGAAGGACCGGTCACGCTCGCCGGACAGAGCTTTCAGACGAGCACCATCGCCGGCGCGGCGTATCCGTCGGGCGCCCTGCGAATCGTGCTGCTCGCCCCCACCGCCGGAATCTCTTGCCCGGGCTCGCCCGCGCAGACGCGCGTGGAAGCCCTCGGGCACGTCGGCGAACGCATCTACCAAGAGGAGCTTCACAGCCCCGCCGTCGCGGCGACCGTGCGTCACATCGAAGGCTCCTCCGCCTTCCAGCACGCCGTCGCCGCCCACGACGCCGCCGCCGTGCGCGCGGCGATCGTGGGGTTCTTCGGCGAACACATCCACGTCGTGCGCGTGCGCGTCACCACGAACGGTCAGCTGCTCGAGGATCTCGGCGGACCCTACGTGCTCGCGCCCGTGCACGGCACCGTGCGCAGCGGCGGGCGCGTGATCGGCCAGTTCGAGATGGCGATCCAGGACGACGCCGGCTACCTGCGCCTCGCGCACCTCTTCACGGGCGCCGAGATCCTGATGCGCACCGGCGGGCGGCAGGTGATGGGCACGCTCTCGCCCGGCCCCGCGAACGTCCCCGCGCGCGGCCCCGTGTCCTACGGCGGACGCTCCTACGAGGCCTACTCCTTCTCAGGCGAAGCCTTCCCCTCGGGCCCCCTGCGCCTGTCGCTGCTGCTAGGACAGTAGGCTGCTGGTCATGCGCTCGATCTCCGCGATCGAGGTCTGCCCGGCGCGCACCTTCAACATGCCGTCCTCGCGCAGCCGCGCCATCCCCGCATTCTCGGCGGCGGCCGCGATCTCATCGACCGAGCCGTGCTCGAGCACCAGTGTCCTGATGCGCTCGTCCACGCTCATCACCTCGTACACGCCCACGCGACCGCGATAGCCGCTGCCGCCGCAGCGCGAGCACCCGACCGCCTCGTAGGGCTGCGAGTCGGTCAAGCCGTACTCGGCGAGCACCGCCTCGGAGAGCTGCTGGGGGCGCTTGCAGTGCGTGCACAGCATCCGCACGAGCCGCTGCGCGACGATGCAGTCGATCGCCGAAGAGACCAGGAACGGCTCGATGCCCATGTCCATCAGCCGCCCCAGCGCGCTCGGCGCGTCGCGCGTGTGTAGCGTCGAGAGCACCAGATGGCCGGTCAGCGCCGCCTCCACGGCGATGTGCGCGGTCTCGCGATCGCGGATCTCGCCGACCATGATCACGTCCGGGTCCGCGCGCAACATCGAGCGCAGGCCCACGTCGAAGGTCACGCCGGCCTTCGGGGCGATCTGCATCTGCTTGACGCCCGCCATCCGCTGCTCGACCGGGTCCTCGATCGTGAGGATCGAACGCTCGCCGTCGTTGAGCACGCTCAGCGCCCCGTACAGCGTCGTCGACTTCCCCGAGCCGGTCGGACCGGTGACGAGCACCGCGCCGTTGGGCTTGCCGATCGCCCGCTCGAAGCGCTCGAGCTCGATGGGCTCCATCCCGAGCGACTCGAGATTCTGCACGGTCACGCCCTTGTCGAGGATGCGCAGCACCACGCTCTCGCCGTAGACCAGTGGCAGCGTCACGACCCTGATGTCCACGCGCCGACCCTCGATCGTCAGCGCGAAGCGCCCGTCCTGGGGCACGCGCTTCTCGGCGATGTCCAGATCGCCCATGATCTTGATCCGCGAGACCACTCCCGCGATCGTCCGCCGCTTGATCGTCGCCGCCGGGCTCAGCACACCGTCGACGCGGAATAGCACCTTGGCGTCGCCCTCTTCGGGGCTGATGTGAATGTCCGAGGCGCCCTGCTGCACGGCCTGGGCGATGATCGAGTGCACCAACTTGATCACCGGCGCATCGCGGTCGGCCTCCTCGGCCAGCGTGCCCACTTCGAGCTCCGCGTCGCCCTCCACCTCGACGTCTCCGTCGATGATGTCTTCGATCGACTCGTCCATGCCGGTGAGCCGCGTCAGCAGCAGGTCGAGATCCTCGACCGAGGTGACCGCCACGCGCACCCGCCGGCCGGTGATCATCGCGACGTCGTCGATCGTCAGCACATTCGTCGGGTCGGCCATCGCCAGCAGCAGCGTCCCGTCCTCCGCAAACCCGACCGGCACGGCCCGGTAGCGCTTGGCCGCGTCGGAGCCGATCAGGTGCACCGCGCCCATGTCCAAGTCGTAGATCGACAGGTCGATGTAGTCCAGACCGAAGCGCTCGGCCACCACGCGCGCCAGCTGATCGGGGCGCAGCGCGCCCCGCGATACGAGCACCTCGCCGGTGGGACGGCCCTGCTCTCTGGCGGCGCTCACGGCCTCCTCGACCGTCTCACGATCGGCGAACCCAAGGTCGACGACCACTTCGCCGATCATCCGGCTCGAGCGACCGCTCGAGCGCGCCGGGTAGAGACCCTTGTTGGTGCGCTCGCGCTCGCGCCGCTCGAGCAGCGGCTCGGGGCGCTCCTCGCTCGCGTGCTCGGGCGCCTCGGCGGAGACATCGGTGGCGACGTTTCCCATCACCGCTCTATCGGCAGCGCACGCGCCCGTCTTGACCGTCGCAGCGGTGTGACGGCCGCAAAATTCGCACATTTCCGACCGGTCCGCCACCCGTTCTCGCCTGCGAGACGAGGTCCTCGAGGAGGCCTGTGAGGAACACGTAACAGCAAGCGCACCCACATCAGCTACCGTGATGGGAATGCCGCCGCTCATCTGGGACCGTCGGCCTGACGAACTCAGGGCCCCCGCCATGATCTGCGCGTTCCAGGGTTGGAACGACGCCGGCGACTCCGCCTCGACCGCGGTCTCGTTCCTCGCCACCGCGCTCGAGGCCAACCGTTTCGCCCGCATCGACTCGCAGGAGTTCTACGACTTCCAGGCCAACCGCCCGAGCGTGCGCCTGACCGAAGGCAACTACGAAGAGGTCATGTGGCCGACCGTCGAGGTCTTCGAGGCGTTCGCCCCGCGGGCCGCACGCGACCTCGTGCTCGTGCAGGGTGTCGAGCCCTCGATGCGCTGGCGCGCCTTCAGCGCCCACATCCTCGACCTCGCCGAAGCGCTCGGCGTGCAGGTCGTCGTGCTGCTCGGCGCCCTGCTGGGCGATGTCGCGCACTCGCGCCCGGTGACCATGACCGGGTGTGCCTCGGACCCCTCGCTGGTCTCACGGCTCGGCATCAAACCCTCGACCTACGAAGGGCCCACCGGGATCGTCGGCGTGCTGCACCACACGTGCGCGCAGGCCGGTTTGCCCTCGGCCGCGATCTGGGCCGGCGTGCCGCACTACGTGGCCGCGGCCGCCAACCCCAAGGCCGCGCTCGCGCTCGTGCGCCGCGTCGAAGGCCTCGTGGGCGTATCCGTCGACGTCTCCGAGCTCGAGCTGGCCTCCGCCGACTACGAACGCCAGGTCGGCATCGCCGTGCAGTCCGACCCCGACATCCAGGCCTTCGTCGAGCGTCTCGAGCAGGAAGCCGACGCCGAGGCCGAAGCCTCGCCCAACGAGGTCCCCGACGGCGACACCCTCGAGCGCGAATTCCAGCGCTTCCTCAAGCAGCGCGGCATTCGCCCGTCCTGAGCTGAACTCACTGCATGTCCCCTTCCCACCCGGCGGTCGGTGTGGGAGGTGGTGCCACAGATCAGTCGCTTCCACGGAATCGTCATTTGGATGTACAGGCCGGATCATCCGCCGCCCCACTTCCACGCCCAATACGGCGAGCACTGGGTGCAAATCGGCATCGCAGAGCAGGTGGTGCTCAACGGTTGGCTGCCACTCCGTGCGCTGCGCCTCGTCACCAACTGGGCATTGATGCACCACGCGGAGCTACAAGCCAATTGGGATCTCGCCCAGAAGCGTCAGCCCCTTGTCCCGATAGACCCCCTGCCCTAGCATGAGCATCATGCCTCTGCGCATAACCACAGTCGAGCCGTTGAAGGACCACAACCTGCGCCTGACCTTCAACGATGGGCTGGTGCGAGACGTCGATCTCTCCTCGCTGCTGCACGGACCGCTGGGCGAGCCACTGCGCGACCTCGACTACTTCCGTCGGGTCCGCGTCGACGCGGACTCTCGGACGATCGTTTGGCCCAATGGGCTGGACCCCGACCCCGACATGCTTCACGACGATCCGTCGTGGCTCATCGGACAGCCGGCGACCGTCGCCGCGCGCTGACTCAGCGCTCGGCCGCCGGACAGACGATCCGAAAATCGCAGATCGAGCAGGCCGCGCGCGAAGGAGTGGGCTCGAAGCGCTGGCCCATGATCCCCTCGCCGGCCTCCATCACCGTCGCGCGCACGCGCTCCTCGTCGGTCTCGCCGGGCAGGCGCACGACGAGGTCGTCGAGCACGTAGTAGTAGGCCCGGCTCGTCGCCTCAACCTGCCAGGACTCGCGTGCGGCCAGCGCGTACAGCGACAGCTGCACGTCGTCGCGCAGCTGCTCGGGCGTGCGCGGCCGCGAGGTCTTGTAGTCGATCAGCTCATACCGTTCGCCGCCGCTCGCCCCCTCGCCGGCGTCGGCGCCCGGGGAGGCGGCTGCGAGGCGATCGACGCGGTCCACACGCCCGCGCAGGTGATGGGGGCCGATGCGCAGCGAGAACTGGCGCTCGAACCAAACCGGCTCGGAGTCCTGACCGTGCAGGCGCGCGTGGTAGCGCTCGAGCGCCGCGCGCGCCTTGCCGCGCAGCTCGCGCTCGGACTCGCCCTCGCGAAACCCGCCGCGGCGCCAGCACGCGTCGAATAGCTCCAGCAGTTGCGTCAACGTCTCCCCGCCGGCGGCGTGGTAGCGCTCGAGCACCTGATGCACGACGATCCCGAAGCGCTGGCCGAGCGTGGGCTCGGTGGGGATGCGCAGGACGCGCGCGAACTTGTAGCGCAGCGGACAGCCGCGATAGGTCTCGATGTCCGACGCCGACAGCGCCAGGCCCCCGCCCTTGCGCGGCAGGAACGGCACCAGCGAGGGCTCGCCGCGCGGCGAGAGCGCCTGCACCCGCGCCGCCTGCTCGTCATAGCGCCCGGCCGCCGGGGGGGCCGTGCCCTCCTCGCCGCCCAAGCGCGCCGCGTCGGCCGGGGCACCGCCGCCGAAGGCGGTGGTGAGGGTGCCGTCGAGCGGGCTGCTCTGCAGGATCTCCCGCTCAATCGCCGTCGCGGCCGCCAGCAGACGCACGTTCACGTCGGCCAGGGCATCGCCCACGCTCTGCTCGGCCGGGCGCTGGGCCAGCGCCGAGAGCTTGAGCAGCTCGAGGTAGCGCGCGACCCCGTGGGCGATGTCCAGATCGGTGTCCAGCCGCAGCTCACTGAGCCGCGCGCCGATGCGCGCTATGTCCGCCAGCACCTCCTCGCGCACGATCCGCTGCATGTCGCGCACCGCCGCATCGGGACCGTCGGTCGATGCGGAGGACGCCGAGGAGGTGGACCCGCGCGGCTCGCGCTCGGCCCCGAGCGCCGCGCGCGCCAGCAGGTCGGGACGGGCTTCGTCCAGCGCCGAGGTCGCGGCACGGTGCAGCTCCAGGAAGCGCTGGATCCGCACGCGGGCCTCCGGCGGCACCTGCGGAGACTCGAGCGCCGCGGCGAGCGCCGCGATCATGTCGAGCTTGCGCCGCCGTGCGATCTGGATCACCCGCGCGAGATCGACCTGGCGCAGCTCGATCGGCGGGCGCGCCAGCGCGCGCACGACCGCCGAGGCGTCGCTCGGATCGGACAGCAGGCGCGTCCAGGCGACCACGTCGCGCACCTCCGCGCGCTCCATGTCCGCGGAAGCCTCCGGCGCCAACTCCGGCAGTGCCGGCGCGCGAGGCTCGGAGGGTGCGTTCGGGGGCAGCGAGAAATCCTTATCTGGCGGCGCCGGCACGCACCTAGGATATGTACATGTCGGCTTCGCGCACGATCGACTGGGACACGGCTCAGCGGATCGGCGAGCTGATCGCCGGCTCTCCCCCCTACGGAGGACCGGTCGGGCGCTCGGTGCAGCCGCTCGCACACGAGTTCGCGGTGCGCGTCGGCGAGTACACCGGCCTTGACCTCCCCGCCGAGCTGCCGCCGCTGGAGATGATCGACCGCCCGGCCTGGATCGCCGCGAACCTGCTCACGATGCGACCGCTGCTCGACCCGCTGCTCGAGCGCCTGGGTGGTAAGCCCGGGGAGCCGAGCGAGGATACGACCGCACCGCAGGACACACCCGCGCCGGGAGCCACACCCCCACCGGGGGCCGCGGACGGCGCCGGGGTCGGAGGTCTGCTGTCCGGTCCGCTGCGCTCGGCCTCGGGGTCGCTGCGCTCGGCCTCGGGCCATCTGCTCGGCGCCCAACTGGGCACGGTCACGGGCATGCTCTCCCAGCGCGTGCTCGGTCAGTACGACGTGTCCCTGCTCGACGCTTCGGTGCCCCCGCGTCTGTTGCTGCTAGCGCCGAACCTCGCCGCCGCCGCGCGCAACCTCGGGGTCGATCGCGACGAGCTGATCGCCTGGGTGGCGATCCACGAGATCACCCACGCTGTGCAGTTCTCCGGGGCGCCGTGGCTGCGCGATCATCTCGGCGGCATGCTGCGCGAGCTGCTCGATGGGCTGCAGCTCTCGGCGACGCCCGGATCGTCCTCGAGCGAGAAGGGAAGCCTCGACTGGCTGCGCGATCCCGCCGCCCTGCTCGATCGCGCGCGTTCGGGCGAGCTGCGCGAGCTGCTCGATCGCGCCCGCCACGGCGAAGTGTTGCGGCTCGGGCTGGGCGATGAGCGCTGGCGGATCGTCGAGCGGATGCAGGCCACGATGTCGCTGATCGAGGGCCATGCCGAGCACACGATGGATGCGGTCGGCGCCGAGTTCCTGCCATCGCTGGCCCGTCTGCGCGTGGCCATGACCCGCCGGCGGGAGTCGCGCGGATTGCCCTGGCGGGTGCTCGAGCGGCTGCTCGGCCTGGAGCTGAAGATGCGTCAATACGAGGTCGGACGGCGCTTCTGCGATGCGGTCGTCAAAGCCGGCGGTCCCGAGATGCTCACCGTGGCCTGGCGCTCGCCCGCCGAGCTCCCCTCCACGCAGGAGCTCGCCGAACCCAGCCTGTGGTTGGAGCGCGTCGGCGTCCACGCCTGAGGTGGCGTTCGGCGCCGTGTCAGAGACACATCCGGGCCTGCTCCCCGCGTGAGAGAGCCTCTAGATCCCCGAGCGTGACCTGAACCGAACGCATGTTCCTGTTGTTACAAGCCCAACGCGTTAACTCGGCTTGTTCACAGGGAATTCACCGGGGCCGCATATCCGCCTGTAACAATCTCTCTCGGTCGGGTTACAAACAGATGTTCGGTGCTAAGCTCGTTGCTCGAGCCTCCCCGAGCCACACGTAACCGTCCTCCCCCAACGAGGACCCCACCACCCCAAGGAGACTTCCGTCAGATGGCATCAGCCGACACAACCACCACACGCGCCGCCAAACCCCGCAAACGTGCGACCGGCCCCAGACGCGCCACGACCTCGCGCAGCACGACGTCGACCGCCAAGTCCTCGTACGCCGAGCGCGCGGTCCTGATCCCCGTCGGCGCCGCGCTGACCGCCCGTGACCGGGTCGTCTCGAGCGTGAACGACACCTTCACCAGCTACTCCTCCACCTCCCGCGCGCAGGCGCAGCTGCGCAAATTCGAGCGTCGCGGCGCCACGGCCCGCAAGCGCCTCGAGCGCGAAGTGCGCAAAGCCCGCACGAGCGTCGAGCGCGAGCTGCGCAAGCGTCGTCAGGAGAGCGTCGAGCTCGCCGATCGTTTCCAGGAGCGCATCCAGAGCCTGGTCTGATCACCGACTTCCCCCGCCCCGGACGAGGAGATCCGGGGGCGCTGCCTCAGGGACGGCGCACGGGACGGTCTACCGGCCTCATACCTCGCCGGTGGAAGTAGGACCCTCTCCTCCCTAGCCCCCGGAGCGACCCCCGCTCCGGGGGCTTTTTGATCTGGGGAAGGGCAGGCCCTCCCCCAGTACCCCCTCCCGCCGTGCAGGGCTCTTACGGAGGACCGGCAAAGCCGGCCCTCTTGGCACAGAATCATCGCCGTGGTCGCGGGTGTAGGGCTCTGACGTTCGTGCCACAATGAGCCCCGTGACCGACGAGACCCAGATCCGCAAGGCCCTCGAGGTCGTGATCGATCCCGAGCTGCGGCGGTCGATCGTGGAGCTCGACATGGTGCGCTCGGTGGACATCTCAGCCAACGGCGTGGTGGACGTGACCGTCTCGCTGACGACGCCCGGGTGTCCGATCAAGGGCCACTTCCAGACGGCCGTGGCCGAGGCGGTGTCGACGCTGGAGGGCGTGACGCACTGCAACGTCTACTTCGATGTGCTCAGCGACCAGCAGAAGTCGGCCCTGCAGCAGAAGCTGGGGCGTGGCAGCCTCCCCGACGGGGCGCTCGCGCAGGTAGCGAACGTGCTGTGCGTCGGCTCGGGCAAGGGCGGCGTGGGCAAGTCGACGCTGACCGCCAACCTCGCGGCGGCGCTGGCCGGCGAAGGCAAGCGCGTGGGCATTCTCGACGCCGATGTGTGGGGGTACTCGATCCCGCGCATGTACGGGCTGGGGGCGACGCGTCCGCCGGTGTCCGCCGAGCGCAAAATCCTGCCGCTGGAGGCGTATGGGGTGAAGGTGATGTCGATCGGGTTCTTCGTCGCCGAGGACGCCGCGGTGGTATGGCGCGGGCCGATGCTGCACAAGGCCCTCACGCAGTTCCTGCAGGATGTCGATTGGGGCGCGCTCGACCATCTGCTGATCGACCTGCCGCCCGGCACGGGCGATGTCTCGATGACACTCGCCCAACTGCTCCCGCAGTCGAGCTTCGCGATCGTCACCACGCCCCAGCCGACCGCCCAGCGCGTCGCCCGCCGCGCGGCCGAGATGGCGCACAAGGTCTCGCTCGAGATCTGCGGGGTGATCGAGAACATGTCGGGCTTCACCACGCCGGGTGGCGAGCGCTTTCAGATCTTCGGCGAGGGCGGCGGCCAGGAGCTGGCGGACGAGCTCGACGTGCCCCTGCTGGGCAAGGTGCCGCTGACGATGCCCCTGCGCGAGCACGCCGACAGCGGCGTGCCGCTGGTTATCGAGGACCCCGACGACCCGGCCTCACAGGCGATCCGCCATGCGGCGCGCGGTCTGATCGCGATGGCCGCTCCTGCGATGCCCACCATGCCGGCACTGCCCCTGGTGCAGGTCGCCGGCGCGCCGGACGCGGCGCCGGACGCGCCCGCTCCAGACCCGGAGCGAAAACCGGCCGGTATGTCACTGCCGATGGCCTAGGGCCCGCCGCGGCGTGGACCCCGGGCGCGCGATCGCGGGTGTCGGACGCTGGAGACATCCTGCTCGATCGCTTGACAAGCAAGCCCAAGCTGAGAGGATCGTCTGAATGCCCGTACAGGACCAGGAAGAGGAGCAGGTAGACCCGCCCGCCGAGGAGGTCGAGCAGCCCCGCGAGGGCGTGGTCGAGATCGACGAACGCCGCGCGAAGATGGAGCGGCTGCGCGCGGAAGGGGTCGATCCCTATCCGGCGGTGACGCTGTGGGGTAAGCGCACGCGGATCGGCGAGATCCTCGCCGCGCACGATCCGAGCGCGCTCGAGCAGGGCGCGCACGCGGACATGCGCTATCTCATCGCCGGTAGGCTGATCTCGCGCCGCGGACACGGCAAGACGGCGTTCCTGGACCTGCGCGACCTGTCGGGTCAAGTCCAGGTGGTGCTGCGCGTGGACTCGCTCGGGCAGGAGACCTACGAGCGCATCCTGGGCTTTGACATCGGCGACATCATCTCGGTCGAGGGCTGCGTCTACGTGACCCAGCGCGGCCAGCTCGCGCTGCAGGCGATCGAGTGCACGCTGCTGACCAAGACCTTGCGCCCCCGCCGGACAAGCACCACGGGCTGGGCGACACGGGCACGCGCTACCGCTACCGCGAGCTGGATCTGATCGCCAACCAGGAGACGCGCGAGCTGTTCGTCACGCGCAACAAGATCGTCCTTGCGATCCGCGAATGGCTGGCCGAGCGTCACTTCGTGGAGATCGAAACGCCGGCGCTGCAGTCGCTTGCGGGTGGCGCCGGGTCGCGACCGTTCACCACCCACCACAACGCCCTGGACCGCGACCTGTACCTGCGCATCTCGGTGGAGCTGTTCCTCAACCGCTGCATCGTGGGGGGCATGGAGAACGTGTACGACATGGGCAAGGTCTTCCGCAACGAGGGCATCTCGCCGAAGCACTCGCCGGAGTTCACGATCATCGAGTTCATGTGCGCGTACTCGGACTACAACGACGTGGCGACGGTGACCGAAGAGATGTTCCGCGACGTCGCGCAGAAGGCGCTGGGGCGCACGACGATCAGGCGCGGGGGCGAGGAGATCGACCTGGCGAAGCCGTGGCGGCGGGTGACGATGCGCGAGCTGATCTCCGAGCGCTTCGGCCTGGACTTCATGGAGTCCACGCGCGAGCAGCTGGCGGAGGTGCTCGACGAGCCGATGGACCCGGCGGCAAGTTGGGCGGAGGTGGTGGCGGACATCTACTCGGAGAAGATCGAGTCGACGATCGTCCAGCCGACGCACGTCTTCGACTTCCCGCTGGAGCCGTTCCCGATCACCAAGCGCCACTCGGAGCAGCCGGAGCTGGCCGAGCACTTCGACGCGGTGATCGGCGGCATCGAGCTGGTCAGCGGCGACACCGAGCTGAACGATCCGGTCGATCAGTGGCAGCGCTTCGTCGAGCAGCGCAAGCGGCGGATGATCGACGACGAGGACGTGCCGCACCCCAACGACGAGGAGTACGCGCGGGCGATCGAGTACGGCTACGCGCCGACGGCCGGCGGGGGCATGGGCGTGGACCGCCTGGTGATGATCCTGACCGAACGCGAGACGCTGCGCGAGGTGATCCCTTTCCCCATAGTCAGGGAGCTCAAATGAGCTCTGCGGGCAAGCTGGACCTCGACCCCGGCGTGATCGCCTCCTGCCGCGCGGCGGCCGAGCAGATCGCGGGGCAGGTCGCGGCGGAGATCGAGGGCAAGACGACGGTCTCGGTCGAGCGCACGATCGCGCGCCTGCTCGGCGTGGACGGCGCCAACGAGCTGGAGGCGCCGCTGCCGAACGTGCTCGTGGACCACGTGCGCGACGCCGGCGAGCTGGGCCGCGGGATCGCGTATTGGATCGGCAACGCCCTGGTTGCGCAGAGCGGCTCGGACTCCGCCACCACGCCACAGTCGCTGGCCGAGGCGGTGGATCGCGGCGAGCTCGACCTGATCGGGCTTCCGCGCGCGAGCGATGAGCTGATCCACGCGCGGATTGCGCGCGAGTGTGAGGAGCGCGTCGGCGCCGTCGCCGAGCGCATGGGCGAGCGGCGCGCGCTGCGCGAGCGCCTGGGCGAGCACCCGCCGCCGCTGCGCTATGTGCTGACGGCCACGGGGAACGTCTATGAGGACGTGGCCCACGGCCTCGCGGTGGCGCAGGCCGGCGGCGACATCGTCGCGGTGATCCGTTCGACCGCGCAGTCGCTGCTCGACTACGTCCCCTACGGACCCACGACCGAGGGCTACGGGGGCACCTTCGCGACGCAGGCCAACTTCCGGATCATGCGCGAGGCGCTCGACGGGTGGTCGCAGCGCAACGGCCGCTACGTGCGCCTGTCGAGCTTCTGCTCGGGGCTGTGCATGCCGGAGATCGCTGCGATGGGCGCGATCGAGGGCTTTGACAACATGGTCAACGACGCTCTCTACGGGATCCTCTACCGCGACATCAACCCCGTTCGCGGCCTGATCGACCAGCGCGTGTCGCGCATGATCAACGGCTGGTTCGGGGTGGTGATCAACACGGGCGAGGACAACTACCTGCGCACGGCCGATGCGATCGAGGCGGCGCCCTCGGTGACGGCCTCGCAGTTCATCAACCGCCAACTGGCCCTGGACTCGGGCGTGCCCGACGAGCAGATCGCGCTCGGCGACGCCTATGAGATCGATACGCCGGTGAAGAACAGCCTGCTGTACGAGTGGGCACAGGCGCAGCTCACGCGCGAGCTGTTCCCGGACTGTCCGGTCAAGTACATGCCGCCGACGCGCCACATGGACGGCAACCTGTATCGCACGCACGCGACCGACTCGCTGTTCAACCTCGTCACGATCGCCACCGGCCAGGGCATCCAGACGATCGGGGTGCCGACGGAGGGGATCTTCACGCCGCACATCCACGACCGCGTGATCGGGTTGGAGAACGTCAACTACGTGTTCAACGCCGCGCACGACCTCGGCGAGGAGATCGAGTTCCGCCGCGGCGGCATCGTGCAGACGCGCGCGCAGGAGGTGCTCGCGGGCGCCCACGCGCTGCTGCAGCGGATCGCCGAGCAGGGCCTGTTCGCCTCGCTCGGGCAGGGCGTCTTCGGCGACGTCCCGCGCCAGATCGACGAGGGTCGTGGCACTGAGGGGATCGTGATGTTGCAGGAGGGCTACTTCAACCCGGCGATCGAGCTGATGCGGGGAGCGTCGAGCGTTGTCTGACGTGAATGCAACGGAGACGCAGGCCGAGCGCGCGCGGCAACCGGGCCGCGCCGTCGACCTCGAGCGGGTGCGCCCCTACGCCGACCACCTCGGCGACGGGATCGTGCAGCTGAGCTTCACGCTGCCGGTTCCCTACGGGCTGGCGGCGCGCCGTGCGGCGCAGGAGTGGGCGGCGCAGATGGGCTTCGAGCATCCCGAGGTCGTCCACTACCAGGAGCTGACCGAGGGCTACACCTACTTCGTGATGTTCGCGGAGTCGCCGTCAGACCGTCGACTACGCCTCGCTGTCGCAGGAGGGGTTCGACATCGAGTACATGAGCGAGGAGCAGATCGAGGCGTTCGCCGCCGAGCACATCGGCCGCCCGATCGTGGTCGTCGGCGCGGCGACGGGCACGGACACGCACAGCGTGGGCATCGACGCGATGCTCAACCTCAAGGGCTTTCACGGCCACCACGGCCTGGAGGGCTACAGGGCGTTCGAGACGCACAACCTCGGCAGCCAGGTGCCCAACAGCGTGCTCGTCTCACGCGCGATCGATCTGCATGCCGACGCGATCCTCGTCTCGCAGACGGTCACCCAGCAGAACCTGCATGTCGCCAACCTGACCGAGCTGGTGGAGATCGTCGAGGCGGAGGGGCGGCGCAGGCAGCTGATCCTCACCTGCGGCGGACCGCGCGGTCTCGAACGAGCTCGCCAAGGAGCTCGGCTTCGATGCGGGCTTCTCGAAGGGCACCTACCCGTACCACGTGGCGAGCTTCATCGTGCGCGAGCTGGCCAGCAGCGCTCGGCGGACAGCGGTAGTGCCTGGCCGATCTCCTCGCTCGGCGATCGCCGTCTGGCGCTGGTGGGCCTGGCCAAGAACACCGGCAAGACGGAGACGCTGGGCGCTCTGCTGAGACGAGTCCGCCGAGCAGGGCAAGCGCGTCGGGGTGACCTCGATCGGGCGCGACGGCGAGGAGCACGACGTCATCGACGCGCGCATCGACAAGCCGCGCATCCGGCTGCAGGCGGGGGATCTCGTGGCAAGCACAGCCGCGCTCCTGAGGGCGAGCGGCGTCAGCGCACGAGCGTCTGGCGCAAACCGGCATGCAGAACCCCCTTGGGTGAGGTCGTCATCGCGAGGCTCGCCGAGCCAGGCGCGATCGAAGTGGCCGGTCCGAGCGCAGCCGCCGACGTGCGCGAGGTGAGCGATGCGATGCTCGGCCTGGGCGCCGAGCAGGTGCTGATCGACGGCGCGATCGACCGCCGTGCGGCGTCCTCGCCGGCGGTCGCGGACGGGCTCGTGCTGGCGACCGGGGCGATCCTCGCGCGGACATCGAGGGGGTCGTGCGCCATCACCCGCGACGCGGTCGACCTGGTCAGACTGCCGCGCGGCAACCGACGAGGGGGTCTTGCTCGAGGGTCGGCTCGTGCTGAACGCCGAGCCAGACGCGATCGCGGCGCTCCTGCGCGAGCACCCGCATGACGACACGCTCCTCGTGCGCGGCGCGCTCGGCGAGCGCTTTCTCGAGGGCCTGCTGGCAGCACGACGCGAGCGGGCCGGGCGTGAGCTGCGGATCGTCGCCGGCGACCCACGAAGGTGTTCCTGTCGAGCCGCGGGCCGCGCTGGTATGCGCGCCAGGGCATCGCGATCGCGGTGCTGCAGCACGATCGAGCTGCGCGCGATCACCGTCAACCCGGTGGCGCCGCAGTCGCACCGTTTCGACTCGCGCGAGCTGCGCGAGCTGATCGGCAGGCGTGCCGGACGTGCCGCGACGTGCTCGACGTCCTGCGCTCGACCGTCCGCTCGACGTGCGCGGGGCGTCTCTACTTGGCGTTGGCGAAGTAGTCGGCGTTGATCTGCGAGTACTTCTGCCACTCGTCGGGGAGCTGGTCCTCGGCGAAGCAGGCGTCCACGGGACAGGCCTCGACGCAGGCGTCGCAGTCGATGCACTCCTCGGGGTCGATGTAGAGCATCTCGGCCGCGTCGTATCCGGGCTCGTCGGGCGTCGGGTGGATGCAGTCGACGGGGCACACCTCGACGCAGGAGTTGTCCTTGGTGCCGATGCACGGCTCGGCGATCACGTAGGCCATTCGCTTCTTTCCTGTTGGTTCGTTTCGGGTCTTGCGGGGATCTTCGAGATGGGCGCCGCCAGGGGCTCTATGGCGTAGCCGAGCCCTCATCGTAGATGATTGCGGGCTCAACCATCGGCCGCAGCGGATGAGCGCCCCGCTGGGCGTCGGACGGACTCCGCTAGGTTTGGGCGATGCTGCTGCTTACGGGCGCAACCGGCCTGGTGGGCTCGGCGCTGCTGCGCCGACTGCTGGACGACGGCGCGCGAGGTGCGCTGCCTGGTGCGCGACCCGCGCCGGCTGGCGACGCTGCGCGTGCGCGTGCAGATCGCGCTCGGCGACCTCACCGACCCGCCCTCGTTTCGCAACGCGCTGCGCGGCGTGCGACACGGTCGTGCACCTCGCGGCCACGATCCGCGATCAGCCGGGCGGATCGATCGAGGAGCTCAACGGGATCGCCACCTGGCGGATGGTGCGAGGCCGCCGCAGCGCGCCGGGCGTGGGGCGGTTCGTGTTCTTCTCCGCGCTCGACGCCTCCACGCACCACCGCACGCGCTTCCTCCGCGCCAAGGCGCTCGCCGAGCAGGCCGTGCGCGAGGCCGAGCTGCGACTGGACCGTGTTCGCGCCCTCGATCGTCTACGCCCCCGGCGACCCCTGGCTGACGCTGCTCGAACGCCTGGCGCTGCTGCCGGTGATGCCGATGTCGGGCGCGGGCGCGCGCGTTCCAGCCGATCTGGGCCGAGGACGTCGCCGACTGCGCGATCGGCGGCGCTGCGCGCGCCCGCGAGCGCGAGCGCCGCGGCGACGTACGAGCTCGCCGGCCCGGAGACGCTCACGCCACACCGAGATCGTCGGCTCGTGCTCGCTCGCTGCAGCCGCCCGCGCCCGCTCGTGCACGTGCCGACGCCGATCGTCTCGCGCACGCTGCGCCTGCTGGAGGCGGCGCTGGGCGCGCGCGCGTTCGCGACGTGGGACGAGGCCGAGCTGATGGAGGTGCCGATGGTCGCGCGCGCGGCAGCCGCCGACACCGAGCGCTCGGGGTGACGCCGCAAGCGCGATGCGCGGCGGTGCTCGGGCGTCGGCTGATGGCCCGCGCCGGCGACGTCGCGGCGCAAGACGCGCGCGCAGCGCCAGGCCACGCTCCCGGGCCGGCGGCGCCGCCCACGGGCGCCTCTTCCAGCTGCGCGGCGAGCGCCAGCAGCGCGCCCTCGCCGGCCGGGCGCCCGACGAGCTGCACGGCCAGCGGCAGGCCGTCCTCGCCCTCGTACAGCGGCAGCGAGATGCCGGGCTGGCCGCTGGCGTTGAAGACCGGCGTGAACGGCGTGAACAGGCCCGAGCGGGTGAACGTCGACATCGGTTCGGGCGCGGCCGTGTCGAGCGTGCCCGAGCGGCAGCGGGCGCTCGGCCAGCGCGGGCGTGAGCAGCGCGTCGTAGGGCGCCAGGAAGGAGACCAGGCGGCGCGCGAAGCGCCTGCAGCTGCACGGCCGCGCCCATGCCCTGCGACGGCGCCCAGCTTCTGGACCATCGAGAAGATCGCCCAGCTCATCGGCTCCATGTCCTCCGCCGGTCGGCTCGCGGCCGGCGATCGTGCCGGAGTAGGCGATCGACAGCGCGATGTGGTTGGAGAAGACCGCGCCGAACAGCTCCTGCAGGCCCTCGACCTGCCACGGCGGGTCGACCTCCTCGACCTCGTGGCCGAGCGAGCGCAGCAGCTCGGCGGCGTCGGCGACGGCCTGCGCGCAGCATCGGGTCGACCGCCGCGTCGGCGATCGGCGGCAGCGTGGTGGCGGCGATCCGCAGTCTGCCCGGCGCGCGCGCGCGGCGCCGTGCGCGAACGGCTCGCTCGGCGGCGGCGCCCAGGTCGCGTCGCCCGGCTCGTAGCCCGCGAGCACGTCGAGGATCGCGGCGGTGTCGGCGACGGTGCGCGTGAGCATGCCGTCGATGCCCAGCGAGGAGTCGCCCAGCTCCGGCGCGGCGGAGATGCGCCCGCGGCTGGGCTTCAGCCCGACGAGCCCGCAGCAGGCGGCGGGGATGCGGATCGAGCCGCCGCCGTCGTTGCCGTGGGCGACGGCACCATGCCCGCGGCGACGGCCGCGGCGGCGCCGCCGGAGGAGCCGCCCGGGGTGCGCCCGAGATCCCAGGGGTTGCGCGTGGGGCCGAAGATGCGGGCCTCGCTCGTCGGCAGGATGCCGTACTCGGGCAGCGTGGTCGTGCCGACGATCACGAACCCCGCGTCGCGCAGGCGCCGCGTGACGTTGTGGTCGTAGTCGGCGACGTACTCGGCCATCAGCGAGCAGCCGTAGGTGAGCCGCAGGCCCCTGACGGGGCGGTTGTTCTTGATCGCGATCGGCACCCCCGCGAACGGGCGCTCGTCGCCCGGGGCGATCGCGTCGGCCGCGGCGAGCGCGCGCTCGGCGTCGATCTGCGACGAACGCGTTGAGCTCGGGGTTGAGCTCCTCGATGCGCTCCAGCGAGATCTGCGACCAGCTCGCGCGCGGAGACCTCTCCCGAGCGCACCATCCCGGCCAGCTCGTCGGCCGGACGGAACATCAGATCGCTGTCGGGCACGGCTCCTCCTCGACTGCGCGGGCTCGCTCGGCTGCCGCGGCATGCGGCGCGCTGGCCTGCATCGGAGCCACTCGCGCGGGCATTCCTGCGACGATATGGGCCTGCCCACAAGGCAGCCACCCGTCAAGCATCAAGCTCAGAAAGCGAGTGCCATGAGCGCGGTTCAGACAAGCACCGGAGGTCCAGTCGGGCCTGGAAGGCGTCGTCGCCTTCGCCACCGAGATCGCCGAGCCGGACAAAGACGGTGGCGCGCTGCGCTACCGCGGCGTCGACATCGAGGACCTGGTCGGCGCGGTCCCCTACGAGCAGGTCTGGGGCCTGCTCGTCGACGGGCGCTTCAAACCCGGCCTGCCTCCCGCCGAACCGCACGCGCTGACCGTGCGCTCGGGCGACCACCGCGTCGACGTGCAGTCGGCGCTGGCGATGCTCGCGCCCGAGTGGGGCTTCGGGCAGCTGATCGACATCACCGACGAGGAGGCCCGCGACAACCTCGCGCGCGCCTCGGTGATGGCGCTCTCGTTCGTGGCCCAGTCCGCGCGCGAGGCCGGCCAGCCGCCGGTGCCCCAGGAGGAGATCGACCAGGGTCAGACGATCCCCGAGCGCTTCCTGATCCGCTGGCGCGGAGAGGCCAACCCCGATCACGTCAAGGCGATCGACGCCTACTGGATCTCGGCGGCCGAGCACGGCATGAACGCCTCGACGTTCACCGCCCGCGTCGTCGCCTCGACCGGCGCGGACGTGCGCCGCGGCGCTGTCGGCCGCCGTCGGCGCGCTGTCGGGCCCGCTGCACGGCGGCGCGCCCTCGCGCGTGCTGAAGATGCTCGACGAAGTCGAACAGACCGGCGACGCCGAGCGCTGGGTCAGCGATGCGCTCGATCGCGGCGAGCGCCTGATGGGCTTCGGCCACCGCATCTACCGCGCCGAAGACCCCCGCGCGCGGGTCCTGCGCCGCACCTGCCGCGAACTGGGCTCGCCGCGCTTCGAGGCGGCGGAGGCGCTCGAGAAGGCCGCGCTCGCGGAGCTGCACGCGCGCCGGCCCGACCGCGTGCTGGCGACGAACGTCGAGTTCTGGTCGGCCGTGGTCCTCGACCTCGCGGAAGTCCCGCCGGAGCTGTTCACGCCGATGTTCACGTGCGCGCGCGTGGCCGGCTGGTCGGCGCACATCCTCGAGCAGAAGCGCGAGGCCAAGCTGATCCGCCCGACGGCCAAGTACGTCGGCGAGGGGCCGCGGTCGGTGGAGGCGGTGGGCGGCTAGAGAGAATGGAGACAATCGTGCGAATCGCTGGGAATTCGAACGGTGGATCGTGTAGCGTGATCTCCTGATCGAGCAAGCGGGCGGAAGCCCGATTCAGGAGGGAGCGACGATGGGGCGACTGGGGAGCATGGCGGCGAGTGGGGGAGCTGGTGCTGCGGACTGGCCGTGGCTGGCTGCGGAGGTTCGAGTTCGACTCGTCTCCTCACGCATCGAAGCGCGGGTCAGGACTCGGCGAGGCGGCCAACCGCTACGAGCCACCGACGACGCAAGACATCGAGCAGCGCCCGGCACCCGGCACGCCCGGCTACGAGCGACGCCCTGAGGAACATCGCCGAAAGCACCTCGCTGGTGCTCGAGCTCGACGTCACGGAAGGCAGTGGCGATCTCGCGCGTACACGTGCGACGGAGCGAGACACGTCGCTGCCCGTGCGATGGAAGGCCGTCCCGCAGGGGACGGGGGAGCTGTCCTGTTCGTCCGGCGACCTGGAAACCCGTCGGGAGGAAAACTGCTGGTCACTCGTGGGCCGTGGGCGGTTTGCGCCCGGCGCTCAAAGGCATCCCGCGGGCACGCTGCCGCGCGGCGCGATGGTCGGGGCACAGCTCTCGGGCAGAGCCGCTACACGACTGCCCGGCGAAGAGCGACGCCGATCAGCACTACGCGTAGCGCTGTACGCGCTGCAGCACCGGGCGGCCACACCCGGCTTCGACGCAGACGCTTTCAAGGCGGTCTCAAACGCGCCGAACACAGGACTGTTCGGGTTCTCCTATCAGCGGACGCTGAGACTCCAGCGCGTCAGGACCGGCGCGCCGGCCTGACGGGACGCCGCACGAGCAAGCAAGAGGGCCCAGCCTCCGTGCCGAGCCCTCTGCGATCTGCATCGGCCCGATGCACGGATGACTCAAGCAAACGCTGGACGCCTCGGCCAAATGGCCGCCCGTCTCACAGCGCGCGGCGGCGCCTCGTGGCTCAGGCGCGGGCCAGCTGGAGGCGTGGGCCGGCTGGGGCTCGCCGGTGAACAGCCACGGGTTGCGCTGGCCGATGACCTCACCGCGGAAGCGCTTGCGTGCGCCATACACGACCCAGGTCGTGTCGACCGCGCCGTAGATCTCTTGCACCCGCAGCCCGCGGGTGTTCGCGCGCGTGGTGTAGGTGGGTGAGGCCGGCATCGTAGGCGCCCGCGAGCAGGTGGCGCGCGACGACGGGCTTGGACGGCTCGTCGACGACCGTCGGCCAGCGCGTGAGATCGGTGTAGCCACGGGTCGCCGAGACGATGCCGAGGCTCCGTGGAGCGGCGACGCCGGCGCGCACGAGCAACGCGAGCTCCTTGGTGGGATACAGGAACGTGTCGATCACGAACACCTCGGTGTGATGGCGCTCGGTGACGAGGTGGACCTGGACGTGGGCGCTGCACTGCACGAGGAACGTGTCCGGCCGGCCGCGGACCAGCTCGATTCCATCCAGGAGATCCTCGACGAGGACGATCTCGTAGGAGGGGATCCCCTGGAACTCGAGGTAGTGCAGGAGCGCGTTCTCGTGACAGGTGCCGGACGGTCCGAGCGTGATGAACGTGGGGCGGGTCATGGCTCGCTCCCCTCGATCAGCTCGTCCTCCATCCGGCAGGTGGCGGCGATCAGCAGCTCGAACAGCTCGGCGATGAAGTCGGGGGGCAGCTGGACCTCGGCGCCGCGGGCGAGATAGCGCGAGCGCACCTCGACGACGCGGTCGGGCTGCATCATCGGAATCTGGTGTGCGCGCTTGTGGAGCGCGATCTCGCGGCAGATCTCAAACCGCTCGCCGAACCGCCGGGCGATCTCGTCGTCGAGCTCGTCCAGACGGCGGCGAAACGGCTCCAGGCCCTGGCGCTCGAGCGCGGGGCTCCGCGGCTCGCTCCTATCGGGCTCGCGCGCGCTCACGACGTCGATGCCGCCTCGCTCCCGCTCAGCAGGCCCGTGGCGAAGGCATGGCTGCATGCCGCGAGCGACTCCAGCGCGTAGCCGCCCTCCTGGACGACGCACACGGGCAGTCCCGGTCGGCGAGCAGGCAGCCGATCCGCTCGAAGACTGGGGGCTGAAAGCTCCAGGAGCCATGCGGATCGCCCTCCACGGTGTCGTATCCGAGGGAGAGGACGATCGCATCCGCGGACCGGGCGAGCGCGTGGGTGCACGTGGCGAGAGCCTCGAGGTAGGCCTCCGGCGCGGGGGGGCTGCGGAACGAGAGGAGATGCTCACGTTTGGTCCGCGCGCGAACCCGCTCCCAGGGGAGGTTGGCGCCGGTGGAGCCGTGGAGCGAGTGCAGGGTCGTGCCGGGCATGCGCTCCAGCAGCGCGGAGGTGCCGTTGGGATAGTGCAGGTCGAGGTCGAGGATCGCCACCTGACCGAGGCCGCCGTCGTCCAGCGTGTGCGCGGCCGCGGCGGCGTTGTTGAGATAGCAGTAGCCGCCGAGCCAGCCGGGGCCGGCGTGATGGCCGGGCGGTCGGCACAGCGCGTAGCTGAAGCGCGCTCCCGCCACGATCCGCCGCGCGGCGGCGATCGCGACGCCGACGCCCTCCAGAGCGGTCGCGACGGCTTGCGCGCAGACAGGGGTGTCGGGCTCGAGCCCCGGTTGGGCCAGCTCCGCCATCAGCACGGGAGCCCGACCGCGGACGCGCTGCAGCGCCCGCAGGTAGTCCGGCTCGTGCAGCCGGCGCAAGACCCGCTCGATCTCCTCAGGGCTCGCGTCAGCCGCGTGAGCCGTTACGCCACGGTGGCGCACGAGCCCCGCCTGCACCTCCGAGAGACGCCGCCCGTCGTCGTAGCCGGGGGTCCTGCGTCCTTGAATGTCGAGGATCCACGGCACGGCGCCCGCCTCTCCGCGCTCGCGCGGCTGCTCGATCATCAGCAGCTGAGGACCGTTCTCGCTCACGAGAAGATCCGCCGCATGCGCGCGCCGAGCGGCGCGAAGCCATTGTGCAGGTAGAAGGCTTCCGTCGCGCGGATGTCCTGAAAGCGCTCCCGCGGCAGCCCGACCTCGGCGCGGGTCATCCCCCGCTCGCGGGCGAGCACGAACAGCGCCGCCAGCAGCTCGCGGCCGACCGTCTGCCCGCGCCATGCGGGCGAGACCCACAGGTCCTGGATCAGCACGTAGCGCCCGGGCACGTGGAGCGCGGTCTGGTAGCTCGCGCCGAGCACGCCGACGATCGTCTCATCGGCCTGGGCCACGAGCAGCGCTCCAACCCGAGGATCGTCAAGGAGCGTGTGCGCCGCCTCCAGCATCGCGGACGCGGGCGGGGGCGTGCTGCCCAGCTCGATCAGCAGATCGGTCATGGCGACCGCGACCGCCGGGAGGTCATCGTGGGTGGCGGTGCGCACATGCGGGATCGCGCCGGCGGGCCCCGCTTGGGCGGAGGCTCCTCGCCCGGCTTGGGCCGACGCCGCGGGTTCCTCTGACGCCTCCGGAGCCGGGGGGGCCGGCGTGTCCGGCCCGGTGGGGACCGGGCCGCTCATCGCCGCAGCGCTCCCGCCACCCGCGCAGTCGCCGCGGGGGGCGGCTCGAGCTCCACGGTCCATGCTCCGGGCGCGTCGCTGCCCGTGACGGCCTGGGCGATCGCGGCCATCGGCGCACGAGCCTTGAGCAGGATCTCCTCGAACTCCTCCCGCGGGTCGGACTGCATCACGATCGCCCCGCCGGCGCCGATCGTGGTGGCGCCCGGACGCAGGACGATCGTGCGAATCACGATGCTTAGGTCGACGCTGCCGTCGAGCCCGAAGTACCCGAGCGCGCCGGAGTAGACACCGCGAGCCTCACGCTCGATGTCGTCGATGATCTCCATCGTGCGCAGCTTCGGCGCACCGGTCATCGAGCCGCCGGGGAAGCACGCGCGCACGCACTCCACCGGGGTGCGCGCTCCTCCAGTACGCCGGTCACGGTCGAGATCAGCTGGTGCACGGTCGTGTAGGGCTCGACGACCATCAGCTCGGGGACGCGGACGCTGTCGATCTCGCAGACGCGCCCGAGGTCGTTGCGCAACAGGTCGACGATCATCAGATGCTCGGCATAGGTCTTTTCGTCCTGCACGAGCTCTGTGCGCAGCGCCTCGTCCAGGGTCGGGTCCTCCGAGCGCGAGGTCGTGCCCTTGATCGGACGCGCCTGGACGCGGCGATCGCGGTCGATCGAGAGGAAGCGCTCGGGCGATGAGCTGAGCACCGCCAGCTCGCCGATCTTGAGATAGGCGGCGAACGGCGCGGGGTTGACGCGCCGCAATACGCGGTACAGGTCGAACGGTCGCGGACTCGCGGAGGTGGAGATCTGGTCGGTCAAGCAGATCTCGTAGGACTCGCCGGCGCCGAGGGCGGTCTGGCAGCGGGCGATGTCGGCGAGGTACTGCTCGCGTCCGCGTCCGCAGCGGAATGCGATCGGAGTCTCACCGGCGGCCGGCGGGTCCTCCGAGCGACGACCCCCACGCCCTCGCTTAGGGACGGCCCGCGCCGTGGACTCGGGCGCGGACGGCCAGGACCTCGCGCACGATCGTCTCGGCGTCGGTGAGCCAGCGCTCGGCTTCCTCGCCCCCATCGCCTTCGTCGTCGCAACAGAGCGCGAGCAGCTCGTGCGGTGGTGGAGATGGTCGACCGCGACGACGCGGTTGGCGAGCATCAGCGTGGCGTCGGGGAGATCCGAGCGGTGCGCGTTGGAGGACCCGCAGTCGGCCTTGCACTCGTAGCCGAGATAGCCGACGAAGCCCCCGAGCAGGCCGTGGGTGGACCCGACGGGCGGCTCGATCGCGCGGTTGTACAGCTCGCGATCGAGGATATGGAAAATCGAGCCGCGCTCGATCTTGCTCGCGTCGGCGCGATGCGTGGTGACCATCCCCTCGCCGACGTCGTACTGCAGCACGCAGCGATCGGGGCCCGCGCTCGTGCCCAGGTAGGAGCGCTGCGCGAGGCGCGTCGGCGCGTCCGCGCTGTCGAGCCAGAACGCATGCTCGGCGTCGCCGAACAGCCGCTCGAACAGCAGCTCGGTCGAGGGCTCACCGTCGAGGGAGCGCACACGCAGCCGGGCGCGCTGTCGCCGCGGCCTCCCAGACGCTGTCGCTGATTGTGTGCCCGCGCCCCCGACCGGTCGCTCCGACGTGGGCGTGGCGAGGACGCCGGCGGACTGACGCTGCGCAGGCGCGGCGGGCGGTACGGTGGCCGCGCGCGAGCGCATAGAAGTTCTCGACCAGCTTGCGGCCATGCTCGGTCGCGACCGACTCCGGGTGAAACTGCACGCCCCACAGCGGGCGGCTGGCGGTGCTCGATCCCCATCACCACCCCGTCCTCGGTCCACGCGGTCACACGGCCCTCGGCCCCGAGCGGGCCGGTGACCGCCAGCGAGTGGTAACGCACGACCGAGAAGTCCTGCGGGATGCCCGCGAACAGACCGCTGTCGAGGTGCTGAACCTGGCTCAGGCGCCCGTGCATCACGATCGGGGCGCGTCGCGACCATCCCGTCGAGCACGTGGCCGAGGCCCTGATGGCCGAGACAGATGCCCAGCACCGGGATCTCGCTGCAGCGCAGGATGTCCGAGCAGACGCCGAAGTCGTGCCAGCGCTCGGGACGACCCGGCCCCGGGGAGAGGACGATCGCGTCGAAGTTCCAGCGCGAGAGCGCCCTCCAGGAGACCATGTCGTTGTGAACCACGATCGGCTCCTCGCCGGAGACGGCCGCGAGCAGATGGAAGACGTTGTAGGTGTAGGAGTCGTAGTTGTCGATGAGCAGCGTGCTCACGCGCCGTCCCCAGCGTCCATATGTACATAAACAGCCATGCTGACGCGCGCTCACCGCGACCGCCTCCAGTGCCGAGCGCCGCGCGCGCTGCGGTCGAGCAGCGTGGTGGGACGACTCGTTCGACGTGCTCGCCGCGCTCGCGTTCGAGGTACCAGCGCGAGAGATGTCTGAGGTAGTGCGCGAGCGGGCGCACGTCGAATCGCTGCGCCGCGAGGCGCAGGTAGCGCCGGTAGAGCTCGGACTGCACGACGGCGAAGCGATAGTCGGGGTCTTCGACCGGCCGGCGGCCGCCCGTCGGATCCCGCGCGGCCGGGGCGCGCCCGCGCGCGGACCAGATCCCAGCCGAGGCTCTCCTCGCCGCAGAGCAGCTTGTCGGGGTCGAAGTCGATGCGGGGAGCGACCGGGTAGGGCAGGAAGTATCCGAGCACGACCTCGGCGGCGACCCGTTCGGGGGAGGGGTGCGTGCGGCGCACCCGCAGGCGCTCGGGGTCGGCGTCGATCTGCGTGTCGAGCCACTCGGTGAGCTCGTCGATCAGCAGCGCGCCTTCGCTGGACGCGAGCGAGCGCTTCTGCCGGGAGACCATGCCGTTGAAGATGTCGTGCGTGGGATGGATGGCGCCGGCGCCGTTGCCGATGCCGCCGCCGTTGCCGTCGGGCATCAGCTCATCCATGAGCTTGCGCCGGCAGGTGACGTGCGATACCCACTCGGTCCCGCAGACCTGCATGGACGTCATGTGCTCGAGCTCGGGCGCCGCCATCCAGTAGGCCAGCGCGCGCATGTGCTGGGTCGGCAGGCCGTCGGCGCGCACGAGCGGGAACTCCTCGAAGTCCTCAGCCCGGTCGCGTAGTAGACGACGCCGTCCTCGCGGCGGCGCAAGCGGCCGGTCGCGCAGCCCTGACGCGGTCAGCTCGGCGGCCTCGGAGAGGAAATCGGACTCGAAGAAGACTCGGTCGAAGGAGATCCCCAGGCGCGCGAGCGTCTTGCGCTGGCCGGAGATGACCCAGGCGCGCGTCTTGTACCAGAGCTCCAGCGCCTCGCGTTCGCCGCAGAGGACGCGTTTGAGCAGCTCATCCGCGGCGTCGCCGCGCAGGGTGAGCTCGCGCGTCAGCGAGTCCTCGGGGTGCTCGATCTCCTCACCGCCGAACGACCGTCCGGCCGCCACGTAGTCCGCGTAGCAGACCCCGACGAAGTGGTCGCTCTTCTCCTCCCCGCCCGGCCACGAGTCCTCATGGCGGCCGCTGCTCAGCACGCCCGCCATCGCCTCGCCCATGCTGCGGCCCGCGTCGGAGATCAGGCTGCGGCGCTCGACCTGGGCGCCCGCCTGGGTGAGCGCGGCGGCGAGCGCGTTGCCGATCGCGAGGTTGCGCAGATGGCCCGCGTGCAGCGCCTTGGTCGCGTTGGCGTCCCAGAACTGCACCGAGAAGCGCTGACCGTGGGCCAGGTCTGAGAGCGTCGCCTCCGCGCTGCCGCCCGCCTCCAGAGCGGCGCCGGTGGTTTCGATCCAGCCGTCATCGAGGCGCAGTTGCACGCCCTCGCCGTCGCCGCACACGACATCGGCCCACGGCTCGCGTTCGATCTGTGCGAGCGCGTGCAGCGAGTCGGGGTCCTCCCGCCAGTCCCGCACCCGGGGCACGAGCTTGACATCGCAGTCCGCGCGAGGGCGCCGCGGCGCGCGGGCCGCCCAGCGCGCGGGCGCCTGGTCGGACGCTGGGATGTCCTCGAAGTAGTCAAATAGGTTCACGGCCATCGGCTCTCTGGGCGAAATGGGTCTCCATAGCCATGCACCAGCCGGGGCTCGAACCCGGATCAACGGCGTTTAAGGCCGTTCCTTTAACCCATTAAGGCACTGGTGCTCTGTAAGCCGACCATCCAGTTCGCACTCTCGCCACATGGCTAACGGACGAATCGGCGCCGAAAAGCCGAACCCGTTATGGATGTATCGGTTATCATAACCCTGCGAGTTTTCGTGCAAGCGTTTTGACCAGGCGGCAGATGATTTCTTGTCTGTCATTCCTGCAAAACGGCTCTGCAAAGCGGAAATGCGAAAGAGAAACAAGAGCCGGAAAAAGATAAGGAAAGAAACAAAAGTGAGAAAGTGCGAGCACTCAATTCCCCATGAAAAAAGAGAGAAACATGAGCGCCGAGGTAAAACCGATCGCGTGCACCGTGAAAAGCGTGCACGCCCGGCCCCGCTGCCACCGGGCCCACGTATGCCCAGCGCCCTGCAGGCCGTGGGTTGGACCTGGCGTTCGCTGCCATTTATGGAGCGTGCCCAGAAACGGTATGGCGATACGTTCACCCTGCGCATCCGTCACGGGGGCACGTGGGTGCTGCTGTGCGACCCCGAGGACGTCAAGCGGGTGTTCACCGCCGAGCCCGAGACGCTGGGTGTGGGCGAAGCGAACACGTTGCTGGGGCCCGTGCTCGGCCCCCGATCGGTGATGCTGCTGGAGGAGCCCCAGCACATGAGGAGCCGCAAGCTCATGCTCCCCCAGTTCCACGGCCGGCGTATGGAGAGCTACGGCGAGATGATCGACGAGGTGGCGCGGCGGGCGGTCGAGCACTGGCCGATCGACAGACCGTTCGAGCTGTGGCCGCGCATGCAGGCGATCACCCTGGAGGCGATCATGCGCGTCGTGTTCGGAGCAGTGCAGACCGACTCGCTGAAGCGTCTGCGCGAGCAGCTCAGAGAGCTGACCGACAGGATGAACAACCCACGGAGATTGACGCTGCTGGCCGTGCTCGGCCCACGTTCGATGGTGGGCGACCCCGAGTTCCGGGGCGCGATGGAGCGCGTGGAGGCGGCGGTGCTGGAGGAGGTCCGCAAAGCTCGCGCGCAGGGAGAAGCTCGCGCGCAGGGAGACGGTGGCGCGGGGGAGCGCGAGGACATAGTCTCGATGCTCGCGAACGCCCGCTACGAGGACGGATCGCCGATGACCGCCCAGGACCTGCGCGACGAACTGATCACGCTGCTGCTGGATGGGCCTACCTCCACCTCGCTGGCGTGGGTGTTCGAGCGCCTGCTGCGCCACCCGGACAAGTTGGCGCGCCTGCGCGAGGAGGTGCGCCGGGGAGAGGACGCCTATATGGATGCGGTGGTGAGAGAGACCCTGCGCTTGTGCCCGCCGGTGCCGATCGTCGTGCGCCGGCTGCTCGAGCCAATGCGCCTGGGCGGCTACACGATCCCGGGCGGCGCGATGGTGGCGCCGTGCATCCACCTGATTCATCGCCGCGCGGATGTCTACCCGAATCCGGGCAGCTTCCTGCCCGAGCGCTTCCTGGAGCGTCCGGCGGGCACATACACGTGGATCCCTTTCGGCGGTGGCGTGCGTCGCTGCCTGGCGGCGAGCTTCGCGTTGCTGGAGATGAAGCGCGTGGTGGGAGCGGTGCTCGAAGAGGTGGAGATGCGCCCGGTGCAGTCGCGCTCCGAGCAGGTCACAAAGAGCGCCATCTCCTACAGCCCCGGCCGCAGGGGGCTCGTGCTCGTCACCGGCCGCAGAGGGCGTGCGCCCATGTCGTTGAGGGGTGTCACCGACGCAAGCGCGCGACAGACGGCCGCGGCGGCATGAACGAGGCCGATCTGATCATCGTCGGCGCCGGGGCGAAGGCCACCGCGATCGCGACGAAAGTTCACGTCCTGAACAGCCTCGGCCTGGGACCGATCGCGCTGACGATCGTCGAGGCGACCGAACCGGCCGCCTCGTGGTCGGGACGCAACGGGATGACCTCGGGCGAGGAGCCGCTGGCGATCCCTCCGATCAAGGACGTCGGGTTCCCCTACCAGAGTCACGAGGCCTTCGGCGAGACATACGGCGAGGAGATCGACCGCGCGATGATGCCGTTCACCTGGCAGCAGTACCTGATCGGCGAGCGCCGGTACGTCCGCTGGGTGAATGCGGGCTCGCCCCCGATCCAACACCGCACATACGGCAAATACCTCGCCTGGGCGCTGGCGCACGCCACCGAGGGAGTGAACCTCGTGCGCGGGCGCGTGACGCGCGTGTCGCTGGACGCACCGGCAGAGCAGGACGCACCGGCGGAGCAGGCGGAGCGCTGGGCGATCGATGTGACCGACTCGAGCGGCTCGCCCCGGTATCTCGGTCGTGCGCTGGCGCTCACCGGCCCAGGCGTCCATCGTCCGTTCCCGCACGATCCCGACGCCGCGCCAAGGATCTTCCATTGCGACTCGAGGCGCATCGAGCTCGCGCGCATCCCGATCGAGCAGAGCGCCGATATCGCGATCGTCGGCGGCGGCGAGAGCGCGCTCAGCTGCGTTGCGTTTCTGCGCGCGTTCAGGCCCGACGCCCAGCTGACGATCTACACCCCCAGCCTGCCGATGAGCCGCGGTGAGAGCTTCCTGGAGAACCGCGTGTTCTCCAACCCCGACGAGGTCGCCTGGGACACGCTTGATCTGCAGACGCGCCGAGACTTCGTCAAGCACTGCGATCGAGGGGTGTTCGACCCCCAGACACTGTCGAGCATCGCCTACGACGACAAGTGCAGGTTCGTCACCGGGCGCGTGACGCACGTCTCCTCGGCGGGCCAAGAGGAGGGGGTGTGCCTCGACTACCGCGAGGCCTCCGGTGGCGATGGGACGAGCGTCCGGCATGACTACGTCGTCAACTGCACCGGCTTCGACCTGCTCGAGCAGCTGCGCTCTCTGTTCGGTCCGGCGGTGCGGGCCGAGATCGAGGGCCGTGTCGGAGCGCTGTGGGACCGCCCCTCCGGGGCGGAAATCCCGATCGGGCGCCATCTCGAGCTGGAGGGCATGCATCCAAGGCTGCACATCCCGGGACTGGGGGCGCTCAGTCAGGGGCCGGGGTTCGCGAACCTGGGCTGTCTCGGGCTGCTGGCCAACCGCGTGCTGGAGCCGCTGTATCACGATAAAGGCGAGCAGGTAGGTCAGGCAAACCGCAGTCCGATAACGGAGGTCGTCTAGATGCCGTCACCCTCACGTCAGGTCCGCCGTGCGCAAGCGCGCCGCGCACAGGCCGGCAAAGCGAATTCCTCGCGCCAGGGGCGTGAGACGCCGGGACCCCTCAAAAAAATGGCGAAAGCTCCGAAAGCCGCGTGGCTCGTGGCGGGCGTCATCGTGGTGCTGGTGGCGGCGGGCATCGCGGTGGGGTCGCTGGGGTCGTCCAGCTCCTCGGAAAGCTCGCTGCTGACCGGCTCGGGATACCCGAACGGCGACACCTCCAACACCCGCTATGTGGGTGGTCCGATCGACAGCGGGACGGTCTCCAAGCTCCAAAGCGCGTGGACGCTGCCGCTGAGCGCGAAAAGCCAGTACGGGAGCTACTCGTCATCGCCGATCATCAGCAATGGGGCGGTGTTCTCCCAGGACCTCGGCCTCCAATGTGCAGGCGATCAACCTGAAGACCGGCAAGGTGATGTGGACGAAAACCTACGAATCCCCGGATCAGGGACCGAACGGCCTGGTCGTCCAGGGTGGCGAGGTGTTCGGAGCGACGGCGACGGCGGCGTTCGCGCTGAACGAGAAGACGGGCGAACAGCTGTGGTCGGTGACGCTCGTGCGCAACGAACACGAGGGCATCGATATGGCGCCCGGGTACCACGACGGCATCGTCTACGTGGCGACCGTGCCGGGCAACAACAGCAAGTTCTACGGCGGCGAAGGCGTCGGCATACTGTGGGCGCTGGACGCGAAGACCGGCAAGAAGCTGTGGCACTTCGACACGGCCCCCGAAAACCTGTGGTCGGCCGAAAACGTCAGCATCAACTCGGGCGGCGGGCTGTGGTACTCACCGGCGTTCGACAACCAGGGATACATGTACATCGGCACCGGCAACCCCGCGCCGTTCCCGGGTACAAACGAATACCCGTGGGGGTCGAGCAGGCCCGGCCCGGATCTGTACACGGATTCGATCGTCAAGCTCAACGCGAGCACCGGGAAGCTCCAGTGGTACTACCAGCTGACACCCCACGACCTGTATGACCACGACCTGCAGGACCCACCGATCCTGGCGAACGTCGCCGGCAGGCAGGAGGTGATCGCAGCCGGCAAGGCGGGGGTCGTGATCGCGCTGGACAGTCAGACCGGCAAGCTGCTGTGGAAGCGCCCGGTCGGCGTCCATAACGGGCACGACGAAGACGGGGAGTATGCGATGAAACACGAATACTCCAAGTTGAAGATGCCCGAGACGGTCTACCCCGGTCTGCTGGGCGGCGTGATCGCGCCGATGGCATCGAACGGGTCGACGGTGTTCGTGCCGGTCGTAAACCACTCCGTGACCATCGCCACGCAGGGCGAAACCCAGGAAAACGGACCTACGACCGGCGAACTGGTCGCGCTGGACACGGCGACGGGCGCGGTCAAGTGGGACCATAAGTTCCCCTCCGCCGCGTTCGGCGCGGCGACGGCTGTCAACGACCTCGTGTTCACGACCACGTTCGAAGGAACGTTGTACGCGTTCAACGCCGGCAACGGAGCGATCGTCTGGGAAACCGCACTGCCGGCCGGCACCAACACGGGCGTGGCCGTGAGCGGCGACATGCTGTCGCCCCCGCCGGGCTGGCGGCCACGAGCGGGCAGGCGCTGAAATCGCGGCCTTCCGCCTTCCCGGCTGAAGCGGCGCTCGACCAGCCCGGGAGTGAGAGACAGCAGAGGATGCTTGATTGACGCGTTCCAGCACCCCAAAAGCGCGATTTGCCAAGTGGTGGACGGATCTTCGACCACCAGCGCCCGTGCGTGAGATCGTGCCTTCCAGCGACCCCGCCCTGGAGGTTTACCCTCCATGCATGGACGTGCAAGGCGAAGATCTGTTGATCGTGATCCCCGCCTACAACGAGGCGGGCCGCGTCGGCGCGGTCATTCGCGACGTCCATCAGACGCTGCCCGACGCCGACGTGCTCGTCGTCGACGACGGCTCGCAGGACGGCACCGCCGAGGAGGCGGCGAGCGCGGGTGCGATCGCGCTCTCGCTGCCCGTCAACGGCGGCTACGGCACGGCGCTGCAGACCGGCTACAAGTACGCGGTGCGCCACGGCTACACGACGTCGGGCAAATCGACGCCGACGGCCAGCACCGCGCCGAGTACCTCTCGAAGATGCTCGACATCGTGCGCGAAGACGAGGCCGACGTCGTCGTGGGCTCACGCTTCCTCGCCAAGGACGAACACTACAAGACGCCGTTGGCGCGCTCGATCGGCATCGGGCTCTTCGCGCGGCTCGCCTCGCTTGCGATCGGGCAGGACGTGACCGACCCGACCTCCGGCTTTCAGGTCATGCGCGCGGACATCGCGCGGCTCTTCTCGCAGGACCTCTTCCCCGTCGACTATCCCGACGCGGACATCCTCATCCTCCTGCACCGCACGGGCTATCGCGTGCGCGAGGTGCCGGTGCAGATGCGGCCCTCGCCGGGCGAGTCGATGCACACCACCCAGAGCTCCATACTACGTCTACAAGATGCTGCTCTCGATCCTCGTCACGCTGCTGCGGCCGCGCGGCAAAGCTCATCCCGTCAGCACAGCTAGCCACCACGATCGACTCAGGCTGGCCGCTGCGCGTGATCGGGATCGCGGGAGCCTCGCGCTGCTCGTGCTGATCCTCGAGCTCGTTCGCCGGCGCCAGCTCAAGGAGGAATACACGGTCCTGTGGGTGCTCACCGGCGTCGTGCTGCTCGTGCTGGCCGCCTGGGAAGGCCTGCTGCGGATGATCGCGGAAGCGGTCGGCGCGAGCTCCGAGGCCAGCATGCTCTACTTCTTCGGCATTCTGTTCGGGATGCTCCTGCTGCTTCACTTCTCCGTGCGCGTGAGCCGGCTCGAGCGCCGCGTGATCTCGATGATGCAGGAGATCGCGCTGCTGGGCGAGCCGCAACGGGCGGCTGGCCGCGCACGGCGAGAATCTCTGGCCGAGAGGGAGAGGGGGAGGGAGAGGGAGATGGTGGTCGGTCATGAGTCAAGGTGATCCTTCACCGGAGGCAGTGAGTCACAGCACGCGGCGGTCCTCTGCGTCGAGCTCGACCGGGATGCAGGCAAGCGCGCACAGCGTTCGCTATCTCGCGGCGACATCGGAATAGCTGGCCGAGCTCGTCGACCCGGAGCAGGTCGACCGGCTCGCGCGAGAGCTCGCCGGGATCCGGACGCGGGGCGGGCGCCTGTTCGTGCTCGGGGTCGGTGGCGGCGCCGGCCACGCCTCGCACGCGGTCAACGACTTCCGCAAGCTCTGCGCATCGAGAGCTACGCGCCGACCGACAACGTCTCCGAGCTCACGGCGCGGACCAACGACGACGGCTGGGAGAGCTCGTTCAGCGGGTGGTTGGAGGTCTCGCGGCCTGGCCGGGCGCGACGCGATGCTCGTGTTCTCGGTCGGCGGTGGCTCGCGCGAGCACAGGGTGTCGGTCAACCTCGTCAATGCGATCGAGCGCGCCCACGCGCGTGGACGCGGCGATCTATGGCGTGGTCGGCGCTCCTGGCGGAACGCTCGCCGAGCTGGCAGACGTCGTGATCGCATCGAGCCTCCACCCGAGCTGCGCACGCCGCTGGTGGAGTCCTTCCAGGCGGTCGTCTGGCACGCGCTGGTGTCACACCCCGAGCTGGCCGTCAAGCGGGCCACTGGGAGTCGCTCGCCAGCCGCTTCGACGCGCGCAAGTCGATACGCCGATATCGCGATGAGCGTCAACGGCCGTGCCGCCGTGTTCCTCGATCGCGACGGGGTGCTCAACGAGCTCGTCCCGGATCCGATCATCGGGCGAGCCGAGTCGCCGCTGAGCGTCCAGGACGTGCGCCTGCGCCCGGCGCTGCGGCGGCCGCTGCGCGCGCTGCAGCGGCCGGCTATCGCCTGGTGTGCGTCTCCAACCAGCCGGCGGCGGCGAAGGGCAAGGTCTCGCCGGCGGAGCTGCTGGCGGTGCACGAGCGCGTGCTCGAGCTGCTCGCGCGCCGAGGGTGTGCAGCTCGCCGCCTCGCACATCTGCCTGCACCACCGAGCAGGGCGTGGTGCCCGAGCTGGCCGGGCCGTGCGAGTGCCGCAAGCCGGCTCCCGGAATGCTGCTCGACGCGGCGCGTGCGCTCGGGCTCGATCTGGCGAGCTCATGGATGGTCGGAGACACCGACGCCGATGTCGCGGCGGGTCAGGCTGCCGGCTGCACGACGCTGCTGGTCGCCTATCCAGGCAGCGTACACAAGCGTTTGCAAGCGGTTTCGCCCGATCTGAGCGTCGAGAGCCTGGTCGCGGGGGCCGAGCATCGCTGGCGGAATGTGATAGACGGGACTTGATCGAATCGGCGCCGTTATGGTGGGCTTCCGACCGGTGCCCGGTAGGGAGCCGCCATGCTCGATCAGATCACAACACGGATATTCGCCGACGGCGCCGATCTCGACGGGATCCTCGCGCTCGCGGCCGATCCGCGTATCTCGGGGTTCACGACGAACCCGACGCTGATGCGCAAGGCCGGCCTGACCGACTACGACCGAGCTTCGCGCGCGAACTGCTCGAGCGGGTCACGACGCACCCGATCTCCTTCGAGGTGTTTGCCGACGAGCCGAGGAGATGCGCCGGCAGGCGCGCAAGATCGCCTCCTGGGGGGAGAACGTCTACGTCAAGATCCCCGTCACCACCACCAACGGGCGAGTCGATGGCGCCGCTCGTTCGAGAGCTCTCGGAGGATGGGGTCAAGGTGAACGTCACCGCGCTGTTCACGACGGCCCAGGTCGAGCTGATCACGGCGGCCGTCGCGGACGGCGCGCCGTCCTACATCTCGGTGTTCGCCGGCCGCATCGCCGATGCCGGCGTCGATCCCGTGCCGATCATGGCACGCTCGCTTGAGATCATGGTGCAGGCGCCGCGCTCGGAGCTGATCTGGGCCTCGCCGCGCGAGATCCTCAATCTCGTTCAGGCCAACGACGTCGGCTGCCACATCATCACCATCACCCACGATCTGCTGAAGAAGCTCGACTGCCTCGGCAAGAACCTCGAGCAGTACTCGCTGGAGACGGTGCAGATGTTCCACGGCGACGCGCTGCGCGGGCTTCACGCTCTGGCTATGCGACCCTCTCAAGAGCCGATGCCAGCCTGAGACGCGCATGCGATCGATGGCGGCGTGCATCACGGTGGGGCGGTTCATCGGCAGCAACCTCGCCGACGGCTGATCGCCCGGGGCGTGGAGGTCGTGATCGTCGATGACTTCCGCACCGGCCGGCGCGAGTTCCTCGCGGAAGCGCTGGCGCATGCGGGGGTGCGGCTGGTGCGAGGGCGACGTGCTCGACACGAGGCCGTGCTGCGACGAGGCCGTCGCGGGGTGCGATTGGGTCTTTCACCTGCAGGCCAACGCCGACGTGCGCCGCGGTCTGGAGCACCCCCGGCGCGACCTCGAGCAGAACACGCTCGCCACCTCGAACGTGCTGGAGGCGATGCGCGCCGAGGGGGTGAGCAGGATCGCGTTCTCCTCGACCGGCTCGGTCTACGGCGAGCCCGAGGTGTTTCCCACTCCCGAGGACGCGCCCTTCCCGGTCCAGACCTCGCTCTATGCCGCCTCCAAGCTCGCAGGCGAGGGCCTGATCGAGGCCTACGCCGCCGGCTATGGCTTCACGGGGCTGATCTTCCGTTTCGTCTCGATCCTCGGCGAGCGCTACACGCACGGGCACGTGTTCGACTTCTTTCTGCGCGCTCAAGCGCGACCCGACGCGGCTGCGGGTGCTCGGCGACGGGCGCCAGGAGAAGTCCTACCTGTACGTCCAGGACTGCGTCGTCCGCGATCCTCACCGCGGCCGAGCGCCACGCGAGGAGCCGGGCGCCCACATCTACAACCTCGGCACCGAGGAGACGATCGCTCGTCGACGAATCGGTGGCGATGATCACCGAGCACCTCTCGGCTCTCGCCGGAGATCGAGCACACGCGGCGGGCGGCGCGGGTGGATCGGCGACAGCCCGCTGATCCTGCTCGACACGACGCGCATCCGCGGCCTCGGTTGGGAGCCGCAAGCTGACGATCGAGAGGCGATCGTGCGCACGCTCGACTGGCTGCAAGCCAACGAGTACGCCTGGCGCGATGCGAGTCGCGCGCGGCGCGATGAGCTGGAGCGCGCGCGATGAGCGTGATCTTCAGCCGCGCCCCGCTGCGGATCTCGCTCGGGGGCGGCGGGACCGACCTGCCCTCCTACTACCGCGAGCACGGCGGCTTCCTCGTCTCGGGCGCGATCGACAAGTACGTCTACATGCTCACCCACACCGTCTTTCAGCGCCGCTACCGGATGAAGTACTCCGAGCTGGAGGAGGTGGACGAGATCAGCCGAGATCCGCCACCCGATCCTGCGCGAGACACTGCTGCGCCACTGGCGCGGCAACCCGCTGGAGATAGCCTCGGTCGCCGACGTGCCCGCGGGGACCGGGATGGGCTCCTCAGGCGCCTACACCGTCTGCCTGCTCAAGGGGCTGGCGCACGCGCGCCGGACGTCGATCACGCCGGGGACCTGGCCGAGGCGGCGTGCGAGATCGAGATGGACGTGCTCGGCGAGCCGGTCGGCAAGCAGGATCCCTACGTCGCCGCGCACGGCGGCATCTGCGCCTACACGATCCATCCGCGACGGGAAGGTCGAGGTGCGAGCCGCTCGAGCTCGACACCGAGGCGCTGCGACGCCTGCGCGACCACCTGCTGCTGTTCTACACGGGCGAGGCGCGCTCGGCCTCGAAGGTGCTGGCCGACCAGGATGAGCGCTCCAAGGCCGGCGACGCGCAGATGCTCGAGAACCTGCACCGCACCAAGGAGCTCGGCCTGCGCAGCCGCGAGCTGCTGCAGGAGCGGCGACCTCGAGGGGTACGCCGAACTGATGCACGAGCACTGGGAGCACAAGCGCCGGCGCTCGCCGGGAATGGCCGACGAGCACATCGACCGGCTCTACACGCTTGCGCGGCGCAGCGGCGTGATCGGCGGCAAGCTCGTGGGCGCCGGCGGCGGCGGCTTTCTGCTGCTCTATGCCCCGCGCCCGGAGGACACGAGGCAGGCGATGGCGGCGGCCGGCGCCGCCGAGCTCGCTTCGACTTCGAGTTCGGCGGCGCCTACGCCAGCGAGTACTCATGAGCGCCGAGGCCGCCGCAGGGGTGGGAGCTGCCGCCCGTCTGCATTCTCGCCGGAGGGCTGGGCACGCGGCTGGGCGATTGCGTGCGCGACACGCCAAAGCCGCTGCTGGAGGTCGCCGGCGAGCCGTTTCTGGCCATCAGCTGCTGATGCTTTCCAGCCACGGCGCGCGCCGGGTGGTGTTGTGCGTGGGGCTATTTGGGCGAGCAGATCCGTGCGCGCCTCGGGGGCGATGCGCTTTGGGATCGAGCTGGTACTACAGCTTCGAGGCGTGCCCCGGGGAAGGGACGGCAGGCTGGGGCGCGATCAGGCGCGCGCGGGAGATGCTGGGCGAGCGCTTTCTGGTGCTCGACGGCGAAGATCTACCTGCGGATCGCTACCGCGCCGTCGCTCGCGACTGGGCCCGAAGCGGCTTGCCGGCGGTGATGACGGTGTTGCGCAACGACAACCGCTGGGACAGGTCCAACGCCGTGTACCGCGACGGCATGGTCGTGCTCTACGACAAGCGCTCGCCGACGCCCGAGATGCAGTGGATCGACTATGGCCTCGGCGGGCTGAACGAGCGAGGCGCTCGATTGCGCACCGGCGGGCGAGGACGATCTCGCGGAGCTGTACGGGCGGCTTGCTGGGCGGGGCCGGTTGCGGGGGTTCGAGGCGCAGGCACGCTTCTACGAGATCGGCACGGCCGACACCCTACGCGAGACCGAGGCCCTTTCCGGCCGCGCAAACGCGCCAACGTGCGAAACGCGCACCCAAGGGCTGACCGGTCGGCGATCAGAAGCGGAACCTACGGCAAGGGTTCGACACACACAGCTGCTTATAGGCGCGCGCGAAGCGCAGCGCCACAGAGCCCGTTCCATAGTCGGCGCACATCGCCGCCAGCCAGTTTGGGCCGACCCAGGCGAGCGACACGACGGTGGCGCGGTCGCGACGCAGCGCCGTGGCGGCGGCGATGAAAGGGGCTTAGGCGCTGCGAGCTGCGGCGCTAAAGAACTAGCCGCGGCCGACGCAGTGCGAGCGATCGCCATCAGCAGGCTGAGCGGGGTAGAAAGCGAGCACCAGCGGGAAGAAGCCGGGTGCCGGGGTGGGCCGTAGCTGTCGACGAACGTCCTGCCACGGTGAAAGACGTCGGGCATGAACGCGCGATAGCTTTCGTGCGGGGCGTAGATGCACGCGAAGCGAGGCGAGACGTTGATCGGCTGCCGCGCGGCCAGGATACGGATCAGACTCGTGTCGTCGCTGGCGTAGCGGGTATCCGTGTAGTAGGAGTTTGAACTGCGATCGTTCGCATCCGAGCAACATCGCCGCGCGGAGCCATGAAAGCATGTCGTGGCCTTTGCGTAGCGATCGTATTCCCCAAGCCCAAAGCTGGTCACAATCGTTTGCGGATCAGCAGCGCCACCACACGAGGGGGATGATCCACGCTCCAGAAGCGTCCATATGGAGTCTCGACGTTGAACTCGAAATGCGCCGACCAGATCGGGAGGTCGCGCTCGTCTCTCGATCTCGTTCGGCCGACGAAGCGCAGCGTTTCGGGGCTCTATCGAGGACGCGCGAGTCGAGCAGCAGCACGAGATCCCCGGTGGCGGCTTCGATGCCTGGCTCGGCGTGCTGCCAAGCGGCCCGGGCGTTCCTCCTGGAGGGCGCAGCGGCAGTGGAGGGCGCAAGTCGCGCGAGCACGTCGCGAGTCCTCTTGGTCGGCGACCACGACGACGATCTCCACCCGCTCGAATCGAGAGCGCTCGACCGCGAGCGTCGCGTCGGCGATCGTGCGAGCGATCCACTTGGGCTGTTTGAAGACGGGCATGTACAACCGAGAGTGAGGGCATCGACATGGCGGCGGGACTCCTGGTGCGGCGACCGCCGTCGGTCGCCGAGCGCGCCGATGATCTCACGGACGACGCGCCAACTCAATGCCGCAACGACAAAGACTTTCGCGATCAAACGCAGCTGTACCGTCACCCAAATGGGTCCTTTACCCGGCAGACGATCGCACCGGGGATATGGTGCGATTTGTGGAATCGCAATATCTGAGCAAGGAGTATCAGAAACAGTTTTGGGCCAGTAACAAGAACGCCCGCGGGTTCGACCATCCGGTGGTGGAGTTCTTTGCCTGCCAGCGAATCGAGTACATAAGACGCCACATCGATCTGGCCAGCGTGCGTTCCGCTTTCGATGTCGGCTGCGGGGATGGCTTTGCGACGCACGATTTCGCCGAGATCGTTCCGCGTGTGGAGGGTGGGGACATCTCGAAGCTGATGCTCGAGCACAACCCGATCGATCGAGGATCGCTACGCGTGATCGACGCCGCAGACCCGGAGCCGCCTCACGGCTCTTACGAGGCTGGTGTACACGTGGGAGGTTCTGCACCACCTCAAAGACCCGGCTCGGGCGGTGCGGGAGATGGGACGCGTGGAGCGGGCGGTACGTGGTCATCTTCGAGCCCAATTGGGCGAACTTGCTGCAGTTCCCGGGTTCGGGCTTCCGCAATCGACAGGAGCGCGGCACGTTTGCGCAGTCCCGAAAGCCTACCTCGAAGCGCTGGCGCGCCAGGCCGGCCTGGAGATGGTCGCGTGTGACTATTGCGGGAGGATCCCTCCGAACAAGACCCCAAGATGGCTGTTCGAGATGGTGAGGAGACTGCCGTTCCAAGCCGGTCGGATCGGCGGCATCTCGGTGGCGCTGATCGCCCGGAAGGTCGATCGCCCGCAGTGAGTCAGCCAGAGGCGGACGCCGGGCGGCACCCCACCGGTCGGCGCACCCGGTCGGGCACTCCGCGAACCGCCAAGCTGGTCAGACGCCTCTGTGCAAGCGCCCCAGCCAGCGACCGGAGAAGGCGCTGTGCAGCTCGTCGGGCACCATGCCGATCAGCTGACCGACGCCCAGGAACAGCGCGCCGGCCAGCGCCGCGGCGAGAGATCGGGCAGCCGGGGAGGAGCCAGCGCGGCGCTCGCGACGGCGGCCGCCAGCGCGACCCTGCCCAGGAAGCCGATGCGCACCGTCACTCTGCCTGCGCACGCGCGCAACCTGCCAGTAGACGAGCGCCGCGAGCAGGGCGTCGCCGAGCACGCTCGCGGCCGCTCCGCCCTGTGCGCCGAAGGGCCTCACCAGCACGGCGGCAAAGACCGCCACTCCCAGCAGGCCAAGGGCGTTGGTGAAGATCAGCTCGCGCTGACGGCCGAGCGCGACGAGCGAGACCGCCCAAATCTGGACGAGCGCGCCGAACAGCAGTGCGCCCACCTGGATGCGCAGGACCGCGCCCGCGGGACGGAAGGCGGGACCGCCGATGATCGCCATCACCGGCTCCGCGGCGCGCACGGTGACGAGCACCGCCAGCACGCCGGCGATCACGGCGCCCTCGCTGAGACCCTCGATCGCGTGGCGCAGCCGCGCGTGATCGTCGCGTGCCGCCGCCGCCAGCATCGGCAGCGCGACTCCCGCGACCAGGATCGGGATGCCCACAAGTGTTTCCATCGCGCGCAGCGATCCGCCGAAGTAGCCGGTCTGCCGTGGATCGGAGATGAGCGACATGAACAGGATCACCAGCCGGAAGTAGACCTGCCCGAGCACGAGCGCGGCCGCCAGCGGCAAGGCCCGCGTCAGCAGCGTTCGCTGCTCCGGGCGATCCCAGCGCGGGCGCACGAACGCGCCGGGACCGGCCAGCAGCGGCACGGTCGCGATCACCGCCAGGCCGACGACGATCAGGACCGCGAAGAACGGCGTCAGACGGGCGCCGAGCGTAACGAGCAGCGCTACGCACGACGAGCGCGACGGCCTGCTTGAGGAAGTCGACGAACGCCAGCCCGACGTTGCGCAGTTCGACCGTCAGGGGCAGCAGCAGCGCGTCGGCAAGCGCCACTACATACAGGCCGGTACCCGCCAGCGCGGCGCCGATCTCCATGCTGGCCGGATATCCCGCGAGCACCGCGAAGGAGACGATCGCCAGCACCGCGATCGGCGTCACCACAAGCGCTGGCCGAGGATGTTGGCCATCAGAGCGCCGCGTCGCTCCGAGGCCGCGCAGAGCCAGCTCGCGACTGGCGCTGACGTTGAGTCCGAGATCGACGACGCTCGAGGCGATCGCCACCAGCGACAGCACCGTGACGTAGCGTCCGGATTCCGCCACCCCGAGATGGCGCAGCAGCAGCGTGGCCGTGCCCAGTCCCGCGAGGATGCCCGCGACATTGCCGGCTATCCGCCACGCGCTGCCGCGGATCACCTTGCCGCCGGCCTCGGCGGAGCTCAAGACGTCATCGACGGCAGGAGAGCTCATGGGCCTGGCGAGACTACAACTCCCGATGTGCAAGACCGTTCGGCACACGGACGCGCTGTCCGCACAGGAGCCGGATCGGCCGGCGCAGGACCGAGTCGGCTGGCGCGGGAGCCGAGTCGGAGACGCCGGCCCGCGTCTGGGGCCTTGTTTCAGCCACTTTTCACAGCCGCGATTGCAATATCTCATACGACCGGCATCCTCCCGAGCCAGCGTCCTCGGCCGGCGTCGTGACCGAGGCACGACGCGCACGCGGCGCACATGTGCACAAGGGGAGCTGAGCGTTGTTGGCAGTCACCGAGAAAGCCCGGGATCGATGAGAAGCGTCAGGGTCACGCTGGCCGTGGGCGTCGTGCTGCTGGCGGCCGTAGTCGCCGTGACGCTCACGCGCTCACCGCCGCGCATCGCGCGGGTGGGCGTGCCCACAGGCGACGCCAGAGACGTGCCGCTGGTCCGCGACCTCGGCGATATCGCCGTGTGTCAGTCCGGCGAAACGCTGCCCGCCAACGTGTCGGGGGTCCGTATCGGGACGTGGGCGTTCTACGGGGCGAGAATGCACGTACGGATTTACAGCGGCTCGCGGATCCTCACCGAAGGCAGCCGGGGGGCCAATTGGACGAGCGACTCCGTCACGGTGCCCGTCAAGCCCGTCGATCGTCAGACCTCTGGGGTCACGTTCTGCTTTGCGGTAGGGCCGAACAGCCAGCCGCTGAGCTTGCTCGGAATCGGTACCCCCGCACAGGAAGCGGCAGCGGTGGACGTGGGCGGCAGCTCGCCCACACCGGCCGCGGCGGCGAGCGGTCACGCGCTGCTCAGCGGCAAGGTGGGCGTCGAATACCTCACCGCCGGCCAGGGCTCGTGGTGGTCGCGCGTGCTGTCGGTGGCTAGGCACATGGGGCTCGGCCGCGCATACAGCGGGACATGGATCGCGCTGCTGGTCGCGGCGCTGATGGCCGCCGTCGGCGCGCTCGCGATCCGGCTGACGCTGCGGGAGCTGCCGTGAGCACCACGCAACCCCCGCGCGAGCAGCCGCGGAGTGAGCCCGTCGACTCTCGGCCCACGCGCCCGACACGGGCAGCACGAGCACGTGCGCGCGAGATGCCCTCGTTCGGCGCGCGAGCCGCGCTCAGGCGCGTACCCAAGGCCGCCTGGGTCTGCGGGCTGATCGCGCTGTTGAACGCCACGGCGTGGTCGATCATCACACCGCCTTTTCAAGGAAAAGACGAGATCGACAACTACTCCTACGTCGAGTACCTCTCCGCGGCGGGAAAGCCACCTGAAAAGGCGCACTTGAGCGGCGAAGAACCGTACTCGCAGGGACTGAGGCTGGTGACGGAAGGGTTCCACTACTTCCAGGTGCGCTTCACGCCGTACGAACCCTCGCTGACCACGAGCGCGGAGCAGAGAACGTTGAACGAAAACGTCGAGAAGGCGCCGCCGCTGGAAGGCTTCGGGGAAGCGGGGCGCGTCGTCGTCCGAGACGCCGGGATATTACGCGCTCGAGACGATCCCCTATGTAATGGGCGGGAGCAATCTCGTCACGAAACTACAGCTGATGCGGCTGCTGAGCGCGCTGATGGCGGCGATCACGGCGCTGCTGACGTTCTACTTCCTGCGCGAGATCCTACCGGGAACGCCGTGGGCGGCGACGGTCGGCGCGCTGTGCGTGGCGCTGCAGCCGCTGTTCATATCCATGTCGGCGATCGTGAGCCCGGAAGCGATGTTGTACACCGCCTCCACGGCCGTGTTCTTGTGCATGGCGCTCGCGTTCCGTCGCGGGTTCAGTACGCGCTTGGCGCTCGCGATGGGTGTGGTGATCGCGGTGGGTTTCACGAGCAAGGTCAACTACGTCGGGGTGGCCCTGGGGGTGTATACGGGGCTGGCCGTATTGGCGGTCCGCGGTTTCAAATCCCATCGCTGGGCGGGGCTGCGCTCGCCCGCGATCGCGGGCGCGCATCGGCATCGCTCCCTCCGCGCTGTTCGTGCTGCGCAACGCGCTGACGAGCAATCCGGCCACCGGTGGCGCGGTGAAAACGGGCGGGCCAGCTGTGGCCGGGGACGCTGCTCAAAGAGCTCAGCTACACCTGGCAACTGTTCCTACCCCGGCTGCCGGGGATGACGTCCTACTTCAAGGGAGTGTTGCCGCTGCGGGAAATCTGGTTCGACCGCTCGGTGGGCTTCTACGGCTGGATGGACACGACCTTCCCACTTGGGTCGACAACGTCGCGCTCGTGCTGGCAGTGGGAGTCGCGGCACTCTGCGCCAGGGAGCTGTTCGTGCGCCACAAGGCGCTGAGCAGCGCGCCTGCCGGAGCTCGCGGCCTACGCGGCGATCGCGCTGGGGGTGATGTGGATGCTCGGCTACTCCTCCTACCGCTGCGATCTGATCGAACACAATGCTCGCTCGGGGAGCCGCGCTACCTGCTGCCGCTGCTGCCGGTGTTCGGCGCCGCGATCGTTCTGGCGATTCGCGGCGCGGGGCGAAGGTGGGCGCCCGTGGTCGGACCGCGATGGTCGTCCTGTTCCTGGGGCACGATCTGCTCAGCCAGCTGCAGACGATCGCCCGCTACTACGGCTAGCGCGATCCGCCCGCGGAGGGTCGCGGCCGATCGGGACAGGCGACGACGACGGGGGCCCGGCACGGATGCCGGGCCCTCGCGGGAGCGCCGTGCGCTGCTTACATCATCCCGCTCATGTCCGGCATGCCACCGCCGCCGGGCATCCCGCCGCCTTCCTTCTCCGGCACCTCGGCGACGATCGCCTCGGTCGTGAGGATGTTCTTGGCGATCGAGGCGGCGTTCTGCAGCGCCGAGCGCGTGACCATCGCCGGGTCGATGACGCCGGCGGCGACGAGATCGACGATCTCGTTGGTCGCGGCGTTGAGACCCTGGCCGGCCTTGGCCTTGCGCACGTCGTTGACGACGACGGAGCCCTCGAGGCCCGCGTTCTCGGCGAGCTGGCGCAGCGGCTCCTCCAGCGCACGCAGAACGATGCGCGCGCCGGTCTTCTCGTCGTCGTCACCGTCGCCGTCGGTGGAGACGGCCTGGAGGCCTGCAGCAGCGCGACGCCGCCGCCGGGCACGATGCCCTCCTCGAGCGCGGCGCGGGTCGCCTGCAGGGCGTCCTCGACGCGGTGCTTCTTCTCCTTCATCTCCGTCTCGGTGGCGGCGCCGACCTTGACGACGGCGACGCCGCCGGAGAGCTTGGCCAGGCGCTCCTGGAGCTTCTCGCGATCGAAGTCGGAGTCGGTGTTCTCGATTTCGGCTTTGATCTGGTTGATGCGGCCCTTGATCGCCTCGGTGTCACCGGCGCCGTCGACGATCGTGGTGTTGTCCTTGCCGACGACGACGCGACGGGCGCGCCCGAGCTGGGAGAGCTGGGTGTTCTCGAGCTTCAGCCCCAGCTCCTCGGTGATCACCTCGGCGGCGGTGAGGATGGCGATGTCCTCGAGCATGCGCTTGCGGCGATCGCCAAAGCCGGGGGCCTTGACGGCCACGCCGGTGAAGGTGCCGCGGAGCTTGTTGACCACGAGCGTCGCGAGCGACTCGCCCTCGACGTCCTCGGCGATGATCAGGAGCGGCTTGCCCGACTGGATGACGGCCTCCAAGAACAGGCAGCACGTCGCGGACGGAGCCGATCTTGGAGTTGGCGATGAGGATGTAGGGGTCCTCGAGCGTGGCCTCCATGCGGTCCTGGTCGGTGACCATGTAGGGGGAGATGTAGCCCTTGTCGAACTGCATGCCCTCGGTGAACTCGAGGTCCATGCCGAACGTCTGGCCCTCCTCGACGTTGACGACGCCGTCCTTGCCGACCTTCTCGATCGCGTCGGCGATGACGTCGCCGATCTCCTCGTCGCCGGCGGAGATGGTCGCCACGCGGGCGATCTGGTCCTTGCCGGAGACCTCCTTGGACTGCGAGGCGATGTTGACGACGACCTGGTCGACGGCCCGCTCGATGCCGCGCTTGAGCGCGAGCGGGTTGGCGCCGGCCGCGACGTTCTTCAGGCCCTGGCGGACGATCGCCTGGGCGAGGACGGTGGCGGTGGTGGTGCCGTCGCCGGCGACGTCGTTGGTGGCGGTGGCCACCTCGCGGACGAGCTGGGCGCCCTGGTTTTCGAAGACGTCCTCGACCTCGATCTCACGCGCGATGGTGACGCCGTCGTTGGTGATGGTGGGCGCGCCGAACTTCTTGTCGAGCACGACGTAGCGGCCCTTGGGGCCGAGCGTGACCTTGACCGCGTTGGCGACCGCGTCCACGCCCGCCTCGAGCGCCTTGCGCGCCTCGGCGTCGTACTTGATCTCCTTGTGTGCCATGTGAATGAATCTCCTCTGCGAGGCCGGCGGCCCCGCGGCTCGAAAGTGCTGGACAGTGCTTGAAAAGTGTGCGCCGATCGAAAGAGCGGCGGGGCCTCTCTAGAGGACCTTGGCGAGCACGTCGGACTCGCGCAGGACGAGCAGGTCCTCGCCGTCGACCTTGATCTCGGTGCCTCCGTACTTGGAGTAGAGGACCTCGTCGCCCTCGGAGACGTCGAGGGGGATGCGCTTGCCGTCGTCGTCGAGGCGGCCGTCGCCGGCGGCGAGGACCTTGCCCTTCTGCGGCTTCTCCTTGGCGGTGTCGGGCAGGACGAGGCCGGATGCCGTGGTCTCCTCCTCCTCGATCGCCCGCACGATCAACCGATCGCCCAGGGGCTTGAGCTTCATATCGAAAGAACCTCCGCTAGTTGGTGGACTGTGCTTCGCTGGCACTCACGGGGAGAGAGTGCCAGGCGCTATGCAATATATAGAAGAAACGGCCGGCCCCCGGGTAAAGATCGTGGGTAAGCCAAAGCCGGCAGTTTCAACGGCAGCGGTCCAAGCCGCTTACGGCAGCTGCGGGCGTAACGAAAGCGCTCAGTTCTGGGCGCCGCCGAAGCCCTTCATGGCTTCGGTCATGCCGGCGGGCTTGTCGATGATCTGGGAGAAGCGCACGACGGTGACGGTGTCCTGCATCGAGACCGAGCGGCCGTAGATCTGTTCGAGGAAGTGGATGAGCTCCTCGTGGCGGCGGAACTCGGGGTTGTCGTGCTTGATGTCGCGCGGGGAGAGATCGGCGAGCGCCATCACCTCGACCTGGTCGATGACGGCTTCGAAGATGCGTTCGCGGGGGGAGTACTGGTAGCCGATCGTGACGAGGACGGCCTGGTTCTTGCGGTACTTGCCGGACTTGTCGCCGAGCCGGATCGTGGCGGTCTTGCGCCCGCGCAGGAGCTCGTCGGCGAAGATGGTGGAGTAGAAGTTGAGGACCTGCATGGCCGCAGGCAGGCTACCAACCTCGGCTCTTGGTCCCTTACGAGCCGAGCGTCGAGGTGTGCGAGCGCGCGCTCGATCATCGCGCGCTCGCCTTCGTAGCTGAGCGCGGTGAGGGCCTCGCGCAGGTCGATCCAACGGGCCTCGAGCACCTCGTCGTCGTGATCGGCGGTGTCTCCGGAGAGGTAGGTAAAGAGGTAGAAGGTGACGATCTTGGGCACCGTGCGCCCGTCGGCGCCGGTACCAATAGCGCGTCTCGCCGAGCTCACAGACGGGCTCGGCCACGATGCCGGTCTCCTCGCGGACCTCGCGGGTGGCGGCCTGCAGCGGGCTCTCGCCGGGGTCGACGTGGCCCTTGGGCAGCGCGAGCACGCGTGAGCCGTTGCTCGCGCGGCGGGTGGGGACGATCACGACTACCTGCTCGCCGCGGAGGACGACGCCGCCGGCGGAGATCTCGCGGCGCTTGGAGCAGGTGAGCTCTGCCCGCGGCGATCGTCGGCGTCCCCCTCGCCGGCGCCGCGGCGGCTCCTTGGCGCGCCTGGAGGGCGCCGCGGCTCAGAAGACATATTGCTCGAGCGCTCGCGGGTCGTGCACGGTCAGCCGGCCGCGGCCCTGGGAGATGACGCCGGCGCGCTCGAGCACAGCGAGGAAGCGGCTGGCGGACTCGCGCGAGGAGCCGGCGAGCTGGGCGAGGTCAGCCTGGGTGGTGGTGAGCAGCACCTCGGTGGGTGCGGCGCCGCCGCCGATCTCCTGCTGGACGAGGTCGCGCAGCACGACCGCGACGCGCGATTGGACGGTCTGGAAGGACTGGCGCGAGAGGCGCTCATTGGACTCGCGCAGGCGCCGGCCGAGGGCGATCACCAGGCGTGTGGCAATGCCCGGGTGCTCGTTCATGAGACGGCGCATGTCGGGGCCGAGCACGGCCACGGCGGCGGTCGGCTCGATCGCTTCGACCGTGGCTGAGCGGCGCTCGTCCTCGAACATGGCGAGCTCGCCGAAGATGTCGCCGGGGCCGAAAGTGGCGAGCGTGATGATGCGCCCGTCGGAGTGCTCGCGCACGGCGCGGGCGCGACCGGAGCGCACGATGTAACAGGTGTCGCTGGAGTCGCCCTCGCGGAAGACGACCTGGCCGGGCTCGAACTCGCGGGGCACGGCGAGCTCGGCGATGCGCTCAGGTCGGCGGGGACAAGCGTGGAGAACACGGGCACGCGCGTGAGTAGCTCGACGACCTCGGCTGAGCGCATACCGGCCACGGAGCAGGGATATCACACCGGGCCACCGGCTCAGCCGGACGTCTGACAGCGTAATCTTGGCTGCATGGGACCGTTGAATGCGATCGCGGCGATATCGTGGTGGGGGCGCTGGCGCATCCGCCGGGACACTCGCTGCTGAGCTCGCGCGAACTGTGGGCGACGATCGACGTCTGCAACTCGGCGAAGGAGCCGGACACGGTCGGGGTCCGTGGCTCGATGCCAAGCGACGGGCACGAAAAGGACGCGATGTACATGCGCTTTCAGCTGGAGTACATGGACCCGACAGAGCAAGAGCTGGAGCGTGCCGGCGCACGGTGCGGATTCGGGCTTCATCGCGCTGGGGAGCGCAAAGAGCGGACGCCAGGGCGGGACGAGCTTTCAGCTGAGCGTCGCGAAGGGCCAGCCGGGCTACACGATGAGGGGTCTCGTGACCTTCCAGTGGCGCCGGGCGGGGAGGATCGTGCACCAGACCACGCGCACGACGAGCGCGGGGCATCCGAACGTCGTGAGGGCCGATCCGCCGGGTTACAGCGCCGCGGACTGCACAATCCCCTAGCCTCGACGCGGACTGCGCGAGCTACTTCGGCGGGCGCGGGCGCGAGCGGCGCGACTCCGGCGGGGCTTGGCGTCGATCGCGACGCCGGGCGCTTGGGCAGGCGCTGCGGCTGCTCGGGCGTGTCGGCCGGTTGCTTGGCCGCGGGCTTGGCGTTCGTTTTCGCGCTCGTCCGCGTGGTCTTGCCCGCGGCCGGTTTGAGGGCGGCTTTGGCCGCGGTCTTGCCGCTTTGCTTGCCGGTGGGTTTGCGGGCCTTGGCGGATTTTCCCGTCGCTTTCGACGCGCGCTTGGCCGGCGATTTGGCCGCCGACTTGGCGGTCCCGGCCGTGGCCTTGGCGGACTGCCTGGTGGCGAGCCTCGTGACCTTGCCTGCATCTGAGCCTGCGTCGGGCGCCGTGGAGTCGTCCTGGGGCTGGTGAATCGGCGGCGCCGCCAGCTGCGCTGCCGCCACGAGGCTGCGTCGCTTGCCGGCGCCGAGGCGGGCCTGCTCGATCGTGTCGATCGCGACCTTGGGTCCGATGTAGGGAGCGAGCACGACGAAGGAGATGTGGTCGGCGAGGCAGGGCAGGTAGCGCATGCGCTCGGCCGTGGAGTAGGCGCTGATGATGTCCCAGACGGCTCCGGTGATGGCTTCGGAGGCGATCTCGGGAGCGCGGCGCGGCGCGGGGCCGTTGGCGGCGAGCATCCCGGTGAAGCGGTCGATCGACTTGGTCATGCGCCCGATCATGCCGGGGCCGACGTCGAAGAGATCGATGAAGGCCATCCGCAGCAGCGCGGGATGGGAGACGATGTGCTCGATGAAGGCTTCGACGGCGACGGGCACGGCGTTCGCCCAGGAGGAGATCGGTGCAATCGTCGCTTCGACGGCGTGCAGCGCTTCGGAGGCGAATTCGTCGACGACGGTCAGAAAGCACTCTTCCTTGGAGGCGAACTGCTTGTGGAAAGCCTCGGTGGAGATGCCGGCGAACTGCGCTATCTGAGGATCGGTCAGTTCGCCGTAGCCTTCGTCGAGGGTCAGGTGGACCACGGAGCCGAGCACCCGCGCGCGCTTGTCGTCGCTGGCGAGGAAGGCCGCCGGCGCGGGCGGGATCTCGGGCGGCTGTTTGAGCGCGATCGCATTCAGCCGCGTGGTGGCCGGCGAGCGGTAGGCCTCGACCCAGTCGAGCAGTTCGTCGGTCATCGTGCGCAGCTCTGAGACGCGATCTTCGCGGATGCGGTTGAAGACGACATGGCGGACGCCGCCGACGATCGCACGGGAGGCGATCGCGGGCAGCGGCGCGGTGTCGGGCGAGACCCTGAAGGCCCCGGCCACGAGGCGCTCATAGGCGTTGCCGGCGAGGTGCAGGCGTTCGCGCGCCTTGGAGCCGATGCCGAGCGCGTCGATCAATACGAGGTGGGCACCGTTCGGTTCGGCGACGATGTCGTCGAGGAAGGACTTGCAGGAGGCGTGCAGGCGGTTGGCCCAGCCGCGTTCGGAGGCCCAAGCCTCGAGCACGAGCTTGCGCGAGCGGGCGACGACGATGTCGTAGGTCGCCAGGAAGCACTCTTCCTTGTTGGAGAACTGCTCGTAGAAGGCGCGCCGGGAGACGCCCGCGAGCCCGATCACGTGTGCCACGGTCGTGCGGTGATAGCCGCGCTGGGCGATCGACTCGATCATCCCGCCGTAGAGGCGTGCGCGCTGATGCCTGGCGACATCCTCGCGATCCAGGCCGTGCGGCCCGTGCGGCAGTCTCCTGTACAACGGAGCCGGCTCGCCCTGAGAATCCCTCTGAGTTCCGCTCATCCCCACGGTTCTGGAAGATAGGCCATCTCGCGATTAATTGCAAGTTTTTTATAACAATATCCGTCGGATGTTTCCAGGAGTGTTTCCGCTACCTCCGAATGTCCGACAGACATTTGGATTCGAACAGCCGCAAACAGGGCCTCATTCCAATCATCGGATGGACCTTCAAAGCCCTGCATTCCTTGACATTCGAGAGGGCTCGGCCGGGAGCGGCCGATCGCGGCCAGATCAGGCGCTGAGCGTGAGGCGACGCGGACCGGAGCGGAAGCCGAATTCTGAGAGCAATGTCTCCCACTGTGATCCGACTGCGGGCTCGCCGTCGATTCGCTCCAGCGCGAGCCGTCCGACCCGACCCGCGCGCACGGCCTTGCCGAGGGCGCCCAGCGCCGTGCGCACCCGCTCGTGCCCTGCCAGAGGGCCGGCGCCGGCCGGCGCCGTGAGGCCGTTGTCGGCTGTGTCGGTGGGCGCAAGCACGAGCAGGCCGCGTCCGCCGCGCTCGACATACAGCACGGGGGCACCGGCGACAAGCACGACGTGGGCGCCGGGCACGCGCGCGGGCCGGCGCAGGCCGCCACCGCTGCCGTTTCTCGCACGCTCGGCGGCCACGGGCCAGGGCAGCGCGGCGCCGTAGGGCTGGGAGGGATCGGCGGCGGCGAGCACGAGCGGCTCGGCCTGCGCGGAGCGCAGCCGCTCGACGGCGCCGGGGAGCGCGAACTGCGCGCCGCCGAGGCCCTCGACGAAGTAGCCGCGGCGGCAGACGCCGAGGGTCTCGAGGTCGCAGAGCGTCTCGTACAGCCCGGCGAAGCCGCCCTCGATCCGCTCGGCCAGGACCTGCTCGCGCGTGAGGATGCCGTGGCGCTCGAGCAGCAGCTCGGCGAGCGCGCGGCGGCGCTCGCCGGGGGACGGGGCGCCGGCGCCGGAGCGAAACAGCGACTCGGTCAGCGACCAGCGCCCGGGCGGGTGCACCGAGCCGTGTCCGGCGGCGCGGCGGCGGCGGCGCGCGCCAAAGCGCCCGGGCATCGGAGCGCCGGCCCGAGCGACCTGTCCCGCCACGCTCGCCGAGGAGGGCTGCGAGCGGGCCAGCGCCAGATGCGGTTCCCGCAGCGCAGCCCAGGAGTCGTTCGTGACGGCGCCCGCCCAGAGGAGATCGAACAGCGCCTCGCGGATCGCCTCGGCGGACAGGTCGAGCTCGGCGAGGAGATCGGCGAAGAAGCTGCGGTCCGGCGCGCAGGCGCTCGCGAACGAGCTCGTGCGCGGGAGTGTCGAGGCTCTGCTCCTGACGGACCGGAACGGGCGGCGGGCCGAGTAGGGGAGCGTCCTCGCGGAAGTACAGCGCGACCCGTCCGGAACGGCCCAGCGGTCCGGCGCCGACCCAGACGACCTCGCCGCTGGAGCAGAGCGAGTCCAGCCACGCCGGCGAGTAGGCGCCGAGGCGACGTGGGAGCACATCGCGCTCCCACGTCTCGGCGGGCAGCGCAAGTCCCTGGAGAGGCACGAGAACCTCGCGCAGGCGCTCGATCCCGGCGCCGGAGCCCGTATGTCTGTCGATGCCGTGCCAAGCCGGCAGAAAGGCCGCGAGGGCGCTCTGGGCGGACGGCTCGATCTCCTTGCGCAACGCCGCCAGCGAGGCGCGGCGCAGGCGGCGCACGACTCCGACGTCGGCCCATTCGATGCCGCTGCCGCCGGGGGCGATCTCGCCGCGGGCGAGCGTCCCGGCGCGTTCGAGCTCACGCAGCACGGCCGAGGCGTCGAGGCCGTAGCGCGCGTGCAATTCCGCGCTCGTAAACGGTCCGTGGGTGCGCGCATAGCGGGCCACCAGCTGCGCAAGGGCGTCCTCGACGTCGGCGAGGAACGCCGCGGGCAGGCCGCCGGGCGGAACGGCGCCGAGGGCGTCGCGGTAGAGGCCGGCGTCGTCGGCGGCCACGTAGCGCTGCTCGCCGCCGATGCGAAGCGTTATGGCGCGCCGCTCGCGGCAGAGCCCCGCGAGCAGCTCCTGGGAGTCGATCCCCTCGAGCACGCGTTCGCGGACCTCCGCGGCGCTCAGGTCGCCGAGCGCGCGCAGGGTGTCGTGCAGCTCGTCGCGCCCGGTGGCGCGCGTGAGCGGCGAGCGGCGCTGCAGCTCCTCGCAGACGCGTGCCAGCGCGCCGGGGTCGATCAGCTCGCGCAGCTCCTCGGAGCCCAGCAGCTCGCGCAGCAGGTCGCGGTCGAGCGAGAGCGCGGCGGCGCGGCGCTCGGCGGTGGGGGCGTCGCCCTCGTACATGTAGGTGGCGACGTAGTCGAACAGCAGCGAGGAGGCGAACGGCGAGGCGACTGGTGTCTGCACCTCCACGAGCGAGATCTCGCGCGCGTTCAGGGCGCGCAGCAGCGTCTCCAGGCCCGGCAGGTCGAGCACGTCGCGCAGGCACTCGCGGTAGGCCTCGAGCACGATCGGGAAGTCCTCGTGCTCGCGCGCGACCTCGAGCAGATTCTGGGCCTTCAGGCGCTGTTGCCACAACGGCGCGCGCCGGCCGGGCCAGGCGCGGGGGATCAGCAGCGCGCGGGCGGCGGCCTCGCGAAAGCGTGCGCCGAAGAGGGCGGAGGAGCCGAGCTCGGCCATCACGGCCTGCTGCAGCTCGTCGGGCTCGATCAGCACGAGCTCAGCGACCGATGGCAGCACCTGCGCCTCGTCCTCGTCGAGGTCGGGCAGGCGCAGCACGATGCCGTCGTCAGACCACAGCGCATCGGCCTCCAGGCCATAGCGCTCGCGCACGCGGGCGGACAGCGCTAGCCCCCAGGCGGCGTGCACGCGGGCGCCGTAGGGGGAGAGCAGGCACACGCGCCAGTCGCCGATCTCATCGCGGAAGCGCTCGAGCACGATCGTGCGATCTGAGGGAAGCACGCGTGTGGCGTCTTGCTGCTCGCGCAGGTAGGCGAGCAGGTTGCTCGCAGCGCGCTCGTCGAGATCGCAGTCGCGCTGCAGCGTGGCGACGTCCTGCTCGACCGCCCAGCGCGAGAAGACACCGATCTCGCGGCCCAGCTCCAGTGGGCGCCCCGGCGTGTCGCCCTTCCAGAAGGGAACGGCGCCGGGCGCACCAGGCGCGGGGGTGACGGTCACGCGATCGCGGCCGATCTCCTCGATCCGCCAAGCGGAGGCGCCGAGCATGAAGGTCTGCCCGGCGCGTGCCTCGTAGACCATCTCCTCGTCGAGCTCGCCGACGCGGCGCCCGTCGGGCAGCGTGACGGTGTAGAGGCCGCGGTCGGGGATCGTGCCGGCGTTGGAGACGGCCAGCTGACGCGCGCCGCGGCGGGGGCGGATCAAGCCGGCGAGGCGATCCCAGACGATGCGCGGCCGCAGGCCGATAGTCGAGCGCTCACCGAAGGCGGTGTCGGGATAGCGCCCGTCGAGCATGTCGAGCACGCGCTCGAGCAGCTCGCGGGAGAGCTCGGCGTAGGAGAAGGTGCTCGTGACGAGCGCGTACAAGTCGTCCACGGCGATGCCGTCCTCCTCCTCTGCGGCGACGGCAATCGCGACGATCTGCTGGGCGAGAACGTCGAGGGCGTTGCGCGGCACGACGGTCGGCTCGATCTGCCCGGCGCGCATGAGCCGGCAGACGACGGCGCACTCGAGCAGGTCGCCGCGAAACTTGGGGAAGAAGCGCCCGCGGCTGACCTCGCCGACGCTGTGACCGGCGCGCCCGACGCGCTGCAGCCCCCGTGCGACGGACCCCGGCGACTCGACCTGCAGAACTAGGTCCACGGCCCCCATGTCGATGCCGAGCTCCAGCGAGCTGGTCGCCACGATGCACGGCAGCTCGCCGGACTTGAGCGACTCCTCGACGCGTGTGCGCTCCTCGCGCGCGAGCGAGCCATGGTGGGCACGGGCGATCTCTTGCTGGCCGAAAGACGCTCCGTCACCACTCGCTCCGTCACAGGTCGCGCCGTTATCGCCGACGGCTGCCTGCGCGTCCTCGCGCGCAGCGAGCTCGTTCAGGCGCAGCGCAACGCGCTCGGCCGCGCGGCGGTTGTTGACGAAGACGATCGTTGAGGTGTGCTCGCGCACCGAGCGCAGCAGCTCGGGGTAGATCGCAGGCCAGATCGAGCCACGCGTGGACTCGCCCCCCGCAACGGGCTCGAGCGGATCGGGCGCAGCGCCCATGGAGGGATCGTGGATGCCAGGTTCGGCCATCGACTCCACAGGCACTTCGATGCGCAGGTCGAGCCTGGGAGGAGCGGTCGCATCGAGGATCGTGACCTCACGACGAGGCCCGACGAGGAAGCGTCCGATCTCATCGAGCGGGCGCTGGGTCGCGCTGAGTCCGATGCGCTGCACTGGCGCTCCTGCATGCGCCTCCAGGCGCTCGAGCGTGAGCGCGAGATGGGAACCGCGCTTGGTGGCGGCGACGGCGTGGATCTCGTCGACGATGACCGCCTCGACGCCCGTGAGCATCGATCTCGCGTTGGACGTGAGGATCAGATAGAGCGACTCGGGGGTCGTGATCAGGATGTCGGGCGGGTTGCGCACCATCGCCGCGCGCTCGCGCTGAGGGGTGTCGCCGGTGCGGATCGCGGTGGAGACGGCGTCGGCGATGCCGATGCCGCGCAGAGGCGTGCGGAGGTTGCGCTCGATGTCGTAGGCGAGCGCCTTCAGCGGCGAGACGTAGACGACACGGGTCCCGTCTTTGCCGGGTGCACTCGCGAGCCGGTTGAGCGTCCACAGGAACGCGGCCAGCGTCTTGCCCGAGCCGGTGGGCGCCGACAGCAGCACGTTCTCGCCGCGCGCAATCGCCGGCCATGCCTTGACTTGGGCGGGGGTGGGCTCGGCAAACGCAGCCTCGAACCAGTCGCGTACGCGTGGATCAAAGCTGGACAGCGGCATCGCTTGCTCAGGCTAGCGGGCAGGTCTTCACAGGCGCCGCGCCCTCAATGGCTGCGGCGCCCGCGGAGACCTGGCATCGTCGGGGGGACGCCTCGATCTCCCACTTGAACATCGCCGGAGAGGTAAGGACGATGCCCAAGCCCTCGGTCGCCGACGCACGTCCCTGTGCGGCGACCAAGCCGAGATCTCATGTGTTCGCTTGCTAACTTTAGTTCTGACTATCCGATATTGCCAACGGTGTTTCTCACTTCAGGGACTCGGAAACATTCTTCGAGAAAGCTAGCTAACTCGGACAACTGGAACTACGATCCTTGCGTGAAAGACGGTGCCTTCGAGCGGCAAACGTCGGAGCGGCATGATCAACAGCTCGCGCTGGCAAAGGCGCTGAATGCCATCGGCGATCATTGGACCCTGCTGATCGTGTTGGCGCTAGTGCACGATCCGCAGCGTCCTGTGGAGCTAAGACGCCAGTTGCCCGGGATCAGCGCCAGCGTGCTTGACAGACATCTGCAGCAGATGGTCGCACTGGGCCTGCTGTTACGCAGGCGCTTCAAAGAAATGCCACCTCGCGTCGAAGTGACCCTGACCGACTCGGGACGCGAGCTGCTGCCGCTCGCACGCGCCCTGGCTCGATGGGGGGCCCAGCACATGTAGACGCCGCCGGCGGAGCGTCATCGGCGGAACGCCGGCCGGATCCCCGAGCCCACGGCCGACGCCACGTTCGCCCCGGGGCGCCTGGCCTGCGGAAGCCACGACGCCCCGGGAGCACCTCCGGGCACGGGACCGGCTCGGTCTCGAACACGCATCCGCCGGAAGAGGGACGGCGGACTAGCTCAAGTTATACATGCCAGGAGATCCGCCGTGGGGCCGTGTTTCCGACGCGATCACCGGTACTCGTGAACGGCTCGGGACTTCAGGCCGCACACTACGATGACCGCCTCTGCGTGCCGCCGGCCTTATGGAGCCGGATTGGCCTCTCAGATCGTAAGCGGAGACGAAGCCCGGCTAGACCGCGACCCCGTCTCGCCCCACGATAGCGCCAGCCGCTATTTCTTGGCCGCCCATTTCTTGCCTTTATTGGCGCCGCTCAGCTTTATTTTGTCTTTTAGTTTGACTTTGAACGCAATGCCCGCACTTTCGAGTTCTGAACCGCTGGTGTTGGTGAAGTTGAGTTCACCGGTTTCAGCTTCCCCTTCGGACACCACCAGGCCCGTCATCTGTCCGGTGAATTGCCATAATCCGCCGAATGCACAAGTTCCTCCGCTGTTTAAATAATTCACAGTCCCAAGTACAACGCCTTCTTTTGGCTGCCACCTCGCTGAGAGTTTTCCGGCGACTTCGATCAATTCCGACTTTATATCGAAAATAATTGGTTCAGTCACCATACAGTTGGCCGGTTTTGTGACGTGACAGGTCGCGAATTCGAGACGCTCTGTATCTTTGCCACCGGCCTTGATCGTACCTGTATCTTTGACGGCTTCGCAGACGGTTTCCGTGCCAGTCGCACCCAGGTTGAACGTACCGCCTTCCGAACTGACAGTTTCTTCTTCGACGCCCGTGAGTTCTTTACCTTCTATGCAATAGCCGGGCGTTTCAGACGGGCATCCCGCATACACTTCCAGAGTGCCTTTTTCTTTTTCTTCCAGTTCCCCTTCGCCCGAGAGCGAGGCCGGAGCCCCTTCCGATTCCAACGTGCTCGTCGCGGGGTAGACGAGCCCGACCTTACCCGTGCTGTTTTTCGCTTCTGCCGTCAGAGTGTTTTTGAATACCCAGGTTTTGCTGAGGCCAGAGTTTTCACATCCTTCGAGGATCAAGCTGAACTTGACTCCAATGGCGGCATCATATGTTTTGCCGCCTTTGACTTCCAGGCTAGTCGGCCACCCCGGCAGTTCTTCCGCCGACACGCCGCCTGCTTTCATTTTGCATCCGGCACCCCCTTTGAGGAGTGCACATTCTTCGTATGTCAGCGTTTTGAATTCGTCCGTCCCGGGTTCCCCGCCCTTCAGCGTTACTTCTCCCGACGCTTTTTTGCATTCAGCTTCAAAGGCGGTTTTGGTCGATTTATCTTCCCATTTGAGCGTCAGTTTCCCGAATCTGGAGACCGCTTTGCTCGTTTCAGATGTTTTCAGCATGTTTCCTTTGACTAACCACACCGGCAGCGCGTATGCCGAGGCCGCTGCAATTCCATAGACCACCAGTATGGCCAGCAGGCCCGACATGTTTACTCTGACTCGCGACATATCAATACACCTCCACTCTCGTCCGAGAGGATCATCCCGTCTTGCGCGCGAGACTCCCATTCGAAAAATGTGCGGCTCAGCGCCTAGGCTATGTTCTTACAATCTGAATCAGCTGCTCTAATCGGTCAAGGCGGGGGACGATGGGGCCCTCCGGACGGCGACTTCACCCGACGCGACACAGACGAATAGCCCTGCACTTGCCGTTCTTCCCCCAGCGGAGATCCGCAGAAGCCGGTAGGAAACATCGAAGCCCGGTTCGGTCTGCGTGGGTCTAGCGTGCGGGATAAGCGACGCCGCGTTCGAGCGCATACACGCGATTCGCCAGCTCCGTCACGAGCCCTATGTGTTGCTCGGCGAGCAACACTCCAATGCCGGCGCCCATCACCATCCCGAACTGCTCAATCAGGGTCTCGACCACACGCGGCGCCAACCCCTCGCTCGGCTCGTCCAACAAGAGCAACCCGGGGTTCGCGACCAACGCCCGCGCCATGGCCAGGACCTGCTGCTCGCCACCGCTCAGCCATGTGCCCTTTGAATCTCTTACTGCGGCCATTAGTGGAAACATCTCGAAGACACGCTCCAACGACCACTCGCTCTCCGATGCGCTTCCGCCTGGCGTTTGGGCGCCATCCGATCCCGCGTGTCTGGCCGAGCCGGCCGCCACTCGCAGGTTCTCCTCGACGGTGAGGCTGCCAAACACCCGCCTGCCCTCCGGCACGAATCCGACGCCCAATCTCGCGATCCTGTGTGCCGGCAGCCCGATCGTCTCCACTCCCCCCATCCTGATCGAACCCGTCCGCGTCACGCCGCCCATTCCCATGATGCTCTGCAACGTCGTGGTCTTCCCCGCCCCGTTGCGACCCACCAACGCCACGATCTCCCCCCTACCCACCGCCAGGTCCAGGTCGAACAGAACCTGGCTCGCGCCATACCACGCGTTCAAGCCCCTGATCTCGAGCATCGCCCCCTGCTCGTCTTCGCGATATCCGGCCTCGTGCGGTGACCGGCGCCGGTCAGGCTGGCGGGAGCTACGGGCTTCCGCGTCTCCCATCCTCGACCACCGCCTTCCTCACGCTTCGCCCGCGGTCGATCCAACGCCTCCCAGATACACCCGCCTAACCCGCTCGTCCCCCCGCACCACCTCCGGCGTCCCGTCCGCGATCGGCTTCCCCCGATCCATCACCACCACGCGCCGCGCATACGCGAACACCGTCTCCACGTCGTGCTCGCTGAACACCACCGTCGCCCCGCGCCGCTCCACCGCCCTCACCACCAGGTCCATGATCGCCGCGCGCTCCTCCCTGCCCATCCCCGCCGTCGGCTCGTCCAGCAACAGCACCCGCGGCGCGCCCGCCAGCACCATCGCCAGCCCCAAGCGCTTGCGCTCGCCCTGCGCCAGCACCCCCGCCTCGCGTTCTGCCTGCGCCTGCAGGCCCACCTCCTCGAGCGCCCCCTCCGGACCCTCGCCCCGGCGTCCGGCCGCGACCTGCGCGAGCTCGATGTTCTCCGCCACCGTCAGCCCCGCGAACAACCGCGCACTCTGAAACGTCCTTCCCAACCCCCGTCGAGCGCGGCGCGCCGGCGTGATGCCACGCAGGCTCGCCCCCGCCAGCAGCACATCCCCTGCCTCCGCCCGCAGCTCCCCCGAGATCAAACCGAACAGTGTGCTCTTGCCCGCGCCGTTCGGCCCGATCACCGCCACCCGTTCTCCCGCCTGTACGCGTAGCGAGATCCCGTCCACCGCGCAGATCCCGCCAAAGCTCTTGCGGAGGTTCCTCAGCTCGAGCGCGGGCGTGCTCGACAACGCCCTACGGGATCCCGTCGAGCAGCTGCGCCGGGTCCAGCTGCATCGCCCGCGCCAGCACCACGATCGTCTCCAGGCGCGGCGAGCGCTTGCGGCGCTCCAGCAGGCTGATCTCCGTGCGGTGCAGCCCGCACATCGCCCCCAGCGATTCCTGGGAGAGGCCCAACCGTTCGCGATGACCGCGCAGGTTCGCCGCGAACGGCGCTCGCATGCTCACTGTCGAAGCGACCACGATCGCACTCTCTCACAAAAGCAGACGAAAGTCTACCGACAACCGTCTCGCCTGTTCAATTTGCGTGTCTGCTCGATCTGCGAGGCCTCATTAAAGCCGACGGGCGCCGTGACTAGCAACACGACGCCCGCAAAGCTGTCCCTGTGGCCGCCGTGACAATGGTAAGGAAAAGTCCGGCCGGCGTTATGCGACCCGCCGCAGAGACACAGCGAATCTACCCCAATTTTTAGCGTTTGCCGGGCACAAAACGCAACTCGTGTCTCTCACTCCAGAGGGCCACGATCCCCCGCGGCGCCAGCAGGATCACCCCGAGCAGCACCAGCCCTTCCACCAGCAGCGTGTCCGTCGTCAGCTTGCCCACGTAGAAGTCGATCAGCCCCAACGCCACCGCGCCCACCACCGGCCCCGAGAACGTGCCCACGCCGCCCAGCAACGTCACGATCAGCGCGTTCGCCGAGATCTTCCAATCGAACACGTCCGGATACACGATCTGGCTCGACAGCACCGACAGCCCCCCCCGACCGCCGCCACGCCGCCCGCCAGCGCGAACACGCCCAACTTGCGCCGCTCCACCTCCACCCCCAGCGTCCGTGCCCGCAGCGCGTCTTCGCGGATCGCCCCGCACGATCAGCCCCGCACGCGAGCGCACGAACACGAATACCCCCACCAGCACCGCGCTCGCGACCCCCAGCATCGCGTAATACACCCCGTTCACATCCAGCACCACGTTCAACCCGTTCGGCAGGCTCGCGATCAAGCCGTCGTCCCCGCCCGCCAGCCCCGGCGTGTGTTCGGCCCCGAACTCCAGCAGCGCGCTCAGCGCGAACGTCAACATCACAAACGCCACCGGCTCCATCCGCACCAGCACCACCCCGCTGACGCCGCCGCCGCGACCGCCACCAGCACCGCGCCGCCCAGCGCCAGGTAGAAGCCCACGCTCGCTTCGCTCATCAACAGCGCCGTCGCATACGCGCCCAACCCGTAGAACGCCGCCTGCCCGAACGAGAACATGCCCGCGTACCCGAACAGCAGGTTGAAGCTCACCGCCACCAGCGCCGTCACGATCATCGACGCCGCCAGCAGCACGTACTCGCTCGAGGCCACCGCCGGCAACAGCGCCGCGAGCATCAACAAGCGCCAGCGCCGGGCCGCCGTCCGCCAGCAGCGCCCGGCGCGATCGGGGCCTACCCATGCTCGCCATGCTCGCCTATCCCGCGGTCGAACCCGCCGGCGCCCGCTGCCGTCCTCGCCGCCGCCGTGAGCGCAGGCTCGCCGGCGACGAAGCCGCGCCAACCCATCAGCGCGCGCGCTCCCAGCACCACACTCATCACCACATACGGCGTCAGCTGCGCCAGCGTCGCATCGTGCAGCGCCGCGAAGCTCTCCAAGATCCCGATCGCCAGCGCCGCCAGGAGCGCACCCGTCATGTTGCCGAGGCCGCCCGTCACCACCACGATGAACGCCGGCACCAACGCCGTCGTTTCAAGGTTGCTCGACACCGCCCCCTGCGGCGCGATCAGCACGCCCCCGAGCGCCCCCAACCCGATCCCCACCGCGAACACCGCCGAGTACAGCCGATCGACGTTCACCCCCAGCGCGCCCAGCATCTCGCGATCGTCGACCGCCGCCCGCGTCAGCAGTCCTGCGCGCGTGCGATACAGCCCAAACCAGATCGCCACCGTCACCAACAGCCCCAGCACGATCGTCACGACCGTGTAGCGCTCAAGCGTCGCCCCCAACACGTTCCAGCTGCCGTTCAGCGCGCCCGGCAGCGAGACCGTGCGGAAGTGCGTCCCATACACCAGCACGATCGCCCCCGCGATCAGATAGCTCAGCGCCAGCGTCAACATGAACTGCCGGTTCTCGTCCTCCTCGCGGTAGGTGCGCCGCAGCAGCGCCACCTCGGCCACCGCCCCGAGCGCCGCCACCGCCAGCGGAACCGCGATCAGCGCCACCGTCCAGCCCAGCGCGCTCGCGCCCAAGCGCGCGATCACGCTCGTCGTCAGGTACGCCCCCAGCATGTACACCGCGCCCGCCGCGAAGTTCATCACGCCCAGCACCCCCCACACGAGATTCAATCCCGCGGCCGTGAAGAACAGCACGAACGCCAGCCCCAGCCCCGCGAACAGCTGCCCGATGAACGTCGCCAGGCTCATACCCCGCCCTCGCTCAGCTCAGCATTCGAAGTACTTGTTCGTGTCCACGAGCCGCAGCGGTTCGAAGTGCGCAAACGCCAGCCTGTGGTTGGGCCCCACGACCGTGCCCATCGCGATCGGCATCGCCACCTCGTGGTTGCACTTGTGGATTTCGACATCGCCCCTGGACCATCTGCACCGTCGCGCCGGCCAGCGCATCGCGGACCTTCGTCGGATCGGTCGAGCGTCGCTTTCTCGATCCCCTGCACGATCAGCTGGATCTGGTTGAACGCATCGCCCGCCGCGCCGCCGTTGGCCACCGCCGGGCTCAGGGCTTCGAGCTCGCGTGCGAACGGCGTGTGGTAGATCGAGGAGGACGGGTAGAAGGTGTAGCCCGCCACGCCCACCGGCGGCTGGGGCATCGCGTCGATCGTCGCGTAGTCCATGATCCCAAAGAAGTTCGTCTTGTCGAACAGCCCCAGCGGCAGGCCCTGCTTAACCAGCGTCACCGTGTCTTCGGTGATCACCGTCGAGTACACCGCGTCCGGGCGCTCGGCGAGCACCTTGTCGATGTAGGGCGTGTAGTCGCTGCCGCCGCTGGGCAGGTAGTCCTGGCTGATGATCGTCTGCCCGCTGCCGCGCATCGCCTGCCTGAACGCGGCCGTCACCTGATAGCCGTAGCTGTAGTCCTCGCTCATCACCGCGATCCGCTTCCACTGCGGGTGCGCGCGGATGTACGCGGCCGCGTTGCGCCCCTCAATCTGGGCCGTGGGGATCGTGTTGAACGCATAGATTTCCGGACCCGCCGAGAACACCGTCGGGTCGGACACGCCCAGCGCGTAGATCACGTGGCTGGGGTTCGCCACGAGCTGCTCGACGCTCTTGCCCACCGCGCTCGAGCACGTGCCCGCAAGGAATTTCACCTGGCCGCTCAACACCAAATCGCGCGCCTGCGCCACGCCCACCGTCGGCGTCGCCTTGTCGTCGCGAACGATCAGCTGGAGCTTGTGTCCCAGCACGCCGCCCCGTTCGTTGGTCCGCCTCACCGCCAGTTCCGCGCCCTTGACGTATTCCTGGGAGAACGTCGAGCAGAACCCCGTCAGCGAGGCCAGGTAGCCGATCTTCAGCGGTGCGCCCGGAGCCGAGTTCCGCGCTGCCCGAGCCCGAGGACCCGCAACCCGACAGCGCCGCCGCCGCCCAAGCGCGGCGCACGCGATTGCTGCGACACGACGCGCCGGGCAGATCTGCTCATTTGATGCGACACCCCCTTGAAGTTGCGCTGAAACGATCAAAAGCCATGTCCACTGAATGATATCGCTATTCTGAATCGAATGTTCCGTTCTCACTCGCGGCCGCCGGTTCCCCCGGAGAGGCGTGGCCGGTGGATGCGTGAAACGAGGGCATGACCTCCCGCGCAAACGCCCTCATCGATGCGCACACCTGCGCGTGGGGCTGGCCCAGGTTCTGCCACGCCGAGAACTGGTCGACGCCCAGCTCCGCATAGCGCGCGATCTTGGCGCGCACCTCGGCGGCGGTGCCGAACGCAATGTTCGCGTACATCTCATCCAGCTCCGGCTCATCCTCGCGGACGGGCTCGTCGACCACATAGTCGCCCCCCGCACGTGCTCGCGGTCGCCGAGCTGCTGATCGATGATGCGGTGGTTCATCAGCACATACCGCAGCACCCCCGGCACTCCGCCTCCTCCGCCCCCACGAACGTCATGCGGTTGAGCGCGAACCTCGCCCCCGAGCGCTCGCGCCCGACCTCGCGCAGGGCCTGCTCGAACGCCTCATACACACCTTCGACCTGCGCGAACGACTCGCGAAACGGCGCCGAGATCACATCGCAGTCGATTCCCAGCTCGAGCGCCCAACGCACCGATCGCGCCGACAGCGCCGCGATCCACAAGGGTGGATGCGGCAACTGCACCGACGGCGGCAGCACCGTCGCGTTGGGGTAGGAGAAGAAGCGTCCCTCGTGCGCGTGCGCGCCCGGATCCTTCCAGTGCTCGACCATGATCCGCAGGTGCTCGGCGAAGAACTCGCGACTGTCGGCCTCGTCCATCGCCATCTGGAACTGGCGCATCTGATACGGCGAGGCGCCGCGACCGCAGGCCACGTCGAAGCGCCCGTTCGAGAGCTGGTCGATCTGGGCGATCTGGCCCGCCAGTCGCAGCGGATGGTGAAACGGCAGCACGAACACCGCCACCCCGATGCGGATGCGCGAGGTGCGCTGCGCGATCGCCGCCGCCAGCTGCAGCGGGTCGGGCGCCGCCAGGAAGCTCACCAGGTTCTGCTCGGCCAGCCAGATCCCGTCATAGCCCAGCTCCTCGGCGAGAACCGCCTGGTCGATCAGCTCTCCGTAGAGCTCGCGCGCGGGCTTGGCGCGTTCCCACCACTGGCCGGGGAGGAATAGATAGAAGCGCACGGCGCGCGTCCTCAGCCGTACCGGTGCGACGAGCCAGAGACACAAGCCGCTATGTTTCTGGGCGCCCAAAAGGGAAATCAGTGTTTATGATTGAGACCCGCGCTGATATTAAGTCTGATGATCGTTCAGACATGGAATTCCCACGCTAGGGAAGACTCCAGGACAAGGAACAGGAAACCGAGTGCAATGCCCAGAACCAGTTCGAATACTTCCAAAAAATCAGACATAACTCAAGAGCCCGCCTGGTCGATCCCCAGCCTGCGTGAGCCGCGCTATTCGCAGTCGCTGGAGCGCGGGCTCGCGATCCTGGGCTGCTTCACCCCTCAGCGTCCCGTGCTGGGCATCGCCGACATCGCCGACGAGCTCGGTATGAGCCGCTCGACCACGCACCGCTATGTGATCACGCTCGTCGCGCTGGGCTATCTCGAGCAGGGCGCCTCGCGCAAGTACCGCCTCGGTCTGCGCGTGACCGACCTGGGCATGTCCGCGCTGAACTCGACCGGTCTGCGCGAGCACTCCCATCCCTACCTGGAGGAGCTGCGTCAGCGCACCAGCTACACCGTCAACCTGTCCGTGCTCGACGGCTCGGACATCCTGTACGTCGATCGCGCCCGCAGCTTCCGTCGCGGACAGAGCAAGATCGACCTGGGCCTGCACCCCGGCTCGCGCCTGCCGGCCTACTGCACCTCGATGGGCAAGCTGCTGATGGCCTACCTGCCCGAGCCCGAGCAGAAGGACCTGTTCTCGGAGATCAAGCTCACCAAGCGCGGCCCGAACACGATCACCGTCAAAGAAAGCCCTGCGCGACGAGCTCGACGAGGTCGCCGACGCCGGCTTCGCCGTCAACGACGAAGAGCTCGCCCCGGAGCTGCACTCCATCTCCGCGCCCGTGCGCAACGAGTCGCGCGAGGTCGTCGCCGCCGTGAACATGGCCGCGCACTCCTCGATGATCTCCCTCGAGGAGCTCGTCGACGCGCTCGGCCCGCACCTCGTCTCCACCGCCGACCGCATCTCCGCGCGCCTCGGCTATCGCCGCGACGACGAGTCTTAGACCGGCTCGGTCTCCACACACGCACCGGCCTGGACCCGTCCTCCAGGCCGGTCGCGTACTCTCTGGCGCGCCGATGACCACGATCCGACCCACGACTCGCGCTGCTGTGCGCTGCGCTGCTCACGAGCTGCCTCGCCGCCTGCGGCGCCGCCAGCAGCGTCTCGACCAGCGCCTTCAAGGGCGAACAGCAGCAGGTCGCCAAGGCAGTCGCGCGCCTGCAAAGCCACGCCACAGCGCTCGAAGCGAAGAAGATCTGCGCCGAAGACCTCGCCACCGCCCGCGTCAGCAAACTGAACACCGCTCCCGGAGGCTGCAAGCGGGCGCTCGAATCTCAGCTCAAACAGATCGACAGCTTCGAAACCACCGTCGAATCCGTCAAAGATCAGCGGCGACACCGCCACCGCCCAGGTCAAGGGCGTCGTCGGCGGCAAGAAAGGCATTCAGATCCTGAGCCTCGTCAAGCGAAGGCGGCAAGTGGAAGGTCTCGAGCGTCAGCTGAGCGCGCGGCCGTACTGGCGCTCGTAGTACGCGCGGTAGTCGCCCGAGCGGATCGGCTCCCACCACCAGGCGTTCTCGCGATACCACGCGACCGTCTCCGCCAGGCCGTCCTCGAAGCGCATCCGCGGCGTCCAACCCAGGGCGCGCACCTTCTCCGAGGACAGCGAGTAGCGGCGGTCGTGGCCCGGGCGATCGCTGACGTGCTCGATCTGTGCCTCCGACGCGCCCGTGAGCGCGATGATCCGCCTGACGACCTCGATGTTCGCCTGCTCGTCCGGGCCGCCCGCGTTGTAGACCTCGCCCGGCTGCCCATGCGCGAGCACATGCCCGATCGCGCGCGCGAAGTCGCTCGCGTGGATCCAGTTGCGCACCTGCATCCCGTCGCCATAGACCGGCAGCGCGTCGCCGTGCAGCGCGTTCAGGACCATCAGCGGGATCAGCTTCTCCGGGTACTGATAGGGGCCGTAGTTGTTCGAGCCGCGCACGATCGTCGCGGGCAGGCCGTAGGTGTGGAAGTAGCTCTGCACCAGCAGGTCCGCGCCGGTCTTCGTCGCCGAGTAGGGCGAGGAGGGCCGCAGCGGCGACTCCTCGGTGAAGGTCCCGACCTCGATCGACCCGTAGACCTCGTCGGTCGAGACCTGCACGTAGCGCAGCCCGCGCTCGCGCGCGGCCTCCAGCAGCACGTACGTGCCCAGCGCGTGCGTGCGCACGAACGCATCCGGTTCGGCGATCGAGCGATCGACGTGCGTCTCGGCGGCGAAGTTCACGATCGCCGCGGGCGCGCCCGCCTCGATCGCCGCGGCGACCGCCTCGGCGTCCTCGATCGCGCCGTGGACGAAGCGGAACCCCGGCTCGGAGGCGATGTCGTGGAAGTTCTCCTCGCGCCCCGCATACGTGAGCTTGTCGAGCACCGTCACCTCGTCGCCGTGCTCCAGCAGGCGCTGGCGCACGAACGTCGAGCCGATGAACCCCGCGCCGCCGCAGACCAGAAGTTTCATGCGCCCATCATCCCAGGGTTGGCCCGAGAACTACGTGGCCGGCGACCCGGTCTCGGGCCGATCGAATCCTGCGCGCGCCGCGAGATAACCCGGCGAGACCGTCCTGCCAGGGCGGCATCGGCAGCACCTCGGCGCGCTGCGAGGCGAGCGCCGACCACGCCGGACGGGGGGCCGGGCGGGCCATCTGCTCGCTCGTGGCGGCCTCCACGCGGCAGTCCACCTCGGCCTGACGGAAGATCTCCCGCGCGAACCCGTTCCAGGAGATCTCTCCCGTGCCCGTGAGGTGCACGAGACCGCTCACGCCGCGCTCGAGCAGCCCCAGCAGCGCAGGCGCGAGATGGCCCGACCAGGTGGGCGAGCCGATCTGATCGTCGACGACCTGCACCGCCTCGCGCTCGCTCGCCAGGCGCAGCATCGTCTCGACGAAGTTGCGCCCCGCGACCCCGTACAGCCAGGCCGTGCGCACGACCGTGTGCCGTGGCGGAGGCCGCGAGCACCTGGCGCTCGCCCTCGAGCTTGGTCGCGCCATACACCGAGCGCGGCCCGGTCGGGTCGGACTCCACGTACGGGCGCGGCCTGCCGTCGGCGCCCAGCGGCGGCGTTCCGTCGAACACGTAGTCGGTCGATATATGCAGCAGCGGAGTCCCCGCCTGCGCTGCGGCGCGCGCGAGGTTGCCAGCGCCCTGCGCGTTGACCGCGCCGGCGAGATCCGGCTGGGCCTCGGCGCCGTCGACGTCGGTCCACGCCGCGCAGTTGATGCTCGCCTCGGCTGCTCGCGCTCGAAGAACGCGCTCGACGGCCGCCTCGTCGGTGATGTCGAGCTCGGGCAGATCGACCAGCACCAACTCGTGCCCCGCGCGCTCGCGCCACCCGCCGCACGTCGTGCGCGAGCATCCCGCTTCGCTCCGACGATCAGCAGCCGTCACAGGATGGAGATGTCGGAGTTGTCCCCGACCATGAAGCGGTACGCGCGGGGCTGGCCGATCGGAGCGGCGCACGCTCACGTTGCGCCCCAGCAGCGAGGACTCCATGCGCCCGTCGAGGTCGCACACCGAGGAGCCCGCGAGCAGGATCGAGTGCTCGACCTCGGCGCCCGAGATCGAGCAGTTCTCGCCGATCGCCGTGTACGGGCCGATGTAGCAGTCGCGCAGCTCGCGCGCCCGCGCCGATCACCGCGGGCCCGCGCACGGTCGTGCGCTCCAGGCGCGCACCGGCTTCGATCACCACGCGGCCATCGACCTGCGAGTCGATCAGCTCGCCGTCGTGGCGCTCGATCAGGTTGTCGAGGATCAGGCGGTTGGCCTCGAGCATGTCCTCCAGGCGTCCCGTGTCCTTCCACCACCCGCGCACGATGTGCGGCTCCACGCGCCGCCCGCCATCTACGAGATGCTGGATCGCGTCGGTGATCTCGAGCTCTCCGCGCGCCGAGGGCTCGATCGCGCGGGCCGCATCGTGGATGCCGGCCGTGAACATGTACACGCCCACCAGCGCCAGGTCGGTGGCGGGCTCGCGCGGGCTTCTCCACGAGCCGCACCACCGGGCCGACCTCGCCCGGGCGCGAGGACTCGGCCGGTCCGAGCTCGGCCACGCCGAAGTTCTCGGGGTCGGGCACCGGCGTGAGCAGGATCAGCGCGTCCGGGCGGTGCTCGCGAAAGGCCGCCACCAGATCGGAGATCCCTCCCTGCAGGAGGTTGTCGCCGAGGTACATCACGAACGGGTCCGTGCCCAGGAAAGGCTCGGCCGTCAGCACCGCGTGCGCGAGGCCCAAGGGCTCGTCCTGGAGGATGTAGGAGATCTTCACGCCAAAGCGCGAGCCGTCGCCGGCGGCCGCTTCGATCTCCGGCCCGGTCTCCGGCGCGATGATGATCCCCACCTGCTTCGATCCCCGCGGCGGCCATCGCCTCGATCCCGTAGAACAGCACCGGCTTGTTCGCGACGGGCACGAGCTGCTTGGCGCTCGTGTGCGTGATCGGGCGCAGGCGCGTGCCCTTGCCGCCGGAGAGGATTAGGCCCTTGAGGTCCGCCATGTGAGGCGGAGCCTACCGGGGTCGACTACGCGACCGACTCCAGCTCGATCTCCAGCGGCGCGTGGTTGGAGGGCTTGCGGCCTTGGCGGTAGGTGTGGTTGACGTCGCAGCGGGTCACGTAGGGGGTGAGGTGCTCGCTGGCCAGTGCCAGGTCGATGCGCAGGCCGTAGTCGCGGGCGTAGTGGCCGTCGCGCTGATCCCAGCAGGTGTAGCCGCGATCCTCGGGGTGCAGGCGCCGGTAGACGTCCACGAGCTCGCCCTCTTCGATGATCTCGCGCACGCTCTCGCGCTCGGCCGCGCCCGTGTGCGAGGAGTCGATCAGCCACTCGGGCTCGTACACGTCCTGGTCGGTCGGCGCGACGTTGAAGTCGCCGGTGATCAGCATCGGGCGCTCCTGCTCGCCGTAGACCTGGCGCGCGATCGCCTCCAGGAACGCGAGCTTGGCCTCGGGGTCGGTTTCCTGCTCAAGCGAGCCGGCGGGAACGTACACGGAGCTGATCGTCAGGCCGTTCAGCGAGATCTGCAGCCAGCGGCCGGCAGCCATCGCGTGGTCGTGGTCGAGCGCGAGGCTGCGCTCGGCGACCTCGTGATCGGCGCGCACGAGGATCGCCACGCCGGCGCCGCCACGACCGCAGCTGTGCTGGGCCTCATAGCCAAGATCGCGCAGCTTCCCGTAGGGGAAGTGATGGTCCGGGCAACGGGTCTCCTGCAAGCAGACGACATCCGGCTGCTTCTCGGAGAGCAGCTCGACCAGTCGCGGCCAGCGCGCGCGGATCCCGTTGACGTTCCAGCTCACGACCCTGATCTTGTTCTCCTCATGTCCCCCGCTGTCTCCTTGGTATCTGTTCTCATGACCGTTGATGACTTCATGTAACGCTCTGATGACTCCATGTAAAACCTCGTCTTACACCAAACAAGAGTAGGGATGGCAAGGGGATACGCATAGAGACCGAACGGCAAACGTGGAGAGGGGTGGTTAGACGCTTTGGATACTGCTTGTTCTTGATTCTCATGGACAATTGAGGTGGGCTTCGTACGCATCTATTGACGGCGCGGGAACCCTTCGTTTGGGCTGGCCGTCCGAAGCAGCGCCTAACTTCAAAGGCGTGTTCGTGAACGAGCTGCAAGACGGCGCCGAGATCGACCAGGTGCTGCTGGTGCGCGAGGCCGAGCGCCGGCAACGGCGCGACGGCGGCGACTACCTGCGCCTGCGCCTGGGCGACCGCACCGGGGCGGTCGTCTCAATGGTGTGGGAGGAGTCTTCGCTAGGCGAGATCGAGGAACTCGCGCGGAGCTGGGCGAGGCGGTGCACGTGCGCGGCCGCTACACCGTGCATCCGCGCTTCGGACCGCAGATCAATCTGCGTGGTCTGGAGTGCCCGGCGCCGGGCAGCTACTCGCCCGACGATCTGCGCGACGGTCCCACGCAGACGGTGCAGCAACTGGAAGTGCAGCTGCGCGAGCTGCTCGGGACCGTCCGGCGCCCGCACCTGCGCGAGCTGCTGCAGCGATTGATCGGCGAGGACTCGGAGCTGTGGAGCGCCTACCGCACGGCGCCCGCGGCCAAGCACTACCACCAGGCTTACCGGCACGGGCTGCTCGAGCACTGCCTGAGCGTCGCTCAGGCGGTCAGCGCCACCAGCGCGACGTTTCCGGGGATCGACCGCGACGTGGCGGTCACGGGGGCGCTGCTGCACGACATCGGCAAGCTCGAGGCCTATACCGAGGACCCGGGCGCGATCGACCTCACCGATGCCGGGCGCCTGCAGGGCGAGATCGCGCTCGGCTACTACCGGGTGCGCAGCACGATCGAGCAGATCGAGGGCTTCCCCGCCGAGCTCGCGCAGGCGGTGACACACATCATCCTCTCCCACCACGGCTCGCTCGAGCACGGCAGCCCGGTCGTGCCGTGCACGCGCGAGGCGACGCTCGGTGCACATGATCGACAACCTCGGCGGGCGACTGGGCAGCTTCGACCGACTCGAGAAGGAGCTTGCTCCCGGCAAGCGCTGGTCCGGCTATGACCGGGCGCTGGAAGGCAGCGCGTTCTTCGCGGATCGCCGGCACAGGAGACCCGTCGAGCTCGAACGCGAGGCCGCTTGACTGCGGGCGGCGTGAAAACCCGCAAATAGCGGGTGCCGACCGGCGGAGCGGGCGTCAGCGTCCCACCGTCGGGTCGTATCGTTCAGAAGTCGATGGCCAAGGATACCGAGAAGCTGATCCGCCAGCTGTCGCTGATCTCCTACCTGATGGCCGAGCGTCGGCCGGTCACGGCCCTGGAGATACGGCGCGACGTGGAGGGTTACAGCGGCATGAACGAGGACGCGTTCGCGCGGCGCTTCTATGCGGACCGCTCGGAGCTCGAGTCGCTGCGCATCCAGCTGACGGTCGAGCGCCCGACCGATGGCGCGGCCGAGCAGGAGAACTACTCGCTGCGACCGGAGAACTTCCATCTGCCGCCGATCGCCTTCTCCGACGAGGAGCTCGCGGCGCTGCAGACCGCGCTGAGCCTGCTCGACGGCGAATTCGCCTACGCCGAGCCGTTGCGGCTGGCGCTGCAGCAGATCACCTGGGGGCGACCCAGCCCGCTGCGCGCGCCCGAGCAGCGCTCGGTCGCGCTGGGGATCACCGCCTCGGCCGGCGGGCACGAGCTGTCGGCGCGCCTGGCGAAGGTGGAGACGGCGATCTTCCGCAACAAGACGATCGTGTTCGACTACTACACGATGGAGCGCGACGAGGTCGGCTCGCGCCGCGTGGACCCCTACCACCTGCTGTTCCAGGGCGGGCAGTTCTACCTGCTCGGGTACGCGCACGAGCGGGAGGCGATCCGCGTGTTCCGGCTCTCGCGCATCCGCGGCAAGGTCTCCTACGCGACCAAGGCCGAGCACGACTTCCGCCGGCCCGAGGACTTCGACCCGCGCGCCTACGCGCGCCGCGCGGACTGGCAGCTCGGCGATCCCGTGGACGTCGCAGAGGTGCTGATCTCCGCGCGGATCGCGTGGCAGGTGGAACGCCATTTCGGACGTTACGGCGAGATCCGCGCGCTGACGAGGACGGCGACGTGGTGTTCGCCACCGACTACTCCAGCGCGCGCACGATCGTGGCGTGGGTGCTCGGTCTCGGCGCCAACGCACGCCTGCTGGGGCCCGACACGCTGACGCGGGAGCTGCAGCGGCGCTTGGAGCTCCTGTGGGAGCGCCACGGGGAGGGCGCGCTCGAGGCGCAGCCACCAAGGGATCCTCCACGGCGGCCGCGAGCCGGGCGGTCACCGAGCGCCCGCCGAGCGAGCCTGCGGGCGCGCCCCGCGCGCGCGGCGGACGCCGCGGCGGGAGCTCCGAGGAGGGCGAGGAGGCCGCGGGCGCGCGCGGCAGCGACACCGCGATCCGGCCCGAGCGCTTCGCGCGGCTGGTCACGCTCGCGAGCATCCTGATCCAGGCCGGGCGCGCCGGCGAGCCGGTGTCGATCGCGGAGGTGTGCGAGCGGCTGCAGATCAGCGTCGAGGAGCTGCACGAGGACGTGAACGTGCTGAACGTGGTCAACTTCGGCGGCGGCTCGTATGTGCTGTATGCGGAAATCCTCGAAACCGAGGATGGCGTCGGCACGATCGAGGTCGACCCCGAGCCCTACAGCGACAACTTCGACCGCCCGGCGCGGCTGTTGCCGGTCGAGGGCAAGGCGCTGGTGGCGGCGATCGACCTGATCGGCGAGCACATTCCCGAGGGCTCGCTGTCAGAGCGCGCGCGAGAAGATCGTCGCGGCCCTCGGCGAGGATCCGATGGAGCAGGGTCTGCAGGTCGCCCACGCCGCGAGCGATGACTCCGACATGGCGCGCCTGGTCTCGACGGCGATCGTCGAGCACCGGCTGATCGAGCTCGAGTACTTCAAGGAGAACGAGAACGAGATCTCCCACCGCACGGTCGAGCCCTACGCGCTCACGAACGGGCGCGAGGGATGGTACGTCGCCTGCTTCGACCCCGAGCGCGACGGCGTACGCCACTTCCGCCTGGATCGGATCAAGCGCGCGGAGATCTGCGAGCGAGAAGTTCGTTCCCCGCCCCGAGGTCGACCCGGCCGCCGAGGTCGACGGCTGGCTGCGCACCGGCGAGGTGGAGGCCTCGCGCACGGCACGCGTGTGGGTCTCCCCCGAGCGCGCCCGCTGGGCACGCGAGGCCCGTCGCGTCGTGGCCGAGCGCAGCGACGGCGCGGTGATCGTCGAGCTGAGCTTCGCCGGCGTGGACTGGCTCGTGCGCGAGATCCTCAAGGAAGCCGGCGACGCCGCGGTGCTCGAGCCCGCCGACGCGCGCGAGGCCGTGCTCGCGGCCGTGGGGCGCCTCCGCGACGGCGGGGCTGTTGCCGCCGGCGTGAGCTGAGCGGCCCGCCCGCCCCGAGGGTGGATACGCTGCCCGCGTGAGCCGGCGCAAGCAGATCGAGATGTCCGCCGAGGAGGTCGCGACGTTCCTCGCGCAGGGAGCGCACCGTCACGTGCGCCACCGCAGGACCGCGCGGATGGCCGCACCTGATGCCGCTGTGGTACGTCCTGCGCGATGTCCCCGGGGTGGGCCGGGACCGCGCGTGTGGGCGTGGACGTACGGACGCTCGCAGAAGGTGCGCAACCTCGAACGCGACCCGCGCGCGACGCTACAGATCGAGGCGGGCGAGGAGTACGCGCAGCTGCGCGGGGTGATGTTCGAGTGCGAGGTCGTGATCCACCGTGAGCTCAAGACGGTCGCGCCGCTAGGCAGGGCGATCCTGCTGCGAAATTCGGTCCCGCGGGGCGAGGAGCCACCGGAGGAGATCCCGTCAGAGGCGCGCGCCGCGGTGGACGCCCAGGCGGCAAAGCGCGTGGGACTGGAGTTCGTCGAGCGCCGCCGCGCGAGCTGGGATCACCGCAAGCTGGGTGGCGTTTACTGACGAACTGCGGCTGGTCCTTACTGCTTTTCCCTGGCGCACGGCTACAAGCTGCTACGCTTGTAGCATGGCAATCATGGTCCCCTCGAGGGAATTGCGGAATAACACCGCCGACCTTCTGCGCCGAGTGGACGCGGGTGAGGAGATCGTAGTCACCACACGTGGGCGACCCGTCGCCTCGCTTGTCCCCTTCGAGGGCGGTAGGCGCCGATGGATCCAGCGCGATGAGCTGGTGAGACGGCTCGCTCTCGTCCAGGCCGACCCAGGCCTGCGCGACGATCTGGCCCGGCTCGCCGGCGAAACGACCGACGAGCTCGGCCCGATCAGGTGACTGGGAGAGATCCGGAGAACGCCGGCACGGCGGGCGAGGAGACAGCGACCAAAGAAGAGCACGACTCGCGCGGCCTGCTGGACACGAGTGTATTCGTCGCGCGTGAGTCCGGGCGCACACTGGCGAAAGAGCTCCTACCCGACGAATCGTCCATCTCTGCGGTTACGGTCGGCGAGTTGCAGGCAGGCGTGCTGGCAGCTGGCGACACCGAGGTGCGCGCTCGCAGGCTGGCAACGTTGGAGGCGCTCAGCGATATCGAGGTCCTCGTGGTGGACGATGCCGTGGCAGCCTCTTGGGCAATGCTGCGAGTGCATCTCGCAGAGTCAGGGCGGCGAGTGAACGTGAACGATCTTTGGATTGCCGCGACGGCGCTCGCGCACCGGCTGCCGGTCGTCACCCAGGACGACGACTTCGACCCGATTGAGGGAGTCGGTGGTCTACGAGTCATACGCGTGTAGCTCGGAGAACGAGCTACAGCCTCAGGGCATCAACCGGTGCGGGCCTCGGTACAGGAACGTGACCTCGCGCACATTGTCCTGCCCGAGCAGCTGCATCAAGAGCCGCGTGAGCCCAAACCCGAAGCCGCCGTGCGGCGGAGCTCCGTAGCGGAAGAAGTCGAGGTAGTAGGAGATGGGACCGGTCTCGACGTGCTTGTCGGCGGCCTGGGTGAGCAGGACGTCGTGGCGGTGCTCGCGCTGAGCGCCGGTGGTGAGCTCGAGGCCCCGCCAGAGCAGGTCGAAGCTGCGCGTCAGAGTCGGATCGTCGGGGTGGCGCATGTGGTAGAAGGGCCGCACGCTCGAGGGGTAGTCGGTGACGAAGGCGAACTCGTGTCCGTGCTCGGCGGCGATGAGCGCCGACAGCGCGCGCTCGCTCGGGGGGTCGAGGTCGTGGTCGGGACCGGGGACGGAGTCGTGGCCGGAGGCGCGCAGCATCTCCTTGGCGTCCGCGAGTGAGATCCGCGGGAACGGCACGCTCGGGACGATCACCTCGGCGCCGAACGTGCGCTCGATCTCCTCGCCGTGCTCGGCAGCGACGACCCCGAGCACGTGCGCGAGCCAGCGCTCCTCGAAGGCCATCACGTCCTCGTGCGAGTCGACCCAGGCGATCTCCACGTCGACGCTCGTGAACTCGGTGTCGTGTCGGGAGGTGAAGGAGGGGTTGGCGCGGAACACCGGGCCGATCTCGAATACGCGTTCAAAGCCGCCGGCGATCGCCATCTGCTTGTAGAACTGCGGCGACTGCGCCAGATAGGCGGTGGTCTCGAAGTACTCGACCTTGAACAGCTCCGCGCCGGACTCACTGGCGGAGCCCATCAGCTTCGGGGTGTGGATCTCGACGAAGCGCTCGGCGCGCCAGAGCTCGCGCATGGCGTGCTCGATCGTCGACTGCACCTCGAAGATCAGCCGCCGGTCGGGACGGCGCAGGTCGAGGTAGCGCCAGTCGATGCGCTTGTCGAGAGCCGAGTCGGGCGCGATCGGCAGCTCGGGCTCGGCGAGCGAAGCGACGTGCAGCTTCTCGAGCTGCAACTCCAGGCCACCGAGCTTGACGCGCTCGTCGGCGACGACGCTGCCGGTGACCGTCACGGCGGACTCGGGCGTGAGCGCGGAGACGGCCTCGTTGAGCGCGCTCGGCGGATCGTCCTTGCCGAGCACCACCTGCACGGCGCCGGCCTCGTCGCGCACGACGATGAACTGCACCCGCTTCTGGTCGCGGATCGCCTGCACCCAGCCGCGCACGCTCGCGCGCTCGCCGATCTTGGCGGGCAAATCGGATGTCAGGGTTCGGTCCAAGACGGGGACCCTACCTATGCCAGCTCGACCTCGACGGCGAACTCATCCGACTCGACAGACTCGATCCGCTCGATCGCGCCCGCCGCGAGCAGATCGCCGAGGCCCAGCTGCAGCGCCGCGAGACGCGCGGACGTGTCGTGCACGCGCAGGATGCTGACGGGCGCGCGCATCGGGCGCTGGGCTTCGGACTTGGCCTTGCGCACCTCGCTCAGGACCTCGGCGGCGACGGTCAGGGCCTCGTCCTCTTCGCCGGCCGTCGAGCCCTCGCCGCCGTGTTCGAGCTCGACCGATCGGAGATCGCCGCAGCAGCTCGCCGGCGTCGGGCCAGGGCGCGCGGTGGATCGAGCCGGGCTGCCACCACGACCACACCTCCTCGCAGACGAACGGCAGGAACGGCGCGAGCAGACGCTGGAAGGTGGAGACGGCCAGGCGCAGCGCGCGGCTCACCGAGGCCGCGCCCTCGGGATCCCCGGAAGAGTCATAGCGCCGGCCCTTGACGAGCTCGAGGTAGTAGTCACAGAACCACCAGAAGCGCTCCTCGGTGTGCTGCAGGGCGCGCGCGTAGTCGTAGTCCTCAAAGCTCTGCGTCGCATCCTCGACGGTCGCCGCCAGGCGTGCGATCAGCGCCCGGTCGAGCGGATCGGTCAGCATGTCACCTTCAGGCGGGAGGTCGGCGAGGGCGAACTTGGAGGCGTTCAGCAGCTTCACGGCGAGGCGCCGACCGACCTTCATCTGCTGGGCGTCGAAGGCGGTGTCGGTGCCGGGTCGCCCGTTGGCGGCCCAGTAGCGCACGGCGTCGGCGCCGTGCTGCTCGAGCAGGTGCATCGGCGTGACGACGTTGCCCTTGGACTTGGACATCTTCTTGCGGTCGGGGTCGAGCACCCAACCCGACAGCGCGGCCACGCGCCAGGGCAGCGAGTCCCGTTCCAGGTGCGAGCGCAGGACGGTGGTGAACAGCCAGGTGCGAATGATGTCGTGCGCCTGCGGGCGCAGGTCCATCGGGAAGACCCGCTGCAGGAGATCGTCGTCCTCCCCGGCCAGGCCGGCGATCTGGGGCGTGAGCGACGATGTCGCCCACGTGTCCATCACGTCGGGATCGCCCGCGAAGCCGCCGGGCCGGCCGCGCTGCTCGGGGGTGTAGCCGTCGGGGACGTCGGTTGAGGGGTCGACCGGCAGGCGCTCGGGGTCGGCGGCGATCGGGCGTTCGTAGAGGACCGCGCCCGACTCGTCGATCTCATACCAGAGCGGGAAGGGCACACCGAAGAAGCGCTGGCGGCTGACGCACCAGTCGCCGGTGAGGCCGTTGACCCAGTCCTCGTAGCGTGCGCGCATATAGGGGGGGTGCCACTCGAGCTCGGCCCCGCGCGCGAGCAGCGCCTCGCGGTGGGCGACCGTCTTGAAGAACCACTGACGGCTCGTGACGATCTCGATGGGGCGCTCGCCCTTCTCGAAGAACTTCACCGCACGGTGGACCGGCACCGGTTCGCCGATCAGATCGCCGGAGGCGGCCAGCAGCTCGACGATGCGTCGGCGCGCCTGGTTGACGCTGCGTCCGACGAGCTCGCCGTAGCTGGCGCCGGCGCGAGCGAGATCGACGGACTCCCAGCCGGGCGCCCCCCAGGGCACCTCGCGCAGGCGCCCGTCCTCGCCCAGCACCGCGCGCACGGGCAGACTCAGCTCACGCCACCAGATCACGTCGGTGAGGTCGCCGAAGGTGCAGACCATCACCAGACCCGTGCCCTTGTCGGGCTCGACGAGCGGATGCGCGAGCACGGGCACGCGCGTGCCGAACAGCGGCGTGAGCGCCTCGCCGCCGACGAGCGCGCTCCAGCGCTCGTCATCGGGGTGGGCGAGCAGCGCCACGCACGCTGGGATCAGCTCGGGGCGCGTGGTCTCGATCAGGATGTCTCCGACACCCGGCTCGGCGGCGCCTTCGCCTGTCGGCGCCCCGGCCTGAGCCTCCCCACGTGGCGCGCCGCCATCATCACCGCTCGCGCGGGCGAAGCGCACGCGGTGCATGGCCCCCGGGCGCTCGCGGTCCTCGAGCTCGGCCTGCGCGACCGCGGTCTGGAAGTCCACGTCCCACAGCGTGGGCGCCTGCAGCTGGTAGGCCTCGCCAAGTTCGAGCAGCTGCAGGAACGAGCGCTGTGAGATCCGCTGCGCGACGCGGCCGATGGTTGTGTAGGTCGTGGACCAGTCGACCGACAGGCCGAGCGTGCGCCACAGCGCCTCGAAGGCCTGCTCGTCGGACTCGGTCAGCGTCAGGCACAGCTCGACGAAGTTCGGGCGCGAGATCGACACCGGCTCCTTCTCCGAGGGCTCGGCCGGGGGCGTGAACTGCGGGTCGTAGGCGACCGAGGGGTCGCAGCGCACACCGTAATGGTTCTGCACGCGCCGCTCGGTCGGCAGGCCGTTGTCGTCCCAGCCCATCGGGTAGAACACGGCCTTGCCGCGCATCCGCTGGTAGCGGGCGATCGTATCGGTGTGCGTGTAGGAGAAGACGTGCCCGACGTGCAGCGATCCGCTGACCGTCGGCGGTGGCGTGTCGATGGAGAACACCCGCTCGCGCGGAGCCGAGCGATCGAAGCGGTAGACGCCGTCACGTTCCCAGACCTCGCTCCACTTCGCCTCCAGCCCGTCGAGCGATGGGCGTTCGGGAACGTCGGGGACGGTCGTCGGGCTAGTTTGCGTGTCAGGACGCGGCGAGGGCAAGCTCGGGATCGTAGCCGAGCCGTTCCTCGCGCTGCGCGCGATGTGTCGGGCAGTAGACGCCCCGGACCTCGCCGTCGGGCAGGCCGTAGGCGAGCCATTCCTCACCGCGCCACTCGAAGTGGAAGAACCCGGCGCGCCGGCCGCGCAGCTCCAGCTCCTTGCGCCAGGCGGCGGCCGCCCGGCGCGCGGGAACCCGCGTTTGGCAGCGGTGGTCGTTGGTCGGCTGGCGGGTCCACACGCACTGCACCGGCAACTCGTCGAGCTTCATGATCACTGCCCCCTCTGGACTGTTCATGTCGGTCTTTTCGGACGACACGCCCAGGACGGATCGATTCTTCTAAGTATTTGGACGTTTGTCCTACTCGTACGGCGAAAATCGCCTTTTGCAGGCAAAACGCATTTGGCCGCTGCGCTCCGTGCGGCCGCACTGGGACCGATCGGAGGGCAGGAGAGCAGCGTCGGACGGCCCTTTTTGCGGGGAAAGGACGACACGCGCACGGACCGTGTCCCGCGCCGGCGCCGTCAGTGCTCGTGCACGCGCACGACGTTCGAAGCGCCCGTCGCGTAGGGGTAGTCGGCTTCGCCTTCGCTGAGCGCGCGAAAGCGATAGTCGACGGGGCCGGGGAACTTGAAGGTGTAGGAGTCGCGGTAGCGCCCCTTGCGGTTCGTGCGGACCACGTCGAACTCGATCCACCGTCCACCGGGCGAGCGCGCCTCCAGCACCACCGGCTTACCCCCGTGCGGGATCGGCCCACCGAGCAGCCCGCCGGTGAAGTGGATCGCGTGACCGACGCTCGTCGTATGCGGGCTCACGCGCAGCCTCACTCCGGCCTCGACGACCAGCACGAGCGTGCGCGTGGCCACGGGCAGGGCGTCGCCGAGGTGGGCGCGGTAGGCGAGGCGGATCGTGCGCGAGCACGCGCCCGCGGGCATCTTCACCGCGAAGCGGCCGTCGGCGTCGGTGTGCGGGCAGGCCATCGCCACGGCTTTGGCGCCCTGATAGGCGGCAGTCGCCGTGCAGTCGAGCGTCGCGCCCGCGATCGGGGCCCCGCCCGGCGCGACGAGCCGACCGGCGATCGTGTGCGCGTGACCATACGCAGCCATGACCCGCGCCTTCTTCGATCCCACCCAACCGGCCGTTAGCGTCGCCTGCGCGGAGGCATTCGTGCCGTTCGGCCCTCCCACCGGCGGCGGGTTGACGACGGTGATCGCGCGATCGAGCACCGGCGCGCCGTCGCCCGCCGCGTCGATCACGCTCACGACCAACTGGTGCGCGCCGTCGGCGACACGCGTGGTGTCGAACGGCACATCCACGCTCACGCTCGCCTTGCACGGCCGCACATACAGAAAGGCCGGCCGCCCGTCGCTAGTGCCACCGACGTCGCGGCAGCGCCCGCCGTTTTCGTCCACGACCGTGCGCTGCACCACCTGGCCGTCGATCGCGAACACCGCCTCGTACACCCCCGACGCCGGATCGGTCGCGTCGAAGGCGATGTCGCTCATGCCTCGCACCGAGGGCGCGGTGGCGAGTTCGCCGCTGACGTTCGTCGCGGTCGGGCCCACGGGCTGTTCGAGGAGGATGTCGGCCGCGTAGAGGTATATGGCCGAGGCGTAGCCGTTCGCGTCGCCTTTGCCTGCTGGGCATTCGTATCCAGGATGCCGTTGCAATAAACGTTCTAGTCGACGTACGAGCCAAGATCTTGGATCGGCGCGATCACACGATTTGGCCGGAGAGCGGTGAGAGTGGGTGCCCTCGTCTTCGCAGCCCGCTCCAGCGGCACAGTTGTCGAAGGCCGTGAATTCGACCATGACCCGGCGAGCCAGAATTCATAAGTGGATTTGGAAGTTTTCCCGCCCGCGGTATCGCCCGAACGCCACACCGTGGCCCCGGCAATCTTCGATCCGCTCGGTGCATTGAACATCCACGAGGCTTTATCGACCTCTGCTGCGTGAGCAGTCGAATCACCAAGCGCAGCAACCAGAGCACCACCATTTGGCACGTGTTCAGCGCGTAGTCGTCATAAGCACCGCCAGACGCTACATATGGCGTCCACCCATCCACCGGCGCGGCGGCACCGGAGGGCGTGCGGCACGAGTACACGTGATACCCACCCGCCACCGCCCCCGCACAGGCCATCCCAGACATCGCAACCGTCGCCCCCCACACCGCGATCGCCAGTCGGACTCTGTTCGAAACCATCGCCACACCCACCCGTCGCTCCGTGACACCAGTAGACCCCCCTGCGAATTGTTCCAGTCCTCGCGCGTCCACGCGACGCCAACCGCTGCGGTAAGCGGCTTGGACCGCCGTGGCCGAAAGGACCGGCTATGGCTTACCCGGCAAACGCCCGCGGGCGTTTGCCGAGAAGGCGATAGGCAGGCGTGCAAGTCCGTAGATGCCCATGATCGTCTCGTACTCGACCTCGTCGTCGAGGCGCAGATCCGTCCATGCGCTCGGCCAGGAACGTGAGTGCCTCGCGCAGCTCCAACCGCGCGAGGTTCGCCCCCAGGCAGTAGTGCACGCCCGCGCCGAACGTCAGCGCCCGCGCGCGACCCCGGTCGGCCGCGATGTCGAACTCCTGCGCCGAAGGACCCTCCCCGGGCGGAAGATCGCGGTTGCCCGTATGCGCACACACCATCACCACCGTCCCCCGCGGGAAGACCACGTCGCGATAGGTCACCTCCGAGGTCGTGATGCGCGCCGTGAACGGCGTGATCGGCTCGTAGCGCAGCGCCTCCTCCACCGCCGCCTCCGCCAGCTCCGGACGTTCGCGCAACAGCCGCCACTGCTCAGGGTGCTGCGCCAGCAGCCTGACCGCGTGCGCGAGCTGGCTCTGCGTCGTGTCCACCCCACCCACCAGCACGTTGAACACCAGGTTGATGCACTCCACGTCGCTCAGCGGCCGCTCCCCGTCCTCTTCGGCGGCGATCAGCCTCGACACCAGATCGTCCTCGCGGGGCTCCTCGCGCCGCGCCGCCACGAGCGCTTCGGCGTACTCGTAGAACTCCCCCACCGCCCGCTCGATGCCCTCGCGCTCGGTGGCCATCCCCTCCGCGTCAAACTGGCGCTGAATCCAGCTCGACCAGTGGTGCAGCCGCGGCGCGTCCTCGATCGGCGCGCCCATCACCCGCGCAATCGTCTGCGAGGGATAAGGCTTGGCGAAGGCCTCCACGAACTCGCACCGCACGACCCCCTCGCCGTCGGCTCCGGCTGCGCACGCGTCCGCCCACAGCCCCTCCAGGAACTCCCGCATCGCCGGACGCCAACGCTCGACCGCGCGCGCGCTCAACGCCGGGTTGACGAGACTGCGCAGACGCGTGTGGTCGGGGCCGTTGACGTGCAGGATGTTGCGTCGCATCTGCTCATACAACGGCCCTTCGCGCACCTCGAATATCTCCGCGATCGTCATCCCCGGAAATATCGCCTCGCGCGTGCGCAGCCACCACTCGCCCGCCTCGCGGTCGAGCACGATGTAGCCGTAGGGCCCGGAGGCGAGCCAGCCCCGGGCGCTCAGCTCGCGCATAGCTTCGTGAAAGCGCTCCCCCCTCAACGACGGGTCCGTGTAATCGAACCCCTCCAACTCCAGCTCGCTCACGAGGGTCATCGCGGCGACTCCCCAAGCCCGGCCTATTTTTTGGGGCTGACGGCCTGCTTCAACGTCGCGCCCGCGGTGAACTTCGGCGCCTTCGAGGCTTTGATCTTCACGCGCTCGCCCGTGCGCGGGTTCACACCCTGGCGCGCGGCCCTTTTGACGACCGAGAACTTGCCGAACCCGGTGATGCTCACCTCATCGCCTTTTTTGAGCGTCTTCGTGACCGTGGCCAGGACCGACTCGACCGCACGGCCAGCGTCGGCTTTGGAGAGATCGCTGTCGGCGGCAACCGCGTCGACCAGCTGGGACTTGTTCATGGACGGATTCCTTTCGATGTGTTCAGATGGTGTGCGAGGCGGGCCGAACCCTACCGTGCCAGCGCGCGGCGCAACTGGTCGCCCATCAGCCACAGCCCGGCCTCCATGTCCACAGCCGGATGCCCGAGCGCCGCGCGCGCACGTCCCGAGTCCAGCGCCGTGTTCGGAGGCAGCGTCAGCTCGGCCGGCTCGCCGAGCGCTCGCAGGTAGGAGGAGATGTCGCCCTCCTCCACCAATGTCGGCACACACCCGAACGCGTGCGAGATCGCCCGCACGTACTCGCGACAGTGCACCGAGTCCGGTCCCGCGAGGTGGTAGATGCCGCCGCGATCCTGCGCGATCAGCTCACACAGCCGCTGCGCGCAGTCCCACACGTACGTCGGCGAGCGCCGCACGTCCGCAGGCGCCGGCAGCGGCAGCTGCTCCTCGCGCAGCCGCGCAAGGATGCGCACCGCCTCGCCCGAGCACCCCCACACATGCTCGGCCAGCGCGCTCTGACGGCGCACGCCCGCAAGCTCATAACGGCGCTCGCGATGAGCGCGACCGCCGTGGCCGCGAACCAGATCCCGGCGCTCGATCGGCCGCGACAGGTTCACCCCGTAGGGATCGCCCGTGCGCACGATCAGCCACTCCACATCGGACTCGCGCACGAGCGCCTCGGCCGCCGCCAGCGCGCGCCCGTACGCATTCACCGGCTCGACCACGTCGGTCTCCTCCCAGCGCTCCCCAGGCGGGCGCAGACCGCTGAACACCCAATCGCAGGACACCAGCACATATCGAGCCCGCACCGCCCGCGCAGCCGCGAGCGTGTGCTCGACGCCGCGCAGCGCGAGCTCCGCGAGCCCCGACCGGCACTCGAAGCGGCCCGGATCGCCGGAGATCGCCGCGTGCACGATCGCCTCCGGTTCGAACCCGCTCGCCGCCGCCACACACGCCCGGCGGTCGCCCAGATCGATCGCGCGCGCGCTCACCCCCGGAACCTGGGTGGGCATGGCATGCCACAGCCCCAGCACCTCCCAGCTCTGCTGCGCCGCCGCCGCGGCAATGTTCGAGCCCAGCATCCCACCGGCGCCCGTCACGAGTATGCGCATACGACCATCCAGGTTTCCGCCGTCCCGCACGTTTGTCAAGTAAACGTTTCGGACCAGCGATAACTGTCAACTAATGTCGCGCGCCGCGGCTCGCGCGCAGGCGCCTTCAGACGCCGGGCACGAACTCCTCGGTGCCGTAGCGAGCCGGCGACACCGGCGTCGAGATCAAGTGATTCGCGAGCATCCAGCTCGACATCGCCCGCACGTTCGGTGCCACCAGCGTGCCGAACGGCGGCGCAGCCGCACCGTGCGCACCGGCGCCGGTGCCCGCAAACAGCGGCAAGTAGGCGTTCAGCGAGGCGCGCGCGAACTTCCGCTGCAGCGTCGGATTGGCCCGCAGCAGCTCATCCAGGCTGCGCCCCGGGTCCGCCAGCGTGTCCTCGTATCCGTGCACCGTCGCCGCCACGAAGCCGCGCACGAGCGCCGGGTCGGTAGCAATCAAGCTACGCGTCGTAAACGCCACCAGGCCCGGGTAGGACGGACCACCGTTGCGGTCCAGCGCAAACGCCGTGATCGGATGGCCGCTCACCTGCAACTGCACGCCATCGTCCGGGATGAAGCCCGTGAACGCCGCGATCCTCCCGGCCGCCAGCGCCTGCGCGCCATCGAAGCCGATCGTCACCACGTGCACCCTGTGCGGATCGCCCCCCGCGTGAGCCACCTCGGTGTCGAGCACCGCCGTATCGGAGGGCACTCCCGTGATCCCCACCGTACGCCCCTGCAACTGCGCCGGCGAGCCCAGGTGCTCGGAGGCCGAGGCGATCAGCCCGCCCAGAGGGCGCTGCACGATCGCCATCACCGTCCGCGCGTCCCCGCCCCCGGCGATCAGCCCCGCCACATCGCTGCCGTCGGCGAGGCCGAACTGCGCGCTCCCGGCATCGATCAGCTTCAGCGTGTCAGTCGTCGCGCTCGGACTCACCACCCGCAGATCGATCCCCTGAGCGCGGTAGTAACCGGCCGCCAGCGCCCGATAGATGCCCGCGTGCACCGCATTGGGCGTGAAGTCGAGGATCAACGTCGCCTCACGCAAAGGCCGCGCGCCGCTCGTTGAGGAGGTCGTCGAACCGGATCCCCCGCAACCCGCAAGCGCGGGCAGCGCAAGACACGCGAGCACGATCGCGCAGAGCAGACGGTGGCGGCCGGTACGATCTCGATACATGGCGGTAGATGCTTCGACCTCACGCCCGCGGACGGACGAGCGGGCCGGCGACCGGACCCTATCCGGTGAGCCGGTGCGAGAGCTGTACACCGAGGCCGACCTGCCGGCCGGTATCGGCGGACCCCAGGACCCGATCGGCCGACCCGGCTCCTACCCCTACACGCGCGGCATCCACGAGTCGATGTACCGCGGACGGCTGTGGACGATGCGCCAGTTCGCCGGCTTCGGCACCAGCGAGGAGACCAACGAGCGCTTCCACTACCTGCTCGAGCACGGCCAGACCGGGCTCTCGACCGCCTTCGACATGCCCTCGCTGATGGGCCACGACTCCGATCACACCCGCTCGCTCGGAGAGGTCGGACGCGAGGGCGTAGCCGTGGACACGCTCGATGACATGCAAACGCTCTTCGCCGGCATCGACGTCGGCGAGGTCAGCGTCTCGATGACCATCAACGCACCCGCCGCGATCATGCTCGCCTACTACGTCGCCGCCGCCGAGCTCGACGGCGACGGCGCCGGCGGCGCCGTGCCGCCCGAGCGCCTCTCGGGCACGATCCAGGCGGACATCCTCAAGGAGTACATCGCCCAGAAGGAGTGGTGCTTTCCGATCGATCCCGCAATGCGCCTATGCGGGGACATGATCGAGTGGTGCACGCACAACACCCCCCGCTGGCATCCGATCTCGATCTCCGGCTACCACATCCGCGAGGCCGGAGCCACCGCCCAGCAGGAGCTCGCCTTCACACTCAAGGACGGCCTCACCTACGTCGAGCAGGCGATCGCCCGCGGCCTGCACGTCGACGAGTTCGCGCCGCGACTGTCCTTCTTCTTCAACGCCCAAATCGACTTCTTCGAGGAGATCGCCAAGTACCGCGCCGCACGACGCATCTGGGCGCGCGAGCTGCGCGAGAGATTCGGCGCCCGCGACGAGCGCTCGTGGCTGATGCGCTTTCACTCACAGACCGCCGGCGTCTCGCTGACCGCCCAGCAGCCGCTCAACAACATCATCCGCACCACCGTCGAGGCGCTCGCCGGCGTGCTCGGCGGCACCCAGTCGCTGCACACCAACTCCTACGACGAGGCGCTCGCGCTGCCCACCGAGGACGCCGTGCGCGTGGCACTGCGCACCCAGCAGGTGATCGCCCACGAGACCGGCGTCGCCGCCACCGCCGACCCGCTCGGCGGCTCCTACTTCGTCGAGGCCCTCACCGACGAGATGGAGCGCCGCTGCTACGAGTACTTCGCCAAGATCGACGAGCTCGGCGGGATGGTGCAGGCGGTCAAGTCCAACTTCCCCCAGCGCGAGATCGCCGACGCGGCCTTCGAGCTGCAGCGCGAGATCGACGCCGGCGAACGCGTCGTGGTCGGCGTCAATCGCTACGTGCAAGAGGACGAGGAGCCGATCCCCACGCTGCGCGTCGACCCCGCCGTGGAACGCAAGCAGATCGACCGCCTGCAATCCGCGCGCGCGCGCCGCGACGGCGTTCAGGTCGAGCGCACGCTCGCCGCGCTGCGCGAGGACGCCGCCCATCCCGACCGCAACCTCATGCCCGCGCTGCTGCACTGCGCCCGCGCCCGCGCCAGCGAGGGCGAGATCGTCGAGTCTCTTCAGCAAGTCTTCGGGGACTATCGTGAGACCCCCGTATTCTGAAGCACTTGCGTAGAGCGCTGATTTATGGCGGCGTCATCGTCGCGATCGCCTGCTCGGGAACACTGGCGTTTGGGGCGAAGCGAATCGTCGCCGAGGACTCCGCCTACACCAAGCCGACCGGACCGCAGTGCGTGCCCTCGCAGCTCAACCGCTCCGCCGTGCTGCCCGGGACGAGCCTCGCGGTGAGCCCGCTGCCGGACTCCTACGACGCCTCGGCGCGCACCCAGATCAGCCTGCTGGGAGCCCCCGCGAGCGCGCTGAGCGCGGTCGGCGTGAGCGGCTCCAGCAGCGGCTCGCACTCCGGAAAGCTGCTCCCCTACTCGCAGGGAGACGGAGCGAGCTTCGTGCCCTCGCACCCGTTCGCCCCCGGCGAGACCGTGACCGTGCACGGACGCGTGCTGGCCGATCGGAGATCCGGCGATCTCCGATCGGTGGGCTCAGGACACACGAGCACCTTCACCTACCACTTCGTCATCGCCCACCAGGACACGCTCACCTACACCCCGGCGGCGACCGTCTCAAAGGACTACAACGAGGAGCAGCACTTCCACTCCGCCCCCACGCTGCAGCCGCCGGTGCTCGCCGTGACCACGCACGCCGGCGGGACCGCGCCCGGGGACGTCTTCACCGCGCCCTATGGGGGACCGGGACCAAGCGGGCCGGAGATCTTCAACGAATCCGGCGAACTGGTGTGGTTCGACCCGCTGTCGGGCGAAACGGAGGCGACCAACCTGCAGGTGCAGCAGTTGGGCGGCCGTCCGGTGCTGACGTGGTGGCAGGGCTACATCCCCCCGCAGGGCTTCGGCGAGGGCGAAGAGATGATCTACTCGAACACCTACCAGCAGCTCGGGCGCGTGCATGCCGGCAACGGCTACAAGGCCGACCTGCACGACTTCCACATCACCCCGCAGGGCACCGCGCTGCTGACCGTGTTCGACCCGATCGACTGCAACCTGTCGGCCGTCGGCGGGCCCAGCGGCGGCGCGGTCACCGACAGCGTCTTCCAGGAAATCGACATGGCCACCGGCCTCGTGCGCCGCGAGTGGCACAGCCTCGACCACGTCGCGCTGAGCGAGTCCTACAGCTCGCCCGAGGGCGTCACCACGCAATGGCCGTTCGACTACTTTCACATCAACTCGATCGACCAGCTCGCCGGCGGCAACACGTTGATCAGCGCCCGCAACACCTGGGCGCTGTACGAACTGAACACCACCACCGGGCAGATCGGGCTGCGGATCGGCGGCAAGCGCAGCAACGTCAAGCTCGTGAACGGCGCCGCGACCGCCTTCCAGCACGACGCCACCGTGCAGCCCAACGGGACGATCAGCCTGTTCGACAACGGCGCCGTGCCGAAGGTCCATCCCCAGTCGCGAGCGATCTTCCTGTCGGTCAACGCGCACGCCGGAACCGACACGCTGCTCACCCGCTACGAGCACCCGAGCGCGCTCTCCTCGGGCAGCCAGGGCAGCGTGCAGACGATGCCCAACGGGAGCGTCTTCGTCGGCTGGGGCTCGGAGCCCTACTTCTCGGAATTCGGCTCCGCCGGGCAGCTCCTCTACGACGCGCACTGGCACGGCTCCTACCAGACCTACCGCGCCTACCGCCTCCCCTGGAGCGCCACCCCCGCCACGCCACCCTCGATCGCAGCGAGCGCCGCCTCCGCCACCGCGCCCGTGAGCGTGTACGCGAGCTGGAACGGCGCCACCGAAATCGCGAGCTGGCGCGTGCTCGCGGGGCCCTCGCCCACACAGCTCACGCCGGTCGCGAGCGCCGCCAAGAGCGGCTTCGAGACGACCCTCGCCACGCCCGGTCCCGCTGCCTACGTGGCCGTCCAAGCGCTGAACGGCGCCGGAGCGGTGATCGGTACCTCGCCCACCATCAAGGGCTAGCGACCACGACACCTCGCGACTCACGCCCGTCCTGCTCAGGTCCGGCGGGGCCCGAGCACGAGCGCCGATCGAGTACCGATCTTGCGTGCCTACTTTTGCCCCTTGACCGATCCGTCGGAGCTTTGATACTCTGATCTGGCTCGATGTCAAACAGAGGTTTTCGGAGGCAGGCATGTCGCGAGGGGCTTCAACAAAACCAGCCAAGCAGGGAGGCGCGGCGGCCGCGCGAGGTGGCAAGCCCGCCACGAAGAACGTTCGGGGGGACGGCAAGAGGGAGCCGGAGAGCGCGAGTCGGGAACACGACGCCGACAGGGGGGTGGCGAGCGGGGGGTCCGGTCGCTACCGGCGTCTGCCGACCGGCGCGCACGGCCTCGATCCGGAGGAGGTGCGCCGCGATCAGCGCGAACGGCTGCAGACGGCGCTGATCGAGCTGATCGCCCAGCGCGGCTATCAGGCTGTGAGGATCCTCGACCTGACGAAGCTCGCGCGCGTCTCGCGCCCGACCTTCTACAGCCTGTACGCCGACAAGGAAGAGCTGTTCCTGGCCGCCTACGACGAGATCGCCAAGCGCACGGCGAGCACGATCATGGCGGCCTACGAGACGCAGGGCTCACCGGGAGAGCGCCTGCGCAGGGCGATGCGCGCCTTCGCCGAGCTGGCTGCGGCCGAGCCGGAGGCAGTGTCGCTGATGGTGCTCGGCGCCTTCGGTGCGGGACCGAAGGCGCTCGAGCGCCGCAATCGCACGCTGCAGGCGCTAGAGCAGAGCATCGGCTCAAGCCGCTCCGCGGCCGCGGCCCGTGGCGGGAGCGCAAAGGCGCGCAAGGCGCATCAGGAGAGCGATCTGACCGTGAAGGTGATCCTGGGCGGCATCCGCGAGGTCACCGCCGCACGCCTGCGCCGTGGCCAGGCCGGCGCGCTACCCGGTCTCGCCGACGAGCTCGCCGCGTGGGCCGAGTCCTACCCCGCCAAGCCGCCCGCCGGTCTGGGATCGCCCGCGAGAGCTCCAGAGGACGCGAACCCCACCGAACTCGAGGAAGCCGACGAGGGCCGGGCCGGGCTGCAGGCTTCCGAGCGCGCACGCCAAGCCGAGGGGCGACTGCCGAGCGGGCGCCACGACCTGCCGCGCCAGTTCATCGTCAAAAACCAGCGCGAGCGGATCGTCGACGCGACCGCGGCGATCGTCGCCGAGAAGGGCCTGCAGGGCCTGACCATCCCCGAGATCGCCAGGCGCGCGAACGTCTCCCACCAGACCTTCTACGAGATGTATCCCACCAAGGACGACGCCTTCCTGGGCGCGCAAAAGGTCGGCCTACACGAGGCCCTTCGCATCACCGTGGAGGCCTACGAGACCCAGGGCGAGGATTGGCCGATGGGAGTGGCGGCCGGGATCAGGGCGCTGCTCGAATACCTCGCCTCCGAGCCCGCGCACGCGCACCTGACCGTCGTCGACACGTTCGCCGCCAGTCCGCTGGCGATCGAAATCCGCGACACGGGCATGCACGCGTTCGCCGCCTACCTGCAGCCCGGATACCACTACGCGTCCTCGCGCTCGGTTCCGGGCATCGCGCCCGAGGCGATCGCCGGCGGCATCTGGCAGGTGCTGCACAACCACATCGAGCACGAGCACGTGCAGGACATCGTCGAATTGGCGCCCCAGCTCGTGTACGTCGCCCTAGCCCCGTTCATCGGCGGCAAGGAGGCCGCGCGCGTCGCCCGCAAGCGCCCCGCCGCGCTCCCCACGGCATAGACGCTTCGGCGAGCCATCGGCTCGCATCAGGGGCCGAGGACGCGAACTCCTACTCGGCGCCGGTCGCCGCCAACGCGTAGGCCGCCTTGCCGTCGCGATCGGTCTTCACGATCGCCTTGCGCCTGCGCAGATGGCGCAGCGCCTCGCGAATCTCCGAGGCGCCCAGGGCCGTCACCACGACCAGCTCGGCCAGCGTATGCGAGCCGTGCTCGAGCGCCGCGAGGATCGCCTGGCCGACCGGTGTGTGCGCGGGCTGCTTGGCCTGCTCACGCTTGCGCGCACCGCGGGGCGGCTTCACCGGTATGGCCTGCGGCGGCTCGCCGGCGGGAGCCGCCGCACGCACAGAACGACGCGACGCGCCCCGTTTAGCCGGTTTGGCCCGTTTAGCGGGCGCGGCCGTCTGCCGCGGCGGCGCTGCCTTCCGTGGCCAGCGCCTCCACAGCCGTGCTCAGCTGCTCGAACTCGGAGATCGCCGGCTCGAGCTCGCGCATGCGCGCGTCGATCTCCGCCCGAATGCTCGTGAGCAGATCAGCCATCGTGGCGCTCCCACGACGCGTTCGCGGGACGATCGCGGCAAGCTTGTCGGCGAACGCGGATCAACTGAGCTGCGCGCCGTGCAGGCTTTCGGCCGGACGCTCGCGCGCATCCCACCACTCGTTGAGAACACCGAGGGCGCCGCCGATGATGCCCTCGCGAAAGGCCTGCGTGTCGTTGAGATGGGGAACCGGCTGGGAGGGAACCTCGACCTCCAGGAACTCGCACAGCTCATCCCAACCGTCGCTCGGGTACCACTCGAGCAAGCGCCCGGGCGGGACCGTCGCTTTGACCGTCTCGTTCCAGCGGTCCATGATCGCGATCAGGCCCTCGTCGGAGTACGTGTCGCCGGCCAGCGCCCCCGTCTGCTCGTCCCAGTTCATCCCGTTCATCAGAGCGATGTAACGGCGCCAGAGCGGATCGACGACCGTGCGCGCATCGGAGATGTGGTGGATGACCGAGTCGCCGTGGAAGATTCCCCAGACCGTCTCGCGCATGCTGCGCACCCACGACTCGCCGTCGCGCACCGACAGCAGGATCTTGGCCTCGGGATAGACATCCATCAGCTCGCGGTAATAGCGGGCCGAGGGCCAGTCCACGGTCGACTGCGCCGCGCCGAAGATCCGCTGCCAATCGGCCTTGCCTTCGGCGGCCGCTTCCCACAGCGGCAGGCCCGTGGGCAAGTCGGAGAGCAGGTCACGCATGTGGTAACAGGGCCCGAACCCGAGCTGCTCGAGGACGACCATCTGCGTGGTCGTGGCCGTGCGTGGAAGTCCCGCCCCGATGACTCTCATGCTGTGCAGGTTTCTATCAGGTCCGATCAGAAGCTTAATCTGGGTCGATGCAGCCCGACGGCGATGGGGAGGGACCCGACCCGCAGGCGGGGCGATCGGCGGAGCGATCGGGTCCGCGGCGAGAGCGCGCGTCAAAGGCCGCACGCAACGTCGCCGAGCTGAAGGGCAGCTACCGCTACGGCCTCGTGCTGATGCTCGCCGTGCTCTCCACCGGCGTGCAGATGGCCCTGCCGGACACGCCGCCGGCGTGGCTAATACAAGCGCTGCTGATGGGCGCCACGGTCATCACCGCGCTGTTCGCCGAGGACGCCACCCGCCAGCAGTGGCGGCAGGTGGGCTGGCTGATCGGGCTGTCGCTGCTCGCGGCGTTCGTGGCCGCGCTCACCGGGTCCAACCAGGCGGGGCGCGGTGTGACGTTCGGCCTCAGCGGACTGCTCGCGATCGCCGGCGCGGTGATCGTCGCGCGCGGCGTCGTCGGCGGCATTCGCCTCGAGCGGCGCGTGACCCTGCACTCGGTGATGGGCGCGCTGACCGTGTACCTGCTGGCGGGACTGATCTTCGCGTTCGCCTACAGCGTGATGGGTGCGATCGCGGGCTCACCCGTGCTCAGCCACATCGGCTCGGACAAACACGCCGAAGAGGTCTACTTCAGCTTCATCACCCTCACGACCGTCGGCTACGGCGACATCGCCCCGGTCGCCGCCGCCTCGCGCATGACCTCGGTGCTCGAGGCGCTGTTCGGGCAGCTCTACCTCGTGACGATCGTGGCCGTGATCGTCAGCAACGTCGGCGCGGTACGGATGCGGCAAGCAGCACCGGATGAGGATCCGACGGGAACCGGCTGAACCGAGGCCCGTACCCTGCCGTCCGGTAGGGCGCACGAGCAGCGACGATCGATCAGGAGGCCCAGCGACCGATGCCGTGGCGCGCCAGCTCTAGGCGGGCGACGACGCCGCGATGAACCTCATCGGGCCCGTCCGCCAGGCGCAGGGCGCGCGCGATCGTCCAGGCTGCCCCGAGCGGAAAGTCCTCGGACAGGCCCGCGCCGCCGTGCAGCTGGATCGCCATGTCGCATACCTGCTGAGCCATGTTCGGCACAGCGACCTTGATCTGCGAGACCGCCCCGAGCGCCTCGGGCGAGCCGGCGTCCACCAGCCAGGCGGCGTGCAACACGCGCAGGCGCGCCTGGTCGATCGCGATGCGCGCGTCGGCGATGCGCTCGCGGTTGCCGCCGAGATTGGCCAGGGGCTTGCCGAAAGCGACGCGCTCACCCGCGCGCACGCAGGCCAGTTGCAGCGCGAGCTCGGCGAGGCCGATCAGGCGCATGCAATGGTGGATGCGACCCGGACCCAGACGCGCCTGGGCGATCGCAAACGCCTGGCCCGGTCCGCCGACGATCGCGCTCGCGGGCAGGCGCACGTCCTCGAAGGAGACCTCGCCGTGACCGCCGGGCGCGTCGTGAAAGCCCATCGTGCTAAGCATCCGCTCGACGCGCACGCCGGGTGTCGGAAGCGGCACGAGCACCATCGAGTGCTGGTGATAGCGGTCGGCCTCGGGATCGGTGAGCCCCATGAAGATCAGCACCTCGCAGGCCGGATGACCGATGCCGGTGCTCCACCACTTGCGCCCGTTCAGCACGACCTCATCGCCGTCGAGGGCCGCCGTGGCCTGCATGTTGGTGGCGTCCGAGGAGGCGACCTCGGGCTCGGTCATGCAAAAGGCCGAGCGGATCCGCCCCTCCAGCAGCGGCCCCAGCCAACGCTCCTGCTGCGCGTCCGAGCCGAAGTGCAGCAGCACCTCCATGTTGCCCGTGTCCGGCGCGTTGCAGTTGCAGACCTCGCTGGCGATCAGCGAGCGACCCATGCGCTCGGCCAGCGGCGCGTACTCGACGTTCGTCAACCCCGCCCCGATCGGCTCGCCCGCGAAGCTCGCACCGGGTGGGAGGAACAGGTTCCACAGCCCCTGCTCGCGCGCCAGGCCCTTCAGCTCCTCGATCGCCGGCGGGATCGAGGACCAGGGGTCGGCGCCGGCGAGGACCTCACGGTGGTAGGGCTCCTCGCGCGGGGCGATCTCGCGCTCGTGAAACGCGCTCAGCCGCTCCAGCAGCTCGACCGTGCGGGGGGAGTGGGCGAAGTCCATCGCTGCTCGACGCCTCGGGCCCGCTCAGCCCGGACGGACGTCGAGGACGACCTTGCCGGTGGCGCGGCGCTCGTCGATCTCGCGCAGCGCCTGCGCGGCGTGCTCGAGCCCAAAGCGCGCGCCGACGATCGGGGCGACGTGGCCGGCCTCGATCAGCGGCTCGAGCGCGCGGCCGATCTCGCGGCAGAGCTCGGGGCGCGCCATCGCGTAGGCGCCCCAGCCGGCTCCGATCACCTCGGTGTTGCCGAGCAGCAGCCGGTTGACTTTGACCTCTGGGATCGAGCCGCCGGTGAAGCCGACCACGACCACGCGGCCCTCCTCGCGCAGGCAGCGCAGGCTGTCGGTGAAGCGATCGCCGCCGACCGGGTCGAGCACCAGGTGCACGCCGCCGCCCGAGGCCTCCTTGGCCTGATCCTTCCACGGGCCGTCGGAGCGCAACACCGTCTCGGCGCCGGCCCGTTCGGCGATGCGCTGCTTCTCGTCGCTCGAGACGACCGCGATCGTGTGCGCGCCGAGACCCTTGGCGACCTGCAGCGCGGCCGTGCCGACGCCTCCCGCGGCGCCGTGCACGAGCACGGTCTCGCCCGCGACCATGCGCCCGCGCAGCACGAGCGCGAAGTAGGCCGTGTGGTAGTTGAGGATCAGTCCCGCGCCCTGCGCGTAGTCGAGCTGAGGGGCCAGCGCGAAGGTCAGGAACTCGGGCGCGACCGCCAGCTCGGCAAACCCCCCGAGCGCGCAGAATGCCGCCACGCGATCGCCCGCCTTCACGGCCGCGTCGGCCGGCGCCTCGCGGACGATGCCCGCGATCTCGCTGCCCGGGACGAACGGCAGCGGCGGTTTGATCTGGTACTCCCCGCGCGTCTGCAGCACCTCGGGGAACGAGACGCCCGCGGCGTGCACCTCGACGAGCACGCCCGAGCCCGGGGTGAGCATGCTCTGCGGGGGCGAGAGCGGCTCCGAGATCTCACTCAGCGCGAGCGCCGAGTCCGGGCCGGTGAGGTCGACTATCTGGACGGCGCGCACGGCTGGGGATTATGTCCCATGGGCGCCCGGGTGGCCTACGCCGCGTCTGCGGCGAGACTCGCCGCGAGCCGGCGACCGATGACACTGCCGCGGACGTACATCACCCAGCGTCCTCGCGACCGCGCCGACAGCGGCGTCGGGAACGAGCAGCTCGGGATGGTGCAGCGGCCGCGCCGCGAAGCCGGGCGCACCCTCGAGACCGACGAAGCCCATCGCCAGCGGCACGCCGAGGGCGGCGAAGAAGGCGAAGTCGTCGGAGCCGGCCGAGCGCCACTCGGGCGCCGGCAACAGGCCAATCTCGCTCAGCAGCCCGCGGGCACGGGCGACGACCGCGGGGTCGTTCTCCAGCGCGGGCTCGCCCGGCGTCAGCTCGACCGTGCCGCGGCAGCCGTGCGCCGACGACGACGCCGGCGACGACCTCCTCGAGCATCGCGCGCAGCTCGTGGCGATCCTCGGGCCGGTAGGCGCGCAGCGCCCCGCGCGCGTGGGCACGCGCGGGAATGACGTTCTCGGCGCTGCCGCCCTCGAGCACGCCGACCGTGAGGGTGGCCGGATGGACCGGGTCGATCCGCCGCCCAAGCTGGGCGTGGAGCACGACCACGACCTCGGCGAGCGCGAGGATCGGATCGCGTCCGCGATGGGGGTAGGCGCCGTGGGCCGGACGTCCCTCGACCGAGATCGCGAAGAGATCACACGAGGCGTTGACCGTGCCCGGATCGAGCGCGAGGGCGCCCCAGGGCAGTTCCGGGTGCACGTGCGCGGCCACGATCGCCGACAGGCACAAGCACGCGCAACGACTCCACGAGCTGCTCGGCGCCGGAGGGGTAGGCCTCCTCGCTGGGCTGCAGCACCGCCAGCAGCGGCGCCGGCAGCTCCTCGCCGAGCGTGTGCGCCGCCCGAGCCAGCGCGACGAGCGCCGCCATGTGCACGTCGTGGCCGCAGGCGTGCATCGCCTCTGCGGCGGGATCGGCGCTGAACGGGGCGCCCGTGCGCTCTGCGATCGGCAGCCCGTCGAGCTCTGCGCGCACCGCGACCGCGGCGCCCTCGTCGGGGCCGATCCGGGCGATCAGGCCGGTCCCGGCGACTCGTTCGCACGGCGACCGGCAGCTCGGCGGCCACGGCCGCCGAGGTCTCGTGCTCGGCGTGCGCCAGCTCGGGATGGGCGTGCAACCGCCGGCGCAACTCGACCGCGCGCGGCAGCTCGCGCTCGATCGCGTCCAGTAGGTGTGTGCAGGACGCCGTCAGTAGATGGCCGCATATCGCCGGCACAACTCCTCGATGTCCATGTCCGCGCTCGCCGCGAGCTCGAAGCGCTTGACGGCCATATATGCCTCGTACATCAGCGGCGTCATCCACGCGCGCACGGTCGTGTCCTGCGCGAGCGCGTCCAGGGCCTCTCCGAGCGAGGCCGGCAGGGCGCCCACGCCATAACGGGCGGCCTCGTCGGCTTCGAGCCGAGCGGGATCCCGATCGAGGATCGGCGGAGCGGGCAGTTCGGCACGCACCCCCTCGAGACCCGCGCGCACGATCGCCCCCAGCGCGAGGTAGGGATTGGCGGCCGCGTCGGCGCCGCGATACTCCAGGCGCAGCTGGCCGGCGGCCCGATCGGCGCTCGACGGGTCCTCCGCTCGACCGGACTGCCCGAGCGAGACGAGCGGGGGCAGGCGCAGGAGGGTCTCGCGGTTGCGCTGCCCCAGGCAGACCGCGCCCGCGCTCCAGTGATGGGGCGCGAGGCGCGCGGCCGAGACGGGGCTGGGGGCGGTCAGCGCGCTCAGCGCGCGGGCGTGCGCGAGGATTCCGGCAGCGAAGCGCCCGCCGAGCTCGCTCAGGCAGCCGGGACGCGCCGCGTCGTAGAGCACCGGGCGCCCGGCCGCGTCGCACAGGCTGAGATGGATGTGCACGCCGTTGCCCGCCTCGACAGGACTCAACAGCGGCGTGAAGGTCGCGCGCAGCCCGTGGCGGCGGGCGGTCTCGCGCACGACCTCGCGCAGCAGCACCGCGCGATCGGCCGCCGCAAGGCCCTCGGCGGGGTGCACGGGGATCTCGAACTGGTGGGCGGCGAACTCGGCGAAGAAGCGTTCAGGCTGCACGCCCGCGGCGGCGAGCGCGCCCATCACCTCGCCCGCGAAGGGCTCGGCGCGGCGCAGCTCCTCAAGTGAGAACGCGAGCGCCGGCGGACTCCTCGACGGCGCAGCTGGAACTCGTGCTCGAAGCTCGCCACGAGCGTCAGCCCGAGCTCGTCGTGCAGCTGCGCCAGGGCAGTCGCGCAGGAACGTGCGCGGACAGCACTCCCACGGCGCGCCGTCGGTCTGCACGATGTCGCACAGCACCATCTCCAGGGCCGCGTCGCCGGCGCCGGACTCGACGCGCACGCGCGTCTGCGCGTCCGGCAGCAGGCGCAGGTCGCCGGTCGATCGAACGGCGATGGTTCCGCCAGCGGGCCGAGCGGCGTAAGCGCGTGGTTCGCCGGCACCCAGCCGACCCCGGCGGCGAGGTGCGCGTCGAGGTCGGAGGCCGGCACTGCGCGGCCGCGCACGATCGCGCCGAGGTCGCAGCAGACCAGCGCGACCAGGTCGGTGGCGCTCATCGCGCGAACACGGTCGCGGGAGGAGCCAAAGCCGCGGTCGAGACCAGGGCCGGAACCGACGCGGGAACCGAAAGCCGGACGGCTCATGACGCGGCCGGGACCTCGGGCGCGAGGGTGCCGTTGTCCCAGATGCCCTCGATCAGCCCCAGCGCATCCGCGCCCGTGCGCACCGCGGGGGCGTCGCGCGATGTCGACCACGGCGAGCACGCCCCCGGCCGGCTGGCCGAAACGGGGATGCTCGCCGGAGGCGAGTGTCCCCCGGCTTCGGTCGCGACGCTCGATCGCCGCGGCAAGGCGCTCACGCGGCTGCAGGTGCACACCGCGGGCCCCCAGCGAGGGGTAGGTGTCGGCCACCCCGTACAGGCTGCCGCCGGGACCGCCCAGGCGGCCGACGAGGCAGACGAAATGCCCGACCTCCCAATCGGGCGCGGGCCCGGCGGCCTCGCCGTCCAGCAGGTAGGAGAGCAGTTGATCGGCGCGGGGATGCGAGCCCCACAGGTGGCGCGTGTGGAGGTTCGCGAGCAGCGTGACCGGGCGCCCGAGCGCCGCGACGAGGTCGAACAGGCCGTCGAGCGTGGCGGCGCTCAAGGGGCCGGCGAGGGGGATCGCCTCCAGCCGCCCGCGGCCGAGCTCCCGAGGGCGCGCACGAGCCCCGCGGCGGTCGTGCCCGAGATCGAGGAGTCCTCGACGAAGGGCAGCTGCAGCCGGTAATCGCGCCGACCGGTTTCGGCGAAGGGCAGGATCGCCGGGTCGGTGTGCGCGCCGACGACGCTGCCGGCGGCCAGCGCGACGGCGTCCTGGTCGAAGGGCTCGCCCGCAGGCCCGGCCGCCAAGCCCGCGGCCGCAACGCGAGCGCGCCGCAGAAGGCCCCACAGAGATCGTCGCGCTGGGGCAACTCGCGCGCGTGCAGCGCGAGCAGCGCGCGGGCCCCCGGGAGCAGCGTCATCTCCAGTGGGGTACCGCTCGTCATGGGGCCAAATATACGGCCGAACACATAGGGTCCCGGCGTGGGCGACACGATCGACGAGCTGCTCGAGAACAACCATGACGTTCGCCGCCTCGCTGCCGGCGGGGCACCTGGACGTTCGCCCCAGCCGCCGCCTGGCGGTGGTGACGTGCATGGACTCGCGCCTTGACGTGTTCGCCGCACTGGGCCTGGGCGACGGCGAGGCGCACGTGCTGCGCAACGCCGGCGGGGTGATCACCGATGACGTGATCCGTTCGCTGGCCGTCTCCCAGCGGCGGCTGGGCACGCGCGAGGTGATGCTGATCCACCACACCAACTGCGGCATGCAGACGCTCAGCGACGACGGCTTCCGTGCGGAGCTGCAGGAAGCGACGGGCGTAGCGCCGGCATTCGCGATCGAGTCCTTCAGCGACGTCGACGCGGACGTGCGCCAGTCGATCCTGCGCGTGCGCCGCTCGGCCTTCCTACCCCACCGCGATCGCGTGCGCGGGTTCGTCTACGACGTGGACACGCACCGACTGCGCGAGGTGCGCGTCGAGGAGGAGTAGCGCCACGGCCCGCGCGGGCGTGGGAGCTATGCACCGCGAAATGCGTGGGACGCGAGCGGGAATGATGCTGTTCCTGCCGGCGCACGCGCCGGCAGGTGGAGCCGCGCATGCGCGGCTCCATGACGTGCCGCATGCGGCACGTCTACCGTCGGCGCATGCGCCGACGGCGACCTCGCACATGTGGAGGTCGAGGCGGGTCCGCAGCGGACCCGCCCCATCTCACCCCGATAGCGTGGCTAGGCAGCCTGCACGCGGATCATCCAGAGGTTCTCCTCCAGGTCCGCGACCACGCCGTGCAGGATGTCGGCCGTGACCGCATCGACGTCCTCGAGGCGATCCATGCGCTCGCGGATCGAGCCGACCGCGTCGGTCAGCAGCCGCGTGAAGGCCGCGACCACGTCGCGGTCGAGCAGCTGGCCCTCGGGCAGCGGCTCGAGCTCACTGCGCTGCGCCACGGTCGCGCTGCGCCCATCCGGCTGGTAACCCAGCGCGACCGCCCGCTCGGCGACCGCGTCGCCGGCCAGGCGCCAGGCGTCGATCAGCTCGTCCAGCTGCAGGTGCAGCGCGCGGAAGTTCGGACCGACGATGTTCCAGTGCGCCTGCTTGCCCAACAGCGACAGGTCGATCAGGGTGACGAGCACCCCCTGCAACTCCGCGCCGATCGCCTCGCGATCCTCGTGGCGCAACGTCGGATGATGGTCCTGGCTGATGATCGAGCCGGTCATGTCGAGCTCCTGACGTGAGGGACGGGGTGGTCGTATCACGATATCTCCCCACCGAGCCCGCTCGGCAAACATGCGGCGACCCCGATCGTCGTCGATCCCTCGCGCGCAGGCGTGCCATACAGGCGCGCCTCACTACAGTGGAACGCGCCGTCGCGAATGGCCACCCGCTTCCCGACGGCGGCCACACATGTCCGCGACCAGCACAGACCGCACGAACCCGCGCTTGATCCTCGCCGTGCTCGCGCTCGGCGGCCTCGCCTACGCGATGCTCAGCTCGGCCGTGCTGCCGGCGCTTCCGACCTTCCAGCACGAGCTCGGGGCGAGCGAGACCGAGGTCACCTGGCTGCTGACCGCCTATCTGCTGGCGGCCTCGGTCGGCACCGCGATCCTCGGTCGCCTGGGCGACATGTACGGCAAGGAGCGCATGCTCATGTGGACGCTCGTGATCCTCGCCGCCGGCACGCTGCTCGCGGCCGTGTCGAGCTCGCTGTGGGTGATCGTCGCCGGCCGCTTCATCCAGGGCGCCGCGGGCGGCATCTTCCCGCTCGCCTTCGGGATCGTCCGCGACGAGTTCCCGCGCGAGCGCGTGGCCGGGAGCATCGGTCTGCTGTCGGCGATCCTCGGCGTCGGCGGCGGCGTCGGCATCGTGCTCGCGGGGCTGATCATCGAGCACCTGAACTACCACTGGCTGTTCTGGCTGCCGCTGATCCCGACCGTGATCGCGGCGATCGCCACCTGGCGGTTCATCCCCGAGTCGCCCGTGCGCATGCCCGGGCGCATCAACTGGCTCGCCGCCTCGCTGATGACCGTGGGCATGTCGATCGTGCTGATCGCCATCAGCCAGACCACCACCTGGGGGTGGGGCTCGGCCAAGACGCTCGGCCTGCTGGCACTCGGCGTGGCGGTCACGGTAGCCTGGATCGCGGTGGAGGTGCGCAGCTCCAACCCGCTGATCGACATGACCATGATGCGCATCCGCGGCGTCTGGACGACCAACGCCGCCGCCTTCCTGCTCGGCGCGGGCATGTACGCGTCGTTCATCGTCATCCCCCAGATCGCCCAGCTGCCCACGAGCACCGGCTTCGGCTTCGGCGACTCGGTCGTCGTCGCGGGCCTGTACCTGCTGCCGACGACGATCGGCATGACCATCCTCGGCCTCTACGCCGGACGCATCTCCGCGCGCTTCGGCTCGCGCACGGCGCTGCTCGCGGGGACCCTGTTCACCACCGCGTCCTTCGCGCTGCTCGCGATCGCGCACAGCCAGCCCTACCAGCTGCTGATCGCCTCCGGGCTGCTCGGAGTCGGGGTCGGGCTGGCGTTCGCGGCGCTCGGCAACCTGATCGTGCAGGCCGTCTCGCCCCATCAGACCGGCGTGGCGAGCGGCATGAACACCGTCATGCGCACGCTCGGCGGCGCGCTCGGCGGCCAGCTCTCGGCGACCTTCATCGCCGCGCACATGTCAGGCGGACAGCCGACCGTCACGGGCTTCACCCAGACCTTCGCGATGGCCACGGGCTTCCTGCTGCTGTGCCTACTCGCCGGCTGGCTCGTGCCGCGCGCGCCGAGCGTCGCGCGCGACCCGCAGCCCGTCCACGGCGAGGGCGCGAGCGCGGCGCCCGAGGCAGCTCAGGCATGAGCGCAGAACCCGCCGCTCAGCTCATCTGAGCACGAGCCCACAGGTCACGTTGACCATCGTCCCCGTGATGCCCGCCGCGCGATCGGAGGCCAGGAAGGCCGCGACCTCGCCCACGTCCGCCAGCGTCGGCGTGCGGCGCAGCGCGGCCATCCCCGCGATCAGCTCTTCGGCGGTGCGCGGCGCGGGCGCGTTCTCGCCGCCGACCTCGGTGAGCTTGCCCGGCGTCAGCGTCTCGGCGACGCCGGCCGTCCAGATCCCGCACACGCGTACCCCGTGCGGCCCCAGCTCGGCGGCCATGTAGCGCATCAGCGACTCGGTGGCCGCATCGGCGGGACCGGTGCTGCCCATGCCCGGCATCGCCGCCGCGCCCGAGGCGCTGTTCAGGTGCAGGATCACGCCCGAGCGCTGTCCCACCATCTGCCGCGCGGCCGCGCGCGCGGTGATGAAGTTGCCGCGCAGCCCGGTCACGACCGCGCGCAGCACGTCGTCCGTGGCCATCTCGTGCAGCGGCGTGCCCTGCACGTCGCCCCGCGTGATCAGGTTCAGCGACACGTCCACGCTGCCCGCGGTGCCCACCACCTGCCGCACGTGCTCGTCCACGGCCCGCTCGTCGAGCGCGTCGAGCACGGCCACCTCCGCCGTGGCGCCCGTCGCGGCGATCTCCTCGGCCACCGCCTGCAGCGTCTCGAGCGTGCGTCCCACCAGGTGTACCCGCGCGCCCTCCCGCGCGAACGTGCGCGCGACGCCCGCGCCGATCCCACCGCCGGCGCCGTAGACGATCGCGTTCTTGCCCTCGAGTTGTCTGCTCATGAAGCCTCCGTTCGTTTGTCGATGCCCGCCCGCGTGCAACACTCTCCAACTATGACCGTCGCGCCCGCAAGCGCAACCGACGGGTTCGTCGAGGCGATCCTCGCGCGCGACTTCGTGCGCGCCCGCAGCCTGCTCGATCCCGCGGTCGACTTCCGCGCGATGACGCCCAGCCGATTCTGGGAGGCGGACGATCCCGACGGGGTCGAGCAGGTTCTGCGCGCCTGGTTCGAACATCCCGACCGGGACGTCGAGCGTGTCGATCCGATCGAGCCGGACTCCGTCGCGGACACCATGCGCGTTGGCTGGCGCGTGCACGGCGTGGGCGCCGATGGACCCTTCCTCTACGAGCAGCAGGCCTACGCGCGCGAGCGCGACGGAAAGGTCGTGTGGCTGCGCATCATGTGCAGCGGGCCCAGACTTGTGCGCTAAAGGCGACACTCCGAACGCCCCGCGCATGGACCACGACGGAGTGAGCGGATGACCGACGTCATCACCGGTTCAGTGCTCTCGGCATCCCAGTTGGCGACCCTGCGGGAGCGCGGCCAGGAGCGCTCGGCGGCGGTCGGCGAGGTACTGTTCGCCGTGGGCGACCGCAGCTTTCCGTTCATCGCGATCGTCGAGGGCGAGGCCGCCATCCAAGATGCGGCCGGGCGGGAGATCGTCCGCCACGGCGCCTCGGGGTTCCTGGGAGAGATGAGCATCCTGACGGGCCAGACGGCCTACCTGACGGCGGTCGTGACCCGGCCGATGCGCTACATCGCGGTCGATCGCGAGGACCTGCGCCCGCTGTTGTTCGAGGACGCGCCGCTCGCCGACCTGCTGATGTCGAGCTTCATGGCCCGCCGCGAGGCGCTCCAGCAGGAGGGCGTCGGCATGGAGGTGATCGGCCCACGCTCCTCCGAGCCGACGCGGCGGATGGTCGAGTACGCGCGGCGCAACCGCCTGCCGTTCGTCTGGCGCGGGGAAGGCGGCGCGGCCGACCCGCAGGCCGCGGCGCTGATCGACACGCTCGACGCCGACACGCTCCCGCTCGTGCGGCTGCCCGGCGGGATCGAGCTGCGCAGCCCAACCATCGGCGAGGTCTCGCGCGCGCTGGGGATCGGGCTCGAGCTCGCCCCGCGCGAGGAGGTCGACCTGCTCGTGATCGGTGCCGGTCCCGCCGGACTGGGCGCCGCGGTCTACGGCGCCTCCGAGGGCCTGGAGACGCTCGTCGTGGAGGGCACCGCGCTGGGCGGGCAGGCGGGCACGTCGCGGAGGATCGAGAACTACCTCGGCTTTCCCGCGGGCATCAGCGGCTCGGAGCTGACGAGCCGCGCCGTCACCCAGGCGCGCAAGTTCCGCGCGCGCACCGCCACGCCCTATCGAGCGATCTCCCTGCAGCCGGGCGCAGATCGCCATCTCGTGCGCCTGGAAGGCGACCACGAGATCCACGCGCGCGCGGTCGTGCTGGCCACCGGCGCCGAATACCGCCGGCTGCCGGTGGCGAACCTGGCGGACTTCGAGGGCACGAGCGTCTTCTACGCCGCGGGTCCGCCCGAGGCTCAGCTCTGCGGCGCCACCCGGGTCGGCGTGATCGGCGGCGGCAACTCGGCCGCGCAGGCGGCCGTCTGGCTGGCGCGCGGCGGGGCGCTCGTGACGCTCCTGCACCGCCGCGGCGACCTGCGCGAGACGATGTCCGACTACCTGATCCTCGAGCTCGAGCGCTACGGGGTGGCGGTACGCGACCGCAGCGAAGTCACGGCGCTGCACGGCTCTGGCGGCAAGCTCGAGGCCGTTACGCTGCAGCGACGGCGAGCGCATGTCGCTCTCGTTCCTGTTCCTGTTCCTCGGCGCCGCGCCCTGCACCGACTGGCTCGGCGAGATCGTCGCGCGCGACGAGAAGGGCTTCGTGCTGACCGGCGCCGCCGCCGGTGTCGAGGGCCTGCTCGAGACGAGCGTCCCCGGCGTCTACGCCGCGGGCGATGTGCGTTCGGGCTCGGTCAAGCGCTGCGCGACCGCCGTCGGCGAGGGCGCAATGGTGGTGCGCTTCGTCCATGAGCGGTTCTCCGGCGTGCCCGCGTAGGGCGCCCAGCGCGTGCGCAATGAACGCCGAGTCGGAGCTAGCTCGCCTCGGCGTCGATCATCCACACCGAGGCCCAAGGGACACCGCCTCTGCGGATGGCGAATGACTTCAGCGGCTGATGGAACACACGCATCCGGGTGAAGCCAGCAGCACGCAGACGCCTCTTCAGATGCGCCACGGGCCAATCATTCACATGGTGTGGATTCAGATGGGAGCCCACGGCCAGAGGATTGGGCATCGAGAGCAACAGGCGGCGGCTCTGCCCCGCGATCGCCCGCAACACCGCGTCCGGGTCGGCAACGTGCTCGAGCACCTCAAAGCAGACGGCGAGGTCGACCTCGTCACCGAGCGGCTCGTCTGCGGCGGCCACGCGGTAGTCCACTTCGGGGAACTGCTGCCGCGCATGGGTGATGGCGGTAGGATCGAGGTCGATCCCGATCACCGATGCGGCGGCCCACGAGAGCAACAATGAGCCGTATCCAGAGCCGCACCCGACATCCACCACGCGCTTGCCCTCCACTCGCGGCAACGTCCACAGATAGCGGTGCACGTGTCTTACGAGTTCAGCCGGCGGTGCAAAGACACCCGGCACGAGACGCTCCGGCACCACATGGCCGAGATATGGATTGCGAGAATGGTTGGCGATACCGCCGATGGGAGCGTCCTCGCGCTGGTCGCCAAACGTAATGCCGAGTCGCTTGAGCGCCATCAGCGTTCGCAGCTCGGCTCGCAGGAGCGGCCTGTAGCGGGCAGGCGCAGTCGCAAAGTCGGGCATGCTCGGCTTTCTGTCCGCAGGCGCAGGAGGCGACTCGCGCCGGCCCGAGCCTGCGCCGGGGTCGGCCTCGCGTTGCGCCGTCGGTATCTGTGATTCATCGTGCATGCGCCGTAGCCTAAGGACGAATCCACCGTCGGGCGAGCGTACGGGCAGATCGGGGCGGGTGGACAGCCGGATCGGATTCGCATCCACAAGCCTGCAAATCCAGTCCAGTACTGGACTATTGAGCACAACCGCGCCCCCAGCTGCCCCCAGCGGCGGCGCTCCGGGATGTCTCTCACTGTTGTCGGAACATCAGAGGAATTTTGGTCCGCCTGCCTATGCGGCTTGGCGGCTGGGCTGCCCGTTTCGCCGCTCGGTTCCAGGCCTGTTCTACGCCTTGCGAGGACGGGTTCGGGGGCTCAGCGGGAAGACATGCTTCCCGCTCAGTCTGCGATAGGGCGACCACCGGCGTCTCCTTCAGGCGGGTGGCGGCGAGAGCCGCACCGGCAGCGTCTTCATCTGGTTGGCGAACGCCGATTCGAGGTATGTCGGGGTATCGAGGATCTCAATCCCGGGAAAGCGGGCGAGGGTCTCCTCGAAGAGGATCCGCAGCTCCAGACGCGCGAGCGCCGTACCGAGGCAGTAGTGCCGGCCGCCGGCACCGAACGCCTGGTGCTCGGACCGAAGGGGGGGGACACTCGCCTCCGGGGAGCATCCGTTCGACCAGCGCCTGACGTCGAAGTGCTCGGCATCCTCGAAGCGGGACTCGTCGCGGTTGGAGGACGGGTACCACATCACGAGCTTCTCCCCCTCGCGGATGCTCTGGCCGTGCAGCTCGGTGTCACGAGTGGCGGTGCGGGCGAAGTGGGTGAACGCGGGAAACATGCGCAGCGACTCCTCGACCACGCCCGGTATCAGCGACGGGTCCTCCACGACCTCACGCAGCTGGTCGCGGCTTTCCATCAGCGCACGCATCCCGCTGCAGTACGTCGCCTTGGTGCTGTCATTACCGGCCGCCATCAACAGCAGGAAACCCATCACGATCTCGTGATCCTCGAGTCGCTCGCCGTCGAGCTCGGCATGCACCAGCACGCTCGTCAGATCCTCAGTCGGCGCGGCGCGGCGTTCGGCGATCAGCCGCCCGCAGCGCTCGAAGACTTCGGGTACCTCGTTCTCCATCACGCTGCCGGCGCCATCCGGCGTGGCATCCGGGTCACCCGCCCCAACGATCGCGTTCATCAGCCTGGCCCACACTGCATCATCCTCGGGGGTGAGGCCCATGAAGCTGCCGATCACACGCGCCACCACGGGCTGGGCGACATCGTTGACGAGATCACAGCTCTCCCGACCGGCGAGCCCGTCGAGCACTTCGGTGGCGATCGCGCGAATCGCATCCTCGTGCTCGGCGATCCGCTTGGGCGTGAAGCCACGCTGAAAGAGCGCCTTCAGACGGTCGTGCTTCGGGGGGTCCATCCCGATGAACATCGCCTGCTGCATCTCCAGCGACAGCCCGGCGTTCTTGGCGGCCGTGAAGCCACCGATCTCCGAGGAGAACGTCTCCCAGTCGCGGCTGACCTCATGCACATCCTCGGCCGTGGTCACCGACCAGAAACCGTCCTCGCCGGGGTACTCGGTGATCCCGTCCGACCAGTGCACCGGGCACTCCGAACGCAGCCGCCGGAATAGCTCGTGCGGCGGCCCCTCCCGGAAGTTCGACCGATCGCCGACGCGCGCGTTCTGCAGATCGCTTTCGAGGGGTGCCGGTTTGTTTCTCTCGACTGATGCCATTTGCGACCTTGAGGGCCAATGAGGAGCCACGAGCCGGCGCGGCGTGGAGTTACGCTTCGAGAGGTCCGGGAAGGCGGGGCAGGCCATCATCGGGAATTGGCTCCCAAACGGCGGCGCTGGCAACATGCAGGCGACCCATCGGCCGTACCCCGGGGTCGCCATCGAAGGATCCCATGCGAACGTTGATGAACTCCGGGCTCTCCGGATGCTGTCCGAACAGCGCTGAGCCGCAGGTGCCGCAGAACGCCTTGTCGGCTCCGTCACCTGCGTTCCAGCGCCGGACGTGATCCTCGCCACTGACAATTCGAAAAGTCCCGGAGTTGGCGATAGCCGAAGGTGAGGCGGCGGTGCCCGTTCGCCGTTGACAGCGAGTGCAGTGGCAGTATCCGGCGCGGAGCGGCGTCTCGGTGAGCTCAAAGCGCACCGCGCCACAGTTACAGCCGCCGGTTAGAGGCAGAGACGACTCAGGCACAAAGCCGATCATAGCGCCACCGAACTGCAGCGGTTGGACGCCCTGAACCGGGGGGTTTGGACCACGAATTGGCCCACGGGCACGAAAAATGGCCCCAAAACGCGCCCGATAAGCTGACCGTAAGCGCACCAAAACCTACTGGTTAGCAGGCAAAAAAAATAGGAAATGGCCAGACCCAGACTCGAACTGGGGACACCACGATTTTCAGTCGTGTGCTCTACCAACTGAGCTATCTGGCCGCGCCCCGATCTTAACGTCTGCGCCCCGCCCGCGCCCGGCGCGCCACCCGCTTGCTCCGTTCAGCAGGATCGCTGTCAAAAGCGCCCCCTTAGACACACGCGCCCACCACGGTCACCGCGACCGGATCACGCGGCCCCGACCGGGCTCGCCCCAACCTCAGCCCGCTCGAAACTCCTCCACCAACGCCTCATAGGTCCGGCGCAGGCCCTCGCCGATCGACACCTCGGGCTTCCAGCCCAGTGCGCGTTCGGCGCGGCTCGCGTCCATGCAGCTGTGCTCCAGCTCGCCCCTGCGCAACTCCGCCAGCTCCGGCTCGATGTCGACGCCCGACACCGCCCGCAGCTCGTTCCAGATCGTGCTCACATCGGTCTCCACGCCCGTCGCCACGTTGAACGTCCCCGCGCGGCCCACCGCCGCCCGCATCGCGCTCACGACATCGCCCACATAGATGTAGTCCCGCGTCGGCCGACCGTGCCCGTACAGCTTCGGGCGCTCGCCGCTGTAGAGCTTGTGCGCGAAGATCGCCACCACCCCCGCCTCGCCGTGCGGGCTCTGTCGCGGCCCGTACACATTCCCCAGGCGCGTCACCGTGTTCGGAACGCCTTCCGCCAGCCCCCACGTCTTCACATACGCCTCGGCCGCCCACTTCGCCGCCCCGTAGGGACTCAGCGGAGCCGGCTCGCGGTCCTCGCTCGTGGGCATCGGCGCCTCATCCCCATACAGCGCTCCGCCCGTCGAGGTGAACACCACCGGCGCGCCCACCGCGTTCGCGGCCGCAACCACGTTCAGCGTTCCGCGCACGTTCACCTCGCAGTCCCGGCCCGGATCGCTCACCGACACCGTCACGCTCGCCTGCGCCGCCAGATGATAGACCGCCTCCGGGCCCACATCTTCCACGACCCGCCGCACCGCGGCCGCATCGACGATGTCGAGCTCGACCAGCCGCGCCTCACTCGCCACCCGCTCGGCCTTGCCCGAGGAGAGGTCGTCGATCACCGTCACCCCGTACCCGTCCGCGAGCAGCGAATCCACGACATGCGAGCCGATAAACCCGGCGCCGCCGGTGACGATTGCCTGTTTGTCCGCCATCGCGGCGGAAATCTATCCGACGGCCTGCGCGTCGGCCGTGCGCTCACGCTCGCGCAGGCTCTGCTCGCCCTCGGACACCGAACGCTCGAGCAGCGCTTCGACGGTCTCGATCGACTCGTCGATCCGGGCCAGCGCCTGGGGCTCCTGCTGGCGTCCCAGCGCGTAGCGGCGCAACGTCGCCAGCACCCGGCGGGCGATTCCTATAGCCGCGCGCTCGCGCTCTGCATCGATCTCGCCCTGCTCTCGCAGCTCCGCCAAGCGCCGCAATGCCGGTTCGATAACCTCGCCCGGCAGCGCCACCGCCTCGACGCCGTCCTCGATCGCCTGCGCGATCGCGCCCTCGGCCATCTCCGCGTCACTGCGCTCGAGCGCCGTCACGAATGTCTCCAACGCGCTGTCCGCGACCGCGATCGGATCGGCGCGCACATGCTCGCGCGCATCCGGACCCGAGCTGCCGAGCACCTCCAGGAAGGCATCCAGCAGCACCGGGTCGAAGTGCTTGCCGCGTTCCTCGCGCATCATCCCAACGGCCTCTTCGACCGCGTACGCCTTGCGGTAGACCCGGTCGCTGGTCAGCGCGTCGAACACGTCGGCGATCGCCACGATCCGCCCCTCGATCGGGATCGCCTCGCCCTTCACGCCGCGCGGGTAACCGCTGCCGTCCCACTTCTCGTGGTGGCTCAGCGCGATCGTCGCCGCCAGGTCGAGGATCGCCGAGCTCGAGCCTTTCAACAGTCTGTGCCCCTCCTCCGCGTGGGTCTCCACGATCGCCCGCTCCTCCGCGGTCAGCTTCCCCGGCTTGAGCAGGATCGCGTCCGGGATCGCCACCTTGCCGACGTCGTGCAGCGGGGCCGCGTGCACCATCCGCAGGCAGAACTCCTCTTCCATGCCCACCTGTTCGGCCAACAGCGTCGAGAACCGCCCGATCCGCTCGATGTGAGCGCCCGTGTCCTCATCCCTGAACTCGACCGCCATCGACAACCTGCGCACGGTCTCCGCCTGGGCGATCTCGAGCTCCGAGAGCGCCTTGCGCAGCTCGCTCGAACGATCTCCGATCTCTTTCTGCAGCGCCTCGCGATGATGCTCGCCCGCGAGCCACCCCACCGTCCCGGCGGCCGCCGCCAACACCAGCACGCACACCGCCGCCAACGCCGGCGACGTCGCGAGCACCGCACCCGCGCCCGCCGCAAGCCCAAGGATCGTGCCCGCACACCATCGCCACGCCCTTCCGGCGCCGCGGGCCCTACCCCGGTGCTTGGCTCCATTCATATCGTTGACTGTCTCGCGCACTGGTCCGCTCTCGCATTCGGCATTTCGTGTATCCGACTTGAGTGGCGCACCAGCTCTTTCGGCGCATTACCCGCAATGGGCCGATTCCACACATCCGCCCGCTCGACTAGTCTGCGTCGATGATCCGTCGGGCCATCCCCCTGCTGTCGGCGCTTCTCATCCTCGCGCTCGCCGGCTGTGGCTCGTCCTCCTCTTCCGGCAACGGCGTCGCCTCCAAATCGGCGAGCGAGATCCTCGCCGCCTCGAAAGCCGCCGCCGACAGCGCGAGCTCGGTGCACGTCAGCGGCAGCCTCAAAAGCAACGGCACGCCGATCACTCTCGACCTGAGCCTCGCCTCCGGTCACGGCGGTCGCGGGCAGATCTCCCAGGGCAGCCTCTCCTTCAACCTGATCGTCGTCGGCGACACCATCTACCTCAAAGGCAGCCCCGCCTTCTACAGCCACTTCGGCGGCAGCGCCGCCGCCCAGCTATTCCAGGGCAAATGGCTGAAGGCGCCCGTCTCCGGTGGGGAACTCGGCTCGCTCGCGGGGCTCACGAACCTCACCCAGCTCCTCAGCCAGACGCTCGCAAGCCACGGCACGCTCGTCAAGGGTCCCACCTCGACCGTCGCCGGAACCCCCGTCATCGAACTGCACGACACCTCCGACAACGGCTCGCTGTTCGTCGCCACGACCGGTAAGCCCTACCCGATCCAAATTGTCAAGCACGGCTCCGAAACCGGGCAAATCACCTTCACCGACTGGAACCATCCGGTCTCGCTCTCGGCGCCCTCAGGCGCGATCGACCTCAGCCAGCTCCAGCAGTCCGGGCACTGACGCCGCCGAGAAGGCCCGTCGGATCCACCAGACGGCGTGCACAGCCCCGCTTGTCAAGGTTTGCCGGTGAGGTCATGAGCAGCTACCTGCAACTACCGCCGGGATGGCAGCGCGTCTCCACCGAGGGCCCCGGGCCGTTCGTGACCAGCGAGCTCCTGCGCCGGCCGGACGGCACGCTCGTGCGCTGGAGCTCGCGCGCGCATCGCCGCGGACACGGCGCAGCAATCGCACCAACCCCGAGCGCCCTCGGCCACCGCGAACCGATGTGGTGGCGCCCACACCGACGCGACTGGTGGATGAGCCTCCTCTTCTGCGTCGGCGCACTCTGCTTCGCCGTCGCGGCCCTCGCCTCACAGTGGACGAGCCCCGGAGCCTGGATCGACGTGACGTTCTTCGCCGGCTCGATCATGTTCACCTCGGCCGCCTACCTGCAGTACCTGGAGGCCGTCAACGTCGAGCACGGTCCCGCGCCCGGCGCTCACCGCCGGCGTTGGCGGCCGACCTCGTGGGAGCCCGGCCGGATCGACTGGATGGCCGCGCTCATCCAGCTGATCGGCACGCTCTTCTTCAACCTCAGCACCTTCGCCGCCCTGCGCCACGGCCTGAGCACCCATCAGATCAACCGGCGCGTGTGGGCTCCCGACGTCTTCGGCTCCATCTGCTTTCTCCTCTCCAGCGAGCTCGCCTACGCCGAGGTCTGCCACCGCTGGATCTGCCTGCGCTCGCGCTCCCTTCCATGGCGCATCGTCGCGCTCAACCTGCTCGGCTCGATCGCCTTCGGCGTGGCCGCCATCGCCTCGCTGCTCGAGCCCTCCACCGGCCTGCCCCTCAGCGCGCGCATCGCCAACTCCGGCACCGCACTCGGAGGTATCTGCTTCTTCCTCGCCGCCCTCGCGCTGATGCCCGAGGCCGCCTCCGAGGAACGGGCCACACGCGGCGACGAAGCACACTGCGCGCACGTATCCTCGTGAACACCCACCCCGAAAGGAGCACCCGATGACCCTCGATCAGTCCAAGATGGGCCGCGTCGTGGCCGAGCAGATGGAGGCGCTCGAAGAACGCTTCGGCGAGGACTGCCAGATCGGCGACGTCTGCACGATCGTCGAGGTCATCGGCCCCCACGGCTCCAGCGTCTCCGTGCGCTCCTCCGAAGCCCGCCCCCATACCACCATCGGACTCCTGCGCATGGCCGAGGCGATGATGCTCGCCAGCATCAGCGGGCGCGAGTTCGGAGAGGGGGAGTAGGGTCGATCGACTCGCGGGTGTGTCTGGCGCGACTCATGCCGGCATGCCTTCGCGATGTGCGGCGAAGTACCGCGCGCTCGCGGGATTGTGCGCTTGGCAAGAGCCTCCAGCGACGCCCGCGATGGCGTTGCGCAGCTCAGCGGTCGCGCCCGCGATCTCTCGATCACGGATCGTGCCGTCGGCATCGACGTAGAGGTAGCCGAGCTCGAAGAGATGATCGCAGCCGAGCGTGCACGCGATCATGACGTTGGCGAGATCTCGTCGCTCTTTCTCAGTGGAGCGCGACCGGCGCTTGATGTGCGCTGTGCGAAGGCAGTCGGTCGGCAAGGTACGCCCGCACAGCGCGCAGGCGCCGGTCCTCGCGCCCCCGAGAAGCTTCGCGCGGAGTTTGCGCTGCTCGCGTCGAACGCTCGTCAGAACGGTGGCATCGAGGTCGCCGCCGAGGATCAGGAACCCGGGGTCTTCGCTCTCACCGGGTGCGGGCGCGGCGATGGTGGTGAGAACCGGCGGGCCTTGCACGACAGGGACGGGCAGGCCCCCGATGTTCGCCGAATAGTGCATGGCGTCCATTCCCACCTCGGCGATCGTCGCGGTGGTTATGTTGGTGAGGGCTTCGACCTCTTCGATGCCGAACCGGTGCGGATAGCTCTCGTTGGGTTTGGCAGACGGGGCCGGCCACGGTTTGCTGGTGTCGTAGAAGTACGGCCTGGTCACGCGCCAGAACGATCCGTGCTGCAGCGTGGCATCGACCCAGCCGCCGCGCTTGACGCGAGGTTGAGGACCACCGCTCGCCGCGAGCACGAGATCACCGACCTGGAGCTCGTCGAGCAGCTCCAGCCCGGACCGCGGCGGGCTCAGCTGGCCGAGGTGGCGAGCCACGGCATCGTCTGTCAGCCCCCACCTCCCCTCGGCCAGCCCGATCTCGAGGTTTTCGTGAGCGGCGCGAGAGAGATACAGCGCGTACAACGTGCCTGACATTGACCTTGCTCCTTACGGGAGGGGTTTGCATGCCGGTTGCCGCAAAGCGCGGGATCCGACGCCGCCAATGTATATCCGCCCGGCCCGACGTCAAGAGCTCAGGCATGACGGCGCCCTCTGAACCCTCGTACGGGCCTGGCGTTCTGCAGTCCGACCCCTGTCTGGTCTGGACCAGGTCGGCGAGCCGCCGACCTCTCTCCCCCCTACAACCCCACCGCCACGTACTTGGTCTCCAAGTACTCCGAGATCCCCTCGAAACCCCCCTCGCGCCCGAATCCCGACTGCTTGACCCCACCGAACGGCGCGGCCGGATTCGAGACGATTCCCTGGTTGAGGCCCACCATCCCGGTCTCGATTCCCTCGCAGACGCGCAGCGCGCGCGACAACTCGCGCGTGTAGACATAGGCGACGAGCCCGTACTCGGTCCGGTTGGCCGCCTCGAGCGCCTGCGCCTCGGTCGAGAACTCCGCGATCGGGGCCACCGGACCGAAGATCTCCTCTGACAAGACGCGCGCATCGCCGGGCACGTCGGTGAGGACCGTCGGCTCATAGAAGTAACCGCCGCCCGGCAACGCGCTGCCTCCGAGCGCGAGCCGCGCGCCCCGACCGACCGCATCCTGCACCAGCTCGCTCACCTTCTCGCGCTGTGCCGAGTCGATCAACGGGCCCACGTCCACATCGGGGTCGGTGCCGCGGCCGACCCGCAGCGGCGCCATGCGCTCGGTGAGCTTCGCCGCGAACTCCTGCGCCACCGACTCGTGCACGTGGAAGCGGTTAGCGGCCGTGCAGGCCTCACCGACGTTGCGCATCTTCGCCGTGAACGCACCCGCGACGGCCGCGTCCAGGTCGGCGTCCTCGAAGACGATGAACGGGGCGTTGCCACCGAGCTCCATCGAGACGCGCAGCACCTGTTCGGCCGACTGTTCGATCAGGGTGCGCCCGACCTCCGTCGAGCCGGTGAACGACAGCTTGCGCGTACGCCCGTCGCGCAGCAGCGGCTCGATCACCGCGTCCGAGTGCCGCGCCGTGATCACGTTCAGCACTCCCCCCGGCAGCCCCGCCTCGCTGAGGATCTGGGCGAGCGCGAGCATCGACAGCGGCGTCTGCTGCGCCGGCTTGACGACCATCGTGCACCCGGCCGCGATCGCCGGTGCGATCTTGCGCGTGCCCATCGCCGTCGGGAAGTTCCACGGCGTGACGAACACGCACGGCCCGACCGGCTGGCGCATCGTCAAGATCCTGCCCTGCCCGGTCGTGTTGACCATGTAGCGACCGTGCACACGCACGGCCTCCTCCGAGAACCAGCGCATGAACTCCGCCGCGTAGGCGATCTCCGCGCGCGACTCGCTCAGCGCCTTGCCCATCTCCAGCGTCATCAGCAGCGCGAGCTCGTCGGTCTGCGCGACGATCGCCTCATACGCGCGGCGCAGAACCTCTCCCCGCTCCCGCGGCGCGCTCGTGGCCCACTCGGCCTGAGCCTCATCAGCCGCCGTCAGCGCCGCCAGCGCGTCCTGCGCCTGCCCGTCGGCAACCTCGACCAGTGTCTGCTCGGTCGCCGGATCCTCCACCGGCAGTGTCCCGCCGCCGCTCGCCGCGCGCCATTCCCCGCCGATGAGCAGCCCCGCGGGGACTCGCTCGAGCACCGCCCGCTCGCTCTCACGCCCAGTCATCTCAACGACTCCTTCCGGTCGATCGGCTCAGGGTCAGCGTCACGATAGATGGTGCTCGCGAGCCGGGCCGTGGCACCTCATGCAGAGCTCATGCCCACGGGCCATCCAACCGATTCTCAGGTATGCGGTCAAACGCATCGATCCGTGCGGCCCCGCTCGCGAGGTTGCTCGCAAGCGGTCTCGCCGCGCTCGCGCTCTGCGCAGGCGCAGCAGCAAACGCAAGCGCGGCGGCGAGCACGCAGACGCTCGTGATCGCCGGTGCCGGTGACGGCCACGGCGTGGGCATGAGCCAGGACGGCGCCGACGGCTTCGCCGAGCACGGCTGGAGCAGTCAGCAGATCCTTGCCCACTACTACACCGGCACCACCATCGGACAGGCGCCCGCCGGCGTCGTCGTGCGCGTCCTGATCGGCTCCACCGTCCACAGGATCCCGCTCGAACGCTACGTCCGCGGCGTCGTCTCGGCCGAGGTTCCCTCCGAATGGCCGGCCGCGGCACTGCAGGCGCAGGCGATCGCCAGCCGCACCTACGCCCTGACCGCGCGCGCGGGCGGATCCAAGTTCGACGTCTACGCCGACACGCGCTCGCAGGTGTATCGCGGCGCGGCCGCCGAAACCCCGCAGACGAACGCCGCGGTCGCCGCGACGGCGGGGCAGATCGTCACCTACGCGGGCGCTCCCGCGATCACCTATTTCTTCGCCGACTCCGGCGGCATGACCGAAGACGTGCAGAATGCCTGGCCCGGCTCCGAACCGCAGCCGTGGCTGCGCGGCGTGTCCGATCCCTACGACACCGGATCCCAGGCGCACTGGAAACTCTCGATGAGCTTCGCCGCCGCCGCCACTCGACTGCGGGGACTCGTCAAGGGCGCCTTCCGCGGCATCGAGGTCCTGAAGCGCGGCTACTCCCCGCGCATCCTCACCGCGGCGATCCTCGGCTCGACCGGCAACACCCGCATCGCCGGCGACGAGCTCGCAGGGCGCCTGGGCCTGCAGGACACCTGGGCCTACTTCGGCGTTCGCTCCGGCGCGGGGCCCATCAAACCCGAGCCGGACCACAGCGGACGCACCCCGGCGCCAAGTCCGCCCCAACCCGTCGCCGCCCCCGCCGGACCCCAGGGCGGCGCGGCCGCGCCGGGCGCAGCGCAATCCGCAGCGGCGGGCGGCACACTTGCCGGGTAGATGTCACCCGCCCCCCTGCTGATCGCCGACATCCCCTGGCTGCTGTATCGCGCTTACTTCGGCGTGCCCAAATCGATCCTCGGCAGCAACGGCCGCCCCGTCAACGCGCTGCTGGGAACCGTCAACGCACTCCTGGCCGTGATCGAGGACCGTCCGATCCGTGCCGTCGTCGCCTGCTTCGGCGCCGAGCAGGCCGCCTACCGCGTTGAGCTCTACCCGCCCTATCACGCCCACCGCGAGCCGATGCCCGCGGAGCTCGCCGAGCAATGGACGCAGGCCCCCGACCTGCTCGCGAACCTGGGGTGGACCGTGTGCGACGCGGGCGAGCTGGAGGCCGACGACGCGATGTTCTCCCACGCCCGCACCGAGACCCAGGCGGAAGGCGATGCGCTCCTGCTGACCGCCGACCGCGACCTCTACCAGACCGTCGACGAGCACACCGTGGTCGTCAAGCTCGAAAAAGGGCGCATCGTCGAGGAGATCGGCCCCGTGCAGGTGCGCGAGCGCTATCACGGCGTCGGACCCGAGCAGGTCCCCGACCTGATCGCACTGCGCGGCGACCCCTCCGACGGTCTGCCCGGCGCCCCCGGCGTCGGTGTCAAGACCGCCGCCGAACTGCTCGCTCGCCACGGAACGCTCGAGGGCGTGCTCGCGGCCGCCGAATCCGACGATCGTCAGACGCGCCCGCGCGCCACGGCCGCGCTGCTGGCCAACGCCGAGCTGCTGCGCGCCTTCAAGGACATCGCCACGCTGCGACGCATCGACGTGCAGCGCCCCACCGACCGCCCGACAGACTTCGCCGCCGGCGCCGACGCCGCCCGCGAGCTCGGCATGACGCGCCTGGCCGAGCGGCTTACGAAACTCGCGTAGCGGCCCGATGGCCAAGCCGGGCCAGGACGCAGGGAGCGTGGCGTACTGCGTACGCGAGCGACTGAGGACGCAGCCCGGCGCCGTGCCAGCGGGTCGCTACGGGGTGAACTTGACGGTTATGACGTCCCCGTCGGCCATTACGTAGTCCCTCCCCTCGACCCGCAACGTTCCCCGCTCGCGCGCGCCGGCGTAGCCGCCGGCCTCGACCAGCTCACGCCAGTCGATCACCTCGGCGCGCACAAAGCCCTTCTGAATGTCCGTGTGGATCTGCCCTGCTGCATGCCAGGCGGTGAGGCCTCGATGCAGATGCCAGGACTGCGCGATCGTGGCCTCGCCCGCAGTGAAGAAGGCGATCAGATCCAGAAGCGCAAACGCCTCGCGCACCACCCGTTGCAGACCGGACTCGCCGGGTGGGTGGGCATACAATTCAAGGCGCATCGCGGCAGCGTCCTCGTCCTCGAGCTCCGCCAGCTCTGACTCGATCCGCGACGATACGGCCACCGCGCGTGCGCCCTGGGCGGCCGCATGCTCGGCGACCGCCGCCGGCACCTCCTCGGTTCCCTCGTCCACGTTGGCCACGAACAGCACCGGCTTGCTCGTCAGCGAGCCCAGATCGCGGGCCGCGCCCGGCACATCCTCGGGCACGGGCACCGTGCGCGCCGGAGCACCCTTCTGCAGCGCCGCGATCACCTCTCTCAGCCACGCCTCCTCCGCAACAGCGACACGATCGCCCCCGCGCGCCTGTTTGCCGACTTTCTCCACCCGGCGCTCTGCCGCCTCGAGGTCGGCCATCGCGAGCTCCGTCTCGATCGTCTCGATGTCCGCCAGCGGATCCACGCGGCCCTCCGGATGGATCACGTTTTCGTCGTTATGCGCCCGCACAACGTGCACGATCGCGTGGGTCTCGCGAATGTTCGCCAGGAATCTGTTGCCGAGGCCCTCCCCCCGATGCGCTCCGGCCACCAGGCCCGCGATGTCGTGGAAATCCACCGTGTCCCACACGATCTCCGAGGAGCCGAGCGTCTTCGCCACCTCCTGCATGCGCTCGTCTATCACCGGCACCACCGCGACGTTCGGCTCGATCGTCGTGAACGGGTAGTTCGCCGCCTCCGCCCCCGCTTTCGTCAGCGCGTTGAACAGCGAGGACTTGCCCGCGTTGGGCATGCCCACGATGCCGATCCTCGTACTCACCGCACCGCTCCCACACCATTCGACCCGGCCGCCCACGGGGCGCGCTCATCATCCTCGGACGCGTGAGGATCGCCGGCGAGGCGAGCGCCGACGAGCGCCCCCAGCGCAGCGCCGGCCAGCACGTCCGAGGGGTAGTGCACTCCCAGGTACAGCCGCGACAGCGACAGCTTCACGGCCAGCGCGTACAGCACCGGCGCCGGCAGTCCCAGGCGGGCGTACAGACCCGCCGCGGCGAACGAGGTCGAGGCGTGTGCGCTCGGGAAGCTCAGCTGCGTCGGAGTCCCCGTCAGCGCGGGCAGACCCGGCAGCTCCGGCCGGCGGCGGCGAACGGCGAGCTTGATCGCGGTGTTCAGCGCATACGTCCCCGCCACCACGCCCACCGCCCGGCTCCAGCGCTCCGCGCGCGGACGATCGAGTGCCCATCCCACCGCGCCGATCGCCAACCACACGCCGCCATGCTCGCCCAGCCGCGAGAAGTCCGCGACCGTGCGCTCCACCCGCGGATCGCCGTGGCCGCGCGTGCGGACCACGCGCAACAACCGCTCATCCAGCGACTGCAACGCCCGCCTCAGGCGCCAAAGCCTACGCGCGAATCCTCATCCTCCGCGCGCACGTACACAACCTGCCCGAGAGACAGCCGCACGGGTCCATCCTCGCTCTCGAGCTCATGCCAGCCACCGTCCTGCAGCGCCTTGTACAGGGTCTTCAGCTGGTCATCGCTGACACGCAGCGCCAGCACCTGGCCGGCCTGAAAGCCGATGCTGATGCGACGCAGCGCCGCCATCAGTGAGCCTCCGCCGGCTGCACGATCTCGATCAGCACACCGCCGGTCGCCTTCGGATGCACGAAGGCCACGCGCGAGTCGCCGATCCCCGTGCGCGGTTGGCGGTCGATCAACCGCAGGCCGGCCTCGTCGAGCGTGGCGAGCGTCGAATCGATGTCATCGACCTGATAGGCGACGTGATGCAGTCCGGGACCGCGGTTGGCGATGAACTTGCCCACGGGCGTGTCCGGACCGAGTGGCGCGAGCAACTCGACGTGGTTCTCACCGACGTCCAGCAGCACCGCCTCCACGCCCTGCTGCTCCACGATCTCACGGTGAGCGACATCCAGCTCGAACAGCCCGCGGTAGAGCTCGAGCGAGCTGTCCAGATCCTCCACGGCGAGGCCGACATGATCGATGCGGTTCAGCACGGGGCGCAGTCTACGTGGAAGGGACGTCGATCGCGGCGGGACCCGCGGGGGCCTCATGGCTCGCGGCGGCCGCGACCACGCGCAGACCGACACCGGGGGCGCGCTCCATGCGCGGGACGCCGCTCATGATCCGTTCGATCGCCTCACGGTCGAGCACCTCGCGCTCGAGCAACTCGTGGGCCAGCGCGTCGAGCTGGAGACGATGAGCGACGATCAGCTTCTGTGCCGCCCGGCGAGCCTCGTCGATCAGCTCCTGGCGCTCCTCGTCGCGGATGCGCAGCGTCGTCTCCGACAGCCGCACGTTTCCGTCCGGGGCGCGCCCGCCGCCGGCGGTGCTCATCGCGAAGTCGTGCACCATCGAATGGGAGATGTCCGCCACCCGCTTGAGATCGTCCGAGGCGCCCGTGGTGATCGCACCGAACACCACCTGCTCGGCGACGCGGCCTCCGAGCAGCACGGTCATGTAGTCCAGCAGCTCCTCGCGCGTCTTCAGATAGCGATCCTCGGCCGGCAGGTTCAGCGTGTAGCCGAGCGCGCGCCCGCGCGGGACGATCGAGATCCGGTGCACGCGATCGACCGAGGGCAACAGCTCTCCGCACAGCGCATGCCCCGCCTCGTGGAAGGCGACCACGCGCTTCTCGTGCTCGTTCAGCACCCGCCGCGACTGCACACCGGCGATCACACGCTCCAGGGCACTGTCGAAATCGGCGTCATCGATCGCCCGCGCGCCACGGCGCGCGGCGAAGATCGCCGCCTCGTTGCAGATGTTCGCCAGGTCCGCGCCCGTCAGGCCGCTGGTCTGCTGCGCAACCATCCCCAGATCCACCTGTCCGAGCGGCTTGTCGCGCGTATGCACCGCCAGCACGCCTTCGCGTCCGGCCACGTCCGGCGGTGCGACGAACACCTGCCGATCGAAGCGCCCCGGACGCAACAGCGCCGGGTCGAGCTTGTCGAGCAGGTTCGACGCTGCGATCACGACCAGCCTGCCGCTGCCGCCCGCGAACCCGTCCATCTCCACAAGCAATTGGTTGAGCGTCTGATCCTTCTCGCCGGAGATGTCCGAGCCGCGCCGCCCGCCGACGGCGTCGAGCTCGTCGATGAAGATGATCGCCGGCTCATGCTTGCGAGCGATCGCGAACAGCCGTCTGATCCGCGCCGCGCCGAGGCCCGCGAACATCTCCACGAACGCTGCCGCGGACTGCGCGAAGAACTGCGCGCCCGACTCGTTCGCGACGGCCTTCGCCAGCAGCGTCTTGCCGGTGCCCGGAGGGCCGTGCAGAAGGATGCCCTTCGGCACCTTCGCGCCCAGCTTTTCGAACTGCTTCGGGTCGCGCAGGAACTCGACGATCTCCTGCAGCTCGCCCTTCGCGTCGTCCACGCCGGCGATATCCGCAAACGACACCGACTGGTTGGAAGCCGGCTTGATCTGCTGCGGCTTGACTTTCGGCATCACCTTCAGCGTGCGCCACATCAGGTAGATGAGCGCGCCGAAGAACAGGATCATCAGGACCGGCTCCCAGTCCAGCGCCCAGTTCTGAATGTTCTGCGAAATCGACGTCGCGATCGTACTCGTCATCCGTGCTCCCTCATAGTCGCCACCCTTGGCTGTAAATCAACCTAGCATTCGAAGGGCCAAATCACGAAAGAATTCTGTCGCGAACCCCAAGTCGCGGACGTCGATGCGCTCGTCCGCGCCGTGGATCAGCGGCGCCGTCTCCAGCAGCGACTGGTGGCGCTGGGGGAAGAACCCGTACGCCACACAGTCCGGGAACGCGGCGCGAAAGTGGCGCGAGTCGGTGAATCCCGGCAGGATCGTCGGCGCCGTCAGCGCTCCCGGATCGTGCTCGGATATCCACCCCGAGATCGCATCCATCAGCGGCGAGGACATCGGCGAGCGGTTGCCGATCACGCGCTCGGTGAACTCGATCGCGAACCCCTCCTCGCCGTCGGCCGGGTGGGCGGGGTGAGCGGGGCCCAATACTTCGCCGATCGCGCGCCTGACCTCCGCTTCCCCGAGGCCGGGCGGCACGCGGCAATCCACCTTCAGCACCGCGCGGCTGGGAATCACGTTGATCTTCTCCGATGCGCCGATCCTGGTCGGGGCGAAGGTGACGCCGAGCATCGGCTCGAACATCGTCGCCAACCGCTCGTCGACCGCACGCAGGCGCGTCACCGACCCCGCGGGATCGTCGGGGTCCTCGCCGATCGCGGCGAGGAACGCGCGCGGCTCGGCCGTGAGCTCATACGCGGGCGCCCGCGCGCCGAGACGCTCCAACAGCGGCGCCATCTTCAGCAGCGCGTTTACGCCCATGCTCGGCATCGACGCGTGGCCCGCCACACCCTCCGTCGTGACCGTGAAGCGGAACACGCCCTTCTCCGCGCAGCACACGCCGTAGCGACGCACACCGCCGTACTCGAACACGCAGCCCGCGCCCTCGTTGACGAGCATGTCGCAGCGCACCGCCTCGGGGTGCTCACGCGCGATCCACTCCGCGCCGAGCGCGCCGCCGGTCTCCTCGTCGACGACCGCCACGATCAACAGCTCTCCGCGCGCCGGACGCCAGCCCGAGCGCGCAAGCGAGCAGGCGGCCGCGACCTCGGCCGCGACCTGGGACTTCATGTCCAGCGCGCCCCGCCCCCACAGATACCCGTCAGCGATGTCCCCCGACCACGGCGAGTGTGCTGGGTTCCACTCCGCCGGGTCCGCCAGCACCGTGTCGACGTGCCCTAGATAGCAGAGCGTCGGACCATCCTGCTCACCCCGCAGCCGCGCCACGAGATTGGGTCGCTCGGGCTCGGCGCCCAGCAGCTCGCACTCGAACCCCGCCGCCCGCAGATGCCCGGCCAGGTGCTCCTGAGCCGCGCGCTCGGCCCCGGGGGGATTGACCGTGTCGAAACGGATCAAATCCTGCAACAGCCCCTGCGCCTGCGAGGCGACCGCCTCGTGAGCAAAATCGCGCCTCCGCATCACGTTCATGCGGGAATCGTACGCCGCGCCACCCGGCGTGCGCCCGGCACCGCCGCAAGCAGTTCGCGCGTATAGGGCTCACGCGGCGCGCTGTAGAGCTGGGCGTTGGAGGCCAGCTCGACGATGCGCCCCTCGTGCATGACCGCAATGCGGTCGCACATGTGCCTGATCACCGACAGGTCGTGGGAGATGAACACCATCGTCAATCCCAACCGGCGCTGCAGATCGCGCAGCAGATTTAGGACCTGGGCCTGGATCGAGACATCCAGGGCCGAGACCGGCTCGTCGGCGATCAGCAGCTTGGGGCCCAGAGCCAGCGCGCGGGCGATACCCACGCGCTGGCGTTGACCGCCGGAGAACTCGTGCGGGTAGCGGTTGTAGTGCTCCGGGTTCAACCCCACCGTCTCCAACAGCTCCTGCACGGCGCGCTTGCGCGCCGTGCGCTCTGACTCGACGCGGTGGACGACCAGCGGCTCGGCGACGATCGAGCCGATCGTCTTGCGCGGGTTCAGCGAGGAGTACGGATCCTGGAAGACCATCTGCAGCTCGCGCCTGATCGGCTTCAGGTTCCTGCCGTGCAGCGCCGTGATGTCGCGTCCCGCAAAGCGCACCTCCCCGGCGGTTGGCTCGAGCAGGCGGGCGATCAGTCGCGCGGTCGTGCTCTTGCCCGAGCCCGACTCACCGACGATCCCGAACGTCTCCCCGCGCGTGACCGCGAAGGAGATCCCCTCCACCGCGCGCACCGAGCCGAGGTTGCGCCTCAGCATCACACCGCGGTCGACCGGGAAGTGCTTGGTCAGGCCCTCTACCTCCAGCAGCGGCTCAGCGGAGCTCATGCCGACTCTTTCCACAATCGCCGGCGCACCTCGGGATCGAGCAGGCAAGCCACCTCGTGGTCGACCTGTCCCGGCACGGGCGCGAGCGCCGGATCGGTACGGGCGTGCTCGGGCTCGGAGTAGGGGCAGCGCGGATGAAAGCGACAGCCCGGCGGCAGCGCCAGCGGGCTGGGCGGGCTGCCGGGAATCGGCGTCAGCAGCTCCTCGCGCGGACCGTCGAGCGTGGGGATCGAGCGCAGCAGCCCCCATGTGTAGGGGTGCTCGGGGGCCTCGAAGATGCGCTCGGTCGGTGCGTGCTCCACGATCCGGCCGGCGTACATCACGGCGATCTCATCGGCCATTTCCGCGACCACGCCGAGGTCGTGGGTGACGAGCACGAGCGCCATGCCCCGTTCGCGCTGCAGGCGCGAGAGCAGCGCGAGGATCTGCGCCTGCACGGTCACGTCCAGCGCGGTCGTCGGCTCGTCGGCGATCAACAGCTTCGGCTCGCCCGAGAGCGCCATCGCGATCATCGCCCGCTGGCGCTGACCGCCCGAGAGCTCGTGCGGGTAGGAGTCCACGCGTACCGCGGGCTCGGGGATGCCCACGAGGTCGAGCAGCTCGATCGCCCGTGCTCGCGCCGCCGTCTTGGCGATCTCCCGATGCGCGCGGATCGCCTCCACGATCTGCGCGCCCACGCGGTACATCGGGTGCAGCGAGGAGAGCGGGTCCTGGAAGACCATCGCGATCTCGTTGCCGCGAATCGCCCGCAGCTGCGGCTCGGGCAGCGCCAGCAGATCGCCGTGACCGGCGAAGTCGATCCGACCGCTGACGCTCGCGCCCTCGGCGCGCGTCAATCCCAACACGCTGAGCGCGGCCACGGTCTTGCCCGAGCCGGACTCGCCGACGATCCCGAGCGTACGCCCGCGCGCGAGCCCGTAGGAGATCCCGTCCACGGCTTGCACCAGCCCGTCTTCTGTCGAGTAGCTCACGCGCAGGTCCTCCACGCGCAGCAGCGGCTCCTCGGGGCTCACGAGTAGCGCACCCGCGGATCGAGGTACGCATAAGCGATGTCCACGGCGATGTTCGCGACGATGATGAACAGCGCCGCCAGCAGCACGGTTCCCTGGATGATGGGGAAGTCCGCGTGGGTGATCGCGTCGTAGTTCAGGCGGCCGATCCCGGGGATGTTGAACACCGTCTCGATCAGCACCGCGCCGCCCAGCAGCACGCCGACGTCGAGTGCGAAGATCGTCAAGATCGGCGTGATCGCCGCGCGCACGCCGTGATGCATGACCACGCGCCGCTCTCCCAGCCCCTTGGCGCGGGCGGTGCGGATGTAATCCTCGCCCATCGTCTCGATCAGGCTGCCGCGCATCAGCCGCGCGTACACCGCCGCGAAGCCCGCGGCGAGCACCAACCAGGGCAGGATCAGTGAGGTGAACCATTTCGTGGGGTCCGAGGTCACACCGGCGTAGGAGCCCGAGCCGGGGAACACCTTGACCTGACCGATGTCGGCGGCGAACAGGTACAGCACGATCAGCCCGAGCCAGTATTCGGGCGCGGAGATGAACAGCAGCGCCACGCCCATCGCGCTGCGATCGGTGGGCGAGCGCCGGCGCAGCGCCGAGAAGATGCCGATCGGCAGACCGATCGCCATCCAGATGATCGCCGAGCCGATCGTCAGCGACAGCGTCGCGGGCAGGCGACCGAAGATCAGGCTCTTGACCGAAGCGCCGCTGTAGTAGCTGTAACCGAGGTCGAAGTGCAGGAACAGCCCCTTCATGTACAGCCAGAACTGCGTGAGCAGCGGCTTGTTCAGCCCGAGATTGGCCCTGATCTCGGCGATCACCTTGGGGTTCGCGCTGTGTCCTGCCCGCAGCCGCGCGGGGTCGGCCGTGGGCAGGATCCGGAACAGCACGAACGTCAGCGCCGAGACCAGGATCAACAGCAGCACACCCCACAGCAGGCGCCGGATTACGTAGCCCGTCATCCGCTCAGCCGGGGTAGTCGTCTCGGCGCCACCACCGGCTCACTTCAGTGACGTGAACGAGTAGTCCCAAGCCCCGATGTTCCACACATCGCCGACGCCGGCGACGTCGTGCGCCTCGATGTTCGGCTCCTTGTCGAACGCAAACGGGATCGCCGCGGCCTGGGCGACCAGTTCACGGTCGATCGCGCCCCACGCGGCGGCGCGGGCCTGCGTGCCGACGATCGGTTCGGCTTCTTCCATCTTGCGGTTGATCGTCGGGTCGTTGACCTGGCCCCAGTTGTTGTTGCCGGACGGTTCGATGTGCTTGCCGTTGAAGGTCACGTCGAGCACGCCCTGCGGATCGCCGAAGTCCGCCGCCCAGCCCACGCTCGGGCAGACGTCGATCTCTTCCGCCGGCGTGCCGCAGAACTTCGAGTACATGACCGACTGGTCGACGAGACTGAGCTTGGTCTTGAAGCCGAGGTTCTTGAGCGTCTGGTTGACGATTTCGGCATCCTGCGCGTCGGGGCTGCCGGTCGCACCAACCACCTGCAGAGTTGCCGAGCCGGCGTACTTGCCGCCGGGATAGCCGGCAAGGCGCATGTACTTGGCGGCCACCTGCGCGTTCCCGGAGGGGTACTCGTTGTAGTCGACCTGCGGGCCCTTCAGCCCACCGGCCTGTTCGAAGCCGGGGATTTCGGGATAGATGAAGTGCGTCATCACGTTCGTCACCAGTTCACCGCCGCGGGCCTTGTTCATCGCGACCCGGTTCAGCGCCGCCCAGAAGGCCTTGCGCGTGTTCACGTTCGCGAACGGACCCTTGTGGTTGTTGACCGCGATGTAGTTCGTGCCGGCGCCCGGAGAGATCTCCAGCTGCGAGCGATGCTGTTCGTAGGCGAGCTGCACGATCGACTGCGCGGGCGTGTCGTTCTGGACCACGTGCGAGCCTTCGAGCACCTGCCGGCCGATCACGTCCGGATCGCCGCCGATCTGGATGTTGATCTGGTTGAGGTAGGCCGGGCGGAAGTCGGTGGAGGCACGCCAGTTGGGGTTGCGCACGAGCGTCGCGGACTTGCCCGGTTCATAGCCGATACCGAGGACCTTGCCTTCGCCGTTTGACTTGAACATGTAAGGGCCGGTGGCCACGAGGTAGTTGCCGTATTCGGTCGGTTTGTGCGCGTCGTACTTGCGCGCGAATTCCTCCGGCACGGGTGCCGTCAACGGCAGCACGAGCGCCGAGGCGAGGATCTGCGCCTTCGGTTCGGTCAGGTGAAAGACAATCGTGTGCGCGTTGGGCGTGACGATGCCGGGGATCGGGCCGCCGTTGGCCGCCTTCTCGGCCGCTTCCGCGCCTTCCAGCGCACCGAAGTACGTCGCGAAGTACGGGTTGGCGACGTTTTCGTTCGCGCCACGGTCGATCGCGTAGGCGACGTCCGCGGAGGTGACTTCGCGGTTGACCGGCGGGCTGAAGTGCACGCCCGAGCGCAGGTGAACCGTGACCGTCTTGCGGTCGGAGGAGATTTCCGCCGGGGCCGAGGCCATGTCGGGGGTGGGCGCGGCGAACGTGTTCGGCTTATAGGAGAAGAGCGGGCGCTGCGTCGCGTAGACCGCCTCGTAGTCGACCGAGGAGTAGGCCTGGCCGGGATCGAGGCGTTCGAAGTCCTGGTGGTTGAGGACCGTGAGCGTGCCGCCCCGCACGCCGCCGGTGAGCGACTCGCTTACGGGGGTCTGCACGCCGGGGGGCGCCTTGATGCCGCTTGCGCCCGAGACCGTGCCTGAGCCCGAGCCGCACGCGGAGAGCCCCAACGCAAGCGCCGCACCGACGCCCCCGACGAGCGCTAGCGAAGCCGACCTGTCGATCGTTCTAAACAACGGTACCCCTCCTGTGTGTGGCGAATCGTGTGATGGATCGCCGCGTCATCGCGCGATCCTCGGGTTGAGAGCGTCCTGCAGGCCGTCGCCAAGCAGGTTGAAGGCGAGCACCGTCAACAGCAGGGCGATCCCGGGGAAGACCATGTACCACCACGCCGTGCTGAACGTGGGCGTGGCCGCGGCGATCATCTGCCCCCAGCTGGCCGTCGGCGGGCGCACGCCCACGCCGAGAAAGGAGAGCGCCGCCTCCAGCAGGATGTTCTGCGGGATCAGCAGGCTCGCGTAGACGACGATCGGGGCGAGCAGGTTGGGCAGGATCTCGCGCCCCATGATGCGTGCGTCCGAGGCGCCCTGTGCGCGCGCGGCCACGACGAACTCCTGCTCGCGCAGCGACAGCACGAGACCGCGCACGATGCGCGCGATGTAGGTCCAGTTGACGAGCGCGATCAGGAAGATGATCACGCCGAGGCCAGACTGGACGTGCCCGCCGAGACAGCCCCGGACCTCGCACGCCGCGCCGAGCCCGAGACCGAGCAGCAGCACGGGGATCGCGAGCACCACGTCGACCAGGCGCGAGAGCAGCGTGTCGGTCCAGCCGCGGTAGTAGCCGGCGAGCAGGCCGACGATCGTGCCGAGCACGGTCGCGACGGCAGTGCCGAGCATGCCGACGATCAGCGACACGCGCGTGCCATAGATCACGCGCGAGGCGACATCCTGACCGAGCGGGTCCACGCCGAAGGGATGCGCGGCGCTCGGTCCGAGCGGGCTTCCGAAGGCGTTCGTCAGGTTGGGGTTCTGCACGCTCGGGCCGGGCAGGCCCAGCAGCGAGACGACCAGCGGCGCCGCGATCGCGACGACGATCAGCAGGGCGATGAACCCCAGCGAGACGAGCGCCACGCGATCGCGGCGGAAGCGCCGCCAGAACAACTGCATGCGGCGAGCGTGTGGCAAGCACGCCAGAACTCGCGAGATCGGGCACCTCGACGCGTCCGCCCGCGCCGGGCAGCAGCTCGGCTGCGCCCACGCTCATGGGTGGATCCTCCGCAGGATGGTCATCACATGCAACACCGGGTACAAGAGTTCGACACGAACTCCTCGGCAACCTCCCGAAGAAACTAAATAGGCGCAGGCCACCCGTCGGCGCGTGTGCGCATCTCGCGCGCGCGGATACTGCGGTGATGCGAGATACTGGTGATGGAGACCCTGTTCGAGAACGGAGACGTCGAGGACGATGCGCCGCCCGACCGCTCCCGGGCGCACCGACGAGCGGGAGGCTCTGCGGCAGCGCATCCGCTCGCGGTGAGGATGCGACCGGGACGGCTCGAGGAGTTCGTCGGGCAGAGCCATCTGCTGGGCGAGGGCTCGGGGCTGCGCACCGCGATCGAGCAGGGACGGCCGCACTCGATGGTGCTGTACGGACCGCCCGGGACCGGCAAGACGACGCTGGCGCGGCTCGTCGCGAGCAACTCCGACGCCGCGTTCGAGGAGCTCAGCGCGGTGCAGGCAGGGCGCGCGGAGGTGCGCGCGGTGATCGAGCGCGCCGCGCATCGGCGCACGCTGGGAACGCCGACCGTGCTGTTCCTGGACGAGATCCACCGCTTCAACAAGGCCCAGCAGGACGCGCTGCTGCCGGCGGTCGAGGACGGTCTCGTGACGCTGATCGGGGCGACCACCGAGAACCCCGCCTTCGAGGTCAACGGCGCGCTGCTCTCGCGCCTGCGCGTGTATGCCCTGCAGGAGCTCAGCGCGGAGGAGGTGGCGAGCGTACTGCGCCGCGCGGTGGCTGACGCGCAGGTCGAGGTGGACGGGGGTGCGATCGAGTTCCTCGCCGCGCGCAGCGCCGGCGATGCGCGCACGGCGCTGAATGCGCTCGAGCTGGCGCTGAGACGGCCGAGGAGCTGGGCGAGCAGCGCGTGGATGTCGCGCGCGTGGAGGACGCGTTGCAGCGCAAGGCGGTGCTGTACGACAAAAAGGGAGACCGTCACTACGACTACATCTCGGCCTGGATCAAGGCCACGCGCGGATCGGACCCGGACGCGTCGCTGTACTACCTCGCGGTGATGCTCGAGGGGGGCGAGGACCCGCGGTTCATCGTGCGACGGATGGTGATCCTCGCCTCCGAGGACGTCGGCAACGCCGATCCGAACGCACTCACGGTGGCGGTCGCGGCGGCGCAAGCGGTGGAGCACGTGGGCCTGCCCGAGGCCACCTTCGCGCTCGCTCAGGCCGCGATCTACCTGGCGCTGGCACCGAAGTCGAACGCCGCCGGGCGCTCGCTGAGCGCCGCCAGAGCGCACGTGCGCGAGCACGGCGCGGCGCCGGTGCCCGGATGGCTCCGCCCCGGCGCCCGCCCCGGACAGGAGGTCGGCGGATACGACTATCCGCACGACCACCCCTCACAGCTCTCCCCACAGGAGCTCCTGCCCGAGGGCGTCGTCGGTGAACGCTTCTACGGGCCCGGCGAAGCCGAAGCGCGCCTGGCGGAGCGTCTGGCGGAAGTGCGCCGGCTGCGTGGGCGATAATCGGGCATGGCCATCGTGACCGACACCGCCGGCCGCAGCAACGAAAACAGCTCGGGGGAGCATGTGCTGATCGCGCGCGATCCCGCGACCGCGGCCGCGCTGGGAGAGGTGCGCGTGACGCCGCCCGAGCGGATCGACGCGGTAGTCGCGGGCGTGGCGCACGTGCAGCCGCTGTGGGCACTGCTGCGCATGGTGGACCGCGCGCGCTACATGCGCCGCATGGCCCAGGCGATCGTCGACGAGCTGGACGCGCTGACCGAGACGATTGCGCGCGAGCAGGGTCGCCCCCGGGCGGAGGTGGCGAGCATGGAGCTGCTGAGCGCGATCGACGCGCTGAAGTGGATCGCGCAGGAGGGCGCGAGCGTGCTCGGGGAGCGCCGCGTGCGCGCGCATCGCTCGCTGAACGTCCGCGCGCGCGCGCGGGTGGCGTTTGAGCCCTATGGCGTGGTCGGCGTGATCGGCGCCGGCAGCGCCCCGTTCGCGCAACCGCTCGGTCAGATCGCGGGCGCGCTCTTGGCCGGCAATGGCGTCGTCTTCAAGCCCGCCGCGCGGGCGTGCCTGACGGGCGAGGCGATCATGCGCGTGATCGGCCGCGCGGGACTCCCCGAGGGGCTGGTCGCAATCGCGCACGGCGACGCTCAGGCTGGCGTCGCGCTCGCGCGGGCGCCCGTCGGCAAGGTGCTGTTCACCGGGTCCCCCACGGTCGGACGGACGGTGGCGCGGGAGTGCGTCTCGCGCGAGCGCGAGGTCACGGTCGAGCTCGGAGGCAAGGACGCGATGCTGGTGCTCGCCGACGCCGACCTAGCCAATGCCAGCGCCGGGGCGCTGTGGGCGAGCTGCGCCGGCGCCGGCCAGGCACGCGGAGCGCTCGAGCGGGTGTACGTGGCGCGGGAGCTCGCGGAGCCGTTCGTGGAGCGCCTGGTGGCGCGCGCCCGGACGCACAGGGTCGGCGACCCCGCCGACCCACGCGTGCAGATGGGCCCACTCTCCTCACAGCGGCGCCTGCGCGACCTGAGCGTGCTCGTGCAGGAGGCGCTCGCGCAGGGCGCCACGCTGCGTTGCGGCGGACCGTTGGACCCGCCGCCCGGCTGCGCGGGGGCGTGGTACGCACCCACGGTGCTCACGGACGTGCACGCGGAGATGCGCCTGATGCGCGAGCCGCTGGGCGGTCCGGTGCTGGCCGTGACCGCGGTGGACTCGGTCGAGCAGGCGATCGCGCTGGCGAACGACAGCGAATACGGACTGGGCGCATCGGTATGGAGCGCCGATCGCTACCGCGCGACGCGGATCGCGCGCGAGCTGCACGCGGGCATGGTGTGGTGCAACGATCATCCACCCGCGCCAACGCTCACGCGCGGACCCTGGGGCGCCGCCGCCGGCGCCGGCCTCGGCAAGACCCTCGGCGAAGCGGGATTGCGCGCGTGCGCACAGGAAAAGCTGATCGCCTGGAGTCCACCGGGATTGCGCGGACTGTGGTGGGGGCCCTATGACCAGAGCACCCTGCGCGCGGCCCGCGCGGTGGCGCGACTGCGCTCGCAGCGCGAGTCCGACCGCGAGCGCGCCTGGCGGCGAGGAGCCCCGGTGCTCGCACGGATGGGCGCGCGAATGCTCCGGCGGGGGCTACCCCGCTAGCCCGGCGGGCTGCACTACCCTGTGACCATGCCGGCCCAGGCCTATGCAGGCAAGGAGTGCGTGTGTCAGCTGCGTCGAGGCATCTGCGATCAGAGCTGCGTGCAGGGCATGCTCGACACACCTTTCTACATCGCCTGCCTGAAGTTGAGCGGGCGTCGCTGCGTGGTCGTCGGCGGCGGCGAGATCGGCCTGGAGAAGGTCGAGGGGCTGCTCGCGTGCGACGGCGAGGTGACGCTGATCGCGCCCACCGCCCTGCCGGCCCTGCGCGAGTACGCGGATGAGGGCTCGATCCGCTGGGAGCAGCGGCCCTACGCCGGCCCGCAGGATCTGGAGGGCGTGTTCATGGCGATCGCCGCGACCGACGACACGGACGTGAACATCGCCGTCTACGACGATGCCGAGCGCCGCGCGATGCTCGTGAACGTCGTGGATGTGCCGCCGCTGTGCAACTTCATCCTGCCCGCGATCGTGCGCACGGGGCCGCTGGCGATCGCGATCTCCACCGCCGGCGCCTCCCCGGCGCTGGCCAAGCGGATGAAGCACGAGATCGAAGGGCAGTTCGGCTCGGAGTACGCGCGGCTGGCGATCCTCCTCAACGAAGTGCGCGGCTGGGCCAAGGCGACGCTGCCCACGTATCGCGACCGCAAGGAGTTCTTCGAGTCGATCGTGAACGGTGAGCCCGACCCGATCGCGCTGCTGCGCGACGGCGAGGAGCCGGCGGTGCGCGAGCTGATTGCGCGTACGCAGCGCGAGCACGAGCCCCAGCCTTCGAGCGTGTGATCGAGCTGGAGGGGCTCGCCCGCTGCTACGGCGAGCGTGAGGTGTTGAGCGATGTGTCGCTGTCCCTGCCGGCGGGACAGACGCTCGTGGTGTTCGGTCCCAACGGCGCCGGCAAGACGACGCTGCTGCGCGTGCTCGCGACGCTGCTGCGCCCGCATGCGGGCGCCGTGACAGTGCTCGACCAGCGACTGCCGGAAAATGCGTGGCAGGTGCGCGGACGTGTCGGTCTGCTCGGCCACGACCCGTTGCTCTACCGAGAGCTGACTCCGCGCGAGAACCTGCGCTACCACGCGCGCCTGCACGGCGTGGGAACACCCAGGGTGGACGAGCTGTTGGCAGTGGTAGGGATCGACGCGCGCGCCGACGAGCCGCTGCGCACACTCTCTCGCGGGATGATCCAACGGGTCGCGATCGCCCGCGCCACGCTGCATGACCCGCACTGCTGCTGCTCGACGAGCCCTATGCCAACCTCGACCCCGCGGCAATCGACCTCGTCACGCCGCTGATCGGAGCGCAGACGGGATGCACGAGAGTGCTGACGAGCCACGATCCGACCGGCGGACTGGCCCAGGCCGACCTCGTGCTGGGACTGCGAGCCGGACGCGCCGTGCTCGTCAGGCCGGCCGGCGAGATCGAGCCTCATGAGATCGCGGAGCTATACCGATGAGCTCCGTGACTCCCAGCACACCTGCCGGGACCGACGCAACGAGCGACGCCCGCTCCGGCTCTCCGGGAATGCTCACGGTCGTCGGCGCGCTGCTGCGCAAGGAGTTGCTCGTCGAGCTGCGCACGCTGGAGTCGATCCCGGGCATGTCCCTGTTCGCGGTGAGCACGCTCGTGGTGTTCCACTTCGCGCTGCAACGCTCCACCGTCGACGGCGATCTGGCCGCGGGGGTGCTGTGGGTGACGCTGCTGTTCGCGGCGATGCTCGGGCTCAACCGGCTGTTCGTCGCCGATGCCGAGCAGGGCGGCTTTGACGGATTCCTGCTCGCGCCCGTGGACCGCACCGCGATGCTGCTCGCGAAGGCGCTGACGCTGCTCGCGTACCTGCTCGTGCTGGAGATCGTGGCCGTGCCCGCGTTCGCGCTGCTGCTGCTCGGGCCGCCGCTCGGGCCGGCGCTGCCCGGCCTGCTGGCGATCCTCGTGCTCGCCGACGTGGGGCTCGCGCTGATCGGCACGCTGATCGCGGCGCTCGCGGTGCAGACCCGCGCGCGCGACCTGCTCGGGCCGCTGCTCGCGCTGCCGCTGCTCGTCCCGATCGTCATCGCCGGCGCCCGCGCGAGCTCGCCGCTGCTGAGCGCCGGGCACGTCGGCGCTCTCGGTGGGCGCTGGCTGGCGATCCTGGCGCTCTATGATCTGGTGTTCGGGCTGATCGCCTACGCCGTATTCGACTTCCTGCTGGAGGACTGACCGAATGAACGCCTCGAGCCGGCATCCAGCCGGCTCCACCGAAATCGACCATCGCCCTCCCGGCGATGGTGAGCGGGCCTCACGGCCCTCGGTCCCGGGACTGCGCACGCTGAGCATCCTCACGGTCGCCGCGATGGGCATCGCCCTGTGCCTCGTGTTCTTCTACGCCCCGATCGAACTCGAAGAAGGGCTCTTGCAGAAGATCTTCTACCTGCACGTGCCGCTGGCGATCGTCTCGCTGTGCGGGTTCGTGCTCGGCGGGATCATGGCGATCGCGCACCTGCGCACCCGCGACCGCAGCTGGGACCTGCGCTCCTACGTGACGATCCACATGAGCCTCATCTTCGGCGTCGGCGTGCTGCTGACCGGCTCGATCTGGGCGCGCGGCTCGTGGGGGCACTGGTGGGTGTGGAGCGAGCCCACGCTCGTCTCCTATCTGATCGTGTTCCTGCTGTACGCGACCTATCAGCCGTTGCGCTTCGCGATCGAGGACCCCGAGCGCCAGGCCCGCTACGCGTCGGTGTTCGCGATCGTCGCGGGCGCGTTCGTGCCGCTGAACTTCCTCGCGGTGCGCCTCTCCACCTCCTACCTGCACCCTCGCGTGCTCGGCTCCGCCTCCAACCTGCCGGGCCCGATGCGGCTCACGTTCCTGGTCTCGTTCGCGGCGATCGCGCTGCTGTTCGGGACGCTCTGCTCGTACGAGCTCACGGCCAAGCGCACGCGCATGCTGCTGCGCTCGCGCAGCCGCATCCTGGGGTACCGGTGATGGCGATCCTCGCTGACGCGCTCCCCGAGAACACCGGCGACGGCTATGTGGCGGCCGCCTACATCGTGTTCTTCGTGCTGCTGATGATCTACCTCGCGATCATGGCCCTGCGCCTCAGCCATGTGCAACGCGATCTGCGCGACCTGCAGGCGCGCACGCAGGAGTCCGCGCGGCAGGATCAGGCCGGCCAAGCGACCGTACCGGGTGCCGCGCAGTCCGGCCGCGACGGGCAGACGCTGGAGCGCGAACCGGCATGAGATCGGCCCCATCCCAGCGACGCTCACGGCAACCGGGGCGTGCACGATGAGCGAGCTGCTGGCGCTCGGGATCTCGCACAAGACCGCGCCCGTGGCGCTGCGCGAGCGGCTCGCGTTCACCGAGCCCCAGGCGCGCGAGTTCGCCGAATCGGCGCTCGCCACACCGGAGGTGCGCGAGGCGGTCGTGATCTCCACGTGCAACCGCACCGAGGTCTACCTCGTAGTAGGAGACTCCGTGCGCGCCGAGGGCGACGTGCTCGGCCTGCTCGCCCAGCGCGCGGAGATTCGCCCGACCGAGCTCGCCGACGCGATCTACTCGCCGCGCAACTGCGACGCGGCGCGCCAGCTCTACCGCGTGACGGCGGGCCTCGAGTCGATGATCCTCGGCGAGGCCGAGATCCAGGGCCAGGTCAGGCGCGCGCACGAGTCCGCACTGGCGGCCGGCTGCACCGGCCCGCTGTCCAACCGCCTGTTCGCCGCGGCGCTTACGACCGGCAAGCGCGTGCGCTCGGAGACCGCCATCGGCGCCGGCCGCGCGAGCGTGCCCTCGGTCGCGGTCGATCTCGCACAGACGCGTGCTCGGCGGGCTGACCGACCGCCACGTCGTGATCCTCGGCGCCGGGGAGACCAGCGAGCTGACCGCACGCGCGCTGGCCGAGCAGGGCGCGGGCACGATCTTCGTCGCCAACCGCCACGCCGACCGTGCGCTGCACCTGGCCGAGCGCTTCGGCGGGTCGGTGGTGGGGCTCGACGGGCTGCCCGAGCAGCTCGCGCGCGCGGACATCGTGCTCTCCTCGACCGCCTCCCCGCATCCGATCGTTGGGCGCGAGGAGCTGGCCGAGGTGATGCGCGAGCGCGAGGACCGCCCGCTGCTGTTGATCGACATCGCCGTCCCCCGCGACATCGACCCCGGCTGCGCCGAGCTTCCGGGCGTGAGCCTGTACGACATCGACGACCTGCAGGCCGTCGTCGCGCGCAACCTCGACACGCGCGCGAGCGAGATCCCGCGCGCGCAGGCGATCGTCGAGGAGGAGATCCTGCGCTTCGCCCGCTGGCTTGGTCAGCTCGACGTGTTGCCGACCGTCAGCGCGCTGCGCGAACACGGCGCCGCGCTGGTCGAGCAGGTGCTGGCCGAGAACGAGGGGCGCTGGGAGTCCGCCTCGCCGCGCGACCTCGCGCGTGTGGAAGCGATCGCGCGCGCGGTCTGCAGCCGGCTGCTGCACGAGCCCACGATCCGCTTGCGCAGCCACGGCGAGCGCGGGCACGCCAACATCGAGCTCGTGCGCGAGCTGTTCGGCCTGAGCGACGACGAGCCCGACGCGCGCACCTCCGCGGCGGCGGAGATGGGCGAGGCGCCGGACAACGTACGTCAGCTCTCGCGCCCGGCCCGCGCCGGCGGCGCGGGCTCGTCCTGACCTCACGGACGATGGGCCCTCTGCGCATCGGCACCCGCGCCAGCGCGCTCGCGCTCGCGCAGACCGGGCTCGTCGCGGACCTGCTCGTGAGTGGTGAGCGCGAGCGCCCCGAGATCGTGAGACTCACCACCAGCGGCGATCGCGCCGGCACGCGGGCCGGCGACAAGTCGCGCTGGGTCGACGCGATCGAGGACGCGCTGCTCGCCGGCAAGATCGATCTCGCGGTGCACTCCGCCAAGGACCTCCCCGGCGAGCTCGCCGACGGCCTGGAGCTGCTGGGGGCGCCCGCGCGTGCGGCCGTCGAGGATGTGCTCTGCGGCGCTGCCGACCTCGACGCCCTGGCGCCGGGAGCGCGCGTCGGCACGAGCAGCATCCGCCGCGCCGCCCAGCTGCGCGGCGCGCGCGCGGACCTCGAGGTCGTGGCGATCGCGCGGCAACGTCGACACGCGCCTGCGTCTGCTCGCGGAGGGCGAGCTGGACGCGATCGTGCTCGCCCGCGCGGGCCTGCAGCGACTCGAGCGCGAGCGCGAGATCGGTGCGGTGCTCGACCCCGCGCGGTTCGTGCCCGCGCCCGGCCAGGGCGCCCTGGCGCTGGAGGCTCGTGCCGAGGATGAGCGCGTACGCGGGGCGGTCGCGGCGATCCTCGACGCCGACACCTCCGCCTGCCTGCAGGCCGAGCGCGCCCTCGCGCACGCGCTCGACGCCTCCTGCCACACGCCGCTCGGCGCCCATGCGCAGGCCGCGGGCTGCGGCTGTTTCGGGCTGCGCGCCTGGGTCGGCCTGCCCGACGGCTCGGCCTGGGTGGCCGACGAGCTGCTGCGGCGGGTTCTACGACCCGACCGAGCTGGGCCGGCGGATGGCCGAGCGCATGAGCGCCGTCGGCGCGCGCGAGCTGCTGGAGCGTGCACAAGAGACGGCGGGCCTGGGCAGTGTCTGAGGAATCGCCCGAGCAAGCGCCCGAGCGCCTGGCCGCGCAGGACGACGCGCGAGGCGATCGCACAGGAACCACCGGTGCCGGACGGGTTTATCTCGTGGGTGCGGGACCGGGCGATCCCGGTCTGCTCACCGCTCGCGCGCTGGAGCTGATCTCCACCGCCGACACGATCCTCCACGACCGCCTGATCCCCGCGGCCGCGCTCGACGGCGCGCGCGCGGACGCCGAGCTGCTGTTCGTCGGCAAGGAGGGCGGCGGCGACTCGGTGCCCCAGGCGCAGACCGAGGAGCTGCTGATCGATCGCGCCCGGGCGGGCCGCACGGTGGTGCGCCTGAAGGGCGGGGACCCGTTCGTGTTCGGCCGCGGCGGCGAGGAGGCGCTGCGCCTGCGCGCCGCCGCGATCCCCTATGAGATCGTGCCGGGCGTCACCGCCGGCGTGGCCGCGGCCGCCTACGCGGGCATCCCCGTCACCCATCGTGGCCTGTCGGTCGGTGTGGCGCTGCTCACCGGCCACGAGGACCCCGACAAGGAGAAGACCGCGCTGGACTGGGACGCGCTCGCGGCCTTCCCGGGCACGCTCGTCTTCTACATGGGCGTCCGCCCCCTGGCGCGCATCGCGCGATCGTTGATCGATGCCGGCCGCTCCCCCGAGGAGCCCGTGGCGATCGTCGAACGCGGGACACTCCCCGCTCAGCGCACGATCACGGGCACGCTCGCCACGATCGCCGAGCAGGCCCGCACGCAGGAGGTGCGCGCCCCCTCGATCACGATCGTCGGCCCCGTCGCCGGGCTCGCCGGTGAGCTCTCCTGGCTACCGTCCGGGCCACTGGCCGGGCTGACCGTGGCCGTCACCCGCGCGCGGCGCCGCCGCCAGCGGATTGGCGCAGCGGTTGCAAGCGCTCGGCGCGCGCGTTCTGCGGACACCTGCGATCCGCACCATGGCGCTCCCCGGTCCAGCGCCCGACCTGTCCGCGTATGACCTCCTGTGCCTCACGAGCCCGGTCGGTGTCGCCACGCTGTTCGAGCGCCTGCGCGCCGACGGTCGCGACGCGCGCGCGCTGGCCGGTACGCGCGTGGCGGCGATCGGACCGGGCACCGCCGGGGCGCTGGCCGAGCACGGGATCGCGGCCGACATCGTGCCCGAGCGCGCGGTCGCCGAGGGGTTGGTCGAAGCGCTCGACGCACTCGCCGCTGCTACGCCGGTGCGCAGCGCGTTGATCGCCCGCGCGAGCGAGGGACGCGAGGTGCTGCCGGACGCGCTGCGCGAGCGGGGCGTCGCGGTGGACGTGCTCGCGCTGTACGAGACCGTCGCCGAGAGCCCACCCGCGCGCGCCAAGCAGGAGGCGCTGGCAGCCGACTACATCACCTTCACCTCCGCCTCGACCGTCCGCTTCTTCCTGCAGGCCCTGGGCGAGGATCGCCCGTCGCAGGCCACGCGCATCGTCTCGATCGGTCCGATCACCAGCGGCGCGCTGCGCGAGCACGGCCTGGAGCCGCACGTCGAGGCCGAAGCGCACGACATCGACGGTCTCGTCCGGGCACTGCTCGCGGACGTTCGCACCCGGGCCCACTCGCGGGCCTCCTGACGGGCGCAACACCGTGTCCGGCACGCTCGGCCATCCCCGCCTGCACCTGCTCAGCACCGACTCGACCAACGACCGCGCGCGCGCGCTGGCGATCGCCGGGGCGCCGCACGGCACGCTCGTCACCGCCTCCGCGCAGACGGCCGGGCGCGGGCGCCAGGGTCGGCGCTGGTCGGCGCCTCCGAACAGTTCGCTGTTGGCCTCGCTCGTGCTGCGCGGCGCCCCGCTGCCGCGGCTGCTGCCGTTGATCGCGGCCGTCGCCGTGTGCGATGTCGCGGGCGAGGAGGCTCGGGTGAAGTGGCCGAACGACATCGTCTTCGTGCGCCCGTCCGGTACAGACGGCGAGGGTGGCATCATGGCGAAGCTCGCGGGGATCCTCGCCGAGGGACGGCCGCAGGAGGGCTGGGCGGTGCTGGGCGTGGGCCTGAACGTCGCCGTGCGCCTGCAGGAGCTGCCGCTGGAGCTGCGAGACACGCGCCGCCACGCTCGGCGAGTCCGCCGCGGCGATCGAGCCGCTGCTCGCGCGCCTGCTGGTCGCACTGGGCCGGCGCCTGGCCGAGCCGACCGAGACGCTGCTCGAGGCCTATCGCGCCCGCGACGCCCTGCGCGGGCGGGAGATCGACTGGTCCGCCGGCAGCGGTCGTGCCGCCGGCATCGACGGCGAGGGTCGGCTCGTGGTGGCGCTGCCCGCCGGCGGCCACACCGCGCTTGACGCGGGCGAGGTTCACCTGCGGCGCCTGGAGAGCTGAGAGCGCGACCTCAGCTCAGCTCGCGTCCTCACTCCTCGGCGTGCTCGAGCGCCTCGGCGACGTTGCGATCGAGCTTGCCTTCTTCGGCCGGCGCGAGCCCGGCGCCGTTCTGCGTGTGCACTGACGGTCCGCTTGCGAGCGCCTCGTCGAGCACGCTCCTCATTCGGGGTCCCTTGTCGGCCCTGCCGCGCGGCGCCGTTCTTGGCGCGCTGCCGCCCTTGTTGCGCCGGCGGCGGTTGTTGCGGGCGCGGCGTTTGGGGAAGTTGCGCAACAGCTCGCGTGCCAGCGCCGGGGGCTTGCGCGCCATCCGCGTGCGCGCGCCGCGCAGCGCCTCCTCGGCCTCGGGCGTGTGCGCGAGCGCGGCCGCCAGCAGCGCGGCGGCCAGGCGCCGGTCCTGCTTGCGCGCGGCGTGGATCAGCCGTCGGGCGTTGCGCGCGTGGGCGCCGCCGGAGGAGTTCACGAGCAGGCCCAGCAGGCGCTTGGTCTCGGGCCAGCGCTGCACGGCGTACTCCTCGTGCACCTCGCGCGTGTATCCGGCCAACCGCCAGATCCAGGCGGTCGCCTGGTCGCGGCGGCCGATGCGCCGCTCGACGAGCGCGCGCAGCATGATCTTGGTCGCCTCGCGACGCTCCTCGCGCGGCCAGCCGCCGATGATGTCGATCGCGGTGTCGAACGCGTCGGGGTCGCGCAGCGCGGCGATGTCCGCGAGCGCACGCAGGCGCAGCTGCGAGCTCTTGTTGCGCTGCACGGCGGTGATCAGGAAGCGGCTCTTGAGCTCGCCGCCGCGATCGAAGTGCAGCATCGCCCGCGCCCGGCGCCAGCCCGCGGGCGCCACGCGCGCGCCGGCCAGGGCCGCCCACACGTGCTGCTCGCCGTAGTCGAGGTTCTCCACCGCGATCCGCCAGAGCTCGCGCTCGAACACCTGAAAGCGGCGCTCCTCCTCCGCGCACACGGGCAGCACGCGGCGCTCGACGCGCATGCGCCGCCCCCGTCCGCGCCGGACCGGGCCGACGACGATCGCCCCGCCGCGGTAGACGTCGCGGTCGAGCAGCGAGTGCAGCGTCACGACCGGGTCGTCGTTCTTGGTCGCGGGGTGCACGAAGTCCACGACCAGCCCGGCCTCCTTGCCGGGGTGGCGACGGGTGACGCGCCCTACGCGCTGCTGGTAGATGCGTTTGGAGGCGGTCGGCGCGAGGTGCACGCAGACCGTCGCGCGCGGGCGAGTTCCAGCCCTCGGCGAGCAGCTGCGCGTTGATCAGCACGTCGATGTCCCCGCGCTCGTAGCGCGCGAGGATCTCCGCGAGCTCGCGCTTGGGGGTCTCGCCGGAGACGCCCTGCGCCTTGAGGCCTTCGGCGCGGAAGGCCTCGGCGAGGTTGTAGGCGTGCTGCACGCCGGCCGCGTAGACGACCCCGGGCACGCCGTTGAAGCGCGTCTTGTAGAGGTTCGCCGCGGCCATGTTGAACGGCTGCTGATCGAGCAGCGCGGCCAGCTCCTCCTGGTCGAACTCGGTGTCCACCTCGCCGCGGCGCAGCGGCACCTTGGCGATCGTGCGCACCCCAACGCCGGGGGAGATGCGCACGCATCGCAGCGGCGAGATCACCCCCCGTCGCGCCGCCTGAGCGAGGTCGAAGCGCGAGGTCTGAGTGGGGAAGAGGTCGGTGACATGGCGCGCGATCAGCGCGCCCGTGGCGGTCATGCCGATGAAGATCGGGCCCGTCCAGTTGCGGATCGCGCCGCTGGTCTTCTCGCCCAGCGCCGTGTGCGCCTCGTCGCAGATGACGATCGTGTAGGCGCTCGAGATCTTGCCGGCGTTGCGCACGAACCACTGGTAGGTCTCGACCGTCACCGGTCCCTTGACCGAGTCCTCGCCGAGCAGCAGCGGACGGGAGATGCGCTTGGAGTAGCCGCGCTCGCGCAGCTCGCCGTGGAACTGGTCGACGAGGTTGCGCCGGTGCGTGAGGATCAGGATGCCGCCGGTCTGCGAGGCCTCGACGAAGCCCAGCGCGGCGACCGTCTTGCCGGCGCCGGTGGCGTGCTCGAACCAGAAGCGCTTGGCGGCGTTGGGGTCCTCGGGCTGCTCGGCCAGCGACTCCTCGTCGTCCTCGCCCTCGTCGACCCAGTCGCGGGGCTCCTCGTCGGACTCGCTCTCGGACTCGGCGTTCTCCTCCTCGTCCTCGCGCTCGTCGTCTGCGAGCAGCTCCTCGGCGAACTCGTCCTCGTCGGCTTCGTCGTCGTCATCGTCCTCGTCGGGCGCCGCACGCTGGACGGGGCCGAGCTCCTCGTCGTCCTCGTCCTCCTCGTCCTCGTCCTCCTCGGCGTCGCCCTCGGGCTCGTCCTCGTCGTAGTCCGCGCTCGCATCCCGGTCCGCCTCGGAGTCCTCGTCCGCGCTCGCCGTCGGAGCGTCGTCGGGACCGAGGATCGCCGCCGAGGCCAGCAGCTCGGGCGAGGCCGCGGCCGCGGCGACGCGACCGTTGCCCTCGGTGCTCGTGCGCTGCGCCTCGGCCAGCAGCGCCGTGAGCGTGCCCGAGAGCGCATCGACCTGGTGGGCCGAGAGCACGGTGCCGTCGGCAAGCTTCGGCTCGTCGTCGGAGAGCAGTCGCTCCAGGCCCAGCAGCAGCGAGAAGTCCCGGCGCCATTCCGTCGAGGGGTGCTGGGCGCCCGCGTCGAGCTCGGCCAGCGCGCGATCCAGCGCGCGCCTGCGCGGGGAGCCCGGCGCCAGCGCGACCGCTGGATCCTCGCCCTCGTGCAGGAAGCGATCGCGCACGAAGCTTCTCCGCGCGAGCGATCTCGGCGGAACTGGGAGTGGGCGCGGCCGCGAGGGCCACTGAAGTGGACTCGGCCATCTAGGGCTCTGGACTTCGAGACGGAGCCGCCGCACGCAGTGGTCTCGGCGGGGCTCAGGGTGTTGTCGGCGAACGGCCGACGACGTCGCCGGATGCTCACAGCGAACCGGCCTGACGTGGCTCCAGCATATAGCACGGAGCGGGGGATTTGAAGGGGTCGTGCATGCACGACCCCTGGATGTGTCGCATGCGACACATCCGCGAGCGGCGCATGCGCCGCTCGGCGAGACCGCACATGTGCGGTCTCGGACAGGGCCGCATGCGGCCCTGTCGCCCACCATCTGCCACCCTTAGCCGCGATGACCGGGATCGCCCCCGCCCGCCTGCTCACGACACTCGCGGTCCTCGCCGTGATCGCGCTGCTGGCCGTCGGACTGGTGCAGCTCGCCGGCTCCTCTTCCTCCTCCTCGAGCAGCTCGACCGTGCCGTTGACACTCGCCCAGATGCGGGCGCAGCTGGCCGGCTCGCCCGCGCCGCTGGCCGCGCTGCACGCGCAGGCCGGGCAGATCCTCCCCGGCGGCGCGCCCGCGCTGCACGCGCGCCTGACGGCCCTGCACGGCTATCCGCTGGTGATCGACAAGTGGGCCTCGTGGTGCGTGCCCTGCCAGTCCGAGCGCGTGACCTTCCAGCACGTCTCGACCTCACTCGGGCGCTCGGTGGCGTTCCTCGGCATCGACTCCGGCGACACGAGCCTCGCCGACGGACGCGCGTTCCTGCGCGCGTCGCCGGTCGGCTACCCGAGCTACTACGACCAGAGCGGGCGTCTGGGCACGCAGATCGCCGACTCCTCGTTCACGCCGGTGACCGTCTTCTACGACCGGGCCGGGCGACAGTACATCCACCAGGGCCCCTACCCGAGCGTCGCCAAGCTCGAAGCCGACGTGCGTCGCTACGCGCTCGGCTCATAAGCTCCCGCGCGTGCCCGAGATCCGCATAGACCCGCTCAGCGGGCACCGCACGATCGTCGCCGGCGAGCGCTCGCGACGCCCGGGAGGCGAGCCGCGCTGCGAGCCCCCCGAGCCGATCGACCCCGAGCGCGACCCCTTCGCCGAAGGCCACGAGGACCGCACGCCGCCCGAGCTGTACGCGGTGCGCCCCGGCGGCGGGCCGGCCGACTCGCCCGGGTGGACCGTGCGGGTCGTGCCGAACCTCTACCCCGCGCTCACGCCCGACGCCGCCGAGCCTTCTGAGGTGGGCGAGTCGCGGCGACGGATCGCCGAGTCCGAGCTGTTCCTCGCGCGCGCGGCCGTGGGCGCGCACGAGGTGATCGTCAACGGACCCCAGTCGGTGCTCTCGCTGGCCGAGCTGCCGCGCGAGCAGGTCCTCGCGGCGGTGGAGGTGTGGCGCGAGCGCATGCGCGCCCACGACACGGACTGCGGCCTACGTGCAGCTGATCGTCAACGAGCGGCGCGAGGGCGGCGCCTCGCTGCCGCACACGCACGCGCAGCTGTACGCGCTCGACTTCGTCCCCGCCGAGGTCGCCCGCGAGCGCGAGCGCGCCGGCGCGTACGCGACGCGCACGATGGGCCACACGCTGCTCGAGGACGTGATCGCCGAGGAGGTCCGCCGCGGCGAGCGCATCGTGGCGATCGACGACGAGGCGGTGCTGCTCGCGCCCTACGCCTCGCGCCTGCCCTTCCAGCTGATGCTCGCCCCGCGCCGCCCGCAGCGCGCGCTTCGAGACGGACGGACCGACCGGCGCCTCGCTGCTGCACGACGGGCTGACCCGGCTCGCGCGCCTACTCGGCTCGAGCCCGCCCCTGAACCTGTGGGTGCGCACGGCCCCGCGCGGCGTCGAGCAGTTCTGCTGGCGCATCGACATCGCCCCGCGCCTGACCCACCTCGCCGGCCTCGAGCTCTCGACGGGGCTGAACCTGAACATCGTCGCGCCCGAGCACGCCGCCTCGCTCTTGCGCGAGGGGTGAAGTCCCGGCCTCAATCGAGCACACCGCGCTGTGCGGGATGAGGGCCGGATAGGCTGCGCGATGTGCCGCCCGAGGAACGCTTCCTTCCGCGCTTCGCCGCCGAGCCCCCGCAGGAGCTGCTGCCCTACGGACGCTGGGCCGAGCGGCTGAGCGCCGAGTTCCTCGAGGCGCTGCTCCGGCGCTCGACGGCGAGGGCGAGGATCTCGGCGAGCCCGGCGAGATCGTCGTGGTATCCCGGACCGCACCTGGCACGGCCGCACGTACGTCCCGGCGAGCACGATCACCTCGCGCGGCTACGAACTGTTCGGCTACGTCCGCTTCGTCCCCGCCGAGCGAGGGCGAGGATCCGACCGACTTCTACGCCCACGCCGACTTCACCGACGAGACCGCCGAGCGCAACCCCGACTGGACGCTCGACCTGTGCGAGGAGACGATCGGCTCCTGGCGCGGGCACTCCGGCGCGGTGGCCGCGATGACGCTCGTCTGGGGCCGCCCGCTGATCGGCGGCGGCCGCCTCGCCACGGCCGAGCTCGCCGACCTCGCGGTCGACCAGTGCGAGCTGATCGAGGAGCGCTTCACGCTGATCGCGCCCGACGACTACCGCGGCGATCTGCTCGAGATCAAGCTCTTCGGAGGTCGCGGGCAGGAGCTCGCGCAGCGAGTCGCTGTATGCGGGGGACGAGGACGAGGGGGAAGACGAGGAACCGAAAGAGGGAGCGGGAGAGGAACCGGACGGCCACGACATCGCCGGAGATGCCGCGGACGACGCCCCCTCGGTGTCATGACTCCGGAGCAGGCAGCGAAGCCGAAGAACGTGCGAGCTTGTTGCCGGGGTTCAGCAGCCCCTTCGGGTCGAACATCCGCTTGATCTGCTCGTGCAGCTCCACGGCCCGCTCGTCCCACTGCAAGCCGAGCAGGCCCCGCTTGAGCCGGCCCACGCCGTGCTCGGCCGCGATCGACCCGCCGAGCTCGGCCACAACCGCGAACAGCTCCTCGCCGATCGCGCGCGCCGCCTCCAACTCGCGCTCGTTCTCCGGGTCGACGAGCACATTCGCGTGGACGTTGCCCTCGCCGCCGTGCCCCCACGCGCACGAGCGCAGCCCGTGCCGCGCGGCGATCTCCGCGAACCGCTCGAGCCCCTCCCCCAGACGCTCGACCGGGAAGGCCACGTCCTCGGAGACCTTCGCACCGCGCACCGCCGTGGTCGCGGGGTTGAACCCGTCGCGCCAGCGCCATAGCGCGTCGGTGTCGCGCGGGCTCCTCGATCGCGACCGCGCGCTCGGCCAGCAGCTCTGTGAGCGCGCGGCGCTGAGCCTCGGTCTCCCGCGCGAGCCGTCCACTTCCACCAGCAGCGCGAACCCCGCTCCTGGCGGTGGCGGCGCCGCGCTGGGATAGGCGCCCGCGACGATTTCGAGCGTCGCGCCGTCGAGGAACTCGAGCGCCGAGGGCTGAATCCCCGCAGCCATCACCTCGAGCAGCGCCGCGCATCCCTGCGCGCGATCGCGCAGGAACACGACGACGCCACGCTCGCCTCCGGCGCGGGCAGCAGGCGCAACCGCACCGCCGTGATCACGCCCAACGTGCCCTCCGAGCCGATCAGCAGGCTCTTGAGGTCATACCCGGCCACGTCCTTGCGCGCCCAGCCGCCGATCCGCACCAGCTCTCCGGGGGCCAGCACCACCTCCAGGCCCGTCACCCACGCGCCCGTGACCCCGTACTTCAGCGCATGCGGGCCGCCCGCGTTCGTGGCCACGTTGCCGCCGATCTGCGACTGCTCGGACGCACCCGGGTCCGGCGCGAACATCAGCCCGTTCTCGCGCGCCAGCCGCCGCACGTGATGCGTGCTCACACCTGCCTCGGGGTAGATCCGCCACAGCGCCGGCGTCGAGCTCGCGCACCCGGCGGAGCCGCTCCAGCGAGAGCACCACGCCCGCCCTCGCTCGGCACCGCCCCGCCAGTCAGGCCCGTGCCGCCGCCGCGCGGGACGATCGGTGTGTCGTGCTCATAACACCAGCGCACCACCTCGGCCACCTCTCGCGCGCTGCCCGGCAGGACCACCGCATCGGCGCGGCCCTTCAGCCCGCGGCGGCGCGATGCGTCCTGGTTGTAAAGAGAGGTCGGCGGCGGCGCCTCGAACACGTGCTCGGCGCCGACGATGCGGGCGAGGTCGCGATGGGCGGACATCGGTCACATGCTTGCACCGCTCGTGGCGCCCGTCCAACAAGCCACCGCACACTTCCACGCTCAAAGCGGCCTATCGCCCACCGTATGCAATGGTAGACCTTGAGGGGATTGCGACTCCACATATTTCTGAGCCGCTTGCAGCACTCGCATCAGATCGGGAACTGCGCGGTCGAAAGGCTCCGCGGAAAGCGCGGCTAGTTCTCTCAGCAGCACGGCCGCCTCGGGATCTGTCTTTGGGGGGACAGCGGGGTAGGAGACGTTGGTCCCGAGTAGCTCCGGCACCGACAGGTGTAGTGCATTTGCGACCGATACCCACCGTTGAGGAGCTATACGGCCCCCGTTCAACCACTTGGCGACTGCAGGCAGACTCACGCCAGCAGCACCCGCAAACCGGCGGTGGGACAGGTGGTGTAGCTCCATCGCTGCGCGGATACGCCCCTCCAATCCACTCCAGTCGATCGCGTTGAGATCTAGCGCCTCCATGATCCGTCCAACCAGAGTTGTACAGTACAACCCCAGATCGTACAACCACGGTTGGAGCTGCCGATGACGCACTTCCCTGAGCAATCCATCAAGCTGTCCGAGTCGTGGCTATGACCGAGGACTTCTTCGAGGGCTTTTTCGCTGCTCTCCGCCTCCATAACAGAGAGTTCGTTGAAACTCGCAACAACGTGCATCACGAACGCTTTCGAGCTGCCGCAGAACTCCTGGAGCAGGCTCAAGCTCGACATGCAGCTGGCGTAAACGAGCTGCCTCAGATGTTTCGCCCCACGATGGCAACCGCCCTGTATAGCGAGCTCGATGATGCGCTGCTGAGGTTGCAACAAGGATTTGGGAGCTCCCCAAACCCTGCGTACCCTGGTCTCAGACTGGTGCTGACAGAGCCCCAAGCCGAAGATGTGCTCCTCGACTTCTCTCCTGACGCGAGAAAGCTCTTGGGGGAACTCGCCGACGCGTTTATTCAAGCGCAACCAAAGGCGCATAACGCCGGCGTCCCGGAACCGGCCTGACGAGGCACTGGGCCGTGCCGCTTGAGAGCGCGCTCGACAAGCTCCGCTCCGCCCCTACGTTCAAGGTGGCCTTGGAGCACGTTGAGTGCTCCCTCTCCGCACCGCTCGCCAACTACGAGCACCGCCGCCCCCCTGAGCGCCCCGACTCTGGTGATCCGGGTACAAAGGCCGTCAAGGACGCCGTTTGGGGGATGATCAGCCTTGAGCGACGTGAGGTGTCGATCCTCGACAGCCCGCCGCTTCAGCGGCTTCGACGGATCCGCCAGCTGGGCCTCGGCTATCTCATATATCCGACCGCCGGGTACTCCCGCTTTGAGCATACCCTGGGCGCTGTCCACCAGGCAGACACAATGCTGCGTGCGGTGGCCAGCAGGACAGGACGAGCGATCACCCCCGGAGATGGAGGCGCCCCTACCTATCTTGGCGAACCCGAGATTCTCAAGATGCTTTCAGTTGTGAGATTGGCCGCCCTATTGCACGATATCGGGCACCTGCCCTTGAGTCACGTCGCAGAGCGCTTTTATTCACGCGCCGAGTGCCGCAACATGGATCTGGTCCGCCAGGCCGAAGATCTCTGTAACGATGTGCAGCGATGCCTTGACGTGAAGAGACCAAGTCTCGCCGAGTGTTTGTCTCTCGTCACAATTTTGACCCCGTCATTTTTATCGTTTCTCACGACCGATGGAATGTATTCGCGGGGGGAGGTATTGGCCGCCAGTGCAGCGATCGTTGGCCGCGCGGCGTCAGTACGCACTGCCTTTGTATACCAATTGATTACTAACATAATTGATGCCGACAAGCTCGACTATATGTTTCGTGACGGTTTTTTGACCGGAGTGCCCCTAGCAGTCGATCTGGAGAGGCTTCTGTACAAGCTTAAGTGCATCGAACTACCTGCAGCCTCCCTACCGGATTCACTGGCTGCCATACAGGCCGATGACGAGGGGGCGCTAGTTCTCGGTATTGACCTGACCGGACAACGCCTCGCATACGACGTAACTGTCGCACGTACCATGCTATTCGAGCGCGTCTATCTACATCATAAGACAAGGGCCGCAGAGAGAGTCGCAATGCGCCGGCTCGACTCGTTTAATATGGCACCGTGGTGGCTCTTGGCCTTCGACGACTCATTGTTTACGGGGGACCAGCCAATGTCGGCAACGGTGCAGATGCTGCGGACCCGTTCGTTGCCTTGTCGGGCATATGCGCTGTCACACAATCTCTTGCCAGGAGTCGCAATCGGTGAGGGGGTCGAGGAACCCGAATTGCCACTCGAGCAGACCGACAGCTGGCGCCGCCTTGTATACGACCTAGAGAGAGCGTCGGCACGCATGCGGCTGGAGGAGAAGATTCGACTCACATCCGAAAGCTTTGCTAGCGCCCTAGACAGTATTGCTGCTATAGATGATGTCTGGGTTGACACTGTACCGGCCCGCGGTGACCTTGGTACGTGGGACCTTTGGGTTGAGACACCCGACGGCGACGTCGCCGTAGCCAACACCTACGGTGCACGAGCAGCCGCGTATGCCCACAGCCCATCACAAACCTTCTACGTTTACGTGAGTGGCAGCGGGCGCGCTCCTGAAGTCACCTTCCTTGCAGCAGAGTACGTGATGGCTACACGCTACGGCCTCTTTACTGGTAGGCGTGCTGCCGATAGCGCAAAGATCCCATTCCGCGCAGTCAATAACTTGAAGCGGTCTCTTGAGTCAGCTCTGCCCGGGGTTTACGATTCTGTTGGTCGATTGCGACCTGAGCCCACCTTCTTTGGAAGGCAAGAGATCGACAAAAGACTTACAGAGCTGGCAGCACGCTTCCATCATTATCACGGACAGCCAAAGGTGAAAGTAGACACTAAACGCATTCGTGACTACCTTCGTCAATTTCCAGAAACGCTTTCTGAAGAGATGCTCAGTATCCTTGAGTCGATACAATTTCTTGACCGTGATGCCCTGGGGGCACGATTTGCGGAGTTCTTGGAAGTGGACGCTCACGACCACGAGAACTACGTACCCCTTACTCAGACACCCGAGAAGAGTGCATATCACCTGCCTTACTTCTTGGCCGATCGGCGTGAGACCAAGCTCAATGTTGTGACGCTGGACCAGGCACTTTCGTCGGACAGGCCCATAACCTTCTTTGACGACTGCAATATATCAGCGATGCAATCGCGGACCGTAGTACAAACATGGTTTGGGAGAGCACCTGAACTCCCCATGGAGGCCAGCTCAGTCGCACGCCCCTTGACATCGGAGGAGGCCGAGATGCTAGCCGGTAGACGCATCCGTTTTCGGTTTGCATATGCTCATATTCTTGGGCTAAATGCGCTTGCCAAAACCGTGTCAGAGATAGGCTTGAACAGTGACATCGCGGCTTGTGAGACCGAGAGCAGGTCAGCACCATTTTCCGATCAGGGGCCGTCACAGGCACTGACTTGTTTTTTGAAGGATGTCGGGAGAGATACCCTCAGCTCAACCAAAGGCACAGACAGTCCTGATCGGTGGCCGGCGGAGCGCTGTGAACAGTATGCGTTGGGGTACGGCGACCTCCAGCAGCTCGTGATCTTGTTCTATAACACACCCACGGGGACGCTTACTGCGCTTTGGAAGGCGGGAAGGTTCCGCGGAGCCCCGTGGTTGCCTCTCTTTCCGCGGCGAGATGAGCCCGGCATCGTTCGACCAGCGAGTCAGCTCCGCCCGTTTGGTTAAGCCATATCGTCAACCGAGAGGCACTGATCGCGCAGGAAATCGTGAATTTTACTTGCCTGCCTCAGATGTGAGAGCAGTGCTACGCAAACGGGTCGCGGGCTTCAATACCGTCGTAGCGGCGGAAGTCCTTGTCACGCGTGTAGATGACCGCGACCCCGTGCTGGCGCATCAGGGCCACCAGATGGGCGTCGGGAACGTGATTGCCACGCGTCTGAGAATCGGCCGTGGTCCCATACAGCTTCCAGAACCCGTCTGCCTCTGCAGGGGTGCGGACGTTGGGGCGATCATCGACCAGGGCGGTGATCGCGGCGACCGCCTGCTCGGGCGAACGGGGGTTGGGAAATATCGCGGGGTGGGTGGCGATGCGCAGGAAGCCCATGATCGTAGGCCAGAACAGATAGAATAGGTCCGGACCGGCGGCGAGTCGCTCCAGCAACTTACGGGCGATCGGATGTGCCTCGTCGTCGGAGTTGGCCGCGTAGAGAAGGATGTTGGTGCCGACTGTGGCGCTCAAGTCAGTGGCGTCAGGTTCGCCTGCGGTCGAGAACGCCCCAGAGGGCATCCTTGTCCTCCAGATCGACCGTCGGCCTACCCATGCGCATGCTCGGCCACTGCAGTGGAGTCAGCTCCTTTGGCGCATCTCTCCTCAGGCCAAGCGCGAGACGCTCAGATGCCACCTGGCCCATGCTCTTGTGCTCGCTGGCCGCACGATCGCGCAGTTGCTCCAGCACCGACGCATCTAGATCGAGGGTCGTGCGTGTCATGATGCGTGATGCTAACAGCTTGCACATCTGATGTAGCAGGCACCCGCCGGACCACACGGAGTGTGTGGGAGACTCACCCATTCACGCGATGCCCGCCAGGCTCAAATACGTCGATCCCAACAAGCCGCGTGGCCTCTTCAGCCGCGCCTTTGCAGCGTTCTCGAGCACCCGCCCCGGCCGATTCTTCTCGGCAAAGGTCGTCTGGAAGGTGGATCCGTATCTGCTGCGAATCACCCGCGGCCGTCTCGGCATGGGTCTCGTCCTCCCCACCGCCCTACTCGAAACGCGCGGCGCCAAGAGCGGCGCGGTACGTCGCAACGCCGTCATCTACTTCCACGATCAAGACCGCGTCACGATCATCGCCTCCAAGGCCGGAGCCCCGAAACACCCGGCGTGGTTTCACAACCTCGTGGCACACCCCGATGTCACCTTCGGCGGCATTTCGATGCGGGCCACAGTAGTCGGCGACGAGGGCGAACGCGACAGGATCTGGAGGCTCGCCGACCGCGTGTTCGCGCCCTATGCGACCTACCGGCGCGAAGCGGCGCAGGCGCACCGGACGATCCCGATCGTGCAGCTCCTGCCACGGTAGACACACGCCTCAGACGGTCACATCATGTTCTCCCACCCCCTTGCCGTGCGGGTGTATGTTTGGCCTCCAGCCAACGGGAGGAGATACCCATGTCGTATGTACGCGTAGTGAGATTCACCGACGTAAACGCCGAGCGCCTCAATGCCGTGATCGAGCAGATCAACGAGTCCGGTGGACCGCCCCCCGGCGTGCCCGCGACCGCCCTGACGATGCTGCACGACGAGGCGCAGGGCACCGCGGTCGTGCTGCAGCACTTCGCCACCCAGGAGGACATGCAGACCGCCGCCCGAGCCTTCGATGCGATGGACGCCTCCGAGACCCCCGGCACCCGCGCTTCTGTGGACATGTGCGAGGTGAAGCTCGACCGTGAGGCGTGAGGAGCTCCGCGACGTCTCGATAACACAGTTCACCGAATCCCACCCGAGCGACGATGAGCGGGGAAACTTACGACCGGATCGGACGCAATTACAAAGGGCCCCGCAGACCAGATCTGAGGATCGCCGCGAGCATTGACGCGGCGCTGGGCGATGCAAAGACGGTCGTCAACGTAGGTGCGGGAACCGGCTCCTACGAGCCGAGCGATCGTTGCGTCACTGCAGTCGAGCCCTCAGCTGAGATGATCGCTCAGCGACCGCCGGGCTCGGCTGCCGTCGTGCAGGCGAGCGCGGAGTCGCTGCCGTTCGACGACGACAGCTTCGACGCCGCACTGGCGGTCCTCACCGTCCATCACTGGATTGAGCTCACGGCCGGGCTGGCAGAGATGCAGCGTGTAGCGCGGCGGCGCATCGTCATCGTGACCTTTGACCCCGAGCCACTGCGCGATCTTTGGATCGTGCGCGACTACTTCCCCGAAATGCTCGACCTCGAATCCGATCGCACATCGGGACATCGACTGGCGGCCGAGCTGCCCGCAGGGCGAAGCCTCCCCTTGCCGGTGCCCCGCGACTGCAGCGATCATTTCTTCGCCGCGCTCTGGGGCCGTCCCGAGCTGCTTTTCGATGACGAGACCGTTGGCCCGATGTGGGTATGGAGCCGGCTCTCGGAGGAGGCTAAGCGAGGAGGGCGCGAAATGCTCGCCGAAGACCTGAAGAGCGGACGTTGGCAGGAGCGCTACGGGCACTTGTCGACCATGTCCGAGCTGGACGTCGGCCTTCGGTTGGTCGTCTCGGAGCTGAGGGAGTAGTCCGTCGACAATGGCTATCGACGACCTGACCACGCTGTCACTCACCGGGTTTGGCAACGCTTTATTTGAGGCCGCTCGGATTCCCTTGGGATTGCATCACCGGTGTTGGGATGCCCCCGCCAGGAGTCGAACCTGGATCTACCGCTTAGGAGGCGGTCGTCTTATCCATTGGACTACGAGGGCGCGTGTGTCGGCCCGCGGGCAACGGACCAACGGGAAGGCTACAGGCGCTAAGCAACTCCTTGCCCGGGCACGGCCGATCCGGCGCTCCGCGCGAAGACTGCTGAGCCGCGCGCGCTGCACCCGGCATAGCGTCCTCCGACCTAAGCACGAGCGGGCTGTGCATCCAACCCCTCGACGGAACCCTCGCCCCCACCGAGCTCGTCGGCCGCCCGCCGGGCCGAGGCATCGGCCCAGGCGGTGGTGCTGAGGAGGCCGAGCACGAACGCGGCGAGGCCACAGCCGGCGACGATCCACCAGCCGGTCTGGCTGGCGGCAATGAAGTTCGGTCCGGCGACGATGGCGCCGCCGGCAGCAACGGCGCCGACCACAGCCACACCAAGCGTCTGGCCTACCTGGCGCGAGGTCGAGGCGACGGCAGCGGCAACTCCGGCCTGGGCAGGAGGCATGCCGAGCACGGCGGTGTTGGTGATCGGCGGGTTGACCGTGCCGAAGCCGATCCCGAAGATCACGTAGGCGGGGAACAGGGAGACGAGCGGCGTGTCGTGGCCGATGCCGGTCATGAGGGCTCCGCCGAGCGCGATCCCGAGCCCGCCGACGAGCAGGGGGATGCGCGGGCCGTGGCGGCCGACGAGGCGTCCGGAGAGCGGTGCGAAGACGATCGTCATGGCTGCGATCGGGAGGGTGTAGAGGCCGGCGTCGAGCGCCGAGAGGCCGCGGACCTCCTGCAGGTAGAGAGTGTTCAGGAACAGGAACCCGCCGAGGGCGGCGAAGGAGCAGATCGCGATCAGGCTGGCACTGGAGAAGGGGACGCTGCGAAAGAAGCGCAGTTCGAGCAGCGGCTCGAAGCGCCGGCGCTCGTACACCACCAGCGCGATCAGCGCGACGGCGGCGAAGGCGAACAGAGCAAGGGTCTGATCGGAGGTCCAGCCGGCGGAGGGGGCCTCGATGATCGCGTAGGTGAGCGAGGCGAGCAGCGCGATCACGAGCAGCTCGCCGATCGGGTCCAAGCGCCGCGGACGCGGGGCGCGGGACTCGGGCACGAAGCGCATGGTCAGCGCGAGCGCGAGCAGGCCGACGGGGACGTTGATCCAGAAGATCGAGCGCCAGCCGACGGACTCCACGAGCGCGCCGCCGACGACCGGGCCGAGAGCGAGGCTGATGCCGACGGTGGCCCCCCACACGCCGATCGCCTGGGCACGCTCGCGGGCGTCGGTGAAGACGTTGCGGATGATCGACATTGCGACCGGGTTGAGCATCGAGCCGCCGATCGCCTGGAGCATGCGGAAGACGACCAGCCAGCCCTCGCTCGGCGCCGCGCTGCACAGCAGCGAGCCGAGCGTGAACAGCACGAGCCCGAGCTCGAACACGCGCCGGCGCCCGAAGCGATCGGCCATCGAGCCGGAGAGCATCAGCAGGCTGGCGAGCACGAGCGTGTAGGCGTCGACGGTCCATTGCAGCCCCGAGATGGGCGTGTGCAGCTCGCGCCCGATCGAGGGCAGCGCGACGTTGACGATCGTCGAGTCGAGACCGACGATCAGCAGGCTCATGCAGCAGATCACCAGCACGAGCCGGCGGCGCGAGCGCGGCAGCTCGGTCACGGATCGGCCGGGGGAGAATCGCCGGATGTGGCCGTCGCCAAACGCTCCAGCGCGGCGCCGTCCAGCCGGTGGGTGATCCACTCGTTCGCGGTGCTCGCACCCATGCGCCGATAGAACCCGAGCGCGAGCTCGTTCCAGTCGAGCGCCGCCCATTCCAGGCGCTCGCCGCCGCGCTCCCGCACACGGGCGGCCACGGCCGAGAGCAGCGTCCGGCCGACGCCCTCCCCGCGATGGCCGGGGCGCACGAACAGGTCCTCGAGCCAGATCCCGGTGCTGGTGAGGAAGCTCGAGAAGGTCGGGAAGAACAGCGCGTAGCCCAGAACCTCGGGGCCGCCCGATTCCTTGTCGCGCTCGAGACCACCGGACTCCCCGTCGCGCTCGGCGCCGCCGGACCCGGTCTCCCGTTCGGCGATCAACGCCTCGGCCACGGGGCGCTCGCCGAACAGGGCCGCCCCCAACCCCTGCTCGGTGGCGCGCAGCTCGTGCGTCAGGTGCTCGTACTCGGCCAGCTCGGCGAACAGCTCGAGCAGCACGGGCAGGTCGCGCGGCTCGGCGGCGCGTACGAGCGTGTCAGGCACGGTCGGGGCGCTCGGGATAGACCTCGTCGATCGTCGTGAGCGCCACATAACGGGAGTCCTCGCCGAGCGCGGCCTGGATCGCCTCGCCGCCGCCCGCCAGCCGGTCGAGCACGCTCACGACGCCGGCAACGGTCAACCCCTCCTCGCGCACACGCTCGATCGCCTCGATCGTGGAGCCTCCGGTCGTAACCACATCCTCGACGATCAGGCAGCGCTCGCCGTCGACGAGCGCGGGCCCCTCGATCCAACGCTGCAGGCCGTGATCCTTGCGCTGTTTGCGCACGATGAAGACGCGCAGCGGCGGCTCGGGCGCGGCCAGCGCGGCGCAGGCGACGGGGATCGCGCTCACGGGCACGCCGCCGACGGCGCTCGCGCCGCAGGCCCTTGCCTGCTCGGCGACCAGCAGGCCGAGCGCCATGAAGGCCTCGGGCAGCAGAATCGCGCGCTTGGCGTCGACGTAGTACTGAGCGATGCGCCCACTCGTCAGCGTGACTTCGCCGATGCTCAGCGCGTGCTCGCGCAACAGCTCCACGATCCGCTCGCGCGCGCGACGCAAAGACTCGCTCGGATATTCGGCCAGGGTGTCCATGTACGGGTCTAATCTAGCTCCATGTCCTCGATCACCGGCCTGATGCGCCTGGCGAGCCGCGTGATCTGCCTGATCGTGATCGCCTGGTTCGTGGTGTTCGTCGTCAATCAGACCAGCTCGGCCTCGACCCATCAGCAGAACGAGGTGACCGAGGGGAGCTCGGCTGCGGCGAGTGAATCGAGCGCGGCGGCCGCCAAGCACGAAGGCACGCTGCACCACACGCTCGACGAAGCCGCAAACACGCTCACCTCGCCGTTTGCGGGTGTCGTCAGCGGATCGAGCAGCGAATGGACGATCCACATCGTCAAGACCCTGCTCGCGCTGCTCGTCTACGGCTTCGGTCTGGCTTTCCTCGCGCGCTTCCTACGCGTCAGGGTGTGACGCGTGGACCTGCGCATCTCCGCGTCTTACCGATTGAAGGTCACGGGACCTTCAATCGGCCAGCACGCCAACGCGCTCCCTCGCGTCCTGTGACCTGCTTGATCCACGCGTCACACCCTGCGTGGTTAAGGACCGGCGTTACCCCGTGCGTTGTGTGATCCCCCGCCGGACTCGTTGTAGACGTCCACGGCGGTACCGATCTGCACCCACGAGTAGATCGCGGGCGCGTCGGGGATGGGCACGCGCAGGCAGCCGTGGCTGGCGGCGTAGGTCGGGACTTCGGCGTATCCGTGGATGGCGTAGCCGCGGATGAAGTAGTTCGATTCGAACATGCCCTCGGAGTTGTAGCCGGGGGTCTTGGAGTACACCTGAAAATGTCCGATGACGGTCGGCGTGGAGGGCTTGCCGGAGCTCATTGTGTAGATCGTGCGCACGCGCCCGCCCGGTTCGATCTCGGCGAGCACCTGTTTGGTCAGGTCGCCCTCGACGTGGCGGCCGTCCTGGGGGTAGCGCACGTGAAAGACGCCGCCGCCGTGCTGCAGCCGTTCCCACACCTGCGCGCCCGCGTAGGGGACGCGCGCGAGACCCATGACCTTGCGCAGCGCGATCAGCGCGCGCCCGGTGCCTTCGTCGAAGACGCCACTCAACGGCACGGCGTAGTGCAGCACGTCGAGCTCCGACTGCAGCAGCCGCACGGACGGTCCGCTCCCGCCGGGGCCGATGTTCGGGGTCACGTACTGCACGCCCGGCGAGCGCCCGCTGAAGGCGCCCTGCTGAGGAGTGGCGTAGTGGGCGGCGCGCGCCTGCACCTGCCCTGCGAAGCCGCTCACGTAGTTGACGTGAAACTGGCCCGCGCCGTTGCCGATCGCCGTGATGCTGAGGTTCTTGACCTGCACCTTGCGCCCGTCGCGATAGAAGCTGACATTGACCGTCTGCCCGCCGACGTAGGGGGTGACGACACCGCGAACGACCACGCGCCGGCCGAGCAGCGCGAACAACGGATTGCCGCCGACGCGTTGAAGGGACAGCTTGATCTGACCCGCGACCGGTGCCGGAGCAGGCACCGGCGGCGCGGGAGCGGGAACCGGAGTGGGCGGAGGCGCCGGTGCGAGCATCTGCGGAGATCCTATGCGCTGAGTCCGACAGCGCGCCCCTCGGGCGTTATCAGGCCGATCCGCTTGGCCACCGACACGAGCGCGGCGATCGTCGCGAGCGCGGCGATCATCAGCACGGGTGCCTGCCAGCCCCAGCCCTCCAGCGCGGCGAATGCGAGCGAATTGTTGAGCGAGTGCGCGGCGATGCACGGGTACAGCGAGCCGCTGTAGCGGTACAGCACGCACAGACCGAAGCCCAGACCCGCGAGCGGCACGAGGTCGAGCGGCGGCGCCGAGCCGGCGTGCACGGCGCCGAACACCAAGCCCGTGATCACGGCCGCCGGCCAGGTCCCGCGCCAGCTGCGCAGCGCGGTGAACACGTAACCGCGAAACAGGAACTCCTCGCAGATCGGCGCCACCACGCAGGTGAGCGCCGCGCTCAGCAACAGCAGCGAGGTGGCTTCGTTGGCGCCGAGCTGTTCGAGCAGCTTCTCTTTGCCGGGGTTGAACACCGCCGACCAGGCCACGCTGAGCACCAGGAAGCAGACCAGCAGGAACACGAGCATGCCGGTCGCCGAACGCCAGCCGACGCCGGGCCGGCGCAGGCCGAACTGCCACGCACGTACAACGCGTCCGCCGATCTGCGCGCAGTACACGGCCGCCAGCACGAACGCGAAGTCCTGCACGATCGTGTCGGCCAACTCGATGCCCGGTGGAGTGTGACCTTTGGTGATGCTCACTCCGAACAGCAGCGTCGCCGGCAGGTCCACGATCAGGCCGAGCACGGCGGCCAGCACGAGCCCGCCGACGAGCGCCGCGGCCGCCGTCCACGGCGACCAGCCCATGTCGGGAGAGCGTCTGGGGTCGCCCGCCGCAGGTGGGGAGAGCACCGGCGATTCAGCATCCACGGGAGCGTCCGGCGAGGAAGCGGCCGACCGCTCGCCGAACGGGTCCTCCTGTCGTGGGCCGGGCGAGGCGGTCGTCTCGTCCATCGTCAGGCCACCCAATGCCAGGTGGCGAACTGGGCGACGAAGAAGGCCATCAACAGCGCCGACGCGGCCAGCGCGGGGATGCGAGCGCGGGGATGCGCCGCGAGCCACACGGCGAGCGCCATGCCGAGCGGGAACAGGACGACCAGGAAGCGCGGCAGCGACATCAGGGGCTGTGCGGGCACCGGGTAGGAGAGCGGCAGCGCGAGCGCGGCGATCGCGTACAGGCCGTAGGCGAGCGGCAGCACGCGCAACGCCAGCACGAACAGCGGCAGCGCGAGGAGCAGGAACGCGAGCAGCATGAGGTTGTGTCCGGCGGCGACGAACGGGCTGCCGGTCGCGGCCGGATAGTACACGTGGGCGCGCTGTCCGGAGAGCAGCTGGCGGGCGCCCTCGAACGCGGCGCGCAGGCCATCCCACACGCCCCCGTACGGACCCGCGAACTGCCGTCCCCAGATGCCCTGGGCGTGAAACGGCGCCAGCGTGTCGCCGCCCGAGAGACCCAGATAGCCCATGTACAGCCCGAGGCCCACGGGCAGCAGCGCGAGCCACAGGACGTTCGCGCGCAGCCGGTAGCGAGGCCGAGCCGCACGCAGCCGGCGCCGCAGGCGAGCACCGGCCCGGGCGGGCTCGCCCTCAGACGCTCCCCACGAGAGCGCACGATCGAAGTCGGGCGGCCGGTCGTCGCGGGGCCCGTACAGGTAGAGCATCAGCGCGGGCAGCACCAGCACGAGGCCGGTGCTGCGCGTGGCGACCGCGAGCATCCCGAGCACGCCCGCCCAGGCCCAGCACCCGCGGCGCGCGCACAGGAAGACCCCGATCGACAGCGCGAGGTAGAGCGACTCGGAGTAGACGGCCGAGAAGTAGAAGGCCATCGGCGCGAGCGCGGTCACGAGCACCGCCAGAGAGGCGATGTCGCGGCTGCCGGGACGTCCAGTGCAGGACAGCTCCAGTGTGGTCAGACGGTGCAGGCAGTACAGCGCTACGGCGAAGGCCGCCAACGAGAACAGCACGCCCGCGAGCACGGCCTGCAGGCCGAGGTCCGAAAGCGCGTGCAGCCCCAGCGGGTAGAGCGGAAAGAAGGCGTCGCGCGCGGAGGTGTAGGAGCCGAGGTCCGGTCGGTAGCCGTAGTGGGCGATCACCAGATACCAGGCCGAGTCCCAGCGCGCGGCCGGCGCCGCCAGCAGATCGCCCAGCCGGCCGAATCCGCGCGTGACCCCCGGCGGGTCGAAGGCGCCACGCGTGGGCCCGAACCCGAGCGTCGCGACGGTGCCCGCCCCGGCGACCCACACGATCAGGCGCGAGACCCACAGCGCCCGCCAGGTATCGCGCAGCGCGGCCATCCGCGCGGCGTCCGCGCGCAGCCGCATCGACCATGCCGGCGGGGCGAGAGAGCCCCCACCCAGGGCGCCGACTCGCTCCCGCACCGGCGGGGGGGAGGGGACCGGGGACGTAGGCGCGCCATACGGAGCCGCGCGTCCGGACGCGGCCTCTTCGAGCGCGAACTCGGCTGTGTCCGGACTCATCACCCGGGAGCGTAGACGGAGACAGCGATGCGAGCGCCGCGAAGCGTGCCTTGCAGCGGCGTGCCGGGGCTGCGTCTCACGGTACCCTCGGCTGCAGCGAGGGATGTCCAGACAAGCCAGACAACGCCGGCGCAGGCACAACCACGCCGGGCCAACGCGAATCCTGCTCGTCGGCGGCGGGGTGCTGGTGGCCGTGCTCGTGCTCGGGACGATCGCGGCCGTCGGCTACGTCCTGCACGTGGCCGGAACCGCGCCGGCGCTGGACACGCTGCACCCGCTCATCAGCGACGGCTCCTCGCAGGTGTTCGCCGCCGACGGAGAACGACTCGGGTTCATCCAGTCGGACAACCTGCGCAGCCCGGTCGGCTGGAACGAAATCCCCCAAGACCTGAAGAACGCGACGGTCGCGATCGAGGACCAGCGGTTCTACAAGAACGACGGCGTGGACCTGACTGGAATCTTCCGCTCGGCGGTGAAGGACGTGACGGAGGGCGCGGCGCTGCAGGGCGGTTCGACGATCACGATGCAGTTGGTGCGCAACCTGTACCTGGGCGGCGATCAGCACACGCTCAAACAGAAGATCATCGAGGCGAAGCTCGCGATCGACTACAACGAACACCACTCCAAGCGCTCGATCCTCACGAGCTACCTCAACAGCGTCCCCTACGGGACCGTCGGCGGCCAGACCGCGCTCGGGGTGCAGGCCGCGGCGCGCATCTTCTTCGACCGGCCCGCCTCGCAACTGGACCTCGCGCAGTCCGCGCTGCTCGCGGGCCTGCCGCAGGCGCCCTCGCAGTACAACCCCTTCCGCGATGCCGGCGTGGCTCGGCAGCGGCGCAACGAGGTGCTGGCGAAGATGGCCGATCTGCACTACATCACCTCCGCTCAGGCATCCGCGGCCGAGCATGCGCCGCTGGAGGTGCACCTCGGCACGTTCTACCGCCAGCGCCGAGAGGACTTCTTCTTCGAATACGTGCACGAGCTGCTGGTGCACCGCTACGGGCGCAAGACCGTCGAACAGGGCGGGCTGAAGGTCTATACGACGATCGACCTGAACATGCAGCGGCTCGCGCGCAAGGCGATCGCGGAAGTACTGAACGAGCCGGAAGATCCCGCCTCGGCGATCGTCACGATCGACCCGCACAACGGCTACATCGAGGCGATGGCCGAGTCCGAGAGCTACGAGAAGTCCCAGTACAACCTCGCCGCCGACGGGCACCGTCAGCCGGGCTCGACGTTCAAGGCGATCGACCTCGCCGACGCGCTCTCACGGGGGATCGACCCGAACAGCACCTACTACAACTCACACACGCTCGCGCCGGGCTGGCTGGCCGGTTATCCCACCTATGAAGTGAAGACCTTCGAGGGGACCTCGCTGAACAAGTCGATCAACCTGGTCAACGCGACGCTCACCTCCGACAACACCGTCTACGCCCAGCTCGCGGCGGACCTGGGCGAGGAAACGATCACCCAGATGGCCTACAAGATGGGTGTAAAAACACACCTGTCCAGCTATCCGGCCGAGGCGCTCGGCGGCCTCACGCTCGGCGTGACGCCGCTGGAAATGTCCGACGTCTACGCGACCCTCGCCGACGGCGGCTGGCGTAACAGTCCGATCGCGATCACCAAGGTGGTGTTCCCCGACGGTCACGTCGATCGCAGCTGGGGCACGCCGCACCGCACAAAGGTGCTGAGCGAAGGGGTGACGGCGGAGGAGACGAACATCCTGCACCAGAACGTGCTCGGGGGCACGGCCACGCGCTCGGCGATCGACTGCCCGACGGCCGCCAAGACGGGCACGACCAGCGAACTCGTGGACGCGTGGCTGGACGGGTACACGCCGAACTACTCGACGGTCGTGTGGATGGGCTACCCGACCAAGCGCGTGTCGATGACCGACGTCCACGGCGAGCCCCAGCAGGGCGGTTATCTGCCGGCGGAAATCTGGCACGCGTACATGTCGGCCGTGACCGAAGGCAAGCCGTGCACCGAATTCCCGCAGCCCAAAGAAGCCATCTCCTACCAGCCGTTCTTCGGGCGCTTTGCGAGCACCGGACGCTCGAGCGAAAGCGAATCCTCGAACAGCGAACCGTTTGAAAAGGGCCCGAGCAAAAAGCCCAAGGAACACGGGCCAGGTCACACCGGTGCCAACGAAACTCCCGAAGCAACCATCCCGCGCGCCCGCGAACCTCACGAACCCGCAGCTCACGAACCCGCGGCCGCCCCGCCTGTTGAAAAACACGCGCCCGAACCGGCGCCCACCGGCGGGGCCGAACCGCATCCGTAACCCGGCACGATCCTCCCACCGGCGCCCGGAAGCCGCGTCGCGCTGGTAGGTTGGGGATCGCGAACACAACCACGGGGCCGCGACCACCAAGGTGCAGCGCGGCCGGATCGGATGCAGATAAGTGGCAAAGGAAGACAAGGTCGAATTCGAGGGCGAGGTCATCGAGGCGCTCCCGAATGCGATGTTCAGGGTGAAGCTCGACAACGATCACGTCGTGCTCGGGCATGTCGCCGGCAAGATGCGCCGCTTCCGGATCAGGATCCTCCCGGGAGACCGCGTCCGCTGCGAGCTCTCGCCATACGATCTGGACCGCGCCCGCATCGTCTACCGGCACCGCTGAGAGGCAGCCGTTTCGCGGCGATCTCCGCCACCCGCGATGCTCGACGTGCCGCCGGCACGCCTCCGCTCGCGTGCTGGCCGATTGGAGATCTCGTCGATCTTCGATCGGTATCTCATCCACGGCCCGGCTGCCTCGAACCCATAGTCGAAACGTGGAGCGCTCACTGATCGAAGCGATCGCGACCGAGCTGGAGCTGGCGGGCCCCGCGCAGCGGCTCGTGCGCGGAGTCGGCGACGACGCCGCCGTGGTGCGCTCGGGTGGGGCGCTGTGCGTGACCTCGGTGGACGCGATGGTGGAGGGCGTGCACTTTCGCCTGGACGACGATCGCGAGCGCCCGGTGGACGTCGGCTGGCGTGCGCTGGCCGGGGCGCTTTCCGATCTCGCCGCGATGGGTGCACGGGCAGGCGAGGCATACGTCGCGTTGGGCGTCTCGCCGCAGACCGGCGAGAGGGGGGCGCTGGAGCTGATGCGCGGCGCGCTGGAGCTGGCCGCGCAAGCCGATACGACGATCGCCGGCGGCGACGTGGTGGCGGCGCCGGTGCTGAGCGCGTGCGTGACGGTCGTCGGCTGGGCCGATGACACCCACGAGCTCGTCGGGCGCGACGGGGCGCAGGTAGGCGATCTCGTCGGCGTGACCGGCGCTCTCGGCGGCAGACCGAGCCGTCCGCTGCCGCGCCTGCGCGAGGGGCGGGCGCTGGCACGAGCGGGAGCGAGCGCGATGATCGACATCTCCGACGGGCTCGCCGGCGACGCGCACCAACTCGGCCAGAGCAGCGGCGTGTGCCTGCAGGTGGAGCTCGAACGGCTGCCGCTCGCCGACGGTGTGAACGAATGGGAGCAAGGTGCGACCGCCGGTGAAGACTACGAGTTGTGCTTCACCGTGCCGCTCGGCGCTCGTGAGGACGTGGAGCGCCTGCTGCGCGAGGCCGGCGGCGCCCAGGTCACGTGGATCGGCGCGGTCACACCCGCCGGGCCGCCGGGCGGTCCCGGTGCCAAGGGCGTGTCGCTGCGTGACCGCCAGGGCGTAGAGGTCCCGCTGCGGGGTTTCGAGCACCGCTGGTAGCCCTCAGACCGTGCGGACGGACGCGGGCGGGGCGCCGCGCGGCCCAAGGCGAGCGACGCGCGCCCTTCGGCTGACGAGCGGGGGACGGGACTCAGCGGCGCAGCGCCGACTCGGTACCGCCGAGCGAGCCTGGGCCGGCGTATGAGAGCGGGCCGCGGATCGTCACCTCCGGGTGCTCTGGCCCACCGAGCCCGATCGGATCCGCAGGCGGTGTGAACGCGACGAGGGAGATGGCGACCGCGCAGCCGAAGGCGCAGCTCCACACGACCGCGGCGAGCACCCCGAGATGGCCGCCGGCGAGCAGCAGCGTCGCGCTCCACAGCAGGGCGCCGGGACCGTAGCCGAGCTCGTGGGCGTAGAAGGCGACGAGCAGGACGAGCGGCGCGAGCGAGACCGCGAGCAGTGCCAGGCCGGCGATCGGGCGCGGACGGCGCTCGGGCGCGGCGACCGGCAGCAGCAGGTGCAGGCCGGGCACGATCAGCAGCGCCGCGTAGGGGTCGAACAGCCACACGACGCACGCGAGGATCAGCAGCACCGACAGCGTGGCGATCCCGGCGGCATCGACCCCGGGGGTCTCGGGCGTGGGGCGCACGGCCAGATTCAGGCGCCGCACGAGCGTCGGCCACACGAGCCATGCGAGTCCGAAGACGGCCGCGCACGAGAGCACGGCTGTGACCGCGGCGCCGTCGAAGGACATCGCGCCGGCGGCCGGCGGAATCGCCGGCGCGGCGGGGACGCCTCCGAGCGCGCCCAGCAGAATCGCGAACAGAGCGCACGCCAAGAACGGCAGCGAGCAGGCGAGCGTCCACGCGCCCCAGCGCGCGAACGGCTGCCGGCGACGACGGGCGCGGGCGAGACCGTCGAGCAGGACCGCCGCGACGGGGATCAGCAGCGTGGCGATCAGCAGGCGCAGCGCCCATTCGGGGACGATCTGATGGGTCAGCACGAGGCCCGTCTCGGGCGTGGAGCCGATGTCGGGCGCCACGTCGAGCGCGTCGATCGCACTCAGGACTCCCCGGCCGAGACCTTCCATCCGTTCGGCGCTCACGATCCCTCCGGCGCCGGGGGGGCGTTCGCCTGAACTCTGCACGAGCACCGCCGGCAGCCCGGCGGCGGCGAGCGCTCCCTGTTCCCCCGGCGCCAACTCGAACGCGAGATGGGCGAGCTGACCGATCGCGCTGGGCGCACCCGGTTGGACACCGGCTTCGTGGGAGATCGCGTCGGTGAGTGTGCGCTGCAGCTCGTCGGGCGCGCTGCCGAAGCCGTCGGAGTAGGGCACCACGAGCGGCGTGCGGATATGCGTGGAGGCGAGATCGCCAAGCACGATCCCCGCGTCGGCTGCGCCGGACAGCGTGTGTGCCACGAAGTCCGCCGCGCCCGCGTCGCCGCCTGAGCCGCCACTCGAGGAGACGAGCACGATCGTGCGCTGGGTCTCACGTGCGGCGAACACGCGCGCGAGCTCGATCAGCGCGGCGGTCCCCGAAAGCTGCCCCGCCGAGGAGGTCGCGGCGGCGTCGCGATGGGCCAGGATCACGATCGGACTCTCGCCGGTCGCGCCGGGGCGCTGAGCGATCACCGTCTGCAGCGTCTGCTCGCCGTCGATCGTCTGCGCGCGGATCTGCCTCGTGCGCACTGAGAACCCGCCCCCTGCCGTTCCGCCCAATTCCTCGATCGTGTGCGCAACGCGCTGGGCCAACCGTTCGTCGCTCGCGCCGCCCGGGCGTAGATTTGGGTATTCGTGGGCAAGTCGCTGCGCTTCGCTCAACGCGCGCCGGCCGTCGAAGGCGTCGGGGGCGAGCGTCGAGTGCAGCGGCGCCGGGCGCGCGCTCAGCGAGAAGGCGGCGATCGCCAGGGCGATTGCGAAGGGGGCGAACGCCGCGCGGTATATGCGTCCGTTGAGCATGGTTGCGCACAGACAGTAAGGCTTCGCGCGGGCGGGCCTGCCGGTCGAACGCGGGAGTCGTGCCGCTCGTGCCGTTCCAGATATTGCCGCGACCGCTCGGCGTGGGCGTGGGCGCTCTGGGCCCGGCTCGTTCGGGGCGCGGCACAGGCCCCACCGTCAGGTATCGTCCGCGCGTGCTTCAGCCCGTGGCCGTGGGACATAAGACGCTCGCCGACTACACGCACATCTGCGGGCGCGAGCTGATCGAGGAGATCCGCGAGCTGGCCGAGCCGCTGAAGGGCCAGCGCGTGGTGCACATCTCCGCGACCGCCTTCGGTGGGGGCGTCTCGGAGATCCTCTACACGCTCGTGCCGCTGATGCGCGACGTGGGCCTGGAGTGCGAGTGGCACGTGATCTACGGCCGCGAGGAGTTCTTCAACGCGACCAAGCTGATGCACAACGCGCTGCAGGGAGCCCCCCAGGATCTCGACGCCGAGCAGTGGGACACGTGGCGGCGCTACAACGAGATGAACGCGCGCGAGCTCTCCAGCGGCTGGGACGTGTGCCTCGTGCACGACCCGCAGCCCGCGGCGCTCCACAGCCTCGTCCCGGAGAAGGCCGCCGGCTGGGTGTGGCGCTGTCACATCGACCTCTCCACGCCCAACCCGCAGACGATCGCACAGCTGCTGCCCTACATCTCGACCTATCCCGAGACGCTCTTTCACATGCGCGAGTACGTGCCCGAGGGGATGGGCGGGAAGGTCAACGTGGTGCCCCCCGCGATCGACCCATTGACGCCCAAGAACATGGCGCTCTCGCCCGAGGACGCCTCGTTCGTGTGCGGGCAGTTCGGGATCGACGTCGACCGGCCGCTGATCTGCCAGGTCTCGCGCTTCGATCCCTGGAAGGACCCGCTCGGCGTGATCGACGCCTACCGCGAGGTCAAGCAGACGCTTCCAGAGGTGCAACTGGCGCTGGTCGGTTCGATGGCCTCCGACGACCCCGAGGGGTGGGACTTCTTCAACGCGACCATCGCGCACGCCGACGGGGACCCGGACATTCACATCCTGAACAACTTCAACAACGTCGGGGCGATCGAGGTGAACGCGTTCCAGTCGCACGCGGATGTGGTCGTGCAGAAGTCCACCCGCGAGGGCTTCGGGCTGACGGTCTCCGAGGCGATCTGGAAGGCCAAGCCGTTCATCGGCGGCGACGTCGGCGGGATTCCGCTGCAGGTCGAGGACGGTGTCACCGGCTTTCTGGTCTCGAGCGCCGAGCAGTGCGCGGTACGCGCGCAGGAGATCCTCTGCGATCCCGAACTCGGCAAGGCGCTCGGACGGCGCGGCAAGGAGCACGTACGCGCGCACTTCCTCACCCCGCGCTATCTGCGCGATTATCTGAAGATCTTCACCGAGCTGGCACAGTCATGAATGACACCCCTGCGCAGCGGGGGGTCGAGGCTGCGAGCGCAGAGGCGCCGGCACAGCAGGCTCCGCTGGTGCTGGTATCGAACCGCGGCCCCGTGACCTTCCACGCGGGCGGGGAGATCCAGCGCGGCTCGGGCGGGCTGGTGACGGCGCTGACGGGATTGGCCTCGCACCGCGACGCGATCTGGATCGCCTCGGCGATGTCCGAGCACGACGCCCAGGCCTCACGCGCGGCAGGGGGACGGGCGTTCCCGGTGGTCTCGCCCGCGGGGGGCGAGTTCCAAGTGCGCCTGGTGGTCTCCGACGAGGAGGCCTATGACCGCTTCTACAACGTCTTCGCCAACCCGATGCTGTGGTTCATCCAGCACTACCTGTGGGATCTCTCCAACGCGCCGGACATCCGTCGCGAGGAGATCGAGGCGTTCGAGTTTGGCTACAACGCCGTCAACGACGATCTCGCGCGGGCGGTCGTGCAGGAGCTCGAGGGCATGGCCGAGCCGGTGGTGATGGTGCACGACTACCACCTCTACACGCTGCCCGACCTCGTGCGCAAAGCCCGCCCGGACGCGTTCCTGCACCACTTCATCCACATCCCCTGGACGCAGTCGGACGCCTGGCGGGTGCTGCCGACGAAGATCCGTCAGGAGATCTATGCGGGCCTGTTGGCAAACGACATCATCGGCTTTCACACGCGCTCCTATCGGCGCAACTTCCTGCAGTGCTGTCGCGACCTGATGGACCTGGAGGTCGACTTCGAGCGCGGGATCGTGTGGTACGGCGAGCGCGAAGTGTGGGTGCGAGCCTACCCGCTGCCGATCGACCACGAGGCCACCCGCAAGCTCGCGCAGCGCCCGCGCGTGGCCGAGTTCGAGGCCGAGCTCCAGCGCCGCCGCCGCGACCATCTGATCCTGCGCGTGGACCGCGCGGACCTCTCGAAGAACGTGCTGCGCGGGTTCTCGGCCTTCGACCTGTTCCTCGAGCAGCACCCCGAGTTCTCCGAGCGCGTGACCTTCATGGCGCAGATGATGCCCTCGCGCACCGACGTGCCGCAGTACGCGGAGTACCTCGAGCGCATCGAGGCGCTCGTGGCCGTCGTCAACCACCGCCACGGCACGCCCGACTGGATGCCGATCCAGCTGAAGCTGCGCGACGACCTCGATGAGGCGATGGCCGCCTACAAGCACTACGACGTGCTGCTCGTGAACGCGATGTTCGACGGCATGAACCTCGTCGCCAAGGAGGGCCCGATCGTGAACGAGCGCGAGGGCGTGTCGATCCTCTCGGAGAACACCGGTGCGCACGAGGAGCTCGGCGAGTACGCGCTGTCGGTGAACCCCTTCGACATCCAGGAGCTCGCCGACTCGATCTACGCAGCGCTGGCGATGACCCCGCAGGAGCGCAGCCGGCGGGCACGGGGACTCGCGGAGATCGTCACCTCGCGCGATCCGGGTGACTGGATCGACGAGCAGCTGGCCGACATACGCGCGAAGGGACGCTGAGTTGGGTGGGCCTTGCCGCATGCGGCAAGGCCGGCAGGGTCGCATGCGACCCTGCCTGGAGACCGCGCATGCGCGGTCTCCCCGAGCGGTGCATGCACCGCTCGGCCCCTCGGCGCATGCGCCGAGGGGAACTGCTCCTACCCGCCATGCTCGCCCAACCCGCTACTCTGTCCGCCGGACATGACCTTGCCCGCCCCCACATACGATCTCGTGCTGCTCCTCGACCCGCGCGTCGAGGAGGGTGTGCGCACGAAGATCCTCGACGACACCCGCGCCGCGATCGCCGCGGCCGGCGAGGTCGTCAACGAGGACGACTGGGGCGATCGCGCGCTGGCCTATCCGATCGAGCGCCATGCCGACGCCGAGTATCGCCTGCTGCAGTTTCACGCGGGCACTCCTCAGCTGCTCAGCGACCTCGACCGGACCTTGCGGATCACCGACGGGGTTCTGCGCTTCCGGATCGTCAAGCTCGCACCCGGCACGCCCGACGCGCCCGACATGCGCAGCGCGGGCGCGGCCGCGCCCCGGCAGGCCGAGCCGCCGCACTCCCCGCCGCCGGCGGCCGAGGCTCCGCCCGAGGTCGCCGTGGGCGAGCCCGAGCCTGCGGCGTAGCCCGAGCGCACGAGGGGTAATACACTCGACATATGGCTTGGGCGCAGGACAGTGAGCAGGGGGCGACGAGCCGGACCGATGTGCTCCGGGACTCTCCGCCGATGTTCGAGTCGCGGCTGCTGGACGCCTGCTCGCGCGTGCACCCGCTGGTTCCCGTGCTCGTGTTCGTGCCGGGGATCGTGTTGCTCGCGGCTTGGAGCCTCTCGAACGTGAGCCTGCCGGCCACGATCGGCCTGATGATCGGCGGGTACGCGCTGTGGACGCTATTCGAGTACTGGCTGCATCGGATCGTCTTCCACTTCGAGCCCGAGGACGGGTTCGGGGCGCGACTGCACTGGATCATCCACGGCGTCCACCACGAGCACCCCAACGACCCGCTGCGGCTGGTGATGCCCCCGGCCGTCAGCATCCCCCTGGGAGCTGCCGTGTTCGGGCTGCTGTATCTCGCCTTCGGCAGCGACTACGCGCCCGGGCTGGGAGCGGGGTTCTTCGCCGGATACCTGGCCTACGACATGCTCCACTACTACGTCCACCACTTCACCCCGCGCTCGCGCCTGGGCCGGATGCTGCGCGAGCGGCACATGCGCCACCACTTCCAGGACGACACCAAGGGGTTCGGGATCAGTGCGCCCTACTGGGACGAGATCTTCCGCACCTCCTCGCGCGTACGTCGCGAGCGGTAGAGCCGGCGTCGGCCCTGCTGCGATACGCGCGTACGTGTCGCGGTCCCGGCCTTCGCGCCCAGCTCCAAAGGCCGGTGAAGGGACGCAAAACCCCCAACGTGCGACCTCGGCGCAGAAAACCCGCCGCACGCGCGTCTACACTCGCCGATAGCCCACTGGCGAACGTCTGTTCGCCGGAGGGCGGCCTCGGGGCACAAACACAGAGCCCAGAGAGACACGAACACAGATAGAGCGAAAGGAAAGAACCGTGGCCGCCACCAACATCAACAGGGTCGTTATGACCGGGAACCTGACCGCCGATCCCGAGCTGCGCTCGCTGCCGAGCGGCATGTCCGTGTGCAGCCTGCGCATCGCCTGCAACACCCGTCGCAAGGACGGAGCCACCGGCGAATGGGTCGACAAGCCCAACTACTTCAACGTCACCGTGTGGGGCGCGCAGGGCGAGAACGCCGCCCGCTACCTCTCCAAGGGAAGGCCCGTGGCGATCGACGGACGCCTGGAGTGGCGCGAGTGGGAGGCACAGGACGGGGCAAAACGACAGGCAACCGATATCATTGCCGACTCGGTGCAGTTCCTGGGCTCGCGCGAGGACGTCGGAAGCGGCGGAGGCGCGACGGGCAACGGGGTCTCACAGGGCAGCGACATCCCCGTGCACGAAGGGGATTTCCAGCCCGCTGCACCTGTCGCAGCCGGTGGTGCCGGCGACGACGACATCCCGTTCTGATTTCCCCATAGACATAGCGAGGCAGAGTTCAAGTGGCAAAGCGCGGTCGCGGCAAGCCGGTGCGCCGGCGAGACAAGAAGGGTGGTCCCGGTAGCGGGCGGCGCAAGCCATGCCAGCACTGCCGCGACAAGATCGAGCAGGTCGACTACAAGGATGTCGGCATGCTGCGCAAGTTCGTCTCCGAGAAGGGCAAGATCCGCTCGCGGCGGATCACGGGCGCGTGCCGGCGTCATCAGAACCAGATCGCCACGGCCGTCAAGCGCGCGCGCGAGCTGGCGCTGCTGCCGTACGTGAACGAGGGCGGTCGCGACGACAGCCCTCGCCGCGACCGGGGCGACCGCGACCGGGAACGCTAGCCGCGCCCCTCGAGAAGACGGAGGACTGACCGCAATGCCCGAAGCGATACTTCTGCAAGACGTCGAGCAGCTCGGCGAGCAGGGCAAGGTGATCGACGTCTCGAAGGGCTACCTGCGCAACTACCTGGTGCCGCGCAAGCTCGCTCAGCCGGCCACCAGGGGTGCGATCGAAGCGATCAAGCAGCGCCAGGAGGCCGCGGAGCGGGCCGAGCGCAATGCGATCGAGAAAGCCCAGGAGAACGTCAACCTGCTGAACCGCACCGTGCTCACGATCCCCCAGCAGGCCGGCGCGGACGGGCGCCTGTTCGGATCGGTGACCGCGCAGGACATCGCCACGGCGATCCGCGAAGCGCGCGGGCTGAAAATCGACAAACGCGGCGTGTACCTGCCCGAGCCGATCAAGAGCGTCGGCACCTACATGGTCGTGGTCGACGTCGTCGAGGGTGTCCAGGCGACGATCAAGACGATGGTCGTCGCGAAGAAGTAGTCCGGGAGCGATTTTCTCCGACGAGCGTGATGACGTCGGGAGGGGGTCGGAGGGAGGGCCTTCTCTCCCCCCGTTGAGTAATGGTCGTCGCGAAGAAGTAGTCCTCCGGCGCGTCTGCTCCGCCTGCGAACATCTGTTCGTGGGGAGCGAAATAACCCGACATAGCGGGGTGGCCGTCCGGGAAGGCGCGCGCGCCGATCTAGACTCGCGCGAGTCAACATCATGAGCGCCGTCGCCACGACAAACAACGGTGCGGGGAACGGGATGGCAGCGTCTAACCGCCAAGGGGCGGGCGCAGGCGCGATCGCCCCTCCGCACAACCTCGATGCCGAGCAGTCGGTGCTCGGCGCAATCCTGCTGTCCGATCGCGCGCTGTATGCGCTGGTGATCGAAGAGGGGCTGCGCCCGGAGGACTTCTACCGCGAGCGTCACGGCGCGATCTACGCGGCGATGCTCGCGCTGTACAACGAATCCGAGCCCGTGGACGTGCTGACGGTGACCGACCGCCTGCGCCAGGTGGGCAAGCTTGAGGAGATCGGCGGGCCGGCGGCCGTGGACGAGCTTACCGGCGTGGTGCCTGCTGCCGGCCACGCCCGCCGCTACGCGCAGATCGTGCGCGAGAACGCGCTGCTGCGACGCCTGCTGAGCGCATCGTTCGAGATCCAGGAGAATGTGCTCGGCCACTCCGCCGCCCCGCGCGAGCTGGTCGAGCAGGCCGAGAAGGCGATGCTAGAGGTCGCGCGCGATGACCGCCAGCAGGACTTCCGTGCGATCGAGGAGGTGCTGCACGAGGAGCTCGACAAGCTCCACCGCCTGTCGATCGAAGGGACCTCGCTGACGGGCACGCCCTCGGGGTTCAAGGACCTCGACGAGATCACCGGCGGGTTTCAGCCGGGCAACCTGATCATCATCGCCGCGCGACCGGCGATGGGCAAGTCGGCGCTCGTCTGCAACATCGCCGAGAACGCGGCCGTCGAGCACGGCAAGCCGGTGGCGCTGTTCAGCCTGGAGATGGCCGAGGCCGAGCTGGCGCAGCGGTTCGTGGCCTCGCAGGCGCGGATCAAGGGCGAGGAGCTGCGCAAGGGCCGCGTGGCCGAGCAGCGCTGGCCGAAGATCCTCAAGGCCTCACAGCGCCTGGCCGCGGCGCCGCTGTGGGTGGACGACTCGAGCGACGTGGGACTGCTGGAGATCCGCGCGAAGGCGCGGCGGCTGCACAGTCAGTGCGAGAACGGGCTGGGCCTGATCATCATCGACTACCTGCAGCTGATGCGCACCGACAGCCGCTACGACTCGCGCGTGACCGCCGTGGGCGAGCTGAGCCGCGGGTTGAAGATCCTCGCGCGCGAGCTCGGCGTGCCGGTGATCGCGCTCTCGCAGCTCTCGCGCGCGGTCGAGCAGCGCACGCCCAAGGTTCCCCAGCTCTCCGATCTGCGCGAGTCCGGGAACCTCGAGCAGGACTCCGATCTGGTGATGTTCATCTACCGCGACGAGTACTACGACGAGGACTCCGAGCGCCCGGGCGAGGCCGACCTGATCATCGCCAAGCACCGCAACGGAGCCGTCGGCAAAGTCACGCTGACCTTTCAGAAGGAGTATCCCAAGTTCCTGAGCTATGCCGGCGCAGAGCGGTTCGCGCAGTGACCATCCTCGAGAGCTGCCCATTCGAAGCCTGCGACGGCAGCGGGTTCGTGATCGACGAGGCCACAAACACCGCCACCGACTGCCGCTGCCGCGCGGGGCGGATCGCGATGGCGCGAACCCGCAATTTGGCGGGCCGGATACCACGCCGATATCAGGAGGTCTCCTTCGATCGGCCGCCGGTCAGCGACATCGCGCGCACGGCGCCCGAGCAGATTCGTGTCATCCGCCGCTACGTCCAGACGGTGGACGCGAACCTCGACGCGGGCAAAGGTCTGTGGCTGATGGGAGACGTGGGGACCGGCAAGACGACGCTGGCGATGCTCGTCTCGCGAGCCGCGCTGCAGGCCGGCAGATCGGTGGCGATCTACTCGCTGCCGCGCCTGCTGAACCTGATCCGCGAAGCGATCGACTCCGACGACGGCAAGCTCGACCTGCTCGACCGGCTGGCGGCGGTCGACCTGCTGCACATCGACGACCTCGGCGCCGAGCATCAGACCGACTGGGTGCTCGAGCAGCTCTACTCGATCGTCAACGCCCGCTACGAGGCACGCCGGGCGATCCTCGCGACGACCAACCTCGAACCCAAGGAGCTATCCGAGCAGATCGGCCTGCGCACGGTCTCGCGCCTGGAGGAGATCTGCGGCGAACCATTGCCGTTCTTCGGCGGAGACAAGCGACAGCGCGAGTTCGAGGTCGTCGCGCGAACCGCCTGAGGGCGCGGGCGGAGACCCCCCTACACTTCTACGGCCATGCCCGGAATCGTGATAGTCGGCGCCCAGTGGGGCGACGAGGGAAAGGGAAAGATCACCGACCTGCTCGCCGAGCAGGCCGACGCGGTCGTGCGCTTTCAGGGCGGCAACAACGCCGGGCACACGATCGTGCGCGAGGGCGTGGAGTGGAAGCTGCATCTGATCCCCTCGGGGATCCTCTACCCGGGCAAGCGCTGCGTGATCGGCAACGGCGTCGTGATCGACCCGAAGGTGCTGATCGAGGAGCTCGACGCGCTGCGCGCGCGGCGCGTGGACGTGAGCGGGCTGCGCATCTCCGCAAACGCGCACCTGATCATGCCCTACCACCTACTGCTCGACTCCGCCGGCGAGGCCAAGCTCGGAAGCCTGCAGATCGGCACCACCCGCCGCGGCATCGGCCCGTGCTACGCCGACAAGGCCGCGCGCCTGGGCATCCGCGTGCAGGACCTGCTCGACGAGAAGATCCTCAAGAAGAAGATCGTCGCCGCGATGGAGCCCAAGCGCCTGTCGCTGCGCCCCTTCGAAAAGGACCCCGCGCTCGACCTGCATGCGATGACCGAGCAGTACCTGATCTACGGGCACCGTCTGGAGCAGCACATCGCCGACACCGCGAAACTAATGTGGGATCTGCTCGACGCCGGCGAGAAGATCATCTTCGAGGGCGCCCAGGGCGCGATGCTCGACATCGACCACGGCACCTACCCGTTCGTCACCTCCTCCAACCCGCTCTCCGGCGCCGCCTGCGTGGGCACGGGCGTGGGACCGAAGAACATCGACGAGATCTGGGGGATCTCCAAGGCCTACACCACGCGCGTCGGCGCCGGACCGTTCCCGAGCGAGCTGCACGACGAGACCGGCGAGCAGATCCGCCGGCGTGGCGGTGAGTTCGGCACCACCACCGGGCGCCCACGGCGCACCGGCTGGCTCGACCTCGTCGCCCTGCGCTACGCGGCGCGGCTGAACACGATGACCGCGCTGGCCATCACCAAGCTCGACGTGCTCTCGGGCTTCGACCGGATCCAGGTCTGCACCAGCTACCGCGGCGCGGAGGGGGCAGAGTTCGACGACTTCCCCTATCACCAGTCGGTGCTGCACCACACGAGCGCCGAGCTGACCGAGCTGCCCGGGTGGAGCGAGGACCTCGGCGAGTGCCGCACGCTCTCGGACCTGCCCGATGCCGCGCGCGACTACCTGCGCTTCGTCGCCGAGCATGTCGGCGCCCCGGTCACGCTCGTGGGTGTCGGTCCCGGTCGCGAGCAGACGATCTGGACCGACGCCGGCAACGCGACACTGATCGCCGATCAAAGATCGGCCAGCAACGGCAGCTCCCCCGACTGACAGCCCTGCCCGGGCTCTCGTCCTCAGGCCGCGGGCGCGACGATCTCGACCCAGTCGAGCGAGCGCCCGCAGAGGCTGCGCGCTTGGGCCGGCGCGACCCTCAGCAGCTGTGCGCGCGGCCGGCTCAGCGGCTGCAGCGAGATCGCCGAGAGGCTCGTCTGCTGGTTGTCGCCGCTGCCCGGGGTCAGGTCGGCGTGCGGATAAGTCAGCGCGAACACGTGCACCCCCGGCGTCAGGTACACCTCGCCGACGGGCGCGTACTCGCCGATGTCGAGCAGTTCGTCCTTGACGCGCCCCAGGAAGCGACCGTCGACGCTCACTTCGAAGCCGCGCGAGAAGCTGCCGCCAAACCACACCTCGTAGTCCTGATCGCCGAACACCCTGATCTGTGCGAGCGCCGTGCCGGGCGTGTTCGGATACAGCGTGCGCGAGGCCGGATCGTGAGTCCAGGATGCGGGCCAGCGCGTCTGATCGCCGCGGGCCACGACCGGCTGCGGGCGTTGATAGGCCACCAGGTCGGCGTGTTCACGGGCAGCAGTGGACCCGAGACGTTCGATCTGCGTGCACGACGGGATCGCCGCGGGGTTGGCGGAGCACAGCGGCGCTTCGGCGCCCGGACGGTTCTGGGCGACGCCGCAGTAGGGCAGCTTGTTCGATTCCCCGTAGGGAACATGGCTGAGCAACCGAGACGTCGGCCTTGCGGGGCGCTGCCACAGTTCGTAGTAGCGCCCCCGCCAGACGAGGTCGTAGAGCGACGGCGGACGACTCTGCGCCGGGGAGCGTGCGAGCACGATCGACCTATACGGTTCGAGCGTCGCCGGCGCGAACGAGTCCAGATCGGCCCAGGCGCTCTTGGTCAAGATCGCCCCATTGCGCAACGGCAGCGTCACCGAGCGATACTCCGCCGGCTCCACCGGTGCGCCGGAACGGAGGAAGTGGCGGTCGGCATAGACTTCGTAGTCGTCGATCAGCGTCGGGCCCTTGCCCGCGACGAGGCCCCCGATGTGCTGAAGCTCGGCCAGCCGCGAGCGGGGCGCAAGCAGCACATCGTGATAGGCGAGCGCGTTCGACCACAACACACCGCCGCCGAGCGCAAGCAGCACGAGCACGCCGGCCGGCCGGCGCCATCCGAGCAGCAGGGCGCCGCCGACGAGCGCCGCGGCGAGCAGCGCCGGGGAGGAGATCGCAAGCGCCTTGCCCAGAACCCAGGGGGTGCTGTTGGCCAGATAGAGCACGGCGCAGCCGGCCAGGGCGATGGCCACGTAGACGAGGACCTCGAACCGGCGACGGCGTACCGTCAGCCAGATCGCCGCGGCCACGGCCAGCATTACTAGGCCGATCAGCAGCGCGCTCGAGACGGTCGGCGCCCGCAGGCGAAAGTCCCCGACCGGCCAGATCCCCGCGAGTTGCCACCCGCTCAGCGGCTGGATCAGATTGCCGAGGTTTTCGCTTGTGGACTGACCGTTGTAGAGGTTGCTGTCTCCCTTGAGAAAGCTCGACAGGACGACCCACATCGGCAGCGCGAGCACCGCCGTCACCACGGCCAGCAGAGCTATGTCGCGCACCGCCGGCCACAGCCCCGCTCGACGGGCGCGCCAGACCCACACGACGACCACGCCTAGGAACGTCGGCACCACCCACGCGGCCGCGCCGGCGCCCAGCGTGACCACGAGCCCGGCCGCGGCGATCGCGAGCGGCAACAGCGCGCGCGGCGACTCCGGTCGCTTGGCCACGACACGTGCCACCAGCGCGGCGCCGAGAACGAGCAGGAACGCTGCCGTGAGCTCCTTGATACCGCCCCACAGGCTGTAGCCGTAGAGCAGGGCCGGCTGAGCCCCCAGGAACGCCACCAACGCGCGCAGCCGCGAGGATTCGACGACCGGCTCCGCGAGCGCGTACAGCCCGAGCGCGACCGCCGCGCCGCAGCAGGCGAGGTAGGGCTGGAAGATCCAAGCCGAATCGATGCCCGTCAGCCCGTGACCGACGCCAAGCAACATGAAACTGCCCAGCGGGTAGGAGTTCGCGACGTAGGACCCGACCAGCAGCGAGTATGTCGAGGACGGCAGATAGGCCAGCGAGCGACCATGAGACATCACCTGGTCGGTGATCCCCAGCCACGTTGCCGTGTCGTCCAGACGCACGTAACCCGCGAACGTCGCACTACCCGACAGCAGCACCGGCGCCCCGTACACGAGCAGCGCGCCCAGCGCCGCCAGGACCGGCCACTTGGAGATCTCCCCTCGGTGAGGCCATCCGAGCGCCAGGCCCACGACCGCGCCGACGCCCACCACCGGAACGGCCGCGGGTGCGATCGTGCTCCAGGCCGTCAACAGCGAAGCGATCACGAGCGCCGCCGCCAGTCCGAGCGGGACGAGCAGCACCCCCACCCGCGCACCTGCAAGCCGCTCCACCAGCACGCCCCAGCCCAGGCCGACGGCCAGCAGCACGAGCGGAAGCAGAACCCACGAGACGATCAGCGACAAGGGTGCGCCACCATACACAGTCCTGCGGTCACCGCAGCACGCTCACAGGCTCGATCACCTGTGACAGTCGGAACGTCGCGTGTGGGGGCGCACCGGGCGGGGGCACACCTCCGCAGTGCGACGGCGTGGCGACGACGACGGCGCCGCGACGCCTCAGTGCGGCACGACGGCCGCGGAGGATCTGCAACCGGGGGCGGGATACCGCGCCATGAGATCGCCCACCTCGTCCTTCACGCGATCGAGCAGCTCGTCATCGCGGGTGCGCACGGCCTCGGCCACCTCGTCCAGCCAGCGGGCGATCTCCTCCATGTGCTCGCTCCGCAGCCCCCTCGTGGTGGCGGCGGGTGTGCCGATGCGCACACCCGAAGGATCGAACGGCTTGCGCGGGTCGAACGGGATCGCGTTCGCGTTCGTCACGATCCCGGCGCGGGCCAGCGCCGTCGAGGCTTCCTTGCCGGTCAAACCCTTGGAGGTCATGTCGATCAGGATCAGGTGGTTGTCGGTGCCTCCGGACACGAGCGTGAAGCCACGCTCGGTCAGGGCCTGCGCGAGCGCTTTCGCGTTTGCGACCACCTGATGGGCGTACTCGCCGAAGGCCGGCGTCATCGCTTCGCCCAGCGCAACGGCGATCGCGGCCGTCTGATGCTGGTGGGGTCCGCCCTGCAATCCGGGGAACACGGCGCGATCGATCGCCTTGGCGTGCTGCTCGCGACACATCAAGATTGCGCCCCGCGGCCCGCGCAGGGTCTTATGGGTCGTCGTCATGATCACATCCGCATGCTCCGCCGGCGAGGGGTGCGCGCCGCCGGCGATCAGCCCCGCGATGTGCGACACGTCGGCGACCATCAACGCGTCGACTTCTTTCGCGATCGCCGCAAAGCCCGCGAAGTCGATCGTGCGCGGCACCGCCGTGCCCCCGCAGAACAGGAGCTTCGGACGGTGCTCGAGCGCCAGCCGCCGCACCTCCTCCATGTCCACGCGGCCCGTCTCCCGTCCGACCCCGTAATGGACCGCATCGAACCATTTGCCCGTGACCGACACCGGCCATCCGTGCGTGAGGTGCCCTCCGGCCGGCAGGTCGAGCCCCATGACCGTGTCCCCCGGATCCAGGAAGGCCAGGTAGATCGCCAGGTTCGCCGGCGAGCCCGAATAGGGCTGGACGTTCGCGTGCTCCACGCCGAACAGCTCGCGCGCACGCGCCTGCGCCAGCATCTCGACCTCGTCGACGATCTCGTTGCCCTCGTAATAACGCTTGCCCGGATAACCCTCGCTGTACTTGTTCGCCAGCACGCTGCCGTTGGCTTCGAGCACCGCCGCCGAGGTGTAGTTCTCAGAAGGGATCAGGAACAGCGACTCGAAGGCCTGTTTCTCGTCCTCGCGAATGAGCAGCGCGGCGAGCTCCGGATCGGACTCCTCGAGCAAGGGAAACACAGGGCCAGTCTACAGCAGGCCCCTGCCGCGCCCAGCCGTGCCTCCGAGACCAACGTACCGTGACGATCGTGTGCGCCTTTGATGATCTCCGGCGCCGTTCCCGCTCCTGAGTAAGTTGGAAACATGGCACAGCCAGGCGGATGTGCGAGCAGCTTGGATCATGACGAGCGCTTCACACCGCCCAGCGCTCCAGGGTATGTTTTTTCAACGTCATGTTCAACAACGCTCTGCCCACCGTCGGTGAGCTTCCTTTGCCTACTGTCCGTGAGATTCTCGCAAGCCGCGTCGGCGAGGAGATGGCGCTTAACGATCGCTATCTGAATCCACAGATGGGACGCATCCTGCGCACCATCGGCTTCGATCGGATCTGGACGGGCGGCGAGGGCGCCCATCTGATCGACTCCGAAGGCCATCGTTACCTCGACCTGTCCAGCGGTCACGGGGTGTTCGCGCTCGGCCGTAACCATCCGGAGGTGATCGCGGCGATGCAGGACGTGCTGGCGGCGCGCACCGGCAATCTACCGCAGCTCGGCGTGACGCTTTTGAGCGGCGTGCTCGCCGAGCAGCTGCTCGCGCGCGCGCCGGCGCGCGTGGGGGCGATGGTGCCCTGTAACACGGGCACCGAGGCGGTCGAGGGAGCGATCAAGATTGCCCGCGCCGCCACCGGACGTCCCCGTATCCTGTATACGACGCACGGATTTCACGGTCTCACACTCGGGGCGCTGTCGCTCAATGGCAATCCCGAGTTTCGCGAGGGCTTCGGCCCGCTCGTGCCGGGCTGCTGCGCCGTCCCCTTCGGCGACCTCGACGCGCTCGAGCGCGAGCTCCAACGCGGCGATGTCGCTGCGTTTGTGATCGAGCCCATCCAGGGCAAGGGAGTCAACCTCCCGCCCGCGGACTATCTGGCTGGCGCCCAGCGGGCCTGCCGTGCGAGCGGGACGCTGTTTGTGTGCGATGAGGTGCAGACAGGAATCGCGCGCACAGGGCGCCTGTTCGCCCTCGAGCACTGGGAACTCGAGCCCGACATGATCTGCCTGTCCAAGGCGCTGTCAGGCGGCATGACGCCAATCGGCGCGCTGTTGGTCGCGCGCGCGCCGTTCGAGCGCGTGTTCGATCGCAGGAAGCTCGCCATTCGCCACAGCTCCACCTTCGGCGGCAACGACGCCGCCGCTGCCGCCGCCCTGGCGACCCTGCGCGCGCTGGAGCGCGAAGACCTGATCGCGCGCGCGATGCGCATCGGCGGCCTCTTGCTCGAGCTCACGCGACCGCTGGTCGAGCGCTACGAGATCGTGCGCGATGTCCGCGGCGTGGGGCTGATGTGGGGAATTGAACTCGAGCCCGGCACGCGGTCGGTGTGGGCGGGGATCGAGCGCGCCCAACCGGGCGTGTTCGCCCAGCTCGTCAACCTCCCCCTCTTTCACGAGCACAGGATTCTCTGCTCGATAGCCGGGCCGCGCATGAACGTCGTCAAGGCGTTGCCGCCGCTCGTGATCGAGGAGTCAGAAGTACGGCGGTTTGCCGCCGCACTCGAGGAAGTCGTCGCTCGCGCCGAGCACGCGACCTCGGCGATGATGCGTCTCGGCTGGGGCATCACTCGTCATCGGCTCTCGCGCAAGCGCCCGATCGATGGGGCGTCACATCAGGAGGGCGCCTTAACCACGAATGCGCAAGCGGTCTCCGCGAGTACTAACGGCCGGGACGGCGTGGACCGGGACGGCGCGAGCTCCTTGCGATGAGCGTCGCGGCACCGGTGGCTCGCCGGGCCACGCTGGCCGATGTGCCAACGCTCGCGAGCATGCTCGCGAGCGCCTATGACGACGATCCGGTGGCAATCTGGACCTGCCGGTCGGATGCGCTGCGTCCCACGGTGCTCGAAGGGCTCCACAGAGCACGGCTGGCACAGGCGATCCTCCACGGAGAGGTGTGGGTGACTCCCGAGCTATCCAGCGCGGCCGTCTGGATGCCGCCGGGCAGCGGGGGGACGACGCTCGCGTACGAGCTCGCGCGTGCGCGAGTTCTGCTGCACCCGCGCCTGATCTCACGCCTGATCCCGCGTCTGCCCCTGTTCGCACTCGCCGCGCGCGCGATGGGCCGCGCGCACCCGCGCGCGCGGCCCCACTGGTACCTCTCGCTGCTCGCCACCAATCCGCCCGCCCGTGGGCAGGGTCTTGGTGCAGCTGTGCTGCGGCCCGTGTTCGAGCGCTGCGACGCCGATGGCCTCGGCATCTATCTGGAGTCCTCCAAGGAGCGCAACATCTCCTTCTACGCCCGCCACGGCTTTCGCGTGACCGGAGAGGTGCGGCTTCCACGGGGCCCGCGGATGTGGTTGATGTGGCGCGAATCCTCCAACGGTACGTAAGCGAAAACGCGGGCTGAGACATCAACGTTCATGAGGATCGACGAGCCAAGGCAGTCATGAAAGAACGTTGTGAGCTTTGACACCCACAACCTCTCGGTAGGCCCGGACCTACCTCACACCGTTCGCAACGTCCCTGGGCACGTCAGCTAGCTCCAAACGCTCGCGCATGATCCGTACCGCCTCGGGGTTGCTATCGATCAGCACATAGCGCCGATCCAGCTTGGCCGCCACCGCGCCCACCGTGCCGCTGCCGGCAAAGAAATCCAGGCACAAGTCGCGCGGCCGGGTCGATGCTTGGATCATGCGCCGGACGATCCCTTCGGGCTTCTGCGTCGGATACCCCGTCTTCTCGCGTCCGCTGGTCGGCACGATCGTGTGCCACCACACATCCGTCGGCAACTTGCCCTTCGCCGCCTTCTCCGGAGTCACGAGACCCGGAGCCATGTACGGCTCGCGATCGACGGCCTCCCCGTCGTAGTAATAGCCAGTTGGGTCCCTGACGTAGACCAGGATCGTGTCGTGCTTTGCGGGCCAGCGCCGCTTGGATCGCGCGCCATAGTCGTATGCCCAAACGATCTCGTTCAGAAAGCACTCGCGGCCAAAGATCTCGTCGAGCAACAGCTTGCAGTAGTGCGCCTCGCGGTGATCGATATGGAAGTAAAAGGTCCCGCTTGCCGTCAAGAGCCTGCGCGCCTCGCGCAGGCGGGGTTCGAGAAACGCGAGGTAGTCGTCGAACTCATCCAGGTAAGACGACTCGGCGAGCAGTCGCGTGCTGTAGCGGCGGCCGCCAAACCCCTTACGATCCCCGTCCTCGTCGGGCACCGTCCGCAGCGTCTTGCGCGTCTGCGCCCTGCCTGTGTTAAACGGCGGATCGATGTAGATCAGCTGGAAGGTCTCATCCCGCAGGCCCGGCAGCACCTCGAGATTGTCGCCCAGGATGACCTCTCCGTCGCCTTGCATGTTCCGCAATCTACGGGAGCGTGCGGCGGTGCCGGGCGAGTGCGAAACGCCATGCGGCTCAGCGCTTGACGGAAACTCGAGCGTGGCGCAGCCGAATCGGGGCCATCGACCTCGGTCGAAGGGAAGCGCGAGCGCGACGAGGACGACGAGAGTAGCTTCACCGTGCCCGCAGCTGAACAGTACCGTTTCGGCAGCCTGCATCGACCATCACGGCCAGCGGCCAACCCTCGTGCACATCGACGCAAAATCCCTACCGTCACAAGCAACGCTCACAGCGGCGATCGCCATCGTCGGCTCTGGCCCCGCAGGCATCACGCTCGCGCTCGAGCTCGCGGACGCCGGTCACCAGGTTCTGCTGATCGAGAGCGGGGGCTACTCCCACAGCGCCGACGTCCAGCACCTCGGTGACACGGTCGGGGGCGACGCGCTTCACACCCCGATGTCGCGAGCCACAAGCCGCCGGGTCGGAGGCGCCTCCAATCTGTGGTCTGGGCGCTGCGTGCCCTTTGATCCGGTGGACTTTCAACCCCGCGAGGTCGCCGGTGACGCTCGTTGGCCCGTCGGCTATGCCGAGCTGGAGGAATACTTCCCCCGCGCCTGCCGGTGGTTCAAGTGTGGTCAAACGGCGTTCGACATTGGTCAGATATCCAGCTTGGCCGGGAATAGCCTGATCCCGGGCTGGCCCGACGGCGACATTCGCGCCACGTCGCTCGAGCGTTGGTCGCTGCCGACCAACTTTGGCCGGACCTACCGCGCAAGGCTCGAGCGCTCTCCGCTCGTGACGCTCGTCAGCGACCTCACCTGCACCGAGATCGTCTGTCAGCCCGACGGCCATCGCGTGAAGCACCTCGCGGCGCGGACGCTGGGCGGCAATGAGGTGCTGGTGCGCGCGCGGCGGTACGTGATCGCGGCGGGCGGCGTCGAATCTACTCGTCTGCTGTTTGCCTCCACCCGCCATCACCCCGGTGGCATCGGCAATCATTCCGACCACCTGGGGCGTTGGTACATGGGCCATGTCGGCGCCTCGATCGCCCGGATCCACCTCGACACTCCATCCGAGGCGACCATATACGGCTTTGAGCGGGATCCCGAGGGCGTTTACATACGCCGGCGTTTCACCTTTTCACAGGATTACCAGATCGAACACGACCTGCCTAATATCGCAATGTGGCTCGAAAACCCGGATATGAAAGACCCGTCCCATGGCAACGCGATCCTGTCTGCCATATATCTGATCCTCGCGTCGCCGCTCGGCCCTCACGTCATCAGCGAAGGCGTCCGGCGAAGCAAGCTCGACACCGGCACCCCAACCTCGACTCGACTACACGCGCTCAACATAGCGCGTCACCTTCCACGGGCCATCCGGTTCGTCTTGACTTTTGGATATGAACGCTTTGTCAGGCCGGGACGCAAGGTACCGGGATTTGTCGTACCCAGCGACACGAACGTTTACCCGCTCTACTACCACGGCGAGCACCTGCCACACCCCGACAGTCGCATAGAGCCGACCGGCGAGACGGATGCACTCGGGATGCCGCGAGTACGAACCAGGCTGTATTTCGCCGACGATGACATCCGTAGCGCCATTAAGGCTCACGAGCACTTCGATAGCTATATCCGCCGATTTGACCTCGGGCACTTGGAATACCTCTACGACGACCTCGAGGGTGGCCTTCGCGGGCAACTGTTCGACGGCTACCACCAGGCCGGCACGACGCGGATGTCCGACCGACCCGAGGACGGCGTTTTGAACCCATACCTCGCTGTGCACGGCTTTAAGGATCTGTTCGTGGCCAGCAGCTCCGCGTTTGTGACCTCGGGGCAGGCCAACTCCACGTTCATGATCGTCGTGCTGGCTCTGCGGCTTGCCGATCACCTTCATCGCGACCTGTCCGTCGATGCCAAGAGCGCCTAACTCGATAGTTCGTAGACCCCCTGTGAACAGTGGGGTTCAGTTTATGGAGAGGACCGTACGTTGCGCAAACCCCGTCGTGCGCGCTCCGTGCCTGTCTTTGGCGTAGTCGCCGTGCAGCAGACGCCAGATCACGTTCCAGATGATTCTGCGCTTATGTCCGGCCGACCAGGCCAAGGGTCCGCCGCAGAAACTCGACCTCGTCCGCCACGACGAGCTCGTGCTCGGGACCGTCGTAGATGTCGAAGTGGTCGACGCCGGGGTAGGTGCGCAGCTCGCCGTGCCGGGCCCTCCTCGCGGCCCGGATCGCCGGTCCCGGCCGGGCCACCCGATCGGCCTCTCCGACGCAGACGAGCCACGGGCAGTGCAGCCGGCGGGCGTGGCGGATCGGACGGTAGGGGCGGCCGAGCAGCCAGCGCGAGGAGACGCGGTCGCGCCAGCGACTGTCCTCGCCGATCGAGACGACGTGCAGCCAGCCCTCATGACCGCCCGGCGCGTTGATGAATGCCGGTTCGTTCGGCTGGCCGATCGCGCGCAGATGGCGGCCCCTGACGGCCGCCGCGAGCATCCGCAGGCTGGTGCTCGGCGAGGCACGGTGCGCCTGGGTGAGCATGTCCAGGAACGGGACCTGGCTGACTACGGCGACGATCCTCTCGTCCGCGGCAGCCGCGGCGAGGGCATTCCCTCCACCCATCGAGGAGCCGAATGTTGCGACCCGGTTGGGATCCACGGCCGGAAGGGAGCGGGCGAAGGCGATCGCCGCCGCCCAGTCCTCGAGCTGGCGGCGGGGATGGAAGAGATCCGGCTCGCCTTCGCTATCTCCGAAGCCGCGATGGTCGAAGACAAGCGCGGCGATGCCGGCCTCGGCGAACCGCTCGGCGAACGGTCCGAGCCCATCCCGACGAGTGCCCGAGAGACCGTGAGCCATCACGACAATCGGTGTCTTCCCGGCAATGCCGCGGGCAGGATAGAGCCAGGCTGCACAGTGCTCGGAGTTCGACGGGAAGCTAAGATCCTGACGTCGCATGGAGTCTGGCGGGTGGGCGGTCGCGGTGTGCATCTGCATCTCCCCTCGGTCACGGTTACTTTGGGCAGCGTGACAGAGCGCGGCGGCAATGTCTGGCGGAAATCGGACCGGGCAGTCAACCCCAGCCACTCAGACAAGCCTGAGCTGTCTACTACCACCCGAGACATGTCCCGACGTCCCGGTACACAACAAGATGGATCATCACTCATGATGGTGCCGTGCCCAGGATCAGCTTCTTTTACGGCATCGCGATCACGATGTACTTCTACGATCACGAACCTCCCCACTTCCATGCTCAGTACGCCGAGCACCATGCGGTGATCGCAATCGGAAGCGGCGAGGTGCTCGTCGGCGACCTTCCGACTCGTGCGCTCAAGCTCGTGAGCGATTGGGCCAGCCTTCACCGCGTGGAGCTGGAAGCCGACTGGGACCGTGCCAAGGCCGGTGGCACCCCGGAGCCGATCGACCCACTGCCGTAAGATAAGGCGATGGACCTCGTAAGCGTCACGTCCGCACAAGTCCTTGACCACTATCGGCTGCGGCTTGGCTTCAGCGATGGCAGCTCGCGCGATGTCGACCTCACCGGTGAGTTGCACGGCCCCGTGTTCGAGCCACTTGCTGATCCCGACTTCTTTGCACAGGTGCGCGTTGACGATCAACTGGGGACCGTCGTATGGCCCAATGGTGCAGACCTCGACCCCCTCGTGCTCCACGGCGACTTCGAGCCGGCCTCGCGCTTCGCCCATCGGTGAGCGCGGCTACCTTTCGAGGCATCGCCGCCCGACAATTGTGTATGGGCCGTGTAGGAATCGAACCTACAACCTTGGGCTTAAGAGGCCCCTGCTCTGCCGGTTGAGCTAACGGCCCGTGAGCGCGTCGGCGAAGGATCGACCGACTCGGCGCTGATTCTATCCAAGCCGCCCCGGCATCCGCACCCTCAGAAGACGATCGTCCGCCGCCCGTCGACGATCACGCGGTCGTCGAGGTGCAGCGCCACCGCGCGGGCGAGCACCAGGCGCTCGATGTCGCGGCCCACGCGCTCGAGGTTCTCGGCGCTCTGACGGTGATCGACGCGCACGACGTCCTGGTCGATGATCGGACCGTCGTCGAGCTGCTCGGTGACGTAGTGCGCGGTGGCCCCGATCAGCTTGACTCCCCGCTCGCGTGCCTGCCGATACGGGTCGGCGCCGGCGAATGCGGGCAGGAAAGAGTGATGGATGTTGATCGCGGGCGCTCTCAGGCGTTCGAGGAAGTCGCCGCTGAGGATCTGCATGTAGCGGGCGAGCACCACCAGGTCGGCCTCGCCCGTCAGCAGGTCGAGCATCGCCGCTTCGGCCCAGGGCTTGTCCTCGGCGCGCACCGGCACATAGTGGTAGGGGACGCCCACGGCCTCTGTCTCGTGGCGCAGGTCTTCGTGGTTGGAGAGCACCGCCACGACCTCGCCGTCCAGATCGCCACGGCGCCAGCGCCACAGCAGATCGAGTAGGCAGTGATCGTGGCGGGAGACGAGGATCGCGATCCGCCGACGCTCGCCCCAGTAGCGGATCTCCCAATCCATGCCCAGACCGTCGGCCACCTCGGTCGCGAACAGTCGCTCGAACCGCTGCCTGGCCTCGGCTGCGCCGGTTGGCGCTCCCAGCTCGCGCAAGAAGAACTCGGTGCGCATGAAGAAGCGCCCGCCCGTCGGGTCGGTCGAGTATTGGTGGGAGGAGACGATGTTGGCGCCCTGCTCGAGCAGAAAGCCCGAGACGGCAGCAACGATTCCCGGTCGGTCCGCGCAGCCGATCAGCAGACGCGCCGTATAGCGCTGGGGCCGACATCCCGACCGACCTATCCCGGCCTATTTCGTCGTCGTCGTGGAGCTGCCGGTCGTCGCGGGGACCGTGGTGGTGCCGGCACCCTGCCGTACTTCGGTCGCGCCTGTCGTCGCGCCTTCGCTGCCGTTCGGATGTGCCTTGATCGCGGCTAGCTGCTTCTTCAGCTGCGTGCGCTGGGCCGCGGGCGCGAGCGCGACCGCCTTGGCCGAGGCGAGATCGCCGATGCGGGTGTTGTTGGCTTTGTAGGCGTACTCCGCTAATGCCGCATACAGCGACGCCTTATATTGCGGAGTGCTTTCCGACTTCGTGGGGATCACGATCTGCAGCACCTTGACCACTTCGGCGGGCTCGTTGAGCCCTTCTTCGCCGAACACCCGCTCCATCTGCAGCGCCAGCTGGGAGTTGGGTTTGGACGGTTTCAGCGCGATGTAGCTGTTCCACGATTGGGCGGTCTGCCCGAACAGTTCATGGCCCTTCGCCGTCAGCCGCTGATTGGCGAAGTAGGCTTCGCCGCCGGCTTCGTGCAGCTGGGCGAGCGTCAGTTGTTCCCACGCGTAGACGTTGTTTGGCTGCTTTTGGGTGAGCTTCTTGTACTTGTCGATCTGCGCCGAGAAGCTCGCGCTGGAGGAGCCTTCGTTGCCGGACAGGGAGTTCAAGAGCCCACCGCCACCGACGCCGGCGCCGACGCCGAAGAACACGAGGCCGGCCCCGATCAGCAGCGCGAGGCCGCCGTAAATCACCTTGACCGTGCGGCGACGGCCGCGGCCACGCAGATCGAACAGCATCAGCTCAGCTCGCTGTCGGTGTGATCGATGATCTGTTGCACGCTTGGCTCCGTCCTCTGCTCTGTGGGGGCACCACCGTCGGGCGGGCGCCCTGGACCCGGTGTCTGGCGTTCGCGCGCGCGCTCGCGGCGTTCGACAAACGACGCGAGCAGGATACTCGCCTCGTAGAGCACATACAGCGGGATGGTCTCCAGCAGCAGCGTGATCGCGTCTCCGGGCAGGAACGCCGCGATCGCAGCGCAGGCCACGATCGCGTAGCGGCGGTTGTGGCGGAGCTGTTGCGGGGTGACGATCCCGACGCGGGTCGCGGCGAGGATCGCGACCGGCACCTGGAAGACGAGACCCATCGCGAGCAGCACCGTTGCGGCGAACTTGTAGTAGGGACCGGCCTGCACGAGCACGTTGAACTCGCCGCTGTTGAAGTTCTGGAAGAAGCGCACGGCGGCCGGCAGCACGACGAAGTAGCCGAACAGCACACCGATCGCGAACAAGCATGGAATCGCCGCGAGCAGGGGCAGCGCGATGCGTCTCTCACTGGGACTGAAGCGCCGGCAGCACGAACCCGTAGAGCTGGAACAGGACGATCGGCAGCGAGAACACCAGCGCGAACAGCAGGGTGACCCCGAGCGTGGTAGTGAACGGCTCGCCGATGCCGAGCGTCACGGGCTTGTTGCCCTGCGGAACGCGCGGGATCTTCGCGACGTCGGCCTGGAGCCGGGGTATCTCCGCGGCGAGCGCCGCCCGAGTCGCGGGCGGGAGCTTGCTGGCGGGATCGGCCAGCGTCGCGGCGATCCCCTGCACGTCGCGCGCGACCGCGAGCACGCCCTGCTGCGCCAGCGCGGTCTGGCCGAGCGGGCCGTTGCCCTGCTCGACCTGTTTCTGGGTCTGGTGCTCGAGCGGCCGGTTGATGATTTCCAGCAGCGCGTGGTTCTGCCACAGGCAGACTCCGAAGGCGACCGCGACCGCGACGGCGCTGACGATCAGGCGCGTGCGCAACTCTTCGAGATGATCGACGAGGCTGAGCTTGTCTTCGTGGCCGATCGTGCGGATCGCTGTGGCCATGTCCTCATGAACGTAGCACCGGGCGTTTTGGCTCACACCCGGGAGCGCGCGCGCTTCTCGCCGACATGGAGCGCGGGGCGCATGGAGCGCGGGACACGGTCATCGACACGGCGAGCGCGCAGCCTTTTGGCCATGAGCCCTAAAGGGAAGCGGCGCGTGGGTCGATTACTCCAGAGCAAGCCCATGTCAGACACGAGCCCCCACATACGTCACCGCGTGCAGATGCCCGACGGCAAGCATGTCGAGGTCACCTACCGCGATCAGCGCAACGCACCGCAGTCCGCGTATGCGCCCGAGCCTTCATACGAGCCGGATTCGGCCGCAGCGCTCGACCCGGTGTTCACGACCGACCCGGCCTGTCCGCCGCAGGAGCTGCACGTCTGCTTCAACTGCGCCGGCGAGCTCGTCTACCCGCTCGACTGGACCGAAGAGGGCGACAGGCACTGGCGAATCGTGCTGCGCTGCCCGGAGTGCGAGGCGCACCGTGAGGGCGTCTTCGAGCAAAGCATCGTGGAGCGGCTGGACGACGAGCTCGATCGCGGCGCGGGCGCCCTCTTGAGCGATCTGAAGCGCCTCACACACGCGAACATGACCGACGAGGTCGAGTTCTTCGTGCGCGCCCTGCACGCCGACCTGATCACCCCCAGCGACTTCTCCTAAGCCCGGCGTCTAGCGATAGCGCTCGACAACTGCGTCGGCCACCAGGTCGAGCAGCGCGGCATCGCTGCCGTCGGACAGACGCCGGGGCAGTCCGGACTTCGCCTCGGCCACCAGCGCGAGGGCTCGCTCGCGAGCCTCGTCGAGGGCGCCGGTCGCGGCGATGCGCTCGCACAGCCGCTCGGCCTGCTCGGGTCCGCTCAGCGCGGAGAGCTCGAACTCGGCCAGCTCCCGGTCGTGCTCGCGGGCGAGGATGAAGGGGAGGGTGACGGTGCCGTCGAGCAGATCTGTGCCGCGTGCCTTGCCGGTCCGCTCGACCGGCCCGGACACGTCGAGCACGTCGTCCAGCAGCTGGAAGGCAAGCCCGATCCTGCGCGCGAACGCACCGAGCTCGTCGGCGAGCCGCGGGGAGCCGCCTACGGCGACGAGCGCCCCCAGACGACAGGCGGCCTCGAACAGTGCCGCGGTCTTCAGTTCGCAGCGGCGCAGATATCGCGCTACCGCGACGTGCATCGCGTAGGCGTCCTCGCGCTGCAGGAGCTCGCCTTCGGCCAGCGCCGAGCTGGCGTCCGACAGCGCGCGCAGCTGGGCCTCGTCGCCGTTGCGCGCGAGCTCGGCGAACGCGCGCGAGAACAGCAGGTCGCCGGTGGCGATCGCGAGGTTGCGTCCCGCTGCGGCGGCGACCGAGGGACGACCGCGTCGCAGCTGGGCGCCGTCGATCACGTCGTCGTGCACGAGCGTCGCCGAGTGCACCAGCTCGACCGCGACTGCTGCGCGCACGAGCCTGTCCTCCGCGTCGGGGGTGTTTCCCGGACCGCCGGCCGACTCGGCGGCGAGCACGACCAGCAGCGGGCGCAGGCGCTTGCCTCCGGCGAGGACCGTGCCGGTTGCGTGCGAGGCGAGCGGATCGCCCGGCCTGCGAGGTCACCTGCTCCAGGTGGCACTCCATGCGCACCATCCGCTCGCGCAGGGAGCTGCCGCCGCGGCGCATGATCGTCTCGACGGCGTCCACGTCGGCCGCGCTCGAACCGTCGGCGCCGTGCGCTGCAGGCGTGAGCCCCATCGCGCTCATCATGACCCTTCGCCGGGCACGGTGCCGGCGTGGATCGCGATGATCCCGCCGGCGAGCAGGACGTAGGAGATCTCACTCAGCCCCGCCCGCTCCATCTCTCCCGCGAGCTGCGACGGTCCGGGCCAGCGTTTGACGGAGTTGGGCAGATAGGTGTAGGCGTCGGTGACCCGCTCCGAGCCCTCGGCGCCGCGCAGCCGCGAGGCAAGCCGTGCGAGCGAGCCGACGATCCGCCCGAGCAGCGGCACGACCCGATCGAACCACAGCGCGAAGAACCACGACAGCGGACGGCCGGGTCGGGGTCGTCATCTCCAGCACGACGACGCGCCCACCGGGTCGCACGACGCGGATCATCTCCGCGAGCCCGCGCGCGAGGTCGGGGAAGTTGCGCAGCACCGAAGCCGACGGTGGCGGCGTCGAACTCGTCGTCCGCGTAGGGGAGCTCCAGCCCATCGCCCCACTCGAAGCGCAGCGCGGCCTCGAGCGCCGCGATATCCGCGCGCCCGCCTTCGCGCGCGCGCGGGCGAGCATCGCCTCGGAGAAGTCGCTGCCGAGGACCTCGCCGCCCGGGCGCGACGCGCCGCGCGAGCTCGAGCGCCAGATCGCCGGTGCCGGTGGCCACGTCGAGCACGCGGCTGCCTGGACCGACCGCGCGCCAGATCGACCGCGCGCGCGCGCCAGCGGTGGTGCAGGCCGGCCGTCATCGCGCTGTTCAGCGCGTCGTAGACGCCCGGCGATGCGGTCGAACATCGCCCGCACCTGCGGCCGGCCTCCAGCTCTCCGGCGCCGGCGCCATTCGCCGGTCGAGCCGGCGCATGCTCAGCGGCATCCGACGCTACTTCAGCTGCGAGAGGAAGTCGACGGCCGCCTTGAACTTCTGCGGCGGCAGGTTCTTGAACGACGGCATCGGCGCGGTCGGGTTCACGAGCGTGCGCGCGATCCCCTGGCGCGGCAGTCGCGAGCCGATGTGGGTCAGTTGCGGTCCGGGGCCGTCGTTGCCGTTGTCGCCGATCTTGTGACACGCCAGGCAGCCCGACTGGGCGACGACCAGCTTGCCGGCTTCGAATTCGGCGAGCGTCTGCCCGCCGGCCTGCTGGACGGCTTTGGGCGTGGGCATTTCGATCGCCGTCGGCGAGCCCGGCGTTCGCGCCCTCGTAGGTGAGCAGGGCCATCGCGCCGATCACGAAGATCCCGGTGAGCGTCGCGATCGGCCGGCGCTCGGGGCGGCGCTCGGGGCGGCGGTCGTAGAACGGCAGCAGGAACAGCAGGATCATGCCGATCGTCGGCACGCCGATCGTCGCCAGCGGCACGAGGCTCGGCGGCTTGATCACGCGCAGGAGCTCGAACAGGAAGAAGAAGTACCACTCCGGCCGCGGCACGTAGGTGGTCGTCGTGGGGTTGGCCTTGGAGCCGAGCTCGGCGCCGAGCACGAGCGACATCGTGATGATGACCGCCATCACCACGCACGCCATCGCCGCGTCCTTGGCGACCGCGTAGGGGAAGAACGGCTTGCCCTGCGACTTCAGGATCGCGTACTCGCGGAGGTACTCCTCCTTCTCGCGCTGGTTCATGCTCGACTCCGCGCGCGGCCCGCCGCGGTCGTGCGGCGGCTCATACGTCGGCCTCGCGCAGCTCGGGGCTGCTCGGCTTTCAGCCACGGCGGCGCGGTCGTGCCGAGCTTGGCCACCAGGTACAGGTGGGCGCCGATCAGCGCCGCGATCAGCCCCGGCACGAGCAGCATGTGGATCGCGTAGAAGCGCGACAGCGTGGTCGCGCCGAATTCCGGCCCGCCGCGCAGGAAGTCACGAGAGGTAGGGGCCGAGCAGCGGGCCGGTGCCGTTGATGTTCACGCCCACGATCGTCGCCCAGTAGGCGCGCTGGTCGAACGGCAGCAGGTAGCCGGTGAAGCGACATCACCATCGTCAGGATCAACAGCACCACGCCGATCACCCAGTTGAGCTCGCGCGGGTACTTGTAGGCGCCGAAGAAGAACGTGCGGCCCATGTGCAGGAACACGAGGATCACCATCACGCTCGAGCCCCACTTGTGCATGCCGCGCACGAACTGGCCGAGGAACACTTCGTTGGTCACGTGGCGGATCGATTCGTAGGCTCCGCCGGAGGGATCGGGGCGGTAGTACATCGCCAGGAACACGCCCGTCACGGCCTGGGAGAGGAACGCGAACATCGTGGCCGAGCCGAGCGTGTAGAACCAGTTGGTGCCCTTGGGCACCTTGCGGAACATCAGCCAGCGGGCGCCGCCGCTCAGCGAGGTGCGCTCGTCGACCCAGTCGACGACGGCTGTGCCGGCCTCCGCGGCGTGCTCGAGCGGCGTCCGGCCTTGCCGTTGCCCTCGCCGGGGCGCGGCGGCGGCGCCTGCAGGGAGGAGGGGATCGGCGGGGGCCTTGGGAAGCTTGGGCACGGTCGGGTCCTACAGTTTCTGGGCGCCGGGGCGCGACGGGTATAGCGTACTGGCCGATGCCGTCGAGCGGCTCGCCGGGGTCGCGCGGGGAGAAGCGTTGCAGCTCGCTGTTGACGCTGAAGCGCGGGCCGAGTTCGACTTCGCGATTGGCGTTGACGCGGGTGTAGAAGCGGTCGAGCGGTCGTACCGGCGGGCCGCCGACGCGGCGGCCGAGCAGGTCGTATACGCCGCCATGGCACGGGCAGATGAAGCGCTCGGCCGCATCCACCCAGCGCACCGGGCAGCCGAGGTGCGCGCAGCGACTGGAGATCGCGATGTAGGGCGTCGCCGTGGTCGTAGGGGTCGGTGTCGATCGCGGGATTGAACTTGCGCACGTACGCGGTCGACTTGCCGGCCTCGCCGATCTCGGGGTCAGCGTGATCACGACGGGGACGTAGTTGTTGTCGGTGAAGAGGTCCTCCGAGCCGACGCTTTCCCAGCGATGCGGGCTGCTTTTGAAGATCGGGCCGATCGCGAAGCCGAGCGCGGGCAGCAGGAACGACGCGGCGGCGATCGCGCCCGCGCCCTGGCCAGCCGACGTCATGAAGCGCCTGCGCGTGACCGTCTCGCCCTCGAACGCGCCCGGGGATTCGCGGTCGAGCGTGTACTTGGACTTGTGCTTGTCGTGCTTGTCGGACACCGACGTCGAACAATATCGAGGCGCGAATTCAGGGCGACGCCGGGACGCCCGCAGCGCTTGTGCGCATCGCCTCGATCGCTTCGGGCGAGCGCAGCGAACGCCAGGCGCTTGGCGCGCGTGGGCGGCGCTCGCGCCCCAGCCGACGGCCCGCGCGCCGGCCTCCCAGACCGCCTCGGCGAGCTCCGGCTCGCCCGCGGCCTGAGCGAGCGCGCTGAGCGTGATCGTGTCGGCCAGCTCCGCCACCGCCTCGGTGTCGCCAAGCGCGACCAGGCGTGCCAGGCCGAGCGCGTACAGGCGATCGCCCGCGAGCAGCCCGAGATCGGCCTCGGCGGCGGCGCACCACGCGCGGCGCCGTAGTGCAGCAGGTAGCCCTCGTAGATCGCCTCGACCAGCAGCTCGTACTCGTCGCGCGCGTGCCTCGGCGCGCGGGCCGGCGGCGGCCGATCTGCGGCGGGACCGGCTTCGTCGCCACGCGCGCCGCCCGGCGTGCGTCGGCTGCCGACGAGCGTGGCCATCAGCCCGCCCTGCTCGCGCAGCAGCTCGGCGAGCGCCCCAGCGCGCGCGCGTCACCGTCATCGCTCATTCTGCGGCGCCCCGCCGCCGGCGGGCGCTCCCAGTGCGCCGAACGCCGCGGCCGCGGCCTCGACCGTGCGCTCGATCTGCTCGGGCGTGTGCGCGAGCGACGGAAACCACGCCTCGAACTGCGACGGCGGCGGGTAGACGCCGCGCGCGAGCAGCTCGCGGCACCAGGCGCGCGTAGGCATCGAGATCGCACGCGCTGCGCGTCCGCGAAGTCGACAATCGGCGAGCTCTGGGCGCCGGTTGGGGCTACGCTGAAGAACACCGTCAGCAGGCCCGGGCACGCTGACGACCTGCACCGGATACCCGCCCTCGGCGGCGCCTCGCGCAGGCCGGCGGCCAGGCGCTCGGTGATCGCCGCCAGGCGCGCGTAGGCGGCCTCGTCGAGCAGCTCGAGCGTCGCCAGTCCGGCGGCGACCGCGAGCGGGTTGCCCGACAAGCGTGCCGGCCTGATAGACCTCGCCGGCCGGGGCGAGCATGCTCATCAGCTCAGCACCGCCCGCCGAGCGCTGCCGCGGGCAGGCCGCCGCCGAGCACCTTGCCCATGATCGTCAGGTCCGCGGTGACGCCCGCCAGTTCCTGCGCGCCGCCGCGGGCGACGCGAAAGCCGCAGATCACCTCGTCGAGCACGAGCAGCGCGCCGGTCGCGTCGGCGCGCTCGCGCAGCAGCTGCGAGGAACCCCGGCCGCGGGCGGGACGAGGCCCATGTTGGCCGGCAGCGGCTCGGCGAGGATCGCCGCGAGCTCGTGGCGCCTCGGTCGCGCGCGATCAGCGCGTCGCGGTCGTTCCAGGGCACGAGCACGGTCTGCGGCGGCCGTGCCCGCCGGCACGCCGGGGCTGGAGGGCAGCGCCTGGGTCGCGAGGCCCGAGCCGGCCTGCGCCAGCAGCCCGTCGACGTGGCCGTGATAGGCGCCCGCGAACTTCAGGACTTGCTCGCGCCCGGTGGCCGCGCGCGCGAGGCGGATCGCGGTCATCGTCGCCTCGGTCCCCGAGGAGGTCATGCGCAGCATCTCCACGCCCTCCATCCGCGCGCGCGACCTCGCTCGCGAGCTCGACCTCGCCGGGCGTCGGCGCACCGAAGCTCGTACCCCGCGCGGCCGCCTCGCACGACCGCGGCGAGCACGCCCGGGTGGGCGTGCCCGTGGATCAGCGGGCCCCACGAGCAGACGTAGTCGACGTAGCGGTTGCCGTCCACGTCGAGCAGCTCGGCGCCCTCGCCGCGCGCGATGAAGATCGGGTCGCGGCCGATCGCCGCATCGCGCGCACGGGCGAGTTGACGCCGCCGGGCATCACCTCGAGCGCGCGCCTATAGAGCTCGGCCGAGCGGTGTGTCGGTCAGCGACATCGTCAGTCGACGAGCGTGCCCGCTGGCACCGGCGTGCTCGCGTCTCCCAGTCCTTGAACTCGTCGGTGAAGTAGAGCAGGCGGATCTTCTTGAACTCGGTCGAGCGAGTACAGCGTCGCGCGCTCATGAGATCCCGGTCTGCTCGGCGATCGCGTCGAGCACCGCGTCGCACTCCTCCTTGGAGCGGCCATGGGCCATCGTGAACACCGAGTAGGGCCAGTCCTCGTAGGTCGGGCGCTGGTAGCAGTGGGAGATGCCGCGCACGGCCGCCATGCGCCGGCCGATGTCGAGGATCTGCGCGTCGGGAACCTGCCAGACGCCCATGCCGTTGGCCGAGAACCCGGCGCGGCGGTGATACAGGATCGCCGCCACCCGGCGCAGCAGGCCGCGCTCCTGCATGCCCGCGAGGTGGTCGAGCAGGCGCTCCTGGGACATCCCGAGCGCCGCGGCCGCCTGCGCGTAGGGCTCGGTGCACGACGGGCATGTCGCCCTGCAGCGCGCGGATCACCGCGATGTCGAGCTCGTCGTAGGGCTGACGATCGAGCTCGACCGGCTCGCTGGCCTCGGCCGCGCTCGGCGAGCGCCTCGGTGTCGCCCTCCATCTCGAGGTCCATGCGGATCTTGAACAGCTTCAGCGTCGGCAGCTGGCGCACCGACTCGGCGCCCGCCTCGCGCGCGAGCACCTCGAGCGTGCCCTCCAGGCCGAGCTCGCGAGTCGGGCTCGGTGGCGATCGTGAACCACAGGTTGAAGTCGTGGTTGCGCAGGTAGTTGTGCGAGACGCCCGGGATGCTCGTTGATCACCTGGGCGGCGCGATGCGGGTGCTCGGGGTCGACCTTGGCGGCGACCAGCATCGAGGAGTAGCCGAGCGCCCGCGTGTCGAAGATCGGCGTGACCTGGCGGATGATGCGCTTGTCGAGCAGGTGGCTGCACGCGCGCCATCACCTCGTCCTCGGTGACCCCGCCCAGCTCGGCCACGTGCGCGTACGGCCGCGGCGCGATCGGGAAGCTGCCCTGCATCAGGTTCAGCAGCCGGCGGTCGGCGTCCTCGAGCGGGATCGCCGCGCCGTCCTTGCGGCTGCGCAGCTTGGGCGTCGCCGCGTCGGCGCGAGTGCCGTCGGGGGTGCCATGTGGACCTCGACTTCATACGCCCACTGCCGTAGGGCAGGACGCAGGGAGCGTGGCGTGCGCTGCACGCGGCGACTGCTCGCCGCTCCAGCCAGCTGTGCTCTGCCAGCCATCGGGCTGCGTCTTTCGCGTGGTAGGTGATGATCGTGTCGGCGCCGGCGCGGCGCAGCGAGGTGAGGATCTCGAGCACGGCCTCGCGCTCGTCGAGAGAGCCGGCGGCGGCGGCGGCCTTGACCATCGCGTACTCGCCGCTGACGTTGTAGGCGGCGACCGGCAGGCCGCGTCGCGCGCTTGACCGCGGCGATCACGTCGCCGTAGGCGAGCGCCGGCTTGACCATCACCATGTCCGCCCCCTCGCCGACGTCGAGCAGCGCCTCGCGCACGCGCCTCGTCGCCGTTGGCGGGATCGATCTGGTAGGAGCGGCGGTCGCCGAACGCCGGCGTCGAGCCGGCCGCGTCGCGGAACGGGCCGTAGAACGCCGAGGCGAACTTGGCCGAGTAGGCGAGGATCGGCGTGTCGGCGAATCCCTCGGCGTCGAGCTCTGCGCGGATCGCGCCCACGCGCCCGTCCATCATGTCCGACGGGGCGACGCAGGTCCGCGCCGGCGCGCGCGTGGCTGACGGCCGTGCGCGCGAGCAGCTCGAGCGTCGCGTCATTGTCGATCGCGCCGTCCTCGCGCAGCACGCCGCAGTGGCCGTGATCGGTGTACTCGCACAGGCACACGTCGGTGATCACGAGCGGCGTCGGGGTGCGCCTGCTTGATCGCGCGCATCGCCAGCTGCACGACGCCCTCCTCGTCCCAGGCGCCCGAGCCTTCGCTCGTCCTTCTCGAGCGGGCACCCGAACAGCGATCACGGCGCCGCGACCCAGGCGCGGCGGCCTCGCGGGCCTCGCTCACGCGCGGCGGCGATCGACAGCCGCGCGACGCCCGGCATGCTCGCGATCGGCCCTGCGGCGCGCGCGCGGCCCGTCCTCGGCGACGAACAGCGGCAGCACCAGCTGCTCGGGCCGCAGCTCGGTCTCGCGCACGAGCCCGCGCAGGCCGGCGCTGGCGCGCAGTCTGCGCATGCGCGTCTGTGGAAAGGACATCGCCTTCGAGGTTAGGCTCTCGCGCAGCCCGGCCGCGCAGCGGCCGTCACGCGCGCGAGCGCGCCGAAGAGGGCGCGCGATCGCAGCGCCGAGCAGGTGCGCGAGCGAGACGCCAAGCGCCGGGGAGGCGCCGTTGACGGCGGCGTCGAGCGCCTGCAGCGCGGCCTTGAACGGGAACACGAACGAGATCGCGGCGATCGCGTCGTACAGCCCGTGCGCGACCGCCCCGGAGGGCACGAGCGCGAGGAACGCGAGCGGCAGCGACAGCAGGAACGCGAGCAGCGACGCCGCGCGCACCTCGCGGGCGAGCGCGCCGATCGCGACGCCGAGCGCGCCGAACGCGACCGCGCCGAACGCGAGCGCGAGCAGCCACTGCCCGGCGCGGCTCCAGTCGAGGCGACGAAGGCGCCGATGCCCGCGAGCATCGCGAGCGCCAGCACCAGCGAGCAGGCGGCCGCCAGCAGCCCCTTCTCGGCGAGCAGCCCCTCGCGCGAGGCCAGGCCGCGCACCAGCCGCGCGAGGGTGTGCTCTTCGCGCTCGAGCGCGACGCCGCCGGCGGCGAGCAGCACGCACACGAACATCAGCGAGACGCTCACGGCGACGACGACCGCGAAGGTGTTCAGCGGCGTGCGCCTGCCCTGCAGCAGCGTGCTCTTGACCTGGATCGGCTGGCCGATCGTGGACAGCACGTTCTTGGCAGGCCGAGGTTCTGGTCGGCGAATTCGGCGAACCTGTCGATCCGTTCCAGCTGGGTGCGCTCGCGCACCGGGCGGCTGGCGCGCGATGATGGACCGCAGCGTGGCGGGGATCTGCCCGAGCCCGATCAGGTTCGACGGCGCGCCGAGCACGCCCAGGTTCCGCCGCTCAACAGCAGCCCGATCGCCTGCGCGGCGGCGCGCTGGATCTGTTCGGAGAACCCGAGGTTCGCCTGCGCGAATGCGGAGTCCAGCTGCGACTGCACGAGCGACTGCTCCAGCGCATTGCCGTCGTAGAGCACTTCGAATTGCCCTGACTCACCCCGGAGGAGATCCGCGCGGCGATGTCGCGCGGAATCACCACCGCCGCGAGCACTTGCCGGACTTGATTTCGGCGACCGCCTGCGCGCGCGTGGCGACGTGCACGGGCTGGACCTGGCTGAACAGCTCTTCGGCATAGCGGCTCACTTCGACCCGCTCGCTGCCCACCTGGACCGTCTGCCCGGGGGCGTCTCGTCGACGATCGCCACCTTCGGCTTGCCCGGCGTGCGCGAAATCGCCAGGCCGATCAGCAGCGCGATCGCGACCGGGTAGACGACGAGCACGCCGACCAGCAGCCGCGAGCGGCGCGAGGATCAGCAGGTCCTTTTCCAGCAGCCAGCGCACCGTCAGTGCCCGCGCGCTTTCAGGAACGCGACGAACGCGCTCTCGAGATCCCCGCCATCGCCTCCGCCGTTCGCCGCGATCAGCTCGCCCGGGGTGCCGTCGAACAGCAGCTCGCCGTCGGCGAGCACGATCGCGCGGGTGGCATAACGGCGCACCTCGCCGAGATGGTGCGTTGAGAACAGCACGCGCGTGCCCGCGCGCGGCGAGCGCGCCGACGAACTGCCACAGGCGCTCGCGCTGGCCGGGATCGAGCGCCGAGGAGGGCTCGTCGAGGGCGAGCACCGGCGGGTCGGCGATCAGTCCGAGCGCGACGTTCACGCGCTGGCGGTTGCCGCCGGACAGCCGCTCCACGCGCTCGTCCGCGCGCTCGCTCAGGCCGGTCTGCTCGAGCATCCGCGCGACCGCGCGTCGGGGTCGGCGACCCGCTCGAGGCGCGCGAACAGCCGCAGGTTCTCGACAACCGAGAGCTTCGAGTAGAGCGCGGTCTGCTGCGGCGCCCAGCCGATCGCCGAGCCCGAACCGGGACCGCCGATCGTGCCCGCGCTCGCGCGCTGGACGCCCGCGAGGATCGACAAGCAGCGTCGTCTTGCCCGCGCCGTTGGGTCCGACGATCGCGACGAGCTCGCCGGCCTCACGTCGAAGCAGACGTCGCGCAGCGCGTCGCGCTCGCCGTAGCGCTTGGCGAGCCCCTTCACGCTGATCAGGCTCATGGAGCGACGACGCCTCTCATAGCAGCTTGTCCGGCGAGCGCTCCCAGGGTTCGAGCTCGAGGTGGCGGCTGAGATAGACGACGGTCTCGCGCAGGATCGAAAGGATCGGCAGCGCCACGAGCGCGCCGACGATCCCGTGCAACTGCAGGCCGAGCAGCAGCGCGAAGATCACGAGCAGCGGGTTGATGCGCAGCGTGTGCCCGAATACCTGCGGCGCCACGACGTGGCCCTCGAGCTGCTGCAGAGCCGACGAACAGCAGCGCCACCCACAGCGCGACGAGCGGGTCGGTGAACAGCGCGACGAGCACCGGCGGCAGCGCTCCGAGGATCGGGCCGATGTAGGGGACGAGCTCCATCACGCCGTAGAACACCCCGAACGCGAGCGCGTATTTGCGCCCGTCGGGGAAGATCCCGACCAGGCCGAAGACGTACAGCGAGAGGCCGGCCGAGAGCCCATCAATACGCTGAACAGCAGCTGGCCGCCGACGTAGCGCGAGACGGCGTGCTGCACGAGGGTCGGGTAGTCATCGGCGCGCGTGCCGTCGCCAGCGGGCATCACGCGGCGCACGAGCGTGCCGATGCGCTCGCCGTAGACGAGCATGTACACGCGACAGCACGAACACGAGCACGAGGTCGAAGATCGCGCTCGCCGCTTCGGTCAGCAGATCCCCGCCGAACGAGGCGAGTTTGCAGGCGCTCTTGGCGACTTTGGCCTCGATGCTCTGCAGCGCCGTTTTACCCTGCTTGACGAGATGCACATGGAGCCCGCGCTTTGTCGAGTTCGCGCTGGAGTTCGAGATGCGTGTTGTTGGCTTCGTCGACGATGTGCGGCAGGTTGTTCGTGAACGTGCGCACCTGATTGGAGATAGGGTTGGCGAGCAGGAAGCCGATCCCGGCCAGCGTCAGGAAGAATGCGAGGTACACGGCCAGCACTGCCAGCCCGCGGGGAAGCCGCGGGCGCTGCAGGAAGGCGACGGCGGGGTTGAGGATCAGCGCGATGACAGCGGCGACGATGAAGATCAACAGCACTTTCCCCGCCGCTTTCGCGAGCGCCCACAGCGCGAGCAGCGCGAGCGGCAGCAGCACGAGCTGCACCCACCGGGGAACGAGCGCGCGCGGCGGCTTGGCGGCCGGCGATCCCTGCCGGCGCGTCCGCGGCGATCTCGCGCTCGTCGGCGCTCGGGGGCGGCTGCTGGCCGCCGGGACGCATCGCCCTCGCCCGAGCCGCTCATCTGGCCGAGGCCCTCCCATCCCGAGACATCGCCGCAGTATGGCTGAGGCCCCAGGGCCGAGCATCCTGTTCGTCGGCGACCTCGTGGGCGGCATCGGCCGGCACACGCTGCTCGATTGCCTGCCGATCCTGCGCGAGCGCTATGAGCCGACGTTCGTCGTCGTCAACGGCGAGAACGTCGCGGGCGGGTTGGGGATCACGCCGAAGGCCGCCCGGGCTGTTCGCCGGCGGGCGTCGACGCGATCACGCTCGGCAACCACACCTACCATCGCCGCGAGATCTACCCCTATCTCGACTCCGAGCCGACGGATCCTGCGGCCGGCCAACTTCCTGCGCAGCCAGCCGGGCCACGGCACATGCGTGGTCGAGCGCGACGGCGTGCGCCTGGGCGTGGTCAACCTCAGCGGCAACCTGTACCTGCGCGCGGGCCGCTCGGCGTTCACCGAGATCGAGGTCGCGCTGGGCGAGCTGGGCGAGGAGTCGACCACGTCCTCGTGGACATGCACGCCGAGGCGACCTCGGAGAAGGTCGCGATGGGCTGGATCTGGACGGGCGCGTGACCGCGGTCGTCGGCACTCACACGCACGTGCCGACCGCGGACGCGCGGGTGCTCCCGGGCGGGACCGCCTACATCACCGACGTCGGCATGACCGGCCCGCGCGGCGGCGTGATCGGCGTCAAGCGCGAGCAGGCGATCGAGTCGCTGCTGACGCAGATGCCGGTGCGCTTCGAAACCTCCGAGGAGGACCCGTGGCTGATGGGCGTGCTCATCGGCTGCTCGGCCACGAGGCGGCGCTCGGCAGACGCATCGAGCAGATCCTGATGCCGCGCCCGACCCCGGCGCCGCGGACGGCTGCTGCGCACTCCCAAACGAGAGGCGTAGCCGGGACATACAGGTCCTCCGGACCCGCCAGGCGGGCGCGAGCGCTCGGGACGGACGCCCAGCAGCGCGATCATCACGAGCGGGAAGAACCAGGGGATGTAGAGGTAGAACCAGTGGTCGATCCCGAGCTCGACGGCGATCAGGACCGCCGCGCAAGCCGCCGCGAGTCCGACCAGGTCGGCGCGGCGCGGCAGGAGCGCCAGCGCCAGCGCCAGCACGATCGCGGCGATCTGCACGGCCGTCTGCACGCCGTGCAGGCCGCCATAGAGTCCCCACACCGAGAACGGCGAGCCGCGGTTGGCCTGGTAGACGATCGTGCGCTCGTAGATCGTGTGCAGCGAGTCGTGCGTGAGCGCCGGGATCGAGGCGAGCGCGGCGGTCAGGACGAATGCGACGAAGAACCACCAGCGCGCGCAGCGCAGACAGGCGCGCGGCGGCGACGGCGTACGACTCGCGCGGCTCCAGTGAGCCGTTGGGTCACGCCGTGCTCGCGAGCCCCTCGCGGTCGCCCCGACCCGGCCGCCCGCTGCACAGCCCGTGCGTCGCCAGCAGCGGCGCGAGCGCGAGCGGGGCGAACTTGGTCAGCCCCGCGAGCGCCGCGAACACGCCGCGCGGCGCGGCGGCGAGCTCGCGCAGCGAGCAGCGCCGCCAGCACGAGCGCGGCCACGAGCGCGTCGTTGGAGTTGCTCTCGAGCGCGAACAGCGTGAACGGGTAGGACACCCAGCGTAGGCGAGCGCGATGCCCAGCGTCGGGCCGCGGACGCGCCGGCCCAGCAGGAAGATCAGCGCGAGCGCGAGCAGGTCGAAGAAGATCGCCGCGGCGTGCGCGGCCGGCAGGTCGTCCCAGCGTGCCGCTCCAGCCGAAGATCTGCTCGAACGGAACATACGCCTCGTAGTTGACGGGGCCGTAGGTGTCGCCGTGTTCGTTGTCCTGCGGGCCAGCTCCGTAGAGCGGCTTGCCGTGGACGATCCGCTGCGCGCCGATCACGCCCGCATAGCCGACGTCGATCACGTTCGAGTCGGTCACGTTCAGGGCGATGCGAAACCCGAGCAGGAACACCACGCCGAGCGCGAGCCACGGGCACGGGCACGAGCAGCGTGCAGCGGCCTCGGCGCCGAGCGCCCGGGGCGGCGGCGTCGCAGCAGCGCGAGCATGCGCGCGAGCAGGTACAACAGCGGCGGGTAGGCGAGCGGCACCGACGCGTAGATGTGCGCGTGGTTGAAGAACGCCAGCGAGACCGAGAACGACAGCAGCACGAGCAGGTCGAGGTGCAACAGCGAGAGCGGGCGGCGGGGATTGAAGAACGGGAGCATGAACAGCACGCACATCGGCAGCCACACGTACAGCGCGTTCACGTGCCTGCCGAACGCCCCGGGATAGCCGCGCGCCATCGACCACGCGACCTGAAAGCCGGTCCACTGTTCGAGCACCCGTCCGGAGGTGTCGGCGATGATCACCTGGCCGATCTCCTTCTTGCCGTCGCGCGAGAAGAAGCTGACCTGCCAGCGGAACGGGCCCTTCAGGTAGGCGCCGCCGTAGGAGCCGGGGTATTTCGCGCGTACCGCGCGCATCTTCGGCAGCGCTCGGCGATCGCCAGGACCTGGTTCGACGACAGCCTGCGTCCGGCGGGCGGGATGTCGGAGGCGGCCACCGGGACCGGGCTTTCGGAGCTCGTCGCCTGCGAGCTGGTCGGCAGACGGCGCTCGTGGCGGCGGCGGCGCTCGCCGAGGGGTCGTCGGCGCTGTGGTGCCCGGCGCGGCCGCGCGCAGCGAGTCGTGCACGCCGCGGCCGCCTGGGCGGCAGCGGGCGAGAGCGCAGCGAGTGACGCGGTCGAGGCGGACGCCGAGAGCGCATCGCCGAGAGTAACGCGGGCTGACGCGCGGCTCAGCCGGCGTGTCGGCGCCGAAGTGCTCGGTACGAGCGGGGCGACGTCGCGGATGGTCCACTGCCCGGGTGCGCGTCGGGCTGCGCGCACCCCGCATGCAGGCACGAGCGGCGCGAGCGAGTCGGAGGCGTGCAGCGAGCCGTGGCTGCCGCCGCCGACGTGCGCGGCGCACCCCAGTCGATGAACTCGTAGCCAGGGGCGGCGGACAGCAGCACCTCGCCCGAGGTCGGGCACGTGAGCGCCGACCACACGCGGGCCAGGGCATCCGGGTAGGCGGGGGTCTGCAGGCGTTCCGTCGCTGACGGTTGCGTCGATCACGGCGAGCGAGCCTTCGATGCTCCAGCGCACGCCGCGCGCGTCGCGCGGGCCCGCCGGGCAGAAGCGCAGCTCGCCGTGAGCGGGGCTGCGAGATGACCCCCTCGAGGGACGTCGTGTGCGTCGCGGGCGAGCCACATGACGTGCTCGACGCCCTCGATCGCGAGCGCGCGCGTGACGACAGAGGCGCGCATCGCGTCGCGCTCGGGCTGTGCAGCGCGTAGACCATCGCGGCGCGCTGGGACGGGCAGACCGCGATCCGCGGGTCATCCTCGCGCGCGCGGGAGGCGGTGCGCGTACCGGTCAGCGCGCCGAGCAGGTGGCGCCGTCGGGCTGCAGCACCCCCAGCTCCGCGAGCTCGTCCTGCAGCTCGATCGTGTCGGTGACCGCGCCTGGGAGTGGTCGGCCATCACGATCACCGCGTGGTCGGCCAGGAACTCGTCCACTCCGCCGGCGGCCTCGAACACCCGCGCGAGCTGCAGGTCGGCGGCGGCGATCGACCTGCAGCTGCGCCGTCGGGCCCGTACTTGTGCGAGTACCAGTCATTGTCCGGGAGCGAGAGCAGCAGGAAGTCGAACAGGTCGTGCTCGACCATGTAGCTGGACACACAGCCGGAGTGACGGTCGCGCACGCCGGGCATGCCCAGGGCCGAGCGGCAGCCGGTGCGGCGCGAGGCGAAGATGTCCGCGTAGAACAGCTCGCGCGGGCCCATCACGGATGGCGCAGCAGCGTGCGGCGAGCGACGCGTGCGAGCGCGGTGTCGCGCTGGGGCTCGTGGCGGTGGCGGCCGCGGTACATCAGGTAGGTGGTGCCGGCCGTGCGCACGTCGGCGTCGTCGAGCGTCTCGAACACGGTCAGCGTCCGCGGCGAGAGGTGGGCGCGGTTCATGTTGTAGACCGTGTCGGTCAGCTGGCGAGCGATCCCGAAGCGCTGGGCGGCGCGCAGGCTGGAGCCGTACTCGACGTAGCGATACTCCTCGCGATGGAGAACCAGTTCATCGCCGGGATGTGGTGCTCGTCCTGGGCCGCGCCGGTGACGATCGACGCGGCGCAGACCGGCGTCACCGAGGGGAACGCGGCGACGCAGTCGGGGACGTAGAGGCCGCGCTGCATCAGCGTCGCGAGCACGGGCGCGGCGCCGGCTCGGCCGCGCGCTCGAGCATCGCGGGGGCCATCGCGTCGATCACGCAGAGCACGAGCTTGGGCGGATGCACGCTCATGACGTGGGGCGCACAGAAGGGATCTGTTTGGCGGGAGACACGGGAGCCAGCCCTTTCAACCAACCCCGCCGGCGCCGGTCACCGCAGCGGTGGGCGTTGCGGGAGCGCTCGAACCGCATCAGCGGCGCAGGATGCGCAGACCGGCGTAGCGATCGTCGCCGCCGCGGGAGCGACCGCGCCAGGCGAACCAGGCGACCAGCGCGAGGGCGAGGTAGCCGAGCGGATGCAGGAGCGCGACGAGGGCGGCGAGCAGCAGCGAGGCGGCGTCGAGGTAGACGGTCACGCGCTTCGCGCGCCGCGCGATCGGGCAGGCGCGTGCGGGCGCGGACGATCACGGGATCGGGTCGCGGCCCACGCGAGCGCGGCCGCGGCGGCGCCGCGATCAGGCCGGGCCAGGAGGCGTCGCCGTGGGCGGCGAGGGTCCCGGCGAACAGCAGCGCGCCGACGGCGACGGCCTGGCGCCGACGGCGCCGCCGGCGAGGGCCTCGAAACGCTCGGAGCCGAGGCGCAGCTGCAGGAGGTAGATCCCGACGAGGGCGACGGTCACCGCGAGCAGCCACCAGCCTTCCTGCAGGAAGTGGTAGGCGTGCCCGGAGGCCCCGAATTCGACCCCCAGCGCATTGGAGGAGGAGAGCGCGCCCGCGAGCAGCGCGGGTAGGTAGGGACGCAGCCCGCAGGCGACGGCGAGTCCGAGTCCGAGTCCGATGTAGAAGAAGGTGCCGTTCATTGACTCAGAGCGTTCATCGCATTTTGGGCGGTGGTCGGGAGGGGGCCTGCCCCCTCCCGTTGAGAGTTGGTGCCGTTCATTGACTTGGGACGTTCATTGCATGTCGGAGGTGGTCGGGAGGGGCTAGCCCCTCCCGCTGAGAGTTGGTGCCGTTCATGTGTGCTTGCAGCGTGTGAGCGTGGCCTTTCCGTGCGCTACCGTGCGGTAATGCCAGGGCGGGACGATAGACGACGCGGTCGGCCGGCAGCGCACGAGCTGGCCCGTTACGAGGCGTTGTTCGCGGAGCGTACGCGGGGGATGAAAAGTTCGGCGATGCGCGAGATGATGGCGTTGACCGAACGCCCCGACGTGATCTCGCTTGCGGGGGGGCTGCCGGACACGAGCACGTTTGCGCCCGAGCTGTACGCGAAGCTGATGAGCAAGGTCGCCGCCGAGTCGACGGCCAGGGCACTGCAGTACGGCCCGACCGAGGGTATGGCGGTCACGGTGGAGTGCATCGTGGAGGTGATGGCCCAGGAGGGGACTTCGATCGATCCGGCCAACGCGATCGTGACCACGGGCGGTCAGCAGGTGATCGACCTCGTGTGCAAGGCGCTGATCGACCCGGGGGACGTGATCGTCGCCGAGGCGCCCACCTACCCCGGCGCGATACCGACGTTCGGCGCCTATCAGGCCGACGTGGTGCAGATCGAGATGGACTCGGACGGGATGCCGATCGACGAGCTGGAGAGCGTGCTCGACCGGCTGGCGCAGGAGGGCAGGCACCCGAAGTTCATCTACACGATCCCGAACTTCCAGAACCCGGGCGGGGTGACGATGTCGCTGCCGCGGCGGCGACGGCTGGTGGAGGTGGCGCGCGAGCGCGAGCTGCTGGTGCTGGAGGACAACCCGTACGGGCTGCTGCGCTACGAAGGCGAGCCGCTGCCGACGCTGTACTCGCTGGACGCCTCGCTCGCCGCGGGGGGCGGGGGCGGCGATGGGGTGTCCTCGGACCTGGTGATCTACCTGGGCACGTTCTCGAAGATCCTCTCTCCGGGGTTGCGCTTGGGCTGGGCGGTGGCGCCGCGGCCGGTGCTGGAGAAGCTGAACCTCGGCAAACAGGGCGCGGACCTGTGCAGCTCGCCGATGACGCAGTTGTTCGTGTCGGCGTACTTCGCAGAGCGGTCCGCGAATGGGCGACCGGCCTGGCTGGAGTACGTGGAGCGACTGCGCGAGTTGTACCGTCGCCGCCGGGATGTGATGCTGGATGCGTTGAGCGAGCACTTCGGCGGACGCGCGAGCTGGACACACCCACAGGGTGGGCTGTTCGTATGGGCGACGCTCGAGGGCGTAGATACGACCGACCTGATGGGGCGCAGCAAGGGAGTGGCGTTCGTACCGGGGCGATCCGCGTACATGGATGGGCGCAACGGCTCGGGCTCGATGCGGCTGAACTTCGCGGGCGTGCCGGATCAGGACATCCGCGAGGGCATCCGCCGGATCAGCGCGATCGTGGGTCCGGACACGGGCCAGCTGATGGACGCGCTGACCGGCTCGGCAGCGCCGAAGCCGACCGGCACTGTGGCGGCGGACGTCGGTGGGAGCGATGAGACCGACCGCGGGGCGGAGCTGGCGGAGGTGCTCGAACTGCCACGCAGAGGCGAGCAGGACGCCAAGCGCGCCGGCCTGGATCGATGAGCGAACCGAAGCGGGTCGCGGTGCTCAAGGGCGGGGGGTCGCTGGAGCGCACCGTCTCGCTGCGCTCCGGCGCGCGCGCACAGAACGCGCTGCGTCAGCTGGGCCATGAGGTAACGGCGATCGACGCCGGGCCGGATCTCGTGGAGCGGCTGTTGGAGTTGAACCCCGACGTCGCGTTCATCGCGCTGCACGGCAGCGACGGCGAGGACGGAACGGTGCAGGGGTTGCTCGAGGCGATCGGCATCCCCTACACCGGCTCGGGACCCGGGGCGTGCATGCGCTGCACGGACAAGGCGCTGGCGAAGTACCTGATGCACGAGGCGGGGCTGCCGACGCCGGCGTTCGCGGCGTTCAAGGAGAGCGCGATCAAAGACCTCGGCGTGGCGGCGGCGCTGCCGCGACTCGAGCGGAGCATCGGATTCCCGATGGTCGTCAAGCCGGCTAGCCAGGGCTCGGCGCTGGGGGTGAAGTTCGCGCGCTCCGCGCAGGAGCTGCCGGGGGCGATCGTGGGAGCGCTGTCTTACGACCGCAAGGCGGTGATCGAGCGGTATGTCCGTGGGCGGGACCTGGCCGTGTCGGTGCTCGACGCGCAGATCCCCGGTCAGCCGCCGGTGGCGCTGCCGGTCGTGGAGGCGATACCGCGCGAAGAGGACTTCTACAACTACGAGTCGCGCTATGAGATCGGGATGACGACGTTCGTCTGCCCGGCCGAGCTCCCCGACGGTGTGGCCGGGCGCGCGCAGGAGCTCGCGCTGGAGACGTACGCTCTGCTGGGATGCCACGGCGTGGCGCGGGTGGACCTGATGTTGGACGAGGACAGCGGGGAGCTGAGCGTGCTGGAGTGCAACGTGGTGCCGGGTCTGACCGAAACGAGCCTGTTGCCGCTGGCAGCGGACGCGGCGGAGATCTGGCTGGATCTGCTGGTGGAGAGGATCCTGAACAGCGCCTGGACGCGCCACTGACCGAAGCCGGGAGACACTCGCCTTCGGCTCGCATCCCCGTTTAGGCCAGCGCGACGCTGCGTCCTCGGTCGCTCGCGTAGTACGCCACGCTCCCTGCGTCCTTACCGATCGAAGATCAGATGCGATCTCCGATCGGCCAGCTTGCCCACCGACCCGTCCAGGAGGGTGCTAGGAGTCCTCGCCGGCGGCGAAGTCCTCCGGAGTGACCTGATCGAGGAACTCCTTGAACTTCTCGACTACGTCCTCGGACTCCTCGACGTCGTGCTCGAACTCGATGGCGGACTCGGCGATGACCTCCTCGGCCGCGAAAATGGGCGCGCCGGAGCGTACCGCGAGGGCGATCGCGTCGCTGGGGCGCGAGTCGATCTCGAGCTCGCGCCCGTTCACGGACAGGGTGATGGAGGCAAAGAAGGTGTTCTCGCGCAGCTCCGTGACGGATACCTGCGTGCATTTGGCGTCGAGCTCGCCGAGCACGTCGACGAGCAGATCGTGGGTCATCGGCCGGGGGGTCCCGGCGCCCTGCAGCTTCATCAGGATCGAGGCGGCCTCTGGATGTCCGATCCAGATCGGCAGAAACTTGTTGCCGTCAGCGGTCTTCAACAGGACGATCGGCTGCTTGCCGACCATGTCGAAACTGACGCCGTAGATGACCATCTCCTGCAAGGCAAAAGTCCTCTGAGAGTGGGTAGCAGCCTCAGAGTATAGGTACCCGTCGGGGGCGGATCGACCGGCGCGATGACGATCCGCGGGGGCCGTGCACGCCAGAACTACGCCGCTGAGTTCCTGTGGCGGAAGCTCCAGAGCTTGTTCCCGATGAAGTTCAGCGGGGTGGAGGCGGCGACGGCGAGGGCCTCGGCCGGTACCTTGGCGACCCCGGCGCTCTCGACGAGCAGAGTCAGCAGGAGGAAGCCGAAACCGGCGGCTACGAGGCTGACCACGAAGAAGCGGATCGCCTGAAAGCGCACGCTGCCGGCGGCCGCATCGAACGTCCAGTGGCGGTTGAGCAGGAAGTTGTTGGTGACCGCCACCAGCCATGCGAGCACGTAGGCGGCGCGATAGTCGATCGAGAGCGCGTGCACACAGAGCGCGTAGACGGCGACGTTGACCACAAACCCCGTGGCTCCGACCAGCCCGAAGCGGATCAGCTGCAGCCAGTTGGCAGGGCGACGCATCCCGTGCAGCAGGCGGATGTGCGGGCGAATCTCCACGGACGCCGGTGTGCTCGCGCGAGGGACGTCCACGACGGTGGCGTCGTCGTGCATCCGCTCAGGGTAGCGAGACGGCAGGCGGGATGCCCTCGCTAGCCTGTCGTGAATGAGGGTAAGTCGACTCACGCTCGGCGTGTGGAGTGCGCTGGTCGCGGTGGTGACTGTGGTGGCCGTCGGTGGCTGCGGCGAAGCCGGGGTCGGTGACCCACCCGCGGGGGCGAAGGAACCCTCGGCGAACCTGGTCGGCGCGGGAGCACCGAGCACGTCTGTGCGCGGTGGTGGTATCGGAGCGACGGGTGCGGCGGGGACACATACGGGCGCCACAGCTGCGGCGGGGACGACGGGCGCATCGGCAGGACAACGGGCCGGCGCGGGTGTCGTGCACGAGGTGGCGGACCCGGAAGAAGCGCGGAGCTTCCCGGTTCCGGCCTCGGTGCATCATCGCTCGGCCAGCACGCCGAGCGTGGCGGGCGAAGCGGCGGTGGCGGCAGGCGCACCGTCGGACGCGGAAGTTCGCAGGGAGCTGGGCGAAGAGGAACAGGCCAAAGCGCAGGAACGTGCGGCCCAGCGGAAGGTGCTCACGCCGGTGGCCGGCGGGTCCTCGGTCGGTGGAAACGGCACGATCCCGATTCCCACGAACGTCCCGGAAGTCGTGCAGCGGGTGATCGCGGGCGGCAATGCGATCGCTGACTTCCCCTACATCTGGGGCGGAGGCCATGCGTCGTTCGTGGCCAACGGGTATGACTGCTCGGGTTCGGTGAGCTATGCGCTGGCCGCCGGAGGGCTGCTCAGCGCGCCGCTCGTCTCCGGGGATCTGGCCGGCTGGGGCGAACCCGGCCCCGGGCGCTGGATCACGATCTACGCGAATGCGGGCCACACGTTCATGAACGTCGATGGCGTGTGGTTTGACACGGCGGGCCGCAGCGGTCCATACGCTTCGCGCTGGCTCGTCTCGACTCCGCCGCTCGCGGGCTATGCGGTACGCCATCCGCCGGGAATGTAGGAGAAGGGCGGACGAACAAGCATGCTTTTCGGGATGAGCGCACGGTGGGCGCCCGCCTGCTGGCGATCGCCCTGACGCCGTTGGCGCTGGACGGGGAAGCGGCCGTCGAACACGGGGGCAGCGGCGAGGCGATCGCGGTCGTGTCGGTCGTTTCGATCGTCGGCGGCTACCTGTTGCTGTACGCGCTGTGGCGGTACGTCTTCAGCGAGAAAGCGAAAGCCAGGCGCGGAGAACCCCCGGATCGCTCCGATCGCGGCTGAGCTCGGCCCCGGTGCGCGCCTGAGCGCGGGCCGGGCATTGGTGGGCGCCGAGGTGCGAGCCGGCAGGCCAATACGACGTGCGGTTTCCCGTGCATTCGCTTCCTCGCCAGGACAGTCGCGGTCTCGCTCAGTGGAGCGTGAGCTTGCTGAGGACGGTCGTGGTTCCGCCGCCGGCGTTGCGCAGGTTCAGACGCAGCAGCAGCGGGACGTTGTGCAGGCGGCGCAGGCGCTTCGCCGTGACCTTGCCGAACTGGATCTTTAGTGTGTTGCGCCCGGCCTTGGTCGTTATCAGCAGCGCTTTGGCGATCACCACCTGCGGCGGCGTGCCGGCGGGTAGACCCGTCGCCAGGGGAGGGTGCAGGCCGACGCGATGGGCCGTGGAAGCGGCTAGCAGGACTTCGAAGTGGCCGGTGGCCTGCTGGCTGACGGAGTAGCGCACGAGCAGGCCCTTGCGGAGGGTCTTCGAGAGCGAGCTCGAGAGGATCGACTGCGTGGCGACCGGTCCGGGGACCTGAGGTTTGGTTGTGATGCCTGGAGTGGGAGCGCCGCCACCCGGCGCGCCGCCACCACCGACTACACCGCTCGAGCCGGACCCGCTCGAGCCGGGAGACGGGGGCGCCGGTCGGGGCGGCCCGTCCACGGTGATCGTTTCGCTGAATTTTCCTGTGTTGCCACCGCTGTCGGTGACCGAGAGAGTCACTTCATATTCGCCGCCATATTGATAGGAGTGAAACTCGCTGATCGCGTCGGTGCCTGACGCGGAGGTGCCGTCGCCGAAGCTCCACCGGTAAAAGGGAGCCGTGAACGGCTCGTCGGCGGGGAGACCTCGGGTGTTGGCGAGCAGGGTGATATTCGACTCGGTGGCGTCGAAGGCCACGACATCCCCGACGTTGACGGGGTTGGGCGCAGTGAAGTGAGGATCCAGGGAGTCGCCGGACCAGCAGCCGTATTCATGGCGCGAGGTGAGACCGACGCTGTTGAACTCCCACTGCACGTAATAGGAACCGCCCGCGATCGTCTCGTTAGAGGTGCTCGCAGCGTGAGTCTTGGGGTCCGGTGTAGGGGTCTTTTCCGGCGGCGGACCGAAATTCCACTGGCACATGTCCGCCTGCTCGGCGTCGGTGCCATCCTGATACCAGCCATTCAGCAGGGGATCTACGACGATGTCGCTCTGCTCGATGCTGAGATCGTTGACGATCACATCGGCGAGACCCTCAGCGTAGTTGCCGAAAGGGTTGAGGCCGACCAGCTGGTTTGGCTCCTCCAGGGTTTCGGTGTTGTCCTGACAGGCGGACACGGCTTTGGTCGATTCGGAGGTGATGAGCGGGTTGTTGCTTTCGATCACAAGCCCTGCTTCGCCCGCGACCCAGGGCTGGACGGCGTAGACGATCGGATTTGCGCCATTAGGTTCGATCGCTGAGTGGTAGCCACAGATGCCGCTGTGGGGTTCGCTCGCCAGTTCGGAGGAGTTCGAGCATGTTTCGGCGCTGCCAGCGCCAGTGCATACGGTCACTCCGGGAGGCGTGAGCAGGTAGTAGACGGCGGGGCCGGTCGCTCCCGGCAGCGCGCCCGAGGAGATCACGTGGCGCAACTCGGCCTGGATCTGCTGGTCGGTGAGGCACGCGTAGACTCCGGGCTCGCTGCATTTGCCGCCGTTTTCGGTCGTGGGATATTGATCGGAGTCGGTGTAACCGCCGCGAAAGGTCGAGCGGTTGAGGGCGCGACCTGTGCTGTCGGTGTATTGACCCCCCAGTGCGAAGATGTCGCCGAGCGATCCGCTGTCCGCGCCGACGTTCTGAAGGTAGCTGTTGATGAGTCGCTTCCAGTCGCCGCGATAGGTGCCGGTGGGGTCCCAATAGATCGCGTAGGAGTCCGAGGAATGGAGCACGGGCCCGCCGTGATATTGCAGTGGCGCGAAGGTCGGTGCTTGCGCCGCGCGCGGCTGCACCCCAAAGCTGCCCTCGATGAGCGCCTCGGCGGGCGCGACAGTGGCGAACAGCGCGATTGCGAGCGCCGCGCCCAGGAGCGAAACGCGGCGAAGGGGTACGGTCGAGCGCGTGTCGGAGCGCCTCGAAAAGAATGGGAAGGAAGACCTCACGAGCCCATCATCGGCAGCACTCCATAGATGCCTTAGCCCCTGAGTGCTGGCCTGCATCAGGCATCTCGTCCGCTCGCTGGAGGCCGTCGTGGACATCTGTTCTATCCGCCCACCCTCGCGCGCGGGTGTCATGTACGATCGGCCCAGGAGCGCACTGGGATGATCGTGAACACGATCGGGGGGCCCGCGAGTGGGTCTAGCGCAGCCGCGACACGGCGGGCGAGCAGCTTGCGGCGTTTTGCGTTCTTGGCAGTGGCCATGTGCACGTTGTCGATTGCGATGTTCGGCGTCGCCCGGGCGGACGCGGAAACGGTCGTCAACTTCGACGGCCTCGAAGCCGGGAAAGCGGTCACAACCCAGTACGAAGCGCAGGGGCTGAAGCTGGGCTCCGCCAAAGATGTTGGCGGACCCTCGCCCGGCAACGGCGACTGCGGGTCCCCGACGGTGCGCGACGAAAGCGAATTCCTTGGCTTCGAAGCGGCGTCCAAGCCGCGCTACGCGGTGCTGAGCTCTTGCGACGTGGGCGCCAAAGGCGCGTACAACGGTACATTCGGCGCGCTCGTCGGCAACCCGGGCGACCGCGTAGGAGTCGAAGCGCGCCTGCTGGCCAGCGCGCCGCCCGAGCAAGTGGAGGTGATCGCCTACGACACCGCCGGCCACGAACTGGCAAGCGCCAAGGGCGAAGTGACTGGGGCGGGTTGGCTCCACGTCGGGCTGACGGTGGCCGGCGCGGCGCAGATTCGCTACTTCGCGATCCGTACCGAAAGCGAATATGCCTCGGGGGCGCTCCTCGCCATCGACAACCTGAGCTTCGATCAGCCGAACGAAGGCGGCGGGAGCCACCCGCCCCCACCTCCCCCGCCACCGGTGCCCCCGACAGTGGCCCTCTCCCTGCAAACCCCGAATCCCACGCCCGGGAAGCTGTTGACGCTCGACGGCAGCGCCTCACAGCCGGGGAGCGGACGGATCATCTCCTACGGCTGGGACTTCAACGACGACGGCAAGATCGACACGAGCACCGGGACGAACCCGATCGCGCACGTGATGCTGGGTCCGGGCGCGCACACGATCGCGCTCACGGTGACGAACTCCAAAGGCGAACACTCGACGTCGAAAATCGGCCTGACGCTGCCGCCGACGGGTCCCAAGGTGGCACCTGCCCGATGGCGGCGAAGGCGAATGCCAGCCGACGCTCGAAGTCGGCGACGCGAAGCTGCTGGCGGAATGTATCCAGAAACTCGGGCAGCGGCTACGTGATCGACGGACCGGTCCAGCTCAACGGCATGACGGTGGTGCCCAAGGAAGGGTTCCTCAAGATCAGGACGATCAAAGACTACGCGATCGATGGGCACCGCGACGCAGCTGTACGGCGCGCAGGTCTACATCGAGCTGCTCAACACCCCGATCGGCGACATGGTGCTGGGCTCGCGCGACCTGGAAGCCGAACCGATGAACCTCGAAACACAGAGCGGGCTGCGCGAATTTGAAAAGTGCCGCTCTACCATGGCCTGCGCGCGCCGGGCGCGCGGGTCGACGGCCAAGCCGACGAAGACGCTGCTGATGGCAATGGGCGTGGGGAAGCAGTGCGAAGGCAAAGAAAAAGGAAAGGCCGGGTGCTGTCCGCCGAAAAACGCGCTGAGCGCATGCGGAGAACTGCCGGGCGACTTTCCGCTCGAGGGGTCAGATCGACGTCTACTGACGAACAAAGGCCAGGCGCTGTTCGACGTGCAGGTCGGGCTGGCCTTGAGCGCGGTCAAATTCGAAGCCACCGGCGCGCTCGAGATCGAGGCGAACCTGGAAACCGGCATCGAATTGCAGTCGCTGCAGTTCGAAATCCCCGAAGCCAGCCTGGCCCCGATCTTCAAGGTGAAAAAGGCCTCGTTCGTCTACTACTTCCCAGAATATTACGAAGAATCCAAGCGCGACAGCTGGCAGGCCAAGGCGACGATGACCTTCGGGCGAAGAAATCGCCGAACTCGAAGCCGAACTGGCTTTCAAAAAAGGAGAATTCCAGTCGGCTGGAATGAAATTCAAAGCCAACCCCGGTATTCCGATCTACGCAGGTATCTATCTCAACGAGATCGGCGCGTCGGTGGGTGTACACCCGCTCACCTTCGGCGGCAGCCTGGGAGCGAAATCGCAGAACTACTCGAGCTGGAACTCGCGTTCAAGTACCGCGAAGCCACTGAAAAGGAACTCGGGTTCTTCGGTGGCGAAGGCAAGCTCCTGCTCAGAAACGCCCCCATCGCCACGCTTGCCGCCGACGTCTACTCCGACGGCTACGTCGACGCGCAGGTGGCGTTCAACCTTCACCTGCCGTTTGAATTCAGCGAACCCATCATCGAAGTCGCGGGCGGGGCGAGCTTCTGGGACGAACCCGCGAGCGGACTGTGGCAGGCGCGGGGGAACGTCTACTTCAAACTGTGGATCATCAGCGCGGAAGCGGCGGCGCTGATCAACAACAAATGGGCCGCCGGTTGCGTGCACGTGGGCGCGGAAGGGATCTTTGGAGGAGGCGTTCAGGGGCGCTTCCGCTTCTCCGACGGCAACATCGACGGAGGGCTGTTCGGCAACGACAACTGCTCCGACCAACTCAAACAGTACAGCCAGAAACCGGAAAAGGAACACAAGGGTGGGTTTGTCAAAGAAGAATCCGCGATCTTCTTGACCCCTTCCCGCGGCCCTGGCGACGGCGCTCCCGGCGGCTCGCTCACACGTGAGCTGGGCGCACTGGGCACAACGGCCACCGGCGCGGGTGCTCCCGCCACCGCCGCGGCGGGCGGAGGGACGTTCGCGCTGCCGGGCGGCACCCTCGGACAGGAGCTGCGCATCACCTCCGCCTCGGGCACGCCGGTGGTGACGATCAGCGGACCGGGCGGGCAGACCTACGCGACGCCCGCGACGGGCGGACACCTAGTCACCGTGCCGGGGCAGTTCATGAGCGCCGTGGCACCCGACCCGCACCAGGTGCTGGTGCTGCTGCGCCACCCCAAGGGCGGGACCTGGCATGTACAGCCGGCGGCGGGGTCGCCACCGATCGCCGGTGTCGAATTTGCCGAAGACGTCGCGCCGGCGGTGGTGAAGGTGAAAGTCCGTCATGGGCGCGCAGCGAGGTGGTCGCTGGCCTACAAGATCGGCCATTACGTGGCCGGCACGAAGGTGCAGTTCGTCGAACGCGGCAGCGACAGCACGCATGTGCTCGGGACGGTCGCCAGGGCGAAGGGGACGCTGTCCTTCACCCCCCAGGAAGCGCTGGGGCGCTCGCGCAAGATATACGCGTACCTGCTGAACGGCGAAGGCGCAGCCGTGCGCGAACTGACGGTCGGACACTACGCGGCGCCGGGAGCGTTCCGGCCCGCCAAGCCGCGCCATGCGCGGATCGCGCGCCACGGCACGACCGCCACGATCACCTGGGGAGCAGTCGGCGGCGCGCGCGAGTACAAGATCGTGGTGCACGGCAGCGACGGTCGCCTGCAGACGTTCTTCCGCAAGCCCCACACGCGCAGCGCGCAGTTGGTGAACGTGCTTCCGTTCGAGAGCTTCACAGCGACCATCGCCGCCGAAGGCGGCAAGAACATGCTGCCGGGACCGAAGGTGGCGGTAAGACTCGCGCCGCTGAAGATCCGTTTGCCACATCCCGCGAAGCCTCCGCGGCACAAAAAGAAAACGCGGTAGGGCCGCGCCGAAGCAGAGGGTGCTTCCGATCCAAGGGAACCGACGGCCCGGTGATGGGCGATCCAGGATTCGAACCTGGGACCTCTTCCTTATCAGAGAAGCGCTCTAACCAACTGAGCTAATCGCCCGCGGGCCGGGATTCTAGCGGTCGTAGATGCGATCGCGACAGCGAACCGCAGGGCCGAGGCTCCGACGATGAGGCCCGCGGGGCCCTACGGCGCGCGAGGCCTAACCGACGGCGCGGGGGCGCAGACGGCGGCTCAGCTCGAGCGCCTCCTGCGGGCTCGCGAACCTCATCTCGGCCCGATAGCCGCCGTCGCGCACGGGCCTGACCTGAACCTCCGCCCCGAACGCCGCCCCGAGCGCGTCGGCGATCTCGCGCGCGGCCTGCTCCTGATCCGGATGCGGGCCCTCCGGCGAGGAGTCGCGCTTGCGAGCACGTGCCGGTCCCCTGCCGGCGCGGGCGTTCTCCTCGCGCGCACGAGCTTCGACGGTGCGCACCGACCACCCCTCCTGCACTGCCGAGTGCGCCAGTCGGGAGCGGGCGCCGTGATCGTCGGCCAGCAGCAGCGCGCGACCGTGCCCCTCGCTCAGCGCGCCCTCCTGCAGCAGCTCGATCACCTCGTCCGGAAGGTCCAGCAGTCGAACCAGGTTGCTGACCGCCACGCGTCCGCGGCCGACGCGGCGGCCGACGTCCTCGCGGGTGAGCCCGAGCTCCTCGACCAACGCCGCGCAGGCGCGGGCCTCCTCGATCGGGTTGAGGTCCTCGCGGGCCATGTTCTCGATCAACGCCAGCTCCAGCGCTTCGGCGTCGTCGCGGGGGCGCACGAGCGCAGGGATCGTCGGTGAGACCGGCAATCCGCGCCGCTCGCCAGCGTCGCTCGCCGGCGACCAGCTCGTACGTTCCGCCGGGTCTGGGGCGTACGAGCACCGGTTGCAGCACGCCCCGCTCGCCAAGCGAGCCCGCGAGCGCCTGCAGCGCATCCTGGTCGAAGCGACGGCGCGGCTGCGTGGGACTGGGCGCGATCAGGTCGAGGGACAACTCGCGAAGTTCCTCCTCGCGCGTCACGGCTCCTTCGGTCGAGACCGACAGGATCGCATCGAGCCCACGTCCCATCCCGGGCTTGGGTCTAGCCACGGGCTGCCACCTCCTTGGCCAGCTCAAAGTAGGCCTCGGCGCCCGCGCTATGGGGGTCGTGATGGGTCACAGGGAGCCCATAGCTCGGCGCCTCGCCGACGCGCACGTTGCGCGGGATCACGGTCTCGAACACGAGGTCCGGGAAGTGCTCACGCACTTCCCGCTCGACATCCCGTCCCAGCCGCGTGCGCGAGTCGTGCATCGTCAGCAGCATGCCCGCCACCGTCAGACGGGGATTGAACTCGCGCCGGACCAGCGCGAGCGTGTCGAGCAGGCCCGCGAGCCCCTCCAGGGCGAAGTACTCGGTCTGTACCGGCACGATCACCCGATCGGCCGCGACCAGCGCACACACCGTCAACGGCCCGAGCGAGGGGGGACAGTCCAGCAGGATGTACTCGAACTGTCCCCGCAGCGGCTCCAGGCACTCGCGTAGTCGTTGCTCGAAACCCTCGATGCGCGGCAACTCCACATTGGCGCCGGCCAAGCCTGCGCCCGCCGGCAGCACTTGCAGTCCGGGCACACTCCCCTCCGTCAGCGCCTCAGCGGCCGCAGCTTCGCCGGTCAGCACCTCGTACAGACCAGGCGACTGGGTGCGGGCGACACCAAGTCCGACCGTCGCGTTCGCCTGAGGATCGACGTCGACCAGGAGCGTCCGATACCCCGCCTCGGCTATGCACGCGGCGACGTTCACCGCGGTCGTCGTCTTGCCGACCCCGCCCTTCTGGTTGGCGATCGCGTAAACCGTGCCCACCGAGCGCAAGCTATCAACAACCAAGGGGCCGCTTGCGGGCCACACCCGCCCGACGGGGAAAGCGCGGTGGGGTCTCGGCCGTCTTCTCGAACACGTGCAGATGATGGTCGCGAGCGCCCACGTAGGGCTCGGTGCGGCGTATCTCGAGTCGGCGCATGCCCAGCTGCTCGGCCACGCAGACCGTCTCCGCCTCCTGGGACGAGTCGCGGCGGCCACGCCAATCCACGAGAACACCTCCGTGCTCGAGCAGCGGAGCCGCATACTCGAGCACCACAGCAGGAGGTGCAAGCGCTCGTGCGATCACCGCGTCGTGGGCGCCCAGACCCTCAGACCACTCCTCTACCCTACGCTCGGCCACGCGGACGTTGTCGACCCCCGCCGCCGCGATCACGCGGCGCAGAAACTGGCACTTCTTCGTTTGGCTCTCCACAAGCCGCATTTCGCTCGCCGGCAACGCCGCCGCCAGCGGAAGTCCCGGGAACCCAGCGCCTGTCCCGATGTCGGCGATTCGCTTTGCCGATCGGAGGCGGTCTACTTCGAGCGCCACCAGTGAGTCAGCAAGATGTACGTCTGTTGCCTCCTCGACATCGCGAACCGTCGTTGGTGCCCGCTCGTCCGCAGCAAGGACCTCGAGGATCGCCGTCATCTGGATGTGCGCGCGAGGTGGCAGCCCATACCGGCGCGCTAGTATTTGGACCCGACGTTCCGTGGGTCGCTCACGATGCGCGAAGAAATCGGGATACCTGTCTCTCATCTCGCGGATGCGAGCGCCGACATGAGTGTCGATCCCGTCGTTCAGGACGCTCTCCACAACCGGCAACACGTCTTCGGCCAGCACTTGACCACGGGCCATCCACTGGTAGTAGGAACGCCCACCGTGGTGATAGGGACCGTAGAGGCGGGCACGCGGGAACAGCTCTTGCAGCCAGTGAAAGATCGCCTCATGCCTGACATGCATCTTGAGGGTGATCTGCGGCTGCTTCCCATCCCCACCGAAATGCCCCTCGCCGATCAATAGGCCAGTAACGAGCCCCCTCTCGATATCCGTGAGCTCCCGGTCTTGCGACTCATCCATGCACACATTGTTTCACCGGGGAGAAAAACGTGAAACGTCGTGCTGGACGCGAGGCTGGATGGCCCAACTAATCCGAGAGCGGTGAGACCACCAACCGCCGCTCGGGCTCCTCGCCCTCGCTGTGAGTCTCCACGTCGCCCCGGTCACGCAGATGCTCGTGGACGACCCGCCGCTCCGAGGCGGGCATCGACTCCATCTCGACCGGCCGGCCCGTGCGCAGCGTCTCCTCGGCGGCGGCGTCGGCGTCGGCGCGCAGCGTCTCGGCGCGTCGCTCGCGGTAGCCGTCGGCGTCGATCACGATCCGCACATCGGAGGGACCCTCGTGAAAGACGATCCGCTGCGCCAGGTGCTGCACCGCGTCGATCGTCTGCCCGCGGCGGCCGATGAAAAGGCCGACGTCCTCGCCGCGCAGGCTGCCCTTCAGCAGGCCATCGCCCTCCTCGACTTCGACCTCCACATCGAGGTCGAGGCTGTCGACGATCTCGGCGAGCAGGTCTTCGAGCACGGCCGGTGGCTCGTCGTCCTCCGGCTCCGCGCCATCGGCGCTCTGTTCCAGGTCGCTCATCGTCGCCTGCCCGAGCGCTTCTTCTTCCTGCGGGGCGGCGGGCGGCGGACTGGCCCCTCCACTCACACCGCTTGCGGCCGCGCCGGCGAGCGCGGCCTTCGGTGGAGCCTTGGCCTTGCCGTTGGGCGAAGCCGCTGCGCCATCGGTGTCCTGCGGCCGGACCGGAGGCGGCATGCGCTGTTTGATGAAGTACTGCTGGCCGATCGTCCACAGGTTGGTGGTGATCCAGTACACCAGCAGACCGGCGGGGTAGCGGAACAGGAACGCGACGATCACGAGCGGAAGCAGCAGCATCATGCGCCGCTGGTTGGGATCGGCGGTCGCGGTGGCCATCAGCGTGGAGGCGATCTGCGAGCCGATGTAGACGGCGATCAGCACGATCAGCACGGCGCCGGTGGCCTTGTAGGTGATGTCGGGGATGAACAGGAACTTCGCCGAGCCCGGCGCGACGACGTTGCAGCCGACTTCGGTCAAGCCTTTGACCGTGTGGCCCATGACTTTGACCGCGTGTTCGGGGATCTGGCTGTTCTTCGTGATCGGACGGTGCAGTTCGCGCGTGTAGTACTCGCGCAGCTGCTGTCCGCAGATGTCGAACTTGAGGTCCGTGCGCAGCATGTAGAAGAGCGAGATGAACACCGGGAGCTGCAGCAGGAACGGCAGACACGAGGCCAGGGGATTTATTTTGTTCTCCTGGTAGAACTTCATGATCTCCTGCTGCTGGCGCTGTTTGTCCTCCTTGTACTTCTCTTTCAGCTTGTTGATCTCGGGCGCCATCCGCTGCATTTCCTGCATCGAGCGCAGTTGCTTGAAGGTCAGCGGCACGAGCACCGCCCGCGTCAGGACCGTCAGCCCGACGATGGCCAGGCCCCAGCTGCCGCCGACCAGGTGCGCGTGGATGAACACCATGATCGATTCGAAAAGATTGATCAGTGGCGAGAAGGCTTCCTCGATGATGTTGGCGAAGATCGGCATGCGTTAGGGCGAGGTCGGGGCTGTCTGTGGGTGGTCTCGGTGGTCGCTGGGGCTAACGCGCTCGTGGGCGCGCTGCGCACGGTCGCGAGGTCGATCTTCCCGCATGAGCTCAGCCGCCGGCGTGCGCACGGACCTTGAACACTCGCTGGGACTGCACTGGATCGTACCCGCCGTCGCTCCACGGGTTGCACCTGAGCACGCGCCAGGCGGCGAGCACGACGCCTCGAAGTATGCCGTAGGAGCCGATCGCGTCGATCGCATAGCGCGAGCACGTCGGCTCGTACTTGCACCGCCGGGGCAGCGCCGGCGAGATCGCCCTGCGATAGACCACGATCGGAGCGATCACGACGCCGCGCACGATCCGCACGATCGCGCTCGGGCTCTCGGCAGGGGATGAGGAAGAAGATGAGGATGTCGGCATCGTGCTCACGAGGCCCGCGCTCCGGGCCCATCCTCGCCGGGCGGATCTCCCTGTCGGCGCAGACGGGCGCGCTCGATCAGCTCGCCGAGCGTCGCGCTCACGCCTTTCAGGCCCTCGCGCTCGGCCAAGTCGCGGATCTCCGGGCGGGCCACGACGACGACGTCCTGCGCGGGGTCGAGTTCCTGTTCGACCCCCGCGAAGGCCTCGCGCAGCAGACGCTTGACGCGATTGCGCTCGACGGCGCCACCGACCTTGCGAGAGACCGACAGTCCCAGCCGTACACGTGAGGCAGAGGCATTCGGGAAGGTGTAGAGCACCAGGTGCCGGTTGGCCATCGAGCGGCCGTGCCGGTAGACGCGCTCGAACTCGGCGCTGCGCGAGAGGCGCCTGCTGCCGGCCTGGGTCGGCGCCTTCATCGCGCGCTTGGCTCGGTCGCGCCTGAGCACGCCATAGCCGCCACCACGTCCTACGCGGACAGGCGCTTGCGGCCCTTGTCGCGGCGGCGCTTGAGTGTCAGCCGACCGGCGCGGGAGCCCATGCGTGCGCGAAACCCGTGGGTGCGGGCGCGCTTGCGCTTCTTTGGTTGATAGGTGCGCTTCATCTTCCTCGTTCTCCGCCGGGGGCCGTGTTCCTGCCACGTCCAACCCGAGATCACGCACCGCCGGGGGAGGCGGCAGGGCACAGAAGTATAGGACCGATCGTCCGCCGTGGATTTTTCTCGCCAAATGCGGGCACCCACATCGAGCGGTGGCGGACGTCGGATATAGTCGCCGAACCGGGCCCTTCGCGGGTCCCCCGACTAGAGAACCGAGCATCTTTCTCCCAGGAGGAGCGGGTTGACGCTGCCGTGAGCGCCGAGCTGGAGCACATATGGTCACGCGTGCAGGCCGAGCTTGCCGGCGCCGTCGGCGAGGAGACATACCGCATCTGGCTCGAGCCGCTGCGTGTCGCCGAGCTCTCCCAAGGACGCCTTCGCGTCGAGGCCCCGCCACAGGCATACGGATGGGTGCGGGATCGGTTTGGGCGTGTGCTGCAGGCCTGCGTGACGAGGGTGATCGGCGATGACGTCACGATCGAGCTCATGCCCGTCGGGCACGCGGCCGCGCCGCTCGATGGTGTCGGCGTCGGTCGCGACCGTGACCAGCGGCGGCGCACCCCGTGGGAGCCCGATGGACGTCGCCTTTCAGAATCCGTCGGCGTCTCCGCGAGTGGCGCAAGCGAACGGTTCTCGCAGGCGTCTGCCCTCCCAAACCCGAAGCTGACGTTCGAGCAGTTCGTCATCGGCGACTGCAACCGCCTGGCGCACGCGGCCGCGCTGACGGTCGCCGAGATGCCCGGACAGGCCTACAACCCGCTGTTCATCTGCGGTCCGCCCGGCGTGGGGAAGACCCACCTGCTCAACTCCATCGCCGACCTACTGATCGCACACAGTCCCGGGCTGACCGTACGCGTGACGACGGGGGAGGCGTTTACCAACGAGTTCCTCGGCGCGCTTTCGGGCCGCAGCACCGAGTCCTTCAAGGCGCGCTTTCGCCACATCGACGTCCTGCTCGTCGACGATGTGCAGTTCCTCGAGCGCAAGACCCGCACCGAGGAGGAGTTCTTCCACACCTTCAACGCGCTCTATGACAGCGGGCGACAGATCGTGCTGAGCTCCGACCGGGCGCCTCGCGACCTGCAGGCGCTCGAGGACCGTCTGCGCGAGCGCTTCGAGTCGGGTCTCGTAGCCGACATCCATCCCCCCGACCACGCCACGCGCATGACGATCCTGCGAAAGCGCGCCCAACACGACGATCTCGACCTCGCCGACGAGGCCCCCCTGCGCCTGATCGCCGAGCGTGTACGCGAGAACGTCCGCGCGATCGAGGGCGCCCTGATCCGCGTCGTTGCTTACGGCTCCCTGACGGGTCGGCCGTTGACCGACGAGCTCACGCGTGAGGTGCTCGATGGGCTCTACCCGACCGGCCAGCCTCGAACCCGTACGGGGCCACCGACGATCGCCGACATCGCCGACGCGGCCTGCCGGCAGTTCGGGTTGACGGCCGACGAGCTCATCTCGACCTCGCGCGCAGCTGCGCGTCTCGGGGCCTCGTCAAATCGCCATGTACCTCGCGCGTGAGCTCACCGACGAATCGCTGCCGGCGATCGGGCGCCACTTCGGCGGGCGCGATCACACGACCGTCATGCACGCGTACAAACGGACCGAGACGCGCCTCGCCTCCGACGCTCACACTCGCGAACTTGTGGACAACCTGCTCGCGGCGCTCCAGAGCGAGGGCCCGGTCGCGGCCTCAGCACGCCACGACCGCCAGGCCTGACAGACTCCACAGGCTCGTCCACACAGCACACCCACATGCTTTCCGCTCAGACAAGCCATGCAACCGAGATAACCACAAGTCCACAGCCACTACTGACTCCTATCTACTCTCAGGTGCACCAGTGAAGCTATCCCTCTCCACCGCCGATCTCCTGTCTCAACTGCAAACCACGACCCGCGTGGCTTCGACGCGCAGCGCGGTGCAGGCCCTCTCCGGAGTCATGGTCTCAGCTACTGAGGGCTCGACTCCGGAACTGCTCGCGACCGACACCGAAATCGGACTGCGCGTACCCCTTGCCGCCGAGGTGGAGCGTCCCGGGACCGTGGTCCTTCCCGGCAGGCTCTTCCTCGACGTAGTCCGCACGCTTCCGGCCGACAAACTGACATTGGAGCTGCGTAGCGCCGAGCAGGACGTCGAGCTGATTTGCGGCTCCGCGACCTTCCACCTGCGCACACTGCGCTCCGAGGACTTCCCGACACTGCCCGCACCGTCGCCCGAGACACGGATCACGCTCCCGAGCGCGGCCTTCGTGCAGACCGTCTCCCAGGTGGCCCGCTCGGCGTCCCGCGACGAGACCCGCCCGGTGCTCACCGGCATTCTCATGTCCGCGTCCGCGCAGCAGCTGCGCATGGTCGCCACCGACTCCTATCGCCTGTCGGTCAAGGAGTCCGCGTTGGAGACGCCCCTGCAGGGATCGCTGGAGGCGAACATCCCTGCCCGTGCGCTGCAGGAGCTCGCGCGGATCGCCCAGCAGGACGCCGCCGAGACGCTCGCGGTGAGCGTCGGGCAAAACCAGGTGATCTTCGAGCTGGGCGACGTCGTCCTGTCGTCGCGATTGATCGACGGCCAGTTCCCCAACTACCGTCAACTGCTTCCCGAGTCGGTCGAGCACGAGCTGCGCATCGCCAGCGCCGAGCTGGGCGACGTCGTGCGGCGCATCAGCCTGCTGGCGCAGAAGAACACGCCGCTGCGTCTGGGCTTCCGCGAGGGCGAGCTGACCGTCTCGGCGCAGACCCCCGATGTCGGCGAGGCCTCGGAGACGATCCCGGTGCCCTTCAAAGGCGAGCCGTTCGAGATCGGGTTCAACCCCGAGTTCCTGCGCGACGGTCTCGAAAGCGTCGAATCCGACGAGCTCGTGCTGAAGCTGATCAGCCCCCTGCGACCCGGCTTGATCGAATCGCCCGACAGTGGCGATTTCGTGTACCTGATCATGCCGATCCGCCTCAACGTCTGATGGGGCGGGGCCGCACATGTGCGGCCCCGAGACGTGCCGCATGCGGCACGTCTTCCGTTGGCGCATGCGCCAACGGCGCCGGCGTGCATGCACGCCGGCGGACAGGACCGCATGCGGTCCTGTCGCCCTCCCCTCCAGCGAGCTCATGAGTCATGCGCGTACTGAGCGTTCAGCTGCGCGACTTCCGCACCTATACGCGCGCCGAGGCCTCCCTGGGCGACGGGCTGACCGTCGTGCACGGACCGAACGGCGCCGGTAAGTCGAACCTGCTCGAGGCGATCTACTTCGGCTGCACCGGGCGCTCGCCGCGCACGCGCAACGAGCGCGAGCTGGTGCGCTTCGGGCAGCACGCCGCTCGGGTGAGCGTGCGGCTCGGCGACGGCACGCAAGAGCACGAGCTGAGCGTCGGCTTCGAGCCGGGGCAGGCCAAGCGCATGAGCGCCGACGGCGCGCCCGTCGAGCGGCTGCTCGATGTCGAGCACCGCCCGCTGCTGAGCGTGTTCATGCCCGACCGCCTGGAGCTGCTCAAGGGTGCCCCGAGCGTTCGTCGCGCGCATCTCGACCAGGTCGTCGCCGGGTTCTGGCCCGCCCGCGCGGCCGATCGTCGCGTGTACGGTCAGGTGCTGGTCCAGCGTAATGCCTTGCTCGCGCGCATCCGCTCGGGCGCCGCGGCCCGCGCAGAGCATCTCCACGTGGGATCTGCAGTTGGCCCGGCACGCGCTCGTGCTGCGCGAGAACCGCGCCCGTGCGGTCGATCTCCTGGCCGAGCCGTTCGCCCAGCGCGCGAGCCAACTCGGCCTCACCGGCGAGGCGCGCCTGGAGTATCGCCCGCGCACGCGCGCCCTCGACGAGGAGGCCCTCGTGGACGAGCTGCGCGAGCGCCTCGAGGGAGACCTGCAGCGCGGGTTCTCCGGCCACGGCCCGCACCGCGACGAGCTCGCCCTGCTGCGCGACGGACGCGAGCTGCGCCTGTACGGGTCTCAGGGCGAGCAGCGGATCGCCCTGCTCGCGCTACTGCTGGCCGAGCGCTCGGCACTCGCCGACGAGCGCGCCCGGATGCCGCTGATGCTGCTCGACGACGTCATGAGCGAGCTCGACGCCGATCGTCGCGAGCTGCTCGCGCAGGAGCTCTCCACGGGCGGTCAGAGCGTGATCGCCACCACCGACCTCGCGCACGTGCCGGGCGGGACGGCCGCCGCGGTCACGCGCCTGCGCGTCTCGCCGGGCGCGATCCTCCAAGAGGCGCTGGCGGCATGAGACCGGTCTGCACGTATCGCCCGGGTGCCCGTCGATGAGCAGGCTCGCTCCCCGACGACTGGCGATGCCGGTGCAGACGCTCACGGCCGAGCTCGCGCCGGCGACGACGCTCGCGCGCGTGCAGGAGATCTGGGAGCGCGTCCTCGGCCCGGCGATCGCCGCATCGGCTCGCCCGAGCGCCGAGCGCGACGGTGTCCTCACGGTGATCTGCGAGGCCGCCGTGTGGGCGCAGGAGCTCGATCTGATGGGTCCGCAGCTGATCGAGCGCTGAACGCGGAGCTCGGCGAGGACACGCTCCGCCTGCTGCGCTGTCGCAGCGCCTGAGACGCTCCACCGCCGGTCGCCGGCTTGGCCTGCGTTTTCCGCGATTTGCAGGGATTTCTCGTGTGCACAAAGCCCGTTCCGAGGGCCGGCTGTGCTATTATGTGACGACAGCACATTTCGCCCCGGACCACCGTCTGAGCGCCCTGGATTCCGGGGCGTTCGCATGTCATCGAAGGATCAGATTGGCTACTGCCGACAGCGTCAACGCACACACTCCAGATGAGGACGCCGCCACGGGTGTCAGCAACACCTCCGCGGGCGTGGACGCCGGATATGACGCGCAGGACATCACCGTGCTGGAGGGCCTCGAGGCCGTCCGCAAGCGCCCGGGCATGTACATCGGCTCGACCGGCGTCATGGGCCTGCACCACCTCGTCTACGAGGTCGTCGACAACTCCGTCGACGAGGCGCTCGCCGGCTACTGCACCGAGGTCGCGGTCACGATCCACCCCGACAACTCCGTGACCGTCTTCGACGACGGCCGCGGCATCCCCGTCGCGACGATGGAGAAGGAGGGCAAGCCGGCGGTGGAAGTGGTCCTCACCGTCCTGCACTCGGGCGGCAAGTTCGGCGAGGGCGGCGGCTACAAGGTCTCCGGAGGCCTGCACGGGGTGGGCGTCTCGGTCGTCAACGCGCTCTCCGAGCAGCTGCGGGTGGAGATCCGCCGCGACGGCCACGTCTTCAGGCAGGAGTACTCGCGCGGCGCGCCGCAGGCCCCGCTGGAGAAGGGCGAGAAGCTGCCGAAGGGCGCCGGCACCAGCAACACGGTGACGTTCCTGCCCGACGCGGACATCTTCGAGTCGCTCGAGTTCGACTTCCGCACGCTCGAGGAGCGCCTGCGCGAGACCGCGTTCCTGACGCGCGGCCTGAAGATCTCGATCGTCGATGAGCGCGGCGAGGGCCACTCCGCCGAGTTCCAGTACGAGGGTGGGATCGAGGACTTCGTCACTTACCTGAACGAGAACAAGGAGACCGTCCACCGCAAGGTCGTGTTCTTCGCCGGCGAGGGCGAGGAAGGCGCCGCCGAGGTCGCGATGCAGTGGAACTCCTCCTACCAGGAGTCGATCCACTCGTTCGCCAACAACATCTCAACGCGCGAGGGCGGCTCGCACATGTCGGGATTTCGCTCGGCCCTCACGCGTACGCTCAACAAGTACGCGCGCGAGAAGGGGCTGCTGAAGGAGAAAGAGGACAACCTCTCCGGCGAGGACGTGCGCGAGGGCCTGACCGCCGTGATCTCCGTCAAGCTGCGCGACCCCCAGTTCGAGGGCCAGACCAAGACCAAGCTCGGCAACCCCGGCATGGCCGGCTTCGTCGAGTCGATCGTCAACACCGGCCTGGGCGAGTTCCTGGAGGAGAACCCCTCCGAGGCGCGCGCGGTGATCATGAAGTCCGTGCAGGCCCAGCGCGCCCGTGAGGCCGCGCGCAAGGCCCGCGACCTCACCCGCCGCAAGTCAGCCCTGGAGAACTCCACGCTGCCGGGCAAGCTCGCCGACTGCTCGGTCAAGGACCCCTCGCTGGCCGAGCTGTTCGTCGTCGAGGGCGACTCCGCCGGGGGCTCGGCCAAGCAGGGCCGCGACCGCAACACCCAGGCGGTGCTGCCGCTGCGCGGCAAGATCCTCAACGTCGAGAAGTCGCGCATCGACAAGGTCCTGCAGAACGTCGAGATCCAGGCGCTGATCACCGCGATCGGCACCGGCGTGCGCGACGAGTTCAACATCGAGAACGCGCGCTACCACAAGGTCATCCTGATGACCGACGCCGACGTCGACGGCGCGCACATCCGCACGCTCGCGCTGACGCTGCTGTTCCGCGAGATGCAGGAGCTGATCGAGGCCGGCTACGTCTACATCGCCAAGCCCCCGCTGTACAAGCTCAAGCAGGGCTCGCGCGAGCGCTACATCGAGAAGGACTCCGAGCTCGAGGAGATCCTGCTCGCCGACAAGTGGGATCGCATCGACGTCTTCGACCGTCACGGCACGCAGTTCAAGCTCACCGAGGCCCGCTGGCAGCGCTTCACCCGACTGCTCAAGCAGTACGAGGGCTGGGCCTCCTCGCTGCGCGCGGTGCACGGCCACGACATGGTGCAGTTCCTCGAGGAGTCCTCGCTGTTGGGCGAGCAGGCCCTCGACCCCGAGGCCGCCGTCGCGCTGCTCTCGCGCGAGGGGGCGGTCGGGGAGACGCACGCCACCGAGCTGCTCTCCGTGGACGCCGCCGAGCTGCGCGTCAAGGCGATCGAAACGAGCACCGGCTTCGCCCGCACCCATCGCATCTCCCGCGAGCTGTTCGCCTCCCAGGAGTACCGCCAGCTCGCGCGCGTGCACGCGCAGCTGGTCGAGCTCGCCGGCACCCCCGCCTTCGACGTGCGCTTCGGCGACGCTCAGGAAAGCGCCGCTTCGTTCGAGGCGCTGCGCGAGGCCGTGATGACGGTCGCGCAGAAGGGGACCAAACTGCAACGCTTCAAGGGGCTCGGCGAGATGAACGCCGATCAGCTCGGCGAAACGACCATGGCGCCGGCCACGCGCATGCTGGCCCAGGTGACGCTGGAGGACGCCGCGGCCGCCGACCGCATCTTCTCCAAGTTGATGGGCGACCAGGTCGAGCCCCGCCGGGAATTCATCGAAGAGAACGCCCGTACCGTGGCGAACCTGGACGTGTGAGGCTTAGCGATGGCTACCCCCGAGACGCTGAGCGGCGGGAACATAGAACCGCGGGCACTCGAGGAGGAGATGCGCTCGGCGTATCTCGACTACGCGATGTCGGTGATCGTCGGGCGCGCCCTGCCCGACGTGCGCGATGGCCTGAAGCCCGTGCACCGCCGCGTGCTCTATGCGATGAACGAGCTCGGCCTGAGCCCCACGCGCTCCTACTCGAAGTGCGCCCTGATCGTCGGCGAGGTGATGGGCAAGTACCACCCGCACGGCGACTCCGCGATCTACGACACGCTCGTGCGCATGGCCCAGGAGTTCTCGATGCGCAACGAACTGGTCGACGGCCAGGGCAACTTCGGCTCGGTCGACGACGATCCGGCAGCCGCGATGAGGTATTGCGTCGTCGGTCACACCCGTGTGCAAACCCCGACTGGGACCGTTCGGATCGAGGATCTCGCGCGAGGTCTCGAGCCGGACAGTGAGCGCGAGGTCGATCTCACTGTCCTCGACCGACTCGGGCGACCCGTCCATGCATCGCGTGTCTTCCACTCGGGAGAGCATCCGACATTGAAGGTCCGCACCCGCGAGGGGTTCGAGCTGACAGGTACTCACAACCACCCGTGCTCTGCCTCGTGGACATGGTGGGCGTGCCGTTGTTTCTTTGGAAGCGCCTGGACGAGCTGGCGGGGGCGACCACGTTCTGGTCAGCCGCACACCGAGAACGCCCGGCACGGAGTTGAATGCGTCCGAGCGCTCGCTGGCGCTGTTGCTGGGTGCATTTGTGTCCGAGGGCTGGGCGTCGACCGACCGTGCTGGCTTCAACAACATCGACGCCGAGTTCTTCCAGACGGTCCTGTCGGCCTACGACGAGCACGTAGGCGGTGCTCGCTACGTAAGCGAGCGCAACATCCGCTCGGGCAGCCGTCTGTTTGAGCTGGATGTGCAAAACCTATCTTCCTTCCGGGAGAGCCCGCTCGCATTCCTGCTCTGCCATGCGCAGCGCGGCCAAGCGGGTACCCGAGGCTGTATGGCAGGGCTCGCCGGCATTCAAGCGGGCGTTTCTCCAGGCGCTCTTCACCGGGGACGGGTCCTCGTCACTGCTGCCGCGCAGCACGATCCAGGTCTCCTATTCCTCCTACAGCGAACAGCTCTGCATAGACGTTCAGCGTCTCCTGCTGGAGTTCGGGATCGTAAGTCGTCGCTGCAAGCCTACGCCTCGTGGTGAGCACAAGCTCGTCCTGACAAACAGGCGCGAGGCACGCCTGTTCCTCGAGCGTGTCGGATTCCTTGGCGTAAAGCAGCACAAGCTGCGGCGCGACCTTCGCACCATCCCGACGGAGAGTCGGGCTCTGAGTCACGATCATGTGCCGTTCGTTTCCGAGTACATACGCAGCGAGGCCAGCGGCTCGCGTGCCGATCGTGATTGGCTACGCCGACACAACGTCGATCGCATAGAGCGCTGGGAGCGCGATCGGACGGCCCTAATGGAGAGAATCGCCTCGCCCGAGGTCCGCCAGGTCGTCGAGCCGCTGGTGAGCGGTGACTATTACTACGCCCGGGTGGACAGCGTTTCGCCTGCTGCCACCCAGCCCGTTTACTCCCTGCGAGTTGATACGGATGATCACTCGTTTCTCACCAACGGGTTCGTCAGCCACAACACCGAGGCGCGCCTGACCCGCATCGCCACGGAGATGCTGCGCGATCTCGACATGGACACGGTCGACTTCGCGCCCAACTACGACGGCTCGCGCCGGGAACCGCTCGTGCTGCCGGCTCGTTTCCCGAACCTGCTCGTCAACGGCTCATCGGGGATCGCGGTGGGGATGGCGACGAATATCCCGCCACACAATCTGCGCGAGGTGATCGCGGCGACGATCGCCTACATCGACGATCCCGAGATCGACACCAACGGGCTGCTGGGGCACATCAAAGGCCCGGACTTCCCCACTGGCGGGATCATCCTCGGACACCAGGGCATCCGCGACGCTTACGAGACCGGGCGCGGGCGCGTGCGCGTGCAGGCCAAGGCGCACATCGAGCCGCTCAAGCAGGGCAAGGAGGCGATCGTCGTCACCGAGCTGCCGTTCATGGTCAAGAAGGGCGGGCCGGGGAACCTGATCGAGAAGATCGCCGATCTCGTGCGCGACAAACGCATCTCCGAGATCTCCGACCTGCGCGACGAGTCCGACAAGCGCGGCATGCGCCTCGTGATCGAGCTCAAGCGCGACGTGATCCCGAAGGTCGCGCTGAACAAGCTCTACAAGCACACCTCGATGCAGACGACCTTCGGCGTGAACATGGTCGCGCTCGTCGACAACGTCCCGCGCACGCTGAACCTGCGCGCGGTCATCCACAACTACGTCGCCCATCAGCGCGAAGTGATCGTGCGCCGCACCAAGCACGAGCTCTCCGAGAAGGAGGCCCGCGCGCACATTCTGCTCGGCCTGTTGATCGCGCTCGACAATCTCGACTCGATCATCGAGCTGATCCGCGCCGCACGCGATCGCGACGACGCCCGCGAGCAACTCGTCGCGCGCTTCGAGCTGAGCACGATCCAGGCCTCGGCGATTCTCGACCTACGCCTCTCCCAGCTCACAGCGCTCGAGGCCGACTCGATCAAACAGGAGCACGCCGACGTCACCGAGCGCATCGCCGAGCTGCGCGCGATCCTCGGCGACGAGACGCGCGTGCTGGACGTCATCAAGGAGGAGCTCGAGGAGATCTCCGAGCGCTTCGGCGACGAACGGCGCACCGAGATCAGCCACTCCGAGGACGAGATCGACATCGAGGACCTGATCGCCGATCAGCAGATGGTCATCACGATCACCCAGTCCGGCTACGTCAAGTCGCTTCCGCTGGCCACCTACCGCCAGCAGGCGCGAGGCGGACGCGGCGTCACCGGGATGGACATGAAGGACGGCGACTTCATCGAGCACCTGTTCGTCTGCTCCTCGCACGACTACCTGCTGTTCTTCTCCAACCGCGGCAAGGTCTACCGCTCCAAGGTGTACGAGCTGCCCGAGGCCTCGCGCACGGCCAAGGGGCGCGCGCTCGTGAACATCCTGCCGCTGCGCGAAGGCGAGCGCATCCAGGCGGTGGTCTCCACGCGCGACTTCTCCGAGACGAAGTACCTCGTGTTCGCCACTCGCAGCGGCACGGTCAAGAAGACCGAGTTCCAGCAGTACAACACGCCGATCAAAGCCGACGGGATCATCGCGATCAAGATCCGCGACGACGACGAGCTGCTCGCCGTGCGCGCGGTCGATCCGAACGACGAGATCATCATGGTCTCCAAGGCCGGCCTCACCGTGCGCTTCGCCGAGTCCGACGCGCGTTCGATGGGTCGCGACACCAGCGGCGTACGCGGCATGGGCGTCGGCGCAGACGGCGAGGTGATCGCGATGGACGTCGCCCGCGACGACATGGACCTGCTCGTCGTCACCGAGAACGGCTACGGCAAGCGCACCCAGATCGCCCAGTACCGCAAGACCAACCGCGGCGCCAAAGGCGTCAAGACGATCAAGCTCACCGAGCGCAAGGGCGGCCTCGCCGGCGCGCTGGTCGTGCGCGAGCACCAGGAGCTCGTGTTCATCTCCGTCGGCGGCATGGTCCAGCGAACCTCCGCCGGCGGGCATCTCCCAGCAGGGCCGCTCGGCCACCGGCGTGCGCGCGATGAACCTCAAGGACGAGGATCTCGTCAGCGCCGTCGCCGTCGTGGTTGACACCGAGGAGGGGCCGGTCGAGGATGCGTCCGGTCGCCGGCACCGCAGCTCGAGGAGCGCGGCGCAGACGCCCGAAGGATCGCCGGACGACAATTAGCGCTCGCGGATGTCATCTCCGTTCGCTACTCTGGCCAGACCAGAGAAAGGAGGTGGTCCGTACGCTTAGTCACAGTTCTCGCGGGACCCTGGAGGTGACCGGCCGCTAGGTCGGAGGCTGGACCGCTTGGCGGAATCCAACCCGGGACACCCCGAGACGACATCCGGACCTGGTCCCTCCGGCAGCAGCGCGTAAGCGAGTCGCCTCGGTCTTTCCAGTCACAGCCGTATCGCGAGGGGCATCCGGTCGAGGGTGCCCCTCGCTTTCTCTCTCGACAGCCCATCTGTCTCCCTCTCCGCGTCTACGCGGCCTGCGGCAGGTACTGCAGCCACGCCGCCGGGATCGTCGGCGAAGCGACGTGGATGAAGATCTCAGCGCGCGGGGTACGCGGTGCGTGACGCGGGTGCATCCCGGCTTGGCGCGGCAGGCGGTCGCCCTTGCGCCGATTGCACGGTGCGCACGAAGCGACGATGTTCTCCCAGCTGGAGTTGCCGCCCTTGGAGCGCGGGATCACATGGTCGACGGTCAGGTTCGAGCGCGAGCCGCAGTACTGGCAGGCCCAGCCGTCGCGCGCGAACACGGCGCGCCTGGTGATCTTGCGCCGGTGCGCGTCGCGCGGCACGCGCACGTAGCTGACGAGCCGGATCACCACCGGCCGTGCGAGCGTGGAGCTCTCCGAATGCAGCTCCCAGCGTCCGCGCTCGAGCAGCTCGGCCTTCTCCTTCAGCAGCAGCACGACCGCGCGACGCACCGAGCACACGTTGATCGGCTCATACGTCGCGTTCAACACGAGCACCCGGCCACTGTCAGGCCCGCGCCGCCGGTGCTCTGGTGGCGGCACGGACCTCAGTACTACAGGTGGAACGGTGCTATCCATCTGTAGCGCCGGAGTGTAGCGAGGGTGTGCTCGGCCCGTTGCGATAGCCCGCGCCCCGTTCCGCGGTCGGCGCGCCTGCCCGCGCAGTCGCGATTCGAGGTCCACCCATCGGGTAGGAGCCGAGCACCCGCGCCTGCTCGCAGATCTGTCGCAGGCCCGTGAGCGCCTCGGCGATCGCCGGATCGCTCACCGCTCCCTGGAGATCCACGAAGAACATGTAGCTGCCCATCCGATCGCGCTTGGGTCGCGACTCGATCTTCGTCAGGTTGATCGCGCGTCTGCCGAACTCGTCGAGGCAACGAACGAGCCATCCCGGACTGTCCGCCCCGGGACCCCAGAACACCAGCGATGTCTTCCACCGCTCGCCGCCCTGTGAGCGCAGCGGCGGGGCACTCATCGGCGTCCGCGGCCGCGCCCTTCGCCGTGCGCCGTGTGGGGTCCGTCGGCGTCCTGCCGATCGCACTCGTCGGCGCCGACCCGCTCGCCGCGCGAGCCACACGAACCGCGTTTCGTTGTCGTCTCTGTCCTGGACGCCCTCCCGCAGCACCGTCGCGCCGTAGATCTCGGCGGCGAGCACCGTCCCCAGCGCCGCCTGCCCCGGCTGCCCTCCGTCCACGACCATCCGCACCGCCTCGGCGGTCGAGCTCGCCGCCAGCACCCTCGCGTGGCCGAGCTCGCCGCGCAGGAATCGCTCGCACTGACCCGGGACCTGCGGGATGGGTGAGCACGGTGTCGATCTCCTCCAGCCCCACCGCCTCGGCGGCGATCAGCGAATGCCTGATCGACAGCAGCGCCTCGCCGACGATCCGCAGCCCTCCCTCCTCGCTGCCCAGCAGATCCAGCGTGACGCTGATCGAGCCGTCCAGCGAGTTCTCGATCGGCACGAGCGCCCACTCCACCTCACCGCGTTTGAGCGCGAGGATCGTGTCGTAGATCGTCCTCAGCGCCACCGGCTCGACTGCGCCGGGCTCGACGCCGGCCAGCAGCGCCTCCTCGCTGAAGGTGCCCTCGGGCCCGAGGTAGCCGACGCGCGGGCGCTCGCGGCCCGCGGCGCTCTCAGCCCGCTGACTGTCCGGCGACATCGGCTCGCCCCCGGCCGGGCTCAGCGCGAGCCGCACCGCCTCGGCCTCCTCGGGAGAGAGCTCGAGCTCGCCCCGTCCATCGTGCACCTGCTTGCCGTACACGCGCGCCTGGTCGCGATGATGGATGCACGACAGCACGATCCCCGAGCCCGCGTCGTCGAGCAGCGCGATCGACATCGACTGCTGTCCGGAGAGCTCGTTGTAGGCGTCGTAGCGAACCAGCGAGCGGTGGGCGATCGCGCCGTGCAGTGCCGTCTCCGCGCCGGCCAGAGCGCCCGTCCAGGCGCGCCGCGACATCCTCCACGTACCCCCGCAGCGCCTCGAACGCGTCCTGCATCTCAGCGGCGTGGGCCACCACGTCGCGGGCCTCGCGATCGCCCAGCACGAGCTTCTGCGAGCGTCGCAGCCGGCGCACCGACAGCGCCAGCGCTCCACAGGCGAGCAGCGCGACCACGGCCACGGCGGCCGCAGCGATCGCGACGATCCCCTGGGTGTCGGTTATCGCGCCGGCCATGCTCGCCACAACTTAGCGCGCAGAGCACACGCGCAATCGCGCAGGCCCGCCGGGGGTCGAGCTCCTGTGCCTGCGCTGGGACCAGGTTCTAGCTGCCGAAGATCGCCAGGTAGGTGTTCTTGTTGTTTTCGGTGTCGTTCTCGCCCGGCACCGCTTCGATCTTCACTTCGATTTTCGACGCCGCGCTAAGCGGCACGCCGGTCACCGGGACGTCCACATTGACGGTCTTGCCGGGTTCGGTCTTTTCGATCGTGTGCGAGGCCGCGTACTGCTTTCCGGCCGCGGTCACGGTGACGTTCACCTTGACGTTCGTCTCGGGGAATTCACCCGAGTCTTCGACCTGCACGGTGAACGTCGGGTTGGCGCCGCCGCTGATGTGGTTGAGCGTGGGTTCGCCGGCCAGCGTGTTGGCCCCGACGCTCACCCCCTTCAGCGCGCTGCCGTGGTTGCCGGTCACAGGCGCGTTCGCCGAGGAGGCCGACTGGCCGGTGATGCGCGACTGCACCGTGCTCGGTTCCAGCCAGCCGACGTTCGGCAGGAAGTGCGTGCTCGCGAGCGTCTGGCCCCCGGCACCGGCGCCCTTCAACGTTTCTTCGATCAGCGGCGCGACCCGCTGCGAATAGACCACGTCGGAGGCGAGGAAGTTCTCCATGTCACCCGCGATCGCCGTGCTCGCCTGCTTGGCCTGGCCCCCGAGTGCCGTCCGCAGCAGGTTCGCGACCTTTTCCACCCCTTCCGCACGTAGATCCAGTGTCAGCAGCAGGTAGCGCTGCGCCGAGCTCATTTCCCCGGGCACGCTCAGCCCCTTCGCTTCGGAGGCCTGCTTCGCGGCTTCCAGGTGCAGCTGGTTGACCTGCGTCTCCACGTTCAGGGCCGGTTTGGCACTCGCATCCGACAGTGCCGCGAACAGCGGTTGCGAGACCTGCTGGTCGGACGCCGTCACGATCCGCGAGACATTGCTGGTGTAGTCCTTCAGCGCCTGCGTCTTCTGGCTTTTCAGGCAGCCGTTGACGATCAGCACGATCACGATCAGCAATACCACGCCGACCCCGGCCGCCACGCGTCGGCGCACCATCACAGTGTGCTCCTCGTGCGAATCGGGCGCATCGGCGTGCCCCGGGCGACGCGGGCGCGGTCCTCTGCGGCGCGCGGGCTGCGGGGCGAGTCGCTGTCTCCTCCCCGTCGTCAAAGAACGACAAAAGCTATGTGCTCCTTTGCAGGGACTTGTTCATGCGCAGGGCACCAGTATGACTGCCCTCCGTACGGCCCGTGAACCTGCAACTTCTCGGTCAACGAGCATAATCCTTCGCTTTCGTGCAGGGAGGTCGCCTGCGGGCGGCGAACGCGCCATCCGGTGGACGACTCTTCGCAGACCCTCGTCCAGGAGCATCGACCGCGGAACGGGGCGGCGCCTGAGACGGCCGCCGCCGAGCCGCCTTCGAGTCCATCACGATCACCCGCGCAGGTCCTGCCGCAGGCTCCGCCCAACCTGTGTCCGAGGCGCCGCGCACATCCGCCCAAGGCGCGCTCCTGCATGGTCGCTACCGTCCGATCGAGCGGCTCGGCGCCGGTGGGTTCGGGGTCGTGTGGCGCGCGCACGACGAGCTGCTGCACCGCGAGGTCGCGCTCAAGCGGATACCGCTGCCTCCAGATCTGTCCGACCACGACCGCGGGCGAGGGCGAGTCACAGGCCGGCGAGCGCGCCTCGCGTGAGGCGCTCGCGACCGCACGCCTCGCGCATCCGGCGATCGTGGCGCTGCATGAGGCCTACGTCGACGACGACGCCTTCTATCTCGTATCCGAGCTCATCGAGGGCGACACGCTCGCGCAGCTGATCGCACAGGACGCGCTCCGCGACGAGGAGCTGCTCGAGATCGGCGTGACGCTCGCAGCACGCCCTCGCACACGCCCACGCGCGCGGGGTCATACACCGCGATGTCAAGCCCCAGAACGTGCTCGTGCCACGCGATCCGGACGCGCGCGAGGCGCCGGCCAAGCTGACCGACTTCGGCGGCGCCAGCCTCGCGGGCGAGCAGGCGCTGACGCGCACCGGGGAGACGCTCGGCACGCTCGCCTATATGGCTCCCGAGCAGAGCGAAGGTCTGCAGATCGACGAGTCCGCGGACGTCTACGCGCTCGCGCTGGTCATATACGAGGGCCTCACCGGGGTCAACCCGGTGCGTGGTCCGACAGCAGCGGCGACCGCTCGCCGCATCGGCCGCCCATTGCCGCCGCTCGCCGCTCGCCGCCCCGACCTGCCGCGCGCGCTGAGCGACGCGATCGACACCGCCGTAGCGATCGAGCCGGAAGACCGGGGAACGCTGCATGAGCTGCGATCGGCCCTGGAGCTTGCCCTGGTCGAGGGAACCACCCGCAGGCGCGGGCTGCTGCGCCGTCGGGCCGAGCGCACGCGGCCCGACGACGGCCCGCACGAGTCCGGCCGCATGCGCGTCAGGCGGCCTTACCCATCCTCCGCGCACCGAGGAGCACCGAGTCGCGGGGCCTCACCCGGGCGCCGGTGCGGACCCGCTCGGGCGTAGCCCGGAGGCAGGGGGCGCCAGTGCCACGCCCGACGCTCTGGCCGAGCACGCGCCTCGCTCGCGCAGGCTGCCGCTGCCACGCGCCGTGTGGGCCGGCTGTGTCCTCGCTCTGGCCGCCTGGCAGGTGGCGAGCGCACACCGGGGGTCGCCCTACTGCTGCTCGCGGCGACCGCGCCGCTGCTGCTCCTGGGGCCCCGGCCCGGGCTCGGCTGGCTGACCGCGGTCCTGGCGCCGGCGCTCGGGCTCATCGGCTTGGCCGGCGCATATCCCGCGGTGGCGGGACAGGCGACGCGCTGGTCGCGACGCGCCGCCTACGGCGCGCTCGGCTACTGGTGGCTGGCGCTCGCCGAGCCGCTGCTGGCTAGCAGCGGGCATGGGTCGCGACTGTGGCTCGGAGCGCCCGCCGGGGCGCCGCCGCGCGCGCTGTGGGAGGGCTCGCTGGACAGCGCCGCCGCCCATGCGATCGCTCCGGCGCTCACCCTCGGCCTCCTGTGTGGCGCGGCGCTGTGGGCCGCCGCCGCCGGCAGTACTGCCGTTGCTGGTGCGGGGCTCGAGCGCGATCCGCGACACGATCGCTGCGCTCGTGTGGTCGACTGCGCTGCTGGCCGCGACGCCCTACTTCGACGCCGGGCTCTCTGCCGGCGCCGTCCTGCCCCAGCCACGCGGCGCGGTTCTCGGAGCGATCGCCGGCGCAGCCGTCGCCGTAGCCGGGGGCGCGCTGCGCGGCCCGGTCTCGGTTCGTCACCCTTAGAGTGCCGAATACCGGAGGTACGTAGGGACGGCCGACCACCGGCACCCCTCCCATGAACCCCCTGAGAGCACTCGAGACCAGGATCGCCAACCTCGTCGAAGGCGCGTTCGGGCGTATCTTCCGCTCGGAGGTGCGCCCAATCGAACTGGCCCACAAGCTGGCGCGGGAGATGGACGAGCACCGCACCGCCTCGGTCTCGCGCACCTATGCGCCGAACGAGTACTCGGTGTGGCTCTCTCCCCAGGATCGCGCACGCTACGAGGGCGTCGAGCAGGAGGTGATCGACGAGCTGTGCGCCTACCTGCTCGAGCACGCCCGCCGCGAGGAGTTGATCCTCGCTTCGCAGCCGCTGATCTCCTTTCACACCGACGAGGAGCTCTCGCTCGGCGAATTCGGGATCCAGGCGCGGCTCGTCCGGGCTGACGGTCACAGTGACGAGGACTCCTCCACGGGGCCGGCGGTCGACGTGCAGCAGGTGGAGCCTCCGGACGAACATGGGCAGACGATGATCTACAGCAGCTCGGCGCGCATGCGCGGTCCCGTCGAGGAGGCACGCGCCCGCCGCCCGGCGCGGGCGCTGCTGGCCGTCGGCGCCCGGCGGCTGCCGGTGCCGCCCGCGGGCGGCGTCCTCGGCCGCAGCCGCGACTGCGACATCGTGCTCGAGGACACCGGTATCTCCCGCCGTCACGCCGAGCTCCGTCCCGGCGAGGACGGCTGGAGCGTCGTCGATCTCGGCTCGACCAACGGGGTACGGGTCAACGGTCGCGACATCCGCGGCGCCCATCCTCTCCACTCCGGAGACCGCATCGAGCTCGGTTCCACGGAGATCGTGTTCGAGATCTCATGACGACGCTCGCCCCCGTATCCGTGGCTCTGAAGTTCGGCTTTCTGGCGGTGCTCTACCTGTTCCTGTTGTGGGTCGCGCGCAGCGCGCTGCGCGACCTGCGCGGCGCGTCCTCCCCCGGGCTCGCCTCATCGGCCGGGAGCCCGGCCCCCGCCGACGCGACCGGCCTGCATTCCGCCTCCGCGGCCGGGGTCGCGGACCTGACGGGACGATCGCCACGGCTGGCGGTGGAGCGTGCCGTCGGCCACGAACCGGGCATGATCTACGACCTCGACGAGGACGTCGTGCTCGGCCGCGGCGATCAGGCCGAGATACGCCTGGAGGATCCCTTCGCCTCCTCGCGCCACGCGCGCATCTACCGGCAGGGCAACATCCTCGTGATCGAGGATCTACGCTCCACCAACGGCACCTACCTCAACGAGGAGCTGCTCGAGACGCCCCGACCGCTGCATCCCGGCGATCGCGTCAGGATCGGCGACTCTGAGTTCACGTTCGAGGTCGACTAGCCAGTGCACGCCGCCAGCCAGATCCTTCGAACGACGACAGCGCAGGCGTCTGCCCGCGAGCGCACGGCGTCCGCAGCTATCCGCACGGCGACCGTGAGTGAAGCGAGCCGATGTTGCGCGTAGCCGAACAGTACGCCGCCACCGACACCGGTCGTCAGCGCCGTGCGAACGAGGATTCGCTGCTGGCCCGCCCACCGCTGTTCGTGGTCGCCGACGGGATGGGCGGCGCGCAGGCGGGCGAGGTCGCCTCGAGGCTCGCCGTGGACGTCTTCGAAGAGGGACTGGGCGACACCACCGCACCCGAGAGCAGCCTCGCGCAGCGGGCCGGCGAGGCGAACTCCCGCATCCACGAGCTCTCCCACTCGAACGCCGAGCACGCGGGCATGGGCACGACGCTGACCGCGGTGTACGTCGCGCCCGAGGAGATCGCGATCGCCCACGTCGGGGACAGCCGCGCCTATCGCCTGCGCGCAGGGGAGCTCATGCGCCTGACCGACGACCACTCGCTCGTCGACGAGCTGATGCGCCAGGGCAAGATCACGCCCGAGGAAGCCGTGGATCATCCGCAGCGTTCGGTGATCACGCGCGCGCTCGGTCCCGAGCCCTCGGTCGAGGTGGACACGCGCTCATACAGCGCCCGCTCGGGCGACGTCTACCTGCTGTGCAGCGACGGCCTGACGACCATGCTCCCCGAGGAGCGCCTCGCCGAGCTCATGCGCTCACACCCGCGCCTGCGAGACCTCGGCGAGACCCTGATCGCAGCGGCCAACGAGGCCGGAGGGCGCGACAACATCACGGTCGTTCTCTTCCGCCTCGAGGACCCCTCCGTGCCGGCGCTCCCGCCGGCGCCCGAGACACGTGAAGTGCTCGCTCTCGTGCCGGCGGACTCGGACGGCCAGCGCCGACGCCGCCCCGGCCATCGCCGGGGCCCGGGTACGCACGCTGGGGCCGATGTGGCGGATGTCCTCGCTTCCTCCGCGGAGCCCGCGACGCCGGTGCGACCTCGCCAGCCGCGCAAGCCCACGCCGGCGCCGGCGCACGTCGGGCAAGCGCAGGCGTATACGGCACATGACGCCGGTGGCGATCGTGCTGGTCGTGCTCGGACTGCTCGCCTGCGGCGCCTACCTGGCCGCGCAGTCGGTCTACTTCATCGGCACGAACGCCCGCGGCCTGGTCACGCTCTACAACGGCTTTCCCTACCAGTTGCCCGATGGGATCAAGCTGTACAGCAGCGACTACGTCTCGGGTGTGAGCGCTTCGACGCTGTCGCCCATACGCAGGCGCTCGTTGCTCGACCACTCGCTGTACTCCGAATCCAAGGCCACCGGCCTCATCCGCAGCCTGGAACTGGGGCAGCTCAGTGAATAAGCCGATCGTCCGCCTGTACGGCTTGGTGGTGGTGCTGTTCGCGTTGCTGATCGCGTTCACCTCGCGCTGGACGATCTTCGAAGCCGGTGCGCTGCGCCAGAACGCACTGAACCGGCGCTCGCTGCTGCAGCAGGAACGCATCCGCCGCGGGCCGATCGTGGCCTCCGACGGGACCGTGCTGGCACGCAGCGTACGCGGGCGCGAAGGCACCTATCACCGGACCTACCCGACCGGCTCGCTGTTCGCTCAGGCGGTCGGCTACTCCTTCACCGATCTCGGTCAGTCGGGCATCGAGCGCTATCGCAACGCGGCGCTCGACGGGGAAGGCAGCGCCGACAACCTGCAGGCGATCCTCGACCAGCTGCAGGGCAAGCGCCGGCAGGGAGACGAAGTGATCACGACGCTCGACCCGGCCGCCCAGCGCACGGCGATCTCCGCTCTTGGCGAACATCGCGGCGCGGTCGTGGCGCTCGATCCGCGTACCGGCGCCGTGCAGGTGATGGCCTCGACGCCGAGCTATGACCCCAACCTGCTGAGCTCGCCGAGCGCTTACGAACGCCTCACCCGCGACTCCTTCGGCACCCCCCTTGTCAACCGCGCGACCCAGTTCGGCTACGCGCCAGGATCGACCTTCAAGGTGGTGACGGCCACCGCCGCGATCGACACCGGCCAGTACACCCCCGAATCGCAGGTCAGTGGCAAGGACGGCATCCTGGTCTCGGGCGTGCCGCTCGCTAACGACGAACACGAGTCCTTCGGTCAGCTGACGCTTACCGAAGCGCTGGTCAAATCTGTCAACACCGTCTACGCCCAGGTCGCCGAACACCTCGGCAAGCGGACGCTCGCCCGCTACATGAGCCGCTTCGGGTTCGACCGCAAGCCCCAGCTCGACTACCCGAGCGATCAGATGTCGGTCGAGCGGCGAGTATCTCGGTCAGCGCCTGCTCTCCCCCACGAGCCGGTACGTCGACGTCGGACGGCTGGGGATCGGCCAGGACAAACTCCAGGTCGTGCCGCTGCAGATGGCCGAGGTCGCGGCGGCGGTCGCCAACCAGGGACGGTTGATGGCGCCCCACCTGGCCGCGCGCATCGTCGATCCCGAAGGAAGCACCGTCTCGCAGGTATCCCCCCGCGTGCAGTCGGTCGTGATGAAATCCTCGACCGCCGCCTCGCTCACGAGCATGATGGAAGCGGTCGTCACCGAAGGCACCGGCACCGCCGCGCAGATATCCGGAGTACGGGTCGCCGGCAAGACCGGCACCGCCGAGACGCAGATCGGCGCGGCGGTCAACAACGTCTGGTTCGTCGCCTTCGCTCCCGCTCAGAACCCGCGGGTGGCGATCGCGGTGACCCTGCAGGACGTCCCCGGCCAGGGCGCCGAGTTCGCCGCTCCGGTTGCGCGCCAGGTCATGGAAGCGGTGCTGCATGGTTGATCGGTCCTGCAGAGGGCGCCGAGCGATGGTTGAGCCGAACACGATCATCGACGGCCGCTACCGCGTGCTCTCGCGCCTGGGCTCCGGCGGGATGGCCGACGTCTACCTCGCCGAAGATCAGCTGCTCGGGCGCAGCCTCGCGGTCAAGGTCCTGCATCATCACTTCGCCGAGGACCAGGAGTTCGTCGAGCGCTTTCGCCGCGAGGCCTCGAGCGCCGCCGGGCTCTCGCACCCCAACATCGTCGCCATCTTCGATCGCGGCGAGTGGGACGGGACCTATTACATCGCGATGGAGTACGTACCCGGACGCTCGCTGAAGGAGCTCGTGCGCGAACAGGGTCCGCTCGATCCGGTGGTCGCGATCGACATCGTCACGCAGATCCTGCAGGCCGCGCGGTTCGCCCACGCGCGCGGGGTGATCCACCGCGACCTAAAGCCGCACAACGTGATCCTCGACGAGGAGGGACGCGCGCGTGTGACCGACTTCGGGATCGCCCAGGCCGGCGCCTCGGACATGACGATGACCGGCTCGATCATGGGCACCGCCCAATACCTCTCGCCCGAGCAGGCCCAGGGCCATGTCGTCAGCGCGGCCTCCGATCTGTACGCGGTCGGGGTGATTCTGTACGAGCTGTTGACCGGCGCGGTCCCGTTCGACGGCGACACCGCGGTCGCGATCGCCTTCAAGCAGGTCTCCGCCCAGCCGCCCGCCCCGAGCGCCGCCAATCCCGGAGTGCCGCCCATGCTCGACGAGATCGTGCTGCGCGCGCTCGCCAAGGACCCTGCCGCACGCTACGCGAGCGCCGAGCAGTTCATCGCGGCGCTGAGCGTCGCGCGCGAGCGACTGCCGGCCGGCGCCGTCACTGCCATCTTCGCCACGCAGCCGCCCGCCGGCGACGGTACCGCCACGCACGTCGTGCCCGCCGGAACGGCGCTGTCCACCGGTGTGCCGCCCGCTGCGTTGCTGTTGCCTCCCGACTCTGGTGGACCGCCCGAGGAGGAGGACGAGCAGGCAGCCAAAAGGCGCCGCAACCTGCGCCTGGCGCTCGCCGCCGCGGTGGTGGCCGCGATCGTCGCACTGGTGCTGGTGTTGGCTTTGACGCGCCCCTCCTCGGGCGGAAATGTGACCGTGCCGAACGTGGCGGGACAGAGCGAAGCGGCCGCTGCCGCCGCACTGCGCCGCGCCGGCCTCGTCCCCGTCCCGGCGCTGACCGCGAGCTCCACCGTCGCCGACGGCATCGTCATCAGCGAGACGCCCTCGGCCGGAAGCCTCGTCGGCAGTGGCGCGCGGGTGACCATCGCGGTCTCCACCGGACCGGGCAGCTCGCCCCTGCCCGACGTCACCGGGCTCACCGCCGCGCAGGCCACCGCCAAGCTCAAGGAAGCCGGCTTCAAGCCGAGTACCGAAAAGCAGTCCAGCGCCACGGTGGCGAGCGGACGCGTGATCTCGACCAACCCCTCCGCGGGCACCGAGGCGCAGGCGGGCAGCGCCGTCACCGTGGTCGTCTCCAGCGGGCCCGCGCAGAGCACCGTGCCCGACCTGGTCGGCCAATCGCGCGCGGCCGCCGAAGCGACGCTGACGAACGCAAAACTCGCAGCCGGCACCGTCACGCAGCAGACCTCGAGCGAACAGTCGCCCGGGACGGTGCTCGAACAGTCCCCCGCCGCCGGCACCTCGCTCCCCGCAGGCGGCACCGTGAGCTTCGTGGTGGCGCAGGCGCCCACCGAAACCGCCGTCCCGAACGTGATCGGCAAGAACGAGGCGCAGGCCTCCGCCGAACTCGGTCGCGCCGGGTTCACGCCCCAGGCGGTCACCCAGACGACCACCGACGCGACCCAGGTCGGCATCGTCCTGCGCCAGAGTCCCGCCGCTCCCGACAAGGCGCGCAAGGGCGCCACGGTCACGATCGCCGTCGGCACGCTCGGTCCGCAGACCACGCCGACGACCACCACGCCGAGCACTCCCGCCACCCCGACCCCTCCGGCCGCGAGCGGGTGAGGCGATGATCGATCCCCCTGCTGTCCCGATCGCATCTGCGGGCGGGAGGTCCGGCGCACCGGTGAGCACACTCCGCGTGGCGGTGCTCAGCGGTGGGCGTTCCTCCGAGCACGACGTCTCCCTCGCCTCCGGCGCCGCGATCCGCGAAGGCCTGCTCGCGGCCGGGCACGAGGTCGTCGCGATCGAGATCGCCCGCGACGGCGCCTGGCGATGTGACGGAGAGGTCGTGAGCGCGCAGCCCGGAGACGGACTGCTCGGGGTCGATGTCGCCTTCCCGGCGCTGCACGGTCCGTTCGGCGAGGACGGGACCGTGCAGGGGATGCTCGAGACGCTCGACGTCGCCTACGTCGGCGCCGGGGTCGCCGCGTCGGCGGCCTGCATGGACAAGGTCCTCTTCAAGCGCTTGCTCTCCGGGAGCTCTTCCGCGGTTCCCCAGGTCGACTACGTCGGCGTGCGCGAGGCGCGCTGGCGCGCCGAACCCGGCCGTGTGCTGAGCGAGGTCGCCGAGCTGGGGTTGCCGGTGTTCGTCAAGCCCGCCCACCTCGGCTCCTCCGTCGGGATCGTCCGAGTCACCGACTCCGCACTCGTTACCGACGCGCTCGAACAGGCCTACGCTCACGACGAGCTGGTCATCGTCGAGGCGACGGCGTCCGGCATCGAGGTCGAGTGCGGCGTCCTCGGACTGCCCGCCGCCGAGCGTGCAGCCGAGGATGGTCCGGCGGCGCTGGCCTCAGAGCCCGGCGAGATCGTCTTCCCGGGTGAGTGGTACGACTACGAGGCCAAGTACACGCCCGGCGGGATGGAGCTCGTCGTCCCCGCCCGCATCTCCGCGACAGCGCGAGCGCGGGTGCAGGAGCTCGCCGTCGAGACCTTTGCAGAGGTCGGCTGCGAGGGGTTGGCGCGCGTGGACTTCTTCGTCGACGGCGAGTCGGTGCTCGTCAACGAGCTCAACACGATGCCCGGCTTCACCCCCACGAGCGTCTATGCCAAGCTGCTCGAGGCCTCGGGGATTGCCTACCCCGAGCTGCTCGACCGGCTCTGCCGGTTGGGGATCGAGCGGCAGGCGAAGCGGCGGGCGCTGCGGCACTGAACTCGCCGCCGCCATCAGGTGAACAGCGTCGCCTCCGCGATTTCCGCCACTTCGCTGGAGGGCGGGAGCTTGGTGATCCAGATGAGGTAATAGCGATAACGGATGTCGGTCGGGTTGCTCAGCGGGATCGTCGTGTGCGCCCCGATCGTGTCCGGGGGGGCGAGCTGGGTCCATCCGCGCTGTGTCAGCGGCGTCGCCTCCCCGTAGGGCAGTTGCTGGATGTCGTTGGAGGCGTAGATCGCCGCGGTGAAGCCGGGCGTGGGCGTCTGCAGCTCGATCGCCTGCGCCTTCACGCCCGGAGCGGCGTCCAGGTAGACGCCGACGCCGGGCTTTTTGCCGAGCGTCCCTTCGACGTAGTGCTCGGTGCTCCAGGTCGTATTGGGGTCGCCGTCGATGACGTTCGAGACCTGCGTCGGATGTTCGGGGCCGGTGCCGAAGGGGTTGTAGTCGTGGGCGGCGGTCTGACTGAGCTGCACCGGCTGCTGGCCGTGCTTGGCGGGCACGTTCGGCCCGATTCCACTGTGGGTGTGACCGGCGATCAGGATCAGCACGAGCGCCACGATCGCCGCGAGCAGCCCCAGTGAGGCCGCCCAGCGCCACGGGTGGCGCATGCGCCAGGGCAGCAGCCGGCGCGAGCGCCGCGGCAACGTTCGCAGCACGCTGGTGACCTCGCCGGTGGCCTGACCGGAACGGGAGGTCTCGAGCGCGAGCGCTTCCTCCAGATCGGCGACCATGCTCGCCGCGTCGGGGTAGCGCTCGGCGAGGTCGGTCGCGGTCGCGCGTTCGACCACCGCGGCGGTGGCGGCGGAGACTTCCGGGCGCAGGGATTGCACGTCGGGCACCTGCTCGCGCACGTGGCGCATCGCGACGGCGACTGGTGTCTCGCCGCTGAAGGGGACCGTTCCGGTCAACATCTCATACAGCACGACCCCCAGCGAGTACAGGTCCGACTGCCCCGTGACGGGCTGGCCGAGGGCCTGCTCGGGCGAGACGTAGTCGGTCGTGCCGAGCACCCGTCCGTCCATCGTCAGGCCCTCCTCGGTGAGCGTCCGCGCGATCCCGAAGTCGGTGATCTTGGCCGAGCCCTCGCTCGAGATCAGGACGTTCTGCGGCTTGACGTCGCGGTGCACGATAAGCCGCTCGTGCGCCGCTCCCAGCGCGCGCGCGATCTCGATCGCGTAGGCGATCGCCTGAGTTATCTGCAGCGGGCCGTCGCGGCGGATCAGCGCCTTGAGCGTCTCCCCTGCGACGTACTCGAGCACGATGTAAGGCGTCCCCACCTCGGGCTCCCCGTCGTGCCCGCCGATCCCAGAGCGCTCGTCGTGCTCGGAGGGCTCCTCGCCGGCGTCGATGACGGTGACGATGTGCGGATGGTTGAGTTGCGCGACCGCGCGCGCCTCGCGGCGGAAGCGCTCCAGTTGATCGGAGTCGGTCGCGATCTCGCGGTGCATCAGCTTGATCGCGACCGGGCGCTCGAGCACGGTGTCGAAGGCGCGGTAGACCGTCGACATCCCGCCGCGCCCGATCTCGGCATCGAGGCGGTAGCGTCCCCCGAGCAGGGTGCCGAGCAAGCTTCGTGTCACGAGGTCTGCGTCGTCGGGCTCATCCGCACATATTCTGCGTCCTGCGCAGGCGTACGAGGGCGATGGCCGCGATCGTGCAGCGGTAGAGCGCGTACGGCAGCAGCGAGCGCGCGCTCACACGGGGCCGTCGCAGCAACCTCGCGCTCAGCGCCGTGGAGACGAACGCGCTGCCGGCGCCCGCGGCGAGCGCCGCTCCGGCTGCATCCGGGATGCCGCCTCGCCACAGTCGCCACGCCTTCAACATGCTCGCGCCGAAGATCACCGGCAGGCCCGCGTGCCAGGAGAGCGTCTGGGCGTCCTCGCGGGCGAAGCCGCGGGCTCGAGCGGCCGTGAGCGTCGCGCCGTTGCGCGACACGCCGGGGATCAAGGCCGCGGCCTGGGCGACTCCCAGCGCGAGTCCGTCCAGTGGTCGGGCGTCGTGCTCGCGTCGCGGTCTGCGCGGAGCCGATCCGGCAGGCGCTTCTCGTCCTGCTCGTGTGTCGGCCACAGCCATCGCCACTGCGCCTGCGAGCAGCCCCGTGACGATCGAGCGCGGTCCGCCGAGCCGGCGCTGGATCGTGCGCTCCAGCATGTAGCCCGCCAGCGCCGGCGGCGTGAGCGCCAACGCGATCACCGCCATCCGGCGGGCGCTGAGCCCTCGTGCGGAGTCGCGCAGCTCGGCGCGCATGTCGAGCGCCAGCGCCGCCGCGGCGCCGGTGTGCAGGGCGACCTCGAAGGACTTGCGCAGCTCGGGATCGAGCTCGGGATAGGACCATCCCGCGAGCCACGGAATCAGGGTCGTGTGCGCCGAGGAGGACACCGGCAGCAGCTCGGTCGGACCCTGCAAGGCGCCCAATGCCATGGCTTCGCCCAGCGAGATCCGCCTGGACCCACCGACACCGGCCCCGAGATCGCCGCGCCGGCTCTGTTCGCGGCCGGGCGAGCGCTGCCGCAGACGCGGCATCGTCCGCTCAGCCCGCGTCGGCGACGGGCGCATCGGTGCCCCCGTCCGCGGGGCCGCGCCGCCGCCGACGCACGATCGCATAGACGATCCCGATCACGACGAGGATCACGATCGCGTAGTCGACGTACTCGAAGCCCTTGCGCACGCTCGTCCAGTCACTGCCGAGCGCGTGTCCGGCGAACGCCAGCGCGATCACCCACGGGATCGTGCCGATCAGCGACAGCACCGTGAAGCGACCGAGCGGCATCTTCGCGATGCCCGCGGGCAGCGACACGAATGCCCTGACGAGCGGGATCAGTCGCCCGAACAGCACCGCGGGCTCGCCGTAGCGCTGAAACCAGCGATCCGCACGTTCGATCTGCGCGGGACCCATGTGTACCTTGTCGCCGTGGCGTTCGAACAGCTCCAGCCGCCCGCCGCGCCCGATGCCGTAAGCCACCCAGGAGCCGACCATCGACCCGAGCAGGCCCGCGAGGATCACGCCGGTCATCGTCATGTGGTGCTGGGAGGCGCTCTGGCCGGGGTCGGCGACGGCGAAGCCCGCGAACAGCATCACGACCTCCGAGGGAATCGGGATGCAGGCGCTGGAGAGCGCCATCAGCGCGAAGATGCCGGGCAGGCCGGCTTCGCGCACGAAGCTCGACGTTTCGTTGACCAGCGTTTCGGAGATCGAGGCGAGGACCAGCATTCGCGGGCCAACGATACCTGCGGAACGGACGTCGCGGCCCCGCGTGGCCCTCATCGTCGGGTTCCGGCTGATCGAGGGCCGGGGAGCGCAGCCCCGACCGTTACCGTCCTGTGGGCATGCGCGTCTGGATTGACCTGACCAACAGCCCGCACGTGCTCGTGATGCGTCCGCTGATCGAGCGCCTGCGGGCCGACGGCCACGACGTGCGCGTGACCGCGCGCGACTTCGCGCAGACGATCGAGCTGTGCGAGCGTCTGCGGATCGAGCACACGCCGATCGGCCGTCATCGCGGCGAGCGGCTCGCCGCCAAGTTCGGAGGCCTGGCATCTCGTTCGACCGCGCTCGTGCGCTGGGCGCTCGCCGACGTCCGCGCCGCCGGCGGGACGCGCTTCGACATCGCCCTCGGGCACGGATCCAACGACATCAGCGTGGCCGCCGCGACGCTGCGGATCCCGTCTTCGACGATGTTCGACTACGAGTGGGCCTCGGTCCAGCATCACGTCAACTGTCGCCTGGCGCGAGCGGTGGTGGTGCCCGACGCGATCCCCCCCGAGCGCCTGCGGCCCTACGGTGCCGATGGCAAGATCCGCGCTTATCCAGGCCTCAAGGAGGAGTACTACCTCGCCGACTTCGCCCCCGACCCGGCGATCCTCGCCGAGCTGGCGCTCGATCAGCGTCGCCCGATCGCGGTGATTCGCACCCCGCCGGAGGTCTCGCTGTATCACCGCTTCGCCAACGATCTGTTCGCGGACGTGCTCGCCCGCGCCCGCGACGCCGCCGCGAGCGACGGAGTGCAGGTCGTCGTGCTCCCGCGCACGGCCGCCCAGCGCGCCGAGCTGAGCACGGTTCCCGGCTTCGTGGTCCCGCCCCACGCGATCGACGCCCAGTCGCTGATCGCCTACGCCGACCTCGTGATCTCCGCGGGCGGCACGATGAACCGCGAGGCGGTCGCGCTCGGCACGCCCGTGTACACGACCTTCGAGGGACGCATGGGTGCCGTCGATGAACGGCTGATTGCGGAGGGCCGTCTGCGCAAGCTGGGCGATCCCGCCGAGCTCTCCTTCGCCAAGCGCGGAGCAGATGCCGTCCTCGCGCGCACGCGCAGAGACCCCGGGGTGCTCGTCGAGTTGCTGCTCTCTCCGCTGACAGCCGTAGAATCCGGGTAATGCGCCGAAGGCTCGCATCGGCCGCCATTCCCCTGCACCGCCGGTCCATCCCCCAGCTCGTCGTGGACGGAGCGCTGGTCGCGCTCGCCTACTACCTGGCCTTCCAACTGCGCTTCGACAACGGCCCGTCCGGCCACTACGCCGAGCTGCGCTCGCGCACGATCTGGTGGGTGCTCGCGGGCAGCCTGATCGTGCTGGTGCTATCGCGCGTGTACCAGCGGCGCTGGCGCTACTCCGGCCAGCGCGACTTCGAGGCGGTCGCCCGCGCGGTGCTCGTGATCGTGCTGCTCACGGTCGTCGGCGTCGAGGCGCTGCGACCCGTGCAGCGCTACACCGTGCACGGAGACAAGGCGATCGCGACCGCCACCGTCGGACTGCCAAACGGCGTGATCGTGCTGTTCGGGCTGCTGTGCCTGCTGTTCCTGATCGGCGTGCGCGTGCTCGCGCGGATGGTCTACGAGCGCCGCCCGCTGGCGGCGCTGCGCGGCGTGCGCGAGGGCCAGCGGGGCGTGCTGATCGTCGGTGCCGGCGACGGCGGGAGATTGGTGTTGCGCGAGATCGCTCGCAACCGCGAGCTGGGTCTCGCCCCGGTGGGCTTTCTCGACGACGACCCGAGCAAGCGCGGCCTGCGCATCGACGGTGTGCGCGTGCGCGGCGACACGTGCGCCGATCTGCCGCGCATCCTCGACGAGTCCCAGGTCGACGAAGTCCTGATCGCGATTCCCTCGGCGCCCGGGTCAACGCGGGCGCGTGTCGTGCGCGAGTGCCGCGCGCGAGGGATCTCGGTGCGCACGCTGCCGACCGTGTTCGAGCTGCTCCAGGATCACGGCACGATCGCGCGGCAGATGCGCGAGGTGCGCGTGGAGGACGTGCTCGGTCGCGAGCCCGTGCTGATGGAGCTCGACCGAGTTGGGGCCTATCTGGCCGAGGAGACGGTGCTCGTGACCGGCGCCGGCGGCTCGATCGGCGCGGAGCTCTGCCGTCAGATCGCGCGCGTCGGCCCGCGCAAGATCGTGCTGCTCGACCACGCCGAGGACAACCTCTTCCAGATCGAGCGCGAGCTGCTGGAGGAGCGCCACATCCAGCCTTCGACGCTCGTGGCGGTGCTGGCCGACTGCAAGGAAGAGGAGCGCATCCGCGAGGTGTGCGCCGAGCACCGCCCCACGGTGGTCTTCCATGCCGCCGCTTACAAGCACGTCGGTCTGATGGAGGCCAACCCGGTGGAGGCGGTGCGCAACAACGCGATCGCCACGCGCGTCGTCGCGCACGTCGCCGGCCAGCTCGGCGCGCGGCGGTTCGTGCTCGTCTCGACCGACAAGGCGGTCGCGCCCGCGACCGTGATGGGCGCCTCCAAGGCGCTCGCCGAGTTCGCCCTGGACGCCGCCGCGGCGCGCTTTCCCGAGACCCATTTCAACGCGGTGCGCTTCGGCAACGTGCTCGGCTCCTCCGGCAGCGTCGTACCGATCTTCGAGCGTCAGATCGCGCGCGGCGGACCGGTCACCGTCACCGACGAGCGGATGACCCGCTATTTCATGACGATCCCCGAGGCGGTCCAGCTGATCATCCGCTCCGGCTCGCTGGTGTGCGCCGAGGGCGGCGGCGCCGAGGTGTTCGTGCTCGACATGGGCGAGCCCGTGCGCATCGTCGAGCTCGCCCGCGCGATGATCGACCTGTCGGGCCTCGATCCCGAGCACGACATCGAGATCGAGATCGTCGGGCGCCGCGCCGGCGAGAAGCTGAGCGAGGAGCTCTTCAACGACTACGAGCGCGCGCTGCCGACGCCCGCGGAGAAGATCTCACTGGCCGATCGCCCGCCGCTGGGGGCCGAGGTCGTGGAGTCGATGTTCGCCGAGATCGGTCTGCTCGTGCTCGAGGGCGACGCCGCCGGGCTCGCCGCCAAGGTCTCTGCGCTCTCGCCGGCCCGCGCCTCCCGCGACGCGGCCGAGGATACTGTCGCGGCCGAAGGCGAGGGCGGGACGGATCACGTCGAGGACGGGCGTTCCCCGGAGGCCGGCGGCAAGCTCGCGGGACACCCGACGCGGCGCGGGACGCCTGAGCCGCTCGTACACTCCCAGGATTCATGACCGCCGCCTTGCCACTGGCGCTATCGCTGTCGAACTCGTTCACGAAGATCGGGGCGATCGCGGCCTTCGCCGCGCTGATCGGCATCGCGGTCCTCTCGCTGCTGGTCTTCACGCAGGCGCGCGAGCTCAAGCGCCTGCGCGAGTGGGCCGGTCGCGCCCCCGAGCGCTCCGCCGAACAGGAGCAGCGCGTGAGCGCCGAGGCGGCCTCGCGGCTCGGGCGTCCCGCTGCCGCCGTTCCCCCCGTTCGGCAGGTTCCGCGCACCACTCCCCTGAACGCACGCCCCGTGACCGTCGCGGGCCAGCCTGCCCCCGTCGCGGCCACACCATCTCCCGCCCAGGTGGCGGCCGCCGCGGCCGCCGCGACCGCCGTGGCCGATGCGTCGGCCTCCTCCTCGCCCGTGAGCACGAGCGCCCAGCCGATAGGGGCGCCCACGGCGGGAACGCCCGTCCCGCCCGGCGGGCCCGGCGTCTCTCAGGGAACGCCGGCGACGCCCCCGAGCGCGGCGCCGCTCACGGCCGGTGCTCCTGGCGCTCAGACCGCAGCGGGATCGACGTCCGGCGCCCAGACGCCCACCTTGGCCTCCCCGTCCGGGCCTCCCTCGTCGGGTCAGGCTCCGGGAAACGTGCCGCCGCCGAGCCAAGCGGGCGCCGCCCCCCCGACCTCCGCCGCTGTGCCCGCGGCTCAGGCCTCCCCTGCCACCGCCGTCCCCGGAGCCCAGGCGCCCGCGCCGACCTCCGCTTCACCCGCGCCGGCCCCGGCCTCCTCGGCGCCCGGCGCTCCGGCTCCGGCGACCGTCGCAGGAGCCGCGGCTGCCGTCCCCAGGTCGCCCACGCCACCGCCTCCACCGGCGGGCACCGCGTCGGGCGCCGCGCCCGCTTCAGGCGGCGTGGGTGGAGCAGAGGGCGTTGGAGCAGGGGGCGCCGCGCGTCAGTCTTCGCCGCTGCCTGCCGCCGGCGGGACCGCCGCGAGTGCTCGACCTCCCGCGCCCGCCGCCCCGGCAGCCGCCTCGCGCCCTCGCGGCGCGAGTGCGGGCATGACAGCCGAGGCGAGCGCCGCTGTCAGGGGCGCCTCGGGAGCGTCCGCGCGAGGGTCGGGCGCCGGCGGCCGGGACGCCGCGGCCGGGGCGCCGGTCAGGGCACGTGGCGCCGCCGCCGGTGGTAGTCAGCCGCCGACCAAGCGAGCCGGCGTTACGACCTATTCGAGCCACCGACGCTCCCCCGCGCGGATGGCGGTGCTGATCGGAGGCGCCGTGGTCGTCGCGATCGTCGCGGTCGTGCTCGTCGTCAGCTCGCTCGGCTCCTCCTCGGGTAACCCTCCGACGACCTCCGCCACGGCGGCCACGCACACGCAGTCGCACCACACGGCGTCGAGCACCACGGCGGGCTCGCATCCGAGCGAAGCCTCGGCGCCGGTGGTCAATCCCGCCGAAGCGCAGGTGGCGGTGCTCAACGGCACGAGCACCCCGAACCTCGCGCATCGACTCTCGGCGAGCCTGCAGCAGAGCGGCTACTCGCAGGCGACCCCGCTCAACGGGACCCCGCCGGGCAGCCATCAGACGACGGTCGTCGAGTACACCTCCGGCCACCGCGCCGAAGCCGCGAAGGTCGCACAGGCGCTCGGCGTCACCCAGGTGCAGCCGATCGAAGCGGCCGTCTCGCCGCTAGTGGGGGCCTCGACGGTGGTGGTGATCGCCGGTCTGGACAAGGCCGGCGCGGGCGGCGAAACGTCCTCGTCGGGCGCCGGCGGCGAAAGCTCCGCGGGCGGCGGCGAAGCGTCCTCGGGAGTATCGGTTCCATGAGCCGCCTCGCCTCCGCCGGCGCTCGCCGGGTGAGCGTCTGCGGAGCGGGCAGATAGCCGACTTCCTGGACATCCCCGCGCGTTCGGTCAAGCCGCGCGAGCGCGGCATCACGCACGTGCTCGATCGCGGCCTGTCGGTCGCCGAGGTGGACGGGCTGCTCGAGGTCGCGGGCGCGTACGTGGACATCGTCAAGCTCGGCTGGGGCACGGCGCTCGTGAGCGCCAACCTCGCGCCCAAGCTCGAGCGCTACGCGGCGCACGGGATCCCGGTCGTGCTCGGCGGCACGCTCACCGAGATCGCCCTCCGACAAGGTCGCGTGGAGGGGTTGGTCGCGTGGCTGAAGGAGCTGGGCCTGCGCCACGTGGAGATCTCCGACGGCACGATCGCGCTGGATCCCGCGGTGAAGGTCGAGCTGATCGAGCGCCTCGCGGCCGACGGCTTCACGGTGCTGTCGGAGGTCGGCAGCAAGGACGCCGACTTCATCATGGCGCCCTATGTGTGGGTCGAGCAGATCGAGCGCGACCTGCGGGCGGGCGCCTGGAAGGTGATCGCCGAGGCGCGCGAGTCGGGCACGGCCGGCATCTACCGCGCCGACGGCGAGGTGCGCACGGGGCTGATCGACGAGATCGTGCACGCGATCGACGCCGACCGTTTGATCTTCGAGGCGCCCCAGCGCGAGCAGCAGGTGTGGCTGCTGCACCGCTTCGGCGCCGAGTGCAACCTCGGCAACATCGCCGCGGACGACGTGCTCTCGCTGGAGACGCTGCGCCTGGGGCTGCGCTCGGACACGGTCGAGCGGTTCGCGGGGCGCTCTCCGACAGGCGGGGGCGGTTGAGCGCGGCCGCCGAGATCCCGGCCCTCGAGGACGGGCCGGGCGTGAAGAGGCTCGCGCAGGTGGTGTTCGCGCTGCTGGTGATCGCGTGCTTCGCCGCGTTCATCGTCACGCAGCGGCTCAAGCACACGCCGACGCCGGTGCAGAGCTTCCGGCTGACCCCGCGCTTCTCGCCGACGCCCCAGGGGCACATCAAACAGGAGCGCATCTCCTTCAAGCTCGCGCGCGCCGATGCGGTCACGGTCACGATTCTCGACTCCGCCGGTGACACCGTTGCGACGCTCGTGCGCGATCGGCGGGTGCCCCGCTACAAACAGATATCGCTGCGCTGGAACGGACGCCGGGGCGCACCCCGCGGCTACACGGTGGTGGTGCCCGCCGACGGCACGACGATCGTCACGCCCCATAACATCGGCGCGCTCGCGCCCGCGGGCGAATATCGCGTGCACGTGGCCCTGCGCGCACAGCACCGCACGGTGCCGGCGCCGCGCGCGTTCACGCTGGTGAGGCCATGAGCCCGCCCGCGCCGATCCCGGCCTGGCCGCCCACCGCGGGCACGCTCGCGCCGATCCCGGCCACGCTGCCGAGCGCCGGCGCCCTCGCGGCGGTTGCGCTGCTCGCGCTGGCGGCGATCGCGGCGCTGTCGCTGGTGATGCGCCGGCGCCCCGAAGCGCTGCCGCTGCTGGCGATCGCGGCGCTCCCGTTCAGGCTGCCGATCTCCACCGACGGACGCACGGTCAACCTGCTGATCCCCCTCTACCTGGTGGTGGCCGCGGGGACGATCACGTTCCTGCTCCCCCGCTGGCTAGGTCTCGATCCCGGCCGGGGTGCCTCGCCTGACGGTGACGGCTGCGGTGACCGGCGCCGCGAGCGCCGTTCGCAGGAACGCGCTCACGCGTCTCCCACAAAACCCGCCACATGGCTCTCGCCGATCGGCGTCGAATGGCTGCTGCTGACGGCGGTCGTGCTGTATGCGCTGCAGGGCCTGTACTCGACCGACCACGCGAAGGCCGCGGAGAACGTGGCTTTCTTCTACGTGCCGTTCGGGCTGCTGTTCATGCTCCTGCGCGACGTGCGCTGGACGCGCGAGCTCGTGCTGCGGTGTCTGGGCGTGGCGGTCGCGCTGGCGGTGGTGTTCGCGGGGATCGGCTTCGTGGAGTACGCGCGCAAGCAGCTGTTCCTGAACCCGAAGGTGGTCGCGGCGAACGAATACGGCAACTACTTCCGCGTCAACTCGCTGTTCTTCGATCCGAACATCTACGGGCGGTTCCTCGCGATCGTGATGGTTGCGCTCACCACCCTCGTGCTGTGGAGCCGCCGCCGGCGCGAGGTGCTGATCGGCGCCGGGGTGCTCGGATGGCTGCTGGTGGGGCTCGTGACGAGCTTCTCGCAGTCGAGCATCGCCGCGCTGCTGCTCGGTCTGGCGGTGCTGGCCGCCTACCGCTGGGACGTGCGCGCGACCGTGTACGTGACCGCCGTGCTCGCGGCGATCGCCGCGGTGGTCGTGCTCGCGGCGCCGCCGAGCCTGCACTTCGGCGTGAACGGCGCGGGCGGCTCGACGAGCAACGCCACGAGTGGACGCACGAAGCTGATCTCGGGCGGCCTCGAACTGTTCGCCGACCGGCCCCTCTACGGGTACGGTGCGGGCTCGTTCGAAACCGAGTACAAACGTCACGGGCGCACGCGCGACGCCGCCGGTGCGACCTCGGCCTCGCACACGATCCCGATCACGGTCGCCGCCGAGCAGGGGATTCTCGGCCTGGCCGTGTACGTCGCGCTGCTGATCTGTGCCTTCGCCGTGCTCTACCGCGGAGCCGGCCGCTCCCCGCCGAGGATCGCGCTGGCCGCGTGCTTCGCCGCCCTGGTGCTGCACACGTGGACCTACGCCGACTTCCTCGAGGATCCGATCACGTGGACGCTGCTCGGCATCGGCGTCGCGCTGGCACGCGCAGGCTCAGTTTTGGGGGAGACCCATGAGCCTGCCTCTGCGCCCGCAGCCGTCGGCGCCGGTCACCGCACCTGATGGCGTATCGCCGGCGCAGGACGTAGGGGTTAGGTTGCGCACACCGTGCTCGCCTACCTGAGACGCCTGGTCACGACCGGCGCGGCCTATCAGGCCGCGGAAATCTTGGCCAAGGGCATCGCGGTGTTCACGCTGCCGCTGTACACGCGCCACGTCTCCACGGCCGACTACGGCACGTACAACTCGCTGCTCACGGCCGTGATCCTGTTCAGCATCCTGCTGCGCCTCGGGGTCGGGGAGGCGTTCGTGCGCTTCTACTTCACCGACACAGACCAGGAGCGGCGCACGCGGATCGCGCGCACGGCCACCGCGACCGTGGCCTGGACCACCACGCTCGCCTCGCTGCTCGCCGTGGTGTTCGCCTCCCAGCTCTCGCGCCTGCTGCTCGGCTACAGCGACGCGGGGCTGATGTACTGCGCGATCCTCGGGCTGTGGGCGTTCACGAACATCGAGATGGCCTACGCGCAGCTGCGCGTGGACGAGCGCGCGCGCACCTACATGCGCGCCTCCGGTGCCAACGTGGCGATGACCGTGGTGTTCACGATCTCGCTGGTCGTGTTCGCCGAACAGGGCGCGCGCGGCTTGCTGCTGGGGAACTTCGGCGCCTCGGCGATCGTCGTGCTCGCGCTGTGGTGGGTGCTGCGCGCGCGCGTGTCGCTGCGCGTGAAGCTCGCGGACCTGCGCGCGATGCTGCACTTCGGGCTGCCCACGGTGCCGGCCGACGCGAGCGTGTACGCGCTGCAGGTCGCCGATCGCTTCTACCTGCTGCGCGGCGTCGGCGCGGGGGTGGCGGGGGAGTACGCGATCTCGGTCCAGCTCGCGACCGTCGTGTTCGTGTTCGTGCGCGGCTTCCAGTACGCGTGGCCGCCGCTGGCTTACTCGATCGACAGCGACGCCGAGGCCTCGCGCCTGTACTCGCTGGTGACCACCTACTTCGTGCTCGCCACCGGCATCGTCGTCGTCGGCGTGGCGCTACTCGGGCGCTGGCTCGTGCGGCTGCTGGCCGCGCCCGAGTACTACGGCGCCTACCGCGCGCTACCGTGGCTCGCGCTCGGCTGGACGCTGTACGGGCTCTACCAGGTGATGATCGCGATCACCGGCCGCGCCCGCGTGACCCAGCGCAACCTCCCCGCGGCCGCCGCCGGGCTGGTCGTGAACGTGGTGCTGCTGTTCGTGCTCGTGCCCGATAGCGGTCTCGGCCTCGGGCTTGCCGGAGCCGGGCTCGCGCTGTGCGGCGCCTACGCGGTGATGGTCGCGGTCATGCACCTGCTCACGCGCGGCGTGTTCGCCGTCGAGTTCCAGTGGCGGCGCCTCGGCCAGCTCACCGCGATCCTCGCGGCCGTCGCCGTCTCCGGCGAGTTGCTGCTGCCCACGAGCGGTCTCGCCGGCCTGCTCACGCGCGCAGCCTGGCTCGCGCTCGTGCCCGCGCTGCTGCTCGTCACGCGCTTCGTCGCGCCCCACGAGCGCGCGCAGGTCCGCGCGCTGTGGAACGAGGGTCGTCGGCGGGTGGCGGCTTTCCGCGCGGGGCACGGCGACGTCGAGGCATACGCAGAGGACCCCTTGAAAGACCTCTGACGGCCGTGGACGCTGCGCAGGGCGGCGTCCTCAGTCGCTCGCGTACGTAGTACGCCACGCTCCCTGCGTCCTGGCCCTGCTTGGTCCACGACCGTCAGAGGCGCGGTTACTGCCCGCTCGTTCGAGGCAACCGAGGCCGTCGAGCTGTTGAAGAAGGGCGTTCGTATCTAAAGGCCCGGCAGGAGTGGGCCGATGCGCGCGGTGGATGCCGGAGCTGTCCACCACTTCGCCACGCCCTGCGGGGGTTCGTGAGCGCCGCCGCCGCGCGGAGGCGCTGCGTGCCCATCGCGCGGATGCGCGCGTGCAGAGCATGGCCGCCGCCGGCGAGCTCGCGTACCTGCGCGCGCAACTGACGCTCGCGGCCCGCCTGACCGCGCGCCTGGCGGCCACGCACGACGTCGAGGAGCTCGTGGGCATGGTCGTGCAGGAGCTGCACGGCACCTTCGCCTTCTACCTCGCGGCGATTCAGCGCCTGGACGACGACGGCGTGCTGCGGCTCGTCGCCGGCAGCGGCGCGCTGGCCGAGGTCATGACCGAGTTCCTGCTCGTGGAGCAGTCGGTGCGCCACGGCATCAACGGACGCGTGGCCCGCAGCGGCGAGACCTCGCTCGTGTCCGACACCCGCGCCGATCGCGACTACATCGTGCGCGACCCCCACACCGACCCGCGCTCGGAGCTGAGCGTGGCGATCGTCGTCGACGGCTCGGTGTGGGGCGTGCTGAACATCGAGGCCGCCGAGGCCGGCGCCTTCGGCGAGGCCGACGCGGTGCTCGTCGAGACGATCGCCGCGAGTCTCGGCTCGGCGATCCACCGCGCAGGCCTCGTCGCCGACCTGGAGCGCACGTTTACCACCACGATGTCGGCCCTGATGAGCACGGTCGAGGCCAAGGACGACTACACCGCCTCGCACGAGGAGGACGTGGCGGAGATGGCCGAGCGCGTCGCGCTGCGCATGGGCCTCACGCCCGCGCACGCCCGCGACGTGCGCTACGCCGCGCTGCTGCACGACGTCGGCAAGGTTGCGATCCCCAGCGAGATCCTGCTCAAGCCCGGACCGCTGACCGACGCCGAGTGGGTGCAGATGCGCCGGCACACGGTCGTCGGCGGCGACCTCGTCGCACGCATCGAGGCCTTCGCGCACCTCGCCCCGGCCGTTCGCGCCAGCCACGAGCGCTGGGACGGGGACGGCTATCCGGACGGCATCTCCGGCGAGGACATCCCCCTCGCCGCGCGCATCATCGCCGCGTGCGACACCTACGACGCGATCGTCACCGACCGCCCCTACCGTCCGGCGCGCACGAACGCGCAGGCGCGCGAAGAGCTGTGTCGCGTGGCCGGCATCCAGCTCGACGCACGCGTGGTCGAGGCGTTGCTGGAAGAGCTCTCCGCGCGCTAGCGTCGCGGACTCTTGCAAATGGCGGGAAGGCCACATGCGGCTCCGTCCCCCACAAGGCTTCAGGAGTCGCGGTTGTACGCTTCCGCGGCCTCGCGCAGTCCCTCCCCGCGTCCGGGCGCGAGCGTCGCCGTGACGTGGCGCCAGTAGCGCCCCGGCGAGCGTCCCGGCAGCACGATCGCGCCCAGAGCGCGCAGCGCGTAGGGCCACGCGGTTAGCCAGCGCACCGCGCGTGCCGCGGCGGGCGAGTGGTGCTTGCGCATGTACAGGTCGCGGTTGCGGGCCATTTCCACGATCCGCCGCTCGGCCGCCGCGCCCGTGGAGAGCTGCTCGTGGTGGATCGCGCGTGCCTGCGGCACGTACAGGCTGCGCCAGCCGGCGTCGCGCAGGCGCCGGGCGAAGTCGACCTCGTCGGAGTAGACGAAGAAGTCGGGGTCCAGGTAGTCCACCTGCACCGCGGCCTCGCGGCGCACGAGCAGCGCCGAGGACTGGCACCAGTCCACCTCACGGGTCTCCGCCCCGGTGCTCTGCACGGTGTAGAGGCGGTGCAGGAACAGCGCTCCGGCGAGCGCCGTCACGACGGTGGGAAACCGCCATGCGCACGCCTGAGCACCGGTCTCGGCGCCGTCGCGGTCACCGGCTCCGCCTCCCTCGGGGGGACGCAGCAGCTGCGCTCCCGCGCAGGCCGCATCCGGGCGCTCCTGCAGCGCACGCCACAGCGCGAGCGTCGCTCCCTCGAGCAGCTCTGAGTCCTCGTTCAACAGCAGCGCGTACCGACCACACGCGCGCTCGAGCAGCTCTGAGTCGTTCAACGCCTTGCCGCGCCGCTGCGACAGGGCGATCGTCTCGTCCACCGCCGGATGCTCGCGTGCGGCCTGCGCGGAGCCGTCGCGCGAGCCGTTGTCCAACACGAGCGCCTCGGTGGCGAACGGCAATGCCGCGCGCTCGCGTGCGATCGCATCCAGCCCACGCACCAGGAGATCGCGCTGGGAGGTGTTCACGACGCAGTACGTCAGCTCGATCTCGTCATCCACCCGCCTATTGTCCCGGTCGGTGCGCGTTCACGTCATCGACCCCTCGGCCTACACGCCGCCCTACGACCACGCCCTCTGCCGCGCCCTGGGGACGGCCGGCGCCGAGGTCACGCTCGTCACGAGCCGTTTCGCCTACGGCCCGGTGCCGCCGGCCGACGGGTATGTGCGGCGCGAGCTCTTCTACCGCCACGCGCTCGGTAGGCCCGGCTCACGTGCGCGCGCCGCCGGCAAGCTCGTCGAGCACGTCCCGGACATGCTGCGCTACCGCCGCTTTGCGCGCGAGGCCGACGTGGTGCACTTCCAGTGGCTCTCCGTCCAGCACCTCGACGGCCGGCTGCTGCCTGCTCGGCGCTCGCCGGGCGGCGCCCCGCGTCCGCTCATGCTCACCGCACACGACGTCCTGCCGCGCGAACCTCGACCGGGGCAACTCGCGGCCCAGCGGCGGCTGTACGAGCGCTTCGACGCGATCGTCGTCCACTCCGCTCACGGGCGCGCGCGCCTGATCGGCGAGCTGGGCGTGGATCCAGAGCGCGTGCACGTGATCGCGCACGGAGCCTTCGCGCACCTCGCGGACGGGCCTCCCCAGCCGCCGCCGTTTCAGACCGAGAAGCCCGTGGTGCTGTGCTTCGGGCTGATGCGCCCCTACAAGGGGATCGACCTGCTGCTCGACGCGTGGCGGGAGATCGACGGGGCCGAGCTGTGGATCGCGGGTATGCCCAAGTTCGACATCTCCTACCTGCGCCGCCGCGCTCCGGCGAACGTCCGCTTCGTGCCGCGCTTCGTCGGCGACACCGAGCTGCCCGCGTACTTCCAGCGCGCCGACCTCATCGTGCTTCCCTACCGCGAGATCGACCAGTCGGGCGTGCTGTTCACGGCGCTGGCGTTTGGCAAGCCGATGCTGCTGAGCGACGTCGGCGGCTTCCCCGAGGTGGCCGCGACGGGCGCCGCGCGGACGTTTCCCGCGGGTGACATCCCGGCGCTGAGCGCCGCGTTGCGTGAGCTCCTGTTCAACCCTGCGGCCCTTTCGACGATGGCCGAGCGAGCCCGCGCGGCCGCGGCCGGCCCGTACTCGTGGGATGAGATCGGTCGGCGCACGCTCGGGCTGTACGAGTCGCTTCTCGGCGAGGAGGCCCATCGATGAGACGCCCTGTGTCAACCTTTTTGTGCGAGGAGTGTGTTGAGGGCTCGGTGCTGGTTGGGGTTGTAGGGGGTGTTGTGTTGCCAGCATTGCCAGATCACGCGGGTCCAGGCGCGTCCGAGGATGCGGATGGCGTGGGGATGGTCGGCGCCGTGGGCGCGGGCTCGTTGGTAGACGTCGTTGGCCCAGGGGTGCCAGTGGCGGGTGCTGTCGGCGAGGACACCGACGTGGTCGCGCAGGCGCTTATCGCACGCCCAGCGGAAGGTGGCGTTGGTGCGCTTGCCGGATTGGACTGTGATGGGGGTTTGGCCGGCGTCAGCGGCGAGTGTGTCGTTTGTGGGGTAGCGGGCGCGGTTGTCGCCGATCTCCGCGAGCAGGCCGGCGGCGGTCACGACGCTCTTGCGATCGCGGAAGAAGGCGAGGAAGATCGCGCCGTTGGGGTGGGTTCGGACCGCACCGGAGATTTGACTGGTGAGCTGGCTGATTTGCTCCACGATTGGTCGCAGCGCAGCGATGAGTCCGAGAACGGCGCTGCGACGGGCGTCTGTCTCGAGTTCACCGACGATCGCTTGGGGAGCGTCTCTGAGTCTTGCGAGCAGCTCGGTGGGCGATTTGCGTCCGCAGTAGGCGTGGCGTGTGGGGAAGCTTCCCAGTCGCTTCTCTCCGAGGCCGTGGGTGTCGTTGGGGCTGGGGTAGCGTTCGAGGAAAGCGAGAGCGATCGGGCTGTCCACGTCGGCGAAGATCTGCTCGGCGCCGGGCCAGAACGCTTGCAGGTGGGCGCGGAGTTGGTTAGCGAGCGCGACGCGCGCCTTGACGAGGTCTTCGCGTGTTCGCACGAGCGCTCTCAGGGCGAGTGTCTCATCGCTGCTGGGCGCAAGGGCGGGGAAGCGGTGACGATCGGTGCGAGCGAGCTCGCACAGCACCATCGCGTCGAAGCGGTCGTTCTTGCCCGCCGCCGCGCGGAAACGGTCTCGTGCGGCCTTCAACTGGTTGGGGTGGATCGCGAGTACCGGGATGCTGGCTGCCAAGAGGCGTCCAACGAGCAGTCCGTCCGGGCGCTCGATCGTGCAGACCTTGACCTCGTGGCAGCGCAACAGGTCGATCAGCGCGCTGATGCCGTGCTCGTCATGGCTGAACTGCTCGGCCGCGAGCAGCGTTCCGTGCTCGTCGGTCATGTGAATGTCGTGCCAGTCGCTGGCCCAGTCGATCCCGCAGATTGCGCTCACAGATCCTCCTCCCGTTCCAGGGTTCGCTTGAAAAACGCTGGCCAGGAGGTACCGTGGCGGGTGCTCATAGGCAGGCCCTCGGTGGGGCAACGCCCTGTTGCCGCTCTGGGTGCCTCACACCACCGGGAGGCGCTTGTCTCATCGTGGCCGTCTGAGCGGCAAGCGAGCCTGGCGCTCTCCCGGTGGTGGTCAGCTATGTGCGCTGAGTCTCAGGCCTCGCCAAACCAGCAGTCGAGCGAGATCTCCCTCTCTCGGAAAGAAAACGAGAACAACCTCACCACCCAGCAACCAAAGGTTGTCCTATGAGCGTGGCCCTGGAGGTCGTCTTCTGGGTGTGCGCCGCGCTGGTCGTGTGGACGCAGGTCGGCTACGCGGCCACACTGGCGGTGCTCGCGCACGTGTTCGGGCACGTTCAGCCGATCGCGGCGCCCGAGCCGCCGCCGGCCCTGTCGCTGGTCGTGGCCGCGCACGACGAGGAGTCGGTGATCGGCGCGCGCGTCGCCAATGCACTCGCGCTCGACTACCCCCGCGAGCTGCTGGAGGTGATCGTCGCCTGCGATGGCTGTACCGACGCCACCGCGGCGCGTGCGCGCGAGGCCGGAGCCGACCTCGTGCTGGAGCTGCCGCGCGGCGGCAAGATCCGCGCCCAGGACGCCGCCGTCGAGCGCGCGCACGGCGAGATCGTGGCCTTCTCGGACGCGAACGCGCTGTGGGAGCCCGAGGCCGCGCGCTTGCTCGCGGGCGCGTTCGCCGATCCGCGCGTCGGGTACGCGTGCGGACAGGTCCGCTTCGTCCAGGCCGCCGCCGGGGCGGCCGCGGGCAACCAGGAGGGCGTCTACTGGCGCTACGAGCTGGCCGTGCGCTCCTACGAGTCGCGCCTGTCCTCGATCACGGCCGGCAACGGCGCCATCTACGCGACCCGCCGCGATTCGTACATCGTGGTCGACCCGATCATGGGCCACGACCTGTCGCTTCCCTTCAACATGGTCCGTCGTGGCCTGCGCGCGACCTACGTTCCGGCGGCGCGCGCGAGCGAGAAGATGGTCCCCTCGCTGCTCGGCGAGTTCGCGCGCAAGCGACGCATGATGAGCCACACCTGGCCGATCCTCCTGCGCGGCGGCATGCTCTCCCCGCGCGGCTACCCGCCGGGCTATGCGGCGATGATCTTCTCCCACCGCCTGCTGCGCTACCTCACCCCGTTCCTGCACCTGCTTGCGCTGCTCGCAAACATCGCGCTGCTCGCCCTCGGCGCGGGCGCGCTGTACGAGATCACGCTCGGGCTCCAGCTCGCACTGCTGCTCGGCGCGCTGCTCGGCGGGGCGCTGCGCGTGCGCCCGCTGCTGATCGCCCGCTACTACGTGCTCACGACCGCCTCGCCCGCGGCCGGGCTGTGGGACTGGCTACGCCACGGCACGACAGCAACCTGGGAAGCTGCCGAGGGCACTCGATGATCAGACGAACCGTGGACATAGTCGTCTCCGCGCTCGCGCTCGCGCTCGCCTCTCCGCTGCTGCTCGCGGCGATGATCGCGATCCGGTTGGAGTCCCCGGGCCCGATCGTCTACCGGCAGCGGCGCGTGGGCCTGCACAGGCGCGAGTTCGACGTGTTGAAGCTGCGCACGATGGTCGACGGCGCCGAGCACATCGGGGCTGGCCTGGCGATCGACGCGGGCGACTCGCGCGTGACGCGCGTCGGCGCGCTATTGCGGCGCACCTCGCTGGACGAGCTGCCGAACCTGCTGAACGTGCTGCGCGGCGAGATGTCGCTGATCGGTCCCCGGCCGACGCTGCCGGTGCAGGTCGCCCAGTACACCGAGCGCCAGCGCGGACGCCTTGCGATCAGGCCCGGCATCACCGGCTGGGCGCAGGTCAACGGCCGCGCGTCGCTGCCCTGGTCGGAGCGGATCGAGCTCGACCTGTACTACATCGAGCACCGCTCGCCGGCGCTGGACTTGCGCATCCTGTGGCGCACACCGGCGCTCGTGCTCGGCGGCGACGGTCTCTACAAGGGCCGCGCCGGCGGCTGGGAGCACGAGCTATGAGCCCGCCCGCGGTGCTGTTGACCGGTGTCGGCAAGCGCTACGACATCGTCTCCAGCTTCGCCCGCCTGACCCACACCGTCGCCGCCGACCCCTCGCCGCTCGCGCCCGCCCAGTACGCCGCACACACGCGTACCCCCGTCCCGCTCGTCGACGACCCCCACTACGTCCACGCGCTGCGCGAGCTCTGCGAGCAGCACGAGGTCGGCGCGGTGCTGCCGCTGACCGACCTCGACATCGAGCTGCTCGCCCGCGCCCGTGAGGAGCACCGCCTGCCGGCCTTCGTCCCCTCATCCGACGTCGCCCGCCGCACCTACGACAAGTACGACGCGCACCTTCTGCTGCAGGGACTCGACTTCCCCTCGCCGTCAACTGTCCTGCCGCGCGACGCCGACTTCGACGCGCTCGACTTCCCCGTCGTCGTCAAGCCGCGCCGCGGCTCCGGCGCGCGCTCGATCCATCTCGCGCACGACGCCGCGCAGGCGCGCTTCTTCGTCGATTACGTCGAACGCGCACCGGCCGTCGAGCGCCCGCGCGGAGCCCCGCGGGCCGAGCCCGTGATGATTCAGCGTGCGATGGGCGGCCCCGAGCTGTCGATCGACTGTCTCGGCGACCTCGACGGTCGTTGCCTCAACGCGATCCCCCGCACGATGCTCGAGTCACGCGGCGGCGAGTCGATCAAGGGCGCCGCCGTCAAGGACGGTGAGCTGATCGAGCTCGCCGAGCGCGTGATGAACGCGCTGCGCGTCACCGGCCCCGCGACGATCCAGGTCTTTCGCGACCCCGAGCACGGGCTCGGCATCACTGACGTCAACACGCGCTTCGGTGGCGCCTTCCCCGCGCCCGCCTACGCCGCGTTGCCCGGCTGCACCTACCCTGAGTTGATCGTTCGCCTCGCCGCCGGCGAGCGTATCGACCCCCATGTCGGCGACTTCCGCGACGGCGCCACCTTCACCCGCTACTACTGGCAGCTCGAGCTCGACTCGCAGATGCGCCCGACGGGGAGCGAGATCGTACCCGGCGGGCCGCCGCCGCCCAGGTGCAAGAATTGAGGCCGTGAACAGCACCTGCCTAAAATGCGGCGCGACGCTGGACGAGGGTCAGGACTGGTGCCTGCAGTGCGGCACGGCCGTACCCGGCAGCCTCGAGGGCGGCGGGCCCAGCTGGCGCTCGGCCACGACCGTGCTGGCGGTGACGGCGGTGCTCGTGCTGGGGGCGGCCGCGGCGGCGTACGCGGCGCTCACCCAGCCGGTGCCGCGAAAGCCCGCGCCGAGGATCGTCACGGTCGCGCAGGCGCCGGTGACACCGCCGGTCACGACCCCGACGACCCCCACGCCGGGCGCGCTGGGAACCCCGACGACGATCAAACCGTTGCCCAGCACGAGCACGGCCCCGAAAATCCCGCTCACGGCGCCGACTCCGCAACCGAGCTCCTCCACCGGCACGACGAACTCGAGCACGAGCGGCTCGGGGACCGACACGAACAAAACGAGCACCGACAACGGCGGCACGACCACGAGCGAACAGCCCTCGCCGATCCTGCTCGATACGAACGCCGCGAGCACCTACAACCCGTATGGCTATCCCACCAGCTGGTTCGGCGATCCGAGCCTCGCGATCGACGGCGAAACCAGCACCGCCTGGACCGCCCAGGTCAACCCGGCGGTCGCGCCGAAGATGGCCGAGGGCCTGGCGATCGACCTGAAGACCGCGCAGAAGGTGGGGTCGGTCAAGCTGATCACCTCGACGCCCGGGATGACCGTGCAGATGTACGGGGCCAACGGAACCACCCTGCCGGCCTCGATCACCGACGCGGCGTGGGTCGCGCTCAGCCCTTCGCTGGACGCGAAGAAACGCAAGACGACGATCAAGCTGCGCGACTCGGGCAAAGCCTTCCGCTTCCTGGCGCTGTGGATCAGCGGCGCGCCGCAGTCGGCCGTGGGCACGGCGACCGCGCCGGGTCATGTGAACGTAAACGAACTAGAACTGTTCGAAGCGAAGTAGCGCCTGGAGCGCGCTCGCTCAGCCGGCGCTCTTGGTGCGCCGGGCGGCGCGGCGCGGCCGCCAGATCTCGTCGAGGAACGAGGCGATCTCGTTCGTGAGGCGCTCGGGGTGCAGGCGCAGCTCGACGAGCGAGTCGGCCTCCAGCAGGCGGCCGTTCGGCAGCTCGGCAGCGAGCTGACCGGCGTCGGAGAAGGGGTGCACCGGGTCGTGGTGGTGGCCGAGCACGAGCGCGGGCATCGTGAACGTGCGCCGCTCGCTGCGGTGGGGGGCGATGCGGCCGAAGAACAGGCCCTGCAGCAACGCGCCGCCGGGGCCCGGTTCCTGGCGGACGGTGTCGAGCAGGACGTTCCCGTAGAGCGGCAGCAGGCGACGAGGGATCGCGCGCGCGCCGCGTGCGAGCAGCTTCATCGCGGGCTCGCCGAAGGTGAGTGCGAGCAGGATCGGCGTGAACGTGACCGCCGAGGCCGGCAGGGCGTTGTCGAGGACGGGCATCTCGATCACCATCCCGCGCAGGCGCTCGGGCGCGCGCGAGGCGACCTCGAGCGCGGTGTTCGCCCCGAGCGAGGTGCCCATCACCGCGGCCTCCTCCAGTTCGAGGTGATCCATCAGCGCGAGCAGCTGCTCGGCGAAGGCGCCCATCGAATAGCGCCACATGTCGCGCGGACGGTCGGACTTGCCGTGCCCGAGCAGATCGACGGTGATCACACGGTTGCCGCGAGCGGCGAGCGCTTTCGCGAGCGGACGGTGCATCTCCTGAGAAAGCAGCAGCCCGTGCACGAGGATCAGCGGCCGCCCGGCCGCGGGCGCGCTCTTGGCGGTCCGTGCGCGTTTGCCGTTATGCGTTACGACCGCGGAGGGGCCGCCCCCGAACTCGGTGTAGGCGATGCGCTGGCCGTCGAACTCGAACGTGGGCATCGACATTCAGCCTACTTCACCGCGCGCGGGCCGGGACGACACGGATCCGGGCGATGCCGTGGTTCGCCCGGATCTCGTGCCCTCTTACCCTCTCCTCTAGTGGTCGTACTGCTCCCTTCAGACGACAAGGCAGGAAGTCGTCCGTCGGGGGTGACCACCTGCTGAAACCCATCACGTGCAGCGAAGGTGCGCTAGGTTTGGTTCGATGGCCAAACAGGCACGCATCCTGGCCGGGCAGACCGTCGCGATCACCGGAGCGGCGCGGGGGATCGGGCGTGCGACCGCGCAGGCGCTGACACGCGTGGGCGTGCGCGTTGCGGTCGGGGACCTCGACTTGGAGACCGCGCGCAAGACCGCCGAGGAGCTCGGCCCGACCGCCGTGGCGTTGAGCCTCGACGTGACCGAGCGCGAGTCGTTTGCACGGTTCCTGGACGACACCGAAGCGCAGCTGGGCCCGGTGGACGTGCTGATCAACAACGCCGGCATCATGCAGGTCGGCAGCTTCCTCGATGAGGACGATGCGACGGCGCGGCGGATGGTCGACATCAACCTCCACGGCGTGATCCTCGGGATGAAGCTCGGTCTGGAGCGGATGGTCGCGCGCGGGAGCGGGCACATCGTGAACATCTCCTCGCAGGCGGGCAAGTTCGGCGCGCCCGGTGGCGCCACCTACTCGGCCACCAAGCACGCGGTGGTCGGGCTGACCGAGGCGGTGCGGGGTGAGCTGCGGATGATGGGCCTCGGCGAGGAGGTGCTGCTCAGCTATGTGATGCCGTTCGTCGTCAACACCGAGCTCGGCGGAGGTCTAGGGCAGGCGCGGGGCCTGAAGAATCTGCAGCCGGCGGATGTGGCCGATGCGATCGTCGACGCGCTGCGCTACGGGACGGTCGACGTGTGGGTGCCGCGCTCGGCCAAGCGCACGAACGCGCTGGGCACGTTGCTTCCGCGCAGGCTGGCCGAGGGGATGGCCCGGGCGCTGCGGGCCGACCGGGTGCTCGCCGACGCCGATCCGCAGGCGCGACGCGCGTATGAGCTGCGCGCGGCGGCCTCCGAGCCGGGGCTGGAGCCCGGTTCCGAGCCGGCGCGGATCGAGGAGACGACGGGTTCCTGAACGGTCCGTCGCGGCGTTTGGGCCTGTCCCCCGCCGCGGCCTCGGGCCTACCCCGATAGGCCTTACGCGGCCGGTTCGGAGAGCAGCCACTCGGCGATGATCGCGCCAAGCTCGGGGCCGCGGTCCTCCTGCAGGAAATGTCCGCCGCCCTCGATCAGCTGCGGTGGGGGACGGCCGATCGCGGAGGCGAAGCGCTCCCCGACTGCCGGCGGCAGCACGGGATCGGAATCCCCCCACAGGATCAGGGTCGGGCGGCGATCCTCGCGCAGGGCCTGCACCACGCGCTCTCCGGCGGCGGCCCCCGGCGCGTCGGGCGTCTGCGGGACGAGCGCGGGAAAGGCACGCGCGGCGGCCTTGGAAGGCGGGTCGGGGTAGGGCGCCTCGTAGGCGGCGATCACCTCCTCGCCGGGATCGATATGGCAGCCGCCGCGCACGAGCATGCCGACGGGCAGGTCCTCGGTGCGGGCGGTGAAGTCGCTGAAGGCGAGCCACGCGTCGGTCATGCGCTGATGTCCGGTGAAGAGGCCCGTGTCGAGAATCACGATGCGCTTGATGCGCTCGGGGTGCTCGACGGCCAGGCGCAGGCCGATCGGTCCGCCCCAGTCGTGCACCACGACGGTCGTCTCGCTGAGGTCGAGATCCTCGAGCAGCGTCGCGGCGTACTCGACGTGGCGGTCGTAGGAGTACCAGGCCATGTCCAAGGGCTTGTCCGAGCGACCGAAGCCGACCATGTCCGGGGCGATCGCGCGATAGCCCGCATCGCGCACGGGCGGGATGAGATGGCGCCACAGAAACGACCAGGTGGGCTCGCCGTGCATGAACAGCACCGGCGCTCCCTCGCCCGCTTCGACATGGGCCAGGCGCAGTCCCCCAACCTCGCGGTAATGGGGCTCGAACGGGTAGTCGGGGAGGTTCGCGAAGGCCTCGTCGGGTGTGCGGGTGAACTCAGGCATGGTCGCGATCCTACGCCTGCGCGCGATCGCGCGCCGCGCCGCCGCCGGCTCGACTGCCGCAAACGATCGGAGCGAGCGTTTGAGCAATCTCGCGGATCTTCCGTAGGAGTTGCTCATGCGTTAGGCTCGCGCAATGCACGCGGTGGCGATCCAACTGGCGCCGATCATCGGCGCGGAGAAGAGCAAGGTCCCGTTCTACATCGCGGGCGGAGCGCTGGTCCTGTGGGCGGTGTTCCTGTCTCTGGCGTTGGGCATGCGCAAACCGGATTTCCCCGGCAGCGCAAGGGGCGAGCGGGCGGTGATCGCTGTCACGGTCGTGCTCGTGCTCGCGGCCGCCTCGATGGCGGTGGCGACCTCGGGGACGCCCGCCAAGGCCGCGGAGTCCGCTCCGGCTGCGGCCGGGGAAACGAGCAGCGGGTAGGAATGAGGCTGTACGTCTGCTGGGGAACCTTCGCGACCCCCCGGCCGGGCGGTCATCCGTGCCGCAACGCCTACCTCGCGCTCGAGCAGGCAGGCTATGAGCCCGAGGTGATGAAGTCCTACGGCCTGGCGCCGCTGCCGGGCGTGTTCAACCGCACGCGCGGACGGCGCGAGGTGAAGGAACTGACGGGCGATCGCTGGGTGCCGGCGCTCCTGCTCGACGGCGGCACCGTGCTCGACGGCTCGCGTGCGATCGTCGATTGGGCGAGCGCTAACCCCGCGTAGCTCTCGCGCCGGGCCTCGATGGCCGGACGCTCGCGCAGGTCTCGCGCGCGCATCTCACGACATTCGAACTCGGCGTCCCCCCACGAGGCGGCTTTGCCGAGGGCAAGGGCGAGGACTGCGCTCAGTCCCACGAGACAGAAGGCTGCGACCAGAATGGATGTGAACGAAATCACCGCGCCAGACCTCCGCAGTCGCTCTCCTTTGTAAAGACTCGCACAAGCGGCAGACGTAAGTCCAGGGACGCGTCCGAGTGGAATCCGCTATGTCCGCAATACTTCGACGTGGAACCCGAGATACCCTCATCGGGCGAACGCTAAACATCGGTATCGACCGAAGAGAGGATCGGCTATATGGACGTGCTGAGGAGGCTCGACGAAGCGAGGAGCGCGACGAACGTGCTCGAGCATCCGTTCTACGAGCGCTGGAGCGCCGGCAAGCTGAGCGCACGTGAGCTGAGCGTGTACGTGGGCGAGTATCGCCACGCGGTGCTCGCACTCGCGCATGCGTCCGAGCAGGTCGCCGCTAAGGCTGGGCCCGAGCATCGCGCGGGGTTGGAGCGCCATGCCGCCGAGGAGAGCGCGCACGTGGAGCTGTGGGACGAGTTCGCCCGCGCGGCGCGCGAGCGGGATGCCGGCGTCAAGGACGGGTCGCCGGCGGAGCCTACGACCCAGACGCGTGCTTGCGTGCAGGCGTGGACGGCCGGAGCGGACGCGCTCGAGCACCTGGCGGTGCTGTACGCGATTGAGGCGAGCCAGCCGGAGATCTCGCGGACCAAGCTCGAGGGGTTGACCGAGCACTACGGCTACGTCGCCGAAGGGCCCGCGGTGGAGTACTTCACGCTGCACGAGCGGTTGGACGTCGAGCACGCGCGCCAGGCGGGCGAGCTGATCGAGGAGTTGCTGGCCGAGTATCCCGGGGGCGATGCGATCGCCGAGCGGATGGTCACGCGGGCGCAGGCCGCGCTCGCGGGCAACTGGGAATTGCTGGACGGCGTCGAAGCGCGGGTGGCCGCCGCGGCGTAAGCGCTCCGGGCGGCGGCGGGCGCGGAGCTCGCCGTCGCCGCCGGGTCACCCGCGGGCTATGGCCGCGCGGGCGTGGCGGCCTGTGGGTGCAGTCGCCAGGCGAAGAGGACGGCGGCGACGGAGGTCGCCAGGTTGAGGCTCGAGACGCCCGCGCGCATCGGGATCGCGACACGCGCGTCGGCACGCGCGAGCAGCTCTGGGCTCAGCCCGTGGCGCTCGGTTCCGAACGCGAGGATCGCACGCGCGGGCAGGGCGGCCGGGTCCAGCGGATCGCCGTCCGGGTCGAGCGCGAGCAGGGGGCGCTGGAGCGTGGGCGGCAGCCCGTCAGACAGCCGGGCGACGGGCAGCGCGTACTGCAGGCCGGCGCCGCCGCGCAGGGCGTCGGGATGCCAGGGGTCGTGGCCGCCGGTGCTGAGCATAGCCGCGGCATCGGCCGCTGCGGACACGCGCACGCAGGCGCCCATGTTGCCGAGATCGCGCGGGTCCTCCAGGAGCACCACGGGTGCGGGGCGCGGGTCGGCAAACGCCGCGGCGAGGTCGATCGCGGGGCGCTCGGCGACGGCGATCACCCCGGTCGATGGAGTCAGCGGCGCGAGCTTTGCGAACACGTCGGGCGGGACCTCGCGCGCAAGCGCGAGCATCTGCGCGGACACGTCGGGCGCCAGCTGTGTGGCGAGCAGCTCGAGCTCGCCGCGGTCGGCGCAGTGCGCCTCGAGGACGGTCGCGCCGAAGCGCAGGGCGTGCTTGAGCGGGTGCAGACCCTCCAGCACCGCCAGCGACGGGTCGCGCCGCGCGCGCCCGTAGCGGGGGATCAGCGAGCCGTCGGTCGAGCCTTGGGGCACCGGGCGATCATAGGATGGGACGATGGCGACGCGCGCGGCGGTGGTGTTCGACAACGACGGGCTGCTGCTCGACACCGAGGAGGCGTGGACGCGCGCCGAGGTGACGCTGTTCGAGCGTCGCGGTCGGGTGTTCACCTCAGAGCACAAGCGCTCGCTGATCGGCTCCGCGCGAGCGGCCGCGGCGGCGATGCTCGAAGCGATGCTCGAGCGCGCCGGCGAGGGCGAGGAGCTGATGGACGAGCTGCACGAGCTTGTGATGGAGGAGGCGCTCGCGGGCGTCGAGCCGCGCCCGGGCGCGCTCGCACTGCTGCAGCGGCTGAGCGACGCGGGCGTGCCGGTCGCGGTGGCCTCGAACTCCCAGCGCGAGTTCGTGCAGCGCACGCTCGGGCGCGCCGGGCTGCTGGACGGCCGCTTCGCGACGGTCGTCTCGGTGGAGGACATCGCCGAGCCCAAGCCCGCACCGGACATCTACCTGGAGGCCTGCCGGCGCCTGGGTGCCGATCCGGGCGCGTGCGCCGCGCTGGAGGACTCGCTCACCGGAGTCACGGCGGCGGCGGCGGCGGGGATGTACGTGGTCGGCGTGCCCTATTTCGCCGGCGGTGAGCTGCCCGGGAGCGATCTGCTGGTGGACAGCCTCGCGCATCCGGCGGTGGCGGCGGCGCTGGGACTGAGATAACCGACGCGATCGCTCGTGGCCCCGCGTCAGGCGAATCGTGAGGATCTTCAGCTGTGCTCCGGCGCGACCGAGCTCACATGTCCACGGGCGCTGACCCGCACGGCGGTACCGCTTGCGAGCGCCTGCTCACCACGCACCCTGGCAACCAGCGTCTGCGCGTCTGCGGATTTGGCGGTACGGACGTAAAGCAGGGCGTCGTGGCCGTAGTAGCGGCACTGCTCGACCGTGCCGGGCAGGCCCTCGCGGGCCGCATCCCCCGAGCTCACCCGTAGCTGCTCGGGGCGCACGATCACCACCCCGCGCTGGAGCGTGGGCGCTCTCGTGGGATCCGGGCGGAGCTCGAGTCGACCGAGCGCCGTGTGCGCCCAGCCGTCTTCGAAGCTGGCCTCGACGAAGTTGGCGGCGCCGAGAAAGGACGCCAGACGCGCATCGACAGGCGTGCTGTAGAGCTCCCCCGGGGTTCCCTGCTGCACCACCGTTCCGTCTCGCAGCACCGCGACCGAGTCCGCCAGCGACAGCGCCTCCTCCTGATCGTGGGTGACGAGCACGGTGGTTGCGCCACGGGAGCGCAGCAGCGCGCTCACTTCCTCGCGCACCGTGCCGCGCAGAGAGGCATCGAGAGAGGAGAAGGGCTCGTCCAGGAGCAGCACCTCCGGCTCCCGGGCGAGCGCGCGGGCGAGCGCCACTCGCTGTTGCTCGCCACCGGAAAGTTGATGCGGAAAGCGCCGCGCCAGGTGCTCCAGTCCGACGAGCTCCAGCAGCTCCCGCACGACATCGGTGCGACGCTGGGCCCGTGAGAGGCCGAACGCGATGTTGGCGCGGACCGTGAGGTTGGGAAACAGCGCGCCTTCCTGCGGTACGTAACCGATGCCTCGCCGCTCCGGCGGCACGTAGGTGCGATGGCCGTCGTCGAGGGTGCGCGTCCCAAGTGCGATGCGCCCGCGCTGGACACGCTCAAAGCCCGCGATCACTCGCAGCAGGGTCGTCTTGCCACAGCCCGACAGGCCCAACACGGCGACCAGCGATCCGGCCGGGACGCTCAGGTTCACGCCCTGCAGCACCGGCGCCGCTCCCGAGGCATAGCCCTTCCACAGGTCGAGCACCCATAGGTCGCTGGCCGAGCCCTCATATGTCACCGGGACGTCGGTCGAGCTCATGTCCGGCCCCTCCGGGCGAGCGTCGCCATGCGTCGGCTGAGCACGTACGCGGGGATCGCCGAGATCAGCACCATCAGCCCGGCGTAGGGAGCGGCCGCGCCGTAGGAGAAGTCGCTCGTGTACGCCCAGAACTGCGTGGCAAGCGTGTCCACGCCGGTTGGGCGCAACAGCAGCGTGGCCGTCAGCTCGGTGCAAGAGGAGATGAACACGAGCGCGAACGCGACGCCCAGTCCGGGAGCCATCAGCGGCAGGATCACGCGCAGCCACACCGTCACCGGTCCTCGCCCGAGCGAACGTCCCACCTCCTCCAGACGTGGCGGGGCGTGTGCCAGTGCCGCTCGCACGCCCACTACCGCCAGTGGCAGGAACAGGATCGCGTAGGCCACGATCAACTCCAGCGCGCTCTCATACAGCGGCAGCGCATAGCGCACGGTAAACGATACGAGCCCCAGCGCCACGACCAGCCCGGGGAGCGCCTGGGGCAGGAGCGCGAGACGCTCGATCAGGATCGTGAGCCTGTTGCGATGACGCATCGCCGCAGCCGTCACCGGGATCGCCAGGATCGTGGCCAGTGCCGCGGCGGCCGCGCTGAACTCCGCCGTATGTGCCGCGTCCGTGAGGATCGACGCCGGCGGCAGCGTCGTCGAGCCGCCGTGGATGAGCCAGTAGACGAGCGAGCCGAGCGGCACCCCGAGCGCCAGCCCGCACAACGCGAGCAGGCCGCCCGAGGCGAGGATCGTCCAGCGACGCCTCAGCCTCACTCGCACGACGGCGCGCCGCGCTCCCTGGCCGCTGCGCGTCCAGCGCCCGCGACGAACCAGGGGCAGCTCGCCGGCGAGCGCCGCGATCCCGAGCGCGACCAGCACCAGCGACAAGGCACAGGCGGCAGCGGTGTCGAAGCCGAGCTTGAACTCGGTGAAGATCGCCACTGTGAACGTCTGGTACTGGACGATCTCGAAGGCTCCGTACTCGGCCAGCAATCCAAGCGTCACCAGCAGGCAGCCGCCGAGCACCGCCGGCAGCATCTGGCGCAGCGTCACTCTCCAGAAGACCCGCCAGGGTCCCAGGCCGAGACTGCGAGCGACCTCCTCGAGGGCCGGGTCCACGCCGGCGAGGCCGGCCACTGCGGGCAGGTAGACCAGCGGGTAGAGCGAGAGCGTCATGATCATCACCGCCGCCTTGTAGCCCTGCAGGCTGTGATCGAGGGAGACCCAGCCGAAGCCGATCACGAAGTCCGGAATGCCAAGCGGCAGCACGAGCAGCACCGCCCACACGCGGCGCGCCGGGATCGTCGTGCGCTCCACGCACCACGCCGCGGCCACTCCGATAACCGCGCACAACGCTGTGCTCGCGACCACGAGGCGCAGCGTGTTCCACAGCAGCACGGCCGTGTTGTGGCGCAGCAGCAGTCGCGACGTTGCGCTCCATCCGGACTGCTGCGCCTCGACCACGAGGAACACCAGCGGCAGCAGGACGAGCGCGGCGGCGATCGCCGCGCCCAGGATCGTCACCAACGGCGGCCGACGCCGGTGTGAGAAGGCTCGCGCCCACCTGCCTTCGATGGGAGACTGGGGGGGCGCGAGCGTGTTCATCGGCTGTACATCGACGATCCGCCGGATCTAAGTCGAGATCGCGACCGGAGCTGTCGACGATGGATGGGGCATCACAGTAGTCCGAGCTTCTGCTCGAGCGCCAGCGGGGCGCTGCCGTCGCCCAGTTCCGAGAGCGTAATCGACGCCGGCTGCAGCTGATCGAATGGGCGCAGGGCGCTCGCCGCGCGCACGCCCGGGCGCAACGGGTACTCGAAGCTGTCGCTGTGCGCGATCACTTCCTGCCCTTCGCGGCTCACGAGGAACGCCACGAACGCCTGCGCCGCGGCCTGATCAGAGCTGGACTTCAGCACCGCCGCGCCGGAGACGTTCAGCAGGGCGCCGGGATCGTGCGGAGCGTAGTAGTGCAGCGCGGAGTGGATCCCGCTCTGCCCGACCTCGGCGCGCAGGCGATACCAGTAGTAGTGGTTGATCAGCCCGACCGCGCTCTCGCCGTTGTTGACCTGCGACACGACCGTCTCGTTGTCGGGGTAGATCCTGCTGTTGGCCTTGATGCCTTCGAGCCATTTTTCGGCGGCCGCCGCCCCGTCGAGCTTGGTGATCGCCGTGATCAGCGGCTGGAAGTCGGTCTCCGAGGGCGCCACTCCCAGCTTGCCTTTCCACTGCGGCTGTGCGAGCGCCAGGATCGAGCTCGGCAGGCTGGCGGGGGAGACCTGGCCGGTGTTGTAGACGAGCACCGACATGCGCCCGGAGACACCCACCCAGGCTCCCTGCGAGGAGCTGTAACGAGGGGGAACCGCCGCCAGCGTGGTAGGGAGCAGGCGCGCGAGCAGGTTCTGCTCGCGCAGGTGTTCCAGCACGGGGGTGTTCTCGGTGTAGAAGACATCCGCGGGCGAGCTCGAACCCTCCTGGATGATCTGATTGCCGAGTTCGGCCTCGTCGGCGGAGCGCACGCTCACCTTCACCCCGGTGCGCTTCTCAAACGCGCTGACGAGCTTCGCCGTGGTCTGTTCGTGCTGGCCGTTGTAAAGCGTGATCGACTGACCCGCGAGCGACCCCGCGATGGATGATGTGTCACTCGAAGCGCTCGTGGCCCCGGTCGAGGACCCGCCGGACCCGCCGCACGCGGCGAGCGTGAGAGTCGCGGCGAACATTGCGGCGCCGGCGATCGAGAGCTTGGTGTTGCGCATGTCTGGGGATCTCCTCTGTGGCCCCGCCCTGAGGTGAGACGGTTTTTGATGGCGATACCCGATCTATGTGATCGGGATTGGAGCGCAACGTATCACATGCAGTTAGGGTGCCCTAACACGAGGGCCCGTCATGGGTGTGGAACCCCGAAACGCAGCTACTCACGCGTGCTGGCGCGCTGCCGGCGGGAAATGGGAGTACGCTCGTTTGACCCGTTGGAAGCGTGTCGGTCGGAGCGGTCGAGCATGCGGCCAGGAAGGGGGCTGTCATGACCCCCATGCAGGAAGACGGCACCATGCGCGGGACCGGCGAGGACATGGTCATCGGTGAGCACGAGACGCTCGATCGCATCGCCAACGTGGTCGTGACGGTCGTGCCGCTCGGGCTGCTCGGTTGGGCGTCCTATCTCGCCTGGGGCGGGGTTTTGGACTGGCAGGATCTGGTCGTGCTGGCGTTTATGTACGTCCTGACCGGCCTCGGCGTGACCGTCGGCTATCACCGGCTGTTCACCCACCGCAGCTTCAAGACGGGACCGACGATGCGGATCCTGCTGGGTGCCCTCGGCTCGGCCGCGATCGAGGGGCCGGTGATCGAGTGGGCCTCCACGCACCGCCAGCACCATCGTTTCTCCGATCGCCCGGGCGACCCCCACAGCCCGCACACCGAACACGGTGAGGGCTGGACCGGAGCGCTGCGCGGGCTGTACCACGCGCATGTAGGTTGGACGTTCGGTGGCTCCGGCAGCGGCCGCGCGAGCTCCGAGCGCTACGCCAAGGACCTCTTGGCCGATCGCGCGACGCGGTTTGTAGATCGCGCGTTCCTGTTGTGGGTCGTGCTCGGCATGGCACTCCCGTTCGGCCTCGGTGTGGCGCTTACCGGTTCGATCATCGGCGGGCTCACGGGGCTGCTGTGGGGCGGCGCCGTACGCATCCTGTTTCTGCACCACGCCACGTTCTCGATCAACTCGCTCTGCCATTTCTTCGGTCGTCGCCGCTTCGACACGGACGATATGTCGCGCAACCTGCTGTGGCTGGCGGTGCCGACGCTCGGCGAGGCCTGGCACAACAACCATCACGCCTTCCCCACCTCTGCCCGTCACGGACTGCGCTGGTGGCAGCTCGACCCTTCAGCGTGGCTGATAGTCGGGCTCGAGCGTCTGGGTCTCGTGTGGGATGTCGTGCGGATCACTCCCGAGCGGCAGCTCTCGAAGGCCGCCAGGGTGCGCGCTTCGTGAGGGGAGGCGAGTAGGCGGTGCACGCCGATCTGGAGCAGTGGAAGCAGCGAGGCGAGTACTTCGACTACCTTGGGTTCAGGGTGTTCTTCATCCGCGAGGGGGTTGGTCCCAACCTCCTGCTGGTGCACGGATATCCGTTTAACTCTTACGACTGGTCCGAGCTCTGGCCGGAGCTGACGAGTCGGTTCACGGTGATCGCGCCCGACATGCTGGGCATGGGCTTCTCGGAGAAGCCCGTCACATACGAGTACTCCGTGCACGACCACGCGGACATGCACGAAGCCCTGCTGACGGAGATCGGCGTCGGGGAGTGCCACGTGCTGTGCCACGACGTGGGGGACTCGGTCGTCCAGGAGCTGCTCGCCCGACACGAGGCGGCCCCAGAGCCGGATCGGGCGCTGCGGATGGACTCGATCACGTGGCTCAACGGTGGGATGTTCTACGAGGCGTATACGCCGCGGCTCGCGCAGAAGCTGATGTCGAAGACACCGCTGGGCGGCGTGGCGGCGAGGTTTCGCGACACCTCGCTGATGCGGGAGCTGACGACGCGCACGATCAACGAAATGTTCGGTCCTCACACCAAGCCCTCGCCGGAGCTGATGGAGAGGTTTCACCAGATCCTCGAGTACAACGACGGCAAGCGCGTCAGTCACCTGGTCGGACGGTTCGTGATCGACCGCGAGCACCACCGCAATCGCTGGGTGCGGGCGATGCGCCAGACCCGCGTGCCGATGAGGCTGATCGACGGTCCGTGCGACCCCAACTCCGGCCGACACATGGCCGAGCGCTATCTGGAGGTGATCCCCGATCCGGACGTGATCCTGCTCGATCCGGCGATCGGGCATTGGCCGCAGATCGAGGACCCGGCGGGGGTGTTGAGGCACTTCCTGGAGCACGTCGAACGAGTCACTGAGTCGAGCGCCGCTCGCTCTTGATCGCCGGCTCGACAGAGCTAGGCCGGACGCGGCACCACACGCAGGCGGCACCACACGCAGGCGAGACCAGCCCCGGCGGGCGCGACTCTCGTCGGCGGGAGTCAGCCGGCGGCTACGGGAGTCAATGCGATCACCGGGATGACGCGATCGGCCTTGCTCTCGTATTCGGCAAACTGCGGGACCCGTTCTGCCTGGGTGCGATAGAGACGCTCGCGCTCCTCGCCCACGGCCTCCTCGGCGAGAACCTCGATCGTGTCTGCGCCCACCTCGATCGTGACCTGCGGGTGGGCCTTGAGGTTGTAGTACCAATCGGGGTTGGTGGGTGCCCCGGCCTTGGACGCGAACACCACATAGCGTCCGGCGTCGTGCTGGTAGGCGAGCGGGTTGACGCGACTCTTGCCGGATTTCGCGCCGGTGTGGTGAAGCAGCAGCAGCGGCATGCCCTCGAACACACCACCCACACGCCCTTCGTTGGCGTGAAACTCCTCGACTATTTTGGCGTTGAAATCTGTGGGAGAGGTGGCCATCTTGCTCCTCGGATGGTGGACGGGACGAGGGGCGAGTCGCGACCCAGGCTAGTTGCTCCCGGCGCGATCTTCAAGAAGGCCGCCGGCGAGGCCGGTCAACTCAACAGCATGGGTGTTCGGCGAGGGTCTATCGGTAGGCGGTCAAGACTCCGCGAGCGCGGGCGGAGCGGGATCCTCGCGCACGAGCACGTGCACGATGCTCTGCGTGAGCAGCGCCAGCGCCGTGGCGAGGACGAACGCGGCCGCGGTGTCCAGCCGGTGCAGCGCGATGGCCAAGGTGAAGCAGAACAGCGCAAACGCGCCGAACCCGCTGAGCAGCCCGCGCAGCAGCCGGAGCAGGTCGTCAGTGCCGTGCTGGGCATGGGTGAAGGTGGCGAGCACGGTCGCGATGATCGGGAACGGCGCCAGTAGTCCGCTGAGCTGCGGGCCGAGCCAGCCAGCCACGGCGGTGAGAGTCAATACCAGCACGAGCGCGCACGCCGCCCGCATGGGTAGATCCCAGGCAGGGGGCGTGGCATCTGCGCTCAGAGCCTGGCCGGGACGGGGGAGCGAGGCAAGTCCGATCAGCAGCGCCGTGACTGCCAAGCCGAGAGCGATGCCGGCGGGCAGCGACAGCGCGCTGAAGCCGACGGTCGCGGCGGCGAACGCGAGCCAGCCGGCGAGCATGCTCGCACCCCAGAAGAAGCGCGGGGCGAGGCGGCCGTAGACGACCACGAACGTGATCAACGAGACGAGACCCAGCAGAGTCGCGGTGGCGGCGGTGGCTGCGAACTCACGCCCGTGAGCTAGCGCGTACGCGAGCAGGATCGGGCCGGCGACGACCGGCAGGCCGCCGATCAGGCCGCCGATCCGTGGTCCGAAGCGGCGGGCGGCGAGCGAGGCGCCGACCACGAAGGCGGGAGCGAGCAGCAGCTTGACGGCGAGCAGGGTCACGTGCGGATGATTGCGCAGACGCAGGGAATCCGAGTCGATCCTGCCCCTGTCTGCCGTTCGCATTGCGCGTCTAGGTCGCCCCAACCTGCACGGGTCTTACACCTATCCGTACCCGTTTAGCGAACGAGAGGTGCGAGCTCAGGTCTCCACCGGCGAGGCGTCGCGGATGCGCATGGGCCAGGCGCGCAGCACCCGCTCGCGCCGACGCTCCTCCTGCACATCCCGTAGACGTGCGTGCAGGAGATCCTCGACGGAGACAAGGCCGAGCACGCGATCGGGCACGTCGCGCTCGATGACCGGAGCGCAACCGATCGAGCGCTCGGCGAAGCGCTGCGCGACCTCACGCAAAGTGTCCTCGGGGTGCACCGTCAGCGGGCTGCTCAGCAGCTCCTCGTCGATGGGGGGCGCCGAGTTTGAGCTGTGCGCGCGCAAGAGGGCTCCGCGTGTCAGTACGCCAACGAGACGTTCGTCCTCGTCGAGCACGGGGTAGAGCGGTTGGCGGGAGTGGATCGCCTCCTCGCCGAACTCGCCAAGTCGATCTTGGTTGCCGACTGCGGTGAAGTTACGACTCATGACCTCCTCCACGAGCAGTGCCTCCAAGGGGTCCACCGAATACTCGCGGGTGAGGTGAAAACCGCGTCGAGCGACCTTCTCGGTAAGCACCGAGCGACGCAACGCGAGCGCGGAGAGCGCATATGCACTCGTGGCCGCAAGTAGCAGGGGCAGGACCAGCGGCCAAGCGTGGGTCAGCTCCAGTGGGAAGACGACGCCCGTGAGCGGTGAGCGCATGACTCCACCGAGCGCTCCCGCGAGCCCGACGAGCGCCCAGAACCCCGGGGTGACACCGGGCAGGATGGTGCCCTCCAAAGCGCCGAGAGCGGCACCGATCATGAATACGGGGGCCAGCACGCCACCAGAGGTTCCCGATCCGAGCGATAGTCCCCAGATCAGGGTCTTGACGACCAAGATGCCGAGGATGAGCGACATCGCGGCGTGACCTTGCAGCAGTTCACGGATCACGTCGTAGCCCACCCCGAGCGCGCGCGGCTCGATCAACCCACCCACACCTATGATCACCCCCCCGATTGCCGGCCACCACATCCAATGGATCGGGACTCGCGCGAACGTGTCCTCGGAGAAGTACACGAGCGCAGTTGCCCCGATCGCGAGCAGTCCACCGCTCAAGCCCGCGAGCACGCACAGCAGCTCGATGCCTCCACCGATATGCGGGGAACCAACGCTCATCGGGAACACCGGTCCGCTGCCGAGCAGTGACCAGCGCACCACGGTACTTGCGCCGACCGCCGTGACGACCGGGATGAAGCTGCGTGGGCGCCACTCGAACAAAAGCAACTCGACCGCGATCAGCACCGAGGCCAACGGGGCGTTGAACGTGGCGGCCATTCCGCCGGCGGCACCCGCGACGAGCAGCGTCTTGCGCTCGTCGGCGCTGGTATGAAGAAGTTGCGCGAGCACCGACCCCACAGCACCCCCGGTCATGATGATCGGACCCTCCGCGCCGAAAGGCCCACCGCTGCCGATGCTCACTGCGGCCGAGATCGGCTTGAGCAGCGCGACCCGCGGTTGTACGCGACTCTCGCGCGTGAGTATCGCCTCGATCGCCTCCGGCATTCCGTGACCGCGAATCCGCTCCGAGCCGAAGCGCGCCATCACCCCGACTATCAGCCCACCGGCGATCGGTGCGAGGAGAATCACGAGCGGCGAATGGTGGCCCGCCCCAGGCGCTACCAGCGAGGTGCCCAGGCGCCCATAGAACACGATGTTCGTGATCAGTCCTATGAGCCGTAGCAGCGCCAAGGCGCAGACAGCGCTCGCGGCGCCCAGCGGCACCGCGAACAGGCACAGTCGCAGCACCCCCGACTCCAGCGTGAAGTCGCCGAGGTGCGAGACTCTCTCGCGGGTGCTCATCTCGCGTTCACCGTCAAAGCTGCGACCGGAACCTCGTCGTCGGCCGTGTCGTCTGCCGCGGCGATCGCCTGCCAAAGGGCCTGCATCGCAGGTGCCAGCTCAGCTATCTCGCGTAGATGCACCAGCGCGAGCCCGCGAAGCGCCTTCCTGCCACTGTCGGTGAGCCGGACATGCACGAGCGAATGGTGGTTCGGATCGCGCTGGCGCACCACCAGTCCAGCGGCCTGTGCGCGGTCGACAAGGCCGACCACGCTGTGGTGGCGCAGTACCAGCGCTTGGGAGAGCTCGCCGATGGTGGGCCCGCGAGATGCACTGCTGCCGCGTATCGCGAGCAGCAGCTGATGCTGCGCGGGGGTCAGGCCGTGCTCTTCGGCCTGCTGTTCGCTCCAGTGCAGAAAACGCCGTAGGCCGGTACGTAGCTGCAGCAACTGCTCGTACTGCTCATGGGGGAGGTCTTTGGGGATGGAACGAGTATATCGTGAGGCGATATCGGAGCACGATAGACTGTCGAGGATCAGTCTCGCAGAGCGTGGATCACGACTCGATTTTCGGTCGAGCTACGTCGTGGCGACGGTAGCCCGCCCACGTCGTCACGACGACCAGTGCGATGATGCCGATCCCGACCGCTAGGCAGTCGCCGGCGACGAGCAGGTAGCCGCCGCCGCGGTGCGGGTTCACGAAGAAGTACGGGTACCAGTCGACGATCGCGCCGCGCGCCAGCGTGTAGAGGATGTACAGCAGCGGGAAGGCCATCCACAGCACGACCGTCCGCGTGAGAGCGAGGCGCACGCGCGGCGGGTCGAGCAGCCAGTCGAGCGTCACCGCGACAGGCATGAGGTAGTGCAGGATCGCGTTTACCCACGGGTATGTCGGAGCGTTTCCGGAGAGCAGCAACAGGTACACGATCCCGGTTGTCAGGATGTAGACGACCGCTGCGCCTCTGAGTAGCTCGACTGTCGCAGAGCGCTCGCGCGCAGGGCGGAGCGCCCCGTACAGGAGCATCGCCGTCGCGAACAGGTTGCTCAGAACGGTGAAATAGCTGAAGTAATCGGCGTCACTGACCCCGGGTCCCGCTGCTACGTCATAGCCGATCGCCGTGAGCGCCGTCAGCGCCAGCAGCGCACGGCAGACGCGCAGCGCGGGCTCGCTCAGCTCACCGCGATGCGAGTGACGCTCGACGCTCGCGGCCGCTGAAGAGTGGGAGGACACGACGCAACTCTAGCTGACGGCCTTGCCGCTGGCCAAGCACCGGTTCTCGTGAACGGACGGCGCCTGGACCGGTCCGATTACCGGTGGCGTCAGATGGGTAGAGATGGATTCGATGCGTTTCGTGATCAGGCGAGGGATGAGATTGGGGGCGGGCATTCTTGTGATCGGCCTGCTTGTTATCTGCATGGTGCTGATGGCACCGGCTGCGGGCGCGGCGGTACCGCCTGAACAGGACCCCTTCTACTCCTACGAAGGCTCGACCCCTCTGGTGAGCATTGCGCCTGGCACTGTGTTGAAGACACGGACGCTCTCTTACCATGTGGCGGGCGTGCCGCTGCCGATCAAGGCGGTGCAGTTGCTCTATCGGTCGACAGGCGAGACGGGACAACCGACGGTCAACGTGACCTCGGTGCTGCAGCCGCCACTACGCTTTGGCGCTCCCACGATTGTCTCCTACCAGTCCTTCTACGATTCACTCAACCCTGAAGATGAGCCTTCTTACGCCATCTTCGGTGGGGTTACGCTGGGCGGCCTGATCCCGACCGCCGAGTCGGCCCTGATCGCGCCCGCGCTGCTCGCGGGGGAGACCGTCGTCGTTCCCGACACCGAGGGCGAGACGGCGGACTTCGCGGCCGGTCCGGAGTACGGGATGATCACGCTCGACTCGCTGCGCGCGGTGCTGGGCTCGCCCGCGAGCGGAGCTGCGGGCGCGAAGAAGATCGGCCTGATCGGCTATTCCGGGGGCGCGATCGCGACCGGGTGGGCCGCCGAGCTGGCGTCTTCCTACGCGCCCGACATCAGCTCGCGCATCGTCGGCGCGGCGATGGGTGGTGTGCTCGTCGATCCCGCGCACAACCTGCACTACGTCGAAGGCAGCACCGTGTGGGCCGGGGTGATCCCGATGTCGGTGATCGGGGTCTCGCGAGCCTTTCATGTCGATCTCACGCCGTATCTGAACGAATACGGACTACAGCTTTACGACAAGCTTCAGCGCGCTTCGATCGAGACGGTGCTCGGGGAGTACCCGGGTCTCACCTGGGCGCAGATGGCCAAGCCCGAATACCAGACGCCCGAGAGTGTGCCCGTCTACGTCGAAGTGGTGAACCGGCTGATCATGGGTAGTCGTGGTACCCCTGGCATGCCGATGTTCATCGGCCAAGGCAACGGCGGCGAACTGGAAGGAACCTCGGGCAGTAAGGAAGGCATTGGCCCCGGCGACGGCGTGATGATCGCGGGCGACGTACGTAGCCTCGCGCGCGAGTACTGCAGCCGCGGAGTTACCGTCCAGTACGAGGAATACGAACATCTCAGCCACGTCCCGAGCGCGGCGGTGTGGCTTCCTGAAGCAGACGCCTGGCTAGCCGCTCGTTTCGACGGATTGTCGGCGCCGCAGAACTGCTCGAGCATCGCGCCGGGCAACTCGCTGGCGCCGATCGGCTGAGAGCTCGAATGCGATCCTGGGGTGGCCGGTAGCTACCGCCTCCCGGCCGCTCGTTGGCTGTCGATTCCCAGCACCCCCGCAACGGCGTATGCGGCCAGAAGCTCGTCGTGCGGCGTATGTCCGGCGAGTGCGATCACTGCTCCCTCGAGCGCTCCCAGCAACGCCACCGCCACCGCCCGGGCGGGTGGTCCCGGTGGGATCGAACCGGCGTTGCGCCCGACGTTGATGAGCCTGATACAGCGCTTGACGCCGGCCTCCCATATCCGCTCGGTCATGCGTCCCACCGGGTGGTCCTGGCCGGCGAACTCCAAGCGCAGCGCCATCACGACGCGGGCGATGTCACGCCTGCAGAAGACTGCGTGTCCGCGTGCCAGTGTCAGCAGCTCGGCGACCGGGTCTGGCTGTAGCGCGGCGGGCTCGCCGACTTCGCGCATCCAGCTCTCGTTGACCCACTCGATCACCGCCAGCGCCAGGTCCTCCTTGTCCTCGAACTGGTGGTACAGAGCTCCCCGCGTGTAGCCGGCCTCGCGCGCAACCTCCTCGAGCACGAGGTTGCTGTAGCCGTGGCGCGAGAGGCCGCGCGCCGCGGATTCGAGCAGCGCGTTGCGCGAGCGGGCGCGGCGTTCAGCCTGGGTAGGGCGCTCCTTTATCGACGCCGTCGGTGCGCTCGCGGAGCTCATCGACAGCGGGGAGGTGGCATCGGGGATATACATACGTGCATGTACGTATGATAGTGTCATTGCAAACGGACGTAGGCTCGAGCGAGTGACTGAGGCGAGACTTCCAAACAGTGCGCACACCTCCCATCCCTGGCGGATCCATGAGATCACTCCGGACTTCCGCCTTGAGGATGTGTGGGCGTTGCCCGCGAGCGGCGACAAGAGCGAGTTCTCCGAGATGGTGCAGGGCTTCACCGCCGGAGACCCCTCGCAAAGCTCCTGGCTCGCTCGTGCGCTGTGGAGCATCCGCTGGAAGATCGGTGGGCTGCTCGGTTGGGACGAGGCGGAGACTGGGCTCGGAAAGAGGGTTCCGACGCTGCGCGACCGGCTGCCCGACGACCTGCTGCACGCGCCATCTCCCATTTTTGACACACTCCCCTTCGACTCGCTCTACCTGATCGAGGACGAGTTCGCCGCGGAGATCGCCAACCGCACCATGCATGGGGTCATGCACCTCGGTTGGGTCGCCGACGGCACAGGCACCTACCGGGGACAGATGGCAGTCTTGGTCAAGCCAAATGGGCTCCTCGGGAACCTGTATATGGCCGTGATCAAACCCTTCCGGCATCTGATCGTCTACCCCGCGATGATGCGACAGATCGAACGCGAAGTGACGCGATCGGGTCGAGTCGTTCCTCGGCCCCTATAGGTTGCGGACGCGTCGGCCGATCTCGCGGTCCTGTGGATATCCGGCGGAGTCCCAGAACGCGGCGGCTGTCGCGTCGTCGTATCCGACCAAGGCGGTAATTCTGCAAGCGCCTTGGCGGCGCAGGTGCTCCTCGCCGGCGCGAACGAGTGCCAGACCGATCCCTTGGCGCCGACGGGCGGAGAGAACCGAGAGCCGATACATGTTTCCTCGCCAACCGTCCCAGGCAGCGATCACAGCGCCAATGACCGTACTGTCACCGTCAGCGACGAGTAGGCTGCCTGGCGTTTCTGAGAGCAGGCGCTGCACGTCCTCCAGTCGGTCGGCGCTGCTCGCGTGGGCGCTGCGCGCCTCGTGCCACAACTCTAGGATTGCCGATGCATCCTGTGCCCGGCCCATGCGTACGGTGAAACGGTCGCTGGTCAAGCGGTGATTTTAGGCGGAATCCTCGTGGATGCACGCGATCGGTGCATATTGAGCCGGGTTACATGGAGCCAGCCGGGATCGAACCGGTGACCTCCTGCTTGCAAAGCAGGGGCGGGTGTGCTGGAGGCAATGGATACGGGGGTTTTGCATCGGCCAAGGTGGCGTTATTGCTAGTGAAAGTGACTAGTTTGGTACCAAAAGCGGTACCCGGGTAGGTGTGGTACCCGTGTGGTACCTTTGGTGAATGAGCGAGAAAAGTGGGAACTCCAAAGGCAACGAGCCGACGGGCGCGCTGGTCGTCGCTGAGCGCAGCGACGGGCCGGTCTACTTGGCGAAGTGGAGACGCTCAGGCCGGCAGGTGAAGCGTCGTGTCGGCCCCGCATGGCTTGAGCGGGCGCCCGACGACAGTGGGTGGGTCATGCGCCGCGGGCGAGTACCGGAGGGCTACTTCGACGAGAAGCGCGCGACGGTGCGCATGGCCGAGCTGATCGCCGAACACGACCGGGAGGAGCGCGCGATCGAGGCGGGCGAGCGGGAGCGGAACGAGCGTGGTGTGACGTTCCGCGAACTGGCGGCGGAGTGGCTCGAGTACCTGCAACACGAGCGGGGCGCGAAGCCGTCGACGCTGAGCGACTACCGCTACATGCTCGCCGAGCCTGAAGCGCCGCACCGCCGTGGCAAGGGCAAGAGCCCCGGCACGATCATGGCTGCGTTCGGTGACCGGACTGCGACGAAGATCACCACGCGCGAGGTCTCGGCGTTTCTGCGCAGGTTGGACACGGAGGGAGTGTCGCCCCGTTCGGTCAACAAGAACCGACAGGTGCTCTCGGCGATCTTCGGCTATGCCTGCCGCGCGGACACCCACGGCCTGCCATCGAACCCCGTGACCGGCACGACCAAGCGCCGCGAGCCTCCGGCAGCCGTGCTCGACTTCTACGAGCCAGAGGAGGTCGAGATGATCGCGCGTGCAGCCGCCGACGGATCACACCGTGGAGCGCAGCCGGCCAGCCTGAGCGGCGAGGAGATCGAGTGGCGGGCGCGCGAGGACGCGCAGGACGGCGAGCTGTTCCGCTTGGCCGCCTACACCGGCCTGCGCCTCGGTGAGCTAATCGCGCTGCGCTGGGAGGACGTCGACTTCGACACACGCCGCATGGTCGTCCACCGCGCCGTGTCCGCCGGCGTGGAGGGGCCGACGAAGAGCTGGCAAGCGCGCTTCTTGCCGCTCGCCGATCCGGCCGCCGAGGCCCTCGAACGTTTGCAGGCCCGTGGCGATTACACCTCGCGCGAGGACTACGTCTTCTGCTCCCGCCTCGGCCGCCACCTCGATCCGTCCGCCGTCCGTCGTCGTTTCAAGGCGGCCCGCGACGCCGCCGGGCTGCGCCCGCTGCGCTTTCATGCCCTGCGTCACGCCGCCGGCAGCCTGATCGCCCGGCACGCCGACGCGCGCTTCGTTCAAGAGTTCCTCGGGCACTCGCGGATCACGACCACGGAGCGCTACATGCATGCCAAGGCGCGGCCGGAGGATCTGGAACGAGTCAACCTGGCGTTTGCGTCCAAGAGCCTGGCCAAATAGCTGGCCAAACGCCCGGCTATCCGCTAGCATCTAACTACGCCAAACCTAGAGCACGCCATCAGTGCCGCGACGAGCGAGGGGACTATGCCAAAGCTCCGTTCAGCCCCACAGGAAGCCCACCGCAAGGCCGTCGAGTCGACCATCGCTGATGTCGTTGGATACCTCCAGGAGGTGCTTGGACAGAAGCTGGTGGCGCACATCGCCGGAGTGGCCGACCCCAGGACGGTCGCGCGCTGGGCAGCCGGCGAGCGCTCGCCCCGAGCAGAGCACGAGCAGCGTTTGCGCTGCGCCTACCAGACGTTCCAGCTCCTGCTCGCCGAGGAGTCTCCCCACACCGTCCGCGCATGGTTCCTCGGCCTGAACCCGCAGCTCGACGACCAATCCCCCGCGCAGAGCATCCGCGAAGGAGACTTCCGCGACGTGCTCGTGGCCGCCAAGGCATTCCTCGCCGGGGGATGAGTGGCACCCAAAAGACCGAAGATCGTTGAGCCCCCGAGCGGCCTGTGGCGCGTCGGCCGCTCACCCGATCCTCTTCGCTTCAGCGACCCGCTCACGCCCAGCCTGCTCGAAAACCGTACTACCGGCAATCGCTTCGACAGTCCCACGGGCGACTACCGTGTCTGCTACTTCGCGACTACGCTCGAAGCGTGCTTCGGAGAGACCCTCTCCCGCTTCCGGCCCGATCCCGGCTTGAGCGCAACCGCAAACGAGGAGGGCTTCATGGCGCTCGGGGAGGTCCCGGCCGACTGGCGCCACCGGCGTCTTGCGGTCCGCGCTGTCCCTGCGCCGAGCAGCACGATCCCGGCGATCCGGTTTCTCGACGTCGAGGCGGCGGAGACTCGCGCGCTGCTTCGCAACGAGCTCGGCGAGCTGCTCGCTTACCACGGCTACAGCGACCTCGATGTCCCCACAGTGCGCGGCGGCGATCGCCGCATCACCCGCTGGATCGGCCGATGGGCCTACGAGCAACGCGACGCCGACAATCGCCTCGAGTACGCCGGCATCCGCTACCTGTCGCGACTCTCCTCCGACTGGGAGTGCTGGGCGCTGTTCGAGGACGTAGCGCTCGACGAGCAGGAGAGGCGACCCATTACCCGCGATGACCACGCGCTCACAAACGTCGCCGAGCTTTACGGGCTAACGGTCTTCTGAGCGATCGGCCGCGCTCACGCCGCAGCGCTTCCCCCCGACCGTCCCCGAACCGCCGCCTCGACCTCATCCCGTAGGAAGATCCAGCGGCGCCCGAGCTTGCGGCCAGGCAGCAATCCCCGGCGCGCGTATTCGAGGACCGTCGAGAGGGGTAGGTGCAGCAGCTCGGCCACACCACGGCCGTCGAGGACGTCATCGCGAGTTAGCGGCGGGCGGTTGGGGATCGGGGCGCGGGGATTCATCGGTTGATCGCAAAGAGGTGGCTCTCTGCGTGTATTGACCACGAGCCCGGGCGACCGGCATACGACTTTCGAGGCGCGTGCGATCCGAGGCCGGCTCCGACGGAACCGCGCTCCTCGCTGCGTAGATGGAGATCGCGTCCAGGTCACCTACGGTGTCGGATCGCCTCGGCTCGGGCGAGCACGTCTGACGCAGGCACACCTAGCGCATCCGCGATCTTGACGATGTTGGCGAGTGCAACGTTTCGGACTCCCCGCTCTACGCCGCTCCCGCCTGCCGGCGGTCGCCTCCAGCACCGTCGCTCCGCTCTGCAACAACTGCCTTACAGACCAGATACACGGCTGTGTAATCGGTGTGCGGTCACTGTCCAATTCCTTGGCCGCTACGCCGCACTCGTGGTCAGTACCCGATGTGATGACCGCCGCCAGCATCGGCACCGCCAAGGGCGGGGGCTATGCCCGCTACCTGGAGGGCAAGACCGTGACCCCCGAGCGCGGGGACTACTACCTGATGCCCGACGGCGAGATGACACAGGCCCCCGGCCGCTGGCTCGCCAACGACGACACGCTGGCCGCGTTGGGTATCCAGCCGGGCGAGCCCGTGCAGGGCGCTGACTTCATCGCGTTGATGGAGGGACGCCACCCCGGCACCGGACGATGGCTGCGCCCCGAGGGCGGGGGTGGCGGCAGGGGCGGCGGGATCGACGTGACGTTCAGCGCCCCCAAGTCCGTATCGACTGTGTGGGCGCTGGGTGATCCGTGGCAGCGAAAGCAGCTCGAGGCCGCACACGCCCGCGCGGTCGAGCAAACGATCCTCTACCTACGCGAGCAGGTCCCCGTCGTCCGCCGACGCTACGACGGGCAGGCCGTGGAAGAGAACGCCAAGGACGTGATCGCCGCCGAGTACAGGCACACCACCGCCAGAGGCGTAGCCGGCGGCCGGGCGCCCGACCCGCAGCTGCACAGCCACGTGGTTATCACCGGCGCTGTCCGCGAGGACGACCGGGTCGTCGCCATCTCCTCCAGGCCGATCTTCCGAAACGCCCGCGAGCTTGGCGCGTTCTACCGCTCCCAGCTCGCGCACGAGCTCGCCAACGACGGCTACCAAATCAAGTACGGGACAGGCAAGGACGGCCGGTACTTCGAGCTGGCCGGCGTACCCCAAGGATTGCTCGATGACTTCTCCGGCCGCAGCCGCGAGGTCGCCCGCGCCGCAGAGCGATTCCGTGCCCGCTACGGCCGAGCACCAGAGCGCGGCGAGCTACGCGGCCTCGCGCTCGAGAATCGCAGAGCCAAGCAACCCACCACCAGAGCCGACCTACAACAAGCGTGGGCCGACACCGGCCACCGCCACGGCTTTGGGCACGACCAGGCGCTACAGCTTCTCAGCGGACCCGAGCGCACCGGTCGCAGCGGCAAGGTCGAGGATCGCATCGAGGCTCAGCTGACCCAGCACCGCGCCGTGTTCGACGCTCGCGAGCTGCGTACCGTCGCGCTCGAGCAGACAGCCGGAGAGATGCTCCCCGACACAGCACTCGAGATCGCCCGCGCGATGGGCCGCGACCGACGCATCCTCACCCTCCAGGACGGACGAATGACAACGCTCGCCATCCGCGCACAGGAGCAGGCGATCGAGCGACGTGCCACCGCACTCGCACAGCCCGCGGGCAGAGATGCCGGTGACGCTTCGCGTCAGAGCGCGGTGCGTGAAGTCGCGGAGCGGATCGCCGCACCCCTCAGCGCCGAGCAGCACGCCGCACTCCACGCGGTCACCGGCCCTGAGCGGCTCGCCGTTCTCATCGGCCCGGCCGGCACCGGCAAGGGCATCGTCATCGACGCAGCAGCGAGAGCAGAGCAACACGCGGGACGCACGGTGCTGGGTATTGCCGTGTCCGGCAGCACCGCAGAGCGACTCGGGGCCGAGACACCATCCCTCAGCGGGCGAACACTCACCCTCGACTCGCTCGTCGCGCGCGCCCGCACCGGGAGCATCCACGTCGACCACGCCACCACGATCTTCCTCGATGAGGCAGGGATGGCCGACCACCAGCGCCTCGACGCGCTCACCGAGCTCGTGGCGTGCTCCGGGGCGAAGCTCATCGCGATAGGCGACGGTAAGCAGCTCCCCTCCATTGGCCCCGGCGGCATGTTCGACCGGCTCTCCCAACACGCGCACACCGCAGAACTGGCGGACATCTTCCGAACCAAAGACCCAGCCGAGCAACGCGCGTGGCAAGCACTCCGCGCCGGTGAACCAGAGCGAGCGATGGCGCACTACGTCCTGCGCAACCAGCTCCACTTCCAAGACACCCGCGACATGGCGGGCGAGGCCGCCGTGCAACGCTGGCACGAACTCACCCAACAACAGGGGACACGCGAGGTCGCGCTAATCGCCGACGCGTCAAACCAGGAGATCGACCGTCTCAACGCCCGCGCACAACACCTCCGCGGCGAACACGGAGAACTCGGACACCACACGCTCCAACACCCCGACCGCCACTACAGCCTCCACCAAGGCGACCTCATCGCCTTCACCAAACAGCACCGGCCGCCAGGCCAACCACGAGTCGAGAACGGCAGCCGCGGCGAAATCGTAGCGATCACGCCGCGCGGCATCACGATCGCCCTCGACGGATCAGACCGCCACATCAACCTCCACCACGAGCACCTCGACGCGATCCGCCTCGGCTACGCCCAACACGTCTACCGCCAGCAAGGCGCCACCGTCCAGCGCTCCGTAGTCCTCACCGGCGGCTGGCAAACCAGCAAGGAGAGCGCCTACGTCGAGGCCACACGCGCCCGCCACGGCACCGACTGGTACCTCGCACGCGACCAGCTCGGCGACGAAGGACAAGACCCAGACCGAGCTAGACGACTCGCCGAGCACATGCGCAACAGCCGCGTACAGACCCCATCCCTCGCGCTACGAGAGCACGCGGACACAGGCTGGGAACCGAGCCGCAACCCGCTACGATTCCGCTCCCGGCTCTCGTCAACGCGCTGGCTCACCCGTACACCCAGTCGTGATACGCCCGACCGCAGTGCAGGCCGCAGACGCTGAACGACCCCTGACGGGAACTTCAATCAACCCGATTCACGACCGGCCACGGGGCCACTCCGATCTCGGCTACTCGGACCTCTCTCGCCAAGCTCTACGAGCAGGTCGAGCCGATGTCGCCGTGCCGACAACGAACGCTCCGATCCTACGCCAGCGCGTCCAGAGTCCGTGCTCCTGCCCGGCGACCGAACCGGCATATGGCAGAGCCGACGGCGGAACTCAAGGGTCTGGCGCTGCCTGGCGGTCCGGCCATCGTCTAGGCCGGGTACTCTGGTTGCATGGGCGCAGTACGCCATATGAGCGCCTCCAGTGGTGCCGATGACGCGGACATCCAGCAGATCGTGGATGCCGCCCGCTCGGCCTTGGATCAAGAGTTCAGTCGCGCTGAGCGCTACGACCTCAAGTCGCGAAACCAAATAACGCTGGCTGGATCTTGGTTTGCTGTCGTCCAAGCAGTGGTGGCTGTCGCGGTAGGTCCGAGTACGTCGTCCGAGTGGATCGCCGCGATCCTCGTTGCGGCTGCGGTAGCAGCGGGCGCACTGATCCTGGCCATCATCGCCTGCGCCAAGGTATGGCAGCTCAAGGAACAGGCAGCCATCAATCACGAGACACTTGAGGACATGCTTGACGCCGCGACAAGTCAGCAGCGCACTTTCCGAAGTGACCTGGTCCAGCTCTACCGCAATCTTCTTGCCGAAGCACAGCTAGTCAACGAGGAGCGGGCTACTGCGCTCGAAAGCTCCCTTGAGAGCTGGTGGTGGGCGCTCGCTCTTGGATTCGTAGAGCTTGGTGTTGCCCTAATATCCAGAATCACAAGTGGCTAATGATGACGATGATCCGCAGCCCGAGGGCCCGCTAGAGGGCTCTCCTCAGGAACCGCAGACACCAGACGTGGAACCGGCTTCGCCCGAGGTTCCGCCGAGCCCTTGGCGTACCGGCAAAATCCGCATGCTTAAGGAGCAGGAGATCTTGGGCTATGCCTTTACGGGCAGAAAGGTCCAAGGCTCTGTCGCGGTGCGCTTTGCAGGGCAAGCACTCGCGGCACTTGACGAGCTGGTGAGCATGCTTGCGGCTTCGATCTATGGTCAGGTAGGCAAGCGAGGTCCGGCTCAGCTCCCACTCGGGATGGGTGCGTTGCGCCTGACGAACGTTGCCTGGGGCTCAGCAGCCTTCTACTTCACGTCTGGCGAGGGCGAGGCGTTCCAGATCGCCCCTGTCGAGGAGGCCCGGGACTTTACGTCACAAATCGACGGTGTCATTGATCAGTTGCTCAACATCGTCCAAGCGAGCGCAAGTGACGCGATCCTTGAGACCGCAAGGTTGTACAACGACAGAGTCGCCGCAAAGTACGTCCAGTTCTTGGAAGTGATCGTCGAAGAAGGCGTCAACGTGATGTGGGAGACACCAACGCGCAGTGCTTCCCTTCCAATTAGTCATGCCAACCGGGCTCTTGCTGCGCTAGAGCGGACCGACGAGATCCGTGTTGAGACGACGATCGTGACGGGTACTCTCTATGAGGCCAACGCGAGATCGCGTGGCTTTCGGCTCCTTCAAGATGACGGCCGACTCTTGCAGGGCCATTTCGCCGAGGACCTCTATCCCGTGGTCGGCGACGCGTGGAATCAGCGCGTGTCCGCGACTATCGCGATTCGCGTCGAGATCTTGGCGCGATCAGGTGACGAGCGTCGTAAGTTCGAACTTGTGAGTCTTGAGACGCTGGCTCCTGGAACCAAGACGGATGACTGATTAGCACGGCCCACTTTCATTGAGGCAGACACCGCCGTCCTCGACCGGCTCCTACACGCCACCGTGCTCTCCGTGACTGGCGATAGCTACCGCATGCGCCGCCACAACACGGCGCGCAGGCATGCCATCCGGTAGACCTCGGGTGCGTCACGCAGTTCGAAGCATGGGACACCATCGCGTCAGGTGCGCAAACCGGTGATGATCATTCGTCGGCGTCGGCGTCGGCGTCGGCGTCGGCGTCGGCGTCGGCGTCGGCGTCGGCGTCCCGGTCCGACGGCATCTCGAACCACGTTATCGCGTGTGACCCACGGCTCATGCGCGCAGCGGCCTCACTGGGGGTAACGCTCTTCCAGGTCATCCCGCCGTCGAAGCTCACCGGGAAACGGTCGGCGAGATCAACTCTACTCGCGAGCCAGTCTGCGATGACAGCGATGGACTCATCGTCCTCGTAGTAGCTTGAATGGACGAGGTGCAAGGTATCAAGGGCAGCGATCCGCTCACGGATAAGGGGAACAGTGGCGTCTGCCCGCAGCGCGACAGCAGCGACGGAGCGGAGCTCATCGGCGAGAATACGATCGCGCTGGTGCTCAGCCCGCTCCCGGACGCTGGCCGGGAGCACTGCGACGGTGAAAAGGCCTGCATCCACCCCTCTCGGGACTGGGGATACGCTGACTGCTCGGGTCGAAATCGGTGCGCCGTCAAGCCCCAAGGCCAGACGCTGCGAGAACCGCCATATCTGTGCGCGGATCAGAGGCGCAAACAGGCCGCGAACAATGACGCTTACCATTCCCGACACGTAGGCCGCGCCTCCGAGGACTACGTCAACGGGCAAGACGATGGCGGCTCTTGCCGCCTCGCCCATCGTATTCCACGCAATCCATAGCAGCATCATCGCCAAGATGGGCAGCGCGATAGTAAGCGTCCATCCATCCGACCCGCTGACCAAGCCGTAGACAAGCGGGGCAACGACCCCGAGCATGAGAGCGAAAGTGATCGCCCGAAATCGGGCCCATACCCATGGATGGCGTTGCGCATCCGGGAAGAGGTTGGCCTTGCGCAAACGCGCTTTTTCCCTCAGCTGTCTATGGGCTGCGCGAAGGTCCAGCCGATCTGAGAGTCGCTCGTACTTACGTGCAAGCGGATTCTCGCCGTGGCGAAGACTAAAGAGAAATCTGAGCGCCTCGTCGCCATCGCTATTGATGAGAAGAAGACGATTGGGCACCGCCTTGTCCTCGTAGGGACGATTGGCCTGCATCGTAATCAGCCAAAGCGTGAAGATCACTAGCGTCAAAATACCCAGCAAGATTGCTCCGACGACTAGTATGATCGTTCGCAGTTCCGAGATATGGCGCTCACTATGCGCCATAGCCATCAAGCTGACAGCGAGTATCGCCGTGAGCGCAGCTCGAAGGGTGAGGCCTCGACGCGACATTGCCATACTAGTCCTCTCGTTGATGACAGGGGTACCGAGGAGAACAGCCTTTCCTGAAAACCAAGCGGGGGTACGGTTACCAAATATGTCCAGCGCAGTCAGCAGGACGTTGCCGCCATGGCTGTGGGCGACAACGTGGCAGCGCCAGCCTTCGCTCGATAGGCGCTGTAGATATTCGCGTAGCGACTCAGCCGCTTGCGCACGTGACCTCCAGTCGTTTCTACCATCCCATCCAAACTCGGCCTCTTCGTCATCGGACAGATGTGCCCAGCAACGAGCAGCGACGCCCAGGTCGCTGAGATGTGCGTCTAGCCGCGCGCAGAAGGCCGACCCTCGCTGATACCAGAAGCGCCGCCCCTCCCGCTTGCCGGCGTAGGTCCCGTGCACCACGATGACTGTTTCTTTGGCTTCGGTGTCTATGCCCATCTGAAAGTCTTAGGTATTCCATCAGATTGGAGTGGGCCCGGTTCGACGGACAGACTGATCTGGGCCCCTGTTTGTGGACTGGCTGTCCACGAAAACGGGTCCACTCCAGGTTGCGTGTGAGCCGGCGTGAGCCCGGCGCCCAAGCGCCCGAGGCTTTAGGCCTGTGCCGAGCGAGCCGCGACGCGAAGCTCATCGACCATCGCACGGACGCGCTCGCCGACGAGGCTCACGAGTTCCGCTCGGCCGAGCTTCCGTTCGGGCTCGGCAAGACCGTAGATGCTGCGCGACGCGGCCACCACGGCTCCGCCGCTCACGCCGGTCAGGACGCTCTGAACATCAGAGGCCGTGCCGCCTTGGTGCCCGTAACCGGGGATCAACAGCGGCATCGTCGGAAATCGATGGCGCACGGACCGTAGCTGCGCCGGATAGGTGGCCCCCATGACGGCTCCAACTGAGCTGAGCCCATGTGCTTCGCCGATGCTGTCCGCTCCCCATTCGGCGACGGCTTCGGCGACTCGCTCATAGTATCGGTCCCCGCTGGAGAGCTCGGCCTCTTGGAGAGGCTCCGCCGACTTGTTCGACGAGTGGACGACGACAAAGACGCCGCGACCATCCTCCCGGGCGAACCGCAAGAACGGCTCCATTCCCTCGCGCCCGAAGTAGTGGAGCGTTGTCACAGCATCTGCGTCCAGCAGGTCGGACGAAAACGCTGTTTGCGCGTAGGCTTCCGCCGTCGCACCGATGTCTGCACGCTTGGCGTCCAGTAGCACGAGCAGCCCCGCCCGTTGCGCGCACCGGATCGTGTCGCGGAGAACATGGAAGCCATCCACGCCGAGAGCCTCATAGAAAGCGCTCTGCGGCTTGACCATCGCTACGACAGGTGCCACGGCCTCAACAACGGCTTCGTTCCACCGCAGCACAGCAGCCGCATCGGCCGAGAGACCGTGGCTGGAGCCCATCCGGGCAAAGCGAGGGAGCTGTTCCAGTCGCGGATCGAGACCGACCACGCACGGGGCGTCGAGTTCCCGGACTCGAGCCGCCAGCTGATCGCTAAAGAAGCCCCTCCTTTTCATCCTGCGTGCCCTCCGACCGCAAGCGCGGCAAGTCGTTCCTGCTCAGCGGGCGCTTGGAAGGGGGCGGAATCCTCCAGATAAGCGCTAATGACCTCATACTCGATCGGGGCGAGCTTGTCTTTGAGCCAGTGGAGGCCGTCGCTTCGCAATCGCAGCACAGAGTGGAGGTTGAAGCCATGGGATCGGGCCGCATCTACCCCGCCCTGCTCGCGGTCGACGGCCACCACTACGTCTCTGCAGGTCACGCCGTTGAGCCCGCGACGGCGTGCCTCGTGCTCGACCTGACGTGCGGCAGCGAGCTTCGAGGTGAAACCAGTTACGACGTCGTCGACGAGGACCACTCGTGCCCGCGCCTTGAACTCCCCCTCGACGCTCGAGTGCTGCCCGTAGGTGCCCAACGCATCCTCGACGGCCTCCCCCCCATCGGCCGCAGTCTCCAGCTTACGGGTCATCAGCGCCGGCACATCACCCGCGAGCGAGGCGGCTACCGCGACTGGTATCCCGCCATAGGCGATCCCCACAAGGGCGGTGGCGTCAGGGATCTCGGTGCGGACGATTTGAGCGACGGCGTCACCCAGATCCCGCAGCAGCGCGGGATGGCTGGCCAGCTCGCGTAGTTGCAGGTACATCGGGCTCCAAAGCCCCGACACGAGCGTCCAGCCTTCTGGGCGATCGCGAAACCACGTTCGGCACAGGCCCGTCTCGTACAGCCCGACCGCAATTCGCCGTCGCAGCTCCGGACTGACATGGCTCATCCGAAACCCCGGGCCGAAACGATTACCACCTCAGCATCAGCTTCAGGCATCTCGGTACCGATAGGTGAGGTGTCCGTGCTCATTCTCTTCACCAACGAAGCGCTCAGCGTTATCTCTGCACAACTGTGCATGGACAGCCGGCGTGACCGCGATTGTCCCCCGCCTGAAGCCGCTCTTGTCGCCCAGCTTCATCGCGCTAGTCATCGAATCCAGGTACAAGCCGGGCTCCAGCGTGCTGACGCCGAAACGCATGAAATCCACAGCGGCGAGATCCTTGTCCCACGAGAGCTCTACCCGAAAGGCCTCGTTCACGTCCTCGACCACGGCGAGCAAGTCATCGGCATTCCCTGCAGCCAAGACGCACGTATCGCTTGAGATGCTGGCGATCACACCCCCCTTGTCGGCGGCGGCTCCAACCGACTTGTTCATCTGGTCCTGGAGACCACCAGCGATCTCGATGTCCGAGCTGCCTGTTACCTCAGCCAGTCTGCCGACGGTGTTCATGAAGTTGTAGAAGTCTCCAACCGCGACGAAGCCTCCGCCCTTGAGGCTTGGGTGATCCGCGAGCCACTTGGCGACGCCGATCAGGTCCCCGTAGCGTTCGGTCCTACGACGACGATCTCTGACTACATCCTCCTCCTGTTGAATCTGCGAGTCCAACGCCTGGACGATCAGCTCGAACACCTCGTCGAGGCGGGTCAGCGCTCGTTGCTCGCCAGCCTCATCACCGGCTTCACGCACCGCCTCGACAGCGCGTCTTGCCGCAGCTGCCACAGTGGCGTCTACCCCAGCCCCGATGAGCCGCTCAGCGTAGAAGGCTACGTCCTTCTTGACAATCGTCCCATCAGCGCCCTGCGTCTGCCGATCCGCCTCGGGACGGGTGTCGTCCTGCAGCCCGAGATCGCACAGTGCCCATCTCACGAAACTCGAAAACCCACGCAGAACTGGAAGGGCGGCCCTCAGCAAGCCGACCGGGTGGTCGCTCTCGTTGTAGCTCTGGGCGAACTGCGCCTCCATATCGATCGTCTCTAGGAGGATGTCCCCCGCGTCGATCCCCTCCTCCTCGAACAGCTGAACCAGCTGCCCACGCAGCTCCGGAACAGCCTCGTACATCGCGATCTTCTCGAAGAGAAAGCGAGCTGCCTGCGCAAAGGGAATCATACGTGCGCTGATTGCGGCACGGTAACGCGGTGAGCCCTGGTCGAGTGCTCCGTGAACGTTCAGGACTTCGAACAGCTTTCGCCCCGTTCGCACCCAGTCCTCCACCTCAAACAGCGCACAGGCGTATGCGACCCTTGCGTTTCGCGCGGACGACAGGACGATCAGTGGGTCTGAGAACGTGCCCGTCAGCCGCGGGTTCCCGGGATCGTTGCGCCGATTCACCTTGCATCGCTCCTGAACAAGCGCGTAGGCGCGCACGAGCGACTTCAGCTGGGCCCGCTCGTGGCCGTTCAGTTCGGCGGTCTCGGTGAGCTTCTCGAGATCGAAGCCGGGAGGGATCGAGTAGCGGAACGACCGTCCTCTCCGCTCGCGGAGGACCATTCCCGCATCGGCGAGCTCACGCAGGAAGTACTTCGGAGCTTCGGTGCGCCACGGCACCTTCGAGTCGACTCCGGGCATGTACCCATGCTTGTACGGATAGGGCTTGATCGCCAGCTGCCTCGTCTTCCCGCCCCAGTCGTGGACGAGGTTGACGAGTAGCTTGGCCACGTGAATTTCGGTCTCGTCTGCTCTGTGCAGACGGGTGAGCCATTGATGCAGCCCGGCAAGCGACAGCGCCTGGGTTCGTCTCATCTCCCGCGCGTCATACGGGCCGTCCTCTCCCAGCTCGGAGCCGATGAAACCGCGCCTGATGGTCCAGCCGCGCTCGTCTGCCTCGACCACGTTGACTGGTTTGGCACGCACTCCGTCGAGCAGTCCGTCAAGCCCGTTGCTCACCGCCGCCTCCTCCAGCGGGCGCAGCCTGCGCAGAAGCTCGAGGTTCCCGACGCCGCTCACCGCGTCCAGCCGCCCATCGCCGCTACTGGCCGCAGCATGCCGCGATGGCAACACCTTGATGATGCAGCGCTGTGCGTGTTCGGGATCCGTTGTCGTCGACATCGGCCTGTCGACGTCGACGAACAGCGACACGGGCCGCTTCGGGGGCAGGCGCAGCTGGGGCCGCGCGTCGCGGCGCAGCGCATCGTTGACCTGCTTGCGCATCTCGGCGCCCCGCTTCGTTCCAAAGAAGGCTGTTAGCTCCCCGCCGCGCGGGGGCTTGACGTCCTTCATCTCGAGAGTGTCCGGGACTCCCGCCACGACCGCCTGTCTCAGTAGGTCCACGCTGAGGTCCGTGCAGACATCGACGTAGGCGCGTTCCAGTTCCTCGTCGCTGGGCGCGACGCGATCACCTTTGCGCTGCTCACCGCCCGCGCCGTAGCGCTTCCAAGTGCGGTCCACGAGTTGCTCCCACGCGGCCCGATCCGCGCTGAGCGTGGGAAAGACGATGAAGCTGAGCGTGATCCTGCGGCCATCGGCGGAGACGTAGATACGGATCTTGCACGGCCCGTCCCAGGTGGCGACGAATCCCTCTGGCAGGGGCAACCCGGCGGTGTCGAAGAACTGGGGGCGGTCGATCGTCACGGCGGCGACGAGCGAATCCTCGATTGACTGACGGTTCCAGACGACGCCGACGATCCCTGCGTCGGCGAGTCGCTCTCGCACCTCGTCGGCTGTGACCGACTCGGTGAGCTCGCCGGAGACCAGGATGTGTTCGGGGTCGAGAGGGGGTTCGCAGTAGTCGAAGAGCCTCGATATGAACGCGGCTGCCTCCGGATAGTCCTGCTCGTCAAGATCCTCGATCGGATATAGATGTGGGTCAGCGACCTTGCCCTCCAGGAACTTCGAGCGGCGCCTGATCAGGGCGATGCTGCGCGCTTGCAGCCCGATATCCGCGAGACGACTGCGCACGCCCTCGACATCGCGACCGCGCTGCACCATCTCCTCGAATACGAACACGTCGTTCCCCTCGAAGCGTTGGCGTAGTTCGGCGTCTGACTGCAGGCAGAGCGCGGTACTGTGCCAGAGGTTCACGCCCCACTGAAACGCGCGCGGGCGCAGGATCGAGAACGCCTTCGAGCCGCGGCGGTCGATAACCACGACCTGACTCTGCTTCGGGTCGGACAGCAGCTTGCCCAGGGCCTCTTTCCAGCGTTCGACCCTGTCCTCAGCCCAGGCGGGCACCTCCATCGCGTCGCTCGGCAGTCCCATCCCGGAGCTGTGAGCGCTACGAGCGGCCGCGTAGCGCTCAAGCTCCTCCTGCGCAAAGCGCAGCTGGACGCCGACCCGCAGCGCCTGCAGCTCGCCAGCGCGAACCAGCCTTCTCACCGTGGAGTCCGAAACGTCCAGAAACTCAGCCGCCCTCTTCACAGAGAGCAGCGGTGCCCGACCGGGAGCCAGCAATGCACTATCTTGGTCAGCGGTAGTCATCAGTGACCAAGCATAGCCTCCAGGCGCTGGAAATGGCAGGTTGGGCGACGGACTCGCAGCAGCGGTTCCCGCAGTTGCAGTTTTGGCGGCTCCGTTCCGCACAGCCAAGTTTCGCCCATCCAACTGAGATCGAACCACCAACCTCCTGCTTGCCAACCGCCGAATCCCGAATCCCCCGCAAATAAGGCCCGATGTGGTATCAGTCTGCGGTACCCTCCGCCAATTCCGTGTATTAACGAGGTACCACTAGCCTCTCAAAACCGGCCGATTTGCAGGCACTTCCGCCGATGGAGCCAACCGGGATCGAACCGGTGACCTCCTGCTTGCAAAGCAGGCGCTCTCCCAGCTGAGCTATGGCCCCTCGACCCACGATCTTAGGGCAGGCGCGGGGACGGGTCGGCTATTTGTCGAAGTCGAAGTCCCGTGGGGGGCGCTGCTCGAACCAGAGCCGCTCCTGCTCGGGCGTGTCGCGCAGGAAGTCCGGGGTCTCCTCCAGCACGTCCTCGACGGGCTCGTCCTGTGACTCGCCGGTATTCAGATCATTCTCGCCGGATCCCTCGGCGGAGTCCTCCCCGGGCATCTCCCATTCCAGTGAATCGTCGCTGGACCGCTGCTCCTCGGGAGCATCGGCCGATCGAGGCCGGGCCGCTACCGGCGCCGTGGCGACTGGTCCCGCTGTGGGGCCTGTGTCCGGGCTCGGGTCGTCCTCGAGCACTGTCCTCATGTCGATCTCGGCCGTCTCCTGACCGACGTTCGAGAACTCCCCGTGCTCCGTCGGATCGCTTCCTTCACGCGGCGCATCCTCATTGGGAGAGAGCTGCTGGACCGTTGTCTCGCCATCGTCGCTCTCCGGCTCTTGGCCGCGAACGGGTCCGAACACCTCGCTCTCCTCGCGGGAGACCAGCCCCGGATCGGCGCCTCGCAGGCGCTTGAGCTCCAAGTGCTCGCGGATAGCGTCGTCGAGCAATCCCATGCGCCGCCAAACCATACTGCGCGAGGCCGCCGCGCTTCGCTACCGCCTCGCGACCTCGCCACTACACTTGCAGGTCCCTGCCCGAGCGATAGCGCGGGCGCACGGGGCTATAGCTCAGTTGGGAGAGCGCCTGGATCGCACCCAGGAGGTCGCGAGTTCGAGTCTCGCTAGCTCCATCGTCTCTGCGGTGGTCGAATCTCTGCCGCCCGCCTAACCACGGCCGGCGGTCGAACCGCACAACGCTGCCGGCAGGAGTCGCTCGACTGCACCGGCTCCCGCAGAATCCTTTTCGTGAGCGTCGCCCTCATATGTACGTGTCGCACCCATCCCCCCGAACCGGAGGCCTCCGTGATCCTCGTCTATCTCGTCGCCGTCGCCGTCATCGTCTGTGGCTGTGTCCTCTTCCTGCGCAAGGCTCGTTCGCGTGACTGATCGCACCGCCTTCTCCTGGCCCACCGAGCAGGTCGTAGGCGCCGCTCAACAGGGCGATCCCCGGGCGATCGCAGCTCTCCTGGACGGCTCGCACGCGCACGTGCGGCGCTTCGCCCACACGCTGTGCTCGACGCCCGAGGACGCCGAGGACGCCGCGCAAGAGGCGCTGATCGTCCTCTACCGAAAGATCGGCACTCTGCGCGCCGCCGCCGCGCTCGCATCGTGGACGTTCCAGATCGTTCGCAACGAGTGCCTCCGCAGGTCGCGACTCGCACTGCACGTGCCGGTGACAAATGCCGTCGAGCCCTCCGCCGAAGACGCCGCCCTCGCTCGCCTCGAGATCGAGCGGATCGTCGCCTCGATCGCCGAGCTACCCCCCGACCAGCGCGCGGTCCTCGTTCTGCGCGACATCCAAGCACTCTCGGGAGCCGCGACCGCCCGGACGCTCGGCCTCAGCCGCGCCGCGATGAAGTCGCGACTGCATCGCGCACGCGCGACGCTCCGTTCACAGATCGAGTCTCCCCGCGACGCGATTAGGACGAACGGTGGCGAGCATGTCTGAGCGGAGCGCGCCCGGTCCTTCGCTCGCTGCGCATCTGCTGCGAGGAGCGATCGGCTTCGGCCTGACCGGCTCGACCTTCGTGCTGATCCCGAGCGTCGGGGCGCCCGCGCTGCTGCTCCTGGCTCCCGCTGCCCTCGCGCTTCGCGGCTGTCCGACGTGCTGGATCCTCGGACTGCTCCAGGCCCTCTCCGCCGGGCGCATCACAAGGGACTGCACCGTCGACGGCTGCACACCGCGGCGCCCGTCCGCGCTCGCGCCGGATAGGTAGTCACGCGGCGCGAGCGGCGTCCTAGCCGGAACCACCGCCGCGCGCCGCGGCGAGCGCGCGTGCCCACCAGACGAGATCCGCGGCCGCGCGGTCGAGCCGCTCGTCGAGTGAGGCAAACATCTCCGGCGTGAACGTCTCGGCTTGCCTCGCCGGCAGCATCAGGTCCGGCAGGATGTGGATCGCATGACGCAGCGGCGCCATCTCGAACTCCACCGCCACCAGGCGCAGTTGCTCGATGGCCCGCGCGCCGCCTACATTGCCGTACCCCACAAAGGAGATCGGCTTGCGGTTGAGCTCCGGAAATACATAGTCGAGCGCGTTCTTCAGCGATGGCGGATAGCCGTGGTTGTACTCGGGCGTTATCACCACATACCCGTCCGCCCGATCGATCGTCTCTCCCCAGCGAGCGATCTCCTCGCTGGGATATTCTCGCTGTGTGCGCGCCGGCGGCAGCGGTTGATCGAAGATCGGCAGGGGATAATCGCGAAGATCGATCAGCTCGGCGTCCAGATCGCTGCGCGCCGACAGCTTGTCCATCAGCCACGCCGCTGGCTTCTCGCCGAACCTGCCCCTGCGCACGCTCCCGAGGATCACCTGGATGTGAGGCGTCGCGGACTGCATCCGCGCACACCCTAGCGCCCCGGTGCGTCTCTGGGAGGGTGCAGTGAGCTGTGGAGTTCAGCAGCGTGCCTCGTATATCCGCCGCTTGGGGTCCCTATGCTGTGACGTCCATGGCCGACGTCAACGAGGGTCCATTCCACGAGGGCCAGCCCGTATGGGTGATCCAGGGCGACGGCTCCCAGCGCGCCGCCGAGTACGTCGGCGAGGGCGAGCTCAGCGCCTGGTTCGGCGGTTCGCCCACCGTCATCGTCGTCTTCCCCGACGACCACTCCGGCGCCGCCGTCGAGATCGACCGCGTGATTCGCGCCGCGCCGCCTGACTGCCCCAAGGGCCGCGGGCCCGCTGTTGCAGCCTAATGGGACTGCATTTCGAAATCTCCCAGCACTTCCTCGACGAACCGGGTCAGCGTGCCGGGTTCGTGGTGCTGGGGGCCTTCCTCGCGTCCTTCCTCTTCATCCGCACGAGCGCACGCCTGATCCGCAGCCCGCGCGTGACCTGGTGGCCGGGCAGCGTCGAAACCAAGGGCGGCCTGCACATTCACCATCTCGTCTGGGGCATCGTGCTGATCCTCAGCGCGGGCTTTCTCAGCTTCGCCCTGGAACCGGGCAGTCCCGGGAACGAGATCTTCGCCGCCCTCTTCGGCATCGGCGCGGGCCTCACGCTCGACGAGTTCGCCCTGTGGGTGCGTCTCGAAGACGTCTACTGGGCGCAAGAGGGTCGCTCCTCGCTCGACGCCGTCGTGATCGCCACGCTGCTCGGCGGGCTCATCGTCCTCGGCCTCGCGCCCTTCGATCTCGCCAACCAGTCCTCCGCGGTCTCCTCGCTCGTGCTCGTGATCGTCATCGATCTGCTCTTCTGCACGCTTGCGATCCTCAAGGGCAAGCCGATCCTCGGTATGCTCGGGGTCTTCATCCCCTTCGCCTCCTTCGCCGGGGTTATCCGTCTGGCCTCGCCCACCTCGCCCTGGGCACGCCGGCTGTATTCACAGGACGGGCACAAGATGACCCGCTCGCGCGCGCGCTTCGCGCGCATACAGGCCCGCCGTCGCCGCGCGCTCAACGCGATCGGCGGGGCTCCCAGCCTGCCGGCTGCCGGTGTCGCTGACACCGCCCCCACGGGCGAGCCCCCGGCTGACGCCTGAGCGCCTGACAGGCTTTCGCCCCACAACTCCATGCCCACCCAAGCCCTCGCGCTGGCGCTCGCCGCCTCCATCTACCCGCCGGCCGTCGCCGCCGTGATCGCGCTCGGACGCGGCGCCGAGGTCCGCTCGCGCGTGTTCGCCTTCGTGCTCGCCGCCGGCCTTGTCACCTATGCCGTCGGCGCCCTCATCCTCTACGCCCTCGTCGAGCTCGGTGCGACCGGTGCCCACCACATCACACCGGCGCCGCCGTCGAAGTCGCGCTCGGGGTGCTGCTCATGCTGCTCGCGTTGCGCCTGCACCGCAAGCGCCCCGACCCCGCGACCGTTCCGCGCCCGCCGACGCGCGCCGCGACGCCTTCCAAAATCGAGCGCTACCTCCAGAGCCGGCGCCTGGCCTTCGTGCTTGGCATCGTCCTCTACGTCCTGCCCTCCCCGATCTACATCGGCGCCGTCAAGGCCATCGCCGACGCCAACCTCTCCACCACCAACGAGCTGCTCGACCTGATCGCCGTGGTCGCCGTGATGCTGTGGCTGATCGAGCTGCCGATGCTGATGCTGCTCGTCGTGCCCGACCGCGCCTCCGACACGCTCGAACGCGTCAACCTCTGGTTCGCCCGCCACGGCCGCACGCTCGCGATCCTCGCCGCGATCGTCGTCGGCGTCTACCTGATCGCCAAGGGCATCGTGCATCTGAGCGAATGACGCGCCCGTGGATGCCGCGGGCCGCCGCTCGGCTTCGTCGGCGTCGGCGAGCGGGTCCTCGTGGTGCCTGGACCCGCGTCTGGCCTCGCGCTTGGCGTGGCGTTTGGCCTTGCGCGCCGCCGACTGCTCGGAGGTCTTTTGGCGGGCCTCGGTATAGGACTGCGAGACGAGCGTTTTGCCTCCCGTCCAGCCGAACGCCCGTACGAGCACCACGATCGCGAACAGGATGCTCCAGCTCGTCACCACCAGTTGCTGTGCCACCGAGTAGGCGGTCGCGTTCGAGGCGCTCGTGATGCCTCTCAGCGAGACCACGTTGAACGCCTGCGTGACGCCGGCCCCGCCCGGGGTGACCGCGGTCATGTTCGCGATCGAGTTCCCCGCCACCACGCGCATGATCGTGTGAAAGCTCACCGGGATGTCGTACGCGCCGAGGAACACCGCGATGATGCCCAGCCCTGCCGCCCAGCTGATCGCCTGCGGGAGCACCACCCGCCCGAGGAACGCGCGCGGATGCACGACCAGGCCTCCGCCGACCTTCGCCTGCTCCCACCACTTCGCGATCCGCTCGCGCAGCGCCTGCGCGACCAGGAAGATGATCATCGCCACGCCCACCACCAGCAGCGCCGTGGCCCAGGGGTGTTCGCTGATGAACCCGAGCTGCAGGTCGAACGACCCGCCCACGGTCAGGAACAGATATACGTAGCATGCCGTCCCGATCAGCGTGAAGAAGATCTTCTCCACTGCCATCGCCCCCAGCACCCCCGCGAACGTCGCGCCCGCGATGATCGTCGTGAACATCAGCAGCATCACGAACGTCCCCAGGTTCGCCGGCAGCACCCAGTTCAGCGCCACGGCCGCCGCGTAGCACGCGAGCACCTGTACGAATCGCACGCCTGCGTCGGGGTAGGCGTAGTGCAGGATCGAGTACCACGAGGTTCCCACCATCGTCGTCTGCAGCGTGATCAGCAGCAGCGCTCCGATCAGGCTGGCGATCGGGATCGCCGTGATCGTGTCCCAGATGTGCCGGAACCAGCTTTCGATGTCCCAGCCGAGCAGCGTCGCCCCGGCGCCGAGTACGACCAGCACCAGCGCGCCGATCAGCAGTCGCCGCACGGCGACGCGCCGCGAGCCCGACGACGAGTCCGACGGATCCGAGGCGCCGCGGTCCGCGGCCGCCGGGGACGGTGTCCCGCTGCTCTGCATGTACGCTCCCACATGCTTAGATTAGGCTCTCACCAGTCACATCGATATCCAGACGCATCGCGCGCCCGTAGCTCAGTGGTCAACGGTTCTCTTCGGGGAGCCAAAGAGCAGCGGTCTTTCAAGCCGCAGGCCGCGGGTTCGATTCCCGCCGGGCGCACTTTTAGAAGGCACGCGGCTGCAGGACGCGATCTTCGTACACGCCAGGGTTGGAGTCCCTGCGGTCCGGGCGATCACCCTCCGCTGATCGCCCGCCAGGCCCCCTCGGCTCCCATGAACGGGCGCGAGCGCGATGTACACCACGTGATCACCCAGCTCGGGCAGCCGCCGCGAGCGCTCGCGCAGGACGTAGTCGTGGAGCAGCTCGAAGACGCCGCCGACGATCGCCTCGCCGACGACCGGGGAGGGGAGCAGCGAGGGCGAGTCACGAGCGGCGCGCAGGTCGAGCAGGCCGGCGTAGAAGTCGTTGGCCTGCTGCGCGCGCTCGGCCATGTGGGGGTAGGCGATCATCACGTCCACGAGCGCGAGGTGCGCGTAGGAGGGCTCGCAGGCGAGGAACTCGAGCAGCGCGCCCGCGCCCGCGCGCACGGCGCCGATCCAGCTCTTCTGACGCACGAGCGTTTGGTTGACGACCGCCATCGCGCGCGCGTGGCCGGTCTCGTAGGTGGCCACGAAGGCCTCTTCCTTGCCGGCGAAGTGGGTGTAGAAGGTCTGTAGCGACACGGCCGCCTCGGCGGCTACCTCGTCGAGGCTCAGGGCCGGGTAGCCGCCGCCGGCGGTGAGGTTGGCGATCGCGTCGAAGATGCGCTCGCGCTGGTTGTGGGTGACGAACCCGCGCGGCAGGTTGTGCTCCCCGCGCGGCAGCCCGCGCCCTCCGGAGAGCGCTCGCGCGGAGAGCGTGCCCGGCGCGCGCCCGCCGAGCTGAGCGCCCACAGCGCGCGGGCGACGCGTGCGCGGACGCAGCGGCAGACCTTCGGGTGAGGGGTAGTAGCTGAAGATCCACGCCAGCAGATCGGGCACGAGCGCGGCGAGCTCGGAGCGCAGTGACTTGCTCGAGCGGGCGCGCTCGACGCGCGTGTAGAGGATCCGGCGCACCGCGCCGACGATCGCGCGGGCGACCGGCTCGGGCACCGTGCCGGGTCCCTCGGCGCGCTCGAACCCGGCGGTGATGAACTGCTGCAGGCGCTCGGCGCCTTCGGCCCAACGCTGCACGCCGATCGGGCCGGCCGCGCCCATCTCCACGCATACCAGGCGGGCCGCGTCGGGGCGGTCGCCGGCGGCGTCGAACAGCGTGCGGATGTAGGACTCAAGCTGCGCGTCCCAGCTCTCCGACGGATCCTGAGCCGCTTCCAGGCGACGGCGCAGCCGCGCGATCACCGTGTCGTAGGTCGCCAGCAGGCACTCGTCCTTGTTGCGGAAGTGCTCGTAGAAGCTGCGCCTGGAGATACGCGCTCGCGAGACCAGCTCGGAGATGGTCGTGGCCACGTAGCCGTGCTCCTCGACGCACTGCACCATCGCCAGGTACAGCCGCTCGCGCTGGTGGGAGGCGACCTGCTCGCGCGGTAGCGCCTGCGGTCCGCGGGGGAGCCCCGGTCCCGAGTGGCGGCCACCATTTGCTCGACCCCTTCCTGTAGCTCCCACTGCAGTCCTCCCCCTCGTATGACGACACTTGACAGACTAACGTGCCTTGAGGTTGACAGACTGAGTAAAACATGATTTATATGTCGGTAGCGGGAATGTACCTGCGCACGGTCGGAGAGCTTTGGTTAGGGTGCCGTGTGGGGTCACAATCGATTTGGGGGCCAGGGTATGGGTCGATGGTCAAGCAGGAGGCTGGGACCGGATAGGAGGGAGAGAGGGTGTGTCGCGGGATGGGCAGGTCTGCTCCCGTTCTGTAGGCGCCGTACTATTAGTTGGGACGTTCCGTCTCGTTGCAGGGATCTCTGTTGGCCGGTTCGGCCAACAGATCGCCCACGGGGTGCCGCCGCCTTCGGGCGGTGGCCATGCACGCGCCGGAATGAGCAGAGAGGGAGGGAGAGAGGTTGATGATGAGATTGCTGACATGTGAGGAGCAGCGGATGTTGCGCTCGCTCCATCAGCGCTGGCCGTACCGGCGCTCGCACTGCCGTCACGACCTGCACTGGCTCGTGCGCGTTCGCCCGCGCAGGCGCTGGTGCGCGTCCGGGCGGGTGCACTCGGTCGCGGCGCTTCCGGCCTGTCGGCGCCGGCCTCACGCCGGCTAGCGGGCCAGAACGGGAGGGGGCGGATCCTGGGGGCGGCGTCGCGACGGCGCAGCCTCTAGGATCGAGCCGTGCCCGCGAACGACGCAAACGGGATAGAGCGCCTCTCGATCGACACGATCCGCGGTCTGGCGATGGACGCGGTGCAGAAGGCAAATGCCGGACATCCGGGCACTGCGATGGCGCTGGCGCCGCTGGGCTACACGCTGTTCGAGCGCTTCCTACACGCGAACCCGCGCGACCCGCAGTGGCCCGACCGCGATCGCTTCGTGCTGAGTGCCGGGCACGCGTGCGTGCTGCAGTACTCGCTGCTGCACCTCACCGGCTATGACCTTGGTCTGGACGATCTCAAGCAGTTCCGTCAATGGGGCTCGCGCACGCCCGGGCATCCCGAGCGCGGGCACACGCCGGGCATCGAGATCACGACCGGCCCGCTCGGTCAGGGCTTTGCCAACGCCGTCGGCATGGCGATCGCCGAGCGCTTCCTGGCCGAGCGCTTCAACCGCCCGGGCAGCGAGGTGGTCGACCACCACACCTACGCGATCTGCTCGGACGGGGACCTGATGGAGGGCGTCAGCCAGGAGGCGGCCTCGATCGCCGGGCACTTCGGCATGGGCAAGCTGATCGTCTGCTACGACGACAACCGCATCACGATCGACGGCAGCACCGCGATCTCCTTCGACGGCGAGAACCACACGGAGCGCCTGGCTGCGGACGGCTGGCACGTGCAGCGGGTGGCCGACTCGGAGGACCTCGACGCGCTGACTGCGGCGCTGAGCGCGGCGCGCGATGAAGGAGAGCGGCCGTCGTTCATCGCGATTCGCTCGCACATCGCCTACCCGGCCCCGAACGCGATCGACACCGCGGCCGCCCACGGCGCGCCGCTGGGCGAGGAGGAGGTCAGGGCGACGAAGGTCGCAATGGGCTTCGAGGATCCCGAGCGGAGCTTCTGGGTGGACGAGCGCGTCGGCGAGCACATGTCGCTGATCGAGACCGGCGCGAGCGCACAGGCGCGCTGGCAGGAGCGCTTTGAGCGCTGGCGCGAGGAGCTGCCGGAGCTGGCCGCCGAGTGGGACCTGGCCTGGAAGGGCAGCGGCCTGCGCGAGGGCTGGCGGGAGGCGTTGCCGAGGTTCGAGGCCGGCACGGCGATCGCCACGCGCTCGGCCGGGCAGAAGACGATGGCGGCCTTCTCGCAGTACGCCCCCACGACGATCGGCGGGGCGGCCGATCTGGTGGAGTCGACCAAGACGGTGTTCGAGGGCGCGGGCGAGTTCTCGCGACCGCACGCCGGGCGCAACGTGCCGTTCGGCATCCGCGAGCACGCGATGGGGGCGATCGTCAACGGCGCCGCGGCGCACGGGGGGATCGTCAAACCGTACGGCTCGACCTTCTTGATGTTCTCGGACTACATGCGCGGGTCGGTGCGCCTGTCGGCGCTGATGGAGCTGCCGGTCGTGTGGGTCTGGACGCACGACTCGATCGGCCTCGGCGAGGACGGGCCGACGCACCAGCCGGTCGAGCACTTCGCCTCGCTGCGAGCGATTCCCAAGCTGTGGGTCATCCGCCCGGGCGATGCGAACGAGACCGCGCAGGCGTGGCGGGTGGCGCTCGAACGCGAGGACGGGCCGGTGGCGCTGCTGCTCTCCAGGCAGAACGTATCCGTGCTCGACCGCGAGGGCGAGGGGCTCGGACAGGCGAGCGATCTCGAGCGCGGCGCTTACGTCTTGTGGGATTCGGCCCCCGCGGGCGAGGGTGCACCGGAGCTGATCTTGATCTCGACCGGTGCGGAGGTCCCGCTGACGCTGCAGGCCGGCAAGGCGATCGCCGCGCAGGGCACGCGCACGCGGGTGGTGTCGATGCCGTGCATCGAGCTGTTCGAAGCGCAACCCGAGGATTACAAACAGCAGGTGCTTCCGCCCGGTGTCGGCCCGCGTCTGGCGGTCGAGCCGGGCGTGAGCCTGAGCTGGTGGCGCTGGGTGGGCGATCGTGGCGACGTGCTCGGGGTCGACCGTTTCGGCGCGAGCGCGCCCGGCCCGAAGGTGCTCGAGGAGTACGGGTTCACCGTCGAGAACATCTGCGCGCGCGCGCAGAGCGCTGCTCGGGAACGACGCGGGAGGGGAGTGAGGCGAGATGGCCGATAAGCCGCTGCAGGCACTTTCGAAGCTCGGGCAGAGCGTGTGGATCGACTCGCTCTCGCGCGCGTCGATCCGGGGCGGGCACCTGCAGGGGCTGATCGATGACTTCGCGGTCGTCGGGGCGACGTCGAACCCGACGATCTTCCAGACGGCGATGTCGCAGGGGGAGGCGTATGACGAGCAGCTGCGCGAGCTCGCCGGGCGCGAGGTGAGCGAGGCGTTCTGGGCGCTGGCGGTGCGCGACATCAAGGACGCGTGCGATGTGTTCCGGGGAGTGTTCGACGCGACGGGCGGGCGCGACGGGTACGTCTCGTTGGAGGTCGATCCGACGCTGGCGTATGAGACGCTCGCGACCTATCGCGAGGCGATGAACCTGCACGAGACGGTCGACAGGCCGAACCTGCTGGTGAAGATCCCGGCCACCAAGCCGGGGTTGGCGGCGATCGAGGACGTGATCGCGAAGGGTCACTCGATCAACGTGACGCTGATCTTCTCGTTGCAGCGCTACGCGGAGGTCGCCGAGTCCTACATCCGCGGGATCGAGCGACTGATCGCCGCTGGGGGCGACCCGAGCAGGGTGGCGTCGGTGGCGAGCTTCTTCGTCTCGCGCATCGACACCGAGGCCGACCGCCGCCTGGATGAGATCGGCGGGCACGATGAGCTCAAGGGCAAGCTCGCGATCGCCAACGCGCGCCTGGCCTACGAGCACTACAAGAGCGCCTTCGCGGGTCCGCGCTGGGAGTACCTGGCGGGCAAGGGCGCGACACCGCAGCGCGTGCTGTGGGCGTCGACCTCGACGAAGAACCCGGCCTACAAGGACACGATCTACGTGGATGAGCTGATCGGACCGGACACGGTCAACACGATGCCCGAGCAGACGGTGAAGGCCTACCAGGACCACGGCGACCCGCGCTCTCGACTGGAGCAGGACCTCGGGCAGGCGCATGCGCTCTTCGACGAGCTGGCCGCGGCGGGCGTGAGCTACGACGAGGTCACCGACACGCTTGAGCGTGAGGGCGTGGCCAAATTCTCGGCCTCCTTCGAGGACCTGTTGAAGGGGCTAGGCGAGAAGCAGACCTCGCTGGCCTCCACCTGAGCAGGGCGGATGCCGGGCGGCCCGTTGAGGGGCAACACATAGCTCTCACCACCGACGGCGCGGTCGGCGCCGGTTACCGCAGCTGTCGGCGCCGCGCAGGCGCACGGGGCCGGGCGGCGAGAGGCTAGGAGTAAGGGATCGGGATCAGCAGGACGATCCGCAGCGGACCGGAGGGGAAGGCCTGGGCGTGGAGGGTGTACACGCGGAAGGTGCGCCCGCGGTAGTGGTAGGCCCCGCTCGCGGGCACCTTGCCGGGGGCGGGACCGAGGCTGTTCTTGACGAGCTGCGGGTGGGCGGGATTCATATACATCAGCACGTCCAACCCCGCGAGTCGTCCGGCGAGGCGCTTGTAGCCCTCGTCGTCCTGGATCGAGAGCTCGATGTTGCCGATCGGACGGCCGCCCAGGCGCAGCGGCGCGTGCACCGGCGCGAGCACGTAGGGCCCGCCGACATCGCTGAGCAGGTGGCCGCCGGCGCTGACGCGCAGGCGCACGACGTGCTCGTGCAGCAGGTGTTCGACCGCGAGGCGCGTCGCGAGCTCATCGCGCGCGGCGACGGCGCGCAGCAGCGGCTGGTAGTGCTGCACGCGGTGGACCTGCACGAGCGCATGGGCGCCGCCCTCGCTGGTGTAGATCAGCTGCGCGACGCGGCTGAGGGTGTTGACGAGAGTGTCTTGCGCGGTCTTCCCGCAGAGCGACGCGAGCGAGGAGAGCGACTTCAGCAGATACACGCGCAGCGGTCGTCCGCCGGGGTAGGCGGAGGCGGCGAAGGAGGTGTAGGCGTAGGCGGTCCCCTTCACGGCGATCGTGCCGCTGCCGGCCTTCGGTTCGTCGGTGCCGAGTGAGAACGAGCCGGCAATGCTGTGACCGTCCTGGCGCAGCGCGGTCACGCCCTCGGCGATTCCGTCGGCCTCGTCGACGAATCCGCTGCCGGCCCAGACGCTCGTGACGAACGTGCCGATCGGGACGCCGGAAGAGTTGGTGATCGTGCCGTGCAATGGCGCTAGGGCGTCGGGCGCGCCGATATCGGCGAGCACCCGGCCCGCGCGCAGGATCTGCAGGTTCGTCATGTGCCCGGTGGCGATCAGCGCCTGCGCCGCCGCGCGCGTGGCCGTCGGATCGTCGCGTTCGACGGCGCTGCGCAGCGGGAGCGAGTGGGCGATGAAGCTCAGGGCCGAGCGGGTGCGTTCGCTGGCGACGCCCTCGCGGTAAACGCGCATGGCGATGTCGCCGAGGGCGCCCAGCGCGGTGCTCGAGCAGGCGTCGGAGACGACCGCGGGAGGAGGATTGGCGCTCGCGCGCGCGCTGAGACCGCCGCGGACGGCTGAGCCGCAGCCGGCGAGCAGGGCGAGGAGTGCGCAGGCGATCGCGACACGTGAGGCTGTCGAGGGCTTGCCCACGCGCGGAACCATCGGCGTAGATCCTAAGCGGTTGCTAATCGCGGGGTGAGACTGCTCACATGCGAAGGCGCGCCGTCGGCGTCTGCGATCTCCTCGGCGATGGCGTCTGTGCGCTCTCCGCGACGGCGCCTACGCTGCTCTCTCCGATAGGGTCGCACGATGCCGACGGCTCTGATCACGGGCGCCTCGACGGGCATCGGGCGCGCCACGACCCTGCGTCTGGCGGGCGCCGGATGGCGGGTGTTCGCGGGCGTGCGCGAGAAGGCGGCGGGCGAGCGTCTGCAGGCCGAGGCGCGGGCAGGCGAGGTGATCCCGCTGACACTCGACGTGACCGACCCTCGGCAGATTGAGACGGCACGGGTGCGGATTCAGGAGGAGGGCGCGCGCGACGGCGGATCGCAGGCGGGCGGTCTCGATGCGCTGGTCAACAACGCCGGCATCGGCGTTGGGGGGCCGTTGGAGCTGCTCGCGGCGGAGGATCTGCACATGCAGTTCGAGGTGAACGTGTTCGGCCAGGTGGCGGTCACGCGGGCGCTGTTGCCGGCGCTGCGCGTCGCGCGCGGGCGGATCGTGCTGCTGTCCTCGATCGGCGGACTTGTGGCGGTGCCCTTCAACGGGCCCTATGCGGCGTCCAAGCACGCGATCGAGGCGCTCGGCGATGCGCTGCGCGGAGAGCTTCACAGCTCACACATCCGGGTTTCGCTGGTGGAGCCCGGGATCGGTGAAAACGCCGATCTGGGGCAAGGCGAAGGACACGGCGAACGCGCTGGAGGTCCCGCAGGAGTTGCAGCGGGAGTACGGCGGGGTGCCGGCGGCGTTTGCGAAGGTCCTCGCCGACACCGAGCGCCGCGGGGTCTCGCCCGAGCAGGTCGCCGCGACGATCGAGCGGGCGCTCACCGCGCGCCGACCGCGCGCCCGCTATCTCGTCGGGCGCGACGCTCGCGGCATGGTCATCGCCCATGCGCTGCTGCCGACGCCTGCGTTCGATCGTGTCCTGCGGCGCGTGCTCGGGATCTGACGAACCGCAAGCCGCTCTGCCGAACGCAACCGCGCCAACGAACCGCAGCTGCCGTTTATCCGCTCCCGCTACCGTGGTGCGCAGGACCAGACATGAGTGAGAGGACGACTTTGAGCACGCTCGCGCGCCGCCTGCGGCCATCGCCGGGCGATCGGCCCGTGCCGGGTGCCCGCGTTCGAGCACGTGCCGACGCCGCCCTCCGAGCGCGGCCACTGGCTGCTGGCGGGCACTATCGCCGCACTGGGCGTGGCGGTGCTGGTGGCGGTGCTCACGGGGCTCGTCGGACACGCGGGCACCGCGCAGGTGGCTCCGCCGACGGTGCTGGTCGCGGCGGCTACCCCGACTCCGGCCACGGCTTCGATCTGGCTCGGTGAGCGCCACCGGGACGGCGGCGCGGTCGGCGATAATCGCGCCGGCGCCGGCCCAGGGGCAGTCGCTGACGCGCCTGGAAAGCCCGCTGCAGACGCGTGTGCCGACGCGCTGGATGGAAGGGTTCTATCCGATCTACTCGGTCGCTCAGAGCACGTTCGGCGTGAACTGGCTGCTGATCGCCTCGATCCACGAGCAGGAGACGGCGTTCTCGACGGCGCCCTCGACCTACCACGGGTTGAACTTCGCCGGCTGCTGCGGGGGGCCGATGCAGTTCAACGTGACCAATGGGGGCGGGCGGGGCACCGGATCGACGTGGGATCTGGTCAGCGACTCCTACCGTTACGGGACGCGTCCGGCCGCGTATGACCACCCGACCGCAAGACATCCGTCGATCTACGACGACTTCGACGCGATCATGGCGGGCGCGCATCTGCTCTCGGCCGACGGCGCCACGCTGGCGCTCGAACAGGGTGCGTGGAACGCGGCGTACGACTACTACGGCCACGACGCGGCCGGGGTCACCTATGCCGATCAGGTGCTGGCCCGCGCGATCGGCTGGTCACAGCACGGGTTCTGCGCGAACTGCGGGCTCGAACCGGCGATGGTCGCGGCCGTGCACGCCGCCTACGGCGCGCCCGTGCTGGCGTCGCTTACGCCGGCGCCCGCAACGCCCCGCGCCACGAGCGCCGGGCGCTCGAGTCGGCGCGTCCGCGCCAAGGCCATACCCAGCGCCCCTGACGGTCGGAGGGCAAGCTGGCCGATCGGCGATCCCGTCGATCGACGATCGGTAAGGACGCACCGAGCGTAGTGTGCTCAGCACATGAGCGAGGGAGCGCTGCAGCGCGCCGCCATCCAAACGTCAGGCCGCGTCGGCCTGCGCGATGAGCTCCCCGGCGACGCGGTCGGTCGCCGCGGCGGTCCCGCCGAGCAGGCGCCGCGAGAGCTGGGCGCGGCGGAAGTACAGCGGCGCGTCGTGCTCCCAGGTCGCGCCGATGCCGCCGTGCACGGAGATCATCGTGCGCGCCGCGTGGTCGAGCGCGCGTCCGGCGACCGAGCGCGCGGCGCCGGCGGCCAGCGGGAACTCTCCGGGCGAGCCGTGGCGCGCCCAGCCGGCGTAGTAGAGCAGCGAGCGGCCATTCTCGAGCTGGCGCAGCACCTCGGTGAGCGAGTGCTTGACGGCCTGGTATGAGCCGATCGCGCGACCGAACGTGTGGCGCTCCTTGGCGTACTCCACGCTCGCCTCCAGCGCGGTCTCGACGCTGCCGAGCGACTCGGCCGCGATCAGCGACTGCGCGAGATGCCAGGCCGCCGCGAGCGAGTCCGCGGAGGCGTCGAGCACGCTCGCGGGTGCGTCCTTCAGCGAGACGTGCCCGAGCGAGCGGGTCGAGTCATAGCGCGTGGTCGCCTCCACGCTCACGCCCTGCGCGCCGGCCTCGATCGCCACGCCGACGGGCTTGCCGTCGAGCAGCGCGACGCCCACGAGCAGGTCCGCACCGGGCGCGTCGGGCACGAACGCCAGCTCGCCGCTGACGCTCGCCGATGAGCCGTCGCCGGAGGCGGTCGCCGTCGGCGGCGCCGGGCGCGCGGCGCCGTGGCGGGGATCGACGCTCCAGCGCTCGTCCACATCGGTGGGCGGGCTCACCGGCAGGTAGGCCGCTCGCCGCTCGCCGCTGGCCAGCGGCTCGAGCAGCGAGGCGGCGTTCGCGGAATCGTCCAGGATCGCGCTCGCCGGGAGGTGTCCGAGCAGGGGGATGGGAGCGAGCACGCGCCCGCACTCGCCGAGCACGAGCATCGCGTCGAACGCGTCCAGCCCGGCGCCGCCGTGGTCCTCGTCGATCAGCAGGCCCGGCCAGCCGGCCTCGCAGGCGGTGGGCCACATGTCCGGCAGCGCGCCCTCGTTGCCGTCGAGCGCCTCGCGGGCGGCCTCGAGCGTCTTGAAGCGCGACAGCGCCCCGCGGGCGGCCTCGCGCAGGAATACCTGCTCGTCTGAGAGTGCGAGATTCATTACGCCGTCGCTCCTTCCTTGGAGCGCAGCTCCGAGAATGGGATGCCCTTGTCCAGTCGCGGCTCCGGCGGCAGTCCGAGGACGCGCTCGCCGATCGTGTTGCGCAGGATCTCTTCGGTCCCGCCGGCCGACTTCAGGCCGGGCAGGAAGGAGATCATGTAGGCCCACTCGCTGTCCTCGGCCAGCGCGTCCGGGCCCTGCACGTCGGCGATCAGATCACCGGCCTTGATCGCGCCGTTGACGATCGTGACCTTCGCCAGGCCCGCCTCGGGGCCGGGGATCTGGCCTTTCTGCAGCGCCGTCAAGCGTGCGGTAGCCGGTGAACTTGACGGCCAGCAGCTCGCTCGAGATCTCGCCGAGCTGGTGTCTGATCTCGGGGTCGCGCCGGGCATGCTCGTCGCCGGCGATCGCTGCGGCGAAGCGGGTCGAGTTGTACCCCAGCCCCTCGCCGCCGAGGCCGATCGTGACGCGCTCGTACATCAGCGTCGTCAGCGCCGTGCCCCAGCCGTTGCCGACGCCGCCGACGACCGCGCCCGCGTCGACCGCGAGGTCGTCGAAGAAGACCTCGTTGAACTCGGCCTCGCCGGAGATCTGGCGCAGCCCGCGCACGGTCACGCCGGGGGCGTCCATCGGCACGATGAACATCGTCATGCCCTTGTGCTTGGGCACGTCTGCGTCGGTGCGCGCCAGCAGCAGGCCATAGGAGGCGAACTGGGCGTTGGTCGTCCATACCTTCTGGCCCGTCAGCCGCCAGCTGCCGTCCTCCTGCAGGCGCGCGCGCGTCTGCACGGCCGCGAGGTCCGAGCCGGCGGCGGGCTCGGAGAAGAGCTGGCACCAGACCTCGTCGCCGTGCAGCATCGGTCCGAGATAGCGGCCCTTCTGATCCTCGTCGCCGTGGGCGATGATCGTCGGGCCGAGCATGCCGACGCCGATCGCGTCGAGGATGCTGGGAACTTTCGCGCGCGCGATCTCCTGGTTGCAGATCACCTGCTCGATCGGGCCGCGTCCCTGGCCGCCGTACTCCTTTGGGCCACACCACACCCGCGAGGCCGCCCTCGGCGAGCTTGCCCTGCCACACGCGCCGCGCGGCGATGATCTCGTCCTCGTCCTCGATCGCTCCGGGGCCCTGCAGGACGGGCGCTTCGGAGGAGTGCGCCTCCAGCCACGCGCGCACTTCGGCGCGGTATGCGGCCTGCTCGGGTGTGTCGTCGAGATCCACGGCGGCTGCCTCCTTGTGTCTAGCTACGTTGCCAAGCCTTGGTTGACTGACCAGTCAATCGCTTCTGGGACTTACTCCCCTGCGGGGATCGGCGTGGCTCACACCCTGTGAGGCTCGCTGGCTTACTCCTCGAGGATCGGCGTGGCTTTCTCTTACGGGATCGGCGCTCCCTACGGGATCGTTACTCCCCTGCGGGAATCGGCGGCGCCGGAACGGGCGACTGGTGGTAGACGCCTTCGAATCCGCGATCGAGCAGGTAGCTCGCCTGGGTGCCGGGGTCGGGCGAGTGCAGCAGCACGACCCCCAGGCGCACACCGTCGCGCTCGGCGGTCGCGACCAGGCACTTGCCGGCGGCGAGCGTGTAGCCGGTCTTCAGGCCGGTCAGGCCGGGGTAGTGGTAGATCAGCAGCGGGTTGTTGTTGTACAGGTAGAGGTGACCGCCCTTGATCGGGAAGGGCAGCTCGGCCGTGTAGGTGCGGGTGATCGAGGCGATGCGTGGCTGCGCGAGGTCGACGTGTGCGAGCACCGCCAGATCGGCGGCGCAGGAGAAGTTGTACTGGTCGAAGTAGCCCGAGGGCGAGGAGTAGTGCGTGCAGCCCATCCCGAGCTGCGCCGCGCGCGCGTTCATGCGCGTGACGAACGCGCTCTCGCTGCCGGAGACGTGCTGGGCGAGCGCGACGGCGGCGTCGTTGCCCGAGGGCAGCAGCAGGCCGTAGAGCATGCTCTCCAGGCGCACGTGCTTGCCCAGCGGCAGCACGCCGACCTTCGATCCCGCCGATTGGATCGCCTGCTTGGTGACGAGCACCGGCGCGTCCGGCGGCGCCGATTCGACCGTCAGCAGCGCGGTCATCATCTTCGTCAGGCTCGCGATGCGCAGGCGCGTGTAGGGGTTTTGCTGCCACAGCACCTGGCCCGTGTCGAGGTTGAACAGCAGCCCCGCGCGCGGCGGGGTGTGAAAGGCGATGTGCACCCGGTCCTGCTGGGGGTCGCCGAGCCCCGTCAGCGTGAGCGGGGGCGTGCCGAGGGGCAGGCCGATCGGCGAGTGCGTGGGCCGCCGGGTCGTGGCGGTCGCGACCGCGGTGCTCGTATGCGCATGGGTCGGCCGTGGGTGCTCGAGGAGGCGGAGGCCGATCCGTGGGTGTGGCCCTTCGCGATGGCCATCACGACCAGCGCGGCGACGATCGCCAGCGCGAGCGCCCCGATCGCCAGCGCGCGTCTGCGCGTACGCCTGCGCCGCCGCGCGGCCTCGCGCCGGCGACGGCTCTGATCGGGGGTCATGAAGGGCGAAGGGTCGTACACGGTCAGCGTCGCGGGGGGTTGAAGATCGCGCCGACGATCCCGACCCCGAGCAGCACGAGCACGAAGATCGAGACGGCGCTCAGCAGCGTAAACCCTTGCTGGGACACCGCGCTGAGGGTCAGGAAGGCGAACCCGACGATGAACAGCAGCGCGGCGCCGAGGACGAGGCGGCGCGGGGTCATGCGAACGTGGGACCGGTAAGGCCGAAGCAGAGCTGCACCGCGAACCAGACGATTAGCAGGATCACGGCCGGGACCTCGACGATCGTGAAGAAGAACACCACGAACACGAGGCTGATCACGCGCGCGCGGGGATGCAGCACGATGTAGGCGGCGAGGATCGCAGTGACGGCGCCCGCCGCGCCGAGCACCGGCGTGGTCGAGCTGGGATCGGCCAGCAGGCGCACGCAGAGCACGAGCAGGCCGCCGAGCAGGTACAGCGCGAGGAAGCCCGCTCGTCCGAGCGCGTCCTCGACTGACGGTCCGAAGATCGCCAGGAACAGCATCGCGGCGAGCAGCTGCAGGAAGCTCGCCGCCAGGAACAGCGACGTGAGCAGAGTGCCGAGGGAGGCGTTTGAGCCGGTGAGCTCGGCGGGCACGACGCCGTAGCGCGCCTGCACCCCGGCGTCGGGTCCGCCGAAGAAGTTGCCGCCGTGGCGGATCGCGAGCAGGTAGGCGAGCACGTTGCAGACAACCAGGGCGAGGGTCAGGACCGGGAGGCGCTCGCGCTGGATGTTGTCGGTGATCGGGAAGATCGCGTGAGCCTATCCGCGCGGGCGGCGCGGGCGGCGCAGAGCCGACCAGCGGTGGCAGCGTCACGCGCGCGGAGCCGGCCGGCCGCGGGCAATGCGCCGACACGCGCGGCAGGACCCGCGCGGGCAGTACGCCACGCGCGGCGCAGCGCGCGCGTGAAGCCGAGCCGGACCTTACGCGCTTGTCGCGGCGAGCGGTCCGGTGCCCTCGCGTCGCTGCGGCACGTGCTGATCGGCGTGGTATGAGGAGCGCACGAGCGGGTCCGGCGGCGACGTGGTCGAAGCCGAGCTCATACGCCGCCTGCTCCAGCGCGGCGAACTCGTCGGGGTGCCAGTAGCGGACGACCGGCAGGTGGCGCTCGGATGGGCGCAGGTACTGGCCGACGGTCAGCACCTGCACGCCGTGCTCGCGTAGAGCGGCGAACGTCTGCACCATCTCCTCGTGGGTCTCCCCGAGCCCGACCATCAGCCCGGACTTGGTCACCACCTCGCCTTCGCCGAGCTCGCCCGCGAGCTCGCAGCACGCGGCAGGAGCGCGCGAACTCCGAGCCGCGGCGCGCCAGCGGATACAGCCGTGGGACGACCTCGACGTTGTGGTTGAAGACGTCCGGGCGCTCGGCGATCACCTTCGCCAGCGGCATCTCCTGGCCCTGGAAGTCGGGCGTGAGCACCTCCACCTGGCAGTCCGGCGCCTGGCGGCGGACCTGGCGGATCACGCCGACGAAGGCCGCGGCGCCCTTGTCGGGCAGGTCGTCGCGATCGACCGAGGTGATGACCGCGTGGCGCAGGCCCATGCGCGCGATCGAGCGCGCCACCCGCGCGGGCTCCAGCGGATCGTTCCAGGTGGGCTTGCCCGTCTTGACGTTGCAGAAACCGCAGCGGCGCGTGCAGGTGTCGCCGAGGATCATGAACGTCGCCGTGCCCCGCTCCCAGCACTCGCCCACGTTCGGGCAGGCGGCCTCCTGGCAGACGGTGTGCAGGTTCTCGGCGCGAATCAGCTCGGTCAGCTCGCGGTAGCGCTCGCCGCCGGGCGGGGGCACCTTGAACCACGGGGGCTTGCGCTCGCGCAGCGGGCGCACATCCGGGCCGAGCACGCTCAGCACGTCCATGCCGCCGGGGTTCGCGCGCGAGCGCGTGGGGGCGCCCGCCGTGTGGGCGCCGGCCGTGTGCTACGGGGTTCGGTCGGGGGCGGCCCGGTCGGAGCGGAGCTCACGCGACGGCTCCCACGAGATCGAGCCGCTCGCGGCCGATGGTTCGCGGGCGACCGTGGTGCGCGGCGCAGAAGTGCGTCGGCCATACGCTCGCGAAAGCGTCCGGGTCGATCGTGCGCCCAGGCGGCAGCTCGCGGGCGATCGAGGTCATCGTCACGTCGGGCAGGCCGCAGGCGATCACCCACGAGAACGGCTCCAGGTCGTTGTTGACGTTTACGGCGAACCCGTGCGTGGCGATCCCGCGCGAGACGTGCACGCCGATCGAGGCGATCTTGCGGTCCTGCACCCACACGCCGGTGTAGTCGGGCCCCTCCGCGCAGCGCGAGCGCGCCTCGATGCCCTCGTCTGCCAGCGCCGCGACGATCGCCGCTTCCATCGTGCGCAGATGCGCGCCGATGTCGTGCACACGCATGATCGGATAGCCGACCAGCTGGCCCGGCCCGTGGTAGGTGACACGCCCGCCGCGGTCGGTGTCGACGATCTCGATGCCGCGCGCGCGGTAGTAGGCCTCGCCAAGCGCCAGCTCACCCGGCGCCGCGCGGCGACCGCGGGTGTAGACGGGCGGGTGTTCGAGCAGCAGCAGCGTGTCGGGCAGCTCCTCGGCCAGCCGGCGTTCGCGGATGTTCAGCTGCAGGGCGAGCGCGTCGCGGTAGGGGACCGTGCCCAGGTGGCTCACCCACAGCTCACCCACAGTGGGGTGCTCGGAGACCTGATCGGCGAGGGTCGGCGTCTGTCTGTCTTGGGGCATGTGGTGTCTACCCCAAGCCTAGCGTCGCTCACCGGCGAGCCGACGGTCGCCGTCGCACGCGAGCCCATCTCTGTGTCCCGCGCGCGACGGCATGGCCTACCGCATCGGTGGTCTATTGCATCGTCAGGTACAGCTTCTTACCTGCTTCTTTGGGCACGATTTCATAGATGGCGCTGGCTGCGACGTTGCCGGCACACGGGCCTATCCCTTTCATCGGGGCTTTGTCGAACTGCAACTCGGCCTGTGCGCTGACCGCGGGCTTGTTCGTGTCGTTGGCGTTGAAGATCCCGCCGCCCATGCTCTTCGAGACGTTGCCGCCTTCGTAGGTACATTCGGCGCCGCCGCAGAACGCGGTGATGCTGACGGTACTGAAGGTCATGAAGCCGTTGGTTCCGATCGTTCCTATTTTGGTCCAGATCATCGATCCGTTCCATGGAAGCGCTGTCACCGTACCCGACAAGAGGATGCAGGGTTCGGCTCCCGCGGTTTCGCACGAGGTGTTGTCCCATTCTTCGATTTTGAGTTTAACCCCCGTCAGGTTCGGATTGGTGCCCAGCTTGAATTTACCGTCCGATTCGGTGCAGATGATCTTCTGGGCCCCAGCGACAATTTCGAAATTGGTAAGATTTTTGATTTCGAAGGTTTCGTTTGCAGGGAAGTAGGCGCCGTTGTTGCATTTCGTCAAGAACATGGTCAGCGGCGCGTTGCAGGCCGAACTTCCGGTTAAGTAGAACATCGCGACCCTCGCCGGCTCGACCACTTGCTCCACCGCAGCCTGTTTCGAAGAGCTTTTAAACATTTCCAGCGATGTTTCGGAAGATGTGAGCGTTTCGCTGGATTCGGTCCATATTTTCTGGGCCGCTTTGGTGAATTTGAGTTCGTGTTCAGTGCTTTCTTCTTCGTATCCCGCAAATTCTCCGACCTCTAAACCTTTTATCTGTGTGGAGCTAACCGTGCAGGAGCCGCTGAATTTCGGTTCAGCGATGACCGTGCCGGACGCCGGTTTCAGCAGCTCCATAATTAACCCTTCGCGATTTTCTTTGCTGTAACCAAGTGTGGCCCGGAGTTTGCTCGTCGTGATTTTTTCCCCTTCCACTTTGCAGCCGCTCCCATTGCCGCTCACCGTACAACCGGTGTATTCGATTGTCTCTTCGGCCGTGCTGGAGTTCGGACCGGTGGAGCCGTCGAGTAAGGCGCCGGCGGCCAGTTTGGTTCCAGTACACGTGAGTAACTGCCCGCTTGTGGCTTCGATCTGGAGACTCGATTTGGCTGTCTCTTTGACTTCCTCGGTGCCGCCTTCTTCCAAGCGACTCTCGTCCACCTGGAAATAGGGGCCTTCCGAGGCGCGCGCCGCGCCCGCGGCCAGCGCCATGCCCACACCCACCGCAAGCATCGTGACCACTATCGTCTTTGTCCTGAATCTCATCCGATCATCCTCCTCCGGGTTACCGGAACTCGTTGTCGCGCGCCCGCCTCCATCGGTTCGAGCGCGGGCGCCCGTGGGATTGGGGGCTATGCCGTCCACCACTTGCGGCCGGCATAGCCCGTCGTGAGTGATCTTGGGCGCTGAGGTCAAACCGATCAAGCGACGCCGATGTCTTTTCCACGGCGCCCTTGCGGCGGTGGTTCGTTCCCGCGAGCGGGCCTCCTCGGTGTCTCCGACCCAGGGCGACTATCCGTCGCTACAGCGTCAGCGAGGCGGGCTGTTCGAGCAGCTCGCGGATGCGCGCGAGGAAGCGCGCGGCGTCGGCGCCGTAGAGGATGCGGTGATCGCAGGCGAGGGTGACCGTCATCTGTTGCCGGGCGGACGATCTCGCCGTCTGTGCGCGACGGGCCTTGGCTTGACCGAGCCCACCGACAGGATCGCCGCCTGCGGCGGGTTGATGATCGCGGTGAAGGCCGTGACAGCCGAACATGCCTAGATTTGAAACGGTGAACGTGCCGCCGCCGAGCTCGGGCGGGGTGATCGAGCCGTCGCGCACGCGCGCGGCCAGGGTGCGGGTCTCGCGGGCGATCTCGCCGAGCGACTTGAGCGTCCGCGTCGAACACCGTCGGCACGATCAGCGCTCCGCCTGCCGGCTCGTCCGACTCGGTGGCGACGGCTACGCCGACGTTCACGCGCGAGTGCAGCTGCAGGCGCCCGTCGCGGTAGCTCGAGTTCGCGCGCGGGTGCTCGCGCAGTGCCAGCGCGCAGGCCTTGACGACCATGTCGTTGTACGTCGGCGCGTCCGCGCGGCCGAGGCGCTTGAGCTCTGCGCGCAGCGCGACGCACTCCTCCATGTCGATGTCCGTCTGCAGCGCGAAGTGGGGGATCGTGGCCTTCGACTCGGCCATGCGCCGGGCGATCGTCTGCTGCGTGCGCGAAAGCTCGACCTCGGTCGTCTCGCCCTTGGCGGTGGTCACGCCCGCGAGCCCCGCTCCCGGCGACGTGGCTGCGGCTGCGGCTGCGGCTGCGCTGGAAGCGTTGCATCCCCGGTGCCGGTCGGCTCGCGGTGCCGGCGGCCGGCTCACTGCGCCTGAGGCGCCGTCGACGCGGCGCCTTGAACGTCGGCCTTGACGATGCGCCCGCCGGGACCCGTGCCGGTGAGTGCGTGCAGGTCGACGTCGTTCTCGCGCGCGATGCGCCTGGCCAGCGGGGACGCCTTGACGCGCTCGCCTCTCGCTCGGGCGAGAAGGCGTTGTCTCGGCGTCGGCGGCGGCCTCGCGGAGGTCGGCCTCGGGCGTGGAGTAGTGCGGCACCGTCGCGGTCGTCGTTCGGGCGCCGGGGCGCGCCGGAGGCGTCCGGGGCCTGCGATCTCGCGTCGCCCGCCGTGGCGTCGCCCGATCGGCCGCCACGCGCGCGATCACCGCCCCGACCGGCAGCGTGTCGCCCTCGGCGGCGAGGATCTCGAGCACCCGTCGAGGTCGGACTCGTAGGTCATCGTCGCCTTGTCGGTCTCGATCTCGACGATCTCCTGCCCGCGCCGCACCTGCTCGCCCGTCGGCGACGAGCCAGCGCAGGATCGTGCCCTCCTCCATCGTGTCCGACAGGCGCGGCATCACGATCTCGGCCATCAGCGGTGCCGCCTCGCTGCGTCGGTGCCCGAGCGTGGCCAGGGCGGCGCGCACGATCTCGGGCTCGTGCGGGTAGGCGATGTCCTCCAGCGGCTTGGAGTAGGGCATCGGCACGTCCGCGCCGGACACGCGCGCGACGGGCGCGTCGAGATCGTCGAAGGCGTGCTCTGAGATCAGCGCCGCGAGGTTCGCGCCGACGCCCCCGTGCGGCCAGCCCTCCTCGACGACGACGCAGCGGTTGGTCGTGCGCACCGAGGCGAGGATCGTGTCGAGGTCGAGCGGGCGCAGCGTGCGCGGGTCGATCACCTCGGCCTGGACGCCGTGCTCGTCGGCGAGCGTCGCGGCCGCCCGTTCGGCCGTGAGCGCCATCCGCGAGACGCCGACGATCGTCACGTCCGAGCCCTCGCGGCAGATGCGCGCGCGGCCGAACTCGACGAGCTCGTCCTCGCCGTCGGGCACCTCTCCGCGGACGCCGTAGAGCGACTCGTGCTCGATGAAGATCACCGGGTTCTCGTCGCGGATCGCGGTCTTCAGCAGGCCCTTGGCGTCGGCGGGCGTCGCGGGCACGGCGACGAGCAGGCCGGGGACGTGCAGGAACATCGCCTCCAGGCAGTGCGAGTGGGTCGGCCCGAGCTGATGGCCGGCGCCCTGGGGCATGCGGATCACCAGCGGCACCGAGACCTGCCCGCCGAACATGTAGCGGATGTGCGCGGCGTGGTTGACGATCTGGTCGAACGCGAGCAGCGAGAAGTTGATCGTCATCAGCTCGACCACCGGGCGCAGCCCGGTCATCGCCGCGCCGACGCCCATGCCCACGATCGTGTTCTCGGAGATCGGCGTGTCGCGGACCCGGCGCTCGCCGAACTCCTCCAGCAGGCCCTCGGTGACTTTGAACGCCCCGCCGAACACGCCGATGTCCTCGCCGAGCAGCACCACCCGCTCGTCGCGCGCGAGCTCCTCGCGCAGCGCCGCGTTCAGGGCCTCGCGGTAGCGCAGCTCGCTCATCCGTGGCTACCGCCCGCGTCGCGGTCCCTGCTTCGCCCGTGGAGTCGCGCACGTACACGTCCTCGTACAGCGACTCGGGCGTCGGGAACGGCGAGCTCTCGGCGAACTCCACCGCGCGCTCGACGCGCTCGGCCGCCTCGCGCTCGATCGCTCGCGCGCGCGTCCGCGTCGAGGACGCCCTCGCGCTCCAGCAGATCGCCGAACCGCGGGATCGGATCGCGCTCGCGCCACTGCGCGACCTCCTCCTTCGTGCGGTACTCCTCGGGGTCGGCCATCGAGTGCCCGCGAAAGCGGTAGGTGACGGCCTCCACCAGCAGCGGGCGGCGCTCCTCGCGCACGCGGCGCAGCGCCTCGCTCACGACCGTGTAGGTGTCGAGCACGTCCATCCCGTCGCAGCGCATGCCCGGAACGCCGAGCGACTCGCCCTTGCGCCGCAGGTCGGTCACCGCCGAGTGGCGCGCGATCGAGGTGCCCATGCCGAACTGGTTGTTGACGACCATGAACACGACCGGCAGGCGCCACAGCGCCGCGAGGTTCAGCGTTTCGCCGAACGTGCCCTGGTTGGAGGCGCCGTCGCCGAACGCGCACAGCGTGACCTCGTCGCGGGCGAGATAGTCGCTGCACAGGCCGATGCCCGCCCCGATCGGCAGGTTGCCGCCGACGATCCCGTAGCCGCCCATGAAGCGGCGCTCGAGAGTCGAACATGTGCATCGAGCCGCCGTGCCCGCCGCAGCAGCCGTCGGCGCGCCCGAACAGCTCGGCCATCACCCGCTCGGGCGGGGTGCCGCGCGCGATCGCGTTGCCGTGCGAGCGGTAGGTCGAGATCAGGTAGTCCTCCTCGCGCAGCGCCCGCGCGGCGCCGACGATCGTCGCCTCCTCGCCGATCGACAGGTGCAGGAAGCCGCCGATCTTCGCCCGCGCGTACATCTCCCCGGCCCGCTCCTCGAAGCGGCGGATGAGCGTCATCGTCGCAAGCCACTCGCGCGCGACCTCGGGCTCCGGCAGGCTGGGTTCGGGCATCAGCTATGCACGGTAGCCCAGCGCGCGAGAAACTCCTCGGCCTGCAGCTGCGACAGGTCGGCGCGCAGCGCCCGCGCGGTGCGCGAGGCGGTCTGCGGCGGGAGATCCCAGAACAGCACCACCTCGCCGCGAATCGATCTCGACGACCTCGATGTGGTCGACCCGGCTCGGCGTCGGCGAGCAGCGCCGGCGCCAGCCCGCCGCGGGTGAGGATCAGCCGGTAGGCGCGGTTGGCTCTCATCCGCGCCGCCGCCCGTCCGGGCTCCGCGGCCTGCTCGAGGCAGTCGCTCGCCGACGAACACGCGCGTTCCGATGCGCACCGCGGGGACGTCGCGTCACGCCGGCCTGCGCCGCCGCCGCGGTGGCCGCGTCCAGCTGCGCGCGCACCGAGGCGAGCCCGGCGCCCTTCAGCACCGCGGCCGGATGCATCTCACACGCCGCGGCGGCGATCAGCACGTTGTCGGGCTCGCCGAGCGAGCGCCCGCCGGCGAACGCCTGGCGGAACGCGGCCTGCGCGAACGGGCACCGTGCGGCCGATCGACTTGGCGTACGTCGCCGCGCGCATCGCGAGCGTGCTGTCGAACGGGAACTCCGTCGGCCAGCGCAGCGGCTGCAGCCCGAGCTCGCGCGCCCGACGGGCGACGTCCACGCGAAAGACGTCTTCCTCTTCGCGGCAGCGGAACGCCTCGAACGTCTCCGCCCCCGGCAGCTCGCGGGCGAGCACCGGCTGCCACTCCACCGGACCCGGCAGCACATGCAGGATGCGCTCCGCGGCGAGATATGCCAGCGGGCTGGCCAGGTCGAAGTAGAAGGCGCGCGTCAGCCGTGGATCAGCCAGCCATCCGCCGCGCGTCCAGCCTCCATCACGGCCTCCGACAGCGTCGGGTGGCCGTGGATCGTGCGCGCGACCTCGGCGTAGCCGCCCTCCAGCGCGCGCACGTTGACGAGCTCCTGGATCAGCTCGGTCGCGCGCGAGCCGACGATGTGCCCGCCGAGCAGCTCGCCGTACTTCGACTCGCCCACGAGCTTCACCAGCCCGGTGCGGTCGCCGTAGACCGTGCCGCCCCCGACCGCGCCGTAGGGGACCTTGCCGACGACCACGTCGTAGCCCTGCTCGCGCGCCTGCGCCTCGGTCAGGCCGAACGAGCCGACGTTCGGCGTGCAGAACGTCGCGCGCGGGATGTCGACGTAGGCGAGCGGGTGGGTCTGCAGGCCGGCGGAGTCCTCGACCGCGATGATGCCCTCGTCGGAGGCCTTGTGCGCGAGCGCCGGACCGGCGACGAGATCGCCGATCGCATACACCCCCGGCGCGCGAGGTGCGCAGCGCGCCGTCGACCTTGACCAGGCCCCGCTCGTCCAGCTCGACGCCCGCCGGCGTCCAGGCCGAGCGCCTGGACGTCGGGGCCGCGGCCGGCGGCGATCACGAGATAGTCGACCTCGGCCGACTCCGAGCCGTAGGTGAACTTCACGCCGGAGTCCGACGCCTGCACCGACTCGATCGGAGTGCTCGTGTGCACGCCGATCGACTGGCGCTTGAGGCCGCGCTCGACCAGGCGCGAGATGTCGGCGTCCTCGCTGGGCAGCACGCGGTCGAGCGCCTCCAGCAGCAGCACCTCGCTGCCCAGCCGCGCGAACCCCGAGGCGATCTCCGCGCCGGAGGCCCCGGCCCCGACGACCGCCAGGCGCGCGGGCAGCTCCGCCAGCGCCCACGCCTCCTCGGTGCCGAGCACGCGCCCGCCGAGCTCCACGCCCGGGATCGCGCGCGGGACCGAGCCCGGCGGCGAGGATCACGGTCGCGGCGCTCAGCTCGCGCTCGCCCACGCGCACCGAGACCGCCGCCCGAGTCGCTCGCCGCGCGGGCCGAGCGACGCCTCGCCCTCGATCAGGTCGATCCCGTTTTTCTTGAACAGCCCGCCGACCCCGCCGGTCAGCGTCGAGACGACCTTCTCGCGCCGCGCCTGCACGGCCGGGTAGTCGACCTCGACGCCCGAGACCTTCAGCCCGAACTCCTCGGCGTCGCGGATCTCCGACAGCAGGTCGGCCGAGCGCAGGACCGCCTTGGCGGGGATGCACGCGTAGTTCAGGCAGCGTCCGCCGACCTTGTCCTTCTCGACCACGGCCGTCTTCTTGCCCGAGCTGCGCGGCGCGGATCGCGGCCACGTAGCCGCCCGGCCCGGAGCCGATCACGATGCAGTCATAGGAGTTCTCAGCCATCGCGGCCTGAGCCTATCGAAGCGCGAAGCGCAGAGCCGGACAGGGGCGGCGGCTACCCGTCCGCTCGCCGGCTTGGATGCGCCCCATCACTCGCACCAGCTTCCAGAACAGCCAGCCCGCGAGCACGATCGAGACCAGGCACAGCCCCGCCGCGAGCAGCGTGGAGGCGACCACCAGCGCGAGCGAGGTCACGAGGATCTGAAACGCGAGCAGCGCCTCGAAGCCGAGCACCGCCCAGTAGCGCCGCCGGTACATCCCGCCCGCGAGCAGCGCCAGCACGCCCGCGAGGAACACCCCTCCCGCCAGCGAGCCGCCGTGACTGCCGAGGCCGTGGACGGTCAGCGCGCCGACGATCACCCCGAGCGCCAGCAGCACGCGCCACGGCGACCGCGACGAGCAGCGCCGGTGGGCGCTCGTCCTCGCCCAGCGGCTCCAGGGTCGCCGCGCGAGATCGTCGCGCGACGGGCGCGGCGGCGTCTCGCCGGGATCGACCGGTCCGCTCGCGCTGCTCGGCGAGCTCATGCCCGCCTCGCGTGCTGACGCTCGACGAGCTCATGCCTGCCTGCGCGCCGACGGCGCCGCTTCGAGCAGCCCGCGCAGCTCGCGCGCCGCGCGCTCGGGGTCCTCCGCGTCGGCGATCGCGCGCAGCACGCACACGCGCGACGCGCCCGCGTCGAGCACCTCGCCGACGTTGTCGCGCGTCCAGGCCGCCGATCGCGAAGAACGGCACGGTCGCGTGGGCCGCCGCGTAGCGCACGAGCTCCACGCCCACCGCCGGGCGGCCCGGCTTGGTCGGCGTCGCGTGGACCGGTCCCACGCCGATGTAGTCGACCAGGCGCGGGGTCGCACCGCGTCGATCTCCGCCGGCGCATGCGTCGAGAGCCCGACCAGCATGTCCGGCCCGACGATCGCGCGCGCACCCGCGCCACCGGCATGTCGTCCTGGCCCACGTGCACGCCGTCGGCGCCGCGCCTCCACGCGCGATCTCCGGGCGGTCGTTGACGACGAACAGCGCGCCATGCTCCGCGCACAGCCGCGCCGTGCGCGGCGCGCCTCGAGCAGCGCCGCCACCACCCGGACCGTCTCCGAGCCGTCGCCGATCCTTCTCGCGCAGCTGCACGATCTCCACGCCCCCGGCGATCGCCCCCGGCAGCACCTCCGACGAGCTCGCGTCCTCCGGGCAGGGCGTCGCACACGAGATACAGCCGCGCGGCGGCCAGGCGGGCGAGACGGTCGGTGCGTGTGTCGCTCGATGCTCACTCCCGCCCGAGTCTGACACCGGACTAGCATCAACCGCATGTCCGCGCACACCGAGTCACCCGACGTCGCGATCGTCGGCGGCGGGATCGTCGGGCTCGCCTGCGCCTGGCGCGCGCGCCAGCGCAGGGCTGTCGGTGACGCTGCTCGAGCGCGACCGCGTCGGGCGGGGCACCTCGCACGTGGCGGCGGGAATGCTCGCGCCGGTCTCCGAGGTCGAGTTCGGCGCCGCGGGCAGAGCGCGTGCTCGAGCTGGGGCTGCGCTCGGCCGAGATGTGGCCCGGGTTCGCCGCCGAGCTGGAGGAGACGACAGGCATCGAGGTGGGCCTGCTGCAGACCGGCACGCTCGTGGTCGCCCGCGACGAGGACGAGGCGCGCGAGCTCGAGCGCCAGCTCGCGTTTCGCCGCTCGCTGGGCCTGCGCGCCGAGCGGCTGCGCGCGAGCGAGGCGCGCGAGCGCGAGCCGGCGCTCGCGCCGACCGTGCGACTGGCGATCGAAGCGCCCGACGACCACTCGGTCGATCCGCGGCTGGTGCTCGCCGCGCTGCGCCGTGCCTGCGAGAGTCGCCGGAGTGCGCATCCGCGAGCAGGCGCACGGTCGAGTCGGTCGAGCTGGACGGGCAGGGCGAGCGCGCGATCGGCCTGCTGCTGACGGGCGGCGAGCGCGTCCGCGCCGCCGAGATCGTGCTCGCCGCCGGACCCTGGAGCGCGCAGATCGAGGGCCTGCCCGCCGGACGCGCAGGTTCCCGTGCGCCCGGTCAAGGGCCAGATCCTGCGCCTGCGCGATCCCGCCGGCCCGGGCCTGCTGAGCCGCGTGGTGCGCTTCGAGGGCGGCTATCTGGTGCCCCGCGCCGACGGCTGCTACGTGCTGGGGGCGACCGTCGAGGAGCAGGGCTTCGATCTGAGCCCGACCGCCGGCGGGGTGTACGAGCTGCTGCGCGACGCGTGCGAGCTCGTGCCGGGGATCGACGAGCTGCGGATCGAGGAGCTCTCCGTCGGGCTGCGCCCCGGCACCCCCGACAACGCCCCGGTGATCGGCCGCGGCGCGCTGGACGGGACTCGTGTGGGCGACCGGCCACCACCGCAACGGCATCCTGCTCGCGCCGCTCACCGCCGAGCTCGTGCTCGCGACGCTCTCCGACCGAACCGCCCGACCCGCTCGCCGAGGCCTGCCGCCCGGATCGCTTTCAGGCGGTGCCCGCATGATCCTCAACGGCGAGCCCTCGGAGATCCCCGCCGGGGAGACCGTCGCCGCCGTGCTCGCACGGCTCGGCCTGCGACCGGACGCGCGGGGCGTCGCCGTGGCGGTCGACGGCGAGGTCGTGCCGCGCGCCGTGCTGGGAGACGTTCGCGCTCGCCGCAGGACGCCCGCGTCGAGGTGCTCACCGCGATGCAGGGAGGATGAGTCGGCCGTTCCCGCCGCCGCAGGACGACCCTGACGATCGCCGGCGGACGCTGCGCTCGCGCCTGCTGCTCGGCACCGGCGGGTTCCCCTCGCTGGAGCTGATGGCCGAGGCGATCGCGGCCAGCGGCAGCGAGCTGGTGACGGTCGCGCTGCGCCGCGTCGCATCCGGACGGGCGCATCCAGGGGCTCGCTGATCGACGTGCTCGCCGACGCGGGCGTGCAGCTGCTGCCGAACACCGCCGGCTGCCGCACCGCGCGCGACGCGGTGCTCACGGCCAAGCTCGCCCGCGAGGCGTTCGCCACCGACTGGATCAAGCTCGAGGTGATCGGCGACGAGGACACGCTGCTGCCCGACGCGCCCGAGCTCCTGCGCGCCGCCGAGGAGCTCGTCGACGAGGGCTTCGTCGTGCTCCCCTACACCACCGACGACCCCGTGCTCGCCCGCCGCCTGGTCGACGTCGGCTGCTCCGCGGTGATGCCGCTGGGCTCGCCGATCGGCAGCGGCATGGGCATCCGCAACCCCTACAACATCGCCCTCATCCGCGAGGCCGTCTCCGTGCCCGTCGTGCTCGACGCCGGCATCGGCACCGCCTCCGACGCGCGCTCGCGATGGAGCTGGGCTGCGACGCGGTGATGGCCGCCTCGGCCATCTCCCGCGCCGAGGACCCCGTGCGCATGGCCCGCGCGATGCGCTGCGCCGTCGAGGCCGGGCGGCTGGCGCGCACGGCGCCGGACGCATCCCCCGCCGCCACTACGCCACGGCCTCGACGCCCGACGAGGGCCTGCCCGAGTTCTGATCTTCTTCGCCGTTCGTGGTCCGCGACATGTGCGGACCCGCGGACCGGCGCATGCGCCGGTCCGGCCTGCGGTGCATGCACCGCAGGCTCCCTCACTGCCTCACTTCACTACTTCGATCGTCCCGTTCATCGACGCCGGGTGAATCGTGCACTCGTAGTGGATGATCCCCGGCTTGTTCACCTTGATTTCGTACGTGCCGCCTTCGCCGAAGTCCTTCGAGGCGAATTTCGCCACGCCGCCCTCGCTCGTGACGTTGTGTTCGACCGAGTCGTAGTTCGTCCACTTGATCGTGCTGCCGACCTTCACCTTCAGCGTGTCCGGGTCGATCGCGATGTTGCGGTAGGCGACCTGCACGACCCCGCTCTGCACCGGCGCGGACGAGGACGGGGAGGCGTACTTCGGCGTCGTGTCGTCGTTTTCAGTCGCCGACCCCGGCGTGCTCGATGTGCTCGAGGTCTTCGCCGTGGAGGCAGTCGTGGTCGAGCTCGAGCTCGATTCGCTCGAACCGCAGCCCGCCGCAAACAGCAGCGCGCAGCAGGCGATCGTGGCGGCGGGCAGACCTCTTCTCATCGGGACGATCCTTTCTCGGGCAAGCGTGCATCTGAGCCTAACGAACCGCACCCTCGGCCGGATCAGTCGCCTCTCGCGATCCGCTCCGCAACGACCTCTCCGGTGACTGCGCCTAGACTGGCTCGTCCATGCCACCGCCGCCACCACCACTACGCCACTTCCTCACCGGGGCCGAGCTCACCGCCGCCGAGCTGGACGCGCTGCTCGACCGCGCGCTCGAGCTGAAGGCCGCGCCGCTGTCCTCGCAGGCGCTCGCCGGGCGGAGCGTCGCGCTGATCTTCCAGAAGCCCTCCACGCGCACGCGCCTGTCCTTCGAGGTCGGCGTGCACGAGCTCGGCGGCCATCCCGTCGTGCTGCGCGCCGACGAGCTGCAGCTCTCGCGCGGCGAGGCGCTGCGCGACACCGCCTACGTCCTCTCCCGCCACGTGCGCCGCGGTCGGGGTGCGCACCGGGCCCGACGCGATGCTCGAGGAGCTCGCCGCGCCACAGCGACGTGCCCATCATCAACATGCTCACCGCGCTGCACCACCCCTGCCAGGCGCTCGCCGACCTGCTGACCCTGCGCGAGGCGTATGGCTCGCTCGACGGTCTGCGCGTCGCCTACGTCGGCGACGGCAACAACGTCGCGCGCTCGCTCGCGCTGCTCGGCACGCTCGCCGGCATGGACGTCGCGATCGCCTCGCCCGCCCGGCTACACGCTCGACGAGCAGGCGCCCCGCTGCCCGCGCCCGCCGGCGCCACCGGAACGCTGACGCTGCACACCGATCCCCGCGAGGCGGTCGCGGGCGCGCAGGCCGTCTACGCCGACGTGTGGGTGAGCATGGGCGACGAGGACACCGCCGCCGAGCGCCGCGCCGCGCTCGCCCCCTACAAGCTCGACGACGCGCTGCTCGACGCCGCCGCGCCGGGCGCGTTCGCGATGCACGACCTGCCCGCGCACCCCGGCGAGGAGATCTCCGCCGAGGTCCTCTACGGCGAGCGCCAGCGCATCTGGGACCAGGCCGAGAACCGCCGCCACGCGCAGAAGGCGCTGCTCGAGCTGCTGCTCGCTCCGGCGCACGACTCGGCCTCGCGATGACGCCCGGAGCCCGGGACGCTGCCCGAGGAGATCGCGCCCGTCGCCGAGCCGAGCGCCGCGGCTCCCCGATGCGGACTCGCCGACCGCGGACGAGCGCCCGGCGCGCCCGCGTCCCGGCGATGAGCTCGAGCTTCAGATCGACTCGCTCGCCTTCGGCGGCGAGGGCGTCGCGCGGCTCGGCGATCAGGGCTACGTCGTGTTCGTCGCCGGCGCCGTCCCCGGCGACCGCGTGCGCGCGCTCGTCTACAAGCGCAAGCGCTCCTACGCCCACGCGCGCGCCGTCGAGATCCTGCAGCCCAGCCCCGAGCGCATCCCGCCGAAGGCCGACCATCCCGGCGTGCCCTGGCAGGTGCTCCCCTACGAGCGCCAGCTGCAGATCAAGCGCGAACAGGTCGCCGAGGCGCTGCGCCGCATCGGGCGCCTGGACGGGTTCGAGCTCGAGGAGATCGTGCCCGCGCTGCAGCAGTGGCGCTACCGCAACAAGCTCGAGTACTCCTTCGGCGAGACCGAGGACGGCGAGCCTCGTGTGCGGCTTTCACGCCTCCGCCGGCGCCAAGCAGGTGACCGCCATGAGCGACTGCCTGCTCGCCTCGGAGATCGGCAACCGCGCGCGGAGCTCGTGCTCGACTGGTGTCGCAGCCGAGGGACTGTCGGCCTGGGAGCGTGGCCCCAGGCGCGGACGCCTGCCGCCCGCCGTCGAGGGCGAGCGCGCCAAGGCGCCGGCCCCCGCCCCGGACGGGCGCGTACGCCTGCGCAACCTCGTCGTGCGCGAAGGGCGCAACACCGGCAAGCTGCAGATCCGCCTCGTCACCACCGAGGGCACGCTCGAGCCCGACGGGCTCGCCGCTCGCGCTGGCAGCGCGAGCTCGGCGAGCGCCTCAGCGGCGTGCTCTGGACGCGCTCGCAGAGCCCCGCCGAGACCACCGCCGGCGGCGAGACCGAGCTCGTCTGGGGCGAGGCCGAGCTGCCCGAGCGCCTCGGCGAGCTCGACCTGCGCATCTCCGCCGAGGCCTTCTTCCAGACCAACACCGAGATGGCCGAGCTGCTCTACGGGATCGTCGCCGAGTACGCCGCCCTGCAGGGCTGGGAGCGCGTCTACGACCTCTACTGCGGCATCGGCACGATCGCGCTCACGCTCGCCCCGCGCGCCGGCGAGCTGTGGGGGATCGAGCTCGTCGAACCCGCCGTCGCCGACGCCATCGCCTGCCGCGCGGCGCAACGAGATCACGAACGCCAAGCTTCTTCGCCGGCGACACCCGCCTCGCGCTGCCCGAGCTCGTGCAGCGCGCCGGACGCCCCGACGTGCTCGTCGTCGACCCGCCCCGCGCCGGGCTCTCCAAGAAAGTCGTCCGGCGCATCGTCGAGGCCTCCCCCAAGCGCATCGTCTACGTCTCCTGCAACCCCACCACGCTCGCCCCCAACGCCGCCGAGCTGGTCGAGGCCGGCTGGACGCTCGTGAAGGTGCGTCCCGTGGACATGTTCCCCCAGACGCACCACATCGAGTGCGTGGCATTGTTCGAGCGTCGCCAGGACACGCCGGTGGAGACAGCGTCCGAGAGCGCGCCGGCGGCCTCGGAGTAGGCTGTCCGCCGCATGCGCGCCGCCACCATCCGCGAGCAGGAGATCGTGATCGAGGAGCACCCGGACCCCGTGCCGGGCACCGGTGAGGTGCTCGTGCGCGTGCGCGCGGCGGGGCTGAACGGCGGGGACATGATGCAGCGCCGCGGCCTGTACCCGGCGCCGCCCGGCTCGCCGCAGGACATCCCCGGCATGGAGCTCGCGGGCGAGGTGGCCGCGCTCGGTCCGGGCGCCACGCGCTTCGCCGAGGGCGAGCGCGTGATGGCGATCGTCGGCGGCGGCGCGCAGGCGGAGCTGGTCGTCGTCAACGAGCGCGTGCTGATGCCCGTCCCCGACGGCGCTCGACTGGCCCGCGGCCGGCGGGCTGCCGGAGGTGTTCACGACCGCCCACGACGCGATCTTCGTCCAGGCCGGGCTGCGCCCGGGCGAGCGGCTGCTCGTGCACGGCGGCGCCGGCGGCGTGGGCGTCGCGGCGATCCAGCTCGGCCGGGCGGCCGGGGCGCGCGTGACCGCGACCGTGCGCCGCGAGGCAGCTGCGCGAGCAGGTCGCCGCGCTGGGCGCCGAGGCGATCGCGCCCGAGGACTTCGCCCAGCACGGCCCGTTCGACGTGATCCTCGAGCTGGTCGGCGCCCCCAACATGCCCGAGAACCTGAACGCGCTCGCGACCGGCGGGCGGATCGCCGTGATCGGCGTCTCCGCGGGCGTGGAGACCGAGCTGAACCTGCTCGCGCTGATGGGCAAGCGCGCGCGCATCCACGGCTCGACCCTGCGCGCCCGCCCGCTCGAGGAGAAAGCGATCACCGCCCGCCTGCTCGAGCGCGAGGTGCTGCCGCTGTTCGACACCGGCGCGCTGCGCGTGCCGATCGCCGCGACCTTCCCGCTGGAGGAGGCCGCCGCCGCCTACGAGCGCTTCGCCGCGGGCGGCAAGCTCGGCAAGATCGTGCTGGAGATGTGACCTTCGGGTCGGCCCAGCGGCCGTGGGGGCGACACCAGCAGTGATCGGACACACAAGTTGGTAAATTGGACACATGAGTTTGACTCTTGAGCAGTTGGCGTGCGATGTGGGAGTCAACGAGCGCACGCTTCGCCGGGCGGTGGGCAATGGCCTCATTCGCGCGAGGCGGCCAGCTCGCGCCGGCTGTCCATATCGGACCGGGAGACGGTATGGGTCCGTTCTCATTGGGCGCTGGTCAGTCAGTTGCTCGCAGCGCTCAGAACAGAGCCCAACGTCGAGCTTGCTGTGCTCTTTGGCTCGGTGGCACGCGGGACGGACGTGACGGACGTGTCTGACGTGGACCTGTTGGTCGAGCTGCGACATCCATCTCCCGGCGCCCTGGAGGCGCTGCGCCTACGGATGGGTGAGGGCCTGCGCCACGACGTACAGCTCATTCCCCTGCAGGCCGCGCGCCGCGATCCACATCTGCTGGCCGAGGTCTTGCGCGACGGCCGACCGTTGGTCGATCGCGGAAAGGTGTGGCCCCAACTTCAAGCCGAACGAGAGCGGACGCAGGCGCAGGCTGACAGCGCGGGGCGTGAGCTGCGCGAGGAAGCGCGTGCGGCGGTTGGTTACTTTCAGCGACTGGCCGCCGAACGGACTCCGCTGTCTACCGGCGCCGGCCGGTGAGCGAGTCGCTCGTCCACCGGTTGGAGGGGACGCGCGTCGCAAGGCCGTAGAACAGGCGCTGCTGCAGCTCGCGCGCACGATGGAGCAACTGGAGACGGCGATCTCGGCCTTTCCCCCTGACTTCGACCTCGATGCATTCAATGGCGCGTGGTACTCGGCGATTCCGGAGAAGCGCAACCAGGCGATGCTCGTGCGGTCGAACATGGACGACTTGCATAATCTGTGCCGAAGCCTGATCGATCGCAGCGTGCGAGTTGCCCAGGACTTGGGGACGATTCCCGCCGATCGTAAGACGCCGGCAGCTGATCAACTGAGCAGACAAGGCCTCTATCCGAAAGAGGCACAGCTGGTCATGCAGGAGGTCATCGACCTGCGCAACGCAAGCCAGCATGAGTATTGGATTCTCACGCCGGACGAGGTGCACGCTGCCGTCAACAATCAGCGACAGCAGCTCCCATCCTTCATCTCAGCCATTGGAGTTTGGATCGAAGATCTGACCACAGGCAGCGCCTAGCAGACCTGCCGCAGAAAGATCGCGGCCTGATCGCTCAATACGGCGGCTGCGCCGCCCACCAGTCGCCCAGCGTGCGGAACGCCGCCCAGAACGCGCGCTTGGCGTCGGTCTCATCGAGCGAGTCGTCGATGTTGGGGACGTACAGCGCGTCGATCGTCGGCGTCAGCTGCTGGATCTCGCCCAGGCGCGGCGCAAGCTCGCGCGCGAGCGGGATCTCCATCTCGCCGAGCGCGGCGAGCGCGTCGGCGCCCATCACGACGACGATCCGCGGCTGCACGATCGCGATCTCCTCGACGACCCGCGCGACGCAGGCGAAGTCGGCGAGCGAGGCGTCGCTGAGCGGGCACTTCACGCACAGCGTGCCGTACACCGCCAGCGGGTCGATCGACAGGCGCTTGAGCGACTTCATCAGCGCGCCGCCGGCGCGGCCGTAGAAGGCGACGCCCTCCTCGATCTCCGAGGGCTGGGGGGCGTACTTGAGCAGCATCACGTCGGCCTGGGGATGGCCCGAGCCGAGCACCGGCATCAGGTTGCCGCGGGGGCAGTGCGGGCAGGACTGCAGCTCGCGCGTGAGCGTGTTCAGCTCGCGGATGGCGCGCTCCAGGTACTTCTCGCGGATCTCATCGTCGGTCACAGGCATCGACCCCGAGGGTTTTGACGGCGCCTCGACTTGTCCTTGGCGCTGCACCGCCGCTTGCGGGACGGCCGATGGCCTTCGCGGATGCTTGCGTCCCGGGCGTCGTAGGGGCTCATCACGACTCGCCTGGTGCCGCCCAGCGCGCGCTTGACCCGCGCGCGCCGCGCTGGCGCGGCGCGCGGAGGGAGGGGTGGCGCGGGTCTGCAGGAACTTGAGCGCCTGCACGTACAGCAGGCTGGTGGGGCGCGTGTGGATCTCGGCGTCGCGCAGGGACTGCAGGAACTCGGCCGGGCCGTCGAAGTCGCGCATGCGGTTGCGCACCGAGCCGAGGCCCTGGGCGACGTGCGAGTCCGAGCCGGCCGCCGCGACGATCCGGTACTTGGCGGCGAAGCGCGCGGCCTCGTCGTTGAACGCGCCGATCGCCACGCGCGGGTTGAACACCTCGATCGCGTCGACGTCGCCGACGATCGCCAGCAGGTGCTCGTAGTCGGGGACCGAGTGCAGCCGGTCGAACGGGTGCGGCACGTACACGAGCCCGCCCTGGCGGCGGATCTCCGCGACGGTCTCCGCCAGGCTCATGCCGCGCGGGATCAGCTCCTCGATGAACAGGCCGATGACCTCGCCCTGATCGGCCGTCTTGACCTCCTCGCCGACGATCACCTTCACGCCCACGTCCGCCTCGCGCGCGTGTTCGCGTGCGGCGAGCGCGCCGGAGATCTCGTTGTGGTCGGTCACCGCGATCGCCCCCAGGCCGCGCTCGCGCGCGGTCGCGAGCAGCACCTCGACCGGGGTGGCGCAGTCGTGGGAGTGGTCGGTGTGCATGTGCAGGTCCACGTCGATCAGCGGCCGTCCGGCCAGGCGCTCGCGCAGCGCGCGGATCGCCGGCGGGGTCGTGCCGGCGCGCCGCCAGCTCGCGGTAGATCGACTCCAGCTCTGCGGCGGCGTCGCGTCGGCGTCGGGCACGAGGCGGTAGTCGCCGGGGAACTGGCGCGCCATCAGCTCCGCCGTCGCGGGCGGGCTCGCGGTGCGCGCGTCGAGGCGGCCGAAGAAGCTCTCCACGAAGCGGCGCGCCACGAGCGTGGACAGCAGAGCGCTCGGAGGCGGAGTGGAACGAGCCGACGTTCAGCGCGCGCGAGTGGCGCAGCGCCGCGTTGGAGGTGCTGGGCGCGAACGGCTCGTGCACGTGCACGAAGTCCAGCGGCACCGTGCTCAGCAGTTCCTCGATCGTGCGCGCCACGTCGATCGGCAGCGCGGGCGTGCGCCGGCGCTGGAGGAGCCCGGTGGCCCGCGCCGACCGGCAGGTCGAGCACCTCGCCGACCGCGATCACCGCGGGCGTGCCCGCCGTCGGTGCCCGCGAGCAGAGATCCGGGCCCGCCCGCCCCGGCACGCGCGGCGCGCAGCTCCCGCCGCGAGGCCCGCACCCGCTCCTGCGAGCGCGACGGCGCGAGGATCAGCACGCGGTGCCCGCGCCGCGAGAGCTCCTCGGCAGACCGCTGCGGACGTGGGCGTTGACCTCGTTGTCCTGCGCCTCCCACGGGTAGGGGGTCACGTGGGCGATCGAGAATCGTGCGGATGCCATCGGCTCCGCCATTATGCCGCTCGCTACTTGGCCGCAGCCTTGGCCTTGGCCTTTACGCCGGCGTCTCGCTTGGTACGTGCCCGGGCACGCCGGCGTACTTGGCGATGAACTTCTCCGTCGCCTCGCGCGCCTGATCGTCGGGGCGCTGGTTGTGCGGGGACTTCATCAGGTAGGAGGAGGGCCCGTCGAGCTGGCCGCCGACGCCGTGGTTGAGCGCGAGCTTGCAGCAGCGCACGGCGTCGATCACGATCCCGGCCGAGTTGGGCGAGTCCCACACCTCGAGCTTCATCTCGACGTTCAGCGGCACGTCGCCGAAGGCCTGGCCCTCGACGCGGATGTGCGCCCACTTGCGGTCGGTCAGCCACGGCACGTAGTCCGACGGGCCGATGTAGACGTCCTCGGCGGGCAGCTCGTGGTCCATGATCGAGGTGACGGCGTTGGTCTTGGAGATCTTCTTGGACTCCAGCCGCTCGCGCTCGAGCATGTTGTAGAAGTCCATGTTCCCGCCGACGTTCAGCTGGGAGGTGCGCAGCATCTTCACGCCGCGGTCGGCGAACAGGCGCGCGAGCGTGCGGTGCACGATCGTGGCGCCGACCTGGGACTTGATGTCGTCGCCGACGATCGGCAGCCCGGCCTTTTTGAAGCGCTTGTCCCAGTAGTCCTCGCGGGCGATGAACACCGGGATGCAGTTGACGAAGCCGCAGCCGGCCTCCAGCACCTGCTCGACGTACCACTTGGTCGCCTGCTCGGAGCCGACCGGCAGGTAGGAGACGACCACGTCGGTGTGGGTGTCCTTGAGGATCTTCACGATGTCCGCGGTCTCGCCCGGGCGCCTTGACGATCTTCTCTTTGAGGTACTTGCCCAGCCCGTCGTGGGTCATCCCGCGATACACCGGCACGCCCGAGCTTCTTCGGCACCTTGGCGAACTTCATCGTGTTGTTCTGCCCCGCCCAGATCGCTTCGCCGAGGTCCTTGCCGACCTTCGTGCGGTCGATGTCGAACGCGGCCGTGAACTCGATGTCGCGCACGTGATAGCCGCCGAGGTCCACGTGCATCAGGCCGGGCACTTCCGCGGTCGGGTCGGCGTCGCGGTAGTACTGCACGCCCTGCACGAACGCCGAGGCGCAGTTGCCGACGCCGACGATCGCGACGCGGACCTTGTCGCGCTGGTAGCGCGCCGCGCCGTTGGACGAGGCGCCGTTGCTTGCTCGATGGCAGTCAAGTTTCAGTTTCCTTCCTGAGGGTTCGCGGGAGATCCTACCCCGCCGGGCGCGTCAGGTCACACGACGGCGAGCGCGGGCGCCGACAGCTCGCGGCGCACGTGCGCGATGCGCTGGGCGACCGTGATCAGGCTGAGCGCCGCCAGCACGTACACCGCCGGGGCCAGCAGCTGGAAGTTCCCGAGCGAGGCGCCCTGGGCGAAGATCAGGCCGATCGAGAGGATCACGACGCGCACCGGGCGGGTGGCGATGCCGACCTTGCACTCCACGCCGAGCGCCTCGGCGCGGGCGCGGGTGTAGGAGACCATCAGCGAGGCGAGCACCGCGACGACGACCGCGGCCGCGGCGACGCGATCGCCCTGCAGCGCGAAGTAGCCCGCGACGGCGGTCAGCACGATGCCCTCCTCGATGCGGTCGAGCGTCGAGTCCAGGAACGCGCCGAACGGGGTGCCCTTGCCGGACATGCGCGAGTAGCGCCCGTCGAGCGTGTCCATGATCGAGCCGACGACGAAGGCGACGCCGCCGAGGAAGAACAGCTGTTCCCACACGAGCACCGCCGCGACCAGGTTCAGCGCGAGGCCGGTGAGCGAGATCGCGTTCGGCGTCAGGCGCGACTCGATCAGGCGCGTTGCGCACCAGCTCGCGCCGCTCGCCCGAGCCGATCGGGGCGCGGGTACGCCGCGGACGCTCGGCCGCGGTAGGCCCGCGCGGCGCGGTCCGCCGCGGGGAGGTTTCGTGTCGGCGTGGCGCCATCGTCGTGGTCGAGCCTGGGCGGGCGCGCAGCCGCTGTCGGACTCGCTCACGTGCTCAGTCCAGTCCGGGCCGGCGCGGCTCGCGAAGCGCCACACCTCGGGCCGCGCCCGCGCGAGCCAGGTCGCGCCGTAGGCGGAGGCCCCGGCGGTGAGCGCGCCGAGGATCGCGTCGAAGATGAAGTGGTTGGCGGTGACGACGATCACGAACGCCATCAGGAACGGGTAGAGCAGCCACAGCACGCTGACGATGCGATGGCGCGCCAGGCGCGCGAGCGGCCAGCCGATCATCAGCGCGAACGCCACGTGCATCGAGGGCACGGCGGCGTAGGGGTTGAACAGCGCGTTCATCGAGGCGCTCGCGTGCGAGACGTGCACGCCGGTGAAGTCCGAGACCGAGTCGATGAAGCCCCACTCGGGCATGAACCGCGGCGGCGCGGTCGGGAACACGGTGTAGCCGATCAGCGCGATGACCATCGCGATCATGAACATGTTGCGCACGAAGTAGAAGTTGCGGTTGTGGCGCATGTACAGGTAGACGAGCGCCGCCGACGGTGACGGTCGTCTGCGCGTTGACGTACAGCCAGCTGGAGACGTCCATCAGCACCTTGCTGCCCGACGCCCACGCCTGGACGGAGGGCTCGACGAACAGGTGCAGCGTGCTCTCGAGGGAGATCACGTCGCGCGCGTGGGCGAAGGCGGCGTTGGCGTCGCCCTCGACGAGCCCGCGCACGAGCCGGTAGGCGAGGTAGGCGAGCGGCGAACAGGGCGATCTGGCGCAGCACGTCCAGCCATCCCTGGGGCAGCAGGCGCGCCTGCAGGACACGAACGCGGGCGAGGGTTCGTGCCGGACCCGGACATCTGGTGTGAAAGCCTACGCGCGAGGTGGCGTCGAAGGCGTACAGCCGCCAGTGCGCGCGAGCGCCAGAGTTCGTGCAGATAGGGCAGTCCGCGGGCGATCAGCGCGCCCTCGGCCGCGGCCGGCTTCGTCCAGGCGCACGTCGGGCAGCGCGACGTAGGCGACGCGGTTTTCGCGCAGCCAGGCGCGATAGGCGGAGGCGGTCAGGCCGGGTGCGTAGAAGAGGTGGGCGTAGCGCGTGTCGAGCTGGCGCTCCCAGCCGCGCGCGAGCGCGATCCCGTCGTGGCCGGCGAGGTAGGCGGCCTCCCAGTGCGCGCCGGTCAGCGGCACCTCGACGATCGTGCGCCGCGCCGCCGGTGAGCGCGCGCAGCTCCGCGCGCAGCGGGGCGTAGTAGGAGGCGTGCACCGAGGGGTCGCCGGCGAGATCGGCCGTGTCGTTGATCGGCGTCTCGATCTGCCAGTACAGGAGCACCGGCACGAGCAGGCACAGGGTCAGGCGGTGGCGATCCCACAGCACGCCGGCGAGCAGCGGGCCGGCGAGCAGCGGCGCCGAGCCGCGCGGCGTTGCCGCCGACGGGCGTGTGCAGCGCGAACGAGCCGATCAGCGCGAGCGCGTACAGGACCGCGCCCACGCGCACGACCCGCCGCGCGCGGGGGGTGAGCGAGCCCTGGGGCAGCAGCAGCGCGATCAGCAGCACGCCCGGCGAGCGCCGGCCAGAAGGCCGAGGGCGCGAACGGCTCCCAGCCGCCTTCGGGGAAGGCGAGCGCGAGCACGACGATCGGGACGAGCGCGGCGAGCGCGAGCGCCGGCCCGCGCCCGGCGCCGGCCGCGGCGAGCGCGGATCGTGCGCGCGCGAGCACGGTCCGGCGCTGGCCTGCGCCGACGCCAGCTCCCACCGCCGACCAGCGCATCGGCGACGCCCGCGAGCGCCAGGAAGGCGCCGGCGACGGGGCTGGCGAGGCTCGTGAGCACCGCCAGCACGAGCGCGAGGCCGGGCCGGTCGCGCAGCAGCGCGAGCACCGAGCCCAGGCCGATCGCGAAGCCGAGGTCGTAGGGGACGCGCCCGGAGAGCAGGCCGACGCCGAAGCCGAGCGCGAACCAGCCGGCGGCCACGCGCGCGCCGGCCGGCGAGAACACGCGCTGGGCGATCAGGCCGAACAGCACGGAGGCGACGACGGCGGAGAGCGACGAGCACGGTGTAGACGCCCGAGCCAGCGCCCCCAGCTCGGGGGAGAGCAGCGAGTAGCCGGGCAGGTAGTGGCCGTGCGCGGCGTACCAGCCGTTGTCGCGCAGCGCGAAGCCGCACGCGGGCGAACAGGTCGCTGCGGTAGGTGGCCGCGGCGAGGTCGCCGGCGGGGGGCTGGACGATCAGGTAGGCGAGCGCGAGCGGGACGGCGACGGCGCAGGGCGATCGCCCAGGCGGGACGCCCGAGCGACGCGCGCGAGGCGTCTCGCCGCACGCCGGATGGCGCCGCGCGGGTTCGGGAGGTCGTGCGGCCACGGCCGAGCGAGGCCATCGGCTCACCCCGCCGCGGCGGGCGAGACGGCGCCGCGAGGAAGTCGGCCACCGCGCTCGATCAGGTCGGGGCGGTCGAGCCACGGCCAGTGCCCGGCGTCGGGCGAGCTCGAGCAGCTCGGCGTCGGGGAGCGCCTGGGCGAAGGCGCGGCCGAAGCGCGCGGGGATGTAGGGGTCGGCCTCGCCCCACACGCACGAGCGCGGGCATCGTCAGCGTCGCCAGGCGCGCGCCGGCCGCGGCGAGCACGTCGGAGGGGGAGCTGCGATACAGGCGCAGGATCGCGCGCTGGGTGCCCTGGTCGAAGTGGTCGAAGACGGTGTCGAGCCACGCCTCGGGCATCGGCTCGCGCCCGGGACGCGCCTCGCGCGTGGAGCGGCGCATGACGCCGCGCGTGGTGGCGCCCATCGCGAGCTCGCCCAGCAGGGGGGTGCGCCACATGCGCGCGGTGCGGTGCCAGCGGTAGCCGGGCAGGAACGGGATGGCGTTGATCACGACCAGGCGCGCGACGCGCTCGGGGTGGCGCTGGGCGAACGCGAGCCCGACGGAGCCCCAGTCGTGCACGACGAGGCTGACGCGCTCGACGCCGACGAGGTCGAGGTAGCGCTCGATGAAGTCGGCGTAGCCCTCGATCGTGTAGTCGAGGTTGCCGGCCTTGCCGCTGCGCCCGAACCCGGGCAGGTCGGGCGCGAGCCCGCCGGTGCGCTCCAGGAACGGGCGAGCCAGTCGTCGGAGTTGGTCGGCACGCCGTGCAGGTACAGCGGCGGTGGAGCGGCCGTCCGGGACGGGAGCCTCGCGCCAGAACACGGGCATCGTGCCGATCGTGGCGTTCGCGGTCGCTGACAGAGGCATGCGGCGAACGATCATAGGGCCGGCGGGACGGTCGGGCTTGGGTGGTAGGCAACTTTGGTCGTGACCCAAAGTCGTAGTGTCGCCGGCCACATACGGGCGGCCCGGACAGGCGGTCCGACGGTTAGGGTCAGGGCGATGCGGGCGGGCACGACAAGCGGGACGGCGGCCGAGGGTCTGGAAGCCGCCGACCCGCGCGCGGGTGATACGCGTGCGGGAACGGCTGCGCGAGGTGTATGGGGTCCCGCTGATGAAGCCCCACGGCCATCCGATCGCCGAGCTGGTGCTGACGGTGCTCTCGCAGAGCACGAACGACCGCAACCGCGACGTGGCCTACCTGCGCCTGCGCGAGCGGTTGCCGAGCTGGGAGGCGGTGATGCGCGCGCCGGTGGGGGAGGTCGAGGAGGCGATCCGGCCGGGCGGGATCTCGAAGGTGAAGTCGGCGCGGATCAAGGCGATCCTGCGAGGCGATCGCTGCCGACCCGCGGGACCCGGACCACGAGCTGTCGCTGGACTGGCTGAAGGACGCGCCGATCGAGGAGGGGCGCGACTACCTCACGGCCCTGCCGGGCGTGGGCCGCAAGACGGCGGCGTGCGTGCTGCTGTTCGCGTACGGGATGCGCGACGTGCCGGTGGACACGCACGTCTCGCGCGTGGGCATGCGCCTGGAACTGCTGGAGCCGGGTGCGCCGTTCGAGCGGCTGCACGACCAGATGCTCGCGCTGACCCCGCCGGGGGAGGAGCTGGAGCTGCACGTGAACCTCCTGCGCCACGGGCGCCGGACGTGCTCGGCGCGTCGTCCCGCGTGTGGCGAGTGCGCCTTGGCGCGCATGTGCCCGAGCCGCGGGATGTTCGTCTAGCACCGCTGTGGTTCCGGGCTGACAGTGCGATTTTGGCCCCTTCCGGCCTCGGAAACTAGGGCTTTGCGGTAGGGGGGTTGACGAATGGTGCCAGGTGTGCTTATGATTGGTAGGTCAAGTGCTCTCGATTGGAGGGCACAGAATAGATAGATCGGGTTTGGGTCGGTCTCACGACCGGTTTCAAGCGCTTATCAGGGGATGTAGGGAGAGGGAGCCGGATCGCCACATGAGGGGTTGTTTTCGCTTGTTTTCTTTGGGGACAGATGTGATGGGAGTCGGCGTGCGCCAATACACGCCCGTAGGTAGATGCCTCAGCATCGCTGATGCATCTCTCTCTCTCTCTCTCTCTCTCTTGTCCCAGTAGTACCCCTCGTCTAACAGCGAATTTTCCCCGCGTCGAGCCACGCTCGCGGGGATGGACCACTCGCAGGTCCGAACCTGCTTCAGCTGATCGTCGCCCTCGCCATCCTCATCTGGCGGCGGCGGTCGAGGGGGCCGGGTCGCGTACTCCCATGCGCGCCGGCCGCGATTCAGGACGCCGTGGTCTTAACCCGAGGCCGCGGCGTCCCCATCTTTGCAGTGACTCAATCGCGTGCGCTGCGCTGGGCGCCGGCACGCTCGACTCCCAGGAGGAGAGATAACCGATGTTCTCAGCAATACGTAGACGGCTCCACCTCAGTCCGGCGATGGTTATCGCCGGGTTGGCGTTGGTGTTCGCGATGAGCGGTGGCGCTTATGCCGCGAAGAAGTATTTGATCACCTCGACGAAGCAGATCAGCCCGAGCGTGCTCAAGCAGTTGCAGGGCAAGGCCGGGCCGGGCGGGGTGCCTGGTATTGCGGGTTCGGCGGGTCCTGTGGGTCCGGCCGGGCCTGCGGGTTCGGGGGGCGCCAAAGGCGAAACGGGTTCCGCGGGCGCCCAAGGAGCGGCTGGTGCGGCCGGTGCCAAAGGTGTGACCGGCGCGACTGGCGCCAAAGGCGCCACCGGTGCTACGGGCACCACGGGGTTCACCGACACGTTGCCACCCGGCAAGACCGAGACCGGAACCTGGGGTGGCTCAGGGGCACCCACCGTGGAAATGGGTGCGACCATCCCGATCTCCTTCCCAATTCCTCTCAAAGAAGGTTCCACTGAAGCCTACCGTCTCACTGCCGAAGAAACCCAGAACCACGCTGGTACCCACGGTTGCACGGGCAGTGTCGAACATCCAACTGCCCCTTCGGGTGAGCTTTGTGTGTACACGGCCGAAGAAGAATCTGAAAAAGCCAACTTCTCGCTGCTTACACTCAATCGTGCTGCCGGCTACTACCCGGCGGGTACAACTCTCTCCATTTTTGTCAACGAAGGTGGCTACTACTACGCAAACGGCACCTTCGCCGTGACGGCCCCATAGGGCTCCTAGCCCCTGTTTGAAGCGATTACGAGGAGAAAGCATGAGGAAATCAAGTCATCGGGTTGGCCAGTCTCGCATCGTCTTCGCACGAGTGGCGATCGGCGTCTGCCTGTCTTTCTTGCTTGGCCTGTTCCTCGCCGCGTCGGCCTCGGCGAACTTCGAACAGGTCGGCAACTTCACCCTCGGAGCGACAGCCGAACAGGCACTGGAGGTCGACAGTCTCGCGGTCAACGCAAGCGGTGCCGGTGGCGTGCCCGCCGGCACCGTTTACGGCGTCTCCGCGGTCCACGAGCTTGGCATCATCAGCTTCAACGCCAAAGGCCAATTCATCAATCAAACCAACGGCTTCGACGGCGATGGAATTGCGGTCGACCAAGCCACGGGCGATCTCTACGTCCTTAACCCGCAGCGCGCGCCGGGATTGGATCTGATCCAGGTCTATAGTCCCGACGGCTCGCATCTGATCGCTGAATTCGGAGAACAGAGCGCTTTCGCGGAAACGATCGAAGAAGGCCCTGAAAAGCTTCATGACGTGTTTTCCGACGGTATCGCTGTCAACGACTCCGGTGTCATCTACGTCTCCGATGAAAACCTCCACGGGAACTTCGAAGGTCGCGTCATGGTCTTCAAGCCGGCATCGGCTGGGGATTACGAACATTACGTGTACGCCGGTCGGTCCAACGACATCGGCTTCTCCGAGCTCGGCGACCCGATCAAATATCAAAGCAGAAACCTGGCTCTGGATTCGCGCGGGAATCTGTATACGGCATCTACAGAAACAATATATGAGTTCGCTCCAGGTCAACCGGCGTCGGCCATATGTCAGTACAGGGTTCCCGGCGGCGGTCTGCAGGCGATGACGGTAAATCCCGAAACCGGCGAAGTCTTCTATTTCAGCTTCAAGGGCGGCGGTGCCAAAATCACTCAACTGACGCCTTGCAACCAACAGGGAGAATTCGCGCTCAAAGACACCTTCGCCTCGGCGCCGAAAGCGGAAGCAATGCGCGCGCTTGCCTTCAACCCGTCGCTGACGTATTCCGCTCCGCGTCCCGCGGGCGTCCTTTATGCGGGCTCCGAACAAAGCATCGCCAATGGAGTTGGCGAAGAAGGTCATGGTTATATCTTTGCGCCGGCCGAAGCGCGCGACCCCGTGGTCGAATCGGAGTCGGTTTCCACGGTCACCGCGACCACTTCCTCGATCGCCGCACAGATCAACCCGAAGGGCTCGGCGACCCGTTACGTCTTTCAATATCTCACCGCGGAACAGTACGAAGCCAACGGGCCGGCCGATCGCTTCGCGGGAGCAAGCGAAGCACCGCTCGGCGGTGGCGAAGCCGGCGCCGGCGTGACGACGGTCAACGTAGGGGCCTCGCTGGCCGGTCTGACTCCGGACACCGAATACCGCTACCGCGTGGTCGCCACCAGCCACTGCGAGGCGGGAAGCGAAGAAGCGCTGTGCGAAGGCGCGGGCTCCGCGCAGGCGTTTCGGACCTTCCCCGCCGAAGCGCTCGGCCTGCCTGACGGTCGCGCCTGGGAGCTGGTATCGCCGATCCAGAAGTTCGGCGGCGAGGTCATTCCCGCGTCTCCAGAATTCGCCAGCTGCGGCACCGATTGCAAGCCGGGGGTGGGCGTGCCGGTCCACTCGGAGAGGCAGAGCTCTCCCGACGGTGAAGCGGTGGTCTACGAGGGCTTTCCGTTCTCCACCACCGACGGCGCGCGTGTCGCCAACGAGTACATCTCCAGACGGTCCCCCTCTGGCTGGCAGACGACGAGCCTCAGCCCGCCGCTTCAGGGTGGCCCCAACGGGGGCTTTCCCTACTTCAACGCCAACCTGACCGAGGACGTGCTTGTGAACGAAACAGGGTCGCTCAGCGGCGAAGCGCCGGTCGGCTACAACAACCTCTATGCCCAGCCGACGTCTGCTCCCTCGCAGCTCACGCCGCTGGTCAGGTCCGAACCGCCCGATCGCAGCAGCTCCACCTTCCAAATCGCGTTCGCCGGCGCCTCCGCCGACTTCTCACGGCTGTTCTTCGGAGCCAACGACGCGCTCACGGAAGCAACGCCGTTCGCTCCGGCAGCGGTGGACGGGGGCGTGGAAAGCGAGAATCTCTACGAGTCGGTAGGCGGGCAGCTGCAGCTCGTCAACGTCGCGCCAGGCAACGCGGCGGTGATCCCAGGGGCTAGCTTTGGCAGGGCATTGCGAGGACCGCAGCGCGAAATCCTTGTCTCCGACACCACGCACGCGATCTCTGAAGACGGCTCGCGCGTTTTCTGGAGCGACGAAGCCGGGCAGCTATACGTGCGCGAAAACGCCCAATCGACCACGGCGATACCGGACTCGGGTGGATACCTGACTGCCTCCGCCGACGGCTCTGAGGTGCTGCTGAGCGACGGCCACATCTATGACCTGGATACGGGGACGACCACCGACCTGACCGCCGGGGAGGGCGGCTTCGTCGGGCTCGTCGGCCAGACCGAAGACTTCTCTCGGCTCTATTTCGTCGACACCGCCGTGCTGACGGGCGAAGAGGCAAACGACCAGGGCGAAGCCGCTCAGGCCGGCCGAGACAACCTCTACGCATGGGATCAAGGCGCGGTCAGGTTCATCGCCGCGCTCGAGCCTGCAGACGGCGTCGCAGCCACCGACAGCGGCGGCGGCGATTGGGCTGCAGCTTCACAAGAACGCAGCGCCGAGGCCAGCCCCGATGGCCGCTGGGTCGCCTTCCTCTCCTCGGCTCGGCTTACCGGCTACGACAACACCGGCCCCTGCGAAAATGGGCATGCCCAAGGTCCTTGCCGCGAGGTCTTCCTCTATGACTCGGCGACCGGCAAGCTGGCCTGCGCTTCGTGCAATCGCAGCGGCTCCCTGCCGCTGGGAAAGTCCAACCTGGCAGTGATCGAAGGTGCGCTGGGCTCGACCCCCCAGCCCCGTTACCTGACCGACTCGGGCCGTCTGTACTTCGACAGCCAGAACTCACTGGTGCCGGCGGACACCAACCACGGGGTCGAAGACGTCTATCAATATGAGCCCGAAGGGGTGGGCAGTTGCGCGCGGGCAGCTGGCTGCGTCTCATTGATCTCCGCCGGTCACGGACCGGTGGACTCGAACTTCCTCGCCGCTGACGCGACCGGCAAGAACGTCTTCTTCGCCACGCGCGACCAGCTCGCGGCGAGCGACAAAGACGAACTAGTCGACGTCTATGACGCGCGGGAAGGGGGCGGGTTCGCCTCCGAAGGCGAATCGTCCGGCGGCTGCCGGGGCGAAGCCTGCCAGCCGTCCGTCACGCCTCCGGTCGAAAGCGCGCCCGGATCGCTCGCCTTCGTGGGTGCGGGCAATCTCTTCACCGCGCCGTCACCGGCGAACGTGACCACGGTCAAAACAAAGAGCAGGCCCCTCAGTCGCGCGCAGAAGCTCGCTCCCGCCCTGCGGGCATGCAGGAAAAAACCAAAGAAGCAGCGCGCCGCCTGCGAAAGAACGGCGCGAAGAAAGTACGGAAAAGCCAAGAGGGCGGCGCATAGGAGTCACCGGTGAGCGATATGAGAATGACCAACGAAATGCATGGAAGGCGGTCCCCCGGCTCCGCTGATAGGCGAAGCCTGGGAGCGTTGATCGGCGCGGTCGCGATCACGGGGGTCCTGCTTGCGGCATTGGCGCCGGCAGCAGCAAGCGCCGACTTCGGCTTGGTCCCCGGAAGCGTCAGCGCGGTCGCGGAAAACAGGGACGGCACGATCGCCAACCAGGCCGGCTCGCATCCCTACGCTTACACCGTCAGCTTCAAGCTCAACGTCGACGCCAACGGCGATACTGAAGGCGGCGAAGTGCGCGACATCATCGTCGACACACCGCCGGGGTTCTTCGGCAACCCCCAGGCGGCGCCGCGATGCTCGCGCCAGGCTTTCGAGGGCGCCATCTCGAATTGCCCCGCGGATACCCAGGTCGGCGTCTTGCATGCAACTGTGCCCGGCTTTGGCAGGGTCGTCGGTCCTGTCTACAACCTCGTGTCCCCGCCCGGCGCCGCGGGCCTGCTCGGCTTTACCATCCTGGGCAACAACGCTCTGCAACTCGCCTCGGTTAGAAGCGGAGCAGGCTACGGCTTGGAAATCGGCGCTTTCCACCTCCCCGTCCAAGTCAGCGAAGTGTCAGAGACGATCTGGGGCGTTCCCGCCGACCCGAGTCACGACGTAGAACGCGGTCCGCAGGCCGGGAGCCACGAAGAAGACCTCTCCTCCGGCGCACCCTTGCAGCCCTTTCTCACGCTTCCGGCCTCCTGCGGCGCTCCGCCGGAAACAATGGTCGAAGTCGACTCCAATCACAATCCGGGCGTCTTTCACGCGCAATCCTCCCAGGCCGTCGACGCCGGCGGGCAACCAGCTTCCCTCGCGGGCTGCGAAGCCGTACCTTTCTCACCAAGCATCTCGGCACGCCCCACGAGCGCGGACGCCTCGAACCCATCGGGGCTCAGCTTCGAACTGAAGCTGCCCAACCAGGGGCTCATGACACCTGAAGGTGTTGCTGAAACGGAGCCAGTGAGGACGGAAGTGGTGTTGCCGGCGGGTGTGGCGGTGAATCCGTCGGCTGCGGCGGGGTTGGATGTGTGTACGGAAGCGGAGTACCGGGCGACGACTGTCGAAACACCGCCTGGTGGGGGTTGCCCGGAATCGTCGAAGTTGGGGACGCTGGTCGCTAAATCTCCGTTGATTGAAGAAGCGATCGAAGGGTCGGTGTATTTGGCGGCTCCGCATGCAAACCCGTTCAACTCGCTGCTGGCGCTGTACATAGTCGCGAAGGCCCCCGAACGCGGTGTGGTGATCAAGCAGGCCGGGGAAGTGCGTGCGGATCCCGGCACGGGACAGCTCACGACCACCTTCGACCATCTACCGTCGTTGCCGTATTCCTCTTTCCAGTTCGACTTGCGTGAAGGCCAGCGCGCACCATTGATCACGCCGCAGGCGTGCGGTACGTACACCACACATGTCAAGCTCTACCCGTTCTCGAATCCGAACGTTCCCACGGAACGCACCGCGAACTTCAGTATCGGTGCGGGCGCGAACGGTGGCGCGTGCGTTTCCAGCGAAGCGCAACTGCCTAACAATCCGAGTCTGCAAGCCGGCACGGTGAGTCCAGTAGCGGGTGCGTTCTCGCCGTTCGTCTTCAAGATCGCTCGCGAAGACGGCACGCAGCATCTCGGTGCGATCACGGCGACTCTCCCCGAGGGCATGCTGGGCAGGGTGGCGGGTGTGCAGTACTGCCCTGAGGCGCAGATAGCAGCAGCAAGCGCGCGTAGTGGCGAGGGCGAAGGCGCACTGGAGCAGTCCTCCCCATCGTGTCCTGAAGCGTCCCAGGTGGGTGTCGTGAACACCACCGCCGGCGCGGGCTCACAGCCGTATGCGGTGCAGGGCAAGGCGTACCTGGCCGGTCCGTATAAGAACGCTCCGCTGAGCCTGGCGATCGTCACTCCTGCGATCGCGGGTCCGTTCGATCTCGGGACCATCGTGGTACGTGTCGCGCTGTATATCGATCAGAACACTGCGCAGATCCGTGCGGTGAGCGATCCGATACCCACGATCCTGTACGGCATTCCGCTCGATGTGCGATCGATCTCGTTGAGCATGGATCGGCCAGGGTTCACGTTCAACCCGACCAGTTGCGAACCGATGAGCGTGACCGGGGAAGCAATCTCAACCCTCGGCCAGACCATCGGTCTGTCCAACCGTTTCCAGGTCGGTGGGTGTCAGGGCTTGCCGTTCAAGCCCACCATGGCGATCAGTACACAGGGCAAAACGAGCAAAGCGAACGGCGCGAGCTTCACCGTCAAGCTCTCCCAGAAGCCCGGCGAAGCAAACATCCACAAGGTCGACCTCACACTCCCCACGATCCTGCCCGCACGCCTTACGACACTCCAGCAGGCGTGCACGGAAGCGCAGTTCGCGGCCAATCCCGCAGGCTGCCCTGCCGGGTCGTTCATCGGCACGGCGAAGGCGATCACGCCGATCCTGAGCGTCCCGCTCACGGGTCCCGCGATCCTCGTGTCGCATGGTGGTGCGGCATTCCCCGATGTCGTCTTCCTGCTGCAGGCCAATGAACGGGGAGCGGATATCCGCATCGACCTGGACGGCAGGACCGACATCAAGAAAGGCATCACCTACTCCCGTTTCGAAACCGTTCCCGACGCCCCGATCACAGGCTTTGAAACGAACCTCCCGCAAGGCCCGCACTCTGTTCTCGCTGCGACAGGGAACCTCTGCGCGAGCAAGCTGTCGATTCCGACGGAACTGACTGGGCAGAACGGCGCCCAGGTCAACCAGAACACAGCGGTCACGGTCACGGGGTGTCCGAAGACCAAGGTCCTGACCCGTGCGCAGAAACTGGCGCTCGCACTGAAGGCCTGTCACAAAAAGCCGAAGGGCAAGAAGCGCCAGTCATGTGAACGGGCCGCCCGCAAGAAGTACGGTCCTCTCAAGAAGGCGAAGAAGGCGAAGCGGAAGGGGTGATGTGGTCGTGGCCTCCACGCGCACGCGGCCGCGTCACCCGGAGGCGGTAGCGCGTCCCCGGGAAGGGTCCGTGCAGGTCTTGGACGTCCAGCGCGCGCGGATTCTTGCCGCGATGGTGCAGGTCGTCGCTGAGGATGGTGGCGCGGGGTCGGTGACGGTCGCGCGCGTCGTCGCGCGCGCGGGGGTGTCGCGGCGCACGTTCTACGACCTCTTCGACGGGTGCGAGGACTGCTTCCTCGCAGTGTTCGAGGACGCGCTCGCGCGCGCTGCACACGTCGCAGGCGAGGCTGCCGCGAGCGCGCCACCCGCCTGGCGCGAACAGATCCGCTCCGGTCTCGCCGCGCTGCTCGCGCTGTTCGACGAGGAGTCCGCTCTCGGGTCGCTGCTCGTCGTGGACGCGCTCGGGGCCGGACCGGAGGTGCTCGAGCGTCGTGCGCGGGCACTCGAGTCGCTCGCCGCGCTCGCCGCTGAAGGCGGTTCGACCGTGGGGACGACCGCGAGGAGTACGCGCAAAGGGTCGGCCTCGGCAGAGGACTCGCCCTCCCTCGCGGCCGAGGGCGTCGTCGGCGCCGTGCTCTCGGTCATCCACGCGCGCATGCTCGAGCGCCGCCGCGCGCACGCGCGCGCCAACAAGGCGGCCGGCGCCAACGGGTCCGCGAGCTCCGCACGCGAGCCCGCACTCCTGATCGAGTTGCTAAACCCGCTGATGAGCGTGATCGTGCTGCCCTATCTCGGACAAGCAGCCGCCCGCCGCGAGCTCGACCGTCCCACACCGCAAATGCCATCCGCTCCCAGGTCCGGGTCCACCCGCGGGACACCGAAGCCCCCCACCGCCGCGAACCCCCTCGCGGGCTTGAACATGCGCATCACCTACCGCACGCTCCAGGTCCTTGCGACCATCGCCACCACCCCCGGGGCCTCCAACCGCCAGATCGCCGACGGCGCCGGCGTCCACGACCAGGGCCAGATATCAAAGCTCCTCACCCGCCTCGAACGCCTCGGCCTCGTCCACAACACCGGCCTCGGCCAGGCCAAGGGCGAGCCCAACGCGTGGACGCTCACATCCCAAGGCCTGCAGGTCGAGCAAGCCCTCACCACCGGACGCTGAGAACTCCTCTCCGTTCAGCAGGATCGCTTTCGAAAGCGCCTCATTCGGCGCACGCGATTGGCTTGCGGACAATACGGGCAAACTCCCCTCTACGCCGGGTCTCGCCCCACCCAAAATGGGCCTCTTGAAACCCCTCAGGAAATCTGCTTCAATGGCGCTTAGATTTATTCACCGTCTTTAGAAGGAGCAATATTCATGGGCAAGACCATCGGTATCGACCTGGGCACGACCAACTCGTGCATGGCCGTGCTCGAGGGGGGCGAGCCCACCGTCGTCGAGAACTCCGAGGGCGGGCGCACCACCCCCTCCGTCGTCGCCTTCACCGCCTCCGGCGAGCGCCTCGTCGGCACCGTCGCCAAGCGACAGGCCGTCACCAACCCGCAGAACACCATCTTCTCGATCAAGCGCTTCATGGGCCGCAAGGAGGCCGAGGTGCGCGAGGAGGAGTCGATCGTCCCCTACAAGGTCGTCTCCGGCCCCAACGGCGACGCGCGCGTGGAAGCCAACGGCGAGCAGTTCTCCCCGCCCGAGATCTCCGCGATGATCCTGCAGAAGCTCAAGTCCGACGCCGAAGCCTATTTGGGCGAATCCGTCGACGGCGCCGTCGTCACCGTCCCCGCCTACTTCAACGACGACCAGCGCCAGGCCACCAAGGACGCCGGCAAGATCGCCGGCCTCGACGTCAAGCGCATCATCAACGAGCCCACCGCCGCCTCGCTCGCCTATGGCCTCGACAAGGAGTCCGACCAGACGATCCTCGTCTTCGACCTCGGCGGCGGCACCTTCGACGTGTCCGTGCTGGAGATCGGCGACGGCGTGTTCGAGGTCAAGTCCACCGCCGGCGACAACCACCTCGGCGGCGACAACTTCGACAAGGCCATCGTCGACTGGCTCGTAGCCGACTTCAAGCGCGACCAGGCGATCGACCTCTCCGCCGACCCGATGGCCCTGCAGCGGCTCTACGAGGCGGCCGAGAAGGCCAAGATCGAGCTCTCCACCACCCAGGAGACGCAGATCAACCTGCCCTTCATCACCGCCGACGCCTCCGGGCCCAAGCACCTCGACACCCGCCTGACGCGCGCCAAGCTCGCCGAGCTGACCTCCGACCTGCTCGACCGCGTCGTCGTCCCCGTGCGTCAAGCGATCGACGACGCCAAAGACAAGGGCGTCAAGGAGATCGAGCACGTCGTGCTCGTCGGCGGCATGACGCGCATGCCCGCCGTGCAGGAGAAGGTCAAAGAGCTCACCAAGAAGGAGCCCCACCGGGGCGTCAACCCCGACGAGGTAGTGGCGGTCGGCGCCGCGATCCAGGCCGGCGTGCTCGCCGGCGACGTCAAGGACGTCCTGCTGCTCGACGTCACTCCGCTGACGCTCGGCATCGAGACCAAGGGCGGCGTCATGACCAAGCTGATCGAGCGCAACACCACCATCCCGACGCGCAAGGGCGAGGTCTTCTCGACCGCCGAGGACAACCAGCCCTCGGTCGAGATCCACGTGCTGCAGGGCGAGCGCGAGATGGCCCAGTACAACAAGTCGCTGGGCAAGTTCCAGCTCACCGGCATCCCGCCCGCGCCGCGCGGCATCCCCCAGATCGAGGTCGCCTTCGACATCGACGCCAACGGCATCCTCAACGTCTCCGCCAAGGATCTCGGCACCGGCAAGGAGCAGAAGATCGAGATCAAGGCCGGCTCCGGGCTCTCCGACGAGGAGATCAAGAACATGGTCTCCGACGCCGAGTCCCACGCCGAGGAGGACCGCCGCGCCCGCGAGCTCGCCGAGGCCCGCAACAACGGCGAGAACGCCGCCTACCAGGCCGAGAAACAGCTCGCCGACCTCGGCGACCAGGTCGACGCCGACTCCAAAGGTCGCATCGAAGCGGCCGTCAAGGAGGTCCGCGAGGCCCTCGAGTCCGAGGACCCCGCCGCAATCAACGCCAAGGCCGAGGCGCTGCAGGTCGCCTTCCACTCCGTCTCCGAGGCGATGTACCAGCGCGCCCAGGAGCAGGCCGCCGCGAGCGGTCCGAACGGCGACGCGGCCTCCGGCGACGGCGTCCGGCGGCTCCTCCTCCGACGAGGAGGACGTTGTGGACGCCGAGGTAGTCGATGAGTCATGAGCGACGCTGAGCAGACGATCGAAGAGGAGGACGAGGAGTCCGTCGAGTCGGTGGAGGCCGTCGAGATCGAGGAGGAGCTCGACGAGCTGGTCACGGTGTCGGGCGAGCGCGACGAGTACCTAGCGCTCGCCCAGCGCACCCAGGCCGACTTCGAGAACTACCGCCGCCGCGTCGCGCGCGAGTCCGCGCTCGCCCAGGAGCGCGGCGTCGTCAAGCTCGCCAAGGAGCTGCTGCCCGCCCTCGACAACCTCGACCGCGCGCTCGATGCCGCCGACCAGGACGATCCGCTCCTGCAGGGTGTGCGCCTGGTGCGCGAGGAACTCTCCGCCGCGCTCGGGCGCGTCGGGATCGAGTCCTTCTCGCCCACCGGCGAGATCTTCGACCCCTCCCTGCACGAGGCCGTCGTCCACCAGCCCGTCGAGGGTGCCACCAGCGGGACCGTGGCCGAGGTCTACCAGCCCGGCTATCGCCTGCGCGATCACGTCATCCGCCCCGCGCGAGTCGTCGTCGCGGCGTAGCCCAGGAGCCCGACATGGCATCTCGACCCGACTACTACAAGACGCTCGGGGTCGACAAAAAGGCGACCCCCGAGGAGATCAAGAAGGCCTACCGCAAACTCGCGCGCAAGTACCACCCCGACCGCAACCCCGACGACAAGGACGCCGAGGCGCGCTTCAAGGAGATCTCCCAGGCCCACGACGTCCTCGGCGATCCCGACAAGCGCAAGCAGTACGACTCCGGCTCCGGCCCCTTCGCGACCGGCGGCGGTCCCGGCGGCGGCTTCGGCGGCTTTGGCAACTTCGACTTCGACGCCTCCGGAATGGGCGACATCCTCTCCAACCTCTTCAGCGGCGGGCGCGGCGGGGGCGGTGCAGGTGCGGGCACGCGCGGCGGGCGCCCGCGCGCGCAGCGCGGTGCCGACCTCGAGGCGCAGGTCTCGATCACCTTCGACCAGGCCATCTCCGGCGCGCAGATCCCGCTGTCGGTGCCGATGCACGACACCTGCCCCACCTGCCACGGGACCGGCGCCAAGCCCGGCACGACTCCCACCGTCTGCCCCGTCTGCGAAGGGCGCGGCGTCGAGACCCAGGGCCAGGGCATGTTCTCGATCTCCCAGCCCTGCTCGCGCTGCGGCGGCTCCGGCACGATCATCGAGGACCCCTGCCCCACCTGCCACGGCGCGGGCGCCGTGCGCACGGTCAAGCGCCTGCGCGTGAACATTCCCGCCGGCGTGCGCGACGGCGGGCGCATCCGCCTGGCCGGCAAGGGCGAGCCCGGGCGCGACGGCGGGCCCCCCGGCGACCTCTACCTCGTCACCCACGTCTCGCCCTCGCCCGTGTTCAAGCGCCGCGGCGACAATCTCGAGGTCGAGGTCCCCCTGAGCATCCCCGAGGCGCTGCGCGGCGCCGAGGTCCAGGTCCCGACGCTCGACGGGTCCAAGACCCTGCGCGTCAAACCCGGTACCAAGCCCGGCACCGTCCAGCGCCTGCGCGGCGAGGGCCCCCCAAAGCTCGGGGGTAAGGCCTCACGCGGCGACATCCACTACCGCTTCGTGCTCGACATCCCCGACTCGCTCTCCGACGAGCAGCAGTCGGCGGTCGACGCTTTGGCGAAGGTCATGAACGGCAATCCCCGCGCGCGCCTGTTCGAGCCGGCCGGGAGCGGCACGGGAGCTGACGGGGGCGCGCCGTCGTGACTCCCAAACCGGTAGCCCGCATCCAGGTCGAGACCGACCGCGGCGTGTTCATGATCTCCGTCGCCGCCGAGCTCGCACACATGCACCCCCAGACCCTGCGCACCTACGAGGCGCGCGGGCTGATCACCCCCAAGCGCTCCCCCCGTGGCACGCGCCTGTACTCCCAAGAGGACGTCGAGCGGCTGCGGCGCATCCAGGAGATGACCGCCGAGCTCGGCCTCAACCTCGCCGGCGTCGAGCGCGTGCTCGACCTCGAGGCCGAGGTCAACGACATGCACGCCCGCATCGAGGCGCTCGAGGTGCAGGCCCTGCACGCCCAGGTCGAGCTGGCCGAGCGCTTGGAGGAGGTGCGCCGCTCCTTCCGCGCCGAGCTCGTCCCCTACCAGCGGCGGCTCGACCGACATCGTGCGCGCCGCCGATGTACGCTCGCACGTTCGGTCCCGCCCCCCGGAGGTCCCGCCATGACTCCTAACGGCACCCCAGGCTCCGTCCCGCCCCAACAGCCCCCGGGCCAGGGGGAGGACGTCGAGCAGAGTCCGCTGCAGCGCTTCGGGCGCGACCTCACCGAGATGGCAGAGCAGGGCAAGCTCGACCCGGTGATCGGGCGCGACGAGGAGATCCGTCGCGTGATCCAGGTTCTCTCCCGGCGCACGAAGAACAACCCCGTGCTGATCGGCGAGCCCGGCGTCGGCAAGACCGCGATCGTCGAGGGCCTCGCCCAGCGGATCGTCTCCGGCGACGTGCCCGAGTCGCTGCGCGAACGCCGCGTGATCGCCCTCGACATGGGCGCGCTGATCGCCGGAGCCGCCTACCGCGGGCGAGTTCGAGGAACGCCTCAAGGGCGTCCTCTCCGAGGTCTCCGCAGGCGCAGGGCGCGATCATCCTGTTCCTCGACGAGCTGCACACGATCGTCGGCGCCGGCGCCGCCCAGGGCTCGGTCGACGCCTCCAATCTGCTCAAGCCGATGCTCGCGCGCGGGGAACTGCGCTGCGTCGGCGCCACCACCCTGGACGAGTACACCAAGTACATCGAGAAGGACGCCGCGCTCGAGCGCCGCTTCCAGCCCGTCACCGTCGGCGAGCCGACCGTGCAGGACACGATCGCGATCCTGCGCGGGCTGAAGGAGCGCTACGAGAACCACCACGGCGTGCGCATCCAGGACAGCGCCCTGATCGCCGCCGCCACGCTCTCCCACCGCTACATCGCCGACCGCTTCCTGCCCGACAAGGCGATCGACCTGATCGACGAGGCCGCCTCGCGGCTGCGCATCGAGATCGACTCCGTCCCCACCGAGATCGACGAGGTCAACCGCCGCGTGATGCAGCTCGAGATCGAGCTCACCTCGCTGCGCAAGGAGAAGGACGAGGCCTCCAAGGCTCGCCGCGAGGCGATCGAGGCAGAGCTCGCCGAGCTGCGCGAGCGCTCCGCCGAGATGACCGCCCAATGGCAGCGCGAGAAGGACGCCATCAAGGGCGTCTCAGAGCTCAAGGAGCGTCTGGAGGCAGCCCGCGCCGAGGCCGAGCGGGCCGAGCGCGAAGCCGACCTGCAACGCGCCGCCGAGCTGCGCTACGGCGAGATCCCCGAGCTCGAGCGCAAGCTCGCCGAGTACGAATCGGCCGAGCGCGAACGCGCCCAGGGCGAGGCCGGCGCGGCCGACGGCGACGGTGCGGGCTCTGGGCGCCGCAGTTCCTCAAAGAGGAGGTCGACGCCGACGACATCGCCGAAGTCGTCGCGCGCTGGACCGGCATCCCCGTCTCGCGCCTGCTCGAGGGCGAAACCGAGAAGCTGATCCACATGGAGAGCCGCCTGCACGAGCGCGTCGTCGGCCAGGACGAGGCGATCGAGGCAGTCGCCACCGCCCTGCGCCGCTCGCGCGCCGGCCTGCAGGACCCCGACCGCCCGATCGGCTCCTTCCTGTTCCTCGGGCCCACCGGCGTCGGCAAGACCGAGCTCGCCCGCGCCCTCGCCGAGTTCATGTTCGACTCCCAGGACGCGATCGTGCGCATCGACATGTCCGAGTACATGGAGAAGCACTCCGTCTCCCGCCTCGTCGGGGCGCCCCCCGGCTACGTCGGCTACGAAGAGGGCGGCCAGCTCACCGAGGCCGTGCGCCGCCGCCCCTACTCGGTCGTGCTGCTCGACGAGATCGAGAAGGCCCACCCCGACGTCTTCAACACGCTGCTGCAGGTGATGGACGACGGCCGCCTCACCGACGGCCAGGGCCGCACCGTCGACTTCAAGAACACCGTCCTGATCATGACCTCCAACCTGCCCGTCGGCCAGGGTGCGGCCCGGGCGATCCCGGCTCCGATGGGGCAGGCGCGAACGGGGCGGGCGCGGACGGGACCGGCGCCGCCGCCGACGCGCAGCTGCGCACCGAACTGCTCCAGTACTTCAAGCCCGAGTTCGTCAACCGCCTCGACGACATCGTGCGCTTTCACTCCCTCACCCGCGAGCAGATCTCCGAGATCGTCGATCTACAGGTCGCCCGCGTGATCGCCCGCGTGGCCGAGCGCGGCGTCAGGTGACGCTCACCGACTCAGCCCGCCAGCTGATCGCCGCGATGGGTTATGACCCCACCTACGGCGCGCGGCCTTTGCGGCGGGTTATTCAGAAGCAGTTGACCGACCGGCTCGCGCTCGCGCTGCTGGAGGGGAGGCTGCGCGAAGGGGACTCCGTGCGCGTGGACGCTGTCGACGGAGAGCTTGTGTTGGAGACGGCAGAATCCGCCATACCGGCCGCGTAGCGAACGTTGACCAAGTCCTCAAGACGTGTAGCCGGCGAGTAGATACTTTGGGGCGGCACATGGCCGCCCCCAAGCAGCGTGCGTCGACGACTCCCGTGTTGGTAAGCGCGGAAACCTGGATAGCGGTGATCTTGGTGTGGTTGGCGAAGATATCTTTATGTTCGCCCGAGGAGACATAGCAGCGGACCACAGCTGAGCCGGTGCCGTTGAACTGATGCACCACCTGCAGGGGGAAGACGCCGATGCCATCGGCATAGCCAGCTTTTGCGCTACTTGATGTATGCTCAATATCTTCGTCAGTGTCGCCTTCGGCAGCGAGCTGACAGATAGTCACATCTTCGCTTGTGGCGTTCTCGTCAAACGTATACAGCTTTGCGTTGATCACGTATTTGCCCGCCGGAAGTTTGCCGAGCGTGGCCACCGTTGTAGCCGTTTTAGATTCAGACCCCGTGATTTCCACCGAGTTGTCGTGGAAGGCGCTAAACGCTGGGCCGATGCCGTTGGTGCCGTTGGTGCCGTTGGTCCCGTTCGTGCCGGCCGGACCCTGTGGGCCTGTAGCTCCGGTTTTTCCGGCCTTGCCCGCGTTGCCCTTGAGCTTCTTGAGCACCTTCGGATTGATCTGCTTGGTTGAGTTGATCAGGTAGTGCTTCGCGGCCAACGCGCCGCCGCTCATCGCGAACACGAGCGCGAATGTGGCGACGACGTTGGCGTAGTTGAGGTGTCTGCGCATGGGGTGCCTCCTCCATGTGGATGACGGGATGGGCGGACCCATGCGGCGGGGCGGTCCAGTGCAAGGACCCGGCCTTGAAATCTCGACAAGTTGGCCAATCTGCGTGTCCGCGGCGCGATCCTGTACAACGCGAGCACGAACGCGCTTATTGGCCACAACGGACGGAGGACCCGCCATGCCCACCTACATCATGCTCTCGACGCTCACCCCCGAGGGTGTGCAGACGGTCAAGAACAACCCGAGCGGATCCGCGAGGTCAACAAGGAGGTCGAGCAGCTGGGCGCGACGGTCAAGGCGCAGTGGGCGACGCTCGGCCACGTCGACTTCATCTCGGTCGTGGAGGCGCCCGACGAGGCGACGATGGCGCGCGTCTCGCTGGAGCTGGGCTCGCGCGGCACGGGCCGCTACGAGACGCTTGCGGCGATCGGCGTGGACGAGTTCATCGCGTCGCTCTGAGTGAGTGCACCGCCCGGTGACGCGCGCGAGGCAGATCGCTTGAAGGTCCTGGTCATAGGCGCGGGTGGGCGCGAGCACGCGATCGTGCGCGCGCTCGCGCGCTCGCCGAAGGTGACCGAGTTGCTGTGCGCGCCCGGCAACCCGGGCATCGCCGCCGATGCGCGCCTGCTCGACATCGCGGCCGATGACATCGAGGGGATCGTCGCGGCGGTCGAGCGCGAGGGCGATTCACTTCACGGTGATCGGCCCCGAGGCGCCGCTCGTGGCGGGGCTCGTGGATGCGCTGGACGCGCGCGGGCATCTCGCGTTCGGCCCGTCGGCCGCGGCCGCGCAGCTCGAGGGCTCGAAGGCGTTCGCCAAGCAGGCGATGGAGCAGGCCGGGGTGCCGACCGCGCGCTGGCGCCACGTTCACACCCTCGAGGAGGGCATCGACGGCGGTCGCCGAGCTGGCCGCGCCCGACGCACCCGGCGTGGTGATCAAGGCCGACGGGCTCGCGGCCGGCAAGGGCGTGACCGTGGCCGCGGACGCCGAGCAGGCGCACGCGGCGCTGCGCGAGATCTTCCTCGAGGGCCGCTTCGGGGAGGGCGGCGCGAGCGCGGTGGTGGAGGAGCGGTTGATCGGCAGAGAGCTGTCGCTGCTGGCGGTGTGCGACGGCAAGACCGCGATCCCGCTGACGCCCGCGCGCGACTACAAGCGCATCGGCGACGGGCGACACCGGCCCGAACACCGGCGGCATGGGCTCCTACTCGCCCGTGCTCGACCTCCCGGACGAAGTCGGGTTCAGCCTCGCGCTGTTCGTGCACCAGCCGATCGTCGACTGGATGCGCGAGCGCGGCACCCCGTTTCACGGCGTGCTCTACGCCGGGCTGATGCTGACCGAGCAGGGGCCGCAGCGTGCTCGAGTTCAACGTCCGCTTCGGCGATCCCGAGACCCAGGCGGTGCTGCCGCGCATGGGATCGGACTTCCTCGAGCTGCTGTTCCGCTCGGTCAGGCCCGGCGGGCTGATCGGCGAGGACCCCGAGGAGGACTTCCCCCGATGGTTGGGAGAGTGGGCGGTCACGGTCGTGCTGGCGAGCGCCGGCTATCCCGCCTCTTCCTCCAGCGGCGATCCGATCGCGGGGCTCGAGCTCGTCCCCGACGACGTCGAGATCACTCACGCCGGCACGGCCGCGGGGCCGGACGGGGCGATCGTCACCGCCGGCGGGCGCGTGCTGAACGTGACCGGATTCGGCGCGCGACGCGGAGTCCGCGCGCGAGTCGGCGTATGCTGCGGCCCGGATGATCTCCTTCGAGGGCATGCAGCTGCGCGATGACATCGCCGTGGGCGCCGGCGAGCCCTCGCCCGAGCTCGCGGGCTGGCGAACGCTTGACAGCTGGTTCGAAGAGTGGTCCGGCGGCGGGCGCGAGCTGGAGGGGGATCTCGTCGATGGGTGACGTGTCCCCGATCGCGACGCCCCTGGCCGAGGCCGAGGTGCGCGCGCAGCTGGAGGAGATGGACGTGGACGCCCCGCGCGTGGGCATCGTGATGGGCTCCAAGAGCGACATGGAGACGATGGAGAAGGCCGCTCACGAGCTCGAAGAGCGCGGCATCCTGCACGAGCTGCGCGTGATGTCCGCCCACCGCGAACCGGACATCGTCGCCGACTACGCCAAGAACGCGCACATGCGCGGCCTGCGCGTGATCATCGCCGGCGCGGGCATCTCCGCGGCGCTGCCCGGCGCGGTCGCCGCGCACACCGACCTGCCCGTGATCGGCGTGCCGCTGTCGGGACGCCTGACCGCCGCGGGCGGTCTCGACGCGATCCTCTCGATCGTGCAGATGCCCCCGGGCGTGCCCGTGGCCTGCGTCGGTCTGGACAACCCGCGCAACGCGGCGATCCTCGCGGCGCAGATCCTGGGAGCTTGAAGGGGGCCATGCCGCATGCGGCATGGCCGGAGGAGCCGCATGCGGCTCCTCCACCTGACGGTGCATGCACCGTCAGGCAGGTAGGCGCATGCGCCTACCTGGATAATGATTAGGTGATCGACCGCTACACCCGACCCGAGCTCGGCGCTCTGTGGACCGACGCGGCGCGCATGGAGACCTGGCGCCAGGTCGAGGTCGCCGCCTGCGAGGAGCTGCCGGCGCTGCTCGGCGATGGCGGCCCCACCGCGAGCGAGCTGGAGGCGATCCGCGGGGCGACGCTTCACGGTGGAGGCGGTGAACGAGCGCGAGCGGGTGACCGACCACGACATGGCCGCGTTCGTGGACGTGCTCGCCGCCTCCGCGGGCGAGTCCGGGCGCTGGATCCACTTCGGGCTGACCTCCTCGGACGTGCTCGACACCGCGCTGGCACTGCAGCTGCGGGCCGTCGGCGAGGTGCTCGTGCCGGGCGCCCGCGAGCTCGTCGCGGCGCTCGCCGCGCGCGCGCGCGAGCACGCGGAGACGCTGTGCGTCGGGCGCACCCACGGCGTGCACGCCGAGCCGACGACGTTCGGGGTGAAGCTCGCCGGGTTCGCGTTCGAGGCCCACCGCAACGCGCTGCGCCTGGAGCGCGCCTTCGCGCAGGCGGCCGTCGGCGCGATCTCGGGCGCGGTCGGCACCTATGCGGCGACCAGCCCCGAGTTCGAGGCGCGCGTGCTCGCGCGCCTGGGGCTCGCGCGCGAGGACGTCTCCACGCAGGTCGTCGCCCGCGACCGCCACGCCGAGCTGATGCGGGCGATCGCCCTCGCCGGCGCGGGCCTCGAGCGCTTCGCGACCGAGATCCGCCACCTGCAGCGCACCGAGGTGCGCGAGGCCCAGGAGCCCTTCCGGGCCGGCCAGAAGGGCAGCTCGGCGATGCCCCACAAGCGCAACCCGATCAAGACCGAGCAGATCTCCGGGCTCGCGCGGGTGCTGCGCGGCAACGCCCAGGCGGCGCTCGAGAACGTGGCGCTGTGGCACGAGCGCGACATCTCCCACTCCTCGGTCGAGCGCGTGATCCTGCCCGACTCGACGATCCTGCTCGACTACCTGCAGCAGCGCACGATCGCGCTCGTGCGCGACATGACCGTCGACGCGCAGCGCATGCGCGCGAACCTCGAGCTCACCCACGGCGCGCTCTTCTCCCAGCGCGTGCTGCTCGCGCTCGTCGCGGCCGGCTCCACGCGCGACGACGCCTACCGGGTCGTGCAGGAGCTCGCCCAGCGCGCCTGGGACGAGGGCATTCCCCTGCGCGAGCTGCTCGCCGGCGATGAGCGCGCCGCCGGACTCGACCTCGACGAGATCTTCGACTACGGGCACTACGTGCGCTACGCGCAGGAGATCGTCGGGCGGCTGGACGAGATCGCCTGACAGAGAGTGTGCTCTGAGTTCGCGCGGGCGTCGAGGTGTGCGCGCCGAACTGCCCGCGTCGGTGACTCGACCGCGACCCGTTGCGGCCGCGCGCGTCGATAAAGTCGGGCCACGATGACCGCGCTCGCCGACCTGCCCCTGATCGCCAGCGGAAAGGTCCGCGAGATGTACGACCTCGGCGGGCCCGACGGCGAGCGCCTGCTGATGGTCGCCAGCGACCGCATCTCCACCTACGACGCCGTCCACCCGACCCCGATCCCCGACAAGGGCAGGGTGCTGACGGGGCTGTCGGTCTTCTGGTTCGGCGCCACCGCGCAGATCGTCGCCAACCACCTGATCTCCGCCACCGACGGCGTTCCCGAGGAGGCGCGCGGGCGCGCGCTGGTCGTGCGCAAGCTCGAGATGCTGCCCGTCGAGTGCGTCGTGCGCGGCTACATCACCGGCTCGGGCTGGAAGGACTACCAGGCCACCGGCGCGGTCTCGGGGATCGAGCTGCCGGCCGGCCTGCGCGAGTCCGAGCAGCTGCCCGAGCCGATCTTCACGCCCAGCACCAAGGCCGACGTCGGCCACGACGAGGCGATCGACTTCGACCGCGCCGCCGAGCTCGTCGGCGACCGCGCGCTGATGGAGCGCGTGCGCGCGACCTCGATCGAGCTGTACTCCTTCGCCGCCGCCCACGCCCGCGAGCGCGGCGTGATCCTCGCCGACACCAAGTTCGAGTTCGGCCTCGACCCCGCCGGCGAGCTGGTCGTCGGCGACGAGGTGCTGACGCCCGACTCCTCGCGCTACTGGCCGGCCGACAGGCTTCGAGGTCGGCCGCGGCCAGCCGAGCTTCGACAAGCAGTACGTGCGCGACTGGGCCTCCGCGAGCGGCTGGGACAAGAAGCCGCCCGCGCCCGCGATCCCCGACGACGTCGTCGCGGGCACGCGCGCGCGCTACGTCGAGGCCTACGAGCGGATCGTCGGCGAGCCGTTCCAGGCGTGGCTGGAGCGCACCGAGGCGGCGCGTGAGGCGACGCGGCACGCCGGTGCGCCGCCGCGTCCGGTGCGATGAGAGCCCGCGTGCTGATCCGCCCCAAGGCCGGCATCCTCGACCCGCAGGGCGCGGCCGTCGAGCGGGCGCTGCCCGCGCTCGGGTTCGCGGGCGTGGCCAACGTCCACGTCGGGCGGCTCGTCGAGCTCGACGTGGAGGACGCCTCGCAGCTGGACTCGATGTGCGAGCGCCTGCTCGCCAACCCGCTCGTCGAGGACTACGAGGTCCAGCTGCTCGACGGCAGCGGCTGACGCGCGGTGAAGTTCGGCGTCCTTCAGTTCCCCGGCTCCTGCGACGAGGTCGACGCGCTGCACGCCGCGCGGCGCGTCGGCGACGCCGAGCTGATCTGGCACTGCCGAGCGCGACCTGCGCGGCGCCGACGCGATCGTCGTGCCCGGCGGCTTCTCCTACGGCGACTACCTGCGCGCGGGCGCGATCGCGCGCTTCTCCCCGGCGATGGAGTCGGTGATCGAGTTCGCCCGCGACGGCGGCCTCGTGCTGGGGATCTGCAACGGCTTTCAGGTTCTCTGCGAGGCCCACCTGCTGCCGGGCGCGCTGCTCCGGAAACGCCAACCTGCGCTTCACCTTCCGCCAGGTCGCAGCTCGACGTCGTCCAGCTCCGACACCGCCTTCACCCGCGCGTGCGCGCGGCCTCGCGCGCCTGAGCATTCCCGCCAAGCACTCCTGGGGGCGCTACTACGCCGACGAGTCCACGCTCGAGGAGCTGGAGCGACGCGGCCAGGTCGTGCTGCGCTACGCGCCCGGGCAGAACTTCAACGGCTCGCTGCGCGACATCGCCGGGCGTGTGCAACGAGGCCGGCAACGTCTTCGGCCTGATGCCCCATCCCGAGCACGCCGTCGATGAGCTCACCGGCGGCTCGACCGACGGGCTGACGATCTTCGAGTCGATGCGCCTCGCGGTCGAGGAGGGCGGCGCGTGTCTGAGCACGCCGGCCGATCTTCGATCGGTCTGCCGACCGTCGAGGACGCGCTCGCGCTCGGCCTCACGCGCGCCGAGTACGAGCTCGTCTGCGAGCACCAGGGCGGGCCCGCCGAATCAGGTCGAGCTGGCGATGTACTCGCTGCTGTGGAGCGAGCACTGCGCCTACAAGCACTCCAAGAAGCTCCTGCGCACGCTGCCGACCGAGGGCCCGCACGTGGTCATGGGTCCGGGCGAGAACGCCGGCGCGGTGGACGTCGGCGACGGTCTCGTGTGCGCGTTCAAGGTCGAGTCCCACAACCACCCCTCCGCGGTCGAGCCCTTCCAGGGCGCCGCCACCGGCGTCGGCGGCATCCTGCGCGACATCTTCGCGATCGGCGCCCGCCCGATCGCGGTGCTCGACTCGCTGCGCTTCGGCGAGGTCGGGCAGGGATGCGGCGATCGAGCGCTCGCGCTACCTGCTCGACGGGGCCGTCTCCGGGATCGCCCACTACGGCAACTCGATCGGCGTGCCGACCGTCGGCGGCGAGGTCTACTTCGAGGCGCCCTACGAGCAGAACTGCCTGATCAACGCGATGGCGCTCGGCCTGGCCCCGCGCGAGCGCCTCGTGCGCAGCGCGGCCGCCGGGCCCGGCAACGTCGTGATCCTGTTCGGCGCCTCCACCGGCCGCGACGGGATCGGCGGCGCCTCCGTGCTCGCCTCGGCCGAGCTCGGCGAGACGACGACGCGGCGACAAGCGCCCCACCGTCCAGGTCGGCGACCCCTTCGAGGAGTCGAAGCTCCTGGAGTGCTCGCTCGAGCTGCTCGAGCGCGGCCTGCTCGTCTCCCTGCAGGACCTCGGCGCCGCCGGCCTGACCTCCTCCGCCTCGGAGATGGCCTCCGCCGGCGAGGTCGGCATCGACATCGACGTCTCGCTCGTGCCCCTGCGCGAGCGCGACATGGAGCCGTTCGAGATCATGGTCTCCGAGTCCCAGGAGCGCATGCTCTGCGTGGTCGAGCCCGCCCGCGTGCCCGACGTGCTCGCGCTGTGCGAGCGCTGGGAGATACACGGCACGGCGATCGGCACCGTCACCGACACGCGGCGCATGCGCGTGTTCGACGGGCCCGAGCTCGTCGGCGACATGCCCGTCAGCGCGCTCGTCGACGACTGCCCGCTGTATGACCTCGCGCCGGCCCGCCCCGCCACGCCGATCTACGCGCCGCCGCCCGCCACGCTCGCGCTCCGACGCCTCTGCGCGCGAGTGTCTGCTCGCGCTCCTCGTCCTCCCCGAACATCGCCTCCCGCCGCCCCCTGTTCGAGCAGTACGACGCGATCGTCCAGTCGCGCACCGTCCGCCGCCCCGAGCAGGCCGACGCCGCCGTGCTCGCGCTGCCCGATCCGGAAGTCGCGCTCGCGGTCTCGATCGACTGCAACGGCCGCCGCGTCGCCGCCGACCCCTACCGCGGCACGATCGAGGCGGTGCTCGAGTGCGCCTCCAACCTCGCCTGCGTCGGCGCCGAGCCGCTGGGCACGACCAACAACCTCAACTTCGGCAACCCCGAGAAGCCGCACGTCGCCTGGCAGCTCACCGAATCCGTGCGCGGCCTCGGCGACGCCTGCCGCGCGCTGCAGGCGCCGATCGTCGGCGGCAACGTCTCCCTCTACAACGAGACCTCCTCCGGCCCGATCTACCCGACGCCCGTCATCGGCATGGTCGGCCGCCTGCCCGACGCCCGCCGCGCCGGTCGCCTGGGCTTTGCCCGCGCGGGCGACGCGATCGCGCTCGTCGGTCCCTTCGCCCCTTCGCTCGACGCGAGCGAGCTGGCCAAGCTGCGCGGTCACGCGCTCCCCGACGAGCTGCCGGACGATCGACATCGCGGCCGTGCGCTCCGCCCAGTTCGCCGTCCGCGGCGCCGTGCGCGTCGGCGGGCTCTCCAGCGCCCACGACATCGCCGAGGGCGGCCTCGCGGTCGCCCTCGCCGAGTGCTGCCTGGCGGGCGGGCTCGGCGCCGAGGTGCGACTGGACGAGCTGCTCAGCCGGCGAGGGCGACGAGGGCGAGGATGGCGACGATCTCGATCTGTCGACGTCCTCTTCGGCGAGGGCTCCGGCGGCTTCGTCGTCAGCGGCATCCCCACCGGCGTGCGCGCGCTCGGCCGGCGCACCACCGTGCGCGTCCTCGGCGACGGTCGAGCGGCGAGGAGCTGCGCATCGACCTCGGCGAGCTCGTCGCTCACCGCGACGCTCGCCGAGCTCGCCCGAGGCGCACGGCGCGCTCGCGGTCCTGTTCTCATGAGCGAGGCTGCTAGCTTGTGGATGTGAAGCCTGTGCCAGAGCGCGCAGACGGTCGGGACGGACCCCGCGACGAGTGCGGTGTCTTCGGCCTGTACGCGCCCGGCCACGAGGTCTCGCGGCTCTCCTACTTCGCGCTGTACGCGCTCCAGCACCGCGGTCAGGAGTCCGCCGGCATCGCCGCGGCCGATCGCGGCGGGCACATCGTCACGCGCCGCGAGCTCGGGCTCGTCAGCCAGGTGTTCAGCGAGAACGACCTGCGCACGCTCGCCGGCGAGCTGGCGATCGGCCACGTCCGCTACTCCACGACCGGCTCCAACGCCTGGGAGAACTCCCAGCCCGTGCAGCGCTCCGAGGGCACCCACGGCTCCACGCCGCGAGCTCGCGCTCGCCCACAACGGCAACCTCATCAACGCCGTCGAGCTGCACGAGGAGCTGCTCGCGCGCGGCGTCACCTTCAGCTCGACCTCCGACTCGGAGATCGTCGCCGCGCTGATCGCCACCCACCCGGCCGAGTCGATCGAGGACGCGATCGCCGAGATCCTCCCGCGCCTGCGCGGCGCCTTCTCGATCGTGCTGATGACCCGCGACCGCGTGATCGCCTTCCGCGATCCCCACGGCCTGCGCCCGCTCGCGCTCGGCGTGCTCGAGCCCGCACGCGGACGATCCGGCCGGTGCAGACGCGCTACTGCGTCGCCTCGGAGTCCTGCGCCTTCGACATCATCGGCGCCCGCTTCCTGCGCGACGTCGCCCCGGGCGAGATCGTCACGCTCGACGAGCGCGGCCTCACCAGCCGCCAGGTCCCCACGAGCGTGCGCCCGGCGCTGTGCGTGTTCGAGTACATCTACTTCGCCCGGCCCGACTCGCGCATGAACGGCCACGTCCTGCAGGTCGCGCGCGGGCGCATGGGCGAGATCCTCTGGCGCGAGGCGCCCGTGGAGGCCGACCTCGTGATCGCCGTGCCCGACTCCGGCAACGCCGCCGCGCGCGGGCTGGCCCGCGCCGCCGGGCTGCCCCAGGACGACGGCTTCGTCAAGAACCGCTACGTCGCCCGCACCTTCATCCAGCCCGGCCAGGAGCTGCGCCGCCACGGCCTGCGCCTGAAGTTCAACCCCCTCCCGGAGGTGATCGCCGGCAAGCGCCTGGTCGTCGTCGACGACTCGATCGTGCGCGGCAACACCACCCGCCAGATCGTGCAGATGCTGCGCGACTCGGGCGCCGCCGAGGTCCACATGCGCATCTCCGCCCCGCCGATCGTCCACCCCTGCCACTACGGCATCGACATGTCCACGCGCGAGGAGATGATCGCCCACGACCGCACCACCGAGGAGGTCGCCGCCGAGCTCGGCTGCGACTCGCTGCACTACCTCTCCCTCGACGGCGTCTACGAGGCGATCCAGGGCGAACGCGCCACCCACTGCGACGCCTGCTTCAGCGGGCGCTACCCGCTCGAGCGCACCGGCGAGGCAAACGGCAAGTACGCGCTCGAGGAGGACGCACCGCCGCTGCCGCTCGTCAGCGCGTAGGAGGGCTCACTCAGGCGAAGTAGTGCTCGTCGCGGGCGCCGGAGGCGTCGTTGTGCCGGTTGTTGTAGGGCTGATGCGAGATCAGCGCGCCGTTGCCGCGCTCTGAGCGCAGTGAGACGCCGAGCATGGCGACGATGATGAATGTGACGAAGATGGATGTAAGCATTGTTCGTTCCGTATCTCGATGGTCTGTTGCGCGTCGGGAGCAAATCGACATCGCACCCGTTCACGCTGAACGTAGTTGCGACGCGCCGGCGGCGTGCAATGTGATTTGAGTCACAGCTATCGTCCGCGCCGTGCCCGCCGCAGCCGCTGCCCATCGCCGTGCTCGTGTCCGGCGCCGGCACCAACCTGCAGGCGCTGCTCGACACCGTCCACGGGCGCGAGGCGCAGGTGGTCGCGGTCGCCTCCTCGCACGCCGGACGTTCCCGCGCTCGAGCGCGCCGCCGCGCACGGGGTGCCCACGCGAGGTCTTCGCGCGCGCCGACCACCCCGATCGCCTCGCCCGCGACGATGCCCTCGCCGACTGGCTGCAGGCGCGCGGCGCGCGCCTGGTCGTGCTCGCCGGCTACATGGCCCTGCTCTCCGAGCCCTTCCTCGCGCGGTTTCCCGGGCGCTGTCATCAACGTCCATCCCTCGCTGCTGCCCGCCTTCCCCGGTCTGCACGCGATCGAGCAGGCCTGGAGTACGGCGTCAAGGTCTTCGGCGTGACCGTCCACTTCGTCGACGCCGGCGTCGACTCCGGCCCGGTCATCCTCCAGCGCGCGATCGAGCTCCCCGGCGCGCGCACCCCCGAGGAGGTCCTCGCGGCGCTGCGTCCCCTGGAGCACGCGCTCCTGCCCGAGGCCGTGCGCCTGTTCGCGCGCGGCGCCCTTGCGACTCGATCCCGAGGACCCGCGCCGTATCGTCCTCGACGGGTAGGCTCTGGCGCTCACCGATGCTCGAACAGGCTGCCCCAGGCGAGGTGCGCGTACGGCGCGCGCTGCTGTCCGTCTCCGACAAGACCGGCCTCGTCGACTTCGCTCGCGGGCTGGTCGAGCTGGGCGTCGAGCTCGTCTCCACCGGCGGCACCGCCCGCGCGCTGGCCGAGGCGGCATTCCGGTCCGCGCGATCGAGGACTTCACGGGCTTTCCCGAGATGATGGACGGGCGCGTGAAGACGCTGCACCCGCGGCTGTACGCCGGCCTGCTCGCGCTGCGCGACGACGACGCCCATCTGCAGGCCGCCTCCGAGCACTCGATCGAGCCCGTGGATCTCGTCTGCGTCAACCTCTACCCGTTCGAGCAGACGCTCGCCCGCGGCGACGCCGGCGACGCGGAGATCATCGAGAACATCGACATCGGCGGTCCCACGATGATTCGCGCGGCCGCCAAGAACAGCGCGTTCGCGGCGGTCGTGGTCGACCCCGAGGACTACGCTCCGGTGCTCGAGCAGCTGCGCGAGTCCGGCGGCCTGATCTCGCTGCAGACCCGCACCCTGCTCGCGACCAAGGCCTTCGCGCTCACCTCCCGCTACGACACCGCGATCTCGACCTGGTTCGCGCGGCGCACCTACGAGGGCTTTCCGCCCACCTGGCGCGACGCCTACGAGAAGGTCACCGACCTGCGCTACGGCGAGAACCCCCACCAGCAGGCCGCCTTCTACGCGCGCGCCGGCGCGCCCACGCACCTGCTCGACGGGGTCACGCAGCTGCACGGCAAGGAGCTCTCGTTCAACAACCTGCTCGACCTCAGCTCCGCCCGCGAGCTCGTCGAGGAGTTCGACACTCCCGCCTGCGCGATCGTCAAGCACAACAACCCCTGCGGCTGCGCGCTCGGGGAGACGATCCAGGCGGCCTACGAGCGCGCCTTCGCCTGCGATCCGCTCAGCGCCTACGGCGGCGTGATCGCGCTCAACCGGCCCGTCGACCGCGCCTGCGCGCGAGCGCCTGTCCGAGCAGTTCATCGAGGTCCTGCTCGCGCCCGGCTTCGACCCCGCCGCCCTGGAGGTCCTGCAGGCCAAGAAGAACGTGCGCCTGCTCGAGCTGCCCGACTGGCCGGCGCCCAGCGCACGAGGTCGACTCCAAACCGGTCATCGGCGGTCAGCTCGTGCAGACCCGCGACGTCGTCTCAGAGACCCGCGCCGACATGCGCGCGATGTCCGCCGCGCAGCCCACCGAGGCCCAGTGGGAGGACCTCCTGTTCGCCTGGCGCGTCTGCCGCCACGTGCGCTCCAACGCGATCGTCATCGCCTCCGGCGGCGCCACGATCGGGATCGGCGCCGGCCAGACCAGCCGCGTCGACGCCGTCGCGGCTCGCGGTCGAGAAAGCCCGCGCCACCCAGCCCGAGCTGCTGGCCGGCTCGGCGCTCGCCTCCGACGCGTTCTTCCCCTTCGCCGACGGTCCCCAGCTCGCGATCGACGCCGGCGTCGGCGCGATCGTCCAGCCCGGAGGGTCGGTGCGCGACGAGGACGTGATCGCCGCCGTCGACGCCGCCGGCGTGGCGATGGTCGCGACCGGCATTCGCCACTTCCGGCACTGACTTACTAAAACATAACGATATATCGTGCTACTATCGTGATAGTCAACGATAGGAGTTAGCATATGCATCGCATCAGACACAGACATAGAGACTTCGGCTCTCGGTCCCGGCTTTCCCGGACGCGATCCGCCGCGGCGGCCGGTTCTCGCCCGGCGGCGGGCACCGCGGACGGGGGCGCAGGGCGCGCCGCGGGGACATCCGCACGGCCGCGCTGCTGCTGCTCGCCGAGGAACCGCGCAACGGCTACCAGATCATGCAGGAGGTCGAGGAGCGCTCGGACGGCGTCTGGCGCCCGAGCCCGGGCTCGGTCTATCCGGCGCTGCAGCAGCTCGAGGACGAGGGACTGATCCGCTCCGAGGAGATCGACGGACGCAAGCTCTTCCAGCTGACCGACCAGGACGCGCTCACGTGCAGGAGCGCGGCGAGGACGAGCCGGCGCCGTGGGAGCAGATGAGCGGCGACGTCTCGGACCTGGCGCACGAGCTGGGCAGGTTGATACGCGAGGTCGCTTCCGCCTTCACGCAGGTGGTGAAGACCGGCAGCGAGGCCCAGATGGGCGAGGCCCGGAAGGTGCTGACCTCGACCCGTCGCGACCTGTACCGGATCCTGGCCGACGGCGATCCCGAGAGCACTACTCTGGACGACGACGCCTAGAGCCCTCGCGCCAATCATGACCAACGACCTCAGCCCCATGACCACTCGATCCAAGTCCACGCTCTCGACAATGGCGGTCCTGCGACCGCCATTGCCCCTGCCGTGTCCGTGGAGGGATCTGGTCAAGCGCTACGGCGAGCTCGAAGCGGTGCGGGGCATCGACTTCGCCGTGGCGGCCGGCGAGACGTTCGGGTTCCTCGGCCCCAACGGCGCGGGCAAGTCGACGACGATCAACATGCTCTGCACGCTCGTGCAGGCCGAGCGGCGGGCGTCGCGCGCGTGGCCGGACACGACGTCGTCGGCGAACGCGACGACGTGCGGCGCAACATCGGGCTCGTGTTCCAGGACACGACGCTCGACGGCTACCTGAGCGCCGAGCAGAACCTGCGCCTGCACGCCGAGCTCTACGGGGTCCCGCGCGACGCCGTCACCGAGCGGTTGCGGCAGGTGATGGAGATGGTCGGCCTGTGGGAGCGGCGCGCGAGCCTCGTGATGACGTTCTCCGGCGGCATGAAGCGCCGCCTGGAGATCGCCCGCGGCCTGCTGCACTCCCCGCGCGTGCTGTTCCTCGACGAGCCGACCGTCGGCCTCGACCCGCAGACGCGCAGCTCGATCTGGAGCTACATCTCCGAGCTCAAGCGCGACGAGGACATCACGATCTTCCTCACCACCCACTACATGGACGAGGCCGAGTACTGCGACCGCATCGCGATCATGGACCGCGGCACGATCGTCGCGCTCGACACGCCCGCGGCGCTGAAGGCGAGCGTCGGCGTCGATCGCGTGCAGATCCAGACCGACGACGACGAGGCGGCGATCGCGGCGCTGCGCGAGCGCTTCGAGATCGAGGCGACGCGTCGCCGAAGGGGCCGTCACGTTCGGCGTGCCGGCGGGCGAGGCAGTTCGTCCCGCGCCTGTTCGCCGAGCTCGGCCAGACGATCCAGTCGGTCAACGTCTCCCGGCCGTCCCTGGACGACGTGTTCATGTCCTACACCGGCACCACCATCCGCGACGCCGAGGAGTCCGGCACGACCGACATGCGCCGCAACATGGCCCGCATGATGAGCCGCTGATGGCCCGTTCTACTGTGAGAGGCAACCTGTAATGGCCACCGAGATCGCCACCACCGCTCGCCCCGCCGGAGCGCCCCCGGCAGCGGGCCCGCCGGCCCACCATCTCGCGCGCGTGCGCGTGCCCGCGCGCAGCTGGCGCAGCGAGCTGCGCGCGATCCGCGTCGTCTGGAAGCGGGAGCTGATCCGCTTCAGCCGCGACCGCCTGCGCATCCTCACCTCGCTGATCCAGCCGTTCCTGTTCCTGTTCGTGCTCGGCACCGGCATCGCCACGCTCGCCTCCGCCGGCACCCACGGGGTCAACTTCAAAACGTTCATCTACCCCGGCGTGCTGTGCATGGCGGTGATGTTCACGGCGATGTTCTCCGCCGCCTCGATCGTGTGGGACCGCGAGTTCGGCTTCCTGCGCGAGATGATGGTCGCGCCCGTGCGGCGCAGCTCGATCGTGCTCGGCAAGGTCGCCGGCGGCGCCACCGTCGCCACCTTCCAGGGCCTGATCGTGATCGCGATCGCCGGCCTGGTCGAAATTCCCTACGAACTCAGCCTGATCCTCGAGCTGTTCGCGCTCTCGCTGCTGATCGCGTTCGCGATCACCGCCTTCGGCGTGATGTTCGCCGCGCGCATCAACCAGATGCAGTCGTTCATGGCGCTGATGCAGATGGTGATCATGCCGATGTTCTTCCTCTCCGGCGCGATGTTCTCGGTCGCCAACCTGCCGCAGTGGCTGGCGGTCCTCAACCGCCTGGACCCGCTCACCTACGCTGTCGATCCGATGCGCCGCGCGATCTTCGCGCACCTGAACGTCTCCCCGGCCGCCCGCGAGGCGCTCGATCCCGGGCGTCACCTGGTTCGGCTGGCGCGTGCCGACGCTGCTCGAGGCCGCGGTCATCGCGATCCTCGGGCTGGTCATGCTGGCGGTCGCGATCTGGGAGTTCTCCCAGGCGGAGTGACGCCGTCTGTCAGGGTTCGATCGCTTGGGCGGCGACGCCCAGGAGCGGGTCCTGCTCGGCGACGGAGCTCGACGCGGGGTCGGCCAGGCGGATCGCCTCGGCCAGGCGCTCGGGTTCGCTCAGAATGCGCCGTTCGGCCAGCGGCTGCAGCAGTCCGCGCAGCGCGATCATCGGCGCCGACCCAGCGCGGCGCCCACACGCGCGCCGAGCGCCGTTCGATGCCGCGCTCGATCGCGTCGATCGCCTTGGCAGACGGGAGCCGGGTTGCGAATGAAGCCGGGGGAGCGGCCGTTGGCGACCTGCGCCGAGGGCTGGGCGTAGCCGGCGCGCACGAGGTCGGTGTCGAGGAAGCCGAAGTAGGCGCAGCCGACGCTGCACGCCGCTGGGCGCGAGCTCCGCGCGCAGGCTGTCGCTGAGCGCGTCCACCCCGGACTTGGCGGTGGCGTAGGCGCCGATCAGCGGCGGGTGCACGATCGCGCTCAGCGAGGAGATGTTCAGCAGGTAGCCGCGGCGCGCGATCAGCTGCTCGATCACCGCGCGGTCGGTGCGCCACACGCCGAGCAGGTTGACCGCGAGCGTGCGCTCGACCTGCTCGATCGGCGCGTTGATCAGCGAGCCCGTGAACGCGACGCCGGCGTTGGCGATCGCCACGTCGATCCCGCCGAACCGCTCGACCGTGCCCGTCCACCGCGCGCTGAGCGCGTCGAAGTCGGTCACGTCGGCCTCGAACGCCTGCGCGCGCTCGCCCAGACGGGCTCGCGAGCTCCTGCAGCCGCTCGGGCTCCAGGCCGACCAGCGCGACGTTCGCGCCCTTGCGGTGCAGCCGCTCGGCGGTCGCGGCGCCGATGCCGCGCGCGGCGCCGGTGATGAACACGGTGCGCCCGCGCACGTCGAACGGGGCCTCGCTCTGCGGCGGCTCATACGGCGGCCAACTCTACGTGCTCGCGGGCTGGACGCGGACGCAGCTCGTAGTCGCGCGGGATCGAAGCTGGCGCGTGCGCCGGCGGTAGGGCCAGGTCGAGCCGGGCCAGATCGTCGAGTTGCGCCCGTGCTCGTCCAGGTACCAGCTGACGCACCCGCCCGAGGTCCAGACGCTGCCCTCGCAGCTTGCGCTGCAGCTCCTCGTTGAAGCGCGGCTGCACGTCCGCGCGCACGTCGAACACGCTCGTGCCGGTGCGGTCGAGGTGGGCGATGCAGTCCATCAGGTAGTTCAGCTGGGACTCGATCATGAACACGATCGAGTTGTGCCCGAGGCCCGTGTTCGGCCCCACGAGCAGGAACAGGTTGGGAAAGCCCGCGACGGTCGTGCCGAGATAGGCCTGGGGGCTGCCCTGCCAGACGTCTTCCAGCGTGCGCCCGCCGCGCCCGTGCACCCACTCGGCGACGGGCATGTCGGTCACGTGAAAGCCGGTGCCGAGGATGATCGTGTCGACCTCGCGCTCGACGCCGTCGGCGGTGACGATCCCGCGCGGGGTGACGCGGGCGATCGAGTCGGTCACGACCTCGACGTTCGGGCTGCTGCAGCGCCGGGTAGTAGTCGTTGGAGATGAGCGTGCGCTTGCAGCCGATGCGGTAGCGCGGCGTGAGCTTGGCGCGCAGCTGCGGGTCGGGCACCTGCTCGCGCAGATGTTTGCGCCCGGTGCGCTCGGCCAGCGAGCCCTCGCGGGGGTGCATGAGCGTGAACACGAACAGCTCGCGCGAGGCGTACACCAGCCCGCGCACCAGCCGCTGCGCGGGCGGGAACACGCGGTAGAGCAGCCGCTCCGCGCGCGAGGTCGGCCGGTCGCGGTGGGGCACGACCCACGGGGGCGTGCGCTGGAACAGGTGCAGCTTCGAGACTTCCGGCTGGATGTGCGGCACGAACTGGATCGAGGAGGCGCCGGTGCCGATCACCGCGACGCGCTTGCCCAGCAGCGAGTGCTCGTGGTTCCACTGCGCGGAGTGGAAGATCGTGCCCGCGAAGGTCTCGATCCCGTCGATCTCGGGCAGCTTCGGCTCGGCCAGCGGGCCCGGCCCGGCGATCAGCATCTCGGCCGTCAGCTCGCCCGCGTTGCGTCTCGATCCGCCACAGCCGCTCGTCCTCGTCCCAGCGCGCGGCCGTGACCTCGTGGTGAAAGCGGATGTGGGGTTCGATGCCCTGCTCGCGCGCAGACCCGCCGCAGGTACTCCCAGATCTCCGGCTGGCGCGAGTAGGTCCGCGTCCAGTCGGGGTTCGGCGCGAACGAGAAGGAGTACAGGTGCGAGGGGATGTCGCACTGGCAGCCCGGATAGGTGTTCACGTTCCAGGTGCCGCCCACGTCGCCGGTGCGCTCGAGCACGACGAAGTCCTCGATCCCGCCTGCTTGAGCTTGATCGCGGCGCCGAGGCCGGCGAAGCCCGAGCCGACGATCGCGATGCGGTGGTGGGTGGTGGCGGTGCTTGTGGGGGCGAGTCGCTCACCCGCGAAAGCCTAGCGGTCGCTCGCGGGAGGGAGGCGATTCTCGGACGGTTGCGATCGAGCGATCGGGCAGGTTCTGCGGGCGACGCTCGCCGGCGCTCAGCGCCTGACTCGATGGGGTTTGCGCCGCGGGGCCGGCGGACTCACGGTCACGAGCGCCGCGCTGCTCGGCGCCAGCTCGACCGTGACGATGCCCGGCGTGGGCGGCGATCGCGCTCGGGACGGATGGGCGCGCGCAGCGAGCCGTCGGCGCGCGACCGCGTGCCCGCCGAGCAGGATGTCGCCGGTCGCGCTCGGCGCCGGTCCGGTCAGGCGCAGGACCTGCCCGGGGCCGAGGCCGGCGCCCACGTTCAGGCGCAGCGCGAGCGGGCGCGAGCCCGGCGGTTCGTCGTCGACGAGCACCACCTGCACTCCGTGGCGGGGACCCGAGAAGGAGGCGACGACGAGGTTCGGCCCGTCAGCGATGGGAGGGGGCGTCGCTTCGCCGCCGGCGGGCGATTCGACCGGGGCGGGCGTGCCTTCGGCGGGAGCCGGCGCTCCTTCGGCTTGGACGGTGGTGGGCAGCGGGCGATAGCCGACGAGCGATCTGGTGAGGAGCATCGCGTACCAGTCCGGCTGGGCGCGCAGTCGACCCCTTGCCAGCGCCGTCGGATCGGGTGCGCACAGAGGGCGTGTAGCCGTCGCAGTTGCCGGGGTTGCCCTGCAGGTTGATGCCGACCGCGCCCGAGGCCATGACCTGGGTGATGTAGCCGGTCGCCCACAGCGCGGAGGCGAAGGTGTTGCTGATCGCCGGCGACTCCGCCGCAGGAGACCGAGCCGGCCTCGTCGATCCGCAGCGGGACATGCTGGTTGCGCGAGACTTTCATGTAGGTGCCAAGCGACGCGGACTCGCGCCCGCGCGTCACGACGCTCAGCAGCGATTCGATCGTCGGCGGCGGCTTCTGCGCGCACCCCATCGGATAGTGGTGGCCGGTGAGGAATGCCGGCTGCTGGGAGAGCGCCTCCTCCTCGCCCCATTCGATGAAGATGCCCGAGCCCGACACGTCCGGGCCGGCGATCGGCACGCCGGGTGTGAGGGCCGCGATCGCTTCGCGGTATTCGCTGACCTCTTCCTCATAGCCCTGGGCGATCCAGGGCAGTGTCGCGAAACCCGTGTTTGCCATAGGCGTCGGGCTCGTTGCCGATCTCGACCGCGGCGAGGTTCGGGCCCGAGCGCGCTGGTGCGCGGCCGCGACCTCGCGGGCCGCGGCCGTCGGTTCGAAGTGGGCCATCCCGACCGTCAGCAGCACCTTCCAGCCGCTGCGGCGGGCGAGCCGGCCGATGGCCTGCAGCTGTGCCGCGTCGATCGTGCGCGAGGCCCACGGCGGCTGCGGGGTGGCGGCGTCGGTCCAGGCGACGTTCTCATCGGCGGTGATGCCGCCGAAGCGGATGATCCCCGGGCCGAGCGAGCGCAGCAGGTTCACGAGGTTGCCGCGGTCGGCGTACTGGCTGATCTGATCCAGCGCCGCCGCCTCGAAGGAGAGGCCGAGGAAGGCCTGCGGGGACGGGCTGGTCCGGGCGCGAGGCGGTTGATCGTTACCGCTACCGGGAGTGGGGGCTGGGCACCGGCGGGCGTGGCAGCGACGCAGAGCGCGAGTGTCAGGCAGATGACGGCAAGTGCGGCCGCCGATTTCGACCTTGTGTGACGGTGCTTACTCGGCGGCCTTGGGGCTATCGAGGTTGTTGCGTCTGCCGAGGGTGGCGATCGGTCCATGGTGGGAGTAAACCGGCTTGGCTCCTACGTGTGCGCCGCCAGTGCCCAGATTGCTTTGGCATCGTCGGGCCCATACGAGTATCCTGCGCCGATCGGGGCTCGCATGCGCTCATCCATGATTCTCGCGGCCGTTGTGCTCGTGCTGCTGGCGCCCACTGTTGCGCAGGCTGTGCGTCCGCTCGGGACGCTTACCCAGCTCGAAGGCAGCGCCGGCTGCGTCTCCTTCAGTGGGATCGACGGGATCGGGGGCAACACCTGTGCAACTGCGACGGAGGTGGCGGATTCCGACGCTCCTGCGGTCTCGCCCGACGGCAACACGCTGTACGTGGGGATCTACGGCAACTCATCTCTGAAAGAGCCCGAAGGGATCGCGATCTTTGCGCGCAATCAGAGTACGGGCACGATCGCTCAACTGCCCGGCACGTCCGGATGCGTCACTGAAGACGGCAGCAGCGACAAGGGCGCCGGCACTTGTACGAGCGGGCGCGGCATCTCCAGCCCCGACGGTCAGCCGCCTGCATTTACAGGCGACGGACGCTTCGTCTACTACGCCTCGCAGGGCAACGACACGAGCTTCAAGGGTGCCGTTGACGTGTTTGCGCGCGACACGGACAGCGGGACACTCTCCCAGCTGGCTGGTACGGCGGGTTGTGTCTCGCAGGATGGCGCCAGCCCCAGCGGGGGAGCCGGGTCATGTTCGACAGCGCCAAGCATCGACGGTCCCGTCACGGTGGTGTTGAGCCCCGATGAACGATTCCTGTACGTCTACTCGTACCGACTCCTCGTTTCCGGGCATCACGATCTTCTCGCGCGACTCGAGCACCGGTGCGCTCACGCTCGTGCCGGGCACCGCCGGCTGCCTGACACGGGAAGGCAAGAGCGCCGCAGGCGCGGGCACGTGTACGACGCTGCGCGGCGAGTCGAGCTCCGAGGGGCAGGGTTTCGTGATCTCACCCGACGGGCGCTTCGCCTACGCAACCCAGTACGACTCCGGTTCCGAAGCGACGGTACAACTGTTCAGCCGTGACCCCGGCACCGGCGTACTCACGCAGCTGCCGGGTGTGCAGGGATGCATCTCCGACACCGGCGGCAGCGCCGAAGGAGCCGACACCTGCACCCAGGTGCATGGCATTGAAGGCGCATACGTACTCGGCCTCTCGCCTGACGGCAACACCCTGGTTGTGGGGGCCTACGAAAATGGTCTTGCGATCTTCAGGCGCGACCCGGGCGACGGTTTGCTGACTCAGCTTCCAGGTGCGGCCGGATGCGTCTCTGACAATGGAAAAAACAAAGACGACCCACTGCAGCCATGCTTGCAGGCAAACGCCTCGAAAGGGGCGTACAGGCTGCAGTTCGGTCCCGAGGGAAGGACGCTGCTCGAGGCATCCGATGTTGACAATGGCATCCAGCTCTACACGTTCGACGCCGCCAGCGGCACCGTAACGCCGGTCGCGGGGACCACTGGCTGCGTGACGAGGGACGGCGAAGGTGCCGAAGGGCCGGGAACCTGCGAAGTGGGGCGCGGCCTGGACGGCACCTACGGGCTGAGCATCAGTCCGGATGGCGCCTACGTGTACGCCGTTGGCAATCGCTCGACCGACGGTGGCATCGCCGTCTTCAGTCGCTCGGCGGCCCCTGTCTGCAACAACTTCAGTGCCACCATCCCATTTGCGACGCCGACCAAGCTGACGTTGCCTTGCCGCGACCCCAATGGCGATTCGTTCACCGTACAGGCACTGAGCGCTCCAACGCACGGAACGCTGAGCGCGAACGGCGGCTCGTTTGCGTTCAGCCCAGCGACCGGTTTCAGTGGGCCCGACAGCTTCGCCTTCGATGCGACCGGAGCAAAGGGCCCGAGCCTGACCGCGACCGCGACTCTCGCGGTCGGATCCGCTACGTCACCGGTGCCCAGTGCGCTACGGGCAGCGATGGCATTCGCGAAGGTGAGCAACTCCGGTGGTGTTGTGAGTGTGACCGTCAAATGCCTGATTCCGGGCTCCACCTGCAACGGGCCGATCTCGCTCATGGCGCGCCTACCGGTGACGGTGATCACGAAGACCAAGCACGGCAAGCGCAAGATCAAGCGCAAAGTGGTGAAAACCCTGACCGTGGCGTCGGGCCGAGTCGCGGTGGGCGCGGGCTCGTCGAAGACATACAAGCTCCGGCTGTCGAAGGCGGCGCTCGCGCGCCTGCTCAGCCGGCACAGTCTTGCCTTGAGCATCAAGGTCACACTGTCGGAGCCGACGCCGCCGGCAGGCGTCTACTCGAAGTCCTTCACCGCCAAGGTGAAGGTCAAGAAGCACAAGCGGCACACGAAGCGTCGCCGCTGAGCGGGCGATGGCATGTGCCTGCTGGTGAGGCCGGCAGCGCGTCAGTTTGCGATGAAGCGTACGTGCCTCAATAGAGTGGCGCCATGCACCGTCGCATGCGAATCCGCAGGGCCCTACTCGTCGTGGTGGCGGCGCTGGCAGTAATCGTCGTTGCGCTCAACTGGACCTACGGCCGTCTGCCGGCCGAGCCCAAGCCGACTGGCTCGTTCGCTCAGGTCGGAAGGCTGCGCATCCACTACATCGAACACGCTGGGAGCGGCACGCCGATTGTGCTCATACACGGCCTGCCCGGGACGGCCGACGATTGGGAAGACGTCACGCCATTGCTGGCGGGACACCGGACGATCGCGATCGACCGGCCTGGTTTCGGCTACTCGACCGGTGGATATGTGTCCGTTCGAGCGGCAGCTGGAAGCGATCGACGAACTGCTGCACAAGCTCCACGTCGTGCGCCCGATTCTCGTCGGGCACTCCTACGGTGGGACGATCTCGCTGGGATTCGCCGAGCGCTACCCGAGCGAAGTCAGCGGGCTCGTTCTCGTCGATGCCGCGGCCGCGGGCCAGAAACTCAATGCGTTCGCGCAGGCGCAGGCGCATCTCGTGAAATTCCTTCAATTGCCCGTCATCAGGCAGATCGCCAACGCAACGTTCGGGCAGCTGCTGATCACGGCGTCCGTGAATCAGGCTGAAAGCGAAGCGTTCCATCCGCAGCCTGTCGTGGCGGCGCACCACGAACGCGTGCTCGAGATCAACATGACGAAGGAGAACCTCGAAGCGTGGGCCGGCGAGATGCTCGAGGCCAACGGCGTCGTCGCCCAAATAGACAAGGGGCTGAGCAATATTAAAGTGCCCGCCGTCGTCGTCCAAGGCGAGGGGGACGAGCTGGTCAAGGCGGTCCATGGCCGCGCGCTCGCGGCGGCACTTCCCAACTCGCGCCTGGTGATGGTCTACGGCGGGCACATGCAGCCCTACGATCACCCGGCGGCGGTCGCCGCGGCGGTGGAGGGGCTTGCGGTCAAGCGGTAGGCGCTACACGCGGCGCAGCCGCGCGGCGGCCTCCTCCAGGCGGTCGTCTCCCCAGAACAGCTCGTCCGCGACGGCGATCGTAGGGACGCCGAAGGCCCCGAGTGCGTGGGCGGAGTCGGTGGCGGTGCGCAACGCGAGCTTGATCTCAGGATCGGAGGTCGCCTCGTCGACGGCGCGCGGGTCGAGGCCGACCTCGGCGGCGGCCTGCAGCACGTGGTTCTGAACGGAGAGGTCGTGCCCGTGCTGGAAGGCGTTGCGGAAGGCCTGCATGGTGAACTCGTGTCCGCGGTCGATCTGGAAGGCATATGTGGCGGCGCGCATCGCGAACAGGTAGTTCGTCGGCCAGGGGTCGGGCCAGCGCAGGCTCGGCAGCCCGTAGAGGCGTGCGCGGCGCTCAACCTCGGCCATGCCGGCCTGGCGCTGGTTGGGTGCGCCCATCGCCCATGAGGAGCGTCCGGTCAGCTTGAAGAGGGCGCCGAGGGACACCGGCTGCCAGATGACCGGCTCGGGTATGACCTCGGCGATGCGCTCGGCTGTGAGGTACGCGAAGGGGGAGCCGAGGTCGAAGTAGAAGGTTGCTTGGGTCATGCGGGTGTGTCGGAGGTCGTTCCTGCCAGCTCCCAACCCTCCAAGATGCCCCGTGCGGGACTCGAACCCGCCCCACCGGATTAAAAGTCCGGCGCTCTACCAGATGAGCTAACGGGGCCAGCGGCGGTCAGTCTGCCACATGATGGGCGCGGGCTGTGGCCGCAAGCGCGTCGATGGGACGGCCTGACGCAAGGACCTCGCGGCGGGCGGGCGATCGCGAGGCGGGCGAGCTAGGAGGAGGGCCGTTCGGAGGCGGCGACCCGCAGAAGCTCGTCGATGCGCGTGAGCTTGACGCGGGGCCGCCCGGCGGGCTCGCCGAGGGCGCGCTCGTGGCGGTCGATGGATTCCCAGCCGGAGTAGGTGACGAGGTCGGGCTGGCGGGCGCGCAGGAGGGCCTCGATGGCGTCGGGGTCGGGCGTGTCGGGAGCGTGGGCGAGCGAGCGGGCGGCGGCAGTGTGAGCCCTCGGCCTCGGCGGGGGGGAGGTCGGCGAAGATCGCGTCGACTGTCTCCTGGGCGTCCTTCTTGTTGGTGCCGATCACGCCGGAGGGGCCGCGCTTGATCCAGCCGACGACGTACTCGCCGGGGAGGGGCGCGCCGGTGGAGGGATCGAGGACGCGGCCGGCGTCGTGGGGGATGGTGGCGGCGCGCTCGTCGAAGGGGACGCCGGGGAGGGGGATGCCGCGGTAGCCGATCGCGCGGAAGACGAGGCCGGCGGGGATCGTCTCGTGCTCGTCGGTGGCCTGCGCGCGCAGGCCGCCGCCGGGTGCGGGGACGAGGCGGTTGCGGACGAGCTCGACGGCGCAGAGATGGCCGGTGGGCGCCGGCGATGAGCGCGGTGGGCGAGAGCAGGAAGCGCAGGACGATGCGCTTGGGCCGGCCCGACGGGGGGGTGGCGGCGTAGCCGCGCAGGAGCTCGACGTTGCGCTGCGGCGGTGGGGGTGAGCTCGGTGTCGGGGTCGGAGACGGCGAGGGCGGACTCGAGCTCGTCGGGGTCGACGACGATGTCGGCGTCTGCGAGGTCGGCGAGCTCGCGCAGCTCGGGGTTGGTGAAGGCCGCCTGGGCGGGGCCGCGGCGCCCGGCGACGACGACCTCGGTGACGCGTGGAGCGGGCGAGGACGTCGAGGGCGTGGTCGGCGGTGTCGGTGGGGGCGAGCTCGGAGGGGGCGAGGACGAGCATGCGGGCGACGTCGAGGGCGACGTTGCCGTTGCCGATGACGAGCGCGCGCGCGGAGGACGAGGAGGTCGGGCTCGAGGTCGGTGTGGTCGGGGTGGCCGTTGTACCAGCCGACGAACTCGGTCGCGGCGTGCGAGCCGGGGAGGTCTTCGCCGGGGATGCCGAGGGGGCGGTCGGAGGGCGAGCCGGTGGCGTAGACGATCGCGTGGTAGTGGGCGAGGAGCTCCTCGCGCGAGACGTGCTCGCCGAAGGTGACGGCGCCGAAGAAGCGGAAGCGGGGATGGGCGGCGGTGCGCTCGTAGATGCGGGTGACGGACTTGATCTTCGGGTGGTCGGGGGCGACGCCGGAGCGGACGAGGCCCCAGGGCGTGGGCAGGCGCTCGAACATGTCGACCTCGAAGCGCTCGGAGGGGTCGGCGAGCAGGTGGCCGGCGGCGTAGAAGCCGGCGGGGCCGGAGCCGATCACGGCGACGCGATAGGGGGTTGGGTCGGGGGCGGCGGAGTCGGTCATCGATGGGAGTGGGGATGGGCGCGGCCCGACTCGAACGGGCGACCCCCTCGGTGTAAACGAGGTGCTCTGGCCAACTGAGCTACGCGCCCGAGGTCGGGAGGCTCAAGGCTAGCGGAGCGCGGGCGCGATCTGGGGTGCGGACGGGTCGGAGTGGCGGGGAAGTGCGAAGCTGGGCGGGTGCGCAGGGGGAAGGGCAGAGCGGCCGGTGCGGATCGCGATCGGGGTGGCGGTGGCGATCGTGGTGCTGGTCGTGCTCGCGCAGCTGCTGGCGCCGGGGATCGCGGCGAGGGTGGTGCGCGAGCAAGTCGAGAAGTACGGGACCGTGAAGAGCGTGACAGGTGAAGGCGTGGCCGGCGGTGAAGCTGGCGTGGAGGCAAGCCGACGAAGTGAGGGTGAGCGCGGGGCGGCTGAAGATGAGCCGCGAGCAGACGGTGGCGCTGCTGAAGGAAGCCAAGGGCGCGACGAGGTGAGCGAGCGCGGAAAGCGTGGAAGTGGCGGGCTGACGGCTGACGGATGCGAGGTTTGAAAAGCACGGGAGCGCGCTGCGGGCGGAAGGGGTGGTGAGCGAAGAAGACGTCAGGCGGGCGCTGCCGGAAGGGGTCGAAGTGGCGCTCGTGAAGAGCGAAGGCGGGCACGGTCGAGGTGCGCGCGAGCGGGGGGCTGTTCGGGGTGGGCGCGAGCGTGGATGCGGTGGCGCAGGCCGAAGACGGCAAGCTCGTGGTGAGGCCGACGGGACTGCTGTTGAGCGCGCTGAAGCTGACGGTGTTCGAAAGCCCGAGCGTGTATGTGGAAGGCGTGGAAGCGCGCGCGCTGGCGAGCGAGCCGGGGGAAGGGGCGAGATATGAGCTGTCGATGTGGGCGAGCCTGCGGTGACCGAGCGGAGATCCGACGGATCGCCGGGTCGGCCGGCCGTCGCGGGACGCGTCAGCTGGAGAGAGCGCTTTCGAGCATCGATCCTGCTGAGCGGAGCGGCGTGCTGTGGCGGCCCGCGGTGAGACGACCATGGGCAGGCCCTCGCGGGGGCTGATGGTGGGCATCTGGCGGATGCGTCAGGCGGAAGTCGGGGGGCGGGGAGAGGGCGAAGCGGGAGAGGATGAGCGTGGCGATCGTGCGGATCTCGAGCTGGCCGAAGCGCATGCCGATGCAGGTGCGCGAGCCGCCGCCGAAGGGGATGTAGGCGCCGCGCGGGAAGCGCGGCCTTGGCCTCGGGGGCGAAGCGCTCGGGGCGGAAGGAGTCGGGTTCGGGGAAGACGTCGGGCAGGCGGTGGGAGGCCCAGGAGCAGTAGTTGACGAAGGCGCCGCCGGGGACGGTGTGGCCGTGGAGCTCGAAGGGGTCGACCGAGCGGCGCGGGCCGATCCAGGCGGGCGGGTAGAGGCGCAGGGTCTCGTCGAGGACCTGCTCGAGGTAGGGAAGGCCGTCGCCCATCAGCTGGGCGGGGGTGGGCAGGGCGCCCGCGAGCTGGGCGTCCTGCTCGGCGAGCAGGCGGGCGACGACGTCGGGGTGGCGGGCGAGCTCGTAGAACATGAAGGCGATGGTCGAGGTGGTGGTGTCGTGGCCGGCGAAGAGCAGGGTCATGACCTCGTCGCGGATCTGCAGGTCGGTGAGCGCGGTCTGGCCGTCCTCGTCGGTGGCGTCGATCAGCAGCGAGAGGACGTCCTCGCCGCGCTCGCCGGTGGCGCGCCGGCGGGAGATCTCGGAGTAGATCAGGCGGTTGAGGGCGCGGGTGGCTTTCTGCTGGCGATCCCAGGGCGTGAGGGGTCCGCGGAGCATGCGCAGGGCGTAGTCGCGGGCGTAGAAGGAGAGGGTCTGCTCGAACAGGGCGGCGGCGTCGATCGAGCGCGCGGCGGGGCCGTCGGGGTCGAGGCCGAAGAGCGCGCGCATGGCGATGCGCAGGGCGAGGCGGCGGGTCCAGGCGTAGAGGTCGATGGTGGTGCCGGGGGCGAAGGACTCGAGCGCCGAGGACGGTCTCGTCGAGCATCGTGTCGAGCGAGGAGAGGATGCGCTCGTGGTGGAAGGCGGGCAGCATGATCCGGCGCGAGGCGCGGTGGAAGTCGCCGTCGGTGGTGAGCAGGCCGTCGCCGGCAAAGCCCATCAGGTCGCGGAAGTAGGAGGTGCGGTAGAGGAAGTTGGAGGCGTGGGAGACGGTGATGTAGTGGTTGGCGGCCGGCCCGAGCGCGAAGACGGCGTTGGCGTGGAAGAGCCGCAGCGTGAAGACGGGCCCGAAGCGCTCGTAGGACTCGAGCAGCAGCGGCAGGGGTTCGTTGGCGAAGCGCTGGGTGCGCGCGCAGCGAGGGTCGGGTCTCGCCGGGCGGGAAGGGGACGGTGGCGGAGCGCTCGTCGAGGAGATCCTGGACGAGCGACGACGAAGGGGTTGTAGGAGCGGAGGGGTGCGGGGGTCTCGAGCGGCATGGCGAAAGGAAGAATAGACAAAAACTGGCTGGCTGGCCAGCTTGGCGGATGGGGCGGACGGGACGAACCGGAGACGGCGGTGCGGACGGCTGTGGCGGGCGGCCGTGGGCGGCCAGTCGGAGGGGGCGCGCGCGGGCGGATGCGGCTCGTGGTCAGGGCGCGTTGCCGCGGGTGCCGAGCACGGGCGAGCCGAGGAGGGCGAGCGGGGCGGCCGGTTGGCATACTGGGGATGCGCGCAGGGCCGCGGATGCGGACCGACCCGCGCAAAACGCGGGGGCGTAGCTCAGTTGGTTAGAGCGCCGGCCTGTCACGCCGGAGGTCGCGGGTTCGAGTCCCGTCGCTCCCGTCCACTCCGCGTTCGGAGATGCCCTGCGCGAACTGCGTGCCGAACGCGATATGTCGCAGGAAGCTGTCGCGCTCGAGGCCGGACTGAATCGCGGCTACTATAGCGGCGTTGAGCGAGGTGTCCGCAACGTCGCCCTCGCCAACATCACGAAGATCGCCAGCGCGCTCGACCTGCCCGCGTCAGCAGTGCTTGAGCACGTCGAGGCGATCCAGCGTCGTGGGAGAAGGTAGCGGCGAGTCGCTCAGAACAGCGTCAGGCCGTAGAGGTTGGCGATGTGTGCGAGCGCTTCATCGTCGCGAGCGATGGGTCGTCGCTCCTGCTCGTCGAGCGCGACATCCTCGAAGAGTGCCCAGCACTCCCACTCGGAGGAGAGCCGGGATAGGTAGCGAATGCCGGCGAACTTCATACGGCCGTTTGCATCGCGTTGCTCGTAGGCCCAGCGTCCGATCCAGCGGGTGATGCGGCGGTCGTCGCCTCGAATCGTGGGGACGTCAAGGTCGTCGTATCCGTGGAAGGCGAGCAACTCGCCGAGCTCGTCGCGGAGCATGGCGCGTGTCTCGGCTGCCTCGACATCGAGAAAGCGGACCGTTGGGATCGCATCACTGGGTGTGGCCATGACGCGCACCGCAAGGCGACGGTGGCGCCAGTCGGCCGGGACCTCTCCCAGCGCCATGAAACCCTCTTCGCGGGCGATCGCACTCAGGCGGGGGTCGGGTCGAAAGCGAGAGAGGGTCTCGCCGAAGCATCCTTCCAGGAACGTGGCGAAATAGCAGATGCGGTAGTCGCCTGTGGGACTGTCAAAGCGGTTTCCGGCGGTGCGGTTTTCGAGCAGCGCGGGGTCCAGAGGGTCAGAGAAGCGGAGTGGGTCGGGTGAGCGGCCGACTCTCCACAGGCCGCTCTTGGGAGGCTGGGTGACCTTCGGCTTTGGTGCCACTCATCCCCCGGCGAGGAACGCCTTGGCCGCCACGAGCACGTCACGAAACGCACCGTCCCGGATACTCTGCGCCGGAGACTCGTCGTTGAGCTGCGGGTTCAGGCCGAGAAACCATGCGCGCACGGTATGAGGGGACTCCTCGGCAAGCAGCAGTTGGAAGGTCTGGTAGGCGCTGCGCAATCGTTGCTCGTGCTCTGCTCGGGGCGCGCGATCGCCGGCCGCCCAGCGCCCGACGGTCCTGGGGTCGGCCACACCGGCGATATACGCCACGAGCTTCTGGCCGAGAACCTCCTGGAGGTAACCGACAACATCGGCGATACTCGACTCGACTGCCTTCCGGTGAGCTTCCTGCGGTGCTGAACTGAGCTTTGGCATGGGCTCCTCGCTCGTAATGATGATTGCCCTACAAGGCGGCGCTCCTACATGCTAGCGGACTCACCTCCATTTGGCCTGGCTATTGGCCCCCCATTTGGCCCCCCATAGGTCCATTATGGGCGTTGACGGCGTTGACTGGGATCTCAGCCGCGCTCTTGCGGCCAGCGTGATTCGTGTGATCACGGCCTCCTCTTCCGCCTCCGGCGAGAGTCGAGACGGGTGCGTTGAACGCTTGGCTTGAGCTTTGGATGGGGTCTGCGGTATTACTCTTACGCGACGAGCTGCGTCCAAGCGTTCAGGAGGTAGCCACGCGCTGCGACGCATAGTTCTGTCGCCTCGGTATCGAGGCCAAGCGTTACGTGCCCATCTGTGAACCTGCGATCGACGAGCAGCGAAACGAAATCCCACGCCTCTTTGGCCTTTGGGTCGGGTCTTTCCTTCACCTTCCCGAACGCTCGTTCCTCGATATGTGAGTAGTGGTCGCGCAGGTCAGCAATCAGCTGCCGCTTCGCAGTAACTATAGGCGGAACCGCACCAGAGAGCCTGTAGCGGCCGGGCAGTGACACGATGATGTCGAGGGCCTTGTCGAGTGCGATCACGGCCAGCTCGGCGTCCCCGATCACCTCGTGCGCCCGTTCGCGATGCGCGATGCTGCCCTCGGGTGGGGCCGTCTCGATGCCATGGCGCACGCGTTCGATCTGAAGCTGTGCGCTGTCGAGACGTCGTGCGCCCGACGAGATCAGTCTCCACTCCGCAAGCGGGGGAAACCCGAGCATGGACGCCCACACCCATAGTGCGTCGCAGATCGGGCGATAGCCGTCGCCCCGCGCCTCGCCTTGAATCACCCCACGCGCGCTTAGCTGGGCTGCCTGAGTTTGTGTTTCGTAGGTCACGGCTCGGAAGGGTCTGTGAGAGTCTCGGGAGTGTCGAGCTCGGTGGGTGTGACGACGAGACCCAAGTGCGTCGCGTTACGTCGCAGCCGCATGTCGAGCGTCACCACGCGGGTGCCAAGAAGTCGTGCCGCAGCCAGGTACCCGGCGTCGTAGGTTTTGGCCTTGCCGAGCTCGGCGGCGAGTTGCCAGGCCGCCATCGTCAGCCCCTCGGGCCGGCACTCACTGACTGATCTCATCATCCAGGAAGCGATTGAGTGCCTGCTCGGCTAGTTCCCTGGAGATCTCGCCCCGGAAGGCCATCTCGCTGAGCACGGAGGGCACCTCGCTCCACAGCAGAGGTGGGGCGACGAGTTGCTCGTCGCCTAGCGTGTCGCTCGCGCTGTCACCGATCCGGTCAAGCGACAACTTGACGGCGAGGCTCGCGTCAAGGACCAGCACCTTCAGTGTGTCTCGCGCGAACGGGACACGGCGGCCATTACGTTTGGCATCGGCTCGCCCGTGAGTGTCTCGCCCCACCCCTGCGGCAGGGGCGCCATCTCGGGTGCGTCTGCCTCGCCATTGCGCCGCGCGTCGATCAGGCGCAATGCAGTCTCGGCCTCCGCTTCGGAGAGCTCATCGACGCGTTGGCGCAGCAACTCTTTAGCCGTCATGTCTCGCGATTCTACCGCCGGCCGGCACCCTACTCGACGACTCACTGGGCGGCGCAACGCGGAATGCAAGGTTGATCCGCTCGACATCCTCCGGCCGGGCCTTGGCATGCATGTAGCGCTCGGTCGTAGTGATCCGCGAGTGCCCGAGGAACTCCTGCACGAAGCGCGCGTCGCGTGGCGCGCGATGAGGCTCCCGGCGGCATGGCGCAGCGCGTGGAAGCGCAGGGGTCGAAGTCCGGCTGCGTCGCGTGCGGCCTTGAAGCGGCGGCGCACGGCGGAGGGGTCCAGACGTCGGCCGAGGCGCGAGCAGAAGATGTAGTCCTCGCGTGAGGTGTAGTCGCTGCGTGCGGCGAGGCGATCGAGGGCTTCGGTGGCCGGATCAGCCAGTGGGATAAAGCGCGCTTGGTGAGCAGGTAGCCCAAGAACTCGAGGATGAGCGCTGGCTCGCCGATGCTGGCGAGCGCGACTGGGTGGTGTTGATGAAGGACGACGCGATCCGCCGCCGGCCCGCTGAGCGCGACGCGCTGTCAGAAGCCAAGGTGCGAGCTTTCTGTCTGACCAATGCCCAGCTACGGGCCTCCGAGCAGTCGGCTCGGTTCGTGGACAACATTGCGCGCATCCAGCACCAGGCCGAGAAGCCCGGGCCATACATCTACGGGGTCTACGACGGCTACATCAAGCGCCTGTGGCCCTAGATCCGGATCTCGAACGGGGTATCAATCGCTTGCTCAACTCCTGTCGGTCCCGCTTTTGTCACCCCGCCTTTCGTCTTCCTTTTCGGAGGCATGGGCGGGCATGGCCGTCTGGGTCGTACCTGCATTACTGCTACGGGTCGGCAGCGCCAGGCACACACTCCGCTGGTGTACCTGTTGATCACACCTCACATATCGACCTGGAGGTCGGAACCGATCAGGAATGGAGAAGCGCTGCGCACCGACCCGCGGCTAGAGTGCCCTCACAAGCATGGCAAAGAGAAAAAGCACGCACCCGTCTGCGCAGAGCGCTGCCGACAGCCACGATCTGATCCGCGTGCACGGCGCGCGGGTGAACAACCTCGAGGACGTCAGCGTAGAGATCCCCAAGCGCCGGCTGACGGCCTTTACCGGCGTGTCCGGCTCGGGCAAGAGCTCGCTCGTCTTCGGCACGATCGCGGCGGAGTCCCAGCGGCTGATCAACGAGACCTACAGCGCCTTCGTGCAGGGCTTCATGCCGACGTTGGCGCGACCCGAGGTCGACGTGCTCGAAGGGCTCACGACCGCGATCATCGTCGACCAGGAGCGGATGGGCGCCGACGCTCGCTCCACCGTTGGCACCGCCACCGACGCGGGCGCGATGCTGCGCATTCTCTTCAGCCGGCTCGGCAAGCCCCATATAGGCTCGCCTCAAGCGTTCTCCTTCAACGTCGCCTCGATCTCGGGCGCCGGCGCGGTCACCTTCGAGCGCGCCGGGCGCACGACGAAAGAGAAGCGCAGCTTCAGCATCCTCGGCGGCATGTGCCCGCGCTGCGAGGGCCGCGGCTCGGTCAACGACATCGACCTCACGCAGCTGTACGACGAGAGCAAGTCGCTGCGCGAGGGCGCGCTCACGATTCCCGGCTACAGCATGGACGGCTGGTATGGGCGGATCTTCCTGGGCTGCGGCTTCTTCGACCCGGACAAGCCGATCAAGAGGTTCACCAAGAAGGAACTCGAGGCCCTTCTCCACAAGGAGCCGACCAAGATCAAGGTCGATGGCGTCAATCTGACCTACGAGGGTCTGATCCCGCGGATCCAGAAGTCGATGCTCTCCAAGGACGTCGATTCGTTGCAGCCGCACATCCGCGCGTTCGTCGAACGGGCGATCGCTTTCAGCACCTGCCCCGAGTGCCACGGGACCCGGCTCAGCGCGCAGGCCCGCTCGTCGAAGATCAAGGGGACCAACATCGCCGACGCCTGCGCCATGCAGATCAGCGACCTCGCCGCGTGGGTGCGCAAGCTCGAGAACAAGTCGCTCGCGCCGCTGCTCGAGGCTCTGGGCGCAACCCTCGACTCGTTCGTGGACATCGGGCTCGGCTACCTCTCGCTCGAGCGCCCGTCGGGCACGCTCTCGGGCGGGGAGGCCCAGCGCGTCAAGATGATCCGCCAGCTCGGTTCCTCGCTCACCGACGTCACCTACGTCTTCGACGAGCCCACGATCGGACTGCACCCGCACGACATCCAGCGGATGAACGAGCTGTTGCTGGCGCTGCGCGACAAGGGCAACACGGTGCTCGTGGTGGAGCACAAGCCGGAGACGATCGCGATCGCCGACCACGTCATCGACCTCGGCCCGAAGGCCGGGACCGACGGCGGGAAGGTCGTGTTCGAGGGGACCGTCGATGGGCTACGAGCCAGCGCCACGATCACCGGGCGCCATCTCGATGATCGCGCCACCCTCAAGGAAGAGTTGCGGACGCCGGCAGGTGCGCTCGAGGTCCGTGACGCCGACAACCACAATCTGCGGGACGTCGACGTCGACCTCCCGCTCGGCGTGCTGGTCGTCATCACCGGCGTGGCGGGCTCGGGCAAGAGCTCGCTGATCGGCGGATCGGTGTCCGGGCGCGACGGGGTCGTCACGATCGACCAGGCGGCGATCAAGGGCTCGCGGCGCAGCAATCCCGCGACCTACACCGGACTGCTCGATCCGATCCGCAAGGCGTTCGCGAAGGAGAATGGCGTGAAGCCGGCGCTGTTCAGCGCCAACTCCGAGGGCGCCTGCCCCAACTGCAACGGCGCCGGCGTGATCTACACCGACCTGGCGATCATGGCCGGCGTCGCCGTGCCCTGCGAGGTGTGCGACGGCAAGCGCTTCCAGGCCGAGGTGCTCGAATACAGGTTCGCCGGCAAGGGCATCGGCGAGGTGCTCGCGATGTCGGTGCTCGAGGCCGGGAAGTTCTTCGGCGCGGGCAGGGCCAACGACGCCGGCAGCCCACAAGATCCTCGAGCGGCTGGCGGACGTCGGGCTCGGCTACCTCAAGCTCGGCCAGCCGCTGCCCACGCTCTCAGGCGGTGAGCGCCAGCGGCTCAAGCTCGCCACGCAGATGGCCGAAAAGGGCGATGTCTACGTTCTCGACGAGCCGACCACCGGCCTGCACCTAGCCGATGTCGAGCAGCTGCTCGGTCTGCTCGACCGGCTCGTGGACGCGGGCAAGTCGGTGATCGTCATCGAGCACCACCAGGCGGTCATGGCCCACGCCGACTGGATCGTCGATCTTGGCCCCGGCGCGGGCCACGACGGCGGTCGGATCGTCTTCGAGGGCACTCCCGCAGAACTAGTCGCGGCGCGTCGCACCCTCACCGGCGAGTACCTCGCCGAGTACGTCGGCGCCTGACCAGAACCGGCGCACGACGCGCTCAGCGGGCCGGGTGCACCGGCGCCGGGCGTCGCCTTTTGGGCGCGCGGGAGGCAAAGCGCATACCTCCACTGGTCATGGCGTTCCCTCGCGGGACGTGGGGCAGGCAAAACGCGTTCTCAGACATATCGCATATGACTTAGCTTGGCTAAGTGTATACTTAGTCAGCGGATATGCAGGCAGACCCGATCGTCTGCGAAGTCGGATCACGAGGAGGGGCCTCGAGCATGGAGGGAAGGTCATCGACGACGGAGGCGAGCGCCGCGCGGCAGATCGTGCGGCGGGCGTTGCTCCCTACCAGGAACGTCCTCGAAGAAATCGGGGACATGGTGCTCTTGACCGGCCGGACGGTCTCCTCGACGGTGCGTCCGCCGTACCCGTACGGCGAGGAGTTCGTGGCGCAGTTCCTGTTCGTATTGCGTCTGGTGTGGTTCCCGCTGCTGGTCACCACCGTTGCGATCAACTACGGCGCGCCGGGACTGCAGGCGGCGAACTTCCTGCGTCTGTTCGGCGCGGTCGACCGGCTGGGTGGTTTCTTCGTGCTCGCAGCGATCCGCGAAATCGGCCCGCTGATCACCTCGATCGTCCTCGCGGGGATAGCCGGGACGGCGATCACGGCTGACCTGGGGGCGCGCAAGATCCGCGAGGAGCTCGACGCGCTGCAGGTGCTGGGCGTCGACCCCGTCAAGAACCTCGTGGTGCCGCGGTTTCTGGCGCTGATGCTGATCACGGGCCTGTTCGATCTGTACGCCCTGTTGTTCGGGATCTTCGGCGGCATCCTCGCCGCGCTCGTCACCGGGCAGCCGTTGGGGCCCTTCTGGGCCACGCTGTTCGCAAACGCCACGTCAACCGATCTGTGGGGGTCGGTGCTGAAGACGGTGCTGTTCGGGGCGATCATCGCGATCGTCTGTTGCTACAAGGGCATGACGGCCTCGGGGGGCGCCGAGGGCGTCGGGCGGGCAGTCAATCAGGCGGTCGTCATCTCGTTCCTGGGGATCGGCGCGTTCAACTACGTGTTCACGCAGATGCTGCTGGCGACGCATCCGAACATCCTGGTGATCAAGTGAGCCCTGGACGGCCGATGACCTTCGATCCTCAACCGCCCAGGGCGGCGTTCAGGGTGATCGAGCGGTGAACGAGCTGCTGGCCTGGCCGCGCGCATGGGTCGCTGCGACCGGTGAGATCGCGAGCTTCACCAGCGAGGTCCTGCGCAACGTGTGGGGCCTGCGGGTGCTGCGGTTCTTCGGCGAGGCGCTGCGCCAGGCGGGCATCCTGATCGTCGGCTCGACGCTCGTCATCTGGGGGCTGGTGTTCATCACCGGTCTCGGCACGTGCGGCATCGAGGGCGCCTACTTCCTCGAGTCCCAGGGCGCGCCGGCGTACGCGGGCGTGTTCACCGCATTGTGCAATCTGCGCGAGGCCGTCCCGTACGCGTTCGGGTACATGATGTCCGCGAAGGTCGGCACCGGGATCGTGGCGGAGCTAGGGGCGATGCGGATCAGCGAGGAGATCGACGCGCTGGAGGTGATGGGGTTTGACTCGATGACCTTCCTGTGCGGAACGCGCCTACTTGCCTCCTGGATCGTGCTGCCGTTCGTGTACATCGCCGCGATCGGTGTCGCGTACCTGGGCTCCTACATCGCCGTGGTGTTGCAGATCGGATACACGTCTCCCGGTGGTTATCTGCTGAGCTTCTGGGAGTTCCAGAGCCCACCGGATCTGCTGTTCAGTCTGATCAAGGGAATGACGATGGCCACCGCGATCGTGTTGGTGGGCTGTTACTACGGCTATACCGCCGGCGGCGGTCCCGTCGGAGTGGGTGAAGCCACGGCGAAGTCGATGGTGCTGAACCTGGTCGTGGTCACGCTGATCGGGATGCTCGGAACGCAGGTCTTCTGGGGAACCAACCCGCACGCGCCGATCGGGGGATAGGTCCGTCGCTACTTCAGGTGCAGCCTGCCGCCCGGTGCTCGGCGAAGAACGCGTGATCGAGCTTGCCCATCGCGGTGATAGGAGCCTTACCCTCGAAGAACTCCGCGGCCATCGCACCCCAGTAGTTGGTGGCGCGCAGCTCGGCGATCAAGGATGCAGCGCTCATCTCGATCCGGCCCATGGTCGCGTACTCGGGCGAGGCGGTGAAGTATCGAAAAGCGTTGGCCGAGCGGCCGGTCGGCGAGTACTTGCCTTCGATCCAGCTGCCCGCACGCTCGGGCGTGACCGTGAACGGCTGCTCGGCCCACCACAGTTCCCAGGGCCCGCGCCAGAACTCATAGACTTCCTCCGGCGTCACGGGGTCGGTGGAGCGGCAGAACCCGGCCTCGACGCACGCCCGCCAGGTCCCGCGCACGTCTTCGCGCATGCACGCGCGTCCGATCGACGACCATCACCTCGACCTGCTCGCGCCGCAAGCGCTTGACGCAGCCGAAGTCCAGGAAGCTCACGCTGCCGTCGTCGTGAAACAGGTAGTTGCCGGGGTGCGGATCGGCGTTGAACATGCAGAAGCGCAGATTGGTGGCGTACACGAAGCGGTAGATCGCCTCCGCCCAGTCGTCGCGCAGCTCCTGCTCGCACGTCGAGGGCCGTGCGCCAGGATTTGCCCGACACGAGCTCCTGGGTGAGCACGCGATCGGTGCACAGCTCGCCGATCACCTCCGGGACGTGGATGAACGGGTGCCCGCGGTAGATGTCCGCGAACTCGGCCTGGTTGGCCGCCTCGAGCCGGTAGTCGAGCTCCTCGGTGATGCGAGCGCCCAGCTCGCGTGCGGCGCCGCGAAGATCGAAGCTCGCCTGCCGCGCGGACAGACCGAAGATCAGCCCGAGAAACGTGGACAGCAGCTCGCTGTTCTTCAGGTCGGCACGGATCGCGGCCGCCACCCCGGGATACTGGATCTTCACCGCCACGGCGCGACCGTCGTGCAGCCACGCGGCGTGGACCTGGCCGATCGAGGCGGCCGCGAGCGGGCTCCAGTCGAACTCGGCAAACGCGCTCTCGGTCGGTCGGCCCAGCTCGCGCTCGAGCACCTCGCGCGCAAGCTCGGGCGCCATCGGGGGCGCATCGTCGCTCAGCCGACTCAGCGCCGCCGGTAGATCGGCTGGAACTCAGCCGGCACCGCGGGGATGGCCGAGACGAACGACAGCAGCTGTCCGGCCTTCATCAGCGCACCCTTGGAGCGACCGAGCAGCTCTGCGTAGCGCTCGGCCGTGCGGATGTGAAACTCGGTGGGGTCCGCGTCCGTCAGCTTGCTCCGCAGTCCACTGACCGCCGCCTCACCGGCGGTGCGCGCGCTCAGCGCGGCCAGCGGGGTGGCGCGTCGCAAGCGCCCGCCGCCGATGCGATCGCCATCCCGCGGCGTCGCTGTCCGCATCGGGGAAAAGCCCGGCATCGGACACCAAGCGCACCACCACCACCTCTCTCGTCTGCTCCGTGCATCTTCCAGGCTACTTACTTCAGCTAAGTGTATCCTTAGACAGGTCCATGTCAAACACCACCCGCGAGCGCATCGTCGACGAAGCGATGCACCTGTTCAGCCAGCACGGATATGCCGCGACCAGCATCACCAAGATCGAGGCCGCCGCCGGGCTCACGCCCGGAGCGGGCGGCATCTACCACCACTTCCCGAGCAAGGAAGCGGTGCTGGCCGCGGGCATCGAACGCCAGCTCTCGCGGCTCGGGGCGCTGCGCGAGATACGGAACATGCTCGGCTCGCTGGGCGACCTCAAAGCCGAACTGACGCTGACCGCGCGCTACGTCCTGGCCGAGCTCGACAGCGAGTCCGAGCTGCTGCGCATCCTCGCCTCCGACGTGCGCAATCGACCGCAGCTGCTGAGCACCGCCGTCGAGGAGCTCGTGAGCTCGACGTTCACGGGCTTTGCCGCATGGATCGGCGAACGCGCCGAGCGCACGATCGCAGACGACGAGGCGGCCGCGATAGCCGCCTTTGGGCTCGGCTCGCTGCTCTCGACCCGACTGCTGCCCGATGTCCTCGGCATCCCCATCCAGGTCGCCGACGAGACGCTAGTCGACACCTGGGTGCAGATGATGCTCACGGCGCTGGCCGATCCCGCCCACGCCTGACACGTGGGCCTCGCGAGGCGGTTCTAAGGTGGGAGCCGAAACGCATCTTCCCGCCCCCGCCAAAGGAGATCCATGTCGCGCTTTGCCGTAGTGAACCTGATGGAGATCGAGAACGCCGTAGGCGACCGCGCGCCCGGAGTCGAAGGGCGGTTCGGTCGCAAGCACATGGATTCGCGCGATCTCGGGGTCAGCCTCTTCCGCTACGCCGCGAACGTGCGCAGTCCGATGGCGCACAGTCACCGCGAGCAGGAGGAGGCCTACGTCGTCGTCGCCGGGTCCGGGCGGATCCTGCTCGACGGCGAGCTCCAGGAGCTGCGTCAGTGGGACGTCGTGCGCGTGGCGCCCGAGGTCGTGCGTGCTTTCGAGGCGGGGCCCGATGGGCTGGACATCGTCGCGGTGGGCGGCCCCAAGCCCGCCGACGGCGACGGCGCGATGGGCGCCGCGGCTTGGCCTGACGCGCAATAGCTGGCGGTTTTCGGACCTCTATGTTGTAGGCGATCATAGAGGTCCGATTCCCGCTAGTCCTGGGCAGGTCGATGTGTCACGGTGTGGACATGCAATACGACTCCGAGCTCATGTGGCAGGCGATTGAGACAGGGGATCCTCGCTTTGACGGGTGGTTCTTCTGCGGTGTGAAGACGACCGGGATCTACTGCCGCCCGAGCTGCCCGGCGCGCACGCCCAAACGCGAGAACGTGCGCTTCTTCCTGTCCGCCGCAGCCGCGCAGTCGGCCGGCTTTCGCGCCTGCAAGCGCTGTCGTCCGGACGCGACACCGGGCTCGCCCGAGTGGGACCTGCGCGCGGATCTGGTCGGGCGCGCGATGCGGTCGATCGCCGACGGCGTGGTGGATCGGGAGGGCGTTGGCGGTCTCGCCGCGCGCCTGGGCTACACCGAGCGCCACGTGCACCGACAGCTCGTGGCTGTCGTGGGCGCGGGGCCGCTCGCCCTCGCTCGCGCGCAGCGCGCGCAGACGGCGCGCATCCTGCTTGAGACGACCGCGCTGTCGATCGCGGGCGTGGCGTTCGCGGCGGGCTTTCAGAGCGTGCGGCAGTTCAACGCGACCGATGCAGGAGGTGTTCGCGATGACGCCGAGCGCGCTGCGTGCGCGTGCGCGCAGGCACGGGCGCTCCGAGGACAGTGGGGCGCTATCGCTGCGCTTGCCCTACCGCTCGCCGCTGGACGCCGAGGGACTGATTGCCTTCCTCGGACTTCGTGCCGTGCCGGGTGTCGAGGAGGTGCTCGAGGGGTCTTACCGTCGCAGCCTGCGCCTGGCACACGGCACGGGTGTCGTCGAGCTGTCGCCCGCCGACGGGTACGTGCATGCGCGCTATTGGCTGGACGATCTGCGCGATCTCGCCAGTGCCATGCAGCGCTCGCGCACGTTGCTCGACCTCGACTCCGACCCGCGCAGCGTCACCGCGGTTCTCGGCGGCGAGCCGCTGCTTGGGCCGCTCGTGCAGAGGGCCCCGGGCCGGCGTGTGCCGGGCTCCGTCGACGGACACGAGCTCGCCGTGCGCGCGGTGCTCGGACAGCAGGTCTCGCTGCGGGGCGCCCGCACGCTCGCGGGTAGACTCGTCGCCGGTTACGGTGAGCGGCTCGAGCGTCCGCTCGGAACAGTCACGCACGTCTTCCCCTCGGCCGAGGCGCTTGTCGGCGTGGATCCCGACGGGCTCGCGATGCCGGTCGCCCGCCGGCGCTGTCTGCTCGCGCTGGTGACGGCGCTCGCGCGCGAGGAGCTCGTGATCGACGCCGGCGCTGATCGGACAGAGGCGCGCCGCCGACTGCTGGCGTTGCCGGGAGTCGGGCCGTGGACGACCGAGTACATAGCGATGCGCGCCCTGCGCGATCCCGACGCGTTCCCTTCGAGCGATCTGGGAGTTCGTCACGCGCTCGAGCAGCTCGGCCTGGACGGCTCACCGGCCTCGGCCGAGGCCCACGCCGAGCTTTGGCGACCGTATCGGTCCTATGCCGTGCAGCATCTATGGGCATCGCTCGACTCATCCGCACGAGCGACACGCACGGGCACTCCGCCAACACGCACGGGCACTCCGTCAACGCGCAATCCATCAACACGCACTCCGTCAACACCGTCAACTACCGGCGAGGCCGAGCGGCTCGCTGCGTAAAAGGAGAGAGTCAGACACATGCCGACCACCACCGAACCACCGTTCGCTCCTTCTACACGAGCATCGATAGTCCGATCGGCGAGCTGCTGCTGCTCGGCGACGGCGAGGAGCTGCACGGCTTGTACATGCAGAACGGGCGCAAGCCCGCGAGGATCGCGCCGCAGTGGCAGCACTCGGCGGCGCCCTTCGCGGATGTGGGGCGCAGCTGCGCGAGTACTTCGCCGGCGAGCGCGTCTCCTTCCAGACGCCGCTGGCGATGGACGGCACGTGGCTTCGAGCTGCGGGTCTGGCACGCGCTCACCGAGATCCCCTACGGCGAGACCGTCAGCTACGGCGAGATCGCCCGGCGCATCGGACAGCCATCCGCGGCGAGGGCCGTGGGCCTCGCGAACGGGCGCAATCCGATCGGGGTGATCGTTCCCTGCCACCGCGTGATCGGCGCGAACGGAACGCTCACCGGCTACGGCGGAGGGCTGGAGCGCAAGCGGATCCTGCTCGAGCTCGAGCGGGGCCAGGGGCGTCTCTGAGCCTTGGCTGTCCTGTGGGCTCGCCGATGGGCGTCATCTGCGAGCATGCAGTCGAGATGCGCAGATGAGCTCGACCCCATCTGACGGAGAGCCGATCACGCCCGCCGGGCTGGTCGCGCTGGAGGCCGAGATCCACGAGCTCGAGACGAGCGGACGGCGGGAGATGGCCGCGCGCATCCTGGCTGCGCGCGAGCTGGGGGATCTGAGCGAGAACGCCGATTACCACATCGCCAAGGAGGACCAGGCGCACCTGGAGACGAAGATCAAGCGCCTGCGCGAGCGCCGCACGAACGCGCGCATCGTCGAGACCGACGCCGCGACGACCGGCGCGGCGTTCGAGTTCGGGAGCACCGCCGAGGTGCTGGACGAGGAGAGCGGCAAGGTCCACACCTGGACGATCGTCGGCTCGACCGAGGCGAACCTCGCGCAGGGCAAGCTCTCGGCCCAGTCGCCGGTCGCGAGCGCCCTGCTCGGGTCGCGCCGTGGGGGAGTCGGTGCAGGTGCGCACGCCCCGCGGTCTGCGCGGCTACCGAGTGCAGCGCCTCATCGCCTGACGCCCTCGTCATCGCCCTCGCCCTCGCCACTGCCACCGCTCCACGCGCAGGCGCGGGCACGATCGAGTAGCAGCGTGCGCTCGCGCGCGTTGTGGGTGAGCTCGGCCGCGCGCCGAAACTCCGCGCACGCCTCCCCCCAACGGCCCAGCTGCTCGAGCAGTGCGCCGCGCACGCTCGGCAGCAGGCGGTAGTCGCGCAGCGCCGGCTCGCCGGCGAGCGCGTCGACGAGCTCGAGACCGGCCTGCGGGCCGCCCGCCATCGCCACGGCCACGGCGCGGTTGAGCTCGACCACCGGCGAGGGACGCAGCTGGGCCAGCGCGTCGTACAGCGCGACGATCCGCTCCCAGTCGGTCGCGGCGGTCGTGCGCGCGCGGGCGTGGCAGGCGGCGATGGCCGCCTGCAGGGCATAGGGTCCGAGCGCCTCGCCCCGCTCGCGCGCCAGCCTCTGCGCGCGCTCGAGCGCCGCCAGGCCGCGCGCGGCCAGCAGCCGGTCCCAGCGCGCGCGGTCCTGGTCGGCCAGCAGCACGGGCTCGCCATTCGGGTCCCACGCGCGCGCGAAAGCGCGACATCTGGATCTCCATCAGCGCCACCAGGCCGTGCAGCTCGGGCTCGCGCGGCAACAGTCCGACGAGCACGCGTCCGAGCCGTAGCGCCTCGCGGCAGAGCTCGGGGCGCATCCACTCCTCGCCGCCGCTGGCGGCATAGCCCTCGTTGAAGACGAGGTAGACGACCTCGCACACCGAGCCCACGCGCGCCCCCAGCTCGTCGGTGTCGGGCAGCTCGAACCCGACCTGCGCCTCCGCGAGCGTGCGCTTGGCGCGCACGATCCGCTGCGACATGCTCGCGTCGGAGACGAGATAGGCGCGGGCGATCTCGCGCGTGCTCAGCCCACCGAGCATCCGCAGCGTCAGCGCCACGCGCGCCTCGGTGGAGAGCACCGGATGGCAGGTCACGCACATCAGTCGCAGCACGTCGTCCTCGATCTCATCCTCCTCGCGCACGAGCCCGATCTCCTGGGCCTCCACACGCGCCGCGGTCTCGAGCTCGTGCGCGATCTGCTCCTGCCGGCTCTCCAGCCGTCGCCGGCGGCGCAACTGGTCGATCGCGCGGTTCTTGGCCGTGGCCGTCAGCCAGGCGCCCGGGTTCTCCGGCACGCCCGAGCGCGGCCAGCGCTCGAGCGCGGCCACGAGCGCGTCCTGCGCCATGTCCTCCGCGAGTCCCACGTCGCCCACGATCCGCGCGAGCCGCCCGATCACCCTTGCCGCCTCGATCCGCCACACCGCCTCGATCGCCCGCAGGCTCTCGGCATCGTCGGATCGGCGCTCGCGGCGCTCCTGCCTGGGATCGGGCGGCACGCGACCGTCCTGCTAGCGCGCGCTCGTCTGCGCGGGCGGGTCCTGCGAGAGCCGGCCGGCCTCCTGCACCTCGGGTGGGAAGTCCGACATCTCGAAGACCTGGCGCACCTCGATCGTGTCGCCGTCGGCCGCCGGGCAGCGCGAGGCCCACTCGCACGGCCTCCTCCTTGGAGGCGGCTTCGATCATCCAGTAGCCGCCGATCAGCTCCTTGGCCTCGGCGAACGGGCCGTCGGTCACGCTCGGATGGCCGTCCGAGAAGGACACACGTGCGCCCTTGGCGGGCGAATGCAGCCCATCGAGGGCCAGCAGCACGCCGGCTTTCGAGAGCTCCTCGTTGTACTTGCCCATCGCCGTCACCGCCTCGGGGTCGGGCGTCCAGCTCTCCTCGTCGATGCCGGGGACGTTCGGCAGCATGATCATCATGAATCGCATCTCGTCTGCTCTCCTTTGGTTGCGGGTCCGACGGCGGAGCTCCACTCGGATCTCCCAGTCTGAACCCTTGCTCTACCACCACGACGAACGGCGTCCGCCGATTTCGACATCGCCGCTCGAATTGCCGCGAAAGCGATCGCACCGAGGATCGCGGTCGGCCGGTCGGGCTCTGACACAATGAACACCCAATGCGCCGGACGGCCATCCTCCTCGCGCTCGTGTCGGCCTGCGCTCTGCTCTCGGCATGCGGCAAGGGCGCCTACACCGGCGCCACGACCACGACCACGACCGGCACCGCGGCGGGGCACGGCAAACGCGTCCGGTCGCGGCGGCTCGCCCTCACAGGCGCAGGCGCTGGCGTTCGCCCACGCGGTCAACCTGACCACGGAGGACGTCCCCGGCTTCACCCCCGCACGCACTCCCGAACACGAATCGGCCGCCGAACGGCGCCTGCAGGCGCAGCTGCGCAGCTGCAGCGGCGGGGCCGGCGCGAGCGCCCCGCAGCGCTCGCCGGGCGCGCTCGCGCAGGCGAGCTCTCCGCACTTCGAACTCAAGCGCGGCATCCTCGCCCTGAGCGCGAGCTCGGAAGTGAACGTCGCGCACAGCCCGGCCGAAGCCGACGCCGCGCTTCACGCGATCCGCAGCTCGCGCGTGCGCGCGTGCTTCTCGCGCTACCTCTCGGCGCTCTTGAAATCCCAGCAGCACGCGCCCTCGGAGACGGTGCTCGGCGTCTCGATCGCCTCCGGCACTCCGCCCGCCCCCGGCACGAGCGGCGGCTTCGGCTGGCGCGTCACCGCCAAGCTGGCCGTTCGCGGCGTGCCCATCTCGCTGTACTTCGACATCCTCGGCTTCGTGATCGGCCCCGCACAGGTCACGCTCACTAGCTCGGGCACCGTCGAGCCGTTCCCGGCGCGCGCCCAGGAGCAGCTCTACACCGAGCTGCTCACGCGCGCCCGCGCGCAGAAGCCGTAGGGCGGTGCGACCGGCCCGTGCAGCCCTCACCCTCGCCGCGCGCACCGTCGAGGAGATCGGGCCGCCCGCCATCCCGGTGGGACCCAGCGCCGATCGGACACAGCGCAGGCAACGGCCCCAGGTCAGGAGCTCCACGATGCGACGACCGGCTTCACTGCTCTCGCTCATCACGCTCACGGGCGCGCTCATCGGCGCGAGCACGGCGCCGGCCCAGTCACAGCTTTCGCCGCCGCCGCCGATCCCGCTGAACGAACAGAGCGAACAGAGCGCACCGGGCACCCTGTCGGCGAACCCGGGATCGCTGAGCTTCACCCCGATCCCCTACTCCAGCCCGGGCTCGCATGAAGGCGAACAGAACGAGTCCGAGGAACTCACCATCCTGAACGACCCCAACGGCGGCTCCACGCAGATCGAATCGGTGAGCATCTCCGGCCCCGACGCCTCGGCGTTCTCGATCCAGTGGGGCAATTGCGAACACGACCAGCTCGGGCCGGGCAACACCTGCAACATGAGCATCCGCTTCCAGCCTCTCTCGCCCGGCCCGCAGCAGGCGCAGCTGACGATCGCATCCGACTCGTCCTCCTCGCCGCTGGTGGTGGCGCTCGAAGGAACCGGGTTGTACGGGCCGCGCATCGCCGTGAACGGCGATCAGACCCTGCTCGGCGAAGTGGCGCTCGGCTCCTCCGTGAACCACACGATCGCGCTGACGAACACCGGCGACTACCCCCTCGAGGTGCAGCAGGCCTTCCGCGTCTCGGGCACGCCGCTGATGTTCCCCGTGCTCTCCGACACGTGCAGCGGACAGGTCGTCTACCCGGGCGCCGGCTGCGCGGTGACGGTTGCGTTCGCTCCCACGACCCCCGGCGAGAAGGACGCGTCGATCCTGTTCATCACCAGCTCCTCCCTGCCGGTCACCGTCGTCGGCATCGACGGCGTCGGCGCGCTACCCGCGACCTCTGCACCGAGCACGCCCGCATCGCTGTTCACGACGGCACAGTCGCCGCCCCTTCCCCCACCAAGCCGACGAGCGCATGGGCGCAGTGGCACACGCTGCACAACCCCGGGCGCATCTACGTCACCGGTGGCAAGACCCATCGCCGGCGGGTGACGAGCTGCCCCACCCGTTCGCGCGCGTGCCGCGCCGGGCGCTTTCAGCCCGAGCGGATGCGGGGGCGGTTCGGGGTCTCGCAGGCGATGACCGACGGCCGGCCGCGATGCTTGATCGCAAGCAACGTGCCGCATGCTCTAGGTAAAGCTGATGGGGTGGGTCGTGCCGCATGCGGCACGACCGGCAGGGCCGCATGCGGCCCTGCCCTCGAGGCCGCACATGTGCGGCCTCGCCGAGCGGCGCATGCGCCGCTCGGAAGACACGCCGCATGCGGCGTGTCCGGGATCGCGCATGCGCGATCCCGCCTGGCGGCGCTTGCGCCGCCAGGGACAGCATGCTAGAGCGGGTCAAGCATCAGCGTCCGCTCGGCGCGGATCGTGGCCGTCTCCTCGGTCTTGAGGCCCTCGGTGAACTCATCGAGCTTGTGCCTTGGTCCGGTGATCGTGAAGCCGACCTGCGTCGTGAGCAGGTGGGGGTGCTCGACGATCGTGCACCTAACGCCGAGCTTGTCCGCCCAATCGAGCATCGACTGCTCGAGGGTGCCGCGAACGAGCTTGCCTGCGCTCGCGACCATCGTTCGCGTCTCGATCGTCTCGGCGTCGCGCGTGGCCGTCTCCACGGCCTGTTGTTGCTGGGCGGTGGGTGGTGGATCGGTCTGACGCCAGGCGTCGAGGTCCTCGTCCCAATGGCTCACGCGGACGCTCGACTCGATGCTGTCGTGCCGGAGCACGCCCTCGACCGCGCTGCGGGCTTGTGCCAGCGCGCCCTCGGTGGCCGCGTAGGCGAACAGGTGTCTTCCGTCGTGCGTGATCACGACATCCTGCGAAACGGCCGCTCGGGCCTCGTCCGCGATGTCCGGGTTGCGCACCCGCCCCATGACGCGATCGAGTGCGCTCCGCGTATCTGCGACATCGAGCTCGACCTCCAGACGCCAATCCCGATCTTCCGACACCCGACCCCCAGCTCTCGAGCGCTCGCCCTACCCGACCGGGTTGATCAGGCCGATCACGTGGCCCTCGGGGTCCTTGAACATGCCGAGGATCATGCGGCCCATGATCTCTTCGGGGCCCATCATGCGCGAGCCGCCGAGGCTCTCGGCCTGGGCGAGCGCCGCCTCGACGTCCGGGCACGGTGACGTAGAAGGTGACGTGGCCGTCATAGCCCTCGGGCGCGGCGCCGATGCCGCCGCCGATACCCATGCCTTCCGGCGTGAGGTTCTCCTCGCGCGAGACCACCCCGTAGTTCATCTCGTTGTCGGTGCTGAACTGCCACCCGAACAGGGTCGAGTAGTACTCCCTCAGCTTCTCCGCGTCCTTGCCCATGATCTCGAAGTGGACCACCGGTGCTCCCATGAGTCCGACCCCTTTCGCTCGACTTGCCGTGTGGATCGCTGCGCGACTCTGAGACTACAGCTCGATCGCGGTCCCCTCGACCGCCACGCTGACCTTCGGGGAGCCCTCCGAGCCGGAGCGCCCGAGTCGCCGCGCGAGCCCGTCGAGATCGTCGTCGCTGCGGTCGTGGCGGTGGTGGAACAGCACCACCTCGCGCACGCCCGCGCGCTTGCCCAGCTCGACGGCGTAGTCGGCGACCGCGTGGCCGAAGCTCGCCTCCGCGGCGAGCTCCTGCGGGAACATCGCCGAGTCGTGCACGAGCACGTCGGCGTCTCGGGCCAGCTCGAGCGCCGCCGGGTGATACTCGCCCCAGCCGTCCTCGCCCGCGCCGAGCGCCGTGGGGGAGTGGTCGGGCAGGTAGGCGAGCGTCGCGTGGCCGTCGCCGATCGCGATATCCGAGCGTGCGCCCGCCCTTGTGGGGGATCTCGCGCGCCAGCACCTCGAACCCCTCGATCTCGTGCTCGCCCGGGGCGATCGTGGCGAACGTCCAGTCCCCGCGCAGCTCGCGTCGGTTCGATCGGGAAGTACGGCGGGCGCATCACCCCCGCGAGCAGGCTCGTGGCGCTCTCGCCGCTCTCCTGCTCGGGCACCATCACGCTCACGCGCGCGCTCGGGTCGTCGCCCGCCGGAAAGAACGGCAGCCCGAGCGTGTGATCCCAGTGCAGGTGGCTGAGCAGGATCGTGCCCTCATAGGGCTCCGCCGCCCAGCAGGCGCGATGCGACCTGCAGCCCCGTGCCCGCGTCGAGGATCAGCGTCGGGCGCGCGCGATCCCGAGGCGCTGCTCGGGGCGTCGTCGTGCGCGAGCGCCACGCACGAGGTGTGGCCCCCGTAGCGCACGTACTCGGCGCCGAGGCGCGGGGGTCGAGCCCCGCACGCCGCACAGGTGCACCTGCAACCGCTCAGCTCCGCGGGTCGGGCTTCGTGCGGCGGTGGTCCTTGGAGAGCTCCCGCAGCGCGCCGCGATCGAGCTCGCGCGCCTCCACGGCCGCCACGCGACAGGGCGTCACCGCGACGAGCGTCGAGGTGCGCAGGCCCTCCTCCAGGGCCGCGCGCTCGCCCAGCAGCGCGCCGGGGCCGTACTCGGCCAGGCGCACGGCCGTCCTCCTCGACGCGCAGCACGCCGTCGAGCAGCAGGAACACCTCCGAGCCGCGCTCGCCCTGCCTGACGAGCGCATCGCCGGCCTTGACCTTGCGGATCTCCGGCTTGTGCCCGCCCTGCATGATCTGCGCCGAGAGCGCCGCGCTCGAGCGCGCGTCTCGACGGCCGTCACGAGCGCCTTGGAGTCGGTGTCCCCCCATGGGGTGTGGCGACCGAAGGACTTGCGATACCAGTCCTTGAAGTCCGCCAGCCCCGACTTGTGGCTGAGGCGCAGCTCCTCGTCATAGACCCAGTGGCGCGGGAATTTGCTCGCGCCCGTCATCTGCCCCTGCACGCGGCCGTCGGCGTGCAGCGTCAGCGACAGCGTCGTCCACACCAGCGGCGCCTGCCACTGCACGAACGGCTTGCGCCGCACCCGGCGCGGCGCCGGCACGCCCGTGCGCCCGCCGGCGGTCTGCGTGAACCTGACCCAGCCCTCGCCCTTCACCGGCTTGGGGGCGATGTCGGGCAGCCCGATCGCCTCGAACGTGCGCGCCACCGGGCCGAGCTTCACCGTGGTCGCGCCCATCAGCCCGCCGCCGCCCTGGCCGAAGTCGGAGATGCGACCCTTCTCGTCGACCTCGATCCAGCCTCTCAGCACGTTCGCGAAGCGGAAGCGGTCGGCGTCGCGCAGCTCCTGCAGGTCCTCGATCGCGTCCGGCAGCGGCTCGTCGTAGTGGGCCATGCCCGCGTCGAACGCCAGCCGCTGGGAGCCCTCGATCGCCTCGGAGGGGATCCACGACACCGACGTGATCGAGCTCTCGTGGCGCATCGCGCCAATTATCACAGGACGATCCGCCGCGCGGGATGCCCGCCGAGGTGAGACGGGACTCGCGTCATGTGTCGCGAGCCGGCGTCGGTATGCGTTCGGCTCGACGTGGCCTCGATGCGGCCCTATGCTTGCGCGGTATGAGCCACGACGCGCTTGTCGTCGGGTCGGGCCCCAACGGCCTGACGGCGGCCATCACCCTCGCGCGGGCGGGTCGGCGCGTGCTCGTGCTGGAGGCCGCGCCGCGCGCCGGCGGCGCGGTCGCGACCGAGGAGCTCACGCTTCCGGGGTTTCACCACGACACCTTCTCCGCCGTGCATCCCGCCGGCGCGGCCTCGCCGGTGTTCGCGGCGATGGAGCTCGAGCGCCACGGCCTGCGCTGGGTCCACCCGCCCGTCTGCCTCGCCCACCCGCTGCCCGACGGCAGCGCCGTGGCGCTGTATCGCGACCTCGACCGCACCGCCGCGAGCCTCGACGCGGCCCACTCCGGCGACGGCGAGCGCTGGCGCGCGTTCGCGGCCCCGTTCGTGGACTCCTTCGACGCGCTGCGCGACACGATGCTCGGCGGCTTCCCGCCCGTGCGCGCGCCGCTGCGACTGACCGCCGGACTGGGGCCGCGGGGGATGCTCGGCTTCGTCGGGCTGCTGGCGAATGGCCGCGCACCTCGCTCGGTGAGAAGCTGTTCGCGGGCGAGGGCCCGCGCGCGTGGCTGTACGGGTCGGCGATGCACTCCGACGTGCCCCCGTCCGGGCGGGGCAGCGCGATCGCCGCCGCCTACCTCACGCTGCTCGGCCACGGCGCCGGCTGGCCCAGCCCCGAGGGCGGCGCGGGCCGGCTCGCGGACGCGCTGCTCGCGTGCCTGCGCGAGCTCGGCGGCGAGGTGCGCACCGGCGCGAAGGTCGTGCGCGTGGCCGTCGAGCGCCGGCGGGTCGTGGGCGTCGAGCTCGCGGGCGGCGAGCGGATCTCCGCGCCGCTGGTGATCGCCGACACGATGCCCGCGGCGCTCGCCGACCTCGCCGGGGACGCGTTCCCGGGCGGTACGCCCGCGCGCTGCGCCGCTACCGCTACGGGCCCGCGACGCTGAAGGTCGACTGGGCGCTCGACGGCCCGATCCCGTGGAGCGCGCCGCAGGCGCGCGAAGCCGGCACCGTCCACCTCGGCGGCTCCGCGGCCGAGCTGCTCGCCACCACCGAGGCGATGCGCGAGGGGCTGCCCGAGCGTCCCTTCATGCTCGTCGGCCAGCAGTCCCTCGCCGACCCCACGCGCGCGCCCGCGGGCAAGCACACCGCCTGGGGCTACACCCACGGTCCCCACACGCGTCGACTGGGCGGGCGAGAGCGACCGCCACGTGGAGCGCATGGAGGCCCAGGTCGAGCGCTTCGCGCCGGGCTTTCGCGAACGCATCCTCGCCCGTCACGTGCTCACGCCCGCAGACCTGCAGGCGCGCAACGCCAACCTCGTCGGCGGCGACGTCGGCGGCGGCAGCTACGCGCTGACGCAGGTCCTCTTCCGCCCGGTGCGCTCGCTCGCCCCCTACCGCACGCCGGTGCGCGGTCTCTACATCGGCAGCGCCGCCGCCTTCCCGGGTGGCGCCGTGCACGGCGTCCCCGGTCACGCCGCCGCGCGGCTGGCGCTCGCTCGAGCGCGCGGGTCGAGCGCCTGAGGCCCGGACGCGGACGCGGAACGGCCGCACGGGCGCCGGTGTGGTCGAGATCGTGGGATCATTGTCCCTATGAAAGCTGCCGTGCTGCACGAGTACGGAGTCCCGCGCCTGGACGAGTTCGAGGAGCCCGAGGCCGGTCCCGAGCAGGCGGTCGCGCAGGTGCTGGCCGCGGGGCTGAACCCGGTTGACGTGGCGATCTCCGCCGGGCGCTTCTACGCCGGCAAGCCGCCGCTTCCCGCGGTCGCCGGGCGCGAGGGCGTCGGTCTGCTGGACAGCGCGCGCGTCTACTTCGACGCGCCCATTCTCCCCTTCGGCTCGATGGCCGAGCGGGCCCTGATCGACCCCGCCTCGACATATCCGGTGCCCGACGGCGTGCCGGACGGAGTCGCCGTGGCGCTCGGAATCTCCGGCCTGGCGGCGTGGCTCGGGCTCACCTGGCGCGCTCAGCTCAGCGAGGGCGAGCACGTGCTGGTGCTCGGCGCGAGCGGCGTGCTCGGACAGATCGCCGTCCAGTCCGCCAGGCTGCTCGGCGCGGCGCGCGTGGTGGCCGCCGCACGCTCACCCGAGGGCCTCGCGCGCTGCCTGGAGCTGGGCGCCGACGCGGCCGTGCGCCTGGACGAGCCCGACGACCTGCCGGCCGCCCTGGCCGAGGCGGCGCAGGGGCGCATCGACGTCGTGCTCGACCCCGTCTACGGCGAGCCCTTCGTGGCGGCGCTGCAGGCGGCGAGCTTCGGCGCCCGGATCGTGCAGATCGGGGCAGGCGCGGGCGCCGAGGCGACGGTGCCCTCGGCCGTGATCCGCGGCAAGATGCTCGTGATCATGGGTCACACCAACTTCGCCGCGCCGGTGCAGGTCAAGCGCGAGGCATACCGGCGCATGGCCGAGGAGGCCGCCGCCGGCCGGCTGCAGGTCGGTGTGGAGTCACTGCCCCTCGCGCAGGTCGCCGAGGCGTGGGAGCGCCTGGCCGCCGGCTCGCACCGCAAGATCGTGCTCGTGCCCTGACGCCCCCGTGTCCTGAGCACCTGCGCGTCCTGAGTGCCCGCGTCCGACACGCTCCGATTGACGGGCGAGGAGTGCTCGGCGCTACTTGCGCTTGGCCTGGTGCTCGATCACCTTGCCGAACGCCGCCTCCAGCTGGCCGGTCATGCGCTGCTTGAACAGCGCCAGCAGCGCCTCGGAGGCGAGCGGGCGCAGCGAGTCGACGGCCTCGATCAGTTCGTCCCAGCGCTCGGCCGGCTGGCCTTCCTCGTCGAAGGGCTCCCACAGCTCTTTCAGGAACAGCTTCGTGAACGCGCGCGCGATCGAGTCGGCGTCGCGGCTGACCCGCTCGACCAGCACGAGCGCGGCGTGCAGGGGGATGCCCAGCGCGACGACCTGTTCGGCGTCGCGCAGCAGCGCCGGGCTCGGGACTTCGAAGCGCCCGTCGCCGAGCGGCACGAGCAGCTTCAGCTTGCGCACGCGCTCGACGTCCTTCGCGTCGGTCTCGCCGAAGCGGCTCGCCAGTTCCTCGGCCGTGATCATCTCGGCGCGTCTCGGGCTCATACGGGGTGGTCACGGCCCGGCGCAACCCGAGCAGGCGCTCGGCCAGACCGTCCGAGCCGCTCAGCAGCCGCTCGATCGCGGCGAGGTTGAAGCCGTCGGCCTGCAGGTCGAGGATCAGCCTCAGCCGCGCGACGTGCTCGGCGTTGTAGTAGCCGACGCGCGCCCGCACCTCCGGCGGGGGCAGCAGCCCGCGCGTGTGGTGGTTGCGGATGTTGCGCACCGACATGCCCACCTCCGCCGCGAGCTGCTCGACCGTAAGGTCGTATCCGAGGAGCCTGCGGATCCGCTGTAGCCTCGCGCCCCTCGGCGCTGCGGCCGTTCGCGGTCGTCTGTCGGCTCGTGCGTGCCATCGTGATATTAGGGTACCAATATCTATGTTCCCTCATTTGAGGTAGCATATGTTTCGCGTCATGATCTTTTGCGTTCTCCACGCTGACCTCATCCGACGCTCGCTACCCTCGATTCCCGCGAGTCCACCAGTCGGGTGCGTCCGATGGCTGAACGGGGAGCGGTCCCACAGGTCCCGGCCGCTGCGCCGCCGGGCGCTCGGGCTGATCCGCTCGTTCACCTCGCCGCTGCTGCCCGACGACTACCTGGAGCTGGTCAACCCGCTGTGGTCCACGCGCGAGCTGCGCGGACGCGTCGAACGGGTCGAGCCCGCGAGCGTCGACGCGGTCACCGTCCTGATCAAGCCCGGCTGGGAGTGGCCCGGCCATCGACCCGGGCAGTACCTGCGCCTGGGCATCGAGGTCGACGGCGCGCCACCACTGGCGCGCCTACTCGCTGACCTCCGAGCCCGGCCGCGCCGACGGCTGCATCTCGATCACGCCCAAGCTCGTGCCCTCCGGCGCCGTCTCGCCCTTCCTGTGCGAGCGTCTGCGCCCCGGCGCGATCGTGCGCCTCGGCGGCGTGGAAGGCGCCTTCACGCTGCCCGACCCGTTGCCCGAGCGACTGCTGTTCGTGAGCGCCGGCAGCGGGATCACGCCGATCGCGAGCATGCTGCGGTCGCTTGCCGCGCGGGCGCGCTTGCGGACGTCGTCCACATCCACAGCACCCGCGCTCCCGAGCAGTTCGTCTTCGCCCGCGAGCTGCGCGAGCTGGCCCGGGTCAGCCCGGCTACCGCCTGCACGAGTGGACCAGCTCCGAGCAGGGCCGTCTCACTCCCGCGCACCTGCAGGAGCTGTGCCCGGACTGGTCCGAGCGCGAGACCTTCCTGTGCGGGCCGCGCGGTCTGCTGGACGCGATGGGCGCGCACTGGCGCGACAGACGGCCGACCCCGCGCGACTGCACGTGGAGCACTTCCAGCCGCACGAGCACGTCGGCGAGGGCGAGCGCGGCGCCGGTGGCACGATCCGCCTGTGCTCCAGCGGCCTCGACGCCGTCAGCGACGGCGAGCAGCCGATCCTCGTAGCGGGCGAGCAGGCCGGCGCGACGCTGCCCTTCGGCTGTCGCATGGGCATCTGCCACAGCTGCGTCGGGCGGCTGCGCTCCGGCCGCGTGCGCGACCTGCGCACCGGCCGCGTCCACGGTCAGCCCGGGGAACTGCTGCAGACCTGCATCAACGCGCCCGAGGGCGCCGTCGAGATCGACCTCTGAGCATCCGTTCCCACTCCTCGCACAGCACACACTTACACCCCGACACCCGCACCTCACTGACTTACTCTCACACCCGCGCACCTCCTCACATCCCACTCGTCACACACCCAAAGGAACCCCATGTCTGCCACATACGCCGAGCCCCACCACCACGAGCACCGATCGAGGCTTCGAGGAGATCGAGAGCCCGATGGCCCATCTCAGCCCGGCCCAGCTCGACGAGCTCGGGCGCGAGCTCGACGCGCTGCACGCCGAGATCTTCGCCGACCTCGGCGAGCGCGACTCGCGCTACATCCGCTCGACGATCCGGCTGCACCGCCATCTCGTGCTCGCCGCGCGCGCGCTGCTGCTCGGCTCGAGCAAACGCCCGCTGTGGTTCGCCGGCACGGCCGCGCTGTCGCTGGCGAAGATCCTCGAGAACATGGAGATCGGCCACAACGTCATGCACGGCCAGTGGGACTGGATGAACGACCCCGACATCAACTCCCAGTCCTGGGACTGGGACACCGCCTCCCCGGCCGACGCCTGGCGGCACTCCCACAACTACGAGCACCACACCTTCACCAACATCCGCGGCCTCGACCGCGACCTGGGCTACGAGATCATGCGCATCGACCCGCACCAGCCCTGGAATCCCGTCTACCTGCTCCAGCCCCTCTACAACCTGCTGCTGATGGGCTTCTTCGAGTGGGGCGTCGCCGTGCACGACCTCAACTGGGACGCGATCGGCACCGGCGAGAAGTCCAAGGCCCAGGTCATCTCCGAGCTGAAGGGGGTCGGCGTGAAGGCCCGCAAGCAGGTCATCAAGGACTACATCGCCTTCCCCGCGCTCTCCGCGGCCGCCTCTGCGCTGGCGTCGGTCGCGTCCGGGCGAGGAGGGCGGTCGCGCGCCGCGCGTCGCAGCTTCAAGGCGACTGTGACGGCCGACTTCACCGCCAACATCGTGCGCAACGTCTGGGCGCACTCGATCATCTTCTGCGGGCACTTCCCCGACCAGACCTACACCTTCAGCAAGGCCGAGGCCGCCGAGGAGACCCGCGGGCAGTGGTACGTGCGCCAGCTCACCGGCTCCGCCAACATCGACGGCAGCCCGCTCTTTCACCTGCTCGCCGGCAACCTCTCCTTCCAGGTCGAGCACCACCTCTACCCCGACATGCCCTCCAGCCGCTACTCGGAGATCGCGCCCGCGCGTGCGCGACATCTGCCACCGCTACGGCCTGCCCTACAACACGGGCCCTTTGAGCAAGCAGCTGGGCACGGTCCACCGCACGATCCTGCGCCTGGCCTTCCCCGGCGGCAAGCCGCGCCGCAAGCCCGGGCCCTACGCCCCCGATCCCGCCTGAACGCCGTCTGAGGCCGGTGCGTCGTTTGCCGCCGTCGCGTCGCCTTCCACCTTTGTGGAGGGCCTCGCGGCGAGCGTCCACACCGGCAGCTTCGCCTCCCGCCCGCGCACCTCGAACTCACCTACCAGCACGAGGTCCGCGGGCGGGTCCTGCATCCGGTCGCGCGTGGACTGCGCGCAGAACAGCATGTGCCCCGAGCCCTTCGTCATCCCCTCCAGGCGCGAGGCCGTGTTCGTCGTGTCGCCGATCGTCGTGTACTCCACGCGCTGCTCCGAGCCCACGTTCCCGGCCATCACCGGACCGCTGTTCAGACCCACGCCCATCGCGAAACCGCTCTCGTGGCCCTCCTCGGCGAGCCACGCGTTGAACCGCTGCAGGCGCGGCTCCGATCATCTCCCGCGCCGCCCGCAGCGCTCTATCGGCATGGTCATCCTGCTCCAAGCGGTGCCCCAAACGCCGCCATGATGCCGTCGCCCATGTACGCGATCAGCGTGCCCCCCGCGGCCATGATCGCCTCGGTCATCTCGTTCAGGTAGTGGTTGACGACCTCGATCACCCGCTCGGGCGTCTGGCTCTCCGAGAAGCTCGTGAACCCGCGCAGATCGCTGAACAGGACCGTCGCATCCCGTTCCACGCCGCCGAGCCGAAGGTTCTCGTTGGCGCTCTCCAGCACCTGATCGACAACATCCCCCGGCACGAACCGCGAGAACATATCCCGCACCCGTTCGCGCTCGATCGCCTCGCCCACGTACAGGACGGCCAACGTCCCCAGCGTGCCGATCGCCAGGGCCAGGAGCGGATACACGAACGCCCAGATCCAGCCCGTGTTGAACGCGATCTGCGTCGCGACCGTGAACACCACCGCCAGCGCCACCGCATCCAGCAGCGAGCGCCAGCGGCGCACGCGCAGGCTGCCCAACGGGGTCGCCGCGCCTAGGAGGACTATCAGGAGGATGTCGACCCAGGTTGGGGCGTTCGTCAGGGGTACGCCCTTCAGGAGCGTCGATGTTGCGTTCGCCCAGATTTCCGGGCCGGGCATATATCTGCTGGTCGGCGTCGCATGGATGTCCTGGAGGATCGGCGAGGTGGCGCCGACGATCACGATCTTGCCGCGAACCGCGCTCGGCGAGAATTGGTTCAACAGCACGCTGGAGTAGGGGATCGACCTGATCGTTTCGGATGGGCCCACGTAGTCGATCGGTAGCAATCCCTTTTCAAAGCGCGAGGCCGGGATGGATTTGCCCGTGGCCAGTTCAGCGCTGACCACCGCAAAGCTGTGCAGACCGTTGTAGGAGTATCCGAAGCGGCGGATCGAGCCATCGGAGTCCGGCTTGAATCTGACCTCGGCGGGTCGCGTCCCCAGTTCGCGCAGCAGTTCGGGCTCTCCCCCGAATATGCCCGTGATCCCGCCCTTGGCCACTTCGGTGGCGCCCAGCACGGTTTTCCCGCGAGCCTGCACGATCGCTTCGGCCAGGGCTTCGTCGTCGCGGGGATCCGTTCGATGAGTGAATTCGATGTCCATCGCGATCACCTTTGCGCCGGCTGTGCGCAGGTGTTCGATGACCTGCGCGTCGTAGCGACGCGGGAAGGGGAACTCGGAAGACATGTTGCGGTCGGTGAGCTGCTGGAACGTGGCCGGATCAATCGCCACCAGCACGATGTCTGACGGCGGCGCCTGTGATCCCCTGATCGAGAACCGTGCATCGATCGTCTGCAGTTCGCTGCGTCGCAGCAGGTGTATTGCGTAGGCACCCACACCGATCCCCGCTGCCACCACGGCCACCGTGATCAGCAGCGCCGTCTTGCGCTGCCCCCATCTGGCGCGACCCATTCTCAGGCTGCTCCTGTCACAATCCCCGCTGGCACTAGGACGATGCTAACCGTACCCAGCGATTCAAAGCCGTTGCCTCGCGCCTACGGGCGAGGGATGATGCTGCTCGCGCTCGGGATTCTCGTGTTCTCGACGTTGCTGGCAATGCCGGCGTCATCGCGAGCGGCGCCGCCGCGAGGTTCGCTCTCGCAGCTGGCCAGCCCCTTCAACTGCGTCAGCGAAGAAGGGTACGAACAAAAATTGCAAGAAGAAGGGTACGAAGAAGAAGGGCACCCAGTCGTCATTGGCTGCGGAACCTTGCTGCCGAAAGGGTCCATGTCGAACACGTACGAAGCTCCGGTCAGCCCTGACGGCAAGAACGTCTACTCAGTAGCGATTGCCGGCGCTCTAATCGAGTACTTGCGACAGTCCGATGGATCCCTGAAACCGATTGGCTGCATCACTGAAAGCACGGAACAGTGCGCCTCCGAAAACGTCACGACCAACGCGACGGCGATGAATGGTCCGGCGGCGATCGCGATCAGTCCGGGTGGAGGCAATGTGTACGTGGTGACGCAGGGCTCCAACGATCTCGTCTCGTTCACGCGCGACACCACCACGGGACTGCTCACGGAGACGGGCTGTATCAGCGCCGAAGCCGCGAGCCCGTGCGCGATCAAAGAAGCCAAGGGACTAGCGAATCCCTATGGCGTCACGATCAGCCCCGATGGCAAGAACGTCTATGTCGCGAGCCTCGGTAGCGAAGCGATCGGCGAGTTCTCGCGCAACACCGAAGGTACGCTTGCGCCCATCGTCGGCCACGAATGCATCGGTGGTACAGGCAGCGGCTGTCCGATCAACACCGCTATCGGCCTGCACGAAGTCGTCACCACAGTGCTCAGCCCCGACGGGGCTGACCTCTACGCGGCAGCTGGGGCGAAAGACCCTGAATCCGATGTAGCCGCTTTCGCACGCGAACCAAGCACCGGTGCCCTCAAACAGCTGTCGGGCGAAGAAGGCTGTATCGGCACCGTCGCCGGCTGTGCCGAAGCCAAAGTCATCGAAGGCTCAGAGTCGCTTGCCATTAGCCCGGACGGAAAGAACATCTACGCCAACTCCTTCGACAACAGCGCCATCGTCGAGCTCAAGCGCAACTCCACGACCGGCGCCCTCGCGCAGCTGCCGGAACCAAACGGATGCTTGGCGCACGAAAAAACCGGATCGACCGCCGGCTGCTCGCTGGCCAACGGGATCGGAAATCCGCTCGGTGTGGCGATCAGCCCCGGCGGCGAAGACGTCTACGCCAGCAGCTCGAACGAAGACGATGTGGCGGAGTTCACCCGCAACACCGAAACGGGCGCTCTCACAGCGTTTCCCGCGCCCTACGAATGCATCGGCAAAGTCAAAAAAAACACGTGCGGGACCAGCGGCGCAACCGGCATCGCGGGTGCACGCCGTGTCACGGTGAGCCCCGACAGCAAGAACCTGTATGTGGCCGGACAGCCCGATCACGCGGTGGTTGAGCTGGCCAGGGCCGGCGAACCGCCTGAAAGTACCTGCCCTTGTGGTCCAGCCAACGTAGTCCAAGAAGTGGGTCACTTGGTTGCCACGTCGACCGTCGTCCCGCCACCCCTCCTCGCCCGCACCGGCAACGTCGCGCCCGTGTCGGGCAAGGTGCTCGTCAAGGTCCCGGGGAGCAAGCAGTTCGTGCCGTTGCAAACGCTGCGCCAGATCCCGTTCGGGTCGGTCATCGATGCGACCAAGGGGACGGTGAGCGTCACCACGGCGCTGCCCGGTCCAGACGGGAAGACGCAAACGGGACAGTTCTTCGCCGGGGAGTTCATTCTCAGGCAGGAACGCAACGGGATGGTGATTGCGGAACTGACCGGCGGGAACTTCTCGGTGTGCCCGACCAAGCGCGAGCGCCTTCACATCGCTCGCGTTGGGTCCGTGCAGGCATACGCCGCGGCGTCGGGCAAGCACGTCGTGCGCAAACTGTGGGCCAACGCCCACGGCAAATTCTCCACGAAGGGCAACTACGCCGCCGGTGCCGTACAGGGCACGGAATGGTTGACCGAGGATCTCTGCGAAGGGACCCTGATCCGCGTTACGCGCGACAAGGTCGCTGTTACGAACCTCGTCAACCACCGTCACGTCGAGGTCAAGACGGGGCACAAGTACCTGGCCAAGGCGCCCCGCGGGTAAGCAACTCCCCTGCTACGGATGGGTCCCGCCCCTAGCGGCTCTCGATGCGCAGCGCGAACGTGGCGCTGTACAGCTCGCCGGGCTCGAGTACGCGCAGCCCGACACCGCTGCGCAACGCGTTGGCGGGCGCGGTCATCGGCTCGAAGCAGATGAACTGGCCGGCGCGAGGCGCGTACACCTGCGCGCACGGGTATCCCTCCACGAGCTCCAGCTCGAGCCGGCGCGTCCCGTCCTCCACCGCGAATCGCGCGGGCTCGCCACGTCGTCGAACCCGTCGTCGAACTCGTCCTCGGCGAGCTCGAACCGGCGCGCCGGCAGCTGCTCGACCGGGGCCGACGGGAATCTGCTCGGCGTCGAGCTTCAAGTGGCGCATCGGCGGCAGCTCGACCCGATACTGCTCACGCGCGACCCCTGGCGGGGACAGGTACGGGTGCAGGCCGAACGCCACCGGAACGCGGTCCTCGCCGCACGCGTCCACGACGATCGTCACCTCCAGGCGACCGTCCACCAGGCGAGCTTCGTAGACGAGTCGTGCCTGAACGGGAACGCCTCGAACGGTCCCGGCAGCTGTGACTCGCTCCAGCTCAGCCGGGCCGTGAGCGACCGCGCGCCGGGGTCCCGCGGGTGCGTCGGCTCCCATCGCAGCCGCCCGCCGATCACTCCGTGGATCGGCAGGCCATTGCCGTCGAGCGCGATCCGCTGCGGGTCGTGCGGGACCGTCACCGTCCTGCCGGCGACGCCGTACTCGAAGCCCGCGAGCCGGTTGGCCCACGGGTAGAGCAGGGGGATGCCCATCGTCTTCCCGCGCGCGGCATACGCGGCGAGGCCCGCGTTCTGGGCCAGCAGCTCCTCGCCACGGTGGCGCAGCGAGCGGCACAGCATCCCGGCGTCGGGAACGAACTCGGCCTCGAGCAGCCCCTCCTCGTCGCACAGCCGGACGGTCGTGAAGCCGGGAGTCATCCATCGCGACCGTCCATTATGCGCCCGCGGACTCGGCGGGCTCCAGCTCGTTCGCGGTGAGCTGTCGCTCGATACGGTCCCCTGCCCGTCAGGCACACCGCCCCGCAGCGGGCAGCCACGAGCCAGCGCCTGCGGCGCCGCCATGCCCGCGGCCAGCCCGTAGGTCAGCCCCGCGGCGAACGAGTCGCCGCAGCCGTAGGAGTCCACGGCCGCGCTCGGCGGGGGAGCGGCCGCCCACGAGACCGCACTCGCCGCCCCGCTCACGGTAGACGCCGCCACGCGCTCCCTCGGTGGAGACGACCAGCTCGGCTTCGCCCTCCGCGTGGGCGGCCTCACCGCGCTCGATCGCGTCGCTTGCGCTCAGCACCAGCGCGTCCAGCGCGACGCCCCGTCCGAGAGCGTCGGTCGCGCGCGGGCTCGCCACCAGCACCCGCGCCGCGCGCGCGGCGCGCAGGGCGCCGACATCGCCCGCCGTGAAGTAGACGGCGTCCATCTCCGCCAGCTCGCTCCACGCACTCCGCATCGCTGCCCAAGGGCTCCAGGCGCGGGACCGTAGGTGACGATCGTGCGCTCGCCCGCGTCATCCACGAGCGTGCTCGCCGTCCTCGTCGCCGCCGCTCGCCGCGTCGCCCGCACCTCCACGCCGAGCTCGCGCAGGCGCTCCTGACCGACCGGCGGCCGTGCTCGTCATCGCCCAGGGCGCTCACAGCACGCACGCTCCCGCCAGCCGCGCCAGCTGCACGGCCGCGACGGCTCCGCCGCCGGCCGGCTCCTCGAACGGTCGCGCGCGTGCACGATCTCTCCGGCTGCGGCATATGCGACACGCGCGCGAACCGCACCCACTCGACGTGTCCCACCACCGCCACCCTCGGCCCGCGCATGGCGGCAGTGTCACACAGGCCGGCCCTCCCGGGCGCGACCGCCGCGGGCTCGCGAATCGCTTTTCCAGACGGGTCCGCCCCGGCACGACCGTTCCGGTGCCGGGCGGGGGTGGCTTCACCGCGAGGCGGTCTCGTCCTCGCGACGGTGGCCCAGGCGCGCGGAGATGCGGTCGGCGGCGGCGATGAGGTGGGGGCGCAGAGCGCCGGCGAGCCGCTCGAGCGCGATCACCGAGATGTGCGAGGAGAGATCGATCGCGGCGATCGTCGCTCCCGTCTCGTTGCGGACCGGCGCGGCGATGGCTATCCGTCCCTTCGCGAACTCCTCGTCCTCGGTCGCAAAGCCCTCCTCAGGACCCCCCGAAGCTCGGCCCGGAGCTCCTCCTTGCCCGTGATCGCGTTCGGCCCCCGGCGCTCGAGGCTCACTTGCAGAGCAGCTCCTGACGATTCGTCCTCGGGGAGATGGGCGAGCAGGACCTTGCCCATCGCCGTGCAGTACGCGGGCAGCCGCTGGACCCGACTCCCACGCCGAGGTCGACTTGTCCTGTCCCCGCTGAAAGCTGACGACCCGATCGAGGTAGACGATCTCCGCACCGTCGAGCATCGGCGAGGCCGCCGTGAAGTTGGACCCCTGCCGCAGTTCTTCGAGCACCGAGTGCGCGTGCTCGCGCAATCCGGTCGAGTTCAGCGCGGACATCCCCAGATCGGTGACCCGCAGCGACAGCCGGTACTTGCGGCTTTTGTCCTGCTCCATGTATCCGAGCGCCACCAGCGTCGTCAGGTAGCGGTGCGTCGTGGAGCGGCTCATCCCCAGCTCGTCGGCGATGTCGGCGATCCCGAGCACCGAGCGCTCCGGGCTTGAAGCACTCCATGATCGCCAGCCCGCGCGCCAGCGACTGCGAGTAACGCGGACCGGAGAAATCCGGCATCTGCCACGTCTCGTCGTATGGCCCGGTGCGACTCATCGCGAGCGCCCGCCGTGTCTCGACGCGACTGTGTGTCGAGGTTCCTCGTCCGCTGGTCCTCGATCCGCAAGCGAGCCCGGCATCGACTCGTGAGGGAAGAAGGGGATATCGAGATCGAATCGTCCACGGTTCGGCTCGTCGGTATCAGGCATATGGGCCGGGCGCCGTGGGGCGACGCCCGGCCTTTATCTCTGGCAGAGACCAGGACAGGCGGAACTCATGACCCGCACCGAGCAATACCCGCGCGCCGTCTGGCGACGGCGCCTCTCTTCCAGCGGGAAGATCGCACGGCCGGCATGGATCGTCCTCGGTCATCGTCAACCGATCCTGACGCGCGCGAACGCGCTCGACAAGTCCGCTGGGGGAGTATTCCTCTAGCGGATATCCGCGATCGGATATTTCCCGGTCGCCTCGATGGTCGGTAAGCGTGTGTGGAGCGCGTGGACCGTCGCGATGAGCGAGCCGGCGGGCGCGCAGCACCAGCATCGCCGGTCTCGCCAAGCCGCCGAGCGCCCCGAGCACGCGTTCGGTCGTCTCACGTGCATACGGCGACCACGCGTTGGGGTCCGACAGATAGAGGCTGGTCATCCCGGCCAGGATCAGGCGATGCTCGATGCCCACCGCCTCTGCTCGGCGGGCGGCTTCGACGGCCAACAACTCCATCCGTTCGGCCATCTCCTGCGCCGAGGAATAGTGCTCCAGGAGGTTCCGCTGACCCGTCGCGGCGTCCTCGGCCCGGTCGATCAGGCTGTCGAGCAGCGTGTGCAGCGCTCCCATCCAGGGCCAGTACAGCGACTCGATCGCCTGCGCATGTTCGGCTGTAAGATCGGGATCGGCCGCGGCGCTCAGGAGCGCCAGCGTGGCCAGCGAGGAGCCCGCCGCCGCCGCCAGCTCCCACCACCGCTGTCCGCCTTCCGGGGGAGCCACCTCGCTCGGCCCAGCGCGCGAGACCGGGATGGTGACGAGCATCCGGCGAGGTTGATGTGACTCTGGTAGAAGACGATTCGCTCTGCCTGTTCGAGCACCGACTCCGCGATCAAGTCGTAGGCGGGCAACTCGACAAGCAGCGCGCGGCACCGGTCCACCAGCTCGACCAGATAGCCACCGTCCCCGCGTGGCTGTCGTGCCGGTAGTAGTCGATGTGTGGACGACCGGGCTGCAGCGCGATCTCGATCGCGGTGTGCAGCTCGCGAGCATTGGCCACGGGATTGCTGCTTGGCTGCTCCATCAGCGAGTCGGTGTACTGGTAGATGCTCTGGAGTCGGACCAGCAGCCGCACGAGGGTTGCGCGCAGCTCCGGGCGCCGCGAATGCCGCGAACGCCGCGACGCCCTCTAGGCTCGCCCAGTCGTTCTCGTATACCTCGAGCGCCAGGCGGCGAAGCCCAAGATCGGGGATGTCGCTCCGCTCGCCGGCGCAGGTCGCGAAGCTCCCGTCTGGCGACGGGCAGCACGGTAAGCCAGTAACGACCGGCCGCCAAGGCGAAGGCGCCGGCCAACTCCCAGCGTCGATCGAGCCGAAGGCGCACACGGGATAGCTTCCCCGCGTGTCATTCTCCATGCAACCCCTGTCCGCCTACTCCTGGAAGCCGGCCTGCGCGGAAACCCCCGCGGCGGAGTAGCCGGGCAGCGCGACGATGGCCAACGCGATTCCCAGCATCAGCAGCAGCGTCAGCACGACCTGCACGCCACCGACGCTGAAAGGCGCCGGAAAGCCCACGTCCACACGCAGGTAGCGATCTCCCAGTGCGTGCGCGTAGACACCCATCACCACTCCGTCGAAGCAGCCGATACCCGAGCACGATCGCGCTTTCCATCAGCAGGCACCGCCACAGCTGTCCGCGGTCGAAGCCCTGCGCTTTCAGCGAGGCCAGGCGCGAGCGTCTCTGATAGATCGCGGTCGACAGCGCGGTGGCGAGAGCAAGCGCAGCCACGATCAGCAGCAGCGTCGAGATCTCGCTGAGGGTTCTCAGACCCTGGCGCACCGAGCTCTCGACCTCGGCGATGCGTTCCTGCGAGGTCTGCACACGCAGGCTCGGTTGACCTTTGAGCAACCCTTTCACGAGATCCCTGCCGGTGGCGGCGCTGACCCCCGGCCCGAGGCTCAGCGAGATCGCGGTCGGAGCGGTGCTGAGCCAATAGCGACTGTAGTCCTGCGTGTTCACACTGATCGTGCCCGACGGCCATCCGGTGTTCGTGGTGATCGCGGCGACCCGCAGCGGCGCGACGCCGGAGGGGGTGGGCAGATCGAGGCGGCTGCCGATATGGAGATCGTGTTCCTTGGCCAATCCGCTCGAGACCGTCGCCCAGCCGTCCTGGCGCATGTCGTGCCGTCGCGCTCGCCAAGTCGCCTTTCAGCAACTGGCTCGAGAGAACCATCGTGCTGTTGTTCGCCGGAACGGCGCGTATCCAGATCCGGTGCGTGCCGAGGTCCAGGAATCCGCCCTGATGGATGTGCACAGACGCGATCGCGCCACCCGCTCGAGCAAATGGATTTCCTGGGCTCTGGATGCGGAAGCTGTCGGCATCGAAGATGTTCCCGTCCGGAGTGACCCACACCGGCGCGGAGCCCCACTCTTCGGCGATCGCGTTGTCCAGACCCCGCAGGAGATCGTGCCGGGCTCCGCCGACCGCCACCACGCCGTATACCGCGAGCGCCGCAACGCCGGCCAGCGCGATCGAGCGCGTGGCGGTGCCGTCGATTTCGATCGCCGCGACGGCGACCATGCCTCCGTGATAGCGACGAGCAAAGCCTTTCAGCATGCGCGACGTCGCCCGGAACAGCAGCGGGATCAGGCAGAGGGCGGCGAGCGCAAGCACGACTCCCCCGAGAACCGTCAGGGTCGCGTCGAGCAGCACGCAGACGCTGACCAGCGCGATCAGGACCGCACCGAGCGCCGCCGCGCGCATCGTCGTCCTGTCGGTGATCGCCTGTCCCGGCTCTCCCGTATCGTGAAAGACGGCGTCGACGGGTCGGTTCGAGCGCAGGTCGAAGATCGGCGACAGCGAGACGAGCAGCGCCGCAAGCAGTCCACATCCAAACGCCACCAGCACCGTGCCCGCATGGACCGTCTGGTTGTCCGTCACCGGGAACACCGTCGCGAGATAGCTCGGGACTTCGTGAAACAGGGTACGCGCGAGCAGCATCGCCGACGACGATCCCGAGGCACGACGCGACGATCCCGAGCACCAACGCCTGGAAGACGACGATCGCGAGCACCTGCTTGGCGTCGAATCCCTGAATGCGCATGTCGGCGATCGCGCGGCGTCGCTCGGGGATCGTGAGGAGCATCGCGTTCAGCGCCAGCAGGAATCCGACCATCGCCGCGATCGCGACAAACAGCGACGTGGACCGATTCACGGGCGCCGCCGCCGTTTCCGCCAACCGCAGTTCGTTGTCGGCGGGCCCGACGTCGATGCGTGTTGCCGGCGAGCGCACGCAGCTCGGCGGCGACCTGTCTCTCTCTGCCGGGCCTGGGCTCGATCAGAACCTGATTGACCTGTCCGGGCGCTGCCGGCGATCGTCTGCGCATACGGCAGCAGCGCAGCGACCAGCGGTACCGAGGCGAGTGGGCCGATCGTACCGGAGTTCAGCACTGCGCGCACGCGCACCCGGCTGCTCGACCCGTTGACCACGAGCGTGACCGACTGTCTGGCTTCGGTGCCGATCGCGCTTGCCAAGCTCGATGGCAGTCCCACGCCGCGCGCGAGCAGCAGCGCTCCGGCGCCCAGGTTCTTGGTCGCAAAACCGCCCAGGCTGATCAGGTTTGGGTCGATGCCGACGAACTGAACGCGCTGAGATCCCCGCGGCCCGATTACCACAGCGGTCTCTCGAAGCAACGACGCGGATCTGGCGACCCCCGGCAGGCTCGCGATCCTGTCGGCCAGTCGCGCGCTGAAACGTGCTGGGGGACCGCGCGACGAACTCCAGGTCGGCAGATCCTCCGACGGCGCGGACGTCTTCGCGAACCGAGCCGACGATGCTGCCGTTGGCCACCAGGACGCCGAACACGAGCGCGACGCCGACGGCGATGCCGCCGCCGGCCAGCAGCTCGGTGACGGCATGGTCTCGCAGCCGCCGGCGATAGAGCCCGAACAGGACGCTCAGGCGCACGCCGAAGATGAGCGGGTTCAGGGAGCCCTCATTGCGCGATCGAGGCATGCAGGTCGAGGGCCAAGTCCCTCGCTCAGCTTGCCATCACGCAGCGTGCACACTCGATCGACGAACGAGGTGGCCTGCGGGTCGTGCGTGACAAGCAACACCGGGATCTGCCGCTCGCGACAGATCCCCGCGAGCAGCTCCAGGATCTCCCGAGAGCGCTTGGAGTCGAGATTCCCGGTCGGCTCGTCGGCGAGCAGCAGGTGCGGATCGTTGGCCAGTGCGCGCGCGATCGCCACACGCTGGCGCTCGCCCATCGACATCTCGGCCGGAGTGTGCTCGATGCGCTCACCCAAGCCGACGCGCTCGAGCCACGGACGAGCCGCGCTCTGCGCCTCCCCCAGGGTCATCCCGAGCGCGAGCAGCTTCACCGCCGCGTTGTCCAGCGCCGAGGCGCCCCGGTGAGGTGGAACGACTGGAACACCACACCCGTCTGCTCGCGGCGATAGCGCGCGCTCTCGCTCGCCGACAGGCCGCTCACCTCGCGCCCGTCGAACATGCACGCTTCCCGCGTCTGGTTGCATGATCGCCGCGGCGAGCATCAGCAGCGTCGTCTTACCCGAGCCGCTCGGGCCGTACAGCGCCACGAACTCGCCCGGCAGCGACCGTCAGCGAGACGCGATCGACCGCGTCGACGGTCTCTCCCGCGCCGGCGTAGCGCTTGGAGACCTCGCGCAGCTCGAGCGTCACGGCGCGTGGGCGCTCATGCCGCGCCGCGCCGCTGCGGGAAGCTGATGACCTTGCGCCGGGAGTCCGTGGAGTGCAGGCGGCCGTTGTCGAGGCTCATCACACGCCCAGCGCCACGCAGCGCCGAGACCTCTTCGGATGGCGATCAGCAGCGAAAGATCCAGCTGCTTGGGTAGCGAGTGGATGAGGGCGTAGAACGCCTGCGCGTCGCTCGGTCGCGCCAGCACCGCCGGCTCGTCGATCAGCAGCAGCGCCGGTTCGCGCACGATCGCGCGCGCCAGCTCCACGCGCACCCGTTCGGCCAGCCCCAGCCTGCCCGGTCTGCGTGTAGCCAACTCCCGTCGACTGCACCGTCTCGAGCGCGCGCCACGCGCACGCTTCGGCGCGCTCGCATGCCCAATCCCTCGGCGTACAGCGGCATCGCCACGTGCTCGACCACGACTTTCGAGTCGCCCGCGCGCCAATCGCCACGAGCCAGCGCGATCCCGCCGTGTCGGCGGACACGAGCGCGCTCGTCGGCGCCGAGCCCGCGAGATCGCGTCCCTGCCAGCAGACCTCGCCCGCATCCGGGGCCTCGAGCCCGGCGGCGACTCGCAGGAGCGTCGTCTTGCCGGCGCCACGCGCCGCGAGCACCCCGACCGTCTCTCCCGCGTACAGCTCGAACGAGACGCCGTCCAGCACCGCCACCTCGCGCAGGCCGTCGCGGAAGCGCTTGGTCACCTCCCGGAACGCGAGCACCGTCATCGCGACTGTTCGGGCCGAGCCCTCTTCGAGCGCTCGGCAGGCTTCCCCCACCCACTCGAGTTCCGCGTTCAACCGCCTGTCCACAGCCGAACGGTACAGGCTCATGATCGTCCCCAACCACGACACCCGCGGCGTTTCGGTCTCGACGTTCTCCTCGATCTCTTCGAGCAGATCGACGCGCCATTCGCTCAGCGCGCGCAACAGCTCCGGTATGTCCTCCTCGGTGGAGAACGCCAGCCGCGCGTGGATGTCCGCGCGCATGACGCTCGCGGCGGGCGGCGTCGTGAGCCATTCCCGGCGCGCCGACGCGGCCCGCTCGGTCGGATAGAAGAACCGCCGCGAGTAGGGGGGCTCGTCGATCGGCTCGCTCTGCGAGCGCACGAGCCCTTCCGCCTCCAGCTGCTTGAGCACCGGGTAGATGTGCTTCGCCTGCACATGCCACGAGGCGCCCATGCGACGGTTGATCCGCTTGGCGACCTCATACCCGTAGGTCGGTCCTTCGAGCAGCACAGCCAGTGCCGCCGCCTTGATCGGCGAGCGACCCTCCACCAACGCTGCGCTCTTCTCCCTATCCATCTGTCTTCACCTATGCCAGTAATACGATAGGTCCGAATCCTACAGAGCACTGCGCGAATTACAACGACCGTTTCCCACCCATTCGCACCTCCCGTTCTGCGCGCGTCTGTGCTAGCCTGGGCGCCATGGACGTCGAGCTCCTGTTCTGGGAGGGCTGCCCCTCGCATCCGCGCGCGCTCGCCGAGCTGCGCGCCGCGATGGCCGACCTCGGGCTCGACCCGAGCACGGTGGCGCTGCGCGAGATCCAGACGCGCGAGCAGGCCGAGCGCGAGCGATTCGTCGGATCGCCCACGATCCGCATCGACGGGATCGACATCCAGCCTCCGGGCGAGGAGCCCTTCGGGCTCGCCTGTCGCGTCTACCATCGCCGGGACGGTCGGGTCTCCCCGACCCCCGATCCCGACGACGTGCGCGACGCGCTGCAAGCGGCCACCGCCGACGTCAAACCGCAAACCCGCAGCACCGCGAAAGAGAGGAGATGAGATGACAGCCATCGGCGAGCCCGCCCCGACGTTCTCGCTGCCCGACACCGAGGGCCTCGACCACGCGCCCGGCGACGCGCCGGCCACCGTCGTGGTGTTCACCTGCAACCACTGCCCCTACGCGCTGGCCTGGCACGATCGGATCATCGCGCTCGCGCACGACTACTCCGATCGCGGCGTGCGCGTGCTGGCGATCAACCCCAACGACGCCACGCGCTACCCGCGCGACTCGATCGAGGCGATGCGCGCCCGCGTGCAGCGCGGCGAGTTCGACGGCGTCCCCTACCTGCGCGACGAGTCCCAGGAGGTCGCCCACGCATACGACGCCCGAGACAACGCCCGACGTCTTTATCCTCGACGCCGCCGGCCTGCTGCGCTATCGCGGCGCCCCCGACGCCGACTACGAAGATCCCTCCCAGCGCGCCGTCTTCCTGCGCGACGCCCTCGACGCGATCCTCGACGGCCGCGACCCCGAGCTCGCGCAGACTCCGCCCATCGGCTGCTCGATCAAGTGGCGGGAGTGACCTTCACGGCCCGTACGGCCTCGCCGAGTCGCGTGGGCCGTGATCCGCCGGAGACCCGTCATCTGAGCCTCAGCGGCCCAGCACGCGCACCAGCTCGCGGGCGTGTCCGCGCACCGCGCCGAGCAGCTCGCGCACCTCCTGCAAACCCGCGCGCAGCTCCGTGTCGCCGACCTCGATCGGCAGCATCGAGTCCTGCAGCGCCGCCAGCTCGCTCGTCGGCCTCGCCGGCCGCCTGCACCGCCGCCTCGACGAAGCCCTTGACCCCCGTGGAGGGCGCGCCCTGGGGAGCGGGCTCGAACGTATGAGGCGGCAGCTCGTGGCGCTCGGCGAACCCCGCGTACGTGCGCTGCGCCTTGCCGTACGCGCTCTGCACCGGGCCGGAACAGCTCCTCCTCGAGACGCTCGCCGGTCCGTTCGTCGAGCAGCTCATACGCCTCTCCCAGCGCCGCCAGCGCCACGCCGATCTGCTCGACCGCCCTGGCCACGGCCTCGAGTATCTGCCTGCGCCCGTCCGCGGTGGTGTAGGTCATGCGGTCTAGGTTATTCGGTGTAACGTCAACCCGGTGAACGGCATCCATCGCACGATCTGCGCCTCGCACTGGTGGGCACGCGGAGTCGAGGGCGAGCTTCTGCCCTGGTGCCTGGACGGCGTCGAGCTCGGCGAGGACGTGCTCGAGGTCGGTCCCGGGTTCGGCGCGACCACGCGCGTGCTTGCCCGCCGGCCCGGCCGGCTCACCGCGCTCGAGCTCGAAGAGCGCTACTGCCGGCGCTTGACTCGTGAGCTCGGGGAGCAGGCGACCATCGATCCAAGGCGACGCCACCCGAGATGCCGTTCCCCGACGGCTCCTTCTCGGGCGCCGTCTGCTTCACGATGCTCCACCACGTGCCCTCGCCCGACCTCCAGGACCGCCTGCTCGACGAAGTCGCGCGCGTGCTGCGTGCCGGCGGCACCTTCGCCGGGACCGACAGCCTCGGCCACGGCCTCCTCTTCAAGACCATCCACATAGGCGACACGCTCGTGCCGGTGGACCCGGAGGACCTGCCCGATCGCCTCGTGCGCGCCGGCCTGGAGGACGTGCGCGTGGACACGAGCTCCCGCTCGCTGCGCTTTCGTGCGCGCAGGCCCTGATCCACGCTCCTGCCTCGGAGTCTGGCCTCAGGTCTAGGATCACCCGATCGTTCGACCGCAAGCGCACTCGACATGACCCGCCGGCACGCGGCGCCCGCCCACTGTCCGTTTTGCGGCGGCCAGCGGCAGGCGAACGCTCGACGCCTGGGATCGCAATCGCGAGACGACTCGTGAGCGGTTCGCCTACGCACGCTGCGTCGAGTGCGGGACCGTTTTCCTGGTCGATCCCCCGGCCGATCTCTCGTCGCTACTACGCCGATGACTACTACGATTTCGACCCCGACGGAGAGCCGGCCTGGAAGGGCGATCCGCTGCCGCAGAGGGCCGCTTCTATCGCGTCGATCTGCTGCGCGCCCACACCGAGCCGGGTCGCCTGATCGAGATCGGCGCCGGTACCGGAGCGTTCGCGGTCGACCGCTCAGGCGGCCGGCTTTGAGGTCAGCGCGATCGAGATGAGCGAGCGTTGCTGCCGCTACCTGAGCGAGCGCGAGGGGATCGACGCCATCTGCAGCGACCGCCCGCTGGAGGCGATCGCCCAGCTCCCCGCGGCTCGCGTGGTCGCGCTGTGGCACGTTCTCGAGCACCTGCCCAACCCGGCCGAGGTGCTCGCGCGAGTCGCCGAGAAGGTGGAACCGGGCGGTCTGCTGGCGATCGCGGTTCCAAACCCCCGCTCGCTTGCAGTTTCGCGTGCTGAGAGCCCGCTGGGTGCATCTCGACGCTCCTCGGCACCTGTGCCTGATGCCGCCGGCGGCCCTGATCGCCCGCAGGCAGGGAGCTCGGCATGACGGAGCGTGGCGCTGAGCACGAACGATCCCGACGGCCTGGAGTGCAACTTCTTCGGCTGGGTCGGTGCGCTCCGGCGCCATCCCGCCGTCGGTCCGACGCCGGACCTCGTCAGCCACTGCGCGCGCGCGATCGAACGAACGCTCGCGCCACTCGAGCGCACGGGCGACCGCGGGTCCGCCGTGACGATCGTGATGCGCAAGGAGGCCTGAGGTGTTGAGCGGGGAGAGCCCCGTCGCCGGACGCCCCGGTGAGCGCGGACCCCGGGTCCGAGGGCGACATCCTGTCGACCGCCGCCGCGGGGCCGGCCGCGGCGCGCGGGGGCGGGCTGCGCGTCGGCGGCTACATCGTCGGCGCCCTGTTCAGCGTCATCTCCGCCTCGCTGCTGACGCGCCATCTCGGGGTGGTGCAGTTCGGCGAATACGTCACCGCGCTGTCGCTCGTGGCGATCGTCGGCGCGCTGTCGGATCTGGGGCTTGACGGCCGTGGGCGTGCGCGAGCTGTCGATGCGCCCGCCCGCGAGCGCTGGCCGCTGGCGCGCGACCTGCTCGGACTGCGGATCACGCTCACGCTCATCGGCAGCGTCGCGATCGTCGCGATCGCCTGGCTCGCCTACTCGCCGACGCTCGCCGCCGGTGTCGCGCTCGCGTGCGTCGGGCTGCTGCTGCAGGCGACCCAGGACAACTTCGCGCTGCCGCTGCTGTCGGCCTGCGACTCGGCGCCGTCTCCGCGCTGGAACTCTCCCGCCAGCTGCTCACGACCGTGTTCACGATCGTGCTCGTGTTCGCCGGCGCCGCGCTGGTCCCGTTCCTGGGCGTGTCGATCCCGGTCGGCCTGATCGTGCTCGTCGCGACCGTGATGCTCGTGCGCAACACGCGCGCGCTCACGCCCACGTTCAGCCTCGTCCGCTGGCGGCGGTTCGTCAGGCCGATGCTCCCCTACTCGGCCGCGGTCGCCGCCTCCTCGGTCTATCTGCGCGTGTCGATCATCCTCGTCTCCGTGCTCGGCACCGCCGTCCAGCTGGGCTACTTCAGCCTGTCGTTCCGGATCGTCGAAGTCCTCACGCCCGTCCCCGCGCTGCTGGCCGGCTCGGCGCTGCCGATCTTCGCTCACACCGTCCGCGCCGACGACCACGACCGCCTCGGCTACGCGCTCGGGCGGGTGTTCGAGGTCTCGCTGATCGTCGGCGCCTGGGTCGCGGTCTCGATCGCCGTCGGCGCGCCGCTCGCGCTCGCGATCGTCGGCGGCCCGCGCTTCGCTCCCGCGGCGCCCGTGCTCGCGGTGCAGGGCATCGGCCTCGGCGCGATGTTCGTGAGCCTCGTCTGGGCCAACGGCCTGCTCGGCCTCGGCCTCTACCGGCAGATACTCGCGATCAGCCTCGGCGGCCTGGTCCTCACCGCCGCGCTCGTCGCGGTGCTGGTGCCGATCGACGGCGCCCAGGGCGCCGCGATCGGGACCGCCACGGGAGAGATCGTGCTCGCGATCGCCCAGTGCGTCGCTGGTCGTGCGCCGGCGTCCCCGGCTGCGTCCGTCCCTGCGGATCGTCCCCGGCGTCGCGCTCGCGGCGGCGCTCGGTCTCGTGCCGCTCGCGCTGACCCCTGTCCCCGTGATCGTGCGCCTGGCGATCTCCACGGCTCTGTTCGCGGGCGCCCTGCTGCTCACGCGCGCCTACCCGCCCGAGCTGCTCGAGCTGCTTCCCGGGTCCTGCGCGCCGGGAGAGCGTGACGGCGATCGCCGCACCGGTCTGAGCCTGCCCGCTCCCCGTTAGTGTCTGCGCCGTGATCGCGGTCGTGCACCTCGTCTGGGGACCCCTTGGGGCCGGACCGCTGCAGGAGTTCCTGGCCTCCTACAAACGACACCCCGCCGGCGCCGAGCACGAGTTGGTGGTGCTCCTCAACAACGTCCCCGACCCGCTGCCCGCCGAGTTCCAGGCGAGCTCGAGGGCGTCGAGCATCGCCTGCTGCGCACTCCCGAGCCGGTTCAGGACCTCGCCGCGTACGCTCACGCGGCCGCCCATCTCGAGCACCGGCGGCTGTGCTTTCTGAACTCCTACTCGGAGATCCTCGCGCCCGGCTGGCTGGCCAAGCTCGACCACGCGCTCGATCAGCCGCGGCGCGGGGCTCGTGGGCGCCACCGGCTCGTGGGCGAGCCTGCACTCGGCCGTGCTGAACGCGTTCCTGCTGCCCAACCCCTACCGCCACGTGGTGCCCGCCGCGGCGCATCGCGCGCGAACAGATGCGCGAGATCGAACTCGAACTCGAAGCCGCCCGCGACCCCCGAGGGCGCCGCGAGCTCCCGCTGCCGAAGCTGCCGCCGCGCACCCTCTCGCGCTCGGTCCTCTCGACGCTGCGCTCGTTTCGCCCGATGCCCGAGCAGCTGCTGCGCTTCGCCCCGTTTCCGGCCTACCACGTGCGCACGAACGCGTTCATGCTCGACCGCTGCGACCTTCGCCGGCGCTGCGCCTGCGCCCGCTTGTCAGGAAGATGGACGCCTACCTGCTGGAGAGCGGGCGCGCGAGCTTCACCAGCCAAATCCAGGGCATGGGCCTGCGCACGCTCGTGGTCGCCCGCGACGGCCGCTTCTACGACCATCCCGACTGGTACGCCGCCGAGACGTTCTGGCAGGGCCGGCAGCGAGGGCCTGCTCGTCGCCGACAACCAGACCCGCTCGTACAGCCAACGGCTCCTACGATCGCCGCCGGCTGCTCTCGGCGTTCGCCTGGGGGCCCCAGTCGGCGCCCAGCCCGCCCGCGACCGCGCCCGCCGGCGAGGGAGCCCTCGCGGGCTGATGCTCGACCTCGAGGCCCACGCGCGCGCCGCCGCGCTCAACCGCGCCAAGCCCGGAGCCCTCGGCGTCGTCCATCTCGTATGGGCGCCGCTCGGACCCGAGCCCCTGCGCAGCGTTTCTGCGCTCCTACAACGCCCATCGGCCGGGGATCGCGCACGAGCTCGTGATCGTGCTCAACGGGGCGCTCGCCGAGGGCGCTGAGACCGGCCGAGAGCGGAGGGGATCGCGCGCCGGCACGGCGCTCACCCGGGGGGACTTCGCGGCGGAGCTCACCGGGATCGAGCACCGCCTGATCGTGCTCGAGCGCCCCGTGCCCGACCTCGCGGCCTACGGTCTGGCCGCACGCGCCCTGACGCCATCCGCGGCTGTGCTTCCTGAACTCCTACAGCGTCATCCTCGCCGACGGCTGGCTGGCGATCCTCGCGCGGGCGCTCGAGGATCCCCACACGGGTCTCGCCGGCGCCACCGCCAGCTGGGAGAGCCAGTCGCGTTGGATCCGCGGCCGCGCCCGCTACTGGCCCTACCAGCTGCTGCGCCTGCGAGGCTCGCGGCGCGACTACCCGCGCTTTCCCAACCCGCACATCCGCAGCACCGCGTTCGTGATCGACCGCGCCAACCTGCTCGCGATGAAGCTCGAGGACGCTCAGGACAAGCGCGACACCTATCTGCTGGAGAGCGGCCGTCGCAGCATCACCCGCCAGATCCTCGAGCGCGATCTGCGCGCGGTCGTCGACGGGCCGCGACGGACGCGTCTACGGCGTCAAGGACTGGGCCGTCTCGCGCACCTATCGCAGCGGCGAGCAGGACAACCTGCTGGTCTCCGACCGTCGCACCGAGGATTGGGCGCGGCCTCGCCGCGCCTGCGCCGGCGCCTCTCGCGCGACGCCTGGGGGGAGCACTACGTGGGAGTCGAAGATCCGGAGGACGCGTAAGCGTGGGCCGTGCGAATCGTTGGCTCCCCGAACATCGGTTCCGCTCATTTGCGGCTGGTCTACATCGTACGCAGGGCTGCGCGGCGCAGCCTCAAGGACTCCCACAGCGAGATCGACTCCGCGATCGCGAGTCCCGGCGGCTGCGGGTGGCGGGGCATGCCGGCGGCCGCGCGCCAGCCCTGCACACGACCGCGCAGCGCCTCGATATCGCGGCAGAGCGCGATGTCGCCCGGCCACGACCGCCGTCTCGGTCAGCAGCGTGCGCGCGCTCTCGCTGCTGCGCAGCACGCCGTAGCGACGCAGCAGGTAGCCCCTGCTGAAGCCCGCCAGACGGCGCTGCCCGGCGGAGCGTTTGCCGTAGGTGCTCGAGCCCAGGTGCACGCCGCGCGCGTCGGGGGCGCTCGCCGTGGCCCACCCGACCGTGCGCAGGCGCAGCGCCAGGTCGAGGATCTCCATGTACGCGCACGATCGTCTCGTCCAGCCCGCCCACCTGCTCCCAGGCGGCGCGCCGGTATGCCCCGGCCGTGCCCTCCGGTCCCGCGAGGACCGGCGTGCTCGCGTGCAGCCTCGGCGACCGGCGACCCTGCAGGCGCGCGAACCCCGCGAGCGTCACGTCGGCCGTCACGCCGACGCTGTCGATCCGTCCGTTCGTCGCGCGTCAGCATCAGTCGCAGCGACCGAACCGAGCTTCGGGTCGTCCGCCAGCGGCGCCACCAGGCGCTCCAGGCAGTCGGGGCGCAACTGCACGTCGTTGTTGAGCAGCACCACGTACTCGCCCTCGCCCGCGCTCACCCCGCGGTTCACCGCCTGCGTGTAGCCGTGATTGGCGCCGAGCTCGACGAGCGTCACCTGCGGCCAGTCGCGGCGCACCCTCGCAGGGGTGTCGTCGCTGGACCCGTCGTCGACCACGATCGTGCGGTGCGCGACCGTCTGGCGCGCCAGATGGGCGAGACAGTCGCGCGTCAGCTCGTAGCGGTTATAGGCGGGAACGACGACGTCGATCGAGGCGGCCACCGGGCGCAATGCTAGGGATTTTGCGGCGCGGGCCTGCCTCCATAGCTCGCCAGCACCCTCTGCAGCGAGCCCTCCAGCGAGAGTTCGTGCGCGTGAGCCGCATACCAGCGAGCCGTACTCTCGCGCAGTCGCACGCCGGCCTCGTGGAGGCGGACGATCTCCTCGGCGATCATCCGCGGGTCCGAGCTCGCGCACACGAATCCATTGACGCCGGGCTCGATCAGCTCGACCGCCGCGTTGTCAGGGCCAGCGATCACGATGCTGGGCGTCCCGTGCGCGGCAGCCTCCACGACGACCAGGCCGTAACCCTCGCGCACAGTCGGCAGCAGCAGGCACAGCGCCCGGCGCATCTCCCTTGCGACGGTCTCCGCGCTCGTGAATCCTCTCGCCGAGACGATCTGCGGTCCGTGCTCTGCGATCGCCTCGCGCACCGCTTCCCGTTCGGGTCCGTCGCCCAGGATCTCGCCTGTGAGCCCCTCGATACGCTCCGCAGCCAACGCTATCGCTTCTACGGCGAGCGGCGCCCGCTTCTCCGGGATCAACCTCCCCGCGAACAGCACCATGCGCTCCGCCGGCTCTGCAATCGCCCGTTCGGCAGGTCCCGCGTACAGCCCGCGCAGCACCGTCACCTCGCCCCGCAGCCCCTCTTCGTGCAATCGCCGCGCGTGCAGGTCCGAGTAGCAGAACGCGCGCTGACAAACGTGCGCGCATAGGCGCTGCACGAGTGCACCCACACGTCCGCCCAGGCCGCCGAGGTACTCGCGCCAATAGGACACGCTCCAGACCTCAAACCAGTCGACCGTCAGGCGATAGCGACCGATCCGGCGCGCGCTCGCGGCCGCCAGCAGCGAGAAATACGGGAACGAGCAGGCGTGCACCGCGTCGTAGCGTCTGCCACAGCGCAGCAGGTGCCACAGCACTCCGATTCCGAACATGAGCGGCGGCGCGATCCGTCGCCGGCCCTCACGTGTGTAGAGGCTCATCCGCGGACCCGCGGCCACGACCCTCACCCGACCGCCGGCCACCTCCGGGATCTCGCCGCGATCCCACTGTCGCAATGTCAGGTAGGTGACCTCGTGCCCATCCGAGGCCAGGCGCTCGGCCAGATTGCGGTACCAGCGCTCGGCGCCGCCCACCGTATGCGGGTACAGGCAGTCATATACAACGCATATGCGCATGGGGCTAAGCTACTCAGTTTGCAGGCGCCGTTCGTGTCAGCGCTCTGCAATCGGCTGTCTGACGGGCCAATTCAAGCATCCGGCCACCCGGTATGGAATGATTCGCCTGTGGCGCTCGCAACAGAGGAGAGGCTGCTGCCCGCCGGTGGTCGGCGCACCGTTGCCGCAGGTCAGTGGCCCATGTGGCTGCTGGCCGGTGCGGCTGCGCTGAACGTCATCGTTCTGTTTGCGCAGCTTCGTGACTTCATCGAAGGCCTTTACCGCATCCCGGACATCGCGTTCTCGGAGGTGCTGGCGGCCCTCAGCGGGAGCGCCGGACCGGGGCGCGTGGTCGTCTTGGGCAGCCACCCCTACTACGAGGCATGGTGGCTTGAAAAGGCGACCGCAGGGCTTCCCCACCACTGGCAGATATGGGAGGCGATCCCGTTCGTGATCGCCTTCCTGGGGATAGCGCTCATGGCGTGGGCGGCGTGGCGCGTACTCGGTGCGTTTGCGGCGCTCCTGACCACGACCGTGATGGTCGCGCTGGGCGACGCGATGCGCCTAGTCCTTTTTTCCTCGGATGCGCACGGTTATGCCGTCGCGCACGGAGCGCTCATCGCCGCAGCGATGGTGTTCCTGGCGGAGCGGGCGGTTCGGGGAGGGCTGTCATGGCCACTGCTGGCGGGCGTGGGCGTCGCGCTCACGATCCTCAACGCCGTCGGAGCGACCGATCCGCTCATCGAGTTCACCTTCTTGCCGAGCCTCGCGGTCGCGGGCTGCGTGGCCTGGTGGCGCCACCCTGGTTACGCGCAACGGCAGTTGGCGGTCTTCTGCGTGGCGGTGTGCGTCGCCTCGATCCTGGGCGCTCAGCTGCTCGACAGCCTCATGCGCTCCGAGCACGTGGTCGCGTCTTCTTTCCCAATCAGCTTTCTCGGGTCCACCTCGATTCTCACGAAACTCCAAACCACCATCGTGTCGCTCGCCGGCCTCGGCGGAGGTGAATTCTTCGGTCGGCCGGTGGCCGGGACCTCGCTGCTGGTCTTCACCGTCGGCGTGCTCGCGATCGTGGGCGTGCTCGCCGTGCTGGGACTCGTGTGGCGCTACACGAAGTCGCTTGACCGGCGTAGCAGCACGATGACGACTCCCCAGGACATCTACGTTGCCTTTTGGATAGGTGTGCTTGTCTTGTCACTCGGGGCTTATTTTCTCACGAGCATAGGGATTGAAGGAGCCAATCGTTACCTGCCGGGAGCCTACGCGGGGATAGCTGCGCTGCTGCCGGTCCTTGCCCGTGGAGGCGCTCTTCGGCGCACTCTCCTAGCGGGCGGGGTTGCGCTGTTCGCCATTCTGATCGCCACCAACCACCTGATCGAAGGTCCGCTTACCGGAAGCGGCCCGTCGCGCGGCGAGGCTTACAAGATGCTTGATTTCGTGCGCGCAGAGCACGCGGATCACGGATACTCGACCTATGAAGTCGCGCCCGTCGCCACGTGGCAGACACGCGCTGCGCTCAAGGTCTATCCGACGTTCGTGTGCAACGGGACGCTCTTTCCCGGCGCCCTCAGCGAAATAAACACGTGGTATCGACCGAAGGCTGGCACGCGCAGCTTCCTCATCACCCAGTCTGGATCGAATTTCGCAAGCAATCCGCCCGCACTCGGTGCGCCGCTGGCCACAGCGTCCTATGGTCCATACACGGTCTACGTATATGGTCACGACGTGGCCGCGAATCTCGGCAAAGGGGCATGCTGAAGTCATCCCCGCGTTTCAATCCGGGGCCGACTGCCCACAATCGCAGCGAGGTGGGTGACAAGCATTCGCACACGCTGCGATCCAGTTAAGCGAAGCGTGTAGACGATGCCCACGAGGGCGCCACGCACGCAGATGAGGACCGCTGAGCAACCGCCAGAGGGCACCTCCGTCGAGACCGTGGCCGTACTGGACAGCAGCGAGGCCGGGGGGCTGATCGTTCGCGGCGGCGTGCTGCGCCTGGGCTCCTACGGGCTGATGGTCGCGCTGTCGGTGCTCGCCGCGGCGCTGCTCACGCGCCACCTGGGCGTGGTCCGCTTCGGTCAGTACACCACCGTGCTCTCGCTCGTCGGCGTCGTCGCGGCGGTCACCGACGCCGGGATGTCGACGATCGGTACGCGCGAGTTCGCCGTGCGCGAGGGCGCCGAGCGAGATGCGCTGATGCGCGATCTCCTCGGTCTGCGGATGATGCTCACGACCGTGGGACTGCTGCTGGTCGTCGCCTTCACGCTCGCGGCCGGATACGACACGGCGCTGCTGTGGGGGGCGATCTTGGCGAGCCTCGGCACGATCGCCCTGGTCGTGCAGCACACCTACACGATCCCGCTCTCCAACGCGCTGCGTCTGGGCACCCTGTCGGCACTCGACCTGGCCCGTCAGGTCCTGACGGTGGCAGCGATCGTTGCGCTGGTCGTGCTGGGCGCCGGGGTGTTGCCATTGCTCGCCGTGGTACTTGTCGTCAACCTTGCTCTCATACCGCCGACGGCGGCGCTCGCGCGCCATGAAATCTCCCTGCACGTGGGACTGCGCCCGCGTCACTGGCTGACGCTGCTGCGGCTGACGATCTCCTTCTCGCTGGCCAGCGCGGTCGGAACGCTGTACATCTACACCGCGCAGATCCTCACGAGCCTCGTGGCGAGTCCCCACCAGAGCGGCCTGTTCGCGGCCTCGTTTCGGATCTTCGTCGTAGCCGGGATCGTTCCCAGCCTGTTGGCCGGCGGCGCGCTGCCGCTGCTTGCGCGCGCTGCGCGAGACGATCGGGCGCGTCTCGGCTACGCCCTGCAGCGGATCTTCGAGGTCTCGCTGATCCTCGGCGTCGGTGCGGCGCTGGCAACCCTGGGCGGCGCGCAGTTCATGATCCACGTGATCGCCGGCCCCGAATATGCGCCCGCAGCCGAAGTTCTGCAGGTCCAGGGGATCGCGCTGGTCGCGACCTTCATGCTTGCCGGCTGGAGCTTCGCGCTGCTATCGCTGGAGCGCTACAAGGGCGTGCTGCTCGCCAACCTCACGGCCTTCTTGATCAGCTGTTCGTTGACGATCCTGCTCGCCGGCAGTGACGGAGCCATGGGCGCGGCGATCGCCACCCTGTGTGGGGAGAGCGCGCTCGCGCTCGGCCTGCTGCTGGCGCTGCTGCACGGTCATCGCGAGTTGCGTCCGCGGGTGCGCGTCGTGCCCAAGGTCGTGCTGGCCGCCGCGCCCGCCACCGCGATCGCGTTGCTCTCGGGCGTGCCTTCGCTCGTGCGGGCAGTACTCGCGCTGGCGGTGTACGGGCTTGTGATCTTGGGAACACGTGCTCTCCCGGCGGAGATCCTGGAGCTGCTGCCCGCACGTCTGCGTCGCTCCTCGGGCTGAGCGCAGCAGCGCGCTCGTCGGCGCGTCGTCCTGTAGGCGCGGTGAGCGAGCACAGTGGCTGACTCGCACCGGCAGGCGATAGCCTGCCCGGCCGTGCCCTCTGTGCTGATCGTGCGCGGCCATCTCTCCACACCGTGGGAGCTTCGGCCCTGGCTCGAGCTGGACGATCGCTTCGAGGTCTCCTACCTGCTGAGCGGATCCAACCGCTTTGCCAAGCCCGAAAGGCTGCGTGCGGTCCCAGTGCGGGCGCTGCGCGATCTGTTGCCTCCCGGACCGCTCGGCGAGCTGTCGGCCACGGTTCTGGGCGATCGCTACCTGTCAGCGCAAGAGGCTTATGCTCGGGCGGACATAGTGCACGCAGCCGAGCTGAGCTTCTGGTTCGCGGCCGATGCCGCGCGACACCGGCGCCGACACGGATTTCGGCTCGTCCAGACCGTATGGGAGACGCTCCCGTTGCAGGTCTCCTACCGCAACCGTCAGGCACGGCGCTTTCGCGAGCAGGTGCTCGCCGAGACCGACCTGTTCCTGCCTGCGACCGAGCGCGCGGCGCTCGCGCTGCGACTCGAGGGCGTTCCCGCCGAGCGCATGGTCGTGTGCCCTCCCGGGATCGACACCGCGCGCTTTGCCGCGTCCTCGCCGGAACCTATGCCGAACGGGCACACGATCGTCTCGCCCGGGCGGCTGGTGTGGGAGAAGGGCCACCAGGACGTCTTGCGTGCACTCGCACTGCTGCACCGCGGCATCGTGCGCAACCCCGCCGGCGAGACGGTTCGTCCGCGCCTGCTGATCGTGGGCGCGGGCCCAGAAGAGGAGCGCCTGCGTGATCACGCGGCGGACCTCGGATTGAGCGAGGTGGTAGAGATTCGCAGCGTCCCCTACGAACAGATGCCGGGCGTGTTCGCGCAGGCATCGGCGATGGTGCTCGCGAGCCAGGCCTCCGCAACGGCGGCACTGCATCCATTCGACATCCCCCGCGCCTTCTGGGAGGAGCAGTTCGGGCTCGTGCTCGCCGAGGCGATGGCGGCAGGACTGGCGATAGTCACGACGACCAGCGGCGCCATCCCCGAGGTTGTGCGCGGCGCCCCGGTCGAGCTCGTCGCCGCGGGCGACTGGCCGGCGATCGCGCGCGCCCTGGCGGCAGGGCCGCTCAGCCGTCCTCCCGGCGCACGGGTTTCCTACCCGCAGGAGATCGTGCGCTGCTATTCGACCACTGTCGCGGCGCAGCGCCTCACCGGCATCTACGATCGCTTGCTGGCAGCCTGAAGGACCTCCAGCACCTGCTCGGCGAAGTTAGCCCACGAGAACCTGGCCGCGCGCTTGAGCCCTTCGCGGCTGAGCTGTTTCCGGCGGGCCTCGTCGCCGAGCACACGCCGAAGGCCCTGCTCGATGCTCGTCACGTCGTGGGGATCGACGTACTCGGCTGCGTTGCCGCCGACCTCCGGCAGCGAGGAGAGGTTGGAGATCACCACAGGTGCGCCGGCCGCCATCGCCTCAAGCACCGGCAGCCCAAAGCCCTCTCCCAGCGAGGGATAGCAGAAGGCCCCGCAGCGGCGATAGAGCTCCGCTAGTGCGGCATCCGAGACGTACCCCAGCATCTTGCAGCGCTCGCCCAGCGAGCGCAGGGCGAGCAGCGTGTTGCTCATGTCCCAACCCAGTGCCCCGACGACCACGAGCGGATGCTCGGACTGGAGTTCGATCGGCAACCTGCCGTAGGCGTCTACGAGACGGGGCAGGTTCTTACGTGGCTCGAGCGTCCCAACCGCGAGCACGAAGCCCGCTGACGGCAGCGTCGCCGCCTCCTCGGGATTCAGCTCGGTGACTGGCTCCGGCGCGACCCCGAGCAACGCGACGGTGGTTCGTCGGGCCGAGCGGGGGTGGCGTGCGGCGAGTGCATCGGCGGTCGCCTGGGAGATGGCGATCATCGCTGCAGAGCGTCGAACGGTCGCTCCCAGTGTGGCGCGCTCGATCAACGCCGAACGCCGATTGGGTCGCATCGCGGGGTTGAAAGCGACCAGGTCATAAATGATCGGGACCGCCGGGATGCGGGTGAGCAGAGTCGTCAGGTAGGAGTTGGAGGAGAGGAAGACATCGCACTCGCGATTGGCTGCGCGCGCGGTCAATGCGTGCCACCAGGGGTCGCGCGCCCCGATGAGATGCCAGGAGAAGCGCTCATCCAGCGGCTGCTCGCGCCATGCGCTGCGCGCGTACAGCACGTAGCGGTAGCGCTCGTCCTCGTGTGCGGCGAGCGCTCGCAGCAGCTCGCGGACCACCCGCCCGCGACCCGCGGGCACCTCAACCGCAGCGCGGGCGTCGATGCCGATGGTGAGTGAGCTGGCGTTACTCAAGATCAGGAGCCTTGCACATCCTCCGTTAGCCTCCACCGCGATGCACGTCGGCCTGAACCTCATCTTCCTCATCCCCGGCGAGACCGGCGGCATGGAGGTGTATGCGCGCGAGCTGATCCCGGCACTGCTCGACCAGGCGCCGCCGGGGACGAGCTTCACCGCTTTCATGGGTCGCGAGGGGGTCGCCGACGGTTCTCCGTGGGGGGATCTGCTGCCCGTGGTGACCGTCCCCGTGAATGCCCGCAACCGGGTTCAGTGGGTGCGCGGCGAGCAGATGCTGCTGCCGCGTCTGGCCGCGCGCGAGGGGGTGGATCTCGTGCACAGCCTGGCGAGCACCGGGCCCGCCCGCGGGCACTTCCGGCGCGTGGTCACGGTCCACGATCTGATCTACGCGCGCTTCCCCGAGGCGCACAAGGGCATCCGCGACCTCGGCATGCGCGTGCTCGTGCCACTCGCCGTACGACGCTCGGATCGGGTGATCGCAGACTCGCAGAGCACCCAGCGCGACCTCGTCGATCTGCTGCACATCGATGCCGAGCGCATCGACGTGGCGCCGCTCGGACTCGGCGCCCTCAAGCGCAGCGATCCGCTGAGCGAGCCCGAGCTTCGTCAACGCCTGCAGCTCGGCGAGCGTCGCATCGTGCTGAGCCTCTCCGCCAAGCGTCCCCACAAGAACCTGCTGGCCCTGATCGGCGCCGTGGCGCGGATTCCAGTGGAGCGGCGCCCCGTGCTCGTGCTGCCCGGCTATGCGACCGACCACGAGGCGCAGTTGCGCGAGCGTGCTCGAGCCCTCGGCGTCGAGCGGGACGTGCGCTTCCTCGGCTGGCTTCCGGGCGAGGAGCTCGAGGGGCTGTGGCAGGTGGCCGATGCGTTCGTCTACCCGTCGCTGTACGAGGGCTTCGGGCTGCCGGTGCTCGAGGCGATGGCTCGTGGCGTTCCGGTGGCCTGCTCGGACACCTCCTCGCTGCCGGAGGTGGCGGGCGATGCGGCTCTGCTGTTCGACCCCCGCGAAGAGGTGGCGATAGCGGGTGCGCTCGAGCGGCTGCTGACAGACCGTCCAGAGGCCGAACGTCTGCGCGCCCGCGGGCTGGAGCGCGCGCAGCGATTCACCTGGGAGCGCACGGCCCAAGTGACGCTCGCGAGCTACGCTCGCGCTCTGCCCCCGGCACCTGATGACATACCGGTGCAGGCGGGCGCCTGCATGACGTCAAGTGCACAAGCCTCGATGCGCTTCGCGCTAGCATCGTCTCTTCGCAGCACGCACCTCCTGCGCCACTTTCCGCCTTCTCAGGCGTTATAAACGCAACGCTGGCTGCTCGACTCTTCGAATCAGGACCCCAAGAGATCCTCAGCCGATGAACACGCTCGCCCCGACAAGCACTCTCCCGCCGTGCACCGACGCTCAGGACGCCGACGCGCCGCTGGTGTCGGTCGTGATCCCGTGCCTGAACGAGGCCGAGAACATCGAGTCCTGCGTGAAGGCCGCCCTGGGCGCGATCGAGCGGATGGGCGTGCCCGGCGAGGTGGTCGTCGCCGACAACAACTCCGAGGACGACTCCGCGCGCCTGGCGCAAGAGGCGGGAGCGCGCGTGGTGATCGAACACCGGCGCGGCTACGGCAGCGCCTACCTGGCGGGGTTCGCGGCCTCGCGCGGGTCGCTACATCGTGATGGCCGACGCCGACCTGACCTACGACTTCGACGAGATCCCGCACTTCGTCGAGGAGCTGCAGGCGGGCGCCGAGCTGGTGATGGGCGACCGCATGGACAACATCCAGCCCGGCGCGATGCCGTGGCTGCACCGCTACATCGGCAATCCGATCCTCACGGGCCTGCTCAACCTGTTCTTCCGCACCGGCATCAGCGACGCGCACTGCGGCATGCGCGCGCTGCGCCGCGACGTGCTGCCCCGCCTGGATCTGCGCACGACCGGCATGGAGTTCGCCTCGGAGATGGTCATCCGGGCCTCCAAGGAGAACCTGCGGATCGCCGAGTTCCCGATCGAATATCACCCGCGCGGGGGCGAGTCCAAGCTGTCGAGCTTCCGCGACGGCTGGCGCCATCTGCGGTTCCTGCTCGTGCACTCGCCCAACCACCTGTTCATCTTCCCCGGCGCCGTGCTCGCCGGTCTGGGCACGCTGATCGTCGTGCTGGTCGGGCGCGGGCCTCGACTTCTTCGGGCGCGCCTGGGGGGTGCACGCGCTGATCGGCGGCGCGCTGCTGATGATCGTCGGCACACAGGTGCTCGCGCTCGGGCTGTGCGCGCACGCCTACGGCACCTACTTCATGGGCGAGCAGGACCCCTGGTTCGACCGCATGCGCGCCCGCTTTCGCCTCGAGCACGGCCTGCTGCTGGGAGGCGTGTTCATGCTTGATCGGACTGGTGATGGGCGGGATGATCCTGGCGACGTGGATCTCCCACGGCTTCGGCTCGCTCTCCGACGAACACCTGGCGGTGATCGCCGCCTCGCTGCTGATCGTCGGCATTCAGATCTTCTTCTCCTCGTTCCTGCTCGTCGATCCTCGGTCTGCGCCGCCGCTAGGCGTGCAGCGCGCTGCGCCGGATCCCGGCGGTCGTGTTCGCCGGCGACGCCCGCGTGTGGAGGATCGCTGCGATCGCTGCGATCCCGCTGGTGGCGCTGATCGCGTTCTACTGCCTGCGTCCGCGCGCCTACTACACGGGCACGAACTCGGTCGAGGCCTACACCTACATCGCCGAAGTCGGCCCCGGCGAGCCGGTGTGCGTGCCCGGCCTCGAGATCCCCGCCGGCACGGGGCGCATCCGTCTGCAGCTGATCTCGCGCACGCGCACCCGTCCCGCGCTGCGCATGGCTCTGCGCCTGGGCGCGTCGAGCGAGTCGCGCGCGCCGGCCCCGGCGCGAAGGGGAGTGGTCCCGTGGCGGCGAACGTGCCGGCGCAGCACGATCGAGAGCGCGCTCGCGCCCGTGAGAGTCCCGTCCAACCGCGTCAGCGCCGCCGTGTTCACGCTGCCCGGGCTCTCCGCCGAGAGTCCGCCGAACGTCCGGCCTCGCTGTGCCTGACCGCGAGCGGTCTGGTCAACTGGGGCGGCACGCCGTTGCCCGCGCCTCCCAGCACGGCCGCCGCCGAGCGCCGGCGGAGCGCCGGTGTCGGGGCGGATCGCGGTCTGGTACCTGCCGCCGGCCGGCTCCGAGCGCAGCTACCTCTCCCGCGCGGGCGCGATCCTGAGGCGCGCCTCGCTGTTCCGGCCGAGCCCGGTCGGGCCGTGGCTGTACGTGCTGATCCTGCTGATCGTGCTCCCCTGCCTGGCGCTCGCGGCGGTGCGCTGCCTGGCGGTCGCCGTGGGGCAGGGCAGGAGCACGAGCACACGGCGCACGGCCGCCTGGCTGTTCGCGATCGCGGCGCTGAACTTCGCCTGCTGGGCGCTGATCACGCCGCCGTTTCAGGCGCCGGACGAGGTCGATCACTTCGCCTACACCCAGTCGCTGGTGGAGCGCGGGCGAAGCACCCTCGCGCAACCCCGCCTCGCCGCTGGCGCGCTGGTCGAGCGCGGAGACGCTGGCGCTGGAAGACGAGAGCTTCTTCAGCGACCACCAGGTCGGCGACACGCGCGCGCCGTGGACCGCGCGCGCGCAGGCCGCGTATCGCGCGGCAGGTCGCCGCCACCCACCCGAGCTCCTCCGACGGCGGCGGCAACGAGACGGCCGCGACGCACGGCGCGATCTACTACGCGGCGCTCGCACCCGCCTACTGGCTGGCGTCGAGCTCGCCGTTCAGCCAGCTGACGCTGATGCGCCTGACCTCGGCGCTGATCGGTGCGCTGACGGTCGTGTTCGCGTTCCTGCTCGCGCGCGAGCTGGCGCCCGGCCGTCCCTGGCTGGGGGTGCTCGCGGCGCTGCTCGTCGCCTACCAGCCGATGTACGGGTTCATCTCGGGCGCGGTCAACAACGACGTCGGCGTCAACGCCGGCGCCGCGGCGCTCGAGCTGCTGCGTGATCCTGATGCTGCGCCGCGGCGTCAAGCTGCGCCTGGGCCTGCTCACGGGCGGGCTGCTGCTCGCGCTTGCCGATCGTCAAGGAGACGGCCTACTCGCTCTACCCGGTCTTCGCCATCGCGCTGGTCGCGACGCTGTACCGCCACCACCGCCGCGCCGACCTGCGCGGCTGGGCGGCTCTGGTGGTCGCGGCGCTCGCCGTCGCGGAGCTGTCGCGGCGGCTCGCGCACGTGTTTCATCCCCGCCGCCGCAGCCGCGCGCCGGGGCGAGCGCGCTCCGCCGAAGCCGGCTCGGCGGCGAGCTCGGTCAGGCGAAGCGCTCGCGCATCCGCTCGACTACCTGAGCTACCTGTGGCAGTCGCTCCTGCCGCGCCTGCCGTTCATGACCGATCACTTCCCCACACCACTTCCCCGGCGATGGTCATCTTCGTCGAACGCGGCTGGGGCGCGTTCGGCTGGTATGACGTGTTCTTCCCGCACCGCCTCTACGAGGTGATCCTCGCGGCGATGATCGCCGTGCCGATCCTCGGCCTGATCGCCCTGCGGCGCGAGTGGCCGTTCGTGCGCCGCAACGCGGTCGAGCTCGCGCTGCTCGTGCTGATGCCGCTGGCGGTCGTGGCGGGGTTCGAGGCCGCCTTCTACACGCCCGGCGCGCGCCCGTTCATCGCCGAATTCGGCCGCTACGCGTTTCCCGCGATCGCGCCCGCTGGCCGTGCTGGTCGTGGCGAGCCTGCACGCGTTCGGGCGGCGCTGGGTGCTGCAGGCGGGCGTCGTGCTGCTGGTGGCGATGGTGGCGCTCAGCTATGCAGGCCAAGCTCGTGACCCTGACGGGTTCTATGCCTGACGTAACCGTCGCGATCCCCGTCCGCGACGGCGGCGAGCTGTTCGCGCGCACGCTCGCGTGCGCTGGCCACGCAGACGCGTCGCCCACGAGCTGCTCGTGTGCGACTCGCACTCGACGCGACGGCTCCGCCGAGCTGGCCCGCGCGCACGGCGCCCGCGTGATCGAGATCGACCCCGCGCACTTCAGCCACGGCGGCACGCGCAACCTGCTGATGAACGAGGCCGCGGGCGCGCACGTCGCGCTGCTGACCCAGGACGCCGAGCCCGCCGACGAGCGCTGGCTGGAGCGCCTGCTCGGCGGGTTCGAGCTCGCGCCCGACGTCGGCCTCGTCTGCGGCCCCTACCTGCCCCGGCCGGACGCCTCACCGGCGGTGCGCCTGGAACTGGAGCGCTGGTTTCACTCGCTCGCGCCCGACGGCGCGCCGCGCGTGGATCGCCTGGAGGAGCACGAGCGCGAGCACCCTGCCGGCCGCTCGCGCTGATCGGCGCGCGCGGGTTCTTCACCGACGCCAACGCCTGCATCGCCCGCGCGGCCTGGCAGCGCGCGCCGTTTCGCCAGGTTCCCTACGCCGAGGACCGGCTGCTCGCGATCGACATGCTGCGCGCCGGCTACGCCCGGGCGTACGTCCCCGACGCGGCCGTCCTGCACTCCCACGCCTACACGCCCGCCGAGGAGCTGCGCCGCTGCTTCGACGAGTGGCGCGGCCTGCGCGAGGTCTACGGCTGGCGCGAGCCGCTCTCGCCGACCCATCTCGCGCGCAGGCTGCGAGGCGAGCTGGGGTGGGCGCGGCGCGAGCTCGATCGTTCCGGGGCCTCGCCGTCCGAGCGCCGCGCGACGCTCGCGGCGCTCACCCGTCACCATGTCGTGCGCCTCGCCGGATCGCTGCTCGGATCGCGCGCCGATCGACTGCCGGCCGGCAGCGCGGCGCAGGCTCTCGCTGGAGGGGCGCTCCTCGTTCGAGCCCCTCGACCTCGCACGCACACCGCGATCTCACGACGACCCCGCACGTGAACACGACGCCCATCGCGATGAGCCACGACCCGATCCAGGGCCGCCCCGAAGGCGCGTTCTCGAACCTGCGCCGGCGCATCCACCTGACCTACACGCACTTCGGCCTGCGCACGATCCTGTGGCGGCTGCTCACCTTCCCGCTGCGCTTCACCCCGCTGCACCGGCGGATGCGCCTGCGCACGCACGCGCGCGACCAGGAACGCCGCCGCGCCGCCACCTGGTATCGCGAGCACGGCACGCCCGTGGACATCGTGATCCCCAGCTACCGCGACGCCGCGCACGTGCGCACGCTCGTGCGCTCGATCCAGCGCACCACTGCGCGCGGGATGGCGCGGGTGATCGTCGCCGACGACGCAGCGGCCCCGAGCACCTGGCCGCGCTGCGGCGAGATCGACGGGATCGACGTGCTGGTCGAGTCCGAGCGCAACAGCGGCTTCGCCGCGAACGTCAACCGCGGCCTGCGCGCGAGCGCTGCCCGAGCGCGACGTGGTCGTGCTGAACTCCGACGTCGAGGCGCTGCCGAGGCTGGCTCGAGGGACTGCAGTACGCGGCCTACCGCGACGCGGACGTGGGCATCGTCGGCGCGCAGCTGCTCTACCCCGACGGGCGCATCCAGTTCGGCGGCACCGTGCGCAACCGCGACGCGCCCGAGTGGTTCGACCACCGCTACCGCTTCAAGCCCGGCGACTGGGGCCCGGCCGCGCAGACCAGCCCCGCGCTGGCGGTCACCGGCGCGTGCATGTACGTGCGCCGCGAGGTCGATCGAGCGCGTGGGCATGCTCGACGAGCGCTACCCGATGGCCTACGAGGACGTCGACTGGTGCCTGCGCGCCTGGCAGGCCGGCTACCGCGTGCGCTACTTCCCGATCGCCCGGCTCGTCCACCACGAGTCGGTCACGCGCGGCACCACCCAGGGCGAGCGCGAGCTGGAGTCCCAGCGCCTGTTCTGGGAGCGCTGGTCGGGCTTCTTCGAGCGATCGTGAGGTGCGCACCGCCCGAGGGGCGGCTGCGGATCGTCTACGTGACCGAGGACACCGGCATCGGCGGCGGGCACCGCGACATCTTCGAGCACCTCAACCGCCTGGCCGACCGCGGCCACGACGTGGCGCTGTACACGCTCGGCGAGCGCCCCGAGTGGTTCGAGCTGCGCGCGCCGGTGCACTCCTTCGCCGACTACGACGCGCTCGTCGCCGCGCTCGCCCCGCTGGACGCGATCAAGGTCGCGACCTGGTGGATGACCGCGCTGCCGGTGTTGGCGCGCGAGCGTCGCGCGCGGCATCCCCGTGTACTTCGTGCAGGACATCGAGACCTCCTACTACCCCGATCACGAGAACGCGCGCCACGCCGTGCTCGACTCCTACCGCCCCGAGTTCCGCTACATGACGATCTCCGCCTGGAACCGCGAGCGCCTGCGCGAGCTGGGCCTCGACGCCGAGCTGATCCCGCCCGGCATCGACCTCGACACCTTCCGCCCGCGACCCGAGGTCGCGCGGCGCGAGGACATGGTGCTCGCGCTCGGGCGCTCGAACCCGCTGAAGAACCTCCCGCTCACGCTCGACGCCTGGCGCGCGCTCGCCGAGCCCCGGCCCGAGCTGTGCCTGTTCGGGATCGAGCCCGAGCTCGCCGAGCGACCCCGGCATGCGCTACGTGCGCTCGCCCGAGCGACGAGCAGGTCGACGAGCTGTTCTGCCAGGCCACCGTCTTCGTGCAGACCTCGATCCACGAGGGCTTCGCGCTGCCGCCGCTGGAGGCGATGGCCACCGGCGCGGCCGTCGTCTGCACCGACGCGCACGGCAACCGCGACTTCTGCCGTCGACGGCGTCAACTGCCTGATGCCCGAGCCCAACCCGCGCGCGGTCGCCGCCGCGATCGCGCGGCTGCTGGGCGATCCCGAGCTGCGCGCCCGCCTCGGGCGGGCGGGCATCGAGACGGCCGCGGACTACGCCTGGGAGCGGCGCATCGACGCGCTCGAGGGGTTCTATGGGCGCGTGGCCGGCTCGCGGAGCATGGCTCGGGGCGGAGAGGTGCTGGTCCGGGAGGGCGCCGAGGCTTCGTAGACAGCTACTTTGTGGAGTACTACTTCGTGCAGTAGTACTCCAGCGAGAAGCATCGCTCTCGGCTATGTAAAGCGTAGGCGTCCTCGCGTTCGGTCCAATCGCGGCAATAGCTTTCTTGCTAAGCGAGCGGCCCGATCTATGGGACCAGCAAGCGCCCCCGACAATTGCACTGTCCCCCTTTTCAGGCGTCGTCGGAAGGGGTGATAGTGGAAACCAATTTCGACCAACCACCGTTTGGGCAACACGGGTGCGAGCATGTCTGATCCCACGGTTCCGATTGTCAATCTTGCCGAAACGCAGTTGCAGATTCAGGCGGCGACGGCTAACAGTCGCGATGCGATTGCCGTCGGGGTGCTGGGCGTTGACGCTGCCCTGATGGCGGCTGCTGTACCTCTGCGATCCACATTGGGCAATGATTGGTGGCAACCACTGGTCGCATTTGGACTATCAGGCCTCTTGCTCTAACGGCGTTGCTCCAGCCAGGTGTGGATCTGAGATTGACGCCATGGCAGGTCTATGAGCTTTCCAACGGAATGACCGAAGAAGCGGTTGCGCTGCGGCTTATCGGCCTGTTCGACATCGTCATTGTCAACGCCAACAGGCGTCTCGCGATCAAGGCATGGGCACTCTCAGGTTCGCTGCTAATGATCATCATCACCCTGGCGACCGTGTTGCTTCGCATATGAGAGCGCTAAAATCGAGCACGATGGAGCCGCAGGCAAGCCCCCAGAAGAACCCTGTGACCGGTCTTTCGCCAGATCGGAGAGAGCAGCCGCGGCTGCCATCCGGACCGTTGCCGTCCTTTGGCGACGATCTCCCGTCCTTTGAAATACCTGGCGTCATTCCCTCGTGGAAAGCCATCTTGCGCGCGTTGCATCTGCGCTGAGATCGGCTCTGCTCTCGCTATAGCCAGTCCTCGCCATCGGCAAGGTCACGCTCGCCGGGATACGCCGCGAGCTTGCGTTCGAGCGCGGCTACGATCCTGCCGGTGTCATCACGGGTGCGAGGACGTCCTCCGGGGATGAAGACCATGCCGTAATCGCCCGGGCCGCCGGGTGCGATCGCCGCATAGTGCAGGGGTCGCATGTCGACGAGGTTGTCGGTGACGATGGCTCGGCGTTGCTCGCGTGCCAGATCGAGAACCTCCGGGTCGCTGTAGGAGCACCACTCCGGATGCTCCTGGATGGCCTCGACGTCGTGGTCGCGTATACGCAGCTCCCTCGCGATCGCGGGAGACAGCATCTCGTCGAGCAGCAGCCTCAACGACCGAGGACTTCCCCGGCGGCAAGGAAGGTGGCGTGGGCATCGTTCGCCGCACGTCGATTGCGCTCGATCTGCTCGTCGATCTCCTGCGAGTGGGCCGCGTAGTAGCCGGCTGCGGCCTGCACGCGTCCGAGGGGGATCTCCAGATAGGCGGCAGTCTCGGCGAGGTCTCCATCGTTGTCCTTGGCCACTGCGATCGCCTCCCAAACGTCGGGTCCGCCCAGTAGCCGCGCGCGACGACCCGCAGGTCCGTCTGCAAAGCAAATCAGCGGGTGCTCGTCCATGCGCAGGCCCTCCTCGACATAGCGCTGCGCAAGCGTGCGCGAGGGCATGTTCGAGCGTCCCGCGCGATTGGCCAGCCGATCGATGGTCTGCTCAGGGAGGCGAATGCTGATCGGTTGCGCGCTCATGTAGTGCATGGTAACACGCACGATACGCAAAGAAACCCCTCTACAGATCCTCGGCGATGTGCGGCGCGGCGCGGTTGAACACCCAGAAGCCGAGCACGAAGATCGCCGCCACGATGGCCATCGGCTCCAGCAGCGCCGCCCAGCTGCCAAGCGCCTGTCCGGCGCTGAGGCGTGGCATGGTTGATCATCGCGTGACGGAACTGCTGGAAGATCGCGACGAGCGGGTTGAGCGTGTAGAGGTGGCAGAGCGCTGTGGTCGGGGGGGTGCAACAGCGGCGGCTGTGGGCGGGCTGTTGATCAGCTTTTCGCGGACCACTTCGAGCGGGATGATCACCGGCGAGGAGTAGAACAGGATCTGGCTGAGCACTTCCCAGATCGGCTGGATGTCGCGGAAGCGCGGACGAACAGGGCCGACAGCAGCATCGCCATGCCGGTCGCGAACACGACAGCATCGCAGGATCAGCGGCAGCTCCAGCCAGCTGAGCATCGGGCGGATACCCGCGATCAGCGCGAAGATCAGCACGACGAGAGATTCAGACTCAGGTTGAAGAACGCCAGCAGCACGACCGAGAGTCGGGATCACCAGTCGCGGGAACTGGATCTTGCGGACCAGGTTCTCGCGCTCGACGACGCTGCGCACCGCGCCCGCCGGTCGACTCCGAGAAGAAGGTGAACAGCACGATCGACCCGAGCAGCTGCACCCCATAGAATTTGCTCCGCCGGGCTTGCGGCCTTGTCCGACTTGAAGATCAGCACGAAGAACACGTACAGCACCGCGAACAGCAGCAGCGGCTTCATCACCTGCCACAGGTAGCCGAGGGCCGAGCCGAAGAACTTGAGCTTGAACTCGTTGCGCGCGATGTTGTAGGTCAGGTGCCAGAACCGCGACCAGTCGTCGGTCAGCGCGCGCGGGCCGCGGATCGGCTGGCCGAGATCCTCCGCGGGCGGAACGTACGGGCTCGGCGGCGGTGGTGTGTCCACTGTCGACGCGCTCACCGGTTGCTCCCGGCCGGCTCGACCCGGGTCGACGTCCGCGGGAGGGCCGGTGTACTGCAGCGATGCCGCCGCGGCTGACCTCGGTCTGCACGGGGATCTCGACCATGCCGCCGCTCTGGACCATCCCGCTGACGACGAACGACAGTCCGCCGGCGAAGCGGTCGATCACGTCAAGCCCGCCTCCGCGGTGGGTGATCGTCAGCACCGGGTGGTAGCGGCCGGGGGCGAGCATGTTGTGGAAGGAGAACGCGAACACAGCCTCCTCGCCGGCCTGGAAGCCGCCGGTGTGCTCCTGATCGCGCTCGGTCGTCGCCACGACCACTGGTTGGCGGTGCTCGTTGAACAGCGTCAGCGTTACGGCCGGATCGCGCACATCGGTGTTGAACGCGACCATCACCTTCAGCGTCAGCGGCTGTGACTGGGGCGCCACCGCGCGCTTTTCCTGCGGATGCTCGCCCAGCCACACCTCGCGCACCCGCGCGGCGCCGTCGCCCATGCGGGCGCTGCCGACGTCCGGGTCGACGTAGCCGACCTCGCGCCCGAACGCCACCTCCAGGTAGCGGTCGGCGACGTCGCGCGGGTCGCCGATGCTCACCTGCTCGCCGCGATCGAGCAGCATCGCGCGATGGCAGAAGCGCGTGACCGCGCCCATGTCGTGCGTGACGAACACGATCGTGCGGCCTTCGTCGCGCATGCGGTTGAACACGTCGTAGCACTTCTGCTGGAAGGAGGCGTCGCCGACCGCGAGCACCTCGTCGATCAGCAGGATGTCGGCGTCCACCTGGATCGCGACCGAGAACGCGAGGCGCACGTGCATGCCCGAGGAGTAGTTCTTGAGCTTGAGATCCTGGAACTCCTCGCAGCTCGGCGAACTCGATCACGCGCTCATAGCGCGCCCGCGCCTCGCGCGGTGAGAGTCCGAGCATGATCCCGTTGAGCGTGACGTTGTCCAGCGCCGCCAGATCGGGGTTGAAGCCGACGCCCAGCTCGATGAACGTGGACATCCGCCCGTTGCACCAGATCTGGCCCTGATCGGCGCGGTAGATCCCGGCCAGGCACTTCAGCAGCGTGCTCTTGCCGCTGCCGTTGCGCCCGACGATCCCGAAGAACTCGCCCTGCTCGATCGCGAACGAGATGTCCTTGAGCGCGTGCAGCTGCTCGTGGCGAGTGCGTTTGAAGGGGTGCAGCGCCCGCTCCTTGAGCGTGTGGGTGCGCTCCTCGGGGATCCGGAACCGCTTGTCGAGCCCGCGCGCGGCCAGCGCGGGGCGTCCGGGAACAGTCCGTCTCGCTGGGAGCCGTCATCGCTAGAGCGTATATCGGCGTGACGATCTCTCGGGCCGGGCTCCCGCGGACCGCGCGAGGACGGGCTGGCGAGGCGAGCGTGCTGCCCAGCCGGCGATCGACCGCGATCAGGCGCGGCGAAACGGGCGCCGCAGGACCCGAGCCACCGCGCGCGCGAACCGCGAACAGCGCCCGCCGCGAGTCCATACAGCGGTCGGCTGAGCGCGGGACGCGCGCTGAGCGCGAGCAGCGCGCGCTGCAGATCCTCGGGCAGCGAGCCGCGGGGGCCGACGAGGCTGCGACCGGCGCCGACCTCGGCGAGCAGCTCGTCGTAGTCGCGCAGCACCAGCTCGCGTTCGTCGATCAGCATCTGCACGACCTCCTGATGGGCCGCGGTCAGCTCGCGTTCGCGCGCGACCGCGTCGCGGCTCAAGCTCGCCGCGATCGCGCACGGGCGCGCGCGACCGCTTCGCGATAGATCTCGACCATCGCCGTCGCCGCGCGCTCCCAGGTAAGCCCGCGCGCGGCCTCGGCGAGCGCGCGCACGTGCTCCGCGCGGGCGTCCGGATCGACGAGCAGCGGGTATGCCGCCGCGGCGCTGCGCACGGGGTCCCCGGGGACGATCGTCGCGGCCTGCGCGATCGGGCCCTCGGCGAGCGAGGACTGGGCCGCGAACAGGCAGGGCACGCCCTGCAGCCCGGACTCGAACGGGACCAGCCCGAACCCCTCATACAGCGACGGGTAGACGACCGCGGCGGTCCGCGCCAGTCAGCCACGCCTTCTCGGCCTCATCGACCGGCCCCAGGTCGCTGACGCTCGCGCGCAGCTGCGGGTGAGCGTCCAGCAGCTCGCGCTCGGACGCGCTGCGAGGAGCCGTGCGCGACGTGGGCGCCCGCGAACACGAGCTCTCCCGTGCCAGTCGTGACGCGCGCGCAGCTCCGCGAGCAGCTCGCAGCGCGAACACCCTGTTCTTGTGCGTGTAGTCGGCGCCCAGGCAGAGCAGGAAGTCGCTCTCCACGCGCTGCTCGCAGCCCGGCCGGCCTGCGCGGCTCGGCCGCTGGAGTCGTGGTCGAGACCGGGCGGCACGATCCTGATGCGCTCGTCCTCGACGAGGTCCTCCGCGAGCAGTCTCGCGCGGGTGTGCTCGGAGAAGACGACCACGCGCTCGGCCGCCGACATGCCGTGACGGCTCGCCCGCCGGTAGTCCTCGAAGGCGCGCGCGTCGGGGAAGTAGCTGGGGTTGTCGTAGGCGATCAGGTCGAGCTGGCTGAGCACGATCCGCTCGCCGAGGTCGCACGCGAGCGCGACGTCCTCGTGGGAGAAGGTCTGCACCGGGCGGTGGAACACGGCGCTCTGCGGGCGTGCCCGCCACGACCTCCCGGGCGTCGAGGATCTCGGTGTTCGGCAGCTCGCGCAGCAGCGTCGAGCGTTCGACGATCGATCTTCTCGCCGCGCACCAGCACGCGCAGGCGCAGCCGCCGCGGTGCGTGCGAGGGCGCGCACCAGCTCGAGCACGTGGACCTGGGTTCCCATCCGCGTTCCGTCCAGGGCACGGGCGTCGATCGTCACCTCAAGGCGCCCGCTCGTATGCGTTTGCTCGTCGTGGCTCATGGTCCGAAGCCCAGCCGTCGGTCGCCGTCGACCAGCCGCCGGCCGAGAGCGCAGCCTAGAGCAGGCACGCCGCCATCGGCGAGCCGTGGGCGATAATGGGCGCAACGCCGCGCCGATGACTGCCGAGGACCAGACCACACCGACGGCTCGCGCCGCCGAGACGCTCAGGCGGGGGCCGGGCGCTGCCCCCATGCCCGGGCGCGGTCCGCGCGCATTCCTGCGCCGGCTGCTGCTGCGTGTGCTGCGGCCATACACCCACCACCAGCACGAGCTCGACACCCAGCTCGTCGCCGCCCTGCGCCACCAGCAGGCCGGCTCGAGCGCCACGCAGAGCAGATCGAGCGCCTGGAGGAGCTCGCGCGCGAGCTGATCCTCACGGCCGAGTCGCTGCGCCGCGCGAGCGCCGATGCCGCCGGGGACGCCGCCGCCGCGCGGCGCAGCATCGAGCCGATCGCGGCCGAGCTGTACGCCCCGCCATATATGGCCGACAGCCCATTCGAGCTTCGCATCCACGCCCGTGGGAGAGGTGCTGGGCTTCGTCCGCGGGCGCCGCCGCCGATGACGGGTGCCGGTCGGGACGAGCGCGGACGGCGACTATGTGGCGTTCGAGCAGCTGTTCCGCGGTCCCGCCGAGCGCGTGGCCGAGTTCCAGCGGCCCTACCTCGCGCTGGTCGCAGACCACAGCCCGTGCTGGACGTCGGCTGCGGGCGGGGCGAGTTCCTGACGCTGCTCGCGGGCGAGGGCATCGCCGCGCGGGGAGTGGACAGCGACGCGGGCATGGTCGCGCACTGCCGCGCGCTCGGGCTCGAGGTCGAGCAGGGCGACGTCAACGAGCATCTCGCCGGGCTGCCCGACGGATCGCTCGGCACGATCTTCTCCGCCCAGGTGATCGAGCACCTGCCCCACGAGCAGCTGCGCCGGCTGCTGGAGCTGTCGCTGCGCAAGCTCGCGCCGGGGGGCCTGTTCATCGCCGAGACCGTCAACCCGCACAGGATCTCCTCGCTGAAGACCTTCTGGGTCGACCTCACCCACCAGCACCCGATCTTCCCGGAGGTGGCGCTGGCGATCTGCGCGATCGCGGGCTTTCAGTCGGCATACGTGTTCGCCCCCGGCTTCGACAGCTTCGAGCGGGCCCGCTTCGACTCGCCCGGCCTACGCCGTGGTGGCAACCGCGCCGGACGGCGAGACGGGAGGGCGCACGCTGATGTCGGTGCAGCTGCTCACGCTCGCCACGCCCTCGACGCTGCCGCAGGCGCGCGTGCTCGCCGACTCGCTGCGCCGCCACCAGCCCGACTGGCCGCTGGACGTCCTGTTCGTCGGTCGCGAGCGACGAGGCGGACACGCGACGGGGAGCAGTTGCCGCTGCGCTCGGTCGCCGACGAGCTGGATGTCGACATCGAGCGCCTCGTCGCCAGTCACGACGAGGAGGATCTGATCGCGCTGCTGCTGCCCCGGGTGCTCAGGTCCTACTCCGCGCGCGGCGCGGGACCGCTGCTGCATCTGCCGCCCACCGCCTGGGTGCTCGGCGACCTCGCTCCGGTGCAGGCAGCGCTCGCGACGCGCAGCGTGCTGCTCGTCCCGCGGATGACCGCCGACATTCCCGAACGACGGGCTTGCTGCCGACGCGCGAGCAGATGGAGCGCGCGGGACGCATGGGCGACACGATCGTCGGGGTGGACGGAACCGCGGCCGCCGACGGGTTCCTGACGTGGTGGAGCGGGCACAGTCGAGCGGACGCTCGGATCGCTCGACGGCCGCCGCGCCGGCGCGCCGGCCCGAGGATCGACCGTGGCTGGCGCGCCTGCTGGAGCTGGCGCCGGCGCGCTTTGCGACGGCCGTGCTCGAGGATCCGGGATGCAACCTCTCGATGTGGAACCTGCACCTGCACACGCTGCGAGTCCACCCCCGAGGGGACGCTCGTGGACGGGCGCCGGCCGCTGCGCTGGCTCGATCTCCCCGGCTTCAGGCCCGACCGTCCCCATCAGCTGAGCGCCGGCGCCAGCCGCGTGCGGATCAGCCGCTCGCCGGCGCTGCGCGAGCTGTGCCTGCACCTACGCGCAGGAGCTCGAGCGGGCCGGATGGTCGGCCGTCGATCGCCGCCAGGACATCGGCCGGCGGCTGGCCGACGGGCTCGTCTACGACGACGCCCTGGACGCGCTGCGCGCGCGCGCGGAAGCGCTCGGCGAGCGCTACGACGATCTGTTCGCTGCGGACGGGGAGGACGCGCGCGCGTTCGCGGGCTGGCTCGAAGGCCCGGCGCCCGCCGGCGCCGGACACGGCGTCAACCGCTACGTGTTCTACCGCGTCGCGCGCGAGCGTCCCGACGTGATGCGCGCCTACCCGATCTGGACGGCCCCGACGGCGCGGACTACGTGGAGTGGTGCTGGGTGTTCGGGCGCGAGGAGGTCTCGATCCCGGACCGCTTCATGCCGCCCCAGCCGGGCTCCGCGGCCGCCCGCCACGAGCGCCGCCGGCCGCGAGACCGATCAGACCTCCGAGCCGAGCGCGTCCCAGCCGGCGGAGGACGTGCCGACGCCGGCGAGCGAGACTGCCGCGCCGGTCACCGGCCGGCCAGCGAGAGTCCGAGCGCGAGTCCGGTGCATCCGCAGAACGGGTCTCAGCCGGCGGTGCGCGTCACGGGCTACCTCAGCCACACGCTCGGGCTCGGGGCCGCCGGGCGTGGCTACGCGCAGGCGCTGCAGGCGGCCGGCGTCGCGGTGAGCACCGCGAGCGTGCCGCTGCACCACCTGGAGCTGCCCGTCGAGCTCCAGGACGGATACGGCCGGCACGGCTTCGAGGACGTCGTCCACGACGAGGCGTCCACTCACGGCTTCGAGATCGTCGCGGTCAACGCCGACGAGCTCCCGAGCTTCGTCGCCCGCCTCGGCGAGGACTACTTCCAGGGGCCGCGCATCGGCATCTGGGGCTGGGAGACCGACACCATCCCGGCGCGCTGGCAGCGCGCGTTCGCGCTCGTGCAGGAGATCTGGGTGTACTCGCGCTTCATGGCGCAGAACATCGGCGCGGTCGCGCCCGTGCCCACGATCGCGCTGCCGCCGCCCGTGCAGCGCGCCCGCCGAGCCCGCTGCGCCGCTGCGCCTGGACGTGCCCGACGACGGCTTCCTGTTCCTGTTCGTGTTCGACTACCTGAGCACGATCCAGCGCAAGAACCCGGTCGGCCTGATCGAGGCGTTCAAGCGCGCGTTCGCGCCCGGCGAGGGGCCGCGGCTGCTGCTGAAGACGATCAACGGGCCGCTGCGCCCGCTGGCCGAGGAGGAGGTGCTGTGGGCCGCCCACGGGCGCCCCGACATCCACGTGATCGACCGCTCGCTCAGCGGAGGCGAGCTGAACGGGCTGATGGCCGCGTGCGACTGCCTATGTCTCGCTGCACCGCTCCGAGGGCTTCGGGCTGACGATGGCCGAGGCGATGGCGATCGGCAAGCCCGTGATCGGCACCGGCTACTCGGGCAACCTCGACTTCATGAACGCCGAGAACAGCTATCTCGTCGAGTACGAGCTCGGCCGCGTCGGCCCGGACTGCGAGATCTACCCCCCCGAGGGCACCTGGGCGCAGCCCAGCGTCGAGCACGCCGCGGAGCTGATGCGCCGGGTGGTCGAGCGCCCCGAGGAGGCCGCCGCGATCGGCGCGCGGGCGCGGGAGGACGTCGCCCGGGAGCTGTCTGCCGCAGGCCACGGGGGAGGCGATGCGGCGGCGGTTGGAGGAGCTCGCGGCGCGCAGGTCAGCGGTCGTAGCGACTATGATCGCTAGCTGTGCTAGCTTCGCAAGACTCAATATCCAAGCACACGCGGAGGCATTCATGACCGCAGCAAATCGTCAGCCGGAAGCACCGTCACGCCGCTGCTCTTCGGCAAGCGCAAGCCGGTTGCTTCCACTGTCGCCACGCAGTACAGCGGGACTGACACCGAGCTCGACATCAAGGGTACGTCCAGGACGGCGTAAAGCGTTTTACTCGGGGCGTTCTCCGATCGTTCTCGTAGTAACCCACTCGCGAGACGATCACGCCCCGGCTATGCTCGACGAGCTGGCGGCGCGCGAGGTGCGCGCCGCCAGACTCGACACCGATACTCACGGCGAGCGTTCGATGGCGGAGCTCGTCATCGAAGGCGACCGGGTTCGGACGCGTCTGCACGCCGACGGGCGGGAGATCGACGGCGATGAGGTCACGGCCGTCCTGTACCGGCATCTGCACCTGCGCGAGGCGCCGCACATCGCCGAGCCCAAGGCGCGTGAGCTGGCCGAGTCCGAGCTGCGCGCCACGCTCGAGGGCGCCCTGCTGGCGATCGACGCCTACTGGCTCAACCATCCCTATGCCAATCGGCTGGCGCGCAACAAGCCGCTGCAGCTCGCGCTGGCCGTGCGCGAGGGGCTGTCGGTGCCCGAGACGAGGATCACCGACGATCCCGAGGAGATCCGCGCACTGCACCGCCGTTGGGGCGGGCGGATGGTGGCCAAGCTCGTGGGCGGGCAGATCGTCGCGCCGACGGTGGATGAGCAGTACGTCGTCTACACGACGCTCGTCGAGCCGGACGACCTGCGCTCCGACGCCGCGCTCGCCGCGTGTCCGGCGATCTACCAGCGGCTGCGTCGAGAAGGCCTTCGACCTGCGTGTGACCGTCGTCGGGGAGCGTCTGTTCGCCTGCCGCATCGACTCGCAGGACAGTGAGCAGGGAGCGGTGGATTGGCGTCGCGCGGGCGCCGGTGCGCTGCCGATCCGCCCATGCGAGCTGGACGCGGACTGTCGCGGCGAGGTGCCTCGCGCTGATGCGACGTCTGGGCCTCGACCTCGCCGGTCTGGATCTGATCGTCACGCCTGAGGGCGAGACGATCTTTCTCGAGGTGAACGCGGCGGGACAGTGGCTGTGGGTGCAGGAGGCCACGGGCATGCCGATCGCCTCCGCGATCGTCGATCGGCTCCTCGCACGGAGCGCGCCGCTCGCGTTCTGGGCACGCGTGCGCCGGCGCCGATCCCCACGTGAGCGCCGAGCGCCCGCTCTGCCCCGGGGCCCCTACCTGGTGCTCGGGCTGGGCAAGGCCGGCAACGCCGCCGCCGAGGCGCTGCTCGCGGCTCCCGTCGCGGAGCGCGTGCACGCCTGGGACAGCGCGACCGCCGGCGCGGCGCGATCACCGCGCGACGGCTGCGCCGCCGCGGCGTGGACGTGCATCTCGGCGGGGATGGGCTGACCGCGCTCGACGCGGCCGGGCCGCGCGCGACGGTGATCAAGAGCCCGGGCATCGATCTCGACATTCCCCTGCTCCAGGCCGCCGCGGCGCGCGGGCTGCAGGTGTTCGACGAGCTCGAGCTGGGTTGGCGTCTCTCCGCGCGGCCGATCGTGGGTGTCACCGGCACCAACGGCAAGTCCACGACCGCCAAGCTGATCGCCGCGGTGCTTCAGGGCGCCGGCGAGCGCGCGCAGCTGGCCGGCAACACCGAGTTCGGTCCGCCACTGTCGGCCGCGCCGGCGGACGGATGGGTCGTCTGTGAGGTGTCGAGCTTCCAGCTGGAGGCGTCGCCCTCGTTCCTGCCCGACATCGCCGTCTTCACCAACCTGACGCCGGAGCATCTGACGCGCCACCTGACGATGGAGCATTACGGCGCCGCCAAGCGCGCGATGTTCGTGCGCGGGAAGGGGTCGCACGGCGGGCACGGCGATCGTCAACCGCGACGACCCCTACGGCCGGCGCCTCGCGCAGGACGTCGCCGGCGCGGGCGGTCGCGTGCTCAGCTACGGGTTCGCCGCGGGCGCCGACATCAGAATCGAGCAGGCGGACTGGGACGTGCGCGAGGCGCGGCTGAGGCTGCGCACACCGGCGGGGATCGTCAGGTGCTCGACGCGGCTGCCGGGGGCTCACAACGCCGCCAACGCCGCCGCGGCCTTCGCGGTGGGGCTCTCGCTCGGCCTGCCCGCGGAGGCGATCGCCCGGTCGCTGTCCGCGGTGGACACCGCCTCCCGGCCGCTGGGAGGTCATCACCGAATCGGAGCCGTTCGACGTGGTCGTCGACTACGGGCATACCCCTGACGGAATCCGCCAGGCGCTGGCGACCGCGCGCCGCGTGGTGGACGCGCGCGAGGACGCGACGCTGCGCACGGTCTTCGGAGCCGTGGGTCTGCGCGACCGGGAGAAGGCGCGCGCGAGCGCCCGGGTGGCGGGCGAGCTGAGCGACCATCTGCATCCTGACGACCGGCTCCGCCCCGCGCGACCCGCGCGTCGTGCGCCTGGCCGAGCTGCGCCGGGCCGCGGGTGGCGGCGGGGAGGTGGAGACGGTCCTCGAGCGGCGGGCCGCGATCGAGCGCGCGATCGCCCGCGCTCAGCCCGGCGACGTGGTCGTCGTGCTCGGTCTGGGCGCGCTGCAACGGATCGTCCTGGACGCCGCCGGCACGATCCAGCCCAACGACGACCGCCGGACCGTGCGCGAGATTCTGGCGCGGACGAGGACGCCGGCATGAAGCTGGTGCTGGCGACCCACAAGCTGGGGGATCCCGGCGGCGCGCCGACGTACACCCTGACGGTCGCCGAGCAGCTCGCTCGGCTGGGTCATTCCGTCACGCTCTACACGCGCGAGCTGGGGGCCGTCGCCGAGCTGGCCCGCGAACGGGCGCTGCGCGTGACCGCGCGCGCCGACGAGCTGCCCGACGACGCCGACGGCGCGATCTCGGGCGTCGATCGCAGCCTGACGCTGGAGCTCGCGGCGCGATATCCGCGAGCCGCGCGCGTGTTCGTCGTGCACGGCAGCGAAGACGTCCATCTGCCGCCGCCCGTGCCCGACGCGGTGGCGGCCACGATCGTGCTCAACGACCTGCACGCCGCGCGCGCCGGCGCCTGCGCGGGCGCCGGCGAGGTGGTGCGCCTGCGTCAGCCGGTCGATCTGAGGCGCTTCAGCCCCTGCGGCCGGCCGCGCGAGCGTCCCACGCGCGTGCTGCTGCTGGGCAACTATCACCAGAGCTCCGCCGGGCGCGCGCAGATGCTTGCGCGAGGCGTGGGGCGATGCCGGGCTCGACTGGCGCGAAGCGGGCGGCGACGACGCAGACGCTCGACGTGCCGCGGGCGATCGCGGAGGCCGACATCGTCGTCGGCTACGGGCGCTCGGTGCTGGAGGCGATGGCGTGCGGACGGCTCGCCTACGTCCACGACCATTCGGGCTCGCAGGGGTGGATCACACCCGAGTCCTACGAGCGCATGGAGGCCGGCGGGTTCGCCGTTGCCGCCGTCCGTCCTCCCCCGGACGCGGAGCAGCTGCGGGCCGACATCCGAGGCGTACCGCCCCGAGTGGGGTCAGGCCGGTCACGACCTCGCCCGCGCCCATCACGACGCGCGCGACCACGCGGCGGAGCTCGTGGCGCTGATCGAGCGGCTGGGGCCGGGACGGGCATGTGCGGCGCCCTCGGCGATGCGGGCGCTGGAGCTGCTGGCCGAGTCCCAGCTGCGCGCCGAGCTGATGGCCGAGCACTACCGGATCGAGTCCAAGCAGTGGTTCGGCGACTACCAGGGCCTGCAGGAGGAGCTGGCGCGCGAGCGGGGCGCATGGCACGACGCTCGGACGGAGCTGGAGGGCGAGACGCGGGAGGGCGGCGAGCGCCGCCGCGCAGGGCGGAGGAGAGACTGCTTGCGTTTATGCAGACGCGTAGGTATCGCATCGCGCAGGCCCTGGCCGGGCCCTTGGATCGGCTACGTGGGGCGCGACGGAGAAATTAGACTCCGGCATCGGCGGAGCGCTGCCGCCCGCTCTGAGCCTGCCGGATAGGGTTCGCCCCCATGATCGGAGTCTTCCTGCTGGCCTGGGTCGTGTTCCCGGCCCTGATGCTCGTGCTGTGTGGCGGCGCTGGCATGGCGGTACGACGGCTCACCGGACCGACAGCCGTCCCGCCGCTGCTCGTCCTGCCGGTGGGGATGGCCACGCTTGTGGTCGTCTGTGGGCTGTTCTGCTACTACGCGCCGCTCGCACCGCTGGCCGGAGCGGCCTGTGTGCTCGTGGGCGTGCTCGGGCTGGTGCTGGGTCGTGGGGCGCTCGGGCGTGTGGTAGGGCGCCGGGGGAGAGGAGTCGATCTGTGGGCAGTGGCTGCGGCTGTTGGCGCTTGGATGGTCGTCGCAGCGCCCGTCGTGTTCTCGGGCGAACCTGGGTTCACGGGCTACGCCCACATCGTCGACATCGCATACCAGTTCGACCTCGCCGCCCACTTCGCCAGCAGCGGTCGCAGCATCCCCACGCTGTCGAACTCCGCCTACCAGGCAGACATGATCAAGTACCTCGGCAGCGGGTACCCCGGCGGTGGTCAGTGGACGCTCGGCGCCCTCTCCAACCTGACGCCGGTCGATCTCTCCTGGCTGTACCAGCCGTTCCTCGCTTTCCTCTCCGCGATGAGCGCCCTGTCGCTGTACTCGCTCCTGGGGCGCCTGCTCGAGCCGCGGCCGCTGCGCGCGCTCGGCGCTTTCGTGGCGGCGCAGCCCAGCATCCTGCTCGCCTACACGCTGGCGGGCGGCATCAAGGAGCTCAGCACGAGCTGCTTTCTGCTGCTGAGCGCCGCCCTGCTCGCGCAGGTGCTGCCGCGCGTCAGGCCCGGACGCACCCTGCTGGCGATCCCGATCGCGCTGTCGGCGACGTTCGCCTCGCTCTCGCTGACCACGGTCCCATGGATCGGGGTGCTCAGCGCCGGCATCCTTTTGACGGTTCTGATCGTCGAGCGCGAGCGGGTACGCGCCCTGCTGGCGTGCGCGCAGCTCGCCGTGGTGACGGCGGTGCTCTCGCTGCCGACGCTCGCGGTCGTCGCCAAACTGCTTCCGCTGGCGACCGGCCCGGGGCTGGTGGAACTCGGCAACCTCTCGACTCCCGTCCCGCTCGTCACGGCGGCCGGGGTGTGGATCGGCGGCGACTATCGCTACACCCAGTACGCCCACCGGCTGCCGAGCGACGTGCTCGCGATCCTCGTGCTGATCCTCGCCGCGTGCGGATTGGTCTACGCCATCCGCCGCCGAGCTTGGGGCGTGGCCTGGTTGGGGATCGCCGGGCTCGTCGCCGTCCTCTTCGTGGCCCACCGCTACGGACCGTGGGTGCGCTTCAAGGCCGACTGCATAACGGCCCCGATCGCCCTGCTGATGGCCTTCGCCGGCGTGGGCGCGCTGATCCGCGCCAGCCGACGAACGCTCGTCGGTGCAGGGTTCGCGTTCGTGCTCGCCGCCGGCGTGCTCGCGGGCACGGCCCTGCTCTACCACGACACCACCCTGGCGCCCTATGCGCGGCTTCACGATCTCGAACACATCGGTAACCGCTTCGCCAGCCAGGGCCCGACGCTGACCACAGACTTCGAGGAGTACGCCGAGTACTACCTGCGCGACGACGATCAGGACAGCATGGTCAACGGACCTCGGCTCGAACTGCGCCCGGATGTGAACCGCGCCACCGCTCCCGGGAGCACGTGGGCGTATGACCTCGACGAGTATCCGCTCAGCTTCGTGGAGTCGTTTCGCACGATCGTGATGCGACGCAACCCTCTCGCGAGCCGTCCGCCCAGCAACTATCGCCTGGCCTACATCTCGCCCTACTACGAGGTCTGGCAGCGCGAGCAGCCGGCGCGCAGCGTGTACGCGCTGGAACCGCTTGCTGATCCGACCGGCAAGCGCAATCCCACGGCCTGCGCGACCCTGGCCTCAGCCGCGCGCAAGGTCGGTCCGGCGGCGCAGATCGCCTACATGCCCTCACCCTCCGACTACCTCCAGCTGGACGACAGCAACATGACCCTCAGCGGAGGCTTTGCTCCCTCGGGCGGGGTCATCGAGGCCACCGGCTCCGGGAGCGCCACTCGCAGGCAGCCGATCCCAGCATCCGGTCGTTACGACTTCTTCATCGAGGGGTCCTTCGGTCGCCCGGTCGAAGTCAAGGTAGACGGGCACCGCGTGGCTACCGCGGCCTATCAGGTGAGCTATCCCGCCGAGTGGATCATGATCGGCTCGCACTGGCTCTCGGCCGGTCCGCACAGAATTGAAATCAAGCGCGGTGGGTTCAGCCTGCATGCCGGCAACGGCGATGGCGTGGACCCCTTCAACCGCACGATCGGGCCGCTCGTGCTCATGCCGGCGCAGCTCGCGACACCGGCCCTGCGCTATGCCAAGGTGAGTGAACTGTCTCGGCTATGCAGGGCCACGCAGACTGTCCGCTGGCTCGAGGTCACGCGCCCGGCGTGAGTCGCGCGTGACCGTGCGCTCCGGTGCGCCCTCAGGTTGAGCACGGAGCAGAGCGCTCATTCGCAGGCGCCGGGGCGTTGGTACGTCGAGATGACGGGCTGATCGCGTTGCTGTCAAGTTGGGCCAAAGGGATGAAGTCTCACCAGGCTAATCCCGACATGGCTCGGACACAGAGGGAGATCACTTGACGCGTAGCGGCTTGTCGGTAGGTCGTCTGTCGGTGGTCTCCAGCTCGTCGGCCATGCGCGCGAGCTCGTGCAAGGCGAGCCCAAGCGCGCGCGAGACCCGGTCGGCGACGTCCCAGGTCGGGTTGGCTATCCCGCGCTCGAGACCTCGGATAGAAGTCGCGTCGACGTTGGCGATGTCGGCTACAGCCTCCTGGCTGAGCCCGATCTCTTCACGGCGAAGGCGAATCGCTCGCCCGAGAGCGACCTGAGGACTATGGCTTATACGCACCCTTGAACCCTCAAGGGGGAGACTCGTTCTGCCTAGGGAACAAGTTCCCGGTATGTTGTTCGAGACCTTTAGGCGAACTGTGCTGTAAGCGGGCTGCGCGCAATCGTGATCCCACCTCTCCCGACCAACGTGTTGTCCATCAACGCAGGCTTGCCATCAGATGGCGACACCGGACCTATCACCGTCGTCCTGGGCCGATTCGGCGTGCTGGTGGGGCGTGGTCTGGCACAGATCTTGCGCGAGGATGAACGACTGAGGATCGTCGGGATCGAGCTGGACAGCGTGGCGCTCGAGCGCGCCGTTGCTCGGCAGGCGCCGCGTGTCGCCATTCTCGATGAACCGTCGGTGGCGTCGATGAAGCCCTCTCTCCCAGAACGCTTGAGGATCGCCAATCCGGAGACCGGGATCGTGGTTCTGGCGCATCGGCCCCCACTGGCTTACGGCATGCGCCTGCTCGCTGTAGGGGCCAGTTGCATCTCCAAGGATGCCTACGCTGCGGACATTCTCGCCGCTGTGCGCATCGCGGCCGTTGGCAGACGTGTTTATGCCTCTGACGACGGCCACCTGGTGGAGCGCAGTGCCCCCGACGCGGCCGCCAAGCTCACGGCACGGGAGACAGAAGTGCTCGAGTATCTCAGCAGAGCACAGTCCCACGCCGAGATCGCCCACGCCCTGCAGCTGAGCGTCGAGACCGTTCGCACGCATTCCGCCCACATTCGTCGCAAGCTCGGTGTTCGACGCAATCGGGATTTGATCGGCATAGCGACTCTGATCCTGTCCGACACAAGACCTCGGTAACGGCTCTGTGTCACAGCAGAATCTCCCCCGAAATCACCCGAAGATCACCCGTTTTAGGGGATGGACAGAGAAAAAAGAACTAACTATTGTGCTCGCCATCGCTCTGCTTGCAGGGATTTGCATCCTTTAGACCACGAGGTCGATCATTCTAGAAGTAGCGATAGTGCTGACAATGATGAAAGGCACCCAGCTTGAAACCGGCGACGACCGGGGTTGCAGACGGACGCGCCGTGTTACCTGAGGAGGTTCGGACAGGCGTGGCCGAACGGCTACGCGCGCGGCGCACTGAGATCGAGGATGCGATTGTGACTCGCATCCGTAATGTCGCGCATAATACAGGTAAGGGCGAAGATGTCCAGTACGAGGAGGGGCAGCGCGCGGCGGTTGTGGCGGTCCTGAGCTACGCTCTGGCGGGTATCGAGCGCGGAGAGGAGCGGGCGAGTCTGACTCCTTCTGAGGCTGTGGCTCAGGTGCACCGCGCGGCGCGCAGCGGGGTTGGGTTGGACATAATCCTGCGCCGGTACATCGCTGGCCACGCGGTTCTTGAGGACTTCGTAATGCAGGAGGCCGATCGCGGTGGCCTGCGGCATCATGGAGCGGAGCTGCGCGGCGTGCAGAGGATGCAGGCATCGCTGCTCGACAGCCTGATCGTCTCGGTCAATGAGGAGTACGCGCGCGAAGTCCAACGCGTCAGTCGCTCGCCCGAGCAGCGTCGCGCTGAGCGTGTGCGCCGGCTGCTCGCCGGCGGGCTCGTCGATTCCGCCGAACTCGGCTATGAGCTGGATGTCTGGCATCTAGGCGTGATCGGTACGGGCATGGGTGTGGGGCAGGCTGTCCGCGGCTTGGCGGCGGAACTGGATTGCCAACTGCTGTGCGTGTCGCATGACGAGCAGTGTGTGTGGGTCTGGCTGGGCGGGTGCCGCAAGGCCGTGGTTGACGATGTCAAGCGTCTGATGTCGACCAGATGGCCAACGGGTGTGTGGCTGACGGTCGGCGAGCCCCGCGAAGGCGTCGATGGCTGGCGCTGGACCCACCAAGAAGCCCACGCGGCCCTGCTGGTCGCGAAACGCAAGCCGCAGAAATTCACACGGTGTGCCGACGTCGTACTCGAGGCAGCGACGTGCCGAGACGACGTGCTGGCCAGAACGCTTAGGGATGCTTATCTATCGCCGCTCGACGATCTGCGAATCGGCGGAGACACTGCGCGCGAGACACTGCGCGCCTACTTTGCGGCCGGTCACAACATCAGCGTAACGGCGGACAGACTGAAGGTCGATCGGCGCACCGTCTGGTATCGGCTGGAGAAAATTGAGCAGCGACTTGGCTGTCCACTCGAGAAGCACCGCGCCGAGCTTGAAGTGGCGCTGCGTCTCGCCGAGCTAGACGATGTCGCTGGTGAGACCGGCCGATTTGAGTTAGGGCCATGAACTCTTGATGCTGGGTAGCTGGGCGTGATCATAGTCTTGTCTAACTTCCTCCACAGCCGAAGTACTCGCACTCGTGTTTAGTCAGTCATGCTAATTCGACGAACATATAAGCGGCCGGGGTCATGGTTGTCGTACATATTTCAGCGGGGCCGGCGAGAGGTGCGCGATACGGTGCTTCGCCCAGGAATGTCTAATCGCAAGACGTTTCGCGAGGATGTCGCACTGCGGTTCCTGCGAGGCGAGGGAGTCGAGATCGGTGCTTTGGATTTCCCGCTGCGGCTGCCCCGCAGTGCTCGGGTGCGCTATGTGGACTACATGGATGCGCCGGGGCTGCGTGAGGCCTACGAGAGCACTTTGCGCGAAGGCCGTCCTCTGGTCGTTCCAGACGTGGTGGACGACGGGGCGCGTCTGGCTTCGTTCGCGGACGCCTCTTTGGATTTCGTCGTGGCGAATCACATGCTCGAGCATGTCGAGGACCCAATTGCTGCGCTCCAGCATCAGCTGCGTGTGCTTAGGCCCGGCGGTGTTCTCTATCTGACTCTGCCCGATGCTCGCGCGAGCTTTGACGCGCCACGTCAGCGGACCACGCCCGAGCACTTGCTGCGAGATCATCGCGAGGGTCCACAGGTATCGCGCCGCGAGCATTATGAAGAATGCGCGCGACTCATCGAGGGGCACCAGGATGAGACCGTGGGCAAGCGTGTGCGGGAGATGGAAGCCCAGGGCCTGCGCCCGCATTTTCACGTCTGGGAGCCGCTTACCTTCGCCGAGTTCTTGGCGGTCCTCGAGCTGCCGTTCTCCTTGGAACTATTGCAAGCGAGTGACGGCGAGTTCCTGGTCGTCATTTGCAAGCGATAGCTACACAAACGGCCGAATTGCTCACGCATCCGACAGTGCTTGGCGTCTTGTACGACCCATCCTTGCTTTAGTATTCGTCGATACGCCAGCGCTGCCTGACTGGAGAATTAGGACACTACGCTCCGCGGATTATCCCACATTGGGCATAGGCATCGGCTACTTACTCGAAGAGACTCAAGTCACAGGCTGGGCGATTGGCCAGCGGTAGTTGACATTGATAACGAGGAGGCGACGATGCCGGGTTGGGAGCTGGGCGCAGCGCGGGGATTGCACTCCTGCGAGCAGAGCGGCATGCATCGGGCGGGCTTGGTGTTTGGGCGTACGATGATGGTGGTTTCATTGGCTCTCGTTCTGCTGCTGGGCGTAGTTGCTGGCGCTTACGCTACCTCTAATTTTTATTGGTACGGCGAAAACGACTCGGACTGCTGGCAGACGGGGCAGCCCGGTGCGCCTTCTTCCGCATGCGATTCTGTGGGCGCAGGGTTCCTTCCGACCCCCGGTGGGGGCGCGGGAGGACTCGCACATATGGTTGAAGGCGGGATCTCTGCACAAATCCAGCTTTCTACCAGTGGCGACTATTGCGGCTACTACAGGCTTGGTGATCAGCTCACCTCTCAAGATTCGTCCAACGAAGGGGGATGGACGGGATATGTGACGCCAACCCCCTACAGCAGCTATCAGGAGGGCGACTCGCACCAGAACGTGTGCCAAGCCTATGGCAGCCATTGGGGGCAAGAGGTACGCGACTCGGTATCAGGAAACGGTTGCTGGACAACGTGTGGCATGAACCACTACGTGTCTTTTGGGAGCCAAGGGACAAATGATCGCCCGTGGAGCAACTCGTTCGGCGGACCGACGCTTGTCATTTCTGAGGAAGCCGATCCGCAGGTTATAAACTGCACCGGGAATTGCAGCGACGTCGGCGCATGGGGCTACGTTTGCCCGGTATTCAAGGACACGGCGACAGGTGATGTACTCGAGTATTGCCTGCAAGAGTGGCGTTCGAGATACAATAGTGCCGAATGGGCCAATGAGAGGATCGGGACCTGCGCGAGCGCTGGCAACACCGCCGTCGACACGATCCAAAGCTATTTTTGGCCGGGCACCAGGTTTGCGACCGAGTACTCCGGCTCGGCCAACACGTTTGTCTTTGAAGGGAATGGTGCAAGACACTTTGAAGCTGGTATCACACGAGAAAATCTTGAAAACGCGATCAACGCTGATAATGCCACTTGCAAACGCAATTCGTCTACAAATCCCGCTAACTATGCTTTCATCGGGATAGAGCAGGGCCTGGAGGGGTGGCGCGAACTGGCGCTGTTGGGTGGCAGTACCTCAAACCTGCAACTCCACACCGAATACACTCCTCTATCTCCTCCTACGGTAAGTGCTGGCGGGGCGGCCAACGTGACCTCGACTTCCGCTACGCTCGAAGGCAGCGTCAACCCCAACGGATCAGAAACCCACTACTATTTCGAATACGGTGAAACGCCGGGCTATGGGACTAGGACGGCAGAAGGTAGCGCCGGTTCCGGTACGACCGCAGTCCCTGTAAGTGGCGCGCTGTCCGGACTGAATCCGGAAAAGCTCTACTATTACCGCCTTGTGGCATCGAACGCGGCGGGCACGAGCTACCCGGTCACCGGGGGAACGTTCACTCCCGAAGGTCCTGAAGCGGGTGCGCCCGCGGTCGTTACGAGCACCGGAGAACTGGCTGTTTTCTCACGTAATAGCCTCGGTGAAGTAATCCAGTTCGGCAGGTCTCCCTCTGGAGAATGGACCTCCACCAACCTCACCGCGTTGGCGGGTGGCGAAGGCTACATGGAAGTCAAGCACCCCTACATCACCGGTATGCCGGAGCCTATAGTTACGCCAAGCGGCCACCTGGAAGTCTACGCCCGGCGCTCGAACGGTGAACTTGTTGGTTTCTCCCGGGCAACGGGTGGTGGCTGGAGTGCTTGGAACATTACTGGCATGGCGGGTGGTGAAGGTTATATGGAAGTCAAACACCCTTCGATCACGGCGAGCCCGGCACCAATCATTAGTCCTTCGGGCCACCTTGAAGTCTACGCTCAGCGCTCGAACGGTGAACTTGTTGGTTTCTCCCAGGCGACGGGTGGTGGCTGGAGTGCTTGGAACATTACTGGCATGGCGGGTGGTGAAGGTTATATGGAAGTCAAACACCCTTCGATCACGGCGAGCCCGGCACCAATCATTAGTCCTTCGGGCCACCTTGAAGTCTACGCTCAGCGCTCGAACGGTGAACTTGTTGGTTTCTCCCAGGCGACGGGTGGTGGCTGGAGTGCTTGGAACATTACTGGCATGGCGGGTGGTGAAGGTTATATGGAAGTCAAACACCCTTCGATCACGGCGAGCCCGGCACCAATCATTAGTCCTTCGGGCCACCTTGAAGTCTACGCTCAGCGCTCGAACGGTGAACTTGTTGGTTTCTCCCAGGCGACGGGTGGTGGCTGGAGTGCTTGGAACATTACTGGCATGGCGGGTGGTGAAGGTTATATGGAAGTCAAACACCCTTCGATCGACACTACTCCCTCGCCGGTCATTGACAATACAAATGAGTTCAGTATCTTTGGCCAGCGCAGCAACGGTGAAGTCGTTCAGTTTGTCCGATCCTCGGGCGGCGGCTGGAGCGCGTCGAACATCACCGGCATGGTCAGCAGTCATCCGAATATCGCCTCACGGGCGATGGCGATAGCGCCTAACAAAGGCGAACCACTGGTGTTCGCGCAAACGACCAGTGGTGAAATGCTCAACATCTTCCGCAGCGCGGGTGGCAGCTGGTCAGACTGGACGATGAACCCGCTGTATCTCGAAACTCGCACCTTCAACACGACGAAATAGACGACTTCGGACCAAACTCCGTGCGGTGACCGGCGCCAACAGGCCCTATGAAGTGACTGGCTGTGGGTCACCCAAAACTACCCGCGGCCACCCGCCTGCACCGTCTGCCCGCACGGGTTCCGCCCCGTCGCATCGACGTCGACCGGAAGAGAGGTCGCGCCGAAGCGCCGAATGACGGTCCCTTTGAGCAGATCCTCATGCACGAGCTCGCATTCGAGCGTCTGGCGCCCGATGCCCTTCGACGCCTCGATCTCCACGGGCACGAGCGCACTTGCACCGGGAGTGATGCTCGCCGGCAGAGAGGTTCCAGCCCATGCCGAGGCGCCGGCATCGCTCAATGCCGACCACCGGTGCGCGAGCTTGATCCAGGGCTCCCGGTTCATCCCGGGCCAGTGCTCCGTTCCCGTGTTTGTGACGCGTAGCGTCAGCAAACGCCGCTCGCCCTCATACAACCTGGGCGCGCGCTCGACCACCTCGATCTTGCCCCGGTAGGCACCCTCTGGGAGCCTCCGCCGCGGCCAGGATCGCTGGATGTCCTTCCAGCTCCACATCGGTATCTCCTCCGTGGGCGGCCCCGGTCGCTCCTCCCCCGAAGCCCCCAGCACCTCCTCTATCGCGGCGCGGTCACCCGGCGGAACGGGCACGGGCGCGACGCCAAATCTCTGATCCAGCTCCGGCACATAGAACGCCGTCACGTCCATCTCCAGCACCTCACGGTCGTGGCCGCTGGCGATACTCAGGTAGTGAGCAACCTTCGCTTCGCGATATGCGAGATCGTTGATGAGCAGCGACAGGTGGTAGTAGCCCTCGGTGAGATACACCGACGGGAACACCGGCTCGAAGCGCCCGTGGGAGAGCCCCGCGTGCCACAGCGTCGCCGGGTCGTTGCGGATCAAGCGCGTAGTGCTCCAATGCCACGGCGGCTGGGCCAGGTAATGCTCCGCGTCGGGGTACAGCCAGCGGCAGGGCAGCCAATACTGAAACACGTCCTCGGCGGCGATCAGCTCCGGCAGCCGCTCCAAAAGCCCGGGATCCAACACCTCGTCGCCGTCGATCAGCAGGATCCAATCTCCCGTGCATTGAGTTGCGAACCACGGAAGCGCCTGCTGGCAGGAGTCCACGAACTCATAGCGCAACAGCCGATCGGCCACCTCCGCGTACCGGCCGAGCCGTTGCGGATCCAGCCGCGAGTCGACCGCCACCACGATCTCATGCGCCACCGGCCGTAGCTGACGCATGATGCTCGCCACACGTGCCCCGGGGTCTTTGGTCAAACAGCAGACAGAGAGCGTGGTCATCGTGGCACATCCTTGGGAACCGCTACCGACATCTCGACAGGCTGAGCCTCGCATCCGAACCACCTGACGTGCTCATGCACGAGATCCGGCGCCAGCAGGTAGTTCCCGGCGGTGCTCGGTGCGGTCACATTCATCGCCACCACGCACGACTCCCCCGGTGCGAGCGGATGCGAAAGCTCCGTGCGAACTCCCTCGGCCTCGACCACCACCCCCCGTTGGGTCAGCCATCTGTAGGCCACGCGAATAAATGGCCGGCGACCCTCACCGCCACCCGGCCACCACTCAGTCCCTTCGTTTCGAACATGCACCCGAAAAGGGCGATGATCGCCGGCCACCAACTGGCGGTGAACGTCAACCGGCCGGATTGTCGCGCTGTAAGCCATCTCGTCGAACTGCCGCTCGGCCCAGTGCGCCCGTATCTCACTTCGGGATACCCGCCGCGCGGATGGTGGCTGTCCCTCACGGTCGCTGTGAGGCTCGCTCGTCTTGGCGACGAGCAGGTCTATGGCCGCGCGGTCGTCGGGATCTATAGTCGCGATCCGCGCGTCCGGGTGACGCTCGGGCAGGTAGTAAGTCGGCAGGTAGGCGTCCGCCGCGGTTTCGCGCAGCGCGGGGTCCACTTCGAGGTATCGCTCGACCTTCCGTTCGCGCTCACCGGAATCCGACAGCAGATGCGCAAGGTGGTAAAGGCCACCCTCCAGATAGCGCGCCGGTGGCGTGAACGCGACGCTGCTGTGACAAAGCCCCGAGAACCACAGCCGCGCGTCGTTGCGCACCAGCCGTCCCTGGAAGTCCGGGAACCACGGCCAATCCTCGAGCCAGTGTGCAGCGTCCGGGTAGACCCACCTACGCGCGAGCCAATACTGCACCACATCCCGTGCTCGCACAAGCTCCGGCAGCCGTTCGAGCAGGCTGGCGCTGGGCACCTCATCGTCGTCGATACGCAGTATCCAATCCCCCGAGCACTGCTCGTGAAGCCAAGTCATCGCCGACTCCAGGAACGTGCCGAGCTCGATCTCGAACAGGCTGTCGGCCACCACCTCCAGCGACGTCAGATCCCGCTCGCCGCCCGCCACGTCCACCGCGACCACGATCTCATCGGCGACCCCCCGAAAGGTTGACAGGACGGCGGCGGCGCGGCTCGGGTTGGCCGTAACGCAGCAGATCGACAATGACACCGGCGGCAGTCTAATCTGCACATCCGTTGCTTCCGTCGCCTCGTGGCCGAACCTACGAGCCGGTGCTCACCGCGCTCGCAAGCAAAGCGGTATACGCATCAAGGGGTCCAGCGCACGACCATTCGACGATGTGAACGGAGCAGACCACATGACGCACACCATCGGCAGAGGAGGAGCGCCCTCGAATCGGATCACGGAGCGGTGCTATGTGTCATCGCCGGAAGTGGTGTCGGATGCGAAGAGTACGAGCGCGCGTGCGCGGCGCAGGGCAGACCGCAACTCGGTCGCGCTCACGTGAATCACGCCGTACTGCGCGGCGTCCTTGAGGTCGAGGAGGCGCCGCAGATCCTTGGCGGCGTCGCGTCCTTTCGGAACGATCTCTGCGAGAAGACGCTCCGCGTCGTGATGGTCTTGCGAGCGCGATCGGCGGCCAAGCCTGGCGCAGCAGGCTGCGTCGCAGGCGGCGATCCCGGCCAGGACGGCAAGCGATGCGGCAACGCTGGCGTTCGCCTCATCGTCTGTGACATCGGTTGCGATCAGCTCGGCCGCATCGAAGAACTTGTGGGCATGCGCCAGCCGAGTGGCCGCTTGAGGGCGGCCGCAGCTCTGCGTTCGCGCCGGGTGTCGAGGGCTCACGCGATGGCTCTCCCTCTGCGCTCGGCGAGCAGGGCGGCGATCTCAGGGCCGGCAAGCACGATGGTGGAGTGCTCGCGCAGCGACGCGATGACGGGCTCTCCCCGACGTAGAGCAGCCTTGAGTCCTTTGGGCGAGACCTCATGCAGAGAGGCATGGTTGCCCGACCATCGCTCGATCCGCTCGGCAAGCCGGTGCAACTGCTCCCGCCACTGCGGATCGTCTTCGGCGAGGTTCTCGGGGCGAACGATCAAGAGGTCGATGTCGCTCTCAACATGACCGTCCGCTCGCGCTGCGGAACCGAAGACGGAGACGTGGACCGGCCGGCTGGACCAGCCCTCGACCTCGCCGCGGATACGCTCGATCAGCTCTGCCCGCAGCCGCACGAGATCCTCGACGATGCCCGCCGCGACATGCTCGCGGTTCAGTACAAACAGAGAAGCAGACCCGGCCTCCCGCGCAGTCACCAGCCCCTGGGCGACCAGCCGGTGAAGAACGAGGCGCACGCCTCGCTCCGAACCTCGACTCGCAAGGCGCGCGATCTCGCGACCCGTCAGCGGACGGGTCGTGTGGGCGAGCACGTCCAGGACAGGACCCTCCAAAGTCGGGCAGATCACGGTGTAGGGTCGGCCCAAATCCATCGTCGCAATATTCTACCCGACTGGATAGAAAAGTACGCAAGCCGATAGTCCAGTGCCGTGTATGGGCCGAGCAATCGTTATGACGTCACCCAGACGACAGCTCCGTGCGGTGACCGGCGCCGGCAGGGTTCTACGAAGGGACTGGCTGTGGGTCACCCAGAAAAGGCAACCGAGGCGCACTCAGCCCGACTCGTTCTACCTCACCCAGCTCAGCGTCCAATGATGGACGGCATACGCGTCCGGGAACGTCTCATGGCGGCGCTCGAGTTCGTCCCATAGATAGGGATAAAACAGCCTGGCCGCGAAGATTGCGACGTTCTGCTCCTGCTCGACGATCAAGCTGAGAAAGCGCGGGCCGTTGGCGTCGGGCGAGTGGACGCCCGTCCCGAGCGTCTGTCGCGCCAGCCTGCTCGCGTGGGCATACACCGGATGACCGGCGACCGAGCCCAGGATCGCAGTGCCAATGCCGCCGGGAACCTCCAGCGCGGCGAACGCGTCAATCCCGCGCAGCAACGGGGTGAGGGAGCGCCTGCACTCGACGTCGGTGTCCACATACACGCCCCCGTACCGATGCAGCACCTCGTAGCGCACGAGATTTGACAAGCTCCGACAGCGTACGGGCTCGCTCCCGCTCCCACGTGCCGATTCCCAGCTCCGGCAGGTCCTCGTCGGTCCACAGCCTCATCTCCCAGTCCGGGTGATGACGGGCAAACGTTCCGCCGAAGCGCTCGTGCTCCTCGGGTATCGGCTTGCCGCCGAGCCACACCCGGTGGATCGTGGGCGGGATGCGCACCGCCCGCCAGCGCCTGAAGCGCGGAGGAGCCGTCTCACGCAGCCGCCCCTCGGCCGGAGGCAATCCCGGGGGATGTCTCGACACGAACGGGCACGCGGCAGGCGCAGTCGAACCAGCGCACATCCTCGTGCACGACATCGACTTCCAGCACATACTCGCCACTGCAAGCCGGCGCATCGACGTGCAGGGGCGCGAGGATCTGCTCGCCAGGGCCGACCACGCGGGGAAAGGCCGAGCGCGGACCCTCCGGCGTGTGAAGGCTCCCATCGGGGTTCAGCAAGCGGTAGGACAGCCGTATCCGTGGCTCCTCCTCCAGGTCTGCCGGCCAGCGCTCGTCGCCTTCGTTGCGCACCCGCACCATCACGTGCCGTCGCTCGGAAGGGGCCAGCGCCAGGGTCGGCTCGCGCAGCGCGATGCTCGCTCGGTACGCATTCGCGCTGACCCCGCGTCCTTCCCACATGCGGTCCATCTCCTCCAGCGAGACGGTCGGCACATTCCCGACGGACACGGCTGCAGCCGGCGCCGAGGATCCGCTGAGCGCACGCGCGATCGCCGCCCGATCCTCCTCGGGCACCGGGCGCAGCTTGGGCGCCTCGCGCCTCGCCTCCGGCAAGTAGAACGCCTCGTTGAGCCGGCCGCCGCCCGCCGCGAGCAGGCGCGAGCGGGCGGCCTCATAGCGCACGACCTTGTCGAGTCGCTGGCGATGGCCGCTCGTGAGCAGGTCGAGATGGTAGATCGGCTCATCGATGTACTCGCGCGGCGTGACCGGCTCGGGGTGGGAGTGCGTCTGCCCGCTGATGCGCAATGTCCCGTCGTTGCGCACCAGCCTGTTGACGAAGTCTTCAGACCACGGCATCTCGGCGAGCACACACCCGCCGTCGGGATACAGCCACGCGCGAGGAATCCAGTACTGCCGCGCGTCTCGCGAGCCAAGCAGCTCCGGCAGCCGTCTGACGAACGCCTGACTGGGGACCTCGTCGCCGTCCAGACGCAATATCCAGTCGCCCTCGCACTGCGACCACAGCCAGGCCAGATGGCGCTCGGGCAGCACGTACTCGATCCTGAACAGCTTGTCGGCGATCGCGCCATATCCGCCCAGCGTTTGCTCATCCACGCGCGAGTCGGCGGCGATCAGCGATCTCCTCGGCATACGGCCTCACCGGCTCGAGGATCCTCGCCACGCGCGCCGGCGGGTCGGCGGTGATCAGGCAGATGGAGAGCGACACCTCGCGGCATTATGTCGGGCGATGCCGCACCGCCAGCCGACTACCTTGTGCGAGATGAGCAGGATCGGCGTAACCGGTGCGGCGGGCTTCATCGGCTCCCATCTCGTCGAGCGGCTGATCGCCGAGGGTCACGAAGTGCGTCGGCATCGACTGCTTCTCGCCCAACTACTCACGCGAGCGCAAGGAGCGCAACCTCGCCGCGCTCGTGGACGAGCCCCGGTTCACGCTCGTCGAGGACGACATCCGCGCGCCCTCGATCGCCCACTCCCTGCGCGGATGCCGCGCGGTCATCCACATGGCGGCCGTGCCAGGCGTGCGCACGAGCGACGAGCGAGGGCTACGGCGGATGAACGTCGAGGGCACGGCGCGCCTGCTCGACGCCCTCGGTGAGGCAGGCGTGCCGCGGCATGATCCTCGCCTCCTCGTCCTCGATCTACGACGGTCGCTCCGAGGAGCCCGTGCACGAGGACGAGCCGCCCGCTCCCGGCTCGTTCTACGGGCGCACCAAGCTGGCGGCCGAGCTCATCTGCCGGCGCTCACGTCTTGACACGGTCGTGCTCAGATACTTCACCGTCTACGGCGAGCGCCAGCGACCCGACATGGCCTTTGCGGCGTTCATCGCAGCGGCCCTGGACGGAGGTTCGGCCCCGCTCATCGCCGATGGTGAGCACCTGCGCCACTTCACCTTCGTGGGCGACGTCGTAGATGCGACGGTGCGAGCGCACGATCGGGCGCCCGCCGGCGCGACCTACAACGTGGCCGGGCCCGAGCCGGTCACGGTCATCAGCGCCCTGCGCTTGCTCGAACGCTCTCTCGGCAAGTCCGTTCCGGTCCAGCGGCTGCCCGCGCCACGACGGCGAGGCGCTGCGTACCCACGCCGACATCTCGCGAGCCCGCCGCGACCTCGACTGGCGGCCGCACGTGACACTGGCCGATGGCCTGTCTCGTCAAGTCGCCCATGAGTTGAGCGAACGTCAGATGGGGTTTGCCACGCCCACAACCACCTGATTAGACTCCGCCCACATGCCAGATGGACAGCTGCGAATCAACGCTCCCCACATCGTGCACGAGACGATCGACGGGGAGACCATCCTGATCCATCTCGGCACCGGCGCCTACTACAGCCTGGAGGGCATCGGCGCGCACGTGTGGGGGCTGGCGCTCGCCACTGGCGAGGAAGGCGAGATCGTCGCCGACGTGCAGGCGCGCTACGACGCAGATCCACAGCTGGTCGCCGAGGGGGTCGAATCGCTTCTGCGGAGGCTGCTGGAGGAGGAGCTGCTCGTGTCCGCCGAGACCACCAGCGATGGTGCTGCAGGGGACGCGCCCGCGGTCGCGGTCGGCGAGGCGGACGAGGCTGCCCCAGGTGAGGCGTCTCCCCGACCCGCGGACTCCGCGTCCTCGTTCCCCGCCGAGTTCGTGGCGCCGGTGCTGAGCAAGTACACGGACATGCAGGAGTTCATGCTCATCGACCCGATCCACGACGTCGAGCAGGAGGCCGGCTGGCCGCATGTCAAGGCCGGCTGAGACCGCCGCCTACACGGCGCTTCCGGCCTTCTTCGAGGACGCCGCGCGTGAGCACGCCGAGACGGTGGCGCACACGCACGAGCGCAGCCGTGACCTGCGCTTCGCCGACCGCTCGATCCGGCTGCGCTTCGCCGGGGAGGAGCTCGCGGATGCTCTGCTCCCGCCGTTTCGTCCACGCCTGGCAGTCCCCGTTGCCGGTGGCGGTACCGAGCTCGACCCGGCCGCTGTGCCGGCCGCGACCCTCCTGCTGTGGCAGGAGCGCGACGTTCCCGGCGGCGCCCTGCCGATCCCATGGCGCGAAGGCGACCTCGCCGCTCGCGGCCTGCTGCGCGGGCCAGGCGACAGCGAGCTCGTGGCCGTGCACGAGCTCGGCTACCACGCGATCACGCTGATCGACCGGCGCGCCGGCCGGCTCCTGCACCGCGTGCCCGATGTGGCTGCCCTCCCTTGGTGGGAGCGCGCGGCCCCGCTGCGCCCCGCCCTGTTCTGGGCCTTGAGCGGACCCGATCGCCACCTCGTGCACGCCGGAGCGGTCGGCGACGAGCGCGGCGGTGTGCTGCTCGCCGGCGCCGGAGGCTCTGGCAAGACGACCGTCGCACTGGCCGCGCTGGCCAGGGGTATGCGCTACGTCGCCGACGACTACCTGCTGCTGCACGCCCGTCCCAAGCCGGTCGCGTGGAACCTATTCGCCACCGCCAAGCTCGACGCAGGACATCGTCAGCGGATTCCCGAGCTGGCCCCGGCCGCAAGCATCTCCCCTGATCCGGTCGCGGATGAGAAGTGGGTGCTGGACGTCGCCGAGCTGTTCCCGGACGCGCTCGAACCCTCGCTGCCGATCCGGGCGATCGTCGTCCCCCGCATACACGGCGGGCGCTCCGCCCTGCGTCCGACCAGCGCCGGCGCCGCGCTGCTCGCGCTCGCACCGAGCACGGCCTTTCAGATGCCCTACGACGACGGTGCCGTCGTCGCGTCGCTGGCCGCCGTCGCCCGTTCGGTACCCGCGTTCTCGCTGGAGGTGGGCGATGACGTGCAGGAGCTGGTCGACGCGATCGACCGGGTGCTCGACCAGGTCGGCGCCGAGAGCCTCGTCGGATGAGCAGCACTCCCGCGGATCGTGTGCCCCGGCTGGCCTCGGTGATAGTGCCCGCCTACCAGGCCGAGGTCTACCTCGAGGAAGCGCTCGAGAGCGCCCTGACCCAGGACTACGACCCCTTCGAGGTGATCGTCGTGGACGACGGCTCGACCGACCGCACCGCCGAGATCGCCATGACCCATCCGGTGCAGCTGTTGCGTCTGTCCCATCGCGGCCCGGCCGCCGCTCGCAACTCCGGCATCGCCGTGGCTCGTGGCGAGTTCGTAACGGTGCTCGACGCCGACGACATCTGGCCCATGAACCGCCTCTCCTGCCAGATCGGCCATCTCGAAAGCCATCCGGAGGTCGGCATCGTCCTCGGCCACACCCAGTTCTTCGTCAACCCCGGCGAGCCGCGCCCGGCGCATTATCCGAAGCTCGCCACCGGAGATTCCGCGCCCGGCCACGCCGCCACAACGCTCGCCCGGCGTGAGGTGTTCGACCGGATCGGGGTCTTCGACGAGTCGCTGTGGCTGGGCGAGGACATCGATTGGCTGGCGCGCGCCAAGGACGCCGGCATCGTCTCCGTGACGCTCGAGGACATCGTGCTGCGCTACCGCGTCCACGCGACCAACACATCGCGCTTCACGGTCGCCAACCAGGCCGCGATCCTCGGCATCCTGCGCGACTCGGTGCGCCGTCAGCGAGGTCGCTCCGGTGGCTGACCCTGACCCGCTCGTGTCGGTGATCGTGCCCGTGCACGCCGGCGAGCGCTTCCTCGGCGCGGCGCTCGACAGCATCGCCGCGCAAACCCATTCGCGTATCGAGACGATCGTCATCGACGACGGCTCACCCGATCGCTCGGCGGAGATCGCTTTGGGTCGAGCCGGTGTCCGCGTCCTGCGCCAGGAGCGCGCCGGCGTCGCCGCCGCCCGCAACGCCGGAGCCGCCGCAGCGCAGGGTGAGCTGCTCGCGTTCCTCGACCAGGATGACGAATGGCATCCCGCCAAGCTCGCCCGCCAGGTCGCGACACTGCGCGAGCGGACCGACGTGGCGCTCGTGCTCACGCACATGCACATCGTCCTGACCCCAGGCACGCCGCGCCCGTCGTGGTTTCCGAGCGAATGGCAGGAGCAACCCCAGCCCGGCTACATCCCCAGCACCTGGCTCGTGCGCCGGAACACATTCGAGCGGATTGGCCCGTTCGACACCACATATGCCATCGCCTGCGACTCCGACTGGCTCGCGCGGTTCAAGGACGCAGGGCCGGCCGGCGCCACGGCGATGCTGCCCGACGCGCTCGTCACCTGGCGCATCCACGATGCCAACGGCTCCTACGACCAGCAGACGATGCACCGCGAGATGCTGCGCATGATGCGCGGCAGCGCGAACCGCCAGCGCGAGACCGATCGGGATCGCCCAGAGACCGTCCGGCAGGTGCGCCGTGTCCTCTGATGGAAGGCCTTCCGTGGGCGCGGCGATTCCCGCCTACAACGCCGAGCGTTGGCTCGCCGAGGCGATCGACAGCCTGCTCGCCCAGACGGCCCCGCCCGAGGACATCCTCGTGCTCGACGACGGTTCGAACGACGAGACGACAGCCGTCGCCGCCGGCTTCGCCGGCCGCGTACGCGTTGTCAGCCAGCCAAACGCAGGCATCGGCGCGGCGCGCAATCGCGCCGTCGAGCTCGTGCGCGGCGAGATCGTCGCGTTCCTCGACGCCGACGACCTGTACACGCCGTCGAGCATCGCGACCCGCCTGGACGTTCTGCTCGAGCGCCCGCACGTCGGTGTGGTGTTCGGCCACGAGCGTCGCTTCGTCGAGATACGCGACGGGGAGCCCGTTCCGATCGGTCCGTCTCGGCCATCGCCGCTGCCGGGCTCGATGCTAGTGCGCCGAAGCGCTCTGGAGCGCGTCGGGTCGTTCCCGGCGGACGCTCGCGTGGTCGAGGGCCTTGACTGGCTGCTGCGCGCACAAGAGCTCTCAGTCGAGAGCGCAACCGTCGAGGAGCAGGTGCTGTGGCGTCGGGTGCACGGCGAGAACAACTCGGTCCGACACCGCGATTCGATGGGCGAGTTCGCACGCACGCTGAAGGCCTCGCTCGACCGGCGGCGCGCTCGCGCGAGCGCCGGCGCGGAGGCGAACGTGTCCATCCAGTCCCGGCGTGGAGAGGTGGGGGAGTGAACCCTTCCTCGGTCACGGCGCCGTCGGATGCCGCGCCGGCCGTTTCGGCCGCGAACCCGCAGACCTTCTGGGGCGCCGTGCCCGACCAGCGCGACGCCTGGCCCACGCCGGCACAGGAACTGCTGCTGCAGGCGACGCTCATGCGCGACGAGCGGGCGCTCCTCGCCTGGCGGCAGGTGCGCCCGCAGCTGGACATCGCCAAGCTCGACGGTCCCAGCCAGGCGCTGCTGCCGATGCTGCGCAAGAACCTGATCGCGCTCGGCGTCGAAGACGAGCTGCTGGCCCTCTTCAAGGGCGTGCACCGCTACAACTGGGCCCGCACCCAGACGCTGCTCGCGCCGATGGTCCCGCGTGTGCAGGCGCTCGAGCGCGCCGGCATACCGACGCTGCTGCTCAAGGGCGCGGCCTTCATCGCCGACACGCGCCTGGACGCGGGCATGCGCTCGATGAACGACATCGACGTGCTCGTCCCGAGCGAGCGCACCGCCGATGCCGTCGCGGTGCTGCTGCAGGAGGGCCTCTTGCCGGTCGGCGAGGTGCAGCCCTGGTACGTCGTCGAGTACGCGCCCCGGTTCGTCCCCAGTCACGGCTTCCGCGACGAGCACGATCATCAGCTGGACCTGCACTGGAACGTCCTGCACGCCTCCCGCCAGCCGGGCGCGGACGAGGACTTCTGGGCCGCCGCCGTCCCGATCGAGCTGCTGGGCGTACACACCCGCGCGCTGTGCCCCGCCGACGAGCTGCTGCTGGTCGTGCTGCACGGCCTGCGCTGGAACGCGCTTCCGACCTACCGCTGGGTGCTCGACGCAGCCGTGATCGCATCGGGCACGTTCGGGGAGATCGATCACGAACGACTACTCGAGCAGGCGCGCCGGCGTCGCGTCACCGTCGCGTTGCACGCCGCGCTCTCCTACCTGCGCCGTTTCGCCGCCGTGCAGATCCCCGACGCGACCATGCGCGCGCTCGGGCACCGGCGCGCGCGTCCGCTGGAGCGCGTCGAGCACCGCGCCCAGATGACCCAGCCCAGGCACCGCACCGCCCTCCAGCGCGAGGTGCTCGCCCATCAGCAGATCCTCAGACACACGCTCGCATTGGGCGAGCGCCCGACGCTGCGCCGACATCTGCGCACGGCTCGCGAGCGTCTCGGCCTCACGCGTCTGCGCGACCTCCCCGCGCTGCGCCACGGTCCCATCCCCGGACCCGGCCGACCCTTCGCCGAAACGGCCGCCCCGGTAGGCCGCGGGATCGCCGCGACCTCACCCGCACCGATCGCGTTCGGCGAGCCACTCGAGCTGGGAGGCGCCGATTTCGTTCACGAGCACACGGCCCACGGGATGTGGCGCCCCGAGGCTGCGGGCTGCTGGATCGCGGGGCGCGAGGCGCGGCTCGTGCTCGCCCTGGAGCGTCCTCCCGAGACCTCGCTGCTGCTGGAGGTACAGGCGGACGGGCTGCTGTCAGACCCCCGTCCCCGTCAGCGGCTGGGCGTCGCAGTCAACGACCGGGTCGTCGCCGAGCTCGTGCTCGAAGACGATGCCGATCCCCGGCCGGAGGCGATCGTCCTGCCGCGCGAGGCACTCGCAGGTCGGAGCGCTCTCGATCTGAGACTGCGCGCTCCCGATGCCGCCTCGCCGGCGCAGCTCGGCCTCGGCGATGACGATCGAAGCATGGGCGTCTACCTGCGCCGCTTGATCGTGCGCGAGCCGCGGTCATATGCGCTCGGCGAACGTCTCTCCTTCGGCGAGGGCTCGGGAGACGAGCAGCTGCTCGCAGGCGGCTGGAACGAGGCAGAGCCGGAGGGTCGCTGGACCTCGGGGCCGCTCGCCCGGCTGCTGCTGCGAGTCGCGCCCGCGACGATCGCGAGCTTTGACGCGGACACGCTCGCGCTCGAGTTTCTCGCCCTGCCGCTGCTGGGTGCGCCCGCCCGGCCGCTGCGCGTCGAGGTGCTCGCCAACGGTCGCCACCTCGCCACATTGCACTACGGCGAGACCAACCCGGGCCGCAGTCCCGTCCGCGTGCCGTTGCCGACGAGCGCTCTGGACCCGACCGGCGAGCTGTTGCTCGCATGGTCGATCCACGATCCGCGCTCTCCCCGAGAACTGGAGATCTCCCCCGACGAACGTCCGCTGGGGCTGTATTTTCAGAGCCTCGCGCTCGTCCGCCGCCGATAGCACCGTCGCGATATCGATCCTTCCCTTGCTCCGCCGGGTTCGGCAGGTAATGCGATCGCTTCTTCGCTCCGCGGCGGCCGGGCTCTGCATGCTCGTCTCCATCTCGCTGCCGGCACCCAACGCGAGCGCGCGTTCCTACTCCTACGACGACGACGTTCATGCGCCCGTCGCCGCCATGCTCGCGTTCTCCGAAGCGCCGCTGCGATCGCTCACCGGCGGCTCGCTCTCTCCGCCCGGGACCGTCTACGTCGACGGCATCTCCGACCAGAGCCTTACCTCCTGGGACAGCTCATTCGCCGGTTCCTACTCCGCGGGCTTCTTCCACGACGCATGGGTCGCCGGTCTCTCCTCCCACATCGCGCTCGCCCGCTACGTCGTGCAGTGGAACGTCATGTCCGGCGCCTATCCCGCCTACCTCTCCCAGCTGCAAGCGTGGTACCGCGACGTGCTCTCCCTCGGTCTCACGCCCGAGCTCTCGCTCGCCGCCTACGACGCGGTGCTGCCCGGCTCCTCTTCGGAATACCAGGCCGCTCTGCTGGCTCTGCTGGATCGATTCCCCTCCACCGCCTACCTCGAGGCGTGGGATGAGCCGAACAACACGCTCGGCCTCTCCCCCGGCGCGGCCGCCCGCTACACGCTCATCGCCCAGACGCTCTGTGCGGCACACGGTTGCACAGTGATCGCCGGCAACCTCCTCGACTCCCCCTCCATGAGCGCCTATGAGCAGCAGTACGCTCGCGCGCTGCGCCCCGCGAGCTTCGCGAACTGGGGCATACACCCATACCTCGCCGTCAAGACGCGCAATGACTCGACCGTCCTCGCCTTCAAATCCGGCCTTCCCGAAGCCGGTGCCGGCGAGCGGATCTGGTTCACCGAGATCGGCGCCTATCGCTGCGAGGGCGGCTCCCGTCCGACGCTCCTCGGGGAACGCGCCCAGGCGCTCGACGCCTCCTGGCTCGTCAACCGCCTGATGCCCGAGATCCAGCCCGCGCACGTCTTCTACTACGAGTTCCTCTTCAAGGACCACCGCCCGCCGCCGTGCGATCGCTCGGACTCCGACACCGCTCTGTACGTCCCCGGCGGGGATCGCAATGGCGTGGACATCGCCCGTGCCGCCGCCTCCTATATCTACGACGATCGCGGCACGCCACTCGCCGATCCGCAGGCGCCCACGCAAAGCCGACCGCTGCCGTGACCGGCGCCGACGGCGTTCTACGAAGGGACCGGCTCTGCGTCTCCCAAGAACGGCATCCCTCTCCCGGCCGGATACCCTCCCACCCATGCAAGCCACCCCCTGCCGCCTCCCCGGCCTGACCGTGATCGAGCCCGCCGTGCACGGCGACGAGCGCGGGTTCTTCACCGAGACCTACCGCCGCTCCTGGCACGCCTCTACGGGCATCCCCGAGGCGCAGGAGCTCATCCAGGACAACCACTCGCGCTCCGCCCACGGGGTCGTGCGCGGCATGCACTTCCACATCGGCCTCGGCGTGGCCAAGCTCGTGCGCTGCGCGCGCGGGCGCATCCTCGACGTCGCCGTGGACCTGCGCCGCGGCTCGCCCACCTACAGGCAGTGGGAGGGCGTCGAGCTCGACGGCGACTCCCTGCGCGAGCTCTACGTGCCGATCGGCTTCGCCCACGGCTTCTGCGTGCTCTCAGACATCGCCGACGTGCTCTACAAGCAGAGCGCCTACTACGACCCCGCCGTCGAGCGCGGCATCGCCTGGGACGATCCCGACATCGGGATACAGTGGCCGCTGCCTGCTGCCGAGCTGATCGTCTCCGAGCGCGATGCCGCCGCGCCGCGCCTGAGCGAGCTCGCCGACGAGCTGCCCTTCGTCTACTGACCATGCCCACCGCGATCGTCACCGGCTCGGGCGGGCTGATCGGCTCGGAGTCGGTCTCACGGTTCGTCGCCCTCGGCTACCACGTGATCGGCGTCGAGAACGACCTGCGCGCCTCCTTCTTCGGCCCCGACGCCTCCACCGCGCGGATGACCGCCTCGCTGCGCGCGCGCCATCCCGACGCCTTCACCTCCCTGGAGCTCGACATCCGCGATCGCGCCGCGATCGAGCGGCTGTTCTCCCAGCACGCACGCGAGATCGAGCTCGTGATCCACACCGCCGCCCAGCCCTCCCACGACTGGGCCGCCTCCGATCCCCACACCGACTTCGCCGTCAACGCCCTCGGAACGCTCAACCTGCTGCAGGCCGCCCGCGCCCACGCCCCCGATGCGACCTTCGTGTTCTGCTCCACCAACAAGGTCTACGGCGATCTGCCCAACTCGCTGCCGCTGCTCGAGCTGCCCACGCGCCTGGAGCTGGGAGAGGATCACCCCTACCACGAGGGCATCGACTGCTCGATGTCGATCGACCGCTCCACCCACTCGCTGTTCGGCGTCTCCAAGACCGCCGCCGATCTGCTCGTGCAGGAGTACGGCCGCTACTTCCACATGCCCACCGTCTGCTTTCGCGCCGGCTGCCTCACCGGCCCCAACCACGCCGGCGCGCAGCTGCACGGCTTCCTCTCCTACCTGATGCGCTGCACCGTCACCGGTGCTCCCTACACCGTGCTCGGCTACGCCGGCAAGCAGGTGCGCGACAACATCCACTCCGCCGACCTCATCGCCGCCTTCGAGGCCTTCCACCGCGCGCCCCGTCCGGGCGGCGCCGTCTACAACATCGGCGGCGGACGTCCCTCCAACTGCTCAATGATCGAGGCGATCGATCTCTGTCAGCGCATCGCCGCGCGCGAGCTCGACTGGACGCTCGACGAGCGCCCGCGCATCGGCGATCACCGCTGGTGGATCTCCGACCTGCGCCCCTTTAGCGCCGACTATCCCGAGTGGAGACTCACGCGCTCGTTGGAGGAGATCCTGCGCGAAGTGCACGAGGCCAACGCCGAGCGCTGGCTCGCGGAGGGATGAGCTCGACCGCGATCGCAGCGGTCGCGCGCGTGCCGACGTCGAGTTCGGTCACCCACAACCCGCCGGTCGGCGCCTCGTCCTCGACGGGCGTCGAGGTCAGCCCTGTTCCCAGGCACTTGACCGTGGCCTCGTGCATCGTCCACGTACGCAGGGACTCGGCCGTGTGTCGCTCATCTGCGCACTCGACGTCCACGCCCACCTCCACGCCGACGGCCACCGCCACGAGCATCAGCTGCCCCGAATGCGACAGGTTGAAGCGCAGGTCCAAACCCCGGGTCGGCATCGCCCTCGAGCGCCGGCTTGCCGTGCGCTCCCAGCACGAACCGCAGCTCGCGCGGATCGGCGTCCAGGTAGCGGCCGAGCAGCGCGCGCAGCATCCCGCGCGAACGCGCCCACAGCATCCGATTGCGCTCATGCACGATCCGCGCCGCGCGCGCCCGCTCGCTCCGCGCAGAGCAGGTCCTCGAGCCACTCCGGGCGCCGCATGCCAGGTCCACGCGCCACACATCGACCGTCCCCGGGACCGCGACATGCGCGCCCGCGAGGGCGCGCGCTTGGCAAACTAACCGCCATGTCGACGAACCCTAGAAGGCCTGCGCGAGCGCACCAACGGCTACACGCTCACCCCGCCCAGTACGCGATCGTGGCCTACGCCGCGCTCGTGGCGCTGACCGTGATCGTGCTCACCGGCGCCGCCGTGCGACTGACCGGCTCGGGCCTGGGCTGTCCCACCTGGCCGAAGTGCTACGGCAACGTCTACCCGCCGCTGAACACCCACGCGGTGATCGAGTTCTCCAACCGCCTGCTGACCGTGCCCGTGTCGATCGCCGCGGGCCTCGCCTGGCTGGGGGCGCTGCGCCGCCGCCCCTACCGGCGCGATCTCATGTGGCTGGGCGCGCTGCTGCCGCTCGGCGTGATCGGCCAGGCCGTGCTCGGCGGCTTCACCGTGCGCGGCGCGCTCGACTACGGCTGGGTGATGGGCCATTTCGCGCTCTCGATGCTGATCCTCGCCGCCGCCGTCGCGCTCGTGTGGCGGGCCACTCACGATCCCCGATGAGGACGGAGACGAGGAGCCGCGGCCGCAAGCGCGCTCGACGGGTCGGTCGACGCGACGCTCGTGTGGTCGGTGCGCGCGCTGCTCGCGCTCGGCGCGCTGACGATCTTCGCCGGCACCGCCGCCACCGCCGCGGGACCGCACGCGGGAGGCTCGCCCGGCCAGAAGATCAACCGCCTGGACCTCGACGGGCGCGGGACGATGGACTTCGTCATCCACCGCCACGGCGAGATCGCGCTCGTGTTCGGGCTGGCGGCGCTCGCAGTGTGGTGGCTGGCGCGCCAGGCGCGAGGCCGACCCGATGCTGCGGCGGGCGCTCACCGCGCTGTGCGTGCTGATCGCGCTGCAGGGCGTCGTCGGCCTGGACCAGTACGAGACGCACCTGCCGACCGAGCTCGTGTGGGTGCACGTCGGCCTGGCCTCGCTGACCTGGATCGCGACCCTGTGGGCGGCCTGCGCGGCCGGCCCGCCGCCCTCGCGCGGAGCCCGCGCAGGAGCGTCAGTGGCCCAGCGGCGCGCATCTCGGCCTGAGACGCCGTCGGGCGACTCGCAGCGCTACGCAGCGTCGGCGGGATGGAGCCTACTCGCGCCCAGGGCGCGAGATCTCGGCCTGAATCCCGAGCGCCCGAAGGGCTCGCGCGGAAGCCATTCCCGGAAATTAGGGGTTCTATCGAGCCCAAATCCAACAGTTGAGCGTGTCGTCGTCCTGCCCAGCGGTTAGCCTGCTCACAGCAACGACACCCGAGAAGGGAGTGCCATGACCAAGAACGAGCTAGCCGACAAGGTCGCGGGGAAGACCGGAATGGCCGCGAGCCATGCGCGCGAGGCCCTGGAGGCCGCGATCGAGGCGGTAACCGACGAGCTGGCCGCCGGGGGTGAGGTCGCGCTGGCCGGCTTCGGCAAGTTCAGCGTCAGCCACCGCGCGGCTCGCCAGGGACGCAACCCGTCCACCGGCGAGACGATCAACATCGCCGCCAGCAAGGCGGCGAAGTTCTCCGCGGCGAGCGCACTGAAGAAGCGCCTGAACCCGTAGGAGACGTAGTGCAGGACGATGACCGATCGGAGATCCCCGGATCTCCGAGCGGCCAGCTGAGGCGCGTCGCGAGGCTCGTCGCCGGGAGCTGGCGCGCCGCCGCCGTCGTACACTCGCCGGTCTGAGCCTGCTGCTCGTGGCCGTGGCTGTGGTGGCGGTGGCGCTCGCGTCCGGCGGTGGCGGTCACGCATCCCGGCTCCGCACAGTCCGCAGCACGACCTCGGCGAGCGGTCACGCACGGCAGTACCGACCGCCGGATCGCGAGCACGAGCTCCCCTCCACAGCACCGTCACGGGTGTCGGCCGACGGGCAGGCCCGGCACGCGAAACGCGTGCCGATCCTGATGTATCACGTGATCAACCCGCCGCCCGCGGGGGCGCCGTTCCCGGGGCTGTACGTGGAACCGAGCGAGTTCGCCGCGCAGATGCAGGCGCTGGCGAACGCCGGCTACCACGCGATCACGCAGGATCAGATGTGGGCCTACTGGAAGCGCGGCGTCGCCCTGCCGGCCGGGGAAAAACCGATCGTCGTGAGCTTCGACAACGGCTACCAGTCGCAGTACACCAACGCCCTGCCCGTGCTGCGCCGGACTGGGTTGGGTCGGCAATGAGAACATCCAGCTGACGGGCCTGCCGCCGTCGCAGGGCGGACTCTCGCAAGCCCAGATCAAGGGCCTGGTCGCGGCCGGCTGGGAGCTCGACACGCAGGGCATCAGCCACGCCGACCTGATCACGCTGGACGCGACCCAGCTCGCCGAACAGGTCGCCGAGCTCGCGCAAGACCATCCAGCAGCGCTACGGCGTGCCCGTGAACTGGTTCTGCTACCCCTCCGGCCACTACAACGCGACCGTGATCGCGGCCGTCAAGTCCGCCGGCTACACCGGCTCGACCACGGTCGTCCCGGGCTGGGCCGGCCCCGAAAGCGACCCCTACCGCCTGCCGCGCCTACGCGTGCTCGGCGGCACCAGCCCCGAATCGCTGCTCAGCGAGCTGCAGTCGATCCGCAACGATCCGCCGCCGCCGGCGTCCTACTCGGGCTGAGACTCGGCCGGATCGCCAGTGAATCCCACTGCGCCCCTGAGCTGCGAGAGGCAAGCAGATCAAGGACGCAGGGAGCGTGGCGTACTACGCACGCGAGCGACTGAGGACGCCGAGATGCGCCGGCTCTCGCACGTCAGCCGCAGCCGGTGTTGTTTCCGCACGATGAGCACGTGTAGCAAGAGCCCGTGCGCTGCATCATGCCTCCGCACTGGCTGCACGCGGGGCCGAGGTCGAGACCCTGCATGCGGGCGGGGACCACCGGCGGGGTGTCGGTCAGCGCCGCGGCGGCGGGGGCGCCTGCGCCGCCGTTGCCGGTCGGCGGCAGTGGGCTCAGCTGCCGCCGACCTGTCGCTGGGGCCGGCGGTGTCGGAGGCGATCGCCGACTGGGCGGCCTCCTGGGCGGCCTTGCGGGCGCGAACCTCGGGCGTGAGGATGCCGAGGTCCTCCTGGGCGTCGACGTCGAGGAAGCGCGAGGCGAGCCAGCGCATGATGTAGTCGGGCATCGACTTCGCGAACGGGATCTCGGGGTTGCCGGTGATGCCCTCGGGCTCGAAGCGCATGTAGCTGAACTTCTGCACGAGCGTTTCGAGCGGCACGCCGTACTGCAGCGCGATCGAGATGGCGGTCGCGAACGAGTTCATCATGCCCCGCAGCGTCGAGCCCTCCTTGCCGATGTCGGTCAGGAAGATCTCGCCGACCGTGCCGTCCTCGTACATGCCCGCGGTGATGTAGCCCTCGTGGCCGGCGATCGAGAACTTGTGCGTGATCGACTGGCGCTCGCGCGGCATGCGCTTGCGCCGCGGACCGACCTCGGCGAGCGGCCTGCTCGACGGCCGCCTCCACGATCGCGTCGACATCCGGCGGGCTCGCTGCGCGTCCTGACCCTGCTGTGCGTCGGTGCGCAGCGCCTGCGCGGTCTTGGAGCCGTCGCGGTAGATCGCCAGCGCCTTGATGCCGAGGCGCCACGCCTGGGTGTAGGCGTCGGCGATGTCCTCGACCGTGGACTCCTGCGGGAGGTTGACGGTCTTGGAGATCGCGCCGGAGATGAACGGCTGCACGGCGCCCATCATCTGGATGTGGCCCATGTGCGAGATCGCGCGCTCGCCGACGGCGACGTCGAACACGGGCAGGTGCTCGTGCGGCGAGGCCGGGCGCGCCGATGATCGTGCCGTGCTCGGCCAGGTGCGCCTCGATCTGCTCGATCTGCTGCTCGGAGTAGCCGAGCGTCTGCAGGGCCAGCGGGACGGTGCGGTTGACGATCGTCATCTGCCCGCCGCCGACGAGCTCCTTGAACTTCACGAGCGAGAAGTCGGGCTCGACGCCGGTCGTGTCGCAGTCCATCAGGAAGCTGATCGTCCCGGTCGGCGCGAGCACCGTCGCCTGCGCGTTGCGGTAGCCGTTTCGCTCGCCCAGCTCCACGGCCTCGTCCCACGAACGCCGCGCGGCCGCGAGCAGCTCGGTGTCCTCGCAGCCGGCGTCGTCGATCGCGTGCGCGGCGTCGCGGTGCATCTCCATCACGTGGTTGTGCTCGGCGCGGTTCTCGGCGTAGCGCTCGTACGGCCCGAGCGCGCCCGCGACGCGCGCGGACTCGCGGTAGGCGCGACCGGTCATCAGCGCGGTGATCGCCGCCGCCGTGCCGCGCCCTGCGTCGGAGTCATAGGGCATGCCGTTGCTCATCAGGTAGGCGCCGAGGTTGGCGTAGCCGAGGCCGAGCTGGCGGAACGCGCGGGCGTTCGCGCCGATCTCCTCGGTCGGGTAGCTGGAGGGCGAGACGACGATCTCCTGCGCGAGCAGCACGATGTCGACGGCGTGCTCGAAGGACTCGCACGTCGAGCGTGCCGTCGGCGCGGCGGAACTTCATCAGGTTCAGCGAGGCGAGGTTGCAGGCGGAGTCGTCGACGTGCATGTACTCGCTGCACGGGTTCGAGGCGTTGATGCGGCCCGAGACGGGGCAGGTGTGCCAGCGGTTGATCGTCGTGTCGTACTGCACGCCCGGGTCCGCGCAGCGCCAGGCGGCCTCGGCGATCTCGCGCATCAGCTCGCGCGCGGGGATCGGCTCGCCGACGGGCTCGCCGGTGATGCGGGAGGTCAGGCGCCACTCGCCGTCCTCCTCGACGGCGCTGCATGAACTCGTCGGTGACGCGCACCGAGTTGTTGGCGTTCTGGTACTGGATCGACTTGAACCCGTCGCCGTCGATCGACATGTCGAAGCCGGCGTCGCGCAGCGCCTGCGCCTTGTCCTCCTCGCGGGCCTTGCACCAGATGAACTCGCGGATGTCGGGGTGATCGACGTCGAGCACGACCATCTTCGCCGCGCGGCGGGTCTTGCCGCCGGACTTGATCGTGCCGGCCCAGGAGTCGGCGCCGCGCATGAACGAGACCGGGCCCGGAGGCGGTGCCGCCCTTGGCGAGGTGCTCCATCGAGCCGCGGATGTTCGACAGGTTGATGCCCGAGCCCGAGCCGCCGCGGAAGATCATCCCCTCCTTGGTGTTCCAGTCGAGGATCGACTCCATCGTGTCCTGGACGGAGAGGATGAAGCAGGCCGAGCACTGCGGGGACTCCTCGAAGCCGACGTTGAACCAGACGGGCGAGTTGAACGCCGCCATCTGGTGCAGCAGGATGTGGGTCAGCTCGGCCTCGAAGGCGTCGCCGTCCTGCCGCGGTGGCGAAGTAGCCGCGCTCGCGCCCCCAGCCGGCGATCGTGCCGGCGACGCGGCCGATCATCTGCTTGACCGAGCGCTCGCGCGCGGGCGTAGCCGAGCTGGCCGCGGAAGTACTTCTGGGTGACGATGTTCGTCGCATTTTGCGACCAGGTCGTGGGGAACTCGACGTCGGTCTGCTCGAACGCGACGCGGTCGCCGTGGCCGATGCGCGCGTCGCGGCGCTCCCACTGCACGGTGTCGAAGGGATGGGTGTCCGGCGAGGTGAAGTAGCGCTCGATCGACAGCGCGGCGCCGGGGGCCGACTGCTCGACTGCGGTGGGGTGCGTGGTGGTGTCCATCGGCCTTGCTCCTTGTCTGCTGGGGCCGAGCATCATCCCCCCCGAGCCGGACGGAAAGATCGCAGCGGGACCTCTCATTTTAGAAGGCCCGAGGGTCCCTCCCGGGCTATCTGCCCAGCCTTCGGCCCAGTCGGTGAATTCGGCCCATGTGGCCGACGTGCGGAAGCCCGCCTCGGCCATCGCGTGGCGCATGGAGACGAGCCAGTGCGGCTCGTAGGCGCGCGAGCGCGCGAACGCCCAGGCGGCGCAGGCGAGCAGCAGCAGGGCGGCGATCGCGGCGAGCACGATGGCCTCGGTCGAGACGTGCCCCGAGCCGCTCGCGTGCGCGCGTGCGCGGGCGCGCGACCAGGGCTCGTCGAGTCGAGGGGTTCACCGCTGAGGCGCCCGGGGGTGGTGAGCGTCGTGGTGGGGACGGTGCGCGTCGTGCGGCGGGCGTGGTCGTCGCCGCGGGCGACGGTCGTCGCTCGTGGCGCCGTGGCGTTGGTGCTGGTGGCGGTCGTGGCCGGGTGACCGGCCGAGGCGGGCGTGGAGAAGGTGGGCGTGGAGGCCACGACGCTCATAGTAGGTCCTCGATCGCCCGCAGCGCGTCGGCGAGGACGCGGGTGGGCGGCAGGGAGGCGTCGAGCACGCGGAAGCGCTCGGGCTCGGCGCGGGCGAGCTCGTCGTAGGCGGCGGCGATGCGCGCGAAGAAGTGCTCGTCCTCGCGCTCCAGGCGGTCCGGGGTGCCGGACGCGCGAGCGTCCTGGCGGGCGCGGCCGTCGGCGGGGGCGATGCGCAGCAGCAGCGTGCGGTCGGGGGCGAGGGAGCCGGTGGCGAAGAGGTTGATCGCGCGGACGGGCTCGATGCCGAGCTCGCGTCCGGCGCCCTGGTAGGCGAGGGAGGAGTCGACGAAGCGGTCGAGCAGGACGAGGACGCCCGCGTGCGAGCAGGGGGCGCAGGCGCTCGCGCACGAGCTGGGCGCGGGCGGCCGCGTAGAGCAGGGCCTCGGCGCGCGGGTCGACGGCGAAGGCGGGGTCCGTCACCAGCTCGCGGATGCGCTCGGAGAGGGCCACGCCGCCGGGCTCGCGCAGGAGCTCGACGCGGACGCCGCGCTCGCCCAGGGCGGAGTGCAGGCCGAGGGCGAGCGTGGACTTGCCGGCGCCGTCGAGGCCCTCGATCGTGATCAGACGGCCGTCGGGACACTGGAGCGGGACGGTAGCGCCTGCGGCGCGCGGTCGCGGCGGTATCGCCGCTGCAGCTCCGCGGCGGTCGCCCCGGGTGGGCTCGACTCGAGTGAGTGGGGTCAGCGGCGAGCAACTCCGACGTGGACGCGGCGCTGCCCGGGATCGAGGCGCATCCGCACGCCCGCGCGGTCCTCGGATGCGGGGCTGGGGCCGGGAGGCAGACCCGTCGCACGCGTATCTGCTGCACGGCCCGGCGGGGGCGGGCAAGCGGCCGATCGCGCGGGCGCTGGCGGCGGCGCTGCTGGCCGACGGGCAGCCGCGACGAGGCGAGCGCGCGCGCGGTGGCGGAGCGGGTGCGGCGGGATGCGCATCCGGACCTGACGTGGGTGCGGCCCGAGCGGGGCGGCGGAGATGCTCGTGAGCGACATCGACGAGCCGGTCGTGGCCGCGGCGACGCGGACGCCGTTCGAGGCGAGGCGCAGGGTGTTCGTGATCGAGGCGGCCGAGACGCTGAACGAGCAGGCGGCGAATCGGCTGCTGAAGACGCTGGAGGAGCCGCCGGCGTACGCGCACCTGGTGCTGGTGAGCGATCGCAAGGAGGAAGTGATGGCGACGATCGTCTCGCGCTGCGTGCACGTGCGCTTCGATGCGCTCACCGGCGCAGGAGATCGCGCGCGGGCTGCTCGCGGAGGGGCGTGCGCGAGGAACCGGACGGCGCTGGCGTGCGCGCGGCTGGCGCTGGGCGATGCGGGGCGCGCGCGGATGCTCGCGAGCGAGGAGGGCCGGGCGCTGAGGGGCGCGGCGGAGGGGTATGCGCGCTGCGCGCTCGCGGGGGAGACGGGGTAGGGCGCGCGTGGGTGGAGTCTGCTCGGGGCCGCCGGCGCGGCGGGAGCGAGCGCGGGCGAGCAGGTGCAGGAGCGGTTGGCGGGGGAGCTCGAGCTGGCGCCGAGCAGGGAGCGCAGGAAACTGGAGCGCGAGGCGCAGGAGGCCGGCAAACGGGTCGAGCGCCGGGCGCGGGCGCGGGCGCTGGACAGCGGGCTCGCTGGTGGAGCTGTGGCTGCGCGACATGATGTGCGTGGCGAGGGCGCGGGGGAGCTCGTGTATGCGGTCGACAGGATCGGCGAGCTGGAAGCGGACGCGGGCGCGCACGGTGGGCGGCGGCGCGCGCGGGGGTCGAGCTGGTGCGCGAGACGCGCGCGCGGATCGCCCTGAACGTCGGCGAGGAGCTGGCGCTCGAAGCGCTGGCGTTCGGCTCGGCGCGCGCGGCAGGCTGAGATGTGGATCTTTTTGGGGCGAGCGGGCGAAGTTGCCCGAGCGGTGAAGGCGCCGCCCACCTGGTTCGGGCGGTGCTCAGTCTGGCGAGTGGTCCGAGGTTCGGCTCCAGGCCGTAGGTCTCGAAGGCGAGGAAGCGTGAGAACAGGCGGTTGTCGGGGCCGTGGAAGTCGGAGGAGCCGGTGCTGAGCAGGCCGAGCTCGGCGCAGCGCGCGGCCAGCAGCTCGGTCTGGGGCCGGGTCGTGGGTGACATAGAAGGCCTCGACGCCGTCGATCCCGAGCGCGCGGAAGCGATCGATCATCGCCAGGGCCTCGTCGGGGTCCGATGACGTCCCAGAAGGGGTGCGCCCAGATCGCCGACGCCCCCGGCGGCGTGGATCGCGTCGATCGCCTCGCGCGACGGTCGGGGTCTCGCGCAGGCGAAAGGCGGGGCGACCCTCGATCAGATAGCCGCGGATCAGCGAGCCGATGTCGTCGATCTGCTCCTCGCGCAAGCGCGCGGCGTTGGCGGGCGCGGCGAGGACGGCTTCGGCCAGGTGGGGACGCCCGATCGGCTGCCCGGCCGCGACGCGCGCGGAGATCGCGGTGTCGTCGAGCTCCAGTCCCTGCTCGCGCAGCGCGTCGGCCATGCGCAGGGTGCGCCGCTCGCGGTCGGCGAGGAAGTCCGGCGAGGGTCGCGGCGAAGGCCGCGTCGGTGTGGTCGATCAGGTAGCCGAGGATGTGCAGTTCGCGCGCGGCGTCCCTCGGCGCCCTGCGCGGCGGGGTCGTCGATCGAGGAGATCTCCGACGGAGGGGACGACGCGAACGCCGTGACGCTCGCCCGCGGCGATGCGCCTCGGAGACGCCGGAGACGGTGTCGTGATCGGAGAGCGCCAGCAGCTGCACGCCGGCGGCGGCGGCGCGGGCGACGACCTCGGCGGCCGCGAGCGCGCCGTCGGAGTGGGTCGAGTGCGATTGCAGGTCGAAGGCGAGCGCCATGCGGCGCGCAGAGCCTACGCGATCGCGGGCCCTCAGCTGAGTGGGGCGGACTCGGGTCCGGCCGGTGCTCGACGCCGGATTCCCAATCGGCTCGGGAACGTCGTCGCTCGGCGCTCGCGACGGCGATCAGCCTGGCGACGTGTCGCTCGCACGGCCTCGCGCAGGAAGCGCACCGCCGCGTGGTAGCGGCGGGCCTTGGAGGGCAGCGCCTCGTCGGCGTCCGCGCGCGGTGTCGGCCAGCGCGGCGAAGGCCGCGTCGGTCTCCGCGGCGTGCCGGGCGGCCTCCAGCCAGGTGACCTCCAGGTAGGCGAGCGCCGCGCCCAGCTGCTCCTCGGGGAGCGCGTCGGGGGTCTCGAGCTGGCGCAGCACGGGGACGATCTCGCGGCTCAGCCAGCGCTGCTCTGCGTATGCGCGCAGCAGCAGGCAGACATCGGAAGGGGGGATTGGGTTGGTCGGCGATAGTGGGACATACGAGGCATCCGTGCTCTCGGGTTGTGCGTCTGGTCAGGGCTTCGACCGAAGCGGGCGGGGGCTTTAGGAGTCAGGGCCACTCTCCACGTCTCTCCGGTCGTTCTACGCATCGACGTTGCGGTATTTGCGAAGAAGAGGAGGTCGTCCAAGAACTAGAACGATCGGCCAGACGGCGAGTACTAAAGGAACGAGCGCGGGTAGCGCCGATGTACACCTCGAGGGAGCAACCGCGAACGAGATGCAAATAGTCCACGCAATCGCCCACGACCCGACCGCCCGCGCGCCGGGACAGCACACTCGCGCGATCGTCCGGCGACTGCGGCTGCGCACGCTCGTCGCGCTCGGGGTGCTGGCCGTCGCGACGGCCCTGCTGGGGCGCACGTTCGGTCTGCGCGACATCCGGTTCCTCGGCTCTGAGGTCGGGCTGCTGGTGGCGATGTTCGTGGTCCTGCGCTACGTCATGCCGCTCGTGGAACGCCACGACCGCGGCGCCACCGGCGAGGAGCAGGTCGGCAGCCTGCTGGACGGTCTGGAGGGCAGGGGCTGGCATGCGATCCACGACGCGAGCCTCGGAAACGGAAACGTCGATCACATCCTGATCGGTCCCGCGGGGGTGTTCACCGTGGAGACCAAGAGCCACCCGGGCCCCGTGCGCGTCGCGCGCATCCACGGGGCGACGATCGGCCAGGCCCAGGCGCAGCAGACGCGCGATCGCGCGCGTGACGGGCCTGCAGGTCGAGCCGCTGATCGTCTACAGCCGCGCTTGGGTCGATCGTCCGCTGGCGCGGCGCAAGGGTGTGCGGGTGCTGCCGGCGAGGATGCTCCCGGGCTACCTCGACAGGCGCCACGCGACGCTCTCGCCCGAGCAGGTGCAGCAGGCCCGAGGACCGCGTGGCGGGCGCCCTGCGCGAGCACCGCGGTCGTGGATCGCACCGCCGCCGCGCCGCCCGCTAGCGCTCTACCTCTGACCGGCAGCGCTTCACCTCTAACATACGTTCGGCACGAACGTCCGCGCGTTCGAGCCCCAAACCATGGCCACGGTCGAAAGCGCACAGCCGATACGGCTCCCCGAGCCCGCCCCCGACCGGCTTCCGCCGGGACCGCGGATGGGCCCGGTCGCGCAGACCCTGATCTGGGCGCTCGCGCCGACGGTGCTGATGGACCGCTGCGCCAAGCGGCACGGCGAGGCGTTCACCTTGACCTTCTCCCCGAGCGGACGGCATCTGGTGATGCTCAGCGATCCGGCCGCGGTCAAGACGCTGCTCACGGCCCCGCCCGAGGTCGCGCCCTCGGCGGCGGGCGACACGCCGATCGCCTCGGTGCTGGGACCGCGGTCGGTGATCACGCTGACCGGTCCCGAGCACATGCGCCAGCGCAAGCTGCTGCTGCCTCCCTTCCACGGCGAGCGCATGCGCGCGTACGAGCAGACGATCGTGCAGGCCACCCGGCGCGACATGGCGACCTGGACGCTCGGTCGGCCGATGAAGCCTGAGCGCGCACACCCGCAACATCACCCTGGAGGTGATCCTGCGCGCGGTCTTCGGCGTCGAGGCCGAGCGTATGGGCGGGCTGAAAGGCGCGATCGGGGAGCTCGCCGAACCGACGCGCACGTTCGCGATGCTGCGCTTCGCATTGAGCAAGCCCGGCAAAGACCGTCCCCCGGGCGAGCTCGGCAAGGCGCTCGACCGCCTCGACGCGCTGATCTACGCCGAGATCGCCCGCCGGCGCGAGCAGCGCGATCTCGGCGAGCGCGAGGACATCCTCTCGCTGCTGTTGCAGGCGCGCGACGAGGATGGTCAGGCGCTGACCGACGGCGAGCTGCGCGACGAGCTCGTCTCGTTGCTGCTCGCCGGCCACGAGACGACCTCGACCTCGACCGCCTGGGCGATCGAGCGCCTCGTGCGCCATCCCCAGGCACTCGCGCGCCTGGTCGCGGAGATCGATCGGGGCGAGGAGGACGAGTACATGCAGGCGGTCATCCACGAGACGCTGCGCTGCCGCCCGGTCATCCCGGGCGTGGTCCGGCTGCTGCACGAGCCCTTGACGGTCGCCGGGTACGACCTGCCCGTGGGCACGCGCGTGGTCGCCTCGATCCACCTCACGAACCACAACCCGCGCGTGTATGAGCACCCCGAGGAGTTCCGCCCCGAGCGGTTCCTCGGCGTTCAGCCCGACACCTTCGCCTGGATCCCCTTCGGCGGCGGCATCCGCCGCTGCATCGGCGCCTCCTTCGCGATGCTCGAGATGAAGACGATGCTGCGCACGATGCTCGCCGAGCTGCACCCCAGCGTGCCCCGTCGAAGTGTCTGGCGTCGCGGTGAGTGGAACCGCCGGCGCGCGATCACGCTCGTGCCCACGGCCGGCGCGCGCGTGGTCTGGCAGCGGCGCTGAGCGCCCCGAGAATCCCTTCCGAAGCGGCGAGTACCGTGCTTCGGATGAAGGACTCTCCCGAGACACTGCTCGGTCGTTTCGGGCTCGACGCCTTTCGGCCCGGGCAGCGCGAGGCCGTTGTCGCCGCCCTGGAGGGGCGCGACTGCCTCGTCGTGATGCCCACCGGCGGGGGCAAGTCGCTCTGCTACCAGCTGCCCGCGCTCGCCGGCGACGGGCTGGTGGTCGTCGTCAGCCCGCTGATCGCCCTGATGACCGATCAACTGCGCCGGCTGCACGACGCGGGGGTGCCCGCGGCGATGCTCGCCTCGGGCATGGCCGACGGGCACAACGCCGCTGCGCTGCGCGCGATCGCCGCGGGGGAAATCCGGCTCGTGCTCGCCGCTCCCGAGCGTTTCGCCTCGGGCGCCTTCCGCGAGGCCCTCGCGCAGCGCTCGATCTCGCTGTTCGTCGTCGACGAGGCCCACTGCGTGACCGAGTGGGGCCATGACTTCCGCCCCGACTATCTGCGCCTGCACGGCGCCATCGCCGCGCTCGGTCGCCCTCCGGTGATGGCCGCCACCGCCACCGCCACGCCGCGCGTCGCCCGCGAGATCGCCACGCGGTTGGGGTTGCGCGAGCCCGTGTCGGTGCGCGCCGGCTTCGACCGTCCGAATCTTGCCTTCGACGTTGTATCGCTCGAGGGCTCGGGCGCCGTCGCACGCAAGCGCTCGGCTCTGCTGCACGTACTCTCAGACCCGGTTGCGCGCCCGGCGATCGTCTACTGCGGCACCCGCCGCGACACCGACGCCGTCACCGAGCTGATCTCCGGGGCCGGTATCCGCGCCGTCTCCTACCACGCCGGCATGTCCCCCGACGCACGGCGCGCGAGCCAGGACGCGTTCATGAGCGACGCCGCCGAGGTGGTCGTCGCGACCAACGCCTTCGGCATGGGCGTCGACAAGGCCGACGTGCGCACGGTCGCCCACTGGGCGCTGCCCACGAGCCTCGAGGCCTACTACCAAGAGGCCGGGCGCGGGGGGCGCGACGGTCTGCCGGCCCGCGCGCTGCTGCTCGGCGCGCGCATGGACCTCGGGCGACTCATCCGCTTCATCAACCAGCGCACCACCACCGTCGCCGACGTCAAGAGCTACGTCGCCTCGCTGCGCGCCCGTACCGACGCGGAGGGCCTCGCCGCGATCGGTCACGGCGAGCTGGGCGACCGCGACCGTATGCTCCTGTCGATCGCCGAGCGCGCGGGCGCCGTGCAGCTCAGCCCCGGCGGGTCCAGCGGCCTGCTCGTGCGGCCCACCGGCGCCGGCAGTCCGCGCCTGGCTCACGCCGCGATCCAGGCCGCCAAGAATCGCGGCTGGGAGGCCTACCGCTCGATCGAGCGCTACATGTCCGAGAACTCGCAATGCCGGCGCCGCCAGATCCTCGACCACTTCGGCGACCCCTCGCCGACCGCGCCCAGTGGGCGTTGCTGCGATGTCTGCGACCCCGACCCGTCGCTCGAGCGAGCACTGAGCGCACCCCCGGCTGCGTCCACGCGGCGGCGCTCGCGATCCTCTTCGGGCTCGGCCCGTACGGGCTCCGGAGCCGGCGCGCAGGCGCCGATTCGCGCGCGTCGCATGAGCGGTGACGGAGCGGGGAGTCGTCGTCCCCCGTCGAACCCGACGCGACCGTACCCATTGAGTCCGTCGACGAGGACGAGTTCGAGCGGTTGCGCCGCTGGCGCTACGCGCGCGCAGAGGGCAAGCCCGCGTTCACCGTCGCCGCGAACACCGTGCTCGAGGAGATCCTGCGCTGTCGCCCCGCCGACCCCGAAGAGTTGCTCGCGATCCGCGGCATCGGACCGGCCTTCTGCGCCAAGCACGGCGACTCGCTGCTGGCGGAGCTGCACGAGCTGTGGGGGACGCCGTCCGGCACGGCCGCGGCACTCTCGTAAAGTGGGCTCGCGGGGAACTCTCCCTGCTTAGGTAGAGCGCCAAAACCGCCTCCTGAGCAGGTGATTTCTATGGTTCGCCCGGCGGACAAGCGCGGGCAACTGCGGACAAGGAGGATACCAATTCGCAGCACCGTAGCTGCAAAAAAAGAGGCCCGAAACGGACCATCTCGGCGAAGCCGACGCCCGGGATCGAACCGGGGACCTCGCCCTTACGAGGGGCGCGCTCTGCCAGCTGAGCTACGTCGGCGGGACGTCTGCATCGTACAGCGAGGTGGTTCGTCGCCGCCCCCTGCGAACCCGCTTGCGCGGGCGCGCTGTATCGACAAGAGGCGATGTGGACTCCTCGTCAGGCGGGGAGAGCTGCGATGGGGACTACCACCGGATCGTACAGTCGAAGCCCCTGGCTTCTCCCGAGCACTACTGCTCTTGGCGCTCACCTGGAACGAGGGGTTGAGGTCGCGGGCTCGTGCGGCGGCGTGCAGATGATGTCATAGAAGAACACGGCCTTTCATCCTGGGGAAGCAGGCGCAGTCCAGGCTGAGCGTAGGAATGCTCCATATCGTCCAAAAGCGGGGCACGTCGGGCTCGACCGTCGGCGCGCCCGCTTGCGTCGGAAGCGGGGCTAACGGGACGACTCTCGAAACATGCCCCGCCTGGGAGCGCATCCGCGAGCCGCACGCCAAAGCGGTTCGGATCGGCCCTCTAGGCTGGGCAGACATGAGCATCACGAGTATCGGGCTATGGCTGATCGGCTGGGGATCGTTCTTGGTGGTTGCCGGAGCTTTCGGGTCACCGCCAGATGCCGCACTAGGGCATCGATTCAAGACTCGCGACACTACGCTGCGCCAGCGTGTGGTCTTCGCGGCGCAAACGACGGGCCTCGGGCTCGTCGCAGTGGGCAGTCTCGTTATAGCTCTGTCCCAGCGCCTGGAGTGGTGGCTGATCCTTGCAACGGTGCTAGTGGTAATCGCTGCGCTAGACGTGTTCTTGGCGTGGCCGCTAAAGCGCGCTTGGGATGAAAAATCGGAGGTGGCCTCGCTCGTAGCGAACACGGGTGAGATGGGCAAGACCTCAGCAGCACAACGTCAAGCGGAGATTGGACGTCAATGCGCGACCTGGCGCTGGTGCCTCCTGCACCCACTCAACTCGGAAGCGTGGCCGGGGATGCACGCGGACTGATGGCATCCGCGAGCTGCACGATGACCGCTTCGGCGGCCTAGAGCTGAGAGCTGCTGGGTCGATCACTGCGCTTCTTGTGGGCCTGTAGGCCGAGAGCAATACTTGAAGCAGCTCCCGGGCTCCCACTGAGCGTCGATATTTCCCACCGGTAGCCGTGCATCGCACAGAATGTGGCCACGGCGGCAGACGCAACAGTCACGAAAAGCAGAACGGCCTTTTCCCATAGCGCAAACTTCCGCTCTTTCAGCGCGAACTCTCGCTCGGTTAGCTCGTACGCCTTAAGTCTGAGTTCGATCTCTTCCAGACTGTATGTAGGTCCCGCCATCGCTCTCCAAAGCGCACAACGTTGGTACCTGTCGAACCAATGCTGTGCGTCTTGGGGACGCGACCTACCTTTAGAAATTCTCCGCGTCGGCCTGGACAGGACAGAACCGACGCTCTGAGTCCGTGTGGCGACGAGCGTGAAGCTCAGCCACACAACACCTGGAATTGGCACCTTCCCGCCTGGACTTGACGGCGGTGGTTGCCGGGGTTTCATAGGGCCAGGCCCTCCACCCCTCTGGATGTGTCCTTACTGCTATGTCCACCTAACGATACCGGATCCTCAGTGTCTGTCAAGTAATGCCCACCTCTGCTCTATCCCCAGAAGCGACATGCACTTGAGTATCGATCCGAGCGTTAGCCGCAGCACCAAACAGCGCGCACAAGTTTTCGTCCGACACGCACGCCGACGAGCAGCCTCATGCCCTCATGTTCGGCCGAGCGGATTGAGTCGCTTGGGGCTCGATGATCACCACGCGGATCGAGTCCCTCGACGATGTAGAGGAAGGGCTGATGCCAGCCCATCCGAGCACACCCACGATGGCTAGAGCGATGGTCGCGCCACCACCGAGCCGCCCGCGATGCGACGCCGCATGCACGTGAATATGGATGTGGAGATCGAGCATTAAAGAACCTACGGCCCCAAGGGAGGCCGTGAGGTTCTTTGCTCTTATTCCCAACTACTCCACGACATGCGGATCGTTACTCCACGTCGCACAAGTGCCGATGTGCGCGGCGGATGAGCACCGCGCCCTGACCAAGCGACGCGGCGCTCCACGGCATGTCAGATGACTTGTCCGATCATCTGCACCATGCGGAAAGCAGCGGCCGAGCGCTCCGCTAGCCCTGTTTCGATCTACGAACAAATGGCGGAAGGGCCCAGACTTACGTCCCCCCACCGACTGCGACGACATCGAAGTATGGCGCATCCCACCGTGGACCGAGGGCACCTAGCGGAACGGCGGCGGACAGGGATGGACGGATGACTACTCCACCTAGCGGTAGATCTCGTCCAATCCATATGTGAGGCGGTGCGCGCTCAGCCAACCGGCTCGCACAAAGATGTCGAGCATCTCGACTAGTGCTTGACTGCACTCGGGGTCCTGCTGTAGCAGCGTGCGGTGTTCGGCAAGGTAACGCTCGACGAGCCGCACAAAGAGCCCCTCCGCCAAGTTGTCGTACTGGTAGTTGAACTGTTGTCCCGCACGGATGGTCGCGGCGATGCGTAGAAAGACACCCCGCGGATCGACGTCGATAAAGAACTCCAGCGTCTCGAGCAGGCGATGCGCTGCGTGTGGGTGTCCGATCGACGTCAAGCGATCGTTGATTGACGCGGTCTCCCAGTAGAAGCGCTCTTGCGCTGGGGATGGAACGTGCTCTTCCTCTGCCGTCTGGTTGTCACGGTGTGCGCCGGCGGCAAAGAAGTACTCCATCGTGATCGTGTCGATGAGGCCCGCAACGTCGCGCCAACGTGCAATTGCGTCCTTGTCCCACTCGCCCATGGGCGCCGGCTGTTGCGCGGCGATCGCCTCCTGGCTGTTGATGGCTGCGACGAGGACGCGCCCGACAAGCGCGACTGCGCGGGTGCGGGCTGCTTCGAGGTCAGGCTCCGATCCGTCGATCTCGCCAGCGGTCATCGTGTCGCGCAGCGGCATGAGGATGGTTCTGGTGACCTCTGTGTCCTCCGGAAGTCGCGCGATGCTGGCTGTGATGGTCGCGTCGGCGTTCTCATCGCCGAACCAGATGTAGATTTTCGTCAGAAGCCTGAGGGCGCAGATTCGTACGGCGACCGACTTCTCGCGATCGCCTACGTTGTCGAAGATCGAGGTGGTCACTCGCACGACGTGTTGGCGGTCGAGACCGCACATGTAGGACAGCGCCGAGACGACCGCCTTCCGTACCGCGAGGCTCTCGTCGGTTGCGAGCTCGTCAAGCAGCTTCCACGCGAGGTCGGGCTCCGCGTTGGCCAGGATGCAGGCAGCCTGCGCGACGTGCAAACGCACGACCGCTGAGTGATCCTGCGAGAGTCGTCGGATGGCTTCCCTCACACCGTCATCGCTGTAGTCCGAGCGACTCGCGAGCCGCATCAGGCCGTCGATTGCGTCGACCCGCGGCGCGGGTGACCCCCAGGTTTCCGCGGTATCGAACTTCCGGGCGTCGTCTTCACGCGGTCCTGGCTCCGGATGATTGCTCGCCGCGAGCAGGATCTCCACCACGAGCAGGCGCGTCTCGTCCTCGCCTGCGAGTCCTGATTGACGTGCGATCAATCGGGCCGCCTGGGCGAGGTATCCGGTCGCTGACGCTCCCTGCACCGGATGCGCGTTGTCCTCGCCGAGGACCGCTTTGAGCTCGCTCAGCGCCGGCGCGATGCGGTGAGCGTCGTTGACTGACGGGACCGCATTCAAGTGTTGGTCGGCAAACTCCTTGACGAGCACGAGCGCCGCGTCGAGGCGTTTGCTCTCTGCAGAGTCCACGTCGACACCGTTCTCGCGCAAGAAGGCGCGTTCGTCGTACGGCCGCGACTCGAAGCCGAAGTCGTCGTCGGGCCTGGCGAGCGCTGCGTCGACGTCGATCGTTCTGCGCAGCTCGCACGCGGCGTCGGTGACGAGGTCCTCGCCGGGTAGCGAGGCGACGAGGCGACTGCGCAGCTCGCCGGTCGCGTCCGACGTATCCATGGCGACGACCGTGTCCTCGACACGTCTGCGGTCGTCCTCGTCGAGGAGGTGGTAGACCGCGCCGAGGAACTGGCCGAGCTCGGGGGAGAGTTCCCAAGAAGTCACGGCCTCGGGCACCGTCGCCACTGGGCCGAGCACAGCTACGAGGGCGTCGGGATACTCGGCTCCTGCGCGAAGCATCGTGCGCCAAATCGATACTGGCGCAGTCTTCTCGAGGACCAGCCCGACGAGCCGAGCGGCCTCACTGGGGTCAGCTTGCGCGAGCTCTTTCAGCCACGACTCGAAGGCGGTCAAGACTTTCGTCTCGTCCTCGTGCGCCATGACGAAGTCCCGCCTGCCGGCGTCCCGAAGAAACGCTGTGTTCTGGTCACTGTATTTGATCGACTGCGGTGTCGCGTCAACGAGACTGGCCCAGCCGTGTCTCTGTATGTACGCGTTGCGCACCGCGATGAGAGCGTTGATCGCCGCCGCCGGCGACTGCGCGAGGAATGCAGGGTAGTCCTCGCCGAGCGCGTAGCGGCCACCGTTCCAGTCCTGCTTCTGCGTTGACGTGAGACCGAGGACGCCCGCGGTCAGGACAGTCTTCTCGTCAGACGTCTCCTCGAAGGTGAATGCGACCTCGTAGACGTCGGCGCAGAACTCGGGTGCGACTCCGAACAGCGCCTTGAGCTCGTGCGCGAGGTCGGGGATCTCCTCATACCCGAACTGAGTGAGCCGTTCGTTCGTGAGGAGCCGTCGCAACAGTTGCTCGGATGCCTCTGCGTCGGTCGCGTAGGTACGCACGACGGCGGAGATCGCGTACCTCATCAGGGCATGGTCGTGCGCCTCCGCGCCCCAGGCTGCCTCGAATATTGCGCGGGACGCGGTTCCGAGGTCGGAGAGCTGCTCGGGTGTCAGCGTGGCGACGTCTTTGAGAGCGGCCCGTGTCATCGCGGCGAAGGTGTACGCGAGTCGTGTTCTCACGCGTCGCTCAGCTCCGCTGCGAGGACGGTCCAGGGTCCCGCATCGGCCCCGACGAACCCAAACCCTCGAGCGTCAACGGACGCGAGGACTTGGCCGAGGACCGTCTCGCCGAGCTCGCGTTGCGCCGGGTCGCTCGCGCGGACAGCGACGACGAGCGGTCGGAGATCGTCAAGTGTTCTTGCGAGCTCGGCGGCGACGCTCGTTGCGACGATCATCGCTATCTGGAGCTCTGGCCGCTGCGCCAGCGCCAGCGCCAGCTCCCAGAACGGTGAACGGTCCGGGGAGCGTCTCCACAAGGAGCGGAGCCGCATGTCGAGACTGGGCCTGATCAGAACGGCCGTGAGCCGATCACGCTCGAGGGCGTCGACGACGTCGCCGGTGCTCCCCCCGAGGAGGAGATGTGCGGCGGCGTAGTCGAAGAGGACGTGGTGCGCGAATGCGATGACGTCACGGTCAACATCTCCAGTCGGCAGGATGGTTTCGACGAGGACCTGCGCTGAGAGGATGTCGGGGAGTGTCGCCAGCAACGCCCTGTCAAGGGCTTGGATGGCGGCGCGTTGCACGCGGAGCGAGCGATGCTCGACGATGAGTTCGCAGACGCGTCGTAGGAGTGCCTCGCGTGCGTCTGCACTCGCTTGCGGTTCGAGGACGCGGAGCTCCCAGTAGCGTTCGAGTAGTTCGAGCTGCGTCGCGATGGGACGCAACTCGGTCGGGTCGACGTTGGCGTCGAGCAGTTGTGCGAGCAGGCGCAAGTTAAAGGAGTGCGCGCGAGTGCCTTCATCGCCGACGTCGCGGTTTGTAGGAAGACGTGGACGTTCGGTAGGAGGTGGTTCAGCTGGTCGAGCTCGCCGTCTGTGAGCAGCGCGACGCGGAAGTGACTGATCGAACCGAACTCGGCGTCGATCCGCCGCCGGCTCCCCGAGATTCTCCTTGGGCCGGTCGAACGCAAGCTTCGCGGCATCGGCGGCGTCACCGTCACAGAGGAGACACGACACGACTACGCGCTCGCCCTCGCGCACTGGGCAGAGAATCTCGCCGAGCGCCGGTTCGCCGCGGTCGTGCTCGACTACGACGGCACTGTCTGCACCACCGAGGAGCGCTTCGAGCCCCCCCAGCAACCCGTTGCCGACGCGCTCAACGCCGCCCTCGCTCGCGGCCTGCGACTCGGCTTCGCGAGCGGGCGCGGACCCTCAATGCACAAAGACCTCCGCACGGTCCTCGACCCCGAGCACTGGCCTCGTGTCGAGCTCGGCCTCTACAACGGAGGCATCCTCTGCCGCCTCGACGAGAACATCGACGACTTCCGCACCCCCTCACCGCTCATCGGGCAGGCAGCCAAACGGTTGAGCGCGCTGCCTTTCGCCGACGCGCTCACGCTCGAGCCGCGCTCCACGCAGCTCGGGGTCGAGCTGACCGATACCTCATGGATCAAGGCAGGCCTCCTTGCCGATATCGTCGCCGACGCCTGCCACCGCGCTCCCGCCCTGGAGGTGAAGGTGCTCTCCTCCGGACACTCCGTCGATGTGGTCCCCGCGGCCGTCACCAAGACCGCTGTCATCGACCGGATTCGTGACCTCGACGGACCGGTTGAGGTGCTCTGCGTTGGCGACCAGGGTCAGATCGGCGGCAACGACTTCGAGCTGCTCGCGCTCGAGCAATGGAGCCTCTCCGTCGATCGTACTTCCGCCGACCCCACGCGCTGCTGGTATCTCGGCGACGGCTCGGTCGCCGGTCCAGCGCTGCTCGTGCGTTACATCAACGCGCTGTGCCGCCGCGCGGGGGGTCTGTCACTTGACTCGGCGAGGCTCACCGCGTGAAGGCCGAGCTGGCCGAGAGGTTGCTCGGTAGGGTGATGGGTTGGGACACAAGCCAACTGCGTGAACACGTTCCAGACCTGCAGGTGCTCGCCGAGGTCAAGTACGACGAGTACGGCAACTACCGAGCTGGCTCGAAGTTCGTCGAGAACCTCGCAGCGTGGCTCGCCCAACTGCCAGAGGGGCGCCGCGAGCTGGCGCTTGACTTTGTTGAGCATGGGCTCGTATTTGTCTCGGAGATCGAGATCACCCAACTGATCAATAGGGTTCCGGCGACGATCGTGGAGCGGGTGCTACGCGAGCGGATCGCGCGGAAGAAGGGAATACCAGCCCACAGGGTCGCCGAGATCCATCGCGACGGCGACTACTCGGCGCTCCGCCGCCGAAGCTTGATCCTCGGGGCATCCGATGGGGCGCGTCTTGACAGGCTGCGTCGCGCGTCGCTTCTCTCCCATGAGCAGTTCCTGCAGACAATCGAACCCTCTCCGAGGCAGCTCGAAAAGCTCGGTGAGGCGATCGGCGAGGCGCTTGGCCCGGATGTTTCGCCGACGTTCCAACACGTATTTGTGGTCGACGACTTTTCCGGCAGCGGCTTCAGCCTCTTGCGCCGCGAGAACGACGGGCGGTGGGGCGGGAAAGTCGCGCGGCTCTACGACATCCTCCAGAACGCGAACGAGGTTGTCGACGATGTCCCCGGCACGATCGTCCTCTACGTCGCGAGCGAGCAGGCGATCGATCACCTCGAAGAGGCGCTGGAGGCGGCTGGCCTGGGTCATTGGTCTGTGCAGTGCGCGCAACGGATCCCCTCGTGGATGAAGGTCGATAGACAGTTCCCGGAGATGATTGAGTTGTGCCGGGGAGATGTTCGATCCGGTCACGGTTGACGACAGCAAGGGGGAGGCGCCGATCGGCTACCACGATTGTGCCCTCCCGCTCGTGCTATGCCACAACACGCCGAACAACTCGGTGTGCCTGCTGTGGATGGACACACGCGAGATTGAGGGCAGCCGGAAGCTGCGAGCTCTTTTCCCGCGCTACGAGCGCCATCACCCGGAGCGGCGATGAGGTCCTACCAGAACCCGTTTCGCCACCGGACGTCGGAGCAGGAGTCCCAACAGGGGCTGCGTAGGTTCTTGCGTACCTACGGCTCTGGGATCCTCGAGATGCTCCCCGAAGACATCTGGGACCGCCCGGTGATCGTGCAGAGCGCTCCGGGGGCCGGGAAGACTTCGTTGCTTCGCACCTTTACCGCCGAGGCGCTTAGGGAGGTAGCCGATCATCCTGATGAGCTCGCATCGCTCCACGCTCAGCTCTCGGAGCTATCCGCTATCGAGGACGGACAGGTACGACTGCTCGGAGTGCGTCTAGCGCTAAAGCGCGACTACCAGGCGATCGGCGATCTTGGCTTGGCTCCGGAGCCGGCGGTCAAGGTGTTCTTCCAGCTGCTCGACGCCAAGCTCGTCCAAGCGATCGCTGATGCGTTGCTTCATGCGGTCCCTGGCGCGAGTATCGAAAGCTTGCGTTGGGAGGCTGGAACGGATGGCACCGAGGCACTGCGCCGTCTCGGCGGTCCGGAGTTCACCGGCGTGCTCGAGTGGGCCGAGCGTACTCACCGGGAGCTTCTCGATTATCTCGATGCCGTGCTCCCGCCCGATCTCGATGGGCTGACCGGCCACCATGCCCCGTATACGGTTCAGGCGCTCGGCGGTGCGAGCTTCAGCCTGGACGGCCGCACACTCGAGCTCGCTCCGCTCCTGATGTTCGATGATGCGCAGGAGCTCGGAAATTCTCAGCGTGCGGGACTGCTCCACGCCCTATCAGACCGCGACCTAATCCTCCACCGATGGCTTGCTGAGCGCTACCAGGCGCTGACCGCCGATGAGGTCATCGCCGACGGCGAGCCGGATCGGGCCTACCTGAGACTGCGTATCGAGGACGAGGCTAGACATCTCGGCGGGATTCGGCGGGGGCGACGGACCCGCGGCTTCGATCGGCTGCTAGTCGAGATCGCAGACCTGCGTGCCGCGCCGATGCTCCACTCGGCTGCGGATGAGGTGCGCTCGTTCAGCGACCTCCTCGAGGAGCCCCAAGACTGCTCGGCAACCAGAATTGCGAAGGTCAACGAGGAGCTCAACAGTCGGCTGCTGGCCATCGCCGACGGCAACCCCCGGTACGAAGAGTGGCTGGCGCTCGCAGCCGGCAAGCGTGGCTACCCCGGAGCAGTTTACCGACGGGTAGTGCAGATCCTCATCGCCCGTGACAGCGGTCGCAGACAGGACACACTGTTCAATGTCGCGCTGAACGAGACGGAGCTTGAGGCGAGGTGGGGCTCGGGGATATCTGAGGCGGCAGCTCTGCTATTGCGCCACGAGCTGCACGTCCCGTTTTACGCTGGTGTAGATCGACTCACGGCACTGGCGTCCGAAAACATCGAGCAATACATCGCCTTGAGCGGCGAGCTCTTCGAGGAGGTGCTCGCGCGCTCTACTCTTAACCAGACGTTGACGCTTGACCCTGTCCGGCAAGACCGGATTGTCACGGGGGTGAGCGAGACATTCTGGCGAAACATTCCCGAGCGGCTGCCGGACGGCCGGGAGATCCAGCGGCTGCTGCTGCACGTTGCGACCCTCTGTCGCAAAGACACCTATCGGGAGACGGCCCCATACCCTCCCGGTGTGACAGGCACGGCGATCTCGATGCGCGACCGCCAGCGGCTCTTGGATCCACGGTGGCGGGACGGCACCAAGGGCGCGGATGAGCTATTTGGTGCTCTTGCCGGGGCAGTGGGGCACAACTTGCTGCGCGCGGAGCTCGACTACGCCGTCAAGAACGACCGCTGGATGGTGCTCTACCTCAACCGGATGCTCTGCGCTCGCTTCGGTTTGCCACTCGGCTATGGCGGCTTCCGCGAGCGCCCACTGGAGGAGCTGTGCGGCTGGATGGCCGAAGCGCTCCCACCAGAGGAGGAGCTGATCGAGCCCGCCATCCAAGAGCAACTGGAGCTATGAGCTTCTTGCGCTGGGGATCCCCATTTCTTGCAGTCGGGAGCGAAGAGGTCGCAGCTCTTTGGGCGGGTCGCGCCGAGGGTCGTGTAGCAATGGTGCTGGGGAATGGCTTTGACCCGCGCGCGCCCGTGGCGTACGAGTGCATCAGTACCGCGTGTCCGCGCCCGGTCGACGTCATCAGGATCGGGCTGCCTGAGTTCCCACAGGCGGCAGAGCTTGCTGAGCTCGGACGTCAGCGTTTGGAGTCGGCCGTAGCCGCCTCAGGCGCGCAGATACTCGAGCATGATCGTCCCGAGGGGGAAGAGCATGCCAGCGGACTCGCGGTGACCCGCGCGTTCTTCAAAGGTGGCTACATCGATGGCTACGACGAGGTGCTTATCGACGTCTCGGCGCTGCCGCGTAGCATCTTCTTCCCGCTGATCAAGGGCATGTTGGAGCTGGTGGATCGTGAGGGCTGGCGCGGCCAGCTGCACGTGGTGGCGTGCGATAACCCCGAGGTAGACGCGCTTGTGACCGGGGAGGGTGTGGACGCACCTCGCGCGCTATCAGGGTTTGCGGCCCGGTCCTCAACCGAGGCGGCGACACGGATCTGGGTGCCTGTCCTAGGCGAGAACGAGGTCGCGCGGGTCGAGGCGCTGTACCTCGATATACGCCCCTCCGAGATCTGCCCAGCACTCCCGTTCCCCGCGGCGAACCCACGCCGGGCGGATGAGCTGATACTTGCGTATCGGCCGCTACTGATCGAGACGATCGACGTCGAGCTTCGAAACTTCATCTACGCTGCAGAGTACGATCCCTTTGACCTTTACCGAAAGCTCAGCGAGCTAAACGGTGACTACGCCGAGATGCTCGAGAGTATCGGAGAGACCAGGATGATCCTCTCGGCTCACTCCTCGAAGCTTCTATCGGTAGGAGTACTGCTCGCGGCTTACGAGCAGCAACTTGAGGTGCGCCACGCGAGCCCTAGCAACTACATGCTGGAACATCCGGAGCACCTCACAGGCCTGGCCGCCCACGATCTCGTCGTGGACCTGTGGTTGACTGGAGAGCCATATGCGTGAACCGCCATCAGTCCTCTGCGCCGGCTACATGCCGCTCGATGTCATCGACGACGGCACGGTACCCCGCAGGCGTGCCGGCGGGACCGCGGGGAACGTCGCTGCGATCCTCGCGTTTCTCGGCTGGAATGCGGCCCTCGCCGGGCGGGTTGGCGACGACCAGGCCGGCGATGAGTTGCTCACCGACCTGACACGTGCCGGCGTTGACTGCCGTCTTATCGACCGTGACCGAGGCGCCGCGACGACTCGGCTTATCCACCGCATCGCGGGCGGCGAGCACTGCTACCTCTACACCTGCCCGCACTGCTCCCAGAAGCTGCCTCGCAGTCGTCCACTGACCTCGAAAATCTCGACAGCGTGATGAGTGCTCGTCAGCGGCCGAACGTGTACTTCTTTGACCGTGTTAACGCGGCGACGATCACGCTCGCCGAACACTATGCGCAGGTCGGAACGCTGGTTGTGTACGAGCCCTCGACTCCTGCGAGCGCCTCGCTGTTGCAGCGGGCGATCGCCGCCGCAACGATCGTGAAGGGAAGCGCCGAGCATGGCCCCGATCTCGTGGCGAGCTACGAGGGCGGTGGAGAAGGGCAATTGCGGGTCATCACCGAGGGCTCCGCGGGTGCGCGGTTCCGTGTGGGTGATGGCGACTGGCACCGGGTTGGCGTCTTCGAGGTGCCCGTGGTGGATGCATCCGGAGCGGGTGATTGGACGACCGCCGGAATGTTGCAAGCCCTCGCGGGCATCTCAAGCCCGACGGAGCAGCAGGTTCGGGCCGCGATCGAGTTCGGTCACTCCTTCGCGGCGTTGAACTGCGCGGTCCCCGGCGCGCGGGCTCTGATGGACGGGCGGTCCCGCGCAAGCGTGTTGGGCATGGCGACCTGTCTTCGTCACGGCGAACGGAGGTTGCCGGTCGCCGACGCGACGCCAGAATCCTTCGCGGTCACTAACGGCTGTGAATGGTGTCTGCTGCCACTCGCCGAGAGGGCGTTGGCACGAGATGCGGTTCGCTAGTAGACGTGTCCGCAAGTTTGCGGTTTATCGGGAGGGGTATAGGTGCGTGCGCTGAATCATTAGCCCGCGTCGTCGTAGGGGACGTCGGCCGAGAGACGCTCGAAGTCCTTTTTGGAGGCGGGCTTCGTTCCCCGCTGGGCGTGCATCTTCGCCGCGGGGGTGATAGGCGGCTCGATCGTTACGCCGCCCTCACGATCGGGGACGACCTCATAACGGCGCCCCGCGACCTCCACGAACTCACCGATCGTCAAATCGAGTCTCTTCACCACGGTCGCCATGAGTCAATGGTAGCCCCGAAGGACTGCGAACACCAGTCCTGAGCACCTGGGTGTTGGGCTATGACGCGCGTTGGGCCTATCTACGGGCGGAAAACCAAGCAAAGAACGACTTCCGTTGATGCTCCACACCTTCATGTGCTGCGGTAGAGCGCCGAACTTGCTCGTGTGAACGCCGACTTTCCTCTGTGGTGCGTGCAGCGCGCCACTCGACGTCGGTTACCGTCCCTCATGCCCCCGGCGCCTACCTGTCCACCGAACATGGCAACCATCGCTACGTAGGTTGAGCAAAGAATCTAAACCACCGCTTTGGCCAGCATGTTGCACCAAAGAGTTGTCAACGGCGTCACACGCGATGACCTAGGTGCTGACAGATGCAAGCTCCGCCAATCCCGATCGAACTCCTCGCGGCCGACAGGTGTGTAGCGCATCCATTCGGTCGCTTGCAGACGCGTTTCGTTGGGGTTGTCGCTTGCAGGGAGCTGACAGACCGCAACGGTGATCCGCTCAAAAGCTCTCGAACCCATTCTGTGTAAAGTTGTAGACTGCGTGGGCGAAATCAAAGAGTGAATTCGCGCCGCCTGCCTCCTCGCTAGAGCCAGCCGCGATCGTCTGCGCCGGAATGTCGCTCCCACCGCTCGCGGTAACAGCAAAGCTGTTGACGACGGCTTGATTGTGAGCGTAGACGCTGATGTAATGATTTATCTCAGCGTCAGTAGCGTCGCTGTAACTTCCACCCTCGGAGTATTCGCCGGTCGGGTCGATCAGTACGGTCGGCTGGTCGGCGACGAAGACGTATGGGGAGATCGCGGGTTGGGACGGCGTGGTTGCGCGGGGGTCGGTGCTGATGAACGCGCCGATCGTGGGATCGAGCTGGCGCGCTCCGACGTGGTAGAGGCCGGTGGGGTCGAGGTACTCCGCGTCGTACTTGAGCGGAATCGCGGGTGTATCTTTCGAGGCGTTTTCTGTGAGCACGTTCCCGAAGGGGTCGTAGGTAATCGTGTCTTCGGTCGCTCCGCTCGCGGAACTGAGAGCGACGACGGAGCCTTGCGCGTCGTGGGCGACGTAGTATTCGTGGCCGCCAGAGGTCATCGCGAGAAGGCCCTCGCCCCATACGTAGCGCCGCAGCGTGCTCGAGCCGTTCCGCTCGAGCACCAGCTCCGGCGCGCTGTTGTTCGTGTCGTACGCGTAGCTTGTGGTCGTGCCGTCGCTCGTGGCGCTCACGCGGTTCCCGGCGCCGTCGTATGCGTACGTGGTCATGCTGCTGGCGGTTTCGAGCCCGGTGAGCTCGTTCGCGGCGTTCCACGTGTACGTCGTGGATCCGGTGGCGGTGCGGCGACCATCGGCGTCGTATTTGTAACTGACTTTGCCACCCGGGCCTTCCGTGCTCGCCAGCTCGTCGCCCTCGTCGTATGCGTATGTTGTCGTTCCTGCGGCGTCGATGAGCTTCGTCCGGCTCCCGTCCGCGTTGTAGGTGTACGCGTAGGAGCCGCTGGAGCAAGCGCTGCTGTAGCAGGCGTTGGTCAGCCGGCCGTCTTTGTCATAGGTGTAGGTGATCGTTGTCGTCGCGGTCACGATCTTCGTGGGGTTTCCGGCAGTGTCGTACGTGTACGCGAAGCTCGTCAGCGTGCCTTTGCTGCTTGTGTCGGCGATCGAGGTGGTTAGACCGGCGGGGTCGTACGCCGTGGTCTCTGTGTAGCCGTTGCCTGTGGGCAGCTTCGTTTGCGTGAGATCCGAGTTCCCATCGTAGGAGTACGTGGTCGTCTGTCCTCCGCTCGTCACGGTCGCGAGGCGCTGATCGGGGTCGTACGTATAGGCGACGACGCTGCCGTCGGGGTAACCGCGTGAGGTCACGTGGCCGTTCGTGTCGTAGGCGTATGTGAAGTTGCCGCTGGGACCGTTCACGGCCGTAAGCCGGTTCAGTTCGTCGTACGTGTAGACGGTCGTGCCTGTGCCATCGGTCATCTGTGTCCGGTTGCCTGCGGCGTCGTACCGGTATTCGACGGTGGGCGTGCCGTCTGAGTAGCTGATCGAGCTCAGCTGATTGTCAGCGTTGTAAGTAAATTTGCTGCTCGCGGCGGTGCCGTCGACGATCGAAATTCGATTGCCATCCGAATCGTAGCCGTACGTCGTAGCGTGCCCGAGTGCGTTCGTGGTTTTCGTGAGACGGTTATCGGCGTCGTAGGTGTACGTCGTCTTCTCGCTGAGCGGCGTTGTCATCGACGTGCGATTGCCGACCGCGTCGTAGGCGTAGCTCGTAGTCCCGCCTTCTGGGTCGGTCACCGAGGTGAGCTCGTTCTGCGCGTTGTACACGTAGAACGTCGTGTCACCGTTGGGGTTCGTCACGCTCGTACGGTTCCCGACGTTGTCGTACGTCGTCTTCGTGACGTGGCCATCGGGATCGGTCACAGTTAGCGGACGGTTATCGGCATCGTACGTATACGTTGTCGTGAACTTCGAGGGTTCGCCCCCATTTTCATTGCCGCGTGGCGAGACCATCGAGGTGCGACGGCCCGCGGCGTCGTAGCCGTAGGTTGTCTCCTCGCCGAGCGGCGAGGTCATCGAGGTCTCGTCGCCTTCGCTGTTGTAGGAGTATTTCGTCGTATGCCCAAGCGTGTCCGTGGCGCTCGTCGCTGCTCCTGTCGTCGGTTCGTGAGTCTCGCTTGCGCTTGAGCCGTCGGCGTACGTTGTCGTGATGAGGTTGCCGTGCCCGTCGTACGTGTACGTCGTCTTATGGCCGTCGCCGTCGGTGTACGAGGTGACGTCGTTGAGCGCGTCGTACGTCCAGCTCTGTGTGGAGTCGAGCGCTGACACCCTCGTAAGCATGTCACCGGCCGCGTTGTAAGTCATCGTGGTCGTGTTGCCGTTCTCATCCGTGGCGGCCGTCCGGTCGAGGTTCGCGTCGTAGGCGTAGCGGATGACGTCGCCGGTCGGATCAACTTCTTCCACGAGCGCGTCGTCTTCGTAGACATACTTCCACGAGTGACCGTTCCCGTCGGTGTACGTCGTTTCGCCTTCACCGTACGTGAATTTTGCGGTCTTCCCGAGCGCGTCGGTCTGTTCGATCACGCGGCCGGAGCCGTCGTAGGTGTTGCTGACGAGACGCGCGTCGTCCTGGTTCGTCACGGATTCGAGCAGCCCTTGCGCGTTGTATTCGTACGTTGTCGTGCCGCCCGCGGCGTCCGTGACGGAGGTCAGCTGCTTAGACGCGTCGTACGAGTAGGTGATGGTGCGCGCGAGGGGCAGCGCCATCGTCGCGAGGAGGCCCGCGCCGTTGTAGGTGAACTTGACTTCACGCCCAGCGCTGTCCTTGACCGTCGTGAGCTGACCGGCTTCGTTGTAGGTGAGTGTGAGGCCGGTCCCGTTACGGTCGTCCTTCGTGATCAGCTGCCCGGCTTCGTCGAAGGTCAGTCGTTCCTGGTCTTTGCGTGTGAGTGTCCAGCCTCCCCCGCTCTTCGTGGCGAGCACCGAGCGGGCGCCCGGACCGGCGTTGTAGCCTCCTTCCCCGTTCGGCCTGTACGTCGTCTCTTGTCCGTTCTCGGAGTGCAAGACGACTTCGCTGCCGTTCGTCGTGAGGAAGATGTTTAGCGAATCGGTCCAACCAGGCCCTAGCGGTCCCGAGTACGGGTTGGAGGACGTATAGGAGCGCGTGAACGTGAACGGCTCGCCGAGCCCTGTCATACTCGCGTCCGTCTCTTCGGTGTTGTAGGCGCCCGTCGCGGTGTTCACGGGCTCTGCGGCGTACCCGGAGGGGTTGTACGAGTCGAGCGAGGACCCCCCGCCGTACGTCTGCGAGGCTGGTATCGGCGGAGGCGGGCAGTAGCGGTAGGCCCCCGCCGATGTTGACGTGGCCTCGGTTTCCCACGAGCCTTCGCTGAGACTGTTCCCCCCGCTGACGTAGTTGAAGCCGCCGGCGAGGCTGCCCGCGGTAATGGCGGTGATCGTGGCTCCGCACGGTGGCACGTATTCGAGCGAAGTGAAGTAGAGCGACGGGCTGCTCAAGGTGACGCCTCCGCTGATATTGAGGCGGCCGAAGTTGCCTGTGCCGTCGAGTTCGATCTCTCCCTCGACCGCCGCCGAGCTAGCCGCGCTCACGACGGCCCCTGGGGAGAGCTCTAGCTGGCCACTGAGCACGAGGTGAGGAAGACTGAGGGAGTGCTCGGCGTGGAGGTGGCCCGTGACTTCCACAGTGCCGACCCCGCCAGTGCTGGAGAGCTGCGAGTTCACCGTGGACTGCAGGGTGAGCACGCTCGACGACGCGCCGGTCACGCTCGCGCCGGTGTTGAAATTGTAGGCGCTTCCTCCCAACCGGAGTTCGCCGCTCGCGACGTTCAATGAGCCGCTGTCCTGCGTGGCCAGGCAGTAGTCGTACGGATACCCGATCGTCACGGGCCTCGCGCCAGTTTCGGATTTGCCGTTCGTGGTGATCGATCCGCTGCTCACGAATTCGCCGTTGGGGATCGCCGGTTCCGTTGCTGTGGCTTCATGCCCGCAGCCTCCGTAGAGCGACGAGCCCACGGCCATGCTGAGAGAACCGCGGTTCACGAGTTTCGCGGCCTCGGCGACGTACGGGGTGTTCTCGGCGGGGATTGACCCCGAGCCTTCGTTGACGAGCACGCCGGAGTCGATCGAACCGCCTTCGAGGACCAGGCTCCCACCGGAGGGCACAGTCAAAGTGCCTGTGCCGTCGAGGTCGCCGGGGAGCTTCAGCGAGTCGGTCGCGTTGACGTTCCCACCGCCGGCGGTTCCGCCAGTGATGACGACGGGCACTGGCAGCGTCGTATTCGCGGCGTTGAAGCTGACCGTGCCCTGGAGGTTGAGCAGCGAGGTCGAGGCGCCCGTCACGGTAGAGCCGGTGTTGAAGTTGTAGTTGCTCCCGCCGAGGCGGAGTTCGCCGCTTGCGACATCGAGCGCCCCGGAGTCGTTGGTGACGAGGCAGTAGTTGTACGGGTACCCGATCGTGATCGGGCTGGCGCCGGTTTCGGTTTTTCCGTTCGTCGTGATCGAGCCGGAGGACACGAATTCACCGTTAGCGACCGCGGGTTCGGTGGAGGTAGCTGCGTGCCCGCAGCCGCCGTAGAGGCTCGATCCGACGTCCATCGTGAACGAGCCCTTGTTCACGAGTTTCGCGGCCTCACCGACGTACGGTTGCGTGTTCGGCGTAACCGTTGCACCGCCTTCGTTCACGAGTTGGCCTCCGCTGATGTTGCCGCCTTCCATCGTCAGCGCGGCTTTGCTTCCGACGGTCCATGCGCCGGCGCCGCCGAGATAGCCCGTAAATTTCAGGGAGTCAGTGACGTTCACGTTCCCGCCGCCGTCGACGCTGCCGGTGAGAACGACGGGCGCGGGCAACGTCGTGGTTGCGGCGTTGAAGGTGACGGTGCCTTCCAACACTAGCTGCGAAGTCGTCGCCCCGGTCACGGTAGACCCGGTGTTGAAGTTGTAGGAGCTACCGCCGAGCTTCAGCTCGCCGCTCGCGACGTCGAGCGAGCCCGTGTCCTGCGTGACCAGGCAGTAGTTGTATGGGTACCCAATCGTGACCGGGCTGCTCCCGGTTTCGGTTTTCCCGTTCGTCGTGAGTGCACCGGTGTTCACGAATTCGCCGTTTGCGACTGCGGGTTCGGTCGGGGTGGCTTCGTGGCCGCAGCCTCCGTAGAGGCCGGAGCCGACGGCGAAACCCAGCGAGGCCCTGTTCACGAGTTTCGCGTCCTGGGCGACGTACGGCTCGTCGTTCGCTGGCACCGTCGCGGTGCCTTCGTTCACGAGTTCGCCCGCGCCGACCTGGCCAGATTCGAGCGTCAATGTTCCCCCGCCGGGTACGGTGGTCGTTCCCGTGCTGTCGAGCGCGCCGCTCAGCTTCAGCGAGTCGGTTGCGTCGATGTCCCCGCCGCCGCTCGTCTCCCCGGTGACGACCACGGGGATCGGCAGCGTCGTGTTTGTCGCGTTGAAGGCGACGACGTCTTCCAACACCAGCTGCGACGTTATAGCGCCCGTGACGCTGGACCCGGTGTCGAAGTTGAACGTCTGACCGCCGAGGCGGAGTTCGCCGCTTTCCACGTTCAGCGAGCCGCTGTCGTGGGTGACGAGGCAGTAGTTGTAGGGGTACCCGATGCTCACGGGGCTGCTGCCGGTTTTCGTCGTGCCGTTCGTCGTGATCGAGCCGCTCGTTACGAATTCGCCGTTGGGCACTTCGGGTTCCGTGGCCGTGGCTCCATGCCCGCAGCCCCCGTAGAGCGACGAGCCCACGGCCATGCTGAGAGAACCGCGGTTCACGAGCTTCGCGGTCGGGGCGACGTACGCGTAGTCGTTCGCCGGGATCGTCGCCGTGCCTTCGTTGACGAGCTCGCCTGCGTTGACCTGGCCGCCTTCGACTGTGAGCGTCCCCGCGGTGGGCACGGTCAACGTGCCGGTGCCGTCGAGCGTGCCGTTGAGTTTCAGCGAGGTGCTCGCGTCGATGTCCCCGGTGCCGGTGGTCTCGCCGGTGACGACGACGGGCAAGGGCAGCGTCGTCGCGGCGTTGAACGCGACGACATCTTCGAGGATCAGCTTCTCACCGGTCCCGCCGGTCACTGTGCTGCCCGTGTCGAAGTTGAAGGTCTGCCCGCCGAGGCGGAGTTCGCCGCTCGCGTCCTTGAGTGAGCCCCGGTCGTGGGTGACGAGGCAGTAGTTGTAGGGGTACCCGATGCTCACGGGGCTGCTGCCGGTTTTCGTCGTGCCGTTCGTCGTGATCGAGCCGCTGGTTACGAATTCGCCGTTGGGCACTACGGGTTCCGTGGCTGTGGCTTCGTGGCCGCAGCCGCCGTAGAGCGAGGCCCCAGCTTCGAGGCTGAGCGCGCCCTTGTTCGCGAACTTCGCGGCTGGGCCGACGTAAGCGTAGTCGTTCGCCGGGATCGTCGCCGTGCCTTCGTTGACGAGCTCTCCTGCCTCGACCTGGCCGCTTTCCAGCGTGAGCGTGCCGCCTGAGGGCACGGTCCAGGTGCCGCTGTCGCTGAGCTGTCCGACGAGTTTGAGCTTGTCTGCGGTGACGTTCCCGGTGCCACCGACAGAGCCGGTGACGACGACGGGCGCGGGCAGCGTTGTGTTCTCCGCGTTGAAGTCGGTCCTGCTTTCCAACACCAGCGCGGTCGAGGTGCCGCCGGTCACGGTGGAGCCGGTTTCGAAGTTGAAGGTCTGCCCGGCGAGCTTGAGTTCGCCGCTGGCGACGTTCAGCGAGCCGCTGTCGTGCGTGATGAGGCAGTAGTCATTCGGCCCGATCTCCGCGGTGCCCCCGCTGGCGCTGGCTGTGATCGAGCCGCTGCTCACGAATTCGCCGTTCGCCACCGCTGGTTCGGTCGGGGTGGCTTCGTGGCCGCAGCCGCCGTAGAGGGTGGTGCTGACGCCGACGCTGAGCGCGCCCTTGTTCACGAGCTTCGCGGCCTCGCCGACGTACGCGTAGTCGTTCGCGGGCAGCGAAGCCGTGCCTTCGTTCAGCAGTTCCCCAGCGTCGATCTGCGCGCCCTCGAGGCCGAGCGTTCCGCCGGCGCCGACCTTGATCGTGCCGGTGTCATTGAGCGTGCCAGCGACGTTTAGCGACGACGCGACCAGGTCGCCACTGCCGGCGACTGCGCCCGTGACAACGATCGGCGTTGTCACTGTGGTCAACGCCGCGTTCAGGCTCACGGTGGACTGGAAGTTGAGTGTGGCGCCCGCGCCGCCGGTGATCGTCGCGCCGGTGTCGACGTTGTAGTCGTCTCCGCCGAGGCGGAGTTCGCCGGACGCCGCGTCGAGCGGACCGCTGTCGTGGGTCACGAGGCACTCGTTGTTCCCGCCGAGGCTCACGGGGCTCGCGCCCGTTTCCGTCCTTCCGTTGGCCGTGATGGTGCCGCTGCTGATGAGTTCGCCGTTTGGCACTTCGGGTTCCGTCGCGTTCGCGGCGTGCCCGCAGTCGCCGGTGAGGCTGGACCCGACGGCGAGCGTGAGCGTGCCCTTATTCACGAACTTGGACGCGGCGCGCACGTCCAGCGAGTGTTCGGCGCCGACCGTGGTCGCGCCGTTGTCGAGGAGTTCGCCGAGGCCGACGCTGGCGTAACCGGAGTCGGTCAGCGTGCCGGTTCTCGGGATGACGACCTTGCCAGCGCCGCGGAGTTCGCCGTTGAGGCCGAGGGTTGTCGCTTCGAGTTCCTTCGCGAGTTCGAGAGTGCCGTTCACGGTGAGCGTGCCGGTGCTCGTAGAGGGGTTCTTCGCGTCGCTGAGCTCGAGCGAGGAGTTGATCGTGAGTTCACCCGCGTTCGTGAGTCCGTCGACGACCTGGGGCGTGTTCAGGTTCACGGGCAGGTTCGCGGCGCCGGAGAGGATGCAGACCCAGTCGCTCGTCGAGGGCACGTGGCCGTTGCTCCAGTTCGTCGCTTCGTTCCATTCCTTATTGGTAGTGCCCTTCCAGGTGTCCGTGCAGCTCCCCGTGGTTTCCTGCGCCGTGATTGTGATCGTGGCCGCGGTCGCGTACTGTTTCAGCGCGTTATGGGCGAAGAGCGCGTAGGAGTACGTCGTGCCCGCGGTAACGTCTTTGTCGGTGATTTCGTGGGCTTCGCCCATGGTTTCGCCGACGAGTGTGCCTTCCGTCGGTGAGGAAGGCGGCGTGCTGCCGACGGCACGCCTGACGACGACGCCCTGGTAGTCAGGTCCGGTCGGGTCAGTCCACGACAAGGTGATGGCGGAGTCGGTGTTGTCGGCGACGCCGACGCCGGTGACGGGCCCGGGCGCTTTCGTCTCCACGGTGAACGTGTTGGCGGAGGTCTTCCCTTCGTTGCCGGCTTCGTCGATCTGCGTGGCCCGGGCCGTGTAGGTGCCGTCGCTGAGGGCCGTGGTCGGCGTGACCGTCCAGTCGTTCGTGGTCACGGGCGCGCTCAAGGTCTGCGTGGGCGTGCCTGCCGTGGTGGTGCCTGTGTAGATCTTGACGGTCACGGTAGATGCGGCACCGTGGGTGGTTTCGGCGTCGCCAGCGAGGGTGGGTTTGGACTGGCCGACCACGCTGCCGTTCGCGGGTTCGGTGAGCGTGACCGCAGGCGGGGTCGTGTTCACGGTGAACGTGACCGGGGTGCTCACGCCGACGTTGCCGGCTTCGTTTTCCTGCGAGGCCTGCGCGGTATATTCGCCGTTGAAGAGCGGCGTCGTCGCCTGAACGCTCCATGTCCCGCCGCTCTTCGTGGCCGCGAGAGTCTCAACGGGCGTGCCCGTCGTGATCGGGCCACTGTAGATGTTCACGGTCACGATCGGAAGGTCGCCGGTCGCGGTGCCGGCGGCCCCGGCGAACATCGGCGTAGTGTTATTCGTTTCTGTGCCGTTCTTCGGCGAGGTCAGCGTCACGGTGGGCGCAGTCGTGTTCACGATGAAGGTGTCGGCGGAGCTCTTCCCTTCGTTGCCCGCGGCGTCGTCTTGCACGGCCTGGGCGGTGTACTCGCCGTTGGCGAGGGGCGTTGTTGGCGTGACGTGCCACGCGCCCGCGGAGGCCGCGGTAGTGAGGGTTTGTACTGGTGTGCCGGTCGCCGCGGCGCCGCTGTAGACGTTGACCTCCACGGTCGTGGACGCGCCCGGTTCGGTGCCGGCTGCTCCGCCGAATTGCGGCTTGCTCTTGTTCGTGGTCGAGCCGTTCGTGGGTTCTATGAGCGTCACCTGAGGCGGCGTCGTCTTGATCGTAAACGTCGCGGGGCCGGTCTCGCCGGTGTTGCCCGCCTTGTCGCCCTGCGTAGCCTGGACGGTGTACTCGCCCGGACTCAAGGCGGTCGTAGGGGTTGCCGACCACGATCCGGCGCTCGCCGTCGCAGTCAGCGTCTGAGTCGGAGTGCCCGTGGGCGCACCGCCGCTGTAGACGTTGACGGTGATCGCAGGGAGGTCGCCCACCGCGGTCCCGGTGGCGCCGGCAAAGGTCGGCTTCGTCTTGCTCGTGTACGTCGCGTTGGGCGGTTCAGTGAGCATGACGAGCGGCGGGACAAGCTTGACCGTGAATGTATTGGCGTTGCTCACGCCGACGCCGTCAGCGGCATCGACCTGGCTTGCCTGTGCAGTGTAGGTGCCCTCGGTAAGCGGTTTCGCTGGCGTGGTCGCCCAGCTGCCCGTGGACCCCTTCGTTTCCAGAGTTTGCACAAGCGGGCCATCGACAGTCAGGCCGGAGTAGATCTTCAACGTCACCGTCGTAGAGTCGTTGGTGCCGTTGCTCGAGGTGCCGTCGAAGAGGGGCGTGGCTTCGTTCGTAAACGTTTCGTTTAGCGGGGCGGCGAGGCCGACGACGGGCGGTTCGGTTTCCACCGTCCACTTCGCTTCCGCAGGGGTCAGGTCGAGTTCGCTGAGGGAGTTGACGGCGCGCACCCGGAAGACGTGGGCACCCTCAACGAGCCCGGTGTAGGTCTGCGGGCTCGAGCACGCCACCCACGCGGAGGCGTCGAGGCTGCACTGGAACGTACTTGGCGGCTGCGTCGACGTGAAGTCGAACGTGGCCGAGGCGGTGGCGACGGCGCCGCTCGGGCCGCTCGTGATTGTGGTGTCCGGTGGGCCCGACGGGGTTTCTTTCGGTGCTTCTTTGGGTTCTTCTTTCGGGGTTTCCGTTGGAGTCGTCGTCGTTTTCGGTGCTTCTTTGGGTTTATAGCTTTTGACTCCGCCTTTCGGGTTGAACACGACCGACCCGGCACCGTGGCAGAGGTGCTTCTTCGAGGCCTCTTGCACCTGCGAGAGCACGTCAGCGCAGATCTCAACGGCGTAGGTACCGGCGGTCGCGCTCGTGGGGAGTTTGAGGTGCCAGGATGCCTTGTGCTTCTGCCCGGGCTTGAGCAGGGGCACGGCGAACTTGCCGAGTTGGACCTCGCCGTGAGTGCTGCTGTCTTTCCAGGCCACGCCCGCAGTTGTGGCTCGGGCGCGCGCGCTGCCGCTGTTCACAATTGCGGCTGTGCCGGTGAGTTCGCCGGCTTCGTTCAGCTTTGCGCTGGCCGCGGTCACGCGGAGTTCGGCGCGTTTGTGCGCGGCCGCCGTGGTGCCGACGCGCGGGGCGTGGTCGTTGCCAGTAGCGGCGATGCTGGAGACGACCGGCGTGGCCACGGCCGCGAAGGCAGCAGCGATGGGCGCAACACGCCATAGGCGGCCATGTCGTACAACCTCAGTGCGTTTCGTCGTTTCCCAGTGCATTCTGGTCTGAGCCTCCGAGCCCCGCCTTCGGTTCCATCGCACCAAGTCGGACAAGCGAGGAGGCGCGCGACCTTACAGCAAAGTTCAATTTGGTGCCAGACGGCTAGTCGGAATGAGTCCAATCGCGCGCCGGGTGCGGTCGTACGGCAGTGGCCTGATGGGGTGCACGCCACTTAGTGCCGGATAGCCCTTTGTGTGACTGTAGCCTTGAGAGCGGGACCCCAACCGCTGGCCAGCGTGAAACGAAGACCGGCCGGGCGTCCCGGGCGGCACAGAGCACAGGCTCCGATGAGCGTTACCTACAGGAATCCATACACGCTCTCAATCGCGAAGGCGGGCGCTGCACAAACTGCCTGGGCCGGACGCGTGGCGAAAGCGGCGATTGTCTATCAAAAGAGTCGTGGCAGTCGGAACTTGTTTGTGCTAGGTTGCGCGTCATGCTGGCCCCAAAGGGAGCCCCGTCCGGGAGTGCGCCAACGAGCAGCGTGGTAAACGCGAACACGCTTGACGCCAGAGGCTCGAAGTCCGCGCCCGGCAGAATCGCACTGTCGTTGATTGGGGTATTGATGATCGGGCTGTTCGTATTGGGCGCTTACCTGGACGAGCACAATGGTAGCCAGACGAAAACGACTACGCCCATGAGCTTGTCCTCGACGACGAGCAGCACCGCCAAGAGTGGCATCACCTCCTCGACAAGGACAACTACGACAGCGTCACCAGCAGTGTCACGCACCACTTCGAAGGACGCGCCGTCTGAAGGCGTGCTGCTTGCGCTGCTCGGCACCGGTGTGGGCCTGCTGCTGGTGGGGGCCCTCTACAACCGCCTGGCGTCGTTGAAAGTAGGAACGTTCGAACTGAGCCTTACTCCAGAAGAGAAGGCGCAGGTGGCAGCGCAGGTAGCTGACAGAGCTGACCCGAGCGCGTCGGCGCCGGCGGTGGCCCAAGCTACGGTGGCGGCGCTCGAGGTGGCGCACGCAGCGAAGCTGGTGACGCCCGTGGGCGCGCTCGACCAGGCGGCGGTGGCGGAGGCGGCGAAGGCGGGGCTGGACACGGCTGGCGTACCCACCACGGAAGACGAGCGCACGACTGTTCCCGGCAGCGCGCGTGAGCTCGCAGCCGGTCATGAGCGAATTGGCAGCATCGACGGCGAGCGCCGAGCGACAATAACGATGTATCTGCGCGGGCGCGGTTCGCTCGACTGGATTGAACAGCAGGCTCGCGTCCCATTGGCGCGCCGGCGGCGGATGTCGCACGCGGAGTGGGAGCAAGCGCACGGGGCAGATGCGGCAGACATCGAGGCGGTGCGCGAGTTTGCCGCGGCGCACGGGCTGGTCGTGAAGCAGGAGAGCGAAGCGCGCGCGATGGTGCAGGTCAGCGGCACGCTGGCTGTGCTCACGAAAGCGTTCGGGGTGCAGGACATTGCGCTCTACACGACGCCCGACGGCATCGCCTATCGGGGACGCAGCGGGGAGTTGACGGTTCCGGCATCGCTCGACGGCATCGTGGTTGCGGTGCTCGGCATCGACGATCGTCCGCAGGCAAAGCCACACATGCGTGTACGCAGGGAGGCGGTGGGCATGGCCTACACGCCTGTGCAGGTGGCGGAGGCCTACCAATTTCCCGCCAATGTCGACGGCACCGGTGAGACGGTGGGCATCATAGAGCTCGAAGGCGGCTACGACACAGCAGAACTAGCGCAGTACTTCGAAAGCCTGCAGCAAGGCATGCCGAAACTGGTGGAGGTGGGCGTCGACGGGGGCTCGAATTCGCCAGGTGGAGCCGCCGATGGCGAGGTAATGCTGGACGTCGAGATGGTGGGCGCGGTAGCCCCGGGAGCGGGGATCGCGGTGTACTTCGCGGCTGACGCCAGCTCCGCCTCGTTCGTGAACGCGGTGTCGCAAGCGATCCACGATTCCGTCAACAAGCCATCGGTGATTTCCATCAGCTGGGGTGGTCCGGAGGAGAGCTGGACGGCGCAGGCTCGAACGCAGATGGAGCGCATGCTCATAGAGGCCGCCGCGCTTGGCATCACGGTGACTGTGGCGGCGGGCGACAGTGGCTCAAGTGACGGCGTCAGCGGCGAAGGCCAGCACGTCGACTTTCCAGCGGCCGCGCCGCACGCGCTCGCGTGTGGCGGCACGACGCTCGCCCTCCATCAAGGCGCTATCACCAAAGAGGCGGTGTGGAACGACGGACCGGGCGCAGGCGCTACGGGCGGCGGCGTGAGCGTCGAGTTTCCGCTTCCCGCATATCAGGCAGGAGCCAATGTGCCGCCGAATGTCGACACAAAAGGCACGGGCCGCGGAGTACCCGACGTCGCTGGCGATGCCGACCCAGCCACCGGATATAAGGTGAGGTTCCATGGCGAAATACAGGCGGTGGGCGGTACAAGCGCGGTGGCGCCGCTATGGGCAGGCCTGGTAGCTCGTATCAATCAGTCGATCGGTAAGCCGGTGGGCTTCCTACAGCCGACGCTATACGAGATAGCAGCCGCCTTCAACGACATCAAAATCGGCGATAACGGCGCCTACCACGCTGGGCAAGGGTGGGACGCATGCACGGGCTTGGGCTCGCCCAAAGGCACGGCGCTACTAGGTGGGCTCACGCCGGACGGAGGATAGGCGAGGCGGCATCGAGCGAACGTCATTATCCGATCATGACGCAGGAGAAGCGTGCATAGTGTGGAGCTGATCCAGCTGGAACACAAATCCGTAGGGCGCTTCTGAGGCGCCTTGTCTGCCGAGCCGTACGTAGAGCTTGCGAGCACCGAGCAGTTTTGTGCCGCCCGGCCATCGGCCTGCAACGCCTCCAGTCGAGCTTCGCCGTGTCGGTCTCGATCGTTTTGCGGGCGCTCTGCGCCTGCGCGCTAGCTGGGGAGTGAGGATCGTAGCGTTCGACCTACTTTTCTACTCGACCAAGCCGAACTCGATCGAAACGGGCGGCAGACCCCCGTCGCGGAAGCGAGCCACGCGCCACTTCGCGAACCATCCTTGGACTCCGGGGGGAAGGGGCTTGGGGGGCTGCGGCGAGTGCTGCGAGCTCGATCACGACCGGGTGCGGAGATCGACCCCGCCCGTACAGCGAGGATGTGGATGTCGGCGGTCATGCCTGTCTGTCGAGCCGCACAGCCCGGTTCCCCGCAATCGATCGGGCCAACACCGCTCGGTTGCCGCAAACTGCGGACAAAAGCTGCACCGACCCGCCGGGCCAGGCGACGAGCGTGAGCCTCGGCCGCTCCTTGGGCTCGGCGGGGACGGGCGCGATCGACGGCGGTGTGGCGTCGCGTTGCGGGCGGCGCTCCACACCTCGTTGAAGGGACGCGGCCCGTAGCGGCGCAAGTCGTCCATCGCGAAGGCGTAGTGGCGGTCGAGCATTTCAAGGCTCGTGCCGCACTCCCTGGCGACGATCTGCGCGTCCTCCGCGCGTAGCCGCACGGAGATCCCGCCGCGCCTAAGCGAGTACGGCGTCGCGCCGCGGATCGCTCGGAACTCCTCGCGCTCGGCGACCTTCCTGACGGCGGGCGTGAAGAACTTGCCGCACCACTTCTGGCACTGGTTCCTGGTCAGATGCACCGCGCCGGTCAGCTCATCGAGCACGCCCCACTGGGCGCCGCCGAGGTCGCCGGGGAATATGAAGTCGATGTCCCTGGCCGGGCGCCCCCAGGCGCGCAGCGCTGCCCGCCACCGCTGCAGGTCCGCCCACAACAGCGGAGGCATACTCGCCCGCCGTTCGGTCGTCTTGTTCGTCTTGCCGTAGTCGTCCAGTTCGCCCCAGGAGATGACCTGGAGGATTTCGGCGTATTCCTCCTCCAGGCGCTCCCACCGCAGCCCCCAGATTTCCTGGTTACGGGCGGAAAGCCCGTACTGCGTCGAGACGACCGTCGCGTCCCTGAGTGCGAGGATCGGGTCGCGTTCGTTGGTCCGGAGCAGCATCTGCGAGCGGATCGCCTCGACTGCCTGCGGCGCGAGCGCCCACGCCGCGACCTGGCAGTTCGCGCGCCGGCCGGTGCTGCCGCGGCCGGTCTGACCGCTTCGGTTCGAGCGCCGGTGGCTGCGGGTCCGCTCCCCTGCGAGCAGACACCCGTTGGTAGACACCTCGGGGATCAGATGCGAGGAGGCCGCCCACGACAGGATCGCCGACAGGACTTTCCACGCTTCGTCGCGGCGGCTCTTGCCGAGCCCGGCCGCTCGCATTTCCTCGCGCCACCGGCGCGGCTCGTGCGGCTCGTTGAACAGCAGGACCGGCAGAGCGGCGAGGCGCACAGCGAACGGGTAGCGGCCGACGACTTCGCAGCGGTAGTTCTTGCGCTCCCCGCCGAGGATGTAGATGCGTCCGGTGCGCTTGTAGCTGTCGAACGTGGACGGCGCAAGGCCGCCCTCGACGTCCGGGTCGGCGTCCAGCGCGAAGTAGAGTTCGGCGACGTCGCCGAGGGTGCGGCCGTCGTGCGTGCCGTTGGCCTCCTTCGCGTCGAGGTCGAGCAGGAACCGGCGCAGGCTCTCCGGGCCACGCTGCGCTGCCCGGTTATAGTCGCGCATCCAGTTGCTGGCCAGCGTCGCCGAGGCGCACGTCTTCGTGCGCTCACGATGGTTTTGGTCGTAGTAGCCGACGAGGTAGGACTTCTTGCCTTTCTTGCCCACCCTGGGCCACGGCTTCTTTTTCCAAGGTCTTGACACGGCTGTTGCTCCTTTGCTCTTAGCGGGACAGGTCAACGGTGACCCGTGCGTAGCTCCGCAAGGTGCTCAGGCGAGAGTTCATAGCTCTGCTGATCTCGCTCTCGGCACCAACGCCGACCTTCGATGCGACTGCTGGTAACGACGCGGTAACAGATGCTCTGGCTTTTCTGGAATATGATTGTTTGCAGGGATTTCATGGTTAGGGACCTCATCTCGTAAAGTGGGGGTCCCGGGTTCGAATCCCGGCGTCGGCTTTCGCGAGCGGGTTAGCGTGGTGCGAGGCTACGAGCGGCGTATCGGCGCCACCCCGGCTTGGCCAGCAACATCTGCACGACGCCGATCCGCCGCTCGGCGAAACCGGCCTCGCAGTAGGCGAGATACATCCGCCACAGCCGCCGAAAGCGCTCGTCGTAACCGAGATCCTCCAGGCGTGGGGTCGCAGCCTCGAAGTTGGCGCGCCAGCGCCGTAGCGTCTCGGCGTAATGCGGTGTCAGGTCCCTGAGTCCGACGGTTCGCATGTCGGTGCGCCGAGCGACGCAGCCCGCGATCACCGCGAGCGAGGGCAGACAGCCATTGGGGAAGATGTGGGTGCGAATGAAGCTCCGCGAGGCCTTCTCGACCTCATAGGCTCGATCGTCGACGACGATCGCCTGAAGCAGCATTCGTCCGTCGTCGGTGAGCAGGTTCGAGCAGCGCGCAAAGAACGTGTCGAAGTCGCGATACCCGACGGCCTCGATCATCTCGATGCTGACGAGCTTTTCGTAGTGTCCGCGCAGGTCGCGATAGTCCTCGCACAGCACCGTGACTCGATCGCCGACCCCGGCCGCCCGCACCCATTTACGGGCGTGCTCGCACTGCTCGCGCGAGATCGTGGTGGTTGTGACCTGGCAGCCCCTCGTTTTCGCGGCGTGGACGGCGAGACCGCCCCATCCCGTGCCGATCTCAAGCACATGGTCGCCGGCTCGCAGCTCGAGCTTGCGACACACCAGCTCGAGCTTAGCCCTCGAGGCCTGCGCGAGCGTCATCCCCCGGTGTGGGAAGTAGGCGGAGGAGTACATCATCGTCTCGTCGAGCATCAACGCGAAGAGCTCGTTCCCGAGGTCGTAGTGGGCCGCGATGTCACGGCGGCTGCGCGCGGGAGTGTTGCGTGCGCGGATCCCACGCGCGGCCTGCAGCGGTACCCGTGCCGGCGCAACGCGACGACGCCACTCATCGAGGCTTCTCGCGTTGTGTGCGGCCACGCGCACCACGGCCGTCAGGTCCGAGGACTCCCACAGCCCCTGCATGTATGCCTCGGCCATTCCGCGGCTGCCGTGCAGCAGGCGCGGCCAGAGCCGTGGCGAGTCGACCCGTACCGTTGCCCGCGGACTACCGTGACCCAGCACCAGTGCTCGCTCGCCCTCGACGATCGTCAGCTGGCCCGCGCGCATGCGCTCCAGCAGGCTGAGCACGATACGCCGCGCGATGCGCTGCGCCACCGTCACGCCGGCTTCCCGGGATGGGGGTGAAGTGGCACGCGTTTGAGCCTCAGGGCGAGTGCATGCCCATAGATGAGCGCGAGCACGCGTAGTGTCCCCGCCGGGTAGCGCGCGGTGAGGCGAGCCAGACCGCTGTGGTTCAGCGGCTCACGACGCAGTGCGATCGTCGCGTCGAATGCGAGCGCTCCAGACTCGTGACTCTCGATGTTTACCGCCAGCGTTTGGCCCGGTGAGGACACGCGCATGGTGTAGCGCTGCTCCATCGCCATGAACGGGGATACGTGCAGCGCCTTCGCAAAGCCGCCACTCAGAACCGGGCCCTCCTCGCCCGTGCGCCCGAGCACGTAGGCGTGTCGCTCTCCCCACGGCGTATTCGTCACCTCGGCCACCACCGCGTCGAGCCGCTCTTGCGCGGTGAAGCAGTAGTAGAAGCTCACCGGGTTGAAGCAGTGTCCGAACGTGCGCAGGTGCGTGAGCAGACGGATCGGACCGGCGGGCACACTGCCCGTGCGACGCTCGAGGAGCATGCGCACGGCATCCGCAAGCCCAATCCGGGGATCGCCGAGGTAGTCGGCCCGGCGGAAGCGCACGAGGCCCGGGCGGCCGGTGATGAGCCGGCCGCCGAGCAGGCCATCGAGCTCCTGTAGATCGATATACAAAAGCGCCAAGCGGTGGCAGAGCTCGTGGGGGCGCACACCGAAGCGACGGTGACGGATCGTACCCTCGTAGATCGCGCTGGCCGTCATACGCTCACTGCGCTCACCGGCTCCGCTCGCCGCACACCGAGCTCGCGCACCACCCGCAGCGCGCTGCGCAGGCCATCCTCGTGGAAGCCAGATCCCCAGTAGGCGCCGCAGTAGTGCGTGCGATTGCGCCCGCTGATCTCATAGTGGCGAGACTGCGCGGCGACGCCCGTTGGGGTGTAGACGGGATGCGCGTACCGTGTCTTGCAGATGATCTGCTCCGGGTCGATCGCCTCCGTACGGTTGAGCGTGACGCAGAACTCGCGGTCGGCGCGCAACGACTGCAGTCGGTTCAAGTGGTAGGTCACCGCGCAGCGTCCCGGCGCATCGGCGCCGAGATGGTAGTTCCAGCTCGCCCACGCCCGGCGGCGCCGCGGAAGCAGCGAGCGATCGGTGTGGAGGACCACCTCGTTCTGTTGATAGGGAATCGTCCCCAGCAGCTCACGCTCGCGCTCGCCTGGGTCGGCCAGCAACTCGAGTGCCTGGTCGGAGTGCGTCGCGATCACGACCGCGTCGAAGCGCTCCGGCTCACAGCCGCGCGCGGACACCATGACATGACCGGGATGACGAGCGACCTCCGTCACCGGCGTGCAGAGCCGCAGACGCTCAGCGCCAGGGCCGTATGAGCGCCTGCACATAATTGCGCGACCCACCGACGATCGTCCGCCAGTGCGGCCGGTCACGGAACCCCAGCATCCCGTGGTTCTCGAAGAACTCGACCAGGAAGCGCGCCGGAAAAGACCACAATCTGCGCCGGGTCCGCGGACCACACGGCCGACGCCTGCGGAACGATTAGCCGCTCGACGAACATGCGCGAATAGCGCTGCCGTGAAAGCCAGTCCCCCAGCGGCGGGTCCTCATCGCAGGCGAGCAGCCGACGGGCATCCCGGTTGAAGCGGACCAGGTCGACGATCATCCGATGGAAAGACGGCGCGAACAGATTGCCGCGAGTCGCAAACAGGCCGTTCGGTGAGGCCCCGTTGTACTCGAAGTCCACGCCGTCGCTCACCCCGAAGCTCATCTGCGAGGCTGCGTCGCCACGCCAAGCTCGCCCAGCAAGCGTTCAAACCCAGGATAATTGCGGTCGTTGAAGACGACGAAGCCCGTATCGAGATCATAGGCCCCGGTGTCCGTCTCGACATGAACCGTGTTGGCATGCCCGCCCGGTCGGTCGCTCGCCTCGAATACGACCAGCTCATGATCGCGGTGCAGCATGTGCGCACATACGAGCCCAGAGACTCCTGCACCGACGATCGCGATCCTCATGCGTGTTCTACCATCAAACGTTTCCAGAGTCATCTACATAGCACTATTCCGCCTACGAGGCAGGACACGGACGGGGATAGGACGGCCGATGCGTCATGCTTGCCGTGTGCGGTACTCGCACCGAGACCCAGGATCGCCGGCATGATCGGTCAGCTGCTCGACACGATCCTCGACCGGACCATCCTTCCGGGCTATACCCGCGTCGGCTATCGCATGCGCAGAGGCACGTGGAGCCATGCCGAACTGCAGCCGATGGACGGGAAGGTCGTGCTCGTCACCGGTGGAACCTCGGGCTCGGCCTCGCCGCCGCCGAAGGCTTCGCGCGCCTCGGCGCCACTGTCCGGTTGGCGGTCCGCAGCGAGCAGCGCGGCAAGCAGTGCCCGCGCGCAGATCATGGCACAGTCTTCCAACAGCGACGTTCAGGTCGGCCTCTGCGACCTCAGCGACCTGGAATCCGTGCGGCAGTTCGCCAAGCGCCTCGGCGGCGAGACATGGGGCGCCTGGACGTGCTCGTCAACAACGCCGGTGCGACTGGCGCGCGAGCGGACGCTCTCGGTCGACGGGATCGAGCTGACCTTCGCGACCAACGTCCTCGGGCCATTCCTGCTGACCAATCTGCTCCTCCCGCTGCTCGAGAAGAGCAAGCCCGCCCGCATCATCAACGTGTCCTCGGGTGGCATGTATACGCAGCGAATCTACCTCGACGACCTGCAGATGACCCATGAGAAGTTCGACGGCCCCATCGCGTACGCGCGCACCAAGCGCGCCCAGGTCATCCTGAGCGAACTGTGGGCAGAACGATTGCGGGACACCGGCATCGTCGTCCACGCGATGCACCCAGGCTGGGCGGACACCCCGGGCCTTGAAGTCCTCGCTGCCACGCTTCTACGCCCTGACAAAGCGGCTGCTGCGCACACCCCAAGAAGGCGCCGACACGATCGTCTGGCTCGGCGCTGCCGCCCGACCGGCGCGCAGCTCAGGCGGCTTCTGGCACGACCGCCGAGAGCGCCCGACCCACCGCGTGCCGTGGACCAAGCAGACACACCCGGACCACGAGCGGCTATGGACCGAATGCGAACACCTCAGCGGCTGGCACCAAACACCAACCCCCGCCGACTCAGACCGATAAGGGAGAACCAATGGCTCACTACAACGCAAGCGTCGATACGTCGCGTCCGCCCGATGAGATGTTCGCCTACCTGAGCGACTTCTCGAGCACCCAGGAGTGGGACCCGGGCGTCATCGAAGCCGAGCGCCTCGGCGACGCACCAGTCCACGAAGGGCACCGAGTTCCGGCTCCTGGCCAGCTTCCTTCGCCGAAAGATCCCCCTCACCTACCGCATCATCGAGTACGACCCACCAAACGCCGTCACATTTCGCGGCGAAAGCTCGACCGTCGTCTCACTGGACCGGATCACCTTCGAGTCCTCCGAGAGGGGCACACTGAATCACCTACGACGCGGATCTCGCGCTGAAGGGGCCATTCAAGCTCGCCGGCCCGTTGCTCAGGGTCGCTTTCAAACGAGTCGGCGCCCGTGCGCTGGCCGGGCTACGCAGGAAGCTCGAAGAGGGCCACTGAGCCACCGGACGCCAACACGCCCAGCAGGTGGCCTTCGAAGCCCAGCTACCAGCCACGTGTGCCGGACCCGTCTGCATGGCCGCTATCCGTAGTCGAGTCTGACGAGCGGGGCCAAATCGAGCCTCTTCACCACGGTCGCCATGTGTTGCTCCTATGTCAAGGAAGGCACGGATATTGCGGAGTTCGGTTCGTTCCGTGTCTTGGGGTTGGGGTTTGTTGGGGGCATTGAGAGGAGGTGGTGTATGTGGCGTGCGAGGTGGCGCTTGAGGCAGCGTATGGCCTCCCGTTGAGTCTTTCCCTCCGCTCTCTTGCGTTCGAGGTAGGCGCGGGTCTCGGGGTCGATCCGGGCGCGGGTGATCGCGATCACGTGCAGTGCGCGGTTGAGCTGGCGATCTCCACCACGGTGCAAGCGATGGCGGTCTTTGCGCCCGGAGGACACGGGTATCGGTGCTACCCCGGCTTGGCGGGCAAAGTGAGCGTCGGTGGGGAATCGCTCGGCGCCGGCGGTGCGAGCGATCAGCGTCGCCGCGGTCAGCGTGCCGCAACCACTCTCAGCGAGCAGTCCTGGCCGGTACTCCTTGATGAGCGTGAGCAGCTCGCGCTGCAGCGCGTCTGCTTGGCGGGAGAGTCCGCGAATGCGGCTCACGAGCTCCAGAGCGACGCGTGTGCGAGCGGTGCGCTCATACTGACGCAGGCGACGAGCGATACGGTCCAGCATCACGCCGCTGTCGAGCTTTCGCTGGGGAATCCTCGCCTCGAGGTCGGGACAGAGATCGACCAGGTGCCAGCGCAACCGGTTGATCTGGCGGGTGCGCTCAGTCACGAGGTCTGTGCGGTGGTCGGCGAGCAGCCGGATCTCCAGCGCCTGCTCGTCCAGGAACGCTGCAGGGAAACGCTCCACGCCCTCACGAAGGATGGCACGAGCGACCGCGCGAGCGTCGATCTGGTCGGACTTCCCCGGCTCCCGTTCCCCGCGACGGGACTGACCCATCATCTTCGGTGGGACCCTGACCACGCGCTCACCAGCAGCGATCAGGGCCTGCTCCAGGCGCCTGGAGAGGTGCCGGCAGTCCTCGATCGCCCACACCCGCTCCTCGCCGAGCTCCCGGGCCCAGCGCAAACCGGCCAGGTGCCCGGCCTCATCAGCTCGTATCTCGATCTCTCCGGCCAGCACGCCTGTGCTGCCGTCGACCGCGGCCAATGCATGACTGCTCTTGTGGATGTCCGCTCCAATCACGATCATTACTCCCCGTCCCTTCGTTGGTTGTCGCCTACGGACGGACTCCTGGCGGACAAACCTCAGTCGGGGCGAAGCGACGCTCCTATCAAGTCACGCCGGGGATCCTCGGGTGGCGGCGAGCGACACAACGCATGTTGGTCAGATCAGCTGATCGACAGCAAGGCTAAGAGTCAGCTCGCCGCCAGTCCGAGACCCAACCCGGTCGGTCGGACGACACCGCCCGGCAAACCAGACGATGACACTGAGCCAATGGTAGCCCCGAAGGATCGCGAACACCCAGTCCTGAGCACGTGGGTGTTGGGCTATTGCGGTGGTGCAAGAGGGTTGAGGTTGTGGGCTTGTGCGGCGGCGTACAGGTCGTTGTCGTAGACGAACATCGCTCCCAGGTCTTCGCTCGTGGTGAGCGTGGTGGCGAGGTGGATCGCGTCCATTGCTCGTAGCGGTGGGGTGTAGGCGTTGGTGGCGAGCTCGAGGATGTCTGGCGAGATCGGGATCAGGTTGATTCGTTCGAGGGCCTCAGTGGCGCGCTTCAGCACATCCTCGCCGCCGAGGCGTCTTGCGGTGCAGATGGCCTCGACGCGGATCAGCTCGCTGGCGACCTGCACGGGCCAATCGCCAAGCGCCGCGCGGAAGGCATCGGTCTCTGGCTCGGCCTTGAACAACTTGACGAGCGCGGATGTGTCGATGTAGGCGGCGTTCACTCGCCGCGGACCCACTGCAGCGCCTCAGACGCCGGTGCGGCGGGGTCCGGTTGGCCGGGTGGCGGGTCCAGCTCCAGCAGGTTGCCCGGGCCGGTCTTGCGCCGTAGCGCTCGGCGAGGCGGACCTGCAATTGGGTCTCCGAGCCGGCGCCGGTGAGCACGGCCTGCGCGCCGCGTAGTGTGAGCGCACGGATCTGCGCGGCCGCCGAGCGCGTCTCGGCTGGGTCGAGCAGTGGTTGGGTGAGGGTCAGGGCGCGTTCCATCTCGGGGTCGCGTTCTACTCCCAGGCGGGGGTGACGGGAGGTCATTCGGCGATGGTAGCACTCCTGTGTAGCACCCGCGGGCGGCTAGATCGACGCGAGCTCGCAGCCAAAAGTGGGAGCTGCGCGACCTGCTCCATGGAGCTACCCGCAGCTACGATGCAAGGAAGCGTTCGATGTCCGCAGTCTCGCGGGCGAGCGCCGGAGCGGGTGTGGGCCGCGCGAACCACGCCGGCTCGGGGCGGCCCTTCTTGATGGACCAAGTACCCGTTGCTGCTCCGCGATTGAGTACGACGGGTTTGAGCATCCCGCCGCCTCTCAGGATGTGATGGTCGTCCTCGGCGAGGACGAATGGCTCGCGAGTGCGGTAGCCGAGCATGAGCGTGTCGAAGGCGGCGAGCAGCAGACAGGGCGGTGTGTCATCGGTGGGCAACTCCTCAACGTCGCTCGGCGGTCCGGCGGCTTCGAGCGCCCGGCGCGCCTGTGTGATGGGCAGCGAGGACCACTTCGCGAGGTCGGTTGCGTCGCAGGGGCCGTAGCCTGCGCGGTAGCGAGCGCCAAGGATCGCGAGTGCCTCGTCGAGGTCGACCGCCGGGGGCGGATCGGCCGCATGCAGCAGGCCGGCAGTGTCGGTGACGATGAGCCCCTGCGTCGAGAGCCACGGAACGAATGTGTTGATCGGACCCTGCTCGAGCGACGGGTGGCCGCGCTCGATGAGCGCGCGCAGCAGCGACGGCCGGTCGCGGGGACGCTCGCCGCAGAGCTCAACGACGTCCCCGCGCATCGCGTTTACCTCCTCCACGATGCCGAAGCGCGCGAAGCGCGCGCCGAACACGCGGGCATTTCGCCTGGCGAATAGCGCGTGCAGCCAGGGGCGATCGGATGCCGCAATCAGGTGCACCGTGCCGCGGACCGTCCACGTGCGCAGGAGCGGCGCGGCGCGGACGGCGCTTCGGGTGAGGCCCGGTACGCGCGAGCGCAGTGCAAGAGCCGCGGCGCGCAGATCCTGAGCCTGGACGCCGATTACAGCCAACGCCGCTTCCTCGGCGCTCTCGCACGCCGTTGCCGGCGTCAACCGCTGCGCCGCCAGACGCCCAGCACGCAATCGCTCGTCAGCGTCCATCCGACAATCCTCGCATTCAGGCCGCGGATCATGGCTCTGGGACCGCCGGCGGTTTCGCTTGGCGGCGTCGCCTGCGTGCGCGGCAGTCAGGCGGGAAACGACGACATGTATTCGCTGAACGGAACCCGGCCGGTGGGACTTTCCGCAATCGCCTGCGCCACATTGGCGGGAATCGGCGCCCACCGGGCGGGCATCTTCGCCGCCAAGCTGGGGTTCATCGTGTAGATCAGCGCAAAGTTGACGATCCAGATGGAGGGCGCCATTGACATTCCCACGATCGATCTCGCCGCACCCTTCCGGTTGGGAACCAGCTGGGCGACTTCCGACTGCTTCTGGGCCTTGTTGCCGTAGACGACCTCGGAGGTGTAGGCCGAGCGGTAGAGCATCTGAAGCGATGCCCTCGCGCGGTTGTGCCTGCACCATTTGGGCATGTACCCGCCCGGTTCGATGACTTCGTTCACCTGTCGCGTCGGTGCGTCCGTGTTCGCGGGGCTCTCCAGGGTCCCGGCCGTGTTCACCATCAGCCCGTAACTGCCCAGCACGATCGGCGTCAGCTTGCCGTCTACATTGGCGTAGAGGGGATTGCCCGTCGTGTTCGTGAGGATGCGAACGCTTGCGTCGACCAGCTTCGCAGCAGCCGGTTCGCCGCCGAATCCCTTGCCGCTCACGAACAGCTTGTATTGCCTGGGCGTAAAGGCGTCCCGCTTGTTGAGCCCCAGCTTGCGCGCGATCCGGTCCGCCGCCTTCACGCCAAGAGGCCGGTCGACTTGGCTCGCGCTGGTGGCCTGGGTGGGCGCATACTTTTCGTACTTAGGCGTTCCCGCATACGGCTGTGCAAACCCGGAGGCAGGGGCGGCTGCTTGCGCGACCGCCTGCGATATCGCGAGCGATGGGACGGACAGCGCCGTCAGCGCAATCGCCGTCGCGACGGCGCGTCGACGATAGACCGGCGTGGGATCAGCTACGGTTCCGGCGGTGCTTTTCACGGCTCTCTACCTCCGGTCGTGACCCTTGAAGACCGCGCAATATATATGACTCCAAGCACCGCCCTCTGTTGCTCGTCAGACTGAGCCGGCGTATGATGCACGCGTGATCCCGCACCCTTTTCGCAGCGCAATCGAGGGCGCACTCGAGACGGGCCGCATCGAGGGAGTGCTCGAGCTGTGCTCGCCCGAGGTCGTGTTCAGCAGCCCGGTCGTGTTCAAGCCCTACCAGGGCCGCGAGGCGCTGCGCGTGATCCTCGGCGCCGTGATGCGCGTGTTTGAGGACTTCCGCTACGAACGCGAGATCGGCGCCGACGGAGCCGAGGACCACGCGCTCGTCTTCAAAGCGCGCGTGGGCGATCGCGAGCTGCAGGGGTGCGACTTCATCCACACCGGCCCCGACGGTCTGATCGACGAGTTCACCGTGATGGTGCGCCCGCGCTCGGCCATGCTCGCGCTCGCCGAGGCGATGGCAAGCGAGATGCTCTCGCTCGAACGCGAGCTGGAGGCCGAGGCTCCGGCCTGAGACTGCGAAGAAGTTGCTAAGGATCGGCCGTATCGGCGCTTCGACGTCGAATGCATTCGGGTTGCATCGATATCGTCCCGAGCCCGACTCGAGACCGCCCATCCAGCCCGATACCGGCCCCAGGGGGTCCACAGCTTGCAGGTAGAAGTCCCGCCGCAGTCCTCATCGCTTCGCGCTCCATCCTCGGTCGCCACCGGCGCGACCGCGTACGCCGAGCCGCTGCCGGTGCTCGGCCCGCGGATCGCCCGCCTGGAGGTCGTCGACCCCGAGACCTCCTTTACCCAAGATGAGGTGCTCACGCTGCTGGGCATGCGCGAGGACGAGTTCGCCCAGCGCATCTTCGCGCGCTGCGGCGTGGAGCGCCGCCGGTTGAGTCTCAGCGAGGACATGCTCGCCACCACGCTGCAGGGCCGAACGAGGATGATCGAGGACGAGCTGTTCGCTCACGCGGTCACCGCGGTGCAGCGCCTGGGGGTCGATCCTCGCGACATCGGCACGGTCGTGACTTCGACGCTCTACTCGCTTGGCGGACCGACGCTGGCGCATCGACTCGTCGATCACTTCGGGATGGCGCCTGAGACCGACAAGTATCACCTCGTGGGCGTCGGCTGTGCGAGCGCGATACCGTTGATGCGTCTCCTCGGCCAGTCGCTGCGCGACCATCCCGGGAAGTTCGGGCTGGTCGTGGCGGCCGAGAGCATGAGCGGAATCCTGATGGGCGCCCGTGCCGAGGATGCCAGGGCGAAGGTCGTCGGCTCGGCCATCTTCGGAGACGGCTGCGCTGCTGCGCTGCTCGAAGAAGGTCCGGGCGCGGAGGGCCCTGAGATCGTGGCCGCCAAGGTCCACCAGATCGCGGGCACGCTCGACGCTGTCAGCCTCGAATTGGCCCCCGAGGACAGTCACCTGCACCTCGCGCGCGACCTCCCCGACCTGGCGGTGGCCGATCTCGGGCAGCTCGCCGACTCCTTCCTTCGCTCAGTCGGCCTGGATCGCGCTGAGATTGACCACTGGATCGTCCACCCCGGTGGGCGGCGCATCATCGACTGCGTGCAGTCGGCGCTGTCGCTCTCCGATGAGGACGTGGCCATCAGTCGCGAGGTGCTCGCCAATCATGGCAACATCGGCACGCCCTCGATCTTCTACGTCCTATGCCAGACGATCGAGCAGCGCGAGCCCTCCGTCGGCGAGCGTGGCCTGCTGGTGACCGTCGGTCCCGGCATCACGGTCGGCCTGATGCTGCTGCAGTGGTGATCGTCTCCGCATCGACCTTGCGGCGGTCATGAGGCGAGGGGCTCCGGTCGTCTCGATCTTCGCTGCGCTGCTCGCCGGGAGCACGCTGGCGCTCGTGCTGGGCGCCTGCGGGTCCGGCGCGTCACACACGAGCACAAGCGCCTCCAGCGGCGCCTCGCCTCCCTGTCTGCCGGCCACGTTGCAGCACACAGCCGCGCTGCCCGGCACCGGCGTTGACGTCTCGCCGGCTCCCGAAACCGGCACGGCCAACCCAGACACCCAGATCAGCTTCCTGGGGACCAACGTTGCGAACATACGGAACGTGTCGGTGCACGGCAGTGCCTCGGGCGAGCACACCGGCAGCCTGCACGGCTACCACCAGGACGATGGTGCCAGCTTCGTGCCCGACACCCCCTTCACGGCCGGCGAGCGGGTCACGGTCAGTGCCCTCATCGCGAGCGGACGGGAACGCCACGTGAGCTTCGGCTTTCGCGTCGATACGCCCTATCCGACCGCGGGCACGTCTGGGTTCCCCAACTCGACCGCGGCGCCGGCCGACTACGAGAGCTTCTACACGCTGCCCGGCACGCAGGTCCCGATCATGACCGTGACCGTCCCGGACCACGACCCGACGGCCGGCGACATCCTGACGACCAACGGGCCCGGCCCCGGTCAGTACGGACCACTGATCTACACCCCGCAGGGACGGCTCGTGTGGTTCGACCGTCTGTCCGGAGGAGAAGCAGCGGAGGACCTGAACGAGCAGACCTACGAAAGCGCGCGCGTGCTGACCTGGTGGAAGGGCAAGGTGCTCTCGTTGGGCTTCGGACAGGGCGAAGACCTCGTGATGAACACCCGCTACCAGACGATCGCGAGGATCCCCGGCGGCAACGGCCTGCACGCGGACCTGCACGATTTCCAGATAACCCCCGACGACATCGCCTACATCACCGCGTTCAACCCGATCCGCTGCGATCTCACGCCCGTCAAAGGGGCTCGCAACGGGGCGATCGTCGACACGGCTGTCCAAGAGATCGACATGAAGACCGGCCTCGTGCGCTGGGAATGGCACAGCCTCGACCACGTCGGCGCCTCGGAGTCCGAAGTCGTAACCCCGGCGGACTCGACGCCCTGGGATTACTTCCATCTCAACTCGATCGATCCCGAGCCCGACGGCGACATCCTGATCTCCGCCCGCAGCACCTGGGCGGGCTATCTGCTTGAAGGTGGCAGCGGCAAGATCCTCTGGCGCCTGGGCGGTAATCGCAGCTCGTTCAAGATGGGTCCCGGCGCGAGCATGGCCTGGCAGCACGACGGTCGCGCGCTCGCGAACGGGGAGCTGACCTTCTTCGACGACGGATCCAACCCGCCGATCCACCGCCAGTCGCGCGGCTTGCGGATCAAGCTCGACCTCTCGACCCACGAAGCGCGCCTCGTCTCCGCCTACACGCACCCCGGCCAGCCGCTGCTCGCGGCCAGCCAGGGCAACATGCAGACGCTCCCGAACGGGAACGCCGTCGTCGGCTACGGCGCGGTGCCCGCGATCAGCGAGTACTCCCCGACCGGCTCGCTGCTGTTCGACGCCCACCAGCCGCTGGACATGTCCTTCTACCGGGCCTTTCGCTTTCCCTGGAGCGCTCGCCCGCTGAGCCCGCCCACGGTGCTGGCCAGCCTCAACAACACCGGCGAAGAGACGATCGTGCACGCGAGCTGGAACGGAGCGACCGACGTGTCTTCCTGGCGCGTGCTCGCCGGCAAGCATCCCGGAGCTCTGGCAGCGCAGACCACGCTCGCGGCCACCTCCTTCGAGAGCGCGACCACGCTTCCTCAGCGGTTCGACTACGTGGCCGTACAGGCGCTCGACGCGAGCGGCCGCGTGCTCGGCGCTTCGCAACCGACTCACGTGATCTCCTACGCGGTCTCGCTGTCCGGTCCGGGACAGGGCGGATGAGCCCGCCGAGAAGCATCGCGGCGGTGGCGAGACGCTCGGCCGCCCACGCGGATCGGAGGCTCAGTAAGCCGGTTTGGAGGAGTGCTTATGCGTGGTCGTGCTCGTCGTCGGCGTGCTCGTCGCCGGGGTGCTGCTGGTCGTCGGCGTTGACGTCGAACTCCCCGATTTGCCACCGCAACCGGCCACCACAAGGGTGCTCGCGAGGACGGCCGCGAGCGTTAGGATTGCGGTCAGTGGCGTTCTATTCATGGGCCGCATGGGCCGGGCTCCAGTCGTCGTGTGCGGGCTCGGGCGCTCACCCTACCAGCCGCCTGTCACGCCGATCGCGGTTGAGGAAGCGCTCGTGAGCACCGAGGCGACGGTGACTCCAGAGGTGACACAGAGCTCCCCGCGAGAGAGTGAGCGTGGCTCCGGTTCGGCCTGGCTACTGGCCGTGTGCTGCGTGGCGCAGTTCATGGTCATCCTCGACCTCAGCATCGTCAACGTCGCGCTGCCCTCGATTCAAGCGGACCTCGGCTTCTCCTCGCCCGACCTGCAATGGGTCGTGGACGCCTACGCGATCACCTTCGCCGGCTTCCTGATGCTGGGCGGCCGCGCGGCCGATCGCTACGGGCAGCGCCGGATGCTCGTCGCCGGACTGATCCTGTTCGGCATCGCCTCGCTCGCCGGCGGCACCGCGCCCGATCAGGAGGTGCTGATCGGCGCCCGCGCGGTGCAGGGCTTCGCCGGCGCGCTGATGGCCGCGACCTCGCTGGCGATCATCACCGCGTCGTTCCCGCCGGGCCCCAAGCTCCACCGCGCGATCGGCCTGTGGGCCGCGATGAACGGTCTCGGCGGCGCGGCCGGCGTGCTGCTCGGTGGGGTCATCACCGAAGTGCTCAGCTGGCGCTGGGTGCTCTTGATCAACCCGCCGATCGCGATCGCGGCCGCGCTCGTGGCCTACGCGGTCGTGACCGAGCGCCGCAAGGGCAAGGACGCGGCGCGCTTCGACCTCGCCGGCGCGTTGACGCTGACGATCGGCCAGATGGTGCTCGTGTATGGGGTCGTGGAAGCCGGCCTAAAGGGCTGGGACACGTTCGCCGCGCTTGGGCCGATCGCGCTCGGGGTGATCCTGCTGGCAGCCTTCGGCGTGATCGAGACACGCGTGGCCGCGGCGCCGCTGATTCCCTTCAAGGAGCTGACCAAGCCGCTGCGCACCGCCAACACGATCGTCCTGCTGTTTAGCGCCGCGCTGTTCCCGATGTGGTTCGTCAGCTCTCTCTATATGCAGCAGGTGCTGGGTCTCTCGCCGCTGCACACGGGCCTCGTGTTCCTGCCGATGACCCTCACGATCATGCTCGTCGCCTCGCGCGCCGGGAAGCTCGTCGGTCGCTTCGGCGTGCGCTCGGTGCTCGGCAGTGGGCTGATCATGTTGGCGGGCGGCCTGTTGCTGTTCACGCGGATCGGATCCGGCGGCAGCGCGATCGTCTACGTGATGATCCCCGGGCTGCTCGCAGCGGCCGGGATCGCGATGTCGATCGTGCCCTCCACGATCGCCGCCACCCAGGGCGCAAAGGAGGGGCAGGCGGGTCTCGCCTCGGGCCTCGTCAACACCTCCCGCCAGATCGGGGGCGGCCTCGGCCTCGCGGTCCTGATCACGCTCGCGACCCAGCGCACCAGCCACCAGATCGGCGCGGGCCAGCAGGTCTCCCAAGCGCTGACCGAGGGCTTTCGGCTGGCCTACCTGATCGGAGCCGGCCTCGCAGCCGTGGCGGCGCTGATCACCTTCACCTCACTCCCGAAGCCGGCTGGCGTCGCGGGGGTCGCGGCTCGACGACTGGCACCGGCGATCAGTGTGGTGCTCGCGGGCTTCGTCCTCGTCACGATCGCGTTTGCGGGCTCTCACGCCGCTCCGATCGGGGCCTACACGACCCGCGGCGCCTACAGCTTCATCACCGCCCCGACGCTCCATCCGCCTGAGATCCGCAGCACCGGGCAGGCGTCCTCGGGTCGGCTCGCGGGCAGCTACATCTTCACCACGAACTTCTACGACCTCAACGAACCGCCGATCGTCGGCCAGAGCGGTCCGCTGATCCTCGACGAAAAACTCCAGCCCGTGTGGTTTCAGCCGGTGCCTGAAAACGTCGCCGCCGTGAATCTCAGCCTGCAGACCTACCAGGGCAAGCCAGCGCTGGCCTGGTGGCAGGGCCGTGTCACGAACACCGGCGCGACCGAAACCGGCGAATACGTGGTCGTCAACCAGCACTACCAGACGGTCGCTAGGCTCAAAGCCAAGAACGGCTGGGTGCTCACCCTGCACGAGCTCGCGATCCGCGGCGAAGACGCGTGGGTGACCGCGAACAAGAACATCCCGATCGATCTCTCCAAGTACGGGGGCGCCTACAACGGCGCACTGGTCGACTCCGCCGTGCAGGAGTACAGCCTCAGGACCGGCGCGCTGCTGCGCAGCTGGGACGCGCTCGATCACATTCCATTGAGCGAGGCCCAGGCCTCGTTGCCTACCAACGGCTTCCCCTGGGACGCCTACCACATCAACGCCATCGACCTCGTCGGCAACGGGAAGTTCCTCGTCTCGATGCGCAACACCTGGGGTATCTACCTCGTCGACATCGCCAGCGGCAGAATCGAATGGACCCTCGGCGGCAAGCGCTCGGACTTCAAGTTCGGCCCCGGGGCCGAGTTCCAGTGGCAGCACGACGCGAGGCTCGACGGCTCGACCGTGACGATGTTCGACGACCACTGCTGTCAGCTGACCGGCGGAGGTACCTCCGTGGCCGCGACCGGTCCCTCGCGAGCGCTCGTGCTCAGGTTGGACCAGGGCGCCCGCACGGCGACGCTCGTGGCGCAGTATCCGGGCGATGGCAAGTTCGAATCGGAATACATGGGCGACGCCCAGCCGCTCGCGGACGGCACGATGTTCGTCGGCTGGGGATCGGAACCAGCCTTCTCGCAGTACAGCCGCACGGGCAAGCTGCTGCTGGGCGCCGAACTCCCCGGCCCCGACCTCACCTACCGCGCCACCGTCGGGCGCTGGGTAGGCAAGCCACTCTCCGCGCCCGCCGCCGCCTCCTCGAGGACGAGCGGCCACACGACCGTGTACGCGAGTTGGAACGGGGCTACCCGAGTGGTCTCCTGGAGACTGCTTGGAGCTTCTGCCTCCGCCGGTCGGATGCGTGTCGTGGCAAGGGCCGCTCGGTCCGGTTTTGAGACGGCGATCGCGGCGCCCCCAGGCGATACGCGCTGGCAGGTGCAGGCGCTCGACGCGAACGGGCTCATCATCGGGACCTCACGGTTGTTCACAGCGGGAGGGTGAGGTGACCAAAGCGGTGTGCAGGATTTCAGGAGGACCCCTTCCAACAGCAGTGCTCGTGAGAGCACAAAACCCAGCAAGCCAGTGAGCAGCGAGGAGCCGTGATGACGATGAAGGCAAGGCGATTGACGGCAGCGGCATCGGCTGGGATGGCGATGGTTACGGCTAGCGGGTTGTGCGCCTGCGGGGGTGTCGCCTCCACTGCGAGCCCCGGCACGATCGCCCCCGCGGCGGCCATCAGCGCCGCTGCCTCAAATCCCGTCACCATCTCGCCCCTGCCCGGCACCGTTGACGCCTCGCCGGCGACCCAGATCAGCTTCCTCGGTCCCTCCGGCACGCAAGTCTCCGACGTAAGCGTCGTCGGCTCCTCGACCGGCACGCACAGCGGCCGCATTCAGGGCTACTCGACCGGAACCGGCGCAAGCTTCCTGCCCTCGCGCCCGTTCCGTGCCGGTGAGCGGGTCACGGTGCACGCCACCATCACGACCGCCGCCGGCGGTCCCGGTCAGACCGCGAGCACGACCTTCACGATCGCTCATCAGGCCGGCTACAGCACGGCGCCCTTCCCGAACAACCCCGGCGACCACCGCGCCGTACAGCACTACAGCTCTGCGCCCACGCTCACGCCCTCGACCGTCACGATCACCACGCCCGCCAAGCCCGGCATCGCGCCCGGCGACTTCTTCCTGGCGCCGTATCAGGGCAAAGGCTCGCCGGGGCCGATGATCGTCGATCAGCACGGTCAGCTCGTCTGGTTTCACTCCCTGCCGGCCGGCGATTCCGCGACCAACTTCCAAGTGCAGAGCTATGAAGGCAAGCCTGTGCTCACCTGGTGGCAGGGCAAGATCCTCGGCGTAGGGTTCGGACAGGGCGAGGATCTCATCTACAACGCCGCCTACCAGAAGATCGCCGAAGTGAGGGCCGGCAACGGCTATCGCGCAGACCTGCACGAGGTGCGTCTCACACCACAGGGCACCGCCTGGATCGACATCTTCGATCCGATCCACACCAACCTCACATCGGTCAAGGGTTCCGCCAACGGCATCCTCACCGACTCGGTGATCCAGGAGATCGACATCAAGACGGGCCTCGTGATGTGGGAGTGGCACGCGCTCGGGCACATCGCGATCGGTGACTCCTTCAACCCGCTGCCCAGCAACGGCCGTCCCTGGGACTACGTGCACATCAACAGCGTCGACCCCGGCGCTTCGGGCGACGTGCTGTTGTCCGCGCGCAACACCTGGACGCTGTATGACGTCAACATCCACACCGGCGGCTACAACTGGCGGCTGGGGGGCGGCAAGCACTCGGACTTCAAGCTCGGATCGGGCGTGAAGTTCTACTGGCAGCACGACGCCGAGTTCCAGCCCGGCGGGCTGATCTCGGTGTTCGACAACGGCTCGGACCCGCCGAAGGAGAAGCAGTCGCGTGGGCTGCTGCTCGCGCCGGACCTCTCCACGCACACGGTGCGACTGCTCAAGCAGTTCACCAACCCGAGCCGCACGCTGCTCGCCGAAAGCCAGGGCAACGTGCTGAGCCTGCCGGGCGGCGACTGGCTGTTGGGCTACGGCGGGCTGCCGAACTTCACCGAGTTCGACTCCACCGGGCACGTGCTCCTCGACGCGACCCTCGGCAAGAACGTTCAGAACTTCCGCACCTACTCCTCGCCGTGGAGCGCCCATCCGACGAGCACTCCCTCGCTGGCCGTTCAGCCGCGAGCAGCGGGCGGGGTGAGCGTCGCCGCCAGCTGGAACGGGGCGACCGAAGTCGCCTCCTGGCAGGTGCTCGCCGGATCCTCCCCGACATCGCTGACGGTCGCGGCCAGCGCTCCCAAGGGCGGGTTTCAGACGAGCATCGCGCTCGCCTCGACGCCGGCCTATCTAGCCGTGCAGGCGCTGAGCTCGACCGGTGCGGTGATCGGGCGCTCGCCCACGATCAGGGGATGAGCCCAGCACGAATTCCCGTTCGGCCCTGTGCGTCGCCGCGCGTACCGCGACCCGTGTGGCGACCCTGAAGTAGTCGTTGAAGCCGCGCTCGCGCGCGCTGAGAAGCCGGGCCGGCAACGGACGGCGCAGCTCCCCGGCGAAGGCGCTGCGCAGCAGCGCCTGCAGCGAACCTTCGGTGGGATTGCTCCCCGCGCTGTTGTCGAGCTCGAGGCGTCCATTGGCCGTGCGGTAGTCATACAGCTCGTGTTCCTGGCCTTCGGCGAGCTGGCGGATGCCTTCGTCTGACCAGTTCGAGTAGGTCGCGTACTTGGCTGCGGCGGTACGCAAGGCGACCACGTGCAGGGGAGCATCGGCGGCGTAGGGTTCGTTCGCGAACTCGGTCACGGTCTCGTCGGTCGCGTGCAGCACGTAGGGTCTGCCCGGGGCGGTGGGATCGGCGAGAATGCTCGCCATGTCCAATCGCCCCGCGATGTGGGCGTAGCGGCGCTCGCGCCGCCAGTCGTCGGAGTCGCTGGCGATCCTCAGCAGCAGTGGCGCCACATCGACGCTCGAGGTCAGCTGGGTGCGCGCGATTTCGGGCGCCTTGGTGAGCATCCCACGGGGGTCCTTGACGATCAGCGGCACCCGGATCGCCTCCTCGTAGGCGCTCGCTCCCTTGCCGCGCAGACCGTGCGATCCGCCGTACTCGCCGTGGTCTGAGGTAAACACGATCACCGTATTGGCCGCCACTCGCGGGCGGCTCTCCAGTGCGTCGAGCACCCGTCCTATGTGCTGGTCGACCTCGAGCTGAAGCTTCGCGTACAGGTTGAACATGCTCAGCCACGTGCTCGTGACTTCGGGGCCGGTGAAGGGCACCGGTCCGAACGAGGACGCGGCCGTTTCCTGAAAGGAGCGCTGCAGGCGCGGCTTGTTGCGCGCGGCCAGCAGCTCGGGCGTCTCGAAGTTCGGCGGCATCGCCCCGACCACGCTCGGCGCGAACGCCTCGACGGGAACGCGGTTGCTCCAGTCATACCACCACGCGATGTCGTGCGGGTTGACGAACGACACCGTCGTGCACCACGGCTTGTCCTCGCCCGCCGTCGAGAGCCACTGCTCGAACTGTCCGGCGATGCCCGGATCGACGCTCCAGCCCTGGCCGGGCGCTCCGTCAGGTGACGGGTAAGTGCCACCCGCGAATCCGTAGCGCTCCAGCGCGCGCGAACCCCGTTCCGCGTCCCACTTGTTATCGCCGTGGGTGAGGTGCCACTTGCCGTACCAGCGCGCATGGTAGCCCTGTTCGCGCAGCATCGAGCCCCACGTCGGAAAGCCCGGGTCCAGCGTGCTGCCGCCCGTGATCATGCAGCCCGTCTGATGTGTGTACAGCCCGGTGAGCAGCGCCGCCCGCGCCGGTGTGCAGTCGTTGGAGGCCGTGTAGTGACGCGCGAAGGAGACCCCATCCCGACTCAGGCGTTCGAGGTTTGGCGGCAGTCCCGGTCCTCCCGGGCCTGCCCCGAACCACTGCGGAAAGCGCAGCTGGTCGACCATGATCACGAGGATGTTCGGCTGCCGCGGACCCGCGGTCGGTGGACCGAGGAGTTGGGCAGAGGCCGGGAGCGATGTGGTGACGCCGGCGGAGCTCACGCGGGCGCTCGAACCGTCGTTGGCGTCCGCCAACCGCGAGACTGCCAGGGCTCCCCCGGCGACAGCGCCGCCGGCCAGCAAGCCTTTCTTCACAAACGTACGCCGATCGATTGTTTTGTCGATTTTCTTATCTTCGTCTGATCTCATAAGCTATGTACGTGCTCGGTGCGCTCGCGCCGGGTATACGGTACCTGGTGCTCGCACGGTAACGCCCGCGCGATGATCGGGCGCCGGTCGCCGCGCGCGGCACAATCTCGAATACCGACGGTTGATTGGCTGTCGAAGGGTCCGTGGCCTCCTGACGCGATGGGCTGCTAGCGCGGGCAGCGCACCGCGCTCGTTGCCGTCTCGTGCGTGCCATCCATGAACGTGATGTCTGCGCGGAACGGGAAGCCCCCGCGGGGGCAGCGAGCCGGCACGGCGATCCCGCGCGGATGGAACGGCACGACCTTGCGCGCCCACGTGCCGGAAGTAGGTGAGGCCGCGCGGGCCGATCGTCGAGGTCATGCTCGTGACCGCCACGTCCGGACCGCCCGGCCAGGTCGGGATCAACGGGATCGCGGTGTCCAGGCGACCGCTGAAGGGAGGATCGTCTTCGAGCACGTGGCCGGGGAACACCAGCTGCGCGAAGACCGGCGATTGGCCTTCGGCGTAGAAGAGGACTTCCAGATGTTCGCTGTTCGGCGGTCCCACCAGCGCGGTGATGCCGCCCGCCTCTTCGATCGGTTCGCCTTCGGCCGGAACATCCACGGTCGCGCTGCCGAAGCCGATGCGCGCGTTCGCCGGGCATCCTTCCACGCCCCCGGCGATCAGGGACTGCGGATCGCAGTTGGCCAGGCCGAGCGTGCTCGTCGCCAGGCCCAGGCCGGCGGGCAGGTGCAGGTCGACGTCGGTCACCGGCGAGGGCGCTCGCTTGGGGATCGTGCTGTGCACGTGGAAGCCGAACTCGATCGTCGTTCGCGCGCCGAGCCGGTCGGGGTCGAAGCTCGTCTGGAGAGTCACCGTCTGCGCGGCCTGCACGCAGGCGGGCGCGCCCGCACACAGCGTCACGGCGGCGATCATGGTGGCGATACGGGCTCGAGAGACGGCGACCCTGATGCGCATGATCCAGCTCGGTGGACGCGCCGCCGAGACCGTCCTACAAGTGGATCTTGCCGTGGACATGCACCGTCAGCGCGAACGTTTCGCGGCTGATCACGCCGCTGATGCCGATGTTCGTCCCCGACGCGTGCGCGAAGCTGCCGGTTCCGCTGACGATCGAGATCGTGCCGCCGAAGTAGCCGTCGGCGCCCTGTTGCGCGAACCGCGCCGAGCCCCTGCCCGTGACCGCCCCGCCTCTGGGCTTGACCGTGAACGTCGCGATCGCCTTGTTGGCCGAGACGATCGTCAGGCGCCCCAGGATTGCGCAGTCGTACGTGCCGGTGGCGCTCCCCTGCTCGACGAACGTCGTCCCCGGTTCGCCCACCGCGTGCAGATGTCCCGTCTCCTGCAGGTTCACTTCCCGTGCCGCCCACGCGAGCGGATCTCCGCCCTGCGCCGGCAGAGAAATCGTGCGGGCGTCGTGAGCGTCGGCGCTCACAGGCGCCGGAGAGGCCCCGATCATCGCGGCCATCGCGCTCATGAGCGGCAGGCAGATGCTCAGTTTTCGCGCAGGTGATCTCATCAGCGACACAACAACAATCTACGACCCAATGTTCCGATGGTCAGGATGTGTTTCCCACTCGTTGACTCTACTTCGTAGGGCGGACCGTCCGCGCAGGTTGTTTGTTTCCTACCCTGGTAGGATCGGATCATGGCAAGCCAGAAGCGTTCGATCTCATTCGATGAGTCTGTTTTGCACGAGGCCGAGCAGCGTCTCTCTGAGTCTGGCGAGAGCTTGTCTGCGTTTGTGAACGCGGCGGTGCTCCGCGAACTGCGGGTTTCGCGCGGCCTCGAACTTCTCGCTGCGGACGATGAGCGGTTTGGTGCCGTGTCGGCCGATGTCAGAAACCAAGTCGCTGCTGAGTGGCCGGCCTGACGCTCGACGCGGGCGCACTGATCGCCTACGAGAGAGGCGAGGCTCGTGTTCGCGAGATTCTCGCGACGGCCTATGCCCGCGGTTTGGTGCCGACAATCCCGGCCATCGCGCTCGCGGAGGTCTGGCGCGGCGATGCCAAGGATGCTCGCGTTGCGCGCTTGCTCAAGGCGAGCTCGATCGAGGCTGTCGATGAGCGTTTGGCGCGAGAGGCCGGTCGTCTGCGGCGAGCCACACAGGATGCCGGAGCCATCGACGCGCGCATAGCGGTAGGCGTCCGTAGACGACGCGACGCAATCGCCACTTCAGATCCCGAGGACATGCGCATGCTTCTGGGATCGGGATTTACGATCCTGTCGGTCTAGCCGGTGCACCTGTACTGGTCAGGTGCACAAGGGGACGGGGATGGCGGGAAAGTCCTCGAAATCTCCGTGGCTCCTGATTAGGCGACTCCACGCGCAAAGATTCGGTCCTTCCTAATAGCAGCCACATGATGTCGGCACGCTGGGGGCCACCAGACCTGGTGACCCCCAGTGCGGCGCAGCGTTAGATGAGCTGCATCACGACGTAGATGATGGTCGCGATTCCCGCTGCCAGTGTGACACCGGCCCCAATCGTCATGCCTTCGAACTCGAAGATAAGGTGGAATGAGAGTCGTGCGGGGGTCTTCGAGGCGTCGGCTGACTCGCTACTTACGTGCATGTACTTCCCTTTCACGGGTTCTGCAGTACCAGCGAATCACCAGCAGGCTGGTCGGCGTTGGGCTTCGCCCGACTAGATTCCTCATCCGAAAGACGTCGGTATCGTTCGTGCTGATACGGGGTGAGCCATACGTACTGGCGTAGTGGTACTCACCGTGTCTTTGGAGAGCGAAGGTGCTAGTCGCGCTCGATCCCGTAAGGGAGAGCTGCGGCGAAGATCGGTCGACACGTTTCCGTTGGAGATTCTGTTGCTGGCTACTCCTATAGACAGCTCCTTTCTAAGTTGGGGGCGCGAGTATAGCATCCGTTTCAACCCCTGAGAAGACGGTATGGGCGAGCGAGTCGAGACCCACTTGAAAGACCCGTGCGCATACCTGACCTGTGCCTCGGCTAAACGGTTTACGCCGCCCGACGCGATGCGGCTCGGACGAGAGACCTGACCTGTGCCTCGGCTAAACGGTTTACGCCGCCCGACGCGATGCGGCTCGGACGAGAGACCTGACCTGTGCCTCGGCTAAACGGTTTACGCCGCCCGACGCGATGCGGCTCGGACGAGAGATCTGACCACCTCACCGGGCCTTTCGCCCTGGTTCTCGGCGATCCTCTGGAGCGCAACGGCATCGTCTCCGTCGAGCGTGACGCCCTTGTCTGGTCGGTTGCTTGTTCTTGCCTTGGTAGAGCCAAAAACAACCAAAAATCGCCGAAACGGAGAGGGCGGGATTCGAACCCGCGATGGAGTTTGACCCCCATACTCGCTTAGCAGGCGAGTGCCTTCAGCCTCTCGGCCACCTCTCCTGGAGGTCTGGCCAGTTTAGAGGCTGTTCTGTTGCGTGGTGGCGCAGGTAGGCACACATCGCTAGGCTGACGTCGATGGACACGGAGCGCGCACGAGAGCTACTCGCACAGGAGCGCGAGCGGGTCGAGCGGGCCATCGCCGAGCTCGGCGAGGAGGACGCACAGGCGGCGGCCGAGCAGGGCGAACCGGGTGAGCTCGGCTCGGAGGAGCTCTACGAAAAGGAGCTCGACACGGGCCTCGCCGAGGATCTCGCGGAGCAGCTCGCCGCGATCGAGCGCGCCGAGGCCAGGCTCGGCGCTGGGACCTACGGGCTCTCGGTAGACAGCGGAGCGCCGATTCCCGACGCGCGCCTGGAGGTGCAGCCCACGGCTGAGCGCACGGTTGAGGAGCAGCAGGCGGTCGACGGCTAGTCCGGTCATCAAACAGGAGTGGTCGCTACTCGTGCCTCGGCACCACTCTCGGCGCGCCGGCCGCGTTAGCATCTGACGCCCCCGGAGGGGTGGCAGAGCGGTTGAATGGGCGGTCTTGAAAACCGGCAGGTGGGCAACCTCCGTATTGGGAGTTCGATTCTTCCCCGTCCGGAGGGGTTTCCTGCCGCTGTGGGCGTACCGAATAATGTAGGTACTGGCGCGAGTTTGGCGCGAGCAATGAGTTCGCTGGCGTCCGCGGCTGAGTCTTCTTACCGAGCGAGAATGCAGGCGCTTGCTTGCGGTGCGTAATGCGGGAGTGTCGGTCGAAGATCATCAGTACTCCTGCTCTTCCTCAACAGGAGCGTGAGCGACGTCCGTCGAGGCGCTTGCATTCACCGGCGAGGGCGTTAGTGACGGGCGTGTGCGGCTCACGGTGTCGCGGTCTCGCCAGGCCGTCCATCTCAGAGCAGCTCGGCGATGCGTTCGGCGGCTATGGCGGCGCCGTCTGTCTCCACATCCCGGTAATCCACCTCTCGCCCGACCTCCTGAACTATGGCGGCGGCGATCAGCTCGGGTGGAGAGTCGTTGTAGTCCATGCGTCTTCCCGCGCCGTAGCGTTCGAGCCGGTGGCGGACATGGAAGTTCTGCTCGAAGTGGTGGCGCAGCGGGAAGTAGAGAAACGGGCGCTTCTGTGCCGTCAGCTCCATCGAGGTGGTCAGGCCACCCTGCACCACCGCCAGATCGCACGCGGCGAGGTGGCGGTAGAGGTTGTGTACATAGGGGACCACTTCGAGCCCCTCATGCGTGGGAAGCGACTCCGGATCGATACGCGGGCCGGCTACGACGATCATGCGCAGATCCGGCACGCCTTCCTTGGCATGTGGAAAGGAGGCGATGACCCGTCGCAGCAGGTCCGCTCCGACGCCGGAGCCGCCGACGGTGACGATGCACACGCGCTCGTCGTCTGAGTAGCCAAGCCCTGAGCGCAGCTTGGTGCGCTCGCCGAGGTCCGCTGGATCGAAGCCGGTGACATAGCCGGTGAAGTCGAAGTGGCGCTCGGTCCAGTCTCTGATCATCGGTAGCTCCGGGCCAAGTCGCTCGGCAACGATGTCGTCTGGGTTGCCCACGAACAGGGCCATATCGCGCACCTCGGGGTGCTCGGCGATGTGGTCGACCATGTCGGCGTTGTAGTCAGCGGTCAGGTGGCTTTCGTGCGGGTCGGCTTCCATCGGTAGGAAGCCGACGAAGTCGGTCAGCCACACGAACGGGACCTTCTTCTCGCGCGGGTTCTCGTGCAGGTAATAGTCGAGCTCCCACGCCTCGTCGCCGATCCACAGGTCATAGCGGTCCTCGCGCACCACATCATGGAACAGCATGAAGTTCGCCGCAAGGATCTCGTCCATGCGCCGCAGCGCATGGAAGCAGTGCAGGTCATGCTCCGCGGACTCCGACTCGATGTGCTTGGACTCGTTGGCCAGATGCGCGCTTGCGGGGTGGATGCGCTCGCCTTCCGCGCTGAGTACCCGTGTGACGGGATCCTGGGCGAGCCAGTCGATCTGCAGGTCGGCATGCAGATCGCGTAGCTCGCGGGCGATCGCGATATCGCGCTGGGCGTGCCCCAGTCCGATCGGCGAGGAGACGAACAGGGCGCGCGGACGTCCGTCGGGACGGTAGACGGTGGGGTCGCGCGGGGTGCGCTCCCGTTCGAAGGCGTCCTCTGAGAAATCGCGCAACGCCAGGTTGACCTGGATGGGCTTGCGAGCGTGTAGAAAGTGGCCGGCACCGGGGATGACCTCGAGGCGCCCTTTGCTGAGGTCGGTGAGCACCCGTCCGTCCCGGGGTGGTGTGATCTTGTCGTTGTCGCCGTGGACCACGAGCACTGGACAGTTGAGGCTTCGCGCCAGCGTGCGCAGCGTGCGCCGGTCGCTGTGAACGCCACCGTAGGCAGTCGCGGCCAGCGTCTCGCCGTCACTGTCAAGCGCCCAGCCGACGCCGTCCTCGATCGCCTTGGTCGAATGCGGCTCGGGGAAGCAGCGAGAGATGAACCATTCGGCGAACTCGGGATGGCCCTTTTGCCAATGGGCCGGGTTCATGCGCCCCCACCAGCGGTAAGCGAACGCGGGAACCCGAAAGGCGAGAGACAACGACAGCGGATGAGTCAGTAGCTTCCAGTGAGAGAGGGTATAGGGAAACAAAGGTCCGATGAAGACAGCGCCCACCATTCGCTCGGGGGCAACTCGCGCCAGCTCAAGGTGAAATTGAGCCCCATAGGAGAGGCTGACCACTACCGCCCGCTCTGTGGCGGTCGCGTCCAACACGGCCAGGCAGTCGCGGGCGAACTCCACGGGTGCGTAGCGACGCGGGTCTCGGCAGCGATCGGAGCGCCCATTGCCCAGACCGTCCATTACCAGCACCCGAAAGTGGCGCGCGAAGTAAGCGATCTGCATCTTCCAGTGGCGCGAGTGAACGAGCGACCACGTCGGGATTAGGAAGATGGTCTCCTCGCCCTCACCGTACACCTCGTAGAACAGTCGCTGCCCATCACGCTCCACAAAGCCCTCGCTGTCCGGATAGCGGGCGCGGCTCTGCTCGCCGCCCAGACCGACCCTGTGACTGGGCGGCTCAACCGCGATGGCTGGTACATCGATCGCGCTCATGGCCGCGCCTGGAGCACGATGTTGAAAGGAGTCTCGGCGACTCGGCTCACGCGGCTGAAGCCGCCTTCGTTCAGCACCTGTGTGAGACGTTTCTCGCCGGCTTGGGCGCCGAGCGCCAGACCGACCTCCTGGCTCAGGGAGGCGGGGGTGCAGAGCATCGTAGAGCCGCCATAGAAGACCCGGCCAACCGGGTTGAGGTTCTCCTCGATCGCGTCGCCCGCGAAAGGCTCGACTACCATCCACGTGCCATCGTCGGCAATTTGCTCGCGGACGTGACGTGCGGCACCGGCTGGGTCGCCCATGTCGTGCAGTGCGTCGAACACGCACACCAGGTCGTATGGTCCGCCGCTGAAGTCCTTGGCCGAAGCAACCTCCAAGCGCACGCGGTCTGCGACTCGGGCGCGCTCTGCCGCCGCTGCCGCGGCTGTAACTGAGCCCTCGTGGTAGTCCGAGCCGACGAACTGCGAGGCGGGGAAGGCCTTTGCCATCAGGATCGTCGAAGCTCCGTGGCCGCAGCCGATGTCCGCGACCCGGGCGCCGCTTTCGAGCTTCTCGACGACGCCGTCGAGGGCAGGTAGCCAGCTGGAGACGAGGTTCGCGAGATAGCCGGGCCGGAAGAACCGCTCGGTGCCCGCGAACAGGTCGTTGTGGTGCTCGTGCCAGCCGAAGCCCTCGCCGGAGCGGAAGCGCTCGGCGATCTGCGGCTCGTCCTTGATTGTGGCTGCCACCAGCTGAAAGGCGCCCGGGATGAAGGCAGGGCTGTCTTCGTCAGCCAGCGCCATCGCCTGCTCGGGCGGCAGCCTGAAAGTGCCCGTAGCCGCGTCATACTCGACGTAGCCACTGGCCGCCTGCTGGCACAGCCACTCACGGATGTAGCGCTCACGACAATCCGTACGCTCGGCGAGCTCCTTGGGGGTAACCGGCTCGCTGTCTGCCATCGCCTTGTACAGGCCGAGCTTGTCCCCGATCAAAACCAGCGGCGCGGTGATTGCCGCCCCGAGGTCTCCCACGAACTGACCCATGAACTGTTCGAGCTTTGCTTCGTCGATTTCCACTGCGCTCATCGTTTCTTCCTCCGGCTAGTTGGTTGGGGTGGTGGTGTTGTTCGCGTCTTACGGTTCTCCAGTGAGCAGAGCCATGCGTCGATCGCCGTCAGCAGAGCCTCATGGCCGCGGTCGAAGCCGAGCAGCCGCTCGAACAGGAATCCCTCGTTGAACTGCGAGACCAGCGCCGCCAAGCTCTCGGCCGAGAACGGGCTGTCGTCGAGGTCGTACTCCTCGATTGCCTCGGCGAGCGCGTCACGAAGCACGGTGCGCCAACTATCGGTGACGCCCTGCAGGCGTTTGCGTAGCTCGGGCTTGTTCCAGGCGAGCGCTTGCAGCTCCGCCCAGATCTTGGGGTAGCCCGAAGCGAGATCCTCATCGATGAAGGCCATCGCGGTGCGCCACTTCTCGATGAAGGGCTTATCCGTTTCGTACATCGCGCGCTGGCGTTCGAGGATACGTGCGGTGAACCGCTCCAGCGTCTGCAACAACAGCTCGTCGACCGAGCCGAAGTAGTAGTGGACGAGGCCATGGTTCTGGCCTGCCTCGCGGGCAAGCTGACGCGTCGAGATACCCCTGGCGCCCTCCCTGATCAGCAGCCGCTCGGCGGCGTCCAAGAACGCCTCGACATTGACCTCTCTGATCGAGCGTGACGGCGCCTCGGCGGCCTCGATTGGTGCGAGTACCTTAGTCATATGACTTAGGCGACCATCTAAGCACTAGGACAACCGGCTGTCAAGCACGAGCTTTGCGGTGTCGTGTCCGCAGTGCCAGTGCTCGTCCGGGCCAGCTGCTTGGCCTCGAGCGCGTAGCGATCAGGCACCCCCGAATAGGAGCCCCCAACCCGATTCCTTCGCCAGCTGACGTAGGATCCGAAAGGGCCGTCGGCGACCCTCACCCGGAGGGGTGGCAGAGCGGTTGAATGCAGCGGCCTTGAAAGCCGCCAGGCGGGCTAGTCCTGTCTCGAGGGTTCGAATCCCTCCCCCTCCGCTCCAGGCTCGGCCGTCCTCGCGGTTCAGGGCCGCCGAGGTGGCGTCCTTGTGTCGTGGCCTGCGCCGGCGCTCGCACGCGTGGGATTCGAGCCGCCCTCCGGCGGCCGTATACCGGCCAAACCATTGCAGGACTACCGATACCTACGCAAATCTCCGTATCATGCGCAGCGGCGGAAGCTACACAGGGCATGGAAGCGCAGGACTGAGACCTAGGGCTGGCCCCCGCTGCCAGGCGGATATGTGGGCCGGAAGACGACATGGTTTGGAGTGGCGCTTCGATGACGGTGGAGAGGAATGTTGCGCGAGTGGCCGTGGCCACGTTTGTCGCGCTGGCTGGGCTGGTCGTGGGATCCACCGGGGTCGCGATGGCTGCCGCGCCCAACCTGACGATCGTCGCTCCTGTGACCGCGAGCTCGACCCAAGAACAGAAGCCCCAGTTCAGCGGCACGACCGACGACGCCCTCGACCCGGTCACGCTTCGCGTGTATGCCGGCACCGACACCACAGTCCCGCCCGTGCAGACCCTCGTCGATCCCACTCCGCTGGAAGTCGCACTCGCGGAAGCCACTTGGTCCACCACGCCGGAATCGCTTGAACCCGGCCAATACACCGCCGTCGCCGAACAGACAAACGCCGAATCGGAAACGGGCCAGAGTCCCGCCGTGACCTTTACGATCGATACGACCCCGCCGGTTGTGTCGTTCGCCTCGGTGCCCTCTCCGAGCAAGGACGCGACACCGACGTTCACGGGCGCCGCCGGCACGGCCTCTGGAGATGACTCGACGGTCGCGGTTGCGATCTATGTGGGCGGTTCGGTCTCTGGGAGTCCCGTGAGGACGGTGGATGGTGCGGTGAGTGGTTCTACTTGGACGGCGGGTCCGGTGGCGAGTCTCGCGGACGGTACGTATACGGCGCAGGTCTCGCAGGGCGATCAGGCCGGCAATACCGGTACTAGCGCCGCGGTGACGTTCACGGTCGATACGACTCCGCCGGTTGTGTCGTTCGCTTCGGTGCTCTCTCCGAGCAAGGACGCGACACCGACGTTCACGGGTGGCGCTGGGACGGCTGTGGGGGATGCCTCGACGGTGACTGTGAAGGTCTATGTGGGCGGTTCGGTCTCTGGGAGTCCCGTGAGGACGGTGGATGGTGCGGTGAGTGGTTCTACTTGGACGGCGGGTCCGGTGGCGAGTCTCGCGGATGGTACGTATACGGCGCAGGTCTCGCAGGGCGATCAGGCCGGCAATACCGGTACTAGCGCCGCGGTGACGTTCACGGTCGATACGACTCCGCCGGTTGTGTCGTTCGCCTCGGTGTCCTCTCCGAGCAGGGATGCGACACCGACGCTGACCGGCGCTGCCGGGACAGCCTCTGGAGATGACTCGACGGTCGCGGTGGCGATCTATGCGGGTGGCTCTGTCTCCGGGAGTCTGGTGAGGACGCTCGTGGGCGCGGTGAGCGGTTCGATTTGGACTGCAGGTCCGGTGGCGAATCTTCCTGACGGAACGTATACCGCGCAGGCTTCGCAGAGCGATCAGGCCGGTAACACCGGTACTAGCGCCGCGGTGACGTTCACCGTCGATACGAGCCCACCGGTGGTCTTGGTGACGGCACCGGCGGCCGGCGCGGAACTGAACTCATCGCAACCGAGCATCAGCGGCCAGGCGGGCCAGGCGTCTGGCGATGATATGTCGGTGACGGTGAAGATCTACAAAGGCAGCTCGACTTCGGGCAATCTGATTCAGACCCACGAAGTCACGCCCAGCGGAGCGAGCTGGACGACCGGCGCGGTTGCGGTGCTCGCGGACGGAACGTACACCGTGCAAGCAGAACAGTCCGATGCGGCTGGGAACACCGGTACGAGCGCCGCGGTGACGTTCACGATCGACACGACCCTGCCGGCGGTCACGCTGACCTCGCCGGCCACGGGCAGCTCGACGACGACCGAATTCGAGGCCCTCAGTGGTGCGGCCGGCACTACCGTGCGAGATCTGCCGCAGATCACCGTGAAGCTGTTCGTAGGCTCGCAGGTCACGAGCGGAGCCCCGCTGCAGGAAGTCACGGTGCCGGTCGTGAACGGAGGGTGGTCGGCGGCGTTCGGAGGACTGAGCCCCGGCACGTACACGGCGCGGGCGCAGCAGAGCAACAACCTCGACAGGACCGGCTTCAGCGAACCCGTCACGTTCACCGTCAAGAAGCCGGTAGTCACTCCGCCGAGCGACCCTAAACCGACTACGACTACGACTACGACTACGACTACGACGACTTCTCCTCCCACGCCCCCGGCGGCATCGTTTCGGTGGTTCCCGTCGGCGCCGCAGGTCGGCGAACCGGTGACGCTGGTGTCGACCTCGACCGATCCCACCGGTCCGATCACCGGGTTCGCTTGGTCTGCCGCGGGCAACGGCGTCTTCACGGGGGGCTCGTCCACACTCACCACCTCGTTCTCGACTCCCGGCTTCCACGTGGTGGCGCTGCGGGTCACTGGCGCCAGCGGCATCTCGAGCTCGGTCGCCGAGACGGTCCCCGTGATCGTGCCTGTGGCGACCCTCATGCAGCCCTTCCCGGTCGTGCGGATTGCGGGCTCTGAGACCGTCTCTGGCGTCAGGGTGGGGCTGCTCACCGTGCAGGCTCCGGTGGGCGCCACGGTGAACGTGCTCTGCCATGGTTCGGGATGTCCTGTCCGTTCGCAGAGCGTGCTCGCGACGCCGGGGAAGGGCAAGAGCAAGATCAAGGCCGGTGTGGTCACGGTCGTGCTGCAGAAGTTCGAGCGCGCCCTGCGGGCGGGTGTGGTGCTCGAGATCAGGGTCTCCAAATCGGGGCAGATCGGCAAGTACACGCGCTTCACGGTTCGTCACGGCAAGCTGCCCGTTCGAGCCGACATGTGTCTCAGCCCGGCTGGCATCAAGCCGATCGCGTGTCCGTCCTGATGAGCACCTTTCGCATCGCCAGACATGGGGTGGACATGGACACGGGCGCCGTGGGCGTGGATCGTCGCGGCGTGGTCGTCGTGATCTTCCTGTGCGTTGCACTGTTCGCGGGCTGCTTTGCGCTCGGGCGTGCGGCCAGCCCGCGGGGTCGTTCCGGGGCGCAGTCCCCGCAGGGCCTTCCGGTCGCGTTTGCCGGCGCCGCGGTTCCGCTCCGGCTGAGCAGTGCACCTGCGATCCAGCTGCGGACGGTCGCACCCAAGCGCTCCGCCGCAAGCTCACCGGAAAGCCGGTCGGCGGTCGTGGCCAATGCTCGCGCGGTCGCACCCACGCCCACACCGACACCGGTTGCGCCCCGTGTGCAGAGCCCTGTCAGGGAAGTCGCGAGCCCACCGGCGCCCGTGCGGCCCGCCCAACCGGCGCCGGCCGGCACGCGCACGAGCGAAGGCAGCAAATCCTCGCAGCCGCATACGAGCTCCGGGTCGGGGACCTCGTTCGACAGCTCGGGCTGAGATCTTGTCCAGGTCTACCCGCAGCCTCCTGCCGCTCGCCGCGTTCGTCCTTGCGGCGGCCGCGATCCTCGGCTACATGGCCGGCTATCGGCACGCGCCGGCGACTACGCCGACGGTGACGCATCGAGAAACGACGCGTACCGTCTCGGGTGCGGGCATGCTGCTCGAATACCCCGCCGGCTGGCAGCCCGCCAAGGCCGTAGCGACGGTGCCCGGCCTGCCGATCTCTCGCCCTCTGCTGCTTGCGCCGGGTGGCAACTCGGCTCGGGCGGGCCTGCTTGCCGGAGAGCTCCCCAGCGGCGAACCGGGCCCGCTTCCCGCTCGTTTCACGGCTCTCCTGCACGGGACGCCCCACACCGAAGTCGTGAATCTGATCGACGGTCAGGCGTATCGCTACAGCCACGTTGAAATCGCCGGATATGACCGTGCGCTCGATCTCTACGTGATCCTGTACGCGGGCAGAGGTCCCACGGCGCTCGCCTGTTACGGCCCGCAAAACGCCTCATCGGCCGACCTCTCCCAGTGCGAGCAGATCGTGGCCGGGCTGACGCCGTTGGGGCAGTCATCGACCTATGACCTGACGCCCGACACGGGCTATGCGCAACGGCTGGGCAGCCTGATCGAAGGGCTGAACCGGGAGCGTCTGACGCTGCGGGGGGAAATGCACACGCACCCGACGCCGGCCACGGTGGGCAGGCTCGCAGCGACGCTCGCCGACAGGCTCGCCGCCGCCGCCTCCTCCCTGGCGCTGCTCGAAGCTCCGCCGGTGGCCGCTCCCGTGCAGGCCGCCCTCGCGAGCGCGATCCTGCAGGCGCGCGACACCTACCGGTCACTGTCCGAGGCGTCCACGGCCGCGGGACACGCCGGCTACTCCGCGGCGCTTGCGCAGGTCAACGCGGCCGAGGCCGGTGTGAACACGGCGCTCGAGGGCTTCGCGCTGCTTGGCTACAGCCGGTCCTAGAGCCGGTCGCAAGAGGCATGAGCGCCCTTTGCGAGAGCCTCATGAAGACACAGCTCGATGGATCGGGGTGGAATGCATCTAGAGTGAGTGTCCTACGAGGAGGTCGCATGGATCAACAGCAGACACGCAGTGACCGGATGGCCAACGCCGTCAAGTCCCGCAACAACGCCCAGGAGCGACGGGCCGCCCAGACGGCGGACATAGCCGGCAAGCAGGCCCGGCTCAAGCACGAGGCATAGCAGCGGCGGGAGCAGAAGACCAAGCCTCGCTGAGCACAGCGCTGGTCCCCGGCCTGCGCCGACTTCGTCGCGGGCGTCCTTCAAGCCCGCCGCACCGCGCGCCGGCACCGTATCGGTGATGGAGGCCGATGGTGCGGCGCGGGCGGGCGAAGCGCTCCTCCTACATCACCGCCAGGGTCTCGTACACGTCGACGCTCCCGCCGGCGGCGAGCACGGGGCTGCCCTTGGCTAGCTCGGAGGCCGCGTCGAGGCTGTCGGCCTGGATCACCGAGTAGCCGCTGATGCCAGATCCGGCGCCCTGTGAGACGGTTCCGTCGCCGGCGACCGAGGTCGAGCCGGCGAAGGGGTTGCCGGCGTCGACGATCGCGCCGCCGAGCTGACCGAACCAGGCGCCCCAGGCGGCCATCGCCGCGTCGCGCTCCTCTTGGGTCTCGGCCATGCTGCCGCCGCGGTATGCGAACAGGTAGTTGCCCATCTGTAGTGCCTCCAGTGTGTGTCGGGTGTGTTGTCAGACCGCGCCCGTTCAGGCACGGTGTGGTCGGTGTGTCTGGGTTCTCACGCTGCCGTGCCCGGTTGGGCACGGTGTGGTCGGTGTGTCTGGGTTGTCAGGCCGCGCCCGGCTGGGCACGGTACGGTCGGGTGGTGGTCGAGGGGTGTGTGGTCAACTGCGCTCGTCCGTGTCGAAGATCCGGCGGGCGAGGTTCTCCAGTGCGCCGATCCAGCCCGATTCGTGGCCGGTGCGCGACTGCTCGGAGGGGAGTCCGCTGTGTTCGAGCACCACGGTCGTGCCGTCGGACTCGGAGCGAAACTCGACCGTGACGAGGCTGATGGTGCCGGCGGGGTCGGGGCCGTCGCTCCCCTCCCAGCGCCAGGTGTAGACGAGGCGGCGCGGTCGGTCGACCTCGCGGTACTCGCCACCGACGGCGTATTCGCGACCGCCCTCGTCGCGCATGCGCATCATGTAGCGCCCGCCCACGCGCAGGTCGACGTCGCATCCCGGCGAGGTCCAGGTCGGCTGCGCCCCCCACCAGCGCCTCAGCACCTCGGGGCTGGTCCAGGCGTCGAAGACTTCCTCGGGGGTGGCCGCGAAGGTGCGCTCCAGGCGCACCGCGGCGAGCTCGCGCGAGCTCATCCCGCGTCGCTCCCGTCCGGCGCCGAGTCGCGCCGCGCGTCGCACGCGGCGCGTGCGCTGCTCCGCGAGGTAGTCCTCGAGCACGTCGAACTTGCGCTCCCAGATCGCGCGCTGGTCGCTCATCCACTCCTGGGCGTCGTCGAGTCCGTGCTCGGACAGGCGCAGCCGGTGGGTGCGCCCGTCGATCACCCGCACGATCGCGCCGGCCTCTTCGAGCACGCGCAGGTGCTTGCTGATCGAGGGCTTGGACACGGCGAAGTCGCCCGTGGCCTCGCCGACGGTCATCTCGCGTGTCCCCAAGCGCTCGATGATCCCGCGGCGGATCGGGTGCGCGCACGCCGCGAACGTACGATCGAGCTGAGTTTGGTTAGCCATTAGGCTAACTGTAGCAAGGCCCGGCCACGGGTGCGGTGTGGGAGACAGGGGGAAAGAGGTTTCGCCGGGCGGCGCGGAGGCTCGCTCGGGGCGAGGATTGGTCCGCGGGCGCCAGGGCAAGCCGCGCGTGCGAGGATCGGTCCGGGGCGCCGGATCAGTCCGCGGGCGCGGCGACCGCGAAGACGATGTGGCGGCGCGCGAGCGTGAGGTAGCGGAACAGCTCCACCGGTCCGCCCGCGAGCGGCTCGACCGTGACCTCGGTGAGCGTCAGGAAGTCGCGCTCGGGGGCATTGAGCACGTCCGAGACGCGGCTGCGATAGCCGTCGCGGGCGAGCGTCAGCTCGCCGACGATGCGGTGGCGCTCGGTCTCGATGCGGATGCGCTCGCGGCGGTGGTCGATGCCGCCCTGCTCGGGGCCCGGCTCCTCGCCTGCGATCGGGTCGGTGCTCACGCGGGCATTATCGCGCGACGGCGTAGGTTCGCGTTATGACCGTGCGCCGCCCGGTGGGGCCGGCGGCGACGATGCGCACGCGGGCGAGCATCGCCGTGTGGCGTCCGAGCTCGTGCAGCAGGCGCCTCAACGCGCCGGGACCCACGCGCAGACGTACGTGCCCGGTCAGCGCCGCCGGCAGCGGGCCGGGCGGTCGCGACGAGCGCGACGGCGACGGGGACGGCGCCCGGAGCGCGGGATGAGCGTCGCGGTGACGAGCACGCGACAGCCGCGTTCGCAGCTGAGGGTCAGCGCCAGCCCACGCCGCGCGAGCACGCCGCTGCGCCGGGGGACGCTCACGCGCAGCACCGGCGCGACGTCCAGCGGGGGCGGCCAGGCGCTCGCGGGGACGCAGCCGACGCCCGCGGGCGCGGCCGGGTCGAAGCGCTCGACGCGGTTGTTGTTGGTGTCGGCCACGAACACGCTGCCTTCGCAGCCCACCGCGACGGCCGTCGGCTGGGAGAGGTAGCCGAGCCCGTCGCCGCGCAGCCCCCACTTGGCCAGGTAGCGGCCGGCTTCGTCGAAGACCTCGATGCGGTTGTTGACGTTGTCCACCACGTACACCCGCCCGGCGGCGTCCAGCGCGATGCCGGTCGGGGTGTGCAGACGTCCGTCGGCGGCGCCGAGACCGCCGAAGACGTTCGCGAGCGAGCCGTCGGGGAACAGCTCGACGACGCGGTTGTTGCCGGTGTCGGCCACGTACACGTCGCCCGAGCGCGACAGCGCGAGCGCGGCCGGGTGGTTGAAGGCTCCGGCCGAGCTCCCCGCCGCGCCGTTGCCGCCGCCGGCGCCCACGCGCTCGAGCAGCACGCCGGTGGGGGAGTAGATGAGCACGCGATTGTGGTTCGTGTCGGCCACGTACACCTCGCCGGCCGAGGACACCGCGATCGAGCGCGCTCCGCTGAGCCCGGCGCCGCCGAGATCGGCGGGACCGCCGAGTTCGGAGAGGTAGGTGCCTTCGCCCCACAGCCGTACCAGGCGCGCGGCGCCGGTGTCGGCCACGTACACCGACCCGCGCGGATCGATCGCGATGCCCGGAGGGTTCGTCAAAGCCCGCCGAGTGCCCGCCGGCCTGCGTCCAGATCCCGAGCAGTGCGCCGCCGCCCTGGGAGAAGGTCTCGATGCGGTTGCCGTCCGTGTCGCTCACCAGCAGCCGACCGGTGGGATCGACAGCCAGCCCGCGCGGGGCGACGAACGGGCCGGGCATGTGCGCGGAGGCGCCGATCGTGCGCAGGTAGGTGCCGCTGGATCGAACACCTGCACGCGATCGTTGGCGGTGTCCGCGACGTAGGTGTCGCCCGCCGGGTCGGCCGCGAGCGCGCGCGGGAACGCCAGCTGGGTCGGACCCGAGCCGAAGCCGCCCCATTCGCCGACATATCCGAGCGCCGGGTTCAGCTTGACGATGCGGTGGTTGATGTCGTCGGCCACGTACACGTCGCCGGCCGCGTCCAGCGTGACGCCGTAGGGGAAGCCGAACTGGCCCGGACCGGTCCCATAGGAGCCGACCGAGCCCTGATATTCGCCGGTGGGGCTGAAGCGCTCGATGCGGTGGTTGTCGTCGTCGGCCACCAGCACCTCGCCGCGTTTGCGGCGACGCCGCGCGGGTAGGAGAACTGCCCCGCACCGGCGCCCTTCGTGCCCCATTGCAGCGGTTCGCCGCCGGAGAGGTTGAAGCGCTCGATGCGGTTGTTGCCCGAGTCGGCGACATAGACGTATTCGCCCGCCACCGCGATGCCCCCGCCCGGGGGCTGGGTGTAGTTCTGGGAGGACCCGAACTTGAACTGGCCCGAGCCCGCTCCCGGTATGGCCCCAGGCGGTCAGGAATTCACCGTCCGAGGTGAACTTCTCGATGCGGTTGTGGCTCGAGTCCACGACGTACACGTTCCCGGCCGCGTCCGTGGCCAGCCCGCCGATCGGCCCGAACTGGCCATGGCCGCCGCCATAGGAGCCCCACTCGCCGAGGTAGGTGCCGGCGGCGTTGAACTTCTGCACGACATAGCTCAGCTGATCGGCGACGTACACATCACCGGCCGCGTCCAGCGCGACGGCCTCGGGGAAGCGCAGGATCGATTCGGCGCGCTGCCCGACGATCGCCGCGGAGGCGTAAGGGCAGGCGGGCGCGATGCCCGAGCCGGGGCAGGCTTCGGCGCGGGCGCTCGCCGTGTGGGCCAGGGCGAGCGCGAGCAGCGGCACGAGCAGCGCGAGCAGGGGACGACGGCGCCGGGGAAGCGTCATTGCCTAGTCACAACACACGATCGGCGTACGTGGAGCGGTGCGGGGTATCCACTTACACGATCGTTACACGCACGCACGCGTAGGGGAAGGGCCGTGTCGCATGCTTAAACAAAAGCTGATTGGGTTGGCCATGTCGCATGCGACATGGCCGGAGGGCCCGCATGCGGCCCTCCCCGAGGCCGCACATGTGCGGCCTCGCCGTTGGCGCATGCGCCAACGGAAGACGGGCCGCATGCGGCCCGTCACGACCTCGCGCATGCGCGAGGTCGCCTGGCGGCGCATGCGCCGCCAGGAACGGCATCAGCTTTTTTTCAAACATGTGCCCCGACGCTTGCCGTCTCAACCGGCGCGCTGCGATGACGGGTCGGTGGTCCCGCGCGCACGAAGCGGCGGAGCGCTACCCGGTCTGCGCACACCATGCTCAGCCGCCGAACTCGAGCACCGAGCGGATCCCGTCCTGCGCCTCCATCAGCTGGAAGGCGCGGTTGACGTCCTCGAGGGGCATGCGATGGGAGATGAACGGATCGACGTCGATCTCGCCGCGCAGGTAGAGGTCGACGAGCTCGGGCACCTGGTCGCGGCCCTTGACCCCGCCGAAGGACGAGCCGCGGATGCGCCGGCCGGTGATCAGCAGGCGCGGAACCACGTCGAGCGTCTCGCCGCGCCCGGCCACGCCGCAGACGGTGCACAGGCCCCAACCCATGCGCGCGGCCTCGAGCGCTTCGCGCATGACCGAGACCAGGCCGGTGGCCTCGAAGGTGTAGTCGGCGCCGAACCCGCCGGTGCTCTCGAGCGCGCGCTCGACCACGTGCCCGTCGGCGCGCCAGCACTCGGTGGCGCCCTGGCCGCGCGCGAGCTCCAGGCGCTGCTCGGAGAGGTCGACGCAGACGATCCGCTCGGCCCCCCGCAGCCGGCATCCGGCGACCGCGCCCAGGCCGACCATCCCGGCGCCGAACACCACGCAGGTCGAGCCGGGTTGCACCTCGGCCGTGAACATCGCCGCTCCGAGGCCCGTCGAGAGGCCGCACGCGAACAGGCAGGCGCGGTCGAGCGGCGCCTCGGGGCTGACCTTGGCGAGCGCGATCTCCGGCATGACCGCGTGGTCGGCGAACGTCGAGGTGCCCATGAAGTGGCGCATCGGCTCGCCCGCGCGGGAAAGGCGTGTGGTGCCGTCCGGCAGGTAGCCCCGGTTCTGCTGCTCGCGGATCGCCAGGCAGAGGTTCGTGCGCGGGTCCAGGCAGTGCACGCACTCGCGGCACTGGGGCGAGAACAGCGTGACCACGTGATCGCCGAGCGCGAGCGAGGTGACCCCCTCGCCGATCGCCTCGCACGACCCCGGCGCCCTCGTGCCCGAGGACCGTCGGCGCGTAGCCCGAGGGATCGGCCCCGGAGGCCGTGTACATGTCCGTGTGGCACACCCCGCAGGCCACGAGCGCCACGAGCACCTCGCCGGGACCGGGGTCGGCGAGGTCGAGCTCCTGGACCACGAGCGGTGCGGCGAACTCCTCGAGTACGGCGGCGCGAACCTTCACCTGGTGCCTCCTCCCACGATGGCCAAGACCTCGAAACCCTACGATCGCAGAACTCTACGATCTCAGTACCGGGCTCCAGTGCTCGGGGTCGCGCTGGGCCTGCTCGCGCGCCCAGCGGAAGTGGTGGACGGCCGAGCGGCGCAGGGGCTCGCCGAGCAGCAGGCCCAGGAACGCGTAGCGGCGGGCGTGGCGCGGGGTCTCCAGCGCGACGGCCAGTAGGCCCGCGAGCGCCCACAGGTGCAGCACGCGGTTGTAGGGCGACGAGCTGCTCGGGCGTCATGCCCTCGGCTTCGGTCAGATAGGGGATGCCGTGGCGCAGCTCCCAGGGCCACTCCACGAAATGCACGATCGCGCCCGCCAGGCCCGCGGCGTTGTTCAGGGCGATCCACTTCTCCATGCCCTCGCCCTCGGCGCTCCAGCCCGCGAGGGCCATCCCCGGCAGGGCGCCGGTCCACATCGCCGTGGCGGCGCGCCGGCCGATGAACGGCTCGAACACCAGGCCCACGCCCGCGCGCACCTCGAAGGCGTGATGCGCGGCGGTGCCGAGCGCGTTCAGGACCGTGAACGGCCGGCGCGGGCGCAGGCTCATGGCGCCATCCAGGTGGCCGCGTCCAGCTGCGGCGCGCGCGTCAGCTCGGCCGGGAGCCCGAGCATGTCCGTCGGCCGCCTCGTCCATGCGCTTCGCCGCGATCGCGCCCGCGGCCGCGAGGCTCGCGGCGTGAGCCGAGCACGGCGTCGAGCGCCTCCCAGCCCGGCTCGCCCGTGAAGGCGACCGTGAAGGGGTGAAAGAGCAGCGTCAGATGCCCCTCCCCGCGCTGTGCGTGCTCGTCGAGCGCGGCGATCATCAGCTCGTCGCGCATCTGCTCGGGGGTCGAGCGGATCGGGCCCGGCGCCGTAGCGTTCGCGCAGACCCGAGAACTGCGGCAGGTAGCAGTACGCGTCCACGAGCGGCCAGCGGAAGGGCAGTACCGCGAGGCCCTCGAGCAGACCCTCGCGCTCGCCCGCCGGAGAAACGTAGGTGTAGCCGTGCTCGGCCAGCAGCGCGAGCGTGCGCTCGGTCAGGCCGCCCCCCGGGGGACGAAAGCCACGCGGTTGGATGTCGATCGAGCGCATCGCGGCGGTCGCGCGCGCGAGCAGCGCGGCCTCGGAGTCGGCCTCGAGCGCCGCCCATTCCTCGTGGCGGTACGCGTGCACGGCCACCTCGTGACCGGCGCTCGCGATCGCCTGCAGCGCCTGTGGGTACATCTCCGCGTTCAGGCCCTCCACGAAGAACGTCGCCCGCAGGCCGTGGCTCGCGAGCTGCTCGAGCAGGCGCGGAAGGACTTCCGTGACCGTGAAGTGCTCGCCCATCGGCACCTCCGGCGGCCACATCCCCAACTCGAGCTGCGCGGCCTCGCCGAGGTTGTCGAACGTGATCGACACGACCGGGTTGGACACGCGGCAATGATACGGCCGATCGCCAGTAAGCTCACGGCCGAGATGGCGAGCCTTTCCGCGAGACACATCACGGCCTGAGCGATGCGCCTCGTGAGCATCCACACCGATGAGGGACCCGTCGCGGCGGTGCTGCTCGGCGAGGACCTCGTCCCGGTCTCGACGCTCGACGCGCCCGCGACGACCGTGCGCGGCCTGCTCGCGGCGCTCGACGCGGAGGGGCTGCGCGAGCTGCACGTGCGCGCCGAGGACGCGGACGAGCGCGTGGCGCTCGCCGAGGCGAAGCTGCGCGCGCCCGTGTGCGACCCGCAGAAGATCGTCTGCCTCGGCCTGAACTACAGCGACCATGCCGCAGAGACCGGCCAGGAGATCCCGGCCGCGCCGATGTGGTTCGCGAAGTTCGCCAACTCGCTGATCGGCAGCGGGCAGGAGATCGTGCTCCCGCGCGCGCACCCCGAGTTCGTCGACTACGAGGCCGAGCTCGCGCTCGTGATCGGCCGGCCCGCGCGCAACGTCGACGTCAAGGACGCGCTCGCGTGCATCGCCGGAGCGATGCCCTTCAACGACGTCAGCGCCCGCGATCTGCAGCTGCAGAACCCGCTCTGGATGCAGCGGCAAGGCGATCGACACCTTCGCCCCCTGCGGGCCTGCGCTCGTGACGCTCGATGAGATCGGCGACCTGCGCGCGCTCGGCCTGCGCACCCGCATCAACGGCGAGCTCATGCAGGAGGGCACGACCGCCAACCTCGTCTTCGGCCCGGCCGAGGTCGTGGCCTGGCTCTCGCGCACCATGACCCTGCATGCCCGGCGACATCATCGCCACCGGCACGCCCGCCGGGGTCGGCGCCGCGCAGGGGCGGTTCCTGCGCGATGGGGACGTTGTCGAGGTCGAGGTCGATGGGCTTGGGGCGGTGCGCAACTCGGTGCGGGCGGAGTGAGGTCTAGGAGTCTCCGCCCGACGCGGTGTTCCCGGCTGGCTCGCATCCGTGACAATTGTATGCAATACTCACAGTCATTCAGCCAATCGTGTGTAGACCCGCGAGCATGAATCCCCAGTACAGCTCATCCGACAATCCTCTCGAAACGCCCGGCGCGCAGCAGATGGCGGCGTGGACTCTGCGCCTGGCGCAGAGCCCGGGCTTCGGCCGGCTGCTTGCCGCAGACCCGCATCTGTTCGCCTTGCTCTACGCAAGCTGCGCCGCGACTGTGGCGCCGCCGGAGCCGCTTGCCGGCGACGACCGCGAGGCGAGCGCGGCCGATGAGAAGCTGCTGCCGACCCTGAAGGATCTCCAGCGTCAGTTCGGCGAGCGCACCAGCGGGCGCTTCGTTCGTCTGTATCTGCGCGGAACGAGCGCGTTCGGCCTGATCGACCGGGACGCGGGCGCATTCGGGACTGCGCTGCGCGACTGGGAACAGGCGGCGGGGGTGGAGGCGTCGCGGTTCATCACCCCTCTGGACGAGAACGTCGGGCGTATCGCGACGCTGCTCGATCTGGACGACGGCGGAGCGCGACGTGCTTGCGTTTCAGATAGGTCGCTCTCGGCCCGGGTTCTCGCAGCTGTTCGAATTGCTGATGGACGCCGACCGCGCGACGAAGGCGGTGCTTGGAGCGGCGCTCGGCAGTTCGGAGTCAGAGGTGGTCTCAGCGCTCTCGGAGCAGGGGACGCTGGCACGCTCCGGCCTGTTGAGCGTCAAGGAGCGACCGCTGCGGGTGACCGGACCGTCGCACCACCTGAGCGCAACGCTTGCCGAACCCGCAGGGGAGGATGCCGAGCTCGTCGAGAGGTTCGTCAAACCGCTCATCCCCTCGCCCTCGACGAGGTCGCTCGGGCGCCTTCACGAGGACGACAGGCGGATACTCCTGGGTGTGCTGCGCCCGCCGCTGCCAGCCGATCGTGGCGTGCACACGCTCGTCTACGGCCCGAAGTCGGTGGACAAGCGAGACATGATGGCTCGGTTGCTCGCAGAGGAGGAGATCGGCGGGCACGCGGTCGTCACGAGGAACGTCACGGCAGGGGACATGCCGACTTGGACGTTCATCGCCCAGCGCCACGTCGAGCGATCCAGGCCTGACGCTGTGCTCGTCGTCGATCGCGCCCACGAGGCGCTCGCCTCCCGGCCTCACAGCAGGTTCTTTCACCTTCTCGACCTCGACGAGGACGAGCTCGTTCACGACGACGACCCCGAGCGCGCCTCCGACGAGGGCCTGACGGAGAGTCGTGTGCGCTGCGTGTGGATCACCGATCGAGCACGCCAGCTCTCGGAGCGCAACCTGGGCGCGTTCCTATTCCATTGCGAAGCGTTTCCCGGCTCCCGCGGGGAGCGGCGGGCGCGCGTCGCACAGGTGATCTCGGACTTCGGCCTCTCCTCGCGGTTGGAGCGCGATCTCGCAAAATACAGCCTGCTCGGCGAGCAGCAGGTCCGTCAAGCGGCCGAGCTCGCCCGTCTGACCGTGCTTCCAGACGACGAGCCGCGCGATGAGTCCGCCACGCACCGAGGAGCGGCTTGACAAGGAGCGCGAGCGCGTGATCCAGCGCGCGGTCTCTCACAGTCAGAAGGTTCTCGGGCGCGACCGCACCGAGGGGATACGAGACTCGGTCACGAGCTATGACCTCGACCTCCTGAACATCGCCGGGCGCTTCACGCCGCAGCAGATCATTGCGGCCCTCAGGGAGCGCCCGCGAGGCTCGCTGTGTTTCTGGGGCATGCCGGGTGCGGGCAAGACGCAGCTCGCGGAGCACATCGCCGTCGAGCTCGACCTGCCGATTCTCATGCGCTCGGCTTCGGAGCTGCTCTCGATGTGGCTCGGCGAGACCGAGCAGCAGATCTCGAAGATGTTCTCCGAGGCGCAGAACGAGGGTGCGCTGCTGTTCCTCGACGAGGCGGACTCGTTTCTGCGCGATCGCACGCTCGCGCGCGCCCACTGGGAGGTGACGCAGGTCAACGAGCTGCTCCAGCGAATGGAGCGATTCGAGGGAATCTTCATCGCCGCCACGAATCTGATGGACTCGATCGACGCGGCGGCCATGCGCCGCTTCACCTGGAAGCTCGAGTTCAAGGCCCTCCGGCGCGAGCAGGCGTGGTCGATGTTCTGCGCCGAGAGCGGGTTCGACCCAAGCTCCGAGCTCCAGCGCGCGGATGAGCTCGGGCAGGCGCTGAACGCCATCGAGGACCTCGCGCCCGGGGACTTCGCGACGGTCAAGCGCCAGGCGCAGATGCTCGGAGAGGAGCTGTCCCCCGATGCCTGGATAGAGCAACTCGCGGCCGAGGCCAAAGCGAAGATGCTGGGCTTGAGACGCCAGCAGCTCGGGTTCGCGAGTTAGTCAGCCCACCAGTCTCGCTGACCCTCCACATCTTCCCGCGGATTCTCGCCGAGGTTGGGCGCGCCGAAGACGAGGATCTCAAGGCCCTCCGGTCCGGCCTCGTACCCTCGCCATGTACCGGGCGGCACGCGCACGACATCCCACTGCTCGACCTCGACGATCTCGTCGTCGAGCTTCATCCTCCCGCTTCCGCCCACGACGACGAACACCTCCTCTTGCTGTTTGTGCGTGTGGCCGTACGGGAACCGGTAGTCGGGCGGGATGCGCTGATAGCTCAGGCCGGATCGCTCGAGCTCGAGCGCCTTGCCCGCGGCACGGAACTCCAGGTCAGGCGCGCCGTCGAAGTTGGACCCCAGGTCTGGGAGATCCTCTCTGAGGTTTCTGAGCGTGAACGGCATGGCCGCGATTCTACGGTTCACGCTTCATGCTTCTTCCCCCAACGGCAGCGACCACCCCCGGGACGGTCGCGGAATAACGTATAGCGGGGGCGGGATTCGAACCAGCGACCTTCGGGTTATGAGCCCATTCGAGGGTGTTGTGGGGTGTCGTCGGGTCCCCCATCTTGGCTCTATTGCTGAGGATTCGGCTTTCGCCGGATTCGGCGATGGCGTGGAATGGCGTGGAGCATGTTTGCACTTTGTTTGCACTTTCGCGCGGTCATCTGCGGGCGAGCCGGTCCTCCGTATCGGCAACTTGCCGCCGAAAACTTGGTCGCGCGACTATCGCAGCAGGGCAAGGAATCGCACGATGTCGTGGGACTTCTGGGCGGGAAGACGGCTGAACGATGGCATCGGCGCTCGCGAGTCCACGAGGGCGTGGGCGATCTCGCGTTCCGAGAGCTTCGCGCCGATATGTGTGAGGTTCGAGCCCGGCCCCCGGTTTCCGTTATCGCCGATGCGATGACACGCCAGACATCCCGACTGTGCCACGGCGAGCTCTCCGGCTTCGAATTCCTGCTGCTCACGCCCTCCCGCCTGCTTCACCGCAGGCGGGATCGGCAGTTCCAGGAGGCCACGCTGCGATGGCTCGATGTCGCCGACGTAGAAGACCAGCACGCGGGCTCCGCGAGGGCACCGGCGAGGCTTCCGTAGGTGGCAGCCGGGCACAGTCGCGAGCCTCGCTCCAGAGGACACGAGCCACGCGCCGCCCACTGCTTCCAGTTCAAGCTTGATCGGGCCCGCGTGATGGATAGCGGCGGTGGTCATTCCGAGCTTCTTGGTGACTGTGACGAAAGTGAAGCTCAGCCTCAATGTCGCATGCTGACCAACCACTTTGAGATTCTGAACGGTCGGGTTCAAAGACAGGCCGGCTTCCGCGTGCGGTTCATTCGGCGCGGTCAAGGCGAACTCGCTGCTCGCGGCTGCCGCGCAGCCGACAGTGGGCGCCGTCCCTTGGACGAGTTTGGTGGCAACCGCTGGCACGAGGTCTCCGCACAAGGCGCCAGCGTCGTGGCGCAGTACATCCTGGAATGGCGCTACCGCTGCGCGAGTAATAGCCGCGTCCGGGCTGCCGGCCGTGGCCTTCGCGGCCAGAAGGCTGAGTCCCAGCAACGGCAGCACCAAGAGCCGAGTGCGCAGCATCGTGAGGCCAAGCCTAGCGTCACTCCGCATCGGCGGCTGCGCAGCAGCAAGACGTGAGCCCACGGCAATGCTGCAATATCGGATTGCAGCATTTCTCGTGCGGGCCAAGCCGCAGCGAAGGAGCCAGTCGGACCGTTATCGTGCGATCCGACGAGGATGGGTGGCCTTGTGCTCGTCGCCAAGGCGTCGCACGCGGCTGTAGTCGGTCTCCGAGAACTTGGTGCGCCAGGGCTTGCGCATGCCCGTGACGACCACGATCGCGGGCTTCGTGAGGCCGCGCCTCAGTAGCTCCTCGTCGGCCGCATTCTCAAGGACGCAGAACAGGCGGAACTGTTCGCGGCCCGGCCCTGTGAGACGGATCTCGTGCCAGCCGCCCATGCTGCCATGCATCGCCTCCCACTTTCCGCCGCCAGAGAACTGCGGCGGTGGCGCCGCGGCGACCGCATCGAGGACAGCCACGAACTCGGCGTCGATCTTGCCTGGGCACCCGTCAAGGAACTCAAGGGCGGGCGCGGACCCGTTGCGAGTCTCGTAGTAGACGATTGCCCACGGCGGCCGTCGATCGACCTGCGGCGTCCGCGGGGCGTCCGTCTTGCCGCTCTGCGAGCGCCGCCGAGGCATGGTACCGAGCGTACCCGGAACTGCCGACGATCTATGCGGCGGCCGGCTCGCGGCGGCGGCGCGTAGAACGCTTCGATGCCGGCGTCTTGGGCATAACGCGAACCTCGGCACCCAACGCGTCGGCAATCGCGGCGATCAGCGGAAGCTCCGGCCTTGAGCTGCTCGCCGTGAACAGCCTGCGGATGCTCGACGCATTGCGATTGATCCGGCGGGCGAGCTCTGCCTTTGACATACCAAGATCGACCCGCAACGCATCGAGCTCGCGGATGACTTGATCGGTCTGCTCGATCTCCCGCATGGAGCGCCCGTAGGCACCCCGGAACTCGGGGTCTTCCATACGCTGCGCCCGACGGCGCTCATGAAGGCTCATATCTAGAGCAGTGCTGGACATCGACCGGCTTCCTTCCGAAAGTGTTGCGTAGAAGATACACGAGGATAGTAGCATCCACTCATCACCCATCAGTCGTGACGCTCTCCACCGGCTCATCTCTTGCTTGGAGCGGCTCGCCGAGATCGTTGTCGAGCAGGTGGACGTAGGTGTCGAGCGTAAAGCTGGCCGAATGATGGCCGAGCCAGCGCTGCACCTGCACGACGTTGCGACCCTCCGCGAACAGCCGCGACGCGACGGTGTGGCGGAACGTGTGGAAGCCGGCCCACTCGACCCCCGCCGCCTCACACGCAGGCGCGAGCACTCGCATGGCCAGATTGTCTGGGTCCAGCACCGTGCCTGTGGCAGTGCAGAACACGAAGTCGTCGGGCGTGGTGCCAAGTGCACGGAGGCGATCAGCAAGGGCGCGCGGAATGGGCACGTCGCGCCTGGAGTAGCGAGACTTCAGCGGGCCGATCACGAGACCCTCGCCGCGGCGACGGCGCACGCGCTGACGTACCTTCACATGCGGGCGCTTCCCTTCGAGCGCAAGATGCCGCCCTTCGAGTACGAGCAGCTCCGAGCGCCGCAGACCTGTCGCCGCGAGCAGCGCGAACATGAGCCGGTGCGACTCGTGGACACGCTCGACAACCAGCTTCATCGTCTCGATCGGCTCGCCGTCATCACCCTCGATGCGCGGGAAGGGCCGTGGTCGGGCATCGTCATCATCCACTCGTGCCCGATGGGGCAGTGCCACGTCGGTCGCAGGGTTGTGCCGGATGAGCCCCTCTCGACGAGCAGTCGCCAGGCACGCCTTGAGCGGTCCGAGCGCATTGCGCACGGTCTTGTCTGACAGCGGCACCGCCGGTCCGGGTCCTCCTTGGTTGCCGCCGGCTTGGTCTGCTCGCACAACCAGCCCACGAAAGATGCGATGTGCCTGGGCGTGATGTCCGTCAGCTTCGTTTGCGAGGGGAAGTGACTCAGCGCGTACTTGTCGAGCAGCCCCCGGTACTCCGAGCGCGTCTCCTCGCGAAAGCCCCTGCGACCCGTGCCCTGGTAGCGCTCGATCCACTCCCGGGCGTACTCCTGCAGCGTGATGCGGGAGCGCTCCTCGAACTCACCCCGCCCGATGTCGGTCGCCCGTGCCGCCTTTGCTCGACGTGCCTCGTCGAGGGTGCGGCAGGACTCCCACCGCTGCCTACCGTCCACTCGATAAGCGAACACGTACCGGCTCCCACGCTTGTAGACGCCCGGCGTGCGAGTCTTCTCCATCTTCGCCGCCATCACTTCCTCTCTCTCATGTAGATGGTGTTCAAGTAGTACCTCGTCCTTCGATGTACGCGTCGAGATCGTCGCGATGCAGTAGGACGCGGCGGCCGTCGCGGCGGGGCTGAAGCTTGCCGAGAGCGATCAGGTCATAGATCCGATCCTTGCGACAGCGCAAACGCTCGGCGGCGTCAGCCACGTTGAGCCACGGCGATGCGGCAGGAGCGCCCGTCGCGATGAGTGCAGCGGCTTGAGCAGCTATCTCCGCCAGCTGCTCATCGGACAGCCTGACAGTCAGCTCGATCATCGCCCGGACCTCCTTCCATGACTCGCGGTTATCGAGATGCCCGCTTGCACCTCTCTCTATATATGACCGTGAGAAGCCCAAAACGGCCAACGAATTTGCTCGGGGCGGGCGGGAGAGGCGAATCGCGACGGACATCAGCGTTTGTCTTCCGGACCCGTCTCGCTGTCGTCCTGGGCGTCTAGCTCTGCTCGGGCCTGGCGAACACGGGCGGCGACGTAAGCCTCGGATTCGGCGCACTGAGCAAGCGCGGCGATCGAGACACCCAGGGCGTTCGCGAGTGCGCAAAGCTTGATCCAGGTCGGGTTGCGGAGGCCACGCTGCCGAGAACGCCGTCCAAACCTGGGCACAGCTCACCGAACATCACGACATTCGCCAAGTCGTTCTGATCGCGGATGCCGCCAACAAGGAGATCGACCGACTGAACGCCCGCGCACAGCGCCTCCGCGCCGAGCGCGGCGAAGTCGGCCCCGACGAACTCCCGCTATCGAGCGTCCACTACGGACTACGCCAAGGGGATCACGTCGCATTCATTGCGCAGCACCGGCCGCCCGGCGAAGCACGCGTCGAGAACGGCACCCGCGGCGAGGTCACGGACATCAGCCGCGATCGAACCGTCACGCTCGCGTTGGATGGCTCAGGCCGCACACTGCAGCTCGCCGGCGAGGATGTCGAGTCGCTGCGACTCGCCTACGCCCAACATGTCTACCGCCAGCAGGGTGCGACCGTCGATCACGCCGTCGTGCTCACCGGCGGCTGGCAGACCAGCAAGGAGACCGCCTACGTCCAGGCCACCCGCGCACGACACGGGACCGACTGGCACCTCGCCCGCGACCAGCTCGGCGAGGAAGGCCACGACCCCGACCGGATCACGCGGTTCGCCCAGCGCATGAGCAACAGTCGACTACAAGCCCCATCAATCGACTACCACGAGCGGCCCGACACAGCCTGGAACCCCAGCCGCGATCCGCTACGCCTCAGCCGCGTCATACCCCACATAGACCGGGCCCTCCGAAACGCATCACACCGAGCACTCACCCGCGATGTCGGACGTGGACGTTGACATCCAGAGGACGCATCACACCGGTCGGAGCTGGCCAAATTTCCATGCCGTAAGCGCGCAGTGCCGCGCTGGCACTAATCTGTCCATCACCCGTTGCGGAAGCGTAGACGTCAATCGGAGCCAATAACGCGCGCGCTCCTGTCTGACATCACGAACTCGCTTCGCGAATCATGATTCCCAGAACACCCTCCGCAGCATTGAACTCAGGCTGAAGGGAGGCCTGGGGTAGCCCGCTTGCTCGCACCGCTGCAGGATGTACGTAGTTACGCAGCTCACGAATAGCGTGAGCAGCTGCCACAGTGACGTTGTCCAGTGACGGAAGCTCGTCAGCAACCTTGATGAGGTTTACAAGGCGCCATGTGCTCGGATCATCTCGCTCCTCTAGACCTTTTAGGTCGGGGCGTGCTTTGCTCCTGGCTCGATTCCTTTCCGATGGGGTCGCCTGTTCCAGCACATCAATCAGGATCGCCTCCAACGCACTCCCCAACCCAATCAATCCGAGACGAGTATGACCCGCGTTAAAGGCGTCGAACCCCGCTTCTAGCATCTCCTCGGCGATAGTTCGCAGGGCTTGGTCAACAACAAAGTTCAACGAACCCGCACCAGGCGGCGCAACCTTTACTCCCGCTACCGACTGTTGGGCTGGCGAGAGGATGAAATGTCGGGCCGCGACCTCTGCGTAGAGTCGGCTCCTCGGCACGAGCTGGTTCCCATCTCGACGTCCAAAGCCGAGGATGGCGATCATTCGGTGCTCAGGTGTTGCCCCGAACGGCACAGACCCATTCTCGATGATCTGTTGCACGATCTCCCGTACCGGCTGATCGTTAACAATTGCTGACAACATGCTGATCAGGTGGTCTGAGTCGCCCGCGAGCAGCTTTTCTTCGGCTTGCTGCAACCTCTCGTCCGCAGGCATGGCCGCGTCACCTCGCTCTGCCTCCGAAAAGAGATACTGCAGAAGATACGGCTGACCGCCAACGAGATCGACTGCGCGACTGACAAACGGAGCAGCCTGCGCCGCGCCCAGACGCTCAACCATGTCCGCTACCAGCCCAGAGGCTAGATCTTCCGTTTCAACGGTCCGGCATACATTGAACGGTGATGCTAGGTCGTCCGCGACAAGTCGCTTCGGCTCAAAGGTGCCACTGAAAAGGAGGGTCAGGTTAATCCCGAGGCTTGGTGCTCTAGGCGCGTTTCGTTCGTCGTGAAGACGACGGAGCTGGTGATAAAAGTTGCTGCGCATCTCATCATCACGAATCGCGGCTGCCTCATCGAATATCAAGACGGTTTGAGCTGGCTCGACTGGCAACGCCACAGCCAACCAGGCATCGAGCTCGGCCTCATTGGCAGTATCCGGGGCAACGAGGTCTATGCCCAACTGACTGGCGACCTTGCGAGCGACCCACTCGAATAGATCACGCGAGGAGGCTAGATCTGGCATTCCTTGCAAGGACAACTGCGCGACCTTGACGTTCGCATCCTTTAGTAGGTCGGCTAGCCGGGTTAGACCCGAAGTCTTTCCGTGCTGGCGAGGCCCGAGAAGGACGACCCAACGGCCGCCAGCGAGCTCGTCGAAGCAGCGTTGGACGAAGGCTCGTTCAGCGTACGCCGGACTGTCGAGAGGGACATGCCCGCCGACGTGAAAGTCTGACAACGCCATCAGTCGACCGGTGGCTCTGGCCCTGCCGCCATCAGCGCCTCGGGTAGGAACCGTGCACGAAGCTGGACCTCATCAGACACGACATCAATGATTCCATACAGCTCAAGAATCTTAAGCGCCAGGGGTTCATTCATCTGAACCATACGGTCTTGTAGTGCGTCGAGCGAGGTATCCCCTTCAGCCACTAGACGAGTTAGGTGCTTCTCGAACACTGTGGCCTGACCCCAATATGTCTCTACGTATTCACTCTTAAAATCAAAAGTATCGACAACTGCTCGCAAGTCTGCGGGCGCTAGGATGTCCCGTTCGTCTCCCGGGCGCTTGTTCAGCCTCTGAACCAGCTGGTCGCCGAGGAGCTGAACGAGTCGCGGATGCCCCGATGTCGCCGACCACAAGACCGCCTCGGCCGCATCCTGATCTTCGAATCGCACTGCAAGCGATGCAAGGACTCTGAATAGAAGGTCGGCGGCATCTTCGCGATTAAGTTGCCTGAGGCTAAGGCGCTGGCAAAAGTTCCAGTGTGGTGACTCTGGGGACCAAAGAACTTCTGCGATTGTGCGCTCACCCGAGAAGACAAACTGGGCCTTGCCAGCTTGAGACTGGGCACGGAGGCTGCGGAAGAACGCCTCGGTCACTCCACCCACTTCGGCTGTTCGATCCCACGCCACCAAACGGTCTATCTCATCGAGAACTATGATCGGGGACCCTTGGTCCTTGGTTAGCTGCTCCACCAAGGCGGCGATCTGATCTGGCTCGAATTGGTCTGCGAGGTCGGCACCCCAGTCGCGCCTTGCGAGTGTCCGGAAACGATCCCAGTCTCCGATTGCCTGGCAGTCTCCATAGTAGACAGTGCGGTCCTGCTCTTTTAGCGTTTCGTGGACCCACTTAAGAAACGAGGTCTTCCCGATCTGCCTGCTGCCGAGCACTGCAACACTGCTTGACCCAAGGGCAGACACGAGATCGGCTCCTTCACCGCGGCGCCCGGTGAAGAGTCGCGGCGGAGTCACACCGTTGTGGATGAACGGGGATGCCTTGGTCAAGTCAGCTTGTCGGAGAATGAAAGAGCTAAGGGCATCCTGAGGGTTAGCCGCGGTTGCAATCCGGCGGATGTCGCGGGGATCGACAACGATCACGCTGGTCGTGGTCGTTCGAGTTACGATCTCCCGCTCGTCGTCGTCAAGCCACTCTGAAGCGTCCGGCACCACTAGGACTGCGACGGTTGTGTCCACTGCACGAGCGCGCGCAGCTTCGGCGATGGTCCGGACATCTTTGGCATGGGGGCCAGCGGACTGCGCAGCGACTGCGATACGTCCAGGAATGAGAGGAGAGGAGGGAACATCGAGAATCCCGATCCACTGATCGCTCGCCAGCTTCTCGTGTTGAACAGGCGACCGTCGCCCTATTAGAGTCGCCAATAGGTCAATCGCGCGCCCCGCGTGGAATTCCGCACCTAGCTGGTCTGCGCCTTCGACCTCATGAGATCGCGCAAACGCCACGCTGCGACCATCAGGATCAATGTCCAGCCCGAGTTCTTGATTCTCGGCCTCGAAGCGGGCGATGGCGAGGCGAGCAACCCCCTCATCGACCGGAAGGTCATCTGCATCTACCCGAACCTGACGGGCGAGTGCGCTATCAATCAGAGTGTCGAGCGGGAGTCGATCGAGGAGAGGCACGGTTGGGTTTTGCACAAGTCGGATAACCGCGTCCGTCAACACGCCATCTTCGGCTTGCTTGAAGGCTGAGCACCGCACCGATCCTGTCCCATACCTCTTCAATGCTTCGCGGCGGAATTTCCCGGACTCCGCGACCGTCGGCGACAAGGATCAATGAGGCTGGTAGGAGGTCTAGTTCGTCTTGGACTTGCGCAAATCCGCGGAATGTAGCCCCCTGCCGTCCTCCCCCAGTTGCCTCGAACATGGTTGCCACGGCCACGAGAGGCCTCCCATCGGCGTCGCAGAATACTCGCCGAAGGCGGTTTCGAACCCCGATCGGCATCTGGAGGGGCGGCCGCGATACAAGTTGCTCACCAATGGACTCGGTTGCGTCAGCCGCGGCCTCATCGAGAATCGCCGCAAGGCGTTCGTCGAGACTGCGTCGACGGCGACCCGACCGACGCCTGGTGTCGCCTGCGATGATTGCGACCCTCAAGAGTTCTGCAGTGGCTGCCTTCTTGGTGATCAATCGGTCGATCCCAATGTCCACGAGCAAGCGCGCAACCTGCTGTGCCTCCTCAAGACTCCGAGGTGCGCTGGTGGGCAGCTGACGACCATCTGCAAAGCCAACTCCTGCTGCTGGCGCCGCCAATAGGCGTTGAACGACCGAGAAAGCCTTGGGTTCTATGAGCAAGACCTGAGCGAGTGCGTCGACGTCAATGCCGGTCTCGCTGCCCTGAGCCAAGTTGTTTAGGGCGTCTATACCGGTGGTCGCGCCTTCGACTTCCTCGTCGATCTGCTGCCATGGAATAAAGTCCTTCGGGGCGAATACGTCTTCAACCAGCGAATCTCGAAACGCGGTAATCGCCGTTGCGCCAAGGGGGTCCACGGGCTCCATTAGCCTTACCCTAGACGCAGCAGGAGATGGTTGACCGCGATCACGCGCTGTCTTGGCCTCGGATGTCGGAGGTCTCGTGGAGGACAGGGTGGCGCTCCATGGATGACCCACGCGCTGGGGTCTATTGGCACGGTAGATCGCCGATGGCCAAGTTGCCGCAATACGCGACGTGCGGGCATCCTTGCGCCCATGCCACGCTCAGATGTTTGCACTTCTGTTCACACCCCGGCCTACTCTGCCCGCTTAGCCTGACCCCAGAAACCACGAAACCCACTCAGTTGAGCGGGTTTCGTGTCATAGCGGGGGCGGGATTCGAACCCGCGACCTTCGGGTTATGAGCCCGACGAGCTACCAGACTGCTCCACCCCGCGTCGCTACCGATGTTCTAGCAAAAAACCGCGCTCCAGGCCGGGATAGCCCGCTCAGGACTCCCGCAGCCAATAGCATCAGCCCCATGCGAGCGGCGGTGGTCGACATCGGCACGAACTCGACCCGCCTGCTGATCGCCGACGTCACGCCCGACGGGGGCGTGGTCGGAGATCGTGCGCCGCTCGGTCGTGACGCGGCTCGGCGCGGGGGTGGACGCCGAGGGTCGCTGTCGCGAGGAGGGGTGCGAGCGGGTGCTAAGCCGCGCTGGCCGAGTTTCGCGAGGAGATCGACGCCAACGAGCCGGCCGACGGCGAGGAGGCCTACCCGAACCTCGCGGTGATGACCTCGGCGGTGCGCGATGCGCGCAACGGGCGGGAGTTCGCCGCGCGCGTTCGGCGCCGAGTACGGCCTGGACGCGCGCATCCTGACGGGCGAGGAAGAGGCGAGGATGACGTTCCTCGGCGCGATGTCCGGTCGGCCCGGCGCGGTGCGAGCCGACGGTGGTCGTGGACATCGGCGGGGGATCGACCGAGTTCATCGTCGGGGTCGGGCAGACGGCCGGATTCCACGTGTCGCTGCCGGCCGGCGTGGTGCGGATGAGCGAGCGTCACATCCACAGCGATCCGCCCGCGCGCGCCGAGCTGCAGGAGCTCGCGGCGGACGTCGCGCGCGATATACCTCGCCGGCCTGCCCGTCGCGGAGCGCGCGCCGGTCGAGCGCGGCATCGCCGTGGCCGGCACCGCGACCTCGGCCGCCGCGATCGACCAGGAGCTCGACCCGTACGACCCCGAGCGCGTGCACGGATATCCGCTGCTGCTGGCCACGGTCGAATGCTGCTCGCGCGGCTGGCCGACATGGACGAAGCGCAGCGACGGGCGGTGGTCGGCCTCGATCCCGGCCGCGCGCCCACGATCGTCGCCGGCATGATCCTGCTGTCGGAGGCGATGCGCGCATTCGACCTGGACGAGGTCGAGGTGTCCGAGCACGACATCCTGCACGGGGGCGTGCTCTCCATCGCACTCCAGAGACCATTCGGGCTCCCCACGGCAGTTCAGATATCTGATACTCTGTTCGGCGAGGGTGTGCGCTGATAGAGCGTGCATCCCTCGAGCTGGTCCATACCGGCCCGGATCGCGCCGCGACATCGGCGTTCCCGTGTCCGGGCCGACCAGCCCCGGGGCACATACCCCTGCCTGTTCCTCGGGGCCCCGCCCCCGAGGAAGCCGCCCCGCCCGGGCGGCTTCCTCATGTAGAAGCGCATCGCCTCCGATCTCGCCGGAGGGTGGCGATCGCCACCCAACGGCACCTCCGGGCGTTGCATGACGCGCCCGCGCTCACGCCACACGCCGGCCAAGCTCGCCCAGCTTGGGGCCGCGCCTCAGGCCAGGTTGGACTTGCGCGGGTAGACACGTCCGGGTCGGTGAGCACGTTGACCAGCGCCGGCACGCCCGCGGAGAACGCGCGCTCGAGCGCCGGCACGACGTCCTGCGGGACGCTCGACAAGCTCGCCGTGACAGCCCAGCGCCTGGACCACCTGGTCATAGCGCGTGGCCGGCCGCAGCTCGGCGGCGACCGAGTAGCCGTAGAGGAACTCCATCGGATGCTTCTCCAGCGCCCAGATGCCGTTGTTGCCCATCACGCCGACCACATTCACCCCGTGACGCGCGAGCGTGTCGAACTCCATGCCCGAGAACCCGAACGCGCCGTCGCCGAGCAGCAGCACGACCTGGCGCTCGGGGTGGGCGAGCTTGGCCGCGAGCGCGTAGCCCGGACCGGCGCCGAGACAGCCGAACGGCCCCGGGTCGAGCCAGCAGCCGGGCTGGAAGGAGTCGATCACGCGGCCCGCGTAGGAGACGTAGTCGCCGCCGTCGCCGATCACGATCGCGTCGCGGTCGAGCACCCGCCCGAGCTCGGCATACAGCCGCATCGGATGCAGCGGCGAGCGATCGTCCTGGAGCTCGGCCCGCTCGGCCGCGCGACGCTCGGTCTCGACGCGCGCGCAGATCCTCGACCCAGCGCGCGCTCGCGCGGCGGCGCCACCGGCGACCGCGCGTGCGCAGGTCGCTCAGCGTCGCGCTCAGCGCGCCGTACAGCTCGGCCGCGACCGGCCGGGGATGGCGGCGCTCGGGCTCGGCCACGTCGATCACGACGATCTCGGTGTCATCGCCGAACGAGCCCCCGAAGCCGAGACGGAAGTCCATCGGCACGCCGATCACGAGCGCGACGTCCGCGCCCTTGAGCGCGTGCGAGCGGGCGCGCGAGAAGAACAGCTCGTGGTCGGCCGGCACGCACCCGCGCGCGAGGCCGTTCAGGAACACCGGGATGCGCAGCGCCTCGCGCGAGCGCCAGCAGCTCGACCTCGCCATGCCCCCAGTACAGGTCGGTCCCCGCCATCACGACCGGGCGCTCGGCGGAGCGCAGCAGCTCGGCGGCGCGTTCGATCGCGGCGCCGTCGGCGCCCCGGCTCGCGCGTGGGGGCGGACCGTCGAGCGCGTCCTCGGGCTCGGGCGCCTCCATGAACACGTAGTCCAGCGGGAAGTCGACGAACGTCGGCCCGCCGTGCGGCGCGAGCGCGGTGGCGAAGCGCCTCGTCGAGGAGACCCGGGATCTCGGCGGTGCTCTCCGGCGTCACCGCGAGCTTGGTCAGCGGGCGCACGAACGGGATGTGGTCGATCTCCTGCAGCGATCCCATCCCCCAGCGCCCCGCGGGGGCGCGACCGCCGAGGACGAGCATCGGCGAGTGGTTGGCCTGCGCCGAGCCCATCGCGCTCATCCCGTTCGTGACGCCCGGCCCGGCCGTGAGCGCGCACACGCCCGGCTCGCGCGTGACCTTCGCCCAGCCCTCGGCGGCGAACGCGGCGGTGGACTCGTGCCGGACGTCCACGATCTCGATCCCCTCCTCGCGACAGCCGTCGTAGATCGAGAACAGATGCCCGCCGGAGAGCGTGAACAGCCGGCTGACGCCGTGGGCCTTCAGACGCCGCGCGACCAGCCGCCCGCCGTGGAAGGTCTCCGTGGCTCCTCTCGTGCTCTGCTCGGTGGCCATCGACGCGCGACTCTATCGCCACGATCAGGTCGGTGATGCCCGGGACGGGATTCGAACCCGCAAGCTCACACGAGCGGCAGATTTTAAGTCCGCTGACTTTGCCAGTTTGTCCACCCGGGCGCAGCGATCGTATCTGCCGACGTGGGATGCGGGACCTCATCAGCCGACGGGCCCGAATCGGCCCGCAAAGGAGCGCAACTTTTCGGTTGCTACGGTGTAAATAGAGGACAGATACACAAGGCAGCCGAAGGGACCGAATACGCCGTGGAGGTCTCAGCACTAACACACAAGAGCATGCCGGGCCTGAGCGGCCCGTCGGCGCTGCTGCGGCTGCAGTCCGACGAGCGGCTGATCGCGATGACCCGCCGCGGGCAGCACGCCGCGTTCGAGGTGCTGTTCTCGCGCTACCAGTCGCGGCTGCTGGCCTTCTGCCGGCACATGCTCTCCTCGCGCGAGGACGCCGAGGACGTGCTCCAGGAGGTCTTCACCGCGGCGTTCAACGCGGTGCTCGCCGACGAGCGCGAGATCAACGTCAGGCCCGTGGCTGTATCGGATCGCGCGCAACCGCTCGCTCAACCACCTGCGCCGCGCCTCGGCGATCGGCGTGGACTCGATGGACGTGCACTACGCCGACAACGGCCTGTCCACCGGCGAGCGGGTGCTGCGGCGCGAGAGCTTCAGCCAGCTGCTGGGCGACGTCAAGGAGCTGCCCGAGACCCAGCGCACGGCGCTGCTGCTGCGCGAGATCGACGCGCTCTCCTACGAGCAGATCGCCGACGCGATGGAGACGACGGTGCCGTCGGTCAAGTCGCTGCTCGTGCGCGCGCGCATCTCGCTGGCCGAGGCCGCCGAGGCCCGCCAGCTGAGCTGTGAGGAAGTGCGTCTGCAGCTCGGAGAGGTGGCCGAGGGCCTGACCAAGCTGGACGCGCCGGCGCGCCGGCACGTGCGCGGGTGCGAGCGCTGCCGCTCGTTCAAGAAGCAGCTCAGGGAGAACAACCACGCGCTCGCGGCGATCTTCCCCGTCGGGCCGCTGCTGCTGGCCAAGAAGCTGCTGCTCACCAAGCTGGGCTCGACCGCGTCCGCCGGCCACGTCGGCGCCGGAGCCGGCGCCACCGCAGGGGCCACGGCCGGCGCGCGCCGGCGCCGGCGGAGCGAGCGCGGCCGGAGGCATCCTCACCGCGGGCGCCGGCGCGGTCGCGACCAAGGCCGTCGCCGGGCTCGCCGCCGCCGCGATCGTCACGGCGGTCGCCGCCGAACACGTCGGGCGTCCCGCGCATCGCCATCACGCCACGCCCACCACCACGCCTACGTGTCGAGGCACGTGAGCGAACCGATCGTCATGCACGCGAGCGTCCAGCCGGTCAGCTGCGACGCGCCGGTTCGCCGCCAACCACCCGGCTCGGCCATGGCGCCCATCGGCGCCTGGCGGCCAAGACGGCCACAGTCGCGGCTCCGGTCGCGGCGCTGCAATCAGCCCGCGGGAGCTCCCGCGGCCACGGTGCCGCCGGCGATCAAGCCGCCGGTGCCGCCGAAGCCGGCGCCGGTGCCCGTGACCGAGGTCACGACCGAGACGACCACGCTGCCGAGCGACGCCACCGACGCACCCTCGCAGCCGACCGTCCCGGTGCACACCGGCCACGGACCCGACCGGTGGGACGCCCTCGCCGCCGCCGACGACCACGCCGCCCGCCGAACCGGCGCCGCCCGTCGAAACACCGACGCCGCCGCCGCCGCCGGTCGAAGCCACGCCCACTCCTCCCGGTCGAACCCGGGGGACCGGGCGCCTCCCAGGCCGGGGGGACGGTCGAAACCACCGCGTCCACCGTCGCCGCGACGAGCGAGCAGTCAGCGCCCTAGCTTCACGCGGCCACGCTGCGCTGCACGGGCGAGCGTGCCGGGTCGGGCGGATTCTTCCCTGCCGAGGACCGCTAGCCGAACGTGAACGTCTCGAGCGGCCGTTCGAGCACACCGGTGGTGCCGACGAGCAGCGGCCCGGTCACCTGCGGCGTGGGCGCGCTGAGCATCACGATGTGCACACCCTCGCGCGCACCGCTCCGTTCGGGCAGCAGCAGGACATCGCGACCGTAGACGGTGCGGCCGGCGATCTGCGCGGTGTAGGCGATCGTGTACGCGGGCACGGTGTTGACCCGGGTCTTGCCCTCCCCGCGCAGCACGAACCCGCTGTAGCGCTGGCGCAGACCGTCCATGTACGAGCTCGCATACAGCGGCAGCTCGGCGCTGAGACTCGTCGTGTACGGCGGCAGGCGCAGCGGTCCCACCGCGAACGAGTTGCGCAGCGGCCCGTGCGCGGGGCTGCGCACCTGGACGTACTCGCCGGGCGCCGGCGTCGTGCGGTAGAGCCCGCGGTAGCTGAACGAGAACGGCGCCGGTCCGCCGTGGGAGTAGTGGGCGTTCTCGAGCGTCAGCACCGCTACTCACAGCGAGCGCCAGCAGGCCGACGGCGATCGCCACGACGATCGCCTGGACGAGCCGTGACGCGGCGTGCCAGCGGGGCGCCAGCAGCTCGCCGAGCGTGGGGCCGTACTCGGGCTTCAGCGGGATCGATGCCATCGGTTAGCGGGCCCGACGAGGGCTCAGTCGCCGAGCGAGAACAGCGCTTCCAGGTCGTGACGCGAGTAGGCCGCGAACGCGACCATGGTCTGGGTGCGGATCACGCCCGGCAGTCCGCCGATCTCGGCGGTCACGACGTCCGCCAGCTGCTCGTGATCGGGGACGCGCACGATCGCCACGAAGTCCCACTCCCCGGTAACGGAGTAGGCCTCGGCGACGCCCTCGATGTCGGCGAGGGCAGAGCCCAGCGTGGACAGCGCGTCGCGCTCGGCCTCGATCAGGACGACTGCGTTGGTCAGGGTCATGGCGAACTCAGGCTCTCGCCGGGCGCCAGCACGACCACCTCGGATGTGCCCGCGGATTCGACCTCGGACTTGAACGCCTGCGCGTCGGTCTCGATCGGCGGGAAGGTGTCGTAGTGGCAGGGGATGATCTGCTTGGCGCCGATCAGCCTGGCGGCGTGAACGGCGTCGTGGCGGTCCATCGTGTAGTGCCCGCCGATGCACATCAGCGCGACGTCGATCGGGCCGTCGGTCCGGCCGATGAGCTCGCAGGTCGGAGAACAGGGCGGTGTCGCCGAGGTGGTAGATGGTCTTGCCGCGCGAAGCGCACGATCAGCCCTGCGGGCGTGTTGACGGCGCCTTTGGGCGTCGTCGAGGTGTGCCAGGCCGGCACGAGCTTGACCGTGCCCCAATCGAAGCTAACGGTGCCGCCGAGGTTCGGGTCGTGAACCTGCGTCGACGCCGTCCGCGGAGAGCTCGTTGGCGATCTCGACGATCGCCACCACATCCGAGCCGGCGCGCGTGGCGATCGAGACGGTGTCGCCGATGTGGTCGGCGTGACCGTGCGTCAGCAGGATCGCCTGGGGATTCAGCTCATCGGCGGCGGCTGCCGCCTTGGGGTTGCCCGTCAGGAAGGGGTCGATCAGCACCGAGGTGGAGCTGTCGCTGAGCTCGAACGCCGCGTGGCCTAGGAAGCGGATGTCCATGGTCTGTGCTGCTCCTGTGTCGTGGGGCTGGATGGGTTGCGCAACACCATGATAAGAGCGCGCGCGCAGCGGCGGGATCGCGGTGGATCTCATCCTGTTGCGTCAGGGCTCGTGCGAATCGACCAGATCCAGGCCCAGACCGGCGATCGAACCGACGAGCGCCCCCACGACGCCCGCCAGCCAGCTCGCCTCCGGGCGGGCGTAAGGCAGCACGAGCAGCAACGCCGCGATCGCTGCCGGTGCCGAGCAGGTCGCCCTCGTAGTAGCGCCCGCCGCCCACCGCCCGCAGGTCGGGGATCGACCAGGCCGCGATCAGCGCCAGCGCGCCCGCGTTGGCGCCGCTGACGATCGGCTCCGAGGACAGCGCGAGCGCCGCGAGCGCGCCGGTGACGCTCCCGGCGAAGAACACCGCGAGCACGATCGCCGGTCCCCGGCGGCGCTCGAGCAGCCATCCGAAGATCGCGGTCGCGAGCAGGGCGATGAACGCATACAGACCGTTGAGGTAGGCGAACGGGCTGCTCAGCAGCTTCCACCAGTCGCCGTGCAGGGGACCGCCGATGGCGATCTTGAAGAAGCTGACATAGGTGCCCGAGATGTCGCCGAGGCCCGCGACGTGGACCGTGCCCAGGAAGCCCCCGCGCACGAGCACCCAGCCGGCGCAGCCCAGCGCCACCAGCGCGATCGTCGCGTACGGCGGCGATTCCCCGCGCGGATAGTCCCTGCCGTCGCGAGGAGGAGCGTCCGCCGGGGTGCGCGCGCGAGCGCGCGCGCTGGAACGTGAACGTGCGGCCGAGCCGGCGCAGGAGCCCTCCGCGGCTCTTGACGCGCGGCAGCTTGGGCGCCCGGCGGCGGAGCCTCGAGCCGCAGTAGGGGCACTCGGTGATGTACGGGCTGACCTCCGAGCCGCACTGCTTGCACACGACGAACAGGTCGGGGCCGGGGGACATCGTGATTGCATTCTAAGGACCAGCCGCGGCTCCGATCCGCCGATGTATGGACGCCGGCTGGCGCTCGCCCGTGGAATACTCAGGCCATGAGACCAGGATATGACCAGAAGCTGTACATACTCGCGTTCGACCATCGTGGGTCGTTTCAGAAGAAGTTCTTCGGCATCGAGGGCGAACCCGACGCCGAGCAGACGGCGATGATCGCCGACGCCAAGCACCTGATCTTCGAGGGGCTCTCCCAGGCGGTCGCCGCCGGGGCCGATCCGTCGGTGACGGGGGTGCTCGTGGACGAGCAGTTCGGCTCGACCGTGCCCGAGGAGGCGCGCGCCCGCGGCCTGAAGCTGGCGATGCCCGCAGAGCGCTCGGGTCAGAGCATGTTCGACTTCCAGTACGGCGACCAGTTCGGCGAGCACATCGAGAGGTTCGACCCGGACTTCACGAAGGTGCTGGTGCGCTACAACCCCGACGGAGACGCCGCCGACAACCGCGAGCAGCTGAAGAAGCTCAAGCGACTGTCGGATTGGCTCACACAGCACGAGCGCAGGTTCCTGTTCGAGCTGCTCGTGCCCGCCGAGGACGCGCAGCTGCAGACCGTGGGCGGGGACACTGACCGCTACGATGCCGAGCTGCGCCCCGAGCTGATGAGGCGGGCGATCGCCGAGATCCAGGACGCCGGCATCGAGGTCGACATCTGGAAGATCGAGGGCGTGGACGAGCGCTCGGACTGCGAGATGCTCGTCGCCCAGGCTCGCTCGGGCGGGCGCGACGGCGTGGTCTGCGTGGTGCTCGGCCGCGGCGCGGACGACGCGAAGGTCGACCACTGGCTCTCCCAGGCCGCGCCCGTGGACGGGTTCGTCGGTTTCGCGATCGGCCGCTCGATCTGGTGGGACCCGCTGAAAGCGTACGTCGCTGGCAAGATCGAACGCTCGGCCGGCGCCCGCCAGATCGCCGAGAACTACCTGAGGTTCGTCAAGGTCTACGAGCGCGCCGAGACCGAGGCGCCGGTCGCCTGAGCGGTATGGCTGCCATGAAGATGCGGCGAAGCCTCGCCGAGCTCGAGCAGGCTTTCGTAAAAGAGATCTCGCTCGACCGTCACCGCCGCGCGTCGCTGCGGCGCACGACCGAGCAGCGCGCGCTCAAACGCGAGGTTCAACGTCGGCACAAGCGCGGGTCGTTCCGGTTCGCGCTGCTCGTGCTCACCTTGGTCATGACCGCGGCGATCGTCACCGTGGTGATGTTCCGCACGCTGTATCTGCTGCTCGGCTAGAGGAGTCGCCGAGCTGTGGCGGCGCCGCCGCCCAGGGCCGCTGCGGTGAGCCGTCAGGCCTCGTTCGGCTCGCCGGCGCCGTCGTCGGCCACCACCGACGGCGCGGCATCGGCCGGCTGCGCGCCCGGCATCGTCGCGATGGATCTCCAGGTAGATCTCGGTGCGAAAGACCGGTATGTCCTGAGGGGCCTGGATGCCGATGCGGACCTTGTCGCCCATGACCGACAGCACCGATACCTCGATGTCGTCCCCGATCATGATGCTTTGGTTTGACTTGCGTGTGAGCACCAGCATGGTGCACCTTCCTATCGGCCGACGAGCAATGGAACGGAGTTGGCCCCGGATCGCGCCGGTCAGGCAAGCATAGTCGGTCGTGCCCGCGAGAAGGCTGTCCGGCCACCTGAACCGTCACGCCGGCCGTATGCGCTAGTCTCCCGGACCGTCCATGGCTCGTAAATCTCTGCGCCCGCACCTGAACCAGATCCGCGCGTGGGTACGGCAAGGCCGTACCGACGCCTGGGTCGCCCATCAGCTCGAGGTCACCGTCCGTGACATCGAGCAGTTCAAGCGCCAGAACGAGCTCGTCAGCGACGCCGATCCTGCCGAGGGTGCCGTCGCGACGGACTATCCCGACGAAGTCGATCTCAGGGCCGAGGACGACGCGCTGATCGCGGCAGAGCTGGAGGCGGCCGAAGAGGAGGCCGCCGCAGAGGAGGCCGAGCGCGCGAAGTCCGAGAGCGAGGACGGCGAGGAGGGCGGGGAGGAGGAGACCCCGACCCGCGCCCGCCGGCGCGGGCGACGTGGAGGCCGCCGACGCAGCGGTCCTCGTGGCGGCGGTCCGCTCGAGGGAACCTTCGATCACGGCGAGGAGGGCTACGGCCTGTGGCTGGACCCCGCGATCCAGGACAACCCCATCTACGCCGAGCACTGGGCCGGACACCGGCCCGTCGAGGTCGAGCGTCGAAGAGGACCGGATAGTCATCCGCCGCGTCGGGCGACGAGGACTAGAGGCTCACGCCTCCGTGAGCGCCCGCCGGCCTCCGGCGTAATCGGAGGCCTCTCGCAGGTAGCGGGCGAACGCGACATCGACGACGACGCTCGAGTCCCACGCCCAGGGATCGTCGGGCGCGATGCGCATCGCCGTCTGCATGCACCAGCCCGCCGTTCCCGTCTCATACAGGTCGGCGAGCTCCTGGGCGGAGAACCTGCCGCCCAGGCGTCGGCGCAGCTCGCTGACGAGCTCGGCGATGACACGCTCCAGCAGCGGGTGGCGCTCCGGCGCGGCTTCGCTCAGGCGCCGCTCGCCGCGATGCCACTGGTAGATCGCGTTCTCGAAGGAGGACACTCGTCGAGATTAGCGGGCCTCTCGCGAGCGCCGCAGGCTCGCGAGCGCCGCAGACCTTCAGTTGCGGGGCAGTCCGGTGACCACGTAGGTCTGCTCGCCGGCGTGCATCATGTCCAGCCGCCGGGCCTCCTCTTCGACTGTGCCCCGCCGTCCGAGCGCTTCGTGCTGGTGCTGCAGCAGCACGTGTTCGTGCTCGAGCGTGGCCAGCTGCGCACTGTCTCCGCGCGCTTGGCGCCAGGTCGAGTAGATGCGGATGCCGGCGCTCACGTACAGGTAGAGGAGCGCCACGAGCAGGCACAGCATCGCGACGCGCCCGAGCCTGTCCCAGCGGATGCGCGCGACCGGAGCGCTCGCGCCGATCGCGCGAGGCCGTGCGGAGGATGCCTGTGCGCTTGCCATTGCTGCTCGCATTCGCCTCCGCGCACGCGGATACCTGCAAACCGTCGCGCAACTGCCTGCTCTGCAAGCGTCGCGTCGCCCCGATCGCGCCCGGCAGGGCGCGTGCTGCGTGGGCTCAGCTGCGGAAGACCGAGCGCCCGGGGAACTCGGCGTCGGCGCCGAGCTGCTCCTCGATGCGCAGCAGCTGGTTGTACTTGGCGACCCGATCCGAGCGCGAGGGCGCTCCGGTCTTGATCTGCCCGCAGCCGGTGGCGACCGCGAGATCGGCGATGGTGACGTCCTCGGTCTCGCCCGAGCGATGGCTCATGACCGCCGTGTAGCCGGCCTCGCGCGCCATCGCGATCGCCTGCAGCGTCTCCGAGAGCGTCCCGATCTGGTTGACCTTGATCAGGATCGAGTTCCCCACGCCGGACTCGATGCCCCGCTGCAGGCGCTCGGTGTTGGTGACGAACACGTCGTCGCCGACGAGCTGCGTGTGCTCTCCCAGGCGCGCGGTGAGCGTCGCCCAGCCGCTCCAGTCCTCCTCGTCCATGCCGTCCTCGATCGAGACGATCGGGTAGCGCGCGAGCAGGTCCGCCCAGTAGGAGGCGAGCTCCTCGGCGCTCGAGCGTGCGTCCCTCGTGCTCGAGCACGTAGGAGCCCTCGTCGTAGAGCTCGCTCGCCGCCGGGTCGAGCGCGATCGCGACATCCTCGCCCGGGCGGTAGCCGGCCGCCTCGATGCCCGCCACGAGCATCTTCAGGGCATCCTCGTTGGAGGCGAGGTCGGGTGCGAAGCCGCCCTCGTCGCCGACGGCCGTGCCGAGACCGCGGTCGTGCAGCGTGCGCTTCAGCGCGTGGAAGACTTCTGCCCCCATGCGCAGGCACTCCGAGAAGCTCGACGCGCCGCATGGCACGATCATGAACTCCTGGAAGTCGACCTTGTTGTCGGCGTGCGCGCCGCCGTTGAGCACGTTCATCATCGGCACGGGCAGCACCCGCGCGGCCTCGCCGCCGAGGTAGCGCCACAGCGCCAGGCCCTCCTCCGCGGCCTGCGCATGGGCCGCGGCGAGCGACACGCCGAGGATCGCGTTCGCGCCGAGTCGCGACTTGTTCGCGGTGCCGTCGAGCGCGATCAGCGCATCGTCGAGCGCTTGCTGGCCGGCCGCATCCATTCCATGCACGGCCGTGGCGATCTCGCCGTTGACGTTCGCCACCGCGCGCGTGACGCCCTTGCCGCTCCACGCCTGTCCGCCGTCGCGCAGCTCGGTCGCCTCGAACTCGCCCGTGGAGGCGCCCGAGGGCACCGCCGCGTGGCCGTGTGCGCCCGAGCGCAGGCCGACCTCGACCTCCACCGTCGGGTTGCCTCGGCTGTCGAGGATCTGACGGGCGTGCACCCGCTCGATCTCGCTCACGCGGCGAGGGCCCTTATTTAGTCGGTGTGGTGGCCGTGGAGGTTGTCTGCGCAGGCGTGCCGGTCTGTGGTGCGCCGGTCTGCGGTGTGGCCGGTGTGGCGCCTGTGGGCGTGGCAGGTTTCTTGTACTCGTGGCAGTCCTGCACGACGTAGCCGCTGCGGCATTCGGTTTTGCCTTCCCAGCGGGTGCGGAATTCTTTGACGAACTTGCTCAGCGCCTGCTGCTGCTGCGTGAGCGGTCAGCTGCTGCTTGATCGACGCCTGCGCCTGGGACAGCGACTGCTGGTTGCCGGTGGTGGTGTCGGTCACTTCGTAGATGTAGTAGCCGAAGGGGGTCTTGACGGGACCGCCGAGCTTGCCCTTGGGTGCCGAGAAGATGGCTTCGTCGAGCGCCTTCTCCTCCTGGCCTTTCACCACGCCGGTGATTTCGCCGCCTTTGGCCTTGCTCGTCGGGTCGATCGAGACGGCCTTGGCGACCGAGGAGAAGCTCTTGCCCGATTCGATTTCCTGCTTGGCCTTGTTGGCCTCGGCTTCGGTCTTGGTGAGGATGATCTTCACGTTGCGCTTTTCGGGCGTGCCGAACTGCGACTTGTGTTCTTCGTAGTACTTCTTGATCTGCGCCTGCGTGACGGTGCCTTTCTCTTTGGACACCTTCTGCTGGATCTTCGAGGAGAGCAGGTTGAGCTTGACGCGGAGCAGCAGATCGGAGACCGTCTGGCCGGAGCTGGCGAGGAATTTCTTGAATTCTTCAGCCTTCGGGAACTGCTGGTTCTTGATCTGTTCGAACTGCTTCTTGACTTCGGCGTCGGTCACGTGCACGCCCTGGTTTTGGGCCTCGCCGAGCACCCAGGCGGAGGAGATCAGGAAGCCAAGCACCTCCTGCTGCAGCGACTTGTACTGCTGTTCGCACTGACTCTTCAGCTGCGCCGTGGTCGGCTTGGCTTGACCCTTCGCCGGCTTCGGGGCGGTCGCTTCCAGGTGTGCGATGCAGGCGGTGTAGTTGGGCGGAACGGGAACTACCGGCTTGGGCGCGGTCTGTCCTGGCGCGGCCGTCGAGCTGGACGCGGCCGCGACCGACAGCCAGTGTTCGTAGGTCGCTTTGGTGATCGGGTTGCCCCCGACCTGCACGACCGCGTTGCCGGGTATGCCTCCGCCGCCGCACGCGGCAAGACCGAGGACGGCAAAGAAAACGGCGCCCAGCGCCGAGATGAAACGAAAGTTCTTGAACACGACGCGGGCACTCTAGCGGAAACTGATGTGTCGTGGTTAAGGAGTTCCTGAAGAGAAGTTCAAGCGGCTTCGCGCTTGAGCGAGAGCAGCACATCGGCGGCCTTGACGACGGTCGGGAATCGCGCCGGGCCCTCGCGAGGTACGCGCACGGACACCTGCGAGCGTCCGGACTCATACAGCGCCTCGGGCAGCTCCTCGCGCAGTCGTCGCGCGCGCACGGAGTCGAGCTCGATCGGCGTGACGGCGAGGCGATCGCCGCGAAAGCTCACGACCGTGGCCCCGGACTGGCCGAACTTGATTCGCGCTCGCTGCAGCGCGAGCAGGTTCGCGAGCGGCTCGGGCACCGGCCCGAAGCGATCCTCGAGCTCCTCGTGGAGCTGCTGCACTTCGGCCACCTCCAGGGCGGAGGCGATGCGGCGATGGATCTCGATCTTGGCCTGCTCGTAGGGGACGTAGTCGGAGGGCACATAGGCGTCGACGTTGACGTCCAGGCGCACGGGCTCGGGCAGCTCCTCCTCCGCCGCCTCCCCGGTTCCGTCCCCCTCGGCCGGCCCGGCCTCGCGGACGGCTTCGTCGAGCATCTGCATGTACAGCTCGAAGCCGAGCGCGGCGACGTGTCCGGACTGCTCGTCGCCGAGCAGGTTGCCGGCGCCGCGCAGCTCGAGATCGCGCATCGCCACGCGAAAGCCCGAGCCAAGCTCGGTGTAGTCCGACAGCGCCGCCAGGCGCTGCGCGGCGTCGGGGGTGAGCGCGGCCGCGGAGTCGTACATCAGGTACGCGTAGGCCCGCTCGCGGCTGCGTCCGACGCGGCCGCGGATCTGGTAGAGCTGAGAGAGGCCGAAGGCGTCGGCGTGCTCGACGATCAGCGTGTTCGCCTGGGGGATGTCGATGCCGGACTCGATGATCGAGGTGCACACGAGCACGTCGTCGTCGCCGCGCAGGTAGTCCATCATGACCGTCTCCAACTCGCCCTCGGACATCTGCCCGTGGGCGACGGCGAAGCGCACGCCGGGGCACAGCGCGCGCAGACGCTCGGCGGTCTCTTCGATCGACTCGACGCGGTTGTGCAGGAAGAAGGCCTGGCCGTCGCGCTCGTGCTCGCGCAGGATCGCGCGCTTGACGAGCTCCTCCTCGTACTCGCCCACGTAGGTCTTGACCGGCCGGCGACCCTCGGGGGGCGTCTCGATCACGGAGATCTCGCGCAGGCCCGCGAGCGACATCTGCAGGGTACGGGGGATCGGCGTGGCGGACATCGAGATCACGTCCACGCGCAGCTTCAGCTGGCGCAGCAGCTCCTTCTGCTTGACGCCGAAGCGCTGCTCCTCGTCGACGATCAACAGGCCCAGGTCCTTCGCGCGCACGTCGCGCGAGAGCACGCGGTGGGTGCCGATGAGGATGTCGGTCCGGCCGGCCGCGAACCCTGCGATCGCCTCTTTCTGCTCGGCTGCGGAGCGAAAGCGCGAGACGTGCTCGACGTTGATCGGGTAGTCCGCGAGGCGCTCGGAGAACGTGCCGTAGTGCTGCTGGGCGAGGATCGTGGTGGGCGCGAGCATCAGCACCTGCTTGCCCTGGCTGGCGGCCTTGAAGGCCGCGCGCAGCGCCACCTCGGTCTTGCCGTAGCCGACGTCTCCGCAGATCAGCCGGTCCATCGGCCGCGGCGCCTCCATGTCGGCCTTGACCAGTTCGATCGCCTCGAGCTGATCGGCGGTCTCGGTGAAGGGGAAGCGCTGCTCGAACTCGCGCTGCCAGTCGGAGTCGGGCTCGAACGCGTGCCCGCTGCGCCGCCGGCGCTCGGCGTAGAGGCTCAGCAGCTCGCCCGCGAGCTCCTGCGCGGCGCGGCGCGCGCGCGCCTTCATCGTCTCCCAGCGCGTGCCCCCGAGCTTTGACAGCGGCGGATGCTCGCCGCCCCCGCCGACGTAGCGTGAGATCTTCGCGAGCTGCTCGGTGGGGACGAACACGCGATCGTCGCCCTGGTATTCGAGGTAGAGGTAGTCGCGGGTGACATCCGCGACCGTGCGCGTCTCAAAGCCCGCGAAGCGCGCGACACCGTGATCCTCGTGCACGACGATGTCGCCGGTGCGCAGCTCGGTGAACGAGCGCAGCGCACCGCGGCGTACGCCGCCCGCGGGTGCCTCCTGCGGCCGCTCCAGCCTTCCCGCCGGCGTCGGGGCGCTCGGCGCGGCGACGGCGCAGCAGGCGATGCTCGGGGAAGATCGCGAGCTTCAGCTGGGGCGCGACGAAGCCCTCGCGCAGCGAGGCGGCGGCGAAGCGCAGCGAGGGCTCGAGCACCTGGCGGCCGGCGTCGACGTCCTCGCCGAGCCAGCTCGCTTTCATGCGTCCGAGGTTGTAGGCGGCGCGCTCGCCCTCGCCGCGGCGAGGGAAGGCGACGACCGTGCGATAGCCCGAGCGCACCAGCTTCTCGAGCTCGGGCTCGGCCTCGGCAAGCGAGCGCGCGGCGGTGTCGGCGGCCTGCGCGCGCAGCTGCAGCGGCTGCTCGCCGGAGATCGCCGACAGCCAGATCCGCGCCCGCGCGGCGAGCGCGGATTCGATGTCCTGCGGGCTCACATACAGGTGGTGGGCGTCGGCGTCGGCGAACGCGGCGCACACGTCACTCCAGTGGTCTGCGAGCGCGGGCTTGAGCTCCTCCTCGGCGGCGACGAGCAGCTCGGTGTCGGCGCCGAGCAGATCGAGCAGCGCGCCGAAGCGCTCGACGGGCAGACAGCTCGGCGACGTCCGGGCGCTCGGACTCCGTCTTCGCCGGCGGCGATCTCCGCCAGCTCGCGGTGCTCGATCGCAAGCTCCGCCGCGGGTGCGATCTCGACCTCGGAGACGTCGCCGAGGGAGCGCTGGGTGAAGGTCGAGAACCAGCGCAGCGACTCGATCTCGACGTCGAACATGTCCACCCGCACCGCCCGGTCCTCGGTGGCCGGGAACACGTCCAGGAGTCCGCCGCGCAGCGCGAACTGCCCGCGCTCGGCCACCTGATCGACGCGCTCGTAGCCCGCCGCCACGAGCTCGGCGGCGCACTCGTCGAGATCGAGCAGCTCGCCCACGCGCAGGACGAACGAGCGCGGGCGCAGCTGCGGATCGGGGACCTTCTCGGAGAGCGCCACCGCACTGATCACCACCACCGGCGGCTCCTCTTCGGATCCGTCGGCGGTGAGCAGCGCGTCGAGCGCGGCCACGCGCAGACCCACGAGGTGGGGTGGGGGCGCGAGATGGGACTCGTAGGCGACCCCGCGCGAGGGGTAGTAGCGCACCCGGCGCGGCTCAAGCCACGCGCGCAGGTCGGCCGCGAGGTCGCGCGCGGCGCGATCGTCGCCGACCACGACCAGCGTCGGGCCGGGCGCCCGCGCCTCGGGCCGGCGATCGGACAGCGCGGCGATCAGGTAGGGCCGCAGCGAGGCCGAGACGAACGCGTGACCGCCCTCGCGGGCGAGCGTGGTCGCGGCGGGGTCGTCCTCGATCAGCCCGAGCAGCGTGCGCAGCGCCATCGGGCTAGCCCGGCTCCGCGCCGAGCACGATCGCCTGCACCCGATCGGCCGCGCGCTCGATCAGCTCGCGCACCTGCGCGGGGTCCTCGCGAAAGCGCCCGAGCACGTAGGAGGAGACGATCTCCGGATCGCTCGAGGCCGGACGATCGACGCCGACGCGCACGCGCGCGAACTCCGCGCTGCCGAGCTCGCGCTTGAGCGACTTCAGCCCGTTGTGCCCCGCCAGGCCGCCGCCCAGGCGCGAGCGCACCTCGCCGAAGGGGATGTCGATCTCGTCGTGCACGACGAGCACCCGCTCGAGCGGCACTGCAGCGCGCCCCGCGCCGGGCCGACGGAGCGTCCGGCCTCGTTCATGTAGGTCTGCGGCCACAGCAGCGCCACGCGCGGCCCGGCGGGCGCGCCCGGCTCGCCGCGCACGCGGCCCTCGGCGATGCGTCCGCGATAGCGCTCCCGCGGACGGCCCAGCCCCCAGCGCTCGGCGAGTGCGTCGGTGACCATGAAGCCGACGTTGTGGCGCGTCTGCGCGTGCTCGCGTCCGGGGTTGCCCAGCCCGACGATCAGCCAATCGCAGCGCCCGCCGGCGTCGCCGTCGGCTCCGCCGGCCGCGACGAAACGGCCGCCGCAGGGATGCTACTCCCCGCCGGAGGCGCCCTCGGAGCCGGCGCCCTCGGCGGCCTCGCCCTCCGCGGCCTCGCCCTCGCCCACGAGCTCGGTCTCGGTCTCGATCTCCTCCTCCTCGGTCTGCAACCGCGGTGGGGAGAGGGTCGCGAGGACCGTCTCGGGATCGTCCAGCAGCGTGACGCCCTCGGGCGTGGCGAGCGCGGACAGCAAGATCGTCTCGCCGATCTGCATCTCGCCGATGTCATGCGAGATCGACTCGGGGATCGCCGTCGGCAGCGCCTCGACGTTCAGCTCGCGGGTGATCTGCTCGAGCACCCCGCCTTCCTTGACGCCGGGCGCGTCCTCGGCGCCGGTCAGCTCCAGCGGGACCACGGCACCGATCGCCTCGTCGAGGCGCACGCGCAGCAGGTCCACGTGCACGGTCTCGCCGCGCACGGGGTCGCGGTGGGCCTCCTTGAGGACGACCGGCGTGGCGGCCTTGCCGTCGACGCTCAGATCGAGGACGGCGCCCGATCCGGCGAGGGCCAGGCGCAGCTCGCGCGCGTCGGCGTCGAAGCTCATCGCCTCGCCGCCGCCGCCGTAGACGACGCCGGGGACGCGCCCCGAGCGGCGCAGGCGTCGTGCGGCGCGCGAGCCTTCGGGCGCGCGGCTGGAGACGTCGAGCTTGGTGGTCGCGTTGGCCATGGAGCCCGAGGACTCTAGCAATTCGCTTCGTTTTCGATCGGCGCGCTCAGCGACAGCAGCGATACGTGCAGGCCCTGCAGGGCGTTGCCCGTGCGGCGCACGACCACGCATTGCACGACCGGCAGTCGGCCGATGACCGTCCAGGCCACGCGTGCGGTCCCGGTGCTCTCACTCAGCGCTCCGGCGGTGGGCGATTTGATCGACAGGATCTTGACCTCGCCCGGACGCCTGAGCTTGACGGCGCTCGCACGGACGGCCGCGGCGCACGCGGGCCTCGTGCGACAGCCGTCGAGCAGCGCGAGCTCGCGCGGTGCATCGCCGTGGGCCTGCGCTCCAGCACTGCGAGGATGTCGTTGCGTTCGACGTTTTCCGTGAACAGGTAACGCGCGAGCAACGCGCCGATCACCGCCAGCAGAACGACCGCGGTCGCGATGATCGCCACGCGCCGGCGCCGCGGGATCGCCTGCCACCAGATGCGGGGCGTCCGTTCGAGCGAGGGCGATGGAGGGGCGTGCCCGCTCAGAACAGCTGGTTCTCGCCGCCGAAGACCTCGCTGACGGAGTCGTCGACGAAGATCCTCCGGATCGAGTCGGTCAGGAGCTCCGCGCAGGGCAGCACGCGAATGTTCTCGGGCCGGTCGGGGCTGACGGGGATCGTGTCGGTCACGACGATCTCCTCGAGACCCGAGGCCTGCAGGTTCTCGAAGGCCGCGCCGGAGAAGACCGCATGGGTGGCCGCCGCGTAGACGCGCGTGGCGCCCGCGTCGAGCACGGTGCGCGTGGCCGCGGCGAGCGTGCCGGCGGTGTCGATCATGTCGTCGACGATCACCGCGGTCTTGCCTTTCACGTCGCCGATCACGTAGCCGATCTCCGCGACCTGCTGGGCGGGGCGCTCCTTGTCGAGGATCGCCAGCTCGGCGCCGATCTTGGAGGCGAACTTCTTGTTCAGCTTGACCCGGCCGGCGTCAGGCGCGACGACCACGAGGTCGGACAGGCCGAGGTCGCCGAAGTACTGGGTGAGCATGAACAGCGCGGTCATGTGATCGACGGGCTTCTGGAAGAACCCCTGGATCTGCCCGGCGTGCAGGTCCATCGTCAGCACGCGGTCGGCGCCGGCGGACTCGAGCATGCGCGCGACCAGCCGCGCGGAGATCGGCTCGCGCGGCGCGGACTTCTTGTCCTGGCGCGAGTAGCCGAACCAGGGCGTCACGGCGATCACGCGGTGCGCGGAGGCGCCGACGGCGGCGTCGATCATGAACAGCAGCTCCATCAGCGAGTCGTTCGCGGTCACGCCCGCCTGGGCGTTGCCGCAGGTGGACTGCACGATGAACACGTCCGCGCCGCGGATCGACTCCTCGTAGCGGCAGTAGACCTCGCCGTTGGAGAACGTTTTGAGCTTCACCGGCCCGAGCTCGACGCCGAGCTTGTCGGCGATGTCGCTGGCCAGCTGCGGGTTCGCGCGCCCGCTGAAGAGCATCAGCCGCTTGTTGTAGTCGATCGGCAGGCTCGTCTGCGCGGCCTGCTGCGCGCGCGTGTCGATCGCGCTGCTCATCGTGGCACGCAGTGTAGGGGGCCGCCGGGACGTGCGCGGCTGCCGGCACGCGAGCACCGGGCGATCGCACGCATCGGGGCTGTCACGCTCACGACGCGCTCCCCGGCGAGGGCGCGTCCTTGCGAAGCTCGTCTTCGCGACGCTGTGCGTAGCCCTCGATGTTCCTCTGCCTGGCCCGCGCCATCGCCAGGGCGCCCGCGGGGACGTCTTCGGTGACGACCGATCCGGCCGCCGGTGTAGGCGCCGTCGCCGACGGTCACGGGCGCCACGAACGCCGTGTCCACGCCGCCGCGCACGCCGCTGCCGATCGTGGTGCGGTGCTTGGCATGGCCGTCGTAGTTGGCGGTGATCGTGCCCGCGCCGAGGTTCGAGCGTTCGCCGACGTCGGCGTCGCCGATGTAGGAGAGGTGGGGGATCTTCGTGCCCGCGCCGATGTCCGAGCCCTTGACCTCCACGAACGTCCCCACCTTCGATCCCGCCCGCAGCACCGAGCCCGGGCGCAGGTAGGCGAAAGGGCCGACCACGGCGCCGTCCTCGAGCAGGCTGTCGATCAGATAGGAGTGGCGTACCACGCAGTCCTCGCCGATGCGCGTTGCGCCGCGCAGCGTGCGTGAACGGCTCGATCGTGGTGTCCTGGCCGATCTGCACGTCCACGTCGATCACGGTCGTGCGCGGGTCGACGATGCTCACGCCGGCGCGCCATGTGCCGCGCGTGGATCGTCTCCTGGGCCAGCGCGCGCACCTGGGCGAGGGCCGCGCGGTCATTCACGCCGAGGACCAGTCGCTCGTCGGCCACCGCGTGCGCGGCGACCGTTCCGCCGTCGGCGCGGATCAGGTCGAGCGCCTGGGGCAGGTAGAGCTCGCCCTGGGCGTTGTCGGCGCTCAGCCGCGGCAGCGCCTCGCGCAGGGCGCGCGCCGAGAACACGTAAACGCCGGCGTTCACCTCGCGTATCAGCAGCTGCTCGGGCGTGGCGTCGCCGTCGGTCTTGGTCTCGACGACCGACACCACCGAACCGTCGCCGTCGCGCACCACGCGCCCGTAGCCGCTGGGGTCATCGAGGAGGGTGCTCGCCATGGTCGCATCCGCGCCGCTGCGCTCGTGCGCGCGCACGAGCTCTGAGATCGTCTCGGCGCTCACGAGCGGAACGTCGCCGCTGAGGATCACCACAGGGGCCTCGCCGCCCCCACTATCGGATTCGAGCTCCGCCAGGCCCGCGACGACGGCGCCGCCGGTGCCGTTGGACCGGGGCTGGACCGCGAGCCTGACACCCTCGGGCAGCACCCCCTCGAGCGCGCGCTCGGGCGAGTCCACCACGACGACCTGCCCGGCACCGGCCGCGAGGGCGGCGCGCACGGGCCACAGCACCATCGGCAGACCGCACAGCTCGTGCAGCACCTTGGGCGTGCGCGAGCGCATCCGCGTGCCCCTGCCCGCGGCGAGGATCATGACCGTCGGAGCCGGAGTCACGCGATGGATGGTAGGTCATGGCGCATGCGAAACCCGCCCAGGCAGCACTGATCGAAAGCCGGGAGGACCGGTCATGCCGCGGCGGAGGGCTGAACCCGCATGACTGATGAGGGATGGTCTGCATGCTTGTAAAAGCTGATTAGGTGGCCATGCCGCAAGCGGCATGGCCCGGGTCCGCACATGTGCGGACCCGTCCGCCGGCGCATGCGCCGGCGGTGACGAGCCGCATGCGGCTCGTCTTGGGGTCTCGCATGCGAGACCCCACCGTGCGGCACATGTGCCGCACGGGACAACATCAGCTTTAAACGAACATGTGCGGTCCTCTACGGATGACCACCGCACGTGCGCTTGTAACAGCATCCGCAAGCACGCGGAGTGAGCGCTGCCGAGTTCGCTACTGGGGGGCAGGGACTCGAACCCTGATTCCCAGGACCAAAACCTGGTGTCCTGCCGTTGGACGACCCCCCAAGGGCCGTTCACATCCTCGCACGCCGCGCAGACCGTGGCTCGCGAACGTCACGAGCGCCGCGTCGAGCGTCCCGGCACGCGCCCGCCTTCGGCGCCGACCTCCGATGCGGGGCCGCCGGCGGCGGAGATGCCGAGCACGCGCATCGCCTTCAGGCCGAGACTCAGCTTCTCGCGTCCATCGCTCGAGCTGACGTCCAGGCCCGAGAGCTCGCGCACGCGCTCCAGGCGGTAGTAGATCGTGTGGCGGTGCGTGAACAGGCGCTGAGCGGTGCCCGCGACGTTGCCGTCGGCCTCGAGGAATGTCGCGAGCGTGCGCACCAGCTCGGTCTCGTACTGCTCGTCGTAGGCCAGCAGTGGCTCGACGGTCTCGGCGTAGAAGCGCTGCAGCTCGGCCGGATTCTCGGTCATCGCGCTCAGCAGCAGACGGTAGGCGCCGGTCTCCTCGAACGCCAGCGCCGCGCCGTCGGAGCCGCCCTGGGCGACGTTCGCCGCGAGCAGCGCCTCGCCCGCGGCGCGCGGCAGATCGCCGGGGTCCTCGGCGATGCGGCTGCGGCCGAGCGCGAAGGTGTAGCCGGCCAGCCCGGCCTCCATCTCGCGCAGCACCCCCTCGACTGCGCGCGCAGCCGTGGTCTCCTCGCCCCCGGGCACCAGCAGCAGGACCTCCGCGCCGACGCCCATGCCCGCGCCCTCGCGCTCGCGCTCGGACAGAGTGGCGATCGAACGGCTCACGACCGCGCGCGCACCACGCTCGGCCACGACGCGCACGCGTGCGCGCCAGCCCTCGTCGGTCGGGGCCTGGGGCACGGCACGCGCGACGATCATGCTCGCGCCGTCCTGGAGGTCGAGCGAGAGCTCCTTCGCGCGCGCCAGCAACTCCTCGCGCTCGCTCAGCCGGCGTTCGAGGATCGCGCGCAAGAACTCGCCCGCGACGAGCTCCGAGGCGCGCTCGGGGGCGCGCACGCGCTCGACCTCCGAGGCGATCATCGTCACCAGCAGCCGTTTCATCTGCTCGCTCGGCTCCCCCGACTCGAGGTCCGTATCCTCGCCCGCGGCGCCGGTCGCGCGCATGTGCAGCGTGCCCACGACCGTGTCTCCGACACGCAGCGGCGTGCTGCTCACGCCTTTGCCTTGGGAGAGCAGCGCGCGCTCCTCAGCAGGCGAGCGCGCGGCTACCGCGAGGGTCGCGCCCCAAGCGTCGGCCACGGCCAGGCTCGCATCGAGCGCCTTGGCGGCCGCGCGAACCACTTCGGGCAGCCCCGCGCCGGACTCGACCGCCTCGGTGACGGCTTCCAGCGCCGCGAGCTCGGACATGGCCGCCTCAGCCCCAGAAGTAGACGACGGCGAGCGCTCCCGCCACACCGATGCCCACGAGCACCGCAAGCACGTACAACGACAGGATGCCCGCCGCCACGCGCTCCCACAGGCGCGTGTAGCTGCTCCACGCGGGCACCAGGATCAGCCCCGCGTACAGCGCCACGCCGAACACGCCCGCGCATGCGGCGACCAGATCGTTGACGGCAGTCCTGCTCATGGCCCGGGATTGTGACGCATGGAGGCGTCGGTGAATAGCGACATTTCGCCGGCGAACGATTCGCCGTCGCCCCAGGGCGAGCGCTCGCAAGGCGTCTCCATCATGCAGGCGCCGCGAACTGCGCCCCGACGGACTGCGCCCAGACCGGTGCTGGCTCCCCGGCCGCTGCGCGCTCGCCGGCCAGGCCCGCCACCGCGCGCTCGGCCCGCCCGGGGCCGTTGGCCCGTGAGAACAGTCCCACCACGGTCGGGCCCGAGCCGCTGACGAACGCCACGTCCGCGCCCGCCTCTAGCGCCTGGGTCAGGGCCGCGCCGATCGGCGGGCACAGCGAGATCGCCGCAGCCTGCAGATCGTTGTGCAGCAGCTCGCGCGCATCGGGTACGGTCGCGCTCAGCGCGTAGGCGAGCTGCAGCTCGCGAACCGTCTCCGTCAGCTCGCGCGCGCCGCGGGGATCACCTAGCTCGTCCGCCCGCGCGTAGACCGCCGCGGTGGACAGCCCGACGGAGAATGGCAGCACGAGCACGCCGAAGGAGTGGCTCGGCGCGGGCAGCTCGCGCAGTCGCTCGCCCGCTCCGCTCGCAAGCCAGCGTCCGGGCGAGATCTGCGCCGGCACGTCCGCTCCCAACCGGGCCCCCAACTCCAGCAGCGACTCCTCCGAGCCCATCCCCGAGGCGCGCGCGGCCAATCTCAGCGCGGCCGCGGCGTCCGCCGAGCCCCCACCCAACCCCGCGGCGACGGGGATGCGCTTGTCGATCCTCAAGCGCAGTGGCGGCACATCCCAGCCGGTCGCCTCGCGGAACAGGCGCAGCGCCGCGGCCGCCAGGTTCTCCCCGGGTGTGCCCGGCACACCCGGGCACAGCACCTCATCGCCCGCGCCCGCCCGCGCGCCCTCGGCGGGGTCCGACCACTCCAGCGTGAGCGTGTCGGCGAGCGAGATCGACTGCATCACGCTCGCCAGCTCGTGCCTGCCGTCGTGCTCGCGCAGCGGGCCCACGAACAACCCCAGGTTGATCTTCGCCGGGGCGAGCGCACGCAGGGGCAGAGCGGCGGCGCTCACAGTTCCAGGCTCCCCGCCAGTGCCACGAACTCACTCGGTGTCAAGCGCTCGGCGCGTACGTCGGCGGGGTGTCCCAACTCGATCAGCGCCGCGCGTATCTGCTCGCGCGAGCGCGGAGCTCCCGCGAGCACCAGCGAGCGCGCGAGCGTCTTGCGCCGGTGCGCGAACGCTCCGCCGACCAGCGCACGCACCGCCGGCGAGGGCGCCGCGGCGGTTCGGCGCATGTGCACGAGCACAGAGTCGACGTTCGGTACGGGGTAGAAGACCGTCCGCGGCACCGCCCGCAGGACGCGCACCTCGCAGGCGAGCTGGGCGATTACCGAGCTGACGCCGTAGTCGCGGCCACCGGGCGCGGCGGCCAGGCGCTCGCCGACCTCGCGCTGGGCCATCGCCACCCACAGCTCCACCCGCGGCAGCTCCTCGATCGTGCGCAGCAGCACCCCCGCGGCGATCCCGTAGGGGAGATTCGCCACCACCTTCCTCGGCGCCGGCTCCAGGGCGGCGAGATCGATTCGCATGGCGTCCCCCCAGTGAACACTCACGTTCGTATGTGCGCCGGTCGCGTCCAGCAGCGCCTCGCGCAGGCGCGTGTCTATCTCCACGACGTGCACGTGCGCGACGCGCACGGCGAGGTACTCGGAGAGCACGCCCAGGCCGCCACCGATCTCCAGCACCACGTCGTGCTGCTCGAGCTGCGCCGCGCGCTCGATCACGCCGAGGATGTTCGAGTCGATCAGGAAGTTCTGTCCCAGCTCGCGATCCGGGTGGACGTCGAAGTGCCCGAGGCGTCTGAGGCTCGGCTGCGCGGGTGTGTCCACTGCGCTCACGACCAGCCGAACACGCGTGCGGCGTTGCGCTCCACGAGCGCGTCCAGCTCGGCCACGCTCACGCCCCGCAGCTCGGCCACGAAGGCGGCGGTGTGCGCGACGAAGGCCGGCTGGTTGCGCTGTTTGCGCACCACCTGCGGAGTTAGGTAGGGCGCGTCGGTCTCCACCAGCAGCCGCTCGTCGGGCACCGCTCGCGCGGCGGCCGCGAGGTCGGCGGCGCTTTTGTAGGTGACGTTGCCCGCGAAGGAGATCGCGTACCCGCGATCCAGGCACTCCTGCAGTTGCTCGGGCATCGAGAAGCAGTGGATCACCACGCTGCACCCCTCGGCTTCGGCGCCGAGCTGCGCCAAGGTCTCGTTCGCCGCCTCGCGCGAATGGATCACGAGCGGCAGGCCCGTCGCGCGCGCCAAGGCGATGTGCGCGGCGAACGCCCGCTCCTGATCTGAGCGCGGTGCGCCGTCGCGGTAAAAGTCGAGTCCCGTCTCGCCGATCGCCAGGCAACGTGGATGGGCCGCCAGCGCGTGCAGCTCCGCCAGGTCCGCGTCGTCGAAGCCCCGGGAGGCGTTCGGATGGCGACCGACCGCCGCGTAGACCTGCGGGAAGGCCTCGGCGGCGGCGAGCGCCGCGCGACAGGATGCCGGTTCGGTGCCGATCGTCAGCATCCGCGTGACCCCCGCCGCGGTCGCGGCCGCGACGAGCTCGGTGTCGGGCGGCTCGCACAGGTCCAGATGGGTGTGGCTGTCGATCATCTCGCCGTCGGACCTCGCGGTTCGCTCTCAGGCCGCCTCGAGCGCATCGAGTCCCTTCGGGAACAACGGCTCGATCTGCGCCACCCGCCCCACGGCGCCCGTGCCCAGCTGCGCGCCCGCGAAGGACACCTCGGGTGCGCCCAACGCCTGCAGCAGCGTGGTGGTGCTCGCGGGCAGGTAGGGGTGCAGCAGCACCGCCAGCACGCGCAGCCCCTCCACGAGCGTCCCCAGCACGCGATCGAGCTCCTGCGCGCGCTCCTCGTCCTTGGCCAGCCGCCAGGGCGCCTGCTCCTCGACGTAGCGGTTCAGGCGACGCACGCGCTGCCAGATCTCATCGAGCGCGAGCGTCAGCTGCACGCCGTCGATCAGCTCGCCGACGCGCTCGGGCAGGCCCGCGAAGTCCTCGACGATCGCCGGATCGGGCGCGACTGCCGGCGAGATGCCGTCGCGGTAGCGCGCGACCATCGCCAGCGTACGACCGGCGAGGTTGCCGAGCTCGTTGGCCAGCTCCGACTCATAGCGCTGCTCGAAGGAGGACGTCGAGACCGAGCCGTCCTGGCCGAAGGGCACGTCGCGCAGCAGATAGAAGCGCAGCGCGTCCGCGCCGAAGCGCTCGATCACCGCGAACGGGTCGAGCACGTTGCCAAGCGACTTGGACATCTTCTCGCCGTCCATCAGCAGATATCCGTGCACGAACACCCGCTCGGGCAGCTCCAAGCCGGCGGCCATCAGCAGCGCGGGCCAGTACACGGCGTGAAAGCGCAGGATGTCCTTCGCGATCACATGGCAGCTCGCCGGCCAGAACGTGGCCGTGAGGTCGGCGTCCGGCATCAGCCCGTCGGGGGCCGGTGCATAGGAGAGCGCCGAGTAGTAGTTCAGCAGCGCGTCGAACCACACGTAGAACACGTGCTCGGTATCCCATGGCACCGGCACACCCCAGGTCAGCCGGTGCCGGGTCAGCGGCACGTCGTGCAGGCCCGAGCGGATGAACGACAGCGCCTCGTTGTAGCGCGTGCGTGGCGCTACGAACTCCGGGCGCTCCTCGTACAACCGCTGCAGCGGCTCCTGGAAAGAGGACAGCTTGAAGAAGTAACTGTCCTCCTGCTCGCGCGTCAGCTCGATGTGATGTATCGGGCAGCGATTGCCCTCGTCGATCTCGTTCTCGCCCTTGAAGTCCGCGCAGCGTGGGCAGTACCAGCCCTCATAGGTCCCCTCGTACACGTACCCGTTCTCGCGCACCCGCGCGAGCACCTCCTGCACCTTCGCCATGTGCTGCGAGTCGGTCGTGCGGATGAAGAAGTCGTTCGAGGCCTCGATCCGCGGCACGAGCGCCTTGAAGCGCTCGGCGTTGCGATCCGCGAGCTCCTGCGGCTCGATCCCCAGGGCATGCGCCGCGTCGGCGACCGGCTCGCCGTGCTCGTCGGTGCCCGTCAGGAAGAACACCTCCTCGCCGCGCTGGCGCTGGTGGCGGGCCATCACGTCGGCGGCGATCGTCGTGTAGGCGTGCCCGAGATGCGGCGCCGCGTTGACGTAGTAGATGGGTGTCGTGACGTAGTAGCTCACTCGCGCTGAAGGCTACTCGCCGAGCGCGCCGCCCCAACGACCAGCACGACCTCTCCCTTGGGGGGACGCTCCTCATAATGTCGCGCCAGCTCCGCGGCCGTGCCGCGCGCGACTTCCTCGTGGAGCTTGGTCAGCTCGCGGCACACCGCCGCGGGACGCCCGCGATCGATGCCCGCGAGTATCTCCAGCGTGCCCGGCAGCCGCTTGGGCGATTCGAACGCCACGAGCGTCTCGGCGGTGTCCGCCAGCAGGCGCTCGCGCTGCCCGCGCTTGCGGGGCAGGAAGCCCACGAACCGCCAGCGATCGGACGGCAGCCCCGAGAGGATCAGCGCGCTCAGGACCGCGCTCGGCCCCGGCAGCACCTCGATCGGCAGATCCTCTCCGATGCACGCCTGCACCAGCGCGTAGCCGGGATCGGAGACCAGTGGCATGCCGGCGTCGCTGACCAGCGCGACCGTCTCTCCCGCGGCGATGCGTCTCGCCAGCTCGGGCGCGCGCCCCCGTTCGTTGTGCTCGTGCAGGCTCACCAGCGAAGCCGCGCGGATGCCGTGGCGATCGAGCAGCACGCGCGTACGCCGCGTGTCCTCGCAGGCGAGCACATCGGCCTCACCGAGCGCCCGCAGCACGCGCAGGGTCACGTCTTCGAGGTTGCCGATCGGTGTCGCGCAGACCAGCAAGCGTCCGTGCGTGTCGTGCGCAACCGGAGGGTTCTGGGCGCCCATCTCGCAACTATAGGTTCCACCCCGGGTCTCTGACCGAGCCCACCTGACCGTCCAGGCGAGCGCCACTCATGTCCACACCACCCGATCAGCCGCCCCAGTACACCCGCTATCGCTCGGGACGCCGGCTGAGCCCGCGACGCCCCGAGGAGGACATGATCGATCCGTTGAGCGCCGAGCGCGCTCGTGCCGCGGGGCCGCGGCGGGCGGGGCGCAGGCCGATCACCGCAAAGCGAGTGATCCTTGCCCTGTTCGCGCTGATCGCGGGCTGGCTGATCCTGTCGCTCGTGCTGTTCCTGCTGAGCTCACACTTCGAGCGCACCGCCCCGCCGGCGAACGTCGCGAGCGTGCTCGATCCGGCCGGGTATCCGCTGACCTCGGCCAACAACATCCTCGTGCTCGGCTCCGACCGGCGCCAGAAGAACTCCAAGGAACCGGGCGCCGAAACCAGCGGTCCGGGACGCTCGGACACGATCATGCTGATCCGTGCCGGCGGCGGGCATGCGGCGCGCCTGTCGATTCCCCGCGATACGGTCGTGGAAATCCCCGGGCACGGCCTGCAGAAGATCAACGCCGCGCACGAGTTCGGCGGCCCGGCCGAGTCGATCTCGGTGATCAAGAGCTGGCTCGGCATCCCCATCAACCACCTCGTCGAAGTCAACTTCGAAAACTTCCCCGCGCTGATCGACGCGATGGGCGGCGTCAGTTACACCGGGGGCTGCGTGATCTCCCGCCTGGACGGCGGCTTCAGCCAGGGCGGCTACACGCTGCGTCTGCCCGCCGGCACACATCACCTCGACGGCAAGCAGGCGCTCGCGCTGGCGCGCACACGCGAGAACCTGTGCGCGCCCAACGAGACCGACATCCAGCGCGAGGAACACCAGCAGGCGCTGTTCACCGACATGAAGTCGCAGTTGCTCTCGCCCTCGAGCTTCCTGCGCCTGCCGCTGATCGCGTGGAACGCGCCGCCGGCGATCATCTCCGACATGAGCGGTCCCACGCTGCTCGGCATGTTCGCCGCGTTGGCCATCTCCGGCACGCCCCCCACGCACGTGCTCAAGCCCTCGGGCACGGTCACGCTGCCCGACGGCGAGCAGGGTCTGACGGTCTCCGAATCCGAACGCCGCGCGGCCGTCGCGCGCTTCGAGGCCGGCTGAGCCTGAGACTCAGGTCTTTGCTGCGACCGGCTTGGCGTCCTTGGGTTTTGAGCCCCCCTCGGAGGAGGACTTCTCGGCCTTGCCCTTGCTCTCGGAGGTCTTGGCCGAATCGCCCTCGGAAGAAGAAGAAGAAGAGTTCTTCTTGGCGGAGGACTCCTCCGAGGACGCGGCGGCCGCGGTCTCGCGCTGGCGTTTGCGGGTGCCGTAGTCGGTGTTGTAGAAGCCCTTGCCCTTGAAGTGGACCGCGGGCGCATGCAACACCCGCTCGACGGGTACCCCGGTGTCGGGGTCATGCGTCAGCGAATCGTCGCTGAAGGATTGGACGATCTCGAACGTGCTGCCGTCAGGGCGTCTGTACTCGTAGATTGGCATCAGGACCGATTATATGAGCGGGCGCGAACCCTCAGTCGGCGAGCAGCGCGCGGGCGCACGCGATTCCTGCCTCAACGGTCGCGGCGAAGTCGCGCTCGGGCTCGGTGAGCATTCGCAGGGCGAACCCGTCGGCGAGGGCGAACAGGATCTCGGCGACCGTGTCGGGCTCGGCGTGCAGCCGCACGACTCCGTCGCGCTGGGCGATGGCGAGCATCTCTGCGACCTGCCCGCGGGTGCGGCGCATCAGCTCGGCGTACTCCACGGCGACGTCCCGGTTGCGGCGCGAGAGCGTGAACAGCTCGAACACGAGCGTTACGAAGTCCGGATCCTCACGGACGGTCTCCTGGAGGTTCTGCGCCATCAGCCCGATGAAGTCATCCGCTGTGCGCGCGCCCGCGAGCTGCTGCTCGAGCAGCTCCATGCGCAGCTCGCAGTCGCGTCTGACGGCCTCCAGCAGCAGTTGCTCCTTGGTGCCGAAGTAGTAGTGCAGCAGTCCGCGCGAGACCCCGGCCTCGCGGGCGACGTGGTCGAAGGTCGATGCGGCCGTCCCGCGCCGGGCGACGCTGCGGCGCATCGCCTCGACGATCCGTCGCGCCTTCTCGCCCTCGACCACGACTCTGCGCGGCTTCGCCCGCGCGGAGATCGCCTCTGTGTCAGCGTCCTCGGCGCTCGCCACGGCCATGGTCGTCTCGCGCCCTCGCTCGGCCGTGACTGCCCGGCTCAGGAGGCCGGAGCGGAGGCGGGCGCCGGCTCGGACGGAGCGGTGGTGGAGCTGTACTCGAACTCTTCCTCGGCGCCGAACAGCAGGTCGAGCACCTTCCCGCGCAGATCCTCGCTGAGCGCGAGCGCGAGCACGCCGGCGATCCCGAGCAGCAGCAGCTTGCGACCGAGTCCGCCGCGGCGCTTGCGGGACTTGCGGGGGGGCTCGCGCAGCGTGTTCGCGGCGTCGCGCAGGGCGCCGGCCGCCTCGCGCAGCTCGTTCTGGAGCTTGCGATCCTCGAACAGCGCCGTGGTCGCGGGCTTACCGTTGCTCATCCGTCCGTAGGCGCTGCGCGCCGCGCCGTATGCGGCCAGCAGGCTCCCGCGCAGCTCCTCGTCTTCGATCAGCCGCTCTATGTACCGGTTGTTGCGCGCGGCGCGTGCCGCTTCGCCGGCCTTGCCGAATCCACTGCTACCGCTAGTACGATCTTTCGCCGCCATTGTTGGGCCACCGCCTCTGAAAAGAGCTTTGCAGTTCTGCGCTCCAATATACGCCCCCGCGGCGTGAGCGTACGCGACGGCGCCGCTAACGGGACAATGGTCGCGTGCCGACATTCCAGGCGACCGCCACAGCGCTGGGCCTGCTGCTGATCCTCGGCGCGCTGCTGTCGGGGTTGGCGCAGCGCTCGTTCCTGTCCCTCACAGCGCTGTTCGTGCTCGCCGGATTCGCGGTCGGTCCCGGTGGCTTTGGCTGGATCGACTTCCGTGCACGCTCGGGCTTCGTCGAGGATCTGGCGTTTGTCGCGCTGATCGTGATCCTGTTCCGCGACGGCCTCGAGGTCGAGGGCGAGATGCTTCAGAGAGAGTGGCGCCTGCCCGTGCGCAAGCTGGTGCTCGCGATGCCGATCACTGCGGCGATCGTCGCGCTCGCCGCCCACGCCCTGATCGGCTTCTCGTGGACGGAGTCCTTCTTGGTCGGCGCGCTGCTCTCGCCGACCGACCCGGTGCTGACCTCGAGCATCGTCACCAATCCGCGCGTGCCGCGGATCGTGCGCCACTCGCTGAACCTGGAGTCGGGGCTCAACGACGGCCTCGCGCTGCCGGCGGTGCTGGCTCTGCTCGCCGCGCTCAGCGCCACCTCCGGTGACTTCGTGTGGTGGCGGTTCGTGATCCAGGACATCGGTCTGGGCTTCGCCTTCGGACTGGCCTGCGGTTGGCTCGCCTCACGGCTGATGCCCCGCGCGGGCAGGGGCTCGCTGGAGCACTCGATTCCCGCACATCAGAAGTCGCTGTTCGCGCTCGGGGTCGCGTTCGCGACCTACGGCGTGACCGTGCTCTCGCCCAAAGGCAACGGCTTCATCGCGGTGTTCGTCGCGGCGATCGTGCTCGGCATCCGCCGGCCTGACCTGCGCCTGCACTTCGAGCGCCGCGCGGATGAGATCGTGGAGATCGTCAAGCTCGGCATCTTCCTCGTGTTCGGATCGCTGCTCACCCTGCAGGCGCTCACACGTGAGGGTCTGCCGGCGCTCGTGTTTGTCGCAGTCGTCTTCCTGCTGGCGCGGCCGGTGGCGGTGCTCGTCGCGCTGATCGGCACCCGCACCGACAACCCCACGCGTCTGTTCATGGGCTGGTTCGGGCCCAAGGGCGTGGCGACCATGACCTTCGCGCTGCTCGTGCTCGACCAGAACATCGTCGCCGGAGAACGCATCTTCGACTTGGTCGCGCTGGTCGTGTTCTGCTCGATTCTCGTGCACGGCGCCTCGGACACGCCCGGGGCCAATTGGATCGCGGGGCACGCCGCGCGCGTGGAGCGCGAACGAGCCGAGGACACAGAACCAGAACCGAACGCCCTCGTGGGCCACGCCGATCGCAGGTAACTACGTGTGCAGCGCCGCCTGCTCCTGTGCCGAGGGAAACGCCCAGGCCGATCGTGTGCGGCGCTCCTGGCGGAACACGAAGCGCAACTGCTGCGGCGGTCGCAACTGGGCCTCGTTCGGGCGGAAGGTCGCGCAGGGCTCGTCCAGGTCGAGCGCGCACAGCAGGTTGCACCGGAAGAAGCAGTCATCGCAACTGACAGGTTTGGCGGCTGCTACTACGCGCCTGCCACTACCTTGCTTTCTCTGCACATGCCCCCCAACGGGTTCGGACGGACGGACGGACCGCGCGATCATCTCACGGTCGAATCGACGCCCTCGTCACCCATTCCGCAAATCGCAGAGAAAATCGATTTCTACCCGGAAAGAGCCCGTTTCACGTCACTTTCTCGTGACAATGGCTACCTTTTTCGCCCACTTTGCGGGCATGTGACGCTGCGCGTCGTCATCATCTGAGTCCAATGCTCCTCCTCGTCACCGGCGCCAGCGGCTTCGCCGGCTCGCGGCTCCTCCCCGAGTTGCTCGCGGGCGGTGATCGAGTGAGGGCCCTCGCGCGAGATCCCGCTCGCGTCGACGTCGCCGAGCGCGAGGGTCTGGAGGTCGTCACCGCGGACGCGCTCACGGGCGCGGGCCTCGCGCGGGCCCTGGCTGGGGTCGAGGTGGCCTATTACCTGATCCACTCCATGGAGCGCGCGCCCGCACCTGGACGGCAAGCGTCCTTTCCCGAGCGTGAGCGGGTCGCGGCCGAGAACTTCGCCGCCGCGGCCGCTCGCGCCGGGGTGCGGCGACTGGTGTATCTGGGAGGTCCGACCGCCGACTGGACCGGTGCCCGCGGCGTCCGCGAGGAGGCGCTCTCACCCGAGGCGCTCTCACCCCATCTGCGTAGCCGCGAGGCGGTGGAGCGGATCCTGCGTGATGCGGTCGCCGACACGGTGGTACTGCGCGCGTCGATCGTGATCGGCTCGCGCTCGCGCTCGTTTCGCTTCCTTGTGAGGCTCGTGGAGCGCATGCCGGTGCTCGCCCTGCCCTCCTGGCAGAGCCACCGCACGCGCCCGATCGACGCGCGTGATGTGACCGACATGCTCGCGGCCTGTGCGAGCGTCGCCGCGGTCGCCGGCCGCACACTGGATGTCGGCGGTCCCGACATCCTCAGTTACGGTGAGATGATCCGGCGCATCACGGATCTGATGCTGCTCGCGCGTCCCACGGTGAAACTGGGAGTCAACATGACCTCGATTACCGCGCGCATCGCCGCGGCGATCGCCGCGGAGGATCCCGAGTTGGTGAGCGCGCTGATGGAAGGCCTGCAGGGCGATCTCCTGCCGGGCGGAGAGGATGGCACCGTGCATCTGCAGGCCGCTCGCATGTTGGGAGTCGACCTGCACTCGTTCGATGCTGCGGTCGAACGCTCGCTGCGCGAATGGGAGTCCGTCGAAGAGCTCACGGCGCGCTGACCCAGAACGAGATGGTTGATTCCACGTCCATGCACCGCCGGATGGCACGCCTGGCCTTCGCCGGCCGGCGTCCTCGGCCTCGACCTTGCTGGCCGATCTACGATCGGCAGCAAGGCCTTCGGCCTGCGTCCTTGGGCGGCTCGACCATCCGCACCCCCGGAAAACGGCACATCGACGTGGAATCAACCATCTAGATGAGCCTCGTAACCGCATCCATTCACATCGCCGCGCGCCCGGCGGAGGTCTGGGAAATGGTCATGGATCCCGCGCGGCTCGGCGACTGGGTCACGATTCATCGCGGGCTGGGGCACGTCGACACGGGACCCCCCCGCGTCGGTTACAAGATGGATCAGCACATCCATCTGCGTGGCGTCAACTTGGACGTTCACTGGACGCTCGTGGAGTGCGACACCGGCGCTCGTGCGGTTTGGGAGGGTCGCGGGCCCGCGCGATCGCGCGCACACACGGAGTACGCGCTGCGGTCCGAGGGCGAGGGCACGCGGTTCGATTACCGCAACGAGTTTCGCACCCCGTTTGGACCGGTCGGTGCGATCGTCAGCAGGGCGCTGGTCGGCGGAATCCCCAAGCGCGAGGCCGAGCACACGCTCGAACGGCTGCGTTCTCAATTGGAGTAGCGGCGGGTCGTGAGCGACCCCGCGTGGTGTCCTCCAAACGAGGGCCGGTAAGCGCATGAAGTTGAACCACTCATTCTCGAGCGCCGCTCATTCCCACCAACGATAGATATCGATCATTATCCTTGGATCCTAAGGGCCCGCTTAAGTGATTACCGCGCAGGTTTTCGGGGAGGAATGGTGTAAGGTGACGCGAACGGAATGTGACACCGTCACATTCGCACGAGTGAAAGAGGATTGGATCGTGACTGACTTTCTTGACGAGAAGCGCCGGGAGATCACCGACCGGCTGGCGGAGCTGGGTCCGCTGGTGGAGGAGTATCGTCGGTTGGAGGCCGCCGCTTCGGCGCTGGACGGGATCGGCGGCGGCTCGACCGCTGCTGTTGCCGCTCCTCGCCGCCGTGGACCGGGACGCCCGCCCGGCTCGGGCAAAAAAGCCGCCGCGGCGGCACCGGCCAAAAAACGCGGTCGCCCCCCGGGACGTCCCAAAAAAGTGGGTCGCCCGAAAGGCAAAAAAGTAGGACGCCCGGCCGGCAGCACGAGCAAAGCCGCGCCCGCTGCGGCGGCTGCGTCCGCTACCGCCACCGCCACCGAGACCGCGGCGGCGCCGGCGAAACGTCGTGCCGGACGGCGCAAAGGCAGCGGCACGCGTGCCGCGCAGGCGCTGTCGTTCGTGCAGGGACAGCCCGGTATCACCATTCCCGAGCTGGCGGCGAAGATGGGCATCAAGCAGAACTACCTGTATCGCGTGCTTCCGGCGCTCGAACAGGAAGGAAAGTTGTCCAAGAAAGGCCGCGGCTGGCACCCTAAAGGCTAGTCTCCGGACAGATCACGGTCACAAAAAGGGCGCGGCATATGCCGCGCCCTTTTGCTATCCAAATGTCTCCAACTCAACTGTCTGTCAAATAAGGCCCTGCTCTTTGACGGTGTCGCGCTCGCCGGTTAGCTCGGCGACGGTCGCGTCGATCTTGGCGCGGGAGAAGTCGTCGATGTCGAGACCCTGGACGATCGAGTAGGCGCCGTCGGCACAGGTGCACGGGAAGCCGCTGATCAGACCCTCGGGTACTCCGTAGGAGCCGTCGGAGGGCACTCCCATCGAGACCCAGCCGCCGTCGGTGCCGGAGACCCAGTCGTGCACGTGGTCGATCGCCGCATTGGCCGCCGAGGCCGCCGAGGAGGCGCCGCGAGCCTCGATGATGGCCGCGCCGCGTTTACCGACATTGGGCAGGAAGTCCTCTTCGATCCATGCCTGATCGTCGACGGCGGCTGCGGCCTGCTGTCCGCCCACTTGTGCGTGAAAGAGGTCGGGGTACATGGTCGGTGAGTGATTGCCCCATACGCCCATGTTGGCGACGGCCGATACGGGAACGGCGAGCTTGGCGGCCAGCTGGGCGACGGCGCGGTTGTGGTCGAGGCGCAGCATCGCCGTGAAGCGCTCGCGGGGGATGTCGGGTGCGTTGTTCATCGCGATCAGGCAGTTGGTGTTGGCGGGGTTGCCGACGACGAGAACTTTCAGATCGTCGGCGGCCTTGTCGTTCAGTGCCTTGCCTTGCACGGTGAAGATCTTGCCGTTCTCGGAGAGCAGCTCGGCGCGCTCCATTCCCTTCGTGCGCGGGCGCGAGCCCACCAGCAGTGCGATGTTGACGCCGTCGAAGGCGTCGTCGGGGTTGTCGTGCAGGTCGAGCCCGGCGAGCAGGGGGAAGGCGCAGTCGACGATCTCCATCGCCACACCCTCGAGCGCGCCCATCGCCGGCGGTATCTCGAGCAGGCGCAGATCGACCGGCTGGTCGGGACCGAGCAGCTGCCCGGAGGCGATGCGGAAGACGAGGCTGTAGCCGATCTGACCGGCGGCGCCGGTGACCGTGACACGTACGGGGTTACTCACGTATTCATCTCCTGTTTGAGGTTCTGATCGATCGAGGAGAGGAACTCCTCGGTGCTCTGCCACTCCTGGCCGCCACCCACGAGCAGCGCGAGGTCCTTGGTCATCTTGCCGCTTTCGACCGTCTGCACGCAAACGCGCTCGAGCGTGCTCGCGAACTCGCCGACGGCCGGTGTCTCGTCCAGGCGCCCGCGCGCCTGCAGGCCACGGGTCCAGGCGAAGATCGAGGCGATCGGGTTGGTCGAGGTGGGCTTGCCCTGCTGGTGTTGGCGGTAATGGCGCGTGACGGTTCCGTGCGCGGCCTCGGCCTCGACGGTCTCACCGTCGGCGGTCATGAGCACGCTGGTCATCAGTCCGAGCGAGCCGAAGCCCTGCGCGACGGTGTCCGATTGGACGTCGCCGTCGTAGTTCTTGCAGGCCCACACGTAGCCGCCCTCCCACTTCAGCGCGGCGGCGACCATGTCGTCGATCAGGCGGTGTTCGTAGGTGATGCCGGCGGCCTCGAACTGCTGCTTGAACTCGCTCTCGTAGACCTCGGCGAAGAGGTCCTTGAAACGCCCGTCGTACTTTTTCAGGATGGTGTTCTTGGTCGAGAGGTAGACCGGATAGCCGCGGTCCAGGCCATAGCGCATGGACGCGCGCGCGAAGTCGCGGATGGAGTCGTCGAGGTTGTACATCGCCATCGCGATGCCGGGGCCGGGGAAGTCGTAGACGTCGAGCTCGATCGGCTGGCCGCCGTCCTTGGGGGTGAAGGTGAGCGTCAGCGAGCCCTCTCCGGGGATGAGCGTGTCGGTGGCGCGGTACTGGTCGCCGAAGGCGTGACGGCCGATCACGATCGGCTTGGTCCAACCGGGGACGAGGCGGGGGATGTTGGAGATGACGATCGGCTCGCGGAAGATGACGCCGCCGAGGATGTTGCGGATGGTGCCGTTGGGCGAGCGGTACATGTCCTTCAGACCGAACTCCTGCACGCGCGCCTCGTCGGGGGTGATCGTCGCGCACTTGACACCGACCCCGTGGCGCTTGATCGCTTCGGCGGCCTGCACGGTGACGGCGTCGGCGGTCGCGTCGCGATGCTCGATGCCGAGGTCGAAGTACTCGAGCTCGACGTCCAGATAGGGCAGGATCAGTTGCTCCTTGATGAACGACCAGATGATCCGCGTCATCTCGTCGCCGTCGAGCTCGACTATCGGGTTGTGCACCTTGATCTTGGCCATGGTCGTGTCCTTGCGGGTGAGGGAGGGTTCGCCGGGGCGGCAGGTTCGCCGGGGGCGGCGATGCTATCGCGGGCTGATCAGAGGAGACCCATGGCGCTATTCACCGATCGGCCCCGCCGGCGCCGGTCACCGCAGCAGCCGGCGACGCGTCAGCGATTCCAGCTGGGCTGCGCGCCGTGGGCGACGAGCACGCGGGGGCGTCCACCGGCGAAGGGCATGCTCGCAACACGACCACGCGAGGGGGGATTCTCGAACGCTCCCTGTTCGATCAGCACCGTGCGTCCGTCGCGCGAGATGCCTACTCCCTGCACGGCCTGGCCGCGGACGGTGAGCCTGCGGGCGCGACCGGAGGGCATGCGCACCGTCCAGGCTTCGCTCGTGTCTTGGCCCTCGAACTCGGCGAGCAGGCGGCTACCGGATGCCGAGAAGGCCAGTGGGACGAGGCCGCCGACGAGCTTGTTGGTCGGCACCCGGGTAAGTCGTCGCGCCCGCGCGGTAGTGGTGGGGGAGCGCAGCCAGATGTCGTAGTGGGGAGCGAACCCCGGGCGCAGACGCTCGTGGTCGTAGGCGATGTAGCGCGGGCCCCAGACCGGGTTGAGGCTGCGTCCATCGCTTGTCAGGGCCTGCGCTCCGGTACCGCCCGGCATGGCCACGTAGAGGTCGATCGGCGCGTTGACCGCGAGCGAGGGCGCGCGGCCATAGACGAGGCGGTCACTGCCGTCGGGGGCGAAGCTGGCGCCGTAGATCTGTCCCTGGGCGATCATGCTGACCGTTTCGAGGTTGGTGTCGATGACGGCCAGCCCGGAGCCCTTTTCGTCGGGAGGGGTGGTCGACTGCAGCGCCACCGCCAGGTAGCGAGAGTCAGACGACCAGGCGAGCGGCTGGGCCGTGGCGGTGGCCAGATTGAAGTATTTGCCGGCGCTCCCGTCGACCGTCGAGTAGAGCAGCAGCGCTGGTCCCTGTTCCCCGGAGCCCGTGCTCGCCCCGAACGCCGACGCCGCGACGGTACGCCCCCCTGGTGCCAGCAGCGGCTGGACGCCGGGCCCCAGGCGCACGGCCCGTGCGCCCTGTCCCCGCACGGCCCATACGGTGGGAGCGGAGCTGGCGCTGCCGGTCACGTAGGCGAGCCTCGCGGGCGGGGGCAGCGACAGGTCAGGAGCAGCTTCCTGCGCGCGGGTTGCGGGCGCCGCCGCAAGCAGAAGCGACGCGATCGCGGCCAAGAGCAGGAACCCGCCCGTGAGCGCCGCCACGATCGGCTTTCTCGAGCAGGCGGCGCGAGCATCGCGGAACATGTCTGCTTCACTTTACCTATGGCCACGATGCCGAGAGCGGCCACGGGCGAGGAGCGAGCGCCGTGGCGCACACATGAGGTGTTCAACCAGGTTCCGCCCCTGGAGGGACGGAACGTGTTCGCCGATAACACGCCCCTGGTCGAGGCGACCGAGCGCGAGGGGGCAAGCTGGGTCCTGGAGCGGGCAGGCGAGCTGGGCGAGCTGATCGGTGGCGAGCCCCAGCAGGTGTGGGGACGGCAGGCCAACGAGAACAAGCCGGTTCTGCACACGCACGACCGCTACGGCCACCGCCTCGACGAGGTCGAGTTTCACCCGGCGTGGCACCAGCTGATGCGGATGGGGGTCGAGCACGAGCTGCACGCGCTGCCCTGGCGTGAGATCGAGAAGCCCGCCCCGCATGTCGCGCGCGCGGCGATGTACATGACCGCGATGCAGGCCGAGGCTGGATACGCGTGTCCGATCACGATGACCTTCGCGGTCGTGCCAGCGCTGCGCGCCCAGCCTGAGCTGGCGGCCGAGTGGGAGCCGCTGGTGACCGCCACTACGTATGACCCGCGCTCGATTCCGGCCGCGGAGAAGGGAAGCGCGATCGCGGGTATGGCGATGACCGAGAAGCAGGGTGGCTCGGACGTGCGCGCGAACACGACCGTTGCGCGGCCGCTGAATGGGGGCGGCGGTGCAGCGGAGTACGAGCTCACGGGCCACAAGTGGTTCTGCTCGGCGCCCATGTCCGATCTCTTCCTGGTGCTGGCGCAGGCGCACTCGTCGGGTGGGGAGGACGAGGGTCTGTCGTGTTTTCTGATGCCCCGCGTCCTTCCGGACGGTAGGCGCAACGCGATGCACATCCAGCGGCTGAAGGACAAGCTCGGCAACCACTCCAACGCCTCGAGTGAGATCGAGTTGCACGGCGCCTGGGCGCGGATGGTGGGCGAGCCGGGGCGGGGCGTGCCGACGATCATCGAGATGGTGGGTCACACCCGTCTGGACTGCGTGATCGGCGCGGCCGCGGGGATGCGCGCGGCGGTTGTGAGCGCCACCCATCACGCCGCCTACCGCCACGCGTTCGGCAAGCTCTTGATCGACCAGCCGTTGATGCGCAACGTGCTGGCCGACCTGTGCCTGGAGGCCGAGGCCTCGACGGCGCTGGCGATGCGTCTCGCGCGGGCCTACGACGAAGCCTCGGCCGACGCGGAGGCGGGCGAGGACTTGAGCGACGCGCAGCTGTTCAAGCGCCTGGCGACGGCCGTGGGCAAGTACTGGGCCTGCAAGCGGGTGCCCAACCACGCATTCGAGGCGATGGAGTGCCTCGGCGGCGCGGGCTATGTCGAGGAGTCGGGGATGCCGCGGCTGTATCGCGAGGCGCCGCTGGCCTCGATCTGGGAGGGCTCGGGCAATGTGATCAGCCTCGATGTGCTGCGCGCGCTTGTGCGCACGCCGCGCTCGCTCGAGGTGTTCCTGCACGAGCTGAAGCAGGCACAGGGCGCCGACGCGCGCCTGGACGCGCGGGTGCGGGATCTGGAGTCTCAGTTCGCGGACCCCGCGACGCTGGAGTCGCGCGCGCGGCGGGTGGTCGAGTCGATGGCACTGTGCCTGCAGGGATCGCTGCTCGTGCGCCACGCGCCGGCGGCGGTGGCGGATGCGTTCTGCGCCGCGCGACTGGCGGGCGAGGGCGGGCTGGAGTACGGCACGCTGCCGGCCGGGACGGACTTCGAGGCGATCATCGCCCGCGCGCGCCCGCAGGTCTGAGGGCGTCTCGCGGAGGTAGACCGCCACGCCTGCGGACGATCTCGTGTGCCCCGCGGGCGAGCGTGCGGGTCGCACTGGGGAGCGCGCGAACCGGAGGGCGCGGGCGCGGCTCCTAACATTGAGAGCGATGGCGCCGCGCACGAACTTCCAGCTGGCCCGTGTATTCGGCATCAGGATCGGCGTCGGCATGAGCTGGTTCGTGGTGCTGTTCCTGTTCGTGATCTTCACGACGCCCTATTTCCACGAAGTCCTCGGCGGCGCGAACACGACCGCGTATCTGGTCTCGGTGGCGGTCGTGCTGTCGTTCTTCGTGTCGGTGATCCTGCACGAGCTCGGGCATGCGATCGTGGCGAAGCGCAACGGCCTGTCGGTCGCCGGCATCGACCTGTGGGCCTTCGGCGGTCTCACGCGCATGCGCGAGATGGCGAGCACGCCGGGCGTGCAGTTGCGCGTGGCGATCGCCGGCCCGCTGGTGACGCTCGGGGTGATCGTCGCGTGTGCGCTGGCCGCCGGTCTGACGGCGCCGGGCGGTCACTTCGCGGAAGTCGCCACGGGTAGCGGTCACGTGCGGGCGACGCCGGTGCTGGTGTGGTTGAGCTGGCTGGCGACGGTCAACGTGCTGGTGCTGGTGTTCAACCTGATCCCGGCCTTCCCGCTCGACGGCGGTCAGATCGCGCAGGCCTTGATCTGGTGGCGCACGGGCGATCGCAACCGCGCGACCCGCTGGACGGGACGCGCAGGGCAGGGGTTCGCGCTGGCGCTGGGCGCGCTCGGATTGGCGGGCCTGGCCAACGGGGACTCGTTCGGGTTGTTCACGATGCTGCTTGCCTTCATCCTCTACCAGGCCGCGAGCGGCGCGGTGGCGCAGGGGCTGTTCGGTCAGCGCATCGCCGGGGTGACGGTGGCGGACATCATGGATCGTGAGCCGGTGACGATTCCGGCCGAGCTGAGCCTGCTGGAAGCCCAGGAGCAGTTCTTCCTGCGCTACCGCTGGCCGTGGTTCGCGGTGGTGGATCCCGCGCGCCACTTCCTCGGGGTGGTGCGTGAGCAGCGCGTGGACGAGGAGATCGCGGCGGGGCGCCCGGCGCTGCCGGTGGTGGACGTGCTCGAGGAGAACCTATCGGTGAGGATCGCCGAGGATCAGCCGGTCGAATCGCTGCTGCGCAGCGAGGGGCTCGGCAATCTCGGCGCGATGGTGGCGGTCGACGAGCAGGGCGTTCTGCAGGGCGTCGTGACGGTGGCGCAACTGCGCAAAGCGCTGCGCCCGGCCGCCACGGGTTGATCGGTGGGGGACGGGGACGCGCTGTCGAGGCGCGTGGGCGTTATAGAGTCCCGGGCCCGGGCGCGATCGACCGCCCACGTCCTCCGAATCGACCGCAGGGAGCCATGCCAGCACACGACGTATTGATCATCGGAGCCGGCCTTGCGGGCCAGCGCGCGGCGCTGGCCGCCGCACAAGAGGGCGCAAGCGTGGCGATCCTCAGCAAGGTCCACCCGGTGCGCTCGCACTCGGTGGCGGCTGCGGGCGGGATCAACGCCGCGATCGCCGTCGCCGACGATTGGCGCTCGCACGCGTATGACACGGTCAAGGGCTCGGACTTCCTGGGCGACCAGGATGCGATCGAGATCATGTGCTCGGAGGCGCCGCACGAGGTCATGCACCTCGAGCACATCGGCGTCACCTTCCACCGCAACGAGCAGGGCGAGCTGGATCTGCGCGCGTTCGGCGGGGCCTCGATGAAGCGCACGGCCTACGTGGCGGACATCACCGGGCAGGCGATCCTGCATGTGCTCTACGAGCAGCTGATGAAGCACCACGAGACGGTGGAGCGCTACGAGGAGTGGTTCGTGACCTCGCTCGTGCAGGACGAGCAGGGCAACTGCTGCGGCGTGGTCGCGCGCGACGTGCGCTCGGGGCGGATGGAGACCTTTCACGCCAAGAACACGATCCTGGCGTGCGGCGGCGCGGGGCAGGTGTACAGCCCGACGACAAACGCGCTGATCGTCACCGGCGACGGCATCGCGCAGGCCTACCGGATCGGGGCGCCGCTGATGGACATGGAGATGGTCCAGTACCACCCGACGACACTGGTGGAGAACGGCCTCTTGATCACCGAGGGCGCGCGCGGCGAGGGCGCGGTGCTGCTGAACTCCGAGGGCGAGCGCTTCATGGAGAAATACGCGCCGAACAAGATGGAGCTGGCCTCGCGCGACGTAGTCTCGCGCGCCGAGCAGACCGAGATTCTCGAGGGTCGCGGCGTCGGCGCCGACGGCTCGGGCATCTGGCTTGACATCACGAAGGTGCCGCGCAAGCGCACGCTGGAGGCGCTGCGCGAGATCGTGAACATCGGCAAAGACTTCGCCGGTGTGGACATCACGCGCGAACCGATCATGATCCGCCCCGGTCAGCACTACATCATGGGCGGCGTCAAGACCGACGCCGACGGCGCCACCCCGATCGAGGGGCTGTACGCGGCCGGCGAGGTGGCGTGCGTGTCGGTGCACGGCGGCAACCGCCTGGGTGCGAACTCGCTGCTGGACACGCTGATCTTCGGACGGCGCGCGGGCGAGCACGCGGCGAAGCGCGCGCAGGGCATCCCGATGCCCCAGGCGGCGGACGCGCGCCTGCGCGAGGACGTCGCCGAGATCGACGCGATCATCGCCCGCGAGAGGAATGGAGGTCCCACCCGCCCACGGCGCGTGTCGGAGATCAAGGCCGAGCTCGGCGCGATGATGAATCAGCACGTGGCGGTGTATCGCGACGAAGCGGGCTTGCAGCAGGCGCACGAGATCGTGGGACGCCTGAAAGAGGAGGCCAAGAGCGCCTACGTGGACGATCGCGGGACGGTGTTCAACCAGGACGTGCTGGGGGCGCTCGAGCTCGGGTACATGCTCGACTGCGCCGAGGCGACGGTGCTGGGCGCGATCGAGCGCAAGGAGTCTCGCGGGGCGCAGTTCCGCACCGACTACCCGGAGCGCAACGACGAGCAGTGGCTCAAGCACATCGACATCTCCCTGAACGGCGACGGGCCGCAGGTGAGCTACTCGCCGGTCACCATCACCCAGTGGCAGCCCGAGGAGAGGAAGTACTGATGGCCCCGACCAGCAAGGAGCGCAGCTGATGGCCGAAACGCACAAGCCCCCGGAGACGTTCAAGCTGCGCGTGCGCCGCTATGACCCCGAGTCGGGCGAGGCGCCCTACTGGGACGAGCACACGATCGAGCTGGAGCCCCACCGCTCGGTGCTCGAGGGGATCCTGCAGGCGAAGGCCAAGCACGACGGCTCGATCGGGATTCGCTGCTCCTGTCGCGCGGCGATCTGCGGGTCGTGCGGGGTGCGCATCAACGGCGAACCGGGCCTGGCCTGCCACACGCATCTGGATCACGCGCGCGAGGGCGCGAAGGACGGCGTGATCGAGATCGAGCCGATGGGCAACATGCCGGTGATCAAGGACCTGATCGTGGACATGGACGCGGTGCACTGGAAGAAGGTCCAGCGCGTCACCCCGTGGCTGATCGCCAAGCAGCCGGTCCCCGAGCGCGAGTACATCGTGCCGAAAGAGTCGATGGTCGACATCACCCAGTCGATGGCCTGCATCCAGTGCGGAGCGTGCGTGTCGGACTGTCTGGCGATGGAGGTCGATCCGGGCTTCGTCGGCCCGGCGGCGCTGGCCAAGGCCTACCGTTTCGTGGGCGATCCGCGCGACGACCAGCAGGGCATTCGCCTGAAGGACCTAGCCGAAGACCCACAGGGGATCTACGACTGCACGCACTGCTTCAAGTGCGTGGAGGCCTGCCCGAAGGGCGTCAACCCGATGGGCCAGATCATGCGCCTGCGCCGGATCGCCGGTTCGGATCAGCACATCGTCGATCGCAACAACGGCGAGCGTCACGAGGCGGCGCTGACGACGTTGATCCGCGACTACGGGCTGCTGCACGAGGCCGAGATCATTCCGCGCTCCTACGGCGGGAACTCGTGGTTCGGCAAGTTCCATCCGGCCGCCGGCAAAGAGCTTCTGAGTTCGCTGCCGACCGTCATCAAGGGCATATTGCGGCGCAAAGTGAACCCGAAGATCGCGATCTTCGGTCACAAGATCCCCAAGCGAGACCTCGCTGCGGTGCAGGCGATCTACGACAAGGTCGAGAGTCGTCCGCAGCGCTATGAGCTGAACCTGTACGTGACGGGCTATGACGAAGACGACGAGCCCGTCGCCGCGGGCGTCGGAGCGAGTACTGACACGAGCGCCACGAGCGCCATCGCGACACTGGAGTCGGACGGGCCGTCGGGAGCGCCGTCCACCGGCGAAGGGAGCGCAGGATGAAGGTCGCCTACTGGCCCGGGTGCGTGAGCCGCGGGTTCACACCGGAGCTGCACGGCTCGATGGCGCGGGTGGCGCCACTGCTGGACATCGAGCTGGTCGAGCTGGACCGCGCCAACTGCAGCGGCTGCGGGGTGATCGCCGAGCACAATCAGGAGCTCGCGGACACGCTCAACGCGCGCACGTTCGCGCTCGCCCAGCAGGTGCAGGGCGCGGAGCTGATGATGAACATCTGCTCGACCTGCCAGGGCGCACAGGGCGAGTGTCAGGAACGGCTGGACGCCAACGCCGAGTACCGCGCGCAGGTCAATGAGACCCTGGCCCCCGAGGGCCTGACCTATGAGAAGGGCCTGACGAACAAGAACTTCCTGTGGCTGCTCGTCGAGGAGATCGGCCTGAAGGAGTTGCGCTCGAAAGTGCGCCGTCCCCTGACGAACCTGCGCGTCGGCCCGTTCTACGGCTGCTACATCGTGCGCCCGCGCGAGCGGTTGGGCATCGACAGAGAGCACCCGCGCGACCACTACCTGGAGCAGGTCATCGACGCGCTCGGCGGCACGGTGATCGAGTACGCGGGGATGCGCAAGTGCTGCGGGTTCCCGATCGTGACGATGAACAAGCAGGCCTCGCTCACACAGGCCGGGCGCCATCTGGGGGACGCGGTGGACGCCGACGCGGACTGCCTGGTGACGCCCTGCCCGCTGTGCCACCTGAACCTCGACCTGCAGCAGCCGGCCGCGGAAACGACGGTAGGGCGCGATTTGAACATGCCGGTGCTGCACCTCCCGCAGCTGGTCGGGCTGGCGCTCGGGTGCGAACCCAAGGAGTTGGGCCTGCAGCGCCACGTGGTGCGACCTACGTCGGTGATCGATTGGTCGACGTCAGTGGTCGGCGCCGCGGCGTAGGCTGCGCCGGGTGAAGATCCTTACAGTCGTCGGCAATCGCCCGCAGTTCATCAAGGCCGCGGCTGTATCCGGGCTGCTCAGAGAGCGTCACGAGGAGGTGCTGGTGCACACGGGCCAGCACTACGACGAGAACCTCTCGCGCGTGTTCTTCGCCGAGCTGGGCCTTGCCGAGCCCGATCGTCAGCTGGAGATCGGAGGTGGATCGAATACCTCGCAGACCGCGCGCATGCTGCTCGCGCTGGAGCCTCTACTCGCGGAGATCGAACCGGAGGCGGTGCTCGTGTACGGAGACACCAACTCTACACTCGCGGGAGCCCTGGCGGCGGCGCAGGCGCGGATCCCGGTCGTGCACGTGGAGGCGGGGATGCGCTCGTACGACCGCACGATGCCTGAGGAGCTGAACCGCGTGCTGACCGACCATCTCGCGACGCTGTTGCTGTGTCCCTCCGAGACGGCCGCGGCGAACCTGAAGGCGGAGTCGGCGGTCGGTCGCACGGAGGTCGTGGGCGACGTGATGGTCGACGTGGCGCTGCGCCGCCAGCCCTCGGCGCGCGCCGACGAGCGCACACCTGCCGCTCACGATGTGCGCGGCGGCGAGTACCTGCTGCTGACGGCGCATCGCGCGGGCAACGTCGACGATCCCGCGCGCCTGCGCGCGCTTGTTGACCTGATCGCGGCGCTGCCGGCGCCGGTGGTGTTCCCGCTGCACCCGCGCACACACGCGCGCTTGCGCGATTGCGGACTCGCGGGCGAGCTGGAGCAGATCGACGGCCTACGCGTGACCGAGCCACTCGGCTATGTCGAGTTCAGCGCGCTGCTCTGCCAGGCGCGGGCGGTGCTGACCGACTCGGGGGGCGTCCAGAAGGAGGCGTACCTTGCGGGGGTGCCCTGTGTCACTCTGCGCGCGAACACCGAGTGGGTCGAGACGGTGCAGGCGGGCTGGAACACGCTCGTGGATCTCGACGCAGCCGCGGCGCTGGCGGCGCTCGCGCGTAGGCCTCCGGCCGAGCGTCCGGCTCTGTACGGGGATGGGCACGCGGCCGCGCGTTGCGTGCAGGCGATCGGGACGCTGGCGGCGTCGTGAGCGCGCAGGAGCAGACGCAGGCCGAGCGGGGGCCCGTGCGGGTGGGGGTGGCGGGGCTCGGCTACTGGGGACCGAACCTCGCGCGCAACTTCGCCGCGATCGCCGGGTGCGAGCTTACGTGGCTGTGCGACGCCTCCGAGCCCGCGCGCGAGCGCCTGGTCAAGGCGTATCCGGGTGCGCGTGCGGCGGGCGACATCCAGGAGCTGCTCGACGATCCCGAGCTCGACGCGGTCGTGCTGGCCACGCCGGTGCCTACGCACGCAGAGCTGGCGGTGCGGGTCGCGCGTGCCGGCAAGCACTGCTTCGTGGAGAAGCCGCTGGCGACCACGGCCGCTGATGCGCAGCTCGCCGTCGATGCGGCCGCACAGGCGGGAACGACGCTGATGGTGGGGCACCTGCTGGAGTACCACCCGGCCGTCCATCGCCTGCGCGAGCTGCTGGACTCGGATGAGCTGGGGGAGCTGTACTACGTGTACGGCAACCGCCTGAACCTCGGCAAGCTGCGCGCGGACGAGAACGCGTTGTGGAGCCTCGGTGCGCACGACGTCTCGGTCGTGCTGGCGCTGATCGGCGAGGAGCCGGTCGAATGCCTCGCGCACGGCTCATCGTTCGTGCGCGAGGGGGTCGAGGACGTGGTGTTCTGTTACCTGCGCTTTGCATCGGGCGCGGTCGCGCACCTGCACCTGTCCTGGCTCGACCCCCACAAGGAGCGGCGCCTGACGGTGGTCGGCTCCAAGCGGATGGCCACCTTCGACGACATGCAGATCGAGGGCAAGCTGACGGTGTACGACAAGGGCTTTGACGAGGACGTGCGCTCGTGGGGTGAGTACATCGCGCGCTCGGGCGATATCTACTCTCCGCGCATCCCCAACGTCGAGCCGCTGCGGCTGGAGTGCGAGCACTTCGTCGAGTGTATCCGCAGCGGGCAGACGCCGCGCTCGGATGGGCACAGCGGGCTGCGGGTGGTCCGGGTGCTGGAGGCGCTGCAGGACTCGCTCAGCGGCTGACGCTCGCTCAGCGGATGAAGATCGGCGGGCTGTAGTTCGAGACGTGCGCACCGTCGGTGATCCGCACCAGCGCTCGATACAGACCGGGATGACGGACGCGAACGACGCGGCTGAACTGCGAGACGGTTGCTGTACCGGTTTTGACGACGGTGCCGCCCTCGTTGACGGACTTGCCCGGACGCAGCAGCTGGAAGCCGACGAGCGAGCCGACCTCGGCCGGGGCGACCGTCCCATACAGGCGCACGTACCCGCGCCGGCGGGTGCGGTGGGCGTGGAAGGACACGCGTACGGCCACGCCCTCGACGATCACGGGGCTCGAGACTTCGGGTTTGCCGACCGTCACCACCCGCAGCTGGGCGTTTTCGAGCAGGCCCACGTAGGGGAACGAGAAGCCGCCGGTGGCGCTCGTCAGCTCGGGGTTGCCGATGTTGTGAAAGCCGACGAGGTAGGGGAACTGGTTAGCCTGCAGAACCACCTCGTGGTTGGCGGCGCCCGTCCCCGAGAGGTTGCCCTCGACGACGAATGGGTTGCCGAACACGACCGGGTTGGGCACGCCCGCGATCTGCACCGACAGCGGGATGCTCGCGGTTTTGAAGGTGCGATCTTTGCCGTTGCTCGTGCCCGCGGAGCTCACCGCGACGATGCGGTAGTGGTAGGTCGTCCCCGGCTGCAGGCCCGCCACACCCTGGGTGAGCCTGATCGAGATCGTGCCGTTGCCCGCCGGACCCAGCGGCGTCTGCCCGCCGTAGCCGCTGGTGGTGCCGTACTGGAAGACGTAGTTGGTGATCTGCCCGTTAGGGTTGACCGAGCCCGAGAGAATCGCCGAGGAGTAGGTGATGCTCGAGGCGCTGCCTGTGCTCACGCCGGGGGCGGAGGCCGCCAGGGCCGCGGGCGAGGCGAGCGCGAGGACGCCGATCGATGCGGCGAAGATCACGGCGAGGCGCCGTCGAATGCGGGCGCTGGGCGAAGGCTGGAGTTGGCTCATATAAGCCATATACCCGTTCGGACCGAAAAAGTCGCGGTCACCCCGCGCCAATCTCCGGCGGCTACAGCGTTCCGCCGGGCGCGAACGTCTGCTCGACGACGATCGTGTCGGGGCCTGAGAGCCCGAACGACGAATGCAACGCGCGCACAACCGTCTCGACGCGGTCGCGGGGGATCACACAGGAGATCTTGATCGGCGAGGTGGAGATCATCTCGATGTTGACACCCTCATCGGCCAGCACCCTGAACACCTTCGCTGCCACTCCCGGGTGCGAGCGCATACCTGCTCCCACGATCGAGACCTTGCCCATCTCCTCGTGCGCGAGGAGATCAGCGTAGGCCTCGCCCGCTAGAGGCTCGAGCGCTGCACGCGCGGTACGCAGGTCCTCGCGGGGGACCGTGAAGGCGATCTCCGCGCGGCCGCCCGCGGAGGTGGGCTCGTTCTGGACGATCATGTCCACCTCCACGCCCACCTCGGCCAGCGCCTCGAAGATGCGCGCGGCGGCGCCGAGCTCGTCGGGCACGCCCACGAGCGTGATCCGCGCCTCGGTGCTCGAGTGGGTGACGGCTGTGATCAATGGTCGCTCGGGATGGTTCATGTCTTTGACTCCGCTTCCAGCTCTGCTTCTGTGACGACAATTGTACCAGGACCATCCTCGAAGGAGGAGCGGCAGTGGATGCGCACGCCGTGGTTGCGCGCGTACTCGACCGAGCGCAACTGCAAGACCCCCGCTCCCGAGGCGGCCATCTCGAGCATCTCCTCAAACGACACCACCTCGAGCTTGCGCGCATCCGGCACGATCCGCGGGTCGGCGCTGTAGACGCCCGGGACGTCTGTGTAGATTTCGCACACTTCGGCACCGACGGCCGCCGCGAGGGCGACGGCGGTCGTGTCCGAACCCCCGCGCCCGAGCGTGGTGACGTCGCTGGAGTCGGTAGAGACGCCTTGAAAGCCGGCGACCAGCACGATCCGATCCTCGCCCAGGGCGGCCATGATGCGATCGGCGCGCACGTCGATGATGCGTGCTCGGGTGTGCGAGGAGTCCGTGACGATGCCCGCCTGCGAGCCCGTCAGCGAGATCGCATGGTGGCCCAAGTCGTGGATCGCCATCGCGCAGAGCGCGCACGAGATGCGCTCGCCGGTGGACAGCAGCATGTCCATCTCGCGCGGGTCGGGCGTATCGGAGACCTCGGCGGCCATCGCGATCAGCTCGTCGGTGGTCTTGCCGCGCGCCGAGAGCACGGCGAGCACGCGCGCGCCCGACTCGCGCATGTCGACGATGCGCCGCGCGGCACGGCGGATGCGGGTGGCGTCGGCGACCGAGGTGCCTCCGAACTTCATCACGACGATGTTGTTGCTCATTGTGCCCAGGATATAGGCGCTGTCGTGGAGCGACAGCGGGTCGAGGAGGCGCTGTTGTAGCTGATTCGACATTAGTCCCTTCTCTTTCCGGCTGATTTTGGAAAGAAGACTGCTATTGTGTCTGGCGTGACCAAGAACGAGCATCGGCAGGTTGTGGCCAGCTTTGCGACGCTGGACGATGCGATTACGCGTGCCAGCCATGCCCTCTCCAGTGGTGATGTGGTGGTGGCTGAGCGTGCTATTGAGCAGGCGAAGCGGACTGTCTACGCGGACGCGCCGGCGTTGACGGTGCCTGAGGTGGCGGACGAGTTGGGCGTGAGCCGTCCGACTGCACGTAGCTGGATCGCCAAGGGGCTGCTGGATGTAGTTGCCGACACCTCGCCGCGCCGTGTGACGTTCGCGAGCGTGCAACAGCTCAAGGGACGCCTCGCCAAGCTGCGTGCCGTCGCCGAGGATGAGCGCCGCTATTCCCAGCTGCTGCGCGAAGCGGCGGATCAGCGGATACTTTCTCAGCCAGGGGCGCACGAGGGTCTGCAAGACGCCTTGGCCGGCGACACCGTGGACCTCTGATCGCAGGTCGCACGGCTCGAAGGGATATGGCAGCACGGTTCAAGGTCAGCGTGGCCCGTCGCTGCGAGCCGCGGGTCAAGGCTCTACGCGGCGAGGTGAAGAAGGGGTTCGACCGCGTGATCGACGAGCTTCGGCAGCGCGGCTGCGAGGCCGGCGGGACCCGCATGCGAGCCGAGACGGGTGCCGACCACCGTGTCTGCGAGAGGCGCTTCTATAGAGACTGGCGTGTGCATCTGGTATTCGGAGACGAAGACGACATCATCGTCTCCTGGGTAGGGCGACACACAGAGGACGAGGACATCCACGCCGAGGGCTCTGAGGCCATACCGGGCCTCAGCGGTATCGGTCGCAGCCGTAATCGGCAACCGGCGTGCTGCGACGACCTCGACGATCCCCCAGCCGATCCGGATCTGGTTCGTCTCGTCAACCAGATACGACCAGCACGCAGACGGCGGAGGGTTTGATCTGCCCCGCAGTAGCGGCCAGTGGCTGCCACGACATAACGAGACGAGTACGACATCACAGTGCCCTTCCGCCTGAGCCGGAATTTATAGTCCTAAAAAGACATTGCTCACGACGATGTCGGACACGGATATGAGGCTACAGCGACCGGCGTCCCGCGAAGGCCTTGCCGAGCGTGACCTCGTCGGCGTACTCCAGGTCCGAGCCCACCGGCAGGCCACTGGCCAGGCGCGTGACGCTCAGCTGCGGCGCGCGCTCGCGCAACTCGTGCGCGATGTGCAGCGCCGTCGCCTCGCCCGTGGTCGTGGGGTTGGTCGCGAGCACGATCTCCCGCACGGGCGGTGTCTCCGACGCGACCCGCGCGAGGAGCTCGGAGATCTTCAGGTCCTCCGGGTCGATGCCGTCGATCGGCGAGAGCGCTCCCCCCAGCACGTGGTAGACGCCACCGTACTCGTGCGTGCGCTCCATCGGGATCACATCGCCGGGTTCCTCTACGACGCAGATCAGTGTGTGATCGCGGCGGGTGTCCTCGCAGATGCGACAGCGCGGCTGGTCGGTCAGGTTGAAGCAGACCTCGCACAGCCCGATCCGCTCCTTGACCTCACGGATCGCCTCGGACAGCCCCAGCGCGTCCTCGTTGCTGGCGCGCAGAATGTGAAATGCAAGACGCTGTGCCGTGCGCGTACCGATCCCGGGCAGCTTCGAGAGCTCGGTCACCAGGCGTTGGACCGGGGGGGCGTAGGAGCTCACAGGCCGGGCAGTCCCAGACCGCCCAGATTGCCCAGACCGCCGAGGTCCAGTCCCTCGGTGGCGCCGCCCATGCGGCTGGCCGCCAGCTCCTGGGCTGCGCGCAGACCCTCGTTGACGGCCGCCGTGACCATGTCCGCGAGCATCTCCACGTCCTGCGGATCGACGGCCTCGGGGTCGATCGTGACCGAGGTCACGCGCAGGTCGCCGGTGACCTGCACCGTCACCATGCCCCCGCCGGCGGAGGCCGAGACGGTCTCCTGCGCGAGCTGCTCCTGCGCGGCGGCCATCTCCTGCTGCATCTGCTGGACCTGCGCCATCATGCCCTGCACGTTCGGCCTCGCGCCCTTGCCGGGCTTGGGCGCACGCTGTCGCGCCGGGGTGGTGCGTTTGGACACCGCTACTGCGCTCCCCGCTCTGCGCCCGTGGCCGCGGGCTCGCCGGAGCCGGCAGCGGTCTGGTCTGTGTGCGTGTCGGAGTCGAACGGGATCTCCTCGGCGTCGAGCTCGGCTTTGAAGCGCTCGATCCACTCCTCCTCGGTGTGCGCCCGCGAAGCGCCCTCGCCGACGGCGGCCTCGTCGAGATCCTCGCGCAACTCGTAGGAGATCCGCCAGCGCCCGCCTGCGAGCTGGCGAAGCGCGTCGTTGACCATCTGCCGATTGGCCACATCCTCGGCCTTCTTCTTGAAGAACGGCGCACTCGAGGGGAACCCTACGGTCAGATCCTCACCGGCGAGGTCGACGGGTGTCGCGTTCTCGAGCACCGCCCCCACCATCTTGTTGCTCGTCCCCACCAACTCGACCACCGCCGGCCACAGGTCGACCAGCGCCTGGAGATCCTCCGGCGGATCGACCACCGGCCCGACCGCGTCCTCGGCCGGCTCAACCACCGGCGGGGCGGGCTCGGCGGGTGTGGCCGCGGACATCGGCGCCGGGGTCGGAGGTGGAGCTGTGGATGAGGGTGGAGCTGTGGACGGGGGTGGAGCTGTGGACGGGGGTGGGGATGAGGACGTGGGCGTCGGGGCGCTCGCGAGGGGCAAAGCCGTCGTAGGGGTGCCGGCGACGGGCAGCGCCGTGGGGGCGATCGCGCGCCCGCCCTCGAGCCGCTCGATGCGGGCCAGGAGCGCGCGCGTGGAGGCGTCCACCTCGGGGCGGGCGGCCATCACGAGCGCCAGCTCGAGGCTCGTGCGCGCATCCGCGCCGGCGCGCACCGACTCCAACGCCGATCCGATCAGCTCGAGCAGGCGCACGATCGTCGCGTGGGGCACACGCTCGGCCTGCGCCAGCAGCCGCGCGTCGGACTCGGGTGTCAGCTGCAGCTCGGAAGGGAGCTCGCCGAGGGTCTGCACCAGCATCAGCTCGCGCGCCCTGGACTCGAGGTCGGAGGCGAAGGAGCTCGCGTCGCGCCCAGAGTCCGCGCACTCGGCCAGCGCGAGCAGCGCCGCACGCGCGTCGGAGGCGGCGATCGCGTCGACGGTGCGCTCCAGCAGGGCCGAGTCGGCGATGCCGAGCACCGCCAGCACGTCCTCGAGTGCGATCTGAGGGCCGCTGTAGGCGAGCAACTGCTCGAGCGTTCCCAGCGCGTCCCTGAAGCTGCCCGTGGCCGCGCGCGCGAGCGCGGCGATCGCCTCGGGCCCGATCTCGATCGACTCGGCCTGCGCGGTGCGCGCCAGCACCTGCGCGAGCTGCTCGACTGTGGGCCTTGGAAGTCGAAGCGGTGGCAGCGATCGACGACCGTCGCGGGCACCTTCTGCGCCTCGGTCGTCGCGAGCACGAACACCGTGTTCGGGGGCGGCTCCTCGAGCGTCTTCAGGAAGGCGTTCCAGGCGGCCGTCGAGAGCATGTGGGCCTCGTCGAGGATGTACACCTTGCGCCGCCCCGACACCGGCGCCAGCGCGACCGAGTCGCGCAGCTCGCGGATGTCATCGACCGAGTTGTTGGAGGCCGCGTCCATCTCGATCACATCCAGCGAGCTAGCGCGTGCGATCGCGATGCACGAGTCGCATTCCCCGCAGGGCGTGACCGTGGGACCGTGCTCGCAGTTCAGGCAGGCCGCGAGGATCTTCGCCATCGAGGTCTTGCCGGTGCCGCGCGAGCCGACGAACAGGTAGGCGTGGTGGACCTGATCGCGCTGCACCGCTCCGAGCAGGGTGCGCACGACCGGCTCCTGGCCGACGACCTCCTCGAACGTGCGCGGACGGTGCCTGCGATACAGGGAGGACTGCTGCTGGACTGCGCTTGGATCGCTCGGCACCGTTGCGCTGAGTCTACCCACGAGCAGATAGCGTCCGCGCGCGTGAGTCCCTGGATCAAACGCCTGGCCACCCCCGCCGCGATCGTGGCCGGAGCGATCGTGCTGCGGCTGCTCGCGGGCGTGGGGTTCGTCAACTACGACACCCTCTACGGCCTCGCCTGGGGCGGGCAGCTCTCGCGTGGCAGCCTGCCCGCGTATGGCGTGGCGATCGCGCCCACGCCCCATCCGCTCGTGGAGATCCTCGGCGTCGTCCTGGCGCCGCTCGGGCCCGCGGGCGTCGTGCACGTGACCATCGCGCTCGCCTTCCTCGCGCTATCGGCCTGCGCGTGGGTCGTCTACGCGCTGGGCGCGCACTGGTTCGGGCGCGCCGCGGGCGCGCTCGGCGCGCTGCTGCTTGATCACGCGCGTGCCGGTGCTCTCCTACGGCGTGCGCGCCTACATCGACCTCCCGTACCTGCTGCTCGTGCTGGGCGCGCTGCTCGTCGAGTCCCGCCGCCCGCGAGCCGGCTGGCCGGTGCTGGCGCTGCTCGCGCTCGCCGGACTACTGCGCCCCGAGGCGTGGGTGTTCTCGGGGCTCTACTGGGTCTACCTGATCCTCTGGCCCGGCCTGCGTGCGTGGATCGCGGCGCGCGAGCGCACGCCGGCGTGGCTTCGCCGCCGGCTCGCCCATGAGCCGGACGTCGGCGCCGCAGCACTGGCACTGGCGTGAGCAGCGTGCGGACGCCCGCGCGCTCACGCCGGCAGCTGGCCGGCCTGACGCTGCTCGCGGCGCGGCCCCGCTGGTGTGGGTGCTCAGCGATCTGGCCATCACCGGCGACATCCTGTGGTCGCTGACGAACACCCGCCACACCGCCCAGACGCTCGACCGGGTCACGGGGATCGCGAACGTGCCCGAGTACATCCCGCGGCGGATCGGCGAGATATTGCGCCCTCCGGTGCTCGTCGGGGCCGCGCTCGGGGGCGTGCTCTCGCTGCTCTGGCTCGGCTCGCGCGCACGCCTGGGCGCGCTCGTGGGCGTGGTGGCGGTGGTCGTGTTCGCTCTCTTCGCCGCCTTCGGGCTGCCGATCAACACCCGCTACGCCTTCCTCGCGGCGGCGATCCTGTGCGTGTTCTGCGGCGCGGGCGTGTTCGGCTGGACGCTGCTCGCGCGTGGGGACCCGCGCCGGCGCTGGTGGATGGCCGGCGGGCTGATCGTGGCGCTTGCGCTCCTGGCCTATGCGCCCAGTCAGTACCGCAGCGCGCACAACCAGCTGCAGGCCCTGGCCAGGCAGCAGCGCATCGAAGGCGACCTGCTCGCGCTCGTGCACAGCCACGCGATCGCGCTGCGCTGCGGGCCCGTGGGCGTGCCCAACCACGCGCCGATCCCGCTGCTCGCGCTGTATCTGAAGACGAGCCCCAAGAACGTGATCAGCGCGCAGGTCAACCAGATCTCATACGGCACCTACGTCGACCCGGCGAGCGTGGAAGTCGAACACGATTACGTGCTCGACCCCCGCGACCCGCACCTGGCGGTGAGCGTGCCGCCGGGCTTCACCGAGTCCGCGACCAACCGCTCGTGGCTGATCTTCACGCACTGCTCGTAGTCGGAGACGCGATACGGACCGTGCACCCCTCGTCGTCGCCTCCGCATCCGGCGCCTGATCGCTGCCGCGTGCTCCGGTCCGGGTGCTCCCGTTGCGCCTGCCGGTGATCGCTTAAGGCTGCTTCCTTCCGGACCTGACCTGGTTCGCAAGCCGACACCGCACGGGACCCGAACCATCGACGCCCGTGGCTGCGGGGCGACCGGGACGAAGACCCCTCGAAGGGGAGTTCAGCCCCGCTAGAGCGGATTGCGGATTCAGGGCGCCGCTACATCCCCGCCTAGCACGGTCCGAGACGATCGTAGCGCGAGCGCTCCAGGTGCGTTAGGCTGCCCGGCCGTGAACTACTTCAGCGATGTCCCCACCCTGCTCAATCGAGCCCGCACGCGCCGTCTCGGTCTCGGTCTCGCAGTTCTCGGCGCCAGCGCCCTGATCGCCGGTTGCGGCAGCTCCGGCAACTCCAGCACGATCACGGTCGGCGCGGAGAACAAGGCCGACGAAGCGCTCGCCAACAACAGCGCCTCGACCGGTTCGACCGGCGACCACGGGCGCGAGCACCGCCGCGGCGAAGACGCCGACGAGCGGCCCGCTCTCCAAAGAGCCGCACATCACCCCGCCGGGCGGTTCCGCGCCGACCAAGCTCGTGACCAAGGAAATCATCAAAGGCACCGGCGCCGAAGCCAAGAGCGGCAGCGCGGTGGCGGTCAACTACGTAGGCGCGCTGTACAAGACCGGCAAAGTCTTCGACGCCTCGTGGAAACGCAACGAACCGTTCACGTTCACGCTCGGCAAAGGCCAGGTCATCCCCGGTTGGGAACAGGGCGTGGTCGGCATGAAGGTCGGTGGACGGCGCGAACTGATCATTCCGCCGGCGCTCGGGTACGGAGCGAAAGGCTCGCCCCCGTCGATCCCGCCGAACGAAACGCTGATCTTCGTCGTCGACCTGCTGAGCGCCTAGGCCAGTCGAGCAAAGCCGCGCGTGCAGATGGGCGCTCAGCCGCGAGCGGCCCGGGGCATATCCGGACTCGCAAGGCATCCTGCGTTGCCGCGCGCGGCGCGGGACGACGACGACGGTGGCGGTTGCTCGGACTTCTGCCGGCGAGCGTCGCCGTCGCGTGCGCCCTGGCAGGCTGCGGCGGCTCCGGCTCGACGCCGGCCGAACTGAGGCTCCAGCGCGAAGACCTCGTCGCGGTCAGCCACGCGCTGGCGGCGGTCGAGCGTCCGGTCGCGGTCGAGGTGGCCGCGGCCAAGCGCGCGTGGCCACCGATCGCCAACGGGCTGCCCATCAGCGCCGAAGCGCTTGCGAGCGCGCGCGCGTCCGTGGCGGCGGCCGCGACGAGTGCCGCCCGCGTGCCCACGCCGCCGGCGCTCGGCGAAGCCGCAGGCGGACTCCCTCACCGGCCCCGGCGCCGCGCTGGCGGGTCTGTTTCGCAACTACATCGGCTTGAGCACGCGCGGATGGACGCTCACCGGTGCGGCGATCGATCAGATCGAGCACGACCCCCTGCCGTCGCCCGCTTCGCGCGCGAAAACGTGGGCCTCTACATCGAGAGCGTCTACGACGGTCACTTCGACCTGGCGCAGATCGGCAAACACCTCACCGACGGCTACCGCCGCCTCGGCGGGCCTGCATGCGTTCGGGCGCGCGCTCACGCAGACTGAAGTCGAGGCGCTCGCCGACGTCTACTCCGAAACCAACGCTCGGCTGCATCCGCACGTCGGGGTTCGGCTGGGGTCCTGAGACGGAGAGCTGCGACGGCGGCCAGGTGAGGACGGCCCTGCAAGGTCAATAGACTGAGCCCTCCAGGGCGCGTAGCTCAGTGGGAGAGCGCTCGCTTCACACGCGAGAGGTCGCAGGTTCGAAACCCGCCGCGCCCATGCTGGAACTGCCTGGCAACGGGGTAATTGTACTTATCACGAGGAAGATGCAGAGTCCGGCGACGAGGTAGGGACGAGCCGGTTGCCTTCGTCCAGGCGAGCTGGGTCGTACTACAGAACACGGATAGGTTGAACCCTCGTGGCAAGCCACGGCGTCATCGTACGAGGTCGTTCGAACTCTTCGCGCAGTTGTGTGTTCCACATGTCGGTTCGCGAAGAGACTCGGTATCATCCGGCGCCAACTCGATCCAAGGAGCACGACGAGAGTCCCCCTCCCAGGCGAGAGCTCAAAATCTATCGACCCCGGCCTCACGGCCGCACTCGAAGGAGAGCTTATGTTCAAGGTGGAGAACGCCGATTTCATCGCGGAGAAGCTCGCTGCTGAGCTCCTGCCGAACCAGGAGTACCGCGAGGGCTACAAGAACGCCGAGGAGGCCGTGGGGCGGCGGCTCCGCGCAGACCGCGCCGTCGGGCAGGAACCCACTCCGGGCCGCATCGAGTTCGACGTGGACTGGGCGCTCCACGCGCAGGACAACTCGCTGTGGTACCTCTCGGTCGCCGACAACGGAGATGGCATGACGAGGGCCGAGATCGAGAAGTACACGACCACACTTGCGGTCACCGGCGCCAACCAGAACCAGTCGATCACCGGCAACCAAGGCATGGGGCTGAAGATCTCAGGCCCGACGAGGCACAAGGAAGGCATCCTCCTGCGCTCGCTCAAGGATGGGCAGCGCACGATGGTGCAGATTGGCTGGACGGGTCTGGAGTACGACCTCGTACCGCTCAACGACAACGGGGACGTCGTCGTTGACGTGCCCGAGGAGTTGTTCCCGGACTTCATCCTCGAGCAGGGTTCAGGCACAATCGTGACCTATCTCGGAAACACACCGAAGGAGAACACGGTCGTTCCCGGCCAGACTCGTGTGTGGTTGTTCAAGTATCTGCATCAGCGTTTCTTCCGTCTTGGCAACGGAGGTTTCTCGTTGATGGTGCGGCAGCCTGCGCGCGAAGTGTCTGAGTGGCCACACTCGCGCGAGGAGGCAGACGCCGCGCAGTACTTCAACCGAGCTGAGGTGATCGGCACTGGCGGTCAGTGGGATAAGTACGCCGACCGTCAAGGCGACGGGAGGCGTGGAGTAGAGGACTTGCCGGGCTTGCCCTCCGCCGGCATCCCGGCCGCCCGCATGCACTGGTGGGTGCTGCCCGCGCCCGGTCCCGGCAACGACCTGACGAGTCGAACGTATGGCGGTGGAAGCCTAGGTGTGCTGTACCAGAACGAGCTTCACGACTGGCGCACGGGCGGCCCTGCAAATCCGTACTTCGCCAGGCTTGGGATCATTTTTGGCAAGCAGCGCATCGCCTTCGTACTCGAGCCGGTGGGTGATGGCATCTCATCCGACTTCGCACGTGCTCACATTCTGATCAGTGGGAGGCCAGTATTCGAGGGCGAGACTTGGGCATGGTGGGCTGACGCCTTTCGCGAGCGGATGCCCGACATGATCAGGCAGACCATCGTTGAGGAGCAGCAGCGCCTGCACGAGGAAGACCCTGAGCGCGCGAAACGCATCCGTGATCGCCTGAAGGAAGTCGTAGCGATGCTGCGGCCGCGCCGCGCTCGGCGCAATCCGGAAGGCTCCACCACAGCCAGCGGCGAGGACGTTACTGGCGCCGGAAGCGACGACCAGGGAGGGTCGTACGAGCGGAGCACTAGTGGCGGAACTGGCAGTCGCCGGTCGAACGGCAACCGGCAGCAGGGCGTTGGCTCCCTGCTGCCTCAGGTCGATGTGGAGAATGGCGAGCCAGCAAACGAGGTGTTCTCGCTGCTTAAGCTGAATCCGCGGTGGGTCACTGAGGCCGAGGCAGAGAGCATGACCATCGTCAATGCCAACGGAAAGGGTCTCCGTGACCGTGCCGCAGCACTCGCTGGCGTGGACGGTCTTTCGGCGCCCGAGCTCCTGCTGAACCTGGAGTTCCGTGGCTACAAAATGATCCTCCAGCATGTCAACGAGTGGGGCAATCCGGACGGGGACGACGCGGTCGCGACTGCGATCGAGCAGTTCGCGCAGGAGTGGATCGAGCAGAAGATGGTCGAGGCCGTGACCGGCCTGCGGCAGCTGAACAATGGTTCGACCTGGACGGTGACCGCGTACGACGAGGCCCTGAGCCCTGTGGCGCTCACGGCCACATTCATGGCTGACCGCTACCACACGGTGCGCGAGGTCAAGCGCCAAATCGGACCCATGCGACGAGACGCAGCCGCAGTTGCGGTGGGCTAGATCAGCTAGCTGCCAGGCAGGGACGGCCGGATTGACCAACGGACGGGGCTATCGACAATGTTCGTAGGCCCACAAAACTTACGTACTAGCTCCCAGGACTTCAGGCTGGCAAACCAACAGCCTCGAGTCCTGGATATGACTCCTCGCTACAGGGATAGTCTGTCGCGACGCGAAATAGTCAGAGTCTGTCCTCGAGCTTGTTAGCGAGACGAGACGCCGTTTCAATCTCGGCTGGAGTGCGGCCGCGCGTTTCGCGCAGCGCCGCGATCTTCGCTCGGAGGCGATCGTCGGTATAGCGTTGGCCGATGCCCTCGAGCACGGCCTCGCTCCACTGCTGGAGCTCGCCGAGCTCGTCGACAATCGTGTCGAGCTCGTCTTCAGGTACCCCCTGCCAGAACGTCATCTTGTCCATGTCTATGAGCAGTCCGACGCACTCGAGAAGCCGGCGGCGAACGCGGTACCAGACCGCGTAATCCCCCGCCTCCTTGGTGCGGACCTCACGCATGCGCTGCTGCGGTGAGCGACGCTTACGTCGCCGTGTCTTGAAGGTGCGCGCCGTCTGCTCGATTTCATGTAGCGGAATGATCTTGTATAGGTTTGCCCGGGGACCCAGGTGCGAGGGATCGTTGGAGTCGCTCCTGCCGATATGGCGAATGAGCCCGAGCTGCTGAAGCTTGCGCAGCTCGCTGGTCATACCATCGACGCGGCCAGTTGGCTCGCGCAGGTCACGGGCTGTCCACGCGCGTCCATCGCGCATCGCGCGGTAGATGGCCTTGGTGGTCGGCCCCTGCTCCTCGATCAGATTGTCCCGCTCCTGTTCGATCATTGGTGTCCTCACTCGCGACCTGTTGCAGTACGGCGCAGCTCTCGCAAGGAGAACTGCGCCGCTGCCGTAGTTGCCTACTACTTGCCGGACGTCAACTCGAGCGTCGCCCGCGCGAGCTGTGTGGCGGCCTTCATTCCCGCCTCCAGCTCACGTTGAAGCACCTCGGCCAATGCCGGGTTGCGCTCGGATACCTGCGCGAGATCCTTGGCGAACTTGTCTGCGGCCTTGCGCATTGCATCCTTGCGTGGACCAACGTAGTCGGTCAGGATCAGCTCCTCAACGTCGGTGACGTAGAGGGCGTCTACGGGATTACCGTCGATCGAGACCTTCGTCTTGCACGAGGTCAGGCCCGTGCGGTTGGCACCCAGCATCCGCTGGATGCGCCCGACGTGCGCGTCCTTTGCCTCGTTCCAGACGGCCTGGAGACAGCGTTCGCGGCCGTGCTGCGTGGCCTCGTCTGCTTCATTCCAAGCGTCTGTTCCCTCCTCGGGAATCGACGGCAGCACCATGTGCTGTAGCTTGCCCTTGGTGATCGCTTTTTTTCGAACTTCTCTGAGCGGTCGTTCACCCGGCTGGCAGGGCTCTGTCTGCTCTCACTATTGAGGCGATGCGCTCCGCAGCCTCATCTGACGGCTCATGCTCCCATACGCGCACGACGGTCCAGCCGGCAGCACCCAACATGTGGTTGGTCTCCTCGTCACGCCGTCGGTTGCGGTCGAGCTTCTCGCGCCACCAAGCCGCATTCGCCTTTGGTGACGTCCCGTGGATAGGGCAGTTGTGCCAGAAGCATCCGTCGATGTAGACGGCAACGCGAAGGCGCGGGAAAACAACATCAGCTCGCCGGCGCATAGTGGGTAACGGAGGCCGATTTACGAAGAATCGCAGCCCTCTTCGATGGAGTGCGGATCTGAGTGCGAGCTCGGGCTTCGTATCCCTCTGGCGAGAGGTTTGCATGCGCCGAAGCGCGGCCGGCGAAGATGCTGCGGGCGTTCCGCGCTCGCTCACGGGCGGACCCCAACACTAGGCAGGACAGACTCGACATAGCTCGGCATCGACGTCCCACTCTACCGACGACGACTGCCTCTATCAGCTGAGTCGTGGATCAGCGCCGGCAAGCGTCGCTAGGCGTCCACCGGCTCGAGGTGAGGCATCAATGCCCTCCCGAGTGCTCGAGTCAAGAAGGGGGGGACCGCATTGCCAATCATTCGGGCCCAAGCTCCGCGCTGGTCGCGTGATCCGAACTGGACATAGTCGGGGATGGTCTGGAGTCGGGCAGCCTCATGTGGAGTGAGTGTGCGCTGCTGACTAGGATGGACATAACGGCCTTGGCCCATCGACCCAAAGCCCGTGGTGATCGTCTGCGCAGGCCGATCCCAGCGCAGCCTCCCGTACATAGCCTTGTAGCTGTGATCCTTATCGCGATGGCATGACGGCCGATCAGCGTTGTCCAGGTCGTAGACGTCGTCACGAAAGAGCTTGGCGATCCGTTCTCTATTCTCAGCGCTGGGAACACTGGCACGATCAAATGCGTTAGTCGGGTTGAGCTGTTCAAGATCTTTGATTGCCCAAGCTACCGTGCGCGGATGATCGACGCAGGTTGTCTCAATATGGTCCAATAGATCTTCGGGCATGGGGAGTCCTTTTCGCAACGCGAACATCAGGTGACGTCTGCGTTGTTGAGGTACTCCAATGCGCTGCAAATCCATTACCCGCTCGCATACCATATATCCTGCTCTAACGAGAGCTTTTTTAGTAAGACCAACCACCTCTCCATGATCATGTGCCACCTGCGGGACGTTCTCCACAATCACAGCCTGAGGGCGAAGGACAATGGCTGCGCGTGCCATCCGTGCATACAGCCCATTCCTATCGTCACTGCGCCTCGTATGGTTATTGAGATCAGAGTGCCCCTGACATGGTGGACCTCCTACGAGGATCGAGATTTTGCCAAGCTCCTTACGCAGGCCGCGCTCTCTATCCGTCAGTGGGGCATCCAGTTCTCCATCATAAAGGTCTCGACCCTGGCAGTCTCGACCCTGGCGTTGTCGAAATTTTGTGAGAACGCCTCGGTAGCGCGATTGTCATCGTCAATAGCAAGGGATACGTGGAGACCGCGTTTGGCGTCGGCAGCGGCCTCGCTTATTCCGATTGTCATTCCCCCAAACCCACAGAATAGATCCACCAGAGTCAGCCGTTTCCAATGAGAGACGAACCTAGGGGGCTTGCGCTCTTGCAGCCGACTGAGATCGGCTACGCAGTGCGGACAGGTCTTAGGGATCATAGCTTTGGTATATCGCATAGGGTGGACGCTCGGCTGATCGCGACGGAGGCAGACACTTTGCACGCATTACCACGAGATCAGCACATGGACGTGGATAATCAATCGGGTAGAGGAAAACTTAACTGACTTTACGAAGACGTCATCCTTTTGTTACAGAGATGGCACATTCATCATTCCCTCGAGCCATTTACCCACGCGCGGATCCCAGGTCCCGGATGTCAGCTCGCTCTCGAGGATGGGGTCGAGGAATGATGCGGCCGTCGCGTGCCCGATGCTGACATCTTCGTCGGCCGGGAGGTTCATGACAAGCCTGCGCCAACCCGGGCCCCAATCGCCGGGCGGAGGTGGCACTGCGTGGGGCACGGGATGGGTGTCGCGTCGCTTGAAGATCTCTTCGATTGCGTGTGTGAGTCGGTCGGCGTCGATCGTGGTGGTATGGGCGATCACGACGATGTCGACGAGGTCCTTGACTCGTGAGCTGGGCCTGCCTGCGGCATAGCTCCGGGTGTAGGCGTGGAGCTTCTCGGCGACGTGTTGCTCGATCACGACCGCGGGTATGCAGATAGGCGCTATGTCCGCGAAGTCCAGCAGATGAGAAGAGACGATGGCCTCTGGCTCGAACACGGGTTCTGCAGCAAACCCGATATCAATGGCTACGCGCTCGAACTCGCGCCCGGCGAGCGTCGCGGCGACCCTCCAGCGCTGGCCGCCTCCCGGCGGGTCGTCATCCATCTGCGATCGTTCTATCGCGAACTCGAAGCGGTCATCGAGCGTCACGGCCGCGGCGTCCAAGAGCAATCCCACCGCCTCGCCCTCGCCGATTGCCCAGTCGACGTCGATGTCCTTGGTGGTGCGGGCCTTGGCACCGAGCCGCAGCTCGAGCGCGAATCCTCCCTTGAGCACCCAGGCGTCCGGCGCCACGGCATGCAGGCGCGCGAGCAGACGCTCAAACACCACGCGCTTGCGGAGTCGTGTCAAGCCGACGCCATCGTGCTGCGCCGCCTCGAGCCGGGCCTCGAGCGCTGTGCGGAATGCCGCGGACGTGCGGTACTTCACGTCGCGTCCCAATCGATAGTGCCGTCGAGCCGCGCGTGCCACTTGATCGGCAGTTCCGCCTCCAGCCGCGGGCGTGTCGTGAGGCCACGCCGAACGGCTTGACTGACGGCGAGGTCGATCTGCTCCGTCCATCCACCGCTGCGCAGCAGATCGGCCACGGTGCGCTCGACGCTGCTCACCGGAATACCGAGCACAAGGCGTCGAGCTCGGCGGTCGATCGATCGGTCGGTGAAGTGGATGTGCACACCGGGCGGGGTTCGCAGCCCTCGCTTTGCGCGTGGCAGGGTGATGTGGATCTCGTCGGCGATCAGATCGCTGAGATCGAGGAGCTCCAGCGCGCTCTCGTGGGAGACCACGCCGTCGGCGCGGGCGAGCGCAAGCCATCCGGCGATCACGTGACCGTGCGGTGGTGCTGGAAACCGTCGTATTCGATAGACGCCATGCCCGACGCGCTCCAGCGCGTTGCTCTCGGTGGCGTGGTAGGACAGCGTCGAGCGTGGAATGCCGGCGGCCACGGCCTGGTGCGCGGCGAGAAACCCACCTTGGGACTCGGCGATCTCATATAGCCGATCCATCCCCGAACTGTCACTAGAATCTACAGGTTCTCCGGCCATATCCGTGACAATACCACCGCTTAGGGACGCCGACAATCTTCGACTCGATGGACAGCGATGCCTAAGCCGTCGTGAGTAGGAGCGCGATTCCCGAAGGATCACGAATCATGGGGCCGTCCGGACTTTCCTGTGGAGTCTGGCCGCTGTGCTGCACCCGCTCCAGGACCCGATCGCGCTCGGCGTCGTCGGGCAGGACGATGGTTGCATGCCTCAGGGCCGCCGCGCCCGGTGCAGGAGCCATGACGTCCGCGCTTTCCCACGTGTTCGCTCCGACGTGATGGTGGTAGCCGCCCGCGCTGAGGAACGCGGCGTGCGCGCCGAGCTGCGCCATGACCGCGAAGCCGAGCACGTCGCGATAGAAGTCGAGCGTCTGTGAGATGCGCGTGACCTTCAGATGCACATGTCCCATCCTGGCGCCCGCGGGAAGCCCTGCGAAGACTTCGGCGCGCGGGTCCTCGAGCTCACCGAGCAGGCTCTCGACATCCAGCGGGAGCGTGGTCATGCGTGAGGCCACCTGTCCCTCCCAGACCTCGCGGGGGCGATCCCAGTAGATCTCGATGCCGTGACAGTCAGGGTCGCTCAGATACAGCGCCTCGCTGACGAAATGATCGGAGAGTCCCACGAGCGACACGCGCTCGCGAGTGGCGTGCGTCAGCCAGCGCGCCAGGTCGACGCGCTCCGGCAGCAGCAACGCGAAGTGATAGAGCCCGCTGTGCCCAACCGCAGGTCGCGCGCCTGCCTCCTCCACGAGACCGAGCAGCTCTTGCCCTCCCACGCCCAATGAAGCGCGTCCGTGGCCCTGGTCGAGGATCTCGAGACCCACCGCCTCCCGGTAGTAAGCCAAAGATCGCTCCAGCTGGGCGACCGTCAGATGCACGGCCCCGACCGTCGTCGACGATGAGAGCTCGGCCTTTACCGGCGCTCGTTTCGCCTCGAGCTCCTCGGGATCCCAGGGCTCGCTCAAATGCTGCTCAGCGCTCGCCCTCGTAGTACTCGAGCTGACCGTCCTCGCGCCGCAACATCACGCGATCCTCGTCGTTGCCCGGCCATACGCCGATCTTGTCGCTGTCCGGATAGACCGCGACCGCCGGCTCGCGGGCGCTGGAGAACATCACGATCTTCGCCGCTTGCTCGCTGCGATTGGAGACCTTGTGGGCGCCGGTGGGGCCGGGCGCAAAGCACGCGATCTCGCCCGCCGTGAGCTTCTGCTCGCCGGTCGGCGTGCGCACGAGCACGGCGCCCTCGAGGACCAGCAGCCACTCCTCCTCGTACTCGTAGTGGTACGGGCAGACGCCCTGGTGGGGCTGAACCTCATATGCCTTGACCGCTAGCGCCTTGCCTCCAAGCGCCTTGTCGAGATGGGCCATGCCCGAGCGATAGCCCTCGGGGTCGGTGTCGTCATAGGCGAAGGTTGCGCCGAGTATGTTCGCCTTGCGCAACTCGCTCATTGTGCGCATCCTACGGCGATGTGGCTGCAACGCGAACTGACCCTCGAGCCCCGCCCCCGCGGCTTTCACCTCGTGACGCACGAGGTGCTCGCCCAACTGCCGGAGCTCGGTGAAGTGGCGGTCGGCCTGCTGCACCTGCTGATCCGCCACACCTCCGCCTCGCTCACGCTGAACGAGGACGCCAGCCCGGAAGTGCGCCGCGACTTCGAGGCTTGGTTCAGCGAGGCGGTGCCCGAGCGCAGCGTGCTGTGGACGCACACGCTCGAGGGCAGCGAGGACATGCCCGCGCACATCAAGGCCTCGCTGCTCGGGCCGACGCTCACGTTGCCGATCGGTGGGGGACAGGTCGCGCTGGGAACCTGGCAGGGCATCTACCTGTGCGAGCATCGCAACCACGGCGGCGCCCGCTCGTTGGTCGCGACGATATGGGGAGAAGCGATCGAGCCGGGCTAACGCGAGCCGGCGCGGAGGGCGTGGCGTTCACGCCGACGCCGCGAAGCGCGCGATCACGGCCTCGACACGCCCACGCGGTGCCCCAGCACGCGCCCGGAGGGCAGTGCGACGTACGTCTCGGAGACGTCGTTATGGTGATTGGACTCCCGCCACAGGTTGTCGGGGTCGCCCCTCTGCACGTAGGCGAAGCGGCCGCGCAGGCCGGTCACGTCGATCCACTGCTCGGGATACTCGTACGGATACGCGTCCGTCCAGCCGACCGAGACGCCGAGGACGTCGTTGCGGATGCCGGGGCTCTGATTGCATCCGGGATACACCGGCGAGCTGGGCGAGTTGCGCGAGGGACGGGTGTTGAAGAGATCCCGCAGGCAGTAGTCCACCTTCGGCCCCGTCCGCACCAGTCGCAGCGCCCGGAAGTGAGAGTTGATCGACCACAGCTGAAAGGCGGCCGCGTGCTTGAACTTCCAGTAGCTCGCAGCCCCGACGTTCCCGACCCCGTAGCGTTCGCCCGGCACGTACTTGTACACGAGCGTGGCCGGGGTGCGGAACAGGTGGCGGCGGCCGCGGCGGTCGTAGATCCCCTGGTAGACCACCATCTGTCCCTGCTGGTTGCGATAGGCGCGGATTTCGAGCGGACCCGCTCCGCGATTGTTCAGAGCGCTGGCCGCGCGCAGCAGCACACGCCCGGGCTCGGTGCTGCGATCGATGTGCAGCAGCGAGGGCGCGGACATGACGATGTCCGGGCAGCGCAACCGCACGCGGCCGAGCTTGCAGGGCCTGGGTTTGGCCAGACTCACCGAGCGGACCGGGGTTGTCGGGGCGCCGGGCGTCGTCCAGGCTGCGTCAGATGCGCCGGACTGCGCGACGAGGGCGCTCGGCAGCGCCAGGCAGGTCGAGGCGACCGCGAGAACGACCGCGACTCCCGCAACGATGCGAGCCCGTGCTCTGGATCGGACACCGTGCGGACGCATCGAGATGCGGTGATCCTCTCACAGCACCCGGAGGTCACTCGCCCCCGGCGCCTTCGCGGGCGCAGAGTCGAGTCGAAGCTACGCCGCGAATCGCTGCGCGCTACGGGCCCTGCGCCGAGCCGCCTCGACCTCGCGATCCTTCGCGGGCGCCGTCGTGACCAGCTCGCCGAGCAATCTCGCCGAGACCTCTGTCACCTCTTCGACGGCGCGCTCGAACGCGGCCGCGTTCGCCTGCGAGGGCTTGGTGAAGCCGCTGATCTTGCGCACGTACTGCACCGCGGCCGCGCGCACCTCGTCCTCGCTCGCGGGGGGCTCGAAGTTGTAGAGCGTTCTGATGTTTCTGCACATGTCCCGAAGGTAGCGCGTCCGGGTCGCGACGGCAAGGGACGCGCGCGCTGGATCGCATGAGCTCTGAATGGGTGTAGTTCCCGGCGGCGCACGCGCCGCCGGGCTGGTAGGCGCATGCGCCTACCAGCGGAGTCGCACATGTGCGACTCCGTGCGGGACCGCGCATGCGCGGTCCCGAGGCAGGGTCGCATGCGACCCTGCCGGCCATGCCGCATGCGGCATGGCCTCCCATCGGCGCGTGTGCGAGCACACATCCGGGTAACCCACCCAGAGGCTCGACCGATTAGTTTTGATCCGCCCGCGCGTCCTACTGCAACCTCACGAACAGGAGATCGACATGAGCGACACCACCACCACCGGCACCGGTATCAGTCAGATCGGAACCGTGATCGTCCCCGTCTCGGACCAGGATCGGGCGATCGAGTTCTTCGTGCAGAAACTCGGCTTCGAGAAGCGCAGCGACACCCCCTTCGGCAACGGCGACCGCTGGGTCGAAGTGGCGCCCCCCGGCGCCTCCACGACGATCGCGATCGTGCCTCCGCGCGAGGGAGATCCCGTCGGGGTCGAGACCCGCGTGGGCTGGGCGACCGACGACGCCGATGCCAGCCACGCGAGCATGCTCGCGCAGGGCGTGGACGTGGACGCGGAGGTCATGCGCATGGGCGATCCGGTGCCGCCGATGTACTTCTTCCGCGACCCCGACGGCAACAAATTCATGGTCGTCGAGGGCAGCTGAGGCACGCAGCCGGCAGGCCGCCGCGACGCTTCGCGATGATGGCGGCGGCCTGCGCTGCTAGCGCGGTCCGAGATCGCCGGCGTGCCCGCGACGTACGCCCGGCGTGTCGCGCGAGGCTTTGAACCTCGCCGCCTGCCCGCCCTTGCGCCGGTCGCGCTCCTGGCGCACGATCCACAGCCTGATCTTGCGCTCGACGTTCCGCTCGTGCCCGTAGGTCATGGCCGTCATGTTCGCGCTCGCCCAGCTCCCACACACTGGACACCGGTCCAAATCGGCGCCTCGCGCGCTGTACATGCGGTCGAATGCAGCGCATCCTGCGGCCGCGCCGGAAAGGTTCGCAGTCCACGGGAATCGCATCGCGTGGGCACGCCCGGGAAGGTTCGCGGCCTTGTGGCGTCTTGGCTTGCGAGGACCCAACCGGTCTCAGGCCGACCCGCCGCTCTTGCGGGTCGCACTCACCACACCGCGACAGCCGGAGGAATCTCCATGCAGCGAACCCGCATCTTCCTGACCGTCCTCCTCGCCTGCGCCGCGAGCGCCTCGGGCGCCGCCCTCGCGCAGGGCGCGGTCCCCGCGGCGCACGCCGCTCGCGCCGCCAAGGTGACCCTGCGCCACACGCGCCTGGGCAACATCCTCGCCACCTCCAGCGGGTTCACGCTGTACGAGTTCACACGCGACCGCGGCCCGCACAACAGCTGCGTGAGCATCCGCGAATGCTCCGGCACCTGGCCGCCGTACACGACCAACGGTCGGCCGACGGCCGGCCCCGGCGTGCGCGCCTCGCTGCTCTCCAGCATCAGGATCGCCGGCGGCAAGACCCAGGTGACCTACGCCGGACACCCCCTCTACCTCTACAGCGGCGACTCCGGCCCGGGCGAAACCTCCTACGTCGGCGAATCCATGTTCGGCGGTCGCTGGTACGCGCTGAACGGCTCGGGTGGCGCGGTGCGGTAGCGGGCTGACGCCGCTCGCTCGAACATACGCCGACAGGCGGCGTGTGGGCGCCTGTCGGTGGTGTAGGCTCGGCCGCGCATGGGCGACCCGAGACAGCTGGGCATAGCGCGGCGGAGGCTGCTCGTGGCTTTGGCCGCGGTGCTCGCGCTGATGCTCGCCGGCGCAGCGACCGCAGGCGCCGCGACGCTCACGGTCGCGCCCGGCGCGAGCCGTAAAGCGGCGCCGTGCGAAGTGGCGACGCCGTGCGAATTTGCCTGGGCGCTCGAACACGCGACCAGCGGCGAGAACGTCCAGTTCGAGTCCGGCGAGTACGACTTCAGCGGCGCGTCGAACGATGACATCGTCGTGCACGAAAAGGTCAAGCTGGAACCGGCGTCGGGCGACACGACCCGTCCACTGATCAAGCAGACCATCGCATTCCCGGGCTGCAACTGCGCGATGATCGGTCTCGAAACGGGCGACGTGGTCGACGGTCTCGCGATCGACCAGGCCGCAGCTGACGAAGGCCACGACGGGGGCGCGTTGGAGCTGAACCAGAGCGATGTCGTCGAACGCTCGATTCTCAGCGGCGCATTTAACGGCCTGTACTACGCCGGCACATCAGCGCCTGCAACCGGAGGTCTACGCGACACGCTCGTGATCGGCCGGTCCGGCAATGCCATCCGCGAGGTCGCGAGTGGGATCACGATCAACCTCGACAACGTGACCGTGATCGCCCACGGCAGCAACCCGGGACAGGGGATCGCCATCGATCTGGTCGATTCGTTCAGCGGTCCGAACATTCTCAACGCCACCAACACGATCGCCCGAGGCGACCTGCTGGACATCCAGGCCGAAGCGAGCGGCGCCGGCAGCGTGACCGCGAACCTCCACTATTCCGACGCGCGCACCGCGCTCGAGAACACGAGCGGCGCCGCGACGATCAACGACACCGACCACCCGATGCACAGCGACCCGAAGTTCGTCTCGGCCACGAACTTCGAAGAGGCCGCCGGCTCGCCCACGATCGACGCCGGCACTGGCGACGCCAACAGCGGCCTGCTCGACCTGGCCGGCCTCTCGCGGACGTTCGGCGGCGCCATCGACATCGGTGCGTACGAGTTCCACGGTGTTACGACGATCGTGCCACCCGTGATCACGACAAAAGGACCGCCACCGCCTGTACCTCCTCTTGACGCGGGCCTGCGCCTCATCCCCAGCCGTTTCCGCGCGGCCTCCAGCGGGGCGACCATCAGCGCCGTGGCCGCCAAGGCTCATCGTCGTCACAAAGCGCGCCCGCCGATCGGCACGACGGTCTCCTACACCGACTCGCAAGCGGCCACGAGCACCTTTGCGGTGCTCGAGGCGACGCCCGGCGTGCGCAGCGGCAAGGCCTGCATCGCGCCACCCCGTCACCGTCGTCGCCACCACCACTACACCGCCTGCACTCGCTACCTGCCCGTGCGCGGCTTCACCTTCACCCACACCGACCCGGCGGGCGCCAACAGCTTCAAGTTCAGCGCCCGCATTGGCAACCGCAAGCTCCCGCCCGGCGCCTATCGCCTGACGGCCACGCCGCACAACTCCGCCGGCCAGACCGGGCCGACGGTCAGCGCGCCGTTCACGATCGTTCGCTGACCCGGCACGGGTTGGGCGCGGCACGGCCCGAGGTCTCGACGCGCCTCAGTACTTATCCCCCTGCTCACGCTCACCGTGCAGGAGCTATGGTCTGCTGAGGATGAGCGCGACGGTCCCACCGACGGACGCACCCGCGGCGGTTCCGCACCTGAGCGTCGCCGAGCGGGTGGCGCGGGGGAAGGCGGCGCGCGCGGAGGTGCCACGCTCGAGCCACGCGAAGTACGAGCCGGCTCTCCACCGCGTCGACCCCGTGAAGGTGCTCGAACGCCAGGCGCAGACACGCGTGCCCGAGCTCGTGCCGATCCGCTACGGGCGCATGCTCGTCTCCCCGTTCACCTTCTACCGTGGTGCCGCCGCGATCATGGCCGCCGACCTGGCGGCGACGCCGCGCTCGGGTCTGAGCGTGCAGTGCTGCGGGGACGCGCACCTGTCGAACTTCGGCGTGTTCGCCTCGCCCGAGCGCCAGCTGATGTTCGACGTCAACGACTTCGACGAGACGCTCCCGGGGCCGTGGGAGTGGGACGTCAAGCGCCTGGCCGTGAGCATGTTGATCGCCGCGCGCGACAACGACTTTGCCGTCAAGGCTCAGGACCAGGTAGTCCTTGAGACCGTCGAGGAGTACCGCACGGCGATGGCCGGGTTCGCCGCAATGAACAACCTCGACGTCTGGTACTCCCACCTGGACATCGAAGCCGCGCTGGGAGAGCTGGGGTCCCAACTCAAGCCCGAACAGGTCAAGCGAACCGAGAAGGCACTCGCGAAGGCGCGCACGAAGGACAGCATGTCGGCTTTCTCCAAACTCACGCAGGTGGTGGACGGCGAGGCGCGCATCGTCGCCGAACCGCCGTTGATCGTGCCGATCCACGATCTCGCTCAGGGCGCCGAACGCGATGAGATGTTCGAGAGCCTGCGCGAGTTGCTGCGCTCCTACCGTGAGACGCTCGAGTACGACCGGCGCGTGCTCTTGGAGGAGTTCCAGCTGACCGACATCGCACGCAAGGTCGTCGGCGTCGGCAGCGTCGGCACCCGCGCCTGGATCGCGCTGATGCTGGGCCGGGACGGCCAGGACCCGCTGTTCCTGCAGCTCAAGGAGGCCGAGGCATCGGTGTTCGAGGAGCATCTCGGTCCCAGCGAGTTCGCAAACCACGGCCAGCGCGTCGTCACCGGGCAGCGCCTGATGCAGGCCTCGAGCGACATCTTCCTCGGCTGGCTGCACGTCGTGGAGGGGATCGACGGCGGCGATCGCGACTTCTATGCTCGCCAGCTCAAGGACTGGAAGGGCTCGGCGGAAATCGAGCGGATGAGACCCTCGGGGCTGGCCGCCTATGGACGGCTGTGCGGCTGGACGCTCGCCCGCGCGCACGCGCGCAGCGGCGACCGCATCGCGATCGCCGCCTACCTCGGCAAGGGCGCGGTGTTCGATCGCGCGATCGTCGAGTTCTCCCGCGCCTACGCCGAGCAGAACGAGCGCGACTACCGAGCGCTGTCCGACGCTGTCAAGGCCGGCCGGGTAACGGCCGAGACGGGCCTGTAAGGGTCATCTCCTGGCCGGGCGCCAGGATGCGCACCTCCACTTCGGGGGCCAGCCGCGCGGCGTGCCGGGCGAACAGGCGTGGGGGATCGTGGAGCAGGTTGCGGTGACGACGCGCGCCGCCGAGGGGCAAGAGCGCGCCCCAGTGAATCGGAATGGCCAGACGTGGCGCCAGCAGGGCGACGGCCCGAGCGGCCTGCAGCGGGTCCATATGTCCGGGACCGAGCCTCGGACCCCATCCCGCGACCGGCACGAGCGCCACGTCGAGCCTGGACGCGCCGGAGACCCTTGGCTGGCTCTCCCGATCGCTCACCCGCTCGGCCGGCTCGCCCCCGGCACCGCCGAGCTCGGCCATCCCGTCGAATAGCTCGGTGTCGCCGGCGAAGTAGATCGTGCGGCTGCCACGCACGAGGTAGCCCAGGGTCTCGGCGCGCCTGCCGCCGGGATGGCGGCGGCCGTCGTGCTGGGCCTTTACGGCGTTCACCGCCAGCGGACCGACGTGCGCCGCCTCTCCTATGCGCAGCTCGCTGACATGCGTGAACCCCCGGCGACCCAGCCAGGCCCCCGCGCCCGACGGCGCCAGCAGTGGCACGTCTCGGCCCAGCAGTCGCAGGGAGGCCAGGTCGAGATGGTCTCTGTGCAGGTGCGAGAGGAGCACCGCGTCGGTCCCCGCGATCCGCTCTCGGTCGACGGGCGGGGTCTGCCGGCGCAGGTGCGCGACGCGATTGCGCAGCAGCGGGTCGGTGAGCAGACGCACCCCGTCGAGCTCGATCACCACGGTCGCGTGTCCCATGAACGCGATACGGTCCTCCGCGAAGGAGCCCAAGCGATGGGCGAGAGGCGTCATAGGCGTAGTCGCGCCATCGACCATAACCGGAAGGTAGCAACGAGATGCCCTCAGCGAGTGACGACGGCGACCGCGGACGGCGTGCCAAAAATGGCCGGCGGCTGTTGGGGCAGGCCCTGCGCATCGCGATCCTGCTGCTGATCGAGGGTCTGGTGATCTTCGCGGTGGCGGCGATCCTGCCCGGCGTCGCGACCCCCTCGCTCACGGCCGCGGTGCTCGTGGCCGCCACGATGGCGCTGATCAACGCGCTCCTGTGGCCGGTCGTGATCCGCGTTGCGCTGCCGCTCACGGTCTTTACCTTCGGGCTGGGCTCGCTGCTCTTCAGCGCCGGTACGGTCGCGCTGGGGTTCTACGTGGTCGACGGCACCTCCATCCCCATCGGCGGCGATCTGGCGATCGCCTTCGCGATGGCGCTCGTGTCGATGCTGATCGCGCCCCTGCTCGACGTGGACGGCGATGCTCAGCATCTGCGCGTGGTCCGCAGGCGGGTGCGGCGCGGACGCAAGGACAACAACACCGACGTGCCGGGCGTGATCCTGTTCGAGATCGACGGCCTCGGCGAGACCGTCCTGCGGGAGGCCGTGCGCGACGGGCACGTGCCCACGATCGCCCGCTGGCTCTCGGATGGCTCGCACCGGCTGCACGGCTGGGAGTGCGATCTCTCCTCGCAGACTGGCGCCAGCCAGGCCGGTCTGCTGCTGGGCAGCAACTGGGACATGCCCGCGTTTCGCTGGTACGAGAAGGACTCGCGGCGCACGATCGTCTCCAACCACCCCGCCGACGCCGCCGAGATCGAGCGCCGGCGCTCCACCGGCGAGGGTCTGCTCGCCGCTGGGGGCACGAGTCGCGGAAACATGTTCTCGGGCGACGCGCCGCGCTGCACGGCCACGATGAGCGTTATCCGTGACCGCACGCGCTCGAAGTCCGGGGACTTCTTCGCCTACTTCGCCGATCCCTACGGGTTCCTGCGCACGATCGTGCTCTCGCTCGCGGACATCGCCGCGGAGCTGCGGGCCGCGCGGCGCCAGCGCCGCAGCGGCGCCGAGCACGTCGAGCGCGGTGGTATGTACCCACTGATCCGCGCCGCGATCGCGGTGGTCATGCGCGACCTCAACGTGGCTCTGCTGATGGCCGACATCGTCGAGGGCGTGCCGGTCAGCTACGCCACGTTCGTGGGCTACGACGAGGTCGCCCACCACTCGGGCATCCGCGAGCCCGATGCGCTCACGGTGCTGGGACGCCACGATCGCCAACTCGAGCGCTTGGAGCGGGCAGTGGCACAGGCGCCGCGTCCCTACCACCTGGTGGTGCTCTCCGACCACGGGCAGACCCAGGGCGCGCCGTTTCGCCAACGCTACGGCGAGACGCTCGAGCAGGTCGTGCGCGGCGCGCTCGCGCGCGGCGAGGTGCGCGCCCCGGCCGCGGTCGACGAGGCGTGGGGCGACGTGGGCGCGGTGCTCGCCGACGCCCGCCAGGACCCATCCGTCGGGGGTCGCGCGCTCGCGCGGGCCACGCGCGGCCGGGCGGTGCAGGGCACCGTCGCACTGGGGCCCAACCGCGAGGTCTTGGCTGAGCGTGAGGCGGCCTCGCAGGAGTCGGAGAAGGAAGAGAGGCGATCGTGCTCGTCTCCGGCGGTCTCGGCCTCGTCTACCTGCCGATGAGCTCCGAGCGCCTCGAGCTCGAGCAGATCTCCGAGGTCCATCCGCGGCTCATCGACGCATTGAGTACCCATCCCGGGATCGGGTTCGTGATGGTTCGCTCGCGCGAGCATGGCGCGCTCGCGATCGGCGCGCGCGGGCGCCGGCGCCTGTGCGACGACATGGTCGAGGGCAAGGACCCGCTGCGCCCGTTCGACGCCACCGCGGCCGATCATCTGCGCCGCCACGACGGCTTTCCCCACTGTCCTGACATTCTCGTCAACTGCGTGTACGACCCGGTCAGCGACGAGGTCGCCCCGTTCGAGGAGTTCATGGGCTCACACGGCGGCCTCGGCGGACCGCAGACCCGCCCTTTTGCCCTCGTCCCGGCGCAGTGGAGCGATCCGCCGGGGTCGATCGTGGGGGTGGAGGCGATGCACGCGCAGCTGAGCGACTGGCTGGCGCGGGCGCACGACCACGGCGGAGCCGAGGGCAATGCGCGCGATCGGGTCGTGGCCACCGACTGAGAACGGCACGGCGGCCACCGCCGAGCGCGCTGGGCCGGGGATCAGGCCTCAGGCAGGGAGGCCCGCAGGCGCTCGGAGATCTCATGCACCTCGCTGGGAGTGTGCGGCCCGTCTCGTCGAGCCAGTCGCGCGATCCCGCGCAGGCCGCCGATGCGCACACCGTCGAGCGTGGGACTCGAGAACAGCGGCAGGCCACCGCTCTCGACGAAGCACATCGCACCGATCACGATGACGCCACCACCGAGCAGCTCGCTGACCACCGCGACCTGCCGGCAGACTCCCTCGACGAGCTTGGTCTCCTCGCGTCCGGCGATCAGCAGGCGCTCCCGAGACTCGCCGAACAGACCGCCCGCGCGACGCACCTTCACCCGGCCGCGTATCCGCTTGGCCTCGATCACCGTCACACCGCCCGGGCCGATCGCCAGGTGATCGATGTTCGTTCGCGATCCCGGTATGCGCCGATGGTTCACCAGTAAGACGCCGTGTCGGTGCAGCAACGCGTGCAGGCGCCTGGCCGTCCCACCCGCAGATCCAGAATCGTTCATACCGCGAGAATCTACCGCGTGGCCGAGTATTCCGCACGTTCACCCGGATGGAACTACGCAACGGCGCGCAGGGCCCGATAGGGCTCGCCCGCGAGTTCTCGCACGAGGGCGTCTACGACGCCCTCCTCGTCCTGCTCACGTCCGTCGGTGACGGCGGCGATCACCGCCCGCTTGCGCTCCAGCAGCGTCGCGATCGTCTCGTCGATCGTGCCCGCCGCCAGCAGATAGGTCGCGTTGACGGCATCCTGCTGGCCGATGCGGTGACAACGGTCCTCCGCCTGGTCGTGCTTGGCCGGCGTCCAGTCGAGCTCGAGGAACACGACGTTCGAGGCGCGCGTCAGCGTCAGGCCCTGGCCGGCGACCTCGATCGAGCAGACGATCAACTGATTCTCCGCGCCGCCGTCGGGCGCCTGGAACTCGCGCAGCGAGGCGTCCCGGTCCGCGTGAGCGTCCTCGCCGAGGATGTGCAGCGCCCGGGGGAAACGCTCGAGCACCGCCCGCTGGATCTCGCGATGCTTGGCGAACACGACCAGCCGCTCGCCCGAGGAGCAGAAGTCGTGGATCCAGGCGAGCGCCGCCGCCAGCTTGCCGCGGGCGGCAAGCTGCTTGAGCGCGTTCAGCCGCACGAGCCGCTCGGCGCGCAGCGCGGCCGCGACCTTCGCGTCGAGCCGGCGCAGATCCAGCGGTTGGCTGCGCAGCCATGCGATCACATCACGCTCGGCGAACCGGTACTCGTGCTCGTTGTCGAGCTCGATCGGCACCACGCTGCGCGTCTTCGGCGGCAGCTGCGGCAGGACATCGACCTTCAGGCGCCGCACGAAGCAACGCGCGCGCAGATGCCAGTGCAGGCGCGGGTGGGCGTCGGGCCCGCGAAAGCGCTTGCCGAACTGAGCACCCGAACCGAAGTCGCCCAGCCTGCCGATGATCCGCAGCTGCGAGATCAGCTCCGCCGGGCGGTTCATCACCGGCGTGCCCGTCAGGGCAAGCACGAGACCGTCGTGCGGCACCACCGACGCGAGCCGCTGGGCGGCCTTGGTGCGCTTTGCCGCGGCGTTCTTGCAGTAGTGAGACTCGTCGAGCACGAGCGCGCGTGGCGCGAGCGCGCGCAGCTCATCCAGCCGTGCGGCCACGATGTCGTAGTTGACGACAGTGATGTCCGCCCCCACCCCCACCCCCGCAACCGGCGAGCCCGCAGCCGCCCGGCCGTCGGTCCCGGTCCCCACCAGCGCCCGTGCGCTGCGCTGGGGCAGCCAGCGCTCGATCTCCGCCAGCCAGTTCAGCTTGAGGCTCGCCGGGCACACGACGACCGCGGGAAAGGCCTCGTCGGCCTGCAGTGCCGCCAGCGCCTCGATCGTCTTTCCGAGCCCCTGCTCATCGGCGAGAAACGCTCGTCGCTGGGTGAGGAGATAGTTCACACCGGCCCGCTGAAACGGCTTCAGCTCTCCGCCGAGACCGGGGACCTCCAGCTCGGCGTCGGTCCCGGCCGAGAGCGCGACGAGCCCTTCCGCTTGGGCGTGCTGCTCACGAACCTCCTGCAGCAACGCGAGCGCCTCGGGGTCCACCCAGGTTCCATGCGCGACGAGGAAACGGTCGAGATCGGGCACGCAGAACGGGTCTGCCCGGATCGCCGGGAGCTGGGCGTGTTCGTGCCCCACTCCACGACGAGACACAGGCCCCGCCGCCGCGCCCGCCAGCGCCGCGAACTCCTCGAGTTGCGCTCCGTCATGACCGGGCGCAAGCACGAACGTCGGATCCTCATGAATGCCCGAGATCTCCAGCACAGCCGGGGGAGCCGGCCGTTCCTCTCGCAACGCCTCGACGCAGCGCGTGGCGGCATTGCTGATCCAGCCGTCAAGTCGGTCGTCGATCAGCTGCCAGGAGTCAAGCGTCAGCGGCACGCTTGCGCCACCCGGCTCACTCACCGCGCGCTCGCGTAGCGCTTGCGGCAGGCGCTCGAGCTCACCCAGAAGCAGGAAGACGGGCTTCTCCCGCTCGCCCCCCACCTCGATCGTGCCGCTCCAGCTGGTGGCGCGCTCCAGCCAGGCCTTGACACGGGGGTCGATGCTCGCTCCGTCGAGCTGCTCCAGCAACTCGCCGATCTGCTCCGCGCGACGTTCGACGGCGGCAAGCCCGAGCGTCGCCGCGGGACCGTCCAGGCAACGCAGATCGGCCTCGCCGGCAAGCGAACGGGCCAGCGGGGTGTATGCGGCGGCGATCAGTATCCACCACTCGCCGCGGCGATCGCGGCGCAGCTCGATCTCATAGGCGGACCGCTCCCGCTCGCCCGCGTCGGACCCGCGCCGCGTGCCGGGCATCTGCTGCATGGCACGAGCGCCCTGTGCGATCTCGGTGAGCGCGTGCTCCGCGTCTTCGGTCAACCGCAGCCGGCTCGATCCGGTTTTGCGCAGTCCACTGACGATGCGCGCGGAAGGCTCGTCGAGCGGCATCAGCGTGCGGCCGATCGCCGGCAGGGCGTAGGCCTTGGGGTGCTCGATCAGTGCCTGTACGAGCTCGGGATCGACGTCGCTGGCGAAGCTCAGCCACCAGTTCTCGTCAGGCCGGGCGAGATCGAGCACGCACTCTTGCTCACGGCGCCTGGAGCGCTGGCGCGCGATCGCGCGCGCCAGCGCATCGCTCACCTGCAGCCTGCCGGGCAGGCCCGCGAGCAGTCTCGCCAGCGCATCCGCGCGCTCGGGATCGAGCGGTATCCGCCACGCCTTCTCACCCGGGTCCCAGCGCCTGCCGGGAATCGCACGCAGGAGCACACGCAGACGCTCGTCGTAGGGAAACTGCAGCACGGCTTCGCCGCTGTCGAGGGAGGCAAAAAAGGGTGTGGGCACGAACATCACACGATAGGTGCACAGGTGGATGCGACTGCCCGTCGAACCCACCGGCAAAATCGCCCTCGCCGGCACCCCGATCGGCACGATGACCGACAGACACCGACCGACATACTCCAGCCCGCTCAGTCCCGCCACGTCCGCCGGGCCGCGCAGCCGCGCGGGCGTCCGGAGCGGGCGAGCACCGGCAGACAGCCGCGCACGAGAGCGCAAGCAGCGCAGGCGACGGATCGCGCTTGGCGCGGTCGAGCTGCTCGCCCTGATCGCGATCGCGGTCGCGCTGCCCGCCGGCGTGCGCTCCGAGGGCGGCCCGTGGTCCCAGCCGGCCGTCCTTGGCGGATGCTCCGCACCCGGCGTCCCGTCGGTGGTGTTCCCGCAGAGACACCCCCCGGCACGGCACTGGCCCGGGGGCGATCGTATGGGGAGCGGACTCGCGCTGTCGCGGTAGGGCCGGTCCGCGCGTCGCGGCGATCGCCGCGGGCACGGACACCCCCGCGCCAGGGTCGGCTTTGGGCGCTCACACTCCTCGCGTATTCGGCCCGACCGGGGCGGTTGCGGCGGCCGTCGCGCCGCACGGGCGGATCTTGCTCGCGGCGGACGGTCGCTCACGAGGCGACGCGGGCGACGGGCTGCTGCTGAGCGAAGGGTTCGCCCGCGGACACTTCTCGACTCCCATCGCCACCGGCGGCGCGGCGGCGCCGCTGGCGCTCACGAGCGCCTACCTCGGCGACGTCGCGCTGCTCTCCCCGGGGGCCTCCCGCTCCCCCGGCGCCGCTGGTCCGATCGAGCTGCGCGTGCATCGCTACTACGCGGTCGGAGCCGGATCGTTTCAGCCGGCGATCAAGGTGGCAGCGGGTGGTCCGGTCGAAGGCTTGACGGTGGCGATGGACTACCGCTCGGACGCGCTCACGGTGTGGGAGCGCGATGGTGCGATCTACGCGCGCGACATGCCCGGCTCCGGGCGGGTCTCGCATGCGGTCGTGCGTGTCGCATCGGCGGCGCCCGGCGCGCACATCGCGGCGCTGCTCAGCGACGACAACCGTGCGACGCTCGCCTGGAGTGAGACGCGCGGTGGGATCACACGTGTCTACGCCGAGCTGTCGGCCACCGGCGTGCGCTTCGGCGCGCCGCGGCTGCTCGAACGGTTCACCGACCCTGATGGCGCCACGCCGCCGAGTGGCTCCCCGCGCCTGGTGCGCCTGCTGTCGGAGTCGGTGATGCTTGCCTGGAGCGGCGCCGCATCCGGGCACTGGGTCGTGCGCACCGCCGCCGTCGATCTGGGCGGCGTGCGCTCGATCGAGACGATCTCCGCGCGGGGACACGACGCGCTGCTCGCCGCGCTCGCGCCGGGACCCGCGGGCGAGGCGTACGCGGTGTGGAGCGAACCGCACACCAATGGAGCCGGACGCTTGGACTACAGCGATCAGGCGCTGTATGCCGCGCGCGGGATCGACGCCTACCCCGGCAGGACGATCTTCACGGCGCCCGAACTTCTCTCCGCGCCCGCGGCGCCCGGCACTACGGGCGAAGCCGCGATCGCCGTCGACCCCGACTCCGACCGCGCGATCGCGGCCTGGCGAGCTCCCGGCGGCGCGATCGAGTACTCGCTGCGTGCCCTCGGCGGTGCGTGAGCCTTTCGGGGCGGAGCCGGTCGTCGCACTCAGTGGATGCTCGCGGCGCCTGAGCCATCGAGCGCCGCCGTGCTTCAGAGCAACTGCTGGGAGATCAGGAAGACGTTCATCGCCGTGATCAGCGCCGCCAGTGCGCACGCGCGGCGGTCGTCAGGCGGCGGTTGACGTGCACTCCCATCACCTCGCGATTGCTCGTGAGCAGCACCAGCGGGATTAGCGCGAAGGGGATCCCGAAGGAGAGCACGACCTGGCTGAGCACGAGCACGTCGGTCGGTGAGAGGCCGATCGCGAGGATCGCGATCGCGGGTGCCATCGTCACCAGCCGGCGGGCGACGAGCGGGATGTTCAGGCCGACGAAACCCCTCATCACGACCTGGCCGGCGTAGGTCCCCACGCTCGAGGAGGACGCTCCGGAGGCCAGCAGCGCGATCGCGAATGCCAGTGCCGCGCCGCCGCCGACCAGCTGTGCGAAGCCGGCGTGGGCCTGCTCGATCGTGCTCACACCCGCATGGCCCGTGCCGTGGAAGAGCTTGGCGGCGACCGCGAGCATCGCCATGTTCACGATTCCCGCGAGCCCCAGCGCGAGGATCACGTCGGTGCGCTCGAACTTCAGTACTCGCGCGCGCTCGCGCGCGTTGCGCACGGGGGTGCGCCCGCTGGTGAGCGCCGAGTGCAGGTAGATCACGTGCGGCATCACGGTCGCGCCGACGATGCCCACCGCCAGGTACAGGCTGTCGCGGTCGCCCAGATGCGGGGCCAGGCCCCCCAGCGACTCCCGCGCCGAGGGTCCGATCTTCAGCGCCTCGTACAGGAAGCCGAGGAAGATGATGCCCAGCAGCGCCGAGATCGCCAACTCGAAGCGCCGGTAGCCGCGCGACTGCAGCTCGAGGATCGCAAAGGCGATGAACCCCGTCATCACTCCCGCCACAAGTAGCGGCACGCCGAACAGCAGGTTCAGGCCGAGCGCCGCGCCGACGAACTCGGCCACGTCCGTGGCCATCGCCATGACCTCTGCCTGTACCCACATGCCCCACGAGAGCGAGCGCGGATAGCGCGCGCGGAAGACCTCGGGCAGGCTGTGGTCGGTCGCGATCCCGAGCTTGGCCGAGAGGTACTGGATCAGCATCGCCATCACGTTCGCGACCAGCACCACCCACAGCAGCAGATAGCCGAACTGCGCGCCGCCCTGCACGTTCGTCGCGAAGTTGCCGGGGTCGACGTAGGCGATCGCCGCCACGAACGCCGGGCCGAGCATCGCCAGCGACGCCTTCACCCGCCCTTTCGCCAGCAGCGTGTCCAGATGGCTGGGACCGAGCGCGACCTCGCCACCGACCCCCGCGACCGCGGCGCCTTCCAGCGCCGGCTCGCTCACCAACGGCGGTGGTGGCGGGGGTGGGCTCATCAGGCGTCGACCGCCACCCTCATCGCGCGCGCCAACTGCCCGCCGATCGCCTGTTCGCGCTCGCCGTCCGAGAAGCTCACCAGCAGTGGACCGTCGAAGGGCTGGCGCTCGCGCACCAGCACGCGGTCTCCCGGGGAGATGCCCAGCTCGGAGAGGTAGCGCAGCATCTCCGGGTCGGCGTCGGACACGCGCACGAACACGCCGCCCTGGCCCTCGCGCAGGCTGTGCAGGCTGCGGCTGTCCTCGCGCTCGGGCAGCTCCAGCTCGGCGCTGGGGATCGGGTCGCCGTGGGGATCGCGCGTCGGGTCCCCGAGCTTGGCCGCGATCAGAACCTCGAGCTCCTCGGAGATCACGTGCTCGAGCACCTCCGCCTCGGCGTGCACACGATCCCAGGGCATCTGCAGCGTCTCCGCGAGGAACAGCTCCAGCAGCCGATGGTGGCGGATCACCTCGAGCGCCACTTTCCGCCCGTTCGCCGTCAGCCGCACGCCGCGGTAGGGCACGCGCACGATCAGTCCCTCGCCGTCGAGCTTCTTCAGCATCGCCGACACGGACCCCGGCGTAATCTCCAGTCGCTCGGCCAGGGCGTTCGTCGACACCGGCCCGTCCTCGCGCGACTGCAGGGCGAAGATCGCCTTGCAGTAATCCTCCACCGCCGACGTGCGCGGCTGAGGGCGCGCCTGTTCTTGGACTGCCATGAGATTCAGTTTATGGCATGCCAAGATTTTTTTCAAGGCGGGGCACACTGCGCCGGTGGGCGCTTTAGGAAAAGATGCCCGCACGATGGATCGCGACTACGAGCTCCAGACCCACCGCGCCGAGGACGACCACTGGTGGTATCGGGGGCGCCGCACGGTGCTAGAGCGCGTGATCGAGCGCCTGCGGCTGCCCGCCCGCGCGCGCATCCTCGACGCGGGCTGTGGCAGCGGGCGCAACATGGTCGAGCTCGCCCGCCACGGCACGGTCACCGGGATCGAGCTGTCGAACACGAGCGTCGCGCTTGCCCGCGCGCGGGGCTGCGGAGAGGTGATCGAAGGCTCGGTGCTCGAGATGCCCTTCGAGGCCAGAGCTTCGACTTCGCGGTCTCGCTGGACGTGATCGAGCATCTCGAGGACGACCTCGGCGCTCTGCGCGAGCTGCGACGCGTCGTCGCGCCCGGCGGCGCCCTGCTCGTGACGGTGCCGGCCTACCAATGGCTGTGGAGCGGGCACGACGAGATCAACCACCACCACCGCCGCTACACCCGCCGGACGCTGCAACGCGTCGCCGAGCAGGCCGGCTGGGAGACCGTGCGCACGACCTACTTCAACTCGCTGCTGCTCCCGGTGGCGATCGTGCTGCGGGTGCTCGACCGCTTCTCGACCAAGACGACCGAGTCGAGCCTCGACCTGTGGGTCCCGCCGGCTCCGGTCAACTGGACGCTCGAGCGTCCGCTGGCGCTCGAGGCCGCGGTGATCGGGCGCGGCGGGCGCATTCCGGCCGGGCTCTCGCTGCTCACGTTGTTCCGCTGAGTTTCCGCCGCGCCCGGCGTCGGGCGCCATTGCACCAACTCGACGGTCTCGGTCAGCCGTCGCCGCCGGCCGGCGCGATCGTGGGGGTCCTGAACGTCCAGGATCGGTTCACCGCGAACGTCAGCACCGTCACGATCACCGTCGTCGGAATCTGCCCGACCAGCTCGTCCATGCCCAGCCCGTGCACGAACAGGTACACCAGGCCAGGTTCAGGCCCAGACCGCAGGTCTGCACGACCGCCCAGCGCACCGGCGTGAGCGCATCGCCGACGTGCTCACGGAAGGTCCAGCGCCGATTCAGCAGGAAACCGTTGACCGCGCCCACCGCAAAGCCGATGCCCGAGGCGGCCACGTACCAGACGCCGAACACCTTCAGCAGGATCGTGTACACGGCGAAGGCGATCAACGTGTTCGAGACGCCGACGATCCCGAACTTCAGAAACTGCACGACGAGCTTCACGTTTAGCGTCGATATAGGCCGTTCCCGTAGTCTGTGCATGGCGGCCCCTACTGTAATTGGCTTCGCCCACCGGCCCCCACGACGATGATGACGATGACGCCCCTCTCGGATCACGACGACCAGCGCCCGCGGCGCACGCCCACCTTGCTGAGCGTCGTCGCGCCCGTCTACGACGAGGAGGAGCTGATCGAGCAGTTCGTCGCCCGCGCGATCGCGGCCGTGGCCGACTATCCCTTTGAGCTGGTGCTCGTCAACGACGGCTCGGCCGATCGCACGCCGGAGATCCTCGACCGCATCGCCGACACCGACCGACGCGTGCGGGTCGTGCACCTGTCCCGCAACTTCGGGCACCAGGCGGCGCTCACGGCCGGGCTGGAGCACGCCCGCGGCGACGTGGTGGCGATGATCGACGCCGACCTGCAGGACCCGCCCGAGCTGATCGTCGAGATGATCGAGCGCTGGAGCACGGGCGCGGACGTCGTCTACGCCGTGCGCCGCGCGCGCGAGGGTGAGACTGCGTTCAAGCTCGCGACGGCCTCGTGGTTCTACAAGCTCTTCGACAAGCTCGCGCAGGTCGACCTCGAGCCCAACTCGGGCGACTTCCGCCTGCTCGACCGCGGCGCGCTGGACGCGCTGCTGTCGATGACCGAGCGCTCGCGCTTTCTGCGCGGCATGACCGTGTGGGTGGGCTTCTCCCAGACGGCCGTCTCCTACGAACGCGACGCGCGCCACGCCGGCGAGACCAAGTACACGCTGCGGCGCATGCTGCGCTTCTCGCTGGACGCGATCGCCTCCTTCTCGCATCTGCCCCTGCAGCTGGCGACATACGTGGGGCTGCTCTCGGCGGGCGTCGCCTTCATCGCGATCCCGGTGGTGATCGTGCTGCGCATCTTCGACTCCTACCTTCCGGGGTTCGGTTCGATCACGATCGCGATCCTGCTGCTCGGAGGGATCCAGCTGATCGCGCTGGGCGTGATCGGGGAGTACGTGGGGCGCATCTACGACGAGGTCAAGCACCGTCCGCTGTACATCGTCCGCGAGGAGCGCAACCGCCCGGCGGGCGACGCGGTGACGGTCCCGCTCGCGCGCGCCGGACTGCCGGTGCGCCACCCCGAAAAGGTGGGCTGACGCCGGTCCGCTCGCCGGCCGCTCAGTGCGAGGCCCCGGCCATCCGGCCTCGCCGGCCACCACTCGGTCGGCTCCGGCGCGGGGCGGCGGTAGAAGTCGCGGGCGCGCACCAGCACCACTGCGCCCACCGCGCCCAACAGCACCGCGCCGGCCCCCACGATCAGGATCGTGTTCATCGCGTCGGTGAACGCGCGCAGGGCCACCTCGAATATGTCCGGCAGGTATGGGCGCGGCAGGAGCCGCGGCGTGCGTGCCGCCCGAGGCCACGGCCTTCGCGAGCCCCGGTGCGGGTGCGCCGAGCGAGGCCTGCAGGCTCGTGCCGATGCGGTGCTGGAACAGCGCCCCCAGCGCCGCCACGCCGATCGCGAGGCCGCCCACGCGGAAGGTGTTGCTGATGCCCGAGGCCATGCCGCTGCGCTCGGGAGGCACGACGCCCAGCGCGATGTTCGCGATCGCGGGGTTGGCCAGGCCGATCCCGGCGCCCGTCAGCAGGAGACCCGGCAAGAGCGCCGTCCAGCTCGAGTTCGTGCTCAGTCCGCTCATCAGGGCGATCCCCAGCGCGGTCAGTCCCAGGCCCGCGCCGAGCGGCAGGGCCGGCGCCATACGGCTGGTCGTGCGGCGCGTGGCCAGCGGCACGACGAACGTCAGCACCGTCGCCGGCAGCAGCCGCAGGCCGCCCTGCAAGCGGCGAGTAGCCGAGCGCGTCCTGCAGGTAGAGGGTCAGGTAGGGGAACATCGCGAACATCCCCGCGCCGATCAGGAAGGTCGCGAGCGAGACGCCGCAGAAGGCGCGGTTGGAAAACAGCGTCAGGTCGAGCATCGGGCGGCGCTGGCGCATCTCCACCGCCAGGAACGCCCCGAGCAGGATCGCCGCGCCGGCCAGCATCGAGACGATCAGGGTGCTGCCCCAGCCCTCGTCGCTGCCCCGCAGCAGCGCGAAGATGAGCAGGAACAGCGCTCCCGAGAAGGTGACGAGGCCGGCCCAGTCCAGCCGCTCGGCGTCGGGGTCGCGGACGTTCACCAGCCGCGTGCTCGACATCGCGATCGTGGCGATTCCGATCGGCAGGTTGACGAAGAAGATCCACTGCCAGCCCAGGCCGTCGGTGAGGATCCCGCCCACCAGCGGGCCGACCGCGACCGCACCGCCGACCGTGGCGCCCCAGGCGGCGATCGCCACGCCGCGCTCGCGCCCCTGGAACTCCTGCGCGATCAGCGCCAGCGAGGTCGCGAACATCGCCGCTCCGCCGAATCCCTGCACGGCGCGGGCGGCGATCAGCATCGTGGCGCTGCTCGACAGCCCGCACGCCAGCGAGGCCAGCGTGAACACGGTCACGCCGCTCAGGAACACGCGCTTGCGCCCGACGCGATCGGCGAGCGCGCCGCTCGTCAGGATCAGCGCCGACATCGTCAGCGCGTAGGCGTCGATCACCCACTGCAGGTTCGTGAAGCTCGCGTGCAGGTCGATCTGGATGCGCGGCAGCGCCACCTGCACGATCGTCAGATCCACGAGCAGCATGAACGTCGCTCCGCAGATTGCGATCAATGCCCACCAGCGTCGGTCTAGGCCCATGCGGTTCACAGTAGCGGTGACAGGCGCCCGAATCGGCTTTATCATATCTGATAACATCTAGCCATGGAGCCTTCGCTACAAGACGTGCTCGGGAAGGCCGCGCAGCTACAGGAGCTGGTGCCCGGCGCCGTCCTCGTCGGAGGTTCCGCCGCGGCGCTGTACGCCCATCATCGGGAGTCGCGCGACCACGACCACGTCGTCGCGGATCTGGCGGAGCGCTTTGATTCGATCCTGCAGAACCTCGAAGCGCTCGGGGATTGGTCGACGGCCAGGGCACAGCCCGGGAAGATCATCCTGGGCGAACTCGGGGGCATCGAGACGGGTGTTCGTCAACTACTGCGCAATCGACCGCTCGAGAGCGTCGAGATCGAGGTGCAGGGCAAACCGCTCGTAGTTCCCACGGCTGCCGAGATCCTGCGGATCAAGGCGTGGCTTGCTCTCAGTCGCAATCAGACGCGGGACTATCTGGACATCGCGGCGCTCGCGGACAGCATCGGTCTCGACGAGGCGGCGGCCGTGTTGAGCGACATCGACGACTACTACGGGGACGTAAACTCGCGACCGGAGGCGGTGTCCACGCAGCTGATCAAGCAGCTGGCCGACCCACGCCCACGGGACATCGAGGTCACGACGCAGCTGGCCAGCTACAAGGCGCTCGACACGCGCTGGCAGGACTGGCCGACGGTCAGGGCGGTGCTCGCCGAGCTCGCCGAGCGGATGGCACGATGACGGTCCGTTTTCGCAACCTCGACTTCGATACCGCCGTACCGATGGATGAGTGGCCGGCGGAGGCGATCGAGACGGTCATCGATCGCGGCTCGCTGTCGGATTGGCGCCGCCTTGCCTGGGCGATCCGGGAGAACCCCTGGGGGCCCGCCGCTCGCACGACCGAGACGGTGGTGGCCTGGGAGGAGCACTACGGCGTCGATGCGCTGATGTTGGAGGTGATCCGCCGCGCCCGCGAGGACATCGCCCGACGCGGGCGAAATGAGTACGCCTCCAAGATACGCTCCTGGCGCGCACAGACCGGGATGACCCTGCGCGAGTTCGCCACTGCGGCCGGCACCTCGGCCTCGCGACTGTCGGCCTACGAGCACGCCAAGGTCGCACCCACCACCGACGTGCTCGGTCGCCTCCGGCATGTGGTTGTGACGCACGTGCCGGACCGATAGCTGGGGCGGTCGCGCGGCAGACGCCAGAGTTTTGCGCTCCAGCTGACCGCGGGCGCGATGAGCTCAGACCGTTGGGGGAGGCTTTGCGCGCACGGCGGGAACGACCATCCCAAACAGCCCGCGGAGGGCCGCCGCGAGGATGGTCAGGTGGTCGAAATAGTCGCGCCACACCGTTATCTCCCCGTCGCGAACGTCAAAGCGCCCGCACACCCAGAATTGGATGCGCAGCCGGCCCCACGTCAGCACGTCTGTGCGCTCCGTCAGAACAGACCCGCCATCTGCGGAGATCAGGTGCACATAGACCTCGAACCCGGTGCCCGCCCGATTCAACGCATTGAACAGGCTCCGCACGCGCTCCCGGCCGTGTACGGTCGGGAGGCCCTTATTTTCGTACTCCACGTCGATCGCGAGGAGCTCCGCTGCTCCGTCGCTGTCCATTGCGCGCAGACGGTCCAGGAAACGCTCGACTACAATTGCTGGAGCAACCTTGGGCGGTTGAGCCGAGATGTCAGCCATCTTTATCGCGGATGTTAGACATCCCACGGGCTGTCCGAACGATCACCCCACATCCAACGCAAGCTGCCGCCCGGCAACCTCGAACGGATCTGCAACAATCCTCGCCGCCCGATCCCCGCGAAACCCCCGCCGCAGCTCGAGCAGCGACTCGCGCGCGACATAGTGCCGTCCGCGACGCTCGCCGACAGGTTGCAGCAGGCCTGCGTCGACCATCGCCTTGAGGTCGCGGGTGGCGGTCAGCTCGGAGATCGGCTCGTCGTCGAGTGTCTCCTGGACGAGCTTGCGGTAGGCGGCGTTCCTGAGCCGCAGTCCGTGCGCGGCGTCGTAGAGACCGCTGGCGGCACGTTCCGGCAGACCATGTTCTGAGGCAAGTTCGGCGCAGGCGTTCCACAGCGCCTCGGCCTCCTCGATGCGGCGCAGGTGGGTCATCGCCTGGTGGTAGTGGGCGGTGAGGCAGAAGCGAATCCAGGGGCGGGCGTTGCGATGGGGATTCCAGGAGCCCGCGCCGACCTCGGCGAGGAGGTCGTAGTAGGCCTGGGTGTTGCGCCCGAGGTACTCCTCGATGCTGGAGAAGACTGGCGCGGCGATCCGCTCGCGTGTGAGCACGAGCGTCTGGAGCGTGCGCGCCATGCGGCCGTTGCCGTCGCTGTAGGGGTGGACCATGACGAGGTTCAGATGGGCCATCGCGGCGCGCACGAGCACGGGTGCGTCGCTGTGTTCGAGCTCGTCGATGGTCGCGTCGATCAGGTCGGGGATTCGCTTGTGGTCGGGGCCCTCGTAGACGATCTCGCCGGTCGCGTCGTTGCGGACGTAGATCGTCCCGGGACGCCATCGCCCGGGGTTCTTGGGCAGGTCGTGCTTGATCATCATGAAGTGCAGCGCCTTGAGCAGCCCCTCGTCGATCGTCGGTGGCGCGGGGTCGCGGGCGACCTGCAGCACGTAGGTCATCGCGTCGCGGTAGCCGGCCAGCGCGAGCTGGGTCTCGGCGTCGGCGTCGAGTGTCGGTTCGTTCTCGACGGCGGCGAGCACGTCATCGAGGCTGGCGTTGTATCCCTCGATACTGTTGGAGCCCTGCACGGCGCGAGCGAAGGTCATGCGTCGGAGGCTGCCGACCCAGCGACGCGGCTCGTGCGTGCGGAAGCGCAGCTGGTCGCGAGCGTCGTCGATCAGCTCGAGGACGCGCTGCTCGAGCGCGTCGCACGGCGGAGTTTGGAAGACCGTCGAGTCCATGATAGATATAATCTATCATTCCATCATGGCCCCAAGCCAGGGGCTTTCGGGCGCGTTCGAGGCGACTCAAAATCCCCACCTCAACCGCGCCTCACCCGTCCACTATCCTCGCTGCTTCATGCCGCGCACCCGCGTCCTCATCCTCGGAGCCGGCTTCGGCGGCCTGGAGCTCGCCTCGATGCTCTCGGAGTCCCTCGGCGAGAAGGTCGAGACGACCCTGATCGACAGGGGCGAGGCGTTCGTGTTCGGCTTCTCGAAGCTCGACGTGATGTTCGGGCGCACCTCGCCGGAGGCGGTGCGGCTTCCCTATCGCGACATCGCCAAGCCGGGAGTGCGCTTCGCAAAAGAGACGATCATGGCGATCGACCCGGAGAACCGCCGTGTCACGACGGACGGCGGGGAGTACGAGGCGGACGTGCTGGTGGTGGCGCTGGGCGCGGACTACGACATGGAGGCGACGCCGGGACTGGCGGAGGGCGGCAACGAGTTCTACTCGGTCGCGGGGGCGGAGCGGCTGGCGGGAGTGCTGCCTACGTTCACGCGAGGGAAGGCGATCGTGGGGGTGTGCGGGGCGCCGTTCAAGTGCCCGCCGGCGCCGAGCGAGGCGGCGCTGCTGCTGCACGAGTACCTGATCGCGCAGGGGGTGCGCGAGGACTGTGAGATCTCCTTCGTGCTGCCGCTGCCGAGCCCGGTGCCGCCCTCGCCGGAGACCTCGGCGGCGCTGGAAGCGGCGTTCGTGGAGCGCGGCATCGAGTTCGTGCCGGGGACGCGCGTGGCGGCGCTGGACTCGGCGCGCAAAGTCGCGCTGTTCGACGGCGGCGGGGAGATGGCCTATGACCTGTTCCTGGGCGTACCGAAACACCGCGCGCCGGACGTGGTGGTGGCGGCGGGGATGGTCGAGGATGAGCCCTACATCCCGGTGAACCCGCGCACGCTGCAGACGCGCTATCCGGGTGTTTACGCCGTCGGTGACGTGGCCGCGGTGGGGATCCCGAAAGCGGGCGTGTTCGCCGAGGGCGCGGCGCGCGTGGTGGCGCGGACGCTGATCGCGCAGATCGAGCGCGGGGAGGATCCGGGAGCGGAGTACGACGGCCTTGGCTCCTGCTACATCGAGTTCGGCGATGGCCGGGTGGGTCGCGTGGACGTGGACTTCCTCTCGGGACCAAAGCCCACGGGCACGTTCCATGAGCCATCGCTGGAGCTGGTCGCGCAGAAGCAGGAGTTCGGCTCGAGCCGCCGCGCGCGCTGGTTCGGTCGCTGAGCGTCGCGGCGTTCACCGAGTATTAACCGCCGGGTGTCGGCTTGATAACACGACGCCGCGCCCTCCGTTCATAGCTTCGGGTCGTCCATATACGACTCAAGGAGGATGCAATGAAGGAGGCGGAGTCAATCAAGGATCGCGCCGCATCGGGTGGGCGCGGGAGGCTCGCCAAGCTCGGCGCCTCACGTCGGGCGCGTGTCGGGATTGTGGCCTGCGCGACCGCTCTGGTGGTGCTCGCGGGGACGGTGATGGTGGCCTCGGGGATGTTCGCGCAGGGCGATGACAACGCGTGGCCGTACGCGCAGACCCCGCACGATCCGGTGCTGGCGACGGTGGGGGACATCTCCTGTCAGCCGAGCGCGCCGATCGAAGGCGAGAAAGACAAAGACGTGTGCGATAAGACGGGCCAAGGGAACACCGAACGCATGGAAGCGCAGACGGCCACGGCGAATCAGATCGAGGCGATGCAGCCGAACCTGGTGGCGCTGCTGGGAGACGAGCAGTACGAGGTGGGTCGCTATGAAGACTTCATGGGCTCGTTCGATCACACCTATGGAGCGTTCAAGTTCCTGCAGCGGCCTTCGCCGGGCAATCACGAGTTCTATACCTCTCACGGTGAGACCGGGGTGCACGGTGAGGGTTACTTCGACTACTACAACGGCGCCCAATTGAACTCGACCGGTGGCTTTGTCACGGACACGTTCAACGCCGAACCGCCTTTCACGGGCACGATCACCCAGCCCCGCCCGCGCCCGAATGGGCAGGCCGGGGAATATGGCGCGCACGGCAACGGCTGGTACTCCTACGACCTCGGCGCGTGGCACATCATCTCGCTGAACGTCGAGTGTGCGGTGCAGCCGGGCGGGTGTAGCCCGAACGGTGAATGGTTCGCCAGCGAGACGAAGTGGCTGAACACGGATCTCTCCGAGGATCACGCGCAGTGCACGCTCGCGTACTGGCATCAGCCGACGTTCAGCCCGACGGCGAGCCCGACGACCTCGGACAGCGAAGAGGGAGCGGCGGCGGATACCTGGTGGAAGCTGCTGTATGCGCACAACGCGGACGTGGTGCTGAACGGCCACGACCACGTGTATGCGCGGTTCGCGCCGATGAACCCGGCCGGTCAGGCCGATTCGCGGCGGGGCATTCGCGAGTTCGTCGTCGGGACCGGCGGCGAGTCGCTGGACACGATCATCCCGAGCACCCCGAACCTGCAGACCTCGGCCGACTGGTACTACGGCACGATGAAGCTGACGCTCGGGCAGGATGGCTACCAGTGGGACTACGAGTCGGCGATGCGCAGCCCGGAAGCCCCGGCGGGGACGCCGGCCACTTACGGCGACACCGGCAGCGGACGCTGCCACGGCGGGGGGGACGAGGACTGGCACTGAGCACGCCTGGTCCTCTGGCGGGACAGATGGGGCGGGCGCTCGGCGGGCCCGCCCCACACTCTTTTTGATGGGAGAGCCATAGCCTGTCCTTGCATCGAGTTGCGGTAGGCGCCGCTCACCGCAGCGGCCGGCATTGAGGGAGCGCTTTGATGTGTGACACTCAGGCGCGATGGCTACGCACCCCTGCCTGTACTTCAGCCACCCGGCGTGCTTGGGGCACGATCCGCGGGTGCACATGGCCGAGCATCCGGACACGCCCGAGCGGCTGCTGGCGATCGAGCGGGAGCTCGCGGCGCGCGACTGGCTGGGGTGGGAGCGACGCGTGGCGCCGGTGGCGAGCGACGCGGAGCTCGAGCTGGTGCACAGCGCGCGCCACGTGGAGCGGATCAGGGAGTTCTCCGAAGCGGGCGGGGGCGCGATCGACGGCGACACGTTCGTGGGCGAGCCCTCATATCGGGCGGCGCTGCACGCGGCGGGCGGCGCGTGCGAGATGACGCGCGCGCTGATGGGCGGCGAGACGAGCCTGGGGTTCGCGGGCGTACGTCCCTCGGGCCACCACGCCGAACCCGATCGCACGATGGGGTTCTGCCTGTTCAACAACACCGCGATCGCGGCAGCGCTAGCGATCGCCGAGCTCGACGCGGAGCGGGTGCTGGTCCTCGACTGGGACGTGCACCATGGCAACGGCACGGCCGAGGCGTTTCGTCGCCGGGCCGACGTTCTGTTCGTCTCGATCCATCAGTCCGGCATCTACCCTGGCAGCGGGCCGTTGAGCGACGTCGGCTCGGGTCCCGGCGAGGGCTACACGATCAACCTCCCCGTGCCGGCGGGCTCGGAAGGGGACCTGTGGCTGTCGCTGATCGAGCACATCGTCCTGCCCGCCGCCGCTGCGTTCGCGCCCGATCTGGTGCTGATATCGGCCGGCTTCGACGCACACCATGCGGACCCGCTCGCGGGCTGCCGTCTGGACGGCGCGGCGTTTGCGCAGATGGCGCGTCACGTGCGCGCGTTCGCGCACGAGCGCGGGATACCGCTGGGGGCGGTGCTGGAGGGAGGCTATGCGCCGGACGCGCTGTCCGAATGCGTGGCGGTGACGCTCGCGGCGCTGGCCGACGGGCAGCCGCCGGACTTGGCGGCGCCCGAGCCGTTCTTCACCTCGCGAGCGGCCGCGCACGTGGCCCACTACTGGGAGCTGTAGGCGCAGCGTGTGACGTTCACGGCGGAGGTGCTGCCGGAGAACCGCGCGATGCTGGGCGTGTTCCGCTACGGGTTCGACGCGCTCCTAACGTTCCACAACGTCTCGACTCGGTCCAGTTTCCCACCGCCAACTGGCGGATCGCGTGCGAGCGCTTTGAGTAGCAACGCGCGCCCGTCCGCCCGCCGTGCTCAGGAGCTCAGTCGAAACGGGGGATACTCGTCGGTGACGAGGATAAACGCGTAGCCGACCACGCGGTTGTGCCAGCGGATCACTCCCTCGACGTAGTCGAAGATCCCCCGCGGATAGCGGCCCGTGAAGAGAATCGCCAGCCACGCGGCGATCGCGGCGAAGAACGCGCCCAGGTAGAGGAAGAACAGGACTATGTAATGGGGGATCGCAAGCAGCCACTTCACCAGCGGCAGCCAGCGGTTGAGCCCCTCCCGCGCGTCGGGATAGCCGAAGTCCAGGCGCACCGCCTGCTGCTCGTCGGTCGAGGGGTAGCGGTCGTCCATCAGCGCGAAGTACACGCCCACGCGATTGGTGAACCGCAAGATCTGCAAGTTCCAGTCAAACCACCAGCGCGGGTACTTCTGCCGGAACACGATCATCAGCAACGTAGGAATGAACAGCAGTCCGGTACTGCCGATCGTGATTGCCCGGCCGCCGCCGCCTCCGCCGGTGTAGTTGCCATAGCCACTGATGCTGCCGAGCACGATTGCGATCGGGATGACGGTGAAGACTCGCAGCGCGGTCGTCAGGCGGTCCAGCGCACGGTCGGGGTAGTCGACCGAGAACCGCACCGGATATTCCCGGTGTCCGGCCGGATACCCACCGCCTTGGGTCGGATCGTTCCCTGTGTCCTCGATCGGATGCTCGTCGGCCATGGATCCGCTCCTTTTGACCATTGGGTCTTAACGCCTCGCGATGCCTGCCGAGCCAGCGTACGTCACCCGTGGACAGGTCCGCCGTCGCGACAATACAGTCTTGCCCGATCTTCCTTGCCGAGACGGCGTGACCGGCATTCCACTCGATCCAGGCAGAGGCCGGTCTCGGCACAGTGCTCCGGCGAGCGTGGTGCCGCGCCTCGGTGAGACTCCACCTATCGGATCGGCGGGTTTCTACGGACGTACCGAAGCATGGCCACACATAGGGTGCACTTATCGTCCCGCTCATGAGGAGGGCATGCGATGAGCACGCTGGCCGCAGCGGTCTTCAACCTCAACCATCCCGCGCACACGGTGGATTGGGAATTCATCCACCTGTCCGTGGCCAACGTCGTCGTGATCGGCGCTGATGCTGATCGTCTTCGTGCTGGCGATCCTGTTGCCCTTCCCGGGCGCTGCGCGCCGCGGGGCTGCCCGCCGCGGGGAGCGCTCCTGATGAGCGCCGTCCCACCACCCGCGGCGCCCGCGTCGAAATCCTGGACCGTGCGCACACGCGAGCGCGCCGTCGATGCGCTGCCGCCCGAGAAGCTGCTGCCCGACGGCCAGCCGACGTATGTCGCCTCCTGGATCTACGTGTTCGGCGTGGCCTCATCGCCGCGCTCATCGTGATCGTCGCCTCGGGCTCGATCCTCGCGCTGAAGGGTCCCGCCTGGTGGCACTACACCGGCGTCGGGCACTTCTTCAACTCGATCCACATGTGGGCCGTCGAGCTGTTCTTCTTCGTGATGGTCGTCCACCTCTGGGGCAAGTTCTGGATGGCCGCCTGGCGCGGAGGGCGCACGCGCGTGTGGATCACCGGCGCGATCACCTTCCTCGTCGCCGTGCCGACGGCGCTGACCGGCTACGTCTCCCAGCAGAACTTCGACGCGCAGTGGATCGCCACGCAGGCCAAGGACGGGCTCAACGCGGTCGGCGTCGGCGCTTTCTTCAACGTCACCAACTTCGGCCAGATGTACAGCTGGCATATCCTGCTGCTGCCCATCGCCGTCGTGGCGCTCGTGAGCGCGCACGTACTGCTCGTGCGCCGCCACGGGGTCGTGCCGCCGTTCGCGATCGAGGATCGCAAAGCGGCGCTGGCCTCGGCACCGTGGCGGCGGCGAGTTCCGCTTCCGCCAACGGCTCGTCGTCGCCGCCATCCGTCGATCGGGCTGCCATCCTCGTCCCGGGCGCCGCCGCCGACCTCCAGCGGGTCGCGGTCATGAGCCTCCTGCGCCCCGCCGACGACACCCGGCCCTGGACCGGCCCCTACGCGCCGTATGACCTCATCAAAGAGCTGTTCATCGCCATCGGCGTCATCGCTCTGCTGGCAATCGTCTTGACGCGTGCTGTTCTCATCGCCCGACGACCCGCCCAGCACGATCGCCCAATGGTCGCGACAGCAGCCGGTCAACTTCACCGCCAACGCGACCAAGGAGCTCAACGGCACCAGCGACACCGCCGAATACGGCCCTCCCTACAACCACGACGGCGAAGGTCAGCACGCCGCCTTCCTCTATCCCCAGAAATGGCTCGGCGTCAGCCATCCGATCGACACGACCAACGATTTCGTGCTCGGCCCGCTAAGACACGATCGCCGAACGACCCCGCCCTGCAGAGCGCGATCGCCGAATACAAGGCCGCGCCCGAAAGACGAAAAAGGAATGGGGAGAAGCCTACGCCAAGCCGCTCGAAGAATATGAAACGGCGATCGAAGAAGGCAAGACGCCCCCGAGCGACGTCTCCACCGATCCGACGACGGGCGCCGTGACGGTCAAGACCGGCGGCGCCGGCCCCGTCCCCGCGCTGATGGGCGGCCTGCTCGCGCTCGCCCAAGAGCGGCGGCCTGGACGGCGATCTGCTGAAGAGCAAACAGTTCTTCCAGACCGACTACACCAAGCCGCTGCTGTTCATGGCCGACGGCGGCCTGCTCGAAAAACGCGCCGAAGAACAGCACCTGCTCGGCGAGCAGTGGGGGATGATGAACGAGACCGGCAGCTACCCCGGCCAGGCCTGGCTGTGGCTATACGCACTCTGGTATCAGGTCGAACCCTTCAAGGCCTCCGAAAACGCCGACATCCTCGTGATGCTCATCATGGGCGTGCTCAGCCTCGCGTTCATCTGCATCCCCTTCGTCCCCATCGTCAACCGCCTCCCGCGCTGGATCCCGATCTACCGCCTGATCTGGCGCGAGCACTACCGCGCCGGGAAGAGCGCCTGATCACGCCCCGGCCCGTGGCCACGCTGCGGGCGCCGACGCTGCGCCCGGCGGTCCGAACGCGGCGCCGTCACCCGCCGCGAGCATCGCCGTGCTTGGTAACGCCCCGATCGAGCCAATTCGGACCCTGATCACGTCCCGGCCGCGGCCCCGGGTGCGGGCGCGGGGCGCTTGCGCTCGCCGTCGATCAGTCGCTCCACGCCGAGCGTGCACACGCCCAGGCTGACCACCGCCGCCGCCACGATCGCCGTCGCCACCGTGCCCGACAGCACGCCCTCGCTCAGACCCAGCGACGCCACCGCGGCCGGCACCCCCAACTGCGCGCTCGCCGTCAAGCCCGCGCTCAGCGGCCGGCGCACGATCGCCACCGCCGCCAGGTGGATCGCGACGTTCAAGGCCGCCAGCGCACCCGTCAGGGCGATCATCGCCGGATCGCTCACCAACCCGCGCAGGTCCAGCTGCGCGCCCAGGACGACGAAATAGAGGGGAATGAAGAACCCGTCCGCGACGCCCCGCATCTGCGTCGAGAGCCGTTTCGGTCCGCCGATCAAAGCCACCGTCACGCCTGCGCCGAACCCCGCGATCAGCACGCTCGTGCCGCTCTTCTGAGCGATCCACGCCAGCAGGAACAGCACCAGCAGCGACAGGCGTAGATCGAGCGCCCAGTGGCGCTGCTTCGACATCCGCCGCACATGATCCACCCAGCGCCGGCCCGTCAGCAGCCGCGCCACCCCAGTACAGCACCGCCACTGCCACCGCCACGAGCGCCGCGCCGATCACCGCGTGCACCGTGCGCTGCGGCTGCAGCACGATCGGCACCGACAGGATCGTCACGACGTCCGCGATCGTCACCTGCGCCATCACCGCCAGCACGTCCGGGCCTTCCGCCTTCGTCTCCTGCAGCGCCGGCAGCAGCACCGCCGCCGAGCCCGACGCCAGCACGACCGCGTACACCGCCGCGTGACTCGTCTCTGCGATCGCCGCCGCGGCAAACCCCGCCGGTACCGCCAGCACGCCCACGATCGCCGCCAGCACCGCCCCGCTGCGCAACGACGCCGCCAGCCGCGGATCGCGCAGCGGCAGGTGCATGCCCGACCGTCAGCATCAGCATCGCGAACCCCACCTCGCCCAGGAACGCGATCGTCGGTTCGCCCGGGTCGACGATTTCAAGGCCGGTCTTCCCGACCAGCACCCCCGCTGCGATCTCGCCGATCACCACCGGCACGAAGCGTCTTTCCGACAGTCCCAGCAGCGGGCCGCCGAGACCCGCGAGCGCGATCGCCAGCAGGATGCCGAAACTCACGTTCGACCCTATGTCTTTAAGTCCCAACGCTGTGGACCCGCGCGCTTGGCGGGCGCTACCGTCTGGCGCTTTGCGCGCCGCGGCGAGTGATCCGATTTGCCTGCTGGGACGAATATAGCCACATATTGACCAGTAGATTGCCGGCGAGCGTGCGAGGGATGATCGTGTAGGGCACGAGATGAGGATCCTCCGCGCCAACCGCGTTGTGCCGCCTCGGAAGAGGGAGAGCGTCTTGTGGCGCTCTGACGGAGGCTGCCGATGACCAGGGCGGGACCCTACGAGGACTCCTGGCAGATGCCCGACTTCTCGGGACCGCGCTACTCGCAGTCCCTCGCGCGGGGGCTGGCGATCATGGAGTGCTTCGAGGCCGAGCGCCCGGTGCTGGGCATCGCGGAGATCGCCGAGGAGCTCGGGATGAGCCGCTCCACGACGCATCGTTACCTGGCGACCCTCGTCGCCCTTGGCTATATGGAGCAGGACAAAAGCCGTAAGTACCGACTGTCGCTGCGCGTGACCGATCTCGGCATGGCCGCGCTGCACTCGACGGGGCTGCGCGAGCACGCGCACGCGATCCTGGAGGAACTGCGCCAGGGATCGGGCTTCACCGCGGGTCTCGCGATGCTCGACGGTCCCGAGATCGTCTACATAGATCGTCTCGTCAGCTACCGGCGCGGACAGGACGATGTCGATGTCGGTGTGGGGGTGGGGGTGGGGTCGAGATTGCCGGCTTACTGCACGGCGCTGGGCAAGGTTCTGCTCGCTCATCTCCCCGAGGGCGACCAGCAGGAGCTGTTATTCGGCGGCCCGGCGCTCGAACGCAAGGGACCGAACGCGATCACCGGCAAGGGAGCGCTCCGCGCCGAGCTCGCGATGGTGCTGGAGGAGGGATTTGCGGCCGAGGACGAGGAGCTCGCCGCCGGACGCATCGCGATAGCCTCGCCAGTGCGCGACGCGACCGGGACGGTCATGGCGGCGATCGACCTTGCATCCGATACGTCGGTGATCTCACTGGAGCGACTCGTCGCCGCGCTTCATCCCCATCTGATCGCGGCCGCCGACCGCATCTCCGCGCGCCTGGGCTATCGCCGCGATGACGGACCGCCAGGCGGTCGATGACGTTCGGGAGCGCGGTCGCCATACGGGGGGGACTACGGTCTCACTGGCGGTGTGATGATCCGATGTATGGAGTATGCGCCTCTGGCACAAGGCAAGGCAGGAGCCGGTCGAGCCCGTAGATGCGACGATTCGCGCAGCCACGAGCCGTAGACGATGGATGTTGCTCGCCTGCGCGATCCTGATCGTTGGCCTGGCGGCATCGTTTGGCAGTGCGTTGCTGTGGCGATCGAGCGTGAAGGCTCACGACAGGCAGCAGTTCCAGACCAGCGCGACCGATGTGAACGAGACGGTGGAGACGAAGCTGCGTCGGGACGCGGACTTTGTGACGACCTTGCGGGGTGTGCTGACGATGCAGCCGCACCTGAGCGCCACCCGCTTCGATCAGTGGTTCTCGCAGCTGCAGGGCAAGCAGCGGGAGATGAGTGGACTTGGAACGACGGTCGTGGAAGCGGTGCCGGCAGCCGACCTGGCCGCCTTCCAGGCACGACGCGCCGCTGACCCCGCGTTTCGGGCGTTCGTGGGAGGTACGGCCGTGCCGTTCGCTCCCGATGGGCGCGCGCGCTACTGCCTGCTCTCGGCTGGCGGGACAGTGACGCCGTACACCCGGGAAGTGGGGCAGCTGGTGCAGGGCGACTGGTGCAATCCCGCCTCGCCGATCGGTGGATTTCAGGATGGCGGCATTTTGCAGGCGCAGCTCCTGCGGTCGATCACCGACAGCGGACAGTTCCTGGTTTATCCCGTGACGGACCAGGGCGTGAGCACGCTGTTCATCGAAGCCGCCTTTTACAGGCGGGGCGCGAGTCTGCAGAATGTCGCGCAGCGCCGTGCGGCGGTCGCCGGATGGGTCGGGAGCTCGTTTGGAATCATCGCTCTGATCCACGAAGCCATCGGCGCTCACCATGGTCTCAGCGTTGCCCTGTACCACAGCAACCCCGGCGAGACCGAAAAGCTGATCGGCCGAGTCGGCACGGCTTCATCGGCGGGCGCCTTCACCCATGAAAACAAGATGCAGATCGACGGCACCTGGAGAGCGGTCGTGCACGGCTCGGAGACCGCGGGCTGGCTGTCCGCCAACCTGCAGGGTCTGCTGGTCCTCATCGTGGGAGCGATCGTCAGCCTGTTGCTGTTCGCGCTGGTGCTGGTTCTGACGCGCTCACGCGAGCACGCTCTGGGGATGGTGAAGGAGAAGACCGGAGAGCTTCGCCACCAGTCGCTCCACGACGCCCTGACGGGCCTGCCCAACCGTGTGCTGGCGCTCGACCGCGCCGAGCAGATGCTCGCCCGCGCTCGCCGCCAGCAGATTCCGGTCGCGGCGCTGTATGTCGACATCGACGGCTTCAAGCACGTCAACGACACGTTCGGTCACGCCGCGGGCGACGAGCTGCTGCGGACCGTCGCCACAAGGCTGGCGGACGTCGTCCGCGAGGGCGACACGGCGGCGCGCCTGTCCGGCGACGAGTTCGTCGTCCTGGTCGAGGGCTCCGCGCTCGATGCCGGTCCCGAGCTCGTCGCCGAGCGCCTGCTGGAAGTGCTGCGCCAGCCCTACGAGATAGACGGCCAGACCTCGAGGCAGCTGTCGCTCACGGCCAGTATCGGCATCGCGCTGGGCGAGCGCGCAAGCGCCGCCGAGCTGCTGCGCGACGCGGACGTCGCCCTGTACGAGGCAAAGGCCGCCGGCAAGGACTACTACATGCTCTTTCAGTCCAGCATGCAGACGGCGGCCCAGGATCGTCTAACGCTCGAGATGGACCTCGCGGAGGCGCTCGAGCAGCGACAGCTCTTCCTCCAATACCAGCCCACCTTCGACCTGCAATCGGAAAGCGTGATCGGTGTCGAGGCGCTGATCCGCTGGCGCCATCCCACGCGTGGCGTCATCGCGCCGATCGAGTTCATCCCGGTCGCCGAGGAGAGCGGGCTGATCGTCCCGATCGGTCGCTGGGTGCTCGAAGAGGCCTGCCGGCAGGCCGCGATCTGGCGCCGCCACGGCCACCGGATCGACATGTCGGTGAACGTGTCCGGACGTCAACTCGACGATGACGAGCTGATCGAGGACGTGCGTCGCGCGCTCGCAGAGAGCGGCCTTGACCCGGCGACGCTGACCCTCGAGATCACCGAGACGACGCTCATGCGCGACGCCGAGGCGACCGCCAAGCGCCTGCGCTCGCTCAAGGAGCTCGGGGTTCGCATCGCGATCGACGACTTCGGCACCGGCTACAGCTCGCTCGCCTACCTGCGCCAGTTCCCCGTGGACGCGCTGAAGATCGATCGCTCCTTCATCAGCGGCATCGCCGGATCGAAGGGATCGGCGGCGCTCATCCATACCCTCGTGCAGCTCGGCAAGACGCTCGACATCGAGACGCTCGCCGAGGGCATCGAGGAGCGCTCCCAACTCGAGACCCTGCAACGCGAACACTGCGACCACGGACAGGGGTTCCTGTTCTCGCGCCCGCTCGACGTCGACGCGGTCGAGAAGTTCCTCGCTGCCGCGCAGTCAAAGACACCGTCCCACGCGACGGCCTAGCGTAGGCGTCGAGGTTGCGTGCGTGGCACCGCTGGAAGGTTCTTGCAGCGAGCTCAGTGCGATAGGCGCTCGCGGCAACGTATGCTCGTTCGTTCGGAATGGCCCGTGCGCTCGTCACCGGAGCCTCCGGCTACGTGGGTAGCCGGTTGGTACGCGATCTCCATGCGCTCGGCGAGCCGGTCGGGTGCGTCGTGCGCGACCCAAACCGGGTCAGCTTCGATCCGGACGTCACGGTGCATCGCGCCGACATGCTCGACCCGAGCTCCCTGAGCGCGATCGGCGGGGGCTATACGACGGCCTATTACCTCGTTCACTCGATGGGTCGCGGTGGCGACTCCAACTATGAGCAACGGGACGTCAGCGCGGCCCGCAACTTCGCTCGCTTCGCGAGCGCCGCCGGCATCGACCGGGTCGTCTATCTGGGTGGACTCGGCGACCGTCCCGCCTCCCAGCATCTGCGTTCGCGCCTGCGCGTCGGAGAGATCCTGCGCGAGCAGGGACCGCCACTGACCTGGTTTCGCGCCGGCATGGTGGTGGGGGCGGGCTCGGAGAGCTATCGGACGCTCCGCTCGCTGGTCGAGCGCCTGCCGGTAATGCTCGCGCCGTCGTGGCTCGGCACTCCTACCCAGGCAATCGCCATCGCCGATGTGCTGCGCTATCTCGTCGAGGGGCCCCGGATAGAAGCGACGCGCGCCCGCGAAATCCAGATCGGGTCGGCGGAGATCCTCACCTACGGTGAGATGCTCGACCTGATGGCCGACACGCTTGGGCTGCGCCGCCGCCCACGCATCCCCGTGCCGCTGCTGACACCCTGGCTCTCCTCGCATTGGATCGGGCTCATCACACCGGTCGACGCGGGCGTCGCGAGACCGCTGATCGAGGGGCTCTCCACCGACACGACCGTCACCGACCCGTCGGGGATGGCGCTGTTTCACTTTCAGCCGAGATCTTTCGAGCAGGCGCTGCGCGAGGCGCTCGCCGAGGAGGACTGATCTCGTCGGTCCATTCTCGCCGTAGTCTCTACAAATCGGCAGGCCCGGGCGTGCATACGAGCACGGAGTAAAGTCGTAGACCTGTCGCGATACAGGGAGGCTGAGACGATGACCGAGGATCAGGAACAGGCTGAGTGGAATGTCACGGAGTGGCACGGCAAGCTGTTGGTCGATCGCTACGGCGAGAAGATCGGCAAGCTCGAGGATGTCTACGTCGACGTCGAGACCGACGAGCCGCAGTTCGCCACCGTCAAGGAGGGCTTCATCGGCCGCCACTTGACCTTCGTGCCGCTCGGCGGGATCAAGGTCGGCCCCGATGGACTGCAGGTCGCGGTGGCCAAGGAACAGGTTCAGGACGCGCCCAACATCGAGCAGCATGGCGAGGAGCTCTCACAGGCGGACGAGTCGGCTCTGTACCACCACTACGAGCTCAACTACACCCCACCGAGCACCGAGAGCGGCCGCCGGCTCGCCCGACGCTAGACAGAGCATCCTCGCGCGAACGCGCTGGTCGCGTAGCACGGCTACCCGTCGATCGTCACGGGCGTCCCCGGACCGATGCGGGCGGCCAGCCAGTCGATGCTCGCGGTGGCGAGGCGGACACAGCCATGCGAAGCGGCCGTTCCCAGCGTCCCGCCGAGGTTGTCGCGTCCGTGGATCCCGATCTGGCCCGGACCGCCTTCGAATTCCTGCAGCACGTTCGAGCGGGCGCTGAGAGCCAGCGCGTACGGGCCGCCGGCCTCGCCGGCCGGCATCTGGACAGTCTCCTCGACGAAGAACTGGCCGGTCGGTGTGGGTGTCGAGGGCTTGCCGACCACGGCCTGAAAGGACCTGGCCCTGCGGCCGTTGCTGTAGACGCTCACGCGGCGGGCCGCGAGGTCGACCACGATACGCCAAGGCGTCACGAGCGGGCGCGTGCCCTGCTGGGCAATCCAGCCGGTCGATCCGTCGGGGCGGCCGGGGAGCATCACATCGAGCCACCGCACACCGCCGGCGCCGAGCGAGCGTGCGATCACGGGCAGGGTGGTCTGCTCGCCGGTGATGGGCCTGGTCGCCGGCACGAGCGCAGACTGCGGAGATCCCGCATCGGGCGCTCGATGGGCGCCGTGCGCGGTGAGTAGGACCGCGAGTTCCTGAGTCGCCTGCACGCGGGCGGGGTGGGAGGCGGCGTCGGCCGAGCCGACCGTGGCTCCCGTCATGCAGAGGGCGGCGAGAGCGCCGATCACCCAGCGCCCCAGCCGTCGGGAGTGCGGAATCACGCGACGCCAGCGAGGGTGAGGGCGAGGATATGGGGTGGTTGGCGTGTTCATTTGTGCGCAGGCGGCTGGGCGGACCACACGGGCCACCCAGCCTTGCCGGGCATCGCTCAACCGGTGAACGAGCCCCGCCTGTGGGGGAGCGCCGGTCGCGCGGACGAGCGTCGGTGCGCGCGATGGCGACGTCTGGCAGCTGCTCTCCTCGCCGCTGCCCTTCGCCTAGCCGCTGCCTTTCGCTTTGTCGCAGCGATCTGTTTCGTGGTCTTGCCGACCGTCCGCGATCCGACCGGTGGCAGCGGGGTGGTCGTACCCGTGCCGGCGCCCGAGCCCCCTGCGCCCGTGGTCGTTTCCGTGCCGCCGCCGCTGCCGCTGGCGCTGGAGGGGCAGTTGGACGTGGTGATGGTGTTGGTGTCCAAGTTCACCGCGCCGGTTCGTGCCAGCAGCCTGCCGTGAATCGTGGCGGCCGTATTGGCGGTGATGGTCGCCGAGGCCATGATCGTGCCGACGAATCGTGTCCCTGTGCCCAGCGTTGCGGAGGAGCCGACCTGCCAGAACACGTTGCACGCCTGCGCGCCATTGACGAGCACGACGCTGGTATTCGAGCCGGTGATCAGCGTGGAGCCGATCTGGAAGATGAACACCGCGTTGGGGTTGCCCTGCGCGTCGAGCGTGACGCTCCCCGAGGAGAGCAGCAACGAGCTGCTGGCGTTGCGAACGCCGGGCAGGAAGACCTGACCGGCGAGGTCGGTCCCGGCCGAGCCGTTGCTCGGACGCGAGGCGGCGCTGTTGTAGGCGGTAGTCAAGCTGTTCTTGGCGCCGATCGCCACGGCGTCGTCGACGTGCGTCTGGCCGAGCACGTGCGGAGCGCCGGTGACCGAGGAGCCGGGGCTCAGCCCCAGATCGCCGAACATCGTCGTGGGGCCGGTGTTGGTGACCGTGGAGCCGCCCAGCACCGAAAAACTTGCCGCCGATCCCAAGCCCACCGTCGCCGAAGCGCCCAGGGCACTGCTTGTGAACAGCAGCGCGGACAGCAGCCCGAGCATGAGCATTCCGACTCCGAACATCTTGCCGGCGGCCCAAGAGGCGGGACGTCGGCTTACTGCGAGGGAGTCGCCAGAAAGCGACTCGTACGTCTGTGGGACGCCGCTTTGCATGGCGTCTCCTGACTGCGGCATTCGATGACCGCGATAGAAGGGGAATGGCTCCCCGGCCTCTTCGACCTGCTGTGTTACCCGGCAGATCGACTCTCCGGGCTTAGCCAAAGATGTGCAACTCGACGAATGTCTAGTCTGAGGCCGGCACTGGAGCGGACTTTATGGGCGCCGGGTTGCGGGCCCTGTCCACTGTTAAAGCGACTCGAGAGGCGCTGGCCCGGCGGTCCGCCGGCTGCCGAGTCATATACACTGACGGATCTACATTCAAGACTTCTGACCAATTTCGCGAAAGCCTGATAGTCTTAGAATTTGTCTGACTGCTGAACGCGCTGTGGTTCTGGCAGCATCCCGATATTGGACGAGTTACTGGGAAAGACTGGCTGGTCGATGTGACTGCAACGAGCGATCGCTCGGTCTCCGTCGACGGGCAGGCCCTCTTCGTCCTGGGCTCCCGTCTATTGGGGACGATCTCCGTCTTTCTGCTCTACCGAGTGCTTTCACGTTCCCGCAAGCGGGCGTGGGGGTTGGTTGGAGAGAAGACCGACGAGCTGGCATATCACGCGCTGCACGATCGGCTGACGGATCTGCCGAACAGGGGCCTGGTGCTCGACCGGGCCGAACAGATCCTCGCCCGAGCGCGACGGCAGGACATCCCGGTGACGGCCCTGCTCGTGGACATCGATGGCTTCCGGCAGATCAACGACCGCTTCGGCCGTCAGGCCGGAGACGAGGTCCTGCGCCAGGTGGGGCGGCGGCTGAAGACGATCCTGCGGGACAACGACACGGTCGGCCGTCTCGGTGGGGACGAGTTCGTGATGCTGGTCGACTCGCTAGGGCTGAACGCGGCTCCCGAGCTGCTCGCCGAGCGGATTCTCGATGTGTTGCGCCAGTCGATCGAGCTGCCGGGACCCGATCAACTGCCCGTGTCGGTGACGGCGAGCATCGGCATCATGACCGGACGTCCCTCCTGCGCCGAGGACCTGATGGGAGACGCCGACCTGGCGCTGCACAAGGCGAAGGCTGCCGGCAAGGGAGGCTACGTCAAGTTCGAGTCCGCGATGCAGACCGCCGCGCAAGATCGCATCCACCTGGAGATGGACCTCGCGGATGCGCTCGCCGCGGATCAGTTCTTCCTCGTATACCAGCCGATGCTGGACCTCGAGAGCGAGCGGGTGGTGGGTGTGGAGGCGCTGCTGCGCTGGCGCCATCCCGCCGCTGGGGTGATCGCGCCCGACGTGTTCATTCCGCTCGCGGAGGCCAACGGATCGATCGTCCCGATCGGTCGCTGGGTACTTGGGGAGGCGTGCTCCCAAGGCGCCGCGTGGCTCCGCGAGGGGCACCCCTTGAATATCTCGGTCAACGTGTCCGCTCGACAACTCGAGCGCAGAGAGTTCATCGAGGAGGTGCGCAGGGCGCTGCACGACAGCGACCTCGATCCGGCGACGTTGACCCTCGAGATCACCGAGACGGTCCTCATGCGCAATCCGGAGGAGACCGCGCGCCTGCTCGTCGAGCTGAAGGCGCTCGGCGTGCGGATCGCCGTCGATGACTTCGGGACCGGCTACAGCTCTCTCGCCTACCTGCGCCAGTTCCCCGTCGATTCGCTGAAGATCGATCGCACCTTCATCACCGGCCTGGCGATCTCGCGCGAGGCGCACGCGCTGACGCACACGCTCATTCAGCTCGGCAAGGCCCTCGGACTGCAGACGCACGCCGAGGGAGTCGAGCATCACAACCAGGTCCGCGAGTTGCAACGCGAGGGATGTGACCTCGCACAGGGGTTCCTCTTCGCCCGACCGCTCACCCCCGACGCGGTCGAGAGCTTTCTCGACGACAGCCCGGGCCTGGCGAGCAAATTCGACGGGGACGCGCGGGAGGGCATCGTCGTATCCCCGCCGGGTCGCGCCGGCGGAAGACCCGCGGCGCGGCGTTCGCTCAGAGCGCCGCGAGCGCGAGCCTGACCACGGCCGATCCCCGATCGGTCGACCCGAGTTCGCACATGTGCGATCCCGCCATATCATCGGCGGATGCCCGACACCCGCACGCTCACTCCCAAGCAGTACGAGAAGGAGCTCCTGCGCCTGCAGACCGAGCTTGTGTATATGCAGGAGTGGATCGTCGCCACCGGACGGCGGCTGGTGGTGCTGTTCGAGGGGCGCGACACCGCCGGCAAGGGTGGCGTCATCAAGCGCATCACCTCTTACCTGAACCCCCGCACGTGCCGGGTCGCGGCGCTTCCCACACCCGTCGAGCGAGAGCGCACACAGTGGTACTTCCAACGCTACGCCGCCCATTTGCCGGCCGCCGGCGAGATCGTGCTGTTCGATCGCAGTTGGTACAACCGCGCCGGGGTCGAGCACGTGATGGGGTTCTGCACGCAGGCGGAGTACGAGGAGTTCCTGCGCTTCTGTCCTGCCTTCGAGCAGGCTCTGATCAACGACGGGATCGTGCTCGTGAAGTACTGGCTCTCGGTCAGTGACTCAGAGCAGGAGCGGCGTTTTGAGAAGCGCCTCTCGGACCCGCGCAAGCGCTGGAAGTTCAGCCCGATCGATCTGCAGGCCCGCGCCCGCTGGGTCGACTACGCCGAGGCGAAGGACCGCATGTTCGCCTACACCGACACCCGGGAGAGCCCCTGGTATGTGGTCGCGGCCGACGACAAGCGCACCGCCCGGCTGAACCTCATCGGCCACCTGCTTTCGCTCGTGCCCTACGAGCACCTCGACGACGGCGACTCGCCGGCCCTTCCGCCGCGCCAGGAGCGCAAATACGTGCGCCCGCCGATCCGCACCGAGCACCTCGTGCCCGCGCGCTACGCCGTGCGCTCGGACTGAGTGACACGGGGCTGTGATGCCGTTCGCTCGGGGCGAGCTGCCCCGGATGCGACCCGAGCGGGCAGGCGCGCGCTGATCACGGTGCCCTGCTCGCCGGACTCCACGCTGAGCGTGCCGCCCGCGAGGGTAACCCGCTCGTGCATGCCCGCCAGGCCGAGGCCGTGGCTCGTGGTCGCGGGGTCGAAGCCGGCGCCGTCGTCGCGAACTTCGATCGAGAGCTCGCCGTCGGACTCGGTGATCGCCACTCGCACCCGGTCTGCGCGCGCGTGCTTGGCGATGTTCGTGAGCGCCTCCTGCAGGAGCCGGTAGACCGTGGTCTCGAGATCGCCGTCGAGGCGGCCGTCACGTGTGGAGGGGCCGGGCAGGAGGAGCTCGTGGTCGATATCGAACCCGCTCTGCTCGCGGTGGCGGTCGAGCAGCGCCTCGATCGCGGTCCGCAGCCCGAGCTCGTCCAGCGCGGCCGGGCGCAGCTCGGTGATGATCGCGCGCAGGTTGCCGATCTCCTGCTCGAGGTGCTCGACCGCTTCGCGCATCGCCTCCTGGGCGCGCTCGGGATCGTTGCGGCGCAGCGCGGAGGACAGCAACACGTGCAGGCCGCCCAATCCCTGCAGCGTCTCGTCGTGCAGCTCCCGCGCCCAGTGCCGACGCTCGGCGTCCGCCGCCGCCAGCGAGCTGCGCAGGCGGTCGGCCTGCACGGTCTGCGCCATCGCCACGGCGGTCGCGGCGCTCGCGGCGAACGTGCGCAGCATCTGCTCGTCGTCCTCGCCGAACGCGGCCCCGTCCGCGCCGCGATCGAACGCGGCCAGCACGCCCAGCGCCTCTCCGCGGTAGACCATCGGCACGAGCAGCGCGGTATGGGCGTCGGGCATCCCGAACTCGTTGGGGGCGGTCCCCAACCTCGCGTCGACGTCGGTGATCCGTTCGGGGCGGCGATGCTCCAGAACCTGCCCGTAGGTCGACTCGGCGATCGGCAGGCGCACCCCTTGCATTTCACGGATATGGCCCGCGCTCGCCCGCACTACCAGCTCCTGTCCGTTGCGGAGCATGATCACGAGGCTCCTGGCCTCCACGAGCTCCCGGCCGCGCTTGACGATCAGCTCCAGCACGTGCTCGAGTGAGACCTCATCGCCGATCGCGACCGCCACGTCGCGGGTCGCCTCGAGGCTCCTGAACGCCTTCTCGAGCTCCTGGCGGCGACCGGTGAGCTCGCGCGCCGTATGGCGCACACGATCCAGCACGGTGCCGAGATCGAGCTTGGTCATCAGCGCACGCCCCACGTCCAGCAGGCGACGAATCCACGACTCTTCGGAATTCGTCTTCATGCACCACCGAGCTTACTCCGTGGTTATTCCCATCTACAACGGGTGTTCTCGGCGAGGTTCCGTTCTCGCCGCTACGCTTTGCATGCGATGGCTGAGTGCACGCACCTCGACCACGTCCACCTGACTCGTCTGCCCGAGCAGGTCGAGGGCTGCGAGGACTGCCTGGCGATCGGGCGGCAAGTGGCTGCATCTGCGCATCTGCCTGGAGTGCGGGCACGTCGGCTGCTGTGATGACTCGCCCAACCGCCACGCCTCGGCGCACGCCGCCGCGACCGAGCATCCGATCATCCGCTCGATCGAGCCCGGCGAGGACTGGTCGTGGTGCTACATCGATCAGATCGCGATGCGCATCGCGGGGATCGAGGGCGTGACGCGCATCCCGCCCTCGCCGCTGCTGAGCTGAGCCGCGCTGCCGGGCGGGCTTCGCGGCGGCGATACTGACGGCCATGGCATCAGCCGCCGCGGACGCCGCGAGCTCCGAGTCCACCGCCGCCGGGCGCACGGCATGGGCGCGCAATCTCGGCGCTCCGGTACGCGACTTCCTGAGCACCGAGACCGGCGGCGCCGTGGTGCTGGTCGCGGCGGCGGTGGCGGCGCTGGTGTGGGCGAACTCGCCCTGGCCGCACTCCTACGAGTCCTTCTGGGACACGAGACTGGCGCTCAGCCTCGGCGGGCACACCCTGTCGGCGAGCCTGCGCCAGTGGGTCAACGAAGGGCTGATGGCGCTGTTCTTCCTCGTCGTCGGCCTGGAGGCCAAGCGCGAGCTCGACCTCGGCGAGCTGCGCGAGCGCAACCGCATCGCGATTCCCGTCGTGGCCGCGCTCGGCGGCATGGCGCTGTGCGTGGGCATCTACCTGGCGATCAACGCCGGCGGCTCGGGCGCGGGCGGGTGGGGCACGGCGATGTCGACCGACACGGCGCTCGCGCTGGGCGCGCTCGCGCTCGTCGCGCCCGAGCAGCGCGACGCGCCTGCGCGTGTTCCTGCTGACGCTCGCGGTGGTCGACGATCTCGGCGCGTTGATCGTGATCGCGCTCGCCTACAGCACCCACGTATCGCCGCTCGCGCTGGCGATCGCGCTGGCGCTGTTCGCGGTGCTCGTGCTGCTGCGCTTTGCCGGGAGCTGGCGCGAGCCAGCGGCGGTGATCGTCGGGATCGGGGTGTGGCTGGCGATGTTCGAGTCGGGGATCGACCCGGTCGTGGCCGGCCTGGCGATCGGGCTGGTGACGAGCGCCTACCCGCCGGCGCGCGGCGATCTCGAGCGCGCGACCGAGCTGACGCGATCCTTTCGCGAGCAGCCCACGCCCGAGCTCGCCTATCTCGCCCAGCGCGGGCTGGCGTCGACGATCTCGCCCAACGAGCGGTTGCAGTACCGGCTGCACCCGTGGACGAGCTTCGTCGTGGTGCCGCTGTTCGCGCTGGCGAACGCCGGGATCCACGTTGACGTCGCACGTGCTCTCGGGCGCGCTGGGCTCGCCGGTGACGATCGGGATCGTGCTCGCCTACGTGCTGGGCAAGCCGCTGGGCATCCTCGGCGCCTCCTGGCTGGCGACGCGCCCGGCGCTGGGCGGCGGGCGGACCAAGCTCGCGGTGACCTGGCCCGGGCTCGCGGGGACCGGCGCGGTCGCGGGGATCGGCTTCACGGTCTCGCTGCTGATCGCCGATCGCGCGTTCGGTGGCGAAGCGCTCGCGCAGGCCAAGCTCGGCGTGCTCGCGGCGGCGATCCTCTCTCCGCTCTTGGCCTGGATCGTGTTCCGGACTGATCGCCCGTGTACCGGCGCCGCGTGCGTGCCCGCCAGCTCGGGCGCACGGCCGAGCAGCTGATCGACCTCGCCGAGGACGTCGACCCCGCGCGCGATCACATCCGCGGCGCGCCCGACGCGCCGGTGACGCTGGTCGAGTACGGCGACTTCGAGTGCCCCTACTGCGGGCGCGCCGAGCCGGCGATCCGCGAGCTGCTCGCGGAGTGGGGCGACGATCTGCGCTACGTCTTCCGCCATCTGCCGCTCAGCGACGTGCACCCCTGGGCGCAGCTCGCCGCCGAGGCCGCCGAGGCCGCGGGCGCGCAGGGGGCGTTCTGGGAGATGTACGACATCCTGCTCGCCCACCAGGGCGAGCTGACGCCCGGCAGCTTGCGCCGCTACGCGCAGGAGCTGGGACTCGACGCCGAGCGGCTGACCGAGGAGCTGCGCCGGCGCGCCCACGCGGCGCGGGTCGGCGAGGACGTCGCGAGCGCCGATGCCAGCGGCGTCTCGGGGACGCCCTCGTTCTTCATCAACGGGCGCCGCCACACCGGCGTCTATGACGTCGCGACGCTCAGCGCGGCCGTGCGGGCGGCGCGGGCTCGCTCATCAGCGCCAGCGGGAACGTGAGGCCGGCGCTGCGCCGCACGGTGGCGATGCGCCGTCCGGGCTGCACCGCGTCCCTGGCACTGCCGACGTGGGGTTCGAGCTCGCGGACCGTCTGCTCGAGGTCGGGTACGACCACGGCGAGGCCCCAGAACCGCGCGGGGGCCTCGCTACCCCCGATGCGCTCGATCGACTCGATGGGCACCTGGATCATCTCGAGGATCTCGGCGCCCAGGCGAAAGAAGGCCTGGCGTGGAGCGCCGGCCGGCGTCGGCTGCTCGCGGATGCGTCGCAGATCCAGTCCGGCGTCCCTCAACCTGCCCACGCTACGGTCGAGGTTCGGGGACATCGCCACCACGTGATCGATCGCGATGGCCCCGTTCGGATGGGCCGGCGCCGGATCTCGCGCCGGCGCCTCGGAGAAGGTGCTCGCCAGCCCGTCGAGATCGACGCTCGCGAGATCGCGCAGCGACCAGCCCACGAGACCCCGCTTGGAGGGGTCCGCGAGGAAGCGAAGCTGCACTCGACCGAGCTCGCAGCAGCCGTCGGCGACGGCGAACCCAAGCGCCGCCCAGGCGGCGCCGTCGTCGGCCAGCAGCAATTCGTCGATGGTTGGCGCGGGCATCCTCGCCGGTAAGTATCGGTGACCGCACCGCCGCCCGGTCTGGCGCCGCCGCTTGGTCTGGCGCCGCCGCCCGGTTGGCGCTCTCGCCCGGCTCTCGATGTCCGGACGCTAGCCTGTTGTGAGTGACGGCGGACGATCCGCTGCGCCGGCTCGAGCGGTGGCTGGCGCAGGCCAAGGCAGAGGGGGCTCCGGCGCCCGAGTCGGTGGCGTTCGTGACCGTCGGCGAGGGCGGGCGACCGTCGGCGCGGACGGTGTTGCTGAAGCGGATCGAGCGCGAGGCGCTCGTGTTCACCTCGGCCCTGTGGACGCGCAAAGCGCGCGAGCTTCGCGCCAATCCGCATGTCTCGCTGCTGTTTCACTGGCCGTATGTGGGGCGCCAGGTGCATGTCGCGGGGCGGGCCGTACTCGCCGAGCGCGATCTGGCGGTGGAGCTGTTCTCCGAGCGCGAGCTCGCTCATCGTGTGCAGACACTCGTTTCGCGCCAGGGCGAGCCGATCGATGATCTGCAGCCGTTGCGCGATCGTCACGCGCACCTGCTGAACGTGCTGGAGACTCCGCCCGAGTGTCCGCCGGACTGGGGCGCGATCCGTGTGCTCCCGGAGGCCGTCGAGTTCTGGAGTCAGGCGTCCGATCGCATGCACGAGCGGCGGCTGTACGAGCGCGCGGGCGAGGGCGGCTGGAGCGAGTCGCTGCTCTCGCCGTGAGGGCCCGCGGCCGCGAGGTTCGCGCCCGGCTCACGTTCGCGTCGCCTGCCGCCCCGGTCCGGCTCTGAGCGCCAGCAGCTTCAGGAGCGAGCGCGCGTGGCGCTCGATCGCGATCCAGTTCTGCTCGGACTGGCTGATCTCATCGACGATCCGCTCCGCGAGGTCGGCGGCTCGTACGGTCAACTGCTCGTGACTGCTCATCGGCGACCCCCTGTAGGCGAACACACGTTCGCAAACGAGCATAGGGCCGTAGACATCGCGACAGGCCTAAATCGCCGACTTGTTCGCCGCCGGACACAGAGACGCCACACTCTCGTCACAACCTGCGCGCAGACCGGTGCGAGGTCCAGGGGTGGGAGCTCGTGTGGCTAGGGCGTGAGCCGCACGGGCAGCGTCTTGAGCTGGTTGAGGAAGACCGACTCGACGATGGTCGGCCGCTCCGCGAGCTCCATCGCCGGGAAGCGGGCGAGGGTCTCCTCGAACAGCACCCGCAGCTCCAGGCGCGCGAGCGCGGTGCCCAGGCAGAAGTGACGTCCGCCGGCGCCGAACGCCTGGTGCTCGGTGGTGCGGCGCACGTCGAAGCGGTCGGGCTCTGTGTGGCAGGTCTCGTCGCGGTTGGAGGAGACGTACCACATGACGACCTTCTCGCCCTCCTTGATCTGACGCCCATTCAGCTCGGTGTCGCGGGTGGCCGTGCGGCGGAAGTGGGCGAACGCGGGGAACATCCGCAGCGACTCCTCGACCGCGCCCGGGATCAGCTCGGGGTCGGCCAGCACCAGCTCGCGCTGATCGGGGTTTTCGATCAGCGCGCGCATGCCGCTGCAGTAGGTGGCCTTGGTGGAGTCGTTGCCGGCGGCGACGAGCAGGAAGAAGCCCATCACGATCTCGTGCTCCTCCAGGCGCTGCCCGTCTACTTCGGCGTGGACGAGCACGCTGGTGAGGTCGTCGGTGGGGCGCTCGCGGCGCTCGGCGATGAGCGCGCCGCAGCGCTGGAAGATCTCCGCGACCCCCGCTTCGACGCCCGCCTGGGGGCTCTCGTGGGGGTTCAGGTCGGGGTCGCCGGCGCCGAGCATCATGTTCATCAGGCGCGCCCACACCTCGTCCTCCTCGGGTGGGATGCCCATGAAGCTGCCGATCACGCGCGAGACCACCGGCTGGGCGACGTCGGCGACCAGGTCGCAGGTCGCTTTGCCCTGCAGGCCGTCGAGCGCCTCGACCACGATCGCCCGCACGGCATCTTCGTGGGCGGCGATTCGCTTGGGGGTGAAGCCGGCCTGGAAGAGGGCCTTGATGCGATCGTGCTTGGGCGGGTCCATGCCGATGAACATCGCCCGCGATAGCTCGATCGGCAGGCCGATGTTGGCGGCCGTCACGCCGCCCAGTTCGGAGGAGTAGGTCTCCCAGTCGCGGCTGACGGTGCGGATGTCCTCGGCGGTCGTCACCGACCAGTAGCCGGGCTCCTCGGGAAACTCGGTGATCTTCTCGGTCCAGTGCACCGGGCATCCGCTGCGCATGCGCGCGAACAGCTCGTCGGGCACGCCGTCTTCCCAGATCTCGCGCTCGGTCAGGAGCACGTCCTCCAGGTCGCTGCTGTCCACCGTCGCCATCGGGGCCTCCAAGCTCGCTGTCCAGGGGTGTGTCGATCTTACCGGTCGTGGGCCGTCTGCTGAGGGCGCTGGGCGAAACGCCGATGGGGTGCCGAAAGGGCGCCCGTCTGCGCCCGCGACAGCGGGCTCGCGCACCCCACCGGGACGGCTTGGCGTGCCCGGGTACGGGTTTGGATTGCGGGCGTGTGGGAAAAGGAGAGACGATGGACAGGGTTGCCCTCGGCAGGACCGGACTGCAGGTGAGTCGGGTCGCGTTGGGCACCTGGCAGCTCGGCGGCGAGTGGGGCGATTACGACGAAGGTGAGGCGATCGAGGCGATCCGTCGTGCCCGTGCGCTGGGGGTGAACCTGTTCGACAGCGCGCAGGCATACGGGTTCGGCGTGGCCGAGCGGCTGCTGGGGGAAGCGCTGCACGACGAGCTGCGCGGGCACCGCGAGGGGATCGTGCTCGCGACCAAGGGCGGTCTGCGGATGGACCCAGAGCAGGGGCTCGTGCGCGATTGCAGTCCGGCGTGGCTGCGTCAGGGGGTGGAGGGGAGCCTGCGCAACCTCGGGGTCGAGCGGATCGACCTCTATCAGGTGCACTGGCCTGATCCGAATACGCCGTTCGAGCAGACGGGCGAGGCACTGGACGAACTGCGCGAGGAAGGGAAGATCGCGCATGTCGGCGTGTCGAACTTCAGCGCCGAGCAGATGGCTGAGCTGGCGCGCTCCTGTCCGGTGGAGACGGTGCAGCCGCCGTATCATCTGTTCCGTCGCGAGATCGAGCGCGACGTGCTGCCCTACGCGCGCGAGCACGACATCGGTGTGCTCGTGTACGGGCCGCTGGCGCACGGTCTGCTGACGGGGGCGATGGACGCGGACACGACGTTCGCCAAGGACGACTGGCGCAGCTCAGCGATCTGTTCGTCGGCGAGGCTTTCGCGCGCAACCTGCAGACGGTCGCAGAGCTCGAGACCTTCGCGCGGGCGCGGGGGTGCAGCGTGAGTGCTCTGGCGATCGCCTGGGCGCTCGCCAACTCGGCTGTGGACGTGGCGATCGTGGGCGCTCGCAGCCCGGGGCACATCGAGGACAGCCTGGGCGCTGTGGAGCTCGAGCTGAGCGAGGGGGAGCTGCGCGAGATCGACGCGATCATGGCCGGGTCGGTGCCGGTCGCGGGCCCGACGCCCGAGGGCGTGTGAGCGATCATCGATCCTCGAGGGTGTGTGAACGTGCTCGCGCCGTGAGGCGTGCTCGCCGTTCAGTAGCCGCCGAGCCGTCCGCCGCGGGGGCCGGAGATGGTGCGACGCAGGCGCTGGACGCGGCGCAGCTCCTGCACGTCCTCGTCCATCGGCGCGGGCGCGGTCGAGGGATCGTCGGCTGCCGAGCAGCTCGGGCTGAAGGCGATTGCGCACGAGCTCGCCGGCGACCTGATCGACGCGCTGGGCGCCGGCGCCGGGCCGGGAGCTGACGATGCGTCGCAGGCGGGTGCCCTCGAACAGCAGGCCGACGCCGTCGTCCAGGGACCAGCCGCCGGGCAGCGTGCCCTCGCGCACGGCCGCGAGCCACACGGGCAGGCGCTCGGGCTCGCCGTCGGCGTGGACGGTGAGCGATCCCTCGAGCAGCCCCAGTCCGGCGAGCGGCTCGGGCTGGCCGCTTGAGCGGGTGATGCCGCCTTCAAACCAGCACATCGCCCCGGCGGAGATCCCGGCCAGGACGATCCCCTGCTCCCAGGCGCGGATCAGCAGCCGGTCGAGGTCGTGGGCGCGCCAGATCGCGAGCAGGTTGCGCATCGAGCCGCCGCCGACGTAGAGGAGGTCCTGGGAGAGGACGATCTCCTCCAGGGGACGGCGCAGCTCGTGCAGGCGAAACAGCGAGAGGTGCTCGGCGACGCAGTGGCGGTCGGCGAAGCGGGCGTGGAAGGCGGCGATCTGCGCGGTCGTGTCGCCGGAGGCGGTGGGTAGGAACAGGATGCGCGGCTCGCGCGAGCTCGGCGCGGCGTGTGCGGGGGCGAGCGAGAGCACGAAGTCGTCGAGCAGCGGGTTGGAGGGCTCCATCGTGAAGCCGCCGCCGCCCATCGCGAAGATGCGGCGCTGCTCGGATGGTGCCGGGGGCGTGCTCACGCGGCCGCGCTGATGGGCCGGCGGGCGAGGGCCCCGGGCGCGGCTGTGGAGGTCGACTTCGCGGGCGTGGCGGAGGCTGCGGTGCCGGGCGCGTGCTCGCCGGCGCTCGAGAGCGTGAGGGTGGGATCGGAGTCGAGGTAGGTGACATCGAGCGGGACCTCCACGACCGACTCGCAGGCGGGCTCCACGCGGTAGGCGCGGGCGTTGGGGCGCGAGCTGACGGCGCGCTCGAGGAGGGTGCCGCGGAAGTGCAGCGCGACGCCGTCATCGGCGGCGAAGCCGGGGCGCATGCCGGCGGCGACGAAGCGGTGATACTCGGCGCGGCGCGCGGGCTCGGCGTCGTAGTGCACGCAGTTGGAGTAGGGCAAGCAGGCCGAGGCCGCGCACGCGCCGGGGCGCGCCGTGGAAGGCGGAGAGCGATTCGGCGAACCAGCAGAGCGAGCCGGCGGAGGGGCCGCACAGCACGATCCCCCGCCGCCAGGCGCGGCGCAGGACGGAGTCCAGGCCGTGCGCGCGCCAGGCGCCGAGCATCGAGACGACGTTGCCGCCGCCGACGTAGATGAGGTCCTGGGCGAGCAGGTGGGTGGCGAGGTCGTCCTCGACGCCGCCGACGCCCTGGTCGCGGCGAAAGAGGGAGACGTGCGAGGCGTCGCAGTGGGCGGAGAAGCGGCGGTAGAAGCGCACGACGTAGTGGTCGGCGTCGCCGGAGGCGGTCGGCAGGAAGCAGACGCGCGGGCGCGCGGAGGAGGTGAGCGAGAGGATGTAGTCGTCGAGCAGCGAGGAGTCTTTCTCCATCGAGAAGCCGCCGCCGCCGAGGGCGACGATCTGGGGGGTGCGCCGGGGGGCTCGTCGGGAGGGTCGCATCGCGCTGGTCTCGCAGTGTCGGGTGCGTCGAGTGAGTAATTAATGGGCCTATCCCATGCTGGTGTGAGAGCTTGGCGCATACCGGGCCCGGGCGGGTATGGACCTGCGTCGGAGATTCCCGGTCGTGGCGATGGACATGCGCCCATATGGGCGTTGAGCGAACAATTAGGTTGTTAACACGCTGCTCCTACGACGGGCGGAGATGCTGCCCGGCATGAGCACACGAGAGCAGTCCTACTTTGGGGCAACCCGCAAGCCACGTCCCTCTACGACGTTGCCGGCGCCGGTTACCGCAGCGGTCGGCTCTGCGCGGGTGCAGTTGGCGGCGTTGCTGAGCCTGACGGCGGTGCTGAACCTGTGGGCGCTCGGCCGCAACGGCTGGGCCAACACCTATTACAGCGCGGCCGTGCGCTCGATGAGCTCGAGCTGGCACGACTTCCTGTTCGGCGCGATGGATCGGACGGGGGTGATGACGGTCGACAAGCCGCCGCTGGCGCTGTGGGTGCAGGCGCTGTCGGTGCGGGTGTTCGGCTATCACCCGCTGAGCATGCTGGTGCCCCAGGCGCTGATGGGGGTGGCGAGCGTGGCGCTGGTGTACGACCTGGTGCGGCGGCGATTCGGGCGCCTGGGCGGGTTCGTGGCCGGTCTGGCGCTGGCGCTGACGCCGATCACGGTCGGGATCTCGCGCCACAACAACCCGGATGCGCTGCTGGTGCTGTGCTGCGTGGCGGCGGTGTGGTGCGCGGTGCGCGCGCTGGAGGGCGGGCGTCATAGCGTGCGCTGGCTGGTGTTGGCGGGGGTGTGCGTGGGGCTGGGCTTTGAGACGAAGATGGCGGTCGCGCTGATGGTCGTCCCGGGGATCGTGGCGGCGTGGCTGTGGATCGCTCCGCACGGGCGGCTGCGCGCGCTCGGCGAGCTGGGGCTTGGTGGGCTCGCGATGGTGGTGGTCGGCGGCGCGTGGCCGGCGCTCATGGAACTGACGCCGGCGGCGGATCGCCCGTGGGTGTCGGGCACGAGCAACAACACGGTGTGGCAGCTGATCAGCGAATACAACGGCGCCGGGCGTCTGGACGGGCAGACCGGCGGACCGGGGGGGATGGGCGGCAACATGTTCGGCGGTACGCCGGGACCGCTGCGCTTGCTGAACTCGGCGCTCGGCGGGCAGGCCGGTTGGCTGCTCGGCTTCGCGCTGGTGAGCGCCGTCGCGATCCTCGTCGCGAGCCGGCTGCGACGCGGCGATGAGCGCAGCGGCTGGCTGATCGCGGTCGGCGGCTCCTTGCTCGTGGTCGCGCTCGTGTTCAGCGAGGCGAAGGGCATCTTCCACCCCTACTACGTGTCACTGCTGGCGCCGTTCGCGGCCGCTCTCACGGGCGCGGGCGTGGCGCAACTGCGCAGCGGCGGACGACGGCGCGCGGGTGCTGGGGGCGGCGGCGATCGTCGCCGGGGTTGTGTGCGAGGTCGTGGTGCTGGGGCAGTATCCGGGGCAATTGCGGTGGCTCGTGCCGGTGCTGGTCGTCGTGGGCGCGGGTGCGGCGCTCGCGCTGGCCTTGGCCCACGATCGGGCGATCCGCACGGCGGCGCTGGGCTGTGGCGTGGCGGCTCTGTTGATCGCTCCGGGGGTGTGGGCGGTGGACACGCTGGGGTATGCGACCAACGGGACGTTCCCCTCGGGCGGGCCCCAGTCGGTTTTGACCGCGGGTGGCGGTCCGGGCGGCGGCTTTGGCGCGCGCGCGCCGCGCGCCGCGGGTGCGGCCGTGGGCGGCGTGCCGCTGTTCGGCGGCGGTGCCGGTAGTGGTAGCGCCGGCGGGACCGGTGGCGCCGGCGGCGAAGGGCCTGCGCAACCGCCCGGCTCGGGCGCGGGCCCGGGGGCTGCCGGCGTCCCCACGGGCGCGGGCGCGGCGGGCCCGGGCGCGGGAGCTCCCCCGGCGGGGTTCTCCGGAACGGGCGCTCCCTCCGGCGCTGGATTTGGCGGCGGTGCGGGCGGCCCGGTGGGTGCGCCGATGGGCAACAGTCGGACGATCACGGCGGCGATCGCCTACGCGAAGGCGCACGGCGGGGGCACGGTGGCGGTGTCGAGCCAGTCGAGCGCGGCCTCTGAGATCGTCGATCGGGGCGCGGAGGTGGCCGGCATCGGCGGCTTCTCCGGACGCGAGAGCGATGTGAGCGTGGCGTGGCTGGCGGGCGAGGTGAGCCGCGGGCAGATCCGCTGGGTGCTGGTCGAAGGGAGCGGTTCGCGCGGACCGAGGCTGCCGGGCGACACGCGCCAGGGTTCGCGCAGGGCGATGACGGCGGTGAGCAAGGCGTGTACGAAGGTGACGCTGTCGGCGAGCGCGAGCGGCGGCGAAGGCGGTGCCGCGGGCGGGCAGAGCGGTGAAAGCGCGCTGTACGACTGCAGGGGGCAGGCGGCGGCGCTTTCCTCGGGGGCGTAAGAATCCCCCCGGTGAGAGTGCTGGTGGTAGACGACGATCGGGCGGTGCGTGAGGCGCTGCGGCGCGCGCTGACGCTCGCGGGGTATGAGGTGCAGGAGGCGGCGGATGGCGAGCAGGCGCTCGAGCAGGTCGTGCAGGCGGTCCCCGACGCGGTGGTGCTGGATGTGGGTCTGCCGGGGATCGACGGGCTGGAGGTGTGCCGGCGGCTGCGGCGGCTGGGCAACCGCGTGCCGATCCTGATGCTGACGGCGCGCGAGGCGGTGGCCGATCGCATCGACGGCCTGGATGCGGGCGCGGACGATTACATGCTCAAGCCGTTTGACGTGGGCGAGTTGAAGGCGCGCATCCGCGCGCTGCTGCGGCGCAGTGGGCCGGAGAGTGAGGATCCCGACGTGCTGTCGTTTGCGGAGGTGCGTCTGGACCGCAACCGGCACGGGGCGGAGGTGGGGGGCGAGTTGGTGGAGTTGACGCGGACCGAGTACCAGTTGCTGGAGCTGTTGATGTTGAACCCGAAGCGGGTGCTCGAGCACAGCCTCATCTATGACCGTGTGTGGGGCTATGACTTCGGCCCGGCGTCGAACGCGCTGCGGGTGTACGTGGGGTATCTGCGGCGCAAGCTGGAGGGGGCGGGCGCGCGGCAGCTGATCCACACGGTGCGGGGGGTGGGGTATGTGCTGCGCGAGCCGTGAGGGCCGTTTGTCGCATAATCGCGCGCCAATGCTCCGGCACAGGCTCAGACGATGACGCTGCGTACGCGCATTGCGGCGGTGGCGGGTGTGTCGGTGGCGCTGGCGGTGGCGGCGGTGGCGGTTGGGCTGTATGTGGCGGTAAGCACCGATCTGCGCGGTGAAGTCGATAAGGGTCTACGCGAGCGCGCGCGCCCGTTCGCCCAGTCGCCGCCCGGCGGCGGCGGTGGGCGCAGCGGTGAGGTTGGCGGCGCCGAAGGGCCGGGACCACCGCCGCTGTTCGGCGGCGAACCGCCGCCGGTCGGCCCCGGTCCGGGCGGCGGTGACGGGGGCCTCGGTGAGGGCGGTCTGCCGAGCAGCGTGCAGCCGGCGCCGTTCGGTGGGGCCTCGGGATATGTGCAGTTCGTGGCGGCGAACGGGACGGTGCGCGTCCCGGGCGGCCAGGGGTCCTCGCCGGCTCAGATTCCCACGACCGCGCAGGATCGAGCGATCGCGCGGCGCGGGAGCGGCAGCTCGTTGAGCGACCGGACGGTGAGAGGGGTGAAGCTGCGGGTGCTGACGCAGGGGCTCGACACGCGCGGCGCTGTGATGGTTGCGCGACCGCTGGGCGAGGTGAACAGCGAGCTGAACCGGTTGGTGTTGATCTTGGCGATCGTGGGCGCGGTCGGGATTGCGCTGGCGGCGGGGCTGGGGGCGGTGGTCGCGCGGGTGGCGCTGGCGCCGGTGCGACGGTTCACGGCGCGTACGGAGACGCTCACGGAGGAGAGCGCGCTGCGTGGGTCGAGCCTCGATCTCTCGCGCCGGCTGGAGGTGGAGGGCGCGGATGAGCTGGGGCGCTTGGCGGAGAGCTTCAACCGCACGCTCGACGCGCTCGAGCGCTCGATCGATTCTCAGCGCCGGCTGGTGGCCGATGCGGGCCACGAGCTGCGCACGCCGATCGCGAGCCTGCGGGCGAACATCCAGGTACTCGGCGAAGCGCAGCGGCTGCCGGCGGCCGAGCAGGAGAGCCTGCGCGCGGACATCGTGGGAGAGCTGGATGAGCTGACGGCGCTGGTGGCCGACGTGGTGGAGCTCGCGCGGGGGACCTCCTCGGAAGGCAGGCAGGCCGACGAGGTGCGTCTGGACGCGATCGTGGCGGCGGCGATCGAGAAGGCGGGGCGACGCGGTGGGGTGTGCTTCGAGCAGCGTTTGGAGCCGACGGTGGTCACGGGGCAGGCCGAGCGGATCGATCGGGCGGTGGGCAATCTGTTGGAGAACGCGCGCAAGTGGAGTCCTGAGGGGGGTCTGGTGGAGGTGGCGCTGCAGGATGGTGTGCTGAGCGTGCGCGATCACGGGCCGGGCTTTGACGAGCGGGACGTGGCGCACGTGTTCGATCGCTTCTACCGCGCCGACGGCGCGCGCGGGCTGCCGGGCTCGGGGCTGGGCCTGGCGATCGTGCGTCAGGCGGCGGAAGCGTGCGGGGGGTACGCCGAGGCGGGCAACGCGGAGGGGGGTGGGGCGCTGCTGCGGGTGAGCTTCGGGCCGCGGGCAGGGTTCTCGGCGAACGGGGGGTAGCTGGAGTGCTTCACGGGATCGGCCGTCGAGTACGTACCTTGGATGTCGACCACCATGAGAGGCTACGATTCCGATAGTCTCAACGCGCCGCTGGCGGACTGGTTCCGATAGAGGGTACAGGGATGGTCGTGCTGATAACGGAGATGGAGGAGAGGTGGCGAAGGTGAGATCGGCTGGCGTGTGCGGTGGGCTGCGGTCCGAAGGCGAGGGCTCGGGGTGGAGGTCTGCGCGACTTCTGTGCGTGCTGCTCGTGCTGGTGTGTGGTCTCGTCTTCGCGGCGGGCGCCTCGGCCACTGGGACGGGTTCGATCGAGGGCGTGGTAACTGAACTGTCGGCACCGCATTCGCCAATCAAAGGCATCGCAGTGTGCGCGTATCCGGCCTTCGAAGAAGAAGAAATTCTCATCGAAGGCCCTCCTTGCGTCAAGACAAATGCGAGTGGCGAATACACGATTTCGGGCCTGTCGAGCGGGGAGTACGACGTCGAATTCTTCGCGCCGGCCAACAGCAAACTCAACTTCGCCGCCCAGTACTACGACGCGAAGATCTCTTTCGAAAACGCGACCCTGGTGCCGGTGAGCAGCGGGGGGACCACGTCAGAAATCGATGCGCAACTCGAAGAAGGTGGATCGATCACGGGCACCGTGACGCAGACGTCCGGCGAAGAACCGATCGCGGGCGTCGAAGTCTGTGCGTTCTCGATCGCCGTTGAAAGCTACGGATGCGCAACGACCGAAGCGAACGGCAAGTACACGGTCGTCGGACTGAGGGGAGGCGCGAAATACGATGTCGAATTCTCATCGCCTCCCCAGAGCGGTCTCAACTACGTCACCCAGTACTACCAAGACAGATCCACTCTCAAAGAAGCGGAAACGGTGTCGGTGCTCACCGGCCAAACCACGTCGGGAGTGGATGCGGCGCTCAAAGATGGCGGGATCATCTCGGGCAGGGTGACTGATGCCTCGACGGGGGCCGCCCTCGACCAAGTGTTCGTCTGCGCGGTCGCCGAAAGTGGCTCGGCGGAACAATGCACCGGAGCGAATGCGAACGGCGAATACACCTTGCAGGCGCTCGCGAGCGGTGCTTACAAGGTCGTGTTCTTTGCTCTGGGCTACACCACTCAGTACTACGACGACAGTGCCTCGCTCGCGGGGGCCACGGCGGTCATGGTGTCGGAGGGCGAGACGGCCTCGGGAATCGATGCGGTGCTGCAGAGGACCGCGTCCAAAACCACAAGAACCTTCACGGTTCCCCCTCCGCCAGTCCCGCTCCCGATCAGGCCGGTCTCGGTGCCGCTGCCGAAACCGCAGCTCAAGATTTCGCTCGCGAAGATCCTCGTGGCGGGCAGCTCGGCCAAGGGAGTGCAGCTCGTCTGCGCGGGCGCGACCTGTCAGGGCTCGATTGAGCTGACGATACAGGTCGCGGTAAAGCGCCGCGAGGGCCACAGGACCGTCTCGCATAAGCAGACGATCGTCCTAGCGAAGGGCACGTTCTCGATCGCGGCGGGGCAGAGTTCGGCGGTCGTGCTCCATCTCACCCCTGCGGGCCGCAGGCAGCTAGCGCACGTAAAGCGTCATCCGCTGCGGGTGAAGCTGGCGCTTTCCCTGAGCGGTGGTGCGGCGCAGAGCCAGTCGGTGCTGGTGCGGTGATGGGTCGAAAAGGTCGGCTTGTCGGGGCCCATCTCGCGGTCCTGGTTACATCGCTGCTCGCCACTGGCGCGGCGTCCGCCGCGAGCCCACACGTCAGCCGACAGGACGCGGCAGCGACACGGGCGTATCTGGAGGCCGACTACGGCTATGTACAAGCAGAGGTCGCCAACCTTCCCGCGGCGCGGGCCGTCTTCGAAGGTCTCGCTAACCGAATCGCGGGCGAATGTCCCGGCGTCTTGAAAGGCGCGCCCGCGGCCTTTGGCTCGCCGAACGAAGGGTCGGGACCGCCGCCCAGCGCGCGGCGGTATGCCGAACTCAGGCGCGAGGGAAATCAGGCGGGGACTTTGCAGGAAGAGCTCGGTTCGGCTCTTGGGCTCGCTTACTCCCAGGCCGACCGTCAGGCGGCGTTGGTCTTCACGGGCGCCGTCACGCCGTTGTCGTGGACCGACCCCAGGGTGGCGAGCCTCGTTCGCAAACGCGTCGTCGAAATGCAGGAAAGGCTCGCGCAGTCGCTGCCCGACGTGTGCGCTGACATGCGGGCGTGGGTCGCCAGCGGCTACAAGACGCTTTCTCCTACGACCAAGGAATATCGTGCGCAGCAAGAAGCTCGGCGGGTGGTCGCGGTTGGCGGTCGGGGGCACTTGGTGCCGGCGCCGAGGCCGACGCTGGGGCAGTTGCTCGCGAGCTACGAGAATGTGGCCGACAAAGCCTTGATCGCCAAGGCGCAGCACCTTGCACAAACGGATGTGCCACTGCTGCGGGCGTTTGGGTCTGTCGAAGAACGGCTGCGGCGCACGCTTGGCATCGCCCCGCCCCAGGGCTTGAAAGCGCGTGAAGAAGAACGCAAGTCGCCAGAAGTGACGATCGCCCATGGTAGGACTGCCGCCGGCGAACGGTTCGTGGCCAAGCTGCGGCGCAACGCGCCACATTCCCAGGCATTCAGGGAAAACGGCTGCGCGCTGTCGTTGTCGATCGCAACCACCAAGCACCTGCAAGGCGGCGGCGACTTCTCCAGCAGCGATGGAACATGCCTTTCTCGCTCTCGTCGCCCCGAAGTCCCCAGCGTCAACTGCAACTCGGGCCAGCTCACGGTCACGCTCGAGACGCTGCCTGCAGCGCGTAGCGTGCGCCTGCGCCTGAGCGACGGCCACACGATCAGCTCGCCCGTCATCTTCGTCCCTCCGCGCCTGGGCGGGCCCGCCGGCTACTACTACCAGGTGGTGCGCGGACCCTCACCGATCCCGGTCGCGCTCACCGAGCTGGATGCGCACGGCACGGCGCTGCACACCGTCGCACTCCCGCATATCGTCGAATGCACCGAACACCCGGTGAAATACTTCCCCGGCGGCATCCGCACGCTGGTCCAGGAACCGGGGCCGAACGGTGGTCCGCCGTTCGCGATCGTCGCGGAACGGTATCGCTTCCTCGGCAAGGTCTACTTCGAATTGAAGCTGAATGTCGAAACGTCAGGCGAAGGTGGCAACGAACGCGCAGGAAGCGAGATCATCCTGGGGCCGCAGCCCCGGGCGCTCGAATGGCATATCGAAGAGGGCTGCAAACCGCATCCATACGCGATCCTCTACGCTCTGCTGAAGAAACCCGGCGACAGCGTCCTCTCGCGCACGGGCACCACTCTTACCCCGTGGCGAACCGTCCCGATCCCCGCCGGCCTGCACGCCGGCGGTGCGCTCGTCTACACAGCCCTGTCCGAACCGCCGGAAGAACTGATCGTCCGCGTCCCCGACGGCCATACGGTCGCCGCTGAAAAACTCGCCCCGCTCGTCACTGAAGCCCGCGAAACCTGCGAAGGCGAAGCGGAAGGGTAGCTTCGACTCGGCCCTGCTCTTATCGCCGTGGGCGAGCGAGATCTCCACAAATGGCCGGAAGACAGATTCGCCGAGGCGCGTGGAGTACGGATCCTCTCGGTAGGGGTATAGCCACGGCAGTGGCGATGGATCAGGCAAGGCCGACGGGTATCGGCTCATTGGGGTAGGGCACCTGACCCCGGACTACGATGTGGTTACGTCCCTTGGCCTTCGCGAGGACAACGCGCGGATCCTTGTCGGCGATGACGATCACGCCGGTACGCGCATCCATAGCCACGTATTGGCCCTCGTAGCCTTTGAAATCGGTGCGGATCGGCTCCGTGAGGGCCCCGCTTTTAGCTGTACTTGGTGATGAGCTCGAGCCGATCCTCGATCTCGGAGATGAAGTCCAGCGTTTCACCACGGTCGTTGGCGATCTCGATCATCTTGTGCTCGCTGTGCTCGGCGACGACGGCGCCGATCGTGCCGGCGGGCCAGCTGCCGGTCCCTTCGACCTTGTCAACGGGCTTGGTGAGCGCGACGACATCGTTCTCGTGGATGGCTTGCTTGGAGATAGTCATGGGCCCTCGATTCTAAGGCTTGGGGTAGGCGGATACAAGGCGTGGAGGGTCGCCTGCGATGCTGATCAGCCAGGCTGTCCGGACGTCGATGACGCGGTCTGCCTGCGCGCCGATCCCCTGGACCTGAATGTCGACGACGCAGTTGACGCCGTAGGGTGGGTTGTCGCGGATCTCGCTGACGGGCGTGTCGAGGATGCGGGCCATGATCTGGCCTTCGAGGTGGTCGATCGCGTCGATCGTGATCCCGAGGATCAGCTTGAACCCCAGGGCCTTGGGCCCGCCGACGTTGTGGGCGAGGTCGAGCGAGTAGGTCTCCAGCTTGTAGCGCACCCCGAACGCCTCTGCGGCGCCCGGGAGCGGCTGGCCCACGGTGGGAGGCGGCGGCGTGTCGTCGTCGGTGGCGGGACGTGGCATCTCCCCCTGTCATCCGACCGGATATCGCGAACGGGACGGGGCGGATGGCGCTCCAGTAGTCGTGACCGTGTGCTCGGCGGCAGAGCTGTGCCCCAGGCGCTCCGTAGTCTCCCGCACCGACCCACGGGCGGGTACTGACGCATAGCTGCGCAGCGACCGTGTAACGTGGGGTTTGCAATGGAAGGTGCATGGGTCAGCGAGGGCTTGTTCTACAGTGGCGGGAGTGGATTGGATTCGCCCAGTAAGGATTCTCGAAGGGCCGCAACTTTTGGGAGCGCGAAGGGTCAAGGGCCGGGTACAGGAACCCCGGCAAGCAATGGGAGGTAGCTACATGAGGTCCCACGTCCGTGTCTCGCTCGTCGCGCTGGTCGTTAGCGCATGTGTCGCCGTCGCAGCGCCTGCAGCGCAGGCCGCGTCGTCATTTGGCGTCGAATCGGTGTTCGCGGCGAACTGCAAGGTAGCCACCTGTGGGAAATTTGAAATTCCCTCCCTCAAACCTGAAACAGTAAAACCGGCGGAACTCTATACTCAAGCAGCCGGGCATCCACTTGTCGGGGTCACGCAGTTCAAGGTCAACACAGAAGGCACATTTCCCAACGCCGCGCCGAGTGGCATCGCGACGGGTGAAATCGTGACGCATGTTCGGACGGATGTCGGCCGCGGGGTGAGCACCAACCCAGAGGCGGTCGAAAAGTGCTCCTTTGCTGAATTCGACAACGCCGAACCTACTCCGGGCTTCTTCCTCGAACCGAATTGCAAAGCGGCGTCGGAAATCGGCGTCAACCAAGTGATCGTCTATCTTGGACCTGAAGCGTCCCCGAAAGGTGGAGACCTGCCGGTGGAAGGCAAGGTCTACAACCTTGTGCAGCCCGAAGGTCGCGCCTCTGATTTTGGTGTCGCGCTTAAACTGCCGCTCGCACTTACCGAACAGCTTTTCAAAGGAACGCCGCTCGAAAAAGTTCAGCTTTATGCCCACACCCTGATCGAAGGCGGTGTCGAATGGGGGGAAGAAGCGAAGGGCACGAAACAGGGTGACTATCACGATTACTACGAAATCAACGTCTCCCCGACGCTCCCGCTGATCAGTTCGAGGCTGAATCTCTTTGGCAGCATAGGCACGACGGGCCATGGCGGCTTCATCACCAATCCGAGCAGTTGCACTGGCACAGGGCCGCAGACGACGACCACGGTCAGCTTGACGTCCAAAGGGGAAGTGACAGAACGAGGCGAATATGACGGCCCGCTGGGAACCGAAGGCTGCAAAGGCGAATCGCCGTTCTCATCTGTTCCGTTTGCTCCTGCGTTTGAACTAAAACCGGAAACCACGCAGTCGGACCAGCCCGACGGCCTGACGACAGAACTGTCGCTGCCTCACGATCCAAGCCCGACCGGCATCGACTCCTCGCAGCTTAAGACCGCCAGCATCACCCTGCCCGAAGGCCTGACGCTCAACCCCGCTGCCGCCGCTGGTCTGGAAGCGTGTACGAAAGCCCAGATCGGCATCGGCACGAAGGCGCCGGTTGCCTGTCCGAGCAGGTCTCAGATTGGAACGGTCGCACTAGAAGTTCCGACCCTTCCGCCGGGATCGCTCACGGGAAGCATGTACCTCGGCAGCCCGAACGGTGGACCGATCACCGGACCGCCCTACACGATGTATCTGAACGCTGAATCGGCGAGATATGGCGTGGACGTCCGTCTGAAAGGCTCGGTGGTGCCGAACGAAACGACGGGACGGCTGACGGCCACGTTCACCGAAAACCCTGAACAGCCGTTCAGCAGTGTGAGGTTGACATTCAACGGCGGACCGCTGGCGCCGCTGGCGAATCCGCTTGTGTGCGGCGCCGCTGCGATTGAAACGAGCTTCGCTCCGTTCACCGGCACGCCAGCGTTCTCGCCGCCCGTGACGCCGCTCACCACGACCGGGTGTCCTTCACCACTGTCGTTCTCGCTGACCCAAAGCACCGTGAACCAGCCTCCGGGCAACGCCGGTGCCAAAACGTCCTACACGCTCAATCTCGAACGTGGCGAAGGCCAGCAGTACCTGTCACAGGTCAAGACGACCCTGCCGGAGGGCCTGGTTGGCCTGATCCCGAGTGTTCCGCTGTGCGGCGAACCGCAGGCGAGCAAAGGCGAATGCTTGCCGGCCAGCCAAATCGGCGTGGTCGGTGTGACTGCCGGTTCGGGGCCCACGCCGTATGGATTCGCCGGTCAGGTCTACCTGACCGGTCCGTATGGCGGAGCGCCGTACGGCCTGACGATTGAGACGTCCGCCAAGGCCGGGCCGGCTGGCAATGCGACGCCGACGTTCGACCTGGGCAGTGGACCATGTGACTGCGTGCTCAGCCGCGGCACCCTGAACGTCGATCCCTACACCGCCCGTGTAACGGCCACGACCAACCTGCCGACGATCGTCAAAGGCATACCGCTGCGGTTGCGGAAGGTCACGGTCAACATGAACCGCCAGGGCTTCCTCATCAACCCGACCAACTGCGGCGTGCTGGCGACCGAAACGACGTTGACGTCGACGCTTGGCGCCGAACAGAAACTGTCGAGCCCGTTCCAGGTGGGCAACTGCAAAGCGCTGGCGTTCAAGCCGAAGTTCGGCTCGGCGTCGGGGGCGAAGACCTCGAAAGCGAACGGGGCGAGCCTCGAAACGACGATCAACATGCCGGCGGGCGATGCGAACATCAAATCGGTGCTCGTGCAGCTGCCCAAGCAGCTGCCCTCGCGCCTGACCACGCTGCAGAAAGCGTGTCCGGAAAAGACGTTCGCGAACAACTACAACGAATGCCCGCCCGGCTCGTTTGTGGGTGGCGCCAGGGCGAACACGCCGACCCTGCCCGGGAAACTGTCCGGGCCGGCGATCCTGGTCTCCCACGGTGGCCAGGCGTTCCCTGACCTCGACCTCGTGATGAACGCCAACGGCGTGCGCGTGATCCTGGTCGGCAACACGAACATCAAAAACGGGATCACGACGACGAACTTCGCGACCCCGCCTGACGTGCCCGTGTCGAGCATCACCGTGAACCTGCCGACCGGCGCGCACTCCGCGTTGACGGCCAACGGGAACCTCTGCGCGAACAAGCTCGTGATGCCCACGACGATGGTCGGGCAGAACGGGACCACGTTCAAGCAGAGCACCACGATCAAGGTCCGCAACTGCCCGGTACGGATCGCCGGTACGAAGGTCGTCGGCGACACCGCCTACCTGTCGGTGCAGACCTACGAACCCGGCCGCATCAGCGGCTCGGGAGCGGATCTGGCGACGACGTATCGCCATCTGAGTCAGCCGCAGCGCTCGGCCTCGTTGAAGGTGTCGCTGTCGAGCGCCGGCCGGCGCAGGGGCCGCCCGTTCAGCACCAGGGTGCGAGTTGGGTTCGTCTCGAAGAAGAAGGGTGCGCCCTCCTCGATCGCCTACGCCACAGTCCGTTTCGGCTAGCGCCGGCCGCGACATCCAGTCCCACTACCGGGGGCCGCATCTGCGGCCCCCGGTGTGCTTTCGGGGGAGGCGATATCGGGGTTCCGTGGGCGCGGCGTAGGAATGCTATGACTAGAAGCGCGACAGGCGGGGTATACGACCTCTAGTCCTGTTGGGTTAAGGGGAGGTAGAGGATGCTGAGGCGTGCTCATGTCGCATGGTTGACGATGCTCGCGTGTGCGGGTCTGGCTGCGGCGGCGCTTGCGCCGGCCGCGCAGGCGGGGTTCGGGCCGGAAGTGTTCGAAGACGGGACGTGCGTCAACAAGACCTGCACGTACGCGAGCGTCGAAGCCGACCGCGCTGAAGCCTTCACCCAGGCCGCCGGTCACCCCCCGTGGGGCGGTACGAAGTTCATCATGAAACACAGCGGCAGCAACGTCGAAGGCTCGTCGGTAAAGCGACTGCGCGTGGACGTGCCGCCAGGGCTTGCCGCCAATCCGCAGGCGCCGATGCCGAAGTGTCCGGTCAAAACCTTTGAACACAAACCCTCCGAATGTCCCGCACAGAGCATCGTCGGCACGGTCGAAATGGAAGCGGTGGCGGAACCGCTCGGAGTCCCGCTGACGCTGCCGTCGTTGGAAGGGACCGTGTACAACCTCGACGCGCCACCCGGGTTGCCGCTCGACTTTGGCATCGCGGTCGAACCCACGGGGGAACTGGTAAGTCCGATCCATCTCTTTCTTGAAGGCCACGTTGCGTGGTGGAGCGACTATCACGAGTATTTCGAAATCAACAACGTCCCGAATGAAGCCCAGGTCAATGCGGTGCTGCCGGTGAAAGCGCCGTTGAAGGTGCTGATGTCGAAGTTGAACTTCAACGGCCGCGCGGGCGGCGACTTCCTGACGTTGCCGAGCGAATGCTCGAGCACCACCACCTCGCATCTGGAACTGGAATCGTGGAGCGGAGAAATCGCGACGACCGAAACGCACACCCCGGTCGGCGTCGAAGGTTGCGACAAGGTCCCGTTCAAACCGACGGCGACGGTCACGCCCGAAACCTCGGCCTCGGACCAGCCCGACGGCGCCACTGTCGTGGTGAAGGCGCCGCAGAAAGCCGGTGCGGAAGAAATTAACACGGCTGACATCAGAGACGTGCATGTGACGCTGCCCGAAGGAATGACTCTCGATCCATCCGGTGCGCACGGTCTCGCGGCCTGTACGAAATCGCAGATCGGCATCGGCACGACCAACCCCGTGACATGCCCGGCCCAGGCCAAGGTGGGCACGGTCACGATCGAAACCGTTCTTCCCCCGGGCTCTCTTGCCGGCAACGTCTACTTGGGCAGTCCCGGAGGCGGGCCGATCACAGGGCCTCCCTACACGATCTACCTCGACGCCGAGAGCGCGCTGGGCGTGTCGGTCAGGCTCCAGGGCACGGTCACGCCCGATCCGAGCACCGGGCGGCTGCAGGCGACGTTCGCGAACAACCCGCAGCTCACGTTCAGTGAAATTGTCCTCAAGCTGAATGGCGGTCCGCGAGCGCCCGTCGCCAACCCGCTCGTCTGCGGGACGGGCGCGGTCGAGTCTCTGTTCACCCCCTACACCGGTCTGGCCGCCGCGTCGAGCTCTATGCCCTTCACGACCACTGGATGTCCTGCTTCGCTCCCGTTCGCGCTGACCCAGAGCACCCAGAGCTCGAGCGCTGCCGCCGGCGCCTACACCTCCTACACACTCAACCTGGGCCGGACAGACGGCCAGCAGTACCTCTCGCGGCTGCAGACCACGCTGCCGCCGGGTCTCGTCGGAGCGATCCCCTCGGTCCCGCTGTGCGGCGAACCGCAGGCGCAGGCCGGGACCTGTGCGGCGACGAGCAAGATCGGCGAAGCGACGGCGAGCGTCGGCGCCGGCTCCGAACCGTACTCGTTCACCGGCCCGGTGTACCTGACCGGCCCCTACGGGGGCGCGCCCTACGGCCTGTCGATCCCGATACCGGCGCAGGCCGGACCGTTCGACCTCGGCAGCAGCGCCTGTGACTGCGTGGTCACGCGCGCGGCGATCGGCGTCGATCCCCATACGGCCCGCGTGATCGCCACGAGCTCGCTGCCGACGATCGTCAAGGGAGTGCCGTTGCGACTGAAGAGCCTCAGCGTTGCCGTGACGCGGCCAAACTTCCTGTTCAACCCCACCAACTGCTCCGCGCTGGCGACCAACTCGACGCTGACTTCGACGTTCGAAGCGACTCAGAACGTGTCGAGCCCGTTTCAGACGGCCAACTGTGCCGCGCTGGCGTTCAAGCCATCGTTCAAAGTCTCAACTGCCGCCAAGACCTCGAAACTGAATGGCGCGAGCCTGCAGGTCGATCTAACGCAGCCGGCTCATCAGGCGAACATCGCCTCGGTGTACGCGCAGTTGCCCGTCCAGCTGCCCGCGCGCTTGACCACGTTGCAGAAGGCCTGCCCGGAAGCGACGTTCGCGCAGAACCCGCGCCTCTGCCCGGTCGGTTCGCTGGCGGGAGGCGCCACGGTGACCACGCCGGTGCTGCCGGGCAAGCTCTCGGGTCCGGCCTACCTCGTCTCTCACGGCGGCGCCGCGTTCCCCGATCTCGACCTGATCCTCGAAGGCGACGGCGTGCAAGTGATCCTCACCGGGAACACGAACATCAAGAAAGGAATCACCAGCTCCACCTTCGCCTCGATCCCCGACGTGCCTGTGTCGAGCTTCGCGCTGAATCTGCCGGTCGGCCCGCACTCGGCGCTGGCGGCGAACGGCAACCTCTGCGCCGGGCGCCTGGCGATGCCCACGACGCTTGTCGCTCAGAACGGCAAGCAGATCAAGCAGAGCACCACGATCTCCGTGCGCGGGTGCCCCGTGCGAATCGTCAAACACAGGATTCGCGGCAACGCCGTCTACCTGACCGTGCAGACCTACGCGCCGGGCAGGCTCAGCGGCGGCGGCAAGCACCTCTCGAGCGTCTCGCGAAAGCTCGGCAAGGCGCAGAAAGCGGTGACGCTGAAGGTTCCCCTCTCGCGTGCCGGGCGCCGCCACAAGCGACCCCTGAAGGTGCGTGTGCGCGTCGGCTTCGTCCCCAAGAGCAAGGGCGAACCGCGCTCCGTGGCATATGTGACGATCAGGTTCAAATAGGAGGACGGACCGCGAAAGCGCTACATTCACAGGGTGGGCGGTACGGGTACGGATACCTTCGAGCAGCCTGCGCGACCGGATTCGGCGGCGCGCGCCGATCCGATGCTTGCGGGCGTGCGGCGCCTGACCCTGCTTGCCGACGGCGCCGGTGACGGTGAGCACATCTTCAGAGGACTGGCGCGAGAGCTGCTGCTCGCGCCGGGGGCGGAGGAGGTGCACGTCCACCACCTGTGTCGAGCTCCGGCCGAGGAGGAGCCGGTGGTCGTGTATCTGTTCGAGGGCGACGGGCGCCTCAGCTACCTTGCGCCCCGCTCCGATCGTCCCGCGGGCATCAGCTGGGTCGCGAGCACGGGCCGGAGCTTCCTCGCGGCCGAGCACCGCGAGCTGCAGGCCTCGCTGCCGCGGCTCGTGGCGACCGGCGATGCGCACTGCGCACTGCTTTTGCCGGTCACCGTTCACGGTGAGGTCGAGGCGGTCGTGGTGCTCGTGCGTCGCGAGCTCGAGGAGGCCTACGACGAGCGCTCGATCGAGTTGGCCACCACGATGGCCGATCAGGCCGCGACTGCGCTTGCGCTCGTGCGCGCTCGTGCCGAGGCCGGAACCGACGCCGTCACCGGCTGCATGAACCATCGCGGCATGCGCCGGCGCCTGCACGAGGAGATCGGGCGCGCGATGCGTACCGGCAGTCCGCTGTCTTGCATGTTGATCGACCTCGACAACTTCAAGCTCGTCAACGACCGTCACGGCCACCAGGCCGGTGACACGGTCCTGCGCGAGGTGGGTCAGGCCCTCGTCGGAGAGTTTCGCGCCTTCGATCGCGTCGCCCGCTACGGTGGCGACGAGTTCGTGGTGATCCTGCCAAACGCCGAGCTCGACGCGGCCGCCGCCGCGGCCTCACGTGCGCTGGTGCGTCTGCAGGGCCTTCCCTCACGCGAGATCGACCCGATCGTGGGTGCCTCGATCGGGGTCGCTCAGTGGGGCTCCCCGATGGACGCCGACGCCCTCCTGCAAGCCTGCGACATCGCTCTGCTGCGCTCCAAGCGTCAGGGCAAGGGTCGTGTCACGCGCGCATCGGCGCGCTGAATTTCACGCAAATCGCGCTTGCATTGATCCGCTCGGCGCTCGGCTGCGAATAGCAGTGCAGTGAAACACTCCAGGGTTGCCTAAGACCCAGCGGAGGGTTAGCCGGGGCGGAGCGCCAATCGCCATCCGCGTCCCGGGAGTCGGGTTACCGGAGGTATCGAAAAATGCCAGTTGAATCTGGAAGGGACAGCCGCGTGCCGACTCAGACGGATGCGAGCATGCCCGTGGATGCGCCGACTGATGGTGAAACTCAGCCGCAGCCGGCGGGGATCGTCGAGCGGCTCGTCCGCGATGATGGCAATCGCAAGCGTTTTCTGAAGATGGTCGGCGCCGGCGGCGCGGCGAGTTTCGGCGCGTTCGTCCTCGCCGCCTGCGGCAGCTCCAGCAAGAGCTCCACGGCCTCGACGGCGACGACTGCCACAGGAGCCTCAAATGCCTCATCCACGGGCGACATCGGCATTCTCAACTACGCACTCACGCTCGAGTACCTGGAGAGTGAATTTTATCGTAAGGTGCTTGCTGCCAACCTGTTCAGCGGCAAGGTCGGCGCTCTGTTGGGGAGCTTCGCTCGCCAGGAGCAGTCGCACGTGGTGGCGCTGAAAGCGGCGGTGGCCAAGCTCGGTGGGACGCCGGTGGCGAAACCGGCGAGCAAGTTCCCGATCACCTCCGCCAAGCAGGTGGCCAATCTCGCTTACACCGTCGAGAACCTCGGCGCCGCGGCCTATCTGGGACAGGCCGCCAACATCCAGAGCCGCGAGGTGCTCGCCTCGGCGCTCGCGATTCACAGCGTCGAGGCGCGCCACGCGGCGACGCTGGGGACGCTCGTGGAAAAGTCGATAACCCCCGACGGCGCGTTTGGCAAGCCCGCCGAAATGTCAACTGTCCTGACCGCCGTCAAGCCCTTCCTGGTCTAAGCGACCAGACGTGGAGGGGAAGGAGCTCAAGATGTCAGACGCAAATTCGATAAATCCCGAGCCGGCGGCGATCGAGGTCGAGGGCATGAGCCGTGCCAGCTTCCTGTTGCGCGGTGCCCTGGCAACCGGCGCAGTCTACGGAGCATCCTCGGTCGCGCCGTTCGTCTCACACGCCTTTGCGCAGTCCCCGACCGGCGCGAGCGGCACGAGCCCGAGCGGAGACGCGGAAATCCTCAACTTCGCGCTCACGCTCGAGTACCTGGAGGCGGCGTTCTACCAGAAGAAGGGCGCCGAGGTGGGCCTGTCGGGCCAGGCGAAGAGCTACGCCAAGGAGTTCGGCGAACAGGAGGCCACGCACGTGGCTGCGCTCACCGCCGCGATCAAAGCGCTCGGGGCGACGCCCGTGAAGGAACCGAGGTTCGTCTTCCCCGCGACCGATCAGGCTTCGTTCCTGGCGCTGGCCTCGGTGCTCGAGAACACCGGAGTGGGCGCCTACAACGGCGCCGCGCCCTCGTTGCAGAGCAAGCAGGTGCTGGCCGAGGCCGGTGGGATCGTGCAGGTGGAGGCGCGTCACGCGGCCGCGATCGACCTGCTGATCGGCAAGAGCCCCACGCCCAACGGTGGCTTCGACAGGCCGCTGAGCAAGTCCCAGGTGCTGGCGACGGCGGGACCGTTGATCAAGGAATAGACGAGCTTGTCGGCGCCGCTGCAGTCGCGGCGCCGCACCTCCCGTGGCGGGCCCGCTGCGCGTTCCCTCCCCAGGGAAACGAGAGCGACGACCTCGGAGCCAATCCGGGGTCGTCGCCGTTCTGGCGGCGGGCCTTGAGTTACCCGATCTGGGCCTGCGAGCCGGCCGCGTCGATCACGACCGTGAAGCCGTTGCCGACCTTGTCGTCGGGGTCCTGACGGTCGATCACCCGCAGTCCGCTCGCCGCACACAGCTCGACGAAGCTCTCACACGTCCACACACTCCAGTGCCGGTCCACATCGGAGGTGAAACGGTCGCGGTGGCGCTCGATCAACTCGCTCGCGGGAGTGAGCGGGTTCTCGATGTCGAACGTGCGCTCGCGGTGCGGCGCGATCACGACCACGTAGCGCCGCGCGACGCGTATCCACTCGTACAGGGCCTTGATCGGGTCGGGGAAGTGCTCGATCACATGTGAAGAGAACACGAAGTCATAAGAGTCGTCCTCGAACGGAAGCGCATCGCCGGGTGCAACGACATCCACCTTCACCGCATGCATCACCAGTCGGCGCTCCTCGCGCTTGTACACCGTGTCGTCGCCCCCGAAACGATCGACGTTGATCGCATCGAGGTAGAAGCGGTTGTGACTGCTCGCGCCGATCTCGATCCCACGCAGCCCCGTCAGGTAGCCGGACACGAACTCCGAGCGTCGGCGGCGAAGCAAACGCCAGGTGACGGTCGCGCGGAGCATCCCTTCCAAGATGGCGTCCTTGACACGCGGCGGCAGCAACGCCACCACACGGGATTTGACCGTGGTCATCGGTCGGGATGATAGTTGCGTGACTCTGCGAGACTGGGGGTAATCCCCCTGTAGAGCGACCCTGGAGACACATGTCGGAGAACAGCTTCGGTGCGCGTGAGACCCTCGAGGTCGGCGGCCGGTCCTATGAGATCTATCGCCTCGATGTCCTGCAGCAGCGCTTTGACGTCGCGCGGCTGCCGTTCTCGCTGAAGATCCTCTTGGAGAACCTGCTGCGCACCGAGGGCAACGGCTCGGTCGATGCGGCCGACGTCGAAGCGCTCGCCTCCTGGGACGCGAAGGCGCAGCCGAGTAAGGAGATCGCGTTCACGCCCGCGCGCGTGCTGATGCAGGACTTCACGGGCGTACCCGCGGTGGTCGATCTCGCGGCGATGCGCGACGCGATCGCGCAGATGGGCGGCGACGCGGCGAAGATCAACCCGCTCGTGCCGGCCGAGCTCGTGATCGACCACTCGGTGCAGGTCGACGCGTTCGGCACGCGCGATGCGTTCCGCGTCAACGCCGAGCGCGAGTTCGAGCGAAACCAGGAGCGCTACTCGTTCCTGCGCTGGGGCCAGGGGGCGTTCGACGACTTCGCGGTCGTGCCGCCCGATACGGGCATCGTGCACCAGGTCAACCTCGAGTACCTCGCGCGCGTGGTCTTTCCCAACGCGAAGACCGGCGAGGCCTACCCGGACACGCTCGTGGGCACCGACTCGCACACGACGATGGTCAACGGTCTGGGCGTGCTCGGCTGGGGCGTGGGCGGGATCGAGGCCGAGGCGGCGATGCTCGGCCAGCCGATGTCGATGCTGATCCCGCAGGTGCTCGGCTTTCGCCTGCACGGCGAGCTGCCCGAGGGCGCCACCGCGACCGACCTCGTGCTGACGGTCACCGAGATGCTGCGCGAGCGCGGCGTGGTGGGCAAGTTCGTGGAGTTCTACGGCGCCGGTCTCGCCGGCCTGCCGCTGGCCGACCGCGCGACGATCGGCAACATGTCGCCCGGAGTTCGGCTCGACCTGCGCGATCTTCCCGATCGACGCGGAGACGCTCACCTACCTCGAGCTCTCCGGTCGCCCGGCAGAGCAGATCGCGCTCGTCGAGGCCTACGCCAAGGAGCAGGGCCTGTGGCACGACGAGCACTCCGAGAAGCCGACCTTCTCCGATGAGATCGAGCTCGACCTCGCGACCGTCGAGCCGAGCCTCGCCGGGCCCCAAGCGCCCACAGGATCGCGTCGCCCTGAGCCAGTCGCAGAGTCATCTTCCAGGAGGCGCTGCGCGACTACGTGCCGAGCGACGGCGACCAGGCCGACGCCCAGGACGAGGCTGTTGCCGAGTCCTACCCTGCATCCGATCCGCCCGCCAACGAGCCGGGTCACGTGCCGGCGGCGCTCGGCGGTCTCCCAGCCGCAGCTGCCCGTGGGGCGGCACCGCGACGGCGCTCCCGCACAACGGCACCGCCACCAGCGTGACCGTGGACGGCGAGACCTTCGAGCTCGACCACGGTCACGTGGTGATCGCGGCGATCACCAGTTGCACGAACACCTCCAACCCGTCCGTGATGGTCGGCGCGGGCATCCTCGCGCGCAACGCGCTCGCGCGCGGGCTCGCGAGCAAGCCGTGGGTCAAGACCTCGCTCGCGCCGGGCTCGAAGGTCGTCACCGAATACCTCGACCGCGCCGGTCTCACCGAGCCCTTGGAGCGGCTCGGGTTCAACCTCGTCGGCTACGGCTGCACGACCTGCATCGGCAACTCGGGCCCGCTCGCGCCGGAGATATCCCAGGCGGTGTCCGACGCCGATCTGGCGGTCGTGTCGGTGCTCTCGGGTAACCGCAACTTCGAGGGCAGGATCAACCCGGACGTGAAGATGAACTACCTCGCCTCCCCGCCGCTGTGCGTCGCCTACGCGCTCGCGGGCACGATGGACATCGACCTCGTGCACGATCCGCTCGGTCGCGACGAGAACGGGCAGGAGGTCTACCTGCGCGACATCTGGCCCTCCGAGCAGGAGATCGCGAAGACCGTCACCGAGGCAGTGCAGGCGGACATGTTCCGCAAGAGCTACGGCGAGGTGTTCGCGGGCGACGAGCGCTGGAACGGCCTCGAGGTGCCCGAGGGCGAGCGCTTCGTCTGGGATCAGCAGTCGACCTACGTGCGCCTGCCGCCATACTTCGAGGGGATGCCCGCCGAGCCCTCCGCGGTGACGGAGTTGGCGGGTGCGCGTGTGCTCGCGGTACTCGGCGACAGCGTCACCACCGACCACATCTCGCCCGCGGGCGCGATCAAGCGCGACGGCCCGGCGGGCGCCTACCTGCAGGAGCAGGGCGTCGCGCCGCGCGACTTCAACTCCTACGGCTCGCGCCGCGGCAACCACGAGGTGATGATGCGCGGCACCTTCGCCAACATCCGTCTGCGCAACCAGCTCGGGGGCGGGCGGGGTCCCCTTCCCGAGGGCGGCGTTACACGGCACCTGCGCGGCGGCACCGACGGTGAGGCGCTCGCGGACGAGCAGACCTCGATCTATGACGCCGCGATGCGCTACGCGCAGGAAGGCGTCGAGCTGGTCGTGCTGGCGGGCAAGGAGTATGGCTCGGGCTCCTCGCGCGACTGGGCCGCCAAGGGCACGAAGCTGCTCGGCGTGCGCGCGGTGATCGCCCAGAGCTTCGAGCGCATCCACCGCTCCAACCTCGTCGGCATGGGCGTGCTGCCGCTGCAGTTCCGCGACGGTGAGAGCGCCGCCTCGCTGGGGCTGAGCGGGGAGGAGGTCTACTCGATCGAGGGCATCGCCGAGGCCGCCGCGGCGGTCGAGGACGGCAAGGGCGGCGGGCAGAGCGTGCGGGTCAAGGCCCGGCGGGACGGCGAGGCGGTGGAGTTCGACGCACGCGTGCGCATCGACACGCCGCGTGAGGCCGAGTACTTCCGTCACGGGGGCATCCTGCAGTTCGTTCTGCGACAGTTGCTGGCCGCATGAGCGCCCCGCAAGGACAGTTCGCCCCATGAGCGACGCAGCGCAGAGCGACACGGGCGGCGCCCCGCAGCTGCTGCTCGACCTCCTGTCCGCGCACGGCCCCTCGGGCTATGAGAGCGACCCGGCCGCGGTCTGGCGCGACGCCGCGAGCGCCTTCGCGGAGGTCAGCAGCGACGTGCTCGGCACGCCGCTCGCGCGCGTGGTCGCCAAGCACGGCTCCGGCGAGTCGCCGCGACGGATGCTCGTGATGGGCCACATCGACGAGATCGGGCTGATCGTCACGCACATCGACGACGAGGGCTACCTGTGGTTCGCGCCGGTCGGCGGCTGGGACGCCCAGATCCTGGTCGGGCAGCGCGTCGCACTCGCGACCCGCGAGGGCGTGGTCCGAGGGGTAGTCGGCAAGAAGCCGATCCATCTGCTGCGCGAGGAGGATCGCAAGAAGGTCGCCGAGATTCGCGAGCTGCACATCGACATCGGTGCCGCCGACGGCGAGCAGGCGCGCAAGCACGTGCGCATCGGCGACGTCGCCGTGATCGACGCCGACCCCGTCGGTCTGCTCGGTGGGCGATTGGTCTCGCGCGCGCTCGACAACCGCATCGGCTCGTTCGTGGCGCTGCAGGCCGCGCGGCTTGTCTCTGAAGCCGGCGGCGCCGCGTGGGAGGTCGACGCCGTGGCCGTTGCCCAGGAGGAGATCACCTTCGGCGGCTCGCGCACATCCACGTTCGCGATCGCCCCCGACGCGGCGATCGTGATCGACGTGACCCACGCCACCGACGCGCCCGGGATCGAGATCAAGGAGCTCGGCAAGCATCCGCTGGGCTCAGGCCCCGTGATCACCCGCGGCTCGACCATCCATCCGCGGCTGTTCGAGCTGCTGTACGAGACGGCGAGCGAGGAGCAGATCCCCTTCACCGTCGAGGCCTCCGCGCGCGCCACCGGCACCGACGCCGATGCCGTCCACCTCAGCCGCGCGGGCGTGCCGACGGCGCTCGTGTCGATCCCCCTGCGCTACATGCACTCGCCGGTCGAGCTCGTGCAGCTCGAGGACGTGCACGCCGCCGCCCGCCTGATCGCCGCCGCGATCCTGCGGCTCGACGGCGAGGCGTCTTTCACGCGCTGAGCGCTCCGCGGCGCTCGGCGCCCAGGGCGTGAAAGAGGTTCGGGCGTGCTCCTATCGCCTCAGGCTGCGGCCGTGGTCAGCTCGGTGTTGGGGTTGATCTCTGGGCTTGCCCGGGGTCGCGCCCAGGGCGATCATGCGCAGTCCCTCGGGACCGGCGAACACTTTGCGTCTGGCGGCCGGACCGACGCGCACGATCACGTCGGGGGTGAACTGGATCCGCTCCCCTTCGACGTCGATGTAGCCGGAGCCGCGCAGCGCCGTGTACACCTCCTCCTGACCGCTCTCGGCGTGGTCGTGCTCGGGATAGTCGGGGTAGTCTGGCGGCAGGTCGATCACCTGCATCCCGAACGAGCTCACCCCGAGCTCGGCGCGGGCCTTCTTCAGGCGCCGCCGAACGCGGCCTCCATCTCGTCGATTTCTTCGCGGTGTAGTCGGCCATCGTCAGCTCCTTCGTCCCAAGGTTTCGGTGAGTTGCATCGCGCAACGGAGCTTACTCGGATCGAACCTCACCCGCTCGACGCGGCGCGCACCGCCGCGCGCCTTCGCGAGCGGCTGCGCCGGCTGCCGCTCAGCTGCGCACGAGCCGCTTGTAGGTGATCCGGTGCGGCCTGTCGGCAGCCGCGCCGAGCAGCTCGTGGCGGTGCTCCTCGTAGGCCTCGAAGTTGCCCTCGAACCAACTCACCTGCGAGTCGCCCTCGAACGCGAGCACGTGCGTGGCGATGCGGTCGAGGAACCAGCGGTCGTGGGAGATGATCACCGCGCAGCCCGGGAATGCGAGCAGCGCGTTCTCCAGGGCGCGCAGCGTGTCGACGTCGAGATCGTTCGTGGGCTCGTCGAGCAGCAGCAGGTTGCCGCCGCTGCGCAGGAGCTTGGCCAGGTGCACGCGGTTGCGCTCGCCGCCCGAGAGGGCGCCGATCTTCGCCTGCTGGGCCGAGCCCTTGAAGTTGAAGCCGGCCGTGTACTGGCGCGAGTTGACCTCGCGCTCGCCCACCTTGATGTGCTCATAGCCTTCTGAGATCTCCTCCCACACGGTCTTGGCAGGGTCGAGCGCGTCGCGCGACTGATCGACGTAGGCCAGCTGCACCGTCTCGCCGAGCTCGAGCGTGCCGTCGTCGGGGGACTCCTCGCCGGTGATCATCCGAAACAGCGTCGTCTTGCCCGCGCCGTTGGCGCCGATCACGCCGACGATGCCCGCTCGCGGCAGATCGAAGGTGAGGTCCTCGATCAAGAGCTTCTCGCCGAAGCCCTTGCGCAGATCGTTCGCGCGCAGCACCTTCTCGCCCAGGCGCGGGCCGGGCGGGATGTGGATCTGGACCTCGTCGAGCTTGACGTTGCGCTCTTCGGAGACCAGCTCCTCGTAGCGCGCCAGGCGCGCCTTGGACTTGGTCCGTTTGCCCTTCGGATTTGTCCTGACCCATTCGAGCTCGGCGGCGATCGTGCGCTCGCGGCCCTTTTCCGAGCGCTCTTCTTGAGCCATGCGCGCCTGCTTCTGCTCGAGCCAGCTCGAGTAGTTGCCCTCATACGGGATGCCCTTGCCGCGATCGAGCTCGAGGATCCAGCCCGCGACGTTGTCCAGGAAGTAGCGATCGTGCGTGACCGCCACGATCGCGCCCTTGTACTCGGACAGGTGCTGCTCCAGCCACGCCACCGACTCGGCGTCGAGGTGGTTCGTGGGCTCGTCCAGCAGCAGCAGGTCGGGCGCGGAGAGCAGCAGCCGGCACAGCGCCACGCGGCGGCGCTCGCCGCCCGAGAGCGTGCTCACGTCGGCGTCGGGCGGGGGCAGGCGCAGCGCGTCCATCGCGTATTCCAGCTGCGTGTCGAGGTTCCACGCGTCCGCCGCTTCGATCTGCGCCTGCACGCGCCCGAACTCCTCGGCCGTCTCATCGGAGTAGTTGGCCGCCAGCTCGTTGAAGCGGTCCAGCAGCGCCTTCGTCTCGGCGACCCCGTCCTGGACGTTGCCCTTGACGTCCTTGGACTCGTCCAGATGCGGCTCCTGCTCGAGCATCCCCACGCTCGCGCCCGGCGCCAGCTGCGCCTCGCCGCGGTACTCCTGATCGACCCCGGCCATGATCCGCAGGAGCGTCGACTTGCCCGCGCCGTTGTAGCCGAGCACGCCGATCTTCGCCCCTGGGTAGAAGGCCAGGGTGACGTCGTCGAGCACCGTCTTGTTCGGCGGGTGCAGCTTCGAGAGCCGGTGCATCGTGAAGATGTACTGAGAGGACATCGCCGCTCGCAGGATAGGGGCTCGCGCCTGCCCCGGGGCGCTCCGTGTGCCGCTAACGTTTCGTGGTCATGCCGACCACAGTCTTGGATGTCGAGCAGCACCTGCTCCTGCTGGAGCTCGAGCCGCCGTTCGACAAGCGCGACGTGCAGCTCGCGCGCAGGCGCATGGCCAAGCGCTGGCACCCCGACATCGCGCCGGCCGGGCGCCAGTACGAGCACGAGCGCCATCTGAAGGCGATCAACGAGGCTGCCGACCAGCTGGAGCGCCTGGCAGAGGGTTCGCGCGGCGGAAAGGTCTCGGCGAACGCCGTCAAAGTCAGCGCCGCGGCCGCGCGCCGCGAGCGCGAGGAAGCCGGCCGGCGCGCCTACGAAGCCGAGCAGCGCGCCCGCGCCGCGGCCAAGGACCGCGCCGAAAACGACCCCTTCGGCTCACGCGTCCCCGACCACTCGATCGTGCACCGCTACGCGCGCTGCCTCTCCTATCCCGAGTGGGGCGTGGGCACGGTCGCGGGGATCTACTTCACCAACCCCGAGCACCCCGGCGAAGAGGTCCAGCAGTGGGCGCGCGTGAAGTTCAGCCACGGCATCCGCACGGTGCCCGCGGGCAGCATGAAGTTCGTCGACTTCTCCAAGCCCGACCCCGCCTCCGAGCGCGTCGAGCGCTTCCTGATCGCCGCCCAGCGCGCGATGGCCGAAGGCGAGTTCACGCTCGCGGCCCAGCGGCTGGTGTACGCGCGCGACGCCGAACCGCGCAATGTCGCCGTGCTGCGCCTGATGACGCTCGCCTTCTGGCAGGCCGGCAACCTCGAGGCGGCCGCGCGCTCGGTGCGCGATTGGGCGCGCGTGGACCGCGAGCGTCCGGCTGCGCATCGCTTCGCGGCGCGCATCTACGAGGACATGGGCGCGATCGACCTCGCCGAGGAGGCCGCCACCAGGGCCGCCGAGCGAGGACCGGCCGACGCCGGGGCCTGGGAGCGCGTCGGTCGCCTGCGCCTGCGCTTGGCCGACCGCGAGGGCGCGCTGCAGGCGCTGCGCCGGGCGATGGCGCAGGGCGCGGGGGAGGCCGTGCGCGAGCCGATCGAACAGGCCCTGGCGCTGGAGCCGCGCGCGGTCTCGGCCGTTTGAAATCCTCAGAGGATGTTGATCGCGCGCGAGATGATCAGGCCGATCGTCACGAGCGAGACGAGCGACTGCATACCCATCACGATCTTCGCCATAGGGCTCAGCGGCATCGTGTCGGTCGGCGAGAAGGCCGTGGCGTTCGTGAGGGACACGTACAGGTAGTCGATGAACCTCGGCCGCCACCGCAGGGGCTCGATGTGGTCGTCTGACATCTGCGGGAACAGCAGGTCCGGAGGGCCATCGTGCCCGGCCGCGCGCACACCCGGCCCGCCGCGATCGAGCTCCCAGTACCACAGGGCGAAGATCAGCCAATTCGTCAGCCAGATCAGTAGTCCCGCACCGATCAGCGCGCGACCTTCGGAGACGTGGTGGTGCAGCAGGTAATGCGTCAGCGCCGCCAGCGAGTACACGTTCGCTGCGCTCACGAACGCCGTCAGCCCCAGCGCGACCCTGCGCCTGCGCGCGTGCTCGTGCTTGAGCTCGTTCGGCGTCGCCACAAACATGCCCACGAGCAGCGCCGCCTCGAGCGCCGGGATCAGCCACGTCGGCCCGACCGTCAGCCGCTCGGGCAGCGACAGCTGAAGGCAGATCGCCACCAGCACCGTCAGCTGCGCCGGCCACGGCGATTCGCCCACGCCTGGTGGTGGGTACTGACGCCCGGGCGGGCTCGATCCCTGCCCGGCGACAGCCGCCTGGCCCGCCTGCGGAGACGACTCTTGGGGACCCTCGACCACGCCACCGTAGGCTACGGTCCGCTTCGGCGGTACCCTGGATGTGATCGGCCATAGCCGTCCCCACGTAGGAGTCCGTATGGGTATCGAGAACCCCGTCCATCTGCTGTTCATCGCCGCCGTCGCCCTGGTCGTGCTCGGGCCCAAACGACTGCCCGAACTGGCGCGCTCGCTCGGCAAGGGCATCCGCGAGTTCCGCGAGTCGATCAACGAGGGATCCGTCACCGGCGCGCCGCACGTGCCCGTACCGCCGAGCCCTCCCGCCACACCCGAGGACGCGACCGTGGTCGCGCCTGCGCCGGAGCCCGCCCCGGCTTCGCAGGTCGATCCGCCCGAGCCTGTACGTTCGGGCGAACATGCGCCTGATCGTCGCCCGTTGTGAGGTCTCCTACATAGGCCGCACCACCACCGTCCTGCCCGAGGCCGTGCGCATGCTCATGCTCAAGGCCGACGGCACCTTCATGGTCTGGGCCGACGGCGGCAGCCCCAACGTGCGACCGCTGAACTGGATGACCCCGCCGACGGTGCTCGAGGAGGAGCGTAGCGCCGGCGTCGAGGGTGACGGCGATGACTCAGAGGGCGCGAGCAAGGGTGCGATCGAGCGCCTGATCGTGCGCAAGCAACGCTCCGACGAGCGCCTCGAGATCGCCGTCGCGGAGATCATCGCCGACATCGACCATCCCGTCGACGACGTCGCCGCGCTGGAGAAGGAGGGCCTCGAGCGCGAACTGCAGGAGCTGCTCGCCGACGCCCCGCACTGGTGCGGCGAGGGCTTTCGGCTCGTGCGCCGCGAGTGGCCCACCGACATCGGCCCCGTCGACCTGATGTGCCGCGACACCGCCGACGAGTGGGTCGCGGTGGAGATCAAGCGCATCGCCACGATGGAGTCCGTCGAGCAGCTCACCCGCTACCTGCAGCGCATCCGCCTCGACCCCGCGATGGCCTCCTGTCGGGGCGTGCTCGTTGCCAAGTGGATCAAGCCCCAGGCGCGCGTGCTCGCGGGCGCGCGCGGCATCGACTGCGTCGAGGTCGACATCGAGGTCCTGCGCGGCGAACGCGAGCCGGAGCTGACCCTGTTTGCGGCCTAGCTCATGGACACGCATGGCGGCGCTGGATCGGCGTCCTCGGTCACTCGCGTACGTAGTACGCCACGTTCCCTGCGTCCTTGCCCAGCTTGCCCTGCGTGTCCATGAGTGCGCGCAATACGCGAACGCGTAGGATGCGCCGATGAGCGATTCCGAGGCAGTACTCACCGAGCGGCGCGACTCGACGCTGCTGATCACCATCGACCGCCCCGAGGTGCGCAACGCGGTCAACGCCGCCGTCGCCGAGGGCATCGCCGGCGCGCTGGACGAACTCGACACAGACGATTCTCTGTCTGTCGGCATCCTCACCGGCGCCGGCGGATTCTTCTGCGCGGGCATGGACCTCGGCGCGTTCGTCAAGGGCGAGTCGCCCTGGTTCGGCGACCGCGGCTTCGCCGGCATCGCCCAGCGCGCCTCCGTCAAGCCGCTGATCGCCGCGATCGAGGGCTTCGCCGTCGCCGGCGGCATGGAGATCGCGCTCGCCTGCGACCTGATCGTCGCCGCGCGCGGCGCCAAGCTCGGGATCCCCGAGGCCAAGCGCTCGCTCGTCGCCGCCGGCGGCGCGCTGCTGCGCCTGCCCCGGCGCATGCCCTACCACGTGGTCATGGAGCTCGCCCTCACCGGCGACCCGCTGCCGGCCGAGCGCTTTGCCGAGTTCGGCGTCGTCAACCGATTGGCAGAGCCGGGCTCGGCCGTCGAGGCGGCGCTGGAGCTGGCCGGCGCGATCGCCCGCAACGGGCCCCTCGCCGTCGCCGCCTCCAAGCGCATCCTCCAAGAGCAGTTCGACTGGCCCACCACCGAGATGTTCGAGCGCCAGGGCGCCATCTCCGGCCCCGTGTTCGTCTCAGAGGACGCCAAAGAGGGCGCTCAGGCCTTCAAGGAGAAGCGTAGCCCCGTCTGGCAAGGTCGCTGACCCGCTTCGCGTCCAAACTGCGCGGGCCCTGGGTTTGGCAATCTGGCAAGGTCGCTAGCGCGGCCTTCGCGTAGCCGGCCATCGAGACCGGCGCCAGCTGGTGTGTTCGGGGACTGGCTACCGCGTCTCCCGATAACCGCTCCCGTCAGTAGCCGCGCTTCTTGCGCTTGCGCTGGGCCATGATCTGGCGGAACCGCCGCCACAGGGCCGCCATCAGCGCTGCCCCGGCGTCTTGCGCGGGTACTGCGAGATCGGCACGCCCGGGTCGATCGCGGTCGTGACGATGCGGCTCTGTTCGGCGATGTGCGCGGCCGGATAGCCCTCGCCCGGGCTCGCGCGCTCCGGGCGCCCGATGTAGCCGAAGCCCATCCCGTCGGGCATGATCTGCATCAGCCGCGGGAACATGTGCGCGCGCGGACCCATGTTGCGCGGCTCCTCCTGCACCCACACGACCTCTTCCAGCTTCGGATAGCGGTTCATCAGCGCCAGGATCTGTCCCTCCGGGAACGGATACAGCAGCTCCACGCGCCCCACCGCCAGCCCGTCGTGCTGCGGCCGGTCGGGGTGCCCGACGAGGTCGTAGTAGATCTTGCCCGTGCACAGCACCAGGCGCGTGACCAGCTCGTCCTTGACCCCCGGCTCGGCCAGCACCGGCTGGAAGCGCGTGTTCTCCGCCATCTCCGCGACCTGGCTCGTCGCCTGCGGCAGGCGCAGCAGCGACTTCGGCGTCATCACGATCAGCGGGCGCTGCTTGGCGATGCGCGCCTGACGGCGCAGCAGGTGGAAGTACTGCGCCGGCGTCGTCGGGCTCGCGACGCGGATGCTCCCCTCGGCCGCCAACGCCAGGAAGCGCTCCAGTCGCGCCGAGGAGTGCTCGGGACCCGAGCCCTCGTAGCCGTGGGGCAGCAGCAGCGTCAAGCGCGAGGTCTGACCCCACTTCGCCAAGCCCGAGACGATGAACTGATCGACGATCACCTGCGCGGAGTTCACGAAGTCGCCGAACTGCGCCTCCCACAGGACCAGCGTCTCCGGGGCCTCCTGGCTGTAGCCATACTCAAAGCCCATGCACGCCAGCTCCGAGAGCGGGCTGTTGTGCAGCTCGAGCGGCGCCAGCGCCTCCGGCAGGTTCTGGATCGGGCACACCGTCTGGCCCGTCTTCGCGTCGTGCAGAACCATGTGTCGTTGGCTGAAGGTCCCCCGCTCGGTGTCCTGTCCGGTCAGCCTGATCGGCGTGCCCTCCGTCAAAAGCGACGCGAACGCCAGCGCCTCCGCGTGCGCCCAGTCGATCGCCGGCTGCGGCTTCGCGGTCTCGTCCTCGCCGCCGGTGGACTGCGGCAGTCGGTCGCTCAGCGCCTCGCGTCGGCGCTCCAGCTGTTTGACCAGCTTCGGGTGCACCGTGAAGCCGTCCGGCGTGCGCAGCATCTCCTCGCCCAAGCGCCTAAGCCTGTCGGCCGGCACCGCCGTCTCGACCTCCGGGCTCGGTGAGCGATCGAGCTGGTACTCGCCCGTGCCTTCCTGGCCGCCGTGTTCGGCCGCGGCCTGGATCTTGGCCTTCAACCGCTGGTGCAGGATCGTCAGGTTGTCCCATACGCCCTGTCCGAGCTTGTCGACCTCCTCCTTGCTGACCACCCCATCGTTGATGAGGCGCTCGGCCCACAGCTCGGCGACCCGTTTCTTGCCCTTGATCTTCGCGTACATCTCCGGCTGGGTGTAGGCGGGCTCGTCGGACTCGTTGTGGCCGAAGCGGCGATAGCCGATCAGGTCGATCAGGACGTCGTGCCCGAACTCCTGGCGGAACGCGAACGCCAGCCTGACCGCGCTCATGCAGGCCGGCACGTCGTCGGCGTTGACGTGGATGATCGGCACGTCGAAGCCCTTCGCCAGGTCCGAGGCCCACTGCGTCGAGCGCGCATCGTCCGGGTCGGTCGTGAACCCCACCTGGTTGTTCATGATCAGGTGCACCGTCCCGCCGACCTTGTAGCCGTCGAGCGCCTGCAGGTTCAGCGTCTCCGCCACCACCCCCTGGGCCGGGAAGGAGGCGTCGCCGTGGATCGCGATCGGCACCGCCGCGTTGGTGTCCTGATGGGCGTGCGGTCCGTGCCTGGTCGTCTGCGCCGCCCGCGTCGCGCCCTCCACGACCGCCGAGACGTACTCCAGGTGGCTCGGGTTGGACTCCAGGTTGACCATGATCGCGCCGCCGTCCGGCAGCTTGTAGGTCCCCTGGGTGCCGTGGTGATACTTGACGTCGCCCGTCCCGCCCTGCGGGATCGTCGTCACCGCCTCGAGCGTCGAGGCGCCCTCGAACTCCGCGAAGATCGTGTCGTACGGACGTCCCAGGTTGTGCGCCAGCACGTTCAGCCGCCCGCGGTGGGCCATCCCGATCACGACCTCCCGGCCGCCGTGCGCCGCCGAGAGCTGGATCAGCTCATCGAGCATCGGCACCGTCATGTCCAGGCCCTCGATCGAGAACTGGTGCTGGCCCAGGTAGGCCTTGTGCATGAAGCGCTCGAGCGCGTCCACCTCGATCAGTCGCTTGAGCAGCGTCTGCTGCTCGTCGCTCCTCAGCGGCCCGCGGAAGGCGCCCGCCTCGATGTGCTCCCGCAGCCACACCCGCTGGCGGTGCGAGGCGATGTGCTCGATCTCATACGCGATCGTCCCGCAGTAGGTCTCGCGTAGATGCGGCAGCGCATCCGCCAGCGTCGCCCCCGGCACGTACATGTGCAGGATCTTCGCCGGGATCTGCGCCGTGATCGCCGGCGTGAGCCCGACCGCCTCCGGATCCAGCCCCGGTTCGCCCTCGGGCTCTGAGCCCAGCGGATCGAGCCTCGCCGCGAGATGGCCGTGGCTGCGAAAGCGCGTCACCAGCGTGCTCGCCGCCTGCACCGCTTCCAGCAGCTCCTCGCTCGCCGGCGCCGACCGGCTCGCCGTCTCGCTCGCCGCCGCCGCCGCGGCGGCCGCCGGAGCGGGCAGGGTGGGGAGGGGTCCAAGCTCGACGCCCAGCGCCGCGAACGCCTCCTCGTAGAAGCCATGCTCGCCCTGCAGGTACTCCTCGATCTTCGCCAGGAACCGTCCCGACTCGGCGCCCTGGATGATCCGGTGGTCATAGGTCGAGGTCATCGTCATGACCTTCTCCGCGCCGATCATCTCCCCGATCTGGCCCAGTCCCACCGGATAGGCGATCGATCCCGTCGCCACGATCGTGCCCTGGCCGACCATCAGCCTCGGCACCGAGGCGATCGTGCCGATGCCGCCCGGGTTGGTGAGCGTGATGTTCCCGTCCTGCAGATCGTCCGCGGTCAGGGTGTTCGTGCGCGCCTTCTCCACCAGCGCGTCATACGCCGCCACGAACGCATCGAAGGCCATCCCGTCCGCGCCGGCGATCACCGGCACCATCAGCGTCCTCGAGCCGTCCTTCTTCGCCACATCGACCGCCAGTCCGAGGTTCACCTGCCCGTCCTCGATGCGATGGGGCTTGCCCTCGATCTCCGCGTAGTGATCGGCCATCACCGCGCTCTCCCGCGCGGCGCGCGCGATCGCGTAGGCGATCAGGTGGGTGTAGGAGACCCGCCTGCCCGCGGCCTTCAACTCGCGCCGGCGCGCGTCCAAGGTGGTGACGGTCAGCGTTCTGAAGCTCGTCGCCGTGGGGATCGAGCGCGACTGCTCCATGTACCTCGCCAGCGCCGCGCTCCCGCCTTTCAGTTGCTGCGCGCCGGTCGGCTTCTGCGGGGTCGTTCCCGCCGCGCCGTTGCCCGTGGTGGCGGGGCGCCGTTCGCGGCCCCCAGCACGTCGGACTTGACGATCCTCCCGCCCGGGCCGCTGCCGGCGAGGCCCGTGAGATCGACGCCCTCGGCCGCCGCCGCGCGCGCAGCAACCGGCGATATCTTCGCGCCGTCGGGGAGACCCTGGCCGTCCTGCGCCGCCGAGGATGTCACCGTCGCGGGTGCACCGTTACCGGCCGGCTCCGGCGCCTCGTCAGCGCCGCCGCCACCGTTCGGCGTCGCTCCGTCCCCGGGGGCGATCCGCGCGATCACCTGACCGACGGTGACCGTGTCGCCCTCCTGCGCCAGGATCTCCGTCACCGTGCCGCTCGCCGGCGAGGGAAGCTCGACGTCGACCTTGTCGGTGGAGATCTCGACGATCGTGTCGTCGAGCTTGATCGCATCGCCGACCTGCACGTGCCATTCGAGGATCGTCCCCTCGGTCACCGACTCGCCCGCAGCGGGGGTCACGACATCTATTGTCTGCTGAGTAGTGAGGCCCGACGCCATGTCTTTTCACTCTAGCGTCCCTCGCCGCCGGACATCCCCGGCGGGCTGTGAGGGTGTTCACAGAGTGTTCACCGTCTCGCGTCGCCCAGCCGTCTCGGGGTCGCGGCGCTCCTCGCGCACGAACTCATAGCTGCCGAAGAACGGCCCGATGCCGCCCAGCACCGCCACCGCGACCGCCAGCCGCAGCGAGACCAGGCGCAGGCGCGCGCACACGATGCAAGTGAGGGACATTCCGATCCACAGCAGCCCATGACCCAGGCCCAGTGCGAACGTCAGCGGTTCCGGCTTGCTCACCACGAACGCGCACACCAGCAAGGCCGTGTAGATGCACGAATGGCCGAACGACACCCACTTCAGGCGTCCGCGGGTGATTGGACCCACGCGCTCCGGTCGCGGCCTGGCGAGGCCACTCGACGGCGAGCTCACTCCGCCGACAGCCAACGCGCCATCAACCGCAGCGGCGCCTCTGCCTCAGCCGGCCACTGCTCGATCTCGCGTGGCCACCAGGCGAACTCGTCGTGCTCGGCATCGGGCGTCACCTGCGCCTCGACTCCCTCCGCGAGCCACGCCTGCCCGACGAACATCACCAGCCGATGCGGCAGCTGCACGAGCGCCTCGCCCCGCACCCGCTCGGGCGTCACCGACCACTCCTCCGCCAACTCTCGCACGAGCGTGTCCGCGGGGTTCTCGCCGAGATCCACCGAGCCGCCCGCGCCCAGCGCCCAACGCCCCGCCCACGACGCGACCCAGCCCGCGCGCCTGCCCGCCAGCCAGCGCCCGTCCGCCGAGCGAGTCACGCACAGCGCCGCCACGCTCTGCGACGCGTTGTCCGGCAATAGCCGCAGCGCCCAGCGCTGGGGTTGCAGCTCCATCGCCAGCCCCTCGCCGGCATCGTGCGTGTAGCCCAGCAGTCGCGCCGCCACCCCGTCGTGGCTCGGCGAGCCACGTTCGCGCAGAGCATCGATCGCCGCGTCCGCCGCCTGCGCGTGCTCGCGCGAGGGCTCGTAGTGCTCCTCACGCCAGCTCGCCCGCACCCGCTCCAGCGGCCACGGCCCCCGCGCGAGGATCTGCGGCTGCTCGCCGGCCGTGGCCTGCGGTTGCAGCGGTTGCGGTTCGGGTGTCGACTGCGATTCGCTTGCCATCGAAGCTACAGGCTAGTGCTCCGGGTTTGCACTCGCGCGGACCCATACACTCGGCCCCGTGAACGTCCGTCCGCGCAAGCACTGGGGCTGGGGCTTCGCCGATCAGCAGCCCACCCCCGCACAGGTGCGCGAGGCCGCCGCCGGGCTCGCCGCGCACCTGCGGCCCGCGCTCGGCGATGCCCCACTCGGCGAGGTCGAGTCACCGGTGCCGCTGGAGGAGCTCAAGTTGCCTGTCCCGCGGGTTCTCGCGCCGCCGTCGCTGGCGGACATCTGCGCCACCGACGATCGCGCGCGCGCCACGCACGCGCTCGGCAAGTCCTACTCCGACGTCGTCCACGGCTTTCGCGGTCAGTTCCTGCACGCCCCCGACCTCGTCGCCCACCCGCGGGACGAGACCGATATCGAACGGCTGTTGGAGTGGTGCGCGGCCGAGCGTCTCGCCGCAATCCCCTACGGCGGCGGCACATCTGTGGTGGGCGGTGTGACTCCTGAGGTCCCCGACGCCTACAACGGCGCCGTCTCGATCGACCTCGGAGCCCTCGACCGCGTGCTCGAGGTCGACCCCGTCTCGCGCTCGGCCCTGATCCAGGCGGGCGCCCTGGGGCCGGCCCTCGAGGCCCAGCTCGCCAAGCACGGCCTCACGCTGCGCCACTTCCCCCAGTCCTTCGAGTACTCCACCCTCGGTGGCTGGATCGCCACGCGCGCGGCCGGGCACTTCGCCACCCTGCACACCCACATCGAGGACTTCGTCGAGTCCACCCGCGCGATCACCCCGGCGGGAGCCTGGGAGTCGCGTCGCCTGCCCGGCTCCGGCGCCGGCGTGAGTCCCGACCGGATGCTCGCCGGCTCCGAGGGAATCCTCGGCGTCATCACCCAGGCGTGGGTGCGCGTGCAGCCACGGCCCTCGCATCGCTCCTCGACGGGTGTGCGCTTCGCAGCGTTTCCTCGACGGAGCCGAGTGCGTGCGCGCGCTCGCGCAGTCGGGACTCTCACCCGCCAACTGCCGTCTCATAGACGCGCGCGAAGCCCGCACGACGATGGCCGGCGACGGTTCCAGCGCCCTGCTGGTGCTCGGCTTCGAGTCCCCCGACCACCCGGTCACCGAGGCGATGTCCCGCGCGCTCGCAATCTGCGCCGAGCACGGCGGCGTCGTCTCCGAGGGCAAGCGCGGCGAGCGCGACGGCGGCGGTGACGCCGTGAGCTCCTGGCGCGGCGCCTTCCTCGGCGCGCCCTACCTGCGCGACGTGCTCGTCGCCATGGGCGTGCTCTCGGAGACCTTCGAGACGGCCATCACCTGGGAGCGCTTCCCCGCCTTCCACGAGCGCGTCACCGCGGCCGTGCACGAGGCGCTCGAGTCCGTCGCCGCCCCTGAGGCGCGCGGCGCCGGACAGGTCAGCTGCCGCTTCACCCACGTCTACCCCGACGGTCCCGCGCCTTACTTCACCGTGCTCGCACCCGCCCGGCGCGGCGAGGAGGTCGAGCAGTGGGCGGCGATCAAGCGCGCCGCCTCCGACGCGGTGATCGAGAACGGCGGCACCATCACCCACCACCACGCCGTCGGGCGCGACCATCGGCCCTGGTATGACCGCCAGCGACCCGCTCCCTTCGCCGCCGCCCTCCAAGGCGCCAAGGCCGCGGTCGATCCGCGCGCGATCATGAACCCGGGCGTACTGATCGATCCCTTCGCGGGAGCAAGCCCCGCATGAGCGCCCGCGAGCCCGACGCGGGCACCACCACGATCGCCGTGCTCGGACCCGGCGGCGTCGGTGGGCTGGTGGCGGGAGCTCTGGCCCGTGCCGGTGACGACGTGCTGCTGCTCGCCCGCGCAGAGACCGCGCAGACGATCGCCCGGCGGGGCCTGTCGGTGCGCAGCGTCACCCTCGGCGACTTCGAGGTGCCCGTGCCTGTAGCCACGTCGCTTGTGGCCGGGGAGGACGTCGATGTCTTGATCGTCGCCACCAAGGCCACCGGCCTGCTCGCGGCGCTCGAGCGCGTGCAATGCGCGCCGCGACTCGTGCTGCCGCTGCTAAACGGTCTCGACCACCTCGCGCTGCTGCGCGAGCGCTTCGCTCCCGAGACCGTGCTCGCGAGCACCATCCGCGTCGAGTCCGATCGGCCCGAGCCCGGTGTGATCCTCCACACCAGCCGCTTCCTGCTCGTCGACATGGCCACCCGCAGCCAGACGGTGCTCGGGCGCATGCAGGCGCTGGCGCAGATGCTCGAGGGCGCCGGCATCTCCACGCGGGTGACGCTGCCCGTCTCCGAGAGCTCCGAAGCGCAGGTGATGTGGTCCAAGCTCGTGCGCCTGAACGCGCTCGCCTGCACCACCAGCGCCCACGACAAGCTCCTCGGGGAGATCCGCTCGACGCCCGCGCTGCGCACCGAGCTCATCGGCGCGATCCAGGAGGCGAGCGCTGTCGGTCAGGCGGAGGGCGCGCGCGACGTCGATCCGCAGAAAGCCCTCGCCGAGCTCGAACGTGCCCACGACACACTCGGCAGCTCGATGCAGCGCGACATCGCCGCCGGGCGGGCTCCCGAGCTGGACGCGATCCCGGGCTCGATCCTGCGCGCGGCCGCCCGCCACGGGCTGACGTGTCCGACGATCGAGCACCTCGTGGCGCTGATCGCCGCGCGCGCGGCGTGACTACCGCTCCAGTCGATCTTTGAGCGTGCCGGGTTTCGGTACGGCCGTTTTGCCGGGCGCGATATCTCCGCTATTGGTTCTGGCGTACAGGCAGAGCCGCGGGTGTGTACTGCGTGGCGACGGCCTCGACGACCTCCTCCTCGGACTCGCGCTCGCCCTCCTCGTGCTCGCCGTCGCACAGCACCCTGAAGTTGCCCGAGGTCTTGCCGTCGGCGTGGATCGTGATGCCCGGCAGCACCGTCTCGCCCTCGTCGAACCCGAGCCGCTCCATGTCGAAGTGCGCCAGCCCGATGCCGTAGGCGGTGTGCGTCGGGTTCTCGCGATCGTGCGCGGCCACCGCCTGCGCGAAGCGCTCCAGGTTCTTGGCGATCTTGCTCGTGTCCGCCATCGCTCGCGTTCAGGGTACATTGAAAAGCGATGGCCGACGACGATCAGGTGATCAGGACAGCCGGGCTGACCAAGGTCTATCCCGGCTCGGACTTCAAGGCCGTCGACGAACTCGACCTCAGCGTGCTGGGCGGCGAGATATTCGGGCTGCTCGGGCCCAACGGCGCCGGCAAGACGACCACCGCCGGGATGCTCACCACGCGCGTGATCCCGACCTCAGGGTCGGCCTACGTCGGGGCGATCGACGTCGTCGCGCATCCGGCGCTCGCCAAGCAGCTGATCGGGATCGTCTCGCAGACGAACACGCTCGACCGCCAGCTGAACGTCCGCGAGAACCTCTACTTCCACGGTCGCCTGTTCGGCATCTCCGCGGCCGAGTCCCGCCGCATCGCCGACGAGCTGCTCGAGAAGCTGCACCTCTCCAAATGGGCCGAGGCCTCGGTCTACGCGCTCTCGGGTGGGATGGCGCAGCGGCTGATGATGGCGCGTGCGATCTTCCACCGTCCCGCCGTGCTGTTCCTCGACGAGCCCACCGCCGGCCTCGACCCACAGAGCCGTCTCGCGCTGTGGGAGATCCTCGGAGAGCTCAACCGCGAGGGCCAGACGATCCTGCTCACCACCCATTACATGGAGGAGGCCGACGAGCTCTGCGACCGTGTGGCGATCATGGACCACGGCCGCATCCTCGCGCTCGACACGCCCGCGGCGCTCAAGCGCACGGTCGGCGCCGACACGATCGTCACCGTCAAGGCCGCCGGCGGCGAGATGCAGGAGCTCGCGCAGCGCCTGTCCGAGGAGATCGGCGAGGTCACGCGCACGCGCACGATCGACGGCGGCGTCGAGCTGCACGTCAAGGAGGCCCCGCGACTCGTGCCCCGGGTGGTGGGCGCCACCGAGACCGCCGGCTTCGAGCTCGCCGACCTCTCAGTATCCGAGCCGAGCCTCGAGACCGTCTTCATCAGCCTCACCGGAAAGGAGCTGCGCGACTGATGGCAACCACCGCCGATCCGCTCATCCCGACGAGCACCTCGCCACATCCGCGGATCGCGATCGAGCCCGCCCGCTCGACGATGGCCGCGAGCCGCTCCGCGCTGCTCGCGCTGATCCTGCGCGATCTCGTCGTGCTGCGCAAGAACTTCCTCGAGTTCGTCATCCGCACGCTCGTGCAGCCCTTCCTGCTCGTGTTCGTGTTCCTCTACGTATTCCCCACGATCGGCCAGGGCGTCGGCGGCGGAGGAGGCAAGGTCGCCGAGTCGGCCTTCGCCACCGTGCTCGTCCCCGGCGTGGTCGGGATCACGATCATGTTCCAAGGGATCCAGGCCGTCGCGATGGTGATCTCGACCGAGTTCGGCTTCACGCGCGAGATCGAGGACCGCGTGCAGGCGCCCTGCCCGATCTGGCTCGTCGCCGTGGCCAAGGTCCTCTCGGGCGCCACCCAGGGGCTGATCGCCGCCCTGATCGTCTTCCCGATCGCCTCCGTCGTGCACGCCAGCGGGGTCGAAGCGCATCTTTCCGTCACCTGGCCCGTCGTGATCACGCTGATCCCGCTCGCCTGCGTGACCATGACCTCGCTCGGCCTGCTGCTCGGCACCGCCTTCGAAGCGCGCAACCTCGGCCTGATGTTCGGCTTCGTCGTGCTGCCGTTGACGTTCCTCGGCGGCACCTACTACCAGTGGACCAAGCTCGCGCCCGTGCAGGTCGCCGGCATTCACTGGCTGCAGATCATCGTGCTCGTCAACCCCCTGATCTACGTCAACGAGGGCCTGCGCGCCGGACTGACCCACGCGGCGCACATGCCGTTGTATGTCGTCTATCCCGTGCTGATCGGCTTCTGCGCGACCTTCCTCGCGCTGGGGCTGCGCAACTTCCGCAAACGCGTGCTCGCCTGAGGGGGCGCCTCGCGGGGTCCGTGCGGGCCCCCGATCGTGCCACGCGGGGCGTCGGTTGGATCAGCCCTGTGCCGGCGCCGCCGAGGGCGCCGAGGCCGCCAGCGCCGCGCGCACGGCCGGCGCGACCTCGCTCGCGTACAGCTCGGTCGCGCGCATCGCCCGCTCGTGCGGCAGGATGCCCACGCTGATGTGGCCGAGGAAGCGGTCGTGCCGGAACAGTTCGTGGTGGGCGAGGATCTTCGCCGTCACCTCCTCGGGGGTGCCCACGAGCAAGTGGCCCTCGGGCTCGCAGCCCGCGTCGAACTGCGCGCGACTCATCGGCGGCCAGCCGCGCTCGCGGCCGATGCGGTTCATCATCTGCGAGTACGGCCCGAAGAACTCATCGCGCGCCCGCTGCGCGCTCTCGGCGAGGTACATGTGTGAGTTGATTCCCACCGCCAATCCCTTCGGATCGGCCTGCGCGCGCCGGGCGGACTCGCGGTAGAGCTCCACCAGCGGCGCGAACCGCGCGGGCGCCCCGCCGATGATCGCGATCATCAGGGGCAGACCCAGCGCTCCCGCCCGCGCCACCGACGCCGGCGTGCCGCCGACCGCGATCCACACCGGCAGCGGGTCCTGCACCGGGCGCGGATATACGCCCACGTCGTGCAGCGGAGCCCGATGCTTTCCGGACCACGTCACTCGCTCGGAGGAGCGCAGCGCCAGCAGCAGCTCGAGCTTTTCCGCGAACAGCTCGTCGTAGTCGTCGAGGTCGAAGCCGAACAGCGGATAGGACTCGACGAACGAGCCCCGCCCCGCCATGATCTCCGCGCGCCCGTTCGAGATCAAGTCCACCGTCGCGAACTCCTGGAAGACCCGCACCGGGTCGGCCGAGCTCAGCACCGTCACCGCGCTGCTCAGCCGGATCCGCTCCGTCCGCGCCGCCGCCGCGCCCAGCGTCACCGTCGTCGCGGACACCGCGTAGTCCGGGCGATGGTGCTCGCCCACGCCGAACACCTCCAGGCCGAGCCTGTCCGCCAACTCGATCTCCTCCAGGAGCTCCTTCAGGCGTTTTGCCACGCGGTCTGGGCCCGCGCCTGGGTTTACGTCGGCGAAGGTGGCTAGGCCGAGTTCCATGGGGGGACTATAGGGCGGGCTGTCTCCAGCCCGGGATGCCGACTGTCATGGGCGCCTGAGCTGTTCTCAGGGCGCTGCGCATGTGTCCGAGGCTCGCGACGCTCGTCAGCTCGGAGAGAGCACGGTGATGCCGTGCTCGCGCGCGCCGTCGGCAAGGCGCTTGTCGTAGGTCATGAGCGCATCGAGTTCGCCAGCCTTGGCGAGCTGGACCGCCGTGGCGAGATGAATAGCATCTAGCGTACCGACCGCGGGCGGGGTGAGTGTCTCGACGGAGGTCAGTATCCGGTCGTCGATGGGGATGAGCGCAACATCTGCAACGAGGGTGTTCACGCGATCGAGCAGATCGCGGCGCAGGCCGACACGCCGCAACTCGACACGCAGCAAACGACTGGCGACACGCTTGTCGAACTTTGCAAGGTCGCGCTGTATCGCCTGCTTGTCGGGCTCGTCGAGCAGCACGCGGCCGAGTGCGCTGGTATCGACATAGACGGTCTTCACATGCCTCAGAGTCGCTCGCGACGATCTTCGGCAAGAATCGCGTCTGTAGTGCCTGCCGGCGCAGGATTCGCGAGAGGCGGGAGGTTCGCGATCGTTTCCATCAGGTCTTTGGTGGGGATCGTCGCGCCGTACTTCTCGGCGAGTTTCAGGTAGTAGGGGTCGACGGCGTCATTCGACGGCACGAGTCTTGCGATCTCATGTCCACGCTCGGTGACCGTCAGCGTTTCGCCGGCCTTGACCCGCTCCAGGTACTTGCTCAAGTTCTGGCGTAGTTCGCGGATGCCCACTGCTTTTGTTGCCGCTGCCATTGTGCGTCACAGTGTAGCACATGGACACGCTGGTCTATCCAGCGATCCTCCGTGGAAATCTGACCGAGAAATGCGCAACGATCGTAGTTCCGGTTGCGCGTGGTCTGGGCAATCCATCGGGGTATGCGTATTCTTTTGGGTGCGCGACGATGCCGAGCACGCATCCGGGCCCGAGACCCGCGCACGGTTCTTTGTAGGGTTCGCTGTGGCACGGGTAGGCGCTTTCGCAGGGCGGCGCGTGCGGGACCGCATAAATGGCGCCTTCGTAGACTCCGCCTGGACACCAATGCCCGGTTGAGGAATGCGCCGGCGTCATTGTGAGGGCGATCTTTTCGTTCGGCTGTGGATAGCCATAGTCGGTGCGCTGCATGTCGCTGGATGTCGAGCAGGGCGGAGGCGAATGTCTCGTGTATCTCCGGTACGGCTTCAGCACGATCACCCCGTAGTAGTAGCCGCCTTCTGGAAGCCGCCTTGCATGGAGCGTGAGATGGACGTTCTGGTGAACAGAGAGATTCCGCTGCACATGCACACGCGTCGTTGCTGCCAGCGCAGTGGCCGACAGCGCGAAGCCCAGGGCGGCCAGGACTCCAGCTGTAACGAGCCTGCGCGTGAGGGCCAGCATGGTGTGTGAGCGTATCTCGTTGGACGCCCGCCGACAATTGGGGCATCGAAACAGGTGTGGGCCATGGGATCGCTACTGCCGTTGCGTAGACTCAGCACATGGCGCTGATCCACACCTGCTACCGCATCACCGACATTGACAAGTCGGTCAAGTTCTATGAAGCGCTCGGATTCCAGGAGGTCGGCAGGCTGCCGATCAAAGACGAGGCCGTCAATGTCTTCATGAACCAACCCGGTGACGGGGACATGCCGCGGCTGGAGCTGACCTACAACTTTGGTGTCGACTCTTACGAGCTCGGCACGGGCTACAGCCACATCGCGATCACAACCGATGATATTCACGCCACGCTCGCGCGGCTGGCCGAGCAAGGGATCGAGCCCGAGAAGCCGCCCTACTCCGTGCGCGAGGGCGGCAACCTGATCGCATTCGTGCGCGACCCCGATCAATACAGGGTCGAGATCATCGAGATGGGCTGAAGCACTTTCGTGCAGGGCTCCGGTTTCCGCATAGACGGTGACCGGAGTCCCGTCGTCTTAGTAGGGCGTGGTCGGCTCTCCGACCACGCGCTATCGAGTGTCGCGAGATGACGATCTCGCCGTGCGTCATTGTCAACCAGTCTTCGCCAGAATGTCGATCAATCCCTTGGTCAGTGCAGCGGTCTGCTTGCGAGTCAGATACCCGTTGCGTGCCGCGAACAAGACCGCTTGCGGAACCGTCGACATCGGTAGCTCGCCGCCCCGTGCTCGCTTGCCGTTCTTGTCCGGCCATGCGTACTTCAATGACAGCGCCTCGGCGTCCCACGACGACCGACCCAAAAGCAGCTTGTCTCCCGGCACACCGTTTACGTCCTCTTCCATCTCGGGCTTCATCCGCGACTCCTCGTCTGGTTCATTGCTGTGAACAGTTCGGGCATGCCAGCATGACAGACTCGTTCCCATGGGCGGTGCTCGAGTCGAGATGGACGCTAGTCTGTGTGTGCGTGAAGGTCTTCCTCAGCTGGTCCGGCGATAAGAGCCGCGCGGTTGCGCTGGCACTACACGACTGGCTTCCTGACATGCTCAAGAACGTTGAGCCCTTCGTGTCCTCGGAGGACATCGACCCCGGCAGTCGATGGCAAGCCGAGATCGCGGGCCAACTGGAATCGACGAGCTACGGGATTGTTTGCGTGACCCGCGAGAATCAGGCTGCGCCCTGGCTCAACTTCGAGGCGGGCGCGCTGGCGAAGGCGGTCGAGTCGAGTCGTGTGATCCCTCTTGCAGTCGACCTCAAGCCCTCCGACATCGAGCCGCCGTTGGGGCATTTTCAGGCCCAGCCGGCCACCGAGGACGGTATCCACGCGGTCGTCCGCGCGATCAACGGCGCGTGCGAGCCGCGGCTAGAAGATGCTCGACTGGAGAAGGCGTTTGCGAAGTGGTGGCCAGATCTCAAAGAGAAGCTTGAAGCTATCGAGCAGGCGACCCCCACGCCGGTTGGGGAGTCGCGCAGCGACCGCGAACTCCTTGAGGAGACGCTGGATACGGTACGGGGCATTGCCCGCGCGGCCGAGCCGCAGTTGTGGGCGGATGCATTCAGGCGATCTTCAGGGGTTGGGGCGGGCCGCGTTTTTCGGTGGAGTGATGTCAGCCAGCCGATATACGTTGCTCCGGATCCAGAGGTGCTCTACGGCTCGCGCGAACCCATGATTGTTACACCGGAAGTGCCGTTGGCGGTACCCGTTGAGGACAGCCAGTCAGAGGGCGAGCAGCAAGCGGCCGATCAGGACGGCGAGCGGAACGAAGGTCAGTAGCCCGCTGCTTTACAGATGTCGAGATCGCCGGCGGTGCGTGCGACAATTCGTGCGGGTTGGGACGAATTCACGGGTCCGATCAAACACCGGAGCCCGGTGTGTCGGTGCCAGGGCCGAAAACCCGCACATAGAGCAACGTCCCTATGAACTCCCGAGGCGGGACGCGGATATCGCCGAACGCTTCGGGGCCCGCGCTGACAGGCCCGAACACGTCGCGCCTGAGATCCTGGCCGGGTCGCAAGCGGCTTGAGCGCGTCCGGCGCGGTTTGGGGACGCGACTGTTCCCTCGTCCCGTCAGACACGCGCGTGGCACCACGAGCACGACTCGTGCAAGGATGGCGCGATGTTGATCGAGCGCTCGTTGAACCCGCAGTTCGTGTCGAACACGTACCTGGTCGCGGACGGGGTGGGTGGACCGGGCCTGTTCATCGACGCGGGCGGCCCGGTGGGGCCGCTGATCGCGGCGGCGGAGAGCACGGGGATCACGCCGAGCCACATCCTGCTGACGCACCACCACTACGACCACGTGTGCGAGGTGGCGGAGCTGCGGGCGCGCTGGCCGAAGCTGAGGGTGCTGATCCACCCCCTGGAGCGTGAGGGGCTGGGGGAGGATCTCGTCGGAGAGGTGGAAACGGTGGAGGCGGGGGAGATGCTGCGGTTCGGCACGCTGGAGGTGCGTCCGCTGCGCACGCCGGGGCACACGGCGGGGATGCTGTCGTTCCTGGTGAGCGAACCGAGCGGGGCGGCGAGGCGCCCGGTCGTGAGCGCCGCCCCGGGAGGGTTCACGGGGGGCGAGGCGATGGTGTTCACGGGCGACACGCTGTTCAAGGGCTCGGTCGGCGGGGTGCGGGCGCCGGGACATACGACGTACACGGACTTGAGGGACTCGATCATGGGCACGCTGATGGAGCTGCCGCCGGAGACGATCATCCATCCGGGCCATGCGGATGCGACGACGGTGGGCGAGGAGTGGGAGCGAAACCCGTTCATTCGCATCTGGCGGGGTGTCGATGCGGAGGGCACGGAGCCCTGCACGGCGCTGGGCGAGCCGGCGACGCTGGTGCTCTCGTGCGATGACTACGACGGCGGCACGAAGGCGTGGGTGCGCTGGCCGAGCGGCGAGGACGACATCGTGCCCGGCTCCAAAGTCCAACGGGACTGAGCCGGGCGCCCAGCGCCTAGGATGCAAGGCGTATGGCCCCGCGAGAGAGCGACAAGAGCATCCCGACCTCGCGCGTGCGTCGCACGGCGACGGTGGGCAAACTGGCGGCGAAAGAGGCGGTGAAGCAGTTCGGGACGCGCGCGGCGAATGTGACGCGTGGCGAGGAGGCCTCCGAACAGGCGCTGGCGCGCAGGCAGCTGGAGACCGCGAAGCAGATCGTGGCGGCGCTGGGGACGATGAAGGGTGCGGCGATGAAGCTGGGCCAGGTGATGTCGTTCCTCGATGTGGGGCTGGTGGAGGAGGAGTATCGCGAGGAGTTCCAGCGCGAGCTGGCGAAGCTGCGCGATGCGGCGCCGACGGTGTCGTTCAAGCAGATGCGGCGGGTGATCGAGGACGACCTCGAAGAATCGATCGACGAGGTGTTCGCGTCCTTCGACGAGGAGCCGATCGCGGCGGCATCGATCGGGCAGGTGTATCGCGCGAAGCTGCACGACGGTCGTGAGGTGGCGGTGAAGGTGCAGTACCCGGGGGTCGCGGCGGCGGTGCGCGCGGACATGCAGAACCTGGACATGATCATGCGCCTGCTCAAGCGGATGACGCCGGGGATGGACGCGAAGGCGATCGCGAAGGAGATCCGCGAGCGGATCGGGGAGGAGCTCGACTACGAGCTGGAGGCGCAGAACCAGAGCACGCTCGCGCGCATCTTCCGCGGCCATCCGTTCATCGCGGTGCCGGAGGTCGTGACGAGCCTCTCGCGCGAGCGGGTGCTGGTTACGGAGTTCGTGCAGGGGGTGGGCTTCGAGGAGCTGAAGACCCGCTCGCAGGCCGAGCGCGATCGCATCGGCGAGATCGTGTTCCGGTTCTTCCTCGGCTGTCTGTATCGCCACCGCCAGTTCTCGGGCGATCCGCATCCGGGCAACTTCATGCTGCTGGCGGACGGGCGCGTGGCGTTCCTGGACTTCGGCCTGTTCAAGCGCATGTCGGCCGAGCCGGTCGCGCTGGAGCTGGCCTGCCAGCGGGCGGTGTCCGAGGGCGACGGCGCCGAGCTGCACCGGCTGCTCGCGCAGTCGGGGTTCCTGCCTGAGCCCGAGCGGGTGAACCCCGAGCATCTGCTGGCGTTCGTGGGGTCGGCGATCTGGTGGTACACGACCGCTGACGAGGAGGTGCAGCTCACGCCGGAGGTGGCGACGGAGGTGATGATCGAGAGCTCCGACCCACGTTCGAGCTACTTCGCGGAGATGCGCCACCAGGACATGCGCCCTGAGCATCTGTTCGGCAGGCGGATGGAGCTCTTGACCCTGGCGGTCTTGTCGCAGCTGCGCGCGCGGGCGAACTGGCACCGGATCGCGCGCGAGTGGATGTACGGGGACGATCCGGTGACCGAGCTGGGGCGCGAGGAGGCGGAGTTCTACGCGCACACCGGGCTCGCCGCGGCCGGTTGAGGGCGCGGGCTGAGAGGGTGGGTAAGCCGGGAGCCGGTCCTTTCAACCGGCGTGGTCTGAGCCGCTTACCGCACCTGCAGGAGTAACGAGAGCGCGTGCGCCGGCGCGGGTGCTCGCGCCGGCGCAGCTGTACGCTCCCCAGCTCTCTACGCCCCCGCGAGCGCCTTCTGCTTGATCTGGTCGAACTCGGTCTGGGAGATCGCGCCCGAGTCGAGCAGGCCCTTGGCCTTGGCGATCTGCTCGGCTGGATCGGTCTTGGCGGCGACGGACTGCACGTACTTGTCCATCTGCGATTGGGCCGCTTCCTGCTGTTTGACCGCCCGTTCGGTCATGCCCTTGTGCTCGGCGATCAGATAGACGAACACGCCGAGGTAGGGCAGGATGATGATGAAGATGATCCACAGGACCTTGGCGAATCCCGATGTGTCGTGGCGGCGGAAAATGTCGATCAGCACCGTGATCAGGATCCAGATCCAGATCACGAACGCGAAGAAGATGAGCATCGTCCAGAAGACTTCTAGGAACGGATAGCTGGTTGCGGCGAGCATGGTCGTGGTCCAATCGATCGAGGAAATGCTCCGTCTGTCGTCCGGGCCGATCGGCGCGGCAGGGCGGCGGAGCCCAGTGCGCGTTAGAGCATATTGCTACATGCCCGCGGGCGCGGCCACATCCGGGTAACCGCCCTGGCGGGAGGCTGGGAGTACGATGATCCTACGGCCGGCGATCGCTTCGTCCCCGGATCAACTCGACCACTTCAGCCCGCGGCGCGCGGGGAACGAAAGGAATACGTATGGCTGATGTTGCACAAGACACACACGAGGTGCTGACGGGCCTCTCGGTCGGAGACGCGAGCATCCTGGACACGGCGATCGGCATGCGCGAGCTCGGCCGCGAGGTCACGGGTCTGGATGCCCGCACGTATGCGCTGGTGAAAATCGCGGCGCTGATCGCGCTCGACGCGCCGCCGGTGTCCTACGCCTGGCAGATCGGCAATGCGCTCGACGAAGGCGTGACACCGGAGGACATCCTCGGCGTGCTGCGCGCCGTGGCCTTTCAGGTCGGCGGTCCCAAGGTCGTCGCGGCGGCTCCGGAGATCATGCTCGCGCTGGGTCTGGCGCTGCCCGAGGAGGTGTAGAGGATGCCGATCGGAAGACGTCGTCCCCTGCTTCGCGCGGCTGCCGTCGGAGGAGGCGCCTACGCGATGGGCAAGCGCAACGCGCGGGTCCAAGGGGAACAGCAGACGCAGGCCTATGAACAGGGCCGACAGGAGGCCGCCCCGCCCCGCCCCCTCCACCAGCCCCACCCGCGGCAGCGCCGGTGGACCCGACCGTGGAGAAGATCAACCAGCTGGCGCAGTTGCATGCCAGCGGCGCGCTGACCGACGAGGAGTTCGCCGCCGCCAAGGCGCAGGCGCTGGGGATCTGATCGAAGGGGTCCGTGGGAGGGCTCCCACGGACCCTTACACCGTCTGGATCTGCACGAGGCTGGTCGTCCCGGGGCGCCCCGAGGGCAGCCCGGCGGTGATGCCGACGCGCTGACCGGGCTTGCACCATCCGAGCTCGACGACGCGCCGGGCGGCGTCGGCGATCAGCGCCTCGGTGGTCTCGTGGCGGCGCATCGAGGCGGCCTGCACGCCCCACATCAGCCCGCAGCGGCGCACGGTCTCTTTGCCGGGCGAGAGCGCGTAGATGGGCGCGGTGGGGCGGTGCGCGGAGACCAGCCGGGCGGAGCGCCCGGAGAGCGTGGGGATCACGAGCGCGTCCAGGCGCAGCTCGCGCGCGGCGACGCAGAGGTTGTGGGCGATCGTGTAGGCGGGGTCGGAGTCGACGCGGCGCACGCGCGAGGCGTTCCAGTCCTCGTAGGGGGCGATCGCCTCGGCCTGCTCGGCGACGGAGGCCATCATCGCGATCGCCTCGACCGGGTAGGCGCCGACGGCGGTCTCCTGGGAGAGCATCACGGCGTCGGTCCCGTCGAGGATCGCGTTGGCCACGTCGGCGACCTCAGCGCGGGTGGGGCGCGAGGAGGTGACCATCGAGTCGAGCATCTGCGTGGCGGTGATCGACGGGCGCGCGAGGTGCCCGGCGAGGCGCAGCAGCTGCTTCTGCACGATCGGCACGCGCTCGATCGCGAGCTCGATGCCGAGGTCGCCGCGGGCGACCATCACGCAGTCGGCGGCGCGCACGATCTCATCGGCGCGCTCGACCGCCTGGGGCTTCTCCATCTTGGCGATCAGCGGCAGGCGCGTGTGTTCGCGCACGGTCTCGACGTCCTCGGGGCGCTGCACGAAGGAGAGCGCGACCATGTCGACGCCGATCGACTCGCCGTGACGCAGCAGCTCGAGGTCGTGCTCGGGCACCGAGGGCAGCGACTCGGTGGGGCCGGGGATGTTCAGCCCCTGGCGCGAGGCGACCGCGCCGCCGATCTCGATCTCGGCGTCGACCTCGTGCGTGGAGGCGCGAACGTCGACGACGCGCAGCCGCACCGAGCCGTCGGCCAGATACAGCACCTCGCCCGGTGTCATCGAGTCGGCGAGTCCCTCCCAGGTGATGCGACATGTGCCGCGCGTCGCCGAGCTCGTCGGTCTCTCCGCCGGTGATCGTCAGCCGCTCGCCGGCGGTCAGCTCGACGACGTCCTCGCGCAGCGGCGCCGATGCGCAGCTTCGGCCCGGGCAGGTCCTGCAGGATCGCCACCGGGCGACCCGCCCGTCCGGCCGCGTCGCGCACGCGCCTGACGGTCTCGGCGTGCTCCTCGAGCGTCCCGTGGGAGTAGTTCAGCCGCGCGACGTCCATCCCCGCCTGCACCATCCGCAGCAGCGTGGCGCGGCTCGCGCGAGGCGGGCCCGATGGTGGCGACGATCTTGGTGCGGCGCATGATGCCCGCACCGTAGCGGTGATCGCGCTCGGCCTGCGGCGAGCTGCACGCTCGATCGGCTCGTGCGCCGGCCCCTGCTACCATCGTGTGATGCTCGGACCTTCGCGACCCGTTCCGCGTGTGGGCGCCCGTGCGCGCATCGCCCACTTCGGCGGCTCGTTCGAGCGCGGCACGGTCGTCGGCGTCTCGGAGGAGGGGCGACGTGTGAGCGTGCGGGGGGAGTCGGGCGAGACGCTCGGAGTTCGTCCTCAGCCCCGCCACCGCGCGCTTCGTTGCGGCCGGAGTCTCCCACGGCCCGCGCCTGGAGCTGCTGGGCGATCCGGCTTGGACGACTCCGGCGCCGATCCGCGCTTGGCCTCAGGGAGCGGTCACGTCGGGGAAGTTCTCGGCGCAGTGCTCGCGCAGCGAATCCCTGATCCAGGACCGCTCGGCGGGGCTCGCCGCGCGGTAGCGCGCCAGCAGCTCGCGCTGCCCTTCGATCGGTGCGCCCGCGATCGTCCAGCTCACGGCCAGGCGCTCGAACAGCAGCTCGGTCGCGCGCTGCCACGTGTCCTCGGTGGTCGCTGCCGCCCGCCCGCCGGTGCCGGCGAGCGTGTCGGCGTACTCGCGCCGTGCTGCAGGCGTGAGTGCGCCGCGCAGCATCAGCGTGTTGCCCTCGGCGTCGGTGTACTGGCTCGTCGGGGCCGTGAGCTTCTCCGGGCGTGCCCCCTGGCCACCTGCCGCGCGCCTGCGGCTGCGTCTGCCCACGAGCTATCCCGCGCCCTACGCGACCATCCGTCGGCCCGTGCGCTCAGGCCGCGGCAGGGGGGGCGTCGGTGGAGACATCGCCCAGCGCTCCGGCGGCCTTCAGCAGCTGTCCCCGCACGTCTCCGGTCGCGGGGCGCGCGTGCCCGGGCCATGCGGCGGCGGGCTCCATCTCGGCCAGCTTGCGCATGCTCTCGCGGGCCACGTCGGTGTCGTAGTTGTAGGTCTCCGCGGGCACGCTCGGCTCACGGCTGCGCCCCCACATGTCGAGGGTGTAGAAGCAGTCGCTGACGAGCGCCAGCCGATCGGATTCGCGCCACAGCCCGATCAGCCCGGGCGCGTGCCCGGGCAGCTCGATCACCTTGAATCCGGCCACCTCGTCGCCCTCGGTGACGGTGCCGGCGATCTTCACCGGGCCGTCGTCCCAGGCGTAGCGGTGGCAGGCTTTCTGGATCTGTTTGGCCACCGGCGGCAGCCCTGCGAGGTCGGCCGGCCAGTAGCGCCAGCCGCCGCTGCCCTCGGCGTCCTGGACCTCCTCGGGGTGGCACCACACGGGCGCGCCCAGCCCCGGCGCGGTGCCGCGGTGGTCGGTGTGTCCGTGCCCGAGCACGATCCGCTCGATCCCGCCGAGCTTCGCGCCGCGGCCCGCGCCACCGCGCGCGTCATCGTGCGCGCGCCCGCGTCGAACATGGTCACGCCGCCCTCGGCCCTCGATCAGATACACGTTGCACCGGCCCGGCTGGCCCTGCACGACCCATACGCCCTCGGCCACGAGCTTTGCCTCGGCGCCCGTCAGTCCGTCGGTGACGCGCGTCTTGGCGTTGAACGCGGCCGTCACCCGCTGTTCGGCGGTGGAGCCCACCGGTGGCATCATCCCGATCTGGCGCGGCACCGCCATCGTGTCGGTGAAGGCTTCGTTGGACTGGATCAGCCCGTCGCGCACCGTCAGCACGTCCACGCCCTCGAGCTCGATGCGATGGCCCGGTCGGCGCGAGCCCGTTGAACGACCCCGGTCCCGCGAACGTGCCGCTGAAGCGCCAGTGCACCGCGCAGCGCTCGTCTTCGGTCGTGGTCGAGACGATCTCCACCTTCAGGTCGGGGATCGCTTCGATGAGGCCTCCGATGAACTCGCGCACGCCCTCCGGGCCGATGTAGAGGCCCTGGCCGCGCACGTTCTCGCGCCCGTCGGGCGCCCACATCGCGGCCGCGCCCTGCACGTCGTGGGCGCCGATGGCTTCGAAGTACCTGCGCGTGACCGCCTCGGCCTTGTTGCCGGTGATCCGGCCGCGTTGTTTTGCGGCTGAGGCCTGCTGCACGTTGGCGGCCGCCTCCTGCACCTTCGTGGCCGCGTTGCTCGCCTTCTCCTCCTCGGCCATCCGATCGCTGTCTCCTTTGCTGACGCCGGCAGAGACACGTAGTCTAGTCTCCTGCGCGATGGCCGAGGGAAACGCGCAAACGCCCGAGCTTGGACGGGGCGAGCGTGTGCTTGCCGCGGCGTGTTATCGCCTGCGCCTGCCCCTGCCCTGGCCGGGCGTCCCCCACGGCAACGCCTGGGCGGTCGCCGCCGGCGACGGGATCGTGCTGTTCGACACCGGCATCCACGCGCCCGGCTCGCTCGCCCATCTCGAACGCGCGCTGGCGATGTGCGGCCTTGCGCTGGAGGACGTTCGCCTGCTGGTCTGCACGCACGCCCACTCCGACCATTACGGTCAGGCCGCCACGATCATCGAGCGCGCGGGCTGCGAGCTGTGGATGCACCCCAACTACGAACACGCCCGGCGCTGGGCCGAGGACCCCGACGCGGCGCTGCTGCGGCGCCTGGAGATCGCGCGCCAGTCGGGCGTCCCCGAGGAGCCCCTGCGCCGCTATGCGGCCGAGCGCGGCGGCGATCACGAAACGGGCATCGCCGCGATCGTCGAGCCCGACCGGGCGCTGCTGCCCGGGCGTGGTCGTGGACACCGATCTCGGCCCCTGGACCGTCCACGAGACGCCCGGTCACGCGCCCTCGCACGTGTGTCTGTTCCAGCCCGAGCGGCGCCTGTTGATCTCCGGCGATCACCTGCTGGGGCGGATCTCGCTGTACTTCGACTACGGCTACTCGCCCGATCCGGTCGGGGAGTTCGTGAGCTCGCTGGACGTCGTCGAGGCGCTGCACGCGCGCCTGTGCCTGCCCGGTCACGGGCGCACGTTCGCCGACGTGCACGCGCACATCGAAGGCAATCGCACGCTCGTGGCCGAACGCCTGTCCAAGGTGCTCGAGGTCGTCTCCGCGGGCGAGCCGCTGACGGCGTTCGAGATCCTGCCGCGCGCGTACGGCAGCGATCTGCCGCCGATGCTCGCGCAGTGGCTGCTGACGGAGACGCTGGCGATGCTCCTGCACCTCGAGGTCACCGGCCAGGCGCGTGCGCCTCGCAGGCGAGCCCGAGCGCTGGACCGTCGCCTCCGGATAGCGTTAGGCGATGCGCATCGACCAGATCCTCGCCGCCGGCGCCGAGCCGGTGTTCTCGTTCGAGTTCTTTCCGCCCGAAGACCGAGGCCGGCGAGCAGAACCTGTACGCGGCGCTCGCCGAGCTGCGCCCGCTGGAGCCCTCGTTCGTGTCGGTCACCTATGGCGCGGGCGGCTCCACGCGAGAGCAAGACGATCGAGATCGTCAATCGCATCACGCGACGAGTTCGGCCTGGAGGCGATGGCCCACTTCACCTGCGTCGGCGCGACCGTGCCCGAGCTGCGGGCCACCCTCGATGAGATGCGCGAGCGCCGGCATCGACAACGTGCTCGCGCTGCGCGGCGACCCGCCGGCCGGCCATGACGGAGTGGGCGCAAGACCGAGGGGGGCCTGGAGTACTCGCGCGAGCTCGTCGCGCTGATCGCGCCGACTACCCGTTCGCGATCGGCGCGGCCTGCTTCCCCGAGACCCACATCCACGCCGTGCAGCCCCGAGGACGACCTGGCCTACCTGGTGGAGAAGGTGCCGCGGGCGTGGATTTCCTGATCACACAGCTGTTCTTCGACAACGCCCTCTACTTCGACTTCGTCGCCCGCGCCCGCGCCGCCGGGATCGAGCGTGCCGATCATCCCCGGCATCATGCCGATCACCCAGGCGGGCCAGGTCGAGCGGATGGCCGAGCATGTGCGGCGCCTCGATTCCCGCCGGCCTGCGCGAGGAGCTGCACGCGCGCGGCGAGGACGCCGAGGCCGTGCTCGACTTCGGCGTCGCCTACGCCACGCTGCAGTGCGCCGAGCTGCTGGCCGCCGGTGCGCCCGGCATCCACTTCTACACGCTCAACCGCTCGCCCGCCACGCGCGCGATCCTGTCGGCGCTGAAGCTCTCGCGGCCGTGGGAGCGGAGCCGCTCAGCCCACGAGCTTCGATCTCCAGCCCCTCGGCCACCCGCGGCGAGCCGTCGGCCGCCTCGTAGCGCACGTCCACCGAGTCGTTCTGCCGGTAGGTGCCCACGCCCCACGCGCCCAGCAGCCAGCGCCAGCCGCTGATCTTGTCCTTGCGCAGCTCGGCCTCGAACACGAGCATCGCCTTCGCGCACCTCGTAGTCGGCGCCGCGTTGCTGGTGCACGCCGTTGAGATAGACCTCGTACGTCGCCTCTGACCTCGCGCGGGAGCTTGACCTCGTGGACTCGTGGGCGCCATCGTCGCTCGAGATTATGCGCGCCGGTGCCGGCGTCACTACCCTGCCGTGCGATGTCGGCCACTCCGCTGATCGTCGATCCGCCCGTGCGCCGGGCGACGAGCTGCCCTACCTCGACAGCACGCTGCGCCTCGTCGCCCCAGCCCGGGCGCACGCGCGTGCACCGCCGCGGCGAGCGGCTGTTCGTACCGACCGGGGACGCGCGTCCGGCGATCGAGCGCTTCTACCGCCGCGCCGCGCGCGAGGAGATCGGCTCGCGCCTGGATCGCGCAGTGCGGTCGCGGGGGTGCTCCTACCGCGACCTGTCGATCCGCGCGCAGCGCACGCGCTGGGCGTCGTGCTCGTCCACCGGGCACATGAGCTTCAACTGGCGACTGCTGCTCGCGCCCGAGACGGTCCTCGACTACGTCGTCTGGCACGAGGTCTGCCATCTGGAGATCCTCGACCACTCGCCGCCGCTTCTGGGCGCTGCTGGAGCGCCGCTGGCCCCGCTACCGCGAGGATCGCGAGTGGCTGCGCCACCACGGCGCGACGCTGGTCTCTAGCGGCTGCTGCACGGCGCCAGGCGGCTCCTCGGTCACTCGCGTACGTAGTACTCCACGCTCCCTGCGTCCTTGCCTGCCTTGACCACCGGACCGCTAGCCGCGCTGGCGATCGGGACGTAGTCCCGGTCTCGCTCGCCCGTGTAGATCTGGCGCGGCCGCGCGATCTTCTGCTCGGGGTCCTCGACCATCTCCAGCCACTGCGCGATCCAGCCGCTGGTGCGCCCGATCGCGAACATCACCGGGAACATCGCCACCGGCAGGCCCAGCGCCTCGTAGATCAGGCCCGAGTAGAAGTCGACGTTCGGGTAGAGCTTGCGCGAGGTGAAGTAGTCGTCGTCGAGCGCGCGCTTCTCGAGCTCGGTGGCGACGTCCAGCAGGGGGCTCTTGCCGCGCACCTCGAAGACGTCGTCGAGGTATTTGCGGATGATCCGCGCGCGCGGGTCGTAGTTCTTGTAGACGCGGTGCCCGAAGCCCATCAGGCGCTCGTCGCCGGCCTTGACGCCCTCGAGGAAGGCGGGGATGTTCTCGACGCGTCTCGATCCGTGCGAGCATCCGCAGCGCCTGCCTCGTTGGCGCCGCCGTGCAGCGGGCCGTACAGCGCGGCGACGCCGGCGGCGACGGCCGAGTAGGGGTCGACCTGGGTGGAGCCGACCGAGCGCACGGCGCTCGTGGAGGCGTTCTGTTCGTGGTCGGCGTGCAGGATGAACAGCACGTCGAGCGCCCGCGCCAGCCGCGGGTCGGGCTGGTACTTGAGCTCGGTCATCTTGTACATCATCCCGAGGAAGTTGCCCGCGTAGTCGAGGTCGTTGTCGGGGTAGACGTAGGGCTGGCCCATGTTGTGGCGGAAGGCGAACGCCGCCAGCGTCGGCATCTTCGCGAGCAGCCGGATGATCTGGATCGCGCGCACGTCGCTCGTCGTGGATCTTGTTCGCGTCGGGGTAGAAGGTCGAGAGCGCGCCGACCGACGCCGACGAGCATGCCCATCGGGTTGGCGTCGTAGCGGAAGCCCTGCATGAAGTCCTTGACGTTCTCGTGCACGAACGTGTGGATCGTGATCTCGTGCGATCCAGCTCCTCGAGCTGCGCCTTGTGTCGGCAGCGCGCCGTTGATCAGCAGGTAGGCGACCTCGAGGTAGGTCGAGTGCTCGCACAGCTGCTCGATCGGATAGCCGCGGTGCTGGAGGATGCCGGCCTCGCCGTCGATGTAGGTGATCGAGCTGCGGCACGACGCGGTGTTCATGAACGCCGGGTCGTAGGCCATCAGCCCGAAGTCGTCCTCGGTCGACCTTGATCTGGCGCAGGTCCATCGCGCGCACGGTGCCGTCGGTGATCGGCAGCTCGTAGCGTCGCGCCCGTGCGGTTGTCGGTCACGCTGAGCGTGTCCCGCGGCCCGGCGCCGTTGTCCGATCGCTGCCGCCGAGTCCTGTCCCTGCGCGTGTGTCTCGGGGGTGCTCATGACTGGGTATCTCCTGTCGAGTGGGTTCTACCCGATTATGCGCGATCCCAGGCGCGGCGCCCGGGGCTCGGGGGAGCTTTTATGCGCCCGTTATGCGTGCGCTCCGTAGCGGCTCTCGGTCGCCTCCACCTGTCCCTGGTAGTGGCTGCCGAGCTCCGCGTGCCCGTAGGGCTTCAGGGCGGGCGCGTCGAGCGTCATGAACGACAGCTGCGCGATCGGCAGCCCCGGGTACAGCTTGATCGGCACGCGCGTGAGGTTGTTGAGCTCGAGCGTCAGCGTGCCGCGCCAGCCCGGGTCGCAGAAGCCGGCGGTGGCGTGCACGATCAGCCCGAGTCGCCCGAGGCTCGACTTGCCCTCGATCCGCGCGACGATGTCGTCGGGCAGCTCGACGTGCTCGAGCGTGCGGCCGAGGCAGAACTCGCCGGGGTGGATCACGAACGGCTCGCCCGCGGGCGGCTCCACCTGCTCGGTCAGCGCGCGGCGGGTCGCGCAGGTCGATCGCCGTGATCTTGTGGTTGTGGAAGACCCTGAACGAGCTGCCCAGGCGCAGGTCCACGCTCGCCGGCTGGACCATCGCCTCGATCCCACGGGTCGATCTTGATGCGGCCCTCGTTCACGAGCCTGACGATCGTGCCGTCGGACAGGACCGAGGCGGGGGATGGGCGTGGCTCATACGCGCGCGGATTCTCGCACGCCGCCGCGCCTCAGACGCGCTGCGAGCCGTCCGCGCGCGCGACGAGCGTGCGCGTGCGCGCCGGGTGAGCGGCGGCGGCGCGGGTCGCCGTGCGGGCCGCGCCGGCGCGGCAGACGCGTGCGGGGATGGTGCGGGCGGTGGGGGCTCGGGCGCGGGCCGATCGCCGCCGTCCTGCCCGGGCTCGGTCTCGGGGGTCTGCTTGACGGCCCAGCGCACGATCAGGAACAGCGCCACGATCGGGATCTTCAGGAGGACCATCAGCCAGACGAAGGTCCACACGTCCATCGCGTCCGATCGTACTACCGATCGGGGCATCCGTAGGGCTCGGGCGGCACGGTGCGCGGCTGGAGTTGTGCCGGCGCGATGCTCGAGCGCGGCGCTGGTGCCGCCGGGGAGCGTCAGCCGCGCGGGCAGCGGGACGCCGCTGAAGCGGGTGATCTCGCGCCAGCTCGCGCACGCGCGCCTCGATCTCGGCGTGCGCCAGGCGCGAGACGCGCTCGGTGCCGAACTCTTCGACGTTGAACGACGCGAGCGCGGTGCCGTGGGCCATCGCGCTGCGCAGCACCTCGTCGTCGAGTGCTCGCCCGCGTGCGCGGCGATCGTAGCCGATGAAGCCGCCGGCGAACGTGTCGCCGGCGCCGGTCGGGTCGAGCACGGTCTCCAGCGGAAGGCGGGCAGCGAGAAGAAGCGCTCGGCGCGTGATCAGCGCCGCGCCGTACTCGCCCTGCTTGGCGACGACCGCGGCCGCGGGCCCCAGCCGAGCACCTCGCGCGCGGCCTGCACGAGGTTCGGCTTGCCGGTGAGCATGCGCAGCTCGGCGTCGTTGAGCAGCACGCAGTCGACGCGTCTCGATCACTGCGCACGCAGCGACGTCGCGCGCGGTGTCGATCCACAGGTTCATCGAGTCCAGCGCGACGAACCGCGCGCGCTCGCACTGCTCGCGCACGCCCAGCTGCAGCTCGGGCTGGATGTTCGCGAGGAACAGCACGTCGCACGCGCGCGACTGCGGCCGAGAGCTTGGGCTCGAACTCGGCGAAGACGCCCAGCTGGGTGTCGATCGTGTGGGCGGTGTTGAGGTCGTAGTCGTAGTGCCCGCGCCAGAAGAACGTCTTGCCGCCGGGGACGCGCTCGACGTCCTGCGTGTGCACGCCGCGGCCGCGCGAGCGCGCTCATCTCGGCCTCGCCCCAGTCATCGCCGACGGGGCCGACGACGTGCACGTCGGCGAAGAACGAGGAGGCGAGCGAGAAGTGCACGGCGGTGCCGCCGAGCATGCGCTCGCGCTCGCCGAACGGCGTCTTGACGGAGTCGAATGCGATCGAGCCGACGACGGTGATTGACATGGCGCGGGACGCTATAGCCTCAGCGACGCGTGCGCGCGATCCAGATGACCGAGTTCGGCGGACCCGAGGTGCTGAGGCTCGCCGAGCTGCCGATCCCGAGCCGGGCGCCGACGAGGTCCTGATCAGGGTCACGCGCGCGGGCGTGAACTTCGCGGACACGCACACGCGCACGAACTCCTACGTGCGCAAGGCCACGCTGCCGCTGGTGCCGGGCGGCGAGGTCGCGGGCACGATCGAGCGCCCCCGCAGGCACGCTCGGCGAGCGCGTGGTGGCGCTGTACGGGCACGGGCGGCTACGCGGAGTACGCGAGCGCGCCGGCCGCACGCACGCGTTCCCGATCCCCGACGGCGTCGACGACGGGACGGCGCTGGCGCTGATCCTGCAGGGGACGACCGCGTGGCACCTGTACCGCACGGCCGGGCGCCTCGCGCGCGGGCGAGAGCGTGGTCGTGCACTCGGCCGCCGGGGGCGTGGGCTCGCTGGCGGTGCAGCTCGGCCACGCGCTCGGCGCCGGGCGCGTGATCGCGACCGCCTCGAGCGCGCAGCGGCGCGAGCTGGCCGTCGAGCTCGGCGCGGACGTCGCGATCGATCCGGCGCCGGAGGGCCTGACCGAGCGGCTGCTCGAGGCCAACGGCGGGACGCCGGTGGACGTCGTGTTCGACATGGCCGGCGGCGCGGCCTTCGACGCCTCGCTATGACGGCGCTCGCGCCAGTTCGGGCGGATCGTCGTGTGCGGGATCTCCGACCGAGGAGCCCAACCGCGTCTCGACGGGCTCGCTGCTGCGCCACTCGCGCGCGGTGGTCGGCTTCTACCTGTTCCACTGCCTGCAGCGGCCGGGGATGTTCGGCGAGGCGCTCGCGGACCTGTTCGCGCGGGTGGCCCGCGGCGAGCTGCGGGCGGTCGTCGGCGGGACCTACCCGCTGGGCGAGGCCGCGCGGGCGCACGAAGACCTGCGCGGGCGCGGCGAACGACGGGCAAGCTGCTGCTCGACCCCTGACGCGCCTGAGCGGCTGCTATCTCGGGGCTGTAACCGGGCCTGCGCCTCCGGCCGGATAGGCTGCTGCGCGAGATGAGCAAGACGTTCGCCGAGCTCGGGCTGTCCGAGCGCACCCTGCAGGCCCTGCGCGACGTCGGCTACGAGTCGCCGAGCCCGATCCAGGAACAGGCGATCCCGCTCGGTGCTCGCAGGGCCGCGACGTGATCGGCCAGGCGCAGACGGGCACGGGCAAGACGGCCGCGTTCGGGCTGCCGATCGCCGAGTACGTCGATCCGGAGCTGCACGAGGTGCAGGCGCTCGTGCTGACGCCCACGCGCGAGCTGTGCATCCAGGTCACGCAGGCGCTGCGCACCTACGGCGCGCACAACGGCCTGGACGTCGTCGCGGTGTTCGGCGGCGCGCCGATCCGCACCCAGCAGGCGCAGCTGCGCGGCGGCGGGCACGTCGTCGTGGGGACGGTCGGGCGCGTGCTCGACCTGATCTCGCGGCACTCGCTCGTGCTGCACGACTGCCGCTTCGTGGTGCTCGACGAGGCCGACGAGATGCTCGACCTGGGGTTCCTGGAGGACGTCGAGAAGATCCTCTCGCTGACGCCTTCGGGCCGCCAGACGGCACTGTTCAGCGCGACGATGCCCCCGCCGATCCGCAAGCTCGCGGACAGGTACCTCTATGACCCGGTGCTGATCAAGGTCGAGGCGACGACGCTGACGATCGACACCGTCGGCCCAGTTTCAGCTCCCGGTGGAGACGAAGGGCAAGCCGGACAAGCTCGTGGAGGTGCTGCGCGCCGAGAAGCCCGACCAGGCGATCGTGTTCGTGCGCACGAAGATCCGCTGCGATCAGCTGTTTCGCACGCTGCGCGACCGCGGCATGAACGTACGTGCGCTGCACGGCGACATGTCCCAGGGCTCGCGCGACGGGGTGATGCTCGCGTTCAAGGGCGGGCGCGTGCCGATCCTCGTCGCCACCGACGTTGCCGCACGCGGGCTTGACATCTCGACGGTGACGCACGTGATCAACTACGACGTTCCGACCAGTCCCGACACCTACGTGCACCGCATCGGGCGCACCGGGCGCGTGGGTCGCTCGGGGCGGGCGATCACGTTCGTGGAGGATCGCCAGAAGCGCGAGATGGAGGCGATCGAGCGGCACATCGGCATGGAGATAGAGCCATGGCAGCAGGGCGCGGTGGGCGCGCGCACGCCCGTCAAGGAGCGCCCGCGCCGGCACTCCAAGCCGCGCGTCTCGAGCAAGCGCAGCGAGGACGAGCGCTACGTCAAGCTCGTGCTCGGCGGGGGCAAGCAGGCGGGCCTGCGCGTGGCCGACATCGTCGGCGCGGTGACCTCCTCGGCGGGCCTCGACGGCGAGGCGGTGCGCGACGTGCTGGTGCTCGACCGTTTCTCCTTCCTGTCGGTCCCCGAGGACGAGGCCGAGCGCGTGATCGGCGCGCTGGACGGCCACGAGATCGGAACGCCACCCGCCCCGGACGCTCAGCCTGGAGCGCGTTCCGGGCTAGCCGCTGCACGGCAGCGTGAGCGCTATCGTGGCGCGCTCACCCACAGCCGAGGAGGTATGCACACACGATGTCAACCGCCACGATCAACACCAGCGAGGGCGCGATCGCGTTCGAGCTGTTCGACGAGGACGCGCCGAAGACCGTCGAGAACTTCCGCAAGCTCGCCTCCGAGGGCTTCTACGACGGGCTGACCTTCCACCGCGTGATCAAGGACTTCATGATCCAGGGCGGCTGCCCGCAGGGGACCGGCACGGGCGGGCCCGGGTACACGTTCGAGGACGAGATCAACCCGCACAAGATCGTGCGCGGCGCGCTGGCGATGGCCAACGCCGGGCCGAACACGAACGGCTCGCAGTTCTTCATCGTCACGACCGCCGCGGCGCCGTGGCTGGACGGCAAGCACACGGTCTTCGGCCAGGTCACCGAGGGGATGGACGTGGTGGACAAGCTCGAGGGCGTGCGACCGACGGGCGACCGGCCGACCGAGCCGATCGGGATCGCCACGATCGAGCTCTCGAGTAGCCACGCGATCGGTGGCCCATGCCGCATCGGACAGTGCGTCTCCATGCGACGGTCTGACGCGATGCGCCGCATGCGGCATGCGGACCCGTACGTACGCGCTCGCCGTCGGTGCATGCACCGACGGAACAGAAACTCGAACAGGAGTAGCCTCTTCGTTACGAGCAAAACGGGAGATCGTCGAGATGGCCACCGTCGAGCAGCTGCCCCACGCCCACAACGGCATCGCGCACTCCGGCGAGGAGATCGCCGTCGAGAATCCCGCGACCGGGCAGACCGCCGGCACGGTGCCCGACCTCGGCGCCGCCGCCGTCTCGGAGATGGCACGGCGCGCTCGCATCGCCCAGCCCGCCTGGGAGGCCTACGGCTTCGAGGGGCGCGGGCGCATCCTGTCGCGCGCGCAGAAGTGGCTGATGGACAACGCCGAGCAGCGTGATCGAGACGATCATCTCGGAGACCGGCAAGACCTTCGAGGACGCCTCGCTCGCGGAGATCGGCTACGCCGGCAACGCCTTCGGGTTCTGGGCCAAGAACGCCCCCGAGTACCTCGCCGACGAGCGCGTCAAGTCCGGCCAGCTGCTCGTCAAGGGCAAGAAGCTCATCCTGCGCTACCGCCCGCTGGGGCTGATCGGCGTGATCGGCCCGTGGAACTACCCGCTGACGAACTCCTTCGGCGACTGCATCCCCGCGCTCGCGGCCGGCAACAGCGTGATCCTCAAGCCCTCCGAGGTCACGCCCCTGACCTCGCTGCTGATGGCCGAGGGGCTGCGCGAGTGCGGGCTGCCCGACGACGTGCTGCAGATCGCCACCGGCCGCGGCGAGACCGGCGCGGCGCTCGTCGAGGAGGTGGACATGATCATGTTCACCGGCTCCACCCGCACCGGGCGCAAGGTCGCCGAAGCCGCCGCGCGAGCGCCTGATCCCCGCCTCGCTCGAGCTCGGGGGCAAGGACCCGATGATCGTGCTCTCCGACGCCGACCTCGAGCGCGCGGCGAACTTCGCCGACCTACTACGGCATGCAGAACGCCGGCCAGACCTGCATCTCGATCGAGCGCGTCTACGTCGAGGAGCCCGTCTACGACGAGTTCGTCGCGAAAGTCTCCGACAAAGTGCGCGCCCTGCGCGTCGGCGCGCCGCGGCGGCCCGGGCTCGGTCGAGGTCGGCGCGATCACCTTCCCGCCGCAGCTGGAGACGATCGAATCGCACGTCGCCGACGCGATCGACAAGGGCGCGCGCGTGCTCACCGGCGGGCACGCCGTGCAGTCCGGCGGCGCCGGGCGCTTCTACGAGCCGACCGTGCTCGTGGACGTCGATCACACGATGAAGTGCATGACCGAGGAGACCTTCGGGCCGACCCTGCCGATCATGAAGGTCGCCGACGCCGAGGAGGCCGTGCGCCTGGCCAACGACTCGCCCTACGGCCTCGGCGCGTCGGTGTTCTCGCGCGACGTCGACGCGCGGCGAGCAGATCGCGCGCCGCCTCGAGGTCGGCGCGGCGAACGTGAACGACGCGATGATCAACTACACCGTGCTCGAGCTGCCCATGGGCGGCGCCAAGGCCTCGGGCCTGGGCTCGCGCCACGGCGCGGGGGGCATCCGCAAGTACTGCTCCCAGCAGGCGATCGTCGTCACGCCCAAGCTCGCGCTCAAGCGCGAACCGCACATGTACCCCTACAAGCGCCGCACCTCGCGCATGCTCGCGGGGCTGTTCAAGTTCCTGTACGGGCGCGGCAAGCGGGACTAGCCATCGGCGCCTAGCCGCGCCGGCGTCGCTTAGACCCGCTCGAGCGTAGTCTCGGCGCGCTGGGATTCGCGCTCGAGCAGGGCGATCAGCGCGCGCACGACGCGCTCGTCGAACTGGCTGCCCGCGCAGCGTTCGAGCTCCTCGCGCGCGGCCGTGTGTGACAGCGCCGAGCGATAGGAGCGGTCGCTGGTCATCGCCTCGTACGCGTCGGCGACCGCCACGATGCGGGCCTCGAGCGCGATCTGCTCGCCGCTCAGCCCGAGCGGATAGCCGTGGCCGTCGGGCCGCTCATGGTGGGTGCGCACCCACTCGCGCACGTCCGCGAGGCTGGGGTGCTCGAGGATCTGCGCGCCGAGCGCCGGATGGCGCCTGATCAGCTCGAACTCGTCGTGGTCGAGTCTCCCCGGCTTGCGCAGCACGCTGTCGGGGACACCCACCTTGCCGATGTCGTGCAGTAGGCCGGCGAGCCGCACGCGGCCCGTCCGCTGCTCGGAGCACCCCAGCTCGCGCGCCATCATCTCGGCGTAGCGACCGACCGTCTCGGAGTGCCGCGCGCTGCCGCTGAAGCGCAGGTCGACGGCCTCGGCGAGGTCGAGCACGACCGCGACGAACCGTTCGGCGGCGATGTCGCGCGTACCGGCCTGCTGCAGCGTGTCGCGCATCGCGGCGCTGTGCAGCACGGTCCGGTTGCGCCCGCTGCCCTTGGCCGCGTACAGCGCCTCGTCGGCCGCGCGCAGCAACGACGCGGCCGTCTCGCCGTGCTCGGGATAGCACGCCAGCCCGAAGCTGATCGTCACCGGCGCGACGTCGCGGGCGAACTCCTCGCGCAGCTGGCAGCGCAGCCGCTCGACCATCGCGACGCACCGTGCTCGTCGGTGTCGGGCAGCGCCAGCGCGAACTCCTCGCCGCCGACCCGCGCGACGGCGTCGATCTTGCGCTTGCCGTGTTCGAGCAGGCGCGCGACCCGCTTGAGCACGGCGTCGCCGACCTGATGGCCCGAGCGGTCGTTGACTTCCTTGAAATGGTCCAGGTCCCCGGCCACTATGGTCAGCTGCGTTCCGGAGCGCCGGGCGCGCGCCAGCTCGAGGTCGAGTAGCTCGCGAAACCCGCGCCGGTTGGACAGCTTGGTCAGCGGGTCCGTGCGCGCCGCATCGTACAGCTGGGCGATCAGCAGCTCCACGCGCTCGCGCATCACGCGGATCAGGATCGCCGCGACGGCGAGCGTGCCCATGCCCACCAGCCACCACGCCGGGATTCCCCCGTCCGGCGGGTGCGCTGCAAGCAGCGCACCGTAGGCGACGCCCACGTAGGCGATCTGGACCACCATCTCGGTGGTCGTGAAGAAGTAGGCCGAGTACAGGAATATCCACAGGTAGAAGAACACCAGCGGGCTCGGACTCTCCGCCGAGAAGTACGCGACCCCAGTGATCAGCGTGCTGCCCCACGCGAGCGCGACCGGCAGGATCGAGACCCGCAGGCGGTCGGCGCGCCAGAACAGCACCCCGGCGACCAAGTAGGCGTTGCCGACGATCAGCAGCAGGCCGAGCTCGCTCGCCCGCCGCGAGTGCGGGAGCGCGACCGTGAGCAGGGCGAGCGTCGCCCCGGCGGCGTACAGGCCCGCGAGGACCTTCGCCATCAGGCTCGTCTCGAAGCTCGTGCCCAGGCGCTCGTCCTGAGGGGTCGGCGCGCTGAGCTCAGGGTCGACCGGCAGTGAACCCATGCGGATATCTCGGCCGATTTGTGAAATCACATGAGCGCGGCAACACCGTTCTCGCCGCCCAGCGGGACCGCGAGCAGCCGTTCGAGCTCAGGGATCGTCGTCTCCGCGCTCGTGTGATGCATCGTCGCCATGCCCAGCTCCTGCGCGGGCGTGAGGTTGAACGGCAGGTCGTCCACGTACACGCACGCGCTCCGCGGTGCACGCCCGCGCGCTCGGCGCCCAGCTCGTACATCCGCCGCGAGGGCTTGCGCATGCCCTCCTCGCCCGAGATCACGACGCCGTCGAACAGCTCGTCGAACAGCTCGTGCGGGTAGCGGTGCGTGCCCCACGAGTTCGACACGAGCGCCGTCCTGATCCCCGCCTCGTGCGCGCGTCTGACCGCGTCGACCATCGCCGTGTCGGGTCCCACGCCCGCGAACAGCCCGTCGATCAGCCCTCGGGCTCGACCTCCAGCAGCGCGGCGAACCGCGTCTCGAACGCGGGCTCCTCCAGCTCGCCCTTCTCCAGGGCGATCAGCAGCTCCCGGAACTGCGGGTCGGCTTTGAACCGCTCCGCCCAGCGCCTGCGGGTCGATCTCGGCCCGCAGGCAGTAGGCGTGAAAGGAGGCGAACAGGTTGCTCGTCAGCACCCCGCCCCAGTCGATCAGCAAGCCTGCGCTTGTCGCCGCGTGAACCATATGCCCCGAGACGGCCGTAGACCAAGAGAGGCGCGGACGCAGGGAGCGTGGCGTACTACGTACGCGAGCGACTGAGGACAAAGCATCGCGCAGGTATACGGCCGTCTCAGGCTCAGTCATCGCCGAACGCGACTCCCTCCGCCTGATTGGCCAGCTCCACGACGCCCTCGCCGAACTGCTTCAGGTACGGGTCGTCCGTCGCGCCCGCGACCGCGCGCTTGTAGTTGCCCTCCATGAACACCACCGACTTCCACAGCGCCAGCGTCGTGTACCAGCGCAGGTCCGCCATCGAGCGCCCCGTGCGCCGCTCGTACATGTCGATCAGCTCCCCGCGCGTGGGAAACCCCTCGCGGCGCGTGACCCCGCCGAGGTACTCGCGCATGCCGCCCTTCGGGTCGCCGCCCTCCGTCCACATCATGCACAGGTAGCCGAGGTCCGCCAGCGGGTCGCCGATCGTCGCCATCTCCCAGTCGAGCACCGCCTCCAGGCGCGCGGGCGGCGCCGGCGCGAAGATCGTGTTGCCGAGGCGATAGTCGCCGTGCACGATCGTCGCCGGGCCGGACTCGGGCATGTTCTCGCGCGAGCCACTCCCCGACGCGCTCGACCGCGGGGATCTCGCGCGTCCTGTTGACCTCCCACAGCCCCCCGAAGCGGCGCACCTGGCGCTCGAGGTAGCCCGTGGGCTTGCCGAACCCCTCCAGGCCCGCCGCGCGCCAGTCCACCGCGTGGATCTCCGCGAGCGCCTCGATCAGCTCCTCGCCGATCTGCCGGCGCTGCGCGGGGCTGTCCAGCGCCTCGGGGACGCTCGCGACGATCACCTCGCCGGCGATCCGCTCCATCACATAGAACGGGCACCCGATCACGCCCTCGTCCTCGCACACGGCCAGCACCGCCGGCACGCGCGCGGGGGTGTCCGCGAGCGCGCGCAGCAGGCGCGCCTCGCGCAGGACGTCGTGCGCGCTCGGCGGCAGCGGCGGGCGCGGCGGGCGGCGCAGCACGACCTCGGCGCCCGGCGCGCTCGATCAGGTAGGTCACGTTCGAGTGCCCCTCGCCGATCGGGCGCGCCTCGATCTCGCCCTGCGCCGATGCCGTGCTCGTCCAGGAACGCCCGCAGCGGCTCGATCACGAGCAGCGGCGGGCGCGCGTTGGCCGACGCCTGCGCGTGCGTTCGCGACGATGTCGTCCGGGGCCGTTGCGATGGGCATGCACGCAACGCTACCCGACGCTTCGGGGGCAGAGCGCGCCGCACGCCGTATTGTCCCATCCGGCTCCGATCCGATCGCGGGCATCGCGGGCAGGAGCCCCACCGCTGCCCACGAAATCTCAGAGGCGACCGCAACCTCACTACCGCGAAGGTGTCTAAGCCACCATGCTCAGAAACAAGCTCCTCTCCTCCCAGCTCTGCTCTGCGCCGCCCTCCTCGGCGCCGTCGCGAGCGCTCGCCGCCGCCACGGCCCTCGCCTCCCACAGCGAGGCCGTCTACTTCGAGGGCTCCACCGACCTGCTCACCGCGTCCACGCGCCCGCACGCGATCGCCCAGCTGCAGGCCCTCGGCGTCAAAGCGCTGCGCGTCGAGCTCTCCTGGTACGACGTCGCGCCCGGGCAGAAGTCCGCCACCAAGCCCGCCTTCGACGCGACCAACCCGGCGAGCTACAGCTGGGGCGAATACGACGCGCTGATCAACGAAGCGCAGCGCCTGCACTGGAAGGTGCTGCTGACCGTCACCTCGCCCGTGCCGCGCTGGGCGACGTCCAACAAGGCCGCGCCCTACGTCACGAGCCCCGACGATCAGGACTTCGAACAGTTCATGACCGCCGTCGGCCGCCACTACGGCATCGAGCGTGCTGTACTCGATCTGGAACGAGCCCAACCACCCCGCGTTCCTGCGCCCGCAGTTCACCTCCAAGGGCCAGCCGGCCTCGCCGCGCATCTACCGCGGCCTCTACCAGTCCGGCTACGCGGGCCTGCAGGCCGCCGGGATCGCGCACCCGCAGGTGCTGATGGGCGAGACCGCGCCGTTCGGCTACGACACGCGTCAACGTGCGCAAGGAAGGCGCCAAGGCGCTGCTGCACGACGTCGCCCCGCTCGCGTTCCTGCGCGGGATGCTGTGCCTGAACGCCCACTACAAGAAATCGGGCTCCTGCGGCGAGCTGCAGACGGCCGGCTACGCCCACCACGCCTACACGCTGCCGGCCGGCCCCTACTACAAGCCGCCCTGCCCGCTGGACGCGACGACGTCACGATCGGCGTGCTCTCGCGCCTGTCGAACGCGCTGAACGCTGGCCGCGCGCGCGCACGCGATCCCCGGCGGCGTGCCGATCTACCTGACCGAGTTCGGCGTGCAGAGCGTGCCCAACCGCGAACTCGGCGTCTCGCTCGCCAAGCAGGCGCAGTTCGACGCGATCGACGAGCACATCGCCTGGAGCAATCCGCGCGTGGTGGCGTTCTCGCAGTACCTGCTCAAGGACGACCCGCTCGGCGGCAAGGCCGGGTCGAGCGTCAACGGCGGCACGATCGGCTTCCAGACGGGCCTCGAGACCGTCGCGGGCAAGCCCAAGCCGCTCTACTCGAGCTGGCCGCTGCCGCTGACCGTCACCAAGCACGGCCACGGCTACTCGCTGTGGGGCCTCGTGCGCCCGACGCTCGGCTCGACCAAGGCGACGATCCTCGTCAAGCGCAAGGGCGCCAAGAAGTACACGACGCTGAAGACCGTCACGACCAACGCGCTGGGCTACTGGAGCTTGAGCTCCTCCACCCAGGGCACCGCCTGGCGCGTGCGCTGGGTGAGCCCCACGGGCGTCAAGTACGAAGGCTCGCCGATAGCCGCCTACTGAGGGGCCGTGGACCGGCGCAGCGCGGTCGCTCGGACTGAGCGCGTCCGCGTCCGGCTTGGTCAGACTCCGGCGCTCCAGCGGCATCGCCTCCTACGATGGGAGGGATGCCGGAGCTGCCCGAGGTCGAGATCACCGCGCGCCTGCTCGATGGGGCGCTGCGCGGCGCGCGGATCGAGTCGGCGCTCGCGCCGGGCATCAACGCGCTGAAGACCTTCGATCCGCCGCTCGCGGCGCTCGGAGGGCGAGACGATCGCGGGCGTGCGCCGGCGGGGCAAGAACCTGATCGTCGAGCGTCGGTGCCGGGGGCTGCGCCCGAGCTGGTGCTGCTGATCCACCTGATGTCGGCCGGGCGGCTGCAGCTGTACGACAAGCGCGCCGGGCCGCGCGACCGCACCTCCCGGCTGCTCGTGCGGGTGCGCGCGCCGGGGGGCACGGCGTCGCAGAGCGGTGCAGGAGCTGGAGCTGCGCCTGCGCGAGTTCGGCTCCAAGCAGGCCGCCTGGGTCAAGCTGCTGCGCGCCGGCGAGCTCGACGGCGGACGAGGCGCTGGCCAAGCTCGGCCCCGAGGCGTGGCCCGACCCGCCGCCGCTCGCGGAGAGTGCTCGACGCGCCGCGCCCGCTGCACGCGCTGCTGCGCGACCAGCGCACGATCGCCGGCATCGGGCGCTCGTGGGTCGATGAGATCCTCTGGCAGGCCCGGCTCTCCCCCTACAAGCGCGGCGCCGACCTCGACGCCGCCGAGCGCGAGCGCCTGCGCGAGGCCATGATCGAGACCCTCGGCGGCGCGATCGCCCACTACGAGCAGGCGATCCAGCTGCCGATCCCCGACAAGCTGCCGATGCCCCTGCGGGTCCACCGCCACGAGGGCGAGCCCTGCCCGCGCTGCGGCGCGACGCTGCAGGCCGTCCACTTCGAGGACTACGTGATCGCCTACTGCCCCGCCTGCCAGACCGACGGGCGCGTGCTCAAGGACCGGCGGCTGTCGCGGCTGTTGAAGTAGGGCGATTGCGCCTCCGGGGGCCGATCACGCCCTCGGGGCGAGATCTAATCGGAGACATTCGTCCAGCGCGCATTGACGCTGAGAGGACCTGACGGTTAGGTTGTCTGGACTGCCCGTAAATAGGGACAGTTCTGGCATTCCCTATCAGGGCTCCACATACGGAACGGAGGCAAGGAACATGGGGAAGACCGGAACAGCAACCCGCATCGTCGGTCTGCTCGCACTGGCCGCAGCGATGCTCGTGCCGGCGGCGGCCGCCGTGGCGCAGCCGCAGTATGTAGCGCTTGGGGACTCCTACTCCTCGGGAGTGGGCACCCGCGTCTTCTATGAAGAATCGGGCGAATGCGATCGCAGCCCCGACGCCTACGGGCCGAAGATCGCCGCCGCCAGGGGCTACACGCTGAGCTTCCAAGCCTGCAGCGGCGCGACCACGACCGAAGTCAACGCAAAACAGCTCGGCACGCTCAGCTCCAGCACCAGTCTCGTGACGATCACGATCGGCGGCAACGACGCCGGCTTCAGCAACGTGATCATCAACTGCGCCCTCTACTACTTCACGTGCGGGAGCGCGATCAGCGAAGCAAACGAATTCATCGCCAAAAAACTGCCCGGCCTGCTGGAAACCACCTACAAAGACATCCGCGCCAAAGCCACCACCGCCAGCGTCGTGGTGCTCGGCTACCCGAAGCTGTTCACCAAAGAAGGCACGACCTGCAACGTCAACTTCCTGACCTCGGGCAACGAGAAGAAAATGAACGAAACCGCCGAAAAACTCGACAGCGTCATCAAGGCCCGTGCCGAAGCGATGAAATTCACCTTCGTCAATCCGACCGTGCCCTTCGAATCGCACGAGGTGTGCTCGTCCTCGGAATGGCTCAACGGACAGTCCAATCCGCTCTCCGAAAGCTATCACCCGAACGTCTCCGGGCAGACGGAGTTCACGTCGCTGATCGAAGCCGTGCTGTAGTCGATCGGCTCCTCCGCCCGCGGGGTTTGGTTCCGTGGGTGGAGGTACGCCGGCTGAAAGCGCTGGCCTGACGAGCTCATCGTGGGAGACTGCGGGCAGCAGGCGATGATCCCGCCCACCTTCGTCAGGAGATCACGAAGACGCTCCCCGTATTGCGACTAGGGGATTGTGACGGGTTCATCGAGATAGTCACCTTCGAGAATGTCGCGCGTCGCGAGGATGTGCGACGGCGGGGCGGCTTCAGAGACCACGGCGTCGAGCAGTGCGAGGACAGCCTTGTCGTTGTCTTGGAGGGCTCGGCTGGGCGTACGCTCAAATGCCCCGCGCCAACCAGCGACCTCTTCGCGCCAGTAGCCCGGGTCACCGAGCAGCTCGAGCCAGCGCCTGATCTCTGCGTCCGACGCATCGAGCTCCTCGACGAGGTGCCCATCCCGGAGCATGATCGAGCGTTCGATCCTGCTCGCCTCGATCTGTTCGCCCGGCTGTGGGATCTTCGCGGTCCCGTGCGCCTCCATCATTGCCCTCATGCGGGATGCGTGGATCGTCGCCTCGAACAGCCGCAGGCGAAAGTCGCCGGCGACCGAGCGCAGCGTCCGTCGCGCGGCGAACAGACTGTCGCGCCGGGCCGCGAGAAGATCGAGTAGCGCCGGAGCGCGGGTCGCGTAACGCTTGCCACTCGACGATCCGCCCATCCGGTTCCACGGTGGCCGCTCGCCGTAGAGGAGACGATGCATCTCGATGAGCTGGCCCTCGCCGACCGCGATGGTCCTGGCTGCCGTCGTGCCCATCATCGGATCCAGCTTCTGTATCTGCTCCATCAGGCCGATCGCCTTGCTCTGGATGAGGATCGTAAAACCAAGGCGCTCGTGCCCTGAGAAGTAGTCCCTGATCTCCTTTGCCTTGTTCCCGCCGCCATGATTGACCAGGCCGTTGTGCTGGGCAAACCTGCTCGGTAGGTCGCTCGCGAGCCCGAGGTACAGGATGTCGTGGCCGGCTCGATCCCAGTAGGCATACACGCCCTTGGCCGACCAATCCGGCTGACCTGCGGACAGCAGTGTTGAAAGCGCCTCATGCACCTCGGATTGCTCATCCGCCGTGTACGCGTCATGGATCACCGTGCAGAGCATGAGCTGAGCCTATAACGGATCAAAGGGCATCGTCGAGCAATCTGGATCGTTTCTGCGCTAGGAACCTGCGGGGGAAACGGGCTCTGCGATGTTGCCCGCCGACATCGAAGGCAGGCCCTGAGGGGGCCGATGCGTTTTTGGATGTTCATCGCTGTCTTTTGTGACGGCTATCGCAGTTCTGATTGTGCGAGACTGTCGCGGTGGTTGGCACTGGCATGAAGGGGTGCAGGGCGTGAGCAAGCGTCTTGTGGCTGGTTGGCTGGTGCTGTGTTGGTGTTTGCTGTTGCTTGCGTGCGCAGTGCCGGCCGGGGCCTCGGCGCGGGTGTCTGGGCCGCGGGTGCGGGTGTCGTTCACCGCCGTCGGTGGTGAGGTCGACGCTGGAGGTGTCGTCGCGGGTCGCTTCCGTGCTCGATGGCGAGCTGTGCTGCAGCAGCGTGTCGGTTCTCGGTGGCTGGCGCGCGCCAGCGGCGGACTTCATGCCCATGGCCACCGGAGCGGGTTCTCGCTGGTGTGGAGCGGAGCGAGGCCGGGTCGTCGGGAGACGGTGCGGGTCGCGATCGTCTCGGGTCGGCGTGTGATCGCGAAGAGCGCTGCTCGCTCGGTCGCTTCCAGCTCGCCGGTGTCGGTCAAGAGCGTCATGCGTCCCTCAACGGCGCAGCCCTCCCCTGGGCAGGTTCTCAGCGTCAGCGGGACTCCGAATGGCTCAACGGTGGTCGTGCTCGGGAAGGGCTCTCGTGTTCCGGAGATCGGCGCGGCGATGGTGATGGATGCCTCGGCAAAGGCGCCGGATGGTCTGCTCGGTGTGGTGAGCGCCGTCACCCACGCGCCTGACGGCTCGACAAGGGTGATGACTACGCCGGGGGCGCTCGAAGACGCCTACAGCTCCTTTGAAGCGCACCTGAGCGGTACCCTCGGTCAGCTCGCCGGGGAGGGAGCGGCCGCCGCCGGGGTTCGGTCGCGTGCGCATTCCGCTGTCAACCTCGGCATCTTCAAGACCGCGTTCGGCTGCGACGATCCCTCGACGCAGAGAACGATCACCCACACGATCGATCTCTCCGAACTGGAAGTGCAGGCCGAAGTGACGATCCCGAGCTGGGGCAACGGATACTCCGGGCCGGGGGTGCGCTTCACGATCGGCGGGCAGCCGAAGCTCGGCCTCGGCGTGAAGTTCTCTGGCGAGACGACCTGCCACGCGCAGGCGATCGCGAGCATTCCGATCCCGGACACGCCGGACCTGGACGTCGAAATCGGGCCGGACTTCACGCTGCACGCAAGCGGTGCGGTCGGCGTCGAACTCGAATGGGCGCCGAGGTTCTTCTACGGCTTCAGCCGCTTTCGCGGTGAGCCCTCCAACGACTGGAAGTCCTTCCACAACGGCGGGCGCACGAACTTCACCGGCGCCGCCAGCCTGACGCTCTCCCTCGCGCTCGAATCCGGACTCTCGCTAGCCGGACGGGTTGGCGTGCGAGGCGCCCTCGGACCGGAAATCACCGGAAAAGTCAGCGCCCAAACCTCCCCGCCGCAGGCCTGCCTCGCCGTCAACGCCGACTTTGCCGCGAGCCTCACCGCGTTCGCGAGCACCTTCTTCCACGACTACACCTTCACGATCGGCAGCGCCAAGTTCGGCAACCTGCAGATCTACCACGGCTGCACCAGCACCACCCCCTCACCGCCGGCGCCTACCCCGCCACCATCCCCCGCGCCACCGCCGACGGTACCCGCGGCCGGCCCGACGCTCGTCTACGACGGCCAGACGGCGATCCCACCGGAAGAGGACTCCTTCGAATTCGAGGGCGATCGATCGTTCAACGACTTCTCGGGAGCGACCGGTCAGCCAGTCGAGGTCAGCGAAACGCTGTCAACGAACATCACGCCCGACCGCTGCGTCGTGCTGCTCACCAACGAGTCACTCGACCAAGGTCAGGAAGCGGAGCTCGCGGCCTACCTGCACGCAGGTGGCACGATCCTCGCCCTCGGTGAGCACGAAGGCGGCGAGTACGCGACCGCAAACGAAACCCTGAGTCGTTTCGCGGCATCGCTGGGCGTGGGCCTCGCGCTCAATGACGACTCGCACGACAGCGGGCCGAACAGCGCCTACGACATCGCTTCCTCCCCACTGACCGCAAACATATTCTCGCTCGGCGACAACTGGGTATCCACGCTCGAGGTCTCTGGCGCCGCGCAGCCGCTCGTCGGCACCGCCGACGGCGAAGGGGTCCTCGTCGGCACGCAAACCGTCGGGAACGGCATGTTCGTGATGGCCGGCGACTCGAATCTCTTCACCGACGACAGCCAAGGCTACGACGAAGACGACAACGGGCAGTTCGCGCGCGACCTGTGCCCGTGATCCGGGGGCTCTCGATACGCCGACAGGTGCGGTGACCGGCGCCGACTTCGCTGTCGGAACCGGCGGGCTACGGGTCTCCCATCCTCACGTGCCGCCAGTCGTAAGGTCCGGGCACCAGCCGCTGAAGCCCGGCGGCTAGGATCAGGCCATGATCGATCAAGGAAGCCAGGCCCCAGACTTCGAGCTGCCCGACCAGGACGGGCGGCCGGTCAAGCTCTCGGACTACCGCGGCCAACGGGTCGTCCTCTACTTCTACCCCAAGGCCGACACGCCCGGCTGTACGACCCAGGCCTGCGGTGTGCGCGACCATCTCCCCGACTACTCAGAGGCCGGAGCGGTGGTCCTCGGGATCTCCCCCGATCCGGTGGCGAAGGTCAAGAAGTTTCACGACAAGCAGGCCCTGAACTTCGCCCTGCTCGCCGACGAGGGGCACCCCGTGGCCGACGCATACGGCGTCTGGGTGCAGAAGTCGATGTACGGCAAAACGTACTTCGGCAACGAGCGCACCACGTTCGTGATCGATGCGGATGGGGAGGTCGCGGAGGTGCTACGCAAGGTCAAGCCGGCCGAGCACGACCGCCTGGTGCTGGCGGCGCTGCAGGAGCTGAGTCCGCCCGCCGTCTAGAGGATCCGCGCGTGGCACTCGAGGGCGCTCTGGTCGCCCCCGCTCGCATAGGATTGGTGCTTCCCTTGCGCCCACAGCACGAGCACGTACAGCTCATGGTGGATGAGTCGAACCCGGGGCCGGAGAAGGTCAGTGCCGCGCTCGAACGCTGGCTGGCGAGCAAGGACGACAAGACGCTCGGCGGCCTCATCGATCTCTTCGAGGACAAGAGCTTCGCGATCGTCTTCGTGCTGCTGCTCGGGGTGCCCGCACTTCCGCTGCCCACCGGTGGCGCCACGCACGTGTTCGAGATCATCGCGATGCTGCTCGCGCTCGAGCTCATAGTCGGTCGGCAGGAGATCTGGCTGCCGCGGCGCTGGCGCGGGCTCGAGCTGGCCGGCGACAGGCAGCAGCGCTTCATCGCCGCGCTGATGAAGACCATCCGTCGACTCGAGCGCCTCTCCCGACCCCGTTTGCGCTTCCTGTTCGATCATCGCGCGAGCAACGTCGTCTTCGGAGCCTTGGTGGTTGGCGGATCCCTCGGAGCGTTCCTCGCTCCTCCGTTCACCGGACTCGACACGCTGCCGGCGCTCGGCGTGGTGCTGCTGTCACTGGGCGTGCTGCTCGAGGATGCCGTTTTCGTAGGGGTCGCGCTCGCGTTTGGGTTTGCGGGAGTCGCGCTCGAGGTCGTCCTCGGCAGCGCTGCGATTCACGGCATCGGCACGCTGCTCTGAGGGACTTGGCGGCTAGCCGACCTTGAACCGCGCCGCCTCGTCCGCTCCGCCGGTGGCATCGCCGGGGCTGTAGGAGTGCGCGCCCGCGCCGGCCAGCTTGCCGCCGTCGACGATCAGGTATTCCTCGCGGATCGGGCGCTCGTCGAACCAGCACTCGAGGATCTCGCGCACCCCGGCGGCATAGCGCGCCTGGGCGGAGAGGCTCGTGCCGGAGGTGTGGGGCGTCATGCCGTGGTGGGGCATCGTTCGCCACGGGTGGTCTTTGGGGGCGGGCTGGGGAAACCACACGTCCCCGGCATACCCGGCCAGCTGTCCGCTCGCGCAGGCCTCTGCGACGGCCTCGCGGTCGCAGATCTTCCCGCGCGCGGTGTTGATCAGATACGCGCCGCGCTTGAACTTGGCGATCATCTCCGCGTCGAACAGGTTCTCCGTCTCCGGGTGCAGCGGCGCGTTGATCGTCACCACGTCGCACGCCGCCACCAGCGACTCGACGCTCTCGTGGAAGGTCACGCCCAGCTCCCGCTCGACCTCGGGCGGGAGGCGGTGGCGGTCGGTGTAGTGCAGGCCCACGTCGAAGGGCTTCAGCCGGCGCAGCACCGCCGAGCCGATCCGCCCCGCCGCGACCGTGCCGACCTGCATGCCCTCCAGGTCGTACTCGCGCGCGGCGCAGTCGGCGATGTTCCAGCCGCCGTCGACGACCCAGCGGTAGGACGGGATGTAGTTGCGCACGAGCCCGAGGATCATCATCACCACGTGCTCGGCCACGCTGATGGAGTTGCAGTAGGTGACCTCGGCGACCGTGATCCCGCGCTCGATCGCGGCCTGCAGGTCGACGTGGTCGGAGCCGATCCCGGCCGTCAGGGCGAGCTTCAGACGCGGCGCCTTGGCGATCCGCTCGGCCGTCAGGTACGCGGGCCAGAAGGGCTGGGAGATGACGATCTCGGCCTCCGGCAGGGCGCGCTCGAAGACCGAGTCCGGCCCGTCCTTGTCGGAGGTGACGATCAGCTCGTGGCCGCGCTCCTCCAGGAACCTGCGCAGCCCCAGCTCGCCCGAGACGCTCCCGAGCAGCTCGCCGGGCGTGAAGTCGATCGCCTGCGGGGTCGGGGCGGTCTGTCCGTCGGGATAGCGCTCGATGTGCGGGATGTCATCGCGCGCGTAGCGCGGCGGATAGCCGTCGATCGGATCGTCGTACAGCACGCACACAACATTGGCCATCGTCTCCACCCCTTTTGTCGTCAAGCGGCGATCAGAGCCGGCTCGATCTGCTCGGCGTCCACCCGGTCGGGCGGAACGGTGATCGTGATTGCGCCGTCCCGATCGAGGAGAAATCTGACGTTGACCAACACCATGCCGATCACGGTGCCCGCCTCGTCGTAATCGACCGCGTGACCCTCCGGGGTCGCGAGCGTCCGGAATGGCTCTCGCGGGTCACCGACGCTGAGGTAGAGCACGTCGCCGCGCTCGTCGTACTCATGCTGGTCGAAGCTGATCCCTGCAACGGTGACGGTCATGGCGCGTTCTCCGGCTTGTTGTCCTGCACGAACGTCGTGACTATCAGGCCCGGAGACGAGTTGAAGTCTACAACCACCCTGAGCCAGCGTTTCGGATCGAGGTCGCGACGATAGAACCGCTCGCGTCCCGGCGCTGGATCCTCTTCGTGGAAATCGGGCCGGTTGACCGTGTCGAGAATCGCCTGACTGTGATTGAGCATTCGAGGTTTACGCGTGGCCAGATGAGCCTTGGTGCGCTCGTCGAGAACGACCCGCCGGCCATCTGGATCGTTCGTTTCGTGCGGTCCATCTGTCATCGCCTCAGCGTAAGGATCGCTTCGGGGGCGCAGTTCGCTGTCGGAGTCCGAGACCGCGTCAGCCTCGTCGTCCGCCGCTCCACACCGCGAATGCGACCACGGCGATGCCCAGTCCGAGCAGCGGCCAGCTGAGCGTGCCCCCGACCGCGGTCCAGGCCGTGCCGGCGAGCAGGCCCGCGAGCACGAACGCGATCGCCCACAATGCGCAACCGGCGGTCGTGAGCAGGACAAACCCGACCAGCGGGACGCCCTGTGCGCCGGCGGGCAGCGAGATGAACGTGCGGGCGAGCGGCAGCAGTCGCGCGACGAACACGGCTCGCATGGGGCCGTAGCGCTCGAGCAGCGAGCCGGAGCGCTCGAGCAAACCTTCGGCGCCGGGCAGGCGCTCGAGCGCCCCGCTCGCGCCGAGCCCATAGGCGAGCAGCGAGCCGAGTAGGTTGCCCGCGGTCGCGGCGAGGACGGCCAACGGGAAGCTCATCCAACCCTCGCCGACGGCGAAGCCTGCGAACAGCAGCGTCACCTCGCTCGGCACCGGGATGCAGGCGCTCTCAGGGACCATGAGCAGGAAGACGCCGAGCGCCCCGAACTGCTCGATCACGTCGGTCATGTCTGTGGGCTCGCGGATCGTGGCGGCGGGGAGCGGCGGCGGGAGTCCCCGCTTGGTGCTTGCGAGTCATCGTGCTCCAGCATAGGCCGGGGCCCATGCTCCGCTCCCCACTCGGCGTTCCGGCACTCCCCGTACGCTTGAGGTCGTGCCGGTGACTGCTTGCATCGACCTCGATCGGCGACAGCCTCACCTCGTTCCTGAACGCCGTCGGGCAGTTCTTCTCCGATCTGGCCGCCATCCATTGGGGCGCGCTCGTGCTGGGGCTGGCCTTCTTCGGGCTGAACCTGACGCTGCGCTCGCGCGCGTTCTTCCACAGCCTGCGCGCCGCCTATCCGGCGTCGCCGATCAAATGGCGGCGGATCTGGGGCGCGTACTTCGCGGCCGTCGGCTTCAACAACGTCGTGCCCGCGCGCGGGGGAGATCTGATCAAGCTGTTCCTCGCGCGCTCCTCGATCCCCGGATCCAGCTATCCGACGGTGGCGGCGGCGTTCTTCGTGGAGTCGATCTTCGACGTCTGCGCGGGCGTGCTCGTGCTGATCTTCGCGTTCACCCAGGGCGTCTTCCCCAAGCCGCCGGACTTCTCGAAACTGAGCTCGTTCGACATCTCCTACCTGGCCGAGCACTTCCGGTTCACGCTGTTCTTGATCACCGCGCTGGCGGTGATCGGGCTGTTCGCGTTCGCGCTGCTGTCCGTGCGCGTGCGCGCGTTCTGGGCGCGCGTGCGTCAGGGCGTGACGATCCTCTCCGATCGTCCCCGCTACCTGCGCGAAGTCGCCGCCTGGCAGGCGGTCGCGTGGATCTGCCGCTTCGCCGCGTTCTGGTTTCTGCTGGAAGCCTTCAGGGTGGGCGGCTCGGTGCAGAACGTGCTGCTCGTGTTCGCCGTCGGCCAGGTCGCGGGTGCGGTCCCGTTCACGCCCGGCGGCGCGGGCGTGCAGCAGGCGCTGCTCGTGACGGTCTTCGCCGGCACGGCGCCGACGGCGGTCGTGGCGGCCTACTCCGTTGGGCAGCAGATCGCGATCGCCGCGTTCACGGCGCGTCGTCGGGCTCGGCGCCGTGGTGTTCATCTTCCGGTTTCGCTCCTTCGGAGAAGTGCTCCACGCCGGACGCGCCTCGCGCGAGTCCGAGCAGGAGGCCGAACGCGCTACTGCAGGCCCTCGCGCGCCTCGCGCACAAGCGTGACGGCCTCGGGGAAGACCCTCGCCATCACGGTCCTGATCTGCTCGGCCTGAGCCTCGGCGTTGCCCTGCAGGTTGACGCGCTCCACGGCCGCGACGGTCATGTCGACGGCGAGCTTGATCGCGTTGTCCGCCCACGCCAGGCGCTGGTTGCCCTGCATCTGCTCGGCGAACTCCGCGAGCCTGCGCTGAAGCTCCTCCGGATCGCCGAACAGGTCGCCTAGACCGCCACCCTCCATGCGCCCATCATAGACCCGGCCGCGGCCGGATCGGCTCCGGCGAAGGCGTGCTCGCGAGTGGGCGCCAGATATTGTGCCGGAGCCGATGCCGAGCCCAGACGAGATCTCAGAGCAGCTCGCCCGCGAGTCCGAGCGGCGCGCGCGCCTGGGCGTGCCGGCCTTCGCCGGCGGCTTCCTGTACTTCCTGAGCGCGATCGTCGTCACCTCGACGCTCAGCTCCGCGCCGACCGTGGGCCTGTTGCAGGGTCTTGCGCCGGCGCTCAGAGGCGAAGCCAACCCCGCGATCAGCCCGCGCGCCGTCGAGGTCAAATACATCAGCCATCACGCCTTCGCCCTGATCGCCGGCAGCGTGATCAAGTCGATCGCCCTCGTCGTGCTGACGCTCGTGCTGCTGCTGCTGCTCGACGCCACGCGCTTTCGCCGGCCCGAGACGTGGTCCCTGGCGCGTCCGCTCGTGCTCGTCGGGAGGGATCGGCCTGGCGGTGATCAACATCGCCCACCAGATCGTCGGCTCGATCCGGGCGCACAACTTCGCGGTCGGTCACGACTTCACCAGTCACGCCGTCGAACAGGCGCTGACGAAGGGCGCGATCAACGTCGGCAGCCAGTACCTCGACCTGCTCGCGGCGCTGGCGCTGACGGCGGGCATGATCGCGGTGTCCCTCAACGCCATCCGCGTCGGCCTGCTGACCCGCTGGATGGGCGTGATCGGGATCTTCTCGGGCATCCTCATCTTGCTGCCGATCGGCGGCGCCACGCTCGAAATCGTGCCCGCGTTCTGGATGCTGGGAATGGGCATCCTCTACCTCGGGCGCTGGCCGAACGGCGATCCACCCGCATGGGCGGCCGGGGAGGCGCGCCCGTGGCCCACGCAGGCCGAGCGTCGTGCCGAACGCGAAGACGGAGTCCCCGAACGGGAAGCAAGGGCAAGCCGGCGCTCGCATCCGCCTCGGACGTCGCGCCGGCCGCCGAGCCGTCGGCGGCCTCGCCGCGCAGGCGCGGTCGCAAGCGCCGCGGCAAGTAGGCGACCGTCGAGCGGTCCATCCGCAGCGGTCGCGACCTCAGCGAGTCACGTGATGCGCCCGCCCCACAGGATCCTCGCGTAGGACGGAACGTCCCAGCCCCCGAGCCGGCTTGATGCGCTGAGGATGAACCCTTGGCGTGGGCGATTGCCCGAGCGCGTTTGCGGGAATAACAGAAGCGATGGCGCGGTCCCGTCGCCGGCGTCCGCTCCCGGCGGCGGGACTGCAGGAATCGCATCGTCAAACCCGACCCGCGGGCCGATTGCAGGAGGAGGGACCCATGGAGGCTGCAACGATTCACCGTCAACCCCCCGTACGCAGCGATGACAGCGACAGTGCGGGCGGGGGGGGCCTCGGAGTGGCCGGTTGGCGACCGGCCGACCCCGGGCCACTCGGTCTCGCGGGCTTCGCGATGACCACCTTCGTGCTGTCGATGTTCAACTCGAACCTCGTCAACGGCAAGGGCGTGCCCGTGGTGCTGGGGCTCGCGCTGGCCTACGGCGGCATCGTCCAGCTGCTCGCCGGCATGTGGGAGTTCCGCACCGGCAACACCTTCGGTGCGGTCGCGTTCTGCTCGTTCGGAGCGTTTTGGATCTCGTTCTGGGCGCTGAACGTCTTCTACGCCAAGCAGATCGGCGGCGATGCCGGTCACGCGATCGGGCTGTATCTGTGGGCGTGGGCGATCTTCACCGCCTACATGACGGTCGCCGCGCTGCGCGTCAGCGGCGCCGTGCTGCTCGTGTTCGTGCTGCTTACCGTGACGTTCGTGCTGCTCGCGATCGGAGCCGTGGGGCCGCACGAAACGGTGACCCACTGGGGCGGCTACGTCGGTCTGGCGACCGCCGCGGCGGCCTGGTACGCGTCGTTTGCCGCCGTCACCAACTCGACCTTCGGACGGACGGTGCTGCCGGTGATGCCGCTCGGCGGGAGATGAAGCAGGACGAGCGTTCCGGCAATCCACATCCAGATCGCGTTCGCCGGTGCGAAGATGTACCGGTGCAGAGGGCGCGACTTCGATCTCGAGGAGTGAGCAATGGCGACTGAATCCGACATCGGGGCGCCGGCGCAGGCAACGGCGACCGGGGAGGCGCTCGACCGCGACTTGGCGAGGCTGCTGGAGGTCGAGCGCTTCGAGCCGCCGGCCGAGTTTCGCGAGCGGGCGCTGCTGAACGATCCCGCGGTGTATGAGCGAGCGGAGCGCGACCCTCAGGCCTGGTGGGTGGAGCAGGCGCAGCAGCTGCACTGGTTCAAGCCGTGGGAGACGGTGCTCGACGACTCCAACCCGCCGTTCTACAAGTGGTTCGTCGGGGGCGAGCTGAACGTCTCCTACAACTGCCTCGACCGCCACGTGCAGGCGGGACGGGGCGAGCGCGTGGCCTTCCACTGGCGTGGCGAGGACGGCTCCGAGCGCGACATCACCTACGCGCAACTGCTCGCCGAGGTGCAGCGCGCCGCCAACGCGCTGAAGGACCTGGGGGTGCGCAAGGGCGACGTCGTCGGGATCTACCTGCCGATGATCCCCGAGGTGGTCGTCGCGATGCTCGCCTGCGCGCGCATCGGCGCTCCCCACAACGTCGTGTTCGGGGGCTTCTCCGCCGAGGCCGTGCGCGAGCGCATGGAGTTCTCGCAGGCGCGCGTGCTGATCACCGTCGACGGCGCCGCGCGCAAGGGCAAGACCGCGCCCGTGAAGGAGCGCGTGGATGAGGTGATGGGGGACCTGCAGACGCTCGAGAAGATCGTGGTCGTGCGCAGCAAGGGCACGCCCTGTGAGATGCGCGAGGGGCGCGACGTCTACTACGACGAGATCCTCGCGGCCGCCGATCCCGACTGCCCGGCCGAGCCGCTGGACGCCGAGCATCCGCTGTACATCCTCTACACCTCCGGCTCGACGGCCAAGCCGAAGGGCATCCTGCACACCACCGGCGGCTATCTCACGGGGGTATCCGCCACCCACCGCTACGTGTTCGACCTCAAGCCCGAGACGGACGTCTACTGGTGCGCCGCCGACGTCGGCTGGGTCACCGGGCACTCCTACATCGTCTACGGCCCGCTCGCCAACGGCGCCACCTCGGTGATGTGGGAGGGCGCGCCCGACTACCCCCACAAGGGCATCTGGTGGGAGCTCGTCGAGCGCTACGGCGTCACCATCCTCTACTGCGCGCCCACGGCCATCCGCGCCTGCATCAAGTGGGGCGCGCAATGGCCCGGCGAGCACGATCTGTCCTCGCTGCGGCTGCTGGGCTCGGTGGGCGAGCCGATCAACCCGAAGGCGTGGCTCTGGTACCACAAGGTGATCGGCGGCGAACGCTGCCCGATCGTCGACACCTGGTGGCAGACCGAGACCGGCGCGATCATGATCACGCCGCTGCCCGGCATCACCGCCACCAAGCCCGGCTCGGCGACCAGACCGTTCCCCGGCGTCGCGGCCGAGGTGCGCCAGGAGTCCACCGGCGAGCCGTTGCGCGAGGGTCAGGGCCTGCTCGTGCTGACGCGACCGTGGCCGTCGATGCTGCGCACCCTCTACAAGGAGGACGAGCGCTTCGTGGAGACCTACTTCAGCCGCTTCGGCGCCGAGACCTATCTCGTCGGCGACGCCGCGAGGCTCGACGCGGACGACTACTTCTGGGTGATCGGGCGCATCGACGACGTCGTCAACGTCTCCGGCCACCGCCTCTCCACGGCCGAGGTCGAGTCGGCGATCGTCGCCCATCCCGACGTCGCCGAGGCAGCGGTGATCGGCCAGCACGACGAGGACACCGGCCAGGCGATCGTCGCGTTCGTCACGCTGCAGGGCGACCTCGCAGGCGACGAGCAGACCGTGGAGGGCATTCGCGAGACGGTCGCCGAGCGCATCGGCAAGTTCGCGCGCCCCAAGCGCATCATCTGGGCCGAGGACCTGCCCAAGACGCGCTCGGGCAAGATCATGCGCCGTCTGCTGCGTGACATCGCCGAGGGGCGCGCCCTCGGCGACGTCACGACGCTGCGCGACCCGGCTGTGATGGGTCAGCTGCAGGAGCGCGTGGAGGAGCTGCAGGCGCAGGAGGACTGACCGACAGCCGGGGCTTGCGGCTTGAGTGAGCGAAGCGGGCCAAGGCGTTGCGCAGAGCAGAGGTCGCCGGATCCGGTGGAGAGGTCATGAGAGGGCCCGGCGGCCGGGGCGGACATGCTCGGGTATTGAGGTCGGCCGGATATGCAGGAGGCGCGTCCCTCGGCGTCGAACAGTGCGACGGCATGCACAGAGCCTCCGTCCATCTCGATCGCGCCGTGTCGCTCCGATCTTGTGCCGAGCGCGCTCCGAGCCTCGATACGGTTCTACGAACTGCCGCGGCGCTGGCCGCGCTCGGGGTCGGTGCGATCGCACCGACCTGCGCCCTGGCCGGGACGCCGCCGACTGTCACCGAAACGTTCTCTTCGACCGGTGGCGAGCAGTCCTTCACCGTGCCGGCCGGGGTCAGCAGCGTGCGCGTGGAGGCGATCGGCGCCGCCGGCGAAACGGGTCTGGCGAAATCGAGCTGGCGGAACGTCGGCGGCTCGGGCGCCGACGTCGTCGGACAGCTGCCGGTGACTGCGGGCGAGACCCTCTACGTGGAGGTCGCTGCTCCAGGCTTCGGCGGCGCCGGCTCGGAGGGGACGGTGGTGGCAGCGGCGGCAATGCCTCCGATCTGCGCACGATCCCGGTCGGAACGGCTGGTTCGCCGGAATCGCGGCTGCTCGTCGCGGCCGGCGGCGGTGGCGGGGGCGGCTTGTTCGATGGGTCCTCGGGCGGTATCGGCGGCAACGCCGGCGACCCGGGCGTGAGCTCGAGCGGGAGCTCGAACGGCTTTGGCGGGGGTGGCGGTGGCGCCGGCACGCTGACCGGAGGCGGCGCGGGCGGCGAAGGTTGCGGCTTTGGGAGCGGTCCGTGGTTCGGCGGTTCAGGCAGCTTCGGTCTTGGTGGTAACGGTGGCATATCCGAGGGCTTTGAGCTCGCCGGCGGAGGCGGTGGTGGCGGCGGCTACACGGGCGGGGGTGGCGGCGCAGGATCCTGCGAGCTCGCCTTCCAGAGCGGTGGTGGTGGCGGCGGCGGCGGCGCCAACTTCGTCTTCGGCGGCGCGACCTTCTACTCGATCGGCACGGCCGCGCCGACGACCCCGCCGAGCATCACGATCAGCTATCCGAGCCCGGCGACGGCGACGCCCGACACGACCTCGCTCACGTTCGCCGGCACGCAGTCGCAGCAGACCGTGAGCGCCCCGAAAACGCTGACGATCGCCAACGAAGGCGGGAATCCCCTGTCGATCACCGGCACGACGTTTGCGGACTCCCTCTCGCCGTTGGGCAGCGACCATCCCGAAGATTTCCTGATCGGCTCCTCGAGCTGTCTGGGGCCGGTGGCCTTCGAAACTACCTGCCAGCTGACCGTGCGCTTCGCGCCGCAGGGAGAAGGCGTCCGCACGGCGAGCCTGCAGATCGCGAGCAACGCGGGGGCCGGCACGACCGTCGTCGAGCTCTCTGGCACCGGCGGACCGCTGCCACAGGGACCGCCGGGCGCGACCGCGGGGTCGACGGGTCCCGCCGGGGCTGCGGGCGCCAATGGTTCGCAGGGACCGGCCGGCGCGATGGGCGCCGACGGCTCGCAGGGATCGGCCGGCGCAGCCGGCGCTAACGGTCAGCAGGGACCCACAGGGTCGGCCGGCGTTCCCGGGATGAACGGGTCGCAAGGAGTGACCGGAGCGACCGGAAAGCAAGGCCCTCCCGGTCCGCCGGCGTTCTTCGAATGCCATCCACGCCAGGGCAGCGGCCGCTACCAGACCGCCTGCTACGTACGGGTGATGAAAGCGTCGAAATCCGCCGCGAGCGCCACGCTCACGCGTCACGGCGTCGTCTTCGCGCGCAATCGTCCCGGCGCGATCGTCGCGGGCAAGCCGCTGATCCTCAAACTGCTGCGACCGCTCTCGCGCGGCGGTTACACGCTTACTCTCCTCTCCAAGGCGGGGGCCGTCACCCGCCAGACGATCACGTTCAGCTGAGGGTCACAGCTTCGCGAGGTCTTCCTTGAGCTGCGTCAGGTTGAAGCCCTCGGGGTCTTTTTCTTTCTGGAGATTTTCGGTGGAGATATAGACCCAGGCCTCGTCGCAGTAGGTTTCGAAGAACTCAACCGTCATCTGCTGCAAGGCGCCCCATGTGACGATGTCGATGTTCTGACGCTTGGCCACGCAGCAGACGTAATGGCCGCCCTCGATCTGCGCTCCGGGACAACGCTCCAGGGCTTGCCTTCGTGGAACTGTTCCATCGCCGAACCCGGGAATTCGATGCCGATGCCGACCACCTGGAACAGGTACATGGCCTGGTAGACATGTGTGAGGTTCTTCGGCTCGAGCTTGACGAAGGCGCCGATCTTGTGACGTTTCTGAGAGGCGTCGATGATGCCGGTTTTGCGCCGGTAGCTCAGCACCTTGCGGACTTCCGAGCCATTGTCGGTCGGGTTTTTGCCAGGAGGTCCGGCGTTTGAATCGAAGCCCGTGCCGGCCGAGTAGTCGCTGAGCACGCCCGCGGTCGTAAACGCCGCAGGATGGGCGCCCTCGGTGCTCAGCAGCATCGTCTCGTGCGCCGGGCCCGCCCAGGCGCAGTCGCCCCACTCGTCGTTGCCGAGCATCCCCCAGCCTTTCGGCGAAAAGAGTTTCTCGTGGCCAAATTCGGCCGGCGTGGGCGGAAGCTTGGTGGTGTCCACGTAGTTGCTGAACAGCAGGTCCTTCGCGTCGTCGGTGGCGGGTTTCTTTCCGAGCCTGAGTCCTGGCATCTGCTCTGCTCCTGTCTGTGTTTGTCGTTTCGTGAGTGTCGTGTCGATGTCTGAGATCGCTCGCCGGACCGCGGGCGAGACGCGCTCAGGCAGCGATCAGCGCCCAGCACCCGATCGCACTGCCGACGGTCGTCCAGTAGCCGTACTTCTCGTAGATGTGAGCCGCCTGCTGGGCCTGTTCTTTCAGGGACACAGAGCCGTCGATCTGCGGATCTGAGGCATTGCGCACGATCGCCCAGCGCGGCGGGTCGGTGAGATCCTTGGCGCACACCAGTCCCAGCACCGCATCGCCCATCTCCACGGCGTGGGCGCGGGGGTTGTAGGCGCGCAGCCCATAGCTGTCGGTGGTGTCGTCAAAGGCGAAGAAGTCCGTAGTGAGAACGGTCGCGGGATCGGCTGCGCTCGCGGACACGATCCTGGGCGTGCGCGCTGCCTGGGGCAGATTTCCCGCGTTGGCTGGGATCAGGGATGCGTCTGCCGTCGCGAACCGCCCGGCGCTCGCCGCGTCGATTGCTCCATCGCTGTAGGTGGCGTGTGCGAACGGGGATTTGGCGAAGGTCTTTTTGCAGTCGAACTGCACCGATGTGGTGACGATCACGTCGCCGAGCAGGGTCTGCGCCCCGATCCCACCCGCGGTCCCGGTGGTGATCACGAGCTTCGCCCCGGTCTCTTCGATGATCTGCCGCCACAGCGTCCGCACGGGGAGCTCGGCCCCGTCCTGGCTGAGGTGCAGGTCCGATTTCATGCAGACCACGCTGCGCCCGCCGATCCGACACTGGTGGTAGACGCCGAGGCAACCGCTCTCCAACGCCGGCGCGCCGCGGGCGGATGTCCGGCTTATAGGTGTCAAACTTGTGCCCGTAGGTGTACCACGACGTGCTGGGCACGCCCGGGGTGAGCACGTCGGCGAGCGCCTTGGTCTCGGCGACCGTCCATGTCACCACCAGCACGTCGGCTTTGGGCAGCGCGTGGGACGGCGAGGGCGCTTTCGCAGGTGTGACGGTCTCGGGCGCCAGGCCGCTCGGCCAGGGGATCGGCGCCAATCCGGCGCGTGCCTCCGCTGGTACCGCGGAGAACAGACGACTGCCCGGCTCGTCGGGATCGAAGGTGATGATGTGACGCGCCAGGTCGGGCCCGGCGGGGTCGTCAAGGAGGCTTGTCGCGTGAGGGTCCATGCGGGGCCTTTCGGAGAGGATTTGCTCGTGTTGGGCGGGTGCGGTCAGCCGGAACGCTGTTATCGGGTGTTATCAGATCACATGAGATTGTTCTTAGAAATTGAACACTACACGATCGCGGCCCATCTGGCAATAGACCGAATCCGAGCAACTACGGGGCGATACGGGCCGGGCCCGGGTGCGGGCGCGATTGGGTGCCCGGTCAGGGTTCGTCGCGCGCATTGGGTTGGATCCCATCGGACCGCCCCATGTCGCGATCGCCGGCAGGGGGGCCTTTATGGCTATTCTTCATAATCTTGATCAAGAATATGCTATTTGTGTTCCTCTACACCCCCACAACGTTCCCAAGGAGGAAGCCGACATCATGTCTCTACACCTCTCTCGTCTCGTCCCTCCAAGCAAAGCTCAGACGGGCCACAAGCTCGCCGCCGTTGCCGCCGCAGCCCCCGTGCTGCTCGTGGCCATCGCCGTCTCCTCGGCTCAGGCGCTCGCGCCGCCCCCGGTCACGGTGCTCACCTCGCAGGGCAACATCGGCCGCGGCGACATCTTCATCTCGCCCTCGGCGACACCAGCACGTACGCGAACGGCCCCGAGATCATCGACCAGAAAGGCAACGTCGTCTGGTTCCAGTCGGTGCCCGCCGGCCAGGAGGCCTCGGACTTCCGCGCCCAGACCTACCACGGCCAGCCGGTGCTGACCTGGTGGCAGGGCACCGGCCTCGGCGGCCTGGCCACGGGCACGGACTACATCTACAACGACCACTACCAGCAGATCGCCACGGTCAACGCGGGCAACGGTCTAGCGCCGACGGCCACGAGTTCCTGATCACGCCGCAGAACACCGCGCTGATCCTCGTCCTACACGACGGCGACGGCCGACCTGACCTCGATCGGCGGTCCGGCCAACCAGACCGTGATCAACGGCGTCGTGCAGGAGATCGACATCCCCACCGGCAAGGTGCTGTTCCAGTGGAACAGCGCAGGACCACGTCCCGTTCAGCCAGAGCGAGCAGCCGCTGCCCGCCTCGGCGAGCACGCCGTGGGACTGGTTCCACATCAACGCCGTGCACCTCGACACCGACGGCAACCTGCTGATCGACGCCCGCGACACGTGGACGACCTACAAGGTCAACCGCTTCAACGGGAACATCATCTGGCGGCTCGGCGGCAAGGAGAGCGACTTCACGCTGAGGCGGCGCCCGGCCAGGTGCTCGACAGCGCCGATGAGCTCTTCGCCTGGCAGCACGACCCCGAGGCGATCGGCAACGACGAGTACACGTTCTTCGACAACGAGTCCGCGGGCACGCCGGAGCTCCCCTACAGCCGGGCGATCACGGTCAAGCTCAACGAGTGGAAGCGCACGGCGACGCTGATCTCCTCGGACAATCAGCCCGAGGATCTCTCGGCGGCGTCGCAGGGCAACGCCCAGACGACCGGTGAGGGCAACCTGTTCGTCGGCTGGGGCGCGCTGCCGTACTTCTCCGAGTTCGGCCCATCCGGCCAGCTGCTCTTCAACGCCGAGTTCCCGGCCGGGGTCAACACCTACCGCGCCTACCTGCTGCCCTGGAACCCTCCGGGCGCCGGAGGCAGCGGGCCGGGCGGTTCCGGTGGCTTGGGCGGCAAAGGGCGGCCCAGGGTCATGGACACGGCGGTCATGGGCACGGCGGCCGAGGTCAGCTGGACATGGCCGGCAGGGATCACGGCCATCCTCGCAACCACCGCCGCAGGTAGTCGATGGGCAACACCGGCCCCGAGGACGTCAACGAGCCTCGGGGCCGGACGCCGTCACGCACCTTCCAGGACGCCCAGCGGTCGTCCTAGACCTTGCGGTGCTCGGGCATCCAGGAGCCGTCGTCCTGGCGCGCAAAGTCCTGGAACAGGCCCGGCGCCTCAACCTGCATGACGCGGGCGATCGTGTCGAACACCAGGCGCAGCTCCTCCTCGGCGCCCTCGGCGGTGCGCATCTCGATCACGTGGCGCAGCGTGCGCGCGTTGGCCGTCCAGACGATGTCAGTGCTCAGGCCGATCGGCGCGAGGCGGCGCAGCGCGGAGGTGACCTCCTTCTTGACGTGGAAGGGCACGCCCTCGGCGTCGATCCCGAGCTCGGCGGCCGCGCTGACCTGGAACTCCTCCAGCTGCTCGACGATCGAGATCACCTGCTCGCGCACCGGCTCGAGCGCCGGGCGGCACGCGAAAGCCGATGTCGGTCGAGGCGCACGTAGCGCAGGCTCTCCTGGCTGAACGCCGAGCCGGCACGATGGCGAACGAGCTCGTGGGTGAACACGCGGCTGACGTTGCGCAGCGCGAACGAGTAGTTGGCGTGCTCCAGCACGCTGCCGTGGGCGGAGCGCAGGATGTTGGCGAAGTACTCGCGCTGGTCGGTGCGGACCTTGGTCACGTTCGGGTTCAGCCCCGGCTCCCAGCTGCGGTAGCACGCGCGGCCGCCGAACTCGACGATCAGCTCGCCGCCGTTGGGGGCGCCGCCTGACTCCTCCAGCCGGCGCGTCAGCCACGACTCGCCGCCGACGTCCGCCAGATAGCCGCGCATGCCCTCGACGTCGATCGAAGGGCGGGCGATCAGGAACACGGAGGGGGTGGTCTCGTGCATCGGGCCGACGATGCTACATACCGCGCCGGGCGTCGCTTATCGCAATGACACATCGGGTAGCCTCCAAGCCATATGGCAACGGTCGGGGAGACAGCCTGCTGCGATGGCGCCACCCGGAGTGCCGGTCGTGGCGCGCGCGCTGAGGACGGCGCTACGGCGAGGGCGACACCGCCGTGGATGCGCTGCGCGGTGTCGACGTCGACGTGCGCGCGGGGGAGCTCGTCGCCGTGATGGGGCCGTCGGGCTCGGGCAAGTCCACGCTGATGCACCTGCTGGCGGGCCTGGACCAGCCGACGTCGGGCACGGTCACGATCGCCGGCACCGAGCTCGGCGCGCTCGGCGACGGCGCGCTGACGCGAGCTGCGCCGCGAGCACATCGGCTTCATCTTCCAGTTCTTCAACCTACTGCCGATGCTCGACACGCAGGAGAACATCCTGCTGCCGCTCTCGATCGCCGGCGAGCGCCCGGATCAGGCGTGGGTCGACGAGCTCGTCACGAAGGTCGGCCTGCAGGAGCGCCGCGGCCATCGCCCGTCCGAGCTCTCCGGGGGCGAGCAGCAGCGCGTGGCGATCGCCCGCGCGCTGGTCACGCGGCCGACGATCCTGCTCGCCGACGAGCCGACGGGCAACCTCGACTCCAAGACCGGCGGGGAGATCCTCGAGCTGATGCGCGCCTCGGTCGACGCCTACGGCCAGACGACGGTGATGGTGACCCACGATCCGCGCGCCGCCGCGATCGCCGATCGCATCCTGTTCATCGCCGACGGGCTGATCGTGAAGGAGCTCAGCGGCGCGAGCGCCGCCGAGGTGCTGGCCGTGATGGGCGAGCTCTCGGCGTGATCGCGGTGACGGGCGGTCTGGCCGACGATGATCGCGGTCGCGCTCAAAGGCCTCGCGCGGCGCAAGCTCCGCGCGGCGCTGACGGCTCTCGCGATCGTGCTCGGCGTGGCGATGATCAGCGGCACGTACATCCTCACCGACACGATCAAATCCGCGTTCGGGACGGTGTTCACGCAGGTCTACAAGCACACCGACGTCGTCGTCACCGGCAAGAGCGCGATCGGCGGCGACGAACGGGGGGCGGCGACGCGAAGACGACGCCCTCGATCCCCGAATCGCTGCTCGCGAGCGTGCGCGGCCTCCCCGGGGTCAGGGAAGCGCAGGGCGGCATCTCCGACACGGCCCAGCTGGTGGGGCGCAACGGCAAGGTGATATCGAGCGGCGGCGCTCCCGGTCTCGCGTTCAGCGTGCACGCGCACGGCAACCAGCGCTTCAACCCGCTGCAGCTCGTCGCCGGCACGTGGCCGGCGGGCCCAGGCGAAGTGGCGATCGACGCGAACACGGCCGAAACCAAGCACTACGCCGTGGGCCAGACGATCGGCGTGATCGCGCGCGGCGCCGAGCAGCGCATGCGGATCGCGGGCATCGCGAAGATCGGCGGCGTGTCCTCGCTCGGCGGCGCGACGATGGCGATCTTCGACTTCTCGCTCGCCCAGCGGCTGTTCGGCAAGGTCGGCACGGCTGGACTCGATCTCGATCGCGGACAGGCCCGGATACACGCCGGCGCAGGTCGTGCGCGAAGTCGGCGCGATCCTGCCCGCGAGCGCGCAGGTGCGCACGGGCGAAGCGGAAGCGCAGCACGCGACGAGCAACACGAACGGGTTCCTCAACATCATCCAGGACTTCCTGCTCGCGTTCGCGGGCGTCGCGCTGTTCGTCGGCGCGTTCGTGATCGCGAACACGCTCTCGATCACGATCGCTCAGCGCACGCGCGAACTGGCGACGCTGCGCACGCTCGGGGCGACCCGTCGCCAGGTGCTGCGCTCGGTGCTGCTCGAAGCGCTCGTGATCGGGCTGCTCGCATCGGTGGTCGGGCTGTTCCTCGGCCTGGGGCTCGCGAAGGGCCTGAACTCGCTGTTCGTCTCCTTCGGCATCGACCTGCCGCAGGCGAGCACGGTCTTCGCGACGCGGACGATCGTCGTCTCGCTCGTCGTCGGCGTGCTGATCACCGCGCTCGCGGCGCTGCGCCCGGCGTTGCGCGCCACGCACGTGCAGCCGATCGCGCGCGGTGCGCGAGGGCGCGCTGCTGCCGCCGTCGCGGTTCGCGCGCTTCGGCACTCCCGCGGCGCTGCTTGACGATCGTCGTCGCGGTCGCGCTGATGCTGATCGGCCTGTTCGTCGGCGGGCTCTCGACGGGATCGCGACTGCTCGCGATCGGCCTCGGCGCGGCGGGCCTGTTCGTGGGCGTGGCGATGCTCGCGAAGGTGCTCGTGCCGCCGCTGGCCTCCGTGCTCGGCTGGCCCGCGACGAGGATCGGCGGCGCCGCCGGCAAGCTCGCGCGCGGGAACGCGATGCGCAACCCCACGCGGACCGCCTCGACCGCCTCGGCGCTGATGATCGGCCTCGCGCTCGTGACGCTGGTCTCGGTGCTGGCGACCGGGCTGAAGTCGACGTTCGAGAGCTCCGTGAGTCAGCTCTTCAAGGCCGACTACGCGCTCACGGCCACGAACAACTTCTCGCCCGTCTCGATCGCCTCGGCGCAGGCGCTGCGCGGCGTGCCCGGGGTGCGGGTGGTCTCGGGCGTGCGCGCCGGACAGGGCCGGGCGTTCGGCGGCAAAATCAACGTCAGCGGCGTCTCGCCGGACATCAGCCGGGTGATCGACGTCAAGTGGCAGCAGGGATCGCCCGCCGTGCCCGCTGAACTGGGTCAGAGCGGAGCGTTCGTCTCCAAGGACTACGCCAAAGAACTGCACCTGCACGTCGGTTCGCCGATCGCCGTGGAGACGCCCGCCGGGCGCGTCATGCACCTCGAGCTGCGCGGCATCTTCGCGCCCCCCAAGGGCGGCTCGCCCTACGGCGACGTCACCATCTCCACGCAGCGCTTCGACGCCGAATACGAAAACCCGCAGAACGTCTTCACGTTCGTGAACATCGCCGGCGGCGTCACAGCCGCGAACACGCAGAGGCTCGAACACGCCCTGGCGGGCTTCCCGGACGCGAAGATCCAGACCGAGAGCCAGTTCAAGTCAAGCCAGGAGCAGGGGATCGACACGCTGCTGAACCTGCTGTACGTGCTGCTCTCGCTGTCGATCATGATCAGCCTGTTCGGGATCGTCAACACGCTCGTGCTGACCGTCTTCGAGCGCACCCGCGAGCTCGGCATGCTGCGCGCCGTCGGCATGAGCCGCCGCCAGCTGCGCCGGATGATCCGTCACGAGAGCATCGTCACGGCCCTGATCGGCGCCGCGCTCGGGATTCCCGCTCGGGATCGTGCTCGCGATCATGGTCGGGCAGGCGATCGAATACCCCACCTTCACGATCCCCGTGGGCACGCTCGTGGTGTTCGTGATCGCCGCGATCCTCGCCGGCATCCTCGCTGCGATCTTCCCGGCCCGGCGCGCCGCGCGTCTGAACGTGCTGGAGGCGCTGCAGTACGAGTAGGGGTGGCCGGGGCCGCATGCGGCCCCGGCCGGAATGCACATGTGCGATTGCCCGACGGTGCATGCACCGTCGGGCCGACCGGCGCATGCGCCGGTCGTAGAGACGCCGCATGCGGCGTCTCTGCGACCTCGCATGCGAGGTCGCACCCGGCGGCGCTGGCGCCGCCGGGGACGACATCAGCTCAAATTTCAGCATTCGCTTCTCGCTCTTTCGCATACGCGATTTCACGTTACTGTTCACGCTCACTTCGCTGTGCACGCTCACGTGTCTGCCGAACGCTGACATTGCGGATAAGCTGCCGTGAGCATGGCCAGCACGACCGCCGATCCGGAGCTTGAGCAGACCGCCTGGGATCTCGGCGCGCTCGTGGACGGTGAGGGTCCCGAGGGGGTCGAGCGTCGGCTGGAGGAGGCGCTCACGCGCTCGCGGGCGTTCGCCGAGCGCTATGCGGGCAGGCTGGCCGAGCTCGACAGCGCGGGTCTGGCCGAGGCGATGCACGAGCTGGGCGCGATCCACGACCTCGTCGGCCGCGCCGGCACCTATGCGGCGCTCGACTTCTCCACCGACACCTCCGATCCCGCGCGGGGCGCGCTGTTGCAGCGCACCCAGGAGCAGGGCACGGCGATCGAGACGACGCTGCTGTTCTTCGAGCTGGAGTGGGCCGCGCTGTCCGACGAGCGCGTGGAGGAGCTGCTCGACGGCGAGGGCGGCGACGGCGTCGGACCTCGACTTCTGCCGCCACCACCTGCGCAGCGCGCGCCGCTATCGCGATCACCTGCTCTCCGAGCCCGAGGAGAAGATCCTCGCCGAGAAGTCGCTCACCGGCGCGAGCGCGTGGTCGCGGCTGTTCGAGGAGCTGACCTCGGCGATCGAGGTCGAGCTGCCCGCCGTGGCGGACCCGGGGACGATGAGCGAGGGCGCGCGACGCGTGCCGCTCGACCTCGCGCTCAGCAACCTCGTGCTGCCCGACCGCGAGCTGCGGCGCACCACCGCCGAGGCGATCACCGCGGCGCTGGAGCCCGGCCTGCGCACGCGCGCGTTCCTGTTCAACACGCTGCTCGCCGACAAGGCCACCGACGATCGCCTGCGCCGCTACCCCAACTGGCTGGCCGCGCGCAATCTCGTCAAACGAAGCGAGCGACGAGTCCGTGCAGGCGCTGATCGAGGCCGTACGCGGACGCTATGAGATCGCCCGCCGCTGGTACACGCTGAAGGCGCGGCTGCTCGGCGTGGAGCGGATCGCCGACTACGACCGCATGGCCGCGGTCACCGACGACGACGTCACCTACACGTTCGCGCAGGGGCGCGAGGTGGTGCTCGACTGCTACTCGCTCCTTCTCCCCGGAGCTGGGGGCGCTCGCGAAGCGGTTCTTCGACGAGCGCTACATCGACGCTCCCCTGCGACCGGGCAAGCGCGGCGGGGCCTTCTGCGCCTCGGCGGTGCCCTCGGTGCACCCGTACGTGCTGCTCAACTACACCTCGCGCCGGCGCGACGTGCTCACGCTCGCGCACGAGCTCGGTCATGGCGTGCACTTCGCGCTGGCCGCCCAGCAGGGCGTGTTCCATCAGGGCACGCCGCTGACGCTCGCCGAGACCGCGTCGGTGTTCGCCGAGACGATCGTGTTCGGGCGGCTGCTGGCCGAGGATTCCACGCCCGCCTCGCGCCTGGCGCTGCTCGCGGAGAACCTGCAGGACACGATCGCGACCGTCTTCCGCCAGGTCGCGATGAACCGCTTCGAGGACCTCGTGCACACCGCCCGTCGCGGCGAGGGCGAGCTGTCGGTGGAGCGGTTCGGCGAGCTGTGGGTCGAGAGCCAGGCCGAGCTGTTGGGCGACTCCGTGGAGATCACCGACGGCTACCGCTCGTGGTGGTCCTACATCCCGCACTTCATCGGCTCGCCCGGCTACGTCTACGCCTACGCTTACGGCCAGTTGCTGGCGCTGTCGGTATATGACCGCTACGAGCAGCGCGGCGCGGAGTTCGTGCCGCAGTACCTCGAGCTGTTGGCCGCCGGGGGCTCGAAGCCCCGCAGGAGCTCGGCGCGATCGTGGACGTCGACCTCGCCGACCCGGGCTTCTGGGAGTCGGGCCTGGATCTCGTCGAGCGCCAGCTGCACGAAGCCGAGCAGGCGGCCGAGGTCGCGCTCGGCGGTAGTGAAACATCTGCGTCTCGCCGTGATCTTCGGTGTTGCCCGTGAACGTCGTCAGACGCCAGGTAAACGCATAGTCGCCGCGCTTGCGGCGGGATCGGCGCCCAGAAGGTGCCCGAGAACGGTTCGTAGCGCGTGGGCTTCGACCTGCTTGACGATCACGTGCTGCCACCACGCCGTCGGCAGCGGTTCGCCCGGTAGATTCCGACCACAGGCTCCATCGAGGATCGCGTCGTTGCCCACGAAGCCCGTCAGCTTCAGCGTGTATTCGACGTCGGCGCCGAGCGGGTGCAGCTCATGGTCGATGTAGCGGCCGCGCGAATCGGTGAAGATGGTCACGAGCTTTCTGGCGTTTTCGGCGGGGCTCGAGCTGTCGGCGATGATCTGGTCGATCGTCGGCGCCAGCGGGCAGGAGGCGGTGCAGTGTTTTGGCAGCGCGAGCTTCGCCGAAGTTGCGCTCGGAGTGGCCGTTTCTTTGCTCGGACTCACCCCCGTCGTGGGTGTGGTCGGCGTCGCGCCGTAGCCGCCCTGTTCGCCTGCAACCGGTGAGCCTTCGGTGGTGGGCGTCGTTTCGCCCGTGGCCGCCGCCAGCACGCCTTCGACTTCTTTCGTCGAGGCGCCCGTGCCGGTCAGCGTCTGGGCGTGCCCTTCGCTCGTGAACGACGTTTTCGGCGGGGGCGGTTTGACGAACGGCACGCCGACCGAGCCCGAGCTGCCTTCCGGGGGGCTTCGTGGGTGGTGCCTTCGTGCGAGGTGGCGCCCTCGTGGACAGCGCCTGCGTGGCGCTCAGAACCTGAGTGTCCGTGCGTAGATCTGTGCGCGCCCTGCGGTCCCGTGCTGTTCTTTTTCGTGCGCGCGCCGGTCTTTCTCGGAATTGGTTTGCGTGTGGTCGGAGTCGTCGGAGTGGGGGTGGGTTCGGGCGTGCTCTGCGTGTTCGGTTCAGGCGGGCTCGTCGATGTGGATGTGGTCGTGTCCGGTTCCGCAGGCCCGGGAGAGCTGGTCGCGCCCGTCGCCGTCGTATACGCCGCCAGCCGGTAGCCCCCCGGCAGGGCGATCGCTCGAGTGCCCACGCTCACCTGGGCCGACTGTTCGCGAGCTTCGTATTCCGCCAGCCCGATGTTCGGTATGAGCGTGACGTCTTCGATGCCCGCGAGCAGCCCCGCCGGCGGGGGGCTGCCTTCGTTCATCGACTCGATCGCCTTCGCCACGCCGAAGATCGCGAGCGCCGCGGCCGCAAGCGCTCCCGCCGCGAGGATCACGTTGTTGGTCCTACCCAGCAGATGCTTGATTTTGGACATCCCGCGAGTGCAGCCTATCGGAACTGCACTGCGAGATCAATTCCTAGCCTGCGGCCGCTTCTGTGGGCGTCGTACCTGTGACCTACAACAGGCCGAGCGCGCTGCCGACCCCGTGCACGAGGTTGAACAGCGGCTGGGGCACGATGCCGAAGAAGAGGATCGCGGCGCCCGCCACGATTGCCACCAGCGCGATCTCCGGTTGGGGTGCGGTGACAACAGGCGAGGCCGGCTCGTCGAGCTCCTGCGAGCCCCCCGCCAACGCGGGCAGCTCGCCTTCGGAGGGGATCGGCGTCGGTGTGGGGGAGGGGGTCTCGAAGTCCGCGTCGGAGTCCTGCGGGCTCGACGCCTCACTCATCCACATCGCCGCGACCACCGGCAGGTAGTAGCCGAGCGAGATCATCGAGCCGATCACGATCACCACTCCCAGCCACGTGTAGCCACCGGAGACGGACGCGTCGATGAGGTAGAACTTGCCGATGAACCCCGCGGTCGCCGGGATGCCCGCCAGGCCGAGCATCGCCAGCGTCATCGGCCAGGCCAGCAGCGGGCGCTCGCGAGCCAGGCCGCGCATCCCCGCGATCGAGTCGCCGAGGCTCGTTTCCCGCTCACGCGCGAGGATCGTCGCGAACGCGGCCATGTTCATGAACAGGTACACCGCCAGGTAGAACACCGTCGCCTGCGCGCCCAGCTTGCTCGCGACGACCACCCCCGCGAGCATGTACCCGGCCTGCGCGACCGAGGAGTAGGCGAGCATCCGCTTCAGCGAGGACTGTCCCAGAGCGCCCACGTTGCCGACGACGATCGTGATCGCCGCCAGCACCGCCACGGCGATACCCCAGCTCGCGTGCGCTTCGATCAGGGCGACGTCGAACAGGCGCAGGAACACGCCCAGCGCGGCCACCTTCGTCGCCACCGCCATGAAGGCCGTCACCGGCGTGGGAGCGCCCTCGTACACGTCCGGAGTCCACTGATGAAACGGCGCCACCGAGGCCTTGAAGCAGAGCCCGGCCACGCACAGCGCGATGCCCGTGAGCGTCAGCGGGTCGGTCGCCAGGTTGCCGCCCGAGAGCTCGCTGTCGATCGCTGTGAAGTCGGTCGCGCCCGTGGCGCCGTAGATCAGCGCCAGTCCGTACAGAAGCGTCGCCGAGCCGACCGAGCCGACGATCAGGTACTTCAGGCCCGACTCCAGCGAGTGCTCGCGTTTGAGCTCCGTAGCGCACAGCACGTACAGCGGGATCGACAGGAGCTCGAGCCCGAGGAACAGCGCGACCGTGTTCTGCGCCGCCGCCAGCAACGACATCCCGCCGATCGAGGTCAGCAGCAGCGCGTGCCACTCCCCGTGCGCGGCTTCGCGCGCGGCCAGCGAGCGCCAGGCCAGAAGCACCGTGCAGACCCCGCCCGCGACCAGGATCAGGTTCAGCGTCAGCGACAGGCTGTCGATGCGCAGTGCCCCCGCCACGATCGACTTCTCGACGTCCCACTGCCAGATCGTCAATCCCGCGGCAGCGCCCAGCGCAACCAGGCTGAGCGCGGGCACGAGCTGCGCGCGGATCCAGCGCGAGCCGAGCAGGCCGACCAGCAGCACGATCGCCGCGCCGCCCAGCAGCGCCATCAGGGGGGAGAGTGCCGCGAAGTCCACGTGCGGGCCTTTGAGGGTGGCCGTCGCGAGGGTGTTCAGGCCGATGGTCATCTCGCTGACCCTTCTTCTCCGCCCGCGCCCGATTCCTGTGTCGCGCCTTCAGCCGCTGTGCCTTCACCCGGCGTGGTTTCCGCGAGGGCGCTCGCGGGCAGCGGCTTCAGCGCTGCTTGTGCGCTCGCCACCGCGGCCTTCGTCGAGCCTTCGCTGCGCTTCAGCGCCAGCTGCGGGTAGATCGCCATGAACACGATCACCGCCACCAGCGGCACCAGCACGAGCCCGTCGCGCAGCGAGATCTCACGGGAGTCGACATCCTTGCCGACGCGGTTGTGCATCGCACGGATGAACAGTCGCAGCGCATACACGCTCGCCATCACCACGCCCACGAACGCGATGATCGCGATCGCGAGCTTGGTCTGGAAGACCCCCAACAGGATCATGAACTCGCCCACGAAGTTCGCCGATCCCGGCATCGCCAGCGTGGCCAGCGAGACGATCAGGAAGATCGAGGCCAGCACCGGCGCGCGAAACGCGATCCCGCCCATGTCGCGCACATCCTCTGAGCCGCCCGCTCGTCGCGAGAGGACCGCGACGATGAACAGCAGCGGCGCGACCACCAGCCCGTGGTTGACCATCTGCAGCAGCGCTCCCTGCGCGCCCTGCGGGTTCAGCGCGAAGATCCCCAGCGTGATGAAGCCGAGCTGCGCGACCGACGAGTACCCGGCGATCAGGCGTGCGTCGGTCTGCGTGAACGCCACCGCCGACCCGTACAGGATCGAGACCAGCGCGACGATCAGCATCAGCGTCTGGAAGTGCGCCGCTCCCTGCGGGAACAGCGGCAGCACGATCGCCAGGAAGCCGTAAGCGCCGACCTTCGAGAGCACGCCGCTGAAGACCATCAGCACCTCGATCGGCATCGCCCGATACCCGTCGGGCATCCACCCGTGCAGCGGGAACGCCGGCATCTTCACCAGGAACGCGGCGGCGAAGAACAGGAAGATCCACTCCTGCGAGCCCTTGCTCAGCGGCAGCGCCTGCAGCGAGGACAGCACGAACGTGATGTGCCCGCCGCCCTGCTGGGAGGCCAGCACCCCGGTGGCGATCGCCGCCGCGAGCATCAGCAGCGAGCCCACGAGCGTGTAGATAACGAGCTTGATCGTCGCTTTCACGCGCTCCTCGCGCGAGCCCCGGCCCCACATCCCGGTCAGGAAGTAGAACGGGATCAGCATCAGGTCGAAGAACGCCACGAACAGCGCCAGGTCCTGCGCCAAGAGCGCCCCCAGCACCGCCGACTCCGCGAGCATGAAGAAGAACCAGAACAGCCGCGGGCGCTGCCAGCTGCGCAGGTTCGCGGCGATCGTCGCGGCCGCGAACAGTAGCGTCGTGAGGCCCACGAGGAACACGTTCAAGCCGCTGACCCCGAGCTTGTAGTGGATGCCAAGTTCGCTGATCCACACGACGTCCGTGACGTGCGTCAGGCCGCTCGTGCCCGGCGAGTAGTCGGCGATGTAGCCGATCGCCAGGCCCAGTGCGCCCAGTGTGCCGATCACGGCGAGCACGCCCGGAATGCTCCAGCCGCCTGTCTGCGCATCGGCCTCGGCTGGGTCGCCGCCGCCCTCCTCCGTGGCGTCCACGTCGGCTCGCGCCGCGCGAGTGCGCCCGAGGACCGTGCACAGGATCGCGCCGAGCACCCCGCACGCGGCGGGCAGCCAGATCAGGATCGAAAGCGGTGGCATCAGGTTTGCAGCAGGAAGTAGAAGGCAACGCCCGTCACGCCCAGCACGAGCAGCGCGGCGTAATAGCGCAAGAACCCGCTCTGCACCGCGCGCACCGCGGCCGAGCTCGCGCGCACGATCCCCGTGGTGCCGCCCACGAGCGTGTCCTGCACGAACACGCGCTCGAACGTGCCCGTGGCGAAGCGCCCGAACGCCGCGGCGGGGCGCACGACGAGCGCGTCGATCAGCTCGTCGAAGTACCACTTGTGCGCGAGCAACTCGTACACCGCCCCGAAGCGCTCGCGCGCGCGCACCGCGAACGCCGGGTCCTTGACCCAGATGCGGTAAGCGATCGCGATGCCGGTCAGTCCCAGCGCCGTGCCGAGGCACAGCCCGAAGATGAGCAGCCCGTCGCGCGTGTGTGGTTCATACAGCGGCGAGCCCGCGAACGTCGGGCGCAGGAAGTTGGTGATGACCTCGTCGACTTCCGGGATCTGCACGAGGCCCGCGCCGACCGCGCCGATCGCCAGCACGGTCATCGCCACCTTCATCGGCAGCGCACGCTCGGCGATCGTGTGGTGAGGGCCGGGGAAGCCAACGTCGGTGTCCTCGACCTCGCCGTTGGCCGGGTTCGTCGGCTGCTCGGAGTGGTGCAGGTGGCCCGCTTCCAGCTCGCGCGCCTCGGCGACCGGATCGCCGTAGAACGCGCGGAAGATCATCCTGAACGTGTAGAGCGCCGTGAGGAACGCGCCGATGTAGCCCATCACGTACAGAATCCAGTGCCACCCGCCACGCTCGCCGGTGACGAGCAGGATCTCGTCCTTGGAGAAGAACCCCGAGAACGGCGGTATCCCCGACAGCGCCAAGCCGCCGATCACGAAGCACGCGAACGTGAACGGCAGCGCCTTGCGAAAGCCGCCCATCTTCTGAAGCGACTGCTCCCCGGCCATCGCGCCGATGATCGAGCCCGCGCCCATGAACAGCAGCGCCTTGAAGAACGCATGCGTCATCAGGTGGAACATCCCCGCCGCGTACGCGCCGACGGACTCGCCCATGATCATGTAGCCGATCTGCGACATCGTCGAGTAGGCGATCACGCGCTTGATGTCCGTCTGCACGAGCGCGATCGTGCCCGCGAGCAGCAGCGTGACCGCGCCGATCGATCGCGCCCATGTCCTGCGCGGCCGGCGCCAGTTCGAACAGGACGTGCATGCGCGCGATCAAATACACGCCCGCCGTCACCATCGTCGCCGCGTGAATCAACGCGCTGACCGGTGTCGGGCCCTCCATTGCGTCGGGCAGCCACGTGTGCAGCGGGATCTGCGCCGACTTCGCGATCGCCCCGACGAGCAGCAGCAGACAGCCCGCCACGATGTCCGCTTCGCCCGAGTGGAACACGTGCGGCGCCGCGGCGAACGTGCCCAGGAAGTCGAGCGTGTGAGTGTGCTTGAAGATGAAATACGTACCCAGCACGAGGCCGGCGTCGCCGAGCACGTTGATCACGAACGCCTTGATCCCCGCTTTCGTCGCGGTCGTGCGCCGGTACCAGAAGGAGATCAGCAGGTACGACGCCGCGCCGACCAGCGCCCAGCCCACGATCAGCAGCAGGAAGTTCCCCGCCAGCACCAGCAGCAGCATCGCGAACACGAAGAAGTTCAGGTACGCGAAGTAGCGCGCGAACCCGCGATCTTCTTCGAGATAGGAGATCGAGTACAGGTGGATCATGCTCGAGATCCCGCTGACGATCAGGATCATGAACACCGACAACGGGTCCACCAGGATCGACACCTTCGCGTTCACGCCCACCGTGTTCGCGTAGTTCCAAAGCGTCGAGGTCAGCTCCTGGTTGGACGTCGAATGGCCCTCCAAAGAGATCAGCGCGCCGAGCGCCGACGCGAACGCCAGGCCGATCGCGGCCGTGCCGATCACCCCGGCCGAGCGGCCCGGCAGCACGCGATAGCCGAAGGCGATGATCAGCGTCCCCAGCAGCGGGAACAGCAGCACCAGCCAGCCGTAGGTAGTCGTGCTCATGCGCGCGCTCCCGGGCGCAGTGTGATGCGGCCCGTGCTCATCCCTGGAGCTCCCTGAGCTCGTCAACGTCGATCGGCAGTTTGCGGCGGTGGATCGCCACGATCAGGCCCAGTCCGATGCACACCTCGCACGCTGCGACCGTCATCACGATCAGCGCGAACACCTGCCCGTCGCCGTTGCCCCACATGCGCGAGAACGCCACCAGCGCGAGGTTCGCGCCGTTGAGCATCAGCTCCAGGCACAGCAGCACCACCAGCGGGTTGCGCCGCACCATCACGCCGGCGGCGCCGAGCGAGAACACGATCGCGGAGACCGCCAGATACCAGCCGATCGCCATTACCAGCCGCCCTCCTGCTCGGTCGTCCCGGCTCCCGTCGTGGCGCCGACCGGCTCGTCGTCGCGAGCGGGGTCCTCAGTGGTGGACGCGCCCACGGACGCTGACTCGCCGCCGTTCGACTCGCCGTTCCGCTCCCGCGCTCGCGCGATCGCGAATGGCACGCCCCCGACGCCCTCGGCCATCGTGCCCGTCTCGCGCGGACGGATCAGGTCGAGCGGGGTCAGCACCCGCCGCGCGTCGCCCTCGCCGTCCTCCTCGATGCCGCCGCGCCGACGTGCGAGCACGACCGCACCGACGGCCGCGATCAGCAGCAGCAGCGAGGCGACCTCGAACACGAGCAGAAAGCGCGTCAGCAACAGCTGGCCGATGTAGGCGGGCGTGCCAAACGCCTTCGGTCCCGGCGCATACGGCGCGCCGTCACCACCGACCGCCTTCAGGCCCGTGCCGAGCAGCGCGATCAACAGCTCCACCAGCAGCGCGCCGCCGAGGATCGCCGCTCCCAGGCGCAACTGCGCCCCCGCCGGGCCGCGTCCGCGCAGCAGATCTCCGATCGGCTCCTCGCGCCCGCCCACGTAGGCGACCACGAACACATACAGCACCATCACCGCGCCTGCGTACACCACCACCTGCACCGCTGCCACGAATTCCGCGCGCAGCAGCAGGAACAGGATGGCCAGCGACAGCAGATGGGCGACGAGCGCGAGCACCGCGAAGAACGGGTCGCGCAGCATCACCACACCGACCGCGCCCGCGATCGCGCCGAAGCCGGCCAGGAAGAACAGGAGGGAACTCATCTTGCCAGCCTCCGGCTGGCGCCTTTGACGAGAACGTCGGCCATCCTGGCCGCCGTAACCGGACCTTCGGTCCTCATCACTCGTCCTCGTTCCTCAGCGGTGTGCGCTCCAGCGGCTCGGCCAGCAGCATCTCCTTGGTGAAGATCAGATCCGTGCGGTCGTAGTCTGAGAGCTCGTAGTCATGGCCCATCGTGATCGCGTCGAACGGGCACGCCACCTCGCAGTAGCCGCAGAAGATGCAGCGCGAGAGGTTGATCTCATACACCGCCGCGTAGCGCTCGCCGGCGGAGACGCGGTGCTCGGGCGTGTTCTCGGCCGCGACCACGCGGATGCAGTCGGCCGGGCAGGCCGCGGCGCACAGCGAGCAGCCGACGCACTTCTCAAGGCCAGTGTCCTCGAACTTGTGCAGCTTGTGCCGGCCGCGAAAGCGCGGGTAGACGGGGGTCTTCTCCTCCGGGTACTCGATCGTCACAGGCTTTTCCAGCATGCGCCCGAACGTCGTCTTCAGGCCGCGCGCGGTCTCGCGGAACGTGCGCCACGTACCCCGTGCGGGACCGGGCGCGGGGGTGCGCTTGACCTCGATCACGTCCTCGCCCGGGCTCCAGGCCGTGACCGTCACACCGCCGCCGAGCGCGGGCGCCAGCCGGGGCGAGTCCTGGGGCGCCACCGCGGGCACGGTCGATCCGGCTGGCTCGGCGTGAGGAGGGGAGGGAGTCTGCTCAGGGGTATCGGGGGTCATGTCAGTGCGTCACCACCACGAGTACCGCCGTGACGAGCGCGTTCAGCGTGGCCAGCGGCAGCAGCACCTTCCAGCCGAAGCTCATCAGCTGGTCGTAGCGCAACCGCGGCAGCGTCGCGCGCACCCAGATGAACAGGAACGTGAACAGCGACATCTTGAACAACACCACGAACGGATCCACCCAGCCCGGAGGGTGGATGCCGAACGGCAACAGCCAGCCGCCCAAAAACACCGTCGTGACGATCCCCGAGACGACCAGCACGTTCAGGTACTCGGCGAAGTAGTAGGAGGCGAAGCGCCCGCCGCCGTACTCGGTGTTGTAGCCGCCCACGAGCTCCGCGTCGGCCTCGGTCAGGTCAAACGGCGCTCGGTTGGTCTCGGCGAAGCTCGCGGTCAGGAAGATCAGGAACCCGAACAGCTGCGGCACGATGAACCACATGCCTTTCTGCGCTTCCACGATCCCCGTCAACGACAGCGTCTGCGCGGTCATGATCACCCCGACCAGCGCCAAGCCCTGGGCGACCTCGTAGGAGATCAGCTGCGCCGCGCCGCGCATCGCGCCCAGGAACGAGTACTTCGAGCCCGAGGACCAGCCGCCGAGCATGATCCCGTAGAAGGCGATCGCGCCGAACGCGAACAGGTACAGCGGACCGATCGACACGTCCACCCCGTACAGCCCCACGGGCTTGCCGAAGATGTGCTGGACGTTCCCGAACGGGATGATCGCGAACGCCGCCACCGCCGTCACGATCGAGATCAGCGGCGCCAGCGCGAACAGGAAGCCGACCGAGGTGCTCGGGCGAAACTGCTCCTTGGTCAGCAGCTTCAAGATGTCCGCCAGCGGCTGCAGCGCGCCGTAGGGGCCGATGCGGTTCGGTCCGTAACGCGCCTGAAAGCGCCCCAGCACCTTGCGCTCGGCCAGCAGCACCACTGGGACCAACTGCAGGCCGACGGCAAAGATGATGATCGCCTTCAGGACCTGGATCCACCATTCTTCGTAGTAGCCGACGACCGCGAGCGTCATGAGGGCACCGCCACACCAATACGGCTCATGAGCTCATCGAGCACCTGCCGCTCGTCGCGTGTCTGCCCGACGTGGCGCACGCCGCGGCGCACGTGTTGCACGCGCCCGTCCGGGTGCGTGACCTCGCCCTGCTTCTCGGGATACCCCTCCGCCGGGAACACCACGTCGGCCTGCTCGCGCAGCGCATCGCTCAGATAGGCCGCGTGGGCGATGACCGTGCCCGAGCCCTCGCCGGGAGGCTCGACGCCGAGCAGGTAGAGGCAGCTCAGCTCGCCGCGCTCGAACGCCTGCGCGATCCCCGGCGTGTCGAGCCCATCCTCGCCGATCTCGCTGAGACCCGGGCCGGCGTTCGGGAGCACGCCCGCCTCGCGCAGGCCGCGGCCGTTGGCGTGCGCCGGCACTTCGAGCAATCCGGCGCCCTCGATCTCGGCCAACCTCAGCGTCGCGGCGAGCTCGAGCAGCGCGTCAACGGCCCGCTCGCCATTGGCACCCGCGGCCAGGCGTTCGTGCCAGAGCACCACGATCTCCTCGCCGGCGGCGCGCAGCGCGTCAAGCAGTTCGCCGCGCTGCGTCTCGTCGAGCAACTGCTCGCGGCTCGCGCGCACGACCTTCATCCCATGGCGGCGCGCGCCCTTGCGCAGGCGCAGGTCGAGGATCGGCGCATCGGCGATCGGCTCGCAGTCGAGCACCAGCACCGCGTGCGCGAACTCCAGATCGGGGACCTTCGCCTGCAGCGCCGGCGCGGCCAGCGCGCGATGGGACTCCAGCTCGAGCCTGCCCGCCGGGCGCGAGTCAAGGTGCGGCGAGTGAAGCACCTCGCGCATCAGGCGGCCCAGCGCAAGCCCCTCCTCGTTACTCGCACCGCCGCCGGCCAGCGCTCCCACGCGCGCCCCCGCACGGGAGAGGCGCGAGGCGGCCTCCTCGAGCGCTCGCTCCCACGAGACCGCGCGCAGCTCACCGCCGTCGCGCAGCAAAGGCTCTGTGATGCGCTCTGCGGCCTGCTCCGGATAGGCAAAGCGACCCCTGTCGCACAGCCAGCCGTCGTCGACCTCCGGGTTCTCGCGCGCCTGCACGCGCAGCACGCGCTCGTCGCGCACCGTCAGCATCACATTGCACTGCGATGGGCACAGCGTGCACACCGAGCCCGCGTCCTCGATGTCCCACGGACGCGCCCTGAAGCGGTAGGGCCGCGAGGTCAGCGCGCCGACCGGGCACAGTTCCACGATGTTGCCGCTGAACGGAGCCTCATACGGATGCCCGTCGAAGGTCGAGACGTAGGAGTGCGCGCCGCGCTCCAGCAGCACGAGCTGATGGTCTTCGGAGATCTCCTGGCTGAAGCGCACGCAGCGGTAGCAGAGGATGCAGCGCTCGCGGTCGATCGCGATCTTCTGCGAGAGCGCCAGCGGCTTGACGAAGTGGCGCTTGGGCTCCACGAACCGCGAGATGCCCGGGCCCCAGCCGAAGGTGATGTCCTGCAACGGGCACTCCCCGCCCTTGTCGCACACCGGGCAGTCCAGCGGGTGGTTGATCAGCAGGAACTCCACGACCGCGCGCTGCGCCTCCTTGACACGCTCGGACTGGGTGTTCACGACCATCCCATCCTTCACCGGCGTCGAGCACCCCGTCTGCAGCTTTCCGATGCCCTCGATTTCCACCAGGCACATACGGCAAGCGCCCACCGGGTTGCCCAGTTTCGGCTCATAACAGAACACGGGGATCTCCACGTCGCCGTGCTTGGCCGCGTCCACGAGCATCTGATTCTCGGAGGCCTGCACCTCACGGCCGTCGATCGTGAAGGTGATCGTTTTCTCCACGGGCCTCGGCATCAGGCCACCGCCCCGGCCGGCACTTGGGCTTCCAGGCGTCGGGTTTCCATGTGCGCTTCGAACTCCTCGCGGAACTTGGAGATCATGGACGCAATGGGCATCGCCATCGCGTCGCCCAGCACGCACAGGCAGTGGCCGATGATGTGCTCCTGCACGCTCGCCATGATCTCCAGGTCCATCGGCGTGGCCTCGCCGCGGTCGATCCGCTCGAGCATGTGCACCGTCCAGTTCGTGCCCTCCCGGCACGGGGTGCACTTGCCGCAGGACTCGTGCCGGTAGAACTTCGCCGTCTTCAGCGCCACGTCCAGGATCGGCGTGGAGTCGTCCACCACGATGATCGCGCCCGAGCCCAGCATCGAGCCCGCCTTCGCCATCGACTCGAAGTCATAGGGGACGTCGAGATCCTCGGCCGTCAGCACCGGCGCGGAGGAGCCGCCCGGGAACCAGCACTTCACCTCGCGCCCCTCCTCGGGCCCACCCGCGAGGCCATAGATGATCTCGCGCGAGGGGATGCCCAGTTCGATCTCGTAGTTGCCCGGCCTGCGCACGTGGCCGGAGACCGACACGAGCTTCGTGCCCGTCGACTGTTCGGTGCCGAGCTTCGCGTACTCCTCGCCGCCCATGCGGATGATGCTCGGCACGGTCGAGAGCGTCTCCACGTTGTTGATCAGCGTCGGCCCCTGATACAGGCCCTGGTTGGCCGGGAACGGAGGCTTCAGCCGGGGGTTGCCGCGCTTGCCTTCCAGCGAGTCCAAGAGGCCCGTCTCCTCGCCGCAGATGTACGCGCCCGCGCCGCGGTGCACCACCAGCGACAGCGAGTGGCCCGAGCCGAGGATGTCCTCGCCGACATATCCCGCCTCACGGGCTTCGCGCAGAGCCGCGTCCAGCACGTCCGCCTGCTGGACGTACTCGCCGCGGATGTAGATGAACGAGCGCGTCGCGCCCGCCGCATATGAGGCGACGATCAGCCCCTCCAGCAGCATGTGTGGGTTCTTCTGCATCAGTTCGCGGTCCTTGAACGTCCCCGGCTCGGACTCATCGGCGTTGCACACCAGGTACTTCTCGATCGAGCCGTGCGGCAGGAACGACACCTTCTTGCCCATCTGAAACCCCGCGCCGCCGCGCCCCCGCAGGTTCGAGGCTTCCAGCTCCTTCAGCACCTCCTCGGGGGTCATCGCGAGGGCCTTGCGCAAAGACCCGTAGCCGCCGCGCCGTTCGTACACCGGAAGCGTCGTCAGTCCCGGCTCATCGATACGGTCGAACAGCAGCCGCTCGGTCATGCGCTCGCTCCCGTCTCCGTGCTCGCACTGCCGCCGGGACCCGCATCCTCCGCTGCGCTCGCATCCGTTCGTGCGCCTGCATCGGCGCAGGCGCGCTTCACCAGCTGCCTGTCCGGGAGCACGTCCCGCCCGGCGCGCACATCCTCCAGCAGCCGCGGCACGTCCTCCAGCGTGAGCGGCCCTACATACACGCCGTCCACCGAGGCCATCGGCGCGATGTCGCACGCGCCCAGGCACTCGAACGCGCGCACGTTGAACGCCGCGTCCTCGCCCGCCGCCTCCCGCATCGCGGCGTACAGCGCATCGGCGCCGCGCAGCGAGCACGAGATGTTCGTGCACACGTACACGCTCGTCGTGCCCACCGGCTCGGTCTCGAGCATGTCGTAGAACGTCACAACCGCATCCAGCTCGGCCGGCGTCACTCCCATCACGCACGCGGCCTGCTCGATCGCCTCCGGCGAGCACCAGCCGTGCACGCGCTGCGCCGCCGCAAGCGCCGGCAGCGCCGCCGAGCGCCTGTCCGGGTACAGCGCCATGTGCGCCTCGATCTCCCGCCGCAGATCCTCAGGAACCGGCGTGGTCGCGGGATCGGGGATCGTCGCCGGGTCCTTATCGAGATCGGCCGGTTTGTCCCAACCTCGAGAGGTGGCGGAGGGGCTACTCATCTATCTATTCCTCCGAGGATTGGGTCGAGCATCGCGGTGGTCGCGATCATGTCCGCGATATAGCTGCCCCGGCACATCGGCGCGAGCGCCTGCAGGTTCACGAACGACGGGTCGCGCATGTGCACCCGCGCGGGCTTCGAGGAACCATCTGAGCGTACGTAGCAGCCGAGCTCGCCGCGGGGGGACTCGATCGGGTTGTACACCTCGCCGGGCGGCACCCTGAACCCCTCGGTCACGAGCTTGAAGTGGTGGATCAGTGCCTCCATCGAGGTCGCGAGCTCGTGCCGGGGCGGCAGCGCGACCTTGCGATCGGAGGTGATGTGCGGACCCTCGGGCAGCCCCTCCAGGGCCTGTTCGATGATCTTCACCGACTCGTAGATCTCCGCCAGGCGCACCGCGAAGCGGTCGTAGTTGTCGCCCACCGTGCCCACCGGGATCTTGAACTCGAACTTGTCATACGAGCTGTACGGCGCCGCCTTGCGCAGATCCCACGGGTTGCCCGCCGCGCGCAGCAGCGGACCGGTCACCCCCAGCGACAGCAGGGTCTCGGCGTCCAGCGCGCACGTGCCGCGCAGGCGCTGCAGCACGATCTCGTTCGAGTTCAGGATCGCCCCGTACTCGTCCGCGCGCCGTGGCATCACCTCGAGAAACTCCCGCAGCTTCTTCGCGAACCCCGTCGGGATGTCCTCGATCACGCCCCCCACCTGGAAGTAGCGCGTGTGCATGCGCGCCCCCGAGGACATCTCGAACAGATCCAGGATCAATTCGCGCTCGCGCAGGCAGTACAGAAAGATCGAGCTCGCGCCCAGGTCCAGCGCGCTCGTGCCCAGCCAGATCAGGTGCGAGGCGATCCGGTTCAGCTCCAGATGGATCACGCGCAGGTACTGCGCACGCGTTGGCACCTCGACCTCCACCAGCCGCTCCACCGCGCCGACGTAGGCCATTGCGTTGAAGTAGTACGCCAGGTAGTCCATCCGCTCGATCACCGGGATGACCTTCCAGTAGGCCTTGTCCTCGGCCGTCTTCTCGATCCCCGTGTGCACGTAACCGATGATCGGTTTCAGATCGCGCACCACCTCCGCCTGCAGCGTCACCAGCAGCCGCAACACGCCGTGGGTGGCCGGGTGGTGGGGCCCGAAGTTGAGCGTCAGCAGCTCATCCGTCGTCTCGGCGCCTTCGATCTGCTCGGCGACCGGGGCGAGCTCGATGCTCTCCTCGCCGCGGCGATACTCGGACAATGTGGGGTGCTCGACCGGGCTCACTCGCTACGGGCCTCCAGCCATTTGGCCTCGTCGCGTGTGAAGATCACCGGTTCGCCCCCCACCGGGAAGTCGCGGCGCTGCGGGTGGCCCTCGTAGTCCTCGGGCATCAAGATCCTGCGCAGGTCCGGGTGGTCCTCGAACACGACCCCGAACATGTCATACACCTCGCGCTCCTGATGGTTCGCCGTTGGCCAATCGGCCGTCACCGACTCCAACCGCGGCTCCTGAAGGGGTACGCGCACCTTCACCCGCAGGCGATCGACCCGGCTCATGTCCAGCAGCTCGTACACCACGCCCAGCCGCGGCTCCTCCGGATAGTGATCGACGCCGTGCACGCTCGCCAGGAACCCGTATCCCTGTGAACGCAGCTTCTGTAGCACTGCGCGAATCTCCGCCGGCTGCACCACGATCGTCGCCTGCTCACGGAAGTACACCGTTTCGATGCTCGCCCCGCCCAACTCTCTCGCGAGCAGCTCCAGCCCCGTGGCGTCCGGCATTTAAGCGCTCCCGCTACGCCGGCGGCTGCGGTGAGCGGCGCCGACAGCATCGTTTGAAAGAACTGGCTGTGGCTCACCCACCCATAGCCCGCGCGTGCTGCCCCTACACATCTGACGGGGCCTCCTCGGTGCCGACGGCCCCATAACGCTCGCGCCAGCCCATGTCCGGGTTGTCCTGCACCATCCTGCGCAGCTTCAGCAGCCCGTGGATCAGCGCCTCCGGGCGTGGTGGACACCCGGGCACGTGCACGTCCACGGGCATGAACTTGTCCGCCGGCACCAGCGCGTAGTTGTTGAACACGCCCATCGAGCTGCAGCACGCGCCCATCGAGATCGCCCACTTGGGCTCCAGCATCTGGTCGTACAGGCGGCGGATGATCGGCGCCATCTTGATCGACACCCTGCCCGCCAGGATGATCAGGTCGGCCTGTCGCGGCGAAGCCCGGAACGCCTCCGAACCGAAGCGCGCGATGTCCATGCGCGGGCCCGCGGCGTGGAACTGCTCCATCGCGCAGCACGCCAGCCCGAACCCGAGCGGGAAGAACGAGCTCGACCGCGCCCACGCGACCGCTTTGTCGAGGGTCGTCGTCAACGTGCGTTCTTCCACGTAGCGTTCGAGCTCCGTCCCCTCCAGGTGCGCCGGCTGATTCGCCCCTTCCAGATCGCCGCCGCGCAGCAGCTGCGCCGCGTTCAGCGAGCGCACGCGCAGATCCGCGCTCCTGTCGCCCGCCTGCCCCGGGGCGACGCCGGCAGGGCGCACGACCTCTCTTTTCAGCTCCACTGCAAGGCCCCCCGCCGCCACACGTACACGAACGCCACGAACAGCAGTACCACGAACGTGATCGTCTCCACCAGCGCATACGAGCCGTACGCGCGCAGCTCGATCGCGATCGGGTAGATGAACACCACCTCGACGTCGAACAGGATGAACAGCATCGCGATCAGGTAGAAGCTGATACCGAAGCGCATCCCCTGCTTGACCTCGCTCGGCAGGCCGCACTCGTACGGATCCTGCTTCTGTGCTCGTGCCCGGCGCGGGCCGATCTTCGAGTTCAGCAGGGCAAAAGCGATGCCGACACCCCCACCGAGTAGGACGAATACGATCGCGGGGAGGTAGCTGCGCAGCACGAGGCGCTGTTATATCACCGCTTGTGGCAATGTGTTACATAGTGACGATCGGCTCGAGATCGCGCCACAAATCCACCCCGGTCATCCCAATCTCAACCCAACCAAGCCACGGGCCCGATCCGAGCCCTATCCGAGCGGTGACTCGAGCATGACTCAAGCCGTCGTCGCCGGCGCCCTCGCCGTCGCCATCCTCAACCTGCTTCCCGCCCTGCTCGGCGCCTGGCGCTGGTATCGCGGCGAATCGAGCCGCGCCTTCTGGGTGCTCTTGCGCATCGGCCAGGGCTCCGCGCTCGTGCTCGCGATCCTCGCCGGCTCGCTGGCCGTCGCGGGCCATTACTCGAGCGATCACCTCTTCTACCTCTACGCACTGCTCCCGCTCGCCATCGCCTTCGTCGCCGAACAGCTGCGCGTGGCCGCCGCGCAGACGATCCTCGACCAGCGCGAGCTCCCCGACGCCCAGGCTGTCGGTGCGCTGCCCGAGCCCGAGCAGCACGCCGTCGTGGCCGCGATCCTCGCGCGCGAGATGGGCATCATGGCGCTGTCCGCGCTCGTCGTCGTGTTCCTCGCGCTGCGCGCGGCCGGCACTGCTCACGGCTTCTGAGCCGGGGGCCTATATATTCCCGCTCGCATGAAGCTGCTTGCCACGATGGTCCTGCTCGCCTGCGCCGTGGTCCTGGGCGCCTGCGGGTCCCAGGGCAACCAGGTGCCAAAGACCAGCCCCTACTACCGCGGCTCGGTCCTCTTCCGCGACCACTGCTCGGGCTGCCATACGCTCTCCGTTGTCGGCGCCGAGGGCTCGGCGACTTCGATCAAGGATCGCGTCAAGACCAACGGTCCCAACTTCAACATCCGCAAGGAGAACGTCGAACAGGTTCTCTACGCGATCCGCAACGGCGGCTTCTCCGGGGCGATCATGCCCGAGAACATCGTCCTTGGCGACGACGCCCAGGATGTTGCCGAATTCCTAGCGCACTACTCGGGCTCGCAGTCCCAGCACGTGCCCGCGACGAACATCACGCTCTCCACCAAGTAGCCGGCGACTGCGGGTAGGCTCCGGAGGGTGCTCGACCTCAAGCTGATCCGCGCCGACCCCGACGCCGCGCGCGTCGCCCTCGGCCGTCGTGGGCCCGACGCGGCCGCCGGTCTGGATCGTGCGCTTGAGCTGGACGCTCGGCGCCGCGAGCTGCTGCCCGAGCTGGAGGGGCTGCGCGGGGAGCAGAACGAGGCCAACACGCGCATCTCCTCTGCGCCCGACCCCGACGCGCGCGAGCGCGAGATCGCTGCGATGCGCGAGGTGGCAGGGCGCGTGAAGGAGCTCGAGCGCGAGCTGACGGGCGTCGAGGAGGAGCTCCAGCAGGCCCTCGCGCCGCTGCCCAACCTGCCCGACCCGAGCGCCGCGCCCGGCCCCGAGGACGAGCTCGTGCGCACCGTCGGCAAGCCGCCCACGTTCGCCTTCGAGCCCCGCGACCACCTTGACCTCGCCGGCACGCGCATCGACATGGAGCGCGGCGCGCGCCTCTCGGGCGCGCGCTTTGCCTATCTCAAAGGCGACCTCGTGCTGCTCGAGCTCGCGCTCGTGCGCTGGACGCTCGACATCCTCGGCGCCCACGGCTTTCAGCCCGTGATCCCACCCGTGCTGGTGCGCGAGCAGGCGCTCTACGGGACCGGGTTCCTGCCCGACACCGAGCAGCAGATCTACGCGCTCCCGGAGGATGACCTCTACCTCGTCGGCACATCCGAGGTCGCGCTCGCCTCGCTGCACGCAGACGAGATCCTCGAGGCCGACGCCCTGCCGCTGCGCTACGCCGGCTTCTCGCCCTGCTTTCGCCGCGAGGCCGGCGCCGCCGGCAAGGACACGCGCGGGATCTTCCGCGTGCACCAGTTCGACAAGGTGGAGATGTTCAGCTTCGTCGCGCCCGCCGACTCCACCTCCGAGCACGAGCGCATCCTCGCGATCGAGGAGCAGATCCTCACCGCGCTCGGCCTGGCCTATCGCGTCGTCAACATCGCCGTCACCGACCTCGGCAACTCCGCCGCCAAGAAGTACGACTGCGAGGCCTGGCTGCCCAGCTACGGCGCCTACCGCGAGCTGACCTCCTGCTCCAACACCACCGACTACCAGGCGCGTCGCCTCAACATCCGCGTTCGCGCCGAGCGCGGCACCGAACTGCCGCACACCCTCAACGGCACCGCCATCGCCGTCGGGCGCACGCTCGTCGCGCTGCTCGAGAACGGCCAGCAGGCCGACGGCTCGGTCGCACTGCCCGAGGTGCTCACGCCCTACGGCGCGCCCGCGCGCCTCGCGCCGGCCGGCTGACGACGCTGCTCAGTATTTGCTGCCCAGCAGCTGAATATGGTCCGCCTCGGCCGCACCCGGGAAAGGGCGGATGAGGCCGAAGCGCGCGAGCGTCGCCTGGGGCACTCCCTCAACGCCTGGAGTGTCCGAGGCTTCGCCGCGCGTGTGCGGATCGTCGGCGAACCCACCGACCTCGACCGAGTGCTGGGGCGAGCGGTAGCCGGAGATGCCGATCAGGTGTATGTGCAGGGCGATGCCCAGTGCGTTCAGATGCTCGGCCAGCGTGGGCTCCTCGCCGACGCTGTAGTTCGTGCCGGCCGCCGGGAAGAAGCCGGATGAGCCCTGGGGTGTGGGCGTGAATTCGCCGATCGGGCCCGTGTAGGCGCCCGCGACTCCCTCGGCGGCGAGTTCGCTGGCCGCGAGCTTGTCGAGCACGCTTTCGAGGCTGCGCTTGTGCGATTGCAGCGTGCCCAGCTCCGAGCTCTTGCGATCGCGCGCGCGGATGTACTGCAGCTGCCGGCTCACGAGTGCCAGGTGTAGCTGTGCGACCTCGTCGCGCTGCACGAGCACCGCGCTCGTCTCGCGCGCGTGGCTGGCCTCGAGCGCCGTCAGGCGCTTGGTCTGCGCGGTCACGAGCGTCTGCTCTTGCGCCACGTGCGTCGTCGCCGTCGCGTTCTCGCGCGAGATCGCCTGCAGATCGTCCACGCGCTCGATCAGGTCGGCGAAGCCGTGCGCCTGCAGGACCACCGTGGCGATGTCCGGCGGGGGAGACTCATAGGAGGCGACCACCTGGGCCACCAGCACCTGGCGGTCGCGCGCGAGCTGAACCTGCAACGAGCCCAGGCGTGCTCGGGCCGCGCGCAGCTGTGAGCGCAGGCTTGACAACACGCTGCGCTCGACGCTCAGGCTTGATTCCAACGCGCTCAGCCGCGTCTGCAGATCGTCGATGCTGCCCTGGAACCCCTCGATCTGATGCTTGTCGGCGCCCAGCCCCGAACGCAGCTCGCCTTCGCGTGCTCGCGATGTCGCGATGCGGCTTTCCAGGCCGCCCGACGTGGAGCCGATTGCGCCCGGTACGGCGATCAGCGCAGCAATGGCCACGACGGCGGCCATACCGGCCAGGGTTCGTTGAAAAGGTCGCATGAGGACCGGACAAGCTAGCCCGCAAGCCCTCCGAGCACAAGCGTTTCGGGGGTTATGCAGCGTGTCTTGCACGGCGCCGATCGTTGGACATTAAGCAGATAGCTTCTATTGGTACTCTCAAGCTGACAGGGGATATAAACAGTGGCTGGGGGAAGTCGGAGAGGTCCTGACCGTTCTCGCGTGGCCGCATGAAGGAGCCACGTGGAGGAGACGCAGCGAACGGAGATCCTCGAGGCTACGGCCGCGCTCGTGGCCGAGCGAGGCGTCGCGGCGCTGACGCTGGGCGACACGATCGCCCGCGCGGGAGTCAGTCGTCGCGTCTTCAACGAGTTCTTCGCCGATCGCGACGCTGGCCTGCTGGGCGCGTTCGACCTCGGCGTCGAGCGAGCCACTCAGCGCATCGCGCCCGCATACGCCGCCCAGTCGCGCTGGCGCGACGCGATCAGAGCTGGGCTTGCCGAACTGCTGCGCTTCCTCGACGACGAGCCGGCGCTGGGACGGCTCTGTATCGTGCACTCGCTCAGCGGCGGTCCCGTGTTGTTGCGCCGCCGCATCGAGGTGCAGTCGATCCTGTGGGAGGTCATCGACCGCGGTCGCGCCGAGGGCGCCGCCGGTCGCAACGAACCGCCTGCGGTGGTCGCCGAGGGCGTGGTCGGTGCGGTGGCGACGGTCATCCAGACGCGCCTGCTCGCCCAGGACGCCGAGCCGCCCGACGAGCGCCCCACGATCGAGCTCTTCGGCTCGCTGATGAGCCTGGTCGTGCTCCCTTACCTGGGCGCCGGCGCCGCCCGGCGCGAGCTGGCTCGCCCCGCTCCGGCGCCGCACGCTTCCGTGCCGGGCTCGGGCGCCGCCGGCGCTCCCACCGAGTACGAGGACCTCGGTGTGCGCCTCACCTACCGCACCGGCCGTGTGCTGCAGGCGATCGCGCGCTACCCGGGCGCCAGCAATCGCGAGATCGCCGAACGTGCCGACATCGTCGACCAGGGCCAGATCTCCAAGCTCCTCTCGCGCTTAGAGGCCGCAGGCGTGATCGCCAACCAGAGCGAAGGCACATCGCGCGGCGCCCCCAACGCCTGGCGTCTGACCGAGCACGGCGAGCGCGTCGAGCGCGGGGTCGAGGGGCGCTTCGGGGCCGGCTCGGCGGATCCCGGTCCGGAGACGCGGACGGATGCCGGGGCTGGGAGGGGCGCCCGGCGCGGGTGAGAACCCCGCTTGGCTGGCTCGCCTACCGTCGAGTCAGCCGACGACGAAGGTCAATGTCCGCACGCTCCCACCCGCCGGCGCGAGCGTGAGCCGATAGCGTCCCGCCGAGAGCCTGCCGGGTGCGCTCAAGTGCGAACCGTTGCGTCCGGGAACGCCGGTGATCGTGCGCGAGTCGGGCAGCGTCTGCCAACGGATACCACGCCCGTGCACGATTACTCGCTTGGCGAGCGTGACGCGCACGCGGGCGGCCACGTTCAGCGTGAACACGAACGCCACGCGCGAGGCGCGTGGTCCGGCGTGGTGAAGCGCCGTTGTTGCGGCTCTTGTCAGCGCCAGCGTCGTCACGCTCGGCGTGATCGCTACGAGCGTCGGCGTGCGAAGGGGTCCGCCGGACAGGGGATTGACGGTGCCCGCGCCGCTCGAGGTGTTGTTGGATGACGTGCCGCCGGCCGTGGCTTCCTCGCGAGCTCGTTCTTCGGCTTCGGCTGTCTTTCTGGCACGTTCTTCGGCTTCGGCGATTTCCTTCGCAGCCTTGGCCTTTTCTGCGAACAGCAGGCGTTCTTCTTCGGCTCGCCGTTCTTCGGCGGCCCGCTGTTCTTCTTCGGCTTTGCGTTCTGCGAGGCTTTCTTCTTCGGCTTTGCGTTCTTCGGCGGCCTTCTTTTCCGCTTCGACCCGTTTTTCTTCGGCGGTCTTCGCTTCTTCGATCTCTTTGATGCGCGCCGCTTCGCCCGCAGACTCAAAGGCCGCGATCCCGTGCGGGGTGCCGACACCGGTCGGGCCGTCGTAGCCGCTCCGGGCGCGGCAGATCGCCGCGGCCGAGCACGAGGCGTCCTCTTCGGCGAGCGTGCAGTTCGAGGAGCCGGTGCCTGCGTTGAATCCCTTCGTGCACGCACCGTTGGAGCCGAACGTCACGTCGTGCAAAGCCGCGGGGTCGGTGGCGAGGCTTTCGTAGAGCGTCTGCGCGGGATACGCCACCGCTTTCCCGCCGGGCCCCGTGCCGGCGCCGCCCGCGAGCGCGAACGTCGAGGCGATGATCGGCGAGGCGACGCTGGTGCCGCCGATCGGGGTCCAGCCGCGATATTCCAGTTCGCCCTGTGTGACCCATGTGGAGTCGTAGACGGCCACGCCCGTGTAGGGGTCGGCGTCGGCCGATACGTCGGCAACGGCGCGGTGCGACCCGCACCCGACCGTCGACCATTCGGCCACGCTCTGCTGCCAGGCGGGCGCGCTCAGCACGCTGCAGCCGCCCCCGCCGGCGCCGTCGCCGTTCCACACGGTCTCTTCCTTCCAGGCCCCGGCGGCGGTGCGGCGCAGATGCGTACCGCCGACTGCGACCACGTGGGGTGAGGAGGCCGGGTAGTCGGCGAAGCCCCGTTCGGAGGCTTCTTCCAGGCCCCAGTCCAGATAGCCGTTATCGCCGGAGGCGGCCGTGATCACTATTCCGGGATGGTTGAACGCGTCGGTGTTGTCTTCTTGGGCGCTCACGCCCTGCTCGGGGCCGCCCCACGAGTTGGATATCTCGCTCGCGCCGAGCTGAATGGCTCTTTCCTCGGCGGCTTCGAGGTCTGAGTTGTTGTTCGAATGCGCCTCCACGAGCAGGATCTTGCAGTCCTGACAGACCCCGTGTGCGACCTCGACGTCAGTGGCCGTCTCCTGCGCCCAGCCGGCGTTCGTCGGCGGGAGGGTGTTGTGGGTACCGCCGCGCAGTTCGACCTTTGTGAAGCACCCGTCGGCGGTCGTGCAGGCGGGCAGACCGTACTGTTTGTCGAAGACTTCGAGGTCGTGTTCTACGGTTGGATCGTTGAACGCATCCACGAGCGCCAGCGTCTGCTGAGTAGCGGGCGCGGGGCGGCCTGACAGTTCGTAGGCGCTGAGGAGGTTCTGCGGCGACAGGCTGCCGGCCGGCGGTTCGACGTTTTCTTCACGTTCCAGGGCCGGGCGTGCCGGGCCGGCCGTAGCGGGTGTCGATCGCCGCGAGCCGCGCAGCGAGAAGGGATGCCTGGCCACGAGCCGCAATCCCAGGCAGCCCGAGTATCCGGGCGGGGGCGCCGAGCACAGCGCGCCCACACGGTAGGCGGAGGGCGACAGGGACGCCTGTGCGGGCGCTGTGAACGCGAGCGCCGCTAGCCACGGGCAGAGCCCGCCGGCAAGTACGCCCGCTGCGGCGGTCGCTGCGCGGTTGGCCGTTCTCATCGCTGTGTTCGGCGTCGGCGTTATCACGGAGGGACTTGAGCAAAGGGTAGGGGATGCAAACGCAAGATTCGCCGATCACAGCTCGATCACGAGTCGGTCACGGCCCGCTCACAACTCATCACGGGACCGTCACAGGCAGGTCACGCGAGCGTTACCAGCGGCGATCTCGCGCGCCTCAGGATTGCGTTCAAGGCGGGTCGCAGGCCCAGGCCGCGGCTCGTGTTCAACATGCACACAGGAGGACTCCGTTGCGCAATCGACTCCTCGCGGTCGCTGGTCTGCTGGCGAGCACGGGGGTGCTCGGTCTCGCCCAGGCGAGCGCCACGCCCCCGCCCGCGACATCCACGCCGATCAAGCACCTGGTCGTGATCTTCCAGGAGAACGTCTCCTTCGATCACTATTTCGGGACCTACCCAAACGCCACCAACCCCGCCGGCGAGCCGGCGTTCTACGCCTCGCCGCATACGCCCAGCGTGAATGGGTTGACTGAAAACCTGCTCACCGAAAACCCGAACGCGTTCAACCCGTTCCGGGTGGACCGCTCGGAACCGATCATCTGCGATCAGGACCACGACTACACGGCCGAGCAACAGGCGTTCGACAGCGGGCTAATGGACAGCTTCCCGCAGTTCACGGGCGACTGCGCCAACAAGGCGCTGCCGATGAGCTACTACGACGGCAACACCGTTACGGCGCTCTGGAATTACGCGCAGAACTACGCGATGAGCGATGACTCGTTCGGTACGACCTTCGGGCCTTCGACTCCCGGTGCGCTGAACCTCGTCTCCGGGCAGACGCACGGCACGATCCCGGCGTCGTTGCCGGAAGTGACCGAAAACGGCTCGGACATCGGGGACGCCGATCCGACGTTCGACGACTGCTCGGCCGGTAAAACGATCGCGATGCAGTCGACGAACAAGAACATCGGCGACCTGCTCAACGACAAGGGCGTCACTTGGGGTTGGTTCCAGGGTGGGTTTGCGCCGACCGCGACCAAAGAAGGCAAAGCGGTATGCGGCTCCAGCCACAAAAACGTCGGCGGTGAAACCGTCGCCGACTACAGCGCCCATCATGAGCCGTTCCAGTACTACGCCTCGACGGCCAACCCTCACCACCTGCCGCCGAGCTCGCCGAGCATGATCGGGCGCACCGACCAGGCCAACCACCAGTACGACCTGTCGGCCTTCTACACGGCGCTGCACATGAACGGGTTGCCGTCGGTCTCGTTCCTGAAGGCAGCCAAGTACCAGGACGGCCACGCCGGCTACTCCGACCCGCTGGACGAGCAGGCGTTCTTGGTGCACGTGATCAACGAACTGCAAAGCTCGCCCGATTGGTCGAGCACGGCGGTCGTGATCTCCTACGACGACTCCGACGGGTTCTATGACCACGTGCAGGGGCCGATCGTCAACTCCTCCGCCTCACCGGCCGATCAGCTCAACGGGCCGGGCAAATGCGGCAAAGGCACGCCCGCCGGTGGATACGAGGACCGCTGCGGCTACGGTCCGCGGCTGCCGCTGATGGTGATCTCGCCGTGGGCGAGGCACGACTATGTCGCGCACTCGATCAGCGATCAGAGCTCGATCCTGCGCTTCGTCGAGGACAACTGGGGCACCGGGCGTGTCGGCGACGGCTCGTTCGACGCGAAAGCCGGGCCGCTGAACAACATGTTCCATTTCGATCATCTCCGCAGCGAGGACTCAAAGCTGTTCCTGAACGAAACGACCGGTGAGGTCGTGGGCAGCGGGAATGGCCACGGCGGGGATGGTCACGGCGGTCACGACCAGGGCCACGACTCCGGCCACTGGTGGTAGGGAGCGGGACTGCCGCAACACGCAGCGCGCCGCGGTCGGAGCTCGCGGCGTGCAGCGCACGGTGAAGCCCGGCGAGCCACGGGCATCGCCACGCAGGGCGCAACGAACGGGGCGGGACCCAGAATCCCGCCCCGTTCACTTTCGGGGAAGGAATGGCGATGCTCTCCATCTTCGGCTCACCACCATAGGAGCTCGCCAACCCCTACGCTGAAGCGCGAGATGCGCCTACGCCCGTTCGGATTCCTGCTGGCCAACGAGCCCCCGCCCAAGCGCGTGGGGGTGGTGGTGGCGATCGCGGCCGTGGCGGTGTGCACGCTGCTGATCTACCCGCTCAAGCAGATCGCCCCGGTGGTCTCGCTGGGGGTTGTGTACCTGCTGGCGGTGCTCGTCGTCTCGGCCGTGTGGGGAGCGTGGCTGGGCGTCCTCACGGCTGTGCTGAGCGCGGCGGCGTTCAACTTCTTTCACCTGCCGCCCGTCGGGCAGTTTCAGATCCGCGACTCCAACAACTGGGTCGCGCTGGTCGCGTTCGTCGTGGCGGCTGCACTGGCGAGCTCGGTCGCCGAAATCACACGTGCGCGTACGCGCGAGGCCGAGGAGCGCCGGCGCGAGGCCGATCTCGCGGCGGAGATGGCGCGGTTGCTGTTGCGGGGCAACAACCTCGCGCAGGCGCTGCCGACGGCCGCGGCGCGGCTGGCGCAGGTGCTGGGGCTGCACTCGGCGGCGATCGAGATGGAGGCGGTCGAGGGCGACGAGCGCCGCGTCGCATTCCCGCTGCGTGAAGGCACGCGCCGGCTGGGGACGCTGCTGGTCGGCGCGGACACTCCGGAGGCGAGCCTGCGCCGGCTGCAGGAGCGGGTGGTTCCGGCGCTCGAGGCGCTGCTGAGCGCGGCGTTGGAGCGCGATGCGCTGCTGGGGGAGGTGGTCGAGACGGCTTCGCTGCGCCGTGCGGACGTGGTCAAGACGGCGGTGCTGCGCGCGGTCTCGCACGATCTGCGCTCTCCTCTGACGGCGATCTCGGCGGCCGGCGAGGCGGTGGCGCTGCCGGGGCTCTCGCAGTCCGAGCGCGAGGAGCTGGCGTCGGTGATCGAGCAGGAGACGCGCCGCCTCTCGCGCCTGGTGGAGAACCTGCTCGACCAGTCGCGCCTGGAGGCCGGGGTGGCCGAACCGCACCGCGAGTGGACCTCGGTGGAGGAGGTGCTGGGCGCGGCGCTGGAGGAGCTGAGCGCGAAGAGGGAGGAGTTCACGCTGTCGGTCGACCGCGAGCTGCCGCTGGTGCGGGCCGACTCGGCGCAGCTGGAGCGTGCGTTCGTGAACGTGCTCGAGAACGCCCGGCGGCATTCGGGCGGGCATCCGGTGTCGGTGCGCGCCCGCGCGGTGCGCACGCACGCGGGGGAGAACGACCGCGTGATCGTGCGGATCGTCGACCGTGGGCCCGGCATCCCGCCGCTGCAGCTGGAGCGGGTGTTCGAGCCGTTCTACCGCGCGGGCACCGCCAGCGGCGGGCACCGCGGCTCGGGCCTCGGGCTGGCGATCGCGCGCGGGTTCGTGCAGGCCAACGGGGGCAAGCTGTATGTCGAGTCGCTGCCGGGGCAGGGTGCGACGTTCGTGTTCGAGCTGCCGCTCGATCCGGCCGTGCCGTCCGAGGAGGCTCGGGCGCCGGCGGGAGTCGGCGAGCACGATGGCTGAGCCCGAGGCCCCGCGCGTGCTGGTGGTGGACGACGAGCTGCAGATCCTGCGGGCGTTGCGGGTGGTGCTGCGCGACGCGGGATTCGAGGTCGTGGCGGCGCAGTCGGCGGGGGAGGCGCTGGACCGCGCGGCGGTGCGTCCGCCGCAGGCGGCGATCGTCGATCTGGTGCTGCCCGACGGCGATGGGATCGAGGTGACGCGCAGGCTGCGCGAGTGGAGTGAGATGCCGATCCTCGTGCTTTCGGCGGTGGGCGAGGAGGAGCAGAAGGTGCGCGCACTGGAGGCGGGCGCGGACGACTACGTGACAAAGCCTTTCGGCGCGCGCGAGCTGGTGGCGCGACTGCAGGCGGCGCTGCGGCGCGCCTCGCCCGCAGAGGAGCCGCGCATCGAGGCGGAGGGGCTGGAGATAGATCTCGCCGCACGCACCGTCCGTCGCGACGGCGAGCTCGTGCACCTGACCCCGATCGAGTTCGACCTCCTGCGGGTGCTCGCGCGCAATCGCGGACGGCTGATGACCCACCGCGCGCTGCTGCTCGAAGTGTGGGGTCCCGGCTATGCCGAGGACGTGCAGGCGCTGCGCACCCACATCGCGCGGCTGCGAGGCAAGCTCGAGCCCGAGAGGCCCGTTCCCCGTTACATCGTCACCGATCCCGGTGTCGGTTACCGCTTCGCCGGGTAGTCACCGCGCGGGCTTAGGCTGGGTAAGTCACAGCCGGTCGTTTCATCTGGTTGCAGCCGGCGCCGCTTACCGCACCGGTGGCATATCGCGCGAAGGTGGGTTCATGCCGGGCGGTGGGGCCGTCACGAAATCGTTATGCGGGGCGCGTGGATCGTTACGTGGTCGTGATGGTCGCCGGTGAATAGTGAGCGCATGGACGCAGTAGCCATAGTTCTCGGGATCGCGATGTTCCTGATCCTGCTCGCGATGATCGAGGGGATCGACCGGGTATGAACCCGTCGCTACCACTGGGCGCGCTGATCGCGCACATGAGCGGCGCCGATGTCTTCGGCCTGGTCGTCTCGATCCTGATCATCGGGTATCTCTTCTACGCCCTGATTCGCGGAGAGAAGTTGTAATGACGTTCGGTGGCTGGCTTTTGATCGTCCTGTTCGCGGCGATCCTCACCGTTCTGGCGCTGCCGTTGGGCGGCTACATGGCAAAGGTCTTCACCGGCAAGCGGGTGTTCCTCTCGCCGATTCTCGCCGGTCCCGAGCGGTTGTTGTATGGCCTGATGCGGGTCGATCACGAGCGCGAGCAGGACTGGAAGCAGTACGCGAAAAGCCTGCTCGTGTTCTCGCTCGCGGGGTGGCTGTTGCTGTACGTGATCCTGCGTACGCAGAACGCGTTCTATGTCCCGCACGCGCTCAATCCGCTCGGATATCACTCGGGCACGTGGAACCTGACGTTCAACACGACGTCTTCGTTTTTGACGAACACGAACTGGCAGTACTACGCGGGTGAGACGACGCTGAGCTACTTCAGCCAGATGGCGGGGCTGACGGTGCAGAACTTCCTCTCCGCCGGCGTGGGGATTGTGGTTGCGGCTGCGCTGATACGCGGGATCGTCGGACGCACCGGCAAGGGGATCGGCAACTTCTGGCAGGACATCGTGCGGGTGGTCCTCTACATCCTCTTGCCGATCTCGATCGTGGCCGCGCTGGTGCTGGTCTCGCAGGGGGTGATCGCGAACCTCTCCACCTACCTGACCGCTCATACCATCACCGGCCTCGAACAGAAGCTCGCGATGGGCCCGGTCGCCTCGCAGGAGGCGATCAAGGAGCTCGGCACGAACGGCGGCGGGTTCTTCAACGTCAACTCGGCGCATCCGTTTGAGAATCCCACCGGGTTCACCAACCTCTTCGAGATGTTGCTCGTGCTGGTTATCCCGGCGGCGCTGATCTTCATGTACGGACGGATGACCGGCAATCGCCGTCAGGGGTACGCGATCTACGGCGTGGTCATGTTCATGTTCCTCGGCGCGGTCGCGGTCGCGTATATCGCCGAGGCTCACGGCTCTCCCGCTCAGCATGCCGCGGGCCTGCACACCGGTGTGATTCACGGCTCCGGCGGCGGCAACATGGAAGGCAAGGAGCAGCGCTTCGGGATCGCCGGCTCGGCGCTGTTCAATGTCGTCACGACCGTCACCTCGTGTGGGGCGGTCAACTCGGCGCTGGAGTCCTTCACCGGCATCGGCGGTGCTGTCCCGTTCGCGAACTTGTCAGCCTCCGAGGTCATCTTCGGCGGCGTCGGCACCGGGCTGTACTCGATCTTGTTGTACGTCCTGTTGGCGGTGTTCATCGGTGGGTTGATGGTGGGACGCACGCCGGAGTGGTTGGGCAAGAAGCTCGAGGCGCGCGAGATCAAGCTCGCGGGCCTTGGCATCCTGATCACGCCCCTGGCGGCGCTGTTCTGCACGGCGATGGCGATCGCGACCACGGGCGGTCGCAAATCGATCGCGGAAGTCGCGCTCTCAAAGTCCGGCGGCAGTACACCGCAAGGATTCTCGGAGACTTTCTATGCGTACCTGTCGCAGGCCAACAACAACGGCTCGGCCTTTGCCGGCTACACCGGCTACGTCCAGCCGAACGCCGGCAACCTGGGCGCGCACGGCATCACGTTCGCAAACCTGCTCGGCGGCTTCGACATGCTGTTCGCGCGCTATGCGCCGATCCTGTTCGCGCTGGCGGTCGCCGGTGCCCTGGCCGGCAAGCGCGTCACGCCGGCGGGCCTCGGCACGATGCGCACCGACAATCCCACCTTCGCGGTGCTCCTGCTCGGCGTGGTCGTGCTCGTGGGCGCGCTCACGTTCTTTCCTGCTCTGCTGCTCGGTCCGATCGTGCAGGGCCTGACCGGACACCTGTACTGATGAAGCGCGACATTCTCACATCCGTCATCGCGATGATCGTCTTCACGGTCATGCTCGGGCTCGCCTATCCGCTCCTCATCACGGGCGTCGGCCAGGTCGCCTTCCCGGGCAATGCCAACGGGCAGAAGGTGTATGTGAACGGCAGGCTCGTCGGCTCGAAGATCATCGGGCAGAGCTTCAAGAAGCCGGTGCTCGGAAAGAACGGCAAGCCGGAGGAAAAGGAAGAAGAACTCGTCACCGAAGCGGTCCCGAAGTACTTCCAGTCGCGTCCGTCGGCCACCGAAGGGGGAGCGTACAACGCAGCCGCGAGCACGTTCTCCAACCGCGGCCCCAACAGCGTCAAGACGAAGGAAGCCGACGAAGAAAACATCAAGGAATACCTGGAACTGAACAAGCCGTATGACCCTGGACTGACGACCGCGCAGATACCGGTCGATGCGGTCAACACTTCGGCCTCGAATCTCGATCCGGAAATCTCACAGGCCAACGCCTGGATCCAGGCCCATCGCATCGCGGCCGTGCGCCGTCTGTCGCTGGCGAAGGTGAACGCGTTGATCGGTCAGTACACCGACTCGCGCGGGCTGGGCTTCAGCGGCGAACCGGGCGTGAACGTCCTCGAGCTCAACCTCGCGCTCGACCGACTTACAGGAATGAAAGGCTGATGTCCACCGTCCCCGCCACGCACGAGCGTCGGGCGATCTCGCTGTTCCAACGCGACATCGTCCGGCGCGCGCTGATCGACAGCCTCAAGAAGCTCGACCCGCGCGTGCAGGTGCGCAACCCGGTGATGTTCGTCGTGGAGATCGGCTCGGTCATCACGACCGTGACGTGGTTGATCCAGGCCTTTGGCGGAAAGCCGCTCGGTGGCGGGCACGAGCCCGCCTGGTACACGTTCACGATCGCGATCTGGCTGTGGCTGACGGTCGTGTTCGCGAACATGGCCGAGGCCTTCGCCGAGGGTCGCGGTCGCGCGCAGGCCGACACGCTGCGCTCGATGCGCAAGGAGACGGTCGCGACGATGCGCGACGGCTCCACGAAGGCCGCCTCGGAGCTGACGCGCGGCGACGTGGTGGTCGTGCCCGCGGGCGAGCTGATCCCCGGCGACGGCACCGTGATCGAGGGCATCGCGACCGTGGACGAGTCGGCGATCACGGGGGAGTCCGCGCCCGTGATTCGCGAGTCCGGCGGCGATCGCAGCGCGGTGACCGGCGGCACGCGTGTGACCTCGGATGAGATCGTCGTGGAAATCACCCAGGAGCCCGGGCAGTCGTTCCTCGATCGCATGATCGCGCTGGTCGAGGGCGCCTCGCGGCGCAAGACCCCGAACGAGATTGCGCTGAACATCCTGCTCGCGGCGCTGACGCTGATCTTCATGATCGTGGTGGCGACGCTGCGCCCGTTCGGGCTGTTCGCGGGTACGTCGATCTCCGAGACGACGCTGATCGCGCTGCTGGTCGCGCTGATTCCGACGACGATCGGGGCGTTGCTGTCCGCGATCGGGATCGCGGGCATGGATCGCCTCGTGCGCCGTAACGTGCTCGCCCTGTCCGGGCGTGCGGTCGAGGCTTCGGGCGACGTGGACGTGTTGCTGCTCGACAAGACCGGCACGATCACGATCGGCAACCGTCTCGCGTCGGAGTTCGTGCCGATGCCCGGTGTGCCCGAGTCCGAGCTGGCGGAGGTCGCGCAACTGGCCTCGCTCGCGGACGAGACGCCCGAGGGCCGCTCGATCGTGGTGCTGGCCAAGCAGTACGGCATCCGCGAGCACGACATGTCCACGACGGGAGCGGAGTTCGTGCCGTTCACCGCGCAGACGCGCATGAGCGGCGTGGACATCGACGGGCGGCGGCTGCGCAAGGGCGCGGGCGATGCGATCGTCGGGCTCGTGCGGGGCGAAGGCGGCTCGCCGCCGCCGGAGCTGCAGGAGGTGCTGGACCGCATCGGCAACGAGGGCGGCACGCCGCTGGCGGTCGCGCGCGACAACCAGGTGCTGGGCGTCGTCTACTTGAAGGACACGATCAAGGAGGGCATGGCCGTCCGCTTCGAGCAACTGCGCGCGATGGGCATCAAAACGGTGATGGTCACCGGCGACAATCGTCTGACGGCGGCGAAGATCGCGCAGGAGTCCGGCGTGGACGACTTCCTCGCCGAAGCCACGCCTGAGCGCAAGCTCGCGCTGATCCGCGAGCAGCAGGAGGACGGGCGGCTGGTTGCGATGACCGGCGACGGCACCAACGACGCGCCCGCGCTGGCGCAGGCCGACGTGGGCGTGGCGATGAACACGGGCACCCAGGCCGCGCGCGAGGCCGGCAACATGGTCGACCTGGACTCCAACCCGACGAAGCTGATCGAGATCGTCGAGGTCGGCAAGCAGCTGCTGATCACGCGCGGCGCGTTGACGACGTTCTCGATCGCCAACGACGTCGCCAAGTACTTCGCGATCCTCCCGGCGATCTTCGTTGCGACCTACGCCACCTCGCCGGGAGGCAAGGGACCGCTGCACGTGCTCAACATGATGAACCTCGGCACACCCCAGTCGGCGATCGTCTCGGCGATCATCTTCAACGCGCTCGTGATCCCGCTGCTGATCCCACTGTCGCTGCGCGGCGTGCGCTACCGTCCGATCGGCGCGAGCGCGCTGTTGCGACGCAACCTGTGGATCTACGGTCTCGGCGGGATCATCGCCCCGTTCATCGGCATCAAGCTGATTGACTTGGTTGTGCATAATCTTCTTGGGGCTTGATGGGAGGGCATGTGCCTTGATTAATTTTTTCGTTCAGACGAAAAAATTAAGTTCAATGCACACACCCCGCACAGCGCTCTGGAATACGCACTACCGGCGTTGGGTGGCTGGGGTGGTCTAACGCAGCGCTGTGCTGGAAGGAGGGAGGCCGTCAGCGCTAGGTGGACGCTGCTCCGCTAGCGTCCGCGGTGTCGCATGGCGGACGATCGCGGACACCTCAAGGTCTTCATCGGCATGGCCCCCGGCGTGGGGAAGACATACCGCATGCTCCAGGAGGGCGCGGCCGAAGCCGACGCGGGACGCGACGTCGCGGTCGGCTACCTGGAGTCCCACGGCCGCGCCGAGACGCTCGCGCAGGCACAGGGCCTGGAGGTGGTTCCCCGGCGCACGGTCACCTACCGCGGAACGCCGCTCACGGAGATGGACCTGCCGGCGGTGCTGGAGCGCAAACCAGAGCTGTGCCTGATCGACGAGCTCGCGCACACGAACGCGCCGGGGGTCGAGCACGAGAAGCGCTACGAGGACGTGCGCGACGTGCTCGAGGCCGGGATCGACGTGTATTCGACCGTGAACGTGCAGCACCTGGAGAGCCTCAACGATCAGATCGAACGCCTCACGGGCTCGCGCACGCGCGAGACGATCCCCGACGAGGTCCTGTCGATGGCCGACGAGGTCGTCCTGATCGATCTCACCCCGGAGACGCTGATCGACAGGCTCAAAGCGGGCAAGGTCTATCCGCCCGAGCGCGTGCCGGCGGCGCTGAACAACTTCTTCAAGATCGAGAACCTCTCGGCCCTGCGCGAGACGGCGTTGCGCCAGGTGGCAGAGGACGTCGAGGTCAAGCGCCTCGTGCGGGTGCCGCCGCCGGTGCTGCGCCGCGACGAGGAGGGGCTGCCGGCGCCGGCGCGCGAGGAGCCGCAGGCGATCGCCGAGCGGCTGCTCGCGCTGGCGACGCTCGCGCCGCAGTCAGAGCGCGTGGTGCGGCGCGCGTGGCGCTCGGCCCAGCGCTTGGACGCTGAGCTCGACGTGCTGGTGGTGCGCCCGCCCGGGCGCGAGCCGAGCGCGTCCGACCGCGAGCGCCTGGAGGCGCTGCGGCGGCTGACCTCGATGCTGGGCGCGCGGCTGCGCGTGGAGGAGGGCGAGGACGTCGCCGCCGTTGCGGTGTCGCTCGCCCGCTCGCTCGGGAGCACGTACGTGCTGATGGGCGCGCCCTCGCCGCGCCGCGGGTTGCGCCGCCTGAACGATTCGCTGCTGACGCGGCTGCTGCGGGGATTGCCGGGGGTGGACGTGCGGATCGTCGCCGACCCCACGCTGCGCTCGCATGGTCCGGAGGTCGAGGTAAAGGTCGCGTTAAGCGAGCAGGACCCGGCGTAAGGGTGGCGTAAAGCTATTAGCATCGCGCACCCCCGCGGCGCAACCCTGCGCCCCCAAGGCTGTTCCAGGAGCGACATGACACGACCACGACCCTCCCGCTCGAGACTTCTTCGGCTGCTCGCCGCGCCCGTGATCCCGCTGGTGCTGGCCGCCGGACTGCTGATCGCGCCGGGCGCGCTCGGCAAGGCCCAGGTCCCGCGTGCCCATGCGGCCGCGTCCTACCTGACGGGCGTCGGCGATGAGACCGACGAGATGTTCGGCAACCCGCTGTGGGCGCAGCTGCACACGAAAATCGTCCGCTACATCGCCCCCTATGACGCGGTCACGCACTCCTTCTCGCTGGACAAGGCGATCCTCTTCATCCGCGAAGCCGAAGCTCACCATCAGCAGGTGCTGGTGGCGTTCTACCACTCCGAGTACACGCCGCTGCGCCTGCCGAGCGTCGCCCAGTACCAGAAAGACGTGCAGAAATTCATCAAGCGCTTTCCCCACGTCCGCCAGTACCAGGCCTGGGACGAGGCCAACCGCGGCTACATCCCGCACACGCTCGCGAGCCCCTCGGCGGTGGCGAACGCGAAGTACTACCAGGCGCTGATCCGCGTCTGCAAGGGTTGCACGGTGATCGGGCTGGACGTGCTCGACGCGCAGGACATCGGCCCGACGCTCGAATACATCTCCGAATTCAAGCGCGAGATCGGCCGCCTGCGCACGGTCATGCCGAAGATCTGGGGCCTGCACAACTACTCCGACATCAACCGTCTCGAATCGTGGCGCACCCGCGAACTCTCGCGTGCCCTCGGCGGCCAGGTGTGGCTGACCGAGACCGGCGGGCTCGTGCAGTTCGGGGGTGCCTTCCCCAACAAGCACGGCTCCGGTCTCACGCGGGCGGCGAAGGTGCTCAAGTACATGTTCGCCGTCGCCGCCTCGCAGTCGCGGATCAAGCGACTGTACATCTACGACTGGACCGGCGGCACCGCCTCGACGCGCTTCGATGCGGGTCTGATGAACGCCCACGACCAGCCCCGTCCGGGCTACGTAGTCGCCTGCAAGCAGCTGCACGGCGCCAAGTGCAACGTCAAGACCGTCAAGAACTGACGTTGACCGGAGCCGTTTGTGCGGTTCTCTCTTGACAAGGTGTTGTGTATGCGTTACGTTCTTGTTGTCATGACTTCTCGTTAGGGGTTGTCGGGCATCGATAGGTCAGGGGTTTGGGTCGGTTCGTTCCTGGATCGGTTTCAAGCGCTTTTGCAGGGTTGTTGGGGAGAGGGTTCTTGATCGTATGAAGAGGGGTTGTTTTCGCGTGAGTTCGTTGGGGACAGACGTGCTGGGAGTCTTTGCGTGCCCGTTGAGGCCCGTAGGTAGATGCGTCAGCAACGCTGACACATCTCTCTCTCTCTCTCTCTCTCTCTTGTCCCAGTAGCACCCCTGGTCTAGCGGCTGAGTCCAGCCGTTTCGTGGCCCCCGTCGGGGGGAGGGCCGCGTGATGCGTTCTGCGACGAGGAGAGCGCAGCCGCAGCGGCGTCCTGGTGTTCGGTCGGCCCAGTTGCCGCGGCATGGGAGTGTGCAGGTGGCTGAGGTTCAGCGTTCGCGGATCTTGGGCGCCGCGGTAGCCGTCGTCTCGGCGTATGGGTATCCGAAGATGACGGTGTCGCGGGTGACGGGGCGCGCGGGGGTGTCGCGGCGCACGTTCTATGACCTGTTCGAGGATCGCGACGACTGCTTTCTAGCGGTGTTCGAGGATGTCGTGGTTCGCGCTTCTGATGTTGCCGTCGCCGCGTATGAGAGTGGCGGGCGGTCGTGGCGTGAGCAGGTACGTGCGGGTCTTGGTGCGCTGTTGGGGTTTTTCGATGAGCAGCCCGCGGTGTGCTCGCTGTTGGTCGTGGATGCTTTGCGGGCCGGGTCCTCGGTGCAGCGGCGTCGCGCGGAGATCCTCAAGGGACTCGCGACCGCGTTGCGGGAGGGTGGTTCGCGGTCCGGGTCGTCGCGGGAGTTGCCGCCGTTGACGGGTGAGGGCATCGTCGGCGCCGTGCTCGGCGTGGTGCATACGCGTCTGTCGAGCGGGCAGCCGGGACCGATGTCGGAGTTGTTGAACCCATTGATGGCGATGATCGTGCTGCCCTATTTGGGGCCTGCTGCTGCGCAACGGGAGATGGATCGTCCCGTGTCGGGGATCGTCGGTGCGTCAAAGCGACGCAGTGGGAGGGCCTCGTCGCGCTCGTCGCGAGCGGCGGTGGCGAGTGATCTGTTTCACGATCTGCCGATGCGGTTGACGTATCGCACGTTGCGGGTGTTGAGTGCGATCGCTGAGGAGCCGGGTGCGAGCAATCGTTTGATTGGGGAGATGGCGGGCGCCTCGGACCAGGGGCAGATATCGAAGCTCCTCGCGCGGTTGGAGAAGCTTGGGTTGGTCGACAACAGTGGTCAGGGTCAGGCGTATGGGGAGTGCAATGCATGGCGATTGACCGCGCTTGGTGAGGAAGCGCACAGGGCGACACGGCTCGCCGTAATCGATCGCGACCCCTCGAGCGCCTCGAGCGGTGCGCAGAGGGACAACAGGAAAGAGAGGACTTCATGAGGGTCAACCGAGGAGAAGAGATGTCGTCATCGTCGTCGATTGGTGCTCGCAAACCGCTGTTGTCCGGGATGGTCGTCCTTGGCATGCTACTGATCTTCTCCCTGGCATGGGGCGCCTCTGCTCAGGCCGCGTTGACGTATCCATTCACGGGTGAATCGTTCGGGCCGGAAGGCACTGGTGCAGGATCGTTCTCGGAAGTGATTGGAGTGTCGACACGGCCGAGCACCGGCGAAGTGTTCGTGTTCGACGGCGGACTGTTTGCGGATAGCGTGTACAAGTTCGACGCGGCCGGCCAGTCGGTGAACTTCTCCGGTCTCGGGACGAACCATATTAGCGGCATCGGTGGGTTTGCGCTCGCATCCGAAGGTGAGATCGCGGTGGACGATTCCTCTGGTCCGGACGCGGGTGACATCTATGTCGCGGACAACGAAGTGGTGAGGGTCTACGCTGCCAGTGGCGTGTTCTTGGGGGAATTGACGGGCGGGGAGTTCTGTGGTGTCGCAGTCGATCCGTCCGGTGCGGTGTACGTGGGCGATTACACGGATCGGTCGGTGCACAAGTACGTTCCGACGTTGAATCCCGTGACGAACCTCGATGAAACGGCGTCGATGGGTGGGCTGGACGAAAACTGCAACGTCGCCGCGGATGGTACGGGCAACGTATATGTGGCGACTTATTCGGGTGGTGTGCGGCGCTATGAAGCCTCGCAGTTTGGGTCCTCATCGGCGGCGGGGACGCTGATTGATCCGAGTGGCAGCACGCTGGGGGTCGATCCCGTGACAGGGAACGTGTTCGTCGACGAAGGCAGCCAGGTCACGGAGTTCGACGCGTCCGGGGACCAGCTTGGTATCTCCGGCGCGGGGACGTTGAGTAACTCGTTCGGCGTGGCGCTCGGCGCCGGCGGGAAGTTGTACGCTGCGAGCGCGACGCGGGTGGACGTTTTCGGCCCAGTCGTGCCGTTGCCTGAAGAGAGTGCCGACGTTCCTGGTTTCTCAGGTTCCACGGTGCTGCTGAAAGGCAGTGTGGATCCGGGCGGGAACGCGGTGACGTCGTGTGAGTTCGAATACGGCACCACCGCTGATGTGCTGTCGAGCACGGCGGCGTGCTCGCCCGACGCCGGTTCAGGGAGCAGTCCGGTGGCAGTAGCGGCGTCGATCAATGGATTGACGGTGGGGACGACGTACTTCTACAGGTTGACGGTCGCGAATGCGTTTGGCTCCACGCAGAGCGCCGAACGGTCGTTTGTCGATCCCGGCCCTCCGAGTGTGACGGAAGAGTCCTTCTCCAGCGCGGGGTCGAGCAGCGCGATCGTCTCGGCGAAGGTGAACCCGCACGGCGCGCCGACAACGTTCGTCGTGGAATACGGCACGACAGCTTCATACAGCGCCACGACAGCCAGTGTGAACGCGGGCGCCTCCACCGAACCGGTGGGCGTGCAGGCCCATCTCGAGGGGTTGCAACCGGGCACGACGTACCACTTCCGTTTCGTGGCGAGCAGTCCCGTGGCCGGCGCGGAAGGCGTTGACACGGTGTTCTCAACGCTCGCCCCGGGTGTGCTGGGATTGCCGGATGGGCGCGGGTATGAAATGGTCACCCCCGCCCGCAACGAAGGGATACAGGTGTACGCTCCTGATGGCGACGCCCCTGCAAGCTACGAAGTCTACAATACGATATTTCCGATGCGGGCGGCGGCGAATGGGAATGCCGTTGCATATGTGGGCGATCCAAACGCCGAAGGCAACGGGAGTCAGGGTGACGGCGTCGCCGGCAACGAGTATCTGGCGAAGCGTTCCCCATCGGGCGGTTGGGTGCAGAAGAATCTGCAGCCGCTGGGTCTTAACAGTCCCACGTTTGCGGGGTTCTCCTCTGATCTGTCGATGAGTTTCTTGACTTCGTCTGAATCGTTGGCGCCGGGGGCGCCGGACGGGTATGAAGTTCTGTATGAACGTAAGAACAGTGATGGGAGCGTCCATCCGCTGTACACGGTCACGCCGCCCAACAGGGCGCCGGCAGAATATGGGGCTGCTTACCTGGGAGGTTTCTTCAGCGAAAAGGTCGGCATCTCGTCTGCGCCCGCGTCTCCCGCGTCGGGGCGTGTGTTCTTCGAGGCCAACGACGTGTTGACGCCGGAAGCTCTCGATGGTGGCGAGACGCAGAACAATATCTACGAATCTCATAAAGGGGCGCTACGGCTTGTGAACGTCCTTCCGGATGGCGCGAGTGAACCGAACGCGTTCATCGGCGCATCACCTGCTACTGCGTACGAACCGAACAATTCGTGGCGGGCGGTCTCCGAAGATGGTTTGCGGGTGTTCTGGACCGATGCCAACACGGGCGCGTTGTACGTGCGTGAGAACGGCGTCTCAACGATGCTGGTCGCTGAACACGCGACGTTCCAGACGGCGGCGACGGATGGTTCGCGGGTGCTCTACACCAAGGCGGGCGACCTCTATGAATACGACCTGGCGGGGAATGTGACGAGTGATCTGACGCCCGGTGGGGAAGTGCTGGGGCTCGCGGGCGCCAGCGACGACGCGTCGTACGTCTACTTCGTCGCCAAAGGAGCTCTCGCTACCGGTGCGACAGCTGGCCGCTCCAACCTCTACCTCTATCACGCCGGCACGACGACGCTAGTCGCGATCCTCGGGGGAATTGGTGAAGAAAGCGTGGGAGGGGAACTCGGCTTCCTCGGTCGGAGCGCGTTTCCGTGGGCGCCTGCTCTGAGTGGTCGTATGGCGGAGGCGACGCCCGATGGTCACAGTCTCGTGTTCATGTCTACGCGGAGTCTCACGGGCTATGACAACGAGAGCACGCAGCACAGCTCCCTATGGGAGGTGTACGTGTTCAACGCGGACGGTGACAGCTTGTCCTGTGTGTCATGCATTCCCAGCGGGGAACGACCCGGCTCGACGCGTGGCTTGAGCAATATGCTCCCGATCGGCGAGGCGAGCGATACGTCTCAGTTGCGTGCGATCTCAGAAGATGGTTCACGGGTGTTCTTCCAGAGCGATGAAGGCCTGGTCTCGCAGGACACCAATCACACGACGGATGTGTATGAGTGGGAGCGAGACAGCGCCGGTAGTTGCCGCTCGAGTAGCGGGTGCATCTATCTGCTATCGGGTGGTGCAGGGCAGAGTCCGTCGTTCCTGCTGGATGCGAGCGCGAATGGCTCGGATGTGTTCTTCATCACGAATGCGCAACTGGTCGGGCAGGATGAAAACGATCTATATGACGTGTATGACGCGCGTGTGGGCGCGGTCTCGCCGCCTTCGCCATCGTTGTGCACCGGTGGGGGTTGTCAAGGGGCGCCGCCCTCGTCGCCGGTGTTCGCGACGCCCTCCAGTGCGACGTATGCGGGCACGGGTAACTTCCCCGCGCTCCTGCCGGGCAATCCGGTGGTGAAAGCGAAGTCCAAGTCGGTGAAGTGTAAAAAGGGCAAGAAGCTCGACCATGGCAAATGCGTAAAGAAGGCCAAGCCAAAGAAGCAGTCCAAGAAGTCAAAGCACAACAAGGGGAGCCACTGATCATGCGTATTTCACAAATACTCCCCGATCCATCGGTCCGCGGGATGAAGGGTCGTGCCGGTCTACGTAACCTGTTTCTGGGGATCGCCCTCGTCCTCACACTGTCAGCCTTTAGTATCGCCCCCGCGTTTGCCGAAGAAGAGCATCCGGGTTGGGAGGTGGCGACGCCCGGTACGTATCCCTCGATTGTAGCGCCGAATGGTGTGGCGGACATCCTGTTGTCGGTCTATAACATCGGTGCGAAGGCGAGCAATGGCACGATCACGGTTGAGGACAAGCTCCCAACCGGTCTGACCGCGATCGAAGCGGGATTCTACGGTCATGAAGAAGGCTCTTTGGGCTCGTTGTGGAAATGCTCGCTCGGCAGCATCGTCACCTGCGTGAACACGAGCAATCTGGTCTCGATCCGGCCGGGCGATTCGGAATTCTTGATCGTGCGTGTGAAGGCCTCGAGCAATGTCGTCGGCACAAGTGTCAACGAAGTGACGGTCTCCGGTGGTGGCACGCCCGTGCCGGCAAGCACAACTAACACAATCAAGTTCGGGTCCGAAACGCCGAGTTTTGGGTTGCAGAACGTCGATGCTTGGGCGAGCGATCCCGATGGGACGGTGGACACACAGGCGGGTTCGCACCCATACTCGCTCACGGTGTCGCTCTACCTTAATAACGTAGGCTCGGAACCGGCGGGTGAAATGCGTGATGTGTTGGTGGGCGTCCCACCGGGGATCATCGGTGATCCTCAGGTCGTGCCGCGCTGTACGCGCAGTCAACTCAACGAAAACGCGTGTCCCGCGGATACGCAGATCGGGTACGATCAGCCGTTGCTGGGTGGGTTTTCGCCGGGCACTCCGCTCGAAAGCCAGTTCGTGTACGCGTTCAAGATCCCGTTGTACAACATGGTGCCCCCGCCGGGGGTACCGGCCGAGTTCGGGTTCCTGCTCCTCGGTGATGGTGCTCGGCTGGACGCAGCTGTCAGGACGGGTGGGGACTACGGGATCAGCGAGCACATCGACAACATCGTTCACAAAAGAATCACGATGAACACGATCACGTTCTGGGGGGTCCCCGGGGACCCCAGCCACAACTACCGCCGTTGCTTTCTCAACATATGCGGCCTCTCGTCGGGCGCTGGGTTGACGCCGCTGTTGACGTTGCCGACGAAGTGTGCGGGTCCGCAGACCATTTCGGATGAGCTCACGTCGTGGGCGCCGCCGGGGTTCCCCGACAGCGGTATCAGCGAAGCGAGCACCCTCACGCACGACAGCAATGGACTGGCGACGGGTTATACCGGTTGCGATCGTCTGCAGTTCAAGCCGTCGATCACTGCCGCGCCCGATACCAGCAGCACCGACACCCCCGCGGGATTGACCGTGGACGTGAAAATGCCCCAAGAAGGACTTGATGAGCCTGAAGGGTTCTCGATGTCCGACATCAAGAACGCGATGGTCACGCTACCCAAAGGCGTCGTGATCAATCCCGGTCAGGCCGCCGGTCTGGGAGCGTGCTCCGATGCACAGTCCGCAGTCGGCACCGAAGGGGAACCCTCCTGTCCATCCTCCTCGAAAGTAGGGGTCGACTCGATCGAAACGCCGCTGTTGCCGCACAAGCTCGAAGGTGACATATACGTCCTTCAGTCCAACCCGCCCAATCTGAAGTTGCTGGTCGCGGCGTCCGGTGAAGGTGTGAACATCAAGCTCATCGGTCACGTCCACCTCGACGAACAGACAGGGCGATTGGTCACGACGTTCACAGAAACACCACAACTGCCGTTCACGGACTTCAAGCTGTCCTTTAACGGTGGCGCGCAGGCGGCGCTCACAACACCCACGCAGTGCGGGACGTTCACCTCAACGAGCGATTTCACGCCTTGGAGCGCACCCCAGGTGCAGGACGCCTTTCCGGAAGGTACGTTCCTGATCGACCATGGGCCTGGTGGTGGCGCGTGTCCTGGTGGGGCGTTGCCGTTCAGTCCGTCGTTGACCGCTGGTTCTACTACCGATCAGGCTGGAGGGTTCACCGGGTTCTCGATGCTTCTGACCCGGCCCGACGGTCAGCAGCGGATCGATGGGTTGCAGTTCAAGGCGCCCGCCGGTCTGACGGGCAGGCTGTCGAGCGTGCCGTTGTGCACGGATGCGCAGGCGGAAGCGAACGCGTGTCCGGAAGTGTCGAAGATCGGGCACACCAGCGTGGAGTCTGGTCCTGGCCCCTATCCGCTGGTGATCCCGGAACCGGGTCAGTCACAGGCGCCGATCTACTTGACCGAAGGGTATGAGGGCGCGCCGTTCGGCCTCTCGATCGTCGTGCCGTTGCACGTCGGCCCGTTCGTCCTGCCGACGCAGCGTGTGCGCGCACGGATCGAAGTGGACCCTAGCACGGCGCAGTTGACGATCACAACGGACGCATTGCCGCAGGTGGTGGCCGGTGTGCCGACGGACCTACGGGCGGTGGATGCCGTGGTCGATCGTGCGGACTTCATGATCAACCCGACCAACTGCGAACCACAGGAGTTCTCCGGGACGGCGTATGGTGCGCCACCGGCCGGCGCGGGTGGCCCCGGTGCGAGTGCGCCCATCGGCACGCATTTCCAGGTCGGTTCGTGTCAGGCGTTGAAGTTCGCGCCGAAGTTCACCGTCTCAACGAACGGCAAGACCAGCAAAGCAAACGGTGCCAGCCTGACCGTCAAGCTGTCCCAGAAGCCTGGGGAAGCGAACATCCACAAAGTCGACCTCACCCTACCCAAGGTCCTGCCGGCCCGACTGACAACCCTCCAGCAGGCTTGCACCGAAGCGCAGTTCAACACCAACCCCGCTGCTTGCCCGGCAGGATCGTTCATCGGCACCGCCAAAGCAATAACGCCGATCCTGAAGGTCCCCCTCACCGGTCCCGCGATCCTCGTATCCCACGGTGGCGCGGCGTTCCCCGACGTCGTGTTCCTGCTACAGGCAAACGAACGCGGTGGCACCATCCGTATCGACCTGGATGGCAACACGGACATCAAGAAAGGCATCACCTACTCCCGCTTCGAAACCGTCCCCGACGCTCCCATCTCGAGCTTCGAAACAAGTCTCCCCGAGGGACCGCACTCCGTCCTCGCCGCTACAGGCAATCTCTGCGCCACCAAGCTGGCGATACCAACGAGCCTCACGGGACAGAATGGCGCCCAGATCAACCAGAACACGTCCGTCACAGTCACCGGATGCCCCAAGGCGAAGGTCCTGACCCGCGCACAGAAGCTCGCACTCGCTCTGAAGGCCTGTCACAAGAAGCCCAAGGGCTCCAAGCGCAAGGCCTGCGAACGCGCCGCACGCAAGAAATACGGACCCGCCAAGAAGAAGACCAAGAAGAAGTAGTCGCAACGAGCCGAGGTCAGTCCCGGGCCGGTGGCGGTTGCCACTGGCCTTCTCCGTTCAGCAGGATCAGTGTCGAAAGCGCTGCCTTCAGCTCACGCGAACGGCTGCGGTCACGCTGCTGGGACTCGCTGCGCGCCGGGGCTCGCTCCCACCTCAACCCGCACCGGTGCATCCGGCTCGTTGCGGAATAGCCGCATCGCGCACATGGCCAGCAGCCCGGCCAGCGCCGCGGTCGGGGCGAGCGTCTTCAGGGGGTAGCGGCTGCCGCTGTGCAGGGTCAGGTTCAGCGCGGTGTTGTCACCGGCTTTGACGATGCTCTCGAGCCCCGCGTGATCGATCCCGAGCACCGTCGGGCCGAGCGCGGCGAACACGCACCACCCGATCAGCGCCAGCAGGCCGTAGCCGAGCGTCGCGTTCGTAAGGCGCAGGCGCGGCGTCGCCCACGCGGCCAGCACAACGCCTCCTCCGGCCGCCAGCAGGAACGGCCAGATGCCGCCCCAGCCACGCCCAAGGCCATAGGCGGAGGCGATCGTCGGCTGGAAGAAGCCCTCGCCGAGATAGCGCATCCACACGACCGTCTCGTTCTCATAGCCCACCAGCGGATGCGTGATCGTCGCGATCACCGTCGTTGAGATCGACACCGCCGCCAGCGCGACCGTCGGCCCCGGCCAGCGCTTCAGCGCGATCGCCACCGGGAACGCCAGGAACGGCAGCATCGTCGTCAGGAACCGCGGACCCATGAACCCGCCCCCGAAGGGCAGGTAGTAGCCCGAGTTGTAGCCGACATAACAGAGGCAGATGCCCGCGATCGTCAGCGCCTCCGCGCGCTTGCCACGTTTGTACAGCAGCACCGTCCCCATCGCTCCCAGGATCAGGATCGGCGAGATCGTCAGCAGCCCGCGCGAGTCCAACAGCAGCGTGACCAGCACCTTCAAGCTCGGCAGCGAGATCCCGAAGAACCCTTTCTGCTGGCGCGGGATGCTCGAGTAGGCCAGGTGCGTCCACGAGTGAAACGCGTAGTGGTTGTACAGCAGCAGCGGCACGATCCCCACGATTCCGCCCGCGATGTAGGAGCCCGCGCGGCGCGCGATCAGGGGTGCGCTGAGGGCGTCGCGGCGCGAGAGCAGGAACAGCCCCAGCACGGCCGCGACGAAGAACAGCGGGTACTCCGAGGCGACCGCATAGCCCATCGCCAGGCCCGCCAGCCCCAGCAGCATCGCGCTCGGTGGGCCGTCGCGCTCTTTCAGCATCAGCGCGAACGCCGCAAACCCCAAGAAAGCCGTGAACACGTGGCTGAACAGCAGCGTCGAGAGCGGCAGCACCATCGTGCCCAGCCCCAGCGCGACCGCCGCCGCAGCGCCGTAGCCAGGCTCATAGCGGTCGGCCACGCGCCATACCAGCAGCAACAGCAACAGCCCCGGCAGCACGTTCGCCCACAGACCGATCAGGTAGATCATCTCGTCGCCCGGATGGTTCGGCGGCGCCACGTGCGCGTCCGTCCACGATTCCGCCCCCACCAGGTTCAGCGCGTCATAGAACGGCAGCGCCATCAGCGCCAGCCCGGGCGCGCGCGCTGAGTAGTAGTGCCCCTTGTAATAGGCCTTGTCGCCCGTGTTCGCCTGGTACTGGTCGATCGTCGTCCGCTCCACGTTCAGCGAGCGGATCAGGTCGTAGTGCGAGGTCTGATTCCACGAGAACGACTGGATCAGCGTCGCGTAGGACAACCCCACGAGCAGAATCGCAGCCAACGCCAAGCGTTTGCGGGTGATCATCCGGTCGCTGCCTCTAGTCCGTTCCGTGCAGCGCCGCTGGACCAGGTTCGATTTCGTAGATCACCAGCGAGCCCACCTGACGGCGCTTGACGCCCAGCCCCGCGACCGGTTTGGCCGCGGCCGTCTGCACGTTCGGCGGCTCTGCCAGCGCGTACCCGTGGATCCCCGGCAGCTGCGGCATCGTCAGGTGCAGCACGACCGTCTTGATGCCGTAGTAGCGCAGCTTCTCGATGCTCGCCTTGTCGGGGAAACCGCTCATCCCACCGCGCAGATCGTCCACCTGGGGGATGTCGAACGTGCTGTTGCCGATCGGGATCTTGTAGAAGCCGTCCGTCGAGTAGTACTGCCATACGCGATCGGCCGCGCCGTCGGTGGGCAGGTCAAGCAGCGGCCCGCGCAACCCCACCTCGGCGGGCTTTGGCTGGGGGACGACCGGGTGAGCGAGATGGCCTGCGCCTTCGCCGAGCAGGCCGATCAGCAGCACCACGCCCACGATCGTGGCCGCGGCGCCGACCGTGTGGCGCTTGCCCCACGCACCCGTGCGCACCAGCAGCCACTGGATGCCCGCGCCGGCGAGCAGCGCGTAGAACAGCGTCGCCAGCGTGAACACCCTCCCGGGCACCCGCACGCCGTCCCACCCCGGGGCATAGTCGAACAGCAGGCGATACGGGTAGCCCGCGCCCGTCAGACCGAGCCCCATCGCGAGCACCGAGCAGACGACGATTCCGCTCGCCAGGCCCAGTCTCAACCTGCGCGTGTAGACCGACCCCCCGACCCCCGCCAGGCCGATCAGCGCGAGCACGAGGATCAAGCCGCCGGGCCAGAAGACGTCCTCGTTCTTGGAGTGGACGTGTTCGCGCGCCGGCGCCGTCACGCTCCCCCACACGCGGTTCTCCGAGGAGGCCGACAGTAGCGCCGCCGGACCCGAGGAGTAGTTTTTGACTTCCTTCAGCGTGCGCTTCGCCGTCGGATACTCGTTTGCGACCTTCAGGTACGGGCGCGCCTCGTAGATCGCGACCACACCCAGCGTCGCGATGCCGATGCACGTCACCGCCAGCAGCCGACGTGGGATCAAGGGTCCGCGCCCGCCACGCGCCGGCGCGCTCCGAGCCGCGCTCGCGGCGCCGGTGGACCCGGCCTCGCCGGCGTCTGGGGCCGTGTCCTCGCGCCCTCCCCCGCCCCACGCCTCGCCCGGATTCAGGCGGCCCGTCCACCAGAACACGAGCACGAGCAGCGCCAGCACTGCCAGCAGGTAGCAGTACTGCAGCCCCAGCGTGAACCCAAGGCTGACCTGCCACGCCGACACCAGCCAGCCCGCGAGCACCAATCCGCGCGAGGAGCGGCGGTAGCCGCGCAGGAGCAGGAACAGCGCCAGCGGGATGCCGCCGCTGGAGATCACGTGCAGGTGGCCAGCCTCGGTCACGCGGTAGGGCGCGTAGGCGAAGGCGATCCCGGCGGCAGCCCCTCCGAGGCGTCCCAGCCCCAGCTCGCGAGCGAGCAGGTAGGCGCCGACGAAGCACAGCGACCACGCCCACAGGAACAGCAGGTTGTAGCGGACGAGCGCCGCCACAGTGCCGTGGCCGAAGAACGCCGCCGGGCCGTAGCCGAGCAGCGAATCCGAGAAGGCCAAGCTCAGCGGGTGCGGATAGAAGGCGTTGGAGTCGAACAGATGCAGCGGGTCGTGCAGCATCGCGTGGCCCACCCACGCAACCTGCCAGGCCGTGCGCACCGGATCGCCGAGGTCCGGCGCGATGCGGCTGGGCATGTGCAGGATCAACGGCCAGCTCGTCAGCACCGCCAGGGCGACGCCGGCGACGATCACCCACGCCAACTCCGCGCCTCGGAGCTTTGGGGACGGGGCCCAGCGAGCTGGCTGTCTGGCGGCAGGCGAAGGTGCCGGCGTGTCGAGAAGCGCGCTCGCCATCGACGGCGCAGCATACGCGAGCGGTCCGGCGTCGCGCGTCGTTGCGCCATGTCCGTTGTGGAGTACGAGCAACGTCTCCTTTAGGACGTTCCGGTGGATGGATTTGCGTAAGACTGTTGCGTGATGAAGGTGCTTGTCGTCGGAGCCGGTGGCGTGGGGGCGGCATTTGCCGCCATCGCCCAGCGCCGCCCGGCGTTCGAGCGGGTGACGCTCGCCGACGTCTCACCCCAGCGCGCACACGAGGTGGTCGCGCGCCTGGGCGAAGCCGACCGCTTCGCCGCCGAGCGCGTCGACGCCTCCGATCGTGGCGACCTGACCGCCCTGATCGAGCGCACCAAACCCGACGCCGTGCTCAACGCCTGCGACCCACGCTTCAACGAGCCGATCTTCGGGGCCTGCTTCGACGCGCGCGTGACCTACCTCGACATGGCCATGACGCTCTCGGCGCCCCATCCCGAGCGCCCGTACGAGCTGCCCGGCAAGATGCTCGGCGAGCATCAGCTCGCTGCGCACGAGCAGTGGGAGCGGGCCGGTCTGCTCGCGCTCGTGGGGATCGGCGTCGAGCCGGGGCTCTCCGACGTGTTCGCGCGCTACGCCGCGCAGGAGCTGTTCTCCCAGGTACGCGAAGTGGGAGTGCGCGACGGCGCTGACCTCGTCGTTGAGGGCTATGACTTCGCCCCCACCTTCTCGATCTGGACGACGATCGAGGAGTGCCTGAACCCGCCCCTGATCTGGGAGCGCGAGCGCGGCTTCCACACGACCGTCCCCTTCTCAGAGCCCGAGGTCTTCACCTTCCCCGAGGGCATCGGCAAGGTCGAGTGCGTCAACGTCGAGCACGAGGAGGTCGTGCTGATCCCGCGCTGGGTGCAGTGCGAGCGCGTCACGTTCAAGTACGGGCTCGGCCGCGAGTTCATCGAGGTGCTGCGCACGCTGCACAAACTCGGCCTCGACTCCACCACACCGGTCAGCGTTCGGGGGCAGGAGGTGGCCCCGCGCGATGTCGTGGCCGCCGCGCTGCCCGACCCCGCCACGCTCGGCGAGCGCATGAGCGGGCGCACCTGCGCCGGCACCTGGGTCACCGGCACCGGCATCGACGGGGACGAGCGCTCCACCTACCTCTACCACGTCGTCGACAACGAGACCACAATGCGCGAGTACGGCTCCCAGGCCGTCGTCTGGCAGACCGCCGTCAACCCCGTCGTCGCGCTCGAGCTGCTGAACGAAGGCGCGTGGCAGGGCGCCGGCGTGCTCGGCCCCGAGGCGTTCCCGCCCGGGCCCTTCCTCGACCGCCTCGCGGCGCTCGGCGCGCCGCATGGGGTGATGGAGGTCGGCTGAGACCGCGGCCGGCGCGGGCCACCGTCTGGGGCTCATGCCAGCAGTAGTGGTCCTGCTCGGCGGGTCGTGGCCTCGCTCGCACCCGTCACACGACGCTCACACAAAGGCCCCCCAGTCCATCTGCGTGAGCGTCGTGTTCCCCAATGACGGGCGGGCGTGCCCCCGGTTCAGAACTCCACCGGTCCGGGGACAGGTTCGGTAGGCGGCGGACGGTCGAGCAGGTCGGGCACCGCGACTTCGGGCTTGCGCGCGAAGAACTCGCGGAAGTAGGGCCGCGAGATCAGCATGATGACAGCGCCGAGCAGCATGCCGCCGATGCCCATCCACAGCGGCAGGGTGATGCCGAGGATCGGCTTGGATTCGACGTTGGCCGTGTGTCCGTAGTAGAAGGCCGCCTTGATGCCGATGCCGAACAGCATCAGCCCGCCGAGCAGTGGTCCGATTCCAAGCAGCAGCAGGTTGCGGGTGCTCTTGCGCAGCTCGTGGCGGAAGTACCAGATGCAGGCCACGCCCGTGAAGCCGTAGTAGAAGCAGATCGGGAAGCCGATCGCCGTGAGCGAGTCGGCGAGCACGCTTTCGGAGAGCAGCAGCAGGGCAATCGTGATCGCGATCGAGAGCGCACCGAAGCCCAGCGTGGAGACGGTCGGTGTCAGGAAGCGTTTGTGCACCCGCGCAAGGAGACTGGTGACGGCTTTCCAATGGGCCATCGACAGGGTCGTGCGGGCGGTCGGCAGGATCGTCGTCTGCGTCGAGGCCGACGCCGATGTGAGCACCGCGATGATCAGGAGCTTGTTCAGCGGTTCGCCCAGCACACCCGTGCCGAGCGCCTTGAGGATGTCTTCCTGGTTGGCTTCGTTGGAGAGGAAGCCGACGCCGTGAAAGGACTGCGCGGCCGCCGAGACCACGACGTAGATCACCACGAGCAGGATCGTCGAGACGACCGCAGCCTTGCCCGGACCCTCGGCCGGGTCCTCGGACTCCTCGTTGACCGACACGCCCGAGTCCCAGCCCCAGTAGATGAACACCGCCAGCAACAGCGCGACGACCAGATCGGAGAAGTTCATGGCGAACGGGTTGATCCAATCGAGCGACGGCTTGATCGAGTCGGCCGGCGGATGGCTGCCGTAGACCTTGACGAAGGCCACCACCGCGAACAGGCCCAGGATGAACACCTCGGCGCCCAGCAGCACCTGCTGGATGCGTGCCGAGAGCTCGATGCCGCGGTAGCAGATCCAGGTCATGATCGCGATCCACAGGACCGCCGCGATGATGACCGCGACTTTCGATTCGCCGAGTTCGGTGAAGCCAAAGAGCTGGAAGGTGTAGATCGCCGCGATGTCCGCCAGCGATGCCATCACGATCACATCCGCGAGGAAGATCGCCCAGCCGTTCAGCCAGCCCGTAGACGGACCGAACGTGCGCGTCGTCCACGCGAAGGTTGTGCCTGCGTCGGGGTCGGCGCGGTTGAAGTATTTGTAGGCCGAGGCGACCAGCAGCATCGGCAGGAACGCCACGAGCAGCACGGCGGGGGCGTGCACGCCGACGCCCTTCACCACGACGATGAAGCCGAGCGTCGCCGCCAGCGAATAGGCCGGCGCGGTCGAGGCGACGCCGATGACGATATTCGAGAGGTAGCCGATCGCGCCTTTTTTCAGGCCCTTGTCCATGACCCCCGAGGGCTCGGGAGACGAGGGCGCTGCGACGCTTGCACTGGCCATAGTGGCTCCTCTCGAAATCGGTCGTGACAAACGCTACGTCCTCGACCGTCGCTCGCCAATGGGCGCGATCCCCAAAACGTACGGCCATCGTTGTACATCTCGTACAATGAACGCGACCATAGTTGAACGTGTGATGCCTTGAGTCGGCCATCCTGTCGGAGTAGCGTTATCCCCAATGTCCAGTGAGCTATTGACCCCAACGTCTACCGAGCTCCAGCAGCTCGCCAAGCGCCACCTGTGGATGCACTTCACGCGCATGGGTGTCTACGAGGAAGGCGGCGAGGTCCCCGTGATCGTGCGCGGGGACGGGTGCTACGTCTACGACGAGCACGGCAAGCGCTACCTCGACGGGCTCTCGGCGCTGTACTGCGTAAACGTCGGACACGGTCGCGCCGAGCTCGGGGAGGCGGCCGCGCGCCAGGCCGCCGAGCTCGGCTTCTACACCAACTGGAGCTACGCCCACCCGCGCTCGATCGAACTGGCCGCGCGCATCGCGGCGCTCGCGCCGGGCGAGCTCAACCGTGTGTTCTTCACCTCGGGCGGCTCGGAGGCCGTCGAGTCGGCGTGGAAGCTCGCCAAGGCCTACCACGCCGCGCGCGGAGAGCCCAAGCGCCACAAGATCGTCTCGCGCTACCTCGCCTATCACGGGACCTCGATGGGGGCGCTCACCGCCACCGGCCTGCCCGCACTGCGCGAGCCCTTCGAGCCGCTGACGCCCGGCGGGCATCACGCGCCGAACACCAACTCCTACCGCTGGAAAGAGGACCGCGATCCGCTGTGGGCCGCCGATGCGATCGAGGAGGCGATCCTGTTCGAGGGCCCCGCCACGGTCGCCGCGGTGATCCTCGAGCCGGTGCAGAACGGCGGCGGCTGCTTTGTGCCCCAGGACGGCTACTTCCAGCGGGTGCGCGAGATCTGCGACCGCCACGGGGTGCTGTTGATCTCCGACGAGGTGATCTGCTCATGGGGGCGGCTCGGCTACATGTTCGGCTGCGAACGCTACGGCTACGCCCCCGACATGATCACCACCGCGAAGGGCATCACCTCCGCGTACGCGCCGCTGGGAGCCGTGATCACCGCCGATCACGTCGCCGAGCCCTTCCTGCACGGCACGGAGATCTTCAACCACGGGTTCACCTTCGGTGGGCACCCCGTCGCGTGTGCGACCGCGCTCGCGAACATCGACGTGCTCGAGCGCGAGCAGCTGTGCGCGCGCGTGCTCGCGAACGAAGCGCGCTTTCGCGAGATCCTGGAGGGGTTGCGCGATCTGCCGATCGTGGGCGACGTGCGCGGCGCGGGGTACTTCCATGCGATCGAGCTCGTCAAGGACAAGGACACCAAGACGACCTTCAACCACGACGAGGCCGAGCAGCTGCTGCGCGGGTTTCTCTCCGGTGAGCTGTATCGCCGTGGGCTGATCTGCCGGACGGACGATCGCGGCGACCCGATCGTCCAGCTCTCGCCGCCGCTGATCGCCGGCGAGGAGCAATTCCAGGAAATCGAGTCGATCCTGCGCCCCGTGCTGAGCGAGGCCTCGGAATTGATCTCACGGTGGAGCTCTTCCGCGACGGCGCGGTGGAGCCCGTCCTCGAAAGCGCGACCGTGAGCGAGCCAGCCGCCTCAGAGCGATGCGGAGCGGGGCCGACTACGAGCGCGGAATGATGAGATGGAACTCACGGTCGAAAGCCTGATCGCCGAGCTGAGTCTCGAGCTCTCGAGCGGGCGCGGCTCCGCCGGCGCGCACGTGCGCTGGGTGCACATAACCGAGCTGGTCGATCCCACGCCGTGGCTGAAGGGTGGCGAGCTGCTGCTCACCACCGGCATCCAGCTAAAGGGTCCGAAGGTGCAGCACGAACTCATCGACCGCCTGGCCGAGCACGAGATCGCGGGCCTGGGCTTCGGCACCGGGTTCGCGCACAAGAAGGTCCCGGTCGCGCTCATAAACGCAGCGCGCAAGCTCGATTTCCCGGTGTTCGAGGTCCCTTACGAGCTGCCCTTCATCGCGATCACCGAGCGGGTGTTCGCGCAGCTGGTCGATGAACGCTACGAGCTGCTGCAGCGCAGCATGGCCGGTGACGTGCTCGCCGAAGCGCTCACCGGCAACCTCTATCCCGAAGAGTTGCAGGCCAAGCTGCACCCGTTCGGGATCGGAGAGCAGGCCGCGGTGCTGGCGTTCTCGCTGAAGGACCCCGCCCTCGGCGCGCCGCTGCTGGAGCGCCTGCTGCAGCGCGCCGGGGTGCACAGCCTGGTCGCGATCCGCGCCGGCCTGTTGTGCGCGGTGATCGACGTCGACGGGGTCGAGCCCGATCCGATCGAGCTCGCCGGACGCGCGCGCACGGAGCTGCAAACCAGACTGGGCGACGTCCGCGCCGCCGCCAGCCGCCCGGCCGCGACGCACTCGCTGCGCCTGAGCTTCCACGAGGCGCGCTGCGCGCTGGAGGCCTCCAGGCTGCGCAACGGTGACGCGCAACAGACGACGGTCGCCTCCTACAAGGATCTCGGCGCCTTCCAGCTGCTCCTATCGCTACAGGACGACGACGCGCTGATGTCCTACTGTCGTGGCGTGCTCGGGCCGGTTGAGCAGGGCGAGGGCGAGTACGGCGACGAGCTGCTGCGCTCGCTCGACGTGTTCATCGAGAACAACGGTCACTGGGAGAAGGCCGCCGGCGCGCTCTACTGCCACCGCCACACCCTGCGCTACCGGATCCGCCGCGTGGAGCAGTTGACGGGGCGCGACTTCTCCAGCGCCCGCGACCGCATCGAGTTCTGGCTGGCGCTGCGAGGCCGGGAGCTCGCCAGGTGATCGTCGGGGTCCCGAGCGAGATCAAGCTGGACGAGTATCGCGTCGCGATCACTCCCGCGGGCGTGCGCGAGCTGAGCGCGCGCGGGCACGAGGTGCTCGTGCAGGCGGGAGCCGGTGAGGGCAGCGCGATGAGTGACGAGCAGTTCCGCGCGCAGGGCGCGCGTATCGTCGCCGACGCCGAGGCGATGTTCGGGGAGGCCGAGCTGGTGCTGAAGGTCAAGGAGCCCCAGTCGCAGGAGGTCGCTCTGCTGCGAGAAGGGCAGACCCTGTTCACCTACCTGCACCTCGCGGCCGAGCCCGAGCTCGCGCATGGGCTGATGGCCTCGGGCGCCACCTGCATCGCGTACGAGACCGTCGAGGACGCCGCTGGGCGGTTGCCGCTGCTGGCGCCGATGAGCGAGGTCGCCGGCAAGATCGCCACGCAGGCCGGGGCCTTCATGCTGGAGAAGCCTCTCGGGGGCCGGGGGATCCTGCTCGGCGGCGTGCCAGGCGTGGCGGCCGCGACGGTGCTGGTGATCGGCGGCGGCGTCGTGGGCATGAACGCCGCCATCATCGCGATCGGCATGCAGGCCGACGTGTTCGTGTTCGACCGCTCGATCGACCGGCTGCGCGAGCTCGAAGTCGCCTTCGGCGGGCGCGCCTCGACGGTGTACTCATCGACGCTCGCGATCGAGGAGATGCTGGGAAACGCCGACCTCGTGATCGGCGCGGTGCTCGTGCACGGCGGGCGCGCACCGCACGTGATCAGCCGCGAGCAGTTGCAGCTGATGCGCCCGCACGCCGTGCTCGTGGACGTCTCGATCGATCAGGGCGGGTGCTTTGAGACCTCGCGCCCAACGACCCACTCAAACCCGACCTACGAGGTCGACGGCATCACCCACTACTGCGTCACGAACATGCCCGGCGCCGTGCCGATCACCTCGACCTACGCGCTGACGAACGCCACGCTGCCCTACGCACTGGCGCTGGCCGACAACGGGCCGCAGCAAGCGATGGCGCTCGATCCGGGGCTGCGCCTCGGGCTGAACGTTCACGACGGAGAGATCACCCATCCGGCCGTAGCCCAGGCCCTGGAGCTGGAGGAGGCGCGGACATGAGCACACAGGGGACATTGAGCAACTTCATCGATGGGGAGTCGGTCGCCTCGGACGGCGAGAGCGAGCCGATCCTCAATCCCGCCACCGGGGAGGAGCTGGCGCGGGCGTCGAGCTCGACCGCCCAGGACGTCGATCGTGCGGTCCAGGCCGCGCGCCGGGCGTTCGGCAAATGGTCGACCACGACGCCCGCCCAGCGCGCGCAGGCCCTGCTCGCGCTTGCCGATCTGATCGACGAGCACGCGCCCGAGATCGCGCGCCTGGAGGCGCTGAACGCGGGCAAGCCGATCGAGGCGGTCACCGGCGACGAGCTGCCGGTGATGGCCGACAACCTGCGCTTCTTCGCCGGCGCCGCGCGTTGCCTGGAGGGCCGGGCAGCGGGCGAGTACATGGAGGGCTACACCTCCTTCACGCGTCGCGAGGCGGTCGGTGTGATCGGGCAGATCACACCCTGGAACTACCCGCTGATGATGGCCATCTGGAAGATCGGTCCGGCGCTCGCGGCCGGTAACACGATCGTGCTCAAACCGGCCGAGACGACGCCGATCACGACCGTCAGGCTGGCCGAGCTTGCCGCGGATGTCCTGCCGGCGGGCGTGCTGAACGTCGTCACCGGTCACGGCCAACCGACCGGAGAGGCCCTGATCGGCCACCCCGAGGTGGACATGGTCTCGCTGACCGGCTCGGTGGACACCGGCAAGCACATCGCGCGCACCGCCGCCGACACGCTCAAGCGCGTGCACCTCGAGCTCGGCGGCAAGGCACCCGTGGTCGTCTTCGACGACGTGGCGTTGGAGGATGCGCTTGCGACGATCGCCGGCACCGGCTACTACAACGCCGGCCAGGACTGCACCGCAGCCACGCGCGTGCTGGCCGGCGCGAAGGTCTACGACGACGTCGTCGCGGGCCTCGCCGAGCAGGCGCAGGGCCTCGTGATCGGCGACACGCTCGCCCCCGAGACGACGCTCGGCCCCGTCAACTCCGCCCGCCAGCGCGAGCGCGTGGAGGGCTTTCTCAAGCGTCGGCCCCAGCACGCGGAGATCGTCACCGGCGGCAACGCGCCGCAGCGGCCGGGGTTCTACCTGGAGCCCACGGTCGTCGCGGGTCTGGAGCAGGAGGACGAGATGATCCAGCGCGAGATCTTCGGTCCGGTCATCACCGTGCAGCGCTTCTCCGACGAGGAGCAGGCGATCGCCTGGGCCAATAGCACCCGCTACGGCCTCGCCTCCTCGGTGTGGACCCGCGACGTCGGCCGCGCCCTGCGTGTCTCGCGCGCGCTGCGCTTCGGCTGCGTGTGGATCAACGACCACATCCCGCTCGTCTCCGAGATGCCCCACGGCGGGTTCAAGGAGTCCGGCTACGGCAAGGACCTGAGCGTCTACTCGCTCGAGGACTACACCGTGGTCAAGCACGTGATGGCTTCATTGCAATAGCCGCCTCAAGCGGGAAGCCTGCTACGGTCAGCCCACGGGCGGCGAAGTCGTCCGCGAGGTTCTTGTCTTTGTTGGCGCTCTCAGTGCGCGGATGGGGTCAGTCGAATCTCCATCTGCAGCGGCGGCCCGAAGGTCGCCAGAAGGAGCAACACCAACATGCATCATGAAACGTTCGCCGATCTCGGCGTGTCCGAGGTTGTCGCAAACGAACTCGCCAAGCGCGGGATCGAGAAGCCGTTCGCCGTTCAGAAGCTCGTCATCCCCGACGTGCTTGCCGGGCACGACGTGCTCGCGCAATCCCCCACCGGCTCGGGCAAGACGCTCGCGTTCGGCATCCCGCTGGTCGAGCGCCTGAAGGGCACCGATGCGCGTCAATGCGCGCTCGTGCTCGCACCCACGCGTGAGCTGGCCTCGCAGATCGTCGATGATCTGCGCGACATCGCACACTCCCGCGCACTCTCGATCGCCGCGGTGTACGGCGGGGCCGGGATCGTCAAGCAGGCGCGGATCGCCGCGCGCGCCCACATCCTCGTCGCCACGCCCGGACGACTGCTCGACCTGATCGACCGCCGCGACGTCTCGCTGAGCCGGGTCAAGCTGCTCGTGCTCGACGAGGCCGATCGCATGCTCGACATGGGCTTCAAGCCGGTCGTCGACCGGATCGTGAAGATGTGCGCGCGCGAGCGCCAGACGCTGCTCTTCAGTGCCACCCTGCAGGGCGAGGTGGGGCGGATCGCGAAGGCCTACACCTCCAACCCGTGCCGTCACGAGCACGCCCACTCCGAGGAGCGCAAGGGCGACGTCGAGCACCGCTTCGTCACGGTCTCCCACGAGGGCAAGGTCGCGCGCCTGGTCTCCGAGCTCGACGGATCGGAGCGCGGGCGCACGCTCGTGTTCGTACGCACCAAGCGCGGCGCCGATCGTCTCGTCAAACGCCTCGCGAGCAACAGCGTCAAGGCGGTGGCGATGCACGGGGACAAGTCCCAGGGCCAACGCGAACGCGCCCTGGCGAGCTTCGAGTCCGGGGCCGTCGACACGCTCGTCGCGACCGACGTCGCCGCCCGCGGGATCGATGTCGCCGGGATCACGCACGTGATCAACTACGACATCCCCGGCACCCGCGAGGACTACGTCCATCGCATCGGGCGCACCGCCCGCGCCGGCGCCAGCGGCGTCGGCGTGACCCTCGTCACCCACGAGCAGGCGCGCGAACTGTCGGTGATGATCGGCGACCTCGGCCTGCACCGCGAGCTGGAGCTGGGCGGCTTGCCCAGCAACACCACCGGCCAGCGCGGCGGGGAAGGTGGCCGGGGCAGCTCCTCGCAGCGCTCGAAGCGAGGCGGCAATCGCCGGCGCAGGCCCTCCGATGGGAATGCGACGCCGCGGCGTACCGCTAAGAGCGGTGGCCGAGCACCTGATAGATCGAGGTAAACCCGGTTCTGAAGCCGTTGCGCGCTGCGCGCAGGTAGAGACGCCAAACGCGCAGCCGCTCGCCGCCCGCCAGCCGCTCGGCGGCCTCGCGGTTGGCGTCCAGACGGTCGATCCAGGCCGAGAGCGTGTCGACGTAGTCCTGGCGCAGACCCTCCACGTGATCGGTCTCAAAGCCCGCGCGCTCGAGCGCGAGCTGGATGCGCGAGAGGTGCAGGGGAGCGGCGTCGGGGAACACGTAGCGCTCGGAGAACGGACCGGCCTCGGCGTCGCCGTGGCGCAGACGGGCGATGCCGTGATTGAGCAGTCGTCCACCGGGCTCCAGCAGGCCCGCGAGCAGGCTCGCGTACTCATCGATCTGGCTGGAGCCGACGTGCTCGACCATCCCGATCGAGGCGATCGCGTCGAAGCGCTCGCCGGCCGCGCCGCCGCGCAGGTCGCGATAGTCCCCCACGCGAATCTCCACGCGATCCTCCAAGCCCGCCTCGGCCACGCGCCGGCGCGCCAGCTCGGCCTGAGCGGGGGAGAGCGTGAGGCCGACGGCCTGCACGCCGTGCTCGCGCGCGGCATGGATCACGAAGCTGCCCCACCCGCAGCCGACATCGAGGACGCGCTCGCCCTCGTGCAGGCCGAGCTTCGTGCAGACCAGCTCGCGCTTGGCGACCTGCGCGTCCTCGAGCGTGCTCGCGCCACGCGAGAACAGCGCGCAGCTGTAGGTCATCGACTCGTCGAGGAACAGGGCGAAGAACTCGTTCGAGACGTCGTAGTGATGGCGCACCGCACGCTCGTCGCGCTCGCGACTGTGGCGGCGTCCGCGTGGGCGCAGCTCGCTGGCCGGAATCCTTGGCGGGCGTGTCACCCCGCAGGCGCGTACCGCGGCCAGCATCAGCCGCGCCCGGGTGGCGCGGTCGATCGGAGGGGCGTGGAAGGAGTCGAGCAGACCGATCACGCGATCGAGGTCGTCGGCTTCAAGCTCGCCCGCGGCGTATGCCCGCCCCAGGCCCAGCTGGCCGGGCGCGCGCAGCAGGTGCGCGACCGCGGTCGGCGAGCGCACCGTGAAGGTCGGTCCATCGGCGACCGTCGCGCCGAGCTCCGAGCCGTCCCAGAAGCGCACGCCGAAGGGGCGCTCGGGGAGCGCCCTTGCGAGCTCGCGACGCAGAGGGGCGGCGGAGGAGAACAGGTGTATGCCGCCTATGCGCCCGCGCGCGCGTGTCGCTTGAAGTGGTGCCACTGCATCACCCCGGCAGGGTATGCCAGATCGGGGTCGCGCGGGTCCGCGGGTCGCGCTGGTAACTTGCACCTCAGCACCATGGACGACCAACATATTCCCGGCGGCGGTCCGGATCACAGCCGGCCCGGGCCAGACGACATCCAGCCCGCTTCCAACGAGACGCTCGATCGTGTCCTCACGGGGCTGATAACGGTCCTGCCGATCCTCGCGCTGTTCTTCGTCGGCTGGCAGCTGTGGGACGGTCTGCTGCACCCGTCCGACCTGGCGGTGTTCGCGATCATGTACCTGCTGACCGGTCTCGGCATAACCGTCGGGTTTCATCGTCTCTTCACCCATCGCAGCTTCAAGACCTCGCCGGCGCTGCGCGGCGTCTTCGCGGCGATGGGCTCCGCAGCGATCGAGGGACCTGTCATCTCCTGGGTTGCCGACCACCGCAAGCACCACGCCTTCTCCGACCGCGAGGGAGATCCGCACAGCCCCCACGTCGATCACGGCGTCGGCTGGCGCGGCGCCCTACGCGGACTCGCCCACGCGCACGTGGGCTGGCTGTTCATCCACACCCAGCGCGGCTCGCGCGAGCGCTACGCCCCCGACCTGATCGCTGACCCGGTGGTGTCGTTCGTCGACCGCACCTTCTTCCTGTGGACGCTCGCCGGGCTGGCCGCCGCGTTCGGGCTCGGCTACGCGATCGGCGGCTCGCTACGCGCCGGTCTCACTGGCCTTTTGTGGGGCGGCGCCGTGCGCATGCTGGTGCTCCACCACATGACCTACTCGATCAACTCGCTGTGCCATTTCTTTGGTCGTCGCGACTACGCGACCCAGGACCACTCGCGCAACCTGCTGTGGCTGGCGCTTCCCACGTTCGGCGAGGCCTGGCACAACAATCACCATGCGTTTCCTACATCCGCAAGCCACGGACTCAGCTGGCGCCAGCCCGACATCTCGGCGCTCGTGATCCGCACGATGGCCCGCCTGGGACTGTGTTGGGACGTCGTCACCGTGCCCGAGGAGCGCCGCGTGAGCAAGCGCTACGTGGCCGCGTAACCGGCGATGCGAGCGCGACGAGCAGGCCTTGAATCGTCCTGTCGGCTAACGTCGCGGCTGTGAGCGAGCCGTTTTCGTCCGATCCGGACGAGAAGAAGGAGATCGTCCCGGAGTCCGGGTCTGACACCGACCTGCTGACCCACTACGACATCCTGCGTCTGCGCGCGCCCAACTCCGGGCCCTACACGTTGTCGGGCACCAACACCTGGGTGGTCGGACGACGGCCGGCATGGGTCGTGGACCCCGGTCCGCTGATCGAGTCCCACGTGGAGCGTGTATGCACCGCGATCGAGGGGCGCGGGGGACTGGGCGGGGTGGTGCTCACGCACGATCACGAGGATCACTCCGAAGCCGTGCAGGCCGTGCTGGCACGCTTTCCCGCGCCACTGGCGGCCGGGCGCGGCGAGGTCGACGTCAAACTCGAAGAGGGCTCGCGGTTCGGACCGTTCTACCCGGTTGCCACCTCGGGACACTCGATCGATCACTTCGCCCTGATCGCCGACGGCGCGTGCTTCACCGGTGACGCGGTGCTCGGCGAAGGCAGCGTGTTCATCGCCCCGCACCGCGGCTCGATGTCTCAATACATGCTCGCGCTCACGCGCCTGCGGATGCGCGAAGACTTCAACGTGCTCTGCCCCGGTCACGGTCCGGTCGTGTGGGAGGCCCACACGAAGCTCGAAGAGTACGTCAACCATCGCCTCGATCGTGAGCACGCCCTGATGTACGCGCTCGGCAAGGGTCTGCGCAGCGAAAGCGAGTTGCTCGACGCCGTCTGGCCCGAAGTGTCCGAGTCGATGCGCCCGCTGGCGAGTATCACGCTGGCTGCGCACCTGGACAAGCTCGACGACGAGCAGGTCCTGCCCGAAGGGGTCGGGCGCCCCACGTTCGACAGCTTCGACTGGTGAGCTCCTCCGGCGCCCCCCCGACTCGAGCGACGGGTCAGCGCGGGCGGGCGCTTCACCTGGGCAGACCCCGGCGGGACTCACCGCCTCGGGCGCGACGGCGGCGGCGCACACGTTCACGCCAGCCTCCTCCTCCTCCTCCTCCTCCTCCTCCGGTTCTCCGTTTCCGCCGATCGCCGACTACGGCTTCCTGTCGGACTGCCACACCGGCGCGTTGCTGGCCTCCGACGGCTCGATCGAGTGGATGTGCCTGCCGTACTTCGATTCGCCATCGGTTTTCGGCGCGCTGCTCGATCGCGGCGCGGGAAGCTGGCGCGTCGGTCCGTACGGGGTGTACGTCCCGGCCGGGTGCCGTTACGTCCCGGGAACGAACATGATCGAGACGACGTGGATGACCCCGCAAGGTTGGATCCGCGTCATCGATGCGCTGGCGATGGGCGAATGGCACGACAACGAGCACGGCTCCAGCCACACCCGCCCGCCGACGGACTTCGACGCGGACCACCTGCTCGTGCGCATGATCGAATGTATCCAGGGTCAGGTCCAGGTCGAGGTACTTTGCGAGCCGATGCTCGACTACGGCGCCACGCCGGCGGAATGGAAGAAGGTCGAGCTGGATACCGATGCCGAGGAGCCGCCCGACGCGCACGACGCGCTCGCGATGGACGCCTCCGACGGCCGCACGATGTTCAGGCTGTTCAGTGACATCCGCATGGGCATCGAGGGCAACCGTACGCACGGGCGCCACACGATGGTCGAGGGCGAGAAACGCTTCTGCGCGATCTCCTGGACGGAGTCGCGCGGTGGTCCGCATACCGCAGAGGAAGCCCAGCAGATCATCAAGCGGACGGCGCACTTCTGGCGCAGCTGGCTGGCTGAAGGCACCTATCCGGACCACCCATGGCGCAAGCACCTCCAGCGCTCGGCGCTGGTGCTCAAGGGACTGACGTTCATGCCGACGGGCGCGCTGGTGGCCGCGCCGACGACCTCGCTCCCGGAGACGCCGGGCGGCGAGCGCAACTGGGACTACCGCTTCTGCTGGATGCGCGACGCCTCGTTCACGCTGTGGGCGCTGCACGCGCTCGGGCTCGACTGGGAGGCCGACGACTTCATCGAGTACGTCGCGGAAGTGCCGCGCAACGAGGATGGTTCACTGCAGATCATGTACGGCGTCAGAGGCGAGAAAGACCTCGAGGAGTCGACGCTCGGGCACCTGAAGGGCTACGACGGCTCCATCCCGGTGCGCATCGGCAACGGCGCTTACAACCAGCGCCAGAACGACGTCTACGGGGCGGTGCTCGACTCGGTGTACCTGCACTCCAAGAAGCGCGACCACATCCCCGATCGACTGTGGCCGGTGCTGATCGACCAGGTCAAATGCGCGGCAAACGTGTGGCGGGAACCGGACCAGGGCATCTGGGAGGCGCGCGGCAAGCCCCAGCACTACGTCTCATCGAAGCTGATGTGCTGGGTCGCGCTCGATCGCGGCGCGCGGCTGGGCGAACGGCGCGGCCACGACGAGTTGGCCAAGGAGTTCCAGGGCATCGCCGACGAAGTGCGCGAGGATCTGCTCGAGCACGGCGTCGATGAGCGCGGGGTGTTCCGCCAGCACTACGACACGGACGCGCTCGACGCCTCGACGTTGCTCGTGCCGCTGCTGCGCTTCCTGCCGCCCGACGACGAACGCGTACACGCGACGGTCTGCGCGATCCGCGACGAGCTGACCGAAAACGGCCTCGTGATGCGCTACCGCACGACCGAGACCGACGATGGGCAGAGCGGAGAGGAGGGCACGTTCCTGATCTGCTCCTTCTGGCTGGTCTCCGCGCTCTCTGAGATCGGCGAACACCGTCAGGCCGAACACCTGTGCGAGCGGCTGCTGTCGTACTCCTCGCCGCTCGAGCTGTACGCCGAGGAGCTCGAGGCCTCCAGCGGACGCCACCTCGGCAACTACCCGCAGGCGTTCACCCACCTCGCGCTGATCAACGCCGTCACGCACGTTGTCGCGGCGCAGCAGGCCTGAGGCTTCGCGCCAGGCGATGCGACCGGCCTGAAGTCCGAGGCCGGCGTCAGTAGCCGGGATCGCCCGGCATCAGCACACGGGCGGAGTCGCCCTCGACGACCACCCTCGGCAGCACCGGCTCGACCTTCAGATCGCGCGCGTGCGCGAGCAGCGCATCGACCGAAGCGAACGGGAGCAGTCGTTCGAGGTGGGCGATCGTGGGGAACACCAGCACGATGCTCTCGGCGACATGCGCGTCGAGTGCCGCTCGAGGCGTGAACCAACCGAGGTCGACGCACTCCTCACCGTCGATCCGCGGCTCCTGCCCGGTCGGCAGCGCCGCGAGAAAGAAGTGCGTGTCGAAGCGGATCTTCACCTCGGCCGGGGTGATCCAGCGCGAGAACGCGATCAGCTCGCCCGGGTCCGTCAGCGCGATCGCGGCCTCCTCGCGCAGCTCGCGCATAGCGGCGGCCCGAACGGCATCTTCGCCGCTGCCGTCCTCGGCGTCGACGGCACCGCCGGGAAACACCCACACGCCGCCCATGAACTTCGCCTCGGGGGTACGCCGTACCAGCAGCACCTCCAGCGCATCGACCCCATCGCGCAGCAAGATGACGGTGGCGGCCTGGCGCGGGCTGGTCGGGTTGCCCTCCCACCGAGGGTTGTAGTCCTCGCCCGGGGCAGCGCGATCGCCGGAGATGGAGCTCATCGAGACCAAGACGTCGGAAGTCTCCTCGTCGTCGTCGTGATGACCCTCCCCGGAATCCATCGTTCGGCCACCCTACCCGCAAGCGGGGATGGCCGGTAATCTGTCGGGCATGAACGCAACCAAGACCCTGCAACGCTGGATCTGCGAGTCCTGCGGCTACATCTATGACCCCGAGGACGGCGACCCCGACGGAGGCATCCCCGCGGGCACGGCCTTCGAGGACATACCCGACACGTGGTTTTGCCCGGTCTGCGGCGCGCGCAAGCGCGACTTCACCCTGTACGAGGACTGAGCTGAGCGACTGGCGGGAGCTGCTGGCGCTCGATCGCGAGCGCGTGTGGCACCCCTATGGCGGCCTGCCCGCCGCGCCGCCTGAGCCGTTGCCGGTCGTCTCCGCGCAGGGTGTGCGCCTGCGGCTGTCCGACGGCCGCGAGCTGATCGACGGGATGGCCTCGTGGTGGTGCGCGATCCACGGCTATCGCCATCCCGCGCTGGACGAGGCCGTGCGCGAGCAGCTGGGGCGGATGGCGCACGTGATGTTCGGAGGGCTCACACACGAGCCGGCGATACGCCTCGTCGAGCGGCTGGTCGAGCTCGCGCCGGAGGGCCTGGAGCGCGTGTTCCTCGCCGACTCCGGCTCGGTGTCCGTGGAGGTAGCGATCAAGCTCGCGTTCCAGTACCAGCGCGCGCTGGGCCGCACCGACCGCACGCGGCTGCTGACCGTGCGTGGCGGCTATCACGGCGACACGTTCGGCGCGATGGCCGTGTGCGATCCGATCGGCGGGATGCACAGCCTGTTCACGGGCGTGCTCGCCGAACACGTCTTCGCCGAGCGCCCGCCCGGCGGCTTCGACGCTGGTCTGGACGAGCGCTGGGCCGCGCACGTGCGTGAGTTGACAGCCGAGCATGCGCACGAGCTCGCGGCGGTGATCGTCGAGCCCGTCGTGCAGGGTGCGGGGGGGATGTGGTTCTACGCGCCCGAGTGTCTCGCGTTGCTGCGCCGGCTCTGCGACGAGCACGGACTGCTGCTCATCCTCGACGAGATCGCAACCGGGTTCGGGCGCACCGGCGAGCTGTTCGCCTGCCAGCACGCAGGTGCGGCGTTGGCGGCGCTGCCTGATGTGATGTGTGTCGGCAAGGCGCTCACCGGCGGCTACATGACGCTCGCCGCGACGCTCTGCACGCCTGCGGTCGCCGAGACGGTGTCCGGCGGCGAGGGCGGCGGGCTGATGCACGGGCCGACGTTCATGGCCAACCCGCTCGCGTGCGCGGTCGCGCTGGCGTCGCTGCAGTTGCTCGCCGACGGGAGTTGGCGCGAGCAGGTGGGGGGGATCGAACGGGGGCTACGCGCTGGGCTCGAGCCCGCACGGGAGCTGCCGGGCGTCGTGGACGTGCGCGTGCTGGGCGCGATCGGCGTGGTGCAGCTCGATCATGCGGTGGACATTCCCGCCGCTACGGCGATTGCGGTCGAGCGGGGGGTGTGGCTGCGCCCGTTTCGCGACCTGATCTACGCGATGCCGCCTTACGTGATCGGGGAGGAGGATTTGGCGCGTGTGACAGGGGCGGTGGTGGCCGCGGCTGAGCAGAGCTGAAGTTGCGGTTGAGTTACGTTCGGCGGTTGGCTACACTGACAAGTGGCTAGTGCGTCTAATGCTTAATTCATTGCGCCTCCGAGGGGCCCGGGCAACCGGGCTCCCTCCGGTTAAAGAAGCCCCTGACGGCCGCCGAGGCCGTCTTCGCTGCGGCCGCCAGGGCGCCCTGTTACCTCGTCAGCCGGTCGATGACCAGCGTGGAGATGAGCAGTGCGATGGCTAGTATCGACAATGCAGAACTCATGGCAGCTCCTTTCTCCGGGGGTACGACCCCGGAACCCTCAGACAGGAGAGCGTCCGCAACGTCCTCGAACCAGCCACACTTCGATGCTAAGCGTCGCTTGGGATGAAACTCTCGGGGCACCAGTGCTGCCACGGGAGACCATCGCCTGCTCGTGCGAGGTCGGCCGCGGAGGGACTCGGCACGTCGGCCTAGACCGACGACCTCGATCTCCCCGAGCCGTGAGATCGTCTCGCGGTTGGAGCGTTCCAGCTCGCCCGGCGTCTCGGGCCAAGGCGTAAGCACCACCGCGCGCACGTCGAGTCCTGCCGCGCGTGCCGACTCGATGCTGAGCAGCGTGTGGTTGATCGTGCCCAGCCTCGGACTCGCCGCGATCACGACCGGCAGCCCCAGTGCGGCGGCGAGATCGCGCACGGTGAACTCCTCGGTCAATCGGCACCAGCAGACCGCCGACGCCCTCGACGATCAGCGCGCCATCGTCGATCGCCGCCCCGCGTGCGCGCGCGATCAGAGTCCGCGGGATCGATCGTCTCGCCCGCGAGCGCAGCCGCGAGATGGGGCGAGACGGCGGGCCCGTAGCGCAGCGGCGCCACCTCCTCGGGCGTCATATCCGCGACGCTTGCGAGCAGCTCGTGATCCGGCGGCCACCCGGTCTCGGTGTGGCTCGTCAAGGCCGGTCACGACCGGCTTGTGCGCGCGCACCCGCACCCCGGCCGCGGACATCGCGGCGAGCAGCGCAGCACTCACGACGCTCTTGCCGACGCCTGTGCCGGTGCCGGTGACGAACAACCCGCGCATAACCCGAGCTCCAGCCCCGCCAGGGCCGCTAGGCCGCGCGATGGATCACGACATCGCGCTCGCCGTCGAACGGAGCGCTCGTCGGCGAGGTGCGCGCGGACGGAGCGTTCGGGGAGCCTGCGAACGGCGTCGGCGTAAAGACCTGCCGCTCCAGCTCCTCGACCTCGATCGCGCGCCCCGACGCTCTCGCCGCCCGGGAGGCGCTCACCGCCAGGTCGAGCCCCAGTTCGCGCGCCGCCGCGCCGATCACACGGGCCGCATCGCGCAGCTCATCGGCCGTATGGCTCGCCATGACCGCCAGCCGCAGCCTGGAAGTGCCCGCGGGAACCGTCGGCGGTCGGATCGCCTGCGCGAACACGCCCCGGCTCAGCACCGCCTCGCATAGCCCGCTCGCGTCCTGCGCATCGCCGACGAGAACCGGAACGATGTGCATCTCCGCGTCCTCCGCGGGAATCCCTTCGGCGCTCAACGCGCGGCGCAGCACGCGCGCGTTCGAGCGCAGCCGCTGCACGCGATGTGGGCGCTCCTGCAGCAACTCGAGCGCCGCCAGCGCTCCCGCGATCGCGGGGGGTGGGGGAGCGGTCGAGAAGATCAGCGGACGCGCCGTGTTGATCAGGTAGCGCACCATCTCCGCGCTCGCGCACGCATACGCGCCGTAGGAGCCGAGCGCCTTGCCGAGGGTTCCGATCACGATGTCGACCTCATCCTCCAAGCCGGCCTGCGCGATCGCGCCGCGGCCGTCCGGGCCGAGCGCGCCCGGTGGCGTGCGCCTCGTCGACGATCGTGCGCGCGCCGTGCTCCCTGGCGAGCCCGACGATCTCTGCCAGCGGCGCGACGTCGCCGTCCATCGAGAACACCGAGTCGGTGACGATCAGCCGGCGGCCGTTGCCGCCATGACGGCGCATCAGCCAGTCGAGATGGTCGACGTCGCGGTGCTTGTAGACGATCACCTCCGCTCTGCGAGCAGCCTGCAGCCGTCGACGATCGAGGCGTGGTTCAGCTCGTCGGAGAAGACCGTGTCGCCGCGCCCCGCCAGCGCGCCGATCGCACCGGCGTTGGCGAGATAGCCCGAGCCGAACAGGACGCACTCCTCGCTGCCCTCGAACACCGCCAGGCGCTGCTCCAGGCGGCGATGGATCGTCATCGTGCCCGACACCAGCCGCGACGCGCCTGCGCCCACGCCCCAGCGCATCGCCGCCTCCGCCGCCGCCTCGCGCACGCGCGGATGGTCGGCCAGGCCGAGGTAGTTGTTCGAGCACAGCAGCAGCACCGGCTTGCCGTCGAGCAGCACACGCGGTCCCTGAGGTCCGCTCACCATGCGCAGGCGCCGGCTCGAGTCCGAGCCGCTCCAGCTCCTCCAGGCGCTGCTCGATCTCGTTCATCGGCTCCGCCTCGTCGTCGCGAGTCTCCCCAGCCCGGCGGCCCGGCGCGCCGGCGGGCAGGCGCGCCTGTGGTCGGCTGCGCCGTCGGGGCGGGGCGGGAACGTTGCGCTTGGCCTTGAAGCGCAGCTGCGTCGAGGGGTCCCACAGGCGCACGTTCAGCGCCCGGTCTCGCTGTCTGCTCTCCGCGCATCGCTCGCGTCGGTCTCGCCGGTCGGGCGGCGACCCGCGCGAGCAGCTCCTCCACGACATCCGGCGTCTCGCCGTCCAGCCAGCCCGAGCGGTTGTCCGGCCGCGGGTTCGCGCCGTTGTCAGGCTGGCGCGCCACGTTCAGGCCCAGCTCTTCGAACATCGCCCTGTCTTCCTCGGGTCGGAGCCGAGCGTCGTCAGGAAGTTGCCCATCATCACGCCGTTCAGCCCCGCCCTGACCGCGAGCTGCTGCAGCTCGCCGAGGTTCTCCACGCGCCCGCCGCACAGCCGGAACAGCGCCTCGGGCAGGATCAGGCGGAAGATCGCGATCCACTTGACGGCCTCCCACGGGTCGATGCGGTCGCGGTCGCCGAACTTCGTGCCCGGCCGGGGGTTCAGCAGGTTGATCGGCACGCTCGTGGGGTCGATCGCGGCGAGCTCGAAGGCCATCTCCACGCGCTGCGCGCGGCTCTCGCCGAGGTTGAGGATGCCCCCGACGCAGGTCTCCAGCCCCGCCTCGCGACCGCCTGGATCGTGCTGATCCGCCCCTCGTAGCGGACGGTCGTGGAGACCTCGTCGTAGTAGCTCTCGGCCGTCTCGACGTTGTGGTGCACGCGCTGGATGCCCGCCTCTCGCAGCGCCTTGGCGCGCGCGGCGGACATGTGCCCGATCGACGCGCAGCGCTTGAGGTTCGTCTGCTCGGCGACCAGGCGCGCGCCCTCGAGGATCTTCTCGAAGTCGCGCTTGGACAGGCCCTGTCCCTGCGTGACCATGCAGAAGCGGTGTGCGCCCGCGGCCTCGGCGGCCTTCGCGTGTTCGAGGATCTGCTCGGGGCTCATCATCGCGTGCATCGGCGTCTCGGCCTCGGCGAACCGCGACTGCGCGCAGAACCCGCAGTCCTCCGCGCACCCGCCCGACTTGGCGTTGACCAGCGAGCACATGTCGGTCGAGTCCTCGAACCGCTCCACCCGCGCCGCCCACGCGCGCTCGCACAGCGCTTCGATCTCGGCGTGATCCTCGATCTCGCCGAGGCGCATGGCCTCCTCGCGGGTGATCAGCGGCGGCATTCCCCCACGTTATGTCGCGCCTCGGACGGCACAATCGGGTGGCTGGGCGAGGCGCCGCGCGTTGCAGGGACCCCGCTCGAGACGCGCCTGCTCGGAAGGACCTATTCGCCGCGCCACTCGGGCGCGCGTCTCTGCGCGAACGCGCGCATTCCCTCGCGCATGTCCGCCGAGGCGAACGAGGCGCGTCGCAGCTCGATCAGCTCGCTCTCGACGTCCTCGCGGCAGCTCGCCCTCCGCTCCAGCAGCGCCGCGATCACGCGCTTGTTGCCGAGCTGGGACAGCGGCGCGTTGCCCGCCAGCTCGCCCGCCAGCTCCACCGTCACCGCCTCCAGCTCGGCTGCCGCGCGCGACGCGGTTGACCAGGCCCCAGCTCAGCGCGGTCTGCGGCGTCGATGTAGCTGCCGAGCAGGAACAGCTCGCGCGTGCGCGCCGCGCCGATCGCGTCGATGAACCGGCGCAGCCCGGTGTGCGAGTACACGAGCCCGAGCTTCGCCGGCGGCATTCCCAGCTTGATGCCCTCCTGCGCCACCCTGATGTCGCACGCCAGCGCCAGCTCCAGCCCGCCCCCGATCGTGTGGCCCGGCAGCGCCGCCAGCGTCGGCCAGGGGAACGCCTCCAGCGCGTCGATCGCTTCGGTGAACGGGTGCGCGACCAGCGCCTCGCGCGCGCTCCTCGAACTCGCCCTCCTCCTCGGGTATCTCGCCGATGTCATACCCGGCCGAGAACATCCCGTGCGCGCCGGTCACCACCACGAGGCACGCGGACTGGCTCCCTCCGGACCCGCGTGCTCGCCGAGCGTCGCCGTGATCGCGTCGAGGATCGGATGGTCGAGCGCGTTGCGCTTCTCCGCGTTGGAGATCGTCAGGCGCACGCACCCCCGGCGCGGCTCGTCGACCAGCAGCTTGCCGTCGGCCAGCTCGCGTGTGAGGGGCGTCTCGAGGACACTGGTAGCGAAGGCTAGCTGCTGAGATCCGAGCACTGCCGCACGCGCCCGCATGGCGCGGGGAGCGCGGGCAGCGAAGGCCGTGACGCGCGCACGGCCGCGCTCTCAGGACGGCCGAGCCGGAGCACCACGTGGCGTCCGTAGCCCGATCCGCCGGCGGAGGGAGCGGCGAGAACGACCGCCATCAGGCGCAGATGCCGGCGGCTGAGCAGCAGCCGGCGCGCGGCGGGCGTCAGGCGCACGCGGAACGCTCGCCTGCTGGCCGGGTCGGATCGAGAACACGCCGGAGCGACCGACGTCGCACTCGCCGGACGCGCGCGCGATGGCCGCGGCGCTCGGCCGTGCTCGGTCGACAGCCCGGGTGAGGTCAAGGCGACCGCTGCACGCGTGCCGCAGACCGGCCGGGCACACCACGCGTACCTTCGCGGTCCCGGCGCGGGTCGCGGCGCTCTGCCGTGGTCGACGGCCGCGCCGATGCCGAACACCATCACGGCGTCGCTCTTGGCGGCCACCACGTAGACCTCGCGTCCGTCCGGGCTGACGGCGGCGCCGCTGACGCCCTGCAACGACGGGAGGCTCGTGCAACGACTGTCTTCGTCGGCGGCGCAGGAGGTCTCGGTCAGCTTGCCGGTCGCGGGGTCGCGCGAGAAGATCGCCGCCGAGCCGCTGCCGATCGTATACACCGACGAGCCGTCGCCGCTGACGGCGACCACGCTCACATCGTTCAGGCCCGGGGACGCTCGCGCACGGATCCGTCGGCGTCGAGGCTTTTTCTTCTTCGCTGCCTTCGTTTTCTTCGCCTTCTTCGCCTGGCTTCCTTCGGTTCGGGCTTCGGCAGGAAATCGACGCAGCTGTTGTTCGACGAGCGCCCCCGTGGCCGGGTTGCGGTCGAACACATCCACGCTCCCGCCTGAGCCCAGCGAGTCGCTTGCATAAACGTTCTGACCGTCGGGGCTGACCGCAAGCTCGGTCGGGCGAGCTCATCGTCAGCTTGCTCGCGCTACTGCACAGCCCGGGTGGCGCTTGAACCTTCAGGCAGCTCGGTCTCGGTGAGCGCGCCGCCGGCGCCGGTCGCGAACACGTCGATCGCCTTGCTGCCGGGCGCGGCCGCATACAGCTGTTTGCCGTCCGGGCTCAGCGCGAGATCGTCGAGTCCCTGGGTCGCCGTGCCCACAGCGCACACGCCGTCGAGGCCGTTGACGGCGAGGCACGGGTTCGACAGGTACGTGCTCGCCGGTGGCGTCGTGAAGATCGAGGCCAGCGTCGCGCTCGGTGGTCGGAGCCGCTCGGCACTGGATGTCGAGCTGCCGGTGCCGGAGCGGGTCATCCGACTGGCCGTGGTCGCAGGGCTGCGGTGAGCGTCGAGATCGCGCCTTCGAGCGGAGCGGCGACATACAGGGCGCTGCCGTCCGTGCTCGCCGCCAGGGCGCTCGAGCTCGAGAACAGATTGGCGGCGCCACAGGGACCTCCGGGGCGCGGGGTGCCCTGCAAACAGCCAAGTCGCGTCAACGACCCGGTGGCGGGGTCGCGTGAGAAGGCGACCACGCTCGCGGAGCTGCTCGAGCTGACGAATACCGTCGAGCCGTCGGGGCTCACCGCCACGCCGTCGGCTCCCAGCAGCGACGGGCGTGGGCGTGCACGCGCCCGAGGCGCCGTCACGCCCGTCGGTTCCGTCGGAGCTCAGGCAGCCCGTCTCGGTGATCGCGCCCGTCGCCGGGTCGCGCTTGAGGATCACCACCGCACCGAAGCTCGTGGCCACGCTGGTGCCCGCGGTGCCTCCCGCGACGTACACGTTGGCGCCGTCCGGAGAGACCGCCACCGCGTGGGCCCCGATCAGCGCCTTGCCGACCGCGCAGCCCGAAGTGCCGCTTTCCGAGGCAGCCGGCTTCCGGCGCGACGAGACATCCGCCCGGGCCGCTGAGTGGCCCGAAGCCCGCCGGCTGCGTCAGCCGCTGCGCTGGGGCCGACGCCGAGGCCCGTGACCGCGATCGTGCGATGATGGCCGCTGAGGTCTGCTGGAGGTCATTGGATCTTTCACTCGGACACCGTCAGCACGAACGCCTGACTGTCTACATGCGGGCGGTGACTTGGGACGCTCGCCGATCGCTGTTCAATGCGTCGAGTCGACCGACTAGCGTAGGTACTTGAGCGTCGCTGTCGCCATCGGACTGCTATTCCAGCACGACCAGCGTGTCGCCCTCGTTGACGGCCTGGCCCTCCTCGCAGCGGATCTCCGTCACGGTGCCGGCGTCTTCGGCCTCGACCGGCATCTCCATCTTCATCGACTCGAGGATCGCGACCGTGTCGCCCTCCTCGATCTCGTCGCCCACCTCGCACTCGATCTTCCATACCGTGCCCGTGATGTGGGCCTCCACGTCAGTCACGCCATGCACCTCCTGGATTGTCGCCGAGCCTCGATCCGTCGCCACGAGCCTCGATTGCCGAGAACGGCCGCGGACAATAGCCTCTGGCCCCGACCCATCCCACATGAACCCCGACATCCTCATCGTCGTCGCCGCCTTGGACGAGGCCGATCGCATCTCCGCGACGCTCGCCGCGCTCGCCGATCGCTTTCCCCGGGGCGCCCGTGTGGGTCGCCGACGACGGCTCGACCGACGCGACCCCCGAGCTCGCGCCGCAGCCGCCGGGGCCACGGTGGTGCGCAGCGAGCGCGTGATCGGCAAGGGCCAGGCGATGACCGCGGGGGTGCGGGCCGCGCTGGCGCAAGCGCACGCCGAGGAGGCGATCGTGGTGCTCTGCGACGGCGACCTGGGCGAGTCCGCGCGCGAGCTGTCCGCGCTCGTGGAGCGCTCGGCCGGCGGCGCCGACCTGGCGGTGGCCGCTTCGCCACGCGCGTCGGCGGCGGCTTCGGTCTCGCGCTCGCCTTCGCGCGCTGGGCGATCCGCCGTCGCTGCGGGCTGTCCACGCGCGCGCCCATCTCCGGTCAGCGCGCGCTGCGCGCGCGGGTCGCTGCGCGACGTGCTCCCGTTCGCCCCCGGCTTCGGCATGGAGATCGGCATGACGATCGACGCCGTCCGCGCCGGCCATCGCGTCGTCGAGGTCGATCTCGATCTGGCCCACCGCGCCACCGGGCGCACGCCCGCCGGCTTTGTCCATCGCGCGCGCCAGCTCGCCGACTTCATCCGCGTGTACCTCGCCCGTGGCTGAGTGTCATCGCCGAAAGCGCTCACGCAACGTCGACAGCTGCGGTGAGCGGCGCCGACAGCAAGCAGACGACGGACTCAGCTTGCGGCTCACCCAACCCACACACGCCGGTTAGGCTCGCTCCCGCTCATGATCCTCGCCATCGACCAGGGCACCACCGGCACGACCTGCTTCGTCTACGACGAGCAGTTCGAGCCGATCGGGCGCGCGTATCGCGAGTTCGCGCAGCACTTCCCCCAGCCCGGCTGGGTCGAGCACGATCTCGCCGAACTGTGGTCGGTCACCCAGGCCGTGGCCGGCGAGGCGCTCGCGGATGCCGGGGACGTCCGCCCGGGCGAGCTGGCCGCGGTCGCGATCGCCAACCAGCGCGAGACGGTCTGCGTGTGGGACCCCGCCACGGGCGAGCCCCTGCATCGCGCGCTCGTCTGGCAGGACCGCCGCACGGCGCCGCTGTGCGAGCGGCTGCGCGCCGACGGGCACGAACCGCTCATCCGCGCGCGCACCGGGCTCGTGCTCGACCCCTATTTCTCGGCCACGAAGATCGCCTGGCTGCTGGAGCACGTCCCCGGCCTGCGCGAGCGCGCCCGCGACGGCCGCGCCGTGTTCGGCACGATCGACTCGTGGCTCGCGTTCAAGCTCACCGGCGAGCACCTGACCGACGCCTCGAACGCCTCGCGCACGCTGCTGTATGACATCGCCGCGGCCGCTGGGATCCCGAGCTGCTCGAGCTGTTCGACATCCCCGAGCGCGCCCTGCCCGAGGTCCGGCCCAGCGCGGGCGTGTTCGCGCGGACGCTGCCCCGATGCGCTGCACGGTCACGCCGTGCCGCTCGCGGGCGATCGCCGGCGACCAGCAGGCCGCGCTGTTCGGCCAGGCCTGCGTCGATCCGGGCATGGGCAAGAACACGTACGGCACCGGCTCGTTCGCGCTGCTGAACACCGGCTTCTCCCCGCCCGAGCCCGCGCCCGGCCTGCTCGCACCGTCGCCTGGAAGATCGGCTCATCCACGACCTACGCCCTGGAGGCGTCGATCTTCGTCACCGGCGCCGCCGTGCAGTGGCTGCGCGACGGCCTGCGCATCATCGACGCGCGCCGCCGACACCGAGGCTCTCGCCGCCTCGCTCGAGCCAACGACGGCGTCTACTTCGTCCCCGCCCTCACCGGCCTGGGCTCGCCCCACTGGGATCCCCACGCGCGCGGCACGATCGTCGGCCTCACGCGCGGCAGCACCGGCGCGCGCACCTCGCGCGCGCGACGCTCGAGGCGATCGCCTACCAGACCCACGACGCGGTCCGGGCGATGGAGACCTCCTCCGGGCGGGTCCTCGCGAGCTGCGCGTCGACGGTGGCGCCACCGCCAACGCCTGGCTGATGCAGTTCCAGGCCGACATCCTCGGTGTGCCCGGTCGTGCTCGCCGAGAGCGCCGAGACGACCGCGCTCGGCGCCGCCTACCTCGCGGGCGTCGGCGTCGGGCGTGCACGATCTCCGACATCGCGCGCGGCTGGCGGCGAGCGCGCGCGCTACGAGCCGCGCATGTCCACCGACGAGCGCTCGCGGCTGCTGGCGGGCTGGAGCGACGCGCTGGCGTGCGCGCGTAACTTCCGCGCTCCTGCGACGTAGACCGCTCAGATGAGCGATCTCGCACCGATGCGCGAACAGGTCTACGCCGACCCCCGGCCGAAGGAGTACTTCGACCGGTTTCACGAGCGCGCCCGCACGCGCGAACCCAACTGGGTGTACGAGGTCACGCGCCTGGTGACCTCGCTGTACGCCTACACGCTGCTGCGCGTGCGCTCGATCTCCCCCGAGAAGGCTCCCGGCCCCGGCGCGGTGATCCTCGCGCCCAACCACTTCTCGTTCATGGACCACTTCCTGATGGGCTGCTACATCCGCCGCAAGGTCCGCTTCATGGCCAAGTCGCAGCTGTTCTCCGTTTCCGATGCGCTACATCTACAGCCCCGGCGGCGTGTTCCCCGTGCGTCGCGGCGCGCGCGACGAGGAGACGTTCATCACCGCCGAGACGATCCTCGCCCGCGGCGGCGCGATCACGATGTACTGCGAGGGCGGACGCTCGCGCACCGGGCAGATGGCCGCGCAGGCCAAGCGCGGCATCGGCCGCCTGGCGCTGGAGACGGGCGCGCCGGTCGTGCCGATCGCGATCCACGGCTCCTCGCGCATCCGCAACTGGAAGCGCCTGCGCTTTCCCAAGGTCACCGTCCAGTACGGCGACGCCGATGCGCTGGGAGCGCGTCGCGAATCCCACCCGCGCGCAGCAGCAGGCGGTCGCCGACGCGATTCTCACCGAGATCCGCGCGCTCTACGCGGGCCTCGAGGAGCACGGTCGCAAGGGGGCTCTCGAGCGTGCTCGCGCTGCAGCGGCGCGCCGAGCGCTGGATCGGCGGGCAGGACCGCCGTCGCCTGAGCGGCATCCGCGGTCGACGTTCAGTCGGCGTCGAGGCGTAGTGCTTGCCGGCGGAGCTAGAGACGTCTGTCCGGCGCATATCGTTGAGCGCGCGAGTCCTGACCCGAACGCAACGGGAGGAATGAAATGAGCGGCAGTAGATGTCGGCGGGGTCATCAGCCGCACGTTCAGATCTACGTCGACCAGTCCTCGGTGCTGATGCCCGCGGCGGCCGTCGTGTTCGTGATCGGGGATCCTCGGCCGCTGCTGATCGCGGCGCCCCGGCTGCTCGCGCTCGTCGCCCTGATCATCAGCCTCGTCGCCACCACGCTGTTCACGGGCATGGTCGTCGAGCTGGTCGCCGATGTGCAGGATGGCCGGCGCGACGCGAGCGCCGGTCAGCTGCTGCGGGCGGCCTCGCCCGTGCTCGGCAGCTCATCCTGGTCGGGATCGTGGCGGGCATCGGCATCGTGATCGGCTTCGTCCTGATCATCGTCCCCGGCCTGATCCTGATCACGATCTGGGCGGTGGCGCGCCGGTCGTCGTGCTCGAGCGCCCGGGCGGCCTGCGCGCGCTCGGGCGCAGCCGCGAGCTCGTGCGCGGCAACGGCTGGAACGTGTTCGCGGTGATCCTCATGTTCGTGCGGCGTCGGCGTGCTCAGCGGGCGTGATGGAGCTCGGCGCGCTGGCGGGACCGGCGTCGGGCATCGTCGTCAGGGTCGATCGTCGCCGATGCTCACCGCCCCGATCTCCGCGCTCGCGGCCCGGTGCTCTACTTCGAGCTGCGCGGCCGCCGCCGGCGCAGACCGCTCGGCGAGACGCCGCGCCCTGTCGCCTCGACGCTCCGCCGGCGCGGTCCGTGCCGCCCGCCACCGCCTGAGCCCGACGGGCCGACGTAGCGTCGAGAGGTCTCGACGATCGGAGCCGAGCTGCTCCGCCCGGACTCCGTGGACGAGACGTCGGTCGTCGTCGTGAGGATGACCTCGCGGGTGCGACAGTCCCGCCGAGCGTCTGCGTCCGCGGCGCTCCTGCTGGCGAGTCGATGCTCGTCGCGCGGCGCCGTCGAGCGCAGGACGCGGCGCGTGCCGGCCGCCTCGGGGAGGCGTCGCTCAGGGCGCTCGAGCAGCTCGCCGCGCCGGTGCGAATCTCCTCGCCCGAGATGCGCTCGGCGCGTCGGACGGATCGATGTGCTGGTCGTGGACGGCGCGCGCTCTGTTCGCCGTCGGGTCGGTCTGGGAGCGTGTCTGGCCGGCGCATGGGAGGCGACCGCGCGTCGTCAACCGCGCCTTCCTGCCAGCGGCCGGCGGCGGGCGGATCGTCTACCTCGCGCCGCCGCCGGGCGCGGGCGAGCAGGCGGACGCCGCGCGCGCGGGCCTCGAGAACCTGGCGCGCACGCTCTCGGTCGAGTGGGCTCGCCACGCGATCACGGCGGTGACGATCGCCCTCGGCGACACCACCGCCCCGGGCGAGGCGGCCGCGCTGACGGCCTACCTCGCTTCGCCCGCGGGGCGTACTTCTCGGGCTGCCTGCTGGACCTGCGCGGGGTCTGAGGCCTCGTTCGGCGGCTGACGGGCAGTGAGATGGAATGGCGCGATCGAGTAGCGCCAGTCCCGAGCTCGGCGCTGTCTCAGCCCGTCATCCCCCCGAACAGCCCGCCGGTGATGTGCAGCGTCTGGCCGTGGACGTAGTTCGACCAGGGGGTGCACAGGAAGAAGACGCCTCCGGCGGCCTCCTCGGGGGTGGCGGGGCGGCCGAGGGGGATCAGCATCGAGGCCATCTGGCGCATCTGCTCGGGGATGCCGAGCTGCACCTGCTCGCCGCCGATCTCCATCGTGTTCTCGTCGACCTTCGCCTGCGTCAGGCGCGTGTCGATGAAGCCGAAGGCGACCGCGTTGACGTTGACCTTGAACTGGCCCCACTCCTTGGCGACCGTTTTCGTCAGGCCCACGACGCCCGCCTTGCCGGCCGAGTAGTTGGCCTGGCCGGCGTTGCCGAACGTGCCGGAGGTGGAGGAGACGTTGACGATCTTGCGGAACACCTCCTTGCCTTCCTCGCGCTCCTTCTTGGCGGGCTCGCGCAGGTGCGGCGCGGCCGCGCGGATGACGCGGAAGGGGACGACCGTGTGGATGTCGATCATCGCCTGGAACTGCTCGTCGGACATCTTGTGCACCGGCGCGTCGATCGTGTAGCCGGCGTTGTTGACGATGATGTCGATCTTCCCGAACGCGTCGATCGCGGCCTGCACGAGCTGATCGGGCGCGCCGGGCTTGGTCAGGTCGCCCGCGAACACGGCCGTCTCGCCGGCGATCTCATCGGCCGCCTGCTTGGCGACGTCGCCGTCGAGGTCGTTGATCAGCACCTTCGCGCCCTGCCCGCTGAGCAGCTCGGCCGTCGCGCGTCCGATGCCGCGCGCCGAGCCCGTGACGATCGCTGCCTTGCCGTCGAGTACTCCCATGATTCGTTCTCCTGTCGGTCGTCTGTTGGTCGGTCTGAAAGTGGGCCGGGAGCCTATAGCCCCAGCACGCGCCCGAGAATCTCGCGCATGATCTCGTCGGTGCCGCCGCCGATCGGCCCCAGGCGCGAGTCGCGCGCGGCGCGCTCGACCCAGACCTCGCGCATGTAGCCGGCGCCGCCGTGGATCTGCAGGCACTCGTCCATCAGCTCGAAGCACGCGCGCTGGGTCAGGAGCTTGGCCATGGTGACCTCGCGCAGGGGTTCCTCGCCCGCGACGAAGCGCCGCAGCGCGTCGTAGGTGACGCAGCGCGCCTGATAGGCGCTCGCGGCCAGGTCGGCGAGCTTGTGGCGGATGACCTGATGGCCCGAGAGCGGGCGTCCGAACGCTTCGCGCTCGCGCGCGAACTGCGCCGTGCGCTCCCACGCCATGCGCATCGCGCCGACCGCGCCGAGGGCCATCGCCAGGCGCTCCCATTGGAAGTTGGCCATGATCAGTTTGAAGCCGCCGTGCAGCTCGCCGAGCAGGCGGTCCTCCGGCACGAACACGTCCTGGTAGGCGATCGTGGCGGTGTCCGAGGCGTGCCAGCCGAGCTTCTCGAGCTTGGCCGAGGTGACGCCCTCGGCGCGGTCGACGATGAAGAAGGAGATGCCGTGATGGCCGCCCTCGGGCGTGGTCTTGGCGGCGGTGACGATGAAGTGCGCGCGCACGCCGTTGGTGATGTAGGTCTTCTCGCCGTTCAGCACCCAGCCGCCGTCCACGCGCTCGGCGCTGCGTGCGCAGGCCCGCGACGTCCGAGCCCGCGCCCGGCTCGGTGATGCCGAGCGCGCCGATCTTCTCGCCGCGGATCGCCGGCACGAGATAGCCCTGCTGCTGCTCCTCGGTGCCGAACTTCCAGATCGGGGGCGTGGCGATGTTGACGTGCGCGCCGATCCCCGCGGCGGTGCCGCCCGAGCCGATGCGGGCCATCTCCTCGCACATGACCGCCTCGTGCAGGTAGTCGCCGCCCTGCCCGCCCAGCTCGGTCGGGGTACTTCAGCCCGAGCAGGCCCTGCGCGGCGAGCTTTCCGAAGACCTCGTCGGGGAACCACTGTTCGTCCTCCCATTGCTGGGAGTGGGGGGCGAGCTCGCGGTCGATGAACCCGCGGATGGAGGCGCGCAGCTCCTCGTGCTCGGGAGTGAAGGGGGGATCGGGGTTGGTCATGTGCGATGGATCGGTGCAGTTCCGACCGGCGCATGCGCCGGTCGGCCGGGCGGTACATGTACCGCCCGGTGAAACCGCACATGTGCGGTTTCAAGCAGGGTCGCATGCGACCCTGCTGCCGTCGCCGCATGCGGCGACGGCGACCAAATCGGCTCTCTATCGGTCATGCGGATTGCGGTGGCTCGCCGCGATCAAAGCCCGTACGAGCGGCCGATCACGTCGAGCATGATCTCGTCGGTGCCCGCGCCGATGCGGTTCAGGCGCGCGTCGCGCCAGACGCGCTCGATGCCGTACTCGCGCATGTAGCCCGCGCCGCCGTGGATCTGGATGCATTCGTCGGCGACTTCGCAGAGCACGCGCGAGGCGACCAGCTTGGCCATCGAGATCTCGCGCACGGGGTACTCGCCGTTGTTGAAGCGCCATGCCGTGATGTAGGTCATCTGCCGCGCCCCCTCGATTTTCGTCGCCATCTCCGCGAACTTGTGGCGGATCACCTGGAACTTGCCGATTTCGCGGCCGAAGGCCTTGCGCTCGTGCGCGTACTGCAGCGTGCGTTCGAAGCACTTCTGCGCGCCCGCGACCATGCCGGCGGCGCCGATCAGGCGCTCGCCCTGGAGCTCCCACATGATGTGGTAGAAGCCCTTGCCGACCTGGCCCAGCACGGCGGACGGCGGGCACGCGCACGTCCTGGAAGGCCAGCAGCGCCGTGTCCGAGGCGTGCATGCCGAGCTTCTCGAGCTTCTTCTCGCGGATCACCCCCGGCGCGTCCATCGGCACGAGGAACAGCGTGAAGCCGTCATAGCCCGCGTCCGGGTCGGTCTTGGTCACGAGCACGATCACGTCCGCGCGGTGGCCGTTCGTGATGTACGTCTTCGAGCCGTTGATCACGTACTCCTCGCCGTCCTTGACCGCGCGCGTCTTGATCCCTTTCACGTCCGAGCCGGCGTCGGGCTCGGTGATGCCCAGGCACAGGATCTTCTCGCCCTTGATCGCCGGCACGACCCATTCCTGCTTCTGCTCCTCGCTGCCGAACGCGAGGATCGGCGGCATCGCCATGTCGGTGTGCACCGCCAACCCCATCGCCAGGCCGCCGGACTGCGCGTTCGTGATCTCCTCGGCGAGCACCAGCGCCGTGTAGTAGTCGCCGCCCTGCCCGCCGTAGGCCTCGGGCTTGTCCAGGCCGAGGAAGCCCAGTTCGCCCATGCGCGGGAAGACCGAGTCGGGGAAGGTCGTCTCCTCCCATTCCTCCGCGTGCGGCGCGAGCTCTTTGATCGCGAAGTTGCGGATCGACTCGCGCAGCTGTTCGTGCTCGTCGGTGAAGATGAAGTGCTTCTTCTCGCTCTTGAAGTCGGGCTTGAGCACGCTCTCGGCGGTCGCGGCCATATCGGCGGGTCTCCTCGGGTCTCGGGTCTTCGGGATCGGGCTGGCGCGCGCTCCACGGCGACCCATCAAGGGAGGTGCACGGAGGCGTCCCGGAAGGCTAACGCAGCGCGTTTTGAAAGTAAACAGTAGTGCTGCTTACTTTCGCTACTGAGCATGTGGGTGAGAGCTGGTAAGCTTTCTGAGGTAGTGATTCGCTACAATGGAGGGTTCGCCATGCTTAGCACTGTTTCCGAGAAGGGGCAGATCACTGTCCCCAAACCCTTGCGCGAGCGGCTCGGCATCCGCCCGGGCGATCAGCTCGAGATCCTCGAAGAGGGGGGGCGGCTGGTCCTCGACGAAGACCATTCTCGGGGGCCGCGATCCCGTTGATGCGGCCTACGGGATCTTGAGCCTCGACGCGAGCACCGACGAGGCGATTCGCGCGCTGCGCGGCGAGCCCGATCTTGGGTGATCACCGCCGTCGACACCAACGTCCTGCTCGACGTCTTCGGAGCGGACCCCGAATTCGGTCCGCGCTCGGCGGACGCTCTGCGCAGATGTCTCGCGGAAGGAAGCCTCGTCGCCTGTGAGGTGCGTATGGGCCGAGACGGCCGCGTCGTTTCCCGCCATCGCCGCGGCCGAGCGAGCGTTGAACGACCTGCGGGTGGACTTCTCGGGGGTGGATGACGAGATCGCGCTTGCGACCGGTAAGGCCTGGCGCGCCTACCATGAAGCTGGCGGAACTCGCGAGCGGGTCATCGCGGACTTCCTCATCGGGGCCCATGCGCTGGATCGCGCGGATCGCCTGCTCACCCGCGACAGAGGGTTCTACCGGCGCTACTTCGCAGGACTGGCGATCGTCGATCCGAGCGATGGGCAATAGGATCCGTCGTCGTGACTACGCCTGCCTCCGACCCTGTCCTCTATGACCTCGCCGACGGCGTGGCCACGATCACGCTCAACGAGCCCGATACACGCAACGCGCTCTCGCCTGAGCTGCTCGCGGGTCTGATCGCGGCGTTCGAGCGCGCCGAGGCCGACGGCGGGGCTCGCTGCGTGGTGCTCTGCTCCTCGCACGAGCGCACCTTCTCCTCGGGCGCCAACCTCGGCGGCTTCGCCGCCGACGCGGCGCTCGTGCACAAGCACTTCGCCTCCGAGCGCTTCGTCTCGCTCTTTCGCCTGATCTGCTCGCTGAGCAAGCCCACGCTCTGCGCGGTGCGCGGTCACGTGCTCGCGGGCGCGCTGGGGATCGCCCTGGCGTGCGACCTGATCGTCGCCTCCGAGGAGGCGACCTTCGGCACCCCCGAGATCAACATCGGCGCGTTCCCCTTCATGATCATGGCGCTCATCTACCGCAACGTCCCGCGCAAGAAGGCCACCGAGCTGCTGCTGCTGGGGGAGCGCTGGAGTGCTCGGGAGGCGCTCGCGGCCGGGATCGTCAACAAGGTCGTCCCGGCCGAGGAGTTCGACGCCGCCGTGGCCGAGTGGGCCGGCAAGCTCGCCTCCAAGTCGCCCGTGATCATGCGCCTGGGCAAGGAAGCCATGCGCCGGCAGACGGACATGCCCCTGGACGACGCCCTCGACTACCTGCGCGCCCAACTCTCGCTCGCCGTCTCGACCGAGGACATCGTCGAGGGCGTCACCGCGTTCTTCGAGAAGCGCGAGCCGGTGTGGAAAGGGCGATGACCGGCTCGCACAGCGTTATGCGGACGGAAATGAGCCTCGCAGAGTAGCGAGTGAGGCGCTCGTGTACTGTCCTCGCAGGCGGCGCCGAGATCGGAAGTTAGGATTGCCACGCCCTCGGATGGCTGTCCTCCTCAACCGAGCCAGCCTGCTGCGTCCCCTGGTCGAGGACCTCGAAGCCCGCCGCGCGCGGATCGCGCTGGGTGGGGGACAGGAGAAGATCGACCGCCAGCACGAGAAGGGCGCGCTGACCGCGCGCGAGCGGATCGCGCTGCTCGTGGACGAGGGCACGTTCGTCGAGCTCGGCATCCACGGGCGCCCGCACTCCTCCCAACGCGCGATGGACGGCGTCGACGCGCCCGCCGACGGCGTGATCACCGGCTACGGCAAGGTTGACGGCCGCCTGACGGCTGTGTGCGCGTACGACTTCACCGTGATGGCCGGCTCGATGGGCATGACCGGCGAGTTCAAGGTCACGCGCCTGCGCGAGCTGGCGCTGACCAAGCGCATCCCCTTCGTATGGCTGCTCGACTCCGCGGGCGCGCGCGTGCAGGAGGCCGCCGGGGCGATGTTCGCCGGCTCCGGGCACCTCTTCCGCGAGGAGGTGATCATGAGCGGCGTGATCCCGCAGGTCGCCGCGCTGCTTGGGACCCTGCGCGGCCGGCACCGCCTACATCCCCGGCCTCGCCGACTTTGTGCCGATGGTCAAGGGCCGTGGCTCGATGGCCCTCGCCGGCCCGCACCTCGTGCGCGCCGCCGTCGGCGAGGACGTCACTCAGGAGGAACTGGGCGGCTCGCGCGTGCACTGCCGCAAGTCCGGCGTGGGGGACATGGAGGTGGCCTCCGACGAGGAGTGCATCGATGCCGTCAAGGAGTACCTCTCCTACATGCCCCAGAACTGCGAGACACCGCCGCCCGTGCGCGCGGTCTCCGACCCGATCGATCGTCGCGAGGAGTCGCTGCTGGACGTGCTGCCGCCGTCCAATCGCACGCCCTATGACATGTACGAGGTGATCCGTGCGATCGTCGACGACGGCGAGCTACCTGGACATCAAGGGCCAGTGGGCGAAGACGATCATCACCTGCTTCGCGCGCTTCGGCGGGCGCCCGGCCGGGATCGTCGCCAACCAGCCCAAGCAGCTCGGTGGCATCCTCGACAACGACTCCGCCGACAAGGCCGCGCGCTTCGTCAACCTCTGCAACGCCTTCGCGATCCCGCTCGTGTTCGTGCAGGACGTGCCCGGCTTCATGGTCGGCACCAAGGTCGAGGCCGCCGGCATCATCCGCCACGGCGCGAAGATGCTCTACGCGGTCGCCAACGCCACCGTGCCGAAGATCACCGTGATCACGCGCAAGGCCTACGGCGCGGGCTACTACGTGATGAACGGCCGCGCCTACGAGCCCGACCTGATCGTCGCTTGGCCGAGCGCCGAGATCAGCGTGATGGGCGCCGAGGGGGTCGTGGAGATCGCCTTCCGCAAGCAGGTCGAGGAAGCCGAGGACCCCGAGGCCAAGCGCGCCGAGCTGATCGAGGGCTTTCGCAAGATGTTCGACGTCTACATCGCCGCCGGCAACGACCTGATCGACGACGTCATCGATCCGCGCGAGACCCGCGAGACGATCTGCCGCGCCCTGGAGATGTCCGCGGGCAAGAAGGTCGAGCGGCCCTGGAAGCGACATGGCGTGGTGCCCGTATGACTACGCGCTACGGCGTCCTCGGTCGCTCACCGAAGCCGGGAGACGCTCGCCTTTGGCTCGCATCCCCGTTTCGGCCAGCAGAGCACACCACGCTCCCTGCGTCCTTGTATCGCTTGTCCTACGGACCCCACGGAGGAGGAATATGAGTGTCGAGGATCCGGTGGTTCTCACCTGCGCGATCTCCGGCGTGCTTGCCAACCGCGAGCAGTGCCCCGCGATCCCCTACACCCCCGCCGAGTACGCCGCCGAGGCGAGGCGGATCGTGGACGAGGGGGGCGTGATGATCCACATCCACGCGCGCAAGCCCGACGGCATCGCCGAGCTTCGAGGTCGAGGACTACCGCGCGATCTCCGAGGCGATCCGCGCCGAGGTGGGGGACGCGGCGATCGTCAACTTCTCGACCGGCGCCGTCGGCGTCTCGGTGAGAAGCGCGTGGCGTACCTGCGCGCGTGCCGCCCCGAAGTCGCCGCGCTGAACATGGGCTCGATGAACTACGCCAAGTACTCGCGCTCGCGCAAAGACTTCGTCTTCAAGATGGTCTTCGCCAACCCCTTCGAGGAGATCATCTCACTGCTGGAGGCGATGAACGAGCTGGGCATCAAACCCGAGCACGAGTGCTTCGACATCGGTCACGTCGGCTCGCTGGAGCCGCTGATCGACATGGGCGTGCTGCATCCGCCGCTGCACGTCGACTGCATCATGGGCGTCACCGGCGGCATCCCCCCGAGCGCGCGTAACCTCGCCGCGATGGTCGAGAACATCCCCGGCGGGCATCCGCACTGGGGCGTGATCGGCATCTCCCGGCAGCAGTGGCTGCTCGTCGCCGCAGCCTTGACCCTCGGCGGCTCCGTGCGGGTGGGTCTGGAGGACAACCTGTATCTGCCCAGCGGCGAGATGGCGCCTCCAACGGCGAGCTGATCGCGCAGGCAAGGCGGATGGCCGAAGAGGTCGGCCGCCGTCCCGCGACCGTCGTCGAGGCGCGCCGCGATGTTGGGGCATCAGGCCCCGCGAGACCGTGGGACGCTGCGGCATGAGCCTGCCGCTGCAGGGCATCCGCGTGCTCGACCTCTCGCGCCTGCTGCCGGGCGGTTTCTGCTCGCTGCTGCTCGCGGACTTCGGCGCGGACGTGCTCAAGGTCGAGGACACGGGCATGGGCGACTACATCCGCTGGTCCCCGCCCTACGTCGAGGGGGCGGAGGACAGCTCCAAGAGCGCCCTCTTCCTGGCGCTCAACCGCAACAAGCGCTCGATCCGCCTCGACCTCAAGCAGGAGCAGGGCCGCGAGGCGCTGCTGGCGCTCGTGCGCGAGCACGACGTCGTGCTCGAGTCCTTCCGCCCCGGCGTGCTCGACCGCCTCGGCGTCGGCTACGAGCGCATGCGCGAGGTCAACCCCGGGATCGTCTACTGCGCGATCTCCGGCTACGGCCAGACCGGTCCCAAGCGCGAGGCCGCCGGGCACGACATGAACTATCTCGGTCTCATCGGCCTGCTCGGCCTGACCGGAGAGCGTGGCGGGGAGCCCGTGCAGGCCGCAGGGCAGATAGCCGACCTCGGCGGCGGTTCGCTGATGGCCGCCTTCGGGATCATGGTCGCGCTGCACGAGCGCGACGGCGCCCCCGCGCGCGGTGAGCGCCCGGCGCGGCCCGGCTCGGGCGAGGGGCAGATCGTCGACGTCTCGATGGCCGACGGTGCGCTCTCCTGGCTGGCGATGGTCGCGGGCGCCCACTTCACCGACGGGACCGTGCCTCACCGCGGCGAGCTGCCGTTGGCCGGCTCGCTGATCTGCTACCGACCCTACGAGTGCGCCGACGGCTGGGTCACGCTCGGCGCACTGGAGCCGAAGTTCTGGCAGGCCTTCTGTCGCGGCGTGGAGCGCGAGGACCTGATCGAGCGCCAGTTCGAGCGCCCCGGCTCCGAGGCCCACGCTGAGGTGAAGGCGATCTTCCGCGCTCGTCCGCGCGCAGAGTGGGAGGAGTTCGCGCGCAACCACGACTGCTGCCTGGAGCCAGTCCTCAGCTCGACGAGGCGCTGGATTCCGAGCTCGTAAAAGCTCGCGAGATGGTCGTCGAGATCGACCAGCCCGGAGCCGACGCAGGCGGTGCGCCAGCTGGGCATCCCCGATCAAGCTCGCGCGCACGCCCGGCGAGCACCGGCGCCTGCCCGGACCGGCGCTCGGCGAGCACACCGAGCAGGCTCTGCGCGAGGCCGGCTACAGCGACGAGCGAGATCGCCGAGCTGCTCGAGTGCGGCGCCGCCGCCGGAGCGGCGCAGCCGGCCGCGCCGGCGACGTTCCGCGCGTGACCGGAGCCGGCGATCGTGGCCGCCTCCATCCGCACCGCCGCTCGTCGCGAGCGTCCGCTCGAGCGATAGCTCGCTCGGCTCCGACGCGCCCGAAGCGGGAGCTGCTGAAGATCGGCGAACTGGCCGAGCGCGCCGGCGTCAGCCCCGGCACCGTCCGGCACTACCTGCGCGAGGGTCTCTTGCCCGCGCCCGTGAAGACTAGCCGCAACATGGCCTGGTATCCGGCCGAGAATGTGCAGCGGATAGCGCTCATCCGGCGCCTGCAGGAGGAGCGCTTCATGCCCCTGCGCGTGATCCGCGCGATGCTCGACACAGAGCCCGAGCGCGTGCGCGCCCTGATCGAGTCCGAGGACCGCATCCTCGAGCGCGCGCTCGCCGGCGCCGAGCAGCGCGGCGGCGGGCGGCGCGTGTCCGCGAAGGAGATCCGCGAGCGCTACGACATCCCCCGCAACGTGCTCGCGCGCCTGGTCGAGATCGGCGTGCTGACACCCTCCAGCCGCGGCTACGGGCCCGACGACGTGCAGATCGTCGAGGCCATCAGCCGCTTCCGCGCCGGCGGCTATGACGAGGCGCTCGGGTTCACCGTCTACGACACCCTGCGCTACCGCGAGGCGCTCGAGCCGCTCGTCCAAGAGGAGATCCGCGCGCTGCTCGACCGCCTCGCCGGCGAGGTCGAGGTCGAGCGCGCGCACGAGATCATCGAGGCCGGCGCCGAGCCCCTGCGCGAGCTGATCGGTGCGGTCCACGCGAAGCTCCTGTTGGCCGAGCTCGAACGCCAGCGCGGGCGCTGAGCCTTCGCGGCCGGCTCGATCCGGTGCTCGGCTCGTTCGGCTACGGCTCGTTCGACTACGGCTCGTTCGGCTACCAACGGGCGCGATGATGCTCCATCACGCCCAGGCCGCTCGCCAGGCGGACGCCGCCCGGCAGTGTGCCGGCGAACGTGCCGAACGGAGCCGTGTAGTCGCTGCGCACGACCACCAGGTTCTCGCTTCGTCGCCGCGTCGCCTCCGCGCTGAAGCGCAGCCGTGAACCATCCTCGGGATCCTCGGCGACTATCTCGCTCAGGTCCCTCGCGAAGCGCACCCGCTGCGTCTCGCGTGGCACGCCCTCGACCCAAACCGCGCGCTCGCTCCCTTGCGGCGGGTCGTTGACGCCCGCCACCAGGTTCCACGCGAGCGCCGCGCCGTCCTCGCCCGTGCCCACCCCGGCGCTCCACCACCACTCGGTCTCGCGGGGGTGATAGCCGGCCGTGTCGTCGATCACCGCCAGCGCCTCGAACGCCCGCGGCGAGCCGCCCGCGAGCGCAAGCGTCCCAAGTGCACGCACGCCCGCCTGCTTGCGTGTCCACACCTCACAGCCCGTCGGTGTCGTGACGTCGAGCGGTCTGGAGCCGGTGTTGCCGGCGCCACCGGCCTCGCACGCTCCGGCCTCGCCGTGGGCGCAGCGCGCCTCGATGCCCACGTTCTCCTCGAGCACGAGATCGAGCTCCACCTCACCGTCGCCGACGACCATCCGCCCCGGGGTCAGCACGACGGCACGACGGCGCGCAAACGTGCGCGTGCGCTCGCGCAACCGCCCGTCCGCGCGCGTGTACAGCGCCCAGAAGCACTGCCGCGCCGGTCCGACCTGCACGAGCGCCGCGCACGCCATCAGCTCCTCGCAGAACACCCCCACGTAGCGCCAGCGCTTCAGCGGCCGCCCGTCGCGCAGCAGCGGCAGGCGCTCCTCGCCGGGGCTCTCCCCGGGGCTCGCTGGAGCTATGCTTGTGGGCGTTGACTGACTAGTCAATCTATTTCCGTGGGTTGGGCTCGGCTTGCGAAGGGGGAGTTCACAGATGAAGGCAGCGGCCGTCCAGATCAACTCCACCGCCGACTTCGGCGCGAACCTCGCCGCCGCCGATCGTCTCACACGCGCCGCCGCGGCGGACGGCGCCAGCCTGATCGTACTGCCCGAGAAGTGGACCGCGATGGGCTCCGAGGAGGAGCTGCGCGCATGCGCGCAACCGCTCGACGGACCCGCCGTCTCCTGGGCTCGCGACACCGCCGCCGAGCTGCACGTCGACCTCATCGCCGGCTCCTTCCTCGAGCGCATTCCCGGGGAGCAGAAGTTCGCCAACACCTGCGTGCACGTCTCCGCCTCGGGCGGTGTGCGCGCGGTGTATCGCAAGCTGCACATGTTCGACGTAAACATCGACGGGCGCTCCTACCGCGAGTCCGACATCGAGCTGCCCGGCGAGGAGATCGTGCTCAGCCAGACCACCGCCGGCGAGGCCGGCGCGCCGGGCGTCGATCTGGGCCTGTCGATCTGCTACGACCTGCGCTTCCCCGAGCTGTTTCGCATCCTCACCGTGGCCGGCGCGCGGATCCTTGCCCTGCCCGCGGCCTTCACCCTGCCGACCACCCGCGATCACTGGGAGGTGCTCGTGCGTGCGCGCGCGATCGAGAACCAGGCGTTCGTGATCGCCGCCAACCAGGTCGGACCCCATCCCGGCGGGCTGCGCTCGGGCGGACGCTCGATGATCGTCGACCCCTGGGGTGTCGTGCTCGCGCAGGCCCCCGACGGCGAGCACCACGTCTGCGCCGAGCTCGATCTCGAGCGCCAGGTCGAGATCCGCGCCCAGTTGCCCGCGTTGACCCATCGCCGCCCAGAGACCTACCTCACCACCAAGCAACCAGAGGCTGCCCATGAGCGCGGCCGAGCCACGCAACGGCGATCGCGAAGACCTGGACGGCGCTCGTCCCGGTCAGCGAGGCCGGCCCGGCGCGGACTCCGGCGCCGGTACGAAGACCCGTGCGAAGACCGCCGCCGACAAGCGCCGCGCGATCCTCGATGCGGGCGTGCGCGTGTTCGCGCGCCAGGGCTTCCACGCCTGCCGCGTCGCCGATATCGCCGACGAGGCCAGCGTCGCCTATGGGCTCGTCTACCACTACTTCGCCTCCAAGGACGAGATCCTCGACACCCTCTTCCTCGAGCGCTGGGCGATCATGCTCGAGACGATCCGCAACGTCGACGCGCAGGAGATCCCGGCGCGCGAGAAGCTCGCGGCGATCGCCTCCTTCATCATCGACTCCTACACCCACGATCCCGACCTGATGAAGGTCATCATCGTCGAGGTCACGCGCGCGGCCAACTCCTTCGGACAGACCCACCTCGCCCAGATCCGCCAGGCCTTCACGCAGATCGCCGAGATCGTCACCAAGGCCCAGGCCGACGGCGAGTTCCGCTCTGACATCACCGCCGAGTTCGCCGCGATCGCCTTCTACGGCGCGATCGAGCAGGTGCTCACCGGCTGGATCTTCGGCCTGCTGCCGCGCGGAGGGGAGCACTACGAGCAGGCCAAGCGGCTCGTTGTCGAGACGATCTGCGGTGGACTCGACGCCCCCGGAGACGGCGCATCCTCCTGAACGGCCGCCGCCCACAGAGGCGTACCGCGCCGGGGCGCGTCTTCTCGGGGCAATAGACTGCCGTAGGACATGGAGAACGACGTCATCAAGCGCCTGATGTGGTCCGGTCTGTTGGCCGGGATCGGTGCGCTCTCGAGCATCGTCGCGCACCGCATCGCCACGCGCGTGTGGACGGGGCTGTTCGACGAGGAGCCGCCCGAGTGAGCGCCGCGCCCGCAGGCGGGCAGTTCGGCGCCGAGGGGACGGATCGTGGCGGACGCGGCGGCCCGGGCTCGTCTCGCGACGACGCCAAGGGGATCGCCGCCACGATCACCGAGGTCTCCGAGCGCGCGACCCTGCTCGTTCGCGAGGAGATCGAGCTGGCGAAGGCCGAGGTCGCCGAGAAGGCCACCAGGCTCGCCAAGGGCGCCGTCGTGGGTCTCGCCGCCGGAATCTTCTTCCTCACCGCCCTCTTCTTCGTGCTGATCGGCTGCGCCTGGCTGCTCTACTACTACCTGCCGATCGGCAACCAGTTCACCTACTTCTGGGGCTTCTTCGCGATGGCCCTGATCCTCGTCATCCTCGGCCTCATCGCCGGTCTGATCGCCGCTCGCGCGGTCAAACGGGGCGCGCCTCCGACGCCGGACATGGCGATCGAGGAGGCGCGTCGCATCCGCGAGACCGTCGCATCCGGATCTGCCGACGCGCCCCGCGGCGCGTCCTCGCCGGGCGCCGCGACCGCGACCCCCGCGGCGGGAAGCCCCCCATCGCCGAGCCCAGGACCCGCGGGCGCGCCCGCGCCCTCATACGGCGCCGCCGCACCGCATGCCGTCGAGCCGCCCGCGTCCGGCGCCGGCGAGGAGGCCGCCTCCTGATGGCTCAGCGTTCGCCCGCCGAAATCCGCGACTCGATCGAGTCCAACCGCAACGAGCTCGCGCTCTCAATCGTGCAGCTGCGCGGCGAGGTCGCCTATCTCACCGACTGGCGCGGGCACCTCGAGCGCCACCGTCGCGAGGTCGCCGTCGCCGGTGCGCTCGTAGGTCTCGCGCTCGGATCGCGCCTCCTGCGCCGTCGTCGACGCCGCTGACCCACCAGGGCGCCGTCGCTGCCTCTCGCCTGATGGCACCCGGTGTGGTGGCCGGCTTCACGAAGGCCGTTCGCAAGCCACGCGCCCCCGCGCATCCCACATCTCCTACGCCGGCTCAGCTCAGCAGCGTTCGTGGTATCCCACCCACGCCGATCAGGCCCGGACCGGTGTAGGTGCCGATCACCGGGCCCACCTCGGAGGTGAACACGGGCTCTGAGTCGAAGATCTCGCGGCAGCGCTCGATCAGGCGCTCCGCCTGCTCGGTCGCCTGGATGTGCTGCACGACCCACCCATCCGAGCCTTCGTCGTGCAGCTGCTGGGCGTACTGCACCATCCGCTCGAACGCCCGCCCGGCCGTGCGCACGCGCTCGACCGGGACGATTTCGTACTCCATCGAGAGGATCGGCTTGATCCGCAGCGTGCCGCCCAACCACGCCTGCGCCTTGCCCACGCGCCCGCCCCGGCGCAGGTACTCGAGCGTGTCCAGGCAGAACCAGATCTTCAGCGCTCTGCGGGCCTCACGAACGCGCTCGACCACCGCATCACGACCGGCGCCAGATTTGACCGCGGCGCAGGCCGCCAGCGCCAGCAGCCCCATCCCGCCGCACGCCGTTTCGCCGTCGATCACCGCCACACGCTCGCCGAGTTCGCGCTCGGCAAGTAGGCCGTGCGCCTGCCTGGCGGCCTCGCACGTGCCCGATATGCCCCCCGCGAGATGGATCGAGACGATGTCCCGTCCTTCCTCCAGCAGCGGCTCCCACACGGCCAGGAAGTCGCCGATCGAGGGCTGCGAGGTCGTGGGCAGCTCCGGGTCTGAGGCCAGGCGCTCGTAGAAGGCGTCGAACCCGTCCATCTCCAGCTCGCGCTCCGGTTTGCCCTGCCAGCCGACATACAGGCTGACCTGATGGATGCCCAGTTCGTCCGCGAGCTCGCGCGGCAGGTAGTGCGTGCTGTCGGTGACCACCGCGACGGACGGGGTTCGCGTCACGGGAGATGGTGGGTTGAGGGGGTTGGGCCGTGGATGGCAGACGCCGACCCCGAGCGCAGACGTGCTGGTAGCACGTCGAGCATCGGGGGTGGCGTATGACGCCGCTGGCCGGTTCGGGGATGCGGAGCGTCTCCCGGTCCGGCAGCCGCCTCAATCCCGGCAGATATCGTGACGTGGACCCTAGGCATCCCTCGACGGACGCTATCGCAACCGCCGACCCCCGCGGAACCTCACCACCGGCTCCGCCGGTTCGCGCGCTCGAGGCGCGCACTGGTGAGATTCAGCCCAGCCGATTCTCGATCTGAGTCAGGCCGGGCGCGACCGCCTCGACCTCGTCCTCCGGCTCCTCCACTGCCCCAGCCTCGACGCCGAGCGTCTGCGCCAGCTCGCCCGACTCGTACATCTCCATCACAATGTCGCACCCGCCCACGAGCTCGCCCTTAACGAACAGCTGCGGGATCGTCGGCCACCGGGAGATCGCCGACAGCTCCTCGCGAATGCGCGGGTCCGGCAGCACGTCGACCGCCGCGAACGGCGCCTGCAGGCTCTGCAACGCCGCCACCGTGCGCGCCGAGAACCCGCATGCCGGCGCATCCGGCGTGCCCTTCATGAACAGGATCGTCTCGTGCTCTGAGATCGCCTGAGCGATCGCATCGTGGATCTCGGTGCTCTGCTCGATGTCTGACATGGCTGGCTCCTGGCTCTAATCGTCTCGGGGGCTCTGGGTCTTCAGCGACAGCGCATGGATGGGACCGCCGATCTCCGCACCGAACACCTCGTACACGAGCCGGTGCTGCTCGATGCGGCTGCGACCAGCAAACGCCGTCGCGGTCACCGTTGCCTTGAAGTGATCGCCGCCGCCGGTCCAATCCTCGACCTCGGCCCTCGCTCCCGGGATCGCGGCCTCGATTCGCTGCTTGATCTCCTGCGCATTCGGCATGCTCCCCGCAGCTTAGAACACTCCCTCACCCCCCGCTATACTTTGGAAAGCGATGGTCACGATCACCGACAAGGGTGCCGAGAAGGTCCGCGAGTTCCTGGACGCTCAGGACGCCGACGTGAGCATGGCGGGCCTGCGTGTCGGCGTGCGCGGCGGCGGCTGCTCGGGCTTTCAATACCAGCTCGCCTTCGACGAGCAGCGCGACGAGGACGCCGTCTTCGAGACCCACGGCCTGAAGCTGCTCGTCGACAACGACAGCCTCCCGTTCGTGCGCGGCTCGGTGATCGACTACCAGGAGACCCTGCAAGGGGCCGGTTTCAAGGTCGAGAACCCCAACGTCGTCGCCGCCTGCGGCTGTGGCTCATCGTTCAGGGTTGCCGAGGAGGAGCAGGTCTCCGCAGTCTGACGGACGGATGGCGGCGCGGATGCTGCGTCCTCGGTCGCTCGCGTACGTAGTACGCCACGCTCCCTGCGTCCTTGCCCCGCTTGCCCTCCGACCGTCAGAAGGTCTGTGAGCACCTGGCGTACTCGCTGTCTGATGTCGATCTTGCCCGCCGGTCTACGCCGTCTGACGCCCAATCGCCTACGCGACGACGTGCGTCTGCGCGCGCTCGCGGTCGGTACCGGCCTGATCCCGCCACGCACCATGCACTCCGCCGAGGACGCCTCCGTGCTGCTGGACGCGGCTCGCGGGGCGCGGCGCGTGGTCGAGATAGGGGTTTACGAGGGCTCCTCTGCGATCGAGCTGTGCGGGACGCTGCAAGCGGACGCCGAGCTGCACCTGGTGGACCCGTTCGGCCGCCATCCCGACGCGTTGCCCTCCGGCTGGGGCGCAACCGAGTGGGCTACCCGCCGCGCCCTCGCCCGCGCCTGCCGTCGCCGCGGCGCCGATGCACCCACAGTCCATTGGCACGCGTGTCTCTCCGGCGAGCTGGCCTCACGCTGGCAGAGTGAAGTGGACCTGGTGTTCATCGACGGAGATCACTCCGAGTCCGGCTGTGAGTTGGACTGGTCGGGCTGGCATCGCTTCGTCGCCCTCGGGGGACACGTCGTCTTCCACGACGCTCGCGCCGATCGCCCAGGCGGGCGCGGTCTTCCGGGGCCGACGGCGGTCGTCAGCCGTCTTTTCCGCTCAGGCGTCGGACGCGCCCCCGGCTGGGAGATCTCCGCCGAGGCAGATCGCACTGTGGCCGTGCGACGCGTCGCCTGAGCCCGGGACCGTTCTGCGTGCCTACGTCGGCTCGTTGGCCAGCGAGCGCCACAGGTACCGACAGGCCAGCGTTCTATGCGGACGCCACGGCAAGGCGATCTCCTCCATCGCGCCCGCATCCGGCAGATCGTCCAGCTCGTACGCGCGCTCGATCGCGCGGCGGATGCCGAGGTCCCCGACGGGCAGCACGTCGGGACGCTCGAGGTGGAACATCAAGAACATGTGCGCCGTCCACACCCCGAGTCCCTTCACCGCGGTCAGCTCGGCGATCACCGTGTCGTCGTCCAGATCGTCCAGGCGCTCCAGCTCCAGTTCGCCCGTAAGCGTGTGCTCGGCCAGCGAGCGCAGGTAGGAGACCTTCGCGCGCGAGAGCCCCGCCGCGGCGCGCAGCTCTTCGGGCTCGTCTTCGAGGATCTCCTCGGGCGTCGGCGGGCGACCGTCGAAGCGCTCGGTCAAGCGACCGTAGATCGCGCGCGCCGCCTTCACCGAGAGCTGCTGGCCCGTGATCGCACGCACGAGCGCGCCATAGTGATCCTCGCGCTCGGGCCGGCCCTCGCGGGCGGAGGGGAGCGTGTCGACGGACGCGATCACCTGCGCGAGCACCGGATCGCTGCGGCGCAGATGCGCAAGACCCTTGGGCATGGCTGCTCAGGCCGCCGGGAGCGTGGAGGTGGCGCCGATCGGCTCGCCGTCGAGCGCGTTCAGCGCACGCTCGAGCGACATCCGGATGCAGGTGAAGCTGGGCGTGTCGCGCACCGTGTAGCGCGAGGCCTCAGTCGTGCGCAGGCGCTGGACCAGGTCGAGGAACGTGCCGACGTCGTCGGTGTCGAACGCCACCACGAACTCCTGGTCGTCGAGGCCGAACGAGTAGGTCGTGTGGTTGTCCACGCCCGGATATTCGCGACCGACCTGGATGTGCCCCTGCATGATCCGCCAGCGCTCCTGCGCGGGCAGTCCATACCACTCCCGTGACTTGACAAAAGGGTACACAAATACATAGCGGCCCTCGAAGCCGCGCGGGCTGGTGCGCTCGTCTTCGGAGTACTCCGAGCTCTTGCGCATGCCCAGGAACGAGTAAGGGATCTCGGCCCACTTCATCAGGCCGCTCTGCGCCATCACGACATGCAGCTCGTGGATGCGCTCCAGGTTCTCGGCCTCGGCTATCAGCAGCAGCTCGGCGTCACCGCGCGTGCCCATCAGCGAAAACGCCTGCAGCAGGTGTCCGTCGGCGAAGTCCTCGCAGGCCGCCAGCAGCTCGCGCTTGTCCTGCTCGCGCCGCGCGGAGTCAAGTCGCCGCCACGCCGGATCGAGCTTCAGGAACGTGTACTTGACGAAATGCCGAGTAGCCACCGCGCGATTATCGCAGCCCGCCGCGATCGCGCCGGTCTGCGGTCGGCCCGAGCGGTTAGACTCAGAGCTGTGCGGATCGCGCTGATCTCGCCTTACTCCTGGACCTATCCCGGAGGCGTCACGCGCCACATCGAGGCGCTTGCCGCCGAGTTGGGCGTGCTCGGGCACGAGGCTCGTATTCTCGCGCCGTATGACCCTGACGACTCGCTCTCGCGCCACCTGCACCGCGGAGCGCGTCCCCAGCGTTGTGAGCCGCCGGTGGGCTTCGTCTCGCTCGGTCGCACCTTCGGTCTGCCGGCCAACGGCGCCGTCTCGAACATCACCGGCAGTCCCCGAGCGATCCACACGCTGCGTCGCGAGCTGCGCGAGGGGGGCTATGACGTGGCGCACATCCACGAGCCGATCGTTCCGGTCATCTGCTGGGATGCGCTGCTGAGCGCCGGCGACCTGCCGCTCATCGGCACGTTTCACACCTACTCGGAGAACCCCATCACCAACGGCATCGCAGCCGTTCCCCTGGGCGGGCGCCGGCGCGTCAATCGCCTGCGCGTGCGCATCGCCGTGTCCGAGGCGGCCGCCTGGACCGCGCGCCGCTTCTACGGCGGGCGCTACCGGATCGTCCCCAACGGCGTCCATCTCGACAGCGATCGTGGGACCGATGAGGAGTCCGCTGTCGGCGAGGACATCGCGCCGCTGCGGATCCTGTTCGTAGGGCAGGCCGTCGAGCGCAAGGGACTGCCGGTGCTGTTGCGGGCTTTCGAAGCACTCCGAGATCACGTGCCGGCGACACTCACGCTCGTGGGCGCCAATGCCGAGGAGGTCGCGCACATGACCCTCGACGACCGCTGCATCCGCGCGCTCGGCAAGGTCTCCGAGTCACGCAAGCTGGCCGAGCTTGCTCGCGCCGATGTGCTGTGCGCGCCTTCCCTTGGAGGCGAGAGCTTCGGCATGGTCATCACCGAGGGCCTGGCCGCGGGCACGCCCGTGCTCGCCTCCGACATTCCCGGCTACCGGGACGTCCTGCGCGACGGCGTGGACGGACAGCTGGTGCCGGTCGGCGACCCACTCGCGCTGGCACAGGCGCTGCGCGGGCTGGCACTCGAACCCAACCGTCGCGAGCGCATGGCGCTCGCCGCCCGTGAGCGCGCCGAGCGCTATGCCTGGCCGCACGTCGGTGCCGAAGTTCTCGACTGCTACGAGCAGGCGCTCGCCGTCGGTGAGCCCGTGACCCGCCTGAACAGGGCCGCCGTCCGCCACGGCTTCGCGCCTGCCGATCTGCTGCCGCGCGTTCCCCCCCAGCGGCTGCCGTCGCTGAAGGCTCAGGCGCCGACACTGCCGGCCTCCGATCGCGCTCGGCGCGCGCGTGTGCTGCGCCGCCTCGGTCTTGCCGGCAGCTCGCTGCTGGGCGCCGGATTGGCCGCCCTGGCGCTGCAGCACATCGGCGTGACACGAGTCGCGGCTTCGCTGCTTGCCTCCAAGCCCGGATTGCTCCTCGCCGGCCTGGCGGCGATGTGTGTGGCGATGTTCGTCCGCGCGCTCGCATGGCACGCGATTCTCGTCGTCGCCCCGACATGGCGGCGCGCCAAACGTCGCGACGCCATGCAGGGCACGTTCATCGGAGTGCTGATGTCCGCGACGCTGCCGGCGCGCCTGGGCGAGCCATCGCGTGCGCTGATCGTCGCGCGCCGGCTCGGGCGCGCGCGAGAGACCCTGCCCGTGGTGCTCGGCACGATGGTCTCCCAGACACTGCTCAACCTGCTCGCGCTTCTGATCCTCGGCTGCGTCACGCTCTCCAGCGTGAGCGTGCTCGACGGTCACGATCGCGCGCTGCTCTTGATCGCACTGGCGCCGCTGGCAGCGCTCCTCGCCCTACTGCTCGCTCCCGTGCTGATCCCCCGGGCGGCAGTCTCGAGATCGCGTCGCCTGCAAGCCCTGATGTCCGGATTGCGCGACGTGCTGCTGCGCCTTCGAGACGGGCTGCAGGTGTTTCGCCGGCCCCGCCGAGCGGCTCTGGCGAGCGTGATGCAGCTCGGCGCATGGGCGCTGCAGTGGCTGTCCTGCTGGCTCTTGCTGATGGCTCTCGGCCTCGACTCTCACGCCGGCGCCGCGGCTGCCGCAGGAGTCCTGTTCGCCGTGAACGTCACCGCCGTGATCCCCGCCACACCCGCCAACGTCGGTGTCTTCCAAGCCGCCTGCGTGGCGGTTCTGGCCGGTGCCTACCACGTCTCGACGCCGGACGCCATCGCTTACGGCATCGTGCTGCAGGCGGTCGAGGTCGCGACGGCGCTGCTGATGGGCGTGCCCGCGCTGCTCAACGAGGGGCTGTCGTGGCGCGACGTACGGTTGCGCACGATGCACGCCGCGCCGGTCAAGCTCGGGCCGCTGCCGGCCGATCGTGCCGGGGCCCTGGCACGCGCCGAAGGCTGAAGCGCTCCAAGCGCCCTGTCCCCGGCGGCTAGGCCATCGCCGGCTCGTCCTCCGATTCGACCGCCCCGTCGGGTGGATCGTCGTCGCCGATCTCGCCGAACAGGGACGGGTCGCGCGCCGAGCCGCGGATCAGGTCGTCCGGAGAGCCGTCTGCCAGCAGGCGGCCCTGGCGCGTGCCGAAGTAGATCGCCTGCGGGTGGTGCGCGATCAAAGCGAGCGTCGACTGCTCCGGCTCGGGCGCGTAGCCATCTGTGATCGTCATGCCGATCTGGCCGAGGTCGAGCAGCTTCTGCACCTTCAGGTGCTCGGACTGCTCGGGGACCGCCGGGTAGCCCCAGGAATAGCGTCGACCCTGCGTGTCCGGGATGGCGAGCATCTCGCGCACGCGCCAGTGCAGCCACTCGGCTAGGCCCTCGGCCGTCTGCACGCCGAGGCCGTGGACGAACAGCTGCTCTGCGAACTCGCCTTCGGCCTCGAGCTTGGCCATCAGCTCCGTTACCTCCGAGCCGACCGTGACGGCCTGCACCGCGATCACGTCCAGCTCCTGCGGCGGCTTGCCCTCGACGGCCGGGCGGTAGAAATCCGCAAGGCAGATCCGATCGCCCTTGGGCTGGCGCGGGCAGACGAAGCGCGTCAGCTCCGTCTCGCGATCCTCCGGGTCGAGCACGACGATGTCGTTGCCCAGGGCGTAGCACGGGAAGAAGCCGAGCAGCGCGCGCGGGTGCAGATACGTCTGCTCTTTCCACATCCGCTCCAGGCGCGGGCGGAAGTCCTCGTCGAGCAGCTTCTGCCACGCCTCGCCTTTGACGCCGCGACCGCCCCAGTGCAGCTTGAACAGAACGTGCGTGTCGAGATGACGGTAGACCTCGTCCATGTCGACGTCGATCTCCTGCACCCCGAAGAAGGGCGGCGTCGGCACGGGTGCGTCCGTGCGCGCCGGTGAGCGCACCGAGTCATCGGCGAAGTTCAGGACCTCTTCCGGTGCCTCGCCCTTGGCGCGAAACTCGCTCGCGCCCGCGAGCAGCTTTTCGACCAGCGCGCCGCGCGCCTGCTCATCGATCAGCTGGTCCATCACCGACAGTCCCTCGAAGGCGTCCTTGCAGTAGAAGACGCCCGGCTCGTAGATCTCGTCCGAGTCTTTGCCGCCCGGATAGAGCGTGCGGTATCCGAAAGCACGGTTGATCGCCGCACCGCCGATCAGCACCGGGTAGGAGAGGCCCTTCGCGTGCAGCTCCTGAATGCACGCCGGCATCTGTTTCGAAGTCGAGACGAGCAGCGCCGACAGCCCGATCGCCGTCGCGTCGTGCTCCTGGGCGGCATCGACGATGGTCTGAATCGGCACCTGCTTGCCGAGGTCCACAACCGTATAGCCGTTGTTGGTGAGGATCGTATTGACGAGCGACTTGCCGATGTCATGCACGTCGCCGAAGACCGTCGCGAGCACGACCGTGCCCTTCGTGTAGCCCTCGATCTTGTCGAGGTATTTCTCGAGCTGCGCGACCGCACGCTTCATCACCTCGGCGGACTGCAGCACGAACGGCAAGATCAGTTCCCCCGCGCCGAACTTATCGCCCACCTCCTTCATCGCCGGCAGCAGCACCTCGTTGAGCGTCGGCACCGCGCCGATCTTCTGCACACTCTTGTCGATCTGCTGCTCGACCCCGTCGCGGCGGCGGCGCAGGATGTGGAAGTGCAGTGCCTCCTCCGGCTCCATCCCCTCCGTCGGGTCGGCTGTGCCTTGGGCCTGCTCCTCCTCGCCCTTGGACTCGAAGTGCGCGATGAACTTCTCCAGCGCGTCCTCGCGGCGGTTGAACACGAGATCGTCGGCGAGCTCGCGCTCTTCGTCGGGGATCTCCGAGTAAGGGGTGATGTGGTTCGGGTTGACCATCGCTAGGTCCAGGCCCGCATCGACGCAGTGGTGCAGGAAGACCGAGTTGAGCACCGCGCGCGCACCGGGGGAGACGCCGAAGGAGACGTTCGAGACGCCGAGGGAGGTCTTCACGTGCGGGATCTCGGCCTTGATCGCCTTGATCCCGGCGATCGTCTCCACCGCCGAGGGGCGCCACTCCTCATCGCCGGTCGTCAGCGTGAACGTGAGGCAGTCGAAGATCAGCAGCTCCGGGTCGAGGCCGTGCTCCTCGCAGCAGAGGTCGCGGATGCGCTTGGCGATCTCGACCTTGCGCTCGGCCGTCTTCGCCATGCCTACCTCGTCGATCGTCAGCGCGATCAGTGCCGCGCCGTGTGCCATCGCCAGCGGCACGACGCGGTCGAGCTTGTCACGCCCTGCCTCGAGGTTCACCGAGTTGACGATCGCGCGCCCCGGGATCTGCTCGAGCGCCCGTTCGATCACCTCGGGCTCGGTCGAGTCGATCTGGATCGGCGCCGGTTGCGTCAGCGAGACCTTCTTCGCGACGAGACGCATCTGTTCGTCCTCGTCCGTGCGCTCGGTCAGCGCGACGCACAGGTCGAGCACGTGCGCGCCGCCCGTCACCTGATCCTCGGCGATCTGCACGAGCCCGTCGTAGTCGTCGGTCAGCAGCAGCTCCTTGGCCTTGCGCGAGCCCTGCGAGTTGACGCGCTCCCCGACCATCGTCGGCGCCGGCTCCTGCTGCAGCGGCGTGGAGGCGATCATCGAGGAGAGCTGTGGCGGGCGCGGCGCCGGGCGGGGCCCAACCGCGCGTCCGGCGACGCGCTCGGCGATCGCCGCGATGTGCTCCGGCGTCGTGCCGCAGCAGCCGCCGACGATGCTTACGCCGTAGCGCTCGACGAACTCCTTCAGCGCTTCCGCCAGCGGAACCGGCTGCTCCGGGAAGATCGTCTCGCCGTCCGGTCCCTGCAGCGGCAGGCCGGCGTTCGGGATGCACGCCACCGGCACCGGGCAGAACTCGCCCAGGAAGCGGATCGCGTCGCGCATGTCCTCGGGGCCCGTCGAGCAGTTCAGTCCGATCACGTCGACCTTCAGCGCCTCGAGCGTCGTCAAGACCGAGGAGATGTCGGTGCCCAGCAGCATCTTGCCGCCATTGGGCAGCAGCGACACCGACGTGTGGATCGGCAGTGTGCGCCCGGTGCTCCTGAACGCCTCACGCGCGCCGAAGATCGCCGCCTTGACCTCCAAGATGTCCTGCGCCGTCTCGATGATGATCAGGTCGGCGCCGCCGTCGATCAGGCCGGCAGCCTGCTCGGAGAAGACCTCCACCAGCTCGCCGAAGCGGATCTGCCCGAGGGAGGGATCCTCGGAGGCCGGCAGATGCCCCGTCGGTCCGATCGAGCCCGCGACGAACCGGCTCTCGCCCGCCGCCCTGCGCGCGATTTCGGCGGCCTTGGTGTTGATCTCGACCGTGTAGTCGGCCAGGCCCCACTCCTCGAGCTTGATCCGCGATGCCTGGAAGGTGTCCGTCTCCACCACCTGCGCGCCCGCCTCGAGCATCGAGACGTGCACGCCTTCGATCACATCGGGACGGTTCAGCACGAGCGCCTCGTGGCACTTGCCGGCAAGGCCGCCGTAATCCTCGGCGGTCAGCTCGAACTGCTCGAGCGTTGCGCCCATGCCGCCGTCGTAGACGATCACGCGCTCGGAGATCGCCTGCAGGTAGTCGCGAGTCATCAGGTCATGCTAGCGGCGGGGGTCTGGCGATATCGGCCGCCGGCTCCCGGCATGGGCCTGCACCGAGGCCCGGGACGGATCCCGCGCATCGCCATGCTGGCCGTGCCCACCCCCCGACCGACACGATCTGCCTCCATCGGGCAGAAGTCCGACCGCTAGGGACGACACCGGCGTATGACTATTCGGGACGTTTTTAGATCAATCGTCCAGAGTCCCTGGAATCTTTCTCCGAAAAGTGCATCCTGCGTTGCGCAGCGGCCTTTTATGGAGGACCGGCTCGATAGGCGGGGTGCTCCGCTTTGCGATATCGATCGGGCCGCCTGACGCTGACCAAGCACGGACGACGAAGTCGAGTCAGGAGAACATCACATGATGCGTGAACAAGGGGTTGGCACTATGCCTACCGAGCCGGCCGTCGACACGGGCCCGATCGAGTCGGCCTCCGCCCGTTGGCGACGGCAGCTCGCCGGGACGAGCATCGATCGCAGAAGAAACCATGAATCGCGGCTTGGCGTGGGGCTCGTAGGACTCGGTTACTGGGGCCCAAACCTGCTCCGCGGGCTGATCGAGCAACCGAGCGTGGATGTCACCTACATCTGTGATCTGGACGAAGAGCGCCTGACATCCTTCAGTCGGCGCTATCCGGGGGCCGCGCCGACCGGCCGTTATGAAGACTTGCTGGAGGATCCGGAGGTGGGGGCGATCGTGATAGCGACACCCGTCTTCACACACTACGAGCTGGCCGCAGCCGCGCTGCAGGCAGGCAAGCACACTTTCGTCGAGAAGCCCCTCGCACCTTCGGCGGCAGAGGCCGGGAAGCTGATCGCGCTCGCAAGTGAGCGCGATCTACGCCTCATGTGCGGGCAGACGTTCCTATACAGCCCCCCGGTGAAAGAGGTCAAGCGCCTGATCGAGACCGATGAGCTCGGAGACATCTTCTTCATCTCCTCCAGTCGTGTGAACCTCGGCCTTCACCAGCGCGACATCAGCGTCATCTGGGATCTCGGGCCCCACGACTTCTCGATCCTGCTCCATTGGCTGGAGGAAATGCCGGAGTCGATCACGGCCACCGGACGCGACTCGATCGTGCCGGGTATCTACGACGTCGCCTTCATGAGCCTGCAGTTCCCTTCGGGCATCATCGCGAACGTCGAGCTGAGCTGGCTCGCGCCGAGCAAGCTGCGCCGCACGGCGATCGTCGGGAGCAACAAGATGGTCCTCTACGAGGACGGCAGCGGAGAGCCTGTGCGCGTGTTCGACAGGGGCGTCGTCTATCGGGACCCCGAGACGTTCGGCGAGTATCAGCTCTCCTACCGCAGCGGAGAAATCCGTTCGCCCCAAATCGCGGCCACGGAGCCGCTCGTGACAGAGCTGGGCGAGTTTGTACGCCTGATCGCAACGGGGGAGACCTCCGGCGATCTCGAGCTCGCGCGCCAGGTCGTGATGATCGCCGAGGCGGCCGAGTCCTCGCTCACCGGCGGTGGCGCCCCAGTTGCGATCTCCGACTACGCCGATGCTCTGGCCTAACCGGCACCAGCGCGCGCGCCGACGACGAAAGGGAATGGGCTAGATGAGCGTTCAAGAGCAGGCTGGCCGATCTTCGATCGGTCGCGTGCCGGCGCAGGCAACTGCGTCGGTCGTGCCGTTCGTGGCCTTGGCCCGCCAGCACGCGGCGCTGGGCCGTGAGCTGCGGGCGGCCTTCGAGCGGGTGGTGGGCGCCGACGGTTTCATCCTCGGCGATGAAGTCGAGGCGTTCGAGCGGGAGTTCGCCGACTATTGCCAGGTCTCGGAGTGCGTGGGGGTGGCCTCGGGCACGGCCGCGCTCGCGCTGACCTTGATCGCCGCCGGGATCGGGCCCGGCGACGAGGTGCTGGTGCCGGGACACACGTTCATCGCCTCGGCGCTCGGTGTGCTGCACGCCGGCGCCACACCGGTGTTCTGCGACGTGCAGCGGGACACGGGGCTGATCGACCCCGACTCCGCGGCGGCGCTCGTCGGTTCGCGCACGGCGGCTGTGATCGCCGTCCACCTTTACGGGCAGATGTGCGACATGGATCGCATCGATGCGCTCGCCGCCCGCCACGGCCTGTTCGTGCTCGAGGACGCCGCGCAGGCCCATGGCGCCACCCACAACGGCAGGCGGGCGGGCTCGCTGGGCAGCGCGGCCGCGTTCTCGTTCTACCCGAGCAAGAACCTCGGCGCGCTGGGAGACGGGGGCGCGGTCTGCACCAGCGACGCGCAGCTGGCGGCTCGTGTCCGCGAGCTGCGTCATCTCGGCCAGCGCGACAAGGGCGAGCACGTCGTGGTCGGCTACAACGAGCGGCTCGACGGCCTGCAGGCGGCGCTGCTGCGGGTCAAGCTCCCCCACCTCGACGGCTGGAACGCAGCGCGTCGCAGCCACGCGGCGAACCTGCGCGCGGGCCTTCCGCGGGAGCTCCTCGTCCTCGGCGAGCGGTCCGCGACGCCGTGCGTCTATCACCTGTTCCCGGTGCGTCACCCGGCGCGCGACCAACTGGCGGAGCTGTTGCGCGCCGACGGCATCCAGGTGGGTCTGCACTACTCCCCGGCGGCGCATCGGCACGCCGCCTTTGCGGATCTCCCCGCGAGCTCGCGCCCGGTCGAGCTTCCAGAGGCCGAGGCGTGGGCCGGCGGGGAGCTCTCGCTGCCGATGTTCGCCGAGCTGAGCGACGCCGAGGTGCAGCGGACGGCCGCTGCGTGCCGGGCGGCGTGCGAAATGGTTGCGTAGCGACATGGCCGCAGACGGGCTATCGACAAGCGCCGTGCATACCGCCTTTCAGGCGCGCCGTACGAGCGCCGGCTTGCCGCTCCGAAGATCGCTGGTCGCTCGTGACTACGGGCGTCGGGATTGGTTCTTGCGGCGATTGCTGGCACTCAGCGACATGATGTGCCTGGCTCTGGCGATGGCCCTCACGATGGCTGTGATCGGCGGCACGCGCGGGCATTCCTGGCAGGAGTACCTGCTCTTTGGGTTGCTCACGCTGCCCGCGTGGGTGGTGCTGTTCAAGCTGTACGGGCTGTATGAGCGCGACGCCAAGCGCCTGAGCCACTCGACGCTGGACGACCTGCCTGCGCTGTTTCACTGCCTGCTCTTGGGGTGTCTGCTGACGTGGTGCTGGTTTGTCGTGGCCGCGCCGACGAAGCTGATGTTCACGGCAATCCTCACGTTTGGAGCCCTGGCAATGGTGTTGGTGCTCGCGAGTCGGGCGCTCGCGCGCGCCGGCTTCCTACGCCTGGTCTCGCCTGAGCGGGTGTTGTTGATCGGCACGGGTGAGGCCAGTGGCGCGTTGATCGAGAAGATGCGCGCGAGTGCGAGCCTGCGCCTGCAGCCGATCGGGATGGTCAGCTGCGACGAGAGTGCGGGAGCAGCGTCGGTTGCATTGCCGCGGCTGGGCCGGCTGGAGGAGCTCGACCTGCCCGATCTGCTGGCCGAGCATCGTGTGGCGCGGGTGGTGGTCGCGGACGTCGAGCTCGAGCGCGACCGGCTCCTGGGTGTGGTGCGGGACTGCAGGACCGCATCAGTCAAGGTCTGCCTGCTGCCGTTGACGTTCAGCGCGCTCGGTCCGGCCGTCGAGGTGGACGATGTTCAGGGGATCACCGTGCTGGGAATCAACCCGCTGGTGCTCTCGCGCTCCTCGCGGATCGCCAAGCGCGGTCTCGACCTCGCCGGAGCCGGGCTGCTGAGTGTGCTCGCGCTCCCCCTCCTGCTGGTGCTGGCGGTGGCGATCAAGCTCGACTCGCCGGGTCCCGCGTTCTTCCGCCAGGAGCGCATCGGCCGGGGCGCCGTCCGCTTCCGACTGGTGAAGCTGCGCACGATGGCGCTCGACGCAGAAGCGCGGCGGGCGGAGTTGCTGCCGCAGAGCAAGGACCCCGGCTGGCTGCACCTCGAGCACGATCCGCGCATCACGCGCGTCGGGCGTCTGCTGCGGCTCGGCAGCCTCGATGAGCTTCCGCAGTTGTGGAACGTGCTGCGCGGCGACATGAGCCTCGTCGGACCCCGCCCGCTCGTCGCCGCGGAGGACCTCATGGTCAACGGTTGGGGGCGCGGGCGGCTCGACCTGACGCCGGGGATCACCGGGCTCTGGCAGGTCCTCGGCCGCACGAGCATCCCCTTCGAGGAGATGGTCAAGCTGGACTACCTGTATGTGACGAACTGGTCGCTGTGGGGTGACGTGCGCTTGATCCTGCGTACGTTGCCGGTAGTGCTGCGGCGCAACGGGGCCAACTGAGACTGCCATGCCTCCGCGCGTCTCCATGTTGAGCCGGGTCCGTTCGGTGCCCGGCAATACCGCGGCGATGCTCCTCGCGCGCATGCTCACGACGCTCTCCCAGGCCGCCGCCTTTGCGCTGGTGGAGAAAGGCTATGGAACGCAGACTCTCGATCGCTACGCCGTGGCGTTTGCGGCAGCCACGTTCGTAGGTCTGTCGCTCGATTTCGGCACCAGCACCTGGGCCACGCGAGAGCTCGCTCTGCGCCAGCCGGTCTACGCCTGCCTGCGCGCCCGCTTGCCGATGCTCAGCCTCGTCGTGGTCGGCCTCACGATCGGCGTCGGCACGCACGACCTCGACACCGCTCAGGCGCTCGAGATCGTCGCGATGGGCGCGGTGCTGGCCGCGAGCTATCTGGCGAAGGGCCTGTTCATGGGGCGCAGGATGCACGAGCGCGAGGCGATCTTCGCCGCCTTTGAGAGCTGTCTCATGATCGTGCTCCTGGCCGGCTCATATCTGAAGGTTCTGCCCCATCTTTCACCGCTTCTCTATACGTCCATGGCTTACGCTGCCGGCGCCTTGGGGAGGTGGTTGACGATGCCCGCGGCGCTGCGGCCGTCGCTCCGAGCAGGCGGCATCGGCTGGTGGTTCAGGACGATGACCCCCTACGGCGCCCAGAACATGGTGATGATGGCCTCGACCCAGCTCGACGTGGTGCTGCTCGCCGCACTGTGGCTGATGCCGATACCGGGAGGTGTGGCCGCGTATGCGCTGGCGATGCGTGTCTACTACGCGGCGCCGATGCCGCTCGACGCGCTGAGCTCAGCGCTACTGCCGCGGTTCGTGGAGCGCCCGGGAGCGCATCGGCGCACAGCGATCGTTGGCACCGTGCTCGGCACGCTGCTCGCCGCTTCGACCGCCGCCCTGTTTGCCTGGATCGCGCCGCTGTTTGGATACAGCCAGGCGATCGTGCACCAGTTGCGGGTCTCGCTGTTGATTCTGTCCTTCTCGTTCATGGCCCGTTGCCTGGCCTACGTGCTCGGCGCACTGGTGACAGCGCAGGGCAGACAACGGACGCGGCTGTTCAGCGCGACGGGCAGCTTGACGGTGATGGTGACGCTCGACCTGATCCTGATCCCGCACCATGGGCTGATCGGCGCCTCATGGGCGATGGTCGCGGCCGACTGGGTGCAGATCCTGGGATATGGGGTGGGTGTCTGGCGGATCAACGTGTCCGCTCGTCGTGCGATTCCGCAGGGACTATAGGAAAGCAGTGATCATGCAAATGCGGATTGCTCTAACCCATATGTCGGCCGATCGCAACAAGGGCGACTACGCGATCCTGAGAGCGACCGTCAACGCCTTGCGCGACGTGACGCCGGGCGCGGTCATCACGGCCGTGTCGGCCGAATTGCCACGCACAGCTCTGGATCGTCCGGCGGACACGCGCCTGACCCGGGCGCTGGGGTGCGAGATCGTCGGCACCCCGGTGCCGTCGCTGCACGCCTTTGCGGGCGGTCGCGGACGGTGGGTTCTCAGCCTGATCCGCGCGGAGCTCCTCGTCTGGGCCAAGCGGATCATCGGAGATCGCGCGCTGATGCTCGTCTCACGCGATGATCGAGAGTTCTTTCGCACGCTCGCCGACGCCGACGTCGTAGTGGCAAAGGGTGGGTCCTACCTGCATTCGCTCGGCGGGCTCGGCGAGGTGATCTATCTGTGGCGCATGCTCTATCCCCTCAGGATCGCGCATGCCTACCGTCGTAAGACAGTATTGCTCGGGGTCTCGTTTGGGGAGCGCTATTCGCTTTTGACCAAGGCAATGCTTCGGACCACGCTGCGGTCACGGGTACAGATATACGCCCGCGAGCCTCTATCGCTCGCGTTCGCGCGCTCTGAGCTGGGCATTGTCGAAGAAGATCTCCAGCTGGTTCCAGACCTCGCCTTCTTGACCGCCGAGGAGATACCCAAACGGCCGGCCGACGATGAGCTGCGGATCGGCGTAACCGTCCGCTACAGTCGCTTCCCGGACGCACCTCCCGCGCTTGCGCTGAATGGCTACAAGCAGGCGCTCGAGCATGTCCTGGGAGACATTCTCCAAGCCGACCCGCGCGCACGGGTCATCTTCATCCCGCAGGTCCTCGAGGACATCCCGCTCGCCCGCGATATAGCCGCCGCGCTGCAATGTCCCGATCGAGTCGAGGCTATCGACGCGGATATGTCGCTGGAGGAGCTTCTGGCTTTGTATGCGGGGCTCGATGTCTTGATCGGGACGAGGTTGCACTCGATCATTCTTGCGGCCGTCGCCGGGATCCCCTTCGTGCATATCGTGGTCGAGCGCTCCAAGAGCAACGGCACGCTTGCCATGTTGGGGATGGAGGGCGCCGGTGTGCCTTACGACGGGATCACCGACGGCGACCTGATGCGCGCCGTCCAGCACGCGCTCGCGAACCGGGATGAAATCTCCAGGCAGCTGCGGGTCCGCGTGGACGAGCATCGCTACACCCTCAAACAGATCCTCACTACCTATTTGGAGCCGATCGCGGTCGCTTCTCAGCCAGACGGTGAGCGCACGGATTTGGCGAGGGCGGCGTGATGAGTACGAACGGTAAGGGCGCCGTGATGAGTACAAAGCCAAGGCTGTGCCTGATCACCCATGCTCGCTTTCCGATCGGCGAGCCGCGGGCCGAGCGGGCGGCGCGGGCCGCGGCCTGCGCGGGTTACCGGGTCGATGTGATCGCGCTGCGGGGGGAGGGTGAGTCCGCCCACGAGCGTCTCGACGGGATCACCGTATGGCGTCTGCCGATCCGGCATCGCCGCGGGGCGCCGATCGCCATGATGGCGCTCGAGTACGGCTCGTTCACGATCCTCGCCGGCCTCTGGGCGCTGGTCCTACGCGCGCGCGGCAAGATCGCCGTCGTGGAGGTGCACTCGCCTCCCGAGTTCCTGATCTTGGCCGGCCTGCTGCCCAGGTTGCTGGGAGCTCGGCTGCTGCTTGACGTGCGCGATCTCTCCTCGCATCTGTGGGAGGCTCGTTTCGGCGCCTCGCGTGCAAACGCGATCGTGATCGGTCTGCTGAGAAGACTCGAGCGGATGGCGTGTGCTCAGGCGAACGCGGTACTCACCGTCCACGCCCCCTACAAGGCGCAGCTGGTTGCCCGCGGCGCCGAGGAGCGGCGGATCGCCGTCGTGATGAACACGCCCGAGGAGTCCCTGATCGCGGGGGTAAAGCGTTCGCCTGCAGAGCTTGGCGACGGCAGGTTCACCGTGGCATATCACGGCACGATCACGCGCTGGTATGGGGTCGACCTGCTCGTTCAGGCGATCGGCCTGCTACGCGCGCAGGGGCGTCATGTGCGCGCGGTCATCCTCGGTGAGGGGGATCAGCTCGAGACGGTGCGCGAGCTGGCCGCGGAGCTGGGAGTGGGTGACTCGGTCTCCTTCTCCAATCGGTATCTGCCGATCGAAGAGGCTCTCAGGGCCGTGGCCGGGACCGACTGCGGGATCATCTCCAACCGGCCATCAGAGATCAATCGGTTCATCCTGCCCAACAAGCTGTTCGAGTACGTCGCGCTCGGAATCCCCGTCGTGAGCGCCCGCCTGGAGACGGTCGCGGCCCACTTCGACGACGACGACCTGACGTTTTGCCGGCCCGGAGATCCCGCCTCGCTGGCCGACGCGATCGCATGGGTGATGGATGAGCGTGCGGCGGCGATGCAGAAGAGCGTCCGGGCTCAGGCCCGAGCCGAGCTGTACCGATGGGACAGGAGCCGCATCTCCTATCTGGACGTTCTTCGTGAACTGCAGACCGAGCGCGTCGGCGAGCGTGCATAGAGCCATGTCTCAGCCACAGTCAACTCACACAGTCACACTGGGCCGGCCTGCGCCCGGTTCATACTTCCAACAGGGATGGGCCGCGCTCGCGGCGATGCTGGCTGCCTTGGCGATCGCGATCGGCGCCGGTGTCGCGCTGGCCCCCCTGCAGACGCTGATCGGCGCTGTGATGCTCAGTCTGCTGGCGACAGTCACCCTTGCGGGCGCTCGTCAACGGCTCGTGCTGAGCATCGGCGCGCTGGCTGTCGTGCCGATCATCAGCGGTCTCGCCGCGTACGGACAGTTGCATCCGCACGAACTGAAGTTGTTGAGCGACGCGGTGTTGCTAACGGGCCTCATCCCGCTCGTGCAGGCAGTGTCGGGGATGCGCAGGGAGATCAAGGACCTGGCGTTGCTGATCGTCGTGTTGATGGTCGTCGGGGAGCTGGTGGGGGCCGTTCACTCGCACGGGGGACTGGCGCTGGCCGTGCCCGCAGTGTGGCAGGACCTGCGCTGGCCCGGAGCGATCGGCTGGGGCCTGTACCTGGGCAGTCATCTAACGGCCGCACAACGCGTCAAATGGGCTTATCGCCTGTTGGTCGGGTGGAATATCTGCCAGACCGTCGTCGCGCTGGGCCAGATCGCTCTGGGCGCGGGCGCCGGGACGCGATTCTCGCTGCCCGTCGTGAGTGGAGCCTTTGGACATCCCACCCTGGGGTCGATCGTCGGCACGATCCTCCTCTGCCTGGTGCTCAGCGACGCGCTGTCGCCCACCCGCTTTCTCTCCCGCCGGCAGCTGATCTGGGGCGCAGCGCTCGCGCTGCTGGTAGTGGTCCTCAGTACGCGACTGAAGCCCCTGCTCGCTGTGGGCGGGTTGCTCGTGTTCATCTCCTCGGTTCGTCTGGTGCGCGGACGATGGCTCAGCGCGTCTATCGCCGTGGCGATCCCGGTCATCTTCTTCCTGGGACTTCCGTTCGCGAGCGGGTTGACCGCGACCAACGCGGAATCGGGCAATGGTCTGGTGGGCAGCGTCGCGGGCCACGCGGGACCGCGAACCAGTCTTTTGGGCGGCGCGGAGAAGCTGGCAAATGACAAGTTTCCTTTCGGCTGGGGCCTTGGAACCTTTGGATCGAACATCAACCAGAGCGCGGAAGACAGCGCCTTCGGCGACGCCGGCCTGGATACCACTTTTGGGTTCTCCGACGCTCAGCCGGCGTTCAGATACGACAGCCTGATGGCGCATGTGCTCGGCGAGCGCGGCTGGGCAGGACTGGCCTTGTGGGTGGCGGCGTTCGTGGCGGCCCTGGTGCTGATGGTGATGATCTCGCCCGATTACCTGTTTCCAGCCGGAGCGATGGCGGCCGCTCTCACGTTGACGCCGATCTCGCCGTCGCTGCAGGATCCGACGATCGCGCTTTTGATCTTCCTCCCCGTCGGCCTGTGTATCGCGCCGGCGAGCAAGCTCCGGCTGCCACGAATCAGATGAAGATCCTGACCATCACCAACATGTATCCGTTTGCGGGCGAGCGCTTCTACGGCAGCTTCGTGCAAGAACATGTCGAGGCGCTCGTAAGTGAGGGTGTGCAGGTTGACGTCGTGTTTGTCAATCCGCGGGAGGGAAAGTTGAGGTATCTGACCGAGCTGCCGCGGCTGGCGAGGGCCATGCGTACGGGGTCCTACGACATCCTGCACGCCCAGCACAGTTACTGCGCCGTGCAGACCGCGGGGCTTCGCGGCGTCCTGCGGATCGACACGCCGCTGCTGTTCACGATCCACGAGGGTGAGGCCTACAGCTCATCGAACGTCGGCAGAAGCAAGACCCTGACCAAACGGCTGGCTTACTGGAAGCGCCTGAAGCTGCTGGCCCTCGATTTGAGCGACCACGTCGTCACGGTGGACGAGCGGTTGCTCGCCGTGCTTGGCTACCAGGGCCCGTATAGCGTGATCGCGCCAGCGGTCGACACAGGGCTGTTTCGGCCGCTGGATCGAACGGAGTGCCGCCGGCGGCTGGGCCTGGCGCCTGAGGAGGCGATCCTGTTCTTTCCGGCGAGCATCGCTCGACCCGAGAAGGGCGCTGATGTGTTTCAGGCAGCACTCGCATGCCTGGATCGGAAGGTGCATGTGGTGTACGGCGGTCAGATCGAGCGCGCCGAGATGCCTCTGTACATGAACGCGGCTGACGTGGTGGTGCAGACATCTCACTTCGAGGCTTCGCCGATGGTCGTCAAGGAGGCCATGGCCTGCGACACCCCTGTGGTCTCGACGGACGTTGGCGACGTCAGCGCTTTGTTCGGAGCGGCCCCCGGTTGCTTTTGCACCGGTCGAGATCCGCAAAAGATCGCAGCGGCGCTACGGGAGGCGCTGGAGTTGACGGGTCCGGCGGGTGCGCGGGAACGAGTTCTGGCCAGCGGCTTGTCTCCGACTTCCGTGGCGGGGCGCTATCGGAGGCTCTATCGCGAGATGTCGGCCGATCGGCCAGATATGGCTAAAGAAAGTAACGGATTGGCCGTGCATTCCGATCAGATGAGTGTCATCGGCCGCGGAGATGGCAACTAAATGGATACCGAGCAGACAAATCTGAGTCTCGAGCAGGTCGCGGGTGTCCTGCGCCGCCGCGCGCTGTGGATTCTGCTCTGCTTCGCGCTGGTCGCTGTCGCGGCTTACGGCTTCTCCAAGTACCAGACCAAGCAGTACACCGCGACGGCCTCGCTCGTCTTCAGCAACAACCAGCTCGGCCAACAGGTCGCTGGGCTCGCCGTGGCGAGTAGCACCAGCCAGCAGGCTCAGGAGAACACGAACCTGAAGCTCGTCAAGCTCGGTGACATGGCGACGAAGACCGCAGCGGCACTCGGGCAGGGATTGACGAAGCAGCAAGTCAGCGCGAAGCTCAGCGTAAGCGGGGAAGGGGAATCGAACATCGTCAACGTGTCCGCCACCGCGACCTCACCGATATTGGCGGCCGACATCGCGAATACCTACGCCGACCAGTTCGTAAAAGAGCAACAGAACAGCAATCACGCCTACTACGCCTCCGCCCTGGCGCTTGTCAACAAGCAGTTGGCGGGGCTCTCCCCGCGGCAGCGTGCCGGCGCCGCGGGGCTGGCGCTGGAGAATCGCGCGCAGTCGCTGGGAACCCTCGCCGAACTGCGCAACGGCAACGTCCAGGTAGCGCAGGCCGCGACCGCACCGACATCGCCCTCCTCGCCAAGAGTCTCGCGGAACACATTTCTCGGCGGCATCGTGGGCCTGCTGCTCGGGCTTATCGTCGCGTTCCTGCTCGAGCGCTTCGACCGCCGGATCAGGGAGCCGAAGGATTTGGAGACGATCTACGGTCTGCCGCTGCTCGGTGTCGTCCCCGAGAGCGCCTCGCTTTCTCGTTCTGCAAGAAACAAGAAAAACGCCAAAGAGGCCCTGCCGTCAAGCGAGGCCGAGGCATTTCATCTGATTCGTGCGCATCTGCGCTACTTCAACGTCGATCGCGAGCTGCGCACGTTGCTGGTCGCCTCCGCCGCCCCCGGCGACGGGAAGACGACCGTCGCCCGGCATCTGGCGGGCGCGGCCGCGACGATGCGTGCACGGGTGCTGCTGATCGAGGCCGATCTGCGGCGCCCGACGGTAGCTCAGCAACTCGACATCTCTTCCGGGCCGGGCCTCGCGGACGTGCTGATCGGGATGGCGTCGTTGAACGACGCGATCCAGTCGATCGACCTCGATCGGACTGCCCGCCAGGATTCGCGCGGGCGGACGCTCGATGCGCTGGTCGCCGGCGCCGATCTGCCGCCGAACCCGGGTGAGCTGATTGAGAGCCACGCGATGGAAAGCCTGCTCGAGCAGGTGAGGTCCACGTATGACCTGGTCGTGATCGACACACCGCCGCTGACCGCGGTCTCCGACGCCTTCCCGTTGCTGCGCAAGGTCGACGGTGTGATCATCGTCGGGCGGGTGGGGCGCAACCGCCGTGACGTCGCCGAGCGCCTGCACGAAACCCTCACGGGCGTTGGCGCCCCACTGCTGGGAGTGGTCGCCAACGGCGTCAAATTGGGCCGGCTCGGCGCCTATGGCTACGCGTATGACTATGCGCCGAAGGGCGCCCCGCAACCTCCAACTCCGACCTCCATCCCGGCCGCGGCCTCATCCAACGGCGCCTCGCCGGAGGAACCGATTCCCCTCGCCCATGATTGAATGGGCGCGCGCCTCGCTGGAGCAGCTCCCGGGGCAGGAGAGCTGACGGCCGCGGCGCTGCACCCGGGCGTCCGCCAAGGGCAATGATGAACGCGCCGGTGACTGACCTCGTTGCGATCGAGCCGGGCGCAGCGCCCGTCACAGGCGCAGCGCCCGTGCGCGAGGACGCTCCCCGCCCACGGGCGGGGGGGTTCGCTGTCACGGCGCTGATGCTCCTGCCGGGCGCCCTGGTCGTCTTCATGGGGTTCAACGCCGGCGGCTATTTCCCCGCCGCGCCCGCCCTCGCGGTGATCGTGCTCGCCCAGATCCTGCTGGTGCGGATCATGCGCTCGCGCAATCCGTTTGAGGGGTTGGCGCCCGCCACGCTCGTCGCGATCGGCGCCCTGGGCCTGTACGCGGCGCTCACGCTCGCCTCGGCGCTCTGGTCCCATGCGAGCGGGCGGGCGCTGATCGAGTTCGATCGCGCTTGCCTGTATCTGCTGGTGCTGATCTTCTTCGGCACCATCCGCGCAAGCGCGTCGAACATGCGCTGGCTTATCAGGGGCCTCGTGATCGGCGCGTCGATCGTGTGCCTGGCCGGGCTGATCAGCCGCGTGGCGCCCGACGTGTGGCACACCGCGCCGGACGTCGCCAACGAGCGGCTGAGCTACCCGGTCACCTACTGGAACGCGCTCGGGCTGCTTGCCGTGCTGGGCATCGTGCTCGCGTTCCACCTCACCTGCTCGCTGCGCGAACGGCGCCTCGTCCGCGTCCTCGCCGCGGCCGTCATTCCGCTGCTCGCCGCGACGCTGTTCTTCACCTTCTCGCGCGGGGCGATCGCCGCGGGGTCTGTCGGCCTGGTCATCTACATACTCGTAGCCCGTCCCCGCGGCCTGCTCAGCGGCGTGCTCACCACGGCTCCGGCCAGCGTGGTGCTGATCGTGGTCGCCTATCACGCCAACCTGCTCGACACGGTCGACCCGACCACGCCGGCGGCCGTGTCCCAGGGCCATCATGTCGCGCTCGTGGCCGGCATCTGCGCGGCCGCGTGCGCCGCTTTGCGCCTGTTCTTCGCACTCGGCCTGGATCCCCGTCTGCGTGGCGCCACGACCAGGGGGCCGATGAGCCGCCGGACGAGGCTCGCCGCGATCGCGGGCGCCGTCGCGGCGGTCCTGGTCCTCGTGCTCGCGCTCGGCGTCCCCCGCGGCGTCGAACACGACTGGCACCGGTTCATCAGCGGCGCCACTCCCCACGGCAACGCGAGCGACCTGCGCCGGCGGTTGGCCGACCCTTCCAACAACGGGCGCACCGATCTGTGGCGTGTCGCGCTACACGGCTTCTCGGCCTCTCCGCTGCACGGCTACGGGGCCGGGATGTACCAGACCCTGTGGGAGCGCAACCGGCCCGCCTTCGTCTACACGATCAACGCCCACAGCCTCTACCTGCAGGCGATGGCCGAGCTTGGGCTCGTGGGCCTCGCGCTGCTGCTGGTCGCGATCCTCGCCGTCCTCTACGGGCTGGGTACGCGCGCGCGGGGGCCGCGGCGCTCGCTCTACGGTGCGTTGCTCGCGGCCGGCGTCGTTTGGGCGATTCACGCGGGCATCGACTGGGACTGGGAGATGCCGGTGATCACGCTTCCCTTCTTCGCCGCCGCGGGCCTGGCCCTGTCCCCGCGCGCGCACGCCGGTCTCGACTACGGAGCCGCCGGCGCCGGGCTTGGCCGCGGAGCCACCAACGCCGGCCGTCTGGTCCTCGCGCCGCTGTGCCTGGCCGCGGTCGTGCTTGGGGTGCTGATGATCGGGTCGCAAAGCAGGCTCACCGACGCCGAGCACGCCCTGTACGCCGCGGACTGCGCCAAGGCCGACTCCGCGGCGCGGTCGTCGATCACATGGCTGAGCGTCCGACCGCAGCCGTATGAGATCCTCGGCTTCTGCGACTTGCAGCGCGGCCTGCCCGGGCTGGGCGTCTCGGCTATGGACCAGGCGTTGCACCGCGACCCGGGAAGCTGGGAGTCCTACTACGCACTGGCGATCGCGCAGGCCTCGGCGGGCATCGACCCCAGGCCGGCTGCCGAGCGGGCCCTGCGGATGAACCCCCTGGAGCCGCTGACCAGGCAGGCGGTCAAAGCGCTCGGCGGGTCGAGCCAAGCCGAGTGGGTGAAGCGAGCGCCGGCGGTGCGCGCGGCGGCACTGGCCAGCAACGATCTCTCGATCGTCCCGTCGTAGACGTCGATCAGTCCATCGCCTCGCGCAGCTTGCGCAGCGCGCGATACACGCGGCCCTCGACGGTGGTGAGCCTCTCGCCCGTCAGCTTGGCGATCTCCGGTACGGTCAGATCGGCCCCGAAGCGCAGCGCGATCGCCTCGCGCTCCTCGTCGCTCAGACAGGCAAGGCCCCTGTCCACGAGGTCACGGTCGGCGACCTCCTCGATCCCGCCGGCCGATCCGGCCACCGCCGCCACCGCGACGCGCTCGAGCGCCCTGCTCTCGGTGGACCGTCGCCGGATCTGATCGCGCAGGCGGTTCAGTGCGATCGCGTACAGCCAGGTCTTCTCGCTCGCCTTACGGCGATCAAAGCGCCGGCGGGCGCGCAGGGCGCGCTCGAAGGTGTCCGCGAGCAGGTCTTCGGCCAGCACGCGATCACCGGTACGGTAACTGAGAAAGGCGTACAGAGCCTGGGCATGCTCGGCGTAGAGCCGCTCGAAGGCCTCCTCGCGCATGGGACTCATCGATGTCCCTATCGGCATTTTTAGCCGACGGACGACCTTTCGGTCGGGAATCTGGCCTTTCGTGCGTGCTGTCTTGCATCTGCCCGCACGCTGTCGGGAATCCGACCCTTCGTGCGTACCAGTACGTATGAGCCGTTCACATATGGAAGAACGCTTTGCGGATGACCTTCAGCAGGTCGCTGAGGTGCTTCGCGACCGGCGTGCGAGGCTCGACCCGCTTGCTCTGGATGCAATCAAGCTGCGGGCGATGAGCGGGGCGCACCAGTCCACATCCTTACGACAGAAGGGATTCTTCATGCGTTCACGTCTGGCGACGGTGCTCACAATCGCATTCCTCAGCCTCGGCACCGGCGGCGCATTGGCGATGGCCGGCGGCGTGGACTTCGGCCTGGCGGGCCACAACGGATACAGCGCCAGCGCCAGCCAGTACGGCCCGCCGTCCCCAACCCCGCCTGTGACGATTCCACCGGTGACAGCTCCTCCTGTAACAGCTCCGCCGGTGCGGACCCCGCCGGCGTCACAGTTCCAGCCTCGCGCGGCGTCGGCGAAGCTCTCGACGCAGGGCGCGGCCACGATTCACTGCTCGGTCGCTTGCCATATCGTGGTGCGCGCCAGCCGTGGGTCGCACCACGTCCGCCTAGCCAAGACGCTCGGCGCCTCGGGCACGGCCACCATTCGGCTGCCCAAGAGCGCGCTCCGTCGCCTCGGTAGAGGGCGAGTCGTATTGATCGTCGAAGTCGACGGCAAGCAGGTCGCGAAGCGCACGGTGAAGGTCTCCTAGCGCGCGGCGTCGTTGCCGCCGCGGCCTACTGGGACCGCGGCGGCCGCGTCGTCCGGCAGATCGGCGGAACGTTCGATTCGTCGGTGAACACGGGCGCCATGACGCTGCCCGGGACCAGCGAGTGGGGATGGCCGAGCAGGTGGCCCATCTCGTGAGTAACGGTCAGGCACAGCATGTTCCAGTCTTCTTCCACGGCCGTCCGTGTCGGCCAGTGCCAAGCGGCAAGGGAGATCGTGCATTGCGTGTAGGTGCCGGCAGGTGCTTCGAGGTCGTTCGGCCCGAGCGAGGAGTTGAACGTGACCCAGCCGTCGGTCGTGGGGCTCAGGCCGGGAGCCAGTGGACTGTAGGCGAGGACCGTGATCTGGCCACCGCAGGGCACCGCGCCCCAGTAGCGCTCCGCGACGGTGGCTGCAAGCATCACAGGATCGGGGCCGGCGAGCTTGTGGGACGCCACCCGTCGGGCCGAGGTGTGCCGGTGCCTGGTGCTCGAGGCGTGAGGGCGGTGGGGCTGGCGGCCGTGAGCGTCGGCCGACGCGGGCAGGAGCAGCGCCGTTGCGGAGATGGCGGCGAGGAGAAGACGGGCCGGACGGACCAGACGGGCCATACCTGCATGCTCGGGCGAGCCGCCGCCTCGCTCTTCCTCTCGCGAGGGTGATCTTGGGAGTAACGACGGGGGAAGCGCAGGGTGAGGCGAGGCTCACCCTTTCTCTCCGTTCTGCCGATGAGGGCGTACGCGCTCGCCCGCACCTGACCACCTGTCGCCTGGATCACATGCCGCCGCAGACCCCCATCACCGTCGTCCTCGCCCTCTTCGACGATCTGCTGGCCAGAGGACTGCACGAGTTGATCGAGAGCGATCCGAGTCTTGCGATCGTCGCCGCCGATGTGGAGCACCGGCGCATCCCTGTCGTCCTGCGCGCCCACCGTCCAGACGTGGCGATCCTCGACGTCAGTGCCCTGGCCAAGATGGCCGAGGTGCGGGAGCTCAGCGAACTACATCCCGCCACGCGCATGATCCTGCTCGCGGACGACCCCTCGATGACCGAGTGTGCCCAACTGCTCGCGTTCGGAGCAAGCGCCTGCCTCGGCAGGGACACTCAGTCGCGCGACGTGCTGCACGCGATCCACCTCGCCTCACGGGGGCTTCAGGTGACCCCACGGGGAGCGCCCGATAAGCGCAGCGGATCGATCGCGGGAGGACGCCTGTTGACACAGCGCGAGGCCGAAGTGCTTCCTCTGCTCCAGCAGGGACGCTCGAACGCCCAGATCGCCGTCGCCCTGCAGGTGGGCGTAGAGACGGTTCGCACCCACGCGCGCAACATCTACCGCAAGCTCGGCGTCTCATCCCGCCGCGAGCTCGCCGCGCCGCCCGCGCCCGCGCCGCCCATACCTGATCCAAAGCAGAGGCCCAGCTGGGTCGCGCGGTCGCCACGGCAGCGGCCCGCATCGCTCCTGACGCGGCCGCGGCGGGGAGACGGCTCGCAACGCAATTGACGGGCGGCGCCCGTCAGCCCGGGCGGCCACCGGGTCGAGGCGGCGGGCTGCACGTCAAGGCTTCGGTCGGGAATCCGGCCCCTCGCGCGTATAAGGCCACATGAACACTCCACACAAAGAGGAACGCTTCGCGGATGGTCTCCAGGAGGTCGCCGACGTGCTTCGCGACCAGCGTCCGGGGCTCGACCCGCTTGCGCTCGATGCAGTCAAGCTGCGCGCGATGAGCAGGGCGCGCCGGTCCACGTCCTCACGACAGAAGGGATTCTTTATGCGTTCACGTCTGACGACGGGCCTCACAATCGCATTCCTCAGCCTCAGCACCGGCGGCGCGATCGCCTGCGTTTCCTTGATTGGGGGCGACGGCTTCGGCTTTGGAGGCCACGACGGAGGCAGCGCCAGCTTCAACCAGTACCGCGAATGCGACCATGGCTATGGCCGCGGCAAGGATCACGAATGCCATGGCCACGGTGGTGGCGGTGGCGGTGGTGGTGGCGATCATGGCCACGGTGGTGGCGGTGGTGGCGGTGGTGGCGATCACGGCCACGGTGGTGGCGGTGGTGGCGGTGGTGGCGATCATGGCCACGGTGGTGGCGGTGGCGGTGGTGGTGGCGATCATGGCCACGGTGACGGTGGTGGTGGCGGTGGCGATCACGGCCACGGCGGCGGCGGCGGCGGCGGCGATCACGGCCACCGGTAGAGACTGCCACAAGCTCGTGAATGAGAAAGGGCCCGCGAACGCGGGCCCTTTCTTTGCGTCGACGTTTCTCGCCCGCCACGCGCAGCGCTGAGACTGCGTGCCCGCTTTTGAAAACGCTCGCTTTCCCGGACGCGATCCGCGACGGACTCGGGCGCCAGACTCGAACGAGACCCAGGTCTCGCCCAACCACAGCCAGCAGTCCTTGTACGTCGGCGCCCCCGGACGGCTCGCCAGGCGTTACTTAATAAAGAGCATCTCCGAGTACTTCGGCAACGGCCACAGGTCATCGGCGACGAGCCCCTCGAGCCGGTCGGCCACATCGCGCACGTCGTCCATCGCGGGGATGACCTTGTCGTGCATGTAGGCCGCCCACTTGACCGCGGTCTTGTCGTCTTGGTTTTCCTTGAGGTTCGCGTCCTCGAGCTTGAGGATCGCGAAGTGCAGCTCCTTGATCAGTGGCTCGACCTCGCCGATGAGCTCGTCCAGGTCGGCGGCCTTGAGCTCGTTCAGGTGGCGCACCGCCGCGGGCAGGATCTCGGTGCGGGCGATCGCCGCGGCGGTCTCGGACTCGATGTTGATCTTGACCGCGTACTGCTCCAGGAACACCTCGTGGCGTGACTCGAGCTCGCGCTTGGAGAGGACCTTGTACTTCTTGAACAGCGCCACCGTGCCCTTGTCCACCAGCCATGGCAGCGCATCGGGCGTGGAGCGCAGGTTGTAGAGACCGCGCTTCTCCGCCTCGGCGTGCCACTCCGGCGAGTAGTTGTCCCCGCCGAACACGATCCGCTTGTTGGCCGCGTAGCTTTCCTTGACGACCTTCGCGACGGCCTTCTCCAGGTTGCCCGAGCCTTTCAGCGCCGTCTTCAGCTTGCCGGCCAGATCGTCGATCGCCTCCGCGACGATCGTGTTCAGCACGGTGTTGGGCAGCGCCAGCGACATCGAGGAGCCGAGCGCGCGGAACTCGAACTTGTTGCCGGTGAACGCGAACGGGCTCGTGCGGTTGCGGTCGCCGCCGTGCAACGGCAGGGGCGGCAGCACCGGTGTGCCCAGGCCGAGGAAGGAGCCGGGCTTTGACTGCTGAGCCTTGCCGGCCTCGATCGCGGTGAAGACCTTCTCGAGCTCCGAGCCGAGGAAGATCGAGATGATCGCCGGGGGCGCCTCGTTGGCGCCGAGGCGATGGTCCTGGCCGGGCGAGGCGATCGATGCGCGCAACAGCGCCTGGTGGGCGTTGACCGCCTGGATGACGGCAGCGCAGAAGAACAGGAACTGCAGGTTCTCCGACGGCGTATCGCCCGGCTCCAGCAGGTTCACGCCGGTGTCGGTGCCCATCGACCAGTTGTTGTGCTTGCCCGATCCGTTGACGCCGGCGAACGGCTTCTCGTGCATCAGGCACACGAGGCCATAGCGACGGGCCACGTTCTGCATCACCTGCATCGTCAGCTGCTGGTGATCGCAACCGACGTTCGAGTTCTCGAAGATCGGCGCGAGCTCATACTGGTTGGGCGCCACCTCGTTGTGTCGGGTCTTCACGGGCACGCCGAGCTTGGCGAGCTCCTGCTCGGTCTCCATCATGCACGCCAGGATCCGCTCGGGGATCGACCCGAAGTAGTGATCGTCGAGCTCGTGGCCCTTCGGGGGCTTGGCGCCGAACAGGGTGCGCCCGGTCGTGAGCAGGTCGGGACGTTCGAAGTAATACTGCTCGTCGATCAGGAAGTACTCCTGCTCGGGTCCGACGGTCGTAAACACGCGATCGGCGCCCTCGGCCGAGCCGAGCAGCTCGAGCGCGCGGATCGCCGCTCCCGACAGGGCGTCCATCGAGCGCAGCAGCGGGATCTTGTTGTCGAGCGCCTCGCCGGTCCAGGACGTGAACGCGGTCGGGATGCACAGCAACGCGCCGTTGGGGTTCTCCAGGATGAAGGCAGGGCTGGTCGGGTCCCACGCGGTGTAGCCGCGCGCCTCGAACGTGGCCCTGATGCCGCCGGTCGGGAACGAGGAGGCATCCGGCTCGCCCTGGATGAGCTCCTTGCCGGAGAACTCGGCGATCGCCGTGCCGTCGCCGGCCGGTGCGTAGAAGGAGTCGTGCTTCTCGGCCGTCGACCCGGTCAGAGGCTGAAACCAGTGGGTGTAGTGGGTCGCGCCCCGCTCCATCGCCCAGTCCTTCATCGCCTGTGCGACCTGGTCGGCGAGCGAGGTGTCCAGCGCCTCGCCGTGCTCCAAGGTGCGCTGGAGTGCCCGGTAGACGTGCTTGGGCAGGCGGTGGCGCTGGAGGTTGGCGCTGAACACGTTGGACGCGAACACCTGGTTCCCCGGCAGCGTCAGGTCGGGGGTGCCGAGCGCCGAGCCGTTGGCGCTCCACTGGGCGGCGGTCACGTTTTGCTGACGGGTCCTGGGCATGGGCGGGGCGATTCCTCCTGTTAAGTGTTTGATGCGGCGTCCCACAAGGGAGGTCTGGTGGCCGATCCTCGGGCCGGACGCCGGGCGCATTGCCGGAGTGCAATCGTAGTGCCCGCGCGGGCTCGCGTCATAACCGTCTGGCGAAACCCGATCCGCCGGGTTTGGACACCGGGCCAAACCGGTCTTGCGAAACCCGATCCGTCAGGCTTGGGACCGGGCCAATCGACGACGTCGGTGGGAGCGTCTATTCGCTCGCCGCGGACGTGCCGGGGACGTAGCCACCCGGCTCGACCTGCCCCGTTTCCGGGTTCACGTGCGTTGCGGGGGGGCGTGGTGCGATCGCCACCTTGAAGTGGCCGTGGGGAATGGCGCCACTGGCCAAGCGCGCTCTGGAGCGGCCCGCCAACCCGGCGGCGATCGTGTAGTGGACGGTGTAGAGGCCAGACTTCACCGGCGTCACACGCCAGCTGAAGGTCTGCGTGTGCCCAGGCGCCAGGGAGCCGAGTGCCCACGTGTTCACGTAAGCCGTCTGGCCGCCGCCCGGTGGACTGATCGCCTGACTTTGAACCGGGCGTTTGGGAACCGCACCCGGGCCCTGTTCGACCACCCAGATCGGCCGCTTGCTGGAGGCCAGGTCAGGGAAGTTGGACACGTAGCTGAAGGAGTCGACGGTGACCGCGATGTTGGGGATCGTGGCGGCGCCGGTGTTGCGTACCCGCAGCGTCATCGTGGCCGGTCGCGCCACTGCCTGCACCGCCGGGAAGCTGTGGCCGACGACCGCGACGGTGAACGTCGCGTCCGCTTCGTGCGCGTCCTGGCGTGTTCCCCCACCACAGCCGCCCGCAAGCGCGGCGCATGCGCCTACGAGCAGGACGGCGATTGACGCATGGGACCCCCTCACAGCGAGGCCACGATACCAGTGGGTACTCGGAGGGGGCGGCTGGCGTTGCGACCGGGTTGGGGTGGCGCGTCGTCAGCGCATCGCGTAGAGTTCCTACCGATAGCGATCGCTACTCGAGGGAGGGGCGTCAGACGATGGTTCGCAGTGCAGCCGAGCGGGCGTTCCTGCCGACGCGGAACGTGCTCGAGGAAATCGGGGACATGATGATCCTGACCGGCAGGACCATCTGGTCGGCGCTACGCCCGCCGTACCCCTACGGGGAGGAGTTCGTCGCGCAGTTCCTGTTCGCGCTGCGGCTCTGCTGGTTTCCGCTGCTCGTCTCGACGGTCTGCCTGTGTTACGCCGCTCCGGGACTGCAGGCGGCGAACTTCTTCGAAATCTTCGGTGCGCTGGACAGGATCGGGGGCATCTTCGTGCTCGCCGCGATCCGTGAGATCGGCCCCGCGGTGACCGGGATCGTGCTCGCCGGCGTGGCCGGCACTGCGATCACGGCCGATCTCGGCGCTCGCAAGATCCGCGAGGAGCTGGACGCGCTGCAGGTGCTCGGGGTCGATCCGATCAAGAACCTGGTGGTGCCCCGCTTCCTCGCGCTGATGGTCGTCACCGGCCTGTTCAACATCTACGCGCTGCTGTTCGGCATCTTCGGCGGCCTGCTCGCCGAGCTCGTCAAGGGCCAGCCGCTGGGTCCGTTCTGGGCGACACTGTTCGCGAACGCCTCGACCACGGATCTGTGGGGATCGGTCCTGAAGACGACCCTCTACGGGGCGATCATCGCGATCGTGTGCTGCTACAAGGGCATGACCGCCTCCGGCGGCGCCGAGGGCGTCGGTCGCGCCGTCAACCAGGCTGTCGTGATCACGTTCCTGGGCATCGGCGCCTTCGACTACGTCTTCACGCAGATGCTGCTCGCGACGCACCCGAACATCCTGGTGATCAAGTGATCGTCGCTGCAGTCGGGCTCGATGTGGTGTGCACGGAAGAAGCGCGACCGCACCTGTGCTCAGCGGGAGCGTGCCCGACGCGAGGAAAGGGCACGCGATGAGCGAGCCACTGGCAATGCCGCGCGAATGGATCTCCGCCACGGGGGAGATCGCGGGGTTCACGGGCAATGTCATGCGCGACGTCTATGGCCTGCGCGTGTTCCGTTTCTTCGGGGAGGGTCTGCGCCAGGCCGGGATCCTGATCGTCTCCTCGACACTGATCATCTGGACGCTGATGTTCATCCTCGGCTTGCAGTGCGGCATCGAGGGCGCCTACTTCACCGAGGCGCAGGGCGCGCCAGCCTACTCGGGTGTGTTCACCGCGTGGTGCGATCTGCGCGAGATCACACCGTATGCGTTCGGTTACATGATGTCCGCGAAGGTCGGCACCGGAATCGTCGCCGAGCTCGGCGCGATGCGCATCTCCGAGGAGATCGACGCCCTCGAGGTGATGGGCATCGACTCGATGACCTTCCTGTGCGCCACACGCCTGCTCGCAGCATGGATCGTGCTGCCATTCATCTACCTCGCAGGCATCGGTGCCGCGTTCCTAGCCTCGGACATCGCCGTGGTGCAACAGATCGGCTACGTCTCCTCAGGCGGATATCTACTGATCTTCTGGCAATTCCAGAGTCCACCCGACTTCCTATACAGCCTCATCAAGGCGATGTTCATGGCCACCGCGATCGTACTCGTAGGGTGCTACTACGGCTACAACGCCAGTGGCGGACCCGTCGGAGTAGGCCGCGCGACAGCCAAGTCAATGGTGCTCAACATCGTGCTAGTGCACATCATCGGCATGCTCGGCACACAAGTATTCTGGGGCTCCAACCCACGCGCCCCAATCGGAGGTTGATGGTGTCGAGCGATCCAGTACTCCCGGCGTCGCCCGGGGATGTCGGGACCGACGAGCCCGCCCCGGTCAAGCGGGACGCGATCGAATTCATCGACGTACACAAGGCGTTCGGGCGTAATGAGGTGCTGCGCGGGCTGAACATGAGCCTGCCTGACGAACAGATCTCGATGATCCTCGGTCCCTCGGGGACGGGCAAGTCGGTGTGCATCAAGCACATCGTCGGCCTGCTGTATCCAGATCAGGGAGACGTGCTCGTGCAGGGTCGTTCGATTCCCAGCCTGTCCGACGCCGAACTGTTCGAGATACGCAAGAAGTTCGGGGTGCTGTTCCAGGACGGTGCCCTGTTTGGGTCGATCAACCTGTTCGACAACGTCGCCTTCCCGCTGCGTCAGCACACCGAGAAGGGCGATGAGGAGATCGCGGAGATCGTCAACCGGCGCCTGCGCGAGGTCGGTCTGGGCAATGCCGGGACGAAGATGCCCAACGAGCTCTCCGGCGGTATGCGCAAGCGGGCCGGGTTCGCTCGCTCGCTGGTGCTCGAACCCGAGATCGTGCTCTTCGACGAGCCTGACTCCGGCCTTGACCCGGTCCGCACGGCGCTGCTGTGCGAGCTGATCAAGGAAGTGCACGCCGAGAACGGCGGCTGCTACGTGGTGATCACGCACGACATCATGAGTGCGCGGCGGGTGGCCGAGCACATCGCCGTCCTGTGGCAGGGGCAGATCGTCCAATCTGGTCCCGCGGCCGAGCTGTTTGCATCGGAGAACCCATTTGTACGGCAGTTCCTCGCCGGCGACTCCGCCGGGCCTCTCGGGATGGAGTGACGCGGTGGCGCCCGATAGCGCCTCGTGCCGGTGGGCCGAGCAGCTAGCCTCGTGTCCGTGAACAGCGCCCGGTTCTTCTCGGCTCTGGTCGGATGGGTGACTCGCAAGCCGTGGTTGACCCTCGCGGTCGCGGCGACGCTCGCGCTGGCCGGCGTGGCGCTCGCGCTGGGACTGAGCCCTGATGCGAGCACAAGCACCTTCGTGTCGAGCTCCAGCCCGCAGTATCGAGCCACTCAGCGCTACTACGAAAGCTTCGGCGAAGAGCCCGTCAACGTGGTCGTGAAGGGCAGCCTGCAGCAACTCTTGCTGAGCTCTGACATCGACCGGCTGGTCGGTCTGGAGGGATGCCTGTCCGGCAACGTGCCGATCGGTGCGCTGGGGTCGGAGGGTGGTGCACGAGGGCCCTGTGGGCAGCTGGCAAAAGCCAAAGCGGTGAGGGTTGTGCTGGGTCCGGGGACATTCGTGAACGAGGCGGCCGAACAGATCGACGAACAGCTGATAAGCCAGACCAAGCAGGCCGAAGCCCAGGCGCGGGCCTCGCAGCGGGTTGTTACTCAGGCGGCGCTCGCGCAGGGACATCCGGCCGGCGAAGCACACACGCTTGGAGCGCAGGCGAGCTCGATCATGATGAAGCGCTTCCAAGAGGGGATCGCCACGCTGGCGCTGCAGTACGGATTGACCTCCAAGCCCAGTCTCGACGATCCCGATTTCGTCTCGACCCTCGTGTTCGACTCGAGCAAGCCGGCCGGCACCCCCAAGCAGCGATTTGCCTACCTGTTCCCCAACCGCAATGCCGCGCTGATCTCCGTGCGCATGAAGTCGGGGCTGTCGGCAGCGGCGCGCAAACGCACGATCGCGCTGATCGGCCAAGCGGTCGCGATGAAACAGTGGCACTTGACGCACGGCGAGACCTATCTGGTGACGGGCGAGCCGGCCGTGGTATCGGATCTGACAAGCTCGATCAGCCACTCGATCGCGCTGCTGGGGATCGCGGTGGTGATGGTGATGGCGATCGCCCTCAGCCTGATCTTCCGTGGGCGCCCGCGGCTGCTGCCGCTGGGAGTGGCCCTGCTCGCGAGCGCGCTGACGTTCGGCGCGCTGGCGCTCGTCAGCTCATCCCTGACGGTGGCCCAGGTCGCCGTGCTACCGGTGCTGATCGGTCTGGCGGTGGACTACGCCATCCAGTTCCAATCGCGGGCCGGGGAGATCCTCGCCGCGGGGGTATCCGACCGGCGCGCGGCGGTGCGGGAGGCTGCTCGGGTGAGCGCGCCGACGATCGCCACGGCGGTCGCCGCGAGTGTCGCAGCGACGCTGGCGCTGATGCTCTCGCCTGTACCGATGGTGCGTGGGTTCGGCTTGCTGCTGGCGGTTGGGATCACGATCGCGTTCGCATGCGCACTGGTCGTCGGATCGGCGGCACTGGTCCTCTCGGGGCCTGACGAACAGCAGAGCACACCATTCTCGCCGGCCCCACGCACAGGGAGTGCGCTGCCGGAGGTCCTCGCGCGCGCGGCCGCGCTGCTCGCGCCCGCATGGCGGGGAGCACGCGACCTGTTGAGGGACAACCCTTTGACACGCTTCATATCGCGTACGGCGCTCGAGCGTGCCGTACGCCATCCGGGGCGCGTGCTCGGCATCGGGCTGGCGCTGGCGGCGCTCGGATGGGGACTGGACACTCAGACCAAGGTTCAGACGAACATCGAAAAGCTGGTCCCGCAGGACACGGCCTCGCTGCGGAACCTCAACACGCTGGAGCGCCTCAGCGGGGTGGGCGGAGTGATCAACCTGACGATCGGCGGCCCCGGCGTCTTGAAGCCGGCGACGATCGAATGGATGAGCTCGTACGAGAGCGCGATGCTCAAGCGGTTCGGTTACAGCGCGAACCGAGGTTGCGGGCGGGCCAAGCTGTGCCCGGCGTTCTCGCTGCCCGACCTCTTCCAACACGAAGGCTCCAAAGCGAAGCTCAGGAGCGACGAAGTGACCGGTCTGCTCGACGCGATCCCGCCGTACTTCTCGCAGGCGGTGATCGCGCCGAACCGGCGTCTTGCCTCGCTCGCGTTCGGGATCAAGCTGATGAGCCTGGGCGAACAGCAGCGAGTGATCGAAGCGATGCGCGCGGGCCTGCACCCGCCCGATGGCGTGAGCGCTCAGTTGGTGGGGCTGTCGGTCCTGGCGGCCCAGGCGAACGCACAGGTCGCCTCGCCGTGGCGACGTCTGCAGACGTTGCTGGTCGGACTGGCGGCCGTTGCGCTGGTGCTGCTGATCGCATTTGCGGGAGATGTCCGTCGCGCGATGACGCCGCTGGCGCCGATCGTGCTCGCCAGCGGCTGGTCGGCGCTGATCCTGTTTGCCGTGAGGGTGCCGCTGAACCCGATGTCGCTCACGTTGGGGGCGCTCGTGATTGCGATCACCACCGAGTTCAGCGTGCTGCTGTCCGAGCGCCATCGCCAGGAGCGCCTGGCCGGTCACGATGTGGTGCAGGCGCTGCGACGCACCTACAGCCACACGGGCACAGCCGTCGCCGCCTCGGGAGTCACGGCGATCGCCGGATTTGGCGTGCTGGTGCTGTCGAACATCGCGATGCTGCGTGACTTCGGCCTCGTTACCGTGATCGATCTGAGCGTCTCGCTCGTGGGTGTGCTCGTGGCGCTGCCGGCTGCGCTGGTGCTGGCTGAGCGCTCGCAGGTGGGTGTGGCCTCGTCCACGCCGTCTCGCATGCGGTGGCGTACCCGTGATGAGCCGACCTGAGCAGCGATACGGGCGCTACGTGGGGCTGCTGGCGATCGTGATCCTCGTGCTGATCACGATCAACACGATCGTGACCAAGCCCAACGGAGCCAAGGGGATCGAACCGGGCTACGCGATTCCGCCGTTCGCGGCGCCACTGGCGATCGGGACATTGAATGGCGACGTGAACGTCGCGACGCGCACCGACGAGGGCACCGCCGGCCGGGTCCCGGCGTGTGCGGTACGGGGGTCCGGAGTGCTGAACGTGTGCGAGCTCTATCGCGACCGGCCGCTCGTGCTCGCGCTGTTCGTGGAAGATGGATCCTGTCCCGACGTGCTCAGCCGGATGCAGACGCTAACGAGTGCGTTTCCCGCGGTGAGTTTCGCGGCGGTCGCGATCAAGGGCGAACGCGGCTCGTTGCTCGCGCTGATACGCAAGCGCGGGCTGAGCGGCGTGCAGGTCGCCTTCGACAGCGACGGGATCCTGGCCGGCCTGTACAAGGTCGCGAGCTGTCCGCAGGTGTCCTTCGTGCTGCCGGGGGGCATCGTCCAAAGCCCGGCGCTGCTGCGCACCCCATCGCTTGCGACGCTACGCGCGCGGGTCCAGGAGCTTGTGGCGGCCGCCCGTCGGGGAAGAGTCGGGCCGGTGTCGAGATGAGCAGCGATCAGGCGCCGAGGATCGGCTGGCGGGCGCCGGAGGTCGAAGCGGAGCTGCCACAGCTACGTCTCGTGGTTTGCGACGTGCGCTTGCCCGCAGGCGCCGCCGCAGGGGCTTCCCCGCCGGGTATTCAAAAGCGACTGCGCGATCTGTCCAACCGCTATCGAGGGGCACGCGCGGTGGGCGTCCGCCGCGAACCGGTGCCCTCTGCCTATCGGGTGTTCTACCGCCAGATCGGCCTCGACCCGGAGGTCGCACGAACACCGATCGAGGGGGCGGTGCTCGAGCGCATGCTGCGTGGCGGCTTCCTGTCGGAGGGACTGCTCCAGGATGTGCTGCTGATCGCCCTCGTCGACACCGGTGTGCCGGTGTGGGCGCTCGACGCGCAGGCAGTCCACGGGGAGCTCGGCGTGCGCCTGAGCGTCGAGGGCGAGCCTCTGGGGAGGGCATCGGACGCAGTCCCGCTGCCGGCGGGCAGGCTCGTCGTGGCCGACGACACCGCTGCACTTGGGTTCCTGTTCGGAGAGTTCGCGGGCGATTGTGAGGCGGGATCGCGTACGCACGAGCTGATCCTGTTCGCCGTGCAGGTCGCGGGCGTGCCGATGTTGTATATCGAGGAGGCCCTGTGGAGTGCTCGTAATGGCCTGGAGCCGGCTCGCTGACGCGATCATCGAGTGCGCGCACTGGTAAGATTCATCGGCAGGCAAGGACACTGGAGGAGTGCATCAAGTGCAGCTGACCATCGAGCGCATCGATCGGGTCTCGACCTCAGGTACGGACGAGCGAGCTGCCAGACGCGCACTGCGAGCGCAGGTCGCCAAGCTCGAGCGTGAGCTATCGGAGCTGGTTGTCGACGGGTTCCCGCACATTCGCGCGGCGACACGCGCCGGCGCGATCGGTGAATGTGAGCGACGTCCCCTGCCCGGCTCTGCCTGTCTACCGGATCTGGGCCAGCTGGAGCGCACGCGCGACGAGCTGGCAGGACAGCTGCAGAGCACGCGGCGCGCCTGTGCGGAGCGTGTCGAGTTGGAGACGCGTTCGCGCGAGTTGTTGAAGCGGATGCAGCGTGACCCGCGCAGCTACAAGTTCGTGCGCCTGCCCGTGCGCGATCTCGGGGAACATGGATGTGGGGTGTGGGAGGTGCGCCCGCGCCTGGGCTTGATCGGGATGCTGGCCGGCTGGTGGCAGGTCAAGCTCTCATCAGGCTGTCCGTTACCCAGGGGCCACGCTGCGGCGTGGCCCTGACCCCCCTCAACATCGCCACGAGCGTCTGACGCTGGCGCTCGGTCAGAGAGCCGATCGTCTTCTTCTCGGACATCGGCAGCTGGGCGAGGAACTTGCGACAGCGAGTCTGACCCCACCGACGTTGGCTGAGCAGCAGATCTGCGACAGCCATGCTGTCGGCCTCCCACGGGCAGTCTGTGAGCACATCGGTGACGTCGATCTCTCCGGTCGAGATCCTGCGCTTGAGCTCCGCCCGGGCTAGGCGAACCTTGTTGGCGCGTTCGAGGGCGCGCATGTACTGGGGACCGGCAGGGGCGATCGTCGCCGTCGCGTTCATGATGAGACTCTCCCCGTCGCCGCCGCGGGGATGCGGACGGGCGACATCGATGCTTGTATTCGGACGTATGAGACGCTCGTCGTGACCGCCTGGAATCGGTCCGCGAACCGTGTCGCGGAAAGCCATATCCAGCGATGTAACCGCCCCCAACAGCGGGGGCCCTCCCGGTAGATTGTCCTCGTCGGGACTCATCCCGAACGGTCATGCAGAGCGCCCAAGGAAGCTACGACAGCGAGGGGCATCCGGTCAACTCTTTGCGCACGGTTCGTGCGCTAGCAGCGACCTTTTTCGTTGCCCGATCCACTTGTGAAGAAATGGACAAGTCCCGAGCGGGGGTCGAGACGTGTAAGGAAGGTTACGAGCTGGTTATGCCGGCGGAGCATCCGCCGGAGTGGGCAGCGGACCGTGCTCGGCCTCGAACTCGCGCTTGACCCGAGCGAAGATTGACAGCGCGCGGTCGATCGTCGGTTCGTCGTGGGTGGCCATCACGCTGGTGCGTAGCAGCGCGCCCCCCGGGGGCACCGCCGGGTGCAGGGCCGTGTTGACGAACACGCCGCCGTCATAGAGGGCCTTCCACAGCAGCGCCGCCTTCCAGTCATCGCCCACGAGCACCGGGACGACCGGCGTGACGATCGCCGGGTGCCCGCCCTCGAGCTGCACTCCCGGATTGGCGGCGCCGACATCGTTCGGGAGACGCTGGGGCGAGACCACCGTGAAGCCCTGTTCGTGCAGCCCCTCCCGCAGACGGCGGGCGTTGTCAAGGACCCGTTCCAGCAGGGGTGGCCCCTCGGGTGAGCGCACGATTCGCAGCGCCGCAAGCGCGGCTCCCAGCGAGGCGGGTACCGCCGAGGCGGTGAACAGAAACGCGCGCGAGTACAGCCGCAGGTACTCGATCACATCGGCCGGCCCGGCGACGAAGCCCCCGCAAGAGGCCAGTGACTTGGAGAAGGTGCCCATGCGCAAATCCACGCGCTCCTCCACGCCGAGCAACTCGGCACTCCCGGCGCCGCGCGCACCGAGCACGCCGGCGCCGTGCGCCTCGTCGACCATCAGTCGCGCGCCGTAGCGCTCGCACAGCTCGCAGATCTCGCGCAGCGGGGCGATGTCGCCCTCCATCGAGAAGACCCCGTCGACCACGACCAGGATGCCGCCGCCATCGGTCTGAGCGCGTTGCAGCGCGCGCTCGAGCTTGTCCAGGCGCGAGTGGCGGAAGGGCCGCAGCTTCGCGCGCGAGAGCAGACAGCCGTCGAGGATCGAGGCGTGGTCGCCTGAGTCGGCGATCACGGTGTCGCCGGGGCCGAGCAAAGTGCCGAGCGTGCCGACGTTGGCCTGGTGGCCGGTCGTGAAGACGATCGCGTCCTCGGTATTCATCCACTGCGCGATCTCCCGCTCGAGCTCCAGATGCAGCGGGATCGTGCCGTTGAGGAAGCGCGAGCCGGTGAGGCCGGTGCCGTAGCGGTGCAGGGCCTCCTGCGCGCCCGCCAGCACGCGCTCGTCTGCGGTCAGTCCGAGATAGTTGTTGGATCCCAGCATGATCCGCTGGGCGCCCTCCATCTCCACCACCGGCATTGCGGGGGAGGTGAGCACGTGGAAATAGGGGAGGATGTCGGCCTCCCGGGCCGCACGCAGGATCTGTTCGCGCTCGTGGCCGCGAACCTTGGCGAAAAGATCGGTCACGTTCCCCGGTGGGGTTCCATCCGGGTGAGCAGCGGTGATGTCGGTCGGAGCGGGCATGTAGGGTGCGGGCGGTGAGCGTCGAAGTCACACCGGTCTCCGGCAGGCGGGACCTCAGAGCGTTTGTCGACTTGCCGTTTCGGGTGCATGCTAACCATCCGCTGTGGGTGCCCCCGCTGAAGCTCGAGCGCAGGCTGTTCCTGAGTCGCCGCATGAACGCCTTCTTCACGCACGGCGAGGCCGAATACTTCCTCGCTCGCCGTGACGGGCGGGTGGTGGGACGGATCAGCGCCCATGTCAACGACGCGTTCAACGACTACCAGCACAAGAACTGGGGTTGGTTCGGTTGGTTGGAGCTAGAGGACGACCAGGAGGTGGCGGACGCGTTGCTGGCCGCCGCCGGAGCGTGGCTGAGGGCTCGTGGCAAGGAGCGCATGGTGGGTCCGGCGAGCTTCACGATGAATGACGAGAGCGGTGTGTTGATCGAGGGCTACGACGTGCGCCCGATGATCGCCCAACCGTGGAACCCGCCCTACTACCGAGAGCGGATCGAGCAGGCCGGTCTCGGCAAGGCGATGGACCTGTTGATGTGGAATCTGGAGGTCGAGAACCGCGACAAGGTCATGCCCGTGATCTGGGAGCTGGCCGGCAAGGTGCAATCCGAGCACGGGATCCGGGTGCGCCCGATGCGGCGCAGGCAGTTGCGCAAAGACATGGATGCGTTCGCCGATGTCTATAACGCCGCGTGGTCGAAGAACTGGGATTTCGTGCCGTATTCCAAGAAGGACCTCGACGCCTTCGCTCAGGAGCTGCACATCGCCTTCGACAAGCACTGGTTCATGCTCGCCGAAAAAGAAGACACGGGCGAGGTCGTGGGTATGGCGATCACGATCCCCGATCTCAACCAGGTGCTCGAACGGATCAACGGCCGGTTGCTGCCGCTTGGCTGGTGGTATCTCCTGCGCAAGGGCCGCTACATGGATCGGGTGCGCGTCGGGTTCCTGGGGGTCAAGCCCGAGTATCAGCACACCGGGGTTGCCGCGAGGCTCTACCAGCTGCACTTCGACGCTGCCGAAGCCCGTCCACAGAAGGGCGGGGAGATGGGCTGGATTCTCGAGACGAACACGGCGATGAACCGCGGAATGGAAGCCATGGGAGGCTCCGTGGTCAAGCGCTACCGGATGTACGAGCAGGTCCTCTAGAGAGGTCTGGACCGGCCTCTACACTTGCTCGCGTGAGCGATGTCGGCACGATCGAGGTGGTGCAGGAGCTCGACGCCGTGCCGGTGCTCGCCCCCGAGCCGATCAGGCGCGGGGGGCTGATCAGGTCGGTCACACCGGCCGGTCAGGCGATGGTTCTGGCCGCGAGCGGGTTCGCGGCCGGTGCTGCCGTGGTCGGGCTTGCGGTGCGCAGGCGCACGGGAGCGGCGCGCGGACCGGTCAAGCGCCGAGGTGTCCGTGGCGCACGAGGCGCCAAGCGTGGTGAGATCGTCAAGATCGTGGGAACGCGTTCGCTGCTCGTGGACGTGCACCTGCTAGGTGGCGCCGAGCGCTGAAGAGTTCGCGAGCACGAGCGGAGGAGCTTGGAGTGGAGCTGCGAGTGCAGGTGAGCCCGGCGGGCCCGTTCAGGTTGCCGCGGCGGTTGGGTATGGACGGGGTCACGCGCAGGCGTGCAGGAGTGATCGAACGCCTGCTGCACGACGAGCAAGGAGCGCCGGTAGTCGTGCGGGTCGCGCAAACCGCGCCGGAGTGCGTGGTCTTTGGCGCGCGCGCAGGCGGTAGGGAGAGCGCCGAGCACGGCATCGCGCGGATGCGCTTCGCGTTGGGCGTCGATGACGATCTGAGTGCATTCCGCCGCCTGTTCAAGGACGATCGGCTGATCGGTCACTCGGTGCGGCGGCGTCCGTGGTTGCGGATCGATCGCAGGCCCGAACCATGGGAGGCGCTCGTGTGGGCAGTGTGCGAGCAGCTGATCGAGTACGAGCGCGCCGCCGCCATCCAGGGCCGGCTGGTCATGCGCCTGGGGCGACGCTGGAGCGGACCGGAGGCCGATGCATGGGCGAGCGGTCTGCGCGACGTGCCGAGCGCCGCGACGCTCGGCGCAACGGCGCCGGCGATGTTGGAGTCCTGCGAGCTCAGCGGCGGGCGTGCGATCGCGCTCCGGCGGGCCGCACGCGAGATCGCGAGTCGGCGGGTGAACCTGCACGGCCCCGAGCCCGAACGCGGCTGGAGGCGATTGCGCGCGATCCCGGGAATCGGTGCCTGGACGGTGGAGATGCTGGCCCTGCGGGGGCAGGGCCGCTACGACCAGTTGCCCGCCGGTGATCTCGGGCTGCTGAAGCTGGTGGGGCGTATCCTCAGCGGCGGCGACCCGCGGGCGCGCGCGGATGAAGCGCAGGTGCGCGAGATGTTCGAGCCCTACGGCGAGTGGGCCGGACTGGCGGCGGTTCACGCATCCGGACTGTAGCCGCGTGGACGCAGTCCTCACTCACGATCGCGCATGAGCAACAGTGCGAACGTGGGACAGGCCTGCGCGGCCCGGCGAGCGTGGTCCAGGACATCGGGAGTCAGCGGCTTGGAGTCGACTATCGGGTAGCCCCATTCGTCGAGCGAGATGCGCTCCGGCAAAAGCTCCGCGCACATGCCGTGCGCCTCGCAGGCGATCGGGTTGACGCGCACGCTGTGTCTCATCTGAAGGGCACCGGTTCGTGGGTCGGGCTCGCGGCCTGCCGACGCACAGGCAGTGGCAACTCGCCGGGACGCGAGCACCCCTCGCAATGGCCGTGCCGCGCGTGGTCGGCGAACTCTGGGCCGAAGGCGTCGAGCGCACTGGTCACAAAGCGTGCGACCCCATCAGGATGTCCGCAGGCGCCGCGCCGACGCACGAGTGCGGCCACACGCTCAATGCGCTGTGCGGCGTTCCCCTGAGCGAGACCGCCCGCGATCTCCTGCACCGAGCCGGCGATCGAATCGAGGCCGTGCACGCACGGTCCGCATTGGCCGGCGCTCTGCTGCGCCATCCAGCGCGCCACGCGCGCGGTCTCGGCGACCGGACAGGCGTCCTCGGAAAGCAGCAGTACCACGCCTGCGCCGAGCGAGGCGCCGTGGGGCGCGAGGTGTTCGTCGGAGAGCGCCACGCCGCGCAGGAACTCACCGCCGATCCAGCTGCCGCCGTAACCACCCACGAGCAGCGCTCGAGGATTCGCGAGCATGCCTCCGGCGGCGTCGACCAACGACACCAGGGAGGCGCCGTGCTCGATCTCATACACCCCTGGGTGAGCCAGTGGGCCCGAGAGCGTCACCAGCGCCGATCCGGGCTGGGAGGGTGTGCCCAGCCGGCGAAACCACTCCGCGCCGTGACGGGCGATCAGCGCGACGTGGGCCAGCGTCTCAGCGTTCGCCACCAGCGTCGGGCGCCTGCGGACTCCCTGTGCGAAGACCATCGGCGGGGTGAACGTCGGAAGCGCGGGACCGCCGTTCAGATGGTTGATCAGCGCCGCCTCCTGCCCGGAGACGTAGCCACCGGGGACCGTCGTCAGGTGTGTGCGCACGGAGTCCAGAGGCAGGCCCCGGCGTTCGGAGATCGCACGAGTGCAGCTCTCCACGCTCGCCTGTGCGGTCTCGCAGACGCACACGATCAGCTCGTCGGCGCCGACGGCCTGTGCCGCCAGCTGGGCACCGTCGAGGACCAGATGAGGCAGCGTCTGCATCAGTGTGCGGTCCTTCAGGCTGGCAGGCTCGCCCTCAGCGGCGTTCACGACGACGATCGCGCGCTTGCGCGAGTCGACGACCGCTCGCAGCTTGGTGGCCGTCGGGAAGCTCGCACCGCCGTGTCCGCGCAGGCCGGCGTGCTCGATCTGCTCGATCAAGGGCGACTCCGAGCGTCGCCCGCGCCGCCGTGCGGGGGCGGGCGCCTCACCGTGGACGGCGAGGTGCCCGCCGAGGCCCATCGCGCCATCGTGGGGGATGCCCTCGAGCAGTCGCGGCAGCGCAGTGGGAGCCGGCACGGGCTCATGCTCCACGGGTCGGTCGATCATGAGCGTCTCTTCGCTCATTCGCTGCTCGCCTTACTCGAACCGGCACTGGATGAGCGCGCATGATGCAGCAGTGAGGACGGCGTGCCGGAGCGCCGTGCCCATTCCGATCCGAGCGGGCCGCTCGGCAGCCAGATCAACAGGAACAGCGCGAAAGCGCCGGCGCTCCCCAGCGCGGCTCCGCGGCGTCCCAGGTGCTCGGGCCAGCCGTCCAGCACGCGCACGAGCACCGCGGCGATCACCGCCAGCAGGCATGCGATGCTCAGCACCAGCAGCCATGTGCTGTTCGCGTCGCTGCCGGTCCCGAGACCGTGCAGCAGCGCGATCGGCCAGCTCGCGTAAGTGAGCCAATGGACCGCCCGCCAGCTCGCATAGCCCATGCGCTGACGCAACAGGCTGGTTAGTGTCACGGCGATGAGTAGATCGAAAGCGACCGCGCCGAGTCCCAACCAGAACGGGCGGTAGGCGCCGGCGAACGGAACGATCGCGTCGATCAGCGGGATCGACGCGAAGGAGTCGAGCACCGACGTGAGGATGTGCAGGCACAGGAACACCATCGCCAGCAGCGCGACATTGCGATGCAGCGCGTCCACCACGAACCGTGGCCAGCGGGGCGTGCTCCAGCGGCGCACGTCGACGACTCCGAGCACTACCGCAACAGTCAGCAGCAGCAATGCGACAGCGCCCGTCGAACGGGTCAGGTACCAGTAAAGGCTTCCGCCGGTGGCCAGCATCGTGGGCATCTCAGATCGGATACTGGGCTCGAGCTGTGCGCGGACGCGTGGAATCCGCAGCACGCGAGGGAGGCCGAGGAGGGGAGGGAATCGGGGTTCGCCGGTGCTCCGCCGGCCAGGCGCCGATCGTGTAGACCCGGCCGCTCTGGCTGACGAGCCGAGCCGGCACTCCCATCCGTGCCAGCCACGCGGGCGCCTCGCCGGCACGGATGAGCGCGGACGTCGTCGCGATGTTCGCGTCGGCGCAGCTCGCCGCGGCGACGCTGACGGTACGCCATGTCCTCTGGGCGGGGGCGCCGGTTGCGGGGTCGATGATGTGATGCATCGTGCGTCCACGATGGCGCCAACGTCGCACCGCGGTGCTCGAGGTCGCCAGCCCGCCCGAACGGATGGTCACGGTCTGGCCGGGAGCATGGTGGTCGCTGCGATGATCGTCGGTCACGTGCACCGCCCAGCCGCCTGCCGGGGCGGTGCCGCTGGTGGCGATGTCGCCGCCGATCGCCACGAGCGCTCCGCACCCGGCGCTCTGTGCCGCCGCGTGTGCGGCACGATCGGCCGCCCACGCTTTGGCGGTAGCGCCCAGGTCGATCGCAAAGCCGGCGGGTACCCGCAACGTGCGTGCGGTGCCGCCGAAGGCCACGCTGCGCCAGCCGCAGACCGCACGCGCCAGCACGACCGGGGCAATCGGGCGCTCTTGGGAGGAGGTGCTCTCCACGGAGGTGTCCGAGGGCAGGTGCTCCAACAGGCGCCAGTCGCGGTCGTACCCGGCGAGCTGCAGCGCCGAGCCGACGGTCGGATCGACGTCGCCGTCGGTGAGCTGGGCGGCCCTCAGCGCCAGCGCCAGCGCCTCTGCCAGCAGCGGGCTGACCCGTACGGTGCGCCCGGCGCTTGCGTTCGCAAGCGCGATCTCCGAGTCTGAGCGGAAGCGACTGCACGCACGGTCGATCGCATCGAGCTCTCGTTCGACCGCGATGCGCGCCCCGGCCAGACCGCGTGGGTCGGCCAGACGCAGCACGACGCTCGTGCTCCATGTCTCCCAGCGAGCCTCACCCGGATGCTCGCGCGCGCTCGGAGAGACGATCGGCAGAGCCCTGCCGGGGGTTGGGAGCTCACGTGGCGTCGCGGTGGTCGCTTGCTCGAAGTCCATCACGAGCCTCCCGAGACGACCGGTGGCGAGGGTTCTTGAGCAGGGGCGGATTCTTGAGTGGGTGTCGCTTCTTGTGCCGGCGCCGCTTCTTGGGTGGGAGCAGATTCTTGGGTTGGCGCCGATTCCCTCGTGGGCGCCGCTTCCGGTGCAGATTCCTGGGTGGGCGCAGATTCCTGCGTTGGCGCCGATTCCCGACTGGCCTGCGGCGCTTCGGCGGGCGGCCGCACCGAGTTCGATGAACCTGCGGAGCTCGAGGAGCCGCTGTTAGAGGAATGGTGCTTGGTGGTCGCGGCCTTGGAGGTGGAGGACTTGGCCGAGCTCGAGCCCGGGAAGGCGCTCGCCGCGACCTCCGACAGTACCGCTGTCAACGCCACGCTGCCGGCGATCAGCCACCGATTGACGCGGTGAAGTCGGCGGAGTGCGACATCTCGAGTATGTGAGTGTGGACTCATATCAGTGATGGTGAAACACGGTGGCGGCGTTCAGCCATGGGCCGAACTGGGGAATGACGGCAACCGCGAGCAGGGTTCCGCCCGCCAATGCACCGGCGAGCGATAGGCCGCGCCCTGCACGCCCGGCCCCGGTGGCGTCCGGGGAGTGCCAGGTGGAGAGCTCGCCATCCTGGGACGCGCCGATCGCAGCCAGGACGTCGACCTTCGAGGTGGTCTCGGCGCCAAAGCCGACGACCGCCCCTACCTCGGGCAGATGGCCGAGGACGTGCAGTGAGGCGAACACGCCCCACACGATGAAGCTGATCTTGTGCAGCGGCATCAGTGTGTTGCGCGAGGAGGGTCCGATCAGCAGCAGCAGGATGCCGCTGAGGAACACCGCGATCGTCGCGAGCACCACGATCGGGGCGATCATCCGCAGCGGCGCCGGGGGTGGACCCTTGCGACGATAACGGGGGTCCCCGGTGTAGTAGCGCACGAAGCGGTAGCCGGTGCTCGCCAGCTTGAGGGCGATCGGTCCGAGCAGCAGCATGCCCACGAACAGGTGCACCCACAGCAGTGAGCGCATGCGCAGAAGTGTCACGCCGATCACCGCCAGTAGGATCAGCAGCACTACTCCGGTGGCCGTCGTCAGCCTCTCATTGCCGCCGGTCCCGCCGGCTCGCAAGCGGGGCAAAAGCCCAGGCTCGGTCGCCGGGTTGCCGGTGCTGCGATGGCCTGCGGCGATTCGCCGGTCGTGCACAGCGATCGTGTGGCGAGACCCACGGGCGGTCGTGGTGGAGTCAGACGGCATGAACCGAGTGTGTGACGCGCAGCTAAGGAACTGATAACCGCTTGATGAGAAAGCTCATCGAATCGTCAGATGTAAGAAAGCCCTGCACCGTGGCGCCTATCCTTGAGCTATGGCCAAGGTCGCAGACGCAGACGCGGACTCGGGCAGCACCGGCGCGCCGACGCGAGTAGCGGCGGCGGCGGTCGGGCAGCAGGACGACAAGGACACGTCCGGTCGTCTCGAGGACCCCGCCCAGGGTGCGGGTACCGGCGCCAAGGACACTGAGCGGGTGCGGGTCCTGTTGGTCGAGGACGAGCCGGGGATCGTCGACTTCGTGCGCCGTGGGTTCGAGGCCGACGGATTCGCGGTGGAGTCGGCGTCTGACGGAGTGCAGGGCGAGCGACTGGCGTTGTCGGGCAGCTTCGACGCGATCGTGCTCGACCTGATGCTGCCCGGTCGCTCCGGGCTGGAAGTGCTCGCCTCGGTACGCAGCGCCAAGCCGGAGGTTCCGGTGATCGTGTTGACGGCACGCGGTGAGGTCGAGGATCGCGTCGCCGGGCTGGACGCCGGCGCGGTGGATTACCTCGTCAAGCCGTTCTCGCTCGCGGAGCTGCTGGCGCGAGTACGGGCGCAACTGCGCGTGGTTGCGCAGACATCGGCGACGGTGCTGCGCGGCGCCGATCTCGAAGCGAACCTGCTGACTCGCAAGGTGCGCCGCGGAGATGCTGCGATCCAGTTGTCGAGCACCGAGTTCGAGCTGCTGGTCTATCTGCTGCGCCACTGCGGACAGGTGCTCTCACGCGAGCAGATCCTGAGTGCCGTATGGGGCTACGAGCACGATCCGGCGACGAACGTCGTCGACGTCTACATCGGCTACCTCCGTCGCAAGCTCGCCCTCCGCGACGATCCGGCGCCGATCTACACCGTGCGCGCCGTCGGCTACCGCCTCGGCGTCGTCACCTGAGCGATGCCTGCGCGCTCCACGTTCGCGCGGATCGTTCCGGCGGGTCTGCGCTGGCGTTTGGCGGGCTGGATCGCGCTCGTCACACTGATCTGTACGGGGATCGCGTTCGCGGCCGTCTACCGCGGCACCGGTGCGCAACTGCGCAGTCAGATCGACAGTGAGCTATCCGGTGACGCTGCGGAGTTCGCACACAACCTGACGAGCGCGAAAGTGCGCTCACCGGCCGGAATCAGGCGCCTCGCCGGCACCTACGTGAACAACCAGCCGTTCAGTGCCAGCTCGACCTTCCTGTTCGCGATCGTTCCTCGAGCGGGTACAGCCACCAACCGCCCGGAGCTGTTCGCCCATGCACGGCCCGACAACGGTGAGACCGAGAGCGAGCAGGCGCAGGAGAATCGACTCTCGCGCCAGCTCGTGAGCGTGCCGCCGGGCTACGCCACTCTGGTGCTGCCTGACGTCGGCAATCTGCGCGTGGTCAAGCGCACCGTGCACGTACGCGGAGGACCGCGCGTCACGATCGGGGTCGGCGAGCCGCTGGCGAGTGTGACGCACGCCCAGAGCGGTCTCGCGCGGGCGTTCATTCTTGCCGGAGCGCTCGCGCTGCTCGGCGCGCTGTTGGGCGGCTACCTGATCGGCACGCGCCTGTCGCGCCCTTTGCGAAACATGGCGGCGGTCGCCGCGCGCGTGGACGCCGGGGACCTATATCCGCGCATCCACCACCTCGAGGGGCAAGGAGAGGAGGTGAAGGTGCTGGCCGACGCCTTCAACCACATGCTCGACCGGCTCACCGACGCCTTCGCCGGTCAACGCGCGTTCGTCGCCGACGCCTCGCACGAGCTGCGCACGCCGTTGACCGTGATCCGAGGTCAGCTGGAAGTGCTCGCCGCGCAGTCTGCTCCCGCGGGCGAGGAGGTGCGTCGTGTCGAGCGTCTGGTGCAGTCGGAGATCGCGCGTATCAGTCGGCTCGTGGATGATCTGCTGCTGCTGGCCAAGGCCGAGCAGACGCAGTTCCTGCGCATCGAGCCGATCGAGCTCGGCGCTTACGTACAGGAGCTCTGGGATGGCATGAGCCTGCTGGCACAGCGCCGGTTCGAACTCGACCCCGTCCCTCGCGGCACGCTGCGAGCGGACCCAGACAGGCTCGCACAGGCGTTGCGCAACCTGATCGGCAACGCGATCGATCACACGGCCGCCGGAGACGGACTTGTGCGTATGCTCGTGCAGGAGCTACCCGGCGGACGCATCCGGTTTGCGGTCGAGGACGACGGTCCCGGCATCCCCGCCGTCCAGCGTGAGCGCGTATTCGACCGCTTCTACCGCACCGACACCGCCCGCGACCGCGCATCGGGTGGCACCGGGCTCGGGCTGGCGATCGTCAGCGCGATCGCGGAGGCACATGGCGGCAGCGTGGCCGCCGGGCGCTCGCCCGAGGGCGGCGCGCGGATGGAGATCGAGCTGCCGCGGTTCGCGAGCAGTGCCGGCTTGGCGTCCACACCGGGGGCGATCGCTCGCAAGACCGCGGAGCCGGTGCGCGGGTGAGCTCGGCCGAACGGATCGCCGCGCGCCGGGTCCTACGGCGCCGGCGTACACGGCGGCGCCGACTCTTTGCTTTGGTCGCGGCGGTCGTGGTCATCGCGCTGATCGTCGGTGCGCTGGTCATCACGGGGCAGGGCTCGCGCTCCAGGAGCGGTGCGAGTACCGCAGGTGCGCGTGGGCACGCCGCCGACCTCCCGGCCTCTACGGCGTCCGTGACCATTCGGCTGGTGGCGCACCGGCTCGCCGCGACCTTGCCCTCGCCGCTGCGGGACGCGGCCGTGGTGCCCTTGTCGAACGGGACACTCGCGCTGCTCGGAGGACTCGACGCAAGCGACAGCTCGACCGCCCACGTGCTCATATTCGATGGGAGGACCGTGTCCCTCCGTGCCGCCTTGCCGGTGGCTCAGCACGACGCGCAGGCCGTCCTGCTCGGGGAAGACGCCTATGTGTTCGGGGGCGGTCAGGTCAGCTCCTATGACCATGTGCTGCGCTTCGATCCGGTGACCGGCACCGTCTCGCAGGCCGGAGTGCTGCCGCAGCCGAGGTCTGACGCGGCGGTCGCGAGCGTGAACGGGACCGCCTACGTAGTCGGCGGCTACGACGGTGCCGAAGCGCTCGACACGATCTTGGCGTGGCATCCCGGATCCCCGGCGCGGACGGTCGCACACCTGCCGGTCTCGTTGCGCTATGCAGCTGTCGCGGCGACCGCGGGAGGACTGGTGATCGCCGGCGGCACGCACGGGGAAGCCGCTCAGCGTGAGGTTCTGCGTTTCGACCCTGCCACCGGCCGGATCACCGTGATCGGACGTCTGCCAAAAGCGTTGACCCATGCCTCTGCGGTCGCGTTCGACGGGAGGGTCTACGTGCTTGGAGGCCGCGGCTCGGCCTCGACCTCGCAGAGCCGGAATGTGCTCGCGATCGATCCCGCGACCGGCGAGGTCACCAACGCGGGGCGACTACCCGCGGCGCTGTCGGACGCGGCTGCTGCAGTCCTCGACGGACGCGTGGTGCTCGCGGGAGGGCAGAGCGCTTCCGGGACCGAATCGTCGATCTACGCGCTGACGCGCTGATCAGCGTTCGATGATGTGGATGTGCTGAGCCCGGTCCGGAGTATCGCGGCTGTGTGAGGTCACGGGCTCGCGCTCGTGGATCGCCCATGGTCCCTGTCGGTGTCAGCAGACGCCTCAGGGCGCGCGCAAAGTGCGCGCGAAGCGCATCGCCAGGGAATAAGGCGGAGCGAGATCGACACCGTCGGGGTTGCTGAGAAAGCCCGCTCCCGAGCCACGCACACTGGTATGACCGTACTGCCAGACGATCCGGTTGGTATGAGGATCGATCACGATCACGCGCTGGTTCTTGTCATCGTTGGCGAGGAAGTCACCGTTGGGAAGCGGCAACGCCAGCGACGGTTGATTCAGTGCGTTCGGGCCGTTCGGGTCATAGCGCCACTGCAGGCGCCCGCCGCTCGTGAAGGTCTCGATCGCCCCCGGGTCGACGTAATCGGCCGAGAGGAACAGGCCCGGGCGCACTTCATTGGTGTCCGACGGGTAGGTGAAGCCTGGTGGGTGGGTGTCGAGCAGCGGGCGCCCATCCGAGCCGAGCAGGTCCAACCAGTCACCGTTGATCTCGGTAATCGCGGTACCGCCGTTCGCCGTCGGAAACGCGCCGTTGGGGCTGCCGTAGCTGGCCCCGAGTCGATGTTCGCAGTTTCCGGTAGCACCGAGCTGGCGCAACGGGGCGTGGGCTGGAGGGCGGATCACGAGCACGCGACAGTTCTTTATGTCGGCCGTGAGGATTTCGCCGGAGGGCATCAGCAGTGCGTCGTCCGGGTTATGCAGGTAGCCGGGTTCGGAGCCCGGAACTCCGGGATGCCCGTAGCGGTAGACGATGTGACCGGTGCCGGGGTCGACCACGCTGATCGCGAATTCGTCCTCTTGAGTGACGATTATCCGCCTGCCGTCGGGCGAGAAGAACGCGTCGTCGGGCAGTTTGAAGGTCTGGCCGGCATGGAGGTCACCGGGCGCCGGGAAGCGCCACAGGATCGTGCCGGTTGGGCTCACCTCCAACAGGCGGTTGTTGTCGCGGTCCGCTATCAGCACCGGACCCGGCAGGACCGAGGGGTTTGAGCCGGGAGCCAACGTCGTCGGTGCGTCGGCGGGCTTGCTCGCTCCGGTGGGGTGTCGGTTACCCGGCGCCGCCTCACCAGCGCTCGTACTCGTGCGCACGCCGGTACTCGTCCGCCGGTGGTCGTTGTCCTCTCCATCGGCGATCGCGACGGCGACTACGAGGATCGCGAAGACGCCGAATGCGGCGAGCCGTCTGCGCAGGACCGCGCGTCTGCGGTCGAGGGCGCGTCGCCGGGCTGCCCGCTCGGTCGATCCCGGCTCCAGAGGCACGCCGCCAGCATGCGCAGAGCGGGTAAAGCGAACGTGAGCGGTCGATGAGAAGGCGCTTATGTCGCCTGGGCGGCGGGAACGATACGGGCAGCGCGCAGCGACATTCCCGAGCCTCCGCAGAGGTGCGCCGCCGGTTCGTGGCTACAGCTCGTCGTCGCGCCGGTAGCCCAAGCGCGAGGAGATGCGGGCGGCGCTGGAGAGCAGATGCGGACCGAGCGCGTCGGTCAGCTCGGTGAGCGAGATCGCTTCGGGGCTCGCGGCGATGCCGACCGCGGCGATCACCTCGCGTGACTCGTCGCGTACCGGTACCGCGATGGCCTGCAGGCCGGGGCGCAGCTCCTGGTCGTTGACGGCGTAGCCATCTTCGACGATCTGCTCAAACTCCGCTCGCAACGCCTGCTTGCTCGTGATCGTGCTGGGGCTTTTGCGCTCCAGCTTGAGCTGTGCAATGAGCTCGCGCTGCACCTCCTCGGGCAGGTAGGCGAGCATCACCTTGCCCATCGCCGTGCAGTACGCGGGCAACCTCGAACCGGGAAACAGGCCCAGGTCGGTCTCGCGCTCGGCGCGCCGCCAGCTGCGCGCACGGTCGACGTACAAGATCTCCGCGCCGTCGAGCACCGCCAGGCCGATCGTATACCCCGTGCGTTCGCGCAGCTCCTCCAGAAAAGGGTGAACGTTCTCGCGCAGGCCCGTGGCGTTCAGGGCCGACATGCCGAGGTCGGTGACACGCAGTCCGAGTCGGTACTTGCGCGAGCGCCCCTGCTCGAGGTAGCCGAGCGCCAGCAGCGTGGTCACATAGCGATGGGTGGTGGAGCGGCTCATACCGAGCTCGTCGGCGATGTCGGCGATGCCGAGAATCGGGTGCTCCGAGGTGAAGCAGCCCAGGATCGCCAGGCCGCGCTCGAGCGATTGCGAGTAGCGCGGTCCTCGCAGGATCGGCAGCGCCCAGGGAGGGGTGCCGACATCCTCGGTCGTGGCTGCGGGCGCTCTCGAGGTCATTCTCGGCATCGGCGTCTCCGTTCTCGTGCGGGCTCAGCCCGTGGGTAGCCTGTAGTGGCGCGAGGTCGGATCGCGCTCGAGCAGACCGAGCTCCACCAATGTGATCGCGTAGCGATGGGTCGTACTGGCTCCCAATCCCAGTTGCTTGGCCACATCGGTGACGCGTCGCGCGCTGCCGTCCGAAGGAAAGGAAGCGAGCACCATCAGTCCGCGCAACAGGGAGCGTGAAAAGCGATCGTCATCCAGGCGCTCCCGATAGGACGCAAGCTTGAGGGCGCTGATCCCCCCCAGCAGCTTGGCCAGAGCATCGTCGTCGGTGGCCCCGCGCATCACCTGTTTGACCTGTGTCTTGGACAGGGTGATCGTGATGTCGTTGTTGTCCGTGGCGCCGTACTCGGGCATCGTCTGACAGGTGACGGAGGTCGTGGGTGAGGCGTACTGCTGTGTGAATGCTCAGGACTATCAAGTTCCCATACAAGAGGAAAATCGAATACTTGACTTTCAAGACTGGGACCGAAGAAGGTCGATCGTGCGACCCAGCCGGAGCTTGGCGGTCCTACAAACGGACCGTTTCGCAGATATGCAGACGCTGAGACGCTCCGCGATACGCCCCGCCGAACGTCGAGCTCCAAGGATCAGCATGGTCGGACGTGCGAGCTGACCCATGGCATCGAGCACGGCGGGCGCGGCCAGGCGCGCGTGCGGCGACGGTGACGTCGAGAGATCGCACAGGTAGAAGCTCGTCATCGCCGCGACGATCAACGTGTGGCCGTGGCCGCCGGGCAGCTCGCCCACCTGGCTCATCGCCTCGCCGGCGATCGTGGCTATGCGATCGGCGGCCTCGTCGGGTGAGCGGTAGTAGTCGATCAGGCCGCGTCTGCCGGTGGTGAGATCCTCAACCTGGTCGGCGAGGCTGTCGAGCAACGAGTGCAGGGCTCCGACCCAGGGGAAGTATGCGGCGCCGAGCATGCCGGCTACGCCGGGATCGAGTGCTGGATCGGCGGCGGCGGCGATCAGCGCGAACAGGTCGAGCGTCGAGCCGGCTGCCGCTGCGGTCTCCCACCAACGCAGGCGGGTATGCGCCCTGCCCGAGGTGCGCGCCCAGCGTTCGAAGGAATCGTGCCGACCGTTGCCGTCTCCGTGGTTGAGGCTCTGATACGTGATCACTCGTTCGGTGGCCTCGCGCGCAAGCTCGGCGATCGTCGCGAACGACGGCAGCGAGATGAGCGTCGTGCGACACGCGCCGATCAGCGCACGTAGATAGCCACCGTCCTCGCCGCGTCGACGAGCGGGGTAGTAGTCGTGGTGTGGCTCGCCCGGAGCGATTGCCGACAAAAGCGCACCGTTCAGCCGGCGTGCATCGGCGATCGGATCCTCACTCGGCTCCTCGGAGAGGTTGTCGAGGTAGTCGAACATCGTCTGGTAGGCGACGACCGCGCGCACCGTGGCGTGCCGACCGGCGGGCCGTACGAACGCCGCGAACGCCGCGGCGCCCTCGAGATTGCCGCGCTTCTCGTCGTGCGCCTGCAACGCGATCCGGCGTAGGGCCGGGTCGGGGATCGCCTGCGCCCGCGCACGCCAGATCCGTACCTCCCGACATGCGTCGGGGAATACGCCCAGCCAATAGCTTCTTGCCGCTCCTGCCAACGCCGGCAGGGCGCCATCGGTCCCGATCCATTCGCCCACGCGAACAGCTTTACGCAGTCGCGACGGGTCCTCGGTCTCTCAGTCCTGGAAGCCCGCGCGGGCGGGGACGCGCGAGGCCGCGAACCCGGGGATCGCGATCACAGCCAGCGCCACCGCCGAGATCAGCACCAGTGTCAGCGCTATCTGGCTGGGTGCGACCGCGAAGGGCGCCGGGAAGCCCGTCGTCAGCGTCAGCCAGCGCCCGGCCAGTGCATGGCCGTAAACGCCGATGACCGCCCCAACCAGGCACCCGACGCCGACCGTGATCGCGCTCTCCAGCAGCAGTGCACGCCACAGCTGATCGGAGTCGTACCCCTGGATCTTCAACGAGGCCAGACGTGCTCGTCGCTGCCACACGGCTGCGCTCAGCGCCGAGGCGACCGCCAGACCGGCCGCGATCAGCAGCAACGTCGAGATCTCTGCCAGTGTCTCCAGTCCCTGGCGCGCGCTGGCCTCAGATTGGCGATCGCGTTCTTCGCTCGTCCTTACCGACAACCCCTGTCGGGAGCCAAGGGCCGCCCGCACGGCTCGCCTGCCGGCCAGGGCGTTGACGCCCGGCCGCAGGCTCACCTCCAGCGCCGAGGGATCGCTCGTCTGCCAGTAGCGACTGTAGTCACGGGAGTTGATCGTGATCGTCCCCGGCGGCCAGCCGGAGTTGGTCATGATCGCGGCGGTCCTGAACATCGCCGTGCCGGATGGCGTGGGCAGAGCGAAGGCATCGCCGAGGCGAAGGTGCCGTTCGCCGGCGAACGCGCTCGAGACCGCGGCCCATCCATGTGCGCGCAGCAACCGCGTGGCTTGCTTCAGTTCGCCATGAAGCAGCTGGCTGGCTTCCAGCATCTCGGGGTCCTGCGAGGATCTTGCACGTATCCACAAGCGGCGGGTGCCGACGTCGAGCAGACCTCCCTGATAGGCACGCACCGAGGCCACACCGGGAGCACGCGCGATCGCAGCAATCGTGTTGCCGGGTGCGAACCGGTTCACGTTGAAGATGTCTTGGCCGGTGCCCACCCAGATGTCCGCCGTGCCGAAGTATTGGGTCGTGGCGCGGTCGATGCCGCGGATGAGATCTCCACGAGCGCCGCCGATCGCGATGCTCCCGTAGACGGCCAGCCCGACGATGCCGGCCAGAGCCACCGCCCGCATGCTCGTGGCCCGCAGCTCCGAGACCGCGACGACCAGGGCGCTGCTGCGAATGTGATCGCCCATCCACGGAAGCGCGCGCGAGATGCCTGCGAACAAGGCGGGGATCAACAGGAGCGTGCTCAGCGCCAGCGCGACGCCGCCGACGATGGTCAGGCCGGGCATGATGAGTACGAGCGCGGTAACGAGCACGAGTGACGCCAGCCCGGCGAGCCCGAGCGCCTTGGTGGCGCGTTCGCCGATGGTCTCGCCTCTGCCGCCGGACTCGCGGAACACGGCATCCACGGCCCTGCCCTCCCGCAGGTCGAAGGTCGGTGTCAGGGAAGCGAGCACGGTGGCGACGACACCGCACGCGAACGCGGCCAGCACCGTTCTCACGTGCACGATCTGCTTTGTCCCGATTGGGAAAGCGGCAGCCAGATAGGTGGGCACGCGGTGAAAGAACGCGCTGGAGAGGGCGTCGCCGAGCGCCACGCCGATGAGCGAGGCCACGACCCCGAGCGCCAGCGCCTGGAAGGAGAGCAGCAGCAGCACCTGCCGGCGGTCATACCCCTGCATGCGCAGGTCGGCCACGAAGCGCCGACGCTCGGGCATCGTCAGCAGCATCGCGTTCAAGGCCAGCAAGAACCCGACCATCACGCTGATCGCCGAGAACAGCTCCGTGGACTGGCTGTTCGGAGTGATCGCCTGGTCGAGCAGGCGCAGCTCGTTGTCGGCCGGCGCCACGTCCAGGCGACCGGCCGCGAGCCGTCGCAGTTCACCTACCAACGCGACATCGGCGCCGTTTCGCGGCTGGATCAGTACCTGCGTCACCCGTCCCGGCAGGCCTACAAGACCCTGAGCTACACCGAGCACCGCGATCGCCACCGGGCTCGACGTGAGCGCTCCGAACAGGGAGCCGCCGAGCACCGCTCCCACCTTCACCGTGCGAACGCGGCCGCCCGCGAGCACCGTGACCTCGCTGCCCGGCCTCGCGCCGATCGCGTTCGCGACGATCGCCGGAAGGACCAGCCCCGTGGAGAAGCGGAAGCCGCCGGTGCCGAAGTTGTCGGTGTCGAGGCTGCCAAGGTTGACGATTCCGGTGCTCACGCCCAGGATCTGGACCGCCTTTGCGCCGTGGGGTCCCACGACGGTCACGTTCCCACGCAGTACCGCCGCCGAGGAGCGCACGCCGGGAAGGCGTTGGACCGTGCTTGCCAGCCGCTGGTCGAATCCCTCCTGTGAGCGTGCCGTGAGCTGCACGCGGGCGGATCCGATCACCTGCTGGATCAACGCTCCCGCCGAGCTCGTGAGGCTCGTATTGGCCACCAGCACACCGAAGACGAGCGCGACCGCGACTGCGATACCACTGCCCGCGAGCAGCTCCTGGGTCAGATGCGAGCGCAGACGACGCCCGTAGAGGTGGAACAGCATGCTCACGCGAACCCCGCAGATGCGGGGGTTGAGCAGGTTCCTCACAGCAGGACCGTGGCCGGGTCGTTAGTCTGCGCACTATCGGTCAGGTGGCCGTCACGCAGCGTGTAGGAGTGGTCCATGAGCTCTCTCGCGTCGGGGTCGTGCGTGACGAGCAGCCCGGGTATGCCGCGTTCGTGGCAGATGTCGCGGAGCAGCACGAGCGTTTCACGGCCACGCTTTGAATCGAGGTTGCCGGTCGGCTCGTCGGCGAGCAGCAGGCGTGGCTCGTTCACCAGTGCGCGCGCGATGGCGACCCGTTGGCGCTCGCCCATCGACAGGCGCTCGGGGGTATGCTCGGCGCGCGCGCCCAGGCCCAGGCGCTCGAGCCACGGGCGTGCCTGTCTGCGGGCCTCACGCAGACGCAGACCTTCGGCGGTCAGCTTGATCGTCGCGTTGTCCAGCGCCGAGGTGTTCGGCATCAGGTGAAAGGACTGAAACACGAAGCCGACGTCGCGCAGGCGATAGCGCGCGCTCTCGCGCTCGGACAGATGGCCGATGTCGCGACCGTCGAACAGCACGCGTCCCGCTTCAGGCGCGATCAGGGCCGCCGCGAGCAGCAGCAGCGTGGTCTTGCCGGACCCACTCGGTCCGTACATCGCGACGAATTCGCCCGGCGAAACGGTGAGCGAGACGCCGTCGACGGCCCGTACTGTCTCCCCGCCGCCGCTGGCGTAGTGCTTGACGACCTGGCGCAGCTCGAGCGCGGCGTCGGGCGGGTTCAACTCCCGGACCGCTCCGCTGCGCGGGCGCTGCGCCTGGGTAGCGCTACCACGACGCCCGGCTCTCCGGTCGTACAGACTTCGCCGCCCGAGATCGACATCATCAAGCCGGCTCCCTGCAGCGCGCCCATCTCCTCGGAGACCACCAGCAGCGCCATGCCGCGCTCTCCGGCGAGCTCGCGCAGCAGCACGTAGAAGCGGCCACGATCGCTGAGGCTCGGCATCACGGCCGGCTCGTCCACAAGCAGGACGCGTGGCTCGTGCACGATCGCGCGAGCCAGCATCACGAGCGTGCGCTCGGCCAGCGAGAGCGATCCTGCCGGCTCCTCGGCGCAGGTTGGGCTCACGCCCACTCGCTCGAGCGCGCCAAGGGCTCGCCGCCGTGCGTCGCGGACGGTGAGCCCCTCGCTGCCCAGCGACATGGCCACGTGGTCTACGACGCTCTCGCCGGGGTGCGGACGCCAATCGCCGGATGCCATGAACGCCAGCTCGTGGCGCAGCAGTCGGCGTCGCTGCGCGCCGGTCATCTCCTCCAGGGCACGACCGTCGTATCGCACCGTGCCCGTGTCGGGCCGTTCGATCCCGGCGGCGATCCGCAGCAGCGTGGACTTGCCCGAGCGGCGTGGGCCGTACAGGCCTACGAACACCCCGGCGTCAACCTCGAAGGACACGCTGTCCAGAACGGTGATCTCGCGGCCCCCATCGGGAAAGCGCTTGCCGACGTTCGCAAATGAGAGCAGCGGCGTCATTGCGCCTGTGAAGCTATCGCTCTCGCGCCCTGATGCGCTCGTTGATGCGCTGTCGCGTTTGTGCGGCCCAGTCGACATCGGCCTGGAGCTGGCGCCAGACCGCGTCCCGTGTGCAGTCCATCACCAGCGCCGTCCACGAGCGCATTTCGTGGGGCGAGGGCGCCACCAGTTGGGCCAATCGCAGACACTCGCGCTCGTAGTCTCGCAAGGCCGCGAGCAGCCTGAAGGCGTCCTCGTCGCGTGCGACCACGAGCTTCGCGTGCAATCCCAGTCTCACGGGCTCGCGTGGAAGCAGCGTTTCCATCCACGCGGTCATCGCGCCCTCGGTCAGGTCGGTGGGGCGGTAGACCACACGGGTGCGCCGCGCGTTGTCGCGGCGAGGCTCCTCGCGGGCCGAGACCAAGCCTTCGGCGACGAGCTGGTCGAGCAGGCGGTACACGTCGTTGGTGTCGATCCGCCAGGTCGCGCCCAGCCTCGCCACGAGGCGGCTCGCCAAGTCCCCGCCGTGCCCGGGACGCTCGAGCACGATGCCGAGCAACGCTCCGCGCAGCGGCGCCGACGCGCCGCGCATCCATCCACGGGTGTTCGTTGTCGCTTCGGCCATTCTATCGCTCCCAGCAACGCGAACGATACCGTAAGGCGCTCAGCATGTGTAGAACGATTCCAAAAGTTGCCACTAAGCAGACAACGGATGTCGCGACGATCAAGTCCCTCTGGGCGCGACATGCAAGCCACAGCCTGAGATTGCGCCCGGGCGTCTCGAACGGGAGGTGCCAAGGCGAAATGTTGTTGTTTGTCTCTCACCCCGAGGGATCCGTCACCCAAAGAACAGCTCCGCCGTCTCATACAGAGCCGGGTCGAGCAACTTGGGCTCGCGCAGCGCATTCTCGAGCGCGACCTCGATGATCTCGCTGCCGCGTAGTCCCACCATCGTTCCGAACCGTCCTTGCGCGACCGCGTCCATCGCGGCCACGCCGAACCTCGTCGCGAGCACACGATCGAACGCGACCGGTGTTCCTCCACGTTGGACGTGGCCGAGAATCGTCACGCGCGTCTCATATCCGGTGCGTCGCTCGATCTCACCCTCGAGCGTCACGCCGATCCCTCCGAGCCGCGCGTGACCGAAGGCATCGGTGGTGGCGGCGTCCTTGTGGGTCTGAAGGGTTCCCTCCAGCGGCCTCGCGCCCTCGGAGACGACCACGATCGAGAAGCTGCGTCCGCGCTCGTGGCGGCGGCGCAGACGCATGCACACCTCGTCGATGTCGAACGGATGCTCGGGTACGAGGATCGCATCGGCGCCCCCGGCGATCCCGGCGTGCGTGGCGATCCAGCCGGCGTGACGTCCCATCACCTCCACGACCATCACCCGATTGTGTGACTCGGCGGTCGTGTGCAGACGGTCGATCGCCTCGGTGACGATCTGCACGGCCGTCTGGAAGCCGAAGGTCACGTCGGTGCCGCCGAGGTCGTTGTCGATCGTCTTCGGGACACCCACCACCGGGATGCCCTCGCGATGCAGCTGCAACGCGACACCGAGCGTGTCCTCGCCCCCGATCGGGATCAGTGCGTCCACCTCACGTGCGGCGATCGTCTTGCGGATTGCCTGCAATCCGCGATCGTCCGCCTCTTCCGCGAACGGGTTGGTACGCGAGGTGCCGAGGATCGTGCCTCCGCGATGGAGGATGCCGGCGGTGCTCTGCAACGTGAGCTCAATCGCATCGTCGCTCATCACGCCGGCCCAGCCGTGCCGAAAGCCGATCACGCTGTGTCCGCCGTCCACGAGCCCCCGTCGCACGACCGCGCGAATGACGGCGTTCAGTCCGGGACAGTCGCCTCCGCCTGTGAGCACCCCAACCCGTGCCATATCGCGATTGTCCACGATCGACCGCGGCGGCGCCTCGCGCCGGCCGGCGATTCAGGCGCCCACGAGCCCGCGACGCAACGCGTAGCCGACGAGCTCCGCCCGCGAGGAGAGGCTGAGCTTCTGCTGGATGTGCGCGCGGTGGGTCTCGACCGTGCGCACCGACAGGAACAGCTGCTCGGCGATCTCCGCATTGGTGTGGCCCAGGGCGATCAAACGCAGGACTTCGAGCTCGCGCTCGGAGAGATCGTCAGGCGGTCCGGGTGGGGGCTCAGAGGCCATTCGCGCCCCCAGCCTGGGGTTCAGATAACTTTCGCCCGAGGCGGCGCGGCGCACCGCCTCTACGAGCTCGTCATCGGCCGCCTCCTTGAGCACATAGCCGATCGCGCCGGCGCCCAACGCGTGTCGCGCGAACGCCGGTTCCTGCTGCATCGTCAGCACGACGATCTGCGTTCCCGGAGATTCCGCGCGGATGTCCGGGATCGCGTCGAGGCTCGATCCGCCGGGCATGTTCAGGTCGAGCACCAGCACGTCGGGTCCGTGGCCGCGCACGTATCGCCGCGCACTGTCGAGATCGCCCGCCTCGGCGACGACCTCGAGCTCCGGTTCGCCGTCGAGCAGCAGGCGCAGTCCGCTGCGCACCACCGCGTGGTCGTCGGCGAGGACGATCCTGATCGTCCTCGGGTCGGACTTTACGGCCTGCTCCCCGTCGCCCTGCGCTGGGCGTGTCTGTGGATCTGGCATCAGGGATCTGAACGTACCGCGTGAGAGGCACGCGCGCCTACGGGAAAAGTACGGTGATTGGCGCGGGTCGATACGGATGCACGGCGTCCGGTTCGACTCCGTCGGGGTTTGACGCAAGTCCCCGGAATTACCTCCGGGGATGTCCGTTGAGCGCACCTTGGTTTCTCATGTGGTGGCCCGGGGCAGCACCAGCAACGAACAGCGGCCGTGGCGCTCCAGGTAGTCCGACGTGCTGCCGAGGATCAGCCGCTTCACCGGTCCGTATCCGCGGGAGCCGAGGACGAGCAGTTGCACCTCGTCCCCGAAAGTGGCCAGTTCCTCTCCGGCCAGCCCGTACACGGCTCGACCCTCGACCCCCTCGATCACCGCCATGCGCTCGTTGGCTTCGGTGAGCATCTTCTCGATCCCCTCGCCGAGTGCCGGTGCCGCGAAGCCGGTGAGGGCGTAGTTGGGGATAGCAACGACTTCCAGGGCGTGCACCACCGCGTGGTAGCGCTCGGCCACCTCGCGCGCCTTGCTCAGCGCGATCTCGCTCTCGGGCGAGCCGTCATAGCCCACGCCGATCGCGGCGATCGGCACGGGGTGCTCGGCGTAGCCGCGCGTGGCCACCGCGACCGCACACGGGGAGCCGTTCAGGGCGCCGCGTGTGTCGTCTCCCAGCAGCACCCTGCCGACCGGTCCGCGACTGCAAGAACCGACCACCAGCAGGTCGGCGCCCTGCTCCTCGGCGAGACTGTGCAGACCTCGACCGGGGCTGTTCGCGGCGTAGCTGATCAGCTCGGCCTGGACGTCGGCCTCGGCGCGCTCGCGCTCGAGCAGCGCGTGCGAGGCCTCCTTCTCCTCGGTCAGGCGTCCCGGGGTGGACGCGTGCGTGGGATTGCCGGCGCCCGCGTGGATGTTCGCGAGGGTCAGCCTGCCGCCGTCTGCGAGCAGGCGCAGGGCCAGGGCGATCGCATCGCGCCCGTTCGGTCGACCATCGACTCCCACGATCACGTTCTGGAACATCGCCATCTCCTCGCTGTGGTCCGCGTCACAATAGATGGTGGATTGTGGGCTCTAGATGCCCTGTCCGGGCAGGAACTCGTTGGTGAACGGCGGCAGCCCGCCGTTGGGGTTGTGCTGGATCAGCCCGTGCGCGAGCATCCACGTTCCAAAGCTCGCCCATGCCGAAGGTTCCTGCCAACCATACGGGTCGCCGGCCTTCGCCGGCGTCGTCGCGGGGAGCGTCTGGCGGATCGATTCGAGCTGCAGCTTCGGTTCCAGCGAGGGGTTCGCTTTGACGATCAGCGCGGCCGCCGCCTGCGGGTTGGCGCGAACAGCGCGCTCGCCGCGGGTCAGGGCCTGCATGAACGCGCGCAGATCCTGACCACGTTCGCGGGCCTCGCTCTGGCGTACGACCAGCACCAGCTCGTCGTAGCTCGGTACGCCGGCCCGATCGACGGGGATCACGACCGGATGGCGATGCAGCAGCTGCAGCTGGATCGCCTCGTAGTTCCAGAACCCGCCGAGCGTCGCGGCGACCTTGCCCGAGAGCATCGCCGGGACCAGGTTGAACCCGACGTTCACTTCGCGCACGCTGTCCGGGCTCACGCCGGCGGCCTGCAGGGCGGTGTGCAGCTCGGCCGCCTGGTAGGAGATGCCGGCGGTGCCCACGCGCTTGCCCGCGAGGTCCGCGACCGTGCGCACGTGCTGGCCCGGCAGCGCGATGATCGAGGTCAGGGGCCGCTGCACGAGCGCGCCGATCGAGACGAGCTTCAGGCCCTGATCGCGAGCGAGCAGCAGCTCGGGCTCGTAGGAGATGGCCATGTCCACCTTGCCGGCGGCCAGCAGCTTCAGCGGGTCGGCCGTTTCGGGCGGAACGACCGGTTTCACTTCCAGCCCGACCGCGCGGAACTCGCCGCCGGCGATCGCCGAGTACAGCGCCGCGTGATCGGCGTTGGGGAACCAGTCGAGCATCACCGTGAACGGCCTGACCGCGGGCGCGGAGGTCACGTCCTGCTTGGTCCCGCACGCGGACAGCGCCAGCGCGCACACGAACGCGGCGAGGATGGCGGCGGCGGCGGCGAGCGGGGCAGGGAAAGCGAACCTGGATCTCAACGAACTTCTCCTCTCGATCGATGCGCCCAGGGCGCCAGGCGGCGCTCGACGAGGGCGAGGGTATAGAAGCAGGCGATCGCGAACACGAACAGCACAAAGGCGGCCGCGTAGGCGCGCGAGGTCTGCAGGGCGTTGATGTCGGCCTCGATCTCGCGCCCCAGCCCCGGGTAGGGGCCCGAGGTGGCGGTCGAGGTCTCGGCGATGTAGGCGCCGATCACGCCCACCGCGAGCGCGATCCGGGCGCCGCTGATCGCCGCCGGCAGCGCCGCCGGCAGCTCGGCGAAGCGAAACGCCTGCCAGCGCGAGGCGTCGAAGGTGCGCAGCAGCTTCAGCTGCTCGGGGTCCACCGAGGCGAGCCCGTCGACGGTCGTGACGAGCACCGGGAAGAAGCAGATCAGCACGATCACGAACAGCTTCGGCAGCACGCCGAAGCCCCACCAGAACACGAGCAGCACGCCGATCAGCGCCACCGGGATCGCCTGAGAGCCGACGGCCAGCGGGTAGACGGCGCGGCGCAGCGGCGCGAACAGGTGGATGAGCACGCCGACCACGAACCCGCAGAGCAGCGCCAGCAGGACGCCCACTCCCACCTCCTCGGCGGTCGGTGCGAGGTTGGCGCCGAGCAGGCCCGCGTTGTTCCACAGCGCCTCGCCGACTTCGTGCGGGGCGGGCAGCACGAACGTGTTCACAGCCCCCGCATCTACATACGCCTCCCACGCGCCGAGTGCCAGCAGCACGAGCACCGCCGCCGGCAGCCCGTCGAGCAAGCGGCGCCTCATCGTCCACCACCACCCTGCGCCAGCGCTCGCAGCGCGCGCTCGCGCAGCGCCACCACCTCGGGGTCGGTGCGTCCCCGCGGGCGCTCGAGGCCCACCTCCAGCTCGGCCACCACGCGCCCGGGGCGGGGCGAGAGCACGGCGACGCGGTCGGCCAGCACCACGGCCTCCTCGACGTCGTGGGTCACCAGCAGCACCGTGCGTGGCTCACTTCCCAGCGCCTCGGTCAGCCAGGTGTGCATCTCCGCACGGGTGATCGCGTCGAGCGCGCCGAAGGGCTCGTCCAGGCACAGCAGCGGCTTGCCCGAGAGCAGCGTGCGCACGAAGGCCACCCGCTGGCGCATCCCGCCCGAGAGCTCATACGGACGGGCCCGCTCGAACCCCGCGAGCCCCAGCTCGGCGAACAGCTCGCCCGCGCGCCTCCGGGCTTCGGCGCGTGGCACGCGGGCCACGCGCAGCGCGAGGGCGGCGTTGTCCAATGCATCGAGCCACGGCAGCAGCAGGTCGCGCTGGGGCATCAGCGCCGCCGCGGCGCATTCGATCGCGCCGTCGTCGCAGGGCTGCAACCCGCAGATCAGCTCGAGCAGCGTCGTCTTGCCGCACCCGCTTGGTCCCACCACCGCCAGCAGCTCATGCTTGGCGGCGTGCAGCGAGATGTCCGCGAGCGCTTGCACCGGCGCGCGGTCACGGCTGCGGTAGGCGCGGCTGACTTCGCTGACGAGCACCGCCGGCGGGTCCTCCGCGGCGCTATCTCCGACCGGCGGGTCCTCGCGAGCGCGATCGCGGGCCGCTCGGTCCTGGCTCTGCGCTCTGGGACCGGGTGTGATCCCTGTCTGCACGTTGCTCCCTTCGCGGGCATTACCCCACAGGTTCGACGGGTCGGCGCAGGGTCATCGCTCACGGTGCGCCATCTCAGCCGGCCCTGTTCCCGCCAGCTCCCCTGGGTGGTTCGACTCAGACGATGCTACTGCGTCATCGCCACGCCCGGACGGGCGAGCGCGCGCACGAAGTCCTCGAGCTGCGGTGTCGTCCAGCACTCGAAGGCGACGCAGTGCTGCTCGTAGGCGGCGATCACCGAGTCGCCGTAGTTCCAGTACAGCCGCGGCTCGGGGTTCAGCCAGAACGTGCGCCCGGCGCGCGCGGCGATCTGCGCGAAGATGTCCGCGCGCGGGATCGCGCCCGTTGGTGCGCGCGTCGCCGAGCACGATCACGGTCGCCCGCGGATGCAGGTCGTCCTCGACCTGGGTCAGGAACTCCGACCACACGCGCCCGTAGTCGGTGTAACCGGAGATGTCCGCGACGCCCGCGTCGCCGGAGATGCGCTCGCTGACCGAGCTGAAGTCGCGCTCGTGCTCGAAGATGTCGGTGACCTCGCTGATGCGCTCGATGAACACGAACGAGCGCATGCGCCGGAAGCTGTCGTGCAGGGCGTGGAGCACCGAGAGGAAGAACACCGACGCGGAGGTCACGCTGGTGGAGACGTCGCACAGCACGTAGATCTCAGGCCGGCGCGGTCGGCGGGGACGGTACTTGAGCACGACCGGCACGCCGCCGGTCTGCAGCGAAGCCCGCATCGTGCGCCTGACGTCCACCTGCGCGTGGCGACGGTGCCCGCGCGCCTGCAGGCCCTGCGTGGCCAGGCGTCGGCGCAGCTGCGCGACGACGCGATGCACGGCCGCGAGGTCCTGCAGCGGGCCCGAGGGCAGCGCCCGGTCGAGCTCGCCCAGCGGCCGCGATGGGGGCAGCGAGCCGGTGCGCTCGATCTGCGCGCGTTCGAGCTCGCGCCGCAGCAGCGCCTCGAAGCGGCGCAGCGCCTCGCGCGGCAGACCGTCCCGGCGGGGATCGTCGGCGGGCAGCTCTGGTTGGGGCTCTGCGCGCAGCCCGAGGGCGCGGCGGATGCGCTGAACGTCGACGCCGATCACCCCCGAGCCCTCCTGGCGGCGGGCGAAGGTCGCGATCGCCATGCGCGCGAGGTCGCGCATCGCCCCCTCCGAAGCCGCCGATCGGAGATCGCCCAGCAGCGCCGCGGCGATCTGCGCGCGCAGACCCTCCAGCTGTTCGTCGGTCAGCTCGTCGAGATCCAGTCCGCCGCCGTCCGCGTCGCTCTGCTCGCGCACCTCCTCGCGGACCGCGGCGAGCTCGACGGCACGGAACATGAAGCGCTCGAACACCAGCTCGAACACGCGCCGGTCCTCCTGGCTCTTGGCGAGCGTCGCCGCGAGCGCCTCGCGGAAGTCCTCCTGCTCGGTCCAGTCGATCTCGCCCAGCACCGCGAAGGCGTCCAGCAGCTCCGAGGTGCCCACGGCGACGCCTTCGCGGCGCAGCTCCTCGCCCAGCTCCAGCACGCGCGCCGCGAACCCCTCCGGGGGCGCCGCTGCGCTGGTGGGGTTTGAGGGGCGCTCAGAGGACGTCGGTCGGCGCTCGGAGTTTGACCCCGGCTGCGGGCGCTCAGAGGGCATCGGCCGGTGCCCGGAGCTTGACCCCGACGCGCTCGGCCACGAGATCCATGTCGGTGCGGTGCTTGACGATCACCGACATCGTCTGCGTGAAGGTCTCCTCGTCGATGTCGTCCACCCCCAGCAGCAACAACGCCCGCGCCCAGTCGATCGACTCGGCGATCGAGGGCGGCTTCTTCAGGTCGAGCTCGCGCACCATCCCGATCACCTCGACCAGACGGCGCGCGACGGTCTCCGAGAGATCGGGCGCGTGCAGGCGCACGATCTCGAGCTCGTGCTCGAGCTCGGGGTAGTCCAGCCACAGGTACAGGCAGCGGCGCTTGAGCGCCTCGGTGAGCTCGCGCGAGTTGTTCGAGGTCAGCAGCACCACCGGGTGCGTGCGCGACTCCACGCGCCCTAGCTCGGGGATCGAGATCTGGAAGTCCGAGAGCACCTCCAGCAGCATCGCCTCGAACTCCTGGTCGGTCTTGTCGATCTCGTCGATCAGCAGCACCACCGGGTGCTCGGAGGCGATCGCGCTCATCAGCGGGCGCGCGAGCAGGAACTCCTCGCCGAAGATGTCCTCCTGCACGGCCTCCCAGCCGGCGCCGTCGGCCTCGGCCTGAATGCGCAGGAGCTGCTTGCGGTAGTTCCACTCGTACAGTGCCTTGGCCTCGTCCAGGCCCTCGTAGCACTGCAGGCGCACCAGCTCGCGCTCCAGATAGGAGGCCAGAGCCTTGGCCAGCTCGGTCTTGCCGACGCCGGCCGGTCCCTCCACGAGCACGGGCTTGCCGAGCTTCGTCGCCAGGTAGGCCACGAGCGCGGTGGACTCTCCCGGGAGGTATCCCACCTCGCGCAACCCCGCGGCGAGAGCCTGGACGGAGTCCGGTCCCGGTGAGGTCGTGCCGGGCGGCGCGGGCGGGGACACAGACGGAGGCATCGTCGGGCCAATGATAGGGGTGCGCTCGGGCCGGTTAGGGAGACGCCGGGCCGGCGGCTCGCGCAGAAGCTCTCAGGCCGAGCGCTGTTCGGGCTCGGTGGGCGCGTCTTCGAAGGAGAGCTGCTCGCTCGCCGGGTCTGCGGGGACGGGCCGCCGCGCCGCGCGCGGCGCCTTGCCGGCAGGCAGCGCGGGTGGCGCGGGCATCGGCGCGGGCGGCCGGGCCGACGGCGGAGCGGGCGGGCGTCGCGGGCGGCGGGCACGCGCGAGCGGAGGTTCGGGTCGCGCGAGGGCGCGCATGCGCCACCCGGCCCAGGTGAGCACGCCCGCGGCGACGAACGCGAGGAAGAAGCCCCACTGGATCCCCACCGGGTAGCCGCCGCCAGCGGGGCGGTCGAACACGCGGTAGAAGATCAACAGCGCCGCCCAGCCGCCGGCGATCATCGTGATCGTGCCGTCGCTGCCGGGCAGGTGAAACGTTCGTCCCTCGGCGCGGGCGAAGAGCATCGTCAGCACGCCCGCCGCGACCAGGAAGACGGCAGCCTCGACGAAGGAGACGTCGCCGAAGGCGCTGATGCTGTGCGTGCTGATCGTCGCGGTCTTGCGATCGAGGCTCTGCAGGCTGTACCACGGCAGGAACATCGTCACCAGCAGCGCCAGCGAGGCGACCGCCGCGAGGCGTTGCTCGGGCTCCATTGCCCGCCAGGCGCTCGTCAGCCGTGTCATGGGTTCAGTCTAGGGTCGCCACCCGCTGTCAGCGTGCGGGCCGGCGCTCAGTCAGTGCTTGCTCAGCGTGATCGTGCCGTGCGCGGTCGAGAAGTTGCCAGCGAGGTCGGTCGCGGTGATCGTGACTTCGTAGGCGCCCGTCTGCATGGGGGTGCTCCAGAGGATCTTCGGCTTGCCCCGTTCCACGGTCGCACCGTTGCTCCACACGGTCCGCCCGCCCCGCTTGATCGAGATTTTGACGGTCGAGACCTTCGACAGCGAAACCTGCACGCCGGCGCGCGCGCCGGCGGAAAGCTTGCTCGTGATGAGCGAGACGACCGGCGGGGTGTGCAGGTCGGCGCTGAATTTCTGCGCGGTGGTGCAGTAGATCGCATCGCCGGCGATCGGTGTAGTGGCTGTCGTGCTCGCGGCGCTCGCCAGGAGGTGTTCGGGCGCGCGCGCCACGGCCGCGCTCGCGCCGCCCGTTTCGCCGCCGGGGCCCGTCGTGCCGGTGCCGCCGCCGCTGCCGGCGGGCGGGGCCGGCGGTGTGGGGGAGGGCGCGGGCGTGACCGCGGTGCTGGTGGGCGGGCCTTTGTGCGTGCGTTCGCACAGGTGCTGGAGGAATTCGGTCAGCAGTTCGTGGTAGTTGAGGTCCGATTCGCCGTACTGGTCGTACATCGACCAGGCGCCGGTGTCGTAGTGCGGGGTCTCGGCGCGCGCCTCGGCGTCGCCTTCTTCGAACAGCTTCAGCCCGAGCGGGTCGTGGGTGATCGAGGTGTAGTCGTACAGCCCCACGTCGGCCTGGATGAAGCCGTTGAGGATGCGGTCGCTCGGGGCGTAGGTGTACTCGGCGTACTCCGCACCCGCGGCCGTCTTCACGCGCACGCCCTGGGGTGGGGCGGTCTCGTAGATGCCGAGCGCCTGCTGGGCGGCGCTCAGGTAGGCCGGTTCCTTGAAGCGCGAGAACGAGCGTGCCATCACCTGCAGGGCCGTGCCCTGCGAGAGTCCGCTCGTCCACGGCGGCGCGCCGCCGTCGAAGTGGAACATGTACTCCCAGGCGATTCCCCCGGCACGCTTGGTCGCCAGCGGCAGCACTTCTGCGAGCAGCTGGCGCAGGTTGGAGTTTTCGTGGCCCGAGAGGTAGTAGCCGTTGGCCTCGCCGAAGGTCCCGAGCCACTGGATCTGGATGCCCTGCCCGGCGTAGTACTCCCACACGAGCTTGCTCGGCGGAAAGCTCACGCGTACGCGTGAGGAGACCAGCGGCTGGGTCGTCCACCACTGGCGGTTGCGTTCGAGCGTCAGGAAGATCACGGGCAGGCGCGTGGGGACGAAGGCGCCCGCGGCGGCCATGCCCTGCGTGTTGGCGATCACCGCTGCCAGTTCGGCGCGTCGGGTCCCGCTGAGGCGCTTCAGCGAGCTGTTCGCGGCCGCGTAGGCCGCCGTGTACTGCTTGTAGGCGGATTCGGTGATCGCACCGCTGCTCTTCAGACTGCTCAGCGCGGCGGTCACGCTCGGTCCGCGGGCGCCCGCTTGGGCGGGGATCAGCAGCGCGGCTGTGAGCCCCCCCAGCAGGAGAGCTTTCTTGGCGAGGCGTGTGGCGAGCATCGAGAGCCGATGCTACGCATGGGTGCGGCGCATTGGCGCAGTTGCCCTTGCAGGCTACTCTCGCCCCACCTCTTGATCGTCTGCTTCGAGGGTGTCCTCCTCGTCTTCCTCGGCGTCGCCCTCGATCGAGTGCTCGCCGCCTGGGTGGTAGGCGACCTGGAAGCGCTCGATCAGCTCGTCGCGGCGGTGCTCGTCGACGGGGGACTCGTCGGAGACGAGCACCCATTCGTCGCCCTCGAAGTCCTCCATGTTGAAGATCTCGTGGTCGAGGTCGGGGGAGTCGTCGACAACCAGCAGCACCTCGGTTTGAGGGTTGAAGTAGGTCCCCGGACGGATCGTCAGCTCGTCCAGCTCGAACGTGCGGTGCTCGGCCATGGGGCGTTTATACCCGAGAGCGCACTACCGATGCGCGCCGCTCGATCCCGGCTCAGTGGGGATCCAGCTCGGCCAGGGTTCGCTGCACCTCGGCCTCGACGTCCAGCGGTTCGAGTCCCTGGCGTTCGCGGCGTTCGTTGCGGGCGATGACCAGCTGCAGGACCTCCTCGGCGATCCCCGGGTCGTGGCCGGCGGCGGCGGGCTGGGCGCCCATCAGCTGGGCGAGCTCGGCGTCGATGTCGAGCGCCGCTTCGCCGCGACGCTGGCGCCGCTCGCTGCGCGCCTGCAGCATCTGGCGGATCTCCTGCTCGCGCTCGGCGCGCTGGAGCTCGGGGTTCATGGCGATCGAGTCGTATTCGGGGCCGGCGTGCCCGAAGGGCGATCCGCCGCCCGCGTGCTCACCGTCGCCCGGGAACCCGCCCGAGCCGATCTCGTCGTACATGCTCCCTTTGGAGAGCAGGAACACGATCGACATCACCACCGACAGCCCCACCGTGCCGAACACGACGATCGGAAAAGCGGCTTGCATCGATCGATTGTACGTCCGGCGGGCGAGCCGCGAGCGGGCCGATTGCCCGCGCCCGCTCCCTCCGCTACCCTGCTCGTTGACTGACTGGTCAATCTACAGCGGCGCGAGAGCCAAAATTCACGGAGGCGCGAGAGCAGAGAATGGTCGATTTCACCTTGACAAACGAGCAGCAGAGCCTGCGCGAAATGGCGCACGATTTCGCCGAGAAAGAGATTCGCCCCGTCGCCTGGGAGTACGACAAGGACGGGACCTGGCCGCAGGACATCATCGAGAAGGCCTGGGAGGTCGGCTTGATGAACAGCCACATCGAGGAGGAGTACGGCGGCGCGGGCGCCGGCTACCTCGACGGCTGCCTGATCGAGGAGGAGCTCTCGTGGGGCTGTTCGGGCATCCAGACCTCGCTCGGCTGCAACGGCCTGGCGACCGCGCCGATCGCGCTGGGCGGCTCGGAGGAGACGAAGAAGAAGTACCTGGGCATGCTCACCGAAGCGCCCAAGTTGGCCTCCTTCTGCCTGACCGAGCCCGACGCCGGCTCGGACGTCTCGGGCATGCGCACGACGGCCGTGAAGCAGGGCGACAAGTACGTGATCAACGGCTCGAAGTGCTTCATCACCAACGGCGGCTACGCGGACTACTACACGGTCTACGCGAAGACCGACAAGGACGCCGGCCACCGCGGCATCAGCGCCTTCGTGGTCGAGCGCGACTGGGGTGTGGTGGTGGACAAGAAGGAGGACAAGCTCGGGCAGCGCGCCTCGAACACGGCGACGATCTCCTTCAACGACGTCGAGGTCCCGGCGGAGAACCTGTTGGGCGAGGAAAATGCCGGCTTCAAGTTGGCGATGATGACGCTCGACCGCACCCGTCCCGGTGTCGCGGCGATGGCCACGGGCATCGCCCGCGCGGCGTTCGAGTTCGCGACCGATTACTCCAAGGAACGCGTGCAGTTCGGCGTGCCGATCGCGATGCACCAGGGGATCCAGTTCATGATCGCCGACATGGCCACCGAAATCGAGGCCGCGCGCCTGTTGACGTGGAAGGGTGCGACGATGCTCGACAACGGCGAACGCAACACGCTCGTCTCCTCGCACGCCAAGCGCTTCGCGGCCGACGCGGCGATGAAGATCGCCACTGACGCCGTGCAGGTCTACGGCGGGTACGGCTTCATCAAGGAGTACCCCGTCGAGAAGCTGTTCCGCGATGCGAAGATCATGCAGCTGTACGAGGGCACCTCGCAGATCCAGCGGCTGGTGATCGCTCGCGAAACGCTGCTCCCGCGCAGGGTGGAGGAGCCGACTGCGGTTCCGGCGTAGTTCGATCCCGTACATGTACGGGATCGCCGACCGGCGCATGCGCCGGTCGGTAACCATGCCGCATGCGGCATGGTTCAGAACTGTGCATGCACAGTTCTGCCGGGCGGCACATGTGCCGCCCGGAACTACTCCGATAATCGCGCCTCCGGCCGAACCCTCTCCGATTCCGGCCGGAGGCAGCGTCCCCCCGACTTGCACTACCCATAACCCGCCGCGCGCCCCGGCGATGCGGTTTTTCGTTCACGAGATCTAAACAGCCAGGAGCTCAGGATATGTTCGTTTTCAAGACCGCAGTAGTCGGCGCCGGGACGATGGGCGGGCAGATTGCCCAGACGATCGCCGCCGCGGGCATTCCCGTGGTGCTCAAGGACATCGACGACGCGCTCGTGCAGGCCGGTCTGGACGAGGCCCGCAACGTCACCTCGGGGCAGGTCGCGAAGCTCGTCGAGCGCGGCAAGCTCAGCGCAGAGCAGGGCGAGGAGCGGCTTGCGGAGGTGCTCGGGCGGATCGTCGGCACGACCTCCTACGCGGACTTCGGCGACGTCGACCTCGTGGTCGAGGCGGTGCCCGAGCGCATGGAGATCAAGCAGGCCGTCTTCGCCGAGCTCGACGCCGCCACCCCCGGGCACGCGATCCTGGCCTCGAACACCTCCTCGCTGTCGATCACCGAGATCGGCGAAGCTACGCTGCGCCCGGACAAGGTGGTGGGCTTTCACTACTTCTACCCCGCCTCGCTGATGCCGTTGATCGAGATCGTCGAGGGCGAGGAGACCTCCGCGGAGACCGTCACCGCGGCCGTCACCTTCGCGCAGTCGATCCGCAAGCAGCCGATCACCTGCGCCGAGGTCCCCGGCTTCGTCGTCAACCGCATCCTCAACTCGGGCATCTCCGAGGTGTGGCGCGCGCAGGAGGAGCAGGGCCTGTCGATCAAGGCGATCGACGAGGGCGTCGGCGCCGCGGGCGTGGTCCCGGTCGGCCCCTACCACCTCGTGAACCTGCTCGGCCTCGACACCGTCCTGCACGTCGCCGAGCACCTCGCCGAGTCCTACGGCGACGAACGCTTCTACGTGCCCGCGGGCATGCAGAAGCTCGTCTCCGAAGGAAAGCTCGGCGCGAAGACCGGTGGCGACGGCTTCTATGACCCCGCCGGCGAGCCCAACGTGCCCGGCGACGGCGCGCCCGACGTGGAGCAGCTCGTGGAGCTGCTGTCGCTGAAGACCTTCATCGAGGCCTGCCTCGTGCTCGAGGAGGGCGTGGCCACCCACCGCGACATCGACTTCGGGATGATGGCCGGCGCCGGCCTCGATCCGCGCCGGGGGCTGATGCCGCCGTTCATGAAGGCCGACGTCGAAGGGCTCGACAAGCTGCTCGAGCGGATGGAGAACGCGGTCGAGGCTCACGGCGAGCGCTTCACCCCGCCGACGATCCTGCGCCGCCTCGTCGCGCAGGGTCGCCTGGGGCAGTCCAGCGGCCAGGGCTTCTACGCGTATCCGCGCGCCGACGCCGAGCAACCGGCCGAGGTCGTCAAGTTGGAGACATTCTCGGGAGACTCCGCCCGCGCCGGTTTCGGCGCCGAGGAGGACGGTCGCGTGGCGATCGCCTGGCTGGCGAACGGGCAGATGAACTCGATCTCCCCACAGGTCGTGCAGGACCTCGCGAGCGTCTGGGCGCGCGTCAAGGACACGGGCGTGCGTGCGCTGGTGATCGCCTCCTCGAACCCCTTCCTGTTCAGCGCCGGGGCGGATATCAAGGCCTTCACGACGATGGACGAGGCCGGCGGGCGCGAGCTGCTTGCGGGCATGCACGGGCTGCTGCGTGAGATCGGAACTTCGGGCGTGGCCACGATCGCGGCTGTCAACGGTTTGGCCTTCGGCGGGGGCTGTGAGCTGGCGATGGCCTGCGATGTCCGCATAGCCGCGCGCTCTGCGCTGTTCGGGCAGCCCGAGATCAAGCTTGGAATCATCCCGGGATTCGGCGGCACCCAGCGACTGCCGCGATTGGTCGGTGAGAACAAGGCGCTGGAGATGAACCTCGTCGGCGACCCGATCCTCGCCGAGGAGGCCTTCGAGCTGGGCCTGGCCAACCGCGTGGTCGAGGATCACGAACTGCTCGACACGGCCCTGGCCTGGGCGCGGCGGCTGGCCGCGCAGGCACCGCTTGCGATCGAGCAGATCAAGCGCGTCTCGGGTGCCGGCGACATCGACGCCGGCATCGTCTCCGAGCAGGACGGCTTCGCGAGCGTGCTCGCCACCGAGGACGCTCGCGAGGGCATCTCCGCGTTCCTCGCCAAACGCGCGCCGCGATTTACGGGATCATAGGCGTGGAGGCCGTGCCGCTCACGCGAGCACGGCGAGGGTCGGATCGACAAGGACGGTGCAGCCATGATGGAACCGGTGGAGAGCTAGCAATGGCGGCCCGTGCGAGCAGCAGTCCCAAAGAACAAGAGATAGTGCGCCTGGCCGAGCTGGTGCGCGAAGCCGGTTCGGTCGTGGCGCTGACCGGCGCCGGCATCTCGGTGCCCTCGGGAATCCCCGACTTCCGCACGCCCGGGAGGGGCACGTGGACGAAAGTCGATCCGACGAAGGTCGCGCACATCGACTCCTTCACCGCCGACCCGATGCGCTTCTGGCACTTCTACGGGGAGCGCTTCGCCACGCTCGGCGGCAAGCAGCCCAACGACGCCCACCGCGCGCTCGTGGCGATGGAGCGCCGCGAAATGCTCGACGGGGTGATCACCCAGAACGTCGACATGCTCCACCGCAAGGCCGGCACCGCCGAGCTGATCGAGGTGCACGGCTCGATCGCCCACTGCACCTGCTCGGACTGCGGCGGAGACATCCCCCAGCTGGAGGTGCGCGCGCGTCGCCTCGGCGATCCCGACGGTATCCCCCGCTGCGAACGCTGCGGCGGGCCGCTGCGCCCGGAAGTCGTGCTGTTCGGCGAGCCGCTCTCCGAAGCAGCGATGGAGCGCGCCCGCGAGCTGTGCAAGGCCGCGGACCTGATCCTCTGCATCGGCACCTCGCTCGAGGTCCAGCCCGTCGGCTCGCTGCCGCTCGTCACGCTCCAGTCCGGCGGTGAGATCGCGATCCTCACGCAGGGCCGCACGCAGCTGGACCGCCTCGCCGCTGTGCGCCTGGACGGCGACATAGTCGAGGAGCTCGCGGCGCTCACGCGCGAGCTCGACATCGACGACGCCCGCTCGCAGCCGCCGAAGTTCTGAGCCTTCGGGCGTCTGCCCGGACGGTCGGCACGGTCGGTCCGCTCTGCGCCCGTTCGCCCTGACGGTCCGCTCGGGCGCTCTGCCCAGACGCTCGGCTCAGGCGCTCTGAGCGAGGTCGCGCGCGGGGTCGATGCCCCAGCGCCCGGCCAGCGCCTCGAGCTCGCCGTCAAGGCCCCAGCGATCGGGCCGCGCCGCCCCGTCGTGCGCGGGGTTCGCGCCCTTCAGCGCCATGCAGCCGGTGTTCTCGCCGATCTCCCTGATCCGGCGCAGCTCCTCGGCGCGCAGCGGCGAGCGCGCGCTCAGCTCGGGCACGGCCGCCAGCTCGGCGCGCTTGTCCTCGATCGCCCGCGCCCCCGGCCCCGGCTCCTGGATCAGCGTCGGCGCCACGCAGTGAACGGCGCTCTGCGCGAGATCCCACGCGCAGGCCAGCTGCAGCATCGACATCCCATGCGCGTCGGCGATCGGGCGCATCTGCGCCAGGCGCTCGCGCCCGGCCTCGATCCAGCCCTCGGGGCGGAACATACGGTGGTCGTGCTCGGCGAAGGCGTGGCCGGGAAGGACGTCGTCGTGGAAGAGGCCGCCGTAGTCGACCACGCGCGCGATCAGCTGCACGTCGTTTGCCCGCGCGGCCTGCAGCACGAGCTCACCCGGCCAGGGCTCGAGCGGGTTGAGGATGATCATCGCCCAATCGATCAGCTCGCCGAAGCGCTCCAGGCAGCCGATCACATCGAGTGTGAACCCGTTCGCCGGGCCTGGGGCCACACCGAGCATGCGCGTCAGGCCCGCCTCGCGCACCGCCGCCATGCCCGCCCACACCGCCGCGCTGGTGTAGCCGGTGCGATCGGGGTTGTGCAGCATCAGCACATCGAAGTGCTCCATCCCGCAGCGCTGCAGGCTGCGCTCGGTGGCCATGCGGATGTAGTCCGCGTATGACCCCTCGCCGCGCAGGCTCGCGTCGGTGAAGCGCGGGTAGCCCTTCGCGCCCTCGCGCTCGCCCGTGTAGAAATCGTGCCCGATCGCCCCCACCAGGCAGTACTCCTCGCGCGGAACCCCCTGCAGGGCCCGGCCGAGCATCGTGTCGGCCTCGCCCGCGCCGTAGGCGTCGGCGGTGATCACCGTCTCGATCCCCTCGCCCGGGCGCAGCAGCGAGAGCAGGCGCGCGTCCTCCAGCGGCTCGCCGAAACGCATGTAGCGCCCGCCGCTCCAGGTGCCGATCGCTGTGCTCGTGGGGTCCATCATCGCCACTTTACGCGGCGCGCTCGGCAGCGGTCGGGGGCGGCGCGCTCAGGAGCGACCGTAGCCGGCGGCCGAGCGCGCCCGCAGCGCCGCCTCCAGGCGCCCGAGCGCGTGGCGGATCGCCTCCTCGTCCGCCGGTACGGGCGCCGCGTCTGTGCCGGCCGCCGATGCGTCATGAGCGGCGAGTGGGCTTAGGGCCGCGGATGCGCCGGCGCCTGTCCCCGTGTTCGCCTCGGTGCCCGTGTGCCCGCCGGGCGCGGCCTCGACGCCGAGGATCGCCCGCGCGGCCGCCGCGACGGGCGGGTGCAGCTGCTGCAGCTCGGCCACGCGCAGCGGCAGGTCCGAACGCTGCTCTTGGGTGAGCTCGGCCAGCGCGGCGAACAGGGCGCGGTCGAGCTCGATAGTTGCGTGTTCGATGCGGCCCTGGTCGAGATCCAGGCGCGCGCGCAGCGTCAGCTCCTCGCACAGCAGCGGCCGTTCGCGCGCCGCGAGCATCTCCGCCAGGCGCTCGTCCGGGCGCAGCGCCGAGGCGCGCCGACGGACCCGCTGACGCGCGCCCGTCAGCGGCAGCTCGACTGCGTGCAGCCACTGTCCCTCGGCGACCTGCTCGCCCTCGCCCCAACCGGCGCGGATCGTCAGTGCCTGGGCGGGGGAGACCTCGCGCGCGTAGGGGTCGGCGGTGGCGATGCGCTGCGCGTGCAGCACGCGGTTGAGCGCCGCGAACGCCGCCGCGACCTCGCGCTCGGGCTGCAGTTCCTCGAGCCACGCCCGCGCCTGGCGCTCGGCCGACACCGACACGGGGTCGACGATCGTCGCGCTCGCGGTCGTCACCGGCTCGGGCTCGGGCTCGGCGGCGACGGGGCGCTTGCGCGCGGCCGCACGGCGCCGCAGCGGTCCGGCTTCGCGTGAGAGCGTCGCGCGGCCGGCGCCGAGCGTGGCCAGCACGATCACCCGCTCGGGCTCGCCGTCATGCTCTGAGCGCAGCAGATAGCGCCCGTCCGGCGGCCCGAGCTCCCAGGGCAGCTCGCACTGAATGAACAGGAACAGGCGCTGCGGAGGGCTCTCGGGAGGCTCGCTCACGCTGAGCACCGTATCCTTCCTGTCCCGCCACGACCGTCTGGAGCCACATGCCCGACCCGAACACCGCCGTCAAGAACCTGCGCGAGCGCCTGGCCGGCGCCGGCGAAGATCACCTCGGCAAGGCCCTCTCCGACCTGCTCGACAACCCCCTGCTGACGGGCACGATCGGCAAAGCCTTCGACGCACGCGAGAAGGCCGCCCAGGCGCAGGAGCTGGCGATGGGCGCGCTCAACATCCCCTCCGCCGCCGACATCGAACGCCTCACCCGCCGCCTGCGCTCGGTCTCCCAGCGCCTGGAGGGCATCGAGGACGGCGTCCACCGTCTCGACCGCGTGCTCGCCTCGCACGGCGTCGAAACGCGCCTGTCGAAGATCGAGGAGCAGCTCGGGACGCTCTCGCGCAAGATCGGGGCGGCCGCGGACGCGAGCGCCGGGGAGGCCGCTGCGCGGGCGGGCGCGAAAGACCCTGCGAAGAAACCGGCGGCGAAGAAAGCCGCGGCGAAAAAAGCCACCGCGAAAAAAGCCACCGCGAAAAAACCGGCCGGCGGAAAAACTGCCGCGAAGAAAGCCCCGGCGAAAGCCGCCGCGAAGAAAGCGGTGCCCGCCAAACGGACCAAAGCCGCCTCGGCCAAACCAGCGAAAGCCGCGCCTACGCGCAAAGCCGCGTCGGCCAAAGTCGCCAAAGCCACGCCTACGCGCAAAGCCGCGTCGGCCAAAGTCGCCAAAGCCACGCCCACGAAAAGCGCTGCCGCCAATCCCCGCGCCGCGGCCAAACCGAAAAAAGCCTGATCTCGCGCCCCTCAAAGGGGCTGATATCGGCTCCACAGAGCCGATTGTTGCTGTCAACAAGGGTACATACGGTTGGGGGCTTGACATTGGCTACCCGTGAATGTATATTGCTTCTTGTCATGACATCCCGCGATGGGATGTCGGGTCATAGATAGATCGGGTTTGGGTCTTCCCCTAGTGGTCGACCTGCAGCGCAATAGAGGGTTTCCTTTGGAGAGGGACCTTGATCGCTTCGATGAGGGAGCTGTTTTCGCGTGGTTTCATTGGGGACATACGTGCCGGGAGTCTTTGCGTGCCTAGACGGGCCCGTCTGTAGATGCGTCAGCGCTGCTGACTCATCTCTCTCTCTCTCTCTCTCTCTCTCTCTCTTCTCCCAGTAGCCGCCCTGGTCTAACTGCCAGATTGCCGCTGGTTCCCAGCCCCTTCGCGGGGTATGGCACGCCACGGCTTAACGCGCGTTGTGCGGAGCTACGATGCCACGCGCTCGGTGATGTTCGCCGCCCGCGCGAGGTAGCGCGAGACCGGAACAGTGCTTACACGCACGCGAACGTCCGGCAGGCCCACTGCGAGTGGGCCTGCCGTGCGACTGGAGGCGTAGCTGGATCACGGCGCGCATCTCTTTCCGACTTTGGGCGGGCTCTCCGTGCGCCTGGAGGCGTAGCTGGAATACCACGCGCGCGTGTGAACGTGTGCGCATGTACCCGTAGTTCAGTCCATTCCGCGTGCGCTGCGCTGGGCGCCGGCACGCTCGACTCTCAGGAGGAGAGGTAACCGATGCTCTCAGCAATAGGTAGACGTATGCGTGTCACTCCCGCGACGGTGATCGCGGGGTTGGCGTTGGTGTTCGCGATGGCCGGCGGGGCTTATGCCGCGAAGAAGTACTTGATCACCTCGACCAAGCAGATCAGCCCGAGCGTGCTCAAGCAGTTGCAGGGCAAGGCAGGAGCGGCCGGGGCGGCCGGGACGCCGGGAGTTGCGGGAGCGCAGGGACCTGCTGGTCCGGCTGGTCCTGCGGGTCCGGGCGGCGCCAAAGGCGAAGCCGGTCCTGGTGGCGCTAAAGGCGAAAAAGGCGCGACCGGCGCTGCGGGGGCTAAAGGCGCCACCGGTGCCACGGGAGCGAGCGGTGCGACCGGGTTCACGGAAAGGCTGCCGTCGGGTAAGACCGAGACTGGTACGTGGAACGTGGCGCTGTACAGCACGGTTTTTGCCAGTCCTTCCGCGGAGGCTTCGATCTCCTTCCCGATTCCGTTGGCTTCTGGGGGCGGTGAAGAAGAAGCGTGGGTATTCACCGCGGCGCAGACCGCAAATAAAGAATTCAGTTCCAGTGGTTGCAGTGGTTCGGTGGAAGATCCGACTGCTCCCAAAGGAACACTCTGTGTGTATACCGCGAAAGAAGCGCTCGTAGCCGCCACCAACTTTCCCGGAGCGCTCACGCCCGAAGGGGGCTTCGGGTTCGGTAAGACCGGTGCAGTGATCAACGGCGCCACTCTCTCACCAACCGCAGAACACCCCAGTGCAAAGTTGGAAGCACAGGGCACCTGGGCGGTGACCGCGCCTTAGCTTGTCGAGTACGGCTTGTGTCGGCGGTCGCGGCTCTGCGATCGTCGGCGCGAGTTCTGTTCATGTCGCCGATCGTGAGGATCTCAAGATGAAGCCAGGTAACTGCATAACAACAAGAATCGGCACTCGGTTCGTAATGCTGGGCGCTATTGCGGGCCTGCTTGCAGGGTTCGTGCTCCTGGCAGCGACCTCGGCTTTTGCTGCGTATCAGCAGGTGGGTACGTTCGGTGGCAGCTTCGTGGTTCCCGTCCCGCCGGAACCGTTTCCAGAACAGGACGAGCTTGGTGGTGTCGTCAGCATGGCCGTCAACGAAGACGGTGCTGGTGGCGTGCCGGCGGGAACGGTCTATGCAATGGGTCGCGGCAATAACTTTCACGAGCCTTGGAAGGTGGCGCGCTTCAGCCCAACCGGTGAATTTCAACTGGCTTGGACTCCTTTCCGGCGTTGTGGGCCGGAAGTTTCTCCTGAACCTCCCGCTACTCATTATCCGGTCTGTGAAACCATACAAGCGGGAGAAGATACTAACGCCGTCGCTGTAGATCAGGCGACCGGTGACGTGTACGTTTACAGCTTCACGCCGGGGACCGGCTATGTGCAGGTCTACGCTCCCGACGGCTCAAAACTGATCGCGCAGTTCGGTGAAAAGGCGGCGCCCGAAGAAGCGACGGCGGCAAGCCCGGAAAAGTTCCATGGCACTGTTGTCGGTGGTATTGCGGTGGACGAAGCCGGAAACGTGTATGTGACCGACGTCAACGATCAAGACCATTTCCGCAGTCGTTTGATGGTGTTTGAGCCACAATCGCCGGGCGACTACGAACACTACGTCTACGCCGGTGAAAGCCACGACATCAGCTCCGGCGAAGAGCGCAACGGTGCGATCCATCCTTATCCTTCCCGACCCGTGGTCGACGATCACGGTGACGTGTATGTAGCCGGCGAAGGATATATCGAAGAGTTCGAACCGAGTCGTCCCGGCGCACCGATCTGCACGTTCACCCTGTCAGATAGCGGATTGGTGGGGATGACGGTCGATCCCGCGAGCGGGGAAGTCTTCTACTACGACAGTAAGACTCGCCAGATTCACCAGCTTCATTCATGCAACGGCGAAGGCAAGTTCGTGGAAGTCGAAGGCGGCGCGTTTAGCGTCTCGCCGCAGCGGGGCAACATCGGAGCGCTTGTCTTCAATCCGATCCTGCAGTACGAACCGGATCGTGCCGCCGGGGTACTCTACGCGGCTACCCCGTTTCCAGTTCCGGGGATTGGTGGTGGAGGTGAACCGGGCGAGAGTGCTCTCGGGTACATTTTTGCTCCTCCGGCTAAACACGAACCGGTGGTCGAAGCGCAGGAAGTCACAAAAGTCTCCTCCTCCTCGGCGTTGCTCGGTGCGGTGGTAAATCCGAAGGGTGCGGACACTCATTACTACTTCCAATATCTGACCGCGGCGGCGTATGAAGCCAACGAACCGGGTGAACGGTTTGCGGGCGCCGGTGAAGCGCCGTTGGGAGGCGCGCCGGTCGGTGGCGGCTCGACAGGGGTCGCCGTCTCCGCCACGGTAACCAATCTCGCTCCGGAAACGGAATACTATTATCGTGTAGTCGCCAGCGGAGAAGGGACAGCCGACGGAGAACCGATTTCTTTCCGTACGTTTCCGATGAAGGTATCCGGTTTGCCTGATGGTCGTGCGTATGAGCTGGTCTCGCCGATAGACAAGCACGGCGGCGAGGCTTTCCCTGCCGACCCGAAGGTCTCGAGCTGCCTCGAATGCACGCCGGGGTTCATCAGCCAACGGTTTCCACACGAGAGTGCGCCTAACGGCGAAGGCGTGACCTATGATGGTTCGGCTTTCGATGGTGAGGGGTCGGTGGATCTCAACGGGTATCTGTCCAAGCGTACGTCTGCCGGCTGGCAGACCACGGTTCTCAGCCCGACGCGGCAGAGCAGCTCTGCGGTGTATCCGGAATTCGCCGCGTTCGATCCTGGTCTGGATCGTGCTGTGGTGCATCAGAACCTGTTTGGGTTGACGTCGCAGGCACCGGCTGACTACCCAGATCTTTATAGCCAGTCCACGAGTGATCCGCCGGCGTTGAGCCCGTTGCTGTTGGAAGCGCCCCCGAACCGCTCTCCCGGAGAGAGCGCCAATCATCTGCGTGTCACCTATGCCGGGGCGTCATCTGATCTGTCGAGGATCTTCTTCAGTGCGAATGATGCCTTGACGGGTGAAACGCCGTTCGCGCCGACAGCGGTTGACGGCGGCGAAGCAAAGAGCAATCTCTATGAATGGTCGGAAGGTGGGTTGCGGTTGGTCAACGTCGATCCCGGTAACGCCTCAACGACGCCGGGCGCCGCTTATGGTGCGCATAGCACGCAGCCATATGTCTTTGGTGATGTTGCGAATGCGGTCTCCGGGGACGGTTCGCGTGTGTTCTGGAGCTCTGAAGCGGGCCAAGTCTATGTACGTGAGAATGGCGAACGGACGGTGGAAATTCCCGATCACAGCGGGGAATTCCGTGCGGCAGCGGTGGACGGGTCGAAGGTGCTGTTGAGCGACGGTCATGTGTACGGCGATCTGGAAAGCGAATCGCCGGTCCTGGAGGCCGATCTGAGCGGTGGTCAGAGTGGTTTTCAGGGGGTGGTCGGGCAGAGCGAAGACCTCCAGCGGATCTACTTTGTGGATACCGCGGTGCTGGATGAAACCGCGAACGCGCAGGGCGCCAAAGCGCAGGCGGGGCAGGACAACCTCTATGCCTGGCACGAAGGCACGAGCGTCTTCATCGCCACGCTGCTCGCAAAAGACAACGACCCATCATTCAACACGCAAATAGCGGATTGGGCGTTGGCACCGGTGCAGCGTACCGCTGAGGCCAGCCCCGACGGTCGCTGGGTCGCATTCCTCAGCCAGGCGGAGTTGACCGGGCGCGATAATGTTGGTAGTTGCACGCGTAATCTGAACGAAAAAACACACGAATACGAAAGCGCGACCGGTCCCTGTAAGGAGGTGTTCGTTTACGATTCCGTGTCGGGAGAGCTGACGTGTGCGTCGTGCAACCCGTCGGGTGAGCGTCCGGTGGGCAACTCCTACCTACCGTCGATCTATGCGGAAGAATGGATTGCTCAGCCTTTCTATTTGAGTGATAGTGGGCGTGTGTCGTTTGATTCGCAGGATTCGCTGTCCCTAGCGGACACGAACCATGGTGTGGAAGACGTCTACGAGTACGAGCCCACAGGTGTCGGCAGTTGTGCACGTGAAGGTGGTTGTGTGTCGTTGCTCTCGGGTGGGTCTGGTTCGACGGACTCCGACTTCCTGGCGATGGACCCGTCGGGCAAGGACGTGTTCTTCACGACCCGCGAACAGCTCGTCGGTGTTGATCACGACCAGTTGATCGACGTGTATGACGCACGCGAAGGTGGTGGCTTTGCATCGCAATGGGAAACGGCCCCTCAGGGTTGTCGCGGCGAAGCGTGCCAGCAACAGTCGTCCTCCACGCCGTTCTCGCCGGAATCGGCGCCGGGTTCGTTTGCGTTCTCGGGGTTGGGGAACGCGATCGAACCGCCGCCACCGGTCGCGCCGATGAAACCAAAGGTCAAGACGTTGAGCCGGGCCCAGCAGCAGGCGCGGGCGTTGAAGGCCTGCAGGAAGAAACCAAAGAAGGCGCGAGCGTCCTGTGAAAAGAAGGTGCGCAAACAGTACGCCACAAAGACTGCTGCGAAGAAGACCACCAACAGCGATCGTAAGAGGAGCAAGTGATCATGAGCCATCGTCATATACGATCGTTGCTCCCATACCCCGTACTCATCCTCGGCATGCTGACGGCGGTCGTTGCATTTGCGTTGTGTGCTCGCGCGCAGGCCGACTTCGGACCAGCCCCGGGCCAGGTTTCCACCACGCCGCTAAACAGCGATGGCACACTCGATACGCAGGCCGGTTCGCACCCGTTCTCGTTCAACGTCCACTTTGCCCTGAAAACAGACGAAAGCGGAGAATCCGAAGGCGGCTCATTGCGTGACGTAAAGGTCGACCTACCACCGGGCTTTTTCGGTAACCCACACACGATACCCACGTGCTCGCCGCAGGAATTCGACGGGGGCAACCCGGTATGCTCGGGGTCCACGCAGCTCGGAGTTCTGCGCGCCGTCCTCCCTGGGATCGGCGAAGTCTATGGCCCGGTGTATAGCCTGGTCCCGCCGCCGGGTGTGGCGTTCGAGCTCGGTTACAAGGCGGAGGGGTTCACCGTGGTGCAATACGCCTCGGTACTAACCGGCGAAGGTTACGGTGTGAGCGTCTACGCGCCCGATCTGCCACTCGAATCGACCATCGTGAACGAGACGATCTGGGGCACCCCAGCGGACCCCGCACACGATCATGAACGAACCTGTCCGACCGCGCAGGTGGGGGGTAAATACGAAGGGTGTTCCGCGGGTGGAGTGCTGCAACAACCGTTCCTGACATTGCCGACGTCCTGTGGCAGTGCGCCTGAAAGCACGTTGATGTTCGACTCCACGCTGAACCCCGGTGTGTTCGTCTCGGAAACGACACAGTTCAAGGACGCGGGCGGTAACCCTGCCCCTTTGAGCGGTTGCGATGCGGTGCCGTTCTCACCCGCGATCACAAGCACCCCGACGACAGGTTCGGCAGACAGCTCGAGCGGTCTCGACTTCGAATTGAAACTACCCAACCAAGGCTTGTTGAGATCGGACGGGATCACCGAAACGGAGCCCGTCAAGACCGAAGTAACGCTCCCTACGGGCGTGACGGTCAACCCGTCCGCCGCGAAAGGCCTCGGAGCGTGTACGCCCGCACAGTATGCGGCTGCTACTGACGTGGCGGGGCCGGATGAGGGCTGCCCGGAGTCCTCGAAGGTTGGGACGCTGGTCGCGAAAACACCCCTGTTGGAAGAAGCAGCCGAAGGGTCGGTGTATTTGGCGACACCGCATGACAACCCGTTCCATTCGTTGCTGGCACTGTACATCGTCGCCAAGACGCCGGAACGTGGTGTGCTCGTCAAGCAGGCGGGAGAGGTCAGCGCCGATCCGAGCACCGGGCAGCTGACAGCGACGTTCGACGGGTTGCCACCCCTGCCGTACTCCTCGTTTGCGTTCGACGTTCGCGAAGGCGCAAGCGCACCGCTGATCACACCACCAACCTGCGGGACCTATACAACCCGTGTGAAGCTCTACCCGTTCTCGAACCCGAACGTGGCAACTGAACGTACCGCGAGCTTCAACATCGGGTCCGGTGCGAACAGCAGCGCGTGCGCGTCCAATGAAGCGCAACTGCCGAACAATCCAAGTCTGCAGGCGGGTACGGTCACTCCGGTGGCGGGGGCGTTCTCACCGTTCGTGTTCAAGATCGCGCGTGAAGACGGCAGTCAGCATCTCGGTGCGATCGACGCGACCCTTCCCGAGGGCATGCTGGGCAAGCTCGCCGGTGTCCCGTACTGCTCAGAGGCACAGATCGCCGCCGCCACGGCACGCAGCGGTGAGGGCGAAGGCGCGACCGAGCAGTCCTCGCCCTCGTGTCCGGAAGCGTCGCAGGTGGGTGTCGTGAACATCTCCGCCGGTGCGGGACCGCAACCGTATGCGGTGCAGGGCAAGGCCTATCTCGCCGGCTCCTATAAGAACGCGCCTCTGAGTCTCGCGGTGATCACCCCTGCGGTTGCGGGCCCGTTCGATCTCGGCACCGTGGTGGTGCGTGTGGCGTTGTATATCGACCGGAGCACGGCGCAGATTCATGCGATCAGCGATCCGCTACCCACGATCCTGGACGGTATCCCGTTGGATTTGCGTTCGGTGTCGTTGAGCATGAATCGCGCAGGGTTCACGTTCAACCCCACCAACTGCGAACCCATGACCGTGGGTGGGGACGCGATCTCGACCCTCAACCAGACCGCGGGACTGTCAAACCGCTTTCAGGTCGGTGGGTGTCAGGGCCTGTCGTTCAAACCCGCGATGGTCATCACCACGCAGGGGAAAACGAGCAAAGCCAACGGTGCGAGCCTGAACGTCAAGGTCTCCCAGAAAGCCGGTGAAGCGAACATCCACAAGGTCGACCTCACCCTGCCAAAGATCCTTCCGGCACGGTTGACGACGCTACAGCAGGCCTGCACCGAAGCGCAATTCAACACTAACGCCGCCGGTTGCCCGGCGGGATCGTTCATTGGGACAGCCAAGGCGATCACACCCGTACTCAGCGTCCCTCTGACGGGTCCCGCGATCCTGGTCTCCCACGGTGGCGCCGCGTTCCCGGATGTCGTGTTCTTGTTGCAGGCCAACGAACGCGGGTCGGATATCCGTATCGACTTGGACGGCAAGACGGACATCAAAAAAGGCGTCACGTACTCGCGGTTTGAAACGGTGCCCGATGCTCCGATCGCGAGCTTTGAAACGAACCTACCCGAGGGACCGCATTCGGTTCTCGCGGCGACGGGGAACCTGTGTGCGAGCAAACTCGCGATACCCACAGAACTCACCGGACAGAACGGCGCGAAGATCAGTCAGAGCACGAAGGTCACCGTCACCGGCTGCCCGAAGGCGAAGACCCTCACCCGCGCACAGAAGTTCACGCTGGCTCTGAAGGCTTGTCACAAGAAGCCCAAGGGCTCAAAGCGCCAGGCGTGCGAACGAGCCGCACGCAAGAAATACGGCCCCCTCAAGAAGGCCAAGAAGGCGAAGCGACCATGATTGCGGCGCGGCAGAGCTCGGTCCGGGCGCCGCGCAGGTCACGGGCGGCGCCGAGAACGCGGATCGTCGAGGTCCAGCGCACCCGGATCGTCGGCGCTGCCGGGCGGATCGTCGGCGAGGTCGGCTATGGCGGCATGAGCGTCGCGCGGATCACGAGCCGCGCGGGGGTGTCGCGGCGCACGTTCTACGAGCAGTTCGAGGACCGCGAAGACTGCTTCCTGGCGCTGTTCGACGAGGCGCTGGAGCGCGCGAGCCGGGTGGCGCGCGAGGCGGCCGGCGCCGCGCTTGCCGCCGGCGCGGGCGAGCTTTGGCACGAGCGCGTGCGCGCGGGGCTGTTCGCGCTGCTTGAGCTCCTCGAGGAGGACCCGGCGATCGGCTCGCTGCTGATCGTCGACGCGCTTGCGGTCGGTCCCAAGGTTCTGGAGCGCAGGGCAGAGGTGCTGGAAACGCTGAAGAGGGTCATCGACCGGGGCAGGGTCGAGGCCAAGAGGACGCGTGGCACACCCACGCGGCCGCCGCCGTTGACGGCCGAGGGCGTGCTCGGCGCGGTGCTCAGCGTGGTGCACGCGCGCCTGCTCGAACGGAGCGCGAACCCGGCCACGAACGGCTCAGCGCGTCGCCGGTCCTCGCTCACAGGCTTGCTCAACCCGCTGATGGGGATGATCGTGCTCCCATACCTCGGGCAGGAGGCGGCGGCACGGGAGCTTGAGCTGCCCAAGCCGAAGGCCGTCCGCGTCGCGAAGGCCTCTCGCGTGCCGAAGGGGCACGCCGCAGACCCGCTGCAGGATCTGCAAATGCGCCTGACCTCGCGCACGCTGCTCGTCCTCGCTGCGATCTCAGAGCGCCCCGGCGCCTCCAACCGCCAGATCGCTGACATCGCCGGCATCCACGACCAGGGCCAGATCTCAAAGCTCCTCGGCCGTCTGGAGCGCATCGGCCTGATCGCCAATTACGGCGCCGGCCAGGCCAAGGGCGAAGCCAACGCCTGGGGCCTCACGCCCAAGGGGAAGGAGGTGGAGGCGGCGCTGAGCCCGAGTCCGGGGCGCTGAGGTACATACAGTGCGCTATGTGTGCGTCACGCGGGGAAGGCGGCGAACGTCATGCGGCAACACCGTGCGGTTTGCCGGGTCTCGGTAGGGCGTCCAGGATCGCCTGGGGGAGACGCTTGCTCGCGGCCCAGATCTCGACGGCGACGACCGCATCGGTCGCGGCGTCGTGGTCGATCAGGCCCCACTCGACCTCCTCGCTGACGACGCTATCCGACGGGCCCGTGGGAAGCCACGCGATGTCCGCTTCGGGGTCGTAATAGGAGTACATGACGCGCATCTCAGGATAGCCCCCGCAGATGTCGCCTGCGTCGGCGGCGCTTACCCCAGGCGCTGACGATTCGTACGGTATCGATGTCCTCTCCCGCCGGATGGTCGTAGACCACTACGAAGCGCCCCGCGTCGATTCGCCATTGCGCCTCTCCATCGTTGGTCTCGCGGAGAGGATGCAGTTCTCGCACAGCGCGCTCCACTTGCGCGCGGGTCAGGCCACGTTCGGGCAGGCGGTCTTCGGCGTGAAAGGTCCATGTAAAGCGCTTGATGGGCACACAATCGAAATTACCCAGGGCTTGGGACGGTATTTTCGGGGCGGTCCGAAGGACCAGGCGCTTTGACTTCAGCCGGCATCCGACTCGTAGCACGGTGAAGAAATGTCACGTGTCTCAAGGTCTAAGCAGGAAGATAAACGCACCGCCTTGCGGGATGAGGCGCAGCGGCTGGCGTCCGATCCTGCCGATCGCAAGGAGCTGCAGGCGCTGCGCGAGGACTTGGGCGAACTCTCGCCTCCTTGGCCTCCGGACTGATGCTGGTTAGACCGAGCTCCCGGGCCCGGACGGCCCGCCCCGGATCGTGTAGTCGCTCGCGCGCTGCTTGACGTCCTCGGGCAGATCGAGCGAGTAGACCTCAGAGACGGTCGCGAAGTACGGGGCGCTGAGCCGTCCGACGGGGCGCAGAAGCGTGGGGTCCACGCGCCCCTCGCGCCAGACCGAGCGCTCGACGTGGACGTGGAGCACGTCGCCGAAGACCATCGTGCCCTCGCCCATCTCCAGCTCCTGGCGCAGGCGGCACTCCAGGGCGACCTTCGCGCCGGCGACGCGCGGCGGCGCGACGGTGCGCGAGGGGACGGTCTGCAGGCCCGCGACTTCGAACTCGTCCTCGCCGCTGTACAGCGCGGCGGAGCTGACGCGCATCGCCGGCGCGAGATCCTCGCTGACGACGTTGACGACGAACTCGCCCATGGCCCTGACGTTGGCCAGCGAGTCGCGCGAGGTGGTGGAGGTGAAGTGCACGATCGGCGGGGTGGCCGAGCAGGCGTTGAAGTAGCTGTAGGGCGCGAGGTTGCGCGTGCCTTCGGCGTCGAGCGTCGAGACCCAGGCGATCGGGCGGGGCACGACTACGGAGGTCAGCAGGAAGTAGCGCTCGCGTGCCTCCAGCGCGGCGAGGTCAAGCTCGAGGTCTTCCGGGTCATCCATGGGCGAATCATCGGCCATCGGCGCGCCGAACGTCGCTTGCCGCCACCAGCTCGATCTCGACCGCGCAGCCGGGTCGGAACCCGAAGTCGGCGACCGGCAGCAGGGTCGTGGGGGGGAGGGTTGCGTTGGCGCCGTAGAAGGCGTGCGCGGCCTCGGTCACGCTCGTCACGATCGAGCCGTCGGCCACCTTGTCGCCGATCACCGCCTTTCCGGTCACTGCCTCGCTGTGTGCGTCTCCCGTGGCGGCGCGCATGAACACTGTCTGCTGCAGCACGTCCGCGGGCGCGACCCCGTGGGCTGCCAGGTGGGCGCGCAGGCGCTCGTAGATCTCACCGGCCTGTTCGGCGGGCGAGCCGCGGCCATCGGGGACTTCGCCGCTGGTGAACACGTACCCGCCGGCGGCGCGCGCGTCGACGTAGAAGTCGGCCAGGCGCGAGGTCACCTCGGGCGTTGGCGGGGCCGTATCGCCGCGATCCTTGGGCACGAAGGCGATCGCTTCGAAGGCGAGCCGCTCGTCTCCGTACCCCACACGCCCAACCTGCACCGCCGCGCTGGCCGGCAGCAGGCACGCCTCGCCGACCAGCGCAGAGCGCGTCTCCCCTAGTGGGCCGTAGTCGCTCATCGGGAACGTCAGCCAGCCCTCGACCTTCACGACGTCGCGCAGCCGCGCGCCGTGCTCGCGCAGCCGCCCCTCCATGTGCGCGAACAGGACCCGCGGGTCGGCCGCGGCGATGGCGCCGAGGAACACCCACGGTCCGAACCGCGCGCCGTGCGGGAACAGGCGCCGCTGCTCGCACGCCCCAGGTGCCGCTACAGCGTCGAATGTCACCATCGCCCCGGGCTCGGTTGCATCGGCGGGCAACTCGACGACGCTCATCGCCGGCCGTTGCGCCTCCAGGTGGGAGTCGATCGCCTCTTCGATCGCCGGCAGCTCGTCGAGGTCGCGCAGGAACAGACGCAGCCTGAGCAGGTCCTCGAGGGCCAGGTCCTGTTCGGCGAGAGCGACGGTCAGACGCGAGAGAACCGAGCGAGTCTGCGCAACGGTGTCCTCGCCGATCGTCGGATCGGGTGCGATCTGTTCGATGAAGCGGAGCTCGGCGGCCATCGTCGTGGCCGCAGCCTACGCGCCGTGGGCGTCGCTCAGACGGGTTCCCAGTAGCGTGCGTTATCGCCCTCGCGCACGATCGGCCCGTGGCCGGGCTCGGGGAAGTGGCACTGGATCAGTGTGGCGCCCTCGCGCTCGATCGTGTCGATCAGTTCTCGGCGGGTGCGCGCGGCGTGCTCGCGATCGATGTCGAACACGAACGGCCAGTCGGGCTCGGTGATCTGCGCGGGGTGCAGGATCGCGTCGCCGCAGATCATCCCCAGCTGACCCTGGGACTCGATCCGCAGGACCATGTGCCCGGGGGTGTGGCCGTAGGCGGGGATCGCGGTGATGCCCGGGGCGAGCTCGTGCTCGCCGTCGATCAGGTCGAGCACGCCGTGGCGCTCCAGCGAGAAGACCTGCTCCTCGAGGTAGGAGAAGGGGAAGGCTTTTTCCAGCAGCGGTTCGTGGAAGGCGTGCCAGTCGGTGCGGTTGGCGATGTAGCGCGCGCGGGGGAACGTGGGCTCGCCGCCGGCGGTGACGTTCCAGCCGACGTGGTCGGCGTGCAGGTGGCTGTGAAAGACGACGTCCACGTCCTCGGGTGCGACCCCCGCCTCGCGGATCGCGTCGAGCAGGCGGCCTTCGGCGACGCCCCAGTAGGCGTCGGGCTTGGCGCCGAGGCCGGTATCGACGAGGATCGTCAGCTCGTCGGTCTGCACGAGGATGCCGCAGAAGCGCACCAGCCAGTTGTCGCCCACGAACGTGTCGGGGTAGCGCTCGCGGTAGGGGGTCCATTGCTCGAGCGTGACGCCGGGGAAGGCGTAGGCGAGCGAGCCGTGGGCGAACGGCGCGATCGCGTCGCGCAGGCAATTGACGCGGACATCGCCGACCGTGATCTCACCCATGGCGGGCTCCGCTGTTCACGGCCGCGCCTGCTCCCGGCGCCGACCGCTCGCGACAGACGCTGCTCACGGCCCGCTCAGGCGCCGTTGACGGACGCTCTATGTGCGCGTGCCTCGAGATGCGCGGCATGGTACAGGCGCGTGCTCGTAGTCGCGCAGACCGCGCACACCGGACGCTGGCCCTCGCTGGGGTCGCGGTCGGTCTCGGCGGCTAGATACAGGTGCCCGCAGGCGCCGCAGCGGATGCGCGCGCTCCAGGGATCCTCGACCTCTGAGCGGGGGTCGTGCGGGCGGGTCATCGTCTCCCAGCTCGCGGGCGCGAGTGCGCGCGCTCCCAGGAACAGCACGAGCGCGATGCCGGCGTCGATCGGCAGCGCCCAGGTGTTGGCGAAGGCCGTTTCGCCCGCCAGCAGCACCACGCCGACGGTGCCGCCGATGACCCAGGGGAGAAAGCCGACGAGGTTGATCTGCGGCAGGCGTCCTGGGCGGAACTCGATCTGGCGCGGTTCTTCGCCTGAGCGGCGCGCGATCACGACGTGGGCGACGAGGATCACGAGCCAGCCGGTGACGAACGCGCCCTGGTAGCGCAGCGCTTCGAGCAGGAAGGAGAAGAGGTTGGCAAGCATCAGCGCGTAGACCATCGCGCCTGCGATCGCGACCCACACGGCGCGCGGGAGCTCGAGCTTGAAGACGCGCGCGGTGAAGCCCTGCAGGTTGGTCGAGGCGACGTAGAAGTTGGCCGTGTTGATACGCGTCTGCGTGACCCAGATGAAGGCCACGCCGGCGAGGCCCATCAGCGAGACGAGCGCCAGCACGAGCGTGACCTCGGAGACTTCGCCGGGGACCTTGATCGTGTGCACGAGGAAGATCCCGATCAGGCCGTTGACGAAGAAGGTCGCAAGCCAGAAGGGCAGCCCGAAGGTGATGCGCCGGTTGACCTTCACGTCCTCGCGGCGGCCCAGGCGCGCGTACTCCCAGGCGAACAGCAGCGTTGGTTGGGCGATGTAGGCGCCGAGCACGAACACCCACGCGGGGCCGTGTGTGTCGAGCGGATGCGGCGGTTTGAAGGTGAACCAGCCGCCGTGATAGCCGTATTCGGCGATCGCCCACACGATCGCGCCGATCAGCCCCAACAGATACAGCGGCAGCAGCACGCCGTTGAGGCGATCGAGCCACACACGTACGCCACCGATCATCAGCGGCACGGCGATCAGCACGACCACGAGGTACCAGAGGTTCAGCGACAGCCCGCCGAAGTATTGGTGGAAGGCGACCGCGATCACCGAGCCCTCGAAGGCGGCGAAGTAGATACCGGTCGCGGCCAGCACTAGGGTCGCGAAGGCCGCGCCAAAATAGCCGAAGAGACGGCGCGAGAAGACCGACACGGGCAGGCCGGTGGCGGTCGCCCACGGGATCACGACGTACGCGCCCGCGGCCACCAGCACCGCGGAGACCACGAGGCCGATCAGCACCGGCCCGGTCCCCACGGCGAAGGACAGCCCCGCCGGGACGACCATCCAGAAGATCGCGGTGGGAAAGCCAAGCCAAGCCATCGCCAGCGCTCCGCTGCCCGCGCGCCAGGAGTCCGGCGCGATGTGCCCGGCGTAGTCCTCCGTGGTGGCGCCGCGCAGGACCTCGGCGTCGTCCTCGTAGGCGATGTCCAGGCTCGGCGACGCCTGCTGTGTGGCTTGCGATGCCATATGTCTCTTCGACCCCCTCGAAGTCAGTTTGCGGGCGGTCGCCCGCGGCCCCGCAGGCACACTATCCGACTCATACGATCTACGTCAATACTGTCTCCGGCGCTGGTTCTGCGCGATGGTCGGGACAATCCCAGGATGGCTCGCCGTCGGATGACCTGGAGGTGGCGATCGGGCGCAATCGCGCGCGCGGCGGGATACTCCCAGGGTGCTGAGAGAGCTGGCGTTCGCCGACGCGACCGAGCTGGCCGAGCTCGTCCGACGCGGCGAGGTAACTGCGAGCGAGCTGGTGCGGGCGAGCATCGCGCGGGTCGAGGCGCTCAACCCGACCCTCAATGCGGTCGTCACCCCGATGTACGAGCAGGCGCTGGCGGCCGCCGAGCAGGTGGACCCGAGCACGCCGTTCGCGGGGGCGCCGCTGCTGGTCAAGGATCTGCTCGCGCACTGCGCGGGGACGCGCCACACAAACGGCTCGCGGCTGCTCGCCGATAACGTCGCACCTGCCGACAGCGAGCTCGTAGCGCGGCTGCGCCGCGCGGGCCTGCAGCCGGTGGGCCTGACGAGCACCTCGGAGCTCGGCCGCGCGCCGATCACCGAGGGCGGCCTGTTCGGGGCCACGCGCAATCCCTGGGACACCGAGCTCTCGACGGCCGGATCGAGCGGTGGCTCGGCCGCGGCGGTCGCGGCGGGGATCGTGCCGCTCGCGCACGGCAACGACACGGGCGGCTCGCTGCGCAACCCGGCCTCGTGCTGCGGCGTGTTCGCGCTGAAGCCCAGCCGCGGGCGGATGCCGAACGAGCCCGAGCGCGGCGAGCTGCTCTCGCGCCTGCTGGTCGAGCACGCGCTCACGCGCTCGGTGCGCGACAGCGCGCGGCTGCTCGAGCACACGCACGGATCGCTGCCCGGCGAGCCCTATCCCGCGCCTATGAGCCCGCCGGGCGCATTCGAGCATGCGCTGAGCGCACCGGCGCCGAGGCTGCGGATCGCCGTCTCGACGCAGACGCTGACCGGTGAGCAGCCCGATCCGCAGTGTGTCGCGGCGGTCGAGCACGCGGCGCGGGTGTGCGCCGAGCTGGGTCACGAGCTCGTGGACGACGCACCGCACATCGCGGACGGCGCGGCGCTTGTGGACGCGTGGTTCGGAGTGTGGGCCGAGGTGGTGATGTCGCTCGTGCTCGAAGCGCAGACGCTCGCCGGCCGTGCCGCCGGCGAGGATGATCTCGAGCCGCGCACGCGGCGCTGGTATGAGGCGGGCCTACAGCGCACCGCCTCCGAGCACCTGCGCGACCTGCGCACGATCACGCTCGGGGCGCGCGCGGTGGCCGAGCTGCTGGAGCGCTGCGACGTATGGCTGACGCCCACGCTCTCTCGGCCCGCGATCCCGCTGGGCGCGTTTGACGCCGGAGCCGCCGACGCGGTGAGCGCGCCCTACATGGCCTTCTCTCCCTACACGCGCGTGGCGAACATGACGGGCTGCCCGGCGATGTCGGTGCCGCTGCACTGGACCCCCGAGGGCATCCCGGTGGGGGCGCACTTCATGGGTCGCATGTGGGAGGAGGCGACGCTCTTGGGATTGGCCGCGCAGCTCGAGCAGGCTGCGCCCTGGCGCGATCGCCGCCCGCCGGTGAGGGTCGGCGCCTGAACGCCGCCCGGGCGCCGTCAGCCGACCGTAAGGCGCGAGAGGGTCAAAGCGAACAGCTCCTCGGGGTCGGTGAGCCAGCGCACGCACTGAAGTCCGGCGGCCGCGAGGTCGCCCTGCAGGCGCTCGGGGGTGAACTTGGCGCTGATCTCCGTGCGCAGCTCCTCGCCGGCGGCAAAGCGCACGGGCAGGTCGAGCGCGCCGACGTGGGTGGTGTGCTCACGCCGGGCGCGCAGGCGCATCTCGATCCACTCGTGCTCGGGGTCGAAGTGCGCGACGTGCTCGAAGTCCTCGGGATCGAAGTTCGCGTCGAGCTCGCGGTTGAGCACGCGCAGCACGTTGAGGTTGAACTCGGCGGTAACGCCCTGGGCGTCGTCGTAGGCGGCCTCGAGCACGTGCGGGTCCTTGACGAGGTCGGTACCCATCAGCAGGTAATCATCGGGCCCGAGCAGGCCGGCGATCGCGCGCAGAAAGCGCCGGCGGCTGCCGGGCGGGAAGTTGCCGATGGTGCCGCCGAGGAAGGCGACGACGCGCGGCCCGATCGCCTCGGGGATCTGGTCGAGGTGGCGCTCGAAGTCGCCGATCACGCCGTGCACCTGCAACCCGGGGTACTCCTCGGTGAGCGTCTGCGCGCAATCGCGGACCATGCTCTCGGTGACGTCCACGGGGACGTAGCGGCGCAGCGTGCCGGCCTCGTGCAGGGCATCGAGCAGCACGCGCGTCTTGGCGGCCGTGCCCGAGCCCAGCTCGACGAGCTCCGCGGCGCCCGTGACCTGCGCGAGCTCCCCGGCGGATTCCTGCAGGATCGCACGCTCGGCGCGCGTGGGGTAGTACTCGGGCAGGTCGCAGATCTGGTCGAACAGCTCGGCGCCGCGTGCGTCGTAGAAGTGCTTGGGGGGCAGCTCCTTGAAGGGGCGCGTGAGCCCGTCGAGCACGTCGTCGGCGAGCGAGCGCTCCTGTTCGCCGTCGAGGTGCGAGTCGATCTGGATCGCCGGGCCGGCGGGGTTGGCGACGGGCTCCATCACGACACATCCCTCGCCAGGCGCACACCGGCGAATATCTGCCGGCGCTGGGGCAGGTCCCAGTTGCGGAAGGTCACGGTCTTCACGCGTGGGCTGCTCGCCCACGAGCCGCCGCGCAATACGCGATAGCGATCGCCGAAGAAGACCTCGGAGTACTCCTTGTACGGGTAGGCGACGAAGCCCGGGTACCCGCCGAACGTGCTGGTCGTCCACTCCCATACTCGTCCCACCTGTGCGAACTCTACAGGTCCCGGGTGTGTCTCGGAGTTTCCTGGCGCCAATTGTGCCCCGGAGTCCTCGACCGTGTTCGTCGGCTGGTCCCAGGTCGCGGCCCGCTCCCACTCCGCCTCGCTGGGCAGGCGCGCGTCGTGCGCGCGGGCGAAGGCATCGGCCTCGAACCAGCTGACGTGGCATGCCGGCGCGCCCGAATCGTCGGCGGCCAGCATGGGATGGTGGGTGATGTCGTGCTCCTCTTTCCACGCCCAGCCTTCGTCGGACCAGCACTCGCGCCGCTCATAGCCACCGCCCTCGACGAAGCGCATCCAGCTCGCGGCGCTGACCGGGCGGTGCGCGATCTGGAAGGACTGAAGCTCGACCGTGTGGCGGGGGCGCTCGTTGTCGTAGGCGAACCCGCTTGCGGGGGCGCCCATCGCGAACGAGCCCGCCGGTATCTCCAGCCACTCGTCCTGCCCTGAGGCGAGGGTTGCTGCGGCGTCGATCGCGGGTGGCTCGCCGGCGGGGAGCAGATCCGCGAGCGCCAGCGTCTGGCGCATCGTCTCGCAGTGCTGCAGCTCGTGGCGGATGACCATCTCACACACGTCCCCGTCGCCGACGCCCTTGCGAGCGATCGCCTCGGCCACGCGGGCGCGCACCTCGCGCATGTACGCGCGCGCGTCCGCCGGTCGGAGCGCCTCGATGTCGCCGCGCACCGCGCGGGGCGTCTCGAAGGCGTCGTACACGCCCGCGAGGTCCGCCCGCAGCAGCTCCAGTCCCGCGAGTCGATGTCCCAACCACAGATCCTCGTAGGCGGCGATGTGACCGAGATCCCAAGCGAGCGGGCTCATGATCGGTGAGTGCACGCGCGTCAGCTGATCGTCGTCCAGATGCGACACCAGCGCGAGCGTGCCCGCGCGCGCCTCCTCGAGCGCGACCAGCACGAGCTCCTCGGGGCTCGGCCTTGCTGCTTGATGGGTCGCGGTTGCGGTCGAGGCCATCGGGAACATCTCACTGTACGACGCTCACCGCCGTTTAGGTCAACTGTTTGGCACAGGCGGTGCTGCCGCATCGTCAACGATCACGCTCAGGCGTCCCCGCCGCAAGAGGCTCGCGGGGACGTGACGGCTCGGCTCGGCCAGCATCGCCGCGACCGCGTCGGACTTCGAGGCGCTCGTGGCCAGCAGCACGCATGCGCGCGCGGCGCGCAGCACGGACAGGCTCAGCGTGATCCGCTCGGGCGGCGGCTTGGGGGAATCGTGCACCGGCAGGCACACCGCCTGGGGGCCGGCGTCCAGCGTGGGCGCCCCGGGGAACAGCGAGGCGACGTGGCCGTCGGGGCCGATGCCGAGCACGACCACGTCGAGTGCCGGCACGGGGTCGGTGTCGGCGACGGCCAGCGCGCCCGCCGGCCCTTCGGCCTCCGCGGGCACCCGCCCGTGCAGCTCCCGTGCATAACGCTCGGCTCCGTCCTCCGGACCCAGCTCGCCCCGCATGCGATGCACCCGCTCCTCAGGCACGCCCGCGGCGCTCAGCAGCGCCTCGCGCGCGAGGCGGTAGTTGCTCTGCTCGTCCTCCGGTCCGACGCAGCGCTCGTCGGCGAACCACACCTCGATCAGCTCCCAGTCGCTCAGCTCGCTTGCCAGCAGTTCGTAGGTGCGCGCCGGCGTCGTGCCGCCGCTGAGCGCCAGATGTGCGATCCCCCGCGTGCGCCTGGCGGACTCCAGGTCGCGTGCGATCTGCAACGCGGCGCGCTTGGCGACGGCCTCGGCGTCGGCGAGCGTCGTCAGCCGCGTCACGCCGCCGTCGCCTGTGACTGGACGCCGTCGGGCAGCAGCGCCTGCGCGGCGTGCAGCGCCGGCAGGTAGGCCGGGTCGCGCAGCAGCGCCTGACGGATGCCCTCGCCGAGGATGCCGCCCTCGCCGCGCGAGGCGCCCAGCAGCGTCCACGCGCGCTCTGAGCCATCGCGCTCGCGGCGGCGCTCGTGCAGACCTCCCGGTCCCCGATCGAGCTCGATCTGAAGCCCCGACTCGCTGCACAGCGCCACCCCCGCGAGGCCCGGCACGCGCAGATCCGGCGCGGCCTGCAGGCGCAGCTCGATCTGCCCGCCGGCGCGCGTGCGCGCGCTGCCCTTCAACGCCCCGTCGCGCCCTTCGATCTGCGAGCGGCCCAGCTGCCAGCCCAGGCGCGAGGCGAGCCAGCCGACGAACAGCATCGCCGCCACCGTCGAGGCGGGGTGGTGGCGGATCCGCAGGCGCTCGAGCGAGTCCAGCTCGCGGCGCATGCGCTCCGGGTCGAACGTCGCCGCCACCCGCTCTCGCCACGGGGTCGAGCGCAGCCAGGCGAGGTCCACCACGTAGGCCTGCTCGGAGAGCCCGCAAGCGCGCTCGATCGCGGCGCGCCACACGGGCTCTTCGATCGAGTCGATCAGCGTCGCCTGCGCTAGCTCCAGCAGGGCATCGGCCTGCGCGGGGTGGCGGTGGGGCGACCACAACAGCGTCGGCAGATCGCTGATCATCAGCGGATCGGCGATCGTCCTCAGATCGTCCAGGTGACGCTCGCCGATCTGCACGAACGCGATCTCGCGCGCCAGTGCCGGCTCGCCCGGGCCGCGGTCACGCTCTGAGGCGATGCGCACCCGCGCGTCCAGCTCCTTGCGCTCGCGCTCGTAGGACAGCACGACGGTGCGCGAGGCGTGATAGCGCCCCACGCCACTCAGGCGCTGAGCGATCTCCTGACTGTGCTCTTGCTCTACGAACACGAGCATGTTCAACACCCGCGCCGGCACCAATCCGTCGCCCTCCGCGTCCTGCTTGAGCCGCGCGCGCTGCGCCAGTAGCCCACGCAGAGCCGCTTCGATCGCATCCGGCGTCGTATTGCGCTCGCTCCAGGCCACCTCCGGGAGGGCCGCGCTCGCCATCGCCATCTCAGATCCTGCGTCTCATCGTTGCCCCGGCCGTCTCGATCGTCGACCGTGCCCGTCGGATCGTGCCCACCATCGGATCGCGCTTGTCATCGGATCGTGCCCACCATCAGATCGCCCGCCACGAATTGCCCTCGCGCAGGATCTCCTCGGCCACCCGCGGTCCCTGCGAGCCCGCCTCGTACTGCTCCAGCGGGCCGGGCATCTGCGGGTGGGCGGGCCTCCAATATTTGACGATCGGATCGCAGATCCGCCACTGCGCCTCGACCTCGTCGTTGCGCGTGAACAGCGTCGGGTCGCCGCGCATCGCATCCATGATCAGGCGCTCGTACGCCTCAGGCGACTGCGACAGGAACGAGGTCCCGTACAGGAACTCCATGTTCACCGGACGGATCGACATGCGCGTGCCCGGGATCTTCGCGCCCAGCTGCAGCGTCACGCCCTCGTTGGGCTGCACCGTCAGGATCAGCTGGTTGGGCTGCACCCCCAGCGAGCCGTCCTGGCTGAAGGCCAGGTGCGGGACGGGCTTCAGCGTGACCGCGATCTCGGTGACCTTGCGCGCCAGGCGCTTGCCCGCGCGCAGGTAGAAGGGCACGCCGGCCCAGCGCCAGTTGTCCACTTCCAGGCGCAGGGCCGCGAAGGTCTCGGTGATCGAGTCTTCGGGCACGCCCTCCTCTTGCAGATATCCGGGCACGTCCTCACCGCCCGAGTGCCCGGCCGCGTACTGCGCGCGCGCGGCCATCTCGGGGATCTCCTGCTCTGTGGGCGCGGCGATCGCGTTCAGCACCTTGACCTTCTCGTTGCGCACCTCTTCGGCGGTGAAGCTCCCCGGGGGCTCCATCGCGACGTGGCAGAGCAGCTGCAGCATGTGGTTCTGGATCAGATCGCGCAGCGCGCCGGCCTGGTCGTAGTAGCCCGCGCGGCTGCCGATGCCGATGTCCTCCGCGGCGGTGATCTGCACCTGGTCGATGTAGTTGCGGTTCCACAACGGCTCGAACATGCCGTTGGCGAAGCGAAACGCGAGCATGTTCTGCACGGTCTCCTTGCCGAGGTAGTGGTCGATGCGAAAGACCTGCGACTCGTCGAACACGCTCAGCACGCGCACGTTCAGCTCGCGCGCCTCCTGCAATGACGAGCCGAACGGCTTCTCGACGATCACTCGCACCTCCGTGTCGGCGCGACGCGACAGGCCGCTGCCGCCCAGCTGGCCGATGATCGTGGGGAAGAAGCTCGGGGCGGTCGAGAGGTAGAAGGCGCGGTTCAGCCGCTCGCCCGCATCCTCGTCGAACCCATCCAGCACCTCGCCGAGCTGCGCGTAGACGCTCGGATCGTCGAACACGCCCGGCACGTAGCGCACGTTCTCCAGCAGACCCGCGAGCACCTCATCGTCGGGCGTGCGCCGCGAGAACGCGCGGATCGCCTGCTCGCACTCCGCGCGATAGTCCTCGTGAGCTTTGTCTTTGCGCGAGACCCCGATCAGCTGAAAGCGCTCGGGCAGCGCCCCCTCGTGCGCGAGGTTGTAGAGCGCCGGCAGCAGTTTGCGCTTGGCCAGATCGCCCGTGGCGCCGAAGATCACGAGCGCGGTCGGCGCCACCGGTCGGCGCTCGAGCCCGAGCACGAGCGGGTTGTCGGTCTCGGTGGCGATCGCGCTCTGGCTCATGCGCCCACGATCGTAGTGACGGCGCGGTTGTTATACGTTGCCCCCCACCGATGAGCCCCGACCCCACCCATCAGCGCCCCGACCGCAACCTCGCTCTGGAGCTCGTGCGCGTCACCGAGGCCGCCGCCCTGGCCGCCGCGCCGCTGGTGGGACGCGGCGACAAGGAGGCCGCCGATCAGGCCGCGGTGGACGGCATGCACTTCATGCTGCAGTCGGTGCCGATGGACGGGATCGTCGTGATCGGCGAGGGCGAGAAGGACGCAGCGCCGATGCTGGCCAACGGCGAGCAGATCGGCGACGGGTCTCCGCCGCAGGTCGACATCGCGGTCGATCCGCTCGAGGGCACGACGCTGGCCGCGCACGGGATGCCGAGCGCGCTCGCGGTGATCGCGCTGTCCGCGCGCGGCACGATGTTCGACCCCGGGCCCTGCGTGTACATGGAGAAGATGGCCGGCTCCCCGGAGATCGCCGACCTGCTCGACCTCGACCGTCCGCTGGGGGAGACCGTCCAGCTGCTCGCGCAGCGCAAAGGCTGTCCGGTGGGCGACGTGATAGTGGTCGTCCTCGACCGTCCCCGCCACGAGGAGGGCATCCGCGCGATCCGCGAGGCCGGCGCGCGCGTACGACTGATCGCCCACGGCGACGTCTCCGCGGTCCTGCTGGCTGTCACCGAGCGCTCGCCGGTCGACCTGCTGTGGGGCATCGGCGGCACCCCCGAGGGAGTCATCTCCGCGGCCGCCGTCAAGTGCCTCGGTGGGCGACTGATCGGACGGCTGTGGCCGCGCGACGAGGCCGAGCGCAAGGCGGCGTTGGACGCGGGGTATGACCTGCAGCGCGTGCTCGAGCTCGACGACCTGGTCGCCGGCGATGACGTCTTCTTCTCCGCCACCGGCATCACCGACGGCGACGTCCTGCAGGGCGTGCGCTACCCCAGCGCGGGCGGCGCCACGACCGAGTCGCTGGTGATGCGCACGCGCTCGGGCACCGTGCGACGGATCAGGGCTACGCACGACCGTGCGAAGCTGGCCGCGCTGCGCGGGTAGCTCCTCAGGCGCTCTCCGCGGGCCCGTCCCCGCCCGCGAACCGACCCACGCGTGATTCGGCCAGGTCCAGGCGCGCGAGTGAGCGCAGGAAGCCGTGCGTGACCAGCACGTGGATGCGCGCCTGCGTGGCGTTGTAGACGCGCCGCCCGAAGCCCGAGGCGATCGCCGGGTGGAAGTTCGCGACCTCGACCTCGACGTGCAGCCGCCCGCAGTCTCGATCTTCCGCGGGCAGGCGGCGTACGTCGATCTGCAGGTGCCCCGCGCCGCCGTGGCCGCGGCGCGCCACGAGCACCCCGCGGGCGATGCGCCAGCGGACGATCCCGTGGTCGGGCCCGAGCTCGTATTCGGGCGCCGCGAACGTCAGCAGCCGCAGCCGCAGGCCCAGCAGCACGATCGAGCGCTCGCTCTGGGAATAGCGCACGCGGATCAGACCCAACGTGACCCGCGTCAGAAAGCGCCAATACGTGCGGGCCAGGCGCTCCAGCGACACCGGCGACCACAGCTCGCTCAGCGCGGCCTCCGGCAGCGAAAGGTCGGCGGACTGGATCGAGCGCATCGCGCCCGTGCGCGCGTCTTCGGTCGTGTCGTCCTGCAGGTTCGAGATCGTCGCGGGCCGCATCGACGTGCAGGCTACGCAGTGACGGCGTTCCCACGCCGGTCCCCGGCGCGGCGCCGCTCGCCGCTCGCGCTCGGTGCGCCGGCCCCGCACTTTGCGAGATGGTCGTCCGTGCAGGATGTCCTTCTCTGCTGATATGCAACGCCCGTGAGCCCCCAGCCGATGAATCCCCGCCGCGCCGAGCGTCTCGTACGCGCCGCGCGCGCGGCGCAGGCGCTCAGCGAGACCCTGTGGGAGGAGCTGCACGAGGAGCTCGGCGATCCCACCCGCGGGCGCGTCGCCGAGCTGTCCGAGCGCCTGGCGGACGTGTCCGCGACGATCGCCCTGCTCGCGAACCCGGCCTTCGGAGAGTCCCTCGGTGAGGCGCCCCCGGCCGCGTCCACTCGCCCGCAGGCTGCGGGTGCGCCGGCGATTCGCGACGACGAGCGGCCCGAGGAGCGGCCCGGGGCCGGTGAGAGGCCACGGTCATCGGCGCCCCCTTCGGCACCCGCGAGCGTGGAACGCGCGCCGTCGGTCTCACCGCCGGAGTCCCCGGCGGCGCGCCCGTCGGTGCGCGAGCCGTCATTGCGGGCCGTGCTCGTGGACGAGCTCGCGCCCGAGGCGCCGACCACCCCGGAATCGCCGACCGCGCCCCCCGAGCCGGGCGCGCAGGCGGCGTCGGAGATCGAGATCAGAGACGAACGTCGTGAGGAAGTGCGCCTCGAACCGGCGCACGGGGTCGATCGCTCCGGTCCGTGGATCGACGCGATCGAGCGCAGATTGGAACGTTACGAGCGCGATCGAGCGCAGTTCGCGGTGCTGGTCGTCGAGCTGGTCGACGTCGAGCGCTTGCGCCACAGCGAGCTTCCCGGTGAGATGTCGCGCCTGATGGGCCTCGTCGAGGCGGCCCTCTCGGGAGAGCTGGGCCCGGCCGACTCGCTCACGCGCGAGACCCCCGGCCGCTACTGGCTGCTGGCTCCCGACACCGACTCAAGCGGCGCCCGCGCGCTGGTCGCGCGGCTGGCGAGCGCCGTCCGCGGCGCCGCAAGCCACGGCGGCGTCCCCTTGGAGGTCGCCGTCGGCATCGCCGCGTGTCCGGCCGACGGGGCTCAGGCGCAGGGGTTGGCGGCGCACGCCGAGGTCGCGCTGTACGCGGCGCGGGCCGCCGGCAAGCCCATCGCCTAGCGGGACCTCTCGCCGGGTCGCGAGGTCGCTCAGGCCGCAGCCTGGGCGCCGCCCGTGGCGATTTCCGCGGGGGTGACCGGCGGAGCGCCGAGCAGCGGGGTGTTGGGCGCGGCGCCGACCACGCGGGTGCCGATGCGGACCGTTTCGGTGATGTCCAGTGCTTGCGCGGCGCCGGCCGTCAGGTCCCAGTCGGCGTGGTTGGCGTAGGGGCCGCGATCGAGCACGGGTATCACCAGCGCGTGGCCTCTGTAGGTGACCTTCACGAGCGTGCCACACGGCAGCGTGCGGTTGGCCACGCCGACGACCGCGGGCGTAAGCATCTGCCCGCACGCGGTCTGCTGGCCGTAGAAGCCCGGACCGAACCAAGTCGCGATGCCCGTCTTGTGGATCTTCGTCTTGGCCGGAGCCGGAGTCGCGCCCCCAGTTACGCCGGTGGCGCCCGTCGCGCCGGTGGCGCCGGTTGTGGTCGCGGGCGCGCTGGCGGCGAAGGCCAGCAGGCAGGCCGTGGCGGCGAGCAGGGCGAGCAGGGTCGTCGTGGCGGTACGCGGGATACGCATGATGATCGTCGGCGCCTACGGGGTGAGCTGACGGGCTCGCGCGGTCTACGACGACGGCGCTACGGCCCTCGATGGGCCGATTCGCCCCAGCGAATCACTGCGATTCGCATTGGGTCCCCCGCCTTCCGCGACCTGGGCCGTGGAAGCTCGGCGTGGCGGCAGTATACAGACGGCTCCCGCGAACGAACCGGCCTCGGGCAAAGTTATGACAACCCGGAATCTCCGGTCCGCAAATTGCGGACTGTTCAGCCGGGCAGGCGCGAGAGGAAGTCTTTGAGCACGCGTGCGCCCGTGTTGACGCCGGCCTTGGCGAGCTCGCCCGCCAGCTCGGCGGCGGAGGAGATCAGCTCCGCCGAGCCGGGCGGCTGGACCGGTCCCAGGGAGTCGGGCTCGGCCTCGAACCCCTGCCGGGGCGCCCGCTCGCGGTTTGTGCCGTCGTCGGCGAGCTTCACGCGCACTTTCGTCTTCCCGGGGTCCTTCCCGGGGTCTTCCGCAACGCTCTTTGGTCGCTTCGCGCTCGCTCGGGCCTTCCCCGTCGTGCGGGCGGTCGCCTTCGTGCCCTTGCTTCCCTCGGGCACGGGGCTCGTGCCCGGCGAGCTCGCGCGCGCTCTCGAGCGCGAGGCAGTCCGGCGTGCACTGGCGCGCTGGGGACGCGTGTGGGGCAGACCGGCGAGGATGCCCGAGCCCTCGGTGGAGGCGGGCTCGCGAAGATCCCCGCTGGAAGAGTCGCTCATGCGCGTTAGCATAGGCGCCGGAGAAGTTGAGATATGGATTGGCATCGGCACCCTCGTCACGGCGCGCGTAACGTCGCGAACGTGGGGCGGTAGTTGTCCGTCGGGCGCGCATACGCGTACGGCGTCTTGGAAGGACCTCCGGGAGATCCGGAGGGATCGCGATCACTCAGAAATCGAAACGAGCGTAAACAGGTATGTCAGTAGTCGAATTGCAGGAGCTCGACGAGGTGAAGGGCCTGCTCGCCAAAGGCCAGCAGGTGGGCGTGCTGACGTTCGCGGAGATATCGACGGCCACCTCCGAGCTCGACCTGGACGAGTCCGACGTCGAGGAGCTGCACGGGTTCCTGGAGAAATCCGAGATCGAGCTCGTCGAGGACATCGACCCGGCGACCGCCGCGGCGCAGGCGGTCGAGCGCGCACCCGACAAGCGCGGGCGGCGCAGCAAAGCCAAAACGGCGCTCGACCTGAAGCCGGACATGACGACCGACTCGCTGCAGCTGTTCCTCAAGGACATCGGCAAGGTGCGTCTGCTCACAGCCCAGGAGGAGGTCGATCTCGCCAAGCGCATCGAGCGCGGCGACCTCGACGCCAAGCAGAAGATGGTCGAGTCCAACCTGCGCCTGGTCGTCTCGATCGCCAAGAACTACCGCAACCAGGGGCTGCCCTTCCTGGACCTGATCCAAGAGGGCACGCTCGGCCTGGTGCGCGCAGCGGAGAAGTTCGACTACCGCAAGGGCTTCAAGTTCTCCACCTACGCCACCTGGTGGATCCGCCAGGCGATCGCGCGCGCGCTCGCCGACAAGGCGCGCACGATCCGCATCCCCGTGCACGTCGTGGAGAAGCTCAACAAGATCGGTCGCGCCGAGCGCAAGCTCGTGACCGAGCTCGGCCGCGAGCCGACCGCCGACGAGATCGCCGAGGTCACCGGCATCGACCCCGAGGAGGTCGATTCGATCAAGCGCTCCGCACAGGCCCCCGTCTCCCTGGAGAAGCCCGTCGGCGACGAGGAGGAGTCGGAGTTCGGCCAGTTCATCGCCGACGAGCGCGCCGAGTCTCCGTATGAGCGCGCCGCTGAGATACTCACCAAGGAGGCCCTGCGCGAGGCCCTCGAGAACCTCTCCTACCGCGAACGGCGCGTACTGGAGCTGCGCTATGGACTGGGCGGCGAGCACCCGCGCACGCTCGACGAGGTCGGGCGCACGTTCAACGTCACGCGCGAGCGCATCCGCCAGATCGAGAACCAGTCGCTGAAGAAGCTCCAGTCGCTCGCCGAGGCACAGAAGCTCCGCGACGTGGCCTGACGGCGCCTCGGCGCGCCTGACTGCGTCCTCAGTCGCTCGCGTACGTAGTACGCCACGCTCCCTGCGTCCTTGTCAGTCGCCCCGATGCGCTCGTCAGGGGCGGATGGTCCGTTCGCCGGACGGGCTCAAGCCCGGCGGCGGGAATGCCGATTCGGAGGGTATGTTCGACGTCGAAGTGGCCCTGCGCGAGCTGATCGCCAAGAAGGGCTCGGATCTGCACCTGAAGGTGGGTAGCCAGCCGCTGTTCAGAGTGGATGGCGAGCTCGCGACCGAGCAGGGCGTACCGGTGCTGAGCGCCGAAGACACCGAGCACGCGCTCGAGGTGCTGCTGAGCGACGAGGCGAAGCTGAAGGAATTCGCCGATGAGCACGAGGTCGACTTCTCTTTCGAAATCCCCGACGTAGCGCGTTACCGCCTGAATGCGTTCCAGCAGCGCGGCGTCATCTCGATGGCGATCAGGGCGATCCCGCACAAGATCAACACGATCGAAGAGCTGGCGCTGCCGGCGGTTGTCAGGGAGCTCGCCGAGGAAGAGCGCGGGATCGTACTGCTCACGGGGACCACGGGCTCCGGCAAGAGCACCACGCTGGCGGCGATGATCGATCATATGAACGAGACCACCAGCAAGCACATCGTGACGATCGAGGATCCGATCGAGTTCGTACACGTTGACAAGCGCTCGGTGATCAACCAGCGCGAGGTGGGCATGGACACGGCCTCCTTCAAGCGCGCGCTCAGGCGCGTCCTGCGCCAGGACCCGGATGTGATCCTGGTCGGCGAGATGCGCGACGAGGAGACGGTCCAGGCGGCACTGTCGGCCGCGGAGACCGGGCACCTCGTGCTCTCGACGATCCACACCGTGGACGCGGCCGAGTCGATCAACCGCATGCTCGACTTCTTCCCGCCACACCAGCACGGCCAGGCGCGCAGCATGATCGCCGGCACGATCAAGGGCGTCATCTCCCAGCGTCTGGTCCCGGGCGCGAACGGTGGGCGCGTGGCCGCGTGCGAGATCCTGCGCATGACCGGCAGGGTGCGCGACATGATCGTCGACCCCTCCCAGACGGGCAAGCTCACCGAGGTCATCTCCACCGGCGCCTACTACGGCATGCAGACCTTCGACCAGGCCCTGTTCGGACACGTGAAGGCCGGGCTCGTCACCTTCGACGATGCGATGAAGGTCGCCTCGAGCCCGAGCGACTTCAAGCTGCTCATGCAGGCCGACGGCAAACTCGGCACCACGATGGAGGACGTGCAGGAGGCGCACGCCCGCCGCGAGCCCGACGCCAAGCCCAAGCTGACCGTCGCATAGGGCCGTTCTGCCAGGCACTCAGCACAGGGGCGCAAAACTTCAGTTGGTAAAGTAAGGGCATGGCCGTTGACGAGACCTGTCCCGTATGCCGTACCGCCGAGGTCGTGTGCGGCAAGTGGACGCTGCTGCTCGTGCGCGACCTCTCCGAGGGCCGCTCGCGCTTCTGCGAGCTCGAGCGCTCGCTCGCAGGGATCAGCCCACGCACCCTCTCGCTGCGCCTGCGCGCGCTGGAGGAGGAGGGGATCGTCGAGCGCCACACCTTCGGCGAGGTGCCTCCGCGCGTGGAGTACGCCCTGACCGAGAAGGGCCGGGCGCTGCTGCCGATCATCGATGACATGCGCTCCTACGGCGAACGCTGGCTCGGCGCCGAATGCGCCGAACGCGATGCCTCGCAGGCCGCCGAGCTCCTCGCCGGCGTCGCCGCCGCCGTCGCGTAGACGCTCCTTCGCGCAGGACGCGAGATGCTCGCCGGCGCTGCCGCCGCTGTCGTATAGACGCTGCAACGTCGCCCCGACGCTGCAACTGAGGCTGCGCGGGCAGGAGCGCCCGAGGTGAGGGCGAACTCTCCCGACCATGCGCTCGAGCGGATTGTCACCCCAACTGGAGGCCGCCCTCGGCGAGTACGCGCAGGCGGCCGCGCACCTGTTGCACGCCGACGTCCTCGCCGGTGCCGAGGTCGAACTGGAGCTCGGCTCCCAGCGCGGGCGCGCGCAGACCCCCTTCTACAGCTGTCGTCCCCTGACCGACCGCTTCATCGCCCAGCGCGAGTCCCAGCTCGCGCGCCTGCCCGAGCACGACACGGCGCTTGCCGCGCTCGCGGCCTTCGACGGTCTCGATCGCTACCTCTCCGGGCGCGGAGCGCAGGCGCCCTCGCGAGATCGCGAGCACGCCGGCATCTCGACAAGCACGCACGCCCGCGCGCGGCCGGCATTGAGCGCGCTGCTGAACGATCTCTTCACCGAGCAGACCGAGTTCGAGCTGCGCCCCGAGCGCCTCGCCGCCGCGCTCGCGCGCCTGGAACGCGCCGAGTTGACGAGCGCCCCCGACACGGTCACACTCCTCGCGACGCTGCACGGGCTGACGATCGCCTCGCCCGAGATCCGTCTCACGACCGGCCTTCAGATCGCAAGGCCCGAGACACTGCGCTGGGCGCCCGCGCAGGCGCTCGATATCGCCGAGAGCGAGAGCGGGCATCTGCTGGTCGCGCTCACCTGCGAGCAGGCCGTCGAGGGTCGTGAAGTGTTGCGGGATCTGCTGCGCGCGCTGCGCCTCTTCGGCGATGGCCGTGTCGCGCTGGGCACGCTCGCGTGGGCGCGCACCGGCGGCGAAGACGCCTGGAGCACGATCGCGCTCGGCACCGGCGGCTCCCCGCACGGGATGCTCCTCGTCTCGCCCGAGCAGGAGGACGAGCTGCGCGCCTTCTGCTCGCTCGTCTCGCGCCGCGCCCCCCACGGCAACGAGCTCGCCTGGGCTCTGCGGCGCTTCGAGCTCGGCTGCGAGCGCGCCCACCCCTACGAGGCACTAAGCGATCACCTGCTCGCACTGCGCGCGCTGCTCGAGCCGGAGGGCCCCTCCAGCGGGCTGCTCGCGGGCCGCATCGCCGCGCTCTGCGCCACCCCCGAGAACCGCCTCAAGCTGACCGAGCGCATGATCAAGGCGCAGAAGCTCGAGCGGGCCGTGATCGCCGGCACCGCCGCCGAGCGCACCGCCGGCGTGGCGATCGCCCGCGACGTCGCCGACCACCTGCGCGCGCTGCTGCGCGACGTGGTCTGCGGGCACCTCACCCCCGACCTCGCGCGCCTGGCCGACGAGCTGCTGGGCGCCGATGAGCATCAGCCGGTCCCCGAGCTCGAGCCGAGCGAGCTCGCCCCGAGCGTGGACACCCACACAGCCGAGCCCGTCGCGGCCCGGCAGCAGGTCCTCGTCGAGGCCTGACCGCAGCCCGTCGGTCTCGGAAGCGCTCTCAGCCCAGCACGAGTGTCGCGACGCGCGCCAGTCCCGCGAGATCGTGGATGTCCTCGTCCAGGTAGGGCACCACAACCGGAGCGCTCTCACCGAGCTCACCGCTCACTCGCTTCACGGTCGCGCCGTCCCGGCGCGCCAGCACGTCGAAGTCGGCGAGGTTCGCCGCCACCCGGCCCGCCAGCCGCTCTCCCAGTTCGCTCTGCAGCAGCTGCGCCACCTGCTCGACGCTGTGACCGTGCAGTCCCCCGCCGTGCACGCGGTTGACGATCAGCCCCGCCCTCGCCATGCCCGCCTCGTCCAGGCGCGCGGCCAGGTAGGAGGCCTCGAGCGCAGGCTCGGGCTCGGGCGAGGTGACGATCGCAAACGCCGTCCCCGGCGAGCTCAACAGCTCGGCCACGCCCCGCGCCTGCCCGCTGAACCCGTCGATCACCCCCGTCAGCGAGCCGAAGAAGCGCGACAGCTCGCCCATCATGTCGATTCCCGTCACGCGCGCGAAGATGCCGAACACGATCCCCGTCCCGCGCCCGAACAGTCGCGCCGTCAGGCCGCTCGGCGCGAGGAACACCTGCAGCGCGCGCCCTTCCAGGAACCCCAGCAGGCGCGTCGGTGCATTCAGGAAGTCCAGCGCGTTGCGCGAGGGCGGCGTATCGAGCACGATCGTGTCGAAGTCGTGCTGCTCGTGCAGCTCATACAGCTTCGCGATCGCGCTCATCTCATGCGACCCCGCCACGGCCGTGGACAGCTCGCGGTAGACCGGGTTCTCGAGGATCGTCCGCAACCGCTCCGGATCGGACTCCAGTCGCGTGACGATCTCATCGAACGTGCGCTTCGCGTCGAGCATCATCGCCCACAGCTCGCCCTTCATCGCCACCTTCTGCGCGCGCAGCAGCTCCGGGTCGATCCGGTGGGGCTCGCCCCCCAGCTCGTCCAACCCCAGCGCGCTCGCCAGACGGTTCGCTGGATCGATCGTCACCACCGCCACCTTGTGCCCGCGCATCGCCAACCCCATCGCCAGCGCCGCCGAGATCGTCGTCTTGCCCACGCCCCCCGAGCCCACGCACACAACCACGCGCTTTCCCTCCAGGCGTTCCCTCAGTGCTTTCGCCGCGCGCGTGGCCACCCGGCGATGCTATGGGTTCGCCACCCATCACCGTCCCCGCTATGCCGGCGGCTGCGGTGAGCGGCTCCGACCAGGTTGGATGAAACGGCCCGCCATGGCTCACCCATCTCCACCCGCCGCTCTCGCGCGCACCCGCGCCGTCTGACTCATCGCCGCAAACCGCGCATGAGCATGCAGGAATCGCGCATGCTTATGCGAATACCCACCGGACAACGGCTTTCCAGCTAACCAGGAGCCCTCCCGTGCCCACTGCCAAGGTCATCGCGTTCGCCAATCAGAAGGGCGGAGTCGCCAAGACCACCACCACGCTCAACCTCGCCGCCGCCTTCGCGGAGGAGGGCCATCGCGTGCTGTGCGTCGACATGGACCCCCAGGGCAACCTCACCATGTCCCAGGGCATCGACCCCGACACGATCGAGCAGTCGATGTACGACGTGCTCGTCCACAAAGTCTCCATCCGCGAGGTCATCCGCAAGCGCGAGATCGACATCGCCTGCGCCTCCATCGACCTCGCCGGCGCCGAGATCGCGATGTCCACCATGATCGGTCGCGAGCGCTCGCTGCAGAAGGCCTTCGAACCGATCGCCGAGGACTACGACTTCATCTGCATCGACACCCCTCCGAGCCTCGGACTGCTGACCATCAACGCCCTCACCGCCGCCCACAAGGTGATCGTCCCCGTGCAGTGCGAGTATTTGTCGATGCGCGGTCTCATCCAGCTGCAGAACACCCTCGCCATGATCCGCGAGAACCTCAACCCCGACGTGGACATCGAGGGCATCCTGCCCACGCTCGTCGATTCGCGCACGATCCACGCCAAGGAGGCCATCGAGATCCTCGAAGAGAACTTCGGCGACCGTGTCTTCGCCTCGCGCATCCGCAAGACCGTGCGTTTCGCGGAGGCGCCCGTCAAGGGCATGTCGGTGCTCAAGTACGAGCCCGACGGCGTGGCCGCGCAGTCCTACCGGCAACTCGCGCAGGAGGTCCTCGCACATGGCAAATCCTAAACGCGCATCGATGCGAGAAGGACCGCTCGCGGCTCTGTTCCGCAAGACCGAGGAGAACGAGGAGGCCACCGAGGCCGCTCCCGCCGACTCCGAGAACCGAGCGCCCCGGTCGCAGACCCCCGCTGCCCGCGAGCAGCGCGGTGTGCCCCACCCAGCTCTCGACAGCGTCGCTCCCGAGCCCACCGCTCGCGAGGAATCCTCAGGCGCAGGTGTGCCGACGCCCAAGGACCGCCTCAAGCAGGCCTTCTCCTCGGAGATCCCCGCCAGCCTCATGGATCGCGACGATCCGACCGCGCGTGGCGCCCGTCCGGTCATGGACGAGTACGAGCGCGAATCGCCCGCCTCCGCCTACTCGGGCGGTCCCGTCGGTCAGCCGCGCATCCGGGTCGTCGGCGTCGGCGGCGCCGGCGTGAACGCCGTCAACCGCATGGTCGAGGCCGAGGTCGAGGGCGTCGAGTTCCTGGCAGTCAACACCGACCAGCAGTCGCTGCAGCAGTCCACCGCCGACATCACCCTGCACATCGGCGCCGAACTCACGCGCGGGCTCGGCTCGGGCTCGGACGCCGCCGTCGGCCGGCAGGCCGCGATGGAGGACTACGACCGCGTCAAGGCCCTCCTGAAGGGCTCGGACATGATCTTCATCACCGCCGGAGCCGGCGGCGGCACCGGCACCGGAGCCGCCCCGATCGTCGCCCGGATCGCACGCGAAGTCGGCGCGCTGACGGTCGCCATCGTCACCAAGCCCTTCGGCTTCGAGGGCTCGCGCCGCTCCGAGCAGGCCGAGCAAGGCATCGCCGCGCTCGCCGAGGAGGTCGACACGCTGATCGTCGTCCCCAACAACCGCCTACTCACCGTGCTCGACAAGCAGACCGCGATGGTCGAGGCCTTCCGCGTCGCCGACGACGTGCTGCGCCAAGGTGTGCAGGGCATCTCCGACCTCGTCACCCTCCCCGGCCTAATCAACCTCGACTTCGCCGACGTGCGCACGATCATGTCCGATGCCGGCAACGCCCTGCTCGGCATCGGCATGGGCGTCGGCGGGGAGTCGCGCGCCGTGGACGCCGCCATGCAGGCCGTCGCCTCACCGCTGCTCGAAACCTCGATGGACGGGGCCCACTCGATCCTGCTCTCGATCACCGGCGGGCGCGACCTTTCCCTATGGGAGGTCAACGAGGCCGCCAAGGCCGTCTCCGAGGCCGCGCACCCCGACGCCAACATCATCTTCGGTGCCATGGTCGACGAGAAGCTCGACGACCAGGTCTGGGTTACCGTCGTCGCCACCGGTTACGGCGACGCCCGCCGGCAGATCGCGCGCGACCTCGGCACTCCCAGCCTGCGCGAGCCCGCCGGCGAGCCCCGCGTGCGCCGCACCAGCAGCGGGCCTCCGCGCCCCGCGCACGCTCAGCGACGGGCAACCCTGGCCGTCGACGAGTTGGAAGTCCCTGAGTTCCTCCCCCACGGCTGATCGATCGCCGCTGTGATATCGCTCTGACATGAGCGACACAGCCGAGCATGGGGTAATCGCCGCCGGGCACCCCCTGACGGCAGAGGCCGGCGCCGAAGTGCTGCGCGCCGGGGGCAACGCCGTCGACGCGGCCGTCGCCGCGATGCTGATGTCCTTCGCCGCCGAGCCCCTGCTCACCGGCCTGGGCGCCGGCGGACACATGCTCGTGGCGGGCGCCGGCGAGGAGCCGGTCCTGCTCGACTTCTTCGTGCCGGCGCCCGCGCGCCGGCAGGACGGTGGCGCAGCCGAGCTCGACGCGGTCGACGTCTCCTTCGGCGATGCCGTGCAGGTGTTCTACATCGGCCCCGCCTCCTGTGGCGCGTACGGGACCCCCGCGGGCGTGTGCGCGGCCGTCGAGCGCTGGGGCACGATGTCGCTCGAACGGCTCACCGCCCCCGCCGCGCGAGCGGCGCGAGAGGGCGTGATGTTGAACGCCGGACAGGCCTACATCGCGAAGATCCTCGCCGACCTGCTCACCTCCACACCCGAGTGCGCCGCGCTATGGGCACCCGATGGTCACGTCCTGCGCGAGGGCGAGTTGCTGCGCAACCCCGACCTCGGCGACGCCCTCGAGCGCCTCGGCGCCGACGGCGCCGAGCCCTTCTACCGTGGTGAGATCGCCCGCGCGGTGTGCGACTGGCTGCACGAGCGTGGGGGCTCGTTGAGCGCGGACGAACTCGCCGGCTACCGCGCGGTCGAGCGCGAGCCGGTGCGGGTCTCCTATCGCGACCGCACCGTCCTCACCAACCCTCCGCCCTCGGCCGGGGGCACGCTGCTGGCCTACTCGCTCGCGCTCCTCGACCGCGGTCCGCGCCCGCCGCGGCTAGCGGACGTGCTCGCGGCGATGGAATCCGCGCAGGCCGAGCGGACGCCCGAGTTCGTCGAGGGGCTGGCCCAGGGTGGCTTTCTGGAGCGGTTTCTGGCCGCGAAGCTGGGTTCGACGACGCACATCTCCGTGCTCGACTCACACGGGCGTGCATGCAGCGTCACCTGCACCAACGGCGAGGGATCGGGCGTGGTCGTTCCCGGGACCGGCATCCACGTCAACAACGTCATGGGCGAGGAGGACCTCAACCCGCTGGGCTTTCACCGCCATCCGCCCGGCAGGCGGATGCCGAGCATGATGGCGCCCTCGATCGTGATGCTGGACGATCGGCGATCCCGTCGATCGCCGATCGGTGGAGAGGTCGAGCTGGTGCTCGGCAGCGCCGGGTCCAACCGCATCCGCTCCGCCCTGCTGCAGACGATCGTCGGCGTGGTGGATCACGGCCTCGACGCGCGCGAGGCCGTGGATGCTCCGCGCGCGCACTTCGAAGATGGGATCGTCTACCACGAGCCCGGGATCGACATGGCCGGCGCGCACGAGGCGCGGCCCGATCGGGAGATCGTGGGGTTCCACAGGCCGAATCTCTTCTTCGGCGGCGTCCAAGCTGTGCAGAACGCCAACGGCATGCTCAGCGGCGCCGGCGATCCCCGGCGCGGCGGCGTCGCGGTGAGCACGTGAGGACGCTCTGGGCTGTCCTGGGCATGTCGGTCGTTACGGCTCTGGCAACGGGCTGCGGAGGCGTGCGGCCACCAGATCTGTTCCTCGTCGAACGCTCCGGTCCCGATGGGCGTCTCACGCTGCTGATCGACGAACAGGGTGGCCTGCACTGCGACGGTGGGCGAGAGCTGAAGCTGAGCGATCCCCAACTCATCCAGGCGCGCGCCCTCCAGGAAGAACTCGGGACGCCCGCAAGCGAACACCTCACGCTGCCCCCACGCCCCGGATCGGTGTTCTCATATCGCGTGCGCGACGAAGCCGGCAGCGTCGCCTTCGCCGACAACTCCTCCGCTCAACCGAAGGTGCTGCGCAACCTGGCCCTGTTCGTGCTGCAGGTGGCCCAGCAAGACTGCCATCTGTCCCAGCCGGGGGCGTGAGGCTCAGCCGAAGCGCACCTTGCCGTTGGAGCGCGCCCGTGCCTGCGCGCGGTCGACGAGCTCGAGCCGTTTGATCGCCGCGCGGAACAGCCCCGCGAGCAGCCGCATGCGCGCGTTCTCCGAGCGCAGCTCGAGCAGGTCCTGCTTACCGTCGGGACCGAACTCGACCGTGCCGGCCATCGCATAGGCGTCGAGGTCCGCCAGCTCCTCCTCGCTCAGGAGCTTGTCCGTCGCCTGCTCGACCAGCTCGGCATACAGCTCGCGTGCGGTCTGAGCGGCGTCGGGGTCGGGCTTCTCCTCGAGGTCGCTCAGTGGCTCGACGATGCCCGCCGGATAGGGGTAGTCGTCCTGGCGCTCGATCAGCCTGAACGGCATGGTTCCGCGGGCGAGGATGTCCATGTTGCCCTCCTCGTCGCGCTCCCGCACGCGCTCGATCGCACACGCGCATCCGACCGGCTTGAGCTCCTCTTTGGAGAGCCACACGATGCCGAACTCGCGGTCCTCCCGCAGACACTCCTCGATCATCCGCTTGTAGCGATCCTCGAAGATGTGCAGCGGCACGCTCTCGGTGGGCAGCGCCACGATCCCCAGCGGGAACAGCGGAAATCCTTCGGTCCGATCGAACATGCGCGGCAGTGTATTGCCAGCTGCCGACCGATTTCCAATTGATCGAAAATATCCGAGTCGGTCGGCTGAGCGGGAGGGCCCTATGCGCCCGTTCGTGTCTCCTGCTCGCCTTTATGTGGTCCGCAGCGCGCGCTCGGCGCGCGCTCTTACGCCGAGGGCGTGCGGGCGGTGAGCATCAGGTTGTAGAACATCGCCGCCGGCAGCCGTCCCTCGAGCAGACTGCGGTCCACGCCCTGCAGCAGCAGGTACCCGCGGTAGGCATACTGGCGCCAGCCCCAGGGCACATCGCGCGGGTCTGCGCTCGCCTCGAGCGTACGGTTGGTCCAACCGAACCAGTTGGCCAGCAACTCCTCGCCGCGCACGCGCACGTCGGTCATCCCGGCGCTCCGCGCCGCGTTTGTGAGCTCCGCGGGTGCGAAGGCGTGCACGTCGACCGAGCCCTCGAGCGCCGCCTCGGGTGCGCCGCCCTCGGCGGGCGGAGCGGGACGCGCTCCGATCGCCCGGCGCCATACCGGCGCCAGCGTCCCGGCCGCGCCCTTGGGCACGCCCGCCAGGCGGTCGCCGTAGCGCGAGGGCTCACCGGCGAACATCACCGTTCCACCCGGCGCGAGCACGCGCGCGAACTCCGCGAACGCGCGCTCCAGGTCCGGGATGTGGTGCAGGACCGCGTGACCGAACACCAGATCGAAGCTCGCGTCCTCGAACGGCAGCCGCTCGGCGTCCGCGGGCTTGGTCTTCACCTTCAGCCCCAACCGCTCGGCGTTCGCTTTCAGCGCGCTCAGCATCCCCGGGGAAATATCGCTGCAGGTGGCCTCCTCGATCACTCTCGCGCGGAGCATGTTCAGCGTGAAGTACCCCGTGCCCGCGCCGATCTCCAGGGCCCGCGGGAAGTGTGTCGGCGCGTCCTCCCCGAGCGCCTTGCGCACCTTCCCCAGCACCTGTTCTGCCCCCAGCTCGCCGAAGTCGATCCCCCACTTGGCGTCGTAGTGATCGGCCGCCACATCGTGGTAGCGGGTGTTGACGTCGCGGATCTCCTCGGCGGTCAGAGCGGGTGGCACGGATCGGCACCATATACTCGCGCGCCGTGTCGGTGCCTACTACCTACGCTCAGCACGACCAGCCGGACGGCGTCCCGCCGCTGGAGCTCACCGGCGAGCGCACGCTTCCGGACGTGCCCGCCGAGAACTACTGGTTTCGCCGCCATCTGGCGGTTTACGAGTGGATCGCGGCCCGTGTGCCCGGGCTGCGCGTTATCGACATGGCCTGTGGCGAGGGCTACGGCTCAGACGTGCTCGCGCGTACGGCCGCAGAGGTGATCGGCGTCGATGCCAATCCCGAGGCGCACGAGCACGCGCGGCTGCGCTACCGTCGCCCTAACCTGCGCTTCGAGCGCGATCTGGTCGAGACCTTCTCCACGCCCGCCGACGCCGTCGTGTTCCTGCAGACGATCGAGCACCTGCAGGACCCCGTCGCCGTGCTCGAGCACTTCCGCTCGCTGATCGCCGACTCCTCCGTCCAAGGGGCCACACGCGCGGTGTTCGTATCCACTCCCAACGTCCTCACGCTCGCCCCGGCCGGTGCGCCGCGCTCTGACAATCCCTGGCACGTGCACGAGTACCGCGCGGAGGAGTTCGAGCAGCTGTGTCGCGGCACGTTCTCGGCGGTGCGCATGTTCGGGCTCTTCCACGCGCGCAAGCTGCGCCTGCACGAGCTCGCCCTGCGTGCCGGCTGGGACGCGATCCATCCACGGCTGAGGCTGACCAAGCCGTTCTACGACCGCTTCACGCCCGCGATCGCCGCTTCGGACTTCGTGCTCCGTCCAGCCGGCCAAGCGGACCTGGATCGGGCGCTCGACTTCGTCGCCCTCTGCACGCCGTGAGCAGTGCGCGCGGTGGCGGGGCGCGCGAGGAGGGCGCGCTGGCGATCGTGCTGCACACGCACATGCCCTACGTCGAGGGGTTCGGCACGTGGCCCTTCGGCGAGGAGTGGCTGTGGGAGGCGATCGCCGGCTGCTACCTGCCGCTGCTCGACCTGCTCGACGCGCGCGAGCCCGCGCTGACGCTCTCGCTGACGCCCGTACTGTGCGATCAGCTGGGTGCACCCGGCCTCGCCGAGCGCTTTCAAGCATTCATCCAGGAGACGCGCCGTTTCACCCACGCCGAGGATGCCGCGGGGCTGCGCGCGGGCGGCCACGACGATCTGGCCGCCGAGCTGGAGCGTGCCTGGAGCGAGGACTACGAGCACGCCTCCGCGCGCATGGCCGCGCGCGGAGGGGACCTCTTGCGGGCCTTCGCTCCGCATGCCGACTGGACCTCTTCGGCCACCCATGCGGTACTGCCGCTGCTCGCAACCGACGCCGGCGCCCGCCTGCAGGTGCAGACGGGTATCGCCACGCACCTCCAGCGGATCGACGCGGACTGGCGAGGAGGCTTCTGGTTGCCAGAGTGCGCCCACGCGCCTCGCCTCGAGCCGATTCTGGCCGACGCCGGTGTGAGGCGCACATGCGTGGAGCTCACGCGCCGCGATGGGCTCGGGGCACGCTCGCACCTGCGACCGCAGACCTCGGACTCGGGAATCGCGTTGATCCCGATCGACCGGCAGACGATCTCGCTGGTATGGAGCGATGGCGGCTATCCCGCCGATGCCCTCTACCGCGACTATCACCGCCACACCATGCAACACCACAACCCCTGGCGCAACGACGGCACGGCCTACGACCACGAGCCGGCGATCGCCCGCGCGCGTGAGCACGCTGTCGACTTCGTCTCACGCACCCGCGAGCGCCTGAGCGGCGCCGGCGAGGATCTGCCGGGAGGAGGGCTTGCGGTGTGCGCCTTGGACACGGAGCTGCTCGGGCACTGGTGGTATGAGGGGCTTCACTGGCTGGAGGCCGTGATCGAGCAGAGCGCCGCGCAGGGCCTCGAGCTGGTGCGCCTGGACGACGAGGCGCTCGAGCGCTTCGCGCCCGCTCCCGTCGGCGCGAGCGGGTCTGCCGAATCCGTCGAGTGGGGGACCAGCAGCTGGGGCGCCGACGGCGATCTGTCGACGTGGTCGGGCCCCGCGGTCGCCGATATGGCCTTCGGCGCACGCGCCGCCGAGCTGGATACGGTCACCGCCGCCCTCGCAGGACGCACCGGCCGGGCGGCCGTGCGCGAGCTGCTCGCGCTGCAGGCCTCCGACTGGGCCTTCATGATCTCGCGCGGTCTCGCCGAGCCCTATGCGCGCGAGCGTTTCGCTGGGCATCGCGCGGGGCTCGAGCAGGCGCTGCGTGACGGGCCCGACGCGAGTGTTGAGGAGTTGCGCGACCTTGCGATCCACGTCGATTCCGTTGCGTTGCTGTCGCCCTGAGGACCGCTGAACGCGCCTGCTGAGAGTTTCATCTCAAGCGCCGCCTATGGTCTCTCCTCAATCGATCAGAAGGCCACCATGCCTGAACTCAGCTCTTTTTACGGCATCACAATCAGGATGTACTGGGACGAGGTCCATCACTCGCTGCCGCATTTCCACGCCTACTACGCCGAGCATGAAGCCTCGCTCGACTTGGGGGGCGAAGTCATAGCCGGCGGGCTCCCGAGGTCGCAACTGCGCCTTGTACGGGCTTGGGTCGAGCTTCATGCAGACGAGCTGAATGCCGACTGGGCACTCGCCGTAAGCGAAAAGCCATTGAATCCGATCGCCCCGCTGATCTAGAATCGCGGCCATGGACAACGTCTTTCCTGGCAAGCTTGTTCCCGTCACGGGCGTCGAGCTGATCGGCGCGTACCAGCTGCGCCTCACGTTCAAGGATGGCACCGTGGGCGACGTCAGCTTCACCGACCGTGAGTGGAACGGCGTGTTCGAGCCGCTGCGCGATCCGGAGCGATTTGCGCAGGTCTCCATTGAATTTGGCACGCTCGTTTGGCCAAACGACGGCCTCGACATGGCCCCCGAGGCACTATACGAACGGGCCCGTGAGCACCAGGTGAGTCGCCCGGCGGCGTAGCTCTTCCGCAGATCACGCCTTTCTCGCGACGCGCTGATCTCAAAACCATGCCCTGCGCCGCAGGCCAGACGGTCAGTGCCTTGATGGCGAGATCCGCCGGTCGAGACGATGCGAGGGCTTCCTACTCCCAGCGCATCCGCTCGGGCGCCTCGCGCATGCGCAGTACCCGTGCGGGGATGCCGCCGACGACGGCGTCGCGGGGGACGTCGCGGGTGACGACGGTGCTGGTGCCCACGATGGAGTTCTCGCCGACGGTGACGCCGCGCAGGATGCAGGCGCCGTAGCCGATCCAGACGTTGTGGGCAACGCGGACGTCGCGCTTGTAGATGCCCTGCAGGCGGATCGGGCGCTCGACCTCGACGACGCCGTGGTCGAAGTCGATCAGCATCACGCGGTCGGCAACGATGCACTCGCGCCCGATCGATACGTGCTGGTAGGCGGAGATGGTGCACTCCTGCCCCATCACGGTCTTCGCGCCGATCGAGACCTCGCCCTCGTGCACGCGGATCTTGCTGCCGTCGCCGATCCACGCCCAGCGCCCGATGCGCAATCTCGCGCGCCGCCCGATCTCCAGGTGCACGCCGGGGCAGATGAAGCAGATCCCGTCGGTCTGCAGGCGCTTGCCATAGCGGAGCTTCAGCAGAACGTAGCGGGCGAGCAGCCGTGCGTAGTGGCGGTTGAGCATGTTGTTCGCGCGCATGAACCGCCAGCAGCGTCAACGCTCCGCCGTGCAGCGGCTCGGGTGCGCGCCGCAGACCGTCGGCGAGCTCGTGGAGGGGTGCCTGCGTCTCGGGCTCGGTAAGCGGTGGCTCCATGGCGCGGGATCGTAAGGGTTCGCCGCGAGGCCGTGGCGGCGCGCTCGGCGCGGGGGCGGCCCTGCGATGATTGCGCGCGCGATGACCGAGACCGACCTCGCCAAACGCCTGCTCGCGGGCGACCGCCGCGCGCTGGCGCGCGCGATCTCACTCGTGGAGGACGACCGTCCGGAGGGCTGGGAGCTCGTGCGCGAGGTCTATCCGCACACGGGCGCGGCCGCGGTGGTGGGCTTCACCGGTCCGCCGGGGGTGGGCAAGTCGACGCTGATCGGCGCACTGACGAAGGCGCGGCGCGAGGCCGGTCGCACCGTGGGGGTGCTCTCGATCGACCCCTCCTCGCCGTTCACGCAGGGGGCGCTGCTGGGCGATCGGATCCGTCTGGGCGAGCACTTCCTGGACCCGGGGGTGTTCATCCGCTCGATGGCCAACCGCGGCGCGTTGGGGGGGCTCTCGGAGGCGGCGCTGCAGGCGGCGCTGCTGCTCGACGCGGCCGGGCGCGAGGACGTGTTCGTGGAGACCGTCGGCGTGGGTCAGGCGGAGATCGACATCATCGACCACGCGGACACGATCGTGCTGGTGCTGATGCCGGGCTCGGGCGACTCGATTCAGGCGCTGAAGGCGGGGGTGATGGAGATCCCGGACATCATCGTGATCAACAAGGCCGACCATCCGCTGACCGACACGATGGTGCGCGAGATTCGCGGCGTGCTCTCGCTGGCGAACCTCGATCGCTCGCCCGAGGAGGTGCGCGGACAGTGGCGCGTGCCGATTCTCAAGACCGAGGCCGCGCACGGCGTGGGCGTGCAGGAGCTGGTCGAGCGCCTGGACGAGCACCGCGCGCACATCCTGAAGGCCGGGCAGCTGCAGGAGCGCCGCCGGCGCAACCTGCGCGGAGAGGTGCTCGCGATCGCCACCGCGCGGATGCGCCGGCGCCTGGAGGAGGAGCTGGCCGAGGACGCGGAGTTCCAGCGCCTGCTCGACGAGGTGGTCGCGCGGCGCCTGGACCCCGCCAGCGCGGCGAGCACTCTGCTCGAACGTAACGGCGTGCGCTAGCGGCGTGTAGGCTCAGCGACGATGTCGTTCCTGGACTGGGTGGAGAACAACTGGGGCCTGCTCGGGCGCCTGATGGACGGTCACACGGCCATCTATCGCGCCACCGGCGGGCGGGTCGGTCATCGCACCCCGGGCTTTCCGTCGGTGCTGCTGCTCGACCACGTGGGCGCCAAGAGTGGGACGCATCGCACCAGCCCGCTGGTCTACGGGACCGACGGACAGGACCTGGTGCTGGTGGCCTCCAAGGGCGGCTATCCGAAGAACCCGGCCTGGTACCACAACCTCGTGGCCCATCCCGACACGACCGTGCAGGTCGGCTCCGAGCGCCGCGAGGTCCACGCGCGCGTGGCAGGCGCCGAGGAGCGCCCGCGGCTGTGGAAGCTGATGCTGGGCGTGTACGGCGGCTACGCCGACTACCAGCGGCGAACCGAGCGCGAGATCCCGCTCGTGGTGCTCGAGCCGCGCTAGGCCCCCAGCGCTCTGGCGATCACCATCTGCTGAACCTCATCGGTGCCCTCGCCGATCGTGAGGATCTTGGCGTCGCGGTAGAAGCGGCAGACGGGGTACTCCTCGATGAAGCCGTAGCCGCCGTGGATCTGCACGGCCTCCTCGGCGCAGCGCACGGCCAGGCGACCGGTCTTGAGCTTGGCCTGGGCGGCGGTGAGGGTGAAGTTGCGCCCGTGATCCTTCTCGCGCGCGGCCTTGTAGACGAGCAGCCGCGCGGCCTCGATCTCCGTGGCCATGTCCGCGAGCTTTGCCTGGATCGCCTGGAACTTGGAGATGGGCTTGCCGAAGGCCTTGCGCTCTTTGGCGTAGGCGAGTGCCTCGTCGAGTGCGCCCTGCGCGAGGCCGACGCCCATCGCCGCGACGCCGATGCGGCCGATGTCGAGGATGTGCAGGAACTGCTTGAAGCCCGCGCCGCGCGGGCCGAGCAGGTTCTCCTCGGGCACGCGGCAGTCGCTGAAGCTCAGGGGCCGCGTGTCGGAGGCGTTCCAGCCCATCTTGCGGTAGGGCGCGCCCTGTTCGTAGCCGGGGGTGCCGTTGGCGACGATGATGTTCGAGATCTCCTTGGCGCCGTCGCCGTTGCCGTGCCGGTGACGGCGTGATGCAGACGACTCCGGAGATGTCGGTGCCGGCGTTGGTGATGAACTGCTTGGCCCCGTCGATCGTCCATTCGCCCCCGTCCAGGCGCGCGCGCGTCTTGACGTTCCCGGCGTCCGAGCCGGCCTCGGGCTCGGTCAGCCCGAAGGCGCCGAGCCGCTCCCCGGAGCACAGGCGCGGCAGCCACTCGCGCTTCTGCTCCTCGTTGCCGAACAGGTAGATCGGCTGGGTCCCGAGCGAGGTGTGGGCGCAGAGGGTGATCGCGACCGAGGAGTCCACGCGCGTGAGCTCCTCCACCGCGAGCGCGTAGGCGAGCGTGTCGCCGCCGCCGCCGCCGTACTCCTCGGGGAAGGGGATGCCCATCAGGCCCAGCGTGCCGAGCTTGGCGACGATCTCATAGGGGAAGGACTTCGTGCGGTCGAGCTCCTCGGCGACCGGCGCGACCTCGCCCTGGGCGAACTCGCGCACGGTGCGGCGGATCAGCTCGTGGTCGGGGGAGAGGTCGAAGTCCATCGCCGGGCGAGCCTAGCCGGTGCGCGAGCTCAGGCGCAGTAGGAGCGGGCCAGCTCGACCAGCAACCGCACGCCATAGCCCGAGGCGCCCTTGCCGACGTACGCGCGGCCGAGATCCCAGGCCGAGCCGGCGATGTCCAGGTGCGCCCAGGGCGTCTGTCCGACGAAGTTCTGCAGGAAGGCCGCGCCGACGATCGTGCCGGCCTTGCGGCCTTCGGGGGCGTTGTCGAGGTCGCCGTAGGTGCCCTTGATCAGCTCGTCGTACTCCTCGTGCAGCGGCAGGCGCCAGGCGATCTCGCCGGTCTTCTCACCGGCGTCGCTCATGCGCTGCACGAGCTCGTCGTCGTTTGACATCACGCCCGCGTAGGTCGAGCCGAGCGCGATGATCACCGCGCCGGTGAGGGTCGCGAGGTCCACGATCCGCTCCGCCCCGAGGCCGACGGCGTGGCAGAGGCAGTCGGCCAGCACGAGCCGACCCTCGGCGTCGGTGTTGTTGACCTCGATCGTCTTGCCGTTGGCGGCCGTGACGATGTCCCCGGGCTTGACCGAGCGGCCGCTGGGAAGGTTCTCGGTGGCGCCGACGACGGCCACGAGCTTCACCGGCAGGCCCAGGCGCGCGATCGCGGCGACGGCCTCGATCACGGCGGCGCCGCCGGACATGTCGAACTTCATCTCGGCCATTTTCGCTCCGGGCTTCAGCGAGATGCCGCCGCTGTCGAAGGTCACTGCCTTGCCCACGAACCCGAGCGTCGGGGAGTCCGCGGCGGCGCCGCTCGGGGGGCTCGTAGCGCAGCACGATCAGCGCGGGCTCCTGCTCTGAGCCCTGCGCGACCGCCGCGAAGGCGCCCATGCCGCGCGCGAGCGATCCCCGCGCGTCCCTCGACCTCGACGCTCAGCGCGTCGATCTCGCCGGCCAGCCCGGCCGCGTACTCGGCAAGCGCGGTCGGCGTGAGGTCGTTGGCGGGGCGGTTCTGCAGATCGCGGGCCGCGTTCGCGGCCTGTGCCACCGTGCGCGGCGTCGCTCGACGAACGTCTCCAGCTCGCTCGCCGGCGCGTCGCGGCGCCGGGGAGGAGAGATCAGACGCCTCCAGGTGCTTGGGGGCGGCGGTTCCGCTCGCCGTCCCGGTCGGTCGTCCGCCGCGGTGCGACTTGTGCAGGTCGAAGCGGTAGTCGCTCAGGATCGTGCCCTCGGTGAAGGCCGCGGCGATCTCCACGCCGGTCTCGGCCGGCGTCTGGATGCAGAGGGAGCGCGTGCCGAGCTCGAGCGCGCGTGCGTGGACCGCTGCCGCGACCGTCCTGCGCGCGCTCGGGGGTGAACTGCTCGCGCTTGCCCAGCCCGACGGTCAGCCAGCGCTTGCCCTGCGCGTGTGTCAGGCCGAGGGCCTTCAGCGAGCGGCGCGCCTCGCCCGAGCTCAGCAGCTCGCCCAGCTCTGCGGGCGTCCCCGCGGGCGGCTCCTCGCCCTCGAACAGGCCGACCGCGACGTGTCCGCATCGGTGTCTGCTCCGGGTTGTGTAGTGCTCGATACCCGCACGATCCGGGCAGGATATACGTCGGCGCGGCCGTTCCGGGCCGTGCGCGCGGTCGTTCGACGGTGTACAAGAGGTGCGCCACCGGCGCCGGCGATCCTCGCCGCCGGCGCTGCGGGCTGTCTTCGCCCCGCTAGCATTCTCGATCTCTCGTCGTTTCCCCCGACTCCAGGAGAACCTGCAACCCATGCCCAAGACCGTGATCCTCGGCTCCGCGCGCACCCCCATCGGCAAGATGGGCGGCGGACTGTCAACGCTCGACGCGACCACGCTGGGCGGGACCGCGATCGAGGCCGCGCTGGAGCGCGCGGAGGTCGAGCCCGAGCAGGTCGAGCACGTGGTGATGGGCCAGGTGCTGCAGGCCGGCCAGGGCCAGATCCCCTCGCGCCAGGCGCAGATCAAGGCCGGCATTCCCAAGGAGGTCTCCTCGGAGACGATCAACAAGGTCTGCGCCTCGGGCATGCGCGCGGCCGTGATCCTCGATCAGGCGATCCGCGCGGGCGACGTGCAGGTCGGCGTCGGCGGCGGCATGGAGTCGATGTCCAAGGCGCCGTACCTGCTGCCGGGCGCGCGCTTCGGCTTCCGCATGGGCGACGTGAAGGCGCTCGACGCGATGGTCCACGACGGTCTCACCAACCCGTTCTCGGGCAAGCAGATGTTCGTCGAGGCGACCGAGGTCGTCGACAGCTCGAGATCACGCGCGCCGACCTCGACCGCTGGGCGCTGCGCTCGCACGAGCGCGCCGTGGCCAGGCGACCGACGAGGGCCGCCTGGCCGAGGAGATCGTGCCGGTCACGATCAAGGGCACGGAAGGGCGAGACACGATCGTCGAGGTCGACGAGGCCCCGCGCCGCGACACCTCCCTCGAGGTGCTCGCGAAGCTGCCCGGGCCTGGTCGGCAAGGAGGGCTCGCACACGGCCGGCAACTCGCCCGGCGTCAACGACGGCGGCGGCGCGCTGGTGCTGGCCTCCGACGAGTGGGCCGCCGCCAACGGCAGGAGGCGCTGGCCGAGATCGTCGCCCACGCGCAGGTCGCCGACGACTTCGCCTACCTCGCGCGCACTCCCGCCTCGGCCGCCAAGAAGGCGCTCGAGAAGGCCGGCCTGCAGCCGGGCGACATCGACCTGTGGGAGATCAACGAGGCGTTCGCCTCGGTCACGCTCAACTCGATCCGCATGCTCGGCATCGACGAGGACCGCGTCAACGTCAACGGCGGCGCGGTCGCGCTCGGGCATCCGATCGGCGCCTCCGGCGCGCGCATCCTCGGCGCGCTCGTGCACGAGCTGCGCCGCCGCGGCGGCGGCTTCGGCTGCGCCGCGATCTGCTCCGGCGGCGGCCAGGGCGACGCGGTGATCTCGAGGTCGACGGTGCTGAGCGTCAGCGGCGACGTCGAGCGTCGCACCGCGAGCGCCACAGCCGCCGGGCGCGCGCGCGCGCGTTCTTCGACCTCGACAAGACGCTGATGGCGGGCTCGTCGGGCATCTTCTTCGCCCGGGCCGCGTACGAGAGCGGGCATGATCTCGCGCCGGCGGCTGGCGCGCGACGCGTACGAGAACATGCGCTTCCGCCTGCGCGGCTCGACCGACGACCGCGCCGACGCGGTGCGCAAGCGCGTGGGCGAGATGATCGCGGGCGTGCCGGTCCGCGACCTCGAGCGGCTCGTCTCCGCGCGTGCTGGCGGGGTGCTGCCGCGCCTGTACCCGCAGATGCTGCGAGCGCGCCTACGCCCATCAGGACGCGGGCCGGCCGTCTACATCGTCACGGCGGCCTCGCAGGAGATGGCCGACCTGCTCGCGCACGTGCTGGCCTTCGACGGCGGCGCTCGGCTCGCGCTCGGAGATCGTCGACGGCCGCTACACCGGCCGGCCGGCCGGCCCGTTCAACTATCGCGAGGGCAAGGGCATCGCGATGCGCAGCTGGCCGAGCAGCGAGGGCATCGATCTCGACGCCTCCTACGCCTACTCGGACTCCGAGTCCGACCTGCCGATGCTGCGCGCGGTCGGGCACCCGGTCGTCGTCAACCCCGACGCCGAGCTGCGGCGGATCGCGCGCGAGGAGGGCTGGGAGATCCTGCGCTGGACCGCCTCGGGCGGCGGCTGAAGATCCTCGCCGGGCTCGCTGGACGCGGCCGCGCTGGGCAGGCGTCGGCGCGGCTCGCCGCGGGCACGCTGGGGACGCGAGCGCAGGCGCGCGAATAACCTGCCGGAGTCATGAGCGCCGCCGCTGCATCTCGATCCTCGCCGAGACCCGCCAGGGCAAGATCCGCGTCGTCGTCGCCAAGCCAGGCCTCGACGGCCACGACCGCGGCGCCAAGATCATCGCGCGCGCGCTGCGCGACGCCGGCATGGAGGTGATCTACACGGGCCTGCACCAGACGCCCGAGCAGATCGTCGAGACGGTGATCCAGGAGGACGCCGACGCGGTCGGGCTGTCGATCCTCTCGGGCGCGCACATGACGCTCGTGCCGCGCATCGTCGAGCTGCTGCGCGAGCAGGGCATCGACGACGTGGTCGTCACCGTCGGCGGCACGATCCCCGCCGAGGACATCCCCGAGCTCAAGGGGCTGGGCGTCGCCGAGGTGTTCACGCCCGGCGCCTCCACGCAGGCGATCGTCGACTTCATCCGCTCCGCGACCGTCACGCGCGCGTTCCGATTGACTCGTCAGTCAACCGCCGGATCAGGTAGGATTCCCTGTCCAAAGACCTCAAGGAGAGCCACTCAATGAAGATATGCGTCCTGGTCAAGGAGGTTCCGGACGCCGCCGTCGAGAAGCGCATCGATCCCTCGACGGGGCGGATGGACCGCAGCGGGGAGAAGAACCTCAACCCCTATGACACGCACGCGATCGAGGCGGCGATGCAGATCCGCGAGGGCGGCGCCGTGCCGGTCGAGGAGATCGTCGCGGTGACGATGGGCCCCGAGCAGCGCCGTGCGCGCGCTGCACAAGGCGGTCTCGCTGGGCGCCGACCGCTCGGTGCACCTCACCGACGCCGCCGTCGCCGGCTCGGACGTGGCCGCCACCGGCTACGCGCTGGCGAAGACGCTGGAGCGCGAGAGCCCCGATCTGGTGCTGCTCGGCCAGCAGTCCGACGACGGCGAGTGCTACACGATCGGCGCGGTCGTCGCCGAGCACCTGGGCATGCCCTCGCTGACGCAGGTGATCAAGATGGACGTCGAGTCCGAGGCGCTGCGCTGCGAGCGCCAGGCCGAGTACGGCTACGACACCGTGCAGATCAAGCTGCCCGCGGTGATCTCCGTCGGCGACGCGATCAACGAGCCGCGCTACCCCTCGCTGAAGGCGATCATGGGCGCCAAGAAGAAGCCGCTCGACACCGTCGGCGCCGCCGACGTCGGGATCGACGCGCGCAAGGTCGGCGGCGAGAACTCCGCCGCGCAGTGGGTCGCCGCGAAGGCGCCGCCGGCGAAGGCCGCGGGCGAGATCATCGAGGACGAGGACACCGACGAGACGGTCGAGAAGATCGTCGCCTGGCTCGACGAGAGGAAGCTGATCTAGATGGCGAACATCCTGGTCTACGCGCTGCACTACGAGGGCGCGATCAACAAGAACTCGCTCGGCGCCGTCTCCGAGGGCGCGAAGCTCGCCGCCGAGCTCGGCGGCGAGGCGCACGTGGTCCTGCTCGGCGAGGCGTTCCCGCAGGATCTGGCCGCGTCGCTGGGTAACTACGGCGCCAAGAAGGTGCTCGTCGCCGAGGGTCCCGAAGGGCTCGCGCAGCCGCGTGGTCGACGCGATGGCCAAGGCGATCTCCGGCGGTGACTACTCCTACGCGCTGTTCGGCGGCGGTCTGCTCGGCTTCGAGATCGGCGCCGGTCTGGCCGCGCGGCTGGGCGCGGGCGTGGCGATGGAGGTCACGGCCGTGCGCGCCGAGGGCGGTGAGCTGATCGCCGAGCGCCCGATCCTGGGCGATTCGGCGATCTCCGAGATCAAGTACCGCTCCGCGGTCGGCATCATCATCGGCCGCCTGAACGCGTTCGAGATCAGAGAGTCCGGCGCCGGCGACGCGGTCGTGGAGCAGCTCAGCTTCGAGCTGAGCCCGCAGGCCCAGCAGGCGACGATGGTCACGCGCGGCGAACAGCGCGGCGCCGACGTCGACATCGAGGGCGCCGACATCCTCGTCGCCGGCGGTCGCGGCCTGGGCAAGGCCGAGGGCTTCCAGCTCGCCGAGGAGCTCGCGGCGGCGTTCGGCGGCAACTCCGCCGTGGCCGCCACGCGCGCGGTCGTCGACGCCGGCTGGTACCCCTACGCGGCGCAGATCGGCCAGACCGGCAAGACGGTCGCGCCGAAGCTGTATCTCGCCGCGGGCATCTCCGGCGCGATCCAGCACAAGGTCGGCATGCAGGCCTCGGAGAACATCGTCGCGATCAACAAGGACTCGAACGCGCCGATCTTCGAATTCTCCGACCTCGGGATCGTCGGCGATCTGAACAAGATCCTGCCGAAGCTGACCGAGGCCGTGAAGGCCAAGAAGGCGAGCTGAGGAACGGGCGGATGAGGGTGCTCCAGCGCACTACGAAAGGGAGCGTCGACGATGTCATCTCATAACGGCTCGAGCAACGGCAGGGTCATACCGGCGGCGTTCCCGCCGCCGGTGGACCCGCAGAAGGAGTTCGTCAAGCACGGCCTCGACGCCGAGGACGAGCTGATCGAGGTCGGCGTGGCGATCGTCGGCGGCGGCACCGCGGGCCTGGCCTGCGCCAACCGGCTGCTGCAGCTGCTCGCCGAGGATGCCGAGAAGGCGGCGATCTGCTGGAGCGCCTCGGCGAAGTCCCGGTCGCGGTGGTCGAGAAGGCGAAGACCTGCGGCGGGCACAATCTGTCAGGTGCGGTCATGCGCCCGCGGCCGCTGGAAGAGCTGTTCCCCGACCTGACCCGCGAGCAGTGGCGCGAGGAGGGCTTCGCCTTCGGCGAGGTCACCAAGGAGGCCGTGTATCTCACGCCCACCGCCAAGCACTCGCTGCGCATCCCCACGCCGCCACCTTCAAGAACCACGGCAACGAGGTGGTCTCGGTCTCCGCGCTGGCGCGCTACCAGCAGCAGCAGGCCGAGGAGGCCGGCGCCTACATCCTGACCGAGACCGCCGCCACGCAACTGATCGTCGAGGATGGCCGCGTGGTCGGCGTGCGCTCGGGCGACAAGGGCCGCGGCAAGGACGGCGAGCCGCTCGGCAACTTCGAGCCCGGCACCGACATCAAGGCGCAGGCGACCGTGCTCGCCGAGGGCTGCTGGGGCCATCTGACGGGCGCGGCGATCCGCGAGTTCGACCTCGCCGAAGGTCGCGAGCCGCAGGTGTGGGAGCTCGGCGTGAAGGAGGTGTGGAAGGTCCCAAAGCCGCTCGACCGTGTGATCCACACGATGGGCCCGTGGCCGCTGAAGGTCTCCTCCAAGTACGGCCAGATCGGCGGCACCTGGATCTATCCGATGAAGGACGAGAAGACCGGCGAGGATCTCGTCTCGATCGGCTTCGTCGTCGAGCTCGACTACGCCGACGCGACGACCTCGGCACACGACCTGCTGCAGACCTTCAAGACCCATCCGCTCGTGCGCAAGATCCTCGAGGGCGGCGAGCGCGTCGCCTGGGGCGCGAAGGCGCTGCCGGGCGGCGGCTACTGGTCGATGCCCAAGCTCTCGATGCCCGGCGCGCTGCTGGTCGGCGACGCCGGCGGCATGGTCGACACGATGGCGCTGAAGGGCGTGCACCACTGCATCAAGTCGGGCATGCTCGCGGCCGAGACGATCTACGAGGCGCTCAGGCGCGGCAGCCAGCGACCTGTCGGCCTACGAGGACGCGATCGAGCAGTCCTCGGTCGGCAAGGAGCTGTGGGAGGTGCGCAACGCGCGCCAGCCGCTCCAGAAGGGCCTGCCCGTCGGCGGACCGCTGAGCGGCATCCAGCAGATCACCAAGGGCAAGCTGCCCGGGCGCGCGGCCTGGCACCGCAACGACTCGAGCGGAATGTTCGTCGGCAAGACCAAGGACGTCTACGCCAAGCCCGACGGCAAGTACACCTTCGACAAGCTCTCCTCGGTGTTCATCACCGGCAACGCCACGCGCGATGACGCCCCCAACCACATCCGCGTGCAGAAACACGTCCCGCGCGAGGTCGCCGAAACGTGGCGCTGGATGTGCCCCGCGGGGGTGTACGAGATCCCCGAGGACGCCCCCGAGCACGGCGAGGTCGACGTGATCGTCAACTACACCAACTGCGTGCAGTGCGGCGCGATCACGGCCAAGGGCGGACGGCTCACGACGCCCGAGGGTGGCGACGGGCCGTTGTACCAAATCACCTGAGCGTCCTCGACGCGGCGCATAGCTGCGTCCTCAGTCGCTCGCGTGCGTAGCACGCCACGCTCCCTGCGTTCTTGCTCTGCTTGGTCGAGGACGCTCAGGAACCAAGCCGCCTCCTCTCGATCGCCGCTTACATGTCGAGCCGGTCGAAGACCGGCCGCGAAACACCGTAAAGCTCTCTCCAGCACAATCCTTGTCCGGCAAGCCAGCCCGCGTCTGTAACGATCAGAAGCGGTTGCGCAGCTCTGTCACCACCCGCGGGGGCGCTCCAGTCCCCCCGGGGATGTCCGATCCGGGCCGCCCGCCTCCCCTCAATCGCCGCTTACATATATCGAGCCGGTCGCAGACCGGCCACCAAACATCGTAAAGGTTGATTTAGCACCGGTCCGGTCCGGCAAGCCAGCCCGCGAATGTAACGACCCGAAGCGGTTGCGCAGCTTGATCCCACACCCGGGGGCGCTCCAGTCGCTCGGGAAAGTCCGCCCAGGGAAGCCGACCCGATGGGGACGGCGCGGGCGGTAGATCAGCTACGCGAGCCTTCGTGTGGCGACACGCGGCTGGTTCGCTCGCCGGGAGATTTCGCAGTTTTGAATTAAGGTCTCACTTGTGGGTGGCCGGTCGCCGACCGGCTATGGGGATAAGACCAACATTGGGAGGGCTATCTGGCTCGGGTGGCGGTGCTTGTTGCTGACTGCTCAGATGGATCGGCGTGGCGGCGTGCGCAGACAACCGGGTGCTGACAGCAGCTCGAACCCGACCGTCGCACGCGTGCTACGCTAGGTGTCTCATGCGTGAGATAACCCAGCGACAGCTACGCAACGAGAGCGGCGAGATCATGCGCGAGCTCGACCGCGGCGAGTCGTTCATCGTGACCCGCAACGGCAACCCCGTGGGAGAGTTGCGCCCGATCCGTCGCCGCCGGTTCGTGCCCGCCGAGGTGGCGATCGCCGCGTTCTCCGGAATGGGCCATATCGACTACCAAGAGTTCCGAGCCGACATCGATCGTTACGTGGACCAGGACCCGACGCCGCGGGTCTGGGATGAAGGCCCAGACAAGTCCCGCGCCTGAACCTGAGAAGGAGCGCCGCCCGCGCGGCCTGCTCGACACCTCGGTGGTGATCGATCTCAAGCTGCTCAGCGCCGGCGATCTCCCGATCGAGCTTGCCGTGTCCGCGATCACCATGGCCGAGCTGGCCACCGGTCCAGAGGCGACGGTCGATCCACAGAAGCGGGCTCTGCGCATCGCGCTCATCCAGCACGCCGAAGACACGTTCGACCAACTCCCGTTCGACCTCGCAGCCGCGCGTGTCTACGGACGCATCTATGCGGCAGTGACCGCCGCTGGGCGCAAAGCGCGGGGCCGGCGAGCCTTGGACCTGCTGATCGCGGCGGTCGCCTTGTCGAACGAGCTTCCTCTCTACACCCACAACCGCGACGACTTCGCAGGGCTCGAGCATCTCCTCGACATAGTCGCGGTCTCCTCTCCGGCCGATCCGGACGAGTCGCCTACGCAAGCCTGAACACTGTAACCACCGCCAAAGGGAATCTCAGTCGGCCCAGGGATGCCAGTTGGTAAATCTTCTGTATACAAATATTTCGCTCAACAGAGCCAATTATCGGCAGGTAAGCACGAGTCGTGCAGTTGGGGGCTTGACGACAAGGGGCAGGTGTGCTTATGATTGGTAGGTCAAGTGTTTCCCTCCACGGGGACACACAAATAGATCGGGTTTGGGTCGGTCTTCTGACCGATTTCAAGCGCTTGTTGGGGAGTATGGGAGAGGGTGCCGGATCGCCTTATGAGGGGTTGTATACGCATGAGTTCGTCGGGGACAGATGTGGTGGGAGTCATTGCGCACCCAAATGCGCCCGTAGGTAGATGTGTCAGCAGCGCTGACACATCTCTCTCTCTCTCTCTCTCTCTTGTCCCAGTAGTGGCCGCTCTCTAGCCGCTCGTCTCTCTCGGCCAGAGGGCCGTTCCAAGCCGTCCGCGCGGCAGGGCGCCCCCTGTCGGTTGACGTCTTTCTCCTCCCACGGCGGGAAGGTCGCGCGATGCGCGCCGCTAGCTCCAGTGCGCGCAAGAGCAGAGCCGCCACGGCGCCGGCGCGAGCGGGCGCGCGACGCGGGTTCTCCGCGCGCCAGGCAGGTGGCAATACCGCGCGCGTTCCGCGAGAGGGCTCGGTGCAAGTGTCGGAGATGCAGCGCGCGCGGATTCTCACCGCGATGGCGCAGGTCATCGCCGAGCACGGCGCCGGCTCGGCCACGGTGGCGCGCGTGGTGACACGCGCACGGATCTCGCGGCGCACGTTCTACGACCAGTTCAGCAGCTGTGAAGAGTGCCTCCTGAGCATGTTCGAGGTGACCGTCGAGCGAGCCGTCGCGATCGCCTGCGGCGCCGCCGTGGCGTCGTCCTCTTGGCGCGAGCAGGTGAGAGCCGGCCTTGGCGCGCTGCTCGAGTTCTTCGAGGAGGAGCCTGCTTCGGGTTCGCTGCTCGTCGTCGACGCCCTCGGCGCGGGACCGCACGTTCTCGAACGTCGCGCTTTCGTGCTCGGGGAGGTCGCGACGGTCCTCGACCGTGGGCGTAGCGAGGCCAAAGGCGATCGGGCGCCCTCCTCATTGCCGCTCACCGCCGAGGGTATGGTGGGCGCCGTCCTCAGCGTGATCCACGCGCGGATGTCCGGCCGCGGCGCTCAGCGTCGTGGGAAAGGAACCGCCGTTGCGTCGTCCTCCCCTCGTTCGGCGCTAGCGCCGAACGACTCGCTTGTCGAGTTGCTGAACCCGTTGATGGCGATGATCGTGCTGCCCTACCTCGGTCCGGCGGCGGCTCAGCGCGAGTTGGAGCGTCCCGCTCTGAAGGTCCAAGGTGCATCTAAGGCGCGGGGGCAGGCGAGCGGTCTGGCGGGTGCTGTGTCGGTGAGCGATCCGTTGGCGGATTTGCCGATGCGGTTGACGTATCGCACGATGCGGGTGTTGGGTGCGATTGCCGAGGGGCCGGGTTCGAGTAATCGTGAGATCGGTGATGCCGCCGGTGCTTCCGATCAGGGCCAGATCTCGAAGTTGTTGACGCGGTTGGAGAAGCTGGGTTTGGTCGAGAACTCCTCTGGGCAGGGTCATCAGCCGACGGGGGAGCCAAACGCGTGGTGTTTGACCGCACTTGGTGAGCGGGTGAGTGACGCGATGTGGGTCTCCTCGTCTGGTGGTTCGAGTGGTGGGCAGGTAATCAACCGAGGGGTCAGCCCCTCTGACTCCGAGGAGAAGAGGTAACGATGTTCTCAACGATACGCAGACACATGAGTCCAGCGATGGTTCTGGCTGTCGTAGCGCTGGTCTTTGCGATGACCGGTGGTGCTTATGCCGCGAAGAAGTACTTGATCACTTCGACGAAGCAGATCAGCCCGAGTGTGCTGAAGGCGTTGCAGGGCAAGGCTGGTCGGGCTGGTGCTCCGGGGGCGGTTGGTGCTCAGGGTGCTGCCGGCTCTGTTGGTCCGGCTGGTCCCGCGGGATCATCGGGTTCGGGCGGAGCCAAAGGCGAAACCGGTCCTGCCGGCGCCAATGGGGGAGCCGGTTCGGCCGGTGCCAAAGGCACGACCGGTGCGACTGGAGTCAGAGGTGCTACCGGTGCTACGGGTACTACGGGGTTCACTGAGACGTTGCCGGGTGGCAAGACCGAGACCGGGACTTGGAGTATTTCGGCTTACGATGTTCCCGCTGAAAAGGAACTGTTTGCTTCGATCTCGTTCCCGATCCCGCTGGAAGAAGGCTCTGAACATTACTTCGTTCTTTCCGCGGAAGAAATCAAAAACAAAACTGGTGCTGGTTTTGTGGCTGGTTGCACGGGCACGGTCATTCATCCGGTCGCGCCGGAAGGGACGCTGTGTATCTATGTCAACGAAGAACATGCCGAAAACGCCTTCTTTACCGGTCCGATCTTTGGTGGGTCGTTTGGTTATCAGCCGAGCGGTACGACGTTGACGGCTTTCACGACAAGCGAAGGCGCCAGTTATTTGGGTAATGGGTCTTGGGCGGTGACGGCGCCCGCTGCGTCGTAGGCGGATTGGGCTGCCGCCTCGCTTCGTCATTTGGCGGGCGGCGGCTCCTCGTATTTTGCTGTTTATCTGAGAGATAAGGGAGCTGGCAGAGATGATCAAGTCAGATCGAAACCGTCGGGAAGGCAAAAATCCGGCGGAAAAAAGGAGGCCGGAGCGGGATCGGAGAGGCGTAAATCGTCGCACTCATCGGTTTGTGAGCGCTCTTGGTCTGCTCCTTGGTCTCTGTCTGCTGCTCTGTGGGTCTGCTGTGGCGAGCTATGAATCGGTCGGTGTCTTTGGTGACACAGCCTGCCGTTGGTTTCACAACCGAGTGGTATCGCGGTCAACTACACCGGTGCAGGCGGTGTGCCGGTCGGTACCGTCTATGTGGTGAATCGTGTCCAGGCCGACGAAAGAGGTTCATTGGTGTTGAGCTATGGCGCTCAGGGGGTGTTCAGGCAGGCTTGGGGCTGGGGCGTCGCCGATGAAGAAAGAAAGTTCGAGCGGTGCGGGCCGGATGGGGAAGCTGCGCATCCCACCTGCAAGGCGACGGGCAGTCCCGTCCAGATAGTCGCCTTCGCAGGTGAAGGCGCCGGTCAGATGGACCTGCCGGAAGGAGTGGCCGTCGATCAGACAACCGGTGACGTCTACGTGTTCAACGGAGAACGCAAAAAAGGGGCGGTCCAGGTCTTCACGGCTACGGGCGAACCGGTCGGGGGGTTCGGTGAAGACGATCTCTCGGGAACTGAAGGACCGATCTCCGAATCGCCCGAAAAATTTCATAAAGCCTCGACTCACAGTCGGATCGCCGTCGACGATGCGGGCACCGTGTATGTCGCCGACTTCAAGAACCGTATCGCGGAGTGGGGAAGGCCGGGTCATGGTCTTCAAACCTCAAAGTCCCGGTGATTATTCAAGCTATGTGTACACGGGGCGAACCCGTCACGCCGGCCTGCCATTACAAGCTTCCCGGAGCCCAACTTGCCGGCATGACGGTCAATCCAAAGACCGGAGAAGCGTACGTTATCTCTTCCAGTGATCTCAAGTTCCGCCAGTTGGCGCCTTGCAATGAACAGTCGGATTGGAAGTTCGTGGAAAAGGGATCCTTCTCGCCTGTCTCACAACAGATCAACGAATATGCGCTTGGGTTTGACCCGGTCCTTCGTATGGTTCCTCGCGCCCGGCCGGAATCTTCTATTTCGGGACGACACCCGAATTCGGCAAGTGGAACGTCGAGGTGTTCGCGCCCGCCGAAGTATGATCGCCACAGATCACGGCCGAGTCTGTATCTTCCGTGGACGCTACAGTGCCGTGCTTCACGCGCAGATCAATCCCGAAGGATCGCAGACGCACTACAGCTTCCAGTATCTCACCGAGGCCGCCTACGAAGCAAACGAACCCAGTGATCGCTTTGCCGGGGCTCTTGAAGCACCGCTCGGGGGAGCGGAGCTTGGCAGCGGCCGAAAGTAGCTTGAGTGCCACTGCCTCCGTGGCGGGCCTGCAGTCGGATACGGCGTACCGGTTCCGGGTGGTTGCTTCCTCTCCCTGCAACCCGGAAGAAGAAGGCGTTCCCTGCCCGGCCAGTGGTGTCGCCGAACAATTCCGTACCTATCCGGTCGAATCTTCGACGTTGCCCGATAATCGTGCTTACGAGCTGGTCTCACCAGTCAACAAGGCCGGCGGGCAGGTCTTCCAACTCGACCCCCGAACTCGGTTGCAGCGAATGTAATCAGATCGAAAAAGATCCTTTCCCGAAGCAGGCTTCTATGGATGGCGAAGCGGTCGTCTTCGAGGGAACCCCGTTCTCCACCGCGGGCGGAGGGCACAATGAAAACGAGTACATAGCCCGTCGTACCACGTCCGGCTGGCAGACTGCTGATTTGACGCCTGAACATCTGGAAACGGGGCCGTACGAAACTGGGTTCAGAGCGTTTGACGCGAGCTTGGAAAGTGGCCTGCTCACCGGTGTCACGCCCTCGTTGGCGCCGGATGCGCCGAGTGAATATGCCAACCTCTACAGTTTCTCCAGTGACGATCCGGGGGACCTCTCGCCGCTTTTGCTGCAGGAACCGCCGGGCCGATCGCCCGGCCAGGGTGAAACCAGTCTAGCGGTCACCTATGCGGGGGCCAGCGCCGGCCTCTCGCACATCCTCCTCGAAGCCAATGCTGCGCTACACTTCCGAAACTCCCTTTGCGCCGGCGGCCGTGGACGGTGGTCCTAAAGCGAACAATCTTACGAGGAGGTCGGCGGTACGCTGCGCTTGGTCAACGTCCTTCCCGGGAACAGCCGAAACGGTACCGGGCGCCACCTTCGGTGCCGGCAAACTCTACCACCCCGGCACGGGACGATCAGAGTGGCCAATACGCGTTTGATCACGCGATCTCTGACGATGGTTCGCGGATCTTCTGGTCAAATGCCTCGGGACAGGTGTATGTGCGTGAAAACGGGGAAGTCACCAGGGAAATCCCCGATCATGCCGGCAAGTACCTGAGCGCTGCGGCCGACGGGAGCAAGGTGCTGCTGTCCGACGGCGTGGTCTATGACCTCGAAACCGATACACAGACCGACCTGACCGAAGAAAAGGGCGGGTTCCAAGGCCTCGTCGGACAGAGCGAAGATCTCTCGTCGATCTATTTCGTCGACACGGCGGTGATCGGCAGCGACGCTGAAAACGAACACGGCGAAACTGCTCGACAGGGAGCATTCAACCTCTACGTTCATCGCGAAGACAAAACCGTCTACATCGCCACGCTCCAAGCGATAGACAACAGTTTGGAGAAAGGGGAATATCTGGGTGATTGGCACCAGGCTGCTGGATATCGCAGCGCTGAGGCGAGCCTCGACGGGCGTTACATCGCGTTCATGTCGCATGCTTCGCTTACCGGCGTTGACAGCACTGCAAGTTGCGGCCCCCACGGAGAAACGGAACCTTGCGAAGAGGTCTTTGTGTATGACTCGCAGACGGGTCGGCTGGTCTGCCCCTCATGCAATGCTACCGAGCGCCCTCCGCTCGGAAACTCGGTGCTCCCGGTGAATAACTCCAGATCGGGTTCGTTCTTTCGCCCTGCGCAGCGTTACCTGGCCAACTCGGGGCGGCTTTATTTCGACAGCAAGGACTCGCTCTCGCCGTTTGACACCAATGAAGGCTTCGAGGATGTTTACCAGTATGAGCCCGAAGATATCGGTACCTGTGAACGGTCCGGTGGATGCGTGAAGTTGATATCCAGCAGGGTCGGAACCAAACGACTCCATCTTCCTCGATATGGATGAAAGCGGCGCCAACGTGTTTTTCACGACGCGTGATCGGCTGGTTCCGAAGGATCGTGACGATCTCGTCGATCTCTACGATGCCCGCGAAAACGGCGGTTTCGCAAACGAAACGGAAGGCTCCAGCGGCGGTGGATTGTCAGGGCGAAGTGTGCCAGCCGGTGCCGGCTGCGCCCAGCAGTGTCACGCCCGCGTCGTTGAGCTTTGAAGGCCCGGGCGATCTCGCGCCGCTGCCGCCGGCTATCCCGGTGAAACCGACCGTGGGAAGAAGATCGGCGAGCACTGAGAAGCTGAGCGCGGCTCTGAAGACGTGCAGGAAGAAGTCATCGAAGAAGAGGCGTTTGGCGTGTGAAGAGACCGCCCGCAAGACCTACAGGGCTAAGCAGAGCAAAAAGGCCAAGCAGACTACGAGGAAGAGGGGCCGATAAACCATGTTCACAACCACAGGTAACGGCTCTACGAGATGCAGCGAGCGAAGCGGTGAAAAGCAGAAGCTCGCCGGGATGCTCTCCAGGTTCCTGCCGATAATGATCCTTCTGGTGCTGGTCTTGCCCGCCACTGCTGCCCGGGCTGAATTTGGTTTCGAACCCGGCAGTGTTCGTGTGACGGCGCTTAACAGGGACGGCAGTCCTGATCTGCGCGCGGGAACACACCCCTACGAACTGGTCGTGCAGTTCAACTTGAATACCGAAAGTTCTGGTCGTACCGAAGGTGGACAGATGCGGGATGTCATCATCGAGTTTGCCGCCGGGGTTCGTTGGTGATCCCGCTGCGATTCCGAGCTGTCCACGCAAAAGCCTCGAAGGCCTCACCCCCAAGTGTGCTGGGGACACCCAGGTCGGCGTCTTGCACGCTGTCCTGCCCTCAATCGGCACCGTCGAAACGGCGATCTACAACTTGACGCCAGCCCCAGGACAGGCAGCCCAGCTGGGGTTCAGCTTGTTCAGCAACAACATCTTCCAGAACGCCTCGGTGGACCCTGAACGTGGTTACGGGCTCGAAGTCGGGACCTTCGCGATCCCACTCGAGACCACTTCGGTGATCGCGACGGTGTGGGGAGTGCCGCCAGACCCCGGCCACGACCCCGAACGCGAATGCCAACTGCCAGAAAAACAGGGTGAAAGACAGGGTATTGTAAAGGGTTGCGCGTCCACGGTCACGCCAGGCGTGTTCCTGATGCAGCCGGCGAACTGCGAATCGCCTGACAGCTTCACCCTTCGCGCAGACTCGCTGCTCACACCGGGAGCTTTCGCCGAAGAAACGGTGTTCCTGCACGACGCGGCGGAACACCCGACGGCACTGACCGGATGCGAAGCGGTGCCGTTCTCACCGTCCGTGTCAGCTCGTGCGACCACGGGTGTGGCGTCTAGTTCCTCGGGATTGGGTTTCGAACTGGGGCTACCCAATCGGGGGTTGAGCAGTCCTGAAGGCATCACCGAAACCGAGCCCGTGAAGACCGAGGTGATCCTGCCTCAAGGCGTGACGGTCAATCCCGCCGCTGCGGCGGGTCTTGGTGCCTGCACCCCGGCGCAGTACAAGTCTGTGACCGCGGAATCTGGACCGGGAGAGGGCTGTCCGGAATCTTCGAAGATCGGGACGCTCGTAGCGAAGACACCGTTGCTTGAAGAAGCGATCGAAGGATCGGTGTACCTAGCGACACCGCACGAGAACCCATTCAACTCGCTGCTCGCGCTGTACATCGTCGCGAAGGCACCAGAACGCGGCGTACTGATCAAGCAGGCCGGAGAAGTACACGCAGATCCCAGCACGGGACAGCTCACGACGACCTTTGATCATTTGCCACCGATCCCCTACTCCGGTTTTCAACTACACCTACGCGAAGGCGCCCGCGCACCACTGATCACCCCTCAAGCGTGCGGCACCTATAGCGCGGTCGCAAAGCTCTATCCCTTCTCGGACCCCACGAGCCCTGTCGTCAAGAGCATCCCGTTCACGGTATCCTCGGGCGCTAATGGTGGGGCGTGTGCCTCAAGCGAAGCACAGTTGCCTAACAGCCCAAGCTTGCAGGCGGGCTCAGTAAGTCCGGTGGCGGGTGCGTTCTCCCCGTTCGTGTTCAAGGTCTCTCGCGAAGACGGAACACAACACCTTGGTGCGATCACCGCCACTCTTCCCGAGGGCCTGCTCGGCAGGATCGCGGGGGTGCCCTACTGCTCAGAGGCACAGATCGCCGCCGCCACAGCGCGCAGCAACGAAGGCGAAGGCGCGTTGGAGCAATCCTCCCCGTCGTGCCCGGAATCCTCACAGGTGGGTGTCGTGAACATCACCGCGGGTGCGGGAACGCAACCCTATCCCGTCCAGGGCAAGGCGTATCTCGCCGGCCCCTATAAGGATGCTCCGTTGAGTCTGGCGGTCATCACCCCCGCGATCGCGGGTCCGTTCGACCTCGGGACCGTCGTAGTACGTGTCGCGCTCTACATAGATCAGAACACCGCGCAGATCCGTGCCGTGAGCGATCCGCTACCGACAATCCTCTACGGGATACCTCTGGACTTGCGCTCGGTGTCGCTGGAGATGAATCGTTCAGGGTTCACGTTCAACCCCACCAGTTGCGAACCGATGAGCGTCGGTGGGGAAGCGATCTCGACTCTCAACCAGACCGTGGGACTGTCGAACCGCTTCCAGGTCGGTGGTTGTCAGGGCTTGCCGTTCAAGCCCGTTATGGCTATCAGCACGCAGGGCAAAACAAGCAGAGCCGATGGTGCGAGCCTCACGGTCAAGCTCTCTCAGAAAGCCGGTGAAGCGAACATCCACAAAGTCGCCCTGACGCTACCCACGGTCCTACCGGCGCGCCTGACGACACTCCAGCAGGCGTGCACCGAAGTACAGTTCAACGCGAACCCAGCGGGTTGCCCCCCAGGATCGTTCATCGGGACAGCGAAAGCCCTCACCCCGATCCTGGGCGTCCCGTTGACGGGTCCGGCGATCCTCGTCTCGCACGGTGGTGCGGCGTTCCCCGACGTCGTGTTCCTCCTACAGGCAAACGAACGCGGCGCGGATATCCGTATCGACCTGGACGGCAAGACGGACATCAAGAAAGGCATCACGTACTCCCGCTTCGAAACCGTCCCCGACGCTCCCATATCGAGCTTCGAAACGAACCTACCCCAGGGACCCCACTCCGTCCTAGCAGCCAACGGCAACCTCTGCGCGAGCAAACTCACGATACCCACAGAACTCACGGGGCAGAACGGCGCCCGGCTCAACCAGAACACACCCCTCGCCGTCACCGGGTGCCCAAAGGCGAAGGCCCTCACTCGGACGCAGAAACTCGCCCTCGCACTGAAGGCCTGCCACAAAAAAGCCAAAGGCAAGAAGCGCACCAACTGCGAACGACTGGCCCGGAAGAAGTATGGGCCCCTCAAGGTCAAGAAGAAGACCAAGAAGAAGTAGACCCAGGCGGTAGAAGACTAGCCATTATTAGGGAGAAATGGCTAGTCGTGCTAGCCTTGAGATCTATGGGTGTCGTAGATCGCAAGCAGGAGCTGTTCGGGAACATCGCGCGGTTGCGTCGCGTTGCTCGTGAGGTGCCGTGGAGTCGAGATCTCGCGGAGGTTCGCATCGCGCTGGAGCGCGAGTTGGGAGAGACTGTGTCGCGGCGGTTGGCGGCGCGTGTGTTGGGGGTCAGTCACAGCGCGCTGGACCGCTGGATCGAGGCTGGCGATCTTGCAGTCGTCTATACGCCCGAGGGTCGACTGGAGGTGCCGGTGCCGGAGCTGCTGTACCTGTGGGAGGCCGTCGATGCCGAGAAAGCGGCGGGGGGCGGGGGGCGATTCGTCCTGACCGCCACGATGGAGCGTCGGCGTGATGCCGCTCGCGGGATGCGTATCGACGATTCTCACGAGGGTGAAGAGCTCCGTGGTCATGACCGCGCGCGTGCACGCAGCCTCGCCTATCACCGGATAGTGGCACGCCGGCTGAATGCTCCGATTGTGCGGGAGGCGAGGCATGTGCTGCTTCGCTGGGGAGAGCAGGGGAGTATCGATCCGCGCTACGCCGACAGGTGGGAGCAGCTGCTGAGCGGATCGGTACCCGAGATCCGGCGCAGGCTGGTGGAAGTGAGCCCGGATGCCGACGATCTACGGCAGAACTCTCCGTTTGCGGGGATGCTGAGTGAGCCCGAACGCCGGCGTATCGTGAGCGAGGTCGCCTAGGTGCGTCCGCAGGAGTTCGAGCACGTCGTCGCCGCGGCAGCCGAGGTAACCGGTCAGGACGATCTCGTGGTCATCGGCAGTCAGGCGATCCTCGGCTCATGCGGCCGGCCTCCGGAGTCGATGTTGCGATCCCAGGAGGCGGACATCTACCCGTTGCGCGCTCCGGATGACGCCGACTTGATCGACGGGGCACTCGGGGACGGGTCTCAGTTTCATCTGACCTTCGGGTACTACGCGCATGGAGTTGGTCCGGAGACGGCGAAGGCACCGCACGGTTGGCAGGAGCGCCTGGTGAAGCGAACGATCCCGCCTCGCGTCGCCTCGAAGCGCGTTGCGGTCGCGTGGTGTCTGGAGCCGCACGACCTAGTGCTCTCCAAGTGCGCCGCCGGTCGCGACCGCGACTGGGATTACGCGGCAGAGGCGCTCAGAGCCGGCATCGTCGAAGGCGAGTTGCTGCTCGCACGAGTCCCGGAGCTGCCGCTCCCAGATGACACCCGCAAGCACGTCGAGAAGATGCTGCGCGACATCATCGCCTCGCTCTGAGCGGGTAGCTGTCCATACGGTCTCTCACCAGGACATCTCGTGGCGGCTCCCGTGTAGACTCGCGGTTCCCTCTTGACAAGCGGTTGTGTATGGGTTATGTTCTTGTTGTCATGGCTTCTCAGAGTGGGTTGCTGGGCACGATAGGTCGGGTTTGGGTTGGCCTTCCTGGGTTGATTTCAAGCGCTTGACGGGGATTGGTTTGTTGGGGAGAGGGCTGGACCGTTATGAAGAGGGGTAGTTTTCGCGTGAGTTTTTCGGGGACAGACGTGTTGAGGGTCGTTGCGCATTCTGTTGGGCCCGTAGGTAGATGCGTCAGCAGCGCTGACACATCTCTCTCTCTCTCTCTCTCTCTCTTGCCCGGGTCTTCTAGGCGATAGGCCTTGTTCGGGTGCCCTTTGCGGCGCCCCTCGTGACTCTCTAGCAGGTGATCGCCGCGCCGTTGGGTGCGGTGTTCGTCGTTCTCGTGGTGCTGTCGGTGGTCGGGGTCTGTGTGGGTGGGGGGAGTGCTCGTGATGGGCACGATCACCCGTCAGGGACATGGCCGGACTCGTCCGGGGGCCGTGCAGGTCTCTGAGATGCAGCGTGCACGGATGTTGAGCTCCGCGGTGCAGGTCGTCTCTGAGTACGGGTACGAGAAGATGAGCGTGGCGCGGGTCGCGGGACGGGCGCGGGTGTCGCGGCGCACGTTCTACGACCTCTTCGCCGATCGCGAAGATTGTTTTTTCGCGGCGTTCGATGAGGCGGTGGCACGCGCTGAACGTGTAGTGCTCGACGCGTGTGGCGATGCGAACTCGAGGTCATGGAGAGATCAGGTTCGTGCCAGGTTGACGGAGTTGCTGCTGTTCTTCGATGAGCAGCCTCAGGTTGGTTCGCTGCTTGTAGTGGATGCGTTGACCGCTGGTCCGCGTGTCCTCAGGCGTCGCGCACAGGTTCTGGCTCGTGTGAGCGCCGTGCTGGATCGAACGGGGTCTCGATCGCAACGGGCGAAGGGGTCTTCTGCCTCGGGGGAGTCTTCTGGGTTGGTGGGAGAGGGTGTCGTCGGTGCCGTCTTCAGTGTGCTCCACACGCGCCTCGTTGCGGACGGTACACCCGAGATGCTGGCCGACCTGCTGAACCCGTTGATGGCAATGATCGTGCTGCCGTACCTTGGTCCGGCTGCTGCTCAGCGTGAGCTGAGGCGTCCTGTTCCTGAGGTGAGGCGCGCGTCCAAGGTGCGAGGGCAGGGCAACGGGCGGGTGACTGCTGTGTCGGTGAACGATCCGCTGGCGGATCTGCCGATGCGTCTTACGTATCGCACGATGCGGGTATTGGGCGCGATCACCGAGCGACCGGGTTCGAGCAATCGTGAGATTGGCGATGCCGCTGGCGCTTCTGATCAGGGCCAGATCTCGAAGTTGTTGACGCGGTTGGAGAAGCTCGGTTTGGTCGAGAACACGACCGGGCAGGGGCATCAGCCGACGGGGGAGCCTAACGCGTGGTGTTTGACCGCGTTGGGTGAGCGGGTGAGTGAGGCGATGTTGGTCTCCTCGACCCGTAGTCCGAGCAGTGAGCAGGTATTCAACCGAGGGGTCAGCCCCTCTGACTCCAAGGAGAAAAGGTAAAACGATGTTCTCGACGATACGCAGACATATGAGTCCAGCCACGGTCTTGGCCGTCGTGGCACTGGTCTTCGCGATGACCGGTGGTGCTTATGCCGCCAAGAAGTACTTGATTACCTCGACAAAGCAGATCAGCCCGAGCGTGCTCAAGCAGTTGCAGGGCAAGGCGGGGGTGGTCGGGGTGCCTGGTGTTGCGGGTGTGCAGGGAGCACAGGGTTCGGCTGGGCCTGCCGGTCCGGCGGGTTCGGCCGGCGCCAAAGGCGAAACTGGTCCCGCGGGCGCGAAAGGTGCGATTGGGGCTACTGGGGCCGCTGGGGTGAAAGGCACGGCCGGTGCCACGGGTGCCAGTGGCGCCACGGGTTTCACCGCAACTCTTCCTTCCGGCAAGACCGAGACGGGAACTTGGGCCGTCCCCAATGTGGCCTACGAAGGCTCCTTGGGCGCCGAGAACATCCCGGTTTCCTTCTCGATCCCGCTGGCCGAAACCTCCGAACACGTCGTGGTCCTTACCAAGCAGGAAACCATAGAATCGACTACGACACCGAAGGAAGGCTGTGAGTACGAAGTCGCCAACCCGGCTGCGATGCCGGTCGCGCCGGCTGGGACGCTGTGCGTGTTCACGGTCTTCGAAGAAGCCGGCCATGCTACCAGCGTCGTCACGCCGTTTGCCGTTGGTGACCGTGCCACTGGTGCCTTTATCCGCGTGGCGAGCCCTGAAGGGTTTGGAGAAGCAGACGAACTCGGCCAGTATCTGCTTAACGGCGTCTGGGCGGTGACCGAGAAGTAGCACCAGGGACTTGGTGGATCGCCGGCCCGTTGTGCGGGTCGGCGATGCGCCTTCCTTTTGTGGCATGAAGATCTATCGAGGAGCCGATGATGAGACAGCGAGATAACCGGCGGCCGCGGAGCCGTGTCGTGACTTGTGCCTGTGCTATGGCGATGATCGTCGTGTCGTGTCTGGGGTTTGTCTCTGTCGCGTCGGCGTCGAAGACCTTCGAACAGGTTGGCTGCTTTGCCGGGACCAAGCCTGAACCGTGCGAACCGGTCAAGGAGGGCGAAGCTTTCGGTGAAGAAGTGGAGCTGGGTGGGACCGGCGGGATGGCGGTGAACTACACCGGTGCGGGCGGGGTGCCGGCGGGGACGGTGTATGCGATGACCGGGACTCTTACCCAGGCACCGGCGGTGGTCATGTTCGTGCCTAGCGCGGGAGGCCTGAAGTTCTATGAGTCTTGGCGGGTGGCATCCCTGGAAGAACCATATGAACGCTGCGGGCCGGCACTGGGGACTAAAATGGTCGGCGGCAAAGAAGTCGCCGAACACCCCTGCGCGCTGCGGGTGGCACAGCAGGCGCAGGCGTGGGACGTCGCGGTCGACGAGACGGACGGGAGGTTGTTCGTCGACAACGGCACGTCGGTGCCAGGGCGGAAGATGATCGTGATCTACAATCCCGACGGTTCGAAAGTGGAAGAACGTTTCGGGGAACTGGCGGCAGAAAGCGAAACGATCGCGGAAAGCCCAGAAAAGCTTCACACATCCCTACTGGGGATGACGGTGAACGGGGCGGGAGAAGCCTTCATCTCCGATGAAGACACCACTTCCCACCATCACAGGTTGGCGAGGTTCAAGCCGAACGAGTCGGGGATATACGAATACGCGGGCAGCGGAGAGGACGTCGGAGCGGGGGTCTACAACAACCGACCATCATACCCGGTGACGGACGCGGCGGGCCACGTCTACGTCACGTCCGCCGGCACCTACATCGAAGAGTACGATCCGGCTCATCCGACGGACCCGCCGGTCTGCAGTTTTGAATTCAAGCAGGCTGGGATTTCGGCGATAACGGTTGACCCGTTGAGTGGGGCAGTGTTCTTCTTCAGCTATCGTAAGCAAGCGGGTTTCGCGTATAAGAGTGTGCACGAGCTGTCGCCTTGCGATGAAGGAACGGGGAAGTTCGTGGAAGTGGGGCAGTTCGAAGTCAAGCCCGAACGCGACAGCCTGTCGGCGTTGGCGTTTGATCCGGTGCGGGAACTGTCGGTGGGGCGGGGTCCGGGGACGCTTTACGGGGCGGCGCCTGGGCCGGTGCCGCCATTGGGGTTTGGTCCGGGGGAAGAAGGGCAGAGCTCGCTGGGTTATGTGTTTGCGGGGACGCCGGAAAGTCCACCGGTGATCACCGAAGAGCCGGCGCGGGGGGTGCTCGCGACCTCGGCGCAGCTGCGGGCGCGGATCGACCCGGAGAACTATGGGACTCATTACGTGTTTCAGTATGAGACCGAGATGGCGTTTAACGGTTCGGGGGGTAGCTTCGTGGGGGCGATGGAAGCCCCGATGGGGGGTGCTGAACTGCCGGGGAGCAAGACGACGCAAAGCGTGAGCGCCATCCTGACGGGCCTCGAGCCCCAGACCGAATACCGCTACCGGGTGCTGGCAACGAGCAAAGGGTGTCCGGCTGAATCGGAAGAAGAGTGCAAAGTCAGCGGGGAAGTGCGGTTGTTGCGAACGTTCCCGATCGCAGCGGCGGGGTTGCCTGACGGGCGTGCGTATGAGCTTGTCTCTCCGGCGCAGAAGCACGGTGGGGAGGTCTACCCGGCCGACGCCGCCACTTTCAGCTACAGCTGCGGGCCGACGGAATGCAACCAGCGCACCAAGCCCGGCACCTTGGCCACACACCTCCCGATGCAGAGCGCCCCGGATGGGGACGCGCTGGCTTATGAGGGCACCTCGTTCGCACCGGGGAGGGGGGCGGTAAGCGAAAACGAGTACGTGTCCAGGCGTACCGCGGCGGGCTGGCAGACGGTGGACCCAACCCCGGCGCTGTCGTCCAGCCGCCACGGCACGAGCTACGCGGCGTTCTCGGCCGATCTCGGCGAAGCACTCGTGGTCCAGGAAGAGTTGCGGCCGGTGTTGAGCCCGCAGGCCCCCTCTGAATACGAGAACATCTATTCTCAGTCAACTGAAGCGGCGCCGTTTGCGCCGGGTCCGCTGATTGGCGAAGAACCCGCTGTCCGCTCTGCTGGTGACTTCCGTGTCGTCTATGCGGGCGCCTCGGCGGATCTCTCGCGGGTCTTCTTTGCCGCCGACGATGCGCTCACTTCCGAAGTCTCTGGGATCGCGCCTGAGGCGCCGCCGGTCGGTGCGGGTGAATACGACCTCTATGAATACGACCGCGATAGCGGTGAGCTGCATCTGGTCAACGTCGCGCCGGGCAACGCGACGGGCCTGCCCGGTTCCTCTTTGGCGCCTGCCGGCACGAACGCGATCTCGACCGACGGTTCGCGGGCCTTCTTCTCGGATTCATCCGGCCAGGTCTATGTGCGGATCGACGGCAGCGAAACGCGGCGGATCGAAGACCCGGGCAAGTTCCTCGCGGCCTCGACCGATGGCTCGCGGGTACTGCTCGCAGACGGCTGCCTCTATTCGCTGGCGAGCGAAGCATGCACCGATCTGACTGAAGGCAAAGGGGGTTTCGTGGGGGTGGTCGGACGGAGCGAAGATCTCTCCCGGGTGTACTTCCTCGACACTGAAGTGCTCGACAAAGCGCCGGCCTGCCGAGAAGTCGATCTCGGCGGCTCAGAAGTCTGCGGAGAAGCCGAAGCGGGCAAGGACAATCTCTACGCCTGGCAGGAAGGCGGCCCTCCCCGCTTCATCGCTCGCCTGCTCTCCAGTGATGACGAAAACATCAGCGGGGGGGACTGGAAGCCCAACCCCGCTGAACGGACCGCGGAGGCCAGCCCGGACGGGCGCTATCTGGCCTTCCTCTCCCGAGCTCAACCGACCGGTTTTGACAACACTAGTAGTCCCTGTGCATATCAAGCCGGTGCAACCACCGCCGCAACCCCGGCGCCCTGCGCTGAGGTATTTCTCTATGACTCGGCGACCGGGCAGTTGCACTGCCCTTCGTGCAACCCGACCGGGACGCCGCCGCTCGGCTACAGCTCGCTGCCGCTGAACAGTCAAGGCGTCCTGTACCCGCAGCCGCGCTACCTGTTCGATTCCGGACGGCTGTTCTTCGACAGTCAGGACACGCTGAGCCTGTTGGACACCAACGAAGGGGTCGAAGACGTTTACGAGTTCGAGCCGCAGAGCACGGGCAGTTGCGGGCGTGAAAATGGCTGCGTGAGCCTGATCTCCGCGGGACGCGGGGACCATGATTCCAACTTCCTCGCCGCCGACTCGAGTGGCGCGAATGTCTTCTTCACCACCACCGATCGGCTGGTGCGTTCAGATGAAGACGAACTGTTCGATGTTTATGATGCGCGTGAAGGCGGGGGGTTCGCCGAACCCAAGCCTCCCATCCCCTGCCAGGGTGAAGCCTGCCAACCGCAGGTGCCGGTGCCCGCGGAAGTCATCCCTGCCTCGGCGACCTTCGCCGGTCCCGAGAATTACGATTTCGCTGGCTTGGTGGATAACGTCAAGCCCGCGGTCAAGCCTGCGGGGGGGCATGTTTGTGCCAAGGGCAAGGTGGAGAAAAAGGGTAAGTGTGTAGTCAGTCAACAGCGCAAGAAACGCCAGGAGCAAAAAAAGAAGAAGCGGGCGAGCAAGGGCAAGGCAAAGCACCATAAGGGAGGCCACTGATGATTCGTCGCGTCGCTGTGCTTGTTGTTCTCGCCGTCTCTCTGACCGCGCCCGCGGTAGCGCGTGCGGGTTTTGGAATCGTTCCGGGGTCGTTCAGTTTCAAGCCGGTGAACGCCGACGGTACGATTGCTACTCAGGCCGGTTCTCACCCTTACGCGTTGGCGGTGCACTTCGAATTGAACCTAGATGGCAGCGATCGTACCGAAGGTGGAGAATTGCGTGACACGATCGCTCAGTTGCCGGCGGGGCTGATCGGTGATCCCGCCGCGGCTCCCGCCTGTCCGCGCCAAGATTTTGAAGGGCCGGAGCCCGTTTGTCCGCCGGGCACCCAGGTCGGGTTCCTGCGGGTGATCCTGCCGGGTTTTCACAGCGAAGCTATCGGTCCGATTTACAATCTCGTCCCGCCGCCGGGTGTCGCGGCACAGCTCGGGTTCAACGGGGCTGAATTCAATATCTTGCTGACGGCTTCGGTGAACGATGAAAAGGGTTACGGGATCAGGATCGAAGCGCCCAACGCGCCGCTTGAAGTGGGCTCGTTGACAGCGACGATCTGGGGTACTCCCGCCGACCCTTCTCACGATCCGGAACGCGGCAACTACGGCGGTGAAAAAACCGATGCTCAGCCGTTGCCCTATCTGACCCTCCCGACGTCTTGTCAGGTACCACCCGAATTGACCGTGGAACTGGACTCCAATCTCACACCAGGTGTTTTCGTTTCCGATACTGAGCCGTTGCGTGACAGCGGTGGCAATCCGCTGAGCCTGACCGGTTGCGAAGTGGTCCCGTTCTCCCCTCGCTTGCTCACCACTCCCACCGCGCTCTCTGCGGAAACGGGGTCCGGTTTGGACTTCAACCTGGAATTGCCCGATCAGGGCCTACTGAACCCCACCGCGGGTACGGTCTCCGAAACCGAGCCCTCGAAGATGATCGTCACGCTGCCGTCCGGCGTTACCGCCGATCCTGCCGCGGCGTCTGGTCTGCAGACGTGCTCGCAGGCACAGGTCGGTTTCAAGGAAAACAGCAGCCAGGGCCCTGTCTTCAACCAGGCGCCATCGCAATGCCCCGAAGCAGCGAAGCTGGGCTCTATCACGGTCAGCACCCCTCTCCTGGAAGAACCACTCGAAGGCTCAGTGTATCTCGCCACTCCCGGCCAGAATCCGTTCGGTACCCTGCTCGCTCTCTATATCGTTGCCTCCGCGCCTCGGCGTGGCGTGCTGGTCAAGCAGGCCGCTCGCGTCGACATCGACCCGCACACCGGCCAGTTGACGGTGAGCACCGAAGGGATGCCACCGATCCCCTACTCCGGTTTTCAACTACACCTACGCGAAGGCGCCCGCGCACCACTGATCACCCCTCAAGCGTGCGGCACCTATAGCGCGGTCGCAAAGCTCTATCCCTTCTCGGACCCCACGAGCCCTGTCGTCAAGAGCATCCCGTTCACGGTATCCACGGGCGCTAATGGTGGGGCGTGTGCCTCAAGCGAAGCACAGTTGCCTAACAGCCCAAGCTTGCAGGCGGGCTCAGTAAGTCCGGTGGCGGGTGCGTTCTCCCCGTTCGTGTTCAAGGTCTCTCGCGAAGACGGAACACAACACCTTGGTGCGATCACCGCCACTCTTCCCGAGGGCCTGCTCGGCAGGATCGCGGGGGTCCCCTACTGCTCAGAGGCACAGATCGCCGCCGCCACAGCGCGCAGCAACGAAGGCGAAGGCGCGTTGGAGCAATCCTCCCCGTCGTGCCCGGAATCCTCACAGGTGGGTGTCGTGAACATCACCGCGGGTGCGGGAACGCAACCCTATCCCGTCCAGGGCAAGGCGTATCTCGCCGGCCCCTATAAGGATGCTCCGTTGAGTCTGGCGGTCATCACCCCCGCGATCGCGGGTCCGTTCGACCTCGGGACCGTCGTAGTACGTGTCGCGCTCTACATAGATCAGAACACCGCGCAGATCCGTGCCGTGAGCGATCCGCTACCGACAATCCTCTACGGGATACCTCTGGACTTGCGCTCGGTGTCGCTGGAGATGAATCGTTCAGGGTTCACGTTCAACCCCACCAGTTGCGAACCGATGAGCGTCGGTGGGGAAGCGATCTCGACTCTCAACCAGACCGTGGGACTGTCGAACCGCTTCCAGGTCGGTGGTTGTCAGGGCTTGCCGTTCAAGCCCGTTATGGCTATCAGCACGCAGGGCAAAACAAGCAGAGCCGATGGTGCGAGCCTCACGGTCAAGCTCTCTCAGAAAGCCGGTGAAGCGAACATCCACAAAGTCGCCCTGACGCTACCCACGGTCCTACCGGCGCGCCTGACGACACTCCAGCAGGCGTGCACCGAAGTACAGTTCAACGCGAACCCAGCGGGTTGCCCCCCAGGATCGTTCATCGGGACAGCGAAAGCCCTCACCCCGATCCTGGGCGTCCCGTTGACGGGTCCGGCGATCCTCGTCTCGCACGGTGGTGCGGCGTTCCCCGACGTCGTGTTCCTCCTACAGGCAAACGAACGCGGCGCGGATATCCGTATCGACCTGGACGGCAAGACGGACATCAAGAAAGGCATCACGTACTCCCGCTTCGAAACCGTCCCCGACGCTCCCATATCGAGCTTCGAAACGAACCTACCCCAGGGACCCCACTCCGTCCTAGCAGCCAACGGCAACCTCTGCGCGAGCAAACTCACGATACCCACAGAACTCACGGGGCAGAACGGCGCCCGGCTCAACCAGAACACACCCCTCGCCGTCACCGGGTGCCCAAAGGCGAAGGCCCTCACTCGGACGCAGAAACTCGCCCTCGCACTGAAGGCCTGCCACAAAAAAGCCAAAGGCAAGAAGCGCACCAACTGCGAACGACTGGCCCGGAAGAAGTATGGGCCCCTCAAGGTCAAGAAGAAGACCAAGAAGAAGTAGCGATCCCCGAGTAGCGGGTCTCGAGGACTGGGAGGGACGGCGTGGGCGGTAGATCACGTGGGCGGTAGATCAGCTACGCAATCGTTCGGCTCCAAAAGGCAGGGGCGGCACGCCTCGAGCTCCCAGTGCGAAACAAGTGCGCGAAAACGGTGTTAGAGAGGTGTCATGGATCTAACCTCCGCCAGGACACCCGTCGGCGGCAGGCGCCTACTCGTCGCTCTCGCGTGCGTGTCGGCCCTGCTGTCGATGGCGTTCGCAGCCGGCGCGCTCGGCCGCGGCGTCGGCGCGAGCGCCGATGTGCTCGTGTCCGGCACGCCACTGGATTCGGCCTCGCTCCTGCAGTGCCTGACCGCCTCTGAACCGGCCGAACGCTCGGCCACGTTCTCCGGCGAAATGACCGCGATAGCAGGGGCAACGCGGATGTCGATGCGCATCGAACTGCTCGAGTGGACGCCCGGACAGACGGGCTATCGCGTCGTCGCCGCTCCCGGCCTGGGTGTGTGGCGCGCGTCCGACCCGGGAGTCAGCGTCTACAAGTACGTCAAGCAGGTCACCAACCTCACCGCCCCCGCCGACTACCGGGGGCTCGTCAGCTTCCGCTGGCAGGGAGCGCACGGTCACACGATCAAGCACGACGAACGCCGCACGCACAGGTGCTCGCAGCCCGCGCCGGCGGCCAACACGCCCTCCTCGTCCTCGTCGCTAGAATGAACGGACGATGAAGACAGAGATACATCCCAACTACGTGCAGGCCCATGTGCGCTGCACCTGCGGCAACGAGTTCCTCACGCGCGCCACCCAAGAGGAGCTGCACGTCGAGGTCTGCTCCAACTGCCATCCCTTCTACACCGGTCGCCAGAAGCTGGTCGACACCGGTGGGCGCGTCGAGCGCTTCCAGCGGCGCATGGCCAAGGGCCGCGCCGCCGCCAAGGCCTCCTGATCGGATCCGACTGTGGCCTCTCGTCCGTCAGGGGGTGAGGGGGTACTTCGAGCCGACGCGCTGCAGGCTCTCCCCGAGGCGCCGGTGGCGAACGGGCGCGCCGGCATTGCGCCCGCGGATGTTCCGAGTGGCGCCGACGTGGCGCTCGAGCCCGACGGCGAGCTGAGCGCTCAGCGCGACGCCCCCGTCGGCGGCCAGGCCGTGCTCGAGGGCGTGATGATGCGCGGCGTATCCAATTGGGCGGTAGCAGTGCGCAAGCCGAGCGCCGAGCAGTTGCTCGAGGAGCCCCACCGCTCACCCGAGGAGGCCGCGCTCGGGGAGATCGAGGTCACCGCATTCCCGCTCGACTCGGTCATGCGTCGCCATCGCGCCCTGCGTCTGCCGATCATCAGGGGCATAGTCGCGCTCGGCGGTTCGCTGGCGATCGGGTTCAAGGCGCTCGAGGTCTCCGCCAACGCCCAGCTGCCCCCCGACGAGCAGGACTCCGAACCCCAGGAGATCCCCCGCGGCGTGTGGGCCGGCACGGTCGTCGTCGCGCTGCTGCTGGCGATCGTCCTCTTCTTCCTAGTGCCCGTCGGCCTGACCAGCCTGATCAAGGGCCAACTGCACAGCTCGGTGCTGTTCTGGGTCGTGGAGGGCATCATCAGGACGGCGATCTTCCTCGGCTACATGTTCCTGCTCTCGCGCATCCGCGATCTGCGGCGCGTGTTCGAGTATCACGGGGCCGAGCACAAGACGATCTCCTGCTTCGAGGCCGGCCTTGAGCTCACGCCCGTGAACGCGCAGCGCTTCTCGCGCCTGCACCCGCGCTGTGGCACCTCCTTCCTGCTCGTCGTGATGATCGTCGCGATCTTCGTCTTCGCCCCGATCGGCCTGCCCGCCTGGTACTGGCTCGTGCTCACGCGCATCCTCGGCGTGCCGCTGATCGCCGGCATCTCCTTCGAGCTGATCAAGTTCGCCGGGCGCAACCGCCGCCGCGGCTGGGTGCGCGCGATCATGTGGCCCGGGCTGAAGCTCCAGTTGCTGACCACCCGCGAGCCCGACCTCGACCAGCTCGCGGTTGCGATCGCCGCGCTGGGGGCCGTGCTGGAGCGCGAGACGCCGGGCGAGCTCTCGGCTGCCGACCTCGTCGGCGTGGAGGTCGTGGCCTAGACGGCCGATAGGCGGCGCTGGCCGATCTTCGATCGGTCGGCGTCCTTACCGATCGTCGATCGGATGGGATCGCCGATCGGCCAGCACGCGTGCTATCCGCACGCCACGCTCCCTGCGTCCTGGGCTCGCTTGCCTCTCGGTCGTCTAGGAGGTAGGGCCCTTTCACCTGTGGGGTGGCGCATAGACTGATCGGCCGATGATCGAAGACCTCGTCAACCAGATCGAGACGCGCTTCGCCGAGCTCGGCGCGCAGATGACCGATCCCGAGGTGATCTCCGACCGCGAGCGCTACGCCGCGGCCGGGCGCGCCTACAGCCAGCTCGAGCCCGCCGCGAAGCTCGCGAGCGAATGGCGGCGCGCGCGTGACGACGCGGCCGGCGCCGAGGAGCTGATCTCCGAGGACGGGGACGATGCGGAACTGCGCGAGATGCTCTCCGTCGCACGCGCGCGGATCGAGGAGCTGGAGGAGGAGATCCGTCTGGCGATGATCGAGCGCGACCCCAACGACGAGCACAACGTGATCGTCGAAGTCCAAGGCGGCGCCGGGGGCGACGAGGCCGGGCTGTGGGCGAGCGACCTCTATCGGATGTTCACCCGCTACGCCGAGCGCCTGGGCTTCGCGACCGAGTCGATGGACATCGCCGAGGGCAAGTACACCTTCGCCATCCGCGGCGACGGCGCCTACTCGGTGTTCAAGTTCGAGGGCGGTACCCATCGCGTGCAGCGCGTCCCCGAGACCGAGTCCCAAGGGCGAGTACACACCTCCACCGCGACTGTCGCCGTGCTGCCCGAAGCGGAGGAGGTCGATGTGCAGGTCGACCCCAACGAGCTGCAGATCGACGTCTATCGCTCCTCCGGGCCGGGCGGGCAGTCGGTCAACACGACCGACTCGGCCGTGCGCATCACGCACAAGCCCTCAGGGATCGTCGTCTCGATGCAAGACGAGAAGTCCCAACTGCAGAACCGCGAGAAGGCGCTGCGCGTATTGCGCGCGCGGCTATATGAGCGCGCGCTGGCCGAACAGCAGGCCGAGCTCGCGGCCGACCGCCGCTCACAGGTCGGCACGGGCGATCGCGCCGAGAAGATCCGCACCTACAACTACGGCGAGCGCCGCGTCACCGACCACCGCATCAAGCTCACCGTGCACAACCTCGACCAGATCCTCGAAGGCCAGCTCGACGAGCTCACCGCGGCGCTGCAGGCCGACGAGCGCGCGCGGCGATTGCGGGCGCAGGCCGCCGCGACGTGAGGGCGCGCCGGGCGTCGCATGGTCGTGTCTGCTGAGGACAGGAGGGGGCTGCGCGGGACTCCGGTCCGCGAGGCGCTCGACGGCGCTATCACGGCGATCTCCGCCGCGGGCTGCGAAACGCCGCGGCTGGACGCCGAACTGCTGCTCGCGCACGTGCTCGGCGTCTCGCGCGTGCGGCTACTGACCGATCGAGAGCTGATGGTTTCCGGGCCCGACGTGCGCGCCGTCCAGAACGCCGTGCGCCGCCGCGCGGTCGAACGCGAGCCCGTCGCCTACATCACCGGCGGGCGCGCGCTTTCGTCGACTGGAGCTGGCCGTGGACTCTCGCGCGCTGATTCCGCGCCCGGAGACCGAGCTGCTCGTCGAGCTCGCCGTCGCACAGCTGCCCGCGGGCGCGCGCGTGCTCGACGTGGGCACGGGCAGCGGCGCGGTCGCGCTGGCGCTCGCCGACGAGCGCCCCGACCTGCACATCGCCGGCAGCGATCTCAGCGAGGATGCGCTCGCGCTCGCGCGCGACAACGGCAAGCGCTTGGGTCTGCACGTGGAGTGGCTGCACGCCGACCTGCTCGCGGGCGTGCCCGACGAGTACGACGCGATCCTCTCAAACCCGCCCTACGTCGCCGAGTCCGAGCGCTTGTTACTGGCCCCGGAGATCGTGCGCCACGAGCCGGCCGGCGCGCTCTTCGCCGGTGAGGACGGGCAGGACTGCATCCGCGCGCTCATCGCCCAGGCGGTCACCCGCGCGCGCGTCCGCATGCTCGCCCTCGAGCACGGCGCCGACCAGGCGCCCACCGTCCGCGAACTGCTCGCCGCCGCCGGCTTTCGCCCAGGTCCGCTCCGAGCGCGACCTCGCCGGGATCGAGCGCGTCACCCTCGCGGGCCGATGAGGCTCACCGCCGCCGACGCGAAGGCCCTGGAGGAGTGCATCGCTCGCGATGGTGTGGCCATCTTCCCCGCCGACACCGTCTACGGCCTCGGCTGCGACCCCGATAGCGAACCGGCAGTGAGGAGGCTGTATGAGCTCAAGGGCCGCCCACCCTCTCAGCCGGCCGCCATCATGTTCTTCGCGCTCGAGCCCGCCCTCGTCGCCCTGCCCGAGCTCTCACCGCGCGAGCAGGCGGCGTTGCGCGGACTGCTGCCCGGTCCGCTGACGCTGCTGCTGCCCAACTCGGCGCGCCGCTACCCGCTCGCCGCCGGCCCGGACCCTGGCGCGGCGGAGACCCTCGGCCTGCGCGTCCCCGCGCTGCCTTCTCACCTCGCCGCGCTCGCCACGCTGGGTCGGCCGCTGCTGCAGTCCAGCGCGAACCTCTCCGGCGGCCCGGAGGCACGGCGCCTGGCCGACGTCCCCGCCTCCATCCGCGCCGGAGCGGACCTGGCGCTCGACGGTGGTGAGCTGCCGGGCGTCGCTTCAACGGTGGTGGATCTGCGTAACTACGCTCGCGCTGGGGAGTGGCGCATCGTGCGCGAGGGGCCGATCGGGCGGGCGGAAATCGAGCGCTGCTCTGTAACCGGCGCGTGTCGCCGAGGTCTGCTGCTCGCGTACGACCCCGGCGCCTGCGATGCTGTGCCCGAGTCGATGGCGCATCCCACTCCACTCGACGCGCTCTACGCTGGCCTGGTCGCCGCGGCCGTGACCGCGCTGCTGACGCCGCTGACCATGCGGCTGGCCCGGACGGTGGGGGCGATCGACGAACCACGCGAGCGTGGCCTCTCCGAGCAGCCGACGCCGCTGCTCGGGGGCCTGGCGATCTTCGCGGGCGTGCTCGTGGCGATGCTCGTGTGGCTGCCGAGCGGCTACTACGAAGAGCGCAATCTGTGGCAGGGCGTGATGCTCGGCGCGGCGCTGATCACGCTCGTCGGCGCCCTGGACGATCGCTTCGAGCTGCCGCCCCTGGTCAAGCTGGCCGGGCAGATCCTGGCGGCGGTGATCGTCGTGCACTATGGCGTGGCCGTGAAGGCGATCACGCTGCCGTTCATCGGCAAACTCGCGCTGCCGGGCGCCGGCGTGACGAACGCGGGGCCGATCCTGACGGTGATCGGGCTCGTGGCGATGATGAACGTGGTCAACTTCTCCGACGGCGTCGACGGACTGGCCGCGGGTGTGTGCGCGATCATCGCCGCCGCGATGGCGGTGATCGCCTTCGACCTGGGACGCCAGCAGCCGGGGGTGCTCGCGGCGCTCACCGCCGGCGCCGCGCTTGGCTTTCTGATCTACAACTTCCCGCCCGCCTCGAGCTTCATGGGCGACTGCGGCGCGAACCTGCTTGGCCTGTTGATGGGCGTCATCACTGTCGAGGCCGCCGTCAAGACGACCGCAGTCGTCTCCTTCGTGCTGCCGCTGATCCTGCTCGCGGTGCCGTTCCTCGACACCACCTTCGTCGTGCTCAAGCGCCTGAAGTACAAGCAGCCGATCTACCGCCCCGACAGCGAGCACTTCCACCACCGCATGGCCCGCATCGGCTTCTCCAGCCGCCGTACCATCGCCTACCTGTACGCGTGGACGCTGATGCTCGCGGGGCTCGCGCTGGCACTGCGCTTCGTCCCCTACAGCGACCATCACGGTCATCTGCACACCGGCTGGGCGCTCGTGATGATCGCCATCGGTCTCGGCGTGGTCGCGGCCAGCGTGTACCTGGTCTACGTGCTCGAGATCTTCAAGTTCCGCCGCCTGGATGCGATCCGCCTGCGCCGGCTGCGCCCCGATGCCTCGCCTGCGGAGATCGAGCGCCACGTCGCGCGGGACTTCGAGACGGGCGAGTTCCAGACGGTCTCAGCGGCCGAGCGCGCCGAGCCCGCAACGCCTGCAACGTCCTCAACGCCCGAGCGCGCCGACGTGCCCGTGATGGGGTTCGATGTGGCCGGCGGGCGCGCTGAGCAGGGGGTCGGCGAGCGGCAGGTGGATCAGGATCGCGTAGGCGCAGACGAGCAGCGTGGCGGCGCGCAGGCGCCGATCGCTGCCGACGGCGGCTAGCGGCAGCGGCCAGATCGCATACCACGGCAACAGCCACGCGGTGGAGATCAGCAGTGCCAGCGTGCTCCAGCCGGCGGCCACGCGCCAGTCGGCTCCCCGCGCGGTGCGCCACAGTGCGTAGAGGAGCACGAGCACGAACGCGGCGACGAAGCAGTGTCGCCACCAGCCGGGCGTGCCGTGCAATCCCAGCAGGCGTGCCGTCTCGGCGGGAACGGAGTGAACGGCCACGAGCTGTTGCTGCTCTCCGACGGCGTCGAGAAAGCCCAGGGCGTGCGAGCCGAACCCGATCAGTCCTACGCACGCGACGAGCGCCAGTCCGAGGATCGCGGCGAGCGCCACGCGCGTGCGCTCGCGCCAGGTGGACGGCGCGAGCACCAGGAACGGGAGCACGATCCCTGCCGTGACCTTGACGCCGATCCCCGCCGCCAGCGCCAGCGCGCCGGCGCGAAAGCGCGGCGAGGTGCCGGCCGTCAGTGCGAGCGCGCCGGCGAGGAACGCGAGCACGATCGTGTCGTTGTGCGCGCCGCCGACCGCGAGCTCCAGCATGACCGGGTTCAGGCCCACGAACGCGGCGGCGTAGCGCCGCGAGCCACCGGCGGCCCCGGCCGCGCGCGTGCTCAGCGCCACCGCCGCGAGACTCCCGGCGACCGCGATCGCCTTCAGCGTCCACAGTCCGCCGGCGAGGCCCAGCGGCGCGGTCACATAGCTCGCGAGCGTGAACAGCGGGCCGTAGGGGGAGTGCTGGAAGGGCCAGCCGATGAACGGGTAGATCGGATCGACGGGAGTCTGGAAGGCGATGTGGGTGTAGGGGTCGAGGCCGTGCAGCACGCCCATGCGCGCGAACGCGAGGTAGCCGAACACGTCTTGGGAAATCAGCGGCGGGCCGAGCAGCAGCAGCAGGTTCGCGATCAGCACCGCCAGCGCGATCGTGCGCAGCGAGAGAGCGCGCGCGTGCGCCGCGACCAGAACCGCGGCGTACCCGGCGCACATGATCAGCGTCAACGCCTGAAACTCCCCCGAGGTGAGCGCGCTCACGCCCAGGCCGCGCAGCGGCCCGGCCAGCCAATCCGGCCAGCCGCCGGTGCGCGCCGGCACGTAGATCGTGGGCGCGCTCGCGGCGCCCGCGCTCAGCAGGAAGACGCTGGTAAGGATCGCCAGTACGCCTGCGGCCCCGAGCGCGCGCAGCGCCGGTGTGCGCCGAGCGCGCCCACCGTTGGAGCCGGTCTCGCCGTCGGCGCGCCCGGAGCGTCGGCTGTGGTCCGCGGTCCGCGCAGCTATCGGAGTGCTCGCCTGGATGCGCCCATTGTTACGTCTAGCTCGCCTGCAAGGATTACTTAGGCCGAGTACGCTGTGGGGGCTGGCCCACAAAGCCTCCCGCGAGCGTTTTGACCGTGGGCACGCATTTCGAGCAGCACCGCCCGCAGCACAGGGCGAAGGTCTGATCAGGCATATGCGACGCCGTCAACGCAAACCCCGCCCGCGCGCAGCGCACGAGCCTCAGCGCGTGCTCGTGCTGTCAGCGGATGTGGGCGAGGGCCACGCCGCGGCGGCGCGTGCGCTGGCGCGGCAGATCGAGGACTCCGGTCAGCCGGCGCAGGTCACGGTGATCGACGGGCTGGCCGCGATGGGGCGTCTGCTGCAGCCGGTCGTGGAGGACGGATACCGGGTGCAGCTGCGGTTCATGCCTTGGACTTACACGGTCGTGTACTGGCTGTTGGAGCACGTCGGGCCGATTCGCTGGGGCGCGCGCAGGCTGTTGTGCCTGTTCGGCTCGCGTCCGCTGGCTCGCAGGATCGCCGAGCACGACCCGGACGTGATCGTCTCGACCTACCCCGCGGTGACGGTCGTGCTCGCGCGTCTGCGGCGCACCCACGCGATCCACTGTCCGACGGTCGCGACGATCACGGACCTGACCGGGCTGTTCTTCTGGGCACAGCCGGGCATCGACATGCATCTGGTGATGTACGGCGAGTCGATGAGCCCGGTCGAGCGGATCGCGGGAGAGGGCAGCGCGCAGCTGGTGAGCCCGCTGATCTCCGCTGAGTTCACGACCCCTCGCTGCCCCCTGGAGGCGCGCCGCGCGCTGGGCTTGCCCGAGGCGGGAAGAATGGTCGTCGTCTCGGGCGGTGGCTGGGGCGTGGGCGACATCACCGGTGCCGTACGCGAGCTGCTGCACGAGGATGAGGTGAGCGCGATCGTATGTCTGGCGGGGCGCAACGAGCAGCTGTGCGAGCGACTGAACGAGGATTTCGCCGGGCAGGAGCGCGTCCACGTGTACGGGTTCACCGATGAGATGCCGCGGCTGCTCGCGGCCGCGGATGTGCTGGTGCACTCGACCGGGGGCGTGACCTGCTTGGAGGCGAAGGCGGCCGGGACGCCGGTCGTCTCCTACGGGCTGCCGGTCGGTCATGCGCGGTTGAATACGCGCGCGATGGCCGACCTGGGCCTGCTGCGCTTGGCCAACGACACGAGCGAGCTGCGCGAGCACGTGCGGGCGAGCTTCGCCGAAGTCGCTCCGGCGCTCGCTGCGGAGGCTCCGGCGTCGTCGTCGCCGCCGACCGTGATGGGTGTGGGCGATGGGTCTGCGGCACTCGCGGAGGTGGAGTCGCCGGAGCTCGTGAAGGTCACCGAGGCGACGGCTGCGGAGCTGGTGCTGGACGCTCCTCGGCGCGTGATCCCGATCCCGCTCTGGCGTCTGCGCCTGGTGGCGCTTTTGACTCCGCTGTTGCTGCTGCTCGGGATGAGCATGTGGACCCTCTCGACGGACGAGGTGAGCGTGCTGGCTGCGAAGATCCTGCACGAGAAGCCGCTGGCGCGGGTCAAGACCGAGCAGCACGACGTCGGTGTGATCCTGCGCGTGCCCAGCTCGGCTCAGCCGTTCGTCGCGGCCGAGCTGGTGCGACGCGGCATCCGCGCTACATTCGCCGACGCGGGCACGGTGCCGAGCATCGCGACGATCTCCAAGGTGCGCGCGCTCGGCGACGAAGTGCTGCCGGCGATCCCCGACTCGGGCCCGCCGCTGCGCTGGGTGAAAGCGCGCGGCATGCTGCGCGCGCAGGCACGCGCGTTGGGGCTGCGACGGCACTTCTACTTTCTTCAGCCGCGGGGTGGGCTGACCGTCGGTCAGCTCGTGATGGCGCGCACGGCCGGCGCCAAACCGGTGAGCGGCGCGCTGCGCCTGGACTCCGACGACGGGCTGCCTCAGCGGCCGGCGCGCGCCGGTGAAGTGCTGGTAGTGACGCTCGACGGGTCCGCGGCCTCGGTGGTGGGGCTCGAGCGGATCGTCTCGTCGCTCGGCGCGGACGGGTTGGGGGTCGAGCCGCTGTCGTGGCTGATCGGCTCACCGCCCATCAGGGCGAGCAGCACGGGCGAGCGCACGAGCGCGGCCGCGCCGACGACCAGCAGCGCCAGCGAGAGCGCGAGCGGGACGCCGCCGAGGGGGGTGTCGGCGAAGCTCTCGCCGAACAGCAGCGGCGCGACCGCCACCGGCACGATCGTCTGAGTCACGAACACGACCGGGGCCACCTGGATCGCCGGTCGCGCCTGTAGCGAGCTCGACTCGCTGAGCACGCCCACGGCCGAGGCCGCGGCCGTTGCCAGCCCCCATGCGACCGCGACTGCGAGGTGTCCGGAGGCGAGATCGTCGGAGGCGAGCTTGGTCGCGATGCCGCTCCAGCCGAACGCGAGACCCGCACCGAGCATCGTGATCCCCGCCGGCGAGCGACGGATCGCACGCAGCAGATAGGGCAGCAGGCTCGCCAGTGCGAGACCGAGCAGCACGAGGCCGATCGTGAGTCGCTCGGAGGTGTGGCCGGTGTTGCGCGGCGGCGCGCACAGACCCGCCCCGATCACGCCGATGACGATCGCGGAGATGGCGATGTGCTCGTGACGCCCGGCGTGCTCGCCGAGCATCCGCTGGCCCAGGAACAGCAGCACGATCAGGCCCATCGCCAGCGCGGGCTGTACTACTACCAGCGGCGCGAGCAGCAGCGCGAGCACCTGCAGCGGCCAGCCGAGGATCGACAGGCCCGTGCCGAGCATCCAGCGTCCGCGCCTGACGAGCCCCCAGACCAGGGCCAGGCGCAGGTGCTCTTGCGCGGGCGCCTCCTTGGCGTCCATCGCCTGCAGGGCGATCCCTAGGCTGTAGAAGACGGACGCTCCCATCGCCGCCCCGATTCCCAGCACAAGATCGACCATGTCCACCCACGATCATCGCACTCGCAGCCGCTATACCGCCGGGGCCGTGGCCGGATTGGCGATGGGCAGCTATCTGCTGCCCGGTCTCGCCGGTGCCTGGCCGGCCCTGCGCCGTCCACTTGGAGTGGAGGACAGGACCGCGAGCGGACAGGGATATGCGCTGACTTTCGACGATGGTCCGCACGCGCAGGGAACTCCGGCGACACTCGAGATACTCGCGGCGGCGAACGTGCGCGCGACGTTCTTCCTGGTCGGCGAGCAACTGCGGCGCAACCCGTCGTTGGGTCGCGAGATCGTCGCGGCGGGCCACGAGATCGGGTTGCATTGCGATCGCCATCGCAACCTGCTGCGGCTGGCACCGTGGCAGGTGCGCGCCGACATCGCCCGCGCGCAGATGACCATCGAGGATGACACCGGCCGCTCGCCGAGCCTCTATCGCCCACCGTACGGGGTGCTCAACGCCACTGCGCTGCGCGTGGCCCGGTCAAACGGCTGGCGCACGCTGCTGTGGAGCCACTGGGGCAGAGACTGGCAGGCGCGGGCCACGCCGGAGTCGATCGCGGCACGCGTGACCGACGGCGCCGGCGCGGGGGCGGTGCTGCTGTTGCACGACGCCGACGACTACTCGGCGCCGGGCTCCTGGCGCAGAACGGTGGCGGCGCTGCCGCGCGTGCTCGACACGCTGGCGCAGCGCGGCCTGCAGCAGATCATGCCCTGACCTCGGGGCGGGCGGATAACATCGAAGGCTTGTCCAGCGCGGTTTCGATAGATCGGCGCGGGGGCTCCGCGGTGGCTGCCGTACCCGCCACCGGGGCCTTGCCGCGGGCGCAGGCCACGCGCACGCGCTGGTGGGTGGAGGCGCTCGTGATCGTGTGGCTGTGCTGGGTGTATGACGCGATCACGAACTTCGCTCCGCTGCGACTGCATGCCGCGGTGAGCCACGGCGAAAGCATGCTCGCGGCCGAGCGTTGGCTGGGCATCGATCCCGAGCTACGGCTGGACCGCTGGCTGGCGGGCCATCACACGCTCGGTCTGCTCGTCTCCGATTACTACGACAACGCCCACTTCATCGTCACCCTGGGATTGCTGGGGTGGCTGTGGGTACGCCGGGCAGACATCTACCGGCCGCTGCGCAACGTGCTGGTGCTCACGAACGTGATCGCCTTCGCGGTGTTCTGGCTGTATCCGGTGGCGCCGCCGCGAATGCTCCGCGCCGACGGGTTCAGCGATGTGGTCGCATCCACGCACGCGTTCGGCTCCTGGCACACCGGTGCGCTGGCGTCGGCCGCCAACCAGCTGGCGGCGATGCCCTCGTTGCACATGGCCTGGGCGGCGTGGTGCGCGGTCGTGTTGTGGCGGCTTTCCAGGCGCGTCTGGGTTCGCGCGATCGCGGTGCTGTATCCCTGCATGACGGCGCTGGCGGTGCTGGCGACGGGCAATCACTATGTGTTGGACGTGCTCGCGGGTCTCGCGACGCTGGTAGTAGCAATGCTTATCGAGGCGACCATTCTCCGCAAAATCCGCCCACCCCGCGTGGCGCATGTCACAAACTTGTTACGAAGTCTGATACCAGGTAGACTGAATCCGTCATCGCAGGCGGTCCACAAGCGCTGAGGTCGCAATGGCGCAGGGCCTGACCGTTCGTCCGCAGCAGGGCGTGGACGGTTGTGCCTGCCAGGAGGCAACCAACAGATGCCAGATTTCGAGGTCAACGAAGGTTACTCAGAGGCCGGCCGCCGCCGCGCCGACTCGCCCCTGTCCAGCCGGGGCGGCGAGGATCGCGTGCCGATCGACGGGTACGGGCCCATCGAGGAGAGCGGTTTCGCCCAGGTGCCGCTCAAGCGCGCCGAAGGACTGGACTCCTCCATCGATGCCGGTGAGCCTGTCGAGAACGCCCGCAAGCTGCCGGAGGAAACTCCGATCGTCCGTCGCACGAGACATCTCGCCGCCGGACATCTCTCGAGTGCCGACATGCCGGTGCGGCGTATCGGCGTGAAGCTGATGGCGCGCCGGCGCAGGCTGGCGCGGCGCGCCTGTCCGTACGGGTGGCAGGTGCGGGTGCTGGGAACTGCGCCGCGTGCTCGCCGGCGCTTGTGGACGACGTGCCACGACGACGGCTCTCCCGGATCCTTGAGCTGACGTGAGCACTCTGCGCTACCTCGACGTGTGCCTGGTGCTCGCGACGGCTCCGTTCGTGCTGATCGCGGGTCTGCCGTTGCTCGGCTACCTCGTCGCCGCGTGCGCGTGGCTTTTGACGCGCGCCGGCATGGTGTGGATGCAGGAGCTGGCCGTGCGTGCCCCGGATCCGAAGCTCAAAGCCGGACTGCAGGTCGGTGGCATGATGGGGCGGCTGTGGTTGATTGCGCTGGCGGTGATCCTCGCGCGCTACGCGGGCGGTAAGGATGACGGGATCATGGCGGCTGCGCTCATGTTGGCGGCGTTCACGGTCTACTTGGTGATGTCGTTCGTGACGCGTGGAGCGACTCTGCGCACGGGCCCTCTGCGGACGCCGAGCGCCTCATGAGCGCCGCCATCGACAGCAGCGCGGCGGCGGGCGCCGCGAGCAGTGCCGACGCCGGAGGGCAGAAGTCGAGCACGAAACGGAAACTGCTGATCCTGGGCGCGGTATGGATCGGCGGGGTGATCGTGCTGGGGATCATCTACGGGTTTCACGGCACCCGCAACACGAGCTTTGAACCGCAGAACGAGTTCAAACTGGACAACTGGGTGAGCTTGGGGGCGTTCTCGATCAACAAGGCGGTGCTGTATCTGGTGCTGGCGGCGACGCTGACGTGCGTGAGCATGATCTGGATCGCGCGGCGCATGCAACAGCGTCCGAACAAGGTGCAGGCCGCGGTGGAGACGCTGTATCAGCTGATGCGCGAGAACATCACGGGCAGCGCGATGGAGGAGAAGATGGCCGCGAAGTGGTTTCCGTTCATCGGTGCGCTGTTCCTGTTCATCATGTTCTCGAACCTGATCGGCTACATCCCGTTGCCGACGAACACCGAGCACGAACTGAGCGTGTTCGGGACGCACATCCCGTCGTTCTCGCTGTACGCCTCGACCGCGAACATCGCGATCCCGCTGGCGCTGGCGCTGGTGGTGTTCGTGTCCTACACCTTCGAAGGGGTGCGCGCGAAGGGCCCGATCGGCTACCTGAAAGGGCTGGTTCCCGGCGGCGTGACCGGTGGGATGGCGGTGGCGATCTTCTTCCTTGAGGTGCTCTCGAACCTGATGCGGATCCTCTCGCTGACGATTCGTCTGTTCGCGAACATCCTCGCGGGCCATTTGATCATCCTGTTCATGGCCGGGGCGTTGGCGGTGATCCTGGGCATCTCTGCGCTGGGCTGGTTCACCTTGCCGTTCGGGATCGCGCTGTTCGCGTTCGAGGTCGGGCTGGTGGCGGCTCTGCAGGCGTTCATATTCGCGACGCTCACCGCCATCTACCTCGGTGGGGCGGTTGCCGAAGATCACTGAGAGGCCGCATCGGATAGAACCGCATCGAGCCAGTCGCTGAAGCGAACACAGAAGCTGACAAACGAGCACCGCCGGACCATCATCAACTAAACGCCGAAAATCGCCGAAAAAGGAGTGAATGTGCACCTAGCCCTAATAACGTTGCTCGCCACCGCGACCGAAGAAACCGCGAAGGCCGGCAAGTCGATCGGTCTCGGAGTCGGAGGCGGTCTTGGCGCCGTCGGCGCGGGCGTCGGCATCGGGATCATCTTCGGCAAGGCGATCGAAGCGATCACCCGCCAGCCTGAGATGCGTGACGAGATCACCCAGTTGCAGTGGCTTGGGTTCGCGTTGACCGAGGCCTGCTTCTTCTACGGGCTCGTGGCCGGGCTGCTGGCCGCGTTCATCGTCTAGCGCGATGTCAGTCCTCGCATCGAACGGTAGCTTCCTGATCAAGCCGGGCGTCGGGTTGATGGTGTGGACCCTGCTCGTGTTCGGGATAACGATGGTGCTGCTCGCCAGGCTCGCGTTCCCGCGCATCAGCGAGGCGCTGGAACGCAGGCAGAAGACGATCGAAGACTCGATCGACTCGGCGCAGCGCACGCGCGAGGAGGCCGAGAAGCTGCTGGCCGAGTATCGCGAGCGCCTGAAAGCGGCGCGGGAGCAGTCGGAGGAGATCGTCCAGCGTGCTCGCCAGAGCGCTGAGTCGCACGAGCAGGAGGCCAAAGAGCAGGCGCAGCGGATTGCCGCCGAGGCGGCCAGGCGCGCCGAGCACGAGATCGAGATGGCGACCGAGCGCGCGATCGACGGCATCCGCCGGGAGGTCGCCGAGCTGACGATCATGGCGACCGAGAAGGTGACGCGCAAGACACTTGACGACGACGACCAGAAGCGCCTGGTGGCGGAGGCGTTGGGGGAGCTCGACTTCTCGGGTCTGTCCTCGGGAGCGAGCAACAACTGATGGAGGAGCTCGCCCAGGTATACGGTCGCTCGCTGTTCGAGGTGGCCGAGGAGCAGGGCAAGGTGGAGGAGCTGCGCGAGCAGCTCGGTCAGTTCGCCGACGCGCTGGGAGGCAACCGTGAGCTGAAGCTGTTCTTCTTCTCGCCGTACTTCTCCACGGCCGAGAAGCAGCAGGCCCTGGAGGGACTGCTGGACGGCGCCGAGGAGGAGTTCGTGAGCTTTCTGAAGCTGCTGATCGAGAACCACCGCATGCCCGTGATATTCCGCGTCAGGCGCGAGTACGAGCGTCTGTGGGACGAGGCCAACAGGGTGCTGGCAGTGCAGGTGACGAGCGCGATCGAGCTCGACGAGGCGACTACGCAGAGCATCGGCGCCTCGATCGGGCAGAGCACCTCGCGCAGGGTGACGTTGAGCACGCGCGTTGACCCGGACATCCTCGGCGGGATCGTCGTGCGGGTGGGGAACTCGATCCTCGATGCCTCGATCAGAAGCCGACTGGAGCAGCTGCGCAAGCAGGTGGCCGCCGCCGCCTGACCCTAAACGCCGAACGAACGACCGCCAAACGAACAACCGCCCGACCGCCGGACCGACCATACATCGACAAGGAAAGCCACCGAGAGAGCCATCATGATGCAGATCAACCCAGATGAGATAACAAGCATCCTCAAGAGCCGCATCGCGGGACTCGGCGGCGGCGAGGCCGAGCTGACCGAGGTTGGCACCGTGCTGTCGGTGGCGGACGGCATCGCGCGACTGCACGGGTTGGAGAACTGCATGTCCTTCGAGATGCTCGAGCTGCCGCACGGCGTCACGGGGTTGGCGTTGAACCTCGAGTCCGACAATGTCGGAGCGGTGCTGTTCGGCGAGTGGGAGCGCATCGGCGAGGGCGACACTGTCAAGCGCACGGGCCGGCTGCTCGAGATCCCCGTGGGCGAGGCGATGCTAGGACGCATCGTCGATCCGCTGGGACGCCCGCTGGACGGCAAGGGTGAGATCCACACCACCGAGACCCGCCCGGCGGAGTTCAAGGCGCCGGGCGTGGTCCAGCGCCAGCCGGTGACCGAACCGATGCAGACGGGGTTGAAGGCGATCGACGCGATGATCCCGATCGGGCGCGGTCAGCGCGAGCTGATCATCGGCGATCGCCAGACCGGCAAGACGGCGATTGCGATCGACTCGATCATCAACAACCGTGACACGGGCGTCGTGTCGGTGTACGTGGCGATCGGTCAGCGCATGTCCACGGTCGTCGCGCTGGCGCAGACACTGGAGGAAAACAACGCGCTGGAGAACACGATCATCGTGGCGGCCTCCGCGGATGAGGCGGCGCCGATCAAGTTCATGGCCCCCTATGCGGGCTGTGCGATGGGCGAGCACTTCCTCTACAACGGCCGCCATGCGCTGTGCGTGTATGACGATCTGACCAAGCACGCCTATGCCTACCGGCAGATGTCGCTGCTGCTGCGTCGCCCGCCCGGCCGCGAGGCCTACCCGGGCGACGTGTTCTATCTGCACTCGCGCCTGCTGGAGCGGGCGGTCAAGCTCAACGACGAGCTCGGCGGGGGCTCGCTGACGGCGCTGCCGGTGATCGAGACGCAGGCCGGCGACGTCTCGGCGTACATCCCCACAAACGTGATCTCGATCACCGACGGGCAGATCTTCCTCGAGCCCAAGCTGTTCAACTCGGGCGTGCGCCCGGCGATCAACGTCGGCATCTCGGTCTCCCGCGTGGGCGGCAACGCGCAGATCGGGCCGATGAAGAAGGTCGCGGGCCGGATCAAGCTCGAGCTCTCGCAGTACCGCGACCTCGAGGCGTTCGCGCAGTTCGGCTCGGATCTGGACGCCGACACCCAGCGCACGCTCGCGCGCGGGGAGCGGATCGTCAAGACGCTCAACCAGCACGAGCGCGCGCCGCTTGCGGTGGAGGATCAGACGATCCAGATCTACGCTGCCACGAACGGGTTCCTGGATCGGCTGCACGTCGAGCGGGTACCCGAGTTCCTGGTCGAGCCTGACCGAACGGATGCACTCCGAACATTCAGAGCTGCGCACGAAGATCGCCGGGGGCGACTGGTCTGAGGGGACTCAGCAGGCATTGAAGGACGCGGCGCGGGCGTTCGCGGAGGACTTCGGCTATGACCTCGACGAGGAGGGCCAGCCGCTGGATGAGGTCGTTGCGGCGGTCTGAATGATGGGAGACCCGGTAGCCAGTTCTTCGTTCTGCCCCGCCGGCGCCGGTCACCGCACCGGCCGGCGTTTGGAGCATTCGTCATCAGCCCGGCTGTGTAGGCGTTAGGGCGATCGATCATGGCATCACAGCGCGACGTAAAGAACCGGATCGGCTCGGTCAAGAACATCCAGAAGATCACCCGCGCGATGGAGATGGTGGCGGCGGCGCGACTGCGTCGTGCCGAGCAGCGGATCGCCGCGCTGCGCCCATACGCCGATGCGCTGCGACGGATGACCAGGCAGGCTGCCCTGGACGCCGGTGCCGAGGCCTCGCGCTTGGAGCTGCTCAACGAGCGCGAGACCGTCTCGACGGTGGGGCTGCTGCTGGTGACCGGCGACCGCGGATTGGCGGGTGGGTTCAATTCGCAGGTGATCCGCGCGGGCGTTCGCGCCGGTACGGAGGCCGACGAGGAGGGGCTGCGGACCGTCTGGTATGCGACCGGGCGCCGCGGGGTGTCCTCGCTGACGTTCCGCGGCCGCGAGGTCAGTGGGGCGTACACGGGATTCACCGATAAACCTGCATACGCAGACGCGCGGAACATCGCGGGCGAACTGATCGAGGCATATACGACCGGCGCGGTCGATCGGGTCGAGCTGATCTACAACGCCTACGTCTCGCCGCTGACGCAAGAGGTCACCCGCGAGACGCTGCTGCCGCTGTCCAGCGCGACGATCGCGGGCGAGGAAGCACGCGACGGTGACGACGAGGTCGGCGCGGGCGCCCGGGGTAGGGGCCGCGGGCTCGGCTGGAACGGGCGCAGGGGCGGGCTCGCACACGGCCGGTCCTAGGGCGCTGGTCGAGTATGAGCCCGACGCGGAGGAGATCCTGCGGCGACTCGTGCCAGACTATGTCGAGACGTCGATCTATCGAGCGCTGGTCGAGTCGGCCGCCGGGTTCTTCGGCGCGCAGATGACCGCGATGCGCAACGCCTCGGAGAACGCCGGGGAGATCATCACCGATCTGACGCTCGAAATGAACCGCGCCAGGCAGGCCGAGATCACGCAGGAGATCATGGAGGTCGTGGCGGGAGCAGAGGGGCTCAACTAGGCCCGAGGGTGGAGCTCGAGAAGAACTTCAACAGAGACCAGAGGAGAATCGAACAGCCAATGTCAACCAGCACCACAATTGAGCCGGCCGACGCCCCCCGTGCGGGTGCGGGCGCGGGCGATGCGGGCGCCAGCCGCAACATCGGGCGCATCGAGGAGATCCAGGGCGTCGTCATCGAGGCGGTGTTCCCCGAGCGCCTGCCCGAGATCAACCACGCGATCACGATTGCGCGCCCCGCGGCGGCCGCCGCGGAGGAGGCGCCGGGCATCAGCAGCGAGGCGGGCGGCGAGGTGCTCGTGTGCGAGGTGCAGCAGCACCTCGGCGACGATCGGGTGCGCGCGGTGGCGATGGACACGACCGACGGGCTGGCGCGCGGCGCCGAGGTGATCGACACGGGCGGTCCGATCACGGTGCCGGTCGGCGAGGCGACGCTGGGACGGATCTTCAATCTGCTGGGCGAACCGATCGACCTCGGCGAGGAGCTGCCGGCGGACACCGAGCGCCGTCAGATCCACCAGGACGCGCCGCGGGTGGAGGACCTGACGCCGACCACGGAGATGTTCGAGACGGGCATCAAGGTGATCGACCTGCTGGCGCCTTACGCGAAGGGCGGCAAGGTCGGGCTGTTCGGCGGCGCGGGCGTCGGCAAGACGGTGCTGATTCAGGAGCTGATCCACAACCTTGCCAAGGAGCACGGCGGGCTGTCGGCGTTCTGTGGCGTGGGCGAGCGCTCGCGCGAGGGCAACGACCTGTGGCTGGAGATGAAGGAATCGGGCGTGATCGACAAGACGATGCTCGTGTTCGGTCAGATGAACGAGCCGCCCGGCGCCCGTATGCGGGTGGCGCTGTCGGGGTTGACGATGGCCGAGCACTTCCGCGATCAGGGTCAGGACGTGCTGCTGTTCATCGACAACATCTTCCGCTTCGTGCAGGCCGGCTCGGAGGTCTCGGCGCTGCTCGGCCGGATGCCCTCCCAGGTCGGCTATCAGCCGACGCTGGAGACCGAGATGGGCCAGTTGCAGGAGCGCATCACCTCGACACGGCAGGGCTCGGTGACCTCGGTGCAGGCGATCTACGTCCCCGCCGACGATCTCACCGACCCGGCGCCGGCGTCGGTGTTCGCGCATCTGAACGCCACCACGGTGCTCTCGCGGGGGATCTCCGAAAAAGGCATCTACCCGGCGGTCGATCCGCTGGACTCGACCTCGACGATCCTCAAGGCGGACATCCTCGGCGAGGATCACTTCCGCGTGGCCAACCGCGTGAAGGAGGTGCTGCAGCGCTACAAGGAGCTGCAGGACATCATCGCGATCCTCGGCATCGACGAGCTCTCCGACGAGGACAAGCTGACGGTGCAGCGCGCGCGCAAGGTCGAGCGCTTCCTGTCGCAGCCGTTCTTCGTGGCCGAACAGTTCACCGGCACGCCGGGTGCGTACGTGCCGATCGCCGAGACGATCAGGGGATTCGATGAGATCATCGAGGGCAAGCACGACGAGGTGCCCGAGAGCGCGTTTTTCTTGAAGGGCACGATCGAGGCTGTGGTCGAGGCGGCCAAGAAAGACTAAGGCGGGCTTCATGGCCAGAACCAAGTTCCCGGTCGAAGTCCTCACCCCCGAGGGGGTGGTGTTCGACGAGGAGGTCGAGATGATCTCCACGCGCACGAGCTCGGGCTCGGTCGGGATCCTGGCCAATCACGAGCCGGTGCTCGCGACGCTCGAGCCGGCGGAGCTGCGGTTGTATCGCTCGGAGACCGATGTCGTGCGCTTCACGCAGAGCACGGGATACCTGCAGTTCGCCGAGAACCGTGCGCTGGTGCTGGTGCAGGAGGCCACAGAGGCGTCCGGGACCTCCGACGGTTAGCCTTCGCGCCAGATGAGCACTGAGCGTGAGCCCGTCGGGGTCATCGGCACCGGCTATGTCGGGCTGGTCAGCGCCGCGGGGTTCGCGGAGCTGGGCAGCGATGTTTACTGCGTGGACATCGACGCCGCCAAGGTCGAGCGTCTGCGTGCGGGCGAGGTCCCGATCTATGAGCCCGGCCTGGAGGAGATGCTCGCGCGCAACACCGCGCGGCTGCACTTCTCCACCGATCTGAGCGACGCGCTGGAGCACGCGCGGCTGCTGTTCGTCGCCGTCGGCACGCCCCCTACACACTCCGGCGATGCCGACCTGGCCGCCGTCAACGCCGTTGTCGAGGAGATGCCGACCTCCGGCCGGCACGCCTTGGTCATGAAGTCGACGGTTCCCTGCGGCACCGGCGCCTCCATCCAGCGTGTCTTTCGCCGAACGTGGCAAGGAGGCGATGGACCTACGTCTCCTGCCCCGAGTTCCTGAAGGAGGGCTCGGCGGTCAAAGACTTCATGCACCCCGACCGCGTCGTCGTGGGCGACGAGGGCAACTGGGCGGGAGAGGCCGTGGTCGAGCTGTACCGGCCGCTGCTGAGCGGCGCGCACGGCGGCCAGGGCACGGGCGAGTTGGTGCGCACCGATGTCGCGAGCGCTGAGATGATCAAGCTCGCCGCCAACGCGTTCCTGGCGACGAAGATCTCGTTCATAAACGAGATCGCCAACGTCTGCGAGGCGCTGGGCGCCGACGTGGTGGAGGTCGCTCAGGGGATGGGGCTGGACGCGCGCATCGGGCCGAAATTCCTGCAGGCCGGGATCGGATACGGCGGCAGTTGCTTCACCAAGGACGTCAGCGCGCTGAAGCTGCTGGCGGGCAACTCGGGCTATCACTTCCAGTTGCTGAACTCGGTGATCGAGGTCAACGAGCTGCAGAAGCGCCGTGTCGTGTCCAAGCTGCAGCGCCACCTCGGCGAGTTGACCGGCAAGCGCGTGGCGCTGTTGGGGTTGGCTTTCAAGCCCAACACGGATGACATGCGCGGAGCTTCATCGCTGGTGCTGGCGGCGCGGCTGCGGGCCGAGGGCGCGCAGGTGCGCGTGTACGACCCGATCGCAGAGAGCGAGGCGCGTGCGCTGATGCCCGAGCTCGACTATGCGCCCGGTGCGATGGATGCTCTCGCCGAGGCCGACGCGGTGGTGCTGGTGACCGAGTGGTCGGAGTTCCTGGAGCTGGACTGGAGCGCGGTCGCCGAGGCGATGAGCGGGCGCGTGGTCATCGACGGGCGCAACGCGCTCGACCGCGACGCGGTGCGCGACGCGGGGCTGCTGTACGAGGGGATCGGTCGCGGGCGCTCGGAGCCCGTGACGGGGCGACGCCAGGGGGATCTGATCTAGATGCAGGCGGTCATTCTCGTAGGGGGCGAGGGCACGCGCCTGCGTCCGCTGACATCGACCGTGCCCAAGCCGGTCGTGCCGCTCGTGGACCGTCCGTTCATCGCGTTCATGCTCGAGTGGCTGAAGGGCCACGGGATCGACGACGTGATCATGTCGTGCGGATTCCTGGCCACGTCGGTTCGCAACGTGCTGGGTGACGGATCGGCCTATGGGATCAGGCTGCGCTTCGTCGAGGAGCCCGACCCGCGCGGTACCGCCGGAGCGCTGAAGTACGCCGAGCGGCTGCTCGACGAGCGCTTCCTGATGCTCAACGGGGACGTGCTCACCGACATCGACCTGACGGGTCAGATCGCCCAGCACGAGCGCACCGGCGCCCGCGCGACGCTGGCCCTGGCTCCGGTCTCCGATCCGAGCGCCTACGGCCTGGTGCACCTGAACGAGGATCGATCGGTGCGCGACTTCGTGGAGAAGCCGAGCTCGGACCGCATCGACACCAACCTGATCAGCGCCGGCGCCTATGTGCTGCAGCGGGAGATCCTGGATCTCGTCCCGGCCGATCGCAACGTCTCGATCGAGCGCGAGGTGTGGCCCGCGCTGATCGGCGCCGGCCTGTACGGGTTTCCGGCGGACGCGTATTGGCTGGACATCGGCACGCCTGAGCGTTACCTGCAGGGGACCTTCGACATCATCGAGGGCAACGTCGACACCGCCGTGCGCGCGCGACTGGGTGAGAGTTGGCTGGCGGTCGCCGAGGGCGCGGAGATCCATGGTCGGGCGGTGCCTCCGGCGGTGATCGAGCGCGGCGCGCACGTCGCCCCGGGCGCGCACGTCGGCAGCCTGGTGGTGCTGGGCGAGAACGTGCATGTCGGTCCGGGCTCGACGGTCGAGCGCTCGGTGATCCTCAGCGGGGCCGAGATCGGGCCGGGCTGTACGTTGCGCGACTGCATCGTCGCGGCGGGCTGCCGGATCGGCGCGGGCACTCGCATCGAAGGCGGCGCGGTGCTCGGCGAGGGTGTGACCGTGGGGGCGGACAACACGATTGCGCGAGGGGCGCGTATCTTCCCGGGCGTGAACATCCCCGATGGAGCGATCAAGTTCTGATGAGCACGCCGCCCAGCACCGACGCGCGGACCGACGCGGACGCCGACGCCGACGCGAATCCCGTGACGGGAGCGCTCACGCGTGAGGCGATCGCGCGCGTGGACTGCACCGGTCAGCTCGACGACGTGCTCGCGCTCCCCGAGCACCTGCGCGACGCGGCCTGGCGCGTGGAGTCGGCGATCATGCAGGGCTGGGACACCTCCGCGGGGCTGGTCGTCGCGGGAATGGGCGGGTCGGCGATCGGTGGTGCACTGGCGCGGGCGGCGCTCGGCGATCATGCCTCGCGGCCGATCTTCGTGACCCGTGCCTACGGTCTGCCGCCGTGGACGACCCCGGACACGATGGTGCTGTGCGCGAGCTATTCCGGGGAGACCGAGGAGACGCTTGCCTGCTACGAGTCCGCGGGCGCGCTCGGGGCTCAGCGCACGGTGGTCACGACGGGGGGACGCCTGGCGGAGATGGCGCGCGCAGACGGCGTGCCGGTGATCCCGCTGCCCGGCGGCTTTCAACCGCGCGCCGCGGTCGCCTACATGACGGTCGCCGCGCTCGAGGTCGCCGCGCTGTGCGGCGCCGGACCGCGCCTGACATCGGAGATCGACGTGGCCGCGTCCCACACCGAGCAGCTCGTGGCCGAGTGGGGACCCGACGCCGCTGAGGATTCGTTGGCTAAGACCATCGCTCGCGGCCTGCTGGGCACGATCCCGGTGATCGCCGGTGCGGGCCTGACGACGCCGATCGCCTACCGCTGGAAGACGCAGATCAACGAGAACGCGAAGCTGCCGTGCTTCATGCACGAACTGCCCGAGCTCGACCACAACGAGCTCGTGGGCTGGGAAGGCGCCGGGGACTTGAACCGCCCGCCCGGTTCGCGGCCGTGTTCCTCGATGACTCCGACGCACACCCGCGGGTGAAGGAGCGGATGGAGTTGACCGAGCGGCTGATCGCGCCGAACGCCGCGGCGAGCTTCCGCCTGGAGACGCGCGGGGAGACGACGATCGAGCGCGTCATCTCGCTCGTGCTGCTGGGCGATCTCGTGTCGATCTACCTCGCGGCGCTGCGCGGGGTCGACCCCGGTCCGGTGCACGCGATCGAGGCGCTCAAGGCCGCGCTTGCCGCGAGCTGAACGGCGCCCAGCCTTGTGATAGCGTCGGACCCTGGCCGAGGAGCGCTGCGACGGATGGTGATCCGCCACGCTCGGCTTCCCTGTAGCAAGGGCGCTCACCTGACCGAACAGGAGGAGCAATGACCCCCACCGCAACGATCGCCGGCACCGACTTCAAGGTCGCCGACCTCTCCCTGGCCGAGTTCGGGCGCAAGGAGATCACGCTGGCCGAGCACGAGATGCCCGGTCTGATGGCGATCCGCCGCGAGTACGCGGCCGAGCAGCCGTTGCGGGGCGCCCGCATCATGGGCTCGCTGCACATGACGATCCAGACGGCCGTGCTGATCGAGACGCTGACAGCGCTCGGAGCGGAGGTTCGCTGGTGCAGCTGCAACATCTTCTCCACCCAGGATCATGCTGCCGCGGCGGTGGCCGTCGGTCCGGAGGGCACGCCGGAGGAGCCGCGCGGGGTGCCGGTGTTCGCGTGGAAGGGCGAGACGCTCGAGGAGTACTGGTGGTGCACCGAACGGGCGATCTGCTGGCCGGGCGAGGATGGTCCGAACATGATCCTCGACGACGGCGGCGACGCGACGTTGCTCGTGCACAAGGGCAGCGAGTACGAGGCGGCCGGCGCGGTGCCCGATCCGGCAAGTGCCGATTCAGAGGAGTTCCAGGTGATCCTCTCGCTGCTGCGGCGCTCGCTGGCGGAGGATCCCCAGCGTTGGACGAAGCTCGGTCAGAGCGTCAAAGGCGTGACCGAGGAGACGACCACGGGTGTGCACCGCCTGTATCAGATGGTCGAGAGCGGAGAGCTGCTGTTCCCGGCGATCAACGTCAACGATTCGGTGACGAAGTCGAAGTTCGACAACCTCTACGGCTGCCGGCACTCATTGATCGACGGCATCAACCGCGCGACCGATGTGATGATCGGCGGCAAGGTCGCGGTGGTGTGCGGCTTCGGCGACGTCGGCAAGGGCTGTGCCGAATCGCTGCGCGGCCAGGGAGCACGCGTGGTGATCACCGAGATCGACCCGATCTGCGCGCTGCAGGCGGCGATGCAGGGCTATGAGGTCAAGACGCTGGAGGACGTGCTCGAGAGCGCGGACATCTTCATCACCACGACCGGCAACAAGGACATCATCACCGCCGCGCAGATGCAGCGCATGAAGCACCAGGCGATCGTCGGCAACATCGGCCACTTCGACAACGAGATCGACATCGCCGGGCTGGCGAGCGTCCCGGGGGTCGAGCGCGTGAACATCAAGCCGCAGGTCGACAAGTGGGTCTTCTCGGACGGTCACGCGATCATCATGCTCTCCGAGGGTCGCCTGCTCAATCTGGGCAACGCCACGGGGCATCCGTCGTTCGTGATGAGCAACTCCTTCTCCAACCAGACGATCGCCCAGATCGAGCTGTTCTCAAAGAACGACGAGTACGAGAAGCGCGTGTACGTGCTGCCCAAGCACCTCGACGAGAAGGTCGCGCGGCTGCACCTGGATGCGCTCGGTGTGAAGCTCACGACGCTGACCGACGAGCAGGCTTCATATATCGGCGTGCCCGTCGAGGGCCCGTACAAGCCCGACCATTACAGGTATTGATCGTCGCATGAAGGCGATGGTCCTTGCGGCGGGCCTGGGTACGCGTCTGCGCCCGCTGACGTACGAGATCACCAAGCCGATGGTGCCGGTCCTCGACCGGCCTGTGATGGCGCACATCCTCGACCTGCTCGACCGGCATGGGTTCGAGCAGACGATCGCCAACCTGCACTACTTCCCGGATTCGATCCGCGAGCACTTCGGCGAGCGGCTCAGCTATCGCTACGAGGAGGAGCTGTTGGGGACCGCCGGGGGCGTGCGCGCGTGCGCGGAGTTCTTCGGAGACGACCCGTTTCTGGTGATCTCGGGCGATGCGCTCACCGATATCGACCTCACCGCGCTCGCGGCGCGCCACCGTGAGTCCGGTGGTGTGGCGACGCTGGCCGTCAAGAAGGTGCCCGACACGCGCGAGTACGGGGTCGTGCTGCACGACCGCGAGGGCCGGATCACGGGCTTTCAGGAGAAGCCCCATCCCGACGAGGCGCTCTCGGACCTCGGCAACTGCGGCATCTACGTGTTCTCGCCGGAGATCTTCGACTACTTCCCCGAGCGTCCGTTCGTGGACTGGGCCCAGGACGTGTTCCCGACGCTGCTGGAGAACGACATCCCGTTCCACATCCATGAGGTGCGCGAGTACTGGAACGACGTCGGCTCGCTCGGGGAGCTGCGTCAGGGCACGTTCGACGCGCTGCGCGGCGAGCTGCGCCTGGAGGTCGAGGGCGAGGAGATCGCTCCCGGTGTGGTCGTCTCGGGTGGGCGTTCGCTGCCCGAGGACGCGGAGGTCGAAGGGCCGGTGTGGGTCGGCAGCGACGTGCAGATCGGAGCAGGCGTGCGGCTGATGGGCCCGGTCGTGCTCGGCGACGGCGCCAGCGTCGGCGCGCGCGCACAGTTGCGCGAGACGATCGTGTTCCCCGGTACGCACGTGGCGGCCGAGTCGATCCTGATCGGCGCGATCGCTGGTCACGCGGGGATCTTGGGGAGCCTGCGCCCACGCCAAGAGTAGAGGGTCCGCCGAAACGGACCCTCAGGCGCAGCGGCTGGGCGGCCCCTTGACAGTTGTCATCATAGCGCCGCCTCGTAGCGCTCGCGCCGCAGCTGCTCACGCTCTGACTCGGCGAGCATGCGCACGAACAGCACGACCAGCGCGATCCCCATCACGAGGGACTGCTCGACGGCCATGACGATTCCGGCGATCGACTGGTCGTCCAGCGCGGAGATGCCCCACACGCGCGCGTGGTGGACGTAGTAGGGGTAGAGCGCGACCGGGGCGAACGCGAGGCCCATACCGAGCGCTCCGACGAACAGCTTGGTCGTGCCCATGTAGGCGATGGGTCCCATGCCGCCGAGGCGCATGCGCCCGCGGATCGGCGAGAGCAGGTGCCACCAGTACAGCCCGCCGGCGATCAGGAAGGTCGTGTGCTCGAGCACGTGCACGGTCGGATGGGTCACGGCGAAGTCATAGGCCGCGGGCACGTGCCAGGTCCAGATCACCCCGACGTAGAGCAGCACCGCGAACGCGGGGTGTGCGATCGGCCCGGCGCGGTGCTCGAGGTCGCGCACGGTCCGTGTGACGGGACGCAGGATCACCTTCGTGAAGCCGAGGATCGCGAGGATCGGCACGATGTCCAGCAGCAGCATGTGCTGGGTCATGTGCATGAAGAACAGCTGATCGGCGAGGGCGTCCACGGGGGAGATCAGCGCGACCAGCGCGACCAGCAGGGAGCCGATGAAGCAGCACAGCCGCCACACGGGAGCATCGGCGCCGGGTCGCGGCGTGCTCGCTCGCACCTGTCGCCAGCGCGTGAGGTAGGCGCCACCCACGAGCGCGACGCCGATCAGCACGCCGGGTTGCAAGGACCAGGACAGGCTGGGGTTGGCGAGGGTGGAGAGGATCACGCTCGATTTTGCCACGAGGGATCGCGTTTGGCTTTCCATCGCTGCGGATAAACCGATGGACAACCGTTGCCCGGGGGCGTAGCATCGGAGACAGACCATCTCATCCATACGCGAAGGGAGCCTGTGATGCAGATAGACATCAAGGGTCGCAACGTTCCGGTCACCGACGAGCTGCGCGCGCGCCTGGAGCGCCGCTGTCGCAAGGTCTCGCGCCAGGTCTCGGAGTTCGCTCGGTTGGAGGTCGAGATCTACGAAGAGCGCAACCCCTCGATCGCCGACAGCCAGGTCGCCGAGGCGACGCTCTATCTGAAGGGAGTGACGCTGCGCGCGCGCGACTCCTCCCGCGAGATGGACCACTCGCTCAAGCTCGTCTCGCTGGAGCTCGCGCGTCAGGTCAAGCGCCATCGCGACAAGCGCCGGCACCGTCGCGAGGCGCGCTCGAACGCTCCCGAGACCGTGCCTCAGCAGCTAACCTGAGGGAGTGTCCCCATCACTGCTCGATCGCGCGCTGAACGCGGGCGAGGCGAAGAAGTTCAAGTCCTACCAGAAGCGCGTCGCGCTGATCAGCGCGTTCGAGCCCGAGCTCGAACACGACTCCGACGCGGAGCTGCGCGAGCGGATGGACGCGCTGCGCGAGCGCGCCGTAGAGGGCGAGTCCCTGGACGACCTGCTGCCCGAGTGCTTCGCGCTGGTGCGCGAGACGGGCAAGCGGACGATGGGAATGCGCCATTTCGACGTCCAGCTGATCGGCGCGATGGTGCTGCACGACGGGTGCATCGCCGAGATGAAGACCGGCGAGGGCAAGACGCTGACCGCGACGCTCGCGGTCGTGCTCAACTCGCTGGCCGTGCACGACCCCGACCCTGAGGATCCCGATGCTCCCGCGCAGCGCAAGGGCGTGCATCTGGTCACGGTCAACGACTATTTGGCGCGCCGTGACGCGGAATGGATGAGCCCGCTGTACGAGGCGCTCGGCGTCTCCGTGGGGGTGTTGCAGAACCAGCAGCCTTACGAGGAGAAGCAGGCCGCCTACGCCTGCGACGTGGTCTACGGGACCAACTCCGAGCTCGGCTTCGACTACCTGCGCGACAACATGGCCAAGGATCTCGCCGAGAAGGTCCAGCGCGGACACTCCTTCGCGGTCGTGGACGAGGTCGACAACATCCTGATCGACGAGGCGCGCACACCGCTGATCATCTCCGGTGCTCCCGAACAGGCCGCTGACCTGTACGTGAAGTTCGCGCGCCTGGCGCCGCGGCTGACCGCCGGCAAGACGCCCGAAGGCATGGACCCGCGCATGAAGAAGCAGTTCATGGCCGACTTCGACTATGAGACCGAGGAGAAGCAGAAAACGGTCTCGATCACCGAGCAGGGCGTCGCCAAGGCCGAGCGCTTTCTCGGCATCGATCACCTCTACCGAGCCGAGAACGGTCACCTGGTCAACCACCTGATCCAGTCGCTGCGCGCCGAGTCGCTGTACAAACGCGACGTCGACTACGCGGTGATCGACGGCGAGGTGAAGATCATCGACGAGTTCACCGGGCGCATCCTCGACGGGAGACGCTGGTCGGAGGGGTTGCACCAGGCGATCGAGGCCAAGGAGGGGGTGTCGGTCCAGGAGGAGAACCAGACGCTGGCGACGATCACCTACCAGAACTACTTCCGCCTGTACGACAAGCTCGCCGGTATGACCGGCACGGCGCTGACCGAGGCGACCGAGTTCATGAAGATCTACGAGCTGCCGGTCGTGCAGATTCCGACGAATATGCCGATGGTCCGGGCCGATCGCAACGATCAGGTCTACAAGACCAAGGACGGCAAGTGGAACGCCGTCGTCAAAGAGATCGCGGCTCGCAACGAGAACGGTCAGCCGGTGCTGGTGGGCACGATCTCGGTCGAGGTCTCAGAGCTCCTCTCCGAGCGCTTGAAGAAGCGCGGGATCGCCCACTCGGTGCTGAATGCCAAGCCCGAGCACGCCGCGCGCGAGGCCGAGACGGTCGCCGAGGCCGGTCAGCCGGGAGCGGTCACGATCGCCACGAACATGGCCGGCCGTGGCGTTGACATCAAGCTCGGCGGCAACACCGAGCACCTCGCTCGCCAACAGCTTGCCCGTGAGGGCGTCGAGCCCGGCGCAGAAGGCTATGACGAGCGTTTGCAGGCGTTGCTGCCGGAGATCGATCCGCGCGTGGAGGCAGATCGAGAGCGGGTGGTGGCCTCCGGCGGGCTGTTCATCTGTGGCACCGAGCGCCACGAGTCGCGGCGCATCGACAACCAGCTGCGCGGGCGCTCCGGACGCCAGGGCGATCCCGGCGAGTCGCGCTTCTTCCTGTCCGCCGAGGACGACCTCGTGCGGCTGTTCGCGGGCGATCGCATCTATCGCATCCTCGACAAACTCGGCGGGCTCGACGAGGAGGGCAACGAGGAACCGATCGAGGCCGGAATGCTTTCGAAGCAGATCGAGAAAGCCCAGAAGAAGGTCGAGGAGCAGAACTTCCTGATCCGCAAACGCGTGCTCGAGTACGACGACGTGATGAACGAGCAGCGCCGGGTCATCTACGCCTATCGCAACGAGGTCCTCGAAGGCAAGCCGATCGGCGAGGAGGCTCGCCAGGAAGTCACGGCCGTACTCGATCGCACGATCGCCCAGTACACGCCGGGCGACTTCATGGAGGACTGGGACCTCGACGGCCTGTTCACTGCGCTCGGGCAGTTCTTCCCGCTCGACCTGTCCGAGCAGAACCTCGATCCCGAGACGGCAGATCGCGATTCGCTCACGGAGAGCGTCACCGAGTTCGCCATAGCCCGCTACAACGCGCGCGAGTCCGAGCTCGGGGAGGAGCTGATGGGCGCGCTCGAGCGCTTCCTGCTGCTGCAGATCATCGACGAGCGCTGGCGTGAGCACCTGTTCGACATGGATTACCTGCGCGAGGGCATCCATCTGCGCGGCTTTGCCCAGATCGATCCACTGGTCGCATACAAGAACGAAGCCTTCGAGCTCTTCGGCGACCTGCTGAACAGCGTCTGGACCGACTACACGCGCATGATCTTCAACGTGCAGGTCAACGTCGAAGGCGAGAACGGCGGTGGCGGTGGCGGCGCGCCCCAGCCGGCGTTCGCCGCCTCGGGCAGCGCCACGCGCGCCGGCCGCGTCTCATACTCGGGCGGCAGCTCCGCCGCCGGCGCCGGGGCGCTCGCGGCGGCAGCCGCGGCCGCGAGCGCGCAGTCGGGCGGAGCTCAGGCGGTCGGCGCCTACGCCGAGAACGGCGGGGGGGTCGAGCAGGAACTGGCTCCGGTGATCGAGCAGCGCGTGGTCGACGACGAGCACCAGGTCGGGCGCAACGATCCCTGTTGGTGCGGCAGTGGTAAGAAGTTCAAGAGCTGTCACGGCGCGTAGGACGGACGTGGACACGGCGCATAGCTGCGTCCTCAGTCGCTCGCGTACGTAGTACGCCACGCTCCTTGCGTCCTTGCTCTGCTTGATCCACGTCCGTTCCTACAGGTTTGTGCCGCGCAAAGCGGCGCTTAGGAGAGGCCGTCGGCATTGATAGCGTGGGGTTCATGACGACGAACGCTCCAGTCGAGACCACCCCGCAGCGCCTGTCCGCGATTCGTGAGCAGTTGAAGCTCCTCGCGGATTATCTTTGACCCGGCTGCGTTAGCCGAGCGTGTCTCGGCGCTCGAAGCCGAGATGGGGCAGGCGGGGTTCTGGGATGACTCCGAGCGCGCGGCGTCGGTGTCCTCGGAGCATTCGCGCGCGGCGCGGCGTCTGGAGACGTTCACGAGGTTGGAGTCCGATGTCGAGGATCTCGACGGCCTCGTGGAGATGGCCGCCGAGGACGCCTCGTTGCAGGGGGAAATCGACGAGCAGTTCGCGGCGGTCGAGTCGCGGCTTGCGGCCCTGGAGGAGCAGCGCCTGTTCTCGGGGCGCTATGACTCGGGCGATGCGCTGGTCAGCGTGAACGCGGGCGCGGGTGGCACCGATGCGCAGGACTGGGCCGAGATGGTGTTGCGCATGCTCATGCGCTGGGCCGAATCCCGCGGCTTCGAGGTCGAGTTGCTGGAGGCGAGCGCGGGCGAGGAAGCGGGAATCAAGTCGGCGACGTTCCGCGTCGCGGGCGAGAACGCCTATGGCCTGTTCGCGGCCGAGCGCGGCGTGCACCGGCTGGTGCGCCTGTCGCCGTTCGACTCGGCCCATCGCCGTCAGACGAGCTTCGCCGGGGTGGAGGTCGCGCCGGTCGTTCCGGAGGCCTCGGGCGCGGTGGAGATCGACGAGGACGACCTGCAGGTGGACACCTACCGGGCCTCGGGCGCGGGTGGCCAGCACGTCAACAAGACCGATTCGGCGGTGCGCATCACGCATCGGCCCACGGGCATCGTGGTGCAGTGCCAGAACGAGCGCTCGCAGTCCTCCAACCGGGCCACGGCGATGGCAATGCTGCGGGCGAAGATCCTCGAGAAGCAGGAGCGCGAACGCGCCGAGGAGATCGCGCGCGAGAAGGGCGAGGCGCAGGACGTCAACTTCGGTTCGCAGATCCGCTCGTATGTGATGCACCCGTACTCGCTCGTGAAGGATCACCGCACGAACCACGAGATGGGCGACATCCAACGCGTGCTCGACGGCGATCTGGACGGATTTGTGCGAGCTTATTTGCTGATGGCAGCTTCGTCCACACCGCGAAAGTGACCTCCCTGCCCGAGAGGAAGCGGGAGCGGCAATGGGGCTCCGGAGGGCAGCCGCCGATGCCGTCGCGCGAGGAGCTCGAGGCGCTTGTCAGGCGGGCTCTGGAGGAAGACATCGGCTCCGGCGACGTCACGACGGACGCGATCGTCGCTGCCGATGCGCGCGCTCGCGGACTGATCTCACAGAAGGCCGACGGGACGGTCTATGGCCTGGAGCTGGCGGAGCTCGCGTTCTTAGCGCTCGATCCCGAGGCGCGTTGCGAGCGCCTTGTGCGCGAGGGCTACTGGCGGGCTGAAGGTGGCCCGGTGCTCGAAGTGGAGGGTCTGGCGCGCGCGCTGCTGACGGCCGAGCGCACGGCGCTGAACTTCCTCAGTCACCTCTCGGGCGTGGCGACGTTCGCCGCGCGGGCCGCGAGCGCCGCCAGCGGCACGGGCGCGAAGGTGCTCGACACGCGCAAGACCACCCCCGGACTGCGCGCGTTGGAGAAGGCCGCGGTGGCCGCCGGGGGCGGGCGCAACCATCGGTTCGGGCTCTACGACGCGATCCTGATCAAGGACAACCACATCGCGGTCGCGGGCGGGATCACGCAGGCGATCGAACGCGTGCGCGCGGCCCATCCGGAGCTGACCGACACGCTCGAGGTCGAGGTCCGCGATCTGGCGGAGATCGACGAGGCGATCGCCGCCGGCGCGCCGCGGCTGCTGCTGGACAACATGGACGTCTACGAACTGCGCGCGGCCGTCACGCGGGTGGCCGGTCGCGCCGCGATGGAGGCCAGTGGCAACGTCACGCTGGACACCCTGCGGGAACGCGCGGAGACGGGGGTAGACTGGATCTCGATGGGCGCGCTGACACACTCACCGCGCGCGCTGGACCTGTCGATGACGCTGGAGGTACTGCCGTCATGAATCCTCTGCCGATGGCCTCACCCACACTGCCGATGATCCCCGAGCCCGCGCCCGAGCCGGCTCTCGGGCCCGAGGAGATCGCGGCGCTCTCGGACGAGGTCCGGGCGCTCGCGGCCGAGCGCAATGCGACGATCCTCGCGCACAACTACCAGGTGCCGGAGGTCCAGGACGTCGCCGACTACGTCGGCGACTCGCTCGGGCTCTCCCGCCGAGCGGCCGCGGGCGAGGCCGAGGTGATTGCCTTCTGCGGGGTGCACTTCATGGCCGAGACGGCCTCGATCCTGTGCCCGGAGAAGACGGTGCTGATCCCCGACCTCGATGCCGGCTGCTCGCTCGCGGCCTCGATCGACGCCGAGCAGCTGGCGGCCTGGAAGGCCGAGCATCCGGAGGGGGTGGTGGTGATGTACGTGAACACCACCGCCGAGGTGAAGGCGCTGACAGACTACTGCTGCACGTCGGCCAACGCGGTCGACGTGGTGCGCCACATCTACGAGACGCACGGCGCCGACACGGAGGTGCTGTTCGGGCCGGACATGTGGCTGGGGGCGTTCGTGGAGAAGGAACTCGCCCGCCCGATGCACGTGTGGGACGGCGAGTGCCACGTGCACGCGGGCATTCGCCCCTCGGACATCGACGCGACGCGCGCGGCCCATCCGGGGGCGGACTTCCTGATCCACCCCGAGTGCGGCTGCTCGACGAGCGTGATGGAGTACGTCGCCGCGGGCGACATCTCGAGCGAGGGCGTGCACATGCTCTCGACGGGAGGGATGCTCAAGTACGCCGAGGAGCTCGAGCGCGTCGCGGGCGGGGCCGCCGAGCACGCGCGGGCTCCCGCAGGCGAGAGGGCGGTAGCGGGAGATGTGGATGGCCTCGCGGGCGGTTCGCACGAGCACGCGGCGGGCAGGTCTCAGCGCGAGGCGGTGGTGGCGACCGAGACGGGCATGCTCTATCCGCTGGAAATGGCGGCGCCCGACGTGAACTTCATCGCAGCCAATCCCAAGGCGTCGTGCGTGTACATGAAGATGATCACCCTCCCAAAGCTGCGCGACGCGCTGCGGGACATGAAGCACGAGGTGCGCGTGCCCGCGGACATCGCCGAACGGGCGCGGGTGCCGATCGACCGGATGGTCGCGCTGGGCTGAAGCCGGGGCCTCGTCTGTCGTTTCAAAGATCCGCTGTCGTGACCGGCTGCGGGAAGGTTCTACGAAGCCGCGCGCCTTCGCGTCTCCCACAACTCGTCCGACTCAGAACTCGTCCACCGTGTGCGGCCCGACGCAGGCCACGGCGAGGTTGTCGGCGACGCCTGCGGCGACCGCGCGGACCTCGTCGTACGTGACGGCGTCCAGCGCGGTGATCGCCGCATCGGGGTCGATGTCCTCGCCGAAGACGATCGAGCGACTGGCTCCGTAACGGGCGACGGCATTGGTGTTCTCGAAGGCGAGCACGAGCCGTCCGGCGGCGTAGGCGCGGGCACGGGCGACCTCGTCCTCGGTGGGGCCCTCGTCGCGGAGCTCGTCGACGATCTCGCGCATGCGCGTGTAGGCCTCGATGCACTTCGCCGACTCCAGGCCCGAGCCGAGCTGCAGCACGGGCACGTCGGCGAAGGCGTGGTCGGCGGCGTAGACGGAGTAGCAGAGGCCGCGCTTCTCGCGGATCTCCTCGAACAGCCTGGAGCCCATCGAGCCGCCGAGCAGCGTGGCGTAGATTGACAGCGCCGCGCGTTCGCGCAGGTTCGAGACGGAGATCTGTGGGCGGTAGATCATGCGCAGGTGCGACTGGTTGGTGTCGCGCTGCTCGACGAGCGTCTGCGGCGCGAACTGCGGGGCGGGCACGTAGGGCTCGGGTGCGGGCAGCTTGGGGAAGCGCCCGAAGCGCTCGATCAGCTCGGCCTCGTCGGGCAGGCTGTCGACGTTGCCGGCGAGGAACGCGCCGCCGCGCGCGCCCGACCAGCGGCGCTCGCGGAAGGCGACGATGGCATCGCGGGTGAACGTGCGCAGGTTCTCCTCGGGGCCGAGCACGGTGCGCCCGAGGGGATGATCGCCGAAGGCGGCGCGGTCGATCAGGTACTCGGCGACGGTCGAGGGCTGGTCGTATGAGCGGTTGATCTCCTGGATGACCACGCCCCGCTCGCGGTCGAGCTCGTCGGGGTCCAGGCGCGGGCGTCCGACGAAGTCTGAGAGCAGGTCGATCGCCTGTGGGGCGGACTCGGCGCGGACGGTGATGTGGAAGGCCACGAGGTCGTGGCTGGTGTAGGCGTTCAGTACCCCTCCCAGGCGCTCGGCGGTCTCGTTGACGGCGCGGTAGCTGTCGTAGATCTCGCCGCCCTTGAACACGAGGTGCTCGAGGAAGTGGGCCATGCCGTTCTCCTCCGGGCGCTCGGTGCGCGCGCCGGCGTCGAAGGCGACCAGGACGGTCAGGGCGCGGGTGCCTGGTATGGCGATGCTGTGGACCGGGAGGTCGTTGCTGGGGACGGTGGTGGTTTTGATGGTGGCCATGGGGGCACCTTAGCCACTGCGGGGTCATTGGCGGGGCTGTTGTACAGCTACGCCGCTATCGCGCGTGGTGACACTCGCGTTGTGGGCTTGCCGGAGAGAGGTCAGTTGCGGAATCGATCTTAAAGTTGCCGTGGGCCGGCCGTCCGGCCGGCAATGCTTGTAAGCGGCGATTGAACGCACTAGTTGCAAATCCCCTTGCATGCAGGCAAAACGCTAGGCAGGCGGGCGATGCGCGGCTACTCTCCCGGGCCATGCCACCGACGAAGACGCCGACGAAGACGATCGCGGGCGGACGCTTGAAGGTCACGCTGCCCGCGCGTGCGCCCCACCCGCCACAGCGAGTCGCGACCCCGCGCTCGACGCCCAAACGGGCGGCCGGCCCGGTGCGCGACGAGCGCGAGCAGGTGGTGGAGCTGCGGGGCGTGTCGAAGCTCTACGGTGCGGGCGATACGGGTCTCGAGCGGGCGACGTTCGCGGTGCGTCGCCAGGAGATGGTGTTCCTGGTGGGGCCGACGGGCTCGGGCAAGTCGACGATCATGCGGCTGCTGATCAAGGAGCTCGATCCGAGCGAGGGCGTGGTGCGCGTGGCGGGACGGGACCTGGCGGAGATCGCGCGCAAGAAGATCCCCTACTACCGGCGCAACGTGGGGGTTGTGTTTCAGGACTTCAAGCTGCTGCCGAACCGGACGGTGTACGAAAACATCGCCTACGCGCTGCAGGTGACGGGGGCCTCGCGCAAGCAGATCCGCACGACGCTGCCGGACATCCTGCGGCTGACGGGCCTGTCGACGAAGCTGCACAACTATCCGCACCAGCTTTCGGGTGGCGAGCAGCAGCGCGTGGCGGTGGCGCGGGCGTTCGCGGGACACCCGCCGCTGCTGTTGGCGGACGAGCCCACGGGCAACCTCGACCCGGAGACCTCGATCGGGATCATGCAGCTGCTGTACCGGATCAACCGGGCGGGCACGACGGTGATCGTGGCGACGCACGACCGTGAGATGGTCGATCGCATGCGCCGCCGCGTGATCGAGCTGCGCCGCGGGCGGATCGTGCGCGACGAGGCGACGGGGCTGTATGCGCGCGAAGAGAACACGAACGAGCTCGGCGACCGCCTCCGCGCGGAAAGCGCCACGGTCGATGCCGCACGCAGCGTGCTCGGAGCGACAAAACGGTCGAAGAGCGACGCCCCCTCATGAGGCTGCGATGAAGCCTGGTTTCTTTCTGAAAGAGAGCGTTCGCTCGATCAGGCGCAATGCTGTACCGAGCTTCGCGGCGTTCGCGTCGGTGCTGGTGACGACGCTGGTGCTGGGGGTGTTCATCCCGGTCGTGCAGGCGACGAACGGCGCGGCGAACGACGTGCGCGGGCGGGTGCTGGTGGACGTGGATCTGAACACGACGGCGACGCCGGCGGAAGAGGCGCGGGTGCGCGCGGAGATATTGAAGGCGCCGGGCGTGAAGAGCGTGCAGTTCGTCTCCAAGCAGGCGGGGTACGAACAGGAGCGCAAGCTCAATCCGCAGGCGTTCGCGCTGATCGGCTACAACCCGCTGCCGGACATCTACCGCGTGACGCCGTCGAACCCAGGCGATGCGGGCACGGTGCGCGCGGAGCTCGACCAGTCGAGCCCACTGGGGACGCGTCTGGTCACCGATCCGGCGATCGCGGCGGTGCAGAATCGCCAGGCGGAGACGAACAAGATCCTGTCGGCGACGCGCGTGATCAAGCTGACGATGGCGCTGCTCGCGGCGCTGCTGGTGCTGGCATCGGTGCTGTTGATATCGAACACGATCCGCCTGTCGCTGTTCTCGCGCCGGCGCGAGGTCGAGGTGATGAAGCTGGTGGGCGCGACCGACTGGTTCATCCGCTGGCCGTTCGTGATCGAGGGGCTGTTCCTGGGGGCGCTCGGCGGCGTGGCGGCAATCGGGCTGCTGGCGCTGGCGAAGGTCATGCTGGTGGACCCGCTGGCGAACACGGTGAAGCTGATCTCCCAGCCGGACATGATCGCCTTCCCGCTGCTGATCGCGATCCTGATGGCCTGCGCGATCGGCGTCTCGGCCGCCGGATCAGGTCTGTCGTTGCGCCGCTTCCTCCGCGTCTGAGACGACCATGGACACGGCGCTGGCCGGCGTCCTCAGTCGCTCGCGTACGCAGTACGCCACGCTCCCTGCGTCCTGGGCCAGCTTGGTCCATGACCGTCTCAGAAGGTTTGTCCCTCGACTAGGGTTGGGTCCATGTCCTCGCGCCGGCGCCTGACGTATGTCCTGATCGCGATGCTGCCGGTGCTGCTGGTGGTGGGCGTGTGGTGGGGCGGGCATCCGGAAGACCTGCCGGCGTTCGCGCGGACGAGCCTGGTGGCGCACGCGGATACGCGGGTGGTGGATGAAGCGATCGAACGGATCTCGAGCGACTACTACCGGCCGATCCCGCAGAGCTCGCTGGCGAACGCCTCGGTGGCGGGGGCGGTGGCGAGCCTGCACGATCGCTTCTCGCACTACTTGAGCCCGAAGGAATTCCACGACTTCGACGAACCGCCGAGCTTCACGGGGATCGGCGTGGAGGTGCAGCCGTCCAAGCGGGGCCTTGCGATCGAGCGCGTGTTCAACTCCTCACCGGCGTCGCGCGCGGGGTTGAAGGCGGGGGAAACGATCGTGGCGGTGAACGGCCGCTCGATCGCGGGGATGAACCCGGACGCGGCGCGGGCGCTGATCGTGGGTCGGCCGGGGACGGATGTGGGGCTGTCGATCGAAGCGCATGAGGGGCACGGCGCGCGCACGGTGGGGCTGACGCGCGCGACGATCTCAGAGCCGGTGGTGGCGTCGGCGACGAAGACGGTGCATGGGGTCAAGCTGGGGGTGGTGGCGCTGGCGACGTTCAGCCCGGGTGCGCACGCGGAAGTGCGCGAAGCGGTCGAAAAAGTCCGCCATGAAGGCGCGAGGGGGATCGTGCTCGACCTGCGCGGCAACGGCGGGGGTCTGGTCGAGGAGGCGCAGCTGATCGCGAGCATCTTCGTCGAGCACGGCGCGATCGTGACGACGCGTGCGCGCTCGCTGCCGACGGAGACGCTGAGCGCGGTGGGGAATGCGATCCCGGGGTCGATCCCGGTGGTGGTGCTGGTCGACGCGGACACGGCCTCGGCGTCGGAGATCGTGACGGCGGCGCTGCAGGATCACAAGCGCGCGACGGTGGTGGGCACGCATACGTTCGGCAAGGGGGTCTTCCAGGAGGAGATGCCGCTCTCGAACGGGGGGGCGCTCGACATCACGGTCGGCGAGTACTTCACGCCGAACGGTCGCAACCTCGGCGGTGGGGGCATCAAACAGGGCGCGGGGGTGAGCCCGGAAGTGGTGGTGGCGCATGGAGTGGACACGCCGCATGGCCTGGAAGTGGCTCTGAATACACTGGCGACAAAGGTCACGTGACTGGCGTCAAGGTCGTAGCGGTGGTCGAGAAGCGGGGAAGGTTTTGGGCGGCGGAGCCGCACTTCCCCTCGATGCGCTCCGGCGAGGACGGACGGCGGTCCCGGGGTGAGCGTCGCATCGTGCTGGCCTCCAACCGCGTGTATGGGCCAGACGGCGGGACGGTGAGCGCGGGCGAGTTGGCGCTCGTACAGCTCGGCGGCGGTGGTGGTGGCCGGGGGCGCGGTGCTCCCGGGGGCGCGGGCAGGGCGCGGGTGGTGCGCCGGATCGGCCGGCCGGATGTGGCGCGGAATGCGATCGAGGCGCTGATGCTCGAGCGGGGCCTGGCGCGCGAGTTCGAGTCGGAGGTGAGCGAGGCGGCCGACCGTGCGCGCGCGGAGGGTCTGGCGAGGGCGATGCGCGAAGTGGAGGAGGGGAGCAGGCGCGATCTGCGGGGGCTGGCGACGTTGACGATCGACCCGGCGACGGCGAGGGACTTCGACGATGCGATCTCGGCCGAGCGGCCCGAGGGCGAGGATGGGGTGGTGCGCGTGTGGGTGCACATCGCGGATGTGAGCGCGTATGTGCGGGAGGTCTCGGTGCTCGATCGCGAGGCGCGCAGGCGCGGCACGAGCGTGTATGCGCCGGGTGCGGTGGAGCCGATGCTGCCCGGGGCGCTGTCGAACGACGCGTGCTCGCTGGTGCCGGGAGTCGAGCGCGCGGCGGTGACGGTCGAGATCGACTTGCGCGGGGCGGAGGTGGTGCGCAGCGCTTTCTACCGCTCGCTGATCCGCTCGGATGCGCGCTTGGACTACGAGCAGGTCGATCGGGTGTTCGTGGGCGTGGAGCGCGCAGAGGAGCGCTGGGGGCCGGTGCTGGCGCTCGCACGCGAGGCGAGCGCGGCGCTGGGCAGGGCGCGCGAACGAGCGGGCGGCCTGGTGATCGACTCGCAGGAGCCCGAGGTGGTGTTCGACGCGGAGGGGAACGTGCGCGAGATCGTTACGCGCGCGCAGACGGAGTCGCATCGGCTGATCGAGCATTTGATGATCGCGGCGAACGAGGCGGTGGCACGACACCTGTCCGAGCGGGGCGCGGGGTGCTTGTATCGCGTGCACGAGCGTCCGGAGCCGGCGCGGGTGTTGCGACTGGTGGAGCAGCTGGCCTCGCTGGGTGTGAGCACGCCGGCGGTGCCGGACACGATCTCGCCCTCGCAGGCGGCGGAGCTGATGGGCGAGGTGAGCCGGCGGGTCGAGCGGCACGTGCAGCGGGCGCTGGAGCGCTCGGACGGGGCCGCACAAGGAGACGGTGTGCGGATCGGTCCGTGGGGCGGGCGGATCGCCTTGACCTCGCTGGTGCTGCGATCGCTGCGCCAGGCGTATTACTCGCCGAGGAACATCGGTCACGCGGGGCTGCACTCGGCCTGCTACTGCCACTTCACCTCGCCGATCAGGCGCTATCCCGATCTGGTGTGCCACCGCGCGCTCGTTGCGACGTTCGGCGGGGAGGAGCCGGCGCCGCGGGCGGGGGAGCTGGGGGAGCTGGGCGAGTGGACCTCCGAACGCGAGCGCGAGGCGATGAAGATCGAGCGTGGCGGGGATGATCTGGCGCGGTGCTTTGCGTTGGAGCAGGCGCTGTACGAGGAGGGTTGGGATCGGGTGTTCAGGGGGGAGGTCACGGGGTTGATCTCGGCGGGTGCGTTCGTGGCGTTCGGCGGTGTCGGGTCGGGCGGAGGGGCCGCGGGGCAGGCGGCGGACGGTGGGGAGGATCGGCCGGGGCCGCTGTATGAGGGGATGCTGCCGGTGCGACGGATGCGCAGCGGCGATGACGGTCGGGACTGGTGGGAGCTGAACGAGCAGGAGACGGTCCTGCGCGGCGAGCGCAGCGGGGCGACGCTGCGGCTGGGAGACCCGATCGAGGTGCGGGTCGCGCGGGTGGACACGGTCCGCGGACGGGTGGACCTGGTCCCGGCCGGTTAGGCTCGAAGGCGCGATGGCGAAAGGCAAGAAAGGCAAGCGCAAGATCGGCGCGGGCGATGTGGCGTCGAATCGCTATGCGTCCTATCGCTATGAGCTGATCGAGCGGATCGAGTGCGGGATCGTGCTGGAGGGCACGGAGGTCAAGGCCCTGCGGTCATCGGGGGCGCAGCTGAAGGACGGCTACGCGGCGATCAAGGGCGGCGAGCTGTGGCTCGACTCGGTGCACATCCCGCCGTATGAGCCGGCCTCGCGCGAGAACCACGACCCGGAGCGTTCGCGCAAGCTGCTGGTGCATCGCCGTGAGATCGAGCGGTTGCGGTTGAAAGTGGCCGAGCGTGGCTGGACGCTGGTGCCGACGCGCATCTACTTCAAGGGCTCGCACGCGAAGGTCGAGATCGCGCTGGCGCGGGGCAAGGACGTGTATGACAAACGTCAGACGATCCGCGATCGCGAGTCCAAGCGGGATATGGAACGCGCGGTCCGCGAAGCGAGGCGTTAGATCGAGCGGAAGGTGTGCCCGCCGGATGCGAGGACGTGCGAGACGTCCATGCCGAGCACGAGCACGACGATGAGGGCGATGTAGACGGCGCCGACGTACAGGCGGTGGCGTGGTGCGACGCGGTAGTAGGCGGCCTGCTCGATCGAGCGGGTCTTGCGCTGTCGCCAGCGCCGCCGCGTGTCGGTGAAGCCGAGCAGGAGGAAGATCAGCAGGAAGTAGTTGCCGGTGATGAAGAACAGCGCGACGAGCGTGCCGAGCCCGAGGAACCACATCGCGGGTGCCATCGCGGCCATCGCGCGCCCACCATCGAAGGGGGTGACGGGGATTAGGTTGATGAGGTTGAGGAAGAAGGCGACGTAGGCGAGCGCGCGCAGCAGGTCGCTGTTCAGCGCTTCGGCGAGGACGAGGCAGACGGCGGCGCCGAGCGTGCCGAGGATCGGCCCGGCGAGGCCGACGCGGGCCTCGGCGAGGGCGTCGTCGGGCAGCGACTTCATCATCACGACGGCGCCGAGGCCGGGGATGAACATGGGGGCGCTCGCGGGGACGCCTTCGCGGCGCAGCTGGAAGACGTGGCCCATCTCGTGCACGAACAGCAGCAGCACGAACCCGGCGGCGAACTCCCAGCCGAAGAAGAGGCTGTAGGCGGCGATGGAGATGAGTGCGGTGCCGGTGGTGGTGAGGAACTTGACTTTCGGCAGCAGCAGGAGCAGGCCCTTAATGGCGGTGAAGAACTTGGCGACGGCGGCGAGGATCGCGGCGAGCATGCTGCCGATGCGCTTGCGCAGCGTCTGCATGCGCGAGCGGCGCTCCCTCCCGAAGGGGTCCTCTCGGGCGGTGCTCGACGCGCCGGTCGTGGTGGCGGGCGCGGATTGGAGGGCGACCTGGGGTGCCGCGTGGGAGGGGTAGGAGCTGCCGATGGGCGTCAACGAGGCGCTCGGCGCCGCGGGCGCCGGCAGGGGCAGATCGACATCGAGGCCATTGGCCATGGGTTCATTGTGGCAGCCCCGATAAGCGCTGCCTAACGACGGTCGGGAAGGGGGCGAGACGGGGTGGGAGACATTTTTTTCGCAACGTGCGGGGAGGACGTCGCAAGGGGGTTGCAATCGAGGTGAGGGCGAGCTACTTTGGATGCAGACGCGGAACCGAGCCGCGAAGAGCGAGGCCACTGAGGTGTGAGGCCGCGCCACCCGAACCGAAGGGCTTCCGGGCCGGACGGGGAAGGTTCCTCAAGCGGCCCGGGACCGCGTCGTTTTGCGTCGTGGGGCAGGGGCGGTTGCGTGCCCGTCGGGCCGGATGCTTGGCTGGCGTGGCGCTTGCTTACGACTACACTGGTAGAGCAACATCCACGGGGACGACAGGCTTCGACGCGGTCGGCTCGTGTGGGTGGTCGCGAGTCGAGGTCCCGGGCGGCCTCGTAAAACTCCCGGGAAAACCATAAGTGCGGACTCTCACGAGTACGCCCTCGCCGTTTAGTTAAGAGCTAAACGCGAGGTCTCGGGCCCCGCTTGCCTGCGGCGGGGAAGGCCGGGATCAGAAAGCAGGCTCACCCGGCGCGGTCTGCCTTCGCCAAACCGGGAACACTCAAGGAGGCTGGTCCCCCACAACCCGGCCGGCGAGGCGAGCGGGGGATGAGATCAGAGCGCCGGCTACGCTCGTAGAAGCCATTCATACGCGATCGCGGACGCGGGTTCGATTCCCGCCGTCTCCACTGATCCCTCGTTTCCGCTGCAAATCTATTGTTTTTGTGGCGGGGGCGGGGGGAACGATTGCGAATCGGCCGTCTCGTCGTCCTTCGCGTCCTTGGTGGTGGGCTCTTCGGCTACGGGTGCACGTACCTGCAGACCGGCGTCGCTTGCAGCGCTGGCCATGCGCGCGTCGTATGCGTACATGCATGTGAGCGGCTCGCCGAGATCCAGTGCCGTGGCGAGGTGGATCGCGTCGAGCGAGCGCAGCGTGGCGGGTTCCAGCTCACATGCCCGCTTGCGGATCTGATCTGTCAGCGGCAGCAGGCGTACACCGGCGAGCTGGGCTTGTGTGGCGGCGACGCCGTCTTCTCCTGCGATTCTGCGCGCTGCGCGCAGTGCCTCGACCTCGAGGATCTCCGAGGCAACCAGCCGTGCATTGGTAGGGAGCGCCGCGATCAGCGCGGCCGTCTCAGGCTCGGGGATCGCCAGCTTCACGAATGCCGAGGTGTCCAGGTACACGAGATGCTCGTCTGTCACGTCGTTCAGAGTCGCTCCTCGCGCTGGTTCTCCAGCGCTTGCGAGGCTGCGTACGGTCTCGCGGGGTTCGGCGCCCCGAGTTCGGCGGCGGCCGCGAGCACCTCTTCCGTTGAACGCTTGGCGGGGGTTGCATGTCGCCGGTCGAGCCAGCGGTCGAGCTCTGGGCCCTGGTTGGAGAGCAGCTCGCGTGCCCCACGTAGGATCAGCTCGCGCGCGAGCGTGGCCGTGGGCTTGCGCTCGCCGAGCAACGGGCGTGCGCGACGTAGTGCATCTTCGAGCTCGGGGTCGCGCGTAAGCGCTATGCGGGGGTAGACGGTCGGCATCCCATGAGTGTAACACCGGGTTGCACTTTCCCCAAGATTCGAGTCGTCGGGAGAGGTCGAGCGTGGCTACGCCGAACATCGCGGAGTTTGCGCAACAGCTCGGCAAGCACGCCTGGAACCTCGCCAAGGCCTCCCCGATCACGATTGGAGATGTGCAGGCCGCTATCCCGGTTGCGCAGCGGGCCTTGGACACGAGCACCTATGAGGTGCGAATCCAGCGAGCGACCCGCGAGGAGCGTCGCTACATGCGCGCGATGGCCGAGCTCGGCGAGGGGCCCTACCGCTCTGGCGATGTGGCGGCCAAGCTCGGGCGCAGAACGCCCGAAGTCTCGATGATCCGCCAGCACCTGATCGACAAGGGGCTCGCCTACACCACCGAAGATTACGGACACGTCGACTTCACGGTGCCCCGTTTCGATGAGTTCATGCGTCGACACACGGCCTATCGGGCACCCAGCTCCGCGCAGCGCAAGCACAAGCCCTGAGTGCGCCTCGGCATTCGTTTCGGTGCCTCGCATGCGTTCGATCAAACAGCCCGAGCCAACGGGGGCTATCGGCTATGTGTGCGGATCAGCTCGTCGCTGTAGCTGAACGCGGCGATCCTCTCCGGGGTGATCCCGAGTCTGGCTTGTAGGTCTGCTGTGAGCTGGCGCTCGCTCGTGAGATCGGAAGTGGGGTCGGCGATGGCCTCGAGCTCGATGAACTGTCCGAGGTTGTGAACGGTGTCGAGGTGGATGCGGACGTTTTGCCAGAGCAGGAGGTGTCGTTTCTTCTTGACGACGACGAGCACGCCGAGCGCGACGGTGAGAGCATCACGGAGCCCCGCGGGATCGTCGGTTGGGACGAGCCGATAGCAGCTCTCGCGCGCGGTTGGGTCATCCGGGCGCTGGTAGGCGATGAGGTGTGCGCCGTCGGACTCCTCACGGAGCTTCAGACGGCCGTGCGGGACGTTGAAATAGGTGTCGGTCTGCGCCAGCCACCCCGCATCCTGGGCGCCTGCGGCCAGGGCGGTCCGTAGCGTGCGCTCGGGGTCCGGGTCGCGTGCCTTGAACTCGATATTGCGACGCGGTATCTGCACTGCATCGATTCTCCCGACCGCACCGGATCACACCATCCCCAGGCGGCCGTACACGCACGACCCGAATGGTCTGATCGAGCTTTGTCGAGGGCACGGCCTCGAGATTTCAGATGCGCTCGAGGACGCCGATCAGCTGTCGCCCTACGGAAGCCGATCTCCGCCTGGATTTCGCGCTTGTCGAACTGGCGATGTCCTCGTCGCGGATCAGGAGACGTCGAAGAGCGCCTGGTTGAGTAGGCGTCGGGCGTGGGTGTTGGCCTGCTCGTAAGTGGAGTGATCCGCCTTTGCTTCCATCCCGCGGGTCACGCGGGCTGCGCATCCGGGACGCCCATCAGCTTGAGGATCTTGTAGCGCAGACCTTTTTGAAGCGCTTCGGACACGCCCATCGCTGCGCCACAGACAATCATTCCCGCCGGAACAGTGATAAACAGCAAGGGCGTCGGACCGCCTGCCACCATGATCGCAACGCCGGCGCCGATGCCGGCCCCGCTCCCCGCCGTCAAGATCTTTCCGAGTGAATCAGGGCTTAGTGGCGAAGACTCGAATGGCACGACATCGGCATAACTCACGTACTCGGCGAACTCGAGGAGCCCGGCGTGATCGGCGGTAAAAGCCTCAAGATGTGCCCGCGCCAAGTTGAAATGCTCTGCGGCTGCGGAGGGGTTGTCAGCCTCTTTGAGCACCGATGCAACTGCCAGAGGAAGTGTCGACGCGCTGATCGGGTCCGACACCTGCTCGAGCTGTAGCTCAGATAGGGCGTCCCACGGGTTGCTCAGGATCGTCGCGCTCTCGAGCGACCTCGCCGGAACAACAACCATTCGCACGCCGGTTTGGGCTTGCCTCCACCACACCTCAGTCTCATAGATCTGCGACACGGGGATCGACATCCAACCTCCTCACGACTGCGCTTTGGTAGAGAGGCGAGACGTGCTGCGCCCGTCCCTGGCGGAAGACTCGCAGAAGGGCGAACCCATGTCAACCTTTGGAACTTTATGCGGGTCGTGTTTCTATCGTTCCAGTCACGACACGCGACCGGATCGCAGCCAAGCCGCAGCCGATAGTGGTCAAGGACTTGTGCGGATGTGATGCTCACGAGGTCCATCGCGGTCGGATATCGGCTAGCGCTCGAGCATCCCGGTGGCGATGCGGAAGGCCGATGAAACCGGAGATGCCTACTCGTTGAGATCGACGGCTTTGAGCATGGCGATCCAGTCCGCCTGCCCGCGCATGAATTCAAGTTCTTCAAACTTCGTGGCGAGGTGTTCTACCTGCCGGCGCAGCTGTTTGTCTGCGGGCTGCACATAGGGTGTCAACAAGCGCTGGGGGATTTCGTGGATGTCGATCGCTTCCACGTGCCGATCGTAGGGCGCCACGTCGGAGGGCACAACCCGAAAGTCGGTCACGCTCCAGGCGCGCACATCGGCGCAGAGGTCGGGCACCCGCAGGCTCGCCATTTCCAGCAGCCCCTGTGCGAGCCGATGAGCGTCGCGGGTGATCTCGCGGTTGCTCCAGCTCAGGTGCCCGACGGCGTTGCTGTACGCGCGGATGCTGGCGATGTCGGTGCGGTAGCCGACGGCCAAGACGGCGCCGGCGGCCTCGTAGGTGAGCTTTTGCGCTTCTTCGTTCTCGGGCGAGCCGGCTCCCGCGGTCGGGCACTCGGCGTGCAGACGCGCCTCGAGCTTGTGGATGTTGCGTTCGACGGCCGGCCAGGTGCTCACGGCGGTGTGCAGCAGCTTGTAGCTGGCTGTCAGATAGGCGTGCGTCGATGCCGCGTCTCGGGACGTCGCGCCGGCGATCGCGGGCGTGAGCGCGAGGATGAGTACGGCGAACGGAACTGCAAGGCATCTGCGCATCGACCTTCAACATATCCCGTCGCTGCCTGTTGCTGCTGCAGTGGAAGTACGCGAGCGTACGATCGTCGCCCAAACGACGCGAAGAAGGCCGACATGCGAGCCTTCAGCGCGTGTTCCACCTCGAGCTGCGCCAGTTCCCGCACAACGCCTGCCGGTTCAACCTGACCGATGCCGAGATGTGGGCGGTGGTCGAGCCTTGGTCGCGAGACGAGTGGATCGAGGAGGGCGAACGCAAATGGAGCCCGCACCAGGCCCGCCTGACGGTGCTGGAGGGCCCGCACATGGAGGTCGAGGACCTGGCGATGGGCCGCGGATGGCGCAACGCGCAGCACAAGTCCACCGATGTCACCGAGCGGGTGATCGCCGAGGCGCTCGCATCAGGTGCCGCCGTGTCGCCCACCGCACAGGGGACGCCCGCGCCCATGGCGAAGGGCGCGCAGAACTCCTCGGGCGCGAATACCGTTCCTGGCGTCGGTCCGGCGTCGGCCTCGAGCGAGGGCGAGTTGCGGCTGCTGCTCGGGCTCCGATCCGACGGCGCTCCTGCAGGCATGGCGACTTGCCGCCGAGCGTCGTCCCGAGCTCACGCCCAGCGAATCGCTGGCTCTGGCCGAACGGACGCTGCGCGCGCTGGACGAACCCCGTCCTGATTCGCCCTCGGCGCGTCGCTAGACTCCAGTGCCTCGCGTGGTGGGCGTAGCTCAGTTGGTAGAGCTCCTGGTTGTGGTCCAGGCGGTCGGGGGTTCGAGTCCCCTCGCTCACCCTCGCAAAATGCCTGCAAATAGCCGGTCGCGGCTGACGCTGTGTTCGGTGGTGGCCAGGCGTCACATCTATCGTTGCATGCAGAAATGTGATTCAGGCGCCGGCCCAGAGTCCTTGTAGCGGTACGGCGGCGAGGCGATCGCCGAACGGAAGCGTATCCGCTCCCGTGTAAAGGATCGCTCCGGCCTTGAAACGCTCACCGAGCTTGTCGCGTAGGTAGCGCAGGCCGGCGAAGTCCGCGCTGTTTGGGGTAGCGGTTGCCTTGACCTCGATCCCGACGATCTCGCCGCTATGGCGTTCGAGGATGACATCGACCTCGCGCTGTTGCTTGTCGCGATAGTGATACAGCGACACGAGCCCCTGGGCCCGGTCGGCTTGGCGGCGGAGCTCCATCGCAACGAAGCTCTCGAGGATGGAGCCGGCGACGGGACCGTCCTCGACGATGCGTCGCTCGTTCGCACCGATCAGAAACGCGAGCAGCCCGCTGTCGAGTATGCAGAGCTTGGGACTTTTGATCTGCCGGCTCGAGAGATTCACGTGCCACGGCTGAAGCTTTGCGACGAGGAACAGGTCTTCAAGGATCTTCGTGTGCGCCCTGGCGGTGTTGGTGTCTATGCCGAGGTCTGTGGCCATGCCGTGAAAGGAGGCCAGCCCACCAGATCTTGCGGCGATGACGTAGAGAAGCCGCTCGATGTTCTCCACGTTGCGCACATTCGCGACGTCTTGTAGGTCACGCCCGGTAATCGTGGCGATGTAGCTGGAGAAGAAGCTCGATCGGCCACGGGGACTTCGGCTCTGAAGCTCGGGGTAGCCGCCGGTGACCAGTGTGCTCGCCACGGCGGCACGACCGACCCTCGCTCCGGTGACGGGGGGAAACCTTGCGTGGAAGAGCGCGTCGATGAACGTCTCGCGGGTGCCACGCAACTCGCCCTGGGACAGGGGTGAGAGATTGATGTACTGGACGCGCCCAGGAAGCGCGTCAGCGACGGTCGGGAGCGTGAGAAGGTTCGCGGACCCGGTGAGCAGGAACTGTCCGCGCGTCTGGTCGCTGTCCAAGCGCCTCTTGATCGCCAGCAGCAGGCTCGGTACACGCTGAACCTCGTCGATCACCGCTGCCCCGTTGATAGCTGCGACAAAGCCAGCCGGATCCGTCCGAGCTGCGTTCGCTGTCGACTCATCATCGAGGCTGATCAGTCGGGCAGGGTGCTCATTCGCCGCGATGTCCGCGACCAGTGTGCTCTTGCCGACCTGCCGGGCTCCGAGCAGCGCGACGGCGCGGCTCTCAGCAAGCGCCTCAAGAATCTGAGGGCGAACGTGACGCGCAAGGAGGCCTTCTGGCATCCGCCAAGACTACCAACACGCCCGGGCAGATTATGAATTACGGTACGTCCGGATTGTGATTGATTGGGCAGACGAACTGTGACTGGCCTGAATGTACGGTGCGCAAGTTCTTGATTTCCGTGACCGGTACTTTGCTCTGTCCCTGAATTGGCCAAGCATTGTGGTCCAGGCGGTCGGGGGTTCGAGTCCCCTCGCTCACCCTCACAAGGTGCCTGCGCGAGACGTCAAAGCGCCGGCAGCTCGAGGCGGTGCGAGCGGCCGATCTGCTCGGCCGTCTGCTCGTCCACCCCGACCTCCTCGGCGACCTCTCTCCAGCCCGAGACGACGGTGGCGACCTCCGCGAGGATGGCCTCAGCACGGCCACGCGTCAGGCCTGCCACAGCGGCGACGTCGCGCAGGTCGGCCACCGTGAACCCTGTGCGCTTGCCGTTGATCGACATCTGGTGACTGTCGAGCCACGGGTTGCCGGGCTTCCAGGCCCAGATGACGTCATAGGCGGGCGCCAATGACCAGGCGCCTTCGCGGTCCATGAGGAAGGCGACGTTCTTCACGTGGTCGTCTTGGTTGCGTGCCACGACGTTGAAGACCATGCGCCGAAACTGCTGCTCGACGACGGGCGTCCCGAGCCCGAGTCGGCGGATCAACTGCAGAAGCTGCTCATAGCTGTAGGTGCCGGGCTCGTTGTAGCTGACGTGCTCGAGTGCGGCGACGGTCTGCATGTGCAGCTTCTCGCCGTCCTCGGGTCGGTCAAAGCGACGGGTCATGAAATGTCTGCGGCCATGCTCCTCCAGCAGCCGGCACTCGGTCATCTCGATCCCGGCCGCCCTCGCCATTTTCGAGTACGCGTACTCCACCGCGCCCCAGCCCTCGGGGTCGGTGAGTCCGTGGTCGCCGGCGCGCGAGACGCCGTCGAACTTCAACAGCCATTGACGAAAACCGGCGCCGGCCCAGACCTGTCCCGAGCCGGACCTGGCCGGTGAGGTCGTTGTAGGCGATGAACGCCTTCGGGCGCGCGCCGCCCGCGGAGCTGCCCACGGCAAGGATCGCCTTCATCGCTTCCTCGTCGGGGTTCTCGCTCAGCTCGGCCACGAATTCGGTGCGCTCGGCGAGCACCTCGCTCGCCAACCGCACGAGGGCGTCGAGATGCAGATCTGCGCCGGGGGAGAGCGCCGGCTCGCGTGCCGGCTGGAATTCCAACGCACCTACGCCGCGGGTGCCGACGTGGCAGAGCCGCTCAACGACATCAAAGCTCGATTCCTCGCGCCCCTGTGACGCCAGCCAGGCGTTGACGAGCGCGGTGCCCCATCGATCTGGCAGGGAGTCGGCCAGTAGTCCCGGCAGGCCTCTGAAGGCGTCCTGCGGCAGGCCCGGGAATCTGTATGGCTCGAGGCGCAGGGGCATTCTGGTCGGCGCGATCTCGATGCCACTGCGAACGAAGGCCGGGTCGTACTGGAAGGTTGCGTAGCGAGCGCCTGGATCGATCGAGACGGCGGCGATGCGAGATCCCCAGAGCGTCACCGCCGCGACCGTCAAGGCCCCGACCCCGGCTCGAGGCCCCACCTCCACGGCTCCTGTGTGGCTGCGCTGGAATCGGCGGGCGGAGGACCTCGGCGGCCGCGGCCACGCCGTCGGATCTTGCGCTGCTCGCGTTCCAGCTGCGCGATCGGGAGGTCGATCGACTCAGGCACGGCGAGGTCCAGCGCGCCGAGCAGTCTGAGGGTCCGCAGCAGCTTGATCATCGAGGTCATCTGCACCGACTGTCCGCGCTCGGCGCGCTGGACGGTCGCCTGACCGATCCCAGCCTGGACCGCCATCTCGGCTTGAGTCATGTTGCGCTCGAGGCGATGACGCTCTAGCCTTCGGCCGAGCTCGGCGAGAACGCCCGCGTCAGTAGTCGCCTCATCGAAGTGCATCAGTTTTGATTTGTTATATCGGAATGCGTAGGTAATACATCTGATCTGATGTACATCATAGCATAGGGCATCGCTAGATAGCAATCACTTCTGATGCGTTACGGCAGATATCTGCGATAACGCATCGTAACTGATGTCCCACACTCCCGCATAGCCGTCGAACGAGGTGATCGCCGAGCAGATCAGCTTCGCGATGGGCTCGCCGGGTGCGGGTCGAGATCCCAGTCGAGCACGAGATTCTGCAGCCAGGCGAGGTAGTCCGCCGGCAGCGAGCGTTCGCCGGCGCCGAGGATGAGCCCTTGCACGTAGGCGAGTGACGGACGTACCTCGACGGTCTCCTTGGCGATGACCGAGTAGGCCATTGCACTGTGGGATGCCCCATCGGCGCTCAGCACGACGACCTCGAGGTGCTCATAGGCGGCGCCGAGCGTCTCTTTGCGATCGAGCCCGTCCATCCGATCGCGCTCCAGCTCATACAACGCTCCCCACACGCCGCCTTCGGGGTCGGGCAGGATGTCCGCCACCCCGGTGCCGGTGCGCACGGAGCGGCGCATGAACGCGAGCCGGTATCCGGGCAGTCGCGCGGGGCCGAGGAAGCGATGCTCAGGGCAGGCGTCGTCCATCACCGGGCCGGCCATGTTGCTGCCGTAGGCGAAGTACTTCACGGCAAGCTCCGTCTGCCGGCCAAGGGTGTGGTCGTACTCCCCACGTTCGGCAGACGATAACCGTCAGGGAAGTGCCCTGCGGGCTAGGCGGATCTCAGCAACCGGCACACCTCATCGAGCCGGGCAGCATCGTAGAGGACCAGTTCTTCGCCCCGTTTGCGCAGGCCGGCGATGTTCTCCGGGCTGGCGTCGTCGAGGCTGTCGCTGACGCCGTCGAGCAGGGTCTGGAAGCGGAAGTGGCCTGCGTCGGCGCCGAGCAGTTCGTCGAGCTGGTAGTCGATGGCGGCGCTGGAGCCGTCCATGATCACTCCGAGCAGCGGATGGGCCCATTGGATCAGGCCCCAGTGCTTGGCCTGCTCGAAGGAGATCGACTCGGTCAGGCGCCCGGTGCCGAGCGAGACGATCAGCACCTCGGCGCCGGGGTTGTTGCGGGTGGCCTCGGCGTAGGCGCACATGGCGGGGTTGTTGGCGAACGTGCCGCCGTCCACGAGTACGTACTCGGAGGCCTGTCCGGCGCCTGGCTCGGCGGGCGAGTGGACGTCCTTGGGCTCGAAGTAGGTGGGCGCCGCCGAGGTCGCGCGCGCGACGACCGTCATCGGAAGATCGGGCGCGGGCGCAGCGGGCGGTCGTGCGGCGTCCGGGGCATCGCCGGCGGCGTGCGCGGCGGCGCCGGCCGCCGGCCGTGCCCGAGGGGTGAAGCTCTTGAAGAAGAAGGGTTCGTGGGCGCGGATGTCATAGGAGGGGATCAGCACGTCGGTCAGCGCCTGCGAGAGCCGTGCATCGCCCATGTAGCGCTCGAGCGCGGCTTCGAGGCCGGTCGCGGCGTACTTCTCGACGAGCAGGCCGTCGACCGTCTCGGTCGTGCGCACGAGCGAGCGGTGGAAGATCTTCGGCCCTTCGCTTTCGTACATTCCCGCGAGCTGCTCCGCGCTCCAGCGCGGTCGCTGCTGTTCCTCTGCTGGAACTGTCACCCCGAGGGCGATGATCCCGCCGGTGGAGGTCCCGGAGATCAGGTCGAAGACCTCACAAGCCGGCCGTCCCATCCGCTGCTCGATCGCGGCGAGCACGACGGCGGGGATGATCCCGCGGATGCCGCCGCCGTCGATCGACAGGACCTTGATCGGTGGCTTGGATGGCATGGAGCGGCACGATACGCGCTGTGGTCGAGTTGCGCAAGTTGGTCAAGTTCGGGTGACTGCGCCGGATTGTGGCGGGGCCGGGCGCGGGCGGTGGGCCTGCCGGCGGTGGCGGGCAGAGGTGAGGCGGCGAAGTCGGGCCCGCCGAGGCGGTTCGGCGCTGCACCTACTCGCCGACGATCATCAGCGCAAACCCGTCGTGGCCCTTGGCGCCGACGGTCTGGATCGCGGTGGCGCTCGCGCTGACCCTCGGCTCCTGCGCGACGAGCTCGTAGAAGCGCCGCACGCCCTTGATCAGATCGTCGCCGTGCTCGGGGTCGTAGGCCGCGGGGTCGAGGATCGCGCCGTCGCGCACGACGTTGTCGCCGACGATCACCGTGCCGGGCCGCGAGAGCTTCAGCGACCACTCGAAGTAGCCGGGGTAGTTCTGCTTGTCGGCGTCGATGAAGATCAGGTCGAACGGTCCGGCGCCCTCGGCGTGCAGCTGGGGCAGGGTCTCCAGCGCTGCCCCGATGCGCAGCTCGACGAGATCGGCTACTCCGGCGCGGGCGATGTTGGCGCGGGCGACCTCGGCGAAGCGCGGCTCGGCCTCCAGCGTGATCAAGCGCCCGCCCGCCGGCAGTGCGCGCGCGAGCCAGATCGTGCTGTAGCCGCCGAGGGTGCCCAACTCCAGGATCGTACGCGCGCCGTGGATGCGCGCGAGCAGTTCCAGCAGCTTGCCCTGGTTGGGCGTGACTGCGATCGGCGGCAGGCCGGCGGCGTCGCTGTCTCGCAGGGCGGCCTCGAGTGCCGGGTCGGCGGGGACGAGATGATCGGAGATGTAACGGTCGATCGCGCTCCAGCGCTCGTGGGGAGTGGTGTCGGCTGAATCGGTCATCGGTTTTGTCACTCCTTGGTTGTGGTGATGGTAGTCCGCTCGAGGGGCGCTGAGTGCTCGCCACGGGAGAGCCAGCGCTCCACGGCTTGACATGTTCTAAAAAAATGGCTTTGTAGAGCCGTTTTCTGTGGGGGCTTGACGGCAAGCGTAATGTGTGCTTATGATTGTGGGGCAAGGTGCTCTGGGTTTGGGCACATTAGATAGATCGGGTTTGGGTCGGTCTCGTGACCGGTTTCAAGCGCTTATCAGGGGATGTTGGGGAGAGGGAGCCGGGTCGCCACATGAGGGGTTGTTTTCGCGTGTTTTCTTTTGGGGACATATGTGATGGGGGTCGGTGTGCGTCAGGGCGCGCCCGTAGGTAGATGCGTCAGCAGCGCTGACACATCTCTCTCTCTCTCTCTCTCTCTTGTCCCAGTAGCGCCCCTCCTCTAGCGGCCGATTCGGGCCAGCTCGTAACCCCTCTCGCGGGGTTTGGCACTCCACGGCTTCACACGCTTTGTTCGAAGCTCCCATGCCACGCGCGTGGTGATGTTCGCCGTCCGCGCGAGGTAGCGCGAGACCGGAGCAGTGCTTACACGCACGCGAACGTCCGGCAAGCCCACCGCGAGTGGGCCTGCCGAGCGTCTGGAGGCGTAGCTGTACAACAGCGCAGGCTTCTTTCCCACCGCGAGTGGACCTCCCGCGCGCCTGGAGGCGTAGATGGACAACCAAACGCTTTCTTCTCCCACCGCGAGTGGACCTCTCGCGCGCCTGGAGGCGCAGCATGACACCAGCAAGCGCAACACAGCGCCTGCGCCCTCGCGGACGTGTGAGTGGCCGCGCGGTCGGCTCGCCCCGCGTCCAGGTGTCGGAGATGCAGCGTGCGCGGTTGTTGAACGCGGCCGTCGTGAGCATCGACGAGCTGGGCTACACGGGTGCGACGGTCGCGCACATCGCGGCCCGTGCGCGGGTGTCGCGCAAGACCTTCTACGACCTCTTCGTCGGCCGCGAGGACTGCCTGCTGGCGATCTTGCAGGACATGGCGGATCGGATCGCCACGGACCTTGAGAGCTCCAACTCCGGGGGTATGTCGTGGCGTGAGCGTGTGCGCGCGGGACTGTGGGAGATCCTGTCGTGCTTTGATCGTGAGCCGGCGATTGCGCGAGTGTGTGTGGTGCAGAGCGCGCGTGGCTCGCAGCGAGTGTTGGAGTATCGGGAGGAGATACTCGGGCGTCTGGCGCGTGTGATCGATGAGGGTCGTCACGAGAGCGCGCGTCCCGAGCGTATCCCGCCGTTGACGGCGGAGGGTCTTGTCGGGGCGGTCGTGGCGATCGTTTACAAGCGGCTGCTCAAAGGCACGAACGATCAGCCTTTGACCGTTCTCTTGGGGGAGTTGATGAGCATGATCGCCCTGCCCTATTTGGGGCCGGCGACGGCGCGCAAGGAACATGACCGTCCCGCGCCTGCCGTCGTGCGGACACCGCGCAGGACTGTGCGCGACGCGGCCGGGAGCGCGACCGTTGATGATCCGTTGAAGGACGTGCCGATGCGGATCACGTATCGCACGGCGCGGGTGTTGCAGGCCGCCGCGGCTCATCCCGGCGCCAGCAATCGTCTGATCGGTGAGCTTGCCGACACCTATGACCAGGGTCAGGTTTCAAAGCTCCTTGGCCGCCTGCAGCGTTTGGGGTTGCTCGTGAACGCGGGCGGGGGGCAGGCCAAAGGTGAACCCAACGCCTGGAGTTTGACCGTGCTCGGGCGGAGCGTGACTCAGCAGCTTGCGTTGGATGCCGTGGTCGTCACGGAATCGTCAATTGGAACAGGACAAAAGGGGAGGAACAAGTGAGCATGCGTACGCAGGCATCGTCTACCGTAGGGGTCAGCGGCCAGGTCGCCGTTTTTGGCCACATCTTCAGATGTTTTGGGCGTTCGCCTCGTCTCACCCTTACTGTGGTCTTGGCGGTTCTTTTTATTCTCGTTCCTGCTGCGCAGGCGTTCGCCGAAAATCCACACGTTAAACTCAACATCGTCGGTAGCGGCAGCGGTGAGATCGACAGTCTCGAAATCCCGCAATTTGGCGCTGAACCGGGCGCGCCTCCGATTAAATGTTCTTATGACGGCACGACTCAGAAAGGGTCATGCGAAGACGTCCCCGGTCTGTTTTTCGGGGGAAGGGACCCTTTACGCGATGGAATTGAGCGCCTTCCCGGCCGCGGGGTCAGAAGTCGTCAAATGGACGGTCGAAAAGGGAGCCCCGGGGCAATGCCCAAACGGGGATTCAGAAAGCAGAGGCTGCACCATCTTCGGGGAAGACGGCGAAGGTATCGAATGGGAAATAACCGTTGACTTCGCTCGTGTCAGCAAACCGTCCTTCAAACTGAATCTCGGCACGTCCGGTACGGGTTCGGGGACGTTCGAATGCAAGGTCAACGGTGGCGGCGAAGAAGCTTGCAAGTCGGAATATGAAGAAGGCGCGACTGTGGAAGTGGTGCCGCACGCAACGACGGGGTCTGAATTCGTCAACTGGACGGGTGATTGCACCGGGTCTGGTGCCTGTTCGTTGACGATGAGCGCTGAACGCAGTGTTGTTGGGGTGTTCAATCTCAAACCGCCCAAGTTGTACAAGCTGAACCTCAGTACGTCCGGTACGGGTTCGGGGACGTTCGAATGCAAGGTCAACGGTGGCGGCGAAGAAGCCTGCAAACCGGAATACGAAGAAGGCAAGACCGTTGAAGTGGTACCGCATGAAGCGGCGGGGTCTGAATTCGTCAACTGGACGGGTGATTGCACAGGAACGGGCGCCTGTTCGTTGAGCATGACCGCGGAACGTAGTGTCGATGGAGTGTTCAACGTCGAACCGGCTCATCCCGCGGTTCTCTCGGTCTTCAAGGGCGGGAGCGGTACGGGGACGGTCGTGAGTAGTCCTACGGGTATATCTTGTGGCAGTGAACCGTGTGAAGGGGTCTTTGAAGAAGGAGACACGATCACGCTGGAAGCCCGCGCTGCGCCTGGTTCTGTATTGGCTGGTTGGATCGGGTGTCGTCATGTCACTACCACGACGTGTCAGGTCAAGCTCGGCTCGCCGGAAGTCGAAGTCACGGCGATCTTCCTGATCGAAGGCAAAGAAGGCACGAACGGCAAAGAAGGCAAAGAAGGCGCCACTGGTAAAGAAGGCACCGAAGGCAAAGCCGGAAAAGAAGGCGCGGAAGGCAAAGCCGGCAAAGAAGGTCTCCGGGGCGAAATCGGTTTTCCCGGCCCGGAAGGCCCCCAGGGCCCTGGCGGCTCCACGGGTGCTCAGGGCTCCCAGGGCGCACAGGGACCCCCGGGCGCCCAGGGAACCCAGGGCGCCCAGGGCGTGCAGGGACCGCAGGGTAGGCAGGGTCCGGCGGGCCAGACGGGCAAGGTGACGTGCAAGGTGCAGCAGCAGAAAGGCAGCGGTAAGACCAAGGTCACGTGCACCGTCAAGTATCAGGGTGCGACCGCGTCGGCTTCCAGTGCAATGGTGCGTTGGTCGCTGAGTCGTCACGGTCACATCATCCGTCGCGGTGCCACCAGTCACGGTCGACTCACGCTCGGCTACTTGCACGGCGGTCGTTACCGCCTGCACATCCAGGGACAGGCAGGCAGCCGACTGATAGTCGTCGGCTGAGAACCAGGCGAGCAAGCGACAACAAAGGCCAGGAGAACGAGAGATGTCATATCAACAGAAAAAGGGCCTCAAGCTCACAGCAAGGTCTATGCTCACAGTGGGCTTGATCGCCACGGGTTCGCTCTGCCTGCCCTCTCTCGCTTGCGCTAATTATGAAGAGGCGCCGGAGCATTTCGGGGTCTCCGGCGAAGCCGAACAGCTGGACCGGTCGCAGGCGATCGCTGTGAACGACGACGGCGCAGGTGGTGTGGAAGCGGGAAGCATCTATGTCGTCGGGCGGAACGCTCGTGTGCTGCGGTTTTCGCATGGTGCTGAGGGTGAACCTCCTCAGTTTCGGGAAGCGTGGGGCTGGGGCATCGGCAAGAGCGCTGGGGAACCGCTGCCTGAATTTCAGCGTTGTGGTCCGGCCTACGCGGCAGAACCCCGTCCCGCGGGCACCTTCCCGACCTGCCGGCCACCAAATGTTTCGGGCCTGGGCCAACTCGGCGGTGAACAGGCCGGCAACTTCGCTGCACCCGAGGGTGTGGCGGTGGACCAGGCCACGGGCGACGTGTATGTGCTCAACCTTGTCCAGCATGGCTTCCGTGAACACCATCTGATCGAGGTCTTCACTCCGACGGGGCAGGCCGTCGGGGCGGGATTTGGCGATGAGGGTCGCTCGACACCATCTAACTCGCCGGAATCGATCGCCGAAGGCCCGCAAAACCTTCACGAACAAGGTATCGCTGAGTCCGATGGTATCGCTGTCGATGACACAGGGAGCGTCTATGTGATCGATCGGGACTTTGCTGGACTGATAGGTAGTCATCAGGCGCGGGTGATGTCGTTCGAACCGTCGCAGTCGGGCGACTATGAACACTATGCTTATGCCGGGCAGAACAAGGACGTCACGACCAGCTCGGGCAACTCGTTCATACGTATCGCGTTGGTCGGGTCGAGCGATCTGGTTGCGGGGAGCGGTCAGTTGGTTCGTGAGTACGCGACGGGGGGGCTCGGAACCGGTCTGCACGCATCATGTTTCGGGCGGAGAGCTGGCGGGCCTGACCGCGAACTCGGTAACGGGTGAAGTCTTCTACTTCGTGCAAGCGAGGCACCCGGTGATCCACCGTCTCGGGCCCTGCAACACCACCATCCACGACTTTCCGGAAATTCAGGAACTGGCGCCGGCGCCGCAGACCGAATCGTTGTTTGGTTTGGCGGTGAACCCGCATCTGACTTGGAGTGCTCAGCGGCCCGCCGGTGTCCTGTACGGCGTGGATGCAGAAGAACACGGTACTTCCGAACCCACGCAACGAGGGATCGGTGATGTCTTTGTCACGGCCGAAGCTCAGGCTCCCGTGGTGACCGCCGAGTCGGTGCTCAACACGACGTCGATCACGACGACGCTTCAAGCCATGATCGACCCACGCGGGTCGACCACCAAATTCCGCTTCCAATATCTAACCACAGCCGATTACGACGCCAACGGTGAAAGCTTCGAAGGCGCGAAGTCCCCGGTGCTCGTTCCGTCGTCCCCGGCGACGGTCGGTAGCGGAGGCGTTGCTACTGCTGCGGTTTCCGGTCTCGCGCCGGACACCGAATATCGTTTTCGTGTGGTCGCCACTAGCGAATGCTTGGGTTCCGGTGAACATTTGTGTGGAGCGGCCGGTCCCACGGCAGCGTTCAGCACGTACCCGGTCTCTGGTGCGGGGCTGCCCGACGGGCGTGTCTATGAGCTCGTCTCGCCGATTCAGAAGCAGGGTGGGGAGGTTTTCCCCGCCGACGACGCCATCTATAGTTGTTTGGTGGAATGCAAGCCCCCGGGGCAGGGTGCCGGTGGTGCGGTCTTTCCGATGCAGAGTGCTGCCGGTGGCGATGAAGTCGCGTATGAGGGCTATCCGTTTTCCTCGGCCGAAGGCGCGGCGGTATACAACTCCTATATTTCCCGTCGCACTCCCGCTGGTTGGCAGACCACTGCGATGAGTCCCCGGCTGCAGGCGAACAGTTCAGGGGTCTCCTACAGCGAATCGTTGAGCGAAGGAGTGATCACCCAGACCGCTGAGCCGCAGTTGACCGAAGATGCCCCCAATGGTTATGGGGACCTCTATTTCCAGCGGGCCGGTGACCCGAGTGTGCTGCGACCGTTGCTCACCCGGGCTTTGTTCCAGGCCGATCCCCCGCACCGCGAACCGAGTGCCTGGAGGCTCGAATACGACGGTCACTCCCCGGACTTCTCGGCACAGTACTTCGCCGTCAACGACGCTCTCACCGGTGCGGGGGCCTATGCTCCTGAACCGGTCGATCCCGGTCCGAGTGGGCGTGATCTCTATGAATGGCGGGGAGGCAGCCTCAACCTCGTCAATGTTCTCCCCGGTAACACGACCGTGGCCGCCGGTGCTTCGTTCGCTTCCGCGAGTCGTGACACTCACGCGGTGTCCGTTGGTGGACACCGCGTCTTCTGGGAAGCCGGCGGGCGTCTGTATGTGCGCGAAGACAGCAGGACCACACGCGAAGTTCACGATCCCGGAACCTTCCTCACCGCGTCCCCCGATGGTCTGGAAGTCCTGCTCTCCGATGGTTGTCTCTACTCTCTGGCGAGCGCGAAATGTATGGATTTGACCCAGGGTCAGGGCGGATTCCTGGGCGTCGTCGGCCAGAGCGAAGACCTCTCGCGGATCTACTTCGTCGACAAGGCGGCGTTGACCGGCGTAGGCGAAGCAGGAACCTGCCAGAGGCCAACCGGTCAAAAAGAGGAAGAAGAAAACGAAGGGAAGGTCCCTTCGGGCTTTGGTTGCAATCTCTATCTTTATGAAGCGGGTGTCGGAACGCGGCTCGTCGCGGCGCTTCCCGCTCGGGATGGTGAAGGATTCCCGAACCTCTACGATTGGGCGCCGGCGCCGGGCCAGCGCACCGCGGAGGCGAGTCCGAACGGTCGCTACCTTGCCTTTGGTTCGAGCGCCCGTCTGACCGGCTACGACAACGTCGGACCCTGCGAAGGCTCCGTATTACGTAGTCGCGGTCCCTGCAAGGAGGTCTTTCTGTATGACGCGACCACCGGCCGGCTCACGTGCCCTTCTTGTAACTCGGCAGGCGAAGTGCCACTCGGCAATTCCACCTTGCGCGTGATCGGGAATGCCCAAAAGAGTGCATGGTTGCCCCAGCCGCGCTACTTGACCGATCAGGGCCGCCTCTTCTTCGACAGTTCCGATCGGCTCTCCCCGCAGGACACCAACGGGGGGGTTGAAGACGTCTATGAGGCCGAGCCGGGGGGTGTCGGATCGTGCGGGCGCGCAACCGGTTGTGTTTCACTGATCTCACCCGGCACCGCGTCGGTCGACTCCAACTTCCTCGCGATGGATGAAAACGGAGAAAACGTGTTCTTCACCAGCCGCGAACAGCTGGTCAAGCAGGACACCGACGGCCTGATCGACGTTTACGATGCTCGCGTCGGCGGTGGTTTCGCGAGCGAAAGCGAAGCGCCGGAATGTCACGGAGAAGCATGCCAGCCGACCATAAGCCTCCTGACAGCTTTCAGTTCGGGAACATCAGGATTTCTGGGTGCCGGCAACATCGAGCCGGAAAACCAACCGGAAAACAAGCCGGCAAAGATCCAGCGAAAGGCTCAGCAGTGCCCGAAGGGCAAGATCAAGCAGAACGGCAAGTGCGTCGTCAAGCGGAAGGCTAAGAAGCAAAAGAAGAAGGCAAGGAAGCGCACGTCACGAACCAGCAACCACAAGCGTGGAGGTGCCAAGTGACCCGCCGCTTCAACCAAACACTCGTCGTGGCCGGGATCCTAGCCGCCATGCTCGTCGGTCCCACTGCCGTCGCTCACGCCGACTTCGGTATCGAACCGGGGAGCTTCCACACCTCCTTCGAAATATCCAAAGGTGTCGTCGGCATTCCTCAGGCATCGTCACACCCCTACGCCTTTACGATCGGTTTCAAACTCAACACCGACGGCGAAGGCCATTCCGAGGGTGGCCAATTGCGGAGCATCCTGATCGATCTGCCACCCGGTTTTGCGGGTGACCCGTTCGCGACGGGACGCTGCACTCGCCAAGAATTCGAGGGATTCCTCCCCAACTGCTCACCCAATTCCCAGATCGGCATAATCCGTGCCAAGCTGCCCGAACTCGGCGCCGAAGCAGGCGGTACCCTGTACAACCTGGTGCCGCCGCCCGGCGTCGCGGCCCAATTCGGTTTCGCAGTATCGGGGTTTAATGCCCTCCCGGAAATATCTCTGCGCTCCGAGACACCGAACCCTTCAGAACGCTACGGGCTGCACGTCGCAAACTACGATCTGCCACTGGAAGCCACCGCGATCGAAGTGACGGTCTGGGGAACACCCGCAGACACCGGACACGACCCCGAACGAGGCATCGAAGGAGCCAACGGAACCGGCGAAGGAACCCCTTATGTCGGAGCGCATCAGGCCTTCCTAACTCTACCCGCGGAGTGCTCTGAACCGATTCGTACCACCGTAGAAGTCGACTCAAAGCTAGACCCCGGCCACTACGTCAAGGCCGAAGCAGAGTCACTAGACAGCGGTGGCACACCTACCGCACCTCAGGGATGTGGTTCGGTTCCCTTCAACCCGAAGATAACGGCATCGAGCACCTCTCGCGCCGCCTCTGCTTCCTCGGGTCTTGACTTCGAACTGGGATTGCCGAATGAAGGGTTGACGAATCCGAGTGGGATCGCCGAAACGGAGCCCGAGAAGGTCGAAGTCGAACTGCCCCAGGGCGTCACCGCCAACCCATCCACCGCGGCCGGTCTGACCGCCTGCAGCACGAAGCAGTTCGAAGAAGCCAGCACCACGAACCCTGGCTGCCCTGAATCCTCCAAGCTCGGGACTCTGTTCGCGCGTAGTCCGTTGATCGAAGAGCCGATCGAAGGCTCGGTGTATGTGGCGACTCCTCACGCAAACCCCTTCGGTAACCTGCTTTCGCTCTACATCGTCGCTGTCGCGCCCGAACGTGGTGTCCTGATCAAGCAGGCGGGACGGGTGGACATCAACCAGGTCACGGGGCAGTTGACGACGACGTTTGATGGGTTGCCGCCGTTGCCGTATTCCTCGTTCCAGTTGGATCTGCGTGAAGGGCCGCGGGCGCCGTTGACGACCCCCGTTGGGTGTGGCACTTATAAGGCTACTGCGAGGCTCTACCCGTTCTCAGAACCAGGCGTGGTCACGGTGCGGACAGCACCGCTGACGATCAACTCTGGTCCCGAAGGCGGTGGTTGTGTTGGTTCTGAAGCACAGTTGCCGAACACCCCGAGTTTTGAAGCTGGAAGCCAGACGCCGTTGGCGGGGGTCTATTCTCCGTTCGTTCTGAACCTGGGTCGTAGCGAGGCCGATCAGCGGTTCAAGGCGATCAACACGATCCTTCCCGAGGGCCTGCTGGGGAAGCTTGCGGGTGTGCCGTTCTGCTCTGATGTGCAGATCGCCGCAGCGAGTGCTCGCAGTGGTGATGGTCAGGGAGCGTTGGAGCAGTCCTCGCCGTCGTGCCCTGAAGCCTCCCGGGTCGCTGATGTGAACATCACCGCGGGTGCCGGACCAGACCCCTACCCGGTGCAGGGCAAGGTCTATCTCGCTGGCCCGTATAAGAACGCGCCCCTCAGCCTCGCGATCATCACACCCGCGATCGCGGGACCATTCGACCTGGGGACGGTCGTGGTGCGGGTCGCGCTGTACATCGATCCGGACACGGCGCAGATCACTGCGATCAGCGATCCGCTACCGACAATCCTGGACGGGATCCCGCTAGACATCCGTTCGATCTCGCTGAACATGAACCGGGCAGGGTTCACGTTCAACCCGACCAACTGCGAACCGCTGAGCGTCACCGGACAGGCCATCTCCACCCTCGGCCAGGGCGCGGGGTTGTCCGATCGGTTCCAGGTCGGTGGCTGCCAAGGCCTGCCATTCAAACCCGGGATGGCGATCAGCACGCAGGGCAAGACCAGCAAAGCGAATGGTGCGAGCCTCACGGTCAAGGTCTCTCAGAAGCCCGGCGAAGCGGACATCCACAAGGTCGACCTGACACTGCCCACGGTCCTACCCGCACGCTTGACGACCCTCCAGCAGGCCTGCACCGAAGCACAGTTCAACGCGAACCCCGCCGGTTGCCCGCCAGGATCGTTCATCGGGACAGCGAAGGCCCTCACACCGATCCTGAACGTACCGCTCACGGGCCCCGCGATCCTCGTGTCGCATGGTGGCGCCGCGTTCCCCGATGTCGTGTTCCTCCTGCAAGCCAACGAACGCGGAGCGGACATCCGTGTTGATCTGGACGGCAAGACCGATATCAAAAAAGGCGTCACATACTCCCGCTTTGAAACGGTCCCTGACGCTCCGATCACGAGCTTTGAAACGAACCTGCCCCAGGGCCCCCACTCTGTCCTGTCGGCGAACGGGAACCTCTGCACCACCAGACTCTCGATCCCCACAGCCCTCACCGGGCAGAACGGCGCCCAGGTCAACCAGAACACCCCCGTCACGGTCGAAGGTTGCTCCCTGTCCTTCACTAGCTCGGTCAAGCAGCAGACCGTGGTCCTCTCTGTCTACACCCCGGAAGCCGGAAAGCTCACGGCGACCGGTAAGGGCCTGAGCACCGTCACCAAGACAACCAAGGGTCAGGGCAAGGTCACGATCACCCTGAGGCAGAAGAAGGCCGGGAAGCTCAAGACCACGATCAGGGTCGCCTTCACTCCCAGCGCCGGCAAGGACCGCAAGAAGCAGACGCAGACCGCGAGGGTAACCCTCAAGCAGTAGCGCGTTTACGGCCAGTCGATCCGCTCGGCCAGCTGACCGGGGCCGAGGTCGATCAGGCCGCTGCGCTCGATCGGGTGGTACTCGCCGCCATCTAGTCCGAGCCAGTGAACGGCATGATCCTCGGGATCGAGGATCAGCACCTCGTCGACGTCGTGGGCGGCGTAGAAGGGGAGCTTCTGCCAGGTCTCGTCGCCCGGGGAGATGATCTCCACGACGAGCGCGGCGGTGTGCAGCCAGACGCCCGCGGTGCCTGGTCGGTGCAGGCCGCCGTCGGGGACGCGGAAGTCCTCGATGGAGTCGCCGAGATTGAACTCGCCCATCGCGGCCTCGAGACCGGCGTCGCGCGCGGGAGCGCCAAGGATCTCCGCGAGCTGCTGGGTCAGTCGCGCATGCCCGTAGCTTGGCGCAGGGACCATGTGCAGGACACCCTCCCATACCTCGTCGAGGCGATCAAGACCAGAGATCCGCCGACGCTCCTTGAGCGCGTCCAGCTCGAAGGCGTATGGGTCGAGTACCACCGTGGCCACAGTGCAAGGATAGCTACCGTGCATCGGGCGATGCTCTCCGTGCAGACCGACGCCTCGCGCAAGCGCCTGACGCTGATCGCGTGCATCCTCGGATCGGGGATCGCGCTGCTCGATGGCACGGCGGTGAACGTGGCGCTGCCGAGCATCCAGGACGCGCTCGGGGGCGGGCTGGCGGCGCAACAGTGGGTCGTGAACGCCTACCTGCTGACGCTCGGCTCGCTGATCTTGATAGGAGGCTCGCTGGGGGATCTGTACGGCGAGCGGCGGATCTTCGCGCTGGGCGTGGGCGGGTTCGGCGCGACCTCGCTGCTGTGCGCGCTGGCGCCCACGATCGAGGTGCTGATCGCCGCGCGCGCCCTGCAGGGCGTGGCCGGGGCGCTGCTCGTGCCGAGCGCGCTGGCGGTGATCGTGGCCACGTTCGACGAGGACGAACGCGGCCCGGCGATCGGCAGCTGGACGGCGTGGGGCGGGATCGCGACGGTGCTCGGGCCGCTGGCGGGCGGGGAGCTGTTGGCGATCGCCTCGTGGCGCTGGATCTTCCTGCTGAACCTGCCGCTGGTGATCGCCTGCGTGACGCTGATCCTGGTCGCGATCCCCGCCACCCCGCGACCCGCCGCCACGGCGCGACCGCGACGAATCGACGTGCCGGGCGCGACCCTGTGTGCGCTCGGGCTCGGTGGCCCTGTGTTCGCGCTGATCGAGCAGCCGCGCCTGGGCTGGTCGAGCCCGGCGGTGCTCATACCGCTGATCGCCGGGGTCGCGCTGCTGTGCATGTTCGTGGCATATGAGTGGCGCGCGCGCGATCCGATGCTGCCGCTGGGGCTGTTCCGGCGGCGGAACTTCTCGGCGGGGAACGTGGAGACGTTCGCGATGTACGCGGGGCTGGCGGTGCTGTTCTTCTTCCTGGTGCTGTTCCTGCAACAGGTCGGCGGCTACACCCCGCTGCAGAGCGGCCTGGCGACGCTGCCGGTGACGCTGGTGATGTTCGCGCTCTCCCGCCGTTTTGGGGCGCTCGCGGACAAGCACGGCCCGCGGCTGTTCATGGGCCTGGGACCGCTGGTGGCGGCGGTGGGGCTGTTGCTGTTCCAGCGCGTCGGCACGAGGATCGACTACGTCACCGATGTGCTGCCGGGGCTGCTGGTGTTCTCATTGGGCCTGTCGATGACGGTGGCGCCGCTGACCGCGGCGGTGCTCGCGGGCGCCGAACGGACTCAGGCGGGGATCGCCTCCGCAGTCAACAACGCGGTGGCGCGCGTCGCCGGCCTGATCGGCACGGCGGCCGTGGGCGCGGCGATCGCCACGGCCTTCGCGACATCCCTGGACGGCAACCTCGCGGGCGTGCGACTCGGCCCGGCCGCGCAGGCGACGGTGCGCGAGGCCAAGCGCCTGCCGCTGGGCCTGCCCGACGTCAGCGGCCTGCCCCCGCGCCAGGCCCACGCGGTGCTGAGCGCCGCCGAAGCCGCGTCGCTGCACAGCTTCCACCTGGGCCTGGCGATCGCCGCGGTGCTGGTCGCGCTCGGCGGGATCGCGGGTGCGCTGGGCGTGCGCAACCCCCAGCGCATCGTGCACGCCTCCACCTGCGAGGGCGGGGCGCTGGTGGGGGCTAGCCCGGAGGCGGTGTGAACCCAGCTACGCCGCTAAGCGCAAGGCGACACTCGGCATGTGGGCTTGCCGGATATGTGCTGGTGATGGATTGCTCTTTAAGGTGTTTGTGGCCGGTCTGCGACCGGCGATATATGTAAGCGGCGATTGGACGGCACTTCGTTCTTTGTCCGCCGCTACCCCGCGGGCTCCTCCGCATAGGCCCGAATGGCCTCGACCAGTGGCCTCAGTTGCCGCCCGCGCTCGGTCAACCGGTACTCGACCGTCGGCGGGCTCGAGGGGATGACGGTGCGCTGCACGAGCCCCGCGGCCTCGAGGTCGCGCAGGCGCTCGGCGAGCATGCGCGGGGAGATCCCCGCGACGGCCTCGGCGAACTCGTTGAAGCGCAGCGCGCCGGTGAGGGCGGCGTAGATGATCGACAACTGCCAGCGCCGCTCCAACAGGTTCGCGGTTTCGCGGACCTCGGTCGGAACGGGCTGGCAGCGGCGGGTGAGCGGACGCGATGACATCGCGCTGTTCCCTAGGAGGCGGCCGGAGTGGTCGTGGCAGCTCCGGCGGGCACCTCGCGGGCGCCGCCGTCGACGCCCACGCCGTCCTCCTCGTCCTTGCTCGCGGCGTCCGCGCGCGCGGGCTCGAGGGCGCGGTCGAGCACCTCTTGCACGGTCATGACCGGATGGAAGGCCATCTGCTCGCGCACCTCCTCGGGGATCTCGTCGAGATCGCCGCGGTTGCGCTCGGGCAGGATCACGTCGGTCAGGCCCGCGGCGTGGGCGGCGAGCGCCTTCTGCTTGAGCCCGCCGATCGGCAGCACGCGTCCCTGCAGGGTGACCTCGCCGGTCATGCCGACGGTGTGCTTCACGGGCCTGCCGCTCAGCAGCGAGGCCAGTGCCGTGACCATCGTCACGCCGGCGCTCGGGCCGTCCTTGGGGATCGCGCCCGCGGGGACGTGCACGTGGAACTCGTTGTGTCCCTCGAAGGCGCTGCTCGGGATGCCGAGCTCCTTTGCGTGGCCGCGTACGTAGGAGAGGGCGATCTGAGCGGACTCCTTCATCACGTCGCCGAGCTGTCCGGTCAGCACGAGGCTGGTGCGGGAGCCCGAGCCGGAGTCGCCGGTCTTGATCCTGGTGGCCTCGACGAACAGCACGTCGCCGCCGGTGCCCGTGACGGCGAGTCCGGTGGCGACACCGGGCGTGGCCGTGCGCGAGGCCGACTCCTGGAAGAACTTCTGGCGCCCAAGCGCGTCGCGCACGGTCTCCAGGTCGATCTCCACTGGGGTCGTCTGCGTGGTCTTCGCCTTGGCGGCCTTGGTCTTCTTGGCCTTGGTCTTCTCGGGATCGGCGTCGGGAATCTTGCCGTTGCTCTGCGCAGGGGACGCTGGATCCTCGGCGACGGGCTCGGGCTCGGCGGTCTGTCCCTTGGCCTTCTCGACCTCGACCGGGCTCTGCGCGGAGGCGATCTTGGTCGCGGTCTTGCGCAGCACCGTGCCGAGCTCGCGCTCGAGGTTTCGCACTCCGGCCTCGCGCGTGTACTCGGAGATGATCGTGCGCAGGATCTCGTCGGAGACCTGAACCTCGTCCTCGCGTAGGCCGTTGCGGTCGCGCTGGCGCGGCCACAGGTAGCCCTTGGCGATCGCGAGCTTCTCCTCGGAGGTGTAGCCGTCGAAACGGATCACCTCCATGCGGTCCAGCAGCGGCCCGGGGATCGTGTCGGCGACGTTGGCGGTGGCCAGGAACATGACCTGACTCAGATCGAGCTCGACGTCGAGGTAGTGGTCGCGGAAGGAGTGGTTCTGCGCGGGGTCGAGGACCTCGAGCAGCGCCGCGGAGGGATCTCCGCGCCAGTCCGCGCCGACCTTGTCGACCTCGTCGAGCAGGATCACGGGGTTCATCGTGCCGGCGTCGCGCAATGCGCGCACCAAGCGGCCCGGGAGGGCGCCGATGTAGGTGCGGCGGTGACCGCGGATCTCGGCCTCGTCGCGCACGCCGCCGAGCGACATGCGTACGAACTCGCGCCCGGTGGCGCGGGCGATGGACTCGCCGATCGAGGTCTTGCCGGTGCCGGGAGGCCCGATCAGCGTGAGGATGGCCCCGGACTTGGGGTCGGCCTCGATGCCGCGGTCCTCGCGCAGCTTGCGCACGGCCAGGTACTCGGTGACGCGATCCTTGACGTCCTCCAGGCCGGCGTGGTCGGCGTCGAGCACCGCGCGCGCCGCGACCGGATCGAGGTGCTCGTCGGAGCGCTTGCCCCACGGCACCGCGATCAGCCAATCCAGATACGTGCGGATCATGCTCGACTCGCCCGTCTGCTCGCCCATGCGCTCCAGGCGCGAGAGCTCCTTCAGCGCCTGTTCGGAGACGTCCTCGGGCATGTCGGCGTCCTCGATCTTCGTGCGGTACTCATCGGCGACCGAGGCGTCGTCCTCGCCGAGCTCCTTGCGGATCGAGTCCATCTGCTTGCGCAGGAAGTACTCGCGCTGCTGCTTCTCGGCGCCCTCCTGCACGTCCTCGCGGATGCGCTTGCGGATCTGCAGCTCGGCGAGGGACTCGCGCTGGAGTGAGACCGACAGTTCCAGGCGCTCGGTCACGTCGAGCGTGCGCAGCAGCTGGACCTTCTGCTCGTAGGAGAGGTTCGGGGAGTAGCCGGCCGAGTCGGCGAGCGCGCCGGGCTCGGCGATCGCGCGCAGGAACGCCGCGATGCGCCCGTCGTCGCCGCGCAGCTCGAGGATCTCCTCGACGGTCGCGCGGTACTCGCGCTCGAGCTCGCGCGTGGTTTTGTCTGTGGGCACCTCGTCGGGGCGCTCCTCGACCTCGACGCGCAGCGCGCCGTCGGGGCCGGTCTGGGCGGCGCCGATCAGCGCGCGGTGCTCGCCCGAGAGGGCGACCGCGTGGCCGCCGCCGGGCAGCCGCAGCCGCTCGGTGACCTCGGCGATCGTGCCGACGTCCAGGAACTCGTTCTCGTGACGAGGCACGAGCACGACGCGCTCGTCATCGCCGACCTCCTCGGTCAGCGTGATGCCCATGTTCGGGAACACGACCGTGTCCTCGAGCGGGATCAGGCGCAGGATCGGCTTGGGCAGGGAGGGGGTGGTCTGGGGGCTGTCAGAAGACTCGGGCATGTGCACGACTCCATATGAGGTTACGAATTGTTAGCTAGTATAGCGCGGGGTCGTTGTGTGTGCAAGTACCTCGTAGTGATGTTGAACTTGCGCTTTCTAGAGCCAAAAGCGCAACTTTGGGGTTGTTCGGGCGGCGCATGCGCCGCCCGCGAGACCGCACATGTGCGGTCTCGAGCCAGGGCCGCATGCGGCCCTGGCTCCCACGGCGCATGCGCCGTGGGACAGACAGGTGCATGCACCTGTCTGAACTGCCTCATCCTCGGCGGGCGGTGTGGGCGAAGGCGCCTTGGAGTTCAGCTACGCCTCTGCCTCGCATGGCGACACACGGTCTGTGGGCTTGCCGGAGATGAGGCGGTGCTGGATTGAGCTTTAAGGAGTTTGTGGCGCCGGTCTGCGACCGGCGATGGGTGTAGAGCGGCGGATTGGACGGTTTTTCGTCTCGGTGGCCCGTCAGTGGTCGTCGAAGGTCACCTCGACGTTCTCCTGTTGCACGCGCTCCTCGGTCTCCGCCGAGGAAGTGAGCGCGCGTCTGTCTGCGTCGAGCAGCGGCGCGGTGAAGCTGCGCGGCCACAGGCGTCGCGCGTGCACCACGTTGATCTCGGCCGCGATCAACGTCACCTGACCGCCCAGGTACAGCCATGCGAGCAGGCCCAGCACGAAGGCGAACAGGCCCGAGGTCTCCTGCGCGTGGCGCACCACGTGCGCGACGTAGTAGCCGCCGATGTGCTGCAGGATCTGCCACAGCAGCGCCGCGAAGACCACGCCCGGGAGCAGATCGCGCGTGGGGATCTCATCGGGGCTGAGGAAGCGGAAGGCCGCGAAGAACAGCAAGAGGTTCGAAGCCAGCGCTACCAGGACCCCGCCCAGCACCGCGATCGGGCCGGCCGTCTGCGCGGTCACATAGCCCGCGGCCACCGTCGAGACGATCAGGAGCAGGCCCAGCACGGCGAGCAGGCCGATGCCGCGCAATCGCCAGGTCAGGAAGTTGGGGCGACGCTTGCGGGGGATGTGCCACACCTGCTGGAAGGCGTTCTGCGTGGCGCCGACGATGCCCAGACCACCCAGCAGCAGCCCGATCACGCCGATCGCCAGCGCGCCGACGCTGCCCTTCAGCGAATGCACGTTGCTCTGCAGCTGATCGCCGATGATCGGGAACTGGCTGAGGGTGGAATGCAGCACTTCGTTCTGCGTCTTCTGATCGCCTTCGAGCAGGAACCCGAGCACCGTCACCAGCACCAGTAGCAGCGGGAACAGCGAGACGAACCCGTAGTAGGCGATCAGCGCCGCCATGCTCCCGGCTTCGTCGTCGCCGAACTTCTTGATCACCCCTGCCGGGAACGCCAGCCAGCGATGGCGCTGCTGCAGGCGATCCAGTGCGTGCACGCGCTCGCCGAGGCTCATCGCGCGCGCCCCCCGCTTCGCATCCGCACAGGCACGCGGAAGCGATTGCGCGCTTGAGCGGGCGCCGGCCGGCGGAAATCGGAGGGGGGGCAGGGCGCGTGCGCGAGCGACATCCCCATGTGTCTACCCGATCGCAGCCTCCGACGCGACTTCTGGGCGGCTCCTGGCCTGCCTCCGCTCGTCGCGGATCCGGTCTCGATGCCGCCGAGGAGGTCGCGCTCGTGGCCCATTCCGCGCGGCGCCTGCTGCTGTCTGTGCACCGCGCGCGGCTGCGTCGCGAGGATCTCGAGGACTGCTACAGCCAGGCCACCCTCGAGCTGCTCGCGCAGGCGCGTCGCGGCGAGCTGCGCTACTCCGGCCGCGCCCATCTGCGCACCCTGTTCGAGCTGCGCTTCGTCTCGCGCGTGCGCGACCGCCGTCGCGCGTTGCGCGGGCGCAGCCCCGCCCAGGCGATGCTCGACGGGGCCCTCGCGCACCCCGGCGCGGACGGGCGCGCGGTCGAGGTGGCCGATCCTCGCGCCGACGTCGAGCGGCTCATTCTGCTGCGCCACGAGCTGCGCGCCCTGCAACTCGCCGCGGACGGGCTGAGCGCCGATCAGCGCCTCGTCCTGGCGTGCCAGATCGCCCTGCAGATGAGCGCCGCCGAGATCTGCGCCACCTTCGGATGGTCCGCCGAGAAGCACCGCAAGGTCGCCCAGCGCGCGCGAGCGCGCCTGCGCGCGCTCGCCGGGGACGAGCCGATCGTGCCGCTCGCGGGCTCTCGCCGGACATCTTCGAGCGGCGCTGTCCCGCTTGCGCGGGCCAGTCGGGGGAGGAGATAGGGACTCTCCTATGACCATTACCTCTCCCCCCACTCATGGGCGCGTCCCTTGGGACGCCGGCAGTCGATCGGACGGACGACCGCACGGCGATGCCCATATGCGCGCGAGCGGCCGGGGGCCGGGTTCATCCCCAGCTCGGCTTCCGGTCGCAAGCGTGCGCCGCGGCCGCAGCGGTGCATTCGCGGAGCTCGGGGCGCGCCGATGACCCGTCTGCGCCGCCGGCCCCGCGCGGTCTATCGGGTGTACGGCGAGGAGGAGTACTTCGCCGGCGCCGACGTCATTGACATCCAAGAAGACCCGCCACATGCAGTCGAGCCGCCGTCCGGGCGCCGGCTGCGACGAATCGCCTGCGCGACCGCGCTCACCGGGACCGTGGGCGCCGTTGGTGGCGTCGTGGGCGCTGCCAATTTGCGCACTCACACACGCGCGCTCGATCGTCGCGAGATCGCCCAGCGCATCGTCCTGCCCGTTCGGGTAGCGGCGCACGACGTGCGCGCTCGCGCACCGAGGCGCGCGAGCACTCAAAGGCTCGCGGCCCCCAGGCAGAGCCACCATCGGAGCTCCTCGCCACGCGTGCGCGAGCACCCCCGTGCGCGCGGGCACCGCCCACTCCTCGGGCGAGTCTCGCGGGTGACGACAAGCGCCGTCACGCGAGCTCCGACCGACGTAGCGGACACCGTCCCGCAGGCTCCGTCGCCAACCGAGGCCCGGCCCGCGGCCCAGAGCGAGTTCGGGTTCGAGCGCTGATGGAGCGCGCTCCCGCCGTGACCGTCACTCCGGTGCCGCTCTGGCGAGTCAGGCTCGTGCGCGAGATCCCGCGCCTGCTGGTGCTGGCCGTCGCGCTCGCGGGCCTCGCGGCAAGCGCACGCTTTGCGATTGCGCCCCCGCGGCCCTCCACGCCCGCGCCCCGGCGGCTCGTGGCGCCCTCGCGGGACCTTGCGGCCGAAGGGTTCGCGCAGCTGTTCGCGCGCCGCTACCTGACCTGGGAAGCGGACGATCCCGAAGCTCATCAGCGGGCGCTCGCCGCCTACCTCGGCACGGGCATGGAACCGGGCGCCGGGCTCGAGCCGCCGGCGACCGGAGAGGAGCGGGTGCTCTGGACCGAGGTCGTTCAGGAACGGACCGGCGCGCCCGGAGCGCTACGCGTCTACACCGTCGCGGTCCAGACCGACACGGACGGCCTCGTGTACCTGGCAGTGAGCGTCGCGCGGGCCGGTGGTGGTGGCACGCTGGAGCTGGCCGGCTACCCCGCGTTCGTGGGGGCGCCGGCGGCCGGCCCCGGCCTCGGCGAGGGCGATCTGCGCGAAGTCTCCGAACCGGCGTTGCGCACGGTCGTCGAACGCGCCCTGCGCAACTACCTCGCGGACTCTCCCACCGAGCTGGCCGCCGACCTGACGAGCACCGCGCGCGTATCGCCGCCCACGCAGGCGCTGAGCCTGGAAGCGCTGCAGCGCCTGGACTACTCACCAGAAGGCGCGCAGGCGCTCAGCGCGACCGTGCAGGCCCAGGACGCGCGTGGCGCCCGCTACGCGCTCGCCTACACGCTCGACATGGCCCGCGTGGCCGGGCGCTGGGAGATCGCCGCGATCCAGATGAACCCCGACACCTGACACCGCGACTGAAAGGAGCCCCATGAAAGTTCCCGACCCCATCATCGCCCGACTCCCCGAGCCCTCCCTGGCCCGAGCTCGCGCGATCCTGCTGCTCGCGGGCGTGTGCTTCGCGACCGGTGCGCCCACAGCCGGGGCGGCGCTTTCCACGTCGGGCTCGACACCGAGCTCGCTCGCGGTACCGCAGGCTGCGGGCACCGAAAAGAGCGGCGCCTCGCTGGAATCGGCCGCCGCCAAGGCCGGTAGCACCGGACGCGCGGTCGCGATGAGCCTGATCGGACTGGCCTTCGCCGTGGCGGCGATCGTGCTCGCGTTCAAGCGCGACTTCAAGGAGGCCGCGGGCGTGTTCGCGGTCGGGATCGTCTCGGTGCTGCTCGCCACTCCCACGGGCGTCAGCCTGCTGCAGGACACCGTCAACTCGCTGTTCGGCTCCCACGGATGATCGCGGACTGAGGATGGAGATTCGCTCCTACCGCGCCGTCTTCGATCTCGAGCGGCGCATCTATCGCATCGACCGGCTGCGCCTGAACCCTGCCGGCGTCCCGGTGCGCGGGATCGTCTACTTCCTCGCCCTGCTCGCCGCGGTCGTGGTGTGCGCGAGGGTGCCGCCACTGCGCGCGCTGGCCGGCGCGCTGCCTTGGTATCTCGTGTACGTCGCGCTGCCGAGCCTCTGCGCGGCGCTGCTGAGCGTCGTCGCGATCGACGGGCGCCCGGCGCATCTCGCGGCGCAGGCGCTGCTGCGCTATCGCCTCGCGCCGCGCCACTCGGTGGGGTTTCGCGGCAGACGAGAGCTCGCGGTCGGTGCGCGCTGGCGCCCGCAGGAGATCCTCCTGCTCCCGGACGGCTCGGATACGCGCGTGCGCCGTCTGCGCTACACCGGTCCTGGGGCCGTCCTCGTGAGCGTCGCGCACGAGCGCACCGAGTCGCACGTGCCCGCCTTCTCCGCAAGGCATTCGCGGCTGACCGTGCGCGCGCTGTCAGCCCGGCCGCGACCGGTCCACGGTCACGTGATTGCCCTGTCCGCCAAGGCGCGACTCTTCACGGTGGACCGGTGAAGGCGCCGATCGCGGGTATCTACGGGAACTGCGTCTTCGCCGACGGTCTCGATGACTGCTGGGCGGCCTTCGCCGTGGGACTCGCCTCCTATCAGTGGCTCTCCGAGGAGCGCAAGCGGGCGCGCCTGCTTGAGCTGCTCGGCGCCATCGAAGCTGTCGAGGCCGACCTGCAGATAGTGCGCGTCGCGCAGCGCTGGGAGCTGGGAGGCTACGTTCGCGAGCTGCAGAACGGCAACGCCTCGCGGTCGCACGCGCGCGCGAACGAGATGTATCTCGCCGAGCACCATCGCCGCCTGCGCGAGATCGGCACGGCCAGGGCGACGGTGTTCCTGCTCGTGAGCCTGCGCGACCCCGAGCGCGACGTCGCCACGTACGTCTCCCAGGCCGCCGAGAGCGGTCCGCGCGAGTGGTGGCGGGAGATGCGGCGCGCGTTCTCGGTGCACGACCGACGTCTGCTGAAGGTCTCCGAGCTCGAGCGCGCGCGAGTCCGTGCCGACCAGGCGCACGCACGACTCGCCGACTATCTGCAGGTGCGCCAAGCGCGCGGAGTGGAGCTGCAGTGGCTGATCCGGCGCGCGTTCTGTCGCGGCCTCGGCGAGCCGCGCATCGACGGACTGCACGAGCCGCGCGCGCTCGTGTTCGAGCGCAACGGGCAGGCGCAGCTGGCGCCGCTGGAGGGCGACCTCCTGCGCTGGATGGACTCGCTGATCGAGCATCAGGGCCGGCGACTGCGGATCGAGTCCGAGCTTGGGACCAGTTGGCAGGCGCAGCTCGTGCTCGGCGCGCTGCCCGAGCGCGCCACCTTCCCCGGGGCGCGCGTGGAGCTGATGTTCGCGCCCGTCGAGAGCCTGCCGTTCGCAGTCGACCTCTCGCTGAACGCTCGCTACCTGCCGAACGGTCTGGCGCTGCGGATCGCGCGCCGGCGCATCCAGGACGCCGATCAGATCGTCAGGGCCGAGTCCGATGGAGACCAGGGCGTCTCGGACCTCGGCTATCAACGCACGCAGGAGGCGCGCGACCTGCTCGCCTACCTGCAGGCATCCAGTCGCCCGCCGCTGTTGCGGGCGACCCTCGCGATCGCCGTCGGAGCGAGCGATGAGGAGCAGCTGGAGGAGCGCGTGGAGTTGGTCAGGCGCGCCTACGGGGAGATCCACCTGCACCGCCCGCTCGGCGATCAGCTGCGCCTGTTCGCCCAACACCTCCCGGGCCAGCGCACGCGCGTGGCGGGCTATGACGACACGCTCACCTCCGAGCAGGTGGCGGCGATGATGCCCACCGCCACGCACCACGTGGGATCGCGACGCGGCTACTACCTCGGGCACACGCTCTCGGGATCGCGCCAACCCGTGCGCTTCAACCTCCGCGAGGGCTCCGACGGCGACCGCAACGCGACGATCCTCAGCGTCGGCGCGCTCGGCTCGGGCAAGACGACGCTCGACCAGAAGCTCAAGTACGAGGGCTTCCTGCAGGGCGCGCGCATCGTCGACTGCGATCCCAAGGGCGATCACCGGCTGCATCTGCTCGAGGAGGTCGCACCCCACACCGAGGTCGTGCTGCTCAGGCCCGACCCGGCGTTGCGCGGAGTGCTCGACCCGCTGCGGATCGCACCCGAGCACCTGCGCCAGGACGCCGCGGTCTCGTTCCTGCGCGACCTGCTCCCTGCCCGGGCCGAGCCCGCGTGGGAGACGGCTGTCGTGGGCGCGGTCGATCGCGTGCTCAGACGCGCGCGGGAGGCGAGCTGTCACGAGGTCGTGCAGGCGCTTGCGCAGGGCGATGAGACCGAGCGCAAGGTCGGGGCGACGCTCGCGGTGTACGCCCGCTCGGGATTGACCCAGCTGGGGTTCGCCGACCCCGACGTGCGGCTGGCGCCGGTCGGGCACAGCCAGGTGACATACCTGCCGATCCGCGACCTGCCGGGCCCGGAACCGGGGACGCCCCGCGCGGAGTACTCCCAGGCCGAGCGCGTCGGCGCCCAGATCGTGCGGCTGATCGCGATGTTCGCGATGCGACTGCTCGGCTCAGAGCGGGACCGATTGAAGGTGTTCAGCTTCGACGAGGGCTGGAGACTGCTCGGTGACCCGGTGGGACGCGCGCTCTTGGCCTCGCTGCAACGGATGGGCCGCTCCGAGCTGGCGGTGCCGATCGTCTCCACACAGCTCGTCACCGACGCGCTGATCGGCGAGCGCGAGTCCTTGGAGAATCTGATCGGAGCGACGTTCGTGTTCGGGATGCGCTCAGAGAGCGAGGCCGCACGGGCCCTGCAACTTCTGGGCCTCGATCCCGAGGACCGGCGGATGCGCCAGAGCCTGCTCGAACTGGAGGCCGGCCGTTGCCTGCTGCGCGACCACTACGGGCGCGTGGAGGCGATCCAGGTCGATCTCGTGGCGCCGGCGCTGCTGCGGGCGCTCTCGACCACCCCGCCGCGCGGGTGAAGTACCGACAGGCGCCGCTCTGGCTGTTCGCTGTGGTCCTCCTGGGAACCTCGCGCGGCGCGATCGCACATGCTGTGCCCCCGCGCGTGCCGGGAGCCGATGCGCCTCCGTCGCGTGCGGCCCCGGCCGTGGGCGCCAACAGGGCACCCAGCGCTCCGGTGCTCGGCGCCGGGTCCGGTGGCGTTTCCAGCGTGCCCGCCGGCGAAGCGGAAGGGGCGAGCGCGAGCGTGCAGGGCGAATCCGATCCGCTCGTCGCCAACGGGCTCGGCAGCCCGCTGTGCAAGGGGGCGCTCGGTGGCGGGCTGTCTGCCGTCGGCAGGCGTAACTGCGAAACCTCCGGTTTCGTTGCTGCACCCGCACCCACGGGCGACTACGGGATCGACGTGCACATCGACACCGGACTCGTCGGGCTCAACGCCTCCAGCGCCATACAGGACCTGTTCGTAACTCCCCTGTGGACGGCCGTGGTGTGGTCGGTGCACGCGCTCGTGGTGATGCTCGAGTGGTGTTACACGATCGACCTGCTCGACAGCGCTTCGGCGAGCGTCGGTAGGGGGCTGCGCGGGATGCAGAGCGCGCTCACCGGACCGTGGTTGGCGACTGTGCTCGCGATCGCCTCGGTGCTCGCCGCCTACAACGGCCTCGTCCGCCGTCGTGTCGCCGAGACCCTCGGCCATGCGCTGATGACGCTCGCGATGATGGCCGGGGGGATGTGGGTGATCCTCGATCCCACCGGCACGGTCGGCGCGCTCGGAGGCTGGGCCAACCAGGCGAGCCTCGGCACGCTCGCGGTCACCGCGCGGGGTACGCCGGCAGACGCTGGACGCGTGCTGGCGGGCAGCATGGAGTCGGTGTTCGCCGCGGCGATCGAAGCGCCGTGGTGCTATTTGGAGTTCGGCGCTGTCGCCTGGTGCCGGAATCCGACGCGCCTGGACCCGCGGCTGCGGGCGGCTGGGCTGAAGATCGCCGCGAGCGAGCAGACCCAGGCCGCCTCCTCCGCCGGTGCACAGGCGCGTGCGCTCGAGCGCAGCGCCGAGCTGTTGCGCAACGCGCACAGCAATGCCGAGGTGTTCCTGGCGTTGCCGCCCGACGGTTCGGCTCGCAACTCGATCAACGAAACGGGTTCGCTGTTGCGGACACTCTGTCAGAGCAGCAACGCCACCGCATGTCGCGGACCGACTGCCGCGCAGGCGCAGTTTCGTACCGGCTCAGGCACGTGGGCGCGCGCGGCCGGCCTGCTGGCGATTGTCGCGGGCGTGCTCGGGATGTTGCTGTTGCTCGGGTTCATCGCGCTGCGGCTGTTGGGCGCGGCGCTGTTCAGCTTGCTGTATCTGCTGCTCGCGCCCGTGGCAGTGCTCGCGCCGGCGCTCGGCGAGTCCGGGCGGGCGGCATTTCGCACCTGGGCCACGCGCCTATTCGGAGCGGTGGTTGCGAAGCTGATGTACTCGTTCTTGCTGGGAGTGGTGCTGACGGTCGTGGCGATCCTGCGCGATCTCGTCGCATTCGGCTGGTGGACGCAATGGCTGTTGACGTCGGCGTTCTGGTGGAGCGCCTACGCGCGCCGCCATCAGGCTCTCGGCCTCGCCGAAGGCGCGATCGGCGGCCGCGAGCAGGGCGAGCGTCGCTCGATGCTGCGTCGCGTAAATGACGTGCTCGAGACCCGCAAAGCGACGGCCGTGGCTCGCTGGGTAAAAGGCAGGCGCGATGGCAGTGCTCCGAGCGTCCGGCCGCGGAGGGATCCGGCACCCGCGGGTGGCCGACGCGCCGACGAGGTCGCCAAGGCGCAGGTCGAGCGCACGCTGGGGCACGAGCTGAACGAGGCGCGGAGGCAGATACAGGCCGAACCGCGGATACAGACGCTGTTGTCGGGGTTGCGATCGCAGCTGACGCGCATACAGGCGGCGCGCGCGGGCGCACTTGCAACGGGCGACACCCGCAGAGCGAGCGAATTGGGCGCCCGCGAGCGCCGCGTCGCCGAGCAGATCGCGGGCGAAGGGGACGCGCTTCAAAGGGCGCGGAAGACGGTCACCGACAGCGAGACTGCGAAGCGTCGCACGGGTGAGCCCTACACCGGTGAGCAGCTCGAGCGGCGCGCGCGCTTTCTGGACGCCCAGGCGGCGCTGCCCGCAGCTGGGCGAGCGGGCGCCGACGGTGCGCGACGCAACTACCCCGCCCTCGCCGGGCTGGCCGGATATGGACGTGGTGACTATGAACGGCTCGATTCGCGCCACCAGCGCGAGGCGCGCGCACGGATCGATCGTGAGCTGGCCACACGCCGAGAGCTGGGCCGGCGGGCAGGCGAGGCTGTGCCCACTAAACGGGATGGTCCGCGCGTCCGGGGTGAGCGGGCCGATGGAGGAAGAGAACTCGAAGGCGCTTTGGGAGAGGGCCATCGCTCCGCTGACGATCGTCAGCGAGGGGACTCGCCGCGAGGCCGCTCACCAACGCGCGAATCGGGACGCGACCGCACCGCACCGGCCGCCTCGCATCGGAGCCCGCGACCGACCGGATCGCCGGTGCTCGACGACGCCCGCGAGGTCGCCGCACGGCGCAAACGCCAGCTGGGCAGAGATCGGCCTTGAGCGCCGGGTCGGTCACAGCCAGACGCGCCCTGCCTGCAGGCGCGGCAGTGGTCTCGGTGGGCGCGAGCCTTGGCCTGGCCGCCATCTTCATGCTCATCGCGGTCGTCGCCGGCATGAGCGGGGCCTCCTCGGGCGTCGCCGCCGGCGGTGGCGATGTGAGCGGATCGGAGGAGGGCGCCTCGGCGCTGGCGCTGCGCGAAATCCCGCCTGAATATCTGCGGCTCTATCAGGCGGCCGGCGCGCGTTACGGGCTGGACTGGGCGATCTTGGCCGGGATCGGCAAGGTCGAGTGCGACCACGGACGCGACCCCGACCCCTCGTGCACACACGACGGCGCCGTCAACTCGGCGGGCGCCGGCGGGCCGATGCAGTTCATCGCCTCGACCTGGGCGACCTACGGTGTGGATGGCGACGGGGACGGGCGGCGCGACCTCTGGGATCCCGCGGATGCGATCTATGGCGCCGCCAACTATCTGCACGTCTCGGGCGCGCCCGAGAACTATCGCTCGGCGATCTTCGCCTACAACCATGCGGGCTGGTACGTCGCCGAGGTGCTCGGATGGGCAGCGAAGTATCGGGGTCCACCCGCCGCGCCGGCGCCCCGCGAAGGGGGCGAAGGCGTCGCAGGTGGGGAAGGACTGGCGGGCGCCGACACGCGTCTGGCCGGCGAAACCTCCACGCCGGTGCGTTTCGTCGCGGGCGAACGCGCGCTGCTCGCGCCGGGCGACGGGCACGTCGCGCTGGTGCCCGCGGGTGTCCCGGCCGTGGTGCAGGCGATGGTCATCGCGGGCAACGAGCTCCAAGAACTGCCCTACGGTCCCGACGGGCACCCCGATCCGCGCGGCGCGCTCGACGAGGACTGCTCGAGCACACTCAACTACGTCCTCTACCGCTCGGGGGTGCGCCCGATCTCAGAAATTGTCAGGGACAACCCCCTGGCTCAGGACTACGTCCACTGGGAGGCACCCGGCCCCGGGCGTTGGGTGACGATCTACGCGACAACCTCTCCCACCGACCACGTGTTCGTCGTGATCGCCGGGCTGCGCCTGGACACCAGTCACAACGGCACCGACATCGGTCCCAACCGCAGCGAAGACGGCCCGCGCTGGCGCGTCCTCGACCACATCCCTACTTGGGCGCACTGGTCGGTACGCCATCCGCCGGGGTTGTAGGGAGGCGTTCGATGACTTCGCCGAGGTGGTCCAATCATCCAAGGGGTTCGATGAACAGATGCTCGCCTGTTACTCGGCGACGCTGGCGTGACTACAAGACCCCATCTGGTCGCAATCCGGTCGAGGAGTTCATCGACAGGCTCTCCGGTCCGGACAAAGCGACTGTGCTCGCCGGCATGGACGATGTTCGGGAGCGGGGACTGCGGGCAGCTCGGCATCTCGACGGCGACATATGGGAGGTACGGACGGACGGCGATCGGGTCATCTACCGCATCCTGTTCGCGACGGAAGGAAGATGGGGGCAGGTTTTGTTGGCGTTGGAGGTGTTCAACAAGAAGACCCAGAAGACACCTCGGCCCACGATCGAGCTGGCGAAGGCGCGGTTGACCGACTGGCGAGGGCGAGGAGACCAACTGCGTGCTACGCGCGATGGGCGTGGACGGCGTCGAGGGGATCCGAGGCTGGAGTGACGCATGCTTCTATATCTATAGAGTGATCTTCATATAGATATCAAACTCTTGATGCAGGAGGTGACCACCATGTCAGAGCATGACTTTCTGGACGAGATGATCGGCAAGTACACCGCGAGCGATCCCGAGTTCCCGCGGCTGCTGGATGCTGCACGTCGTCGCCGCGCTTTGCTGCGCGCCCTTACCGAGCAACGCAAGGAGCAGGGACGCTCCCAAACGGCGGTCGCGGCGGCCATGGAGACCTCGCAGTCCTACATAGCGCGGCTGGAGAGCACTGCGCCCGACGCGAGGATCTCGACAGTCGATCGCTATGCGGGTTGTCTCGGGTTCGTGTTGCAGTACCACCTGATCCCGGTGGCCGAGGCCGCGGACGCACCCTCGGTAGTTGTTCACGCGTAGACCCGAGGGCTCTGGCGCGTGCCGTCGGTGTCGGGCTTGTAAGGTGCGAGCATGGCAAACCGCGAGGTCGACTACCTCCTGATTGGCGGCGGCTTGGCGAGCGCCAACTGCGCGCGCTGGCTGCGCGAGGAAGGAGCCGAGGGCACGGTGCTGCTGGTGGGGCGCGAGCCCGACCCGCCATACAACCGCCCGGAGTGCTCGAAGGGGTACCTGCGCGGCGAGGAGACCCGCGAGGAGCCGCTGTTTCGCCCGAACGAGTGGTGGGCTGAGCAGAACATCGAGCTGCTGACACGGGCGAGCGTGACGGGGCTCGATCTGGACGCCCGCACGGCCAAGCTCTCGACCAAGGACGAGGTGACGTTCGACAAGGCCCTGATCGCCACCGGCGCGAACGTCAGGCGCTTGAACGTGCCGGGCTGTGAGCTCGAGCAGATCCACTATCTGCGCACGCTCGGCAACGCCGACGCGATCCGCGAGGGGGTGGCCGATGCCGAGAACGTGGTCTTGATCGGCGGCTCCTACATCGGCTGCGAGGTCGCCGCCTCGCTGACCGCGATCGGCAAGCGCTGCACGATCGTGATGCAGGAGCGCGCCACCCTGCAGCGTGGCTTCGGAGAGCGCATCGGGCGCTACATCCAGGGCCTCTTGGAGGGCGTCGGCGTGACCGTGCACGGCGAGGACGAGCTCGAGCGCTTCGAGGGCGAGGAGCGTGTGGCCAAGGTGATCACCCGCGGTGGCCTGGAGCTCGCGGCCGATGCCGTCGTGATCGGCGCCGGCGTCACGCCGGACACGCAGCTGGCCCAGCGCGCGGGCCTCGAGATCGGCGAGCGCGGCGGGATTGCGTGCTCCTCGCGCCTCGAGACCTCCACGCCCGGCGTGTTCGCCGCCGGGGACGTGTGCGAGTACGACTCGCCGCTGCATGGCGGTCCGATGCGGATCGAGCACTGGGATGTCGCGTTCAACCACGGCAAGACGGCGGCTCTGAACATGCTCGGCCGTCATGTGCCCCATACGGTGGTCCCCTACTTCTATTCCGTTCTGGCCGGTCTCGGCGAGCTCGAGTACGTGGGGCCGGCGTCATCGTGGGATGAGGAGATCGTGCGCGGCTCGATCGCGGACGGTCACTTCACCAACTGGTATTTGCAGGAGGGTCGCGTCGTTGCCGCGCTCACCTTCGGGCGCTCGGACGATCTCGACCACGCCCGGCGTCTGCTGACCGAGCACACGGTGCTCGACGAGAAGCAGCGCACCGCGCTCGGCGACGCCGACGCAGAGCTCTAGCTCGCCGCCGGGCTCGGCTCCGTGTAGGATCCGTCGAGTCCATAACGGTCGGTGGTCAAGGGAAGCCGGTGTGAATCCGGCGCGGACCCGCCACTGTGACCGGGGATGCTCACCGCGGCGCGCAAGCGCGAGCCACCGATCCGCCTCCGGCGTCGGGAAGGCGCGGGGGAGTAGGCCCGGAAGCCAGGAGACCTGCCTCCGATCGCAAGCCCACTAAACCCTCGTGGAAAGGGGTTGGCTCATCATGATCTCCTCGTCTCGTCGCACGCGCTCGGCACTCGCCGGTGCTTCTGTTGTCTGTGTCTCGATGGTGCTCGCTGCACTCGTATTGCTTCTGTTGTCCGCCCCCGCCTTTGCCGCTGGGCCCGCGACGGTCACGGTACGTGTGGAGGGGTTCAACGGAGTGACGCTGCTGCCTCAGACGCAGGTCACGACTTCCACTGCGCCGGTCCCCGTCGAAGGCGGTGTCTGCAGCGGCACGAGCGTGGGTGGCGCTCTCTACGACGCCACGCACGGAGACTGGGAGGCGAAGGAAAATGGAGGGGTGGAAATCCTCGGCATCGAGGGGTTGGACCTCCCGCCGTTTGGTCCAGGAAACTATGCCTACTGGTCAATCTGGCTGAATAACGCATTCGCGCAAAACGGTGCCTGCAACGAAGAACTCGATCCGAACGAGAATGTCGTGTTCGCTGCGCAGTGTTTCGAACTGGGTCCCGACTGCTCTAGCGCCACCGCGCCGGATCACTTTCTCACCATGACACCGCCTGCATCCACCGATGTCGGCGTCGGGGAATCGGTTTCGCTCACCGTAGGCTCGCTCGGTACCGCCAGCGGCACTCCTGAAGCGCTTCCCGCAGGCGTGACGGTAAGCGGTGGCTCTTCGCCGGTGAGTCCCAATGCGCAGGGAGTTGTCACGCTGAGCTTCACTGCGGCCGGGACCTACACGTTGCAGGCACGTGCATCGGACTCGGTGCCCTCGAACCCGTACACCATCTGCGTGCACAACGGCAACGACGGCAACTGCGCCACGCGAATCCCCCCGGCGCCGGGGGGCACTGCCGGTGGCACGACGACCGGCGGGGCATCTGCTGCGCCCTTCAAAGGCGCCTATGCGCTCGTACCTCATGTGACGGGTCTGGCCGACGGGCACGTCTATACCCGCGCACCGCGCATCCTCTCGGGCACCGTGCTCGCTCACACGACGGTCTCCTCGATCAGCCTGACGCTGCGCCGCGAGTACCGTCACCGTTGCTATTCATTCAACGGGACGACAACGCGATTCGTGCGTGCCCGCTGCGGTACCGGCAAGTCGTTCAAGGTGTCTGGGAACAGCGCCTTCTCCTACCTCCTGCCCGCCGCGCTGCCCCCCGGCCGCTACGTGCTCGACATCCAGGCCACCGACGCCGCCGGCAACAGCACCACGCTGGCAAGGGGGACCTCGAGGATCGTGTTCTATGTCCGTTAGCTCCAACACAAATGCCCGGTAAGACACCGAGAGCCCTCGGTATGAGCGCGGTGGCGACATTGCTCGCTGCTGCGCTCGCCGGGTGCGGCCTCGGCGCGGGAGCGGCGCCGAGCGCGATCACGCTGACCGTCACGCGCGACTTCGGCGCTCGGCCGGTCCATTCGTGGAGCGCGCCTCGGGTGCAGGGCCAGGAGACGGTGATGAGCCTGCTGATGCGCAACGCGAACGTCTCGACTCGCTATGGCGGCGGGTTCGTGCAGAGCGTCGACGGAGCCTCCGGTGGCGACGCGGGCGGTCGGCCGAGCGACTGGTTCTACTACGTCAACGGCGTCGAGGCGCCCCAAGGGGCGGCGGCGACGAACGTGCATCCCGGCGATCACATCTGGTGGGATCTGCACGACTGGAGCCAGACCGACAGCGTGCCGGCGGTTGTCGGCTCCTATCCCGAGCCGTTCCTGAACGGGATCGACGGTAAGCGCCTGCCCGTGCGCATCGAATGCGCGGCCGTGTCCAGCGAACCGTGTCAGACGGTCAGCGCGCGTCTGCGCGCACTCGGCGTGCCGGCCGCCATCGCGGGGTTCGGACCAGGCGATGAGCCGGAAACGCTGCGCGTGCTGGTCGGGCCGTGGAGTGCGCTGCGCGGTGACCCGGCTGCGCACCAGCTCGAACAGGGACCCGGTTCGAGCGGCGTCTACGCCCGTTTTGGCGCGAACGGAGCGACGCTCTCCCTGCTGAACGAACAGGGCGCCGTGGCCCGCACCCTGGCGGGCGGCGCGGGATTGGTCGCGGCCACGCGCTACGCCGAAGAGGCGCCCACATGGATCATCACCGGCACCGACTCCGTCGGTGTGCAGACGGCCGCAGGGTCGCTCGATACCGCCACGCTCGCCGATCGCTTCGCGGTGGCGCTCGCGCCCGGAGGTGCGGCGCTGCCGGCGCCCGCCCCGATGCCGTCGGCGGGTTGACGCAAATGTTCGCCCGCACGCGACCGTTCTTCTACCGCCGCCTGGCCAGCCCGCTGCACGCCGCGCGGGCGAGCATCGGCGCACTGTGGGCGCTCGCGCTCACGGCGGCCGCGCTGATGCTGTTCCATCCGCTGGCCCTGCTCGCGCTGACGTTCGCGCTGCTCGGAGCCGGGTACGGCGCCGGGGTCGGGAGCCGGCTGATGCGCACCCTGCGCACCGCAGCGATCGTCGTGCTGCCGATCGTGGCGATCAACGTGCTCGTCTCGCGCGAGGGCCTGACCGTGTTCGCGCGCCTCGGCGATCTCGGCCCCTTCGGTCAGGGCGATCTCACCGTCGAGGCGGCCGTGTACGGGGCGGTGATCGGGTTGAAGGTCACGCTGCTGATCCTCATCACGACGCTCGCGAGCCTCGCCGTGGATCCCGACGAGCTGTTGCGCGCGCTGCGCCGGACGTCCTTTCGCTCGGCGCTCACCGCATCGCTGGCCACACGCATGATCCCGCTGCTGGCCGCCGACTCCGAGCGCCTGGCCGAGGCCCAGCGCACCCGGCCCGCGGGGGCGCCGAGCGGTCCCCGCGCACGCGTGGCGCTGCTCGGGGCGGTAGTCGGCGGCTCGCTCGATCGCGCGATGGACGTCGCGGCGACGCTCGAGCTGCGCGGCTTCGCGGCTGCGCGTCGCCCGCCGCGGCGCTCGCTGCTCTCGCGCCTGCCCGGTATCGGTGACCCCGCGGGCCGATCCGGCGCCTCGCGTGCTGTCCGCCGCCCGCTCTCACGCCACGATCTCGCGTTCGCCTGCTCGGCCGTCGCGATCCTCGCGATCGGTCTCCTGGGGCGGTTCGGCGGAGCGAGCGCCTTCGACGCCTATCCGCTCGTTCGCATGCCCGTCACGGCCGCGACCGGGGCGATCTGCGCGGCCTTGATCGCCGCGGTCCTGCTGCCGTTCTGCGACCGCCGGGGGATCGATCCGTGAGCCCGATCCTCTCCTTCGAGCACGTCACCTACCGCTACCCCCATACCGACACGCCGGCGCTCGAGGATGTCAGCTTCGCGGTGGAGCCGGGCGAGCTGTGCCTGCTCGCGGGACTGTCCGGTCACGGCAAGTCCACGTTGCTGCGCGCCGCGTGCGGTCTGGTCCCGCACTTTCACGGCGGACGCTTCGCGGGCGCGGTCACGCTCGCGGGCATGGACACCCGCGAGCACGGTCCGGCGCAGCTGGGGGCGGTCGTGGGCGCCCTGTTTCAGGATCCCGAGACGCAGCTCGTCACGAGCTCCGTGCGCTCGGAGCTCGCGCTCTCGCTCGAGAGTCGCGGTCACAGCGCCGGTGAGGTCGCGCGCGGGGTGGAGGAGGTGGCGCTGGCGCTGGGCATCGACGCGCTGCTCGAGCGCTCCGTGCACGAGCTCTCCGGCGGCGAGCAGCAGCGCGTCGCGCTCGGCGCGGCGCTTGCGGGCCGACCGCCGGTGATCCTGCTCGACGAGCCGACCTCGCAGCTCGACCCCGTCGCCGGCGATGAGCTGATCGGTCTGCTGCGCCGTTTGAACCAGGAGTGGGAGACGACGATCCTGCTGGCCGAGCACCGCCTGGAGCGCTGCCTGGCGGCCGCCGACCGCGTGATCGCGATGCGCAGTGGACGCATCGCTCACGACGGCGATCCCGCGTCGTTCCTGACCTGGGCCGCGCGCGAGTCCCCGGCCTTGCAGACGCCCGGCGCGAAGCTGTTCACGCTCGCCGGCCTCGAGCCGCTGCCGGTCGGTGTGCGTCAGGCGCGTCGCGGGCTGCGTGATCGGGGTCTGCTGCCCAAGGGCAAGCCCGCCGAGCCCTCCGTCGGCGAAACGGCCACTCCCAGGGGGCGACGCTCCTCCAGGCCGGCCGTCGCGCTGCGCCTGCGCGGTGTCTGGCACGAGCTGCGCGACGGTCCGGCGATCTTGCGGGGACTGGACCTGATGCTCTATCCCGGCGAGACCGTCGCGCTGATGGGTCGCAACGGCGCGGGCAAGTCGACGCTGCTGCGCCACGCCGCCGGCCTGTTGGCGCCGACCCGGGGCAACATCGAGCGAGCCGGTCGGGTCGCGCTGTTGTTGCAGAACCCCGGCGACTACTTCGTGCACGAGCGCGTCTCACAGGAGGCATCGGCCGATGCGCTGGCGGCCGTCGGCCTGGAGGAGATGGCCGAGCGCAATCCCCACGACCTCTCCGGGGGCGAGCGCCAGCGGCTCGCCCTGGCGATCGTCACCGGTGACGGCGAGCCGCCGGCGGTGCTGGCGCTGGACGAGCCCACGCGCGGGATGGACCGCGAGTCAAAGGCTGAGCTCGCCCTGGAGCTGAGACGCCGCGCGCGAGCGGGCCAGGCGGTGATCGTCGCCACGCACGACCCCGAGTTCGCCGCCGCCTGCGCGCAGCGCGCGGTGCTCCTCGCCGACGGGCGCACGATCGCCGACGGACCGGCGAGCGAACTGCTCGCCGGCGGGTGGTACTTCGCCACCGAGACCGCGCGCATTCTGGGCGGCGCCGGGGGAGCGTTGCTGCCCGAGGACGGGGCGAAGCTGCTGGCCGCGGAGACCCCCGCGAAGCTGCCGGCCAAGGAGTCTCATCGAGACATCGCGGCCCCGGCCGAGGCACAGTCGGAGGCGCCCCAGGCTCCGGCCGCGCGTGCAGTCGGTAGCGCCGGCCCGGCGATCGGGGGGCTCACGCGATGAGCTGGCTGCTCGCCTCCTCGCTGATCGTCGGTCTGATCCTCCTCGCGGGCTGGTTCGCGTATGAGCGCAGGCGGCCCTCGGCGCGGATGGTCGCGGTCGTGGCCACGCTTTCGGCCGTCGCGGCGCTCGGGCGCGACGCCTTCGTGGCGCTGCCGGACGTCAAGCCGATCACGGCGATCGCCTTCGTCGTCGGCTACTCCCTCGGACCGCTCCCCGGCTTCACCGTCGGCGCGATCGGGATGCTCGCGTCGAACATCATGCTCGGCCAGGGCCCGTACACCCCCTGGCAGATGGTCGCCTGGGGCCTAGTCGGCCTGGCGGGCGCCGCTCTCGGAGCCCTCACCCACCGACGCATCGGTCGCGTCCCGCTCGCGCTCGCGTGCGCGCTGGCCGCGCTGATGGCCAAGGAGATCATGAACATCTACACATTCACCCTCGTCGGCGCTCACACCCCGGCCGCGTTTCTCGCCATCGCCGGCACCTCGCTGCCGTTCGACCTCACCGACGTGATCGCCACGCTGCTGTTCGCGCTGGCCTTCGGCCCCGAGCTTGCGCGCCTGCTCGCGCGCACGCGCGAGCGCATGACCGTCAGTTGGGAGGCGGTCATGCCGGCGATCCTCGTGCTGGCTGTCGCTGTGTCGCTCACCTCGACGACCACCGCGCGCGCCTCATCGCTCTCGCCCGAGCTGTCGTTCCTGGCGTCCGCTCAGAACAGCGACGGCGGTTTCGGCGGCGCGCGCGGACAGGGCTCAAGCGAGCTCTACACCGCCTGGACGGCGATGGGCCTCGCCGCGGCGGGACGCGATCCCGCGAACGTACGCCACTCCGGGCGCTCGGTGCTCGACTCTTTGCGCGCGCAGGTCTCCACGCTGCAGGGCCTCGGGGACGACGAGCGCACGATCCTCGCGGCGCGCGCCTGCGGCGCCTCGGCCTACTCGTTCGCCGGGCGCAACCTCGTCGCCGAAGTGCTGCGCTCGCGTGAGAGCGATGACTCCTTCGAGCACCAGGTGAACCTCACGGCGTTCGCGATCTTCGCGCTGCGCGCGGTCGGCCATTCCCCGAGCTTCGGCGCGATCCACCAGGCGGCCGGTTGGATCGAGCGCCAGCAGAACCCCGACGGCGGCTTCTCCTTCGGCGATCGCGGTTCGCCGAGCGACGTCGACGACACCGGCGCGGCGCTGCAGGCGCTCGCGGACGCCGGCGCTCACAACAGGGGGATGCTTGGCGCGGCGGCGAGCTATCTGATGCGCTCGCAGAACCTCGACGGCGGCTTCCCGCAGCAGTACGGCAGCGAATCCAACGCGCAGTCCACCGCCTGGGCGATCCAGGGCCTGATCGCCGCCGGTTACAACCCGAACGCGGTGCGTCGCCGCGGCAGCCGCAGCCCGGTCGGCTATCTCGAAAGCCTACGCGGGCCCGACGGCAGCATCCGCTACTCCCGCACCGGTGCGCAGACGCCCGTGTGGGTCACCGCTCAGGCGCTGATCGCGCTCGCGGGCCGCACGTTCCCGGTTGCATGAGCCGAGCCCGTTCAGCCGGTCTTTAGCGACCCGCCTACCCTGTGGGAACCGTGTCCGCGATGATGCATCTCTCTGCCGCTCACACCTCCGGCCCGCGCCGCCGGGGCACGGCTCGGCCCGGCGCCACCGGCCCGCTGTGCCTCGCGGCGCTCTGCGTGGGCGCGCTCGCACTGACTTGGGTCGTGGCCGCGCTGGTGCCCGCCACGCACGTCAAAGACGCGGTCGCGCTGTATGACTTCACGTTGATCGGGGGGCCGCGGATCGACGACGTGATGAACGGGCTGCTGCATCTGCTCGATCCCGGGCTCTACACGCTCTGGGCGGTGCTGCTGGTGGTCGTCGCGCTCCTGCGTCGTCGCCCGCGGGTCGCGCTCGCGGTCGCGCTCGTGCTCGGCCTCGCGCCGCTGAGCGCGGAGACGCTGAAGCCCTTGCTCGCGCATCCGCACGCTCGGATCGGCGTCAGCGAGGTCACCGCCGCCTCGTGGCCGAGCGGTCACGCGACCGCAGCCACGGTGCTCGTGCTGTGCGCGATCCTCGTCGCGCCCCGACGTCTGCGCCCGCTGGTGGCCGCGCTTGGCGCGACGTTCGCGGCGGCCGTGGGCGTGTCGCTCTTGATCCTCGCCTGGCATCTCCCAAGCGATGTCCTCGGCGGCTACCTCCTGGGCACGTTGTGGCTGGCGCTGGCGCTCGCCGGCCTGCGTATCGCCGACGCGCGCTCGCGCTCGCGGCGGCTACGCGCTCCCCGCGCCGCTCCCGCTCCCGCCGCCGGCGGCGTGGGCGCCGGGGTCCCATAGCGGCTCCGCGCCCTCGTTGACGGCGCGGGCGAGGATGAACAGCAGATCCGAGAGTCGGTTCAGGTAGCGCACCACCTCGGGGTTGGCGCCTTCGTCCTGCACGGCGATCGCCCGGCGCTCGGCGCGGCGACAGACCGTGCGGCAGACGTGCAACTGCGCACTGGCGGGCGTCCCGCCGGGTATCACGAACGAGCGCAGCGGCGCCAGCGTCGCGTTGACCTCGTCGCAGGCGCCCTCGAGCCACTCGGTGTACTGGGCGGTGACGCGCAACCGCGGTCGCGCCGTGCGCCCTCCTGCGTCGTCGTCGTCGTCGGTCGTGGCCTCTTCGCCATCCGGCTCGGCGCCGGGCACCGACAGGTCGGCGCCGAGGTCGAGCAGGTCGTTCTGCACGCGCGCCAGCCAGCCGACCACCTTCTCCGGCAGGTCGGGCGCCAGCAGCGCGACGCCGAGCGTGGCGTTCAGCTCGTCCACCGTGCCGTAGGCCTCCACGCGCGGGTGCACCTTGGAGACACGGCTCATGTCGCCCAGATGGGTCTCGCCCGAGTCGCCGAGCTTCGTGTATATCCGCGTCAGGTTGACCGTCATAGCTTGTCTTCGAACTCGAAGGCCACGTCTACAGTACCGGCCCGCGGGTCACATCGCGGGTCCCGCGCAGGGTGGTCAGACTGCCCGCTGTCGGGTCGATCGGATACGTTCTGCGACCTCACATGCGGATCGGAGTTCCGACTGAGACCGCCGCCGGCGAGCATCGTGTCGCGCTCGTGCCGGAGGTGGTCGCCAAGCTAAAGGCCCAGGGCCTCGACGTGCTCGTGCAGAACGGTGCGGGCGCCGATGCGCTGCTGCCCGACTCCGCCTTCGCCGAGGCGGGCGCCGAGCTCACCGGCGACGCCGCCACGGTGTGGGGCTGCGACGTGGTCGTCAAGATCGCCCCGCCCGATCCGGAAGAAGTCCGCGGTCTGGGCTCGGGCTCGATCCTCGTCGGTTTCCTCGCGCCGCTCACCAACCCCCGCACCACGCGAGCGCTCGCCGAGGCGCACGCGACGGCCTTTGCGATGGAGGCGATACCGCGGATCTCGCGCGCTCAGTCGATGGACGCGCTGTCCTCGCAGAGCAACGTAGCGGGCTATGAGGCGGCGCTGCTGGGCGCGGAGAACATGGGCCGCTTCTACCCGATGCTGATGACCGCCGCCGGCACGATTCCGCCCGCGAAGGTGCTGGTGCTCGGCGCCGGCGTCGCCGGGCTGCAGGCGCTGGCCACGGCCAAGCGCCTGGGTGCACGCACGACCGGCTACGACGTACGCCCGGAGGTCGCCGAGCAGGTGCAGTCGCTCGGCGCGCAGTGGCTCGACCTCGGTCTCGAGGCCAGCGGCGAGGGCGGCTACGCACGCGAGCTGACCGATGAGGAGCGCGCGCGACAGCAGCAGGCGCTCACCGACGCGATCAAGGGCTTCGACGTGGTCATCACGACCGCGCTCGTGCCCGGTCGCCCGGCGCCCAAGCTCGTCACCGAGGAGGCCGTGCGCGGCATGAAGCCCGGCTCGGTGATCGTCGATCTGGCGGGCGAATCGGGCGGCAACTGCGAGCTGACCGAGTCGGGGCAGACGGCGGTCAAGCACGACGTCAAGATCGTCTCGCCGCTGAACCTGCCCGCGCGCATGCCCGAGCACGCCTCGCAGCTGTTCGCGCGCAACGTGCTCGCGCTGCTGCAGTTGTTCGTCGGCGAGGACGGCGCTCTGCACCTGGACTTCGAGGATGAGATCGTCGCCGGCGCCTGCATCGTGCGCGAGGGTGAGATCGTCCATCCTGGAGCCAAGGCGGCCGTGGAAGCGGCGGGCGGAGTGTCCAGCGGAGGTGCCCAGACATGATTCTCGCCAGCACGCTCACGACCAACCTCGCGATCCTCGTGCTCGCGGGCTTCATCGGCTTCGTCGTGATCTCGAAGGTGCCGAACACGCTGCACACGCCGCTGATGTCGGGCACGAACGCGATCCACGGGATCGTGCTGCTCGGCGGCCTGCTGCTGTTCGGGCTGGCAGGGCTCGACGCCTTCAGCAAGGCGCTGCTCGTGATCGCGGTGGCGTTCGGCACGATCAACGTCGTCGGCGGGTTCCTCGTGACCGACCGCATGCTCGAGATGTTCAAGTCCAAGCCCAAACCGGCCAAGGACTCCCAGGGCGATGGCGGCGAGGCGGGCGACTCCGGTGACGGGCAGGGGGGACGCTCGTGAGCGCCCTGCCGACGACGCTCGCCACCTCGGTGCTGCAGAGCGAAGACTTCATCTACGTCCTCTACATCATCGCCTTCGCTCTGTTCATCCAGGGCCTACGCGGTCTGGCGGGTCCGACGACGGCCGTGCGCGGCAACCGCATCGCGGCGGTCGGCATGGCGATCGCGGTGGTCGCGACGCTGCTGAACCCCGGGGAGGGCAACTGGGGGCTGATCGCACTCGGCATCGCCCTCGGCGTGGCGGTCGGGGTGCCGGCGGCGCGCCAGGTGAAGATGACCGCGATGCCGCAGATGGTGGCGCTGTTCAACGGCGTCGGCGGTGGTGCGGTGGCACTGATCGCGTGGGTCGAGTTCCGCCACGCCGGCTCGACCTACGGTTCGCACACGGTGCACGTGGCTGCCGAACTGCCCCGCGGCCTCGTCCTGCAGACCGGAGCCTCGATCCAGGTGGGCGGGGTACCGACCTATGTGGCGATCTTCTCGGTGTTCGCGGCGATCGTCGGCTCGATCTCCTTCTGGGGCTCGAACATCGCCTTCGGCAAGCTCCAGGAAATCATCCCCGGCCGGCCGATCTCCTTCGGCTCGGCCCAGCAGGCGGTCAACCTCGTGCTGCTGATCCTCGCGCTCGCCGCCGGCATCGACCTGATCGCGGGTGCTCATTCAGAACTGCTGTTCATCGGCATGCTGATCGTCGCCGCGCTGCTCGGCAACGCCGTCGTGCTGCCGATCGGCGGCGCGGACATGCCGGTGGTGATCTCGCTGCTGAACGCCTTCACCGGGCTCTCGGCGGCCGCCACCGGGATGGCGCTGAACAATCCGGCGCTGATCGTCGCGGGCATGATCGTCGGCGCCTCGGGCACGATCTTGACCAACCTGATGGCCACGGCCATGAACCGTTCGATCCCGGCGATCGTCGCCGGTGGCTTCGGTGGCGGTGGCGCCGTCGAGGGAGCGCAGGGTGCCGGCGAGCACGCCGGCACGGTGAAATCCACGAGCGCCGCGGACGCCGCGATCCAGCTCGCCTACGCTAGTCGCGTGGTCGTCGTCCCCGGCTATGGCATGGCGGTTGCCCAAGCCCAGCACGCGGTGCGCGAGCTGACCAAGGAGCTCGAGGCGCGTCAGGTCGACGTCAGCTACGCGATCCACCCCGTGGCCGGGCGCATGCCAGGGCACATGAACGTGCTGCTCGCCGAGGCTGACGTCCCGTATGACCAGCTCAAGGAGATGGACGACGCCAACCCCGAGTTCGCACGCACCGACGTCTCGCTGGTGATCGGCGCCAACGACGTGACCAACCCGGCGGCCAAGAACACGCCGTCCTCGCCGATCTACGGCATGCCGATCCTCGAGGTCGCCGACAGCCGCTCGGTGATCGTGATCAAGCGCTCGATGAACCCGGGGTTCGCGGGCATCGAGAACGAGCTGTACTTCGACCCGAAGACGTCGATGCTGTTCGGCGACGCCAAGTCGGCGGTGAGCGAGATCACCGCCGAGCTCGGCCAGCTCTGAACCCTTCGGCGCCGCGCCGGAGGCATCTGCTGTCAAGCAATCTGGCTGACCGGTGAGGGCCTGTATGTCCGACGGTTGAGCGGAAGTTTGTACCCGCCGCACAACGGATTCGGTGCGCAAAGCGCTTGCATAAAAGTCGGCCGTACTCTACCGTCAACTGACAGGAGAGGGACAGCGTCTAGCTCGCGACTCCAGCGTGTGGAGGAGGGGGGTTGCCGTGTCAGTGGCCGGCCGCCTACGTCGGTGCTGCTCCTATGTGCGTCTCGCCCTCTCGATCGGAGTGGCGACGGCGGGAGCGCTCGCGTGGGGGTCGGTCGCCGTCGCCGCACAGGCGCACACCGGGCGCCGGCCCAGGGCACGCGCGAGCATCGTCGGCGGAGCGAACGTCCCGATCTCGCGCTTCCCCTTCCAGGTCGCCCTGTACAACCCCGCGGCGGGCTCCCCGATGGCGGGCTTCTTCTGTGGGGGCGTGATCGTCGACGCCACGCATGTGATCACCGCCGCGCACTGCCTAGGCGGCGGGGGCCATGGCCGCGGGGGTGTCTCCGGTGAAGTCGAGGTGCTCGCCGGATCCACCCGCCTCGATCGCCCTGACGCAGGCAGCGTGCGCGACCCGGCCGCGAGCGTGTCGGTCGATCCTTACTACAACCCCTACACCAACGACTACGACATCGGCGTGGTCGCGCTCGCGCACCCGCTGTGGGCCGGGCCGACGGCTCCGAGTGCCAACGGCGCGAACGCGATCGCACCGCTGCCGATCGACGTGGCGGCCGCAGCCGACTACGGCGAAGCTACCTCGACGCCCGCGACCCTAGCCACGGTCAGTGGCTGGGGAGACACCAACCCGGCGCCCTCGGGAGCGCCCCGTTACCCGAGCGCGTTGCGCGCGAACAGCGTGCCGCTCGTCGGCGAATCGCTCTGCCAGGAAGAGTACGCGGGGATCGAACAGTCGATCACTCCGCGCATGCTCTGCGCCGGGAGCTCGAGGCCACGGGCGGACTCCTGCTATGGCGACAGCGGCGGACCGCTCGTCGTCGACCGCGACAGTCCCGCACGCCCTCCCGCCGACTACGTGCTCGTCGGTCTGGTCGATTTCGGCAACGGCTGCGCGCAGCCGGGCTTCGCCGGCGTCTACACGCGCATCGCCGACCCCGCGATCGCGCGCTTTCTCGCCTCCGACGTAGCTCACCAAGCGAAGGTCGCGGTGCGCCGTCCGGGCCGCAAGCGCAGGCATCGCGCCCGTCGCTGAGCCGAACGGCAGTCCGCCCCGGCGAGCGCCCGTCGCTCTGGCAGACTGCGATGCGTGATCGCGCGCGCACAGGCCCTGGCGGCTCTCGCCGAGCATGAGTTCGATCTGGTGGTGGTCGGCGGGGGCATCACCGGCGCCGGGGTGGCGCTCGATGCGGCCACGCGCGGCTTCAGCGTGGCGCTGGTCGAGCGCGCCGACTACGCCGCCGGGACCTCGAGTCGCTCCAGCAAGCTCGTGCACGGCGGATTGCGCTATCTGCAGAACTTCGATCTGGCGCTCGTGCGCGAGGCGCTGCTCGAGCGCCAGCTGATGGTCGCGCTCGCGCCGCACCTCGTGCACCCGCTGCCGCTGGTCGTTCCGGCCTTCGACGGCGCCCGCCCCGATCGGCTGATGGGGGTGGGGTTGAACCTCTACGACGTCATGTCCATCACCGATCGCAGATCGGCCGGCGAGCGCCTGCGCGCCGGGCGGGCGGGGATCGCTCGCTCCAGGCGAGGTCGCTCAGAGCGCGCCCAGAGCGCGACTACGGTGGAGGTCGAGGCGAGCTCGGCGTCCGCGCCGGTGCCGACGCAGGCGAAGTCCGAGACAAGCGAGTCGTGGAGTCCCGAGCGCCACCGCATGATCTCCGGAGAGGAGGTGCTCGAGCTGCTGCCAGCGCTCGCCGCGCGCGAACCGACGAGCGGGTACCTGTTCTACGACTGCCAGACCGACGACGTGCGGCTCGTGTTGACCGTCCTCGGCGAGGCCGAGCGCTTCGGTGCTGTCTGTGCCAACCGCGTGGAAGCCGCGGGTCTGCTCGAGCGCGACGGGCGCGCGTGCGGGGTGCGCGCGCGGGATCGCGAGAGCGGCGAGGAGTTCGAGATCGCCGCCGCGAACGTCGTCAACGCTACGGGCGTATGGGCCGATGGTTTGAGCGACGAGTCTGAGCTGCCGCGCATCCGCCCGAGCCGCGGCACCCACATCCTGCTGCGCCACGAGGATCTGCCGCTCGTCGGCGGCGCGATCGTTCCGGCGGGGGAGGGGCGCTCGATCTTCGCGCTGCCCTGGCTCGGGCGCACGCTCGTGGGCACCACCGACCTCGACTACGAGGGCGAACTCGACCACGTGAGCCCGTCCGGCGAGGACGTGGACTATCTGCTGAGAGCGGTCAACGAGTTCTTCGGCACCGCCTTCGGTGCGCAGGATCTCGCGGGCGCCTACGCGGGCGTGCGACCGCTGATCTCAAGCGGCGACCCGAAGAAGTCGGTGGACATCTCGCGCAAGGCCGAGCTGTACGAGGCGGCCTCGGGGATGCTCACGATCACCGGCGGCAAGCTGACGACGTGGCGACGGATGGCGAAGATGACCGTCGACCGCCTCGTCGAGCGCGACGCGCGCGACGCGCCCTGTCACACCCACGAGATCCCGCTCGGACAGGCGATCGACGTCGAGGATCTGCCGCGCGTGGAGGGCGTCCCCGAGCATTCCTACGCGGCGCTGGCCGGGCGCTACGGCTACGCCGCGCGCGAGGTGCTGGCGCTCGCCGCAGAGCGTGGCGAGCTGGCCCAGCCGATCGTCCCCGGCCTGCCCGACCTGCTCGCCGAGGTCGCGCTCGCCGCGCGGCGCGAGCAGGCGCGCTCGATCGGCGACGTGCTCCTGCGCCGCACCCGCCTCGGATTGCTGGCCGCGCGCGAGCTGCCCGTGGAGCGCGTGGCCGACGTGCTCGCGCGGGAGCTCGGTTGGGATCCGGAGCGCACCGCGCGCGAGATCGCCCTGTTCGCCAAGGAGGCCGATGCCGAGGGGATTCGCGCCGACGCCGAAGGGATCCGCGCCGATGCCGAGCCCGTTGACCTCGACGCGGAGTCCGGGGCGATCTCGCCGGAGGCACGCTCGGCGTGAGCGACACCACCGCACAGGGAGACGCACATGCAGAGATACCCGCGCGCGTGTTGCGCGCAGGCGATCGCACGCTCGAGCTCGGCGGCAGGCCGTGGCTGATGGGCGTGGTCAACGCCTCGCCCGACTCCTTCAGCGACGACGGCTCCGCGCATACGCTCGAGCGCCGGCTGCAGCTCGCCGGCGAGCTGGTGGCGGCGGGCGCGGACGTGCTCGACGTCGGCGGGGAGTCGGCCCGCACGGGCGTTGCGCCGGTGTCGGTGCAGGAGGAGATCGAGCGCGTGGTGCCGCTGATCGCGCGGATCACGCAGACGCTCGAGACGATCGTCTCGGTGGACACCTACAAGCCTCCGGTCGCCGCCGCCGCGGTCGCGGCCGGCGCCACGATCGTCAACGACGTCTCCGGCCTGCGCGACCCCGCGCTCGCACGGATATGCGCGCAGACGGGCGCGGCGCTCGTGCTGATGCACACGCGCGCGGCCCCCAAGCAGCGCCTGCAGGATACGGGGCTCTACGGGCAGGACATCGCCGGCGAGGTGCTCGCGTTCCTGCGCGAGCGCATCGAGCTGGCGCTCGCCGCGGGGGTCGCGCGCGAGCAGCTGATCGTCGATCCCGGCCCGGACTTCGCGAAGACTCCCGCACAGACGATCGCGCTGCTCGCCGAGGCCGAGCGCCTGCACGAGCTGAAGCGCCCCTTGCTGATGGCGATCTCGCGCAAGGACTTCATCGGCGCGCTCACCTCGCGCGCGCCGCGCGAGCGCGGGGCGGGCACGCTCGCGGCACTCGCCCACGGGATGGACGTGGGCGCGCACATCTTCCGGCTGCACGACGTCGCCGCGGCCGCCGACTTCCTCACCGTGCGCTCCGCTCTGGCGGGCGCCGAGCGCCCGCAAAGGGATCTCGCGCTCGCCGAGGAACTCCGACACGAACCCCAGCCCAGCCGCAGCGGGCGATAGGGTTCACATTCACACAGCGGGTGCCGGTCGCTGCGCAACGCGACCGGGCGCCAACCGCCCCATATCGATACGAAGGAGAACCACCACATGTCAGTACTCGACCGCTCCGAGCTGGAGGCCAGCCCGCTGGCCGACTTGCACGCGATCGCCGACCAGCTCGGTCTCGAAGGCTTCCGCCGACTGCGCAAGGCCGACCTGATCGACACGATCCTCGGCGGCCCCGCCGCCGCAGGGTCCTCCTCTGGATCCACCGACGGCGACGCTGCGGACACCGCCGCGGAGCAGGACGCCGACGGGCAGGACTCCGAGAGCCCCGCCGGCGAGAAACGACGCCGACGCCCGAGCGTGCGCGGACGTCGCTCCCGGCGCGGCGCGGCCAAGGACGCCGACACGCAGGACGGCGAGGAGACACCGGCCGCGCCGGAGCCCCCGTCAAAGGACGAGGAGACCGACGAGGCGGAATCGAGTGCCGGAGGAGCCCGCAGCAGAGGCCGTCGCGGCGGGGCGGGGAGGATCGCCCGTCCAAGGGCGCACGCGCTCCCAGGGGCGAGAGCGCCGGCAAGGGCGAGAGTGCGGCGAAAGGAGCCCGTGGCGCTCGCGGCGAGCGCTCGTCGGCCCGCGAGGAGGAGTCCGCCGCGGGCGAGGAGCGCGTGGCCGAGGGCGTGGTGGAGCTGCTGGGCAACGGCTCGGCCTTCCTGCGCGTGCACCCGCCGGAGGCCTCGGACGAGGACGTCTACATCTCCGCCGCGCAGGTGCGCCGCTGCGAGCTCGTCTCGGGCGATCGCGTCGGCGGTCCGCTGCGCATGCCCAGGCGCTCGGAGCGCTACTCCTCGCTGATTCGCGTGGAGACGATCAACGGAGCGCCCGCCGGTGAGGTCTCCGAGGGCGCGCGCTATGACGAGCGCCCGGTGGCCTATCCGAGCGAGCGCCTCGCGCTCGACGGCGGCGACGCGACGCTCGAGGCGATCGAGTGGCTGACGCCCTTCGGGCGCGGCTCGCGCGTGGTCCTCGCCGGCCCCGCGCGCGCGGGCAAGACCGAGATCCTCAGGCGCCTGCTCGGCGCGCTCTCCGGCCGAGATGGACTCGAGGTCACGCTGCTGCTCGCGGGCGTGCGTCCCGAGGAGGTCGCCGAGTGGTCCGAGGGCCCGGTCGCACCCGCGACCACGCTCAGCTTCGCGGCCTCGGCCGACACGCAGGGCCAGGCGGTCGAACGCGCGATCGAGACCGCCAAGCGCACGGCCGCCCGCGGAGGCGACGCGCTCGTGCTGATCGACACGCTCGACGGGCTGCACCCGCATGTCGCGCGCAAGGTGCTCGCGGCCGCGCGCAACCTCGCCGACGGCGGCTCGCTGACGATCGTCGCCACTGCAACCCGCTCCTACGGCGGAGAGACGACCGTGATCGTGCTCGACCCGGCGCTCACCCACGCCGGCGGCCCGCCCCTGGACCTCACCGCCAGCGGGACCGTGCGCGCGGAGCTGCTCGTGGGCGAGGAGGGTGCCGCGGCGATCGCCAAGGCCCGCGCGAGCGCGCTGGAGTCTGCGGGCTAGTCCCGGTTGTAAGCCACGCGGCCCCATGAGGGCTCGCGCGCGAGTTCGATCGGCTCGTCGGAGCGCTCGGGCTGCACGTACACGAACCCGCCCGTGAGTTCGTCGAAGGCGACGCCCAACTCGCCTTCGTTCACGCGCTGGTCGAGCCACGCGCCTCTGAAGACCAGCCGGCGCAGCCAGTGCACGAGCGAGCGCTCGGCCGGTCCCACCAGCTCGGGCCAGCAGTCGTTGACGTGCTCACCGAGCCCCGAGGCGGGGTCGTAGACCTCGCCGTTGACCGCCAGGTTGACCAGGTCTTCGAGCTCGTCCTCGCCGAGCCGGCCGCCGACGAACCCGAGCTTCAGCGCCGCCTGCTCGCAGCGCTCGGAGAAGTCGGCTTCGTTGAAGGTGAAGCGCAGCTCGCCGTATTCGAGGACGAAGTCCTCACCCGAGTCGTAGTTTCCGCGGCGCTGTGTCGTGTCGTCCATGTGCAGTCGCCGGGGGGTCGCTTGGGTCCGGGTCGTCGGGATCATATGCTGCGTTCCTGCCCCGGCCGCCGCGATGAATGGGATTTTGCAGTTCAGGCGGCGCATGCGCCGCCTGCGGGACCGTGCATGCACGGTCCCGGACCATGCCGCATGCGGCATGGTCACGGAGGGCGCATGCGCCCTCCGACGACACCGCACATGTGCGGTGTCGGACCTGGCCGCTCGCGGCCAGGTCGACCCCATCGGCTCTTTCAGAAGCATGCGGCCGGTCTGCGATCTGCGCGGCTTGCCATCCGGGCCGTCCTCCCGGATACGCTGCGCACCATGGCACGCCTGACCGAGCGAGGACTGCGCCGATCCGTCGGCGTTCCCGGGCTGTTCGCCACCGCCTACGGCAACGTCGGCTCCTCGATCTACTACGCGCTCGGGCTCGTCGCCGCGCATGCCCTCGGGCTCACGCCGCTGGTGTTCGTGTTCGCCGGCGGGCTGTTCGCGCTGACCGCCAAAACGTACGCCGAGGGCGCGGCCATGTTCCCCGAAGCCGGCGGCTCGTCCTCGTTCGCGCGCCACGCCTTCAACGACGTCGTCTCGTTCTTCGCCGGCTGGGCGCTGAGCCTCGACTACATCCTCACGATCGCCATCTCGGCGTTCTTCGTTCCTCACTACCTGAGCGCCTTCCCGGGGCTGCACTCGCTCGACCACAACCCCGGGGACATCGTCGGCGGGCTGATCGTCGTGGTGGTGCTCGCCGGACTGAACATCCGTGGGCTGGGCGAGTCGGCGAAGCTCAACTTCGTCCTGGCGATCGCCGACCTGAGCACGCAGATCGTGCTCGTCGGTCTCGGGCTCGTGCTCGTGTTCAGCCCGACCCTGCTGATCAACCAGGTCCATCTCGGCAGCGTGCCCAGCTGGCACGAACTGATCTTCGCGCTGTCGCTCGCGATGCTCGCCTACACGGGCATCGAGACCGTCGCGAACATGGCCGAGGAGTCAAAGGACCCCGGACGCCAGGTCCCGAAGGCCGTCAACCTCGTCGTGCTGGCCGTGCTCGGCGTCTACGCCGGCATCTCCGTCGTGGCCCTCTCGGCGCTGCCGGTCGTCCATCACGGCGTCGGCTACAACCACGAGCTGCAGCAGTCCTTCAGCTCACCCGGCTATGCCACCGCGCTGGGCGGGCACTTCCAGAACGACCCCGTGCTCGGCGTCATCTCGCGCCTGGGCCTGCACGGGACGGTGCTGCATCTGGCCGAATACTACGTCGGCCTGCTCGCCGCGACGATCCTGTTCATCGCCACCAACGCCGGCATGATCGGGATCTCGCGCCTGTCCTGGTCGCTGTCCGAGCACCGCCAGCTGCCGCGCCTGTTCTCACAGCTGCACCCGAAATTCCGCACCCCGTGGTTCACGCTGATGTTCTTCTCCGCGCTCGCGGGCGTGCTGATCCTGTACGGGAACACCGAAGTGCTCGGCAACCTCTACTCCTTCGGCGCGATGCTCTCCTTCACTACCGCCCATGCCGCGGTGATCGCGCTGCGCATCAAGGACCCCGATCGCGAGCGCCCCTACCGCATGCCCTTGAGCGTGCGCATCCGCGGCGCGGACATCCCGATGACGGCCGTCATCGGCGGGATCGGCACCGCCGGCGCCTGGATCGCCGTCGTGATCTTCCACGGCGAGGCGCGGATCGTCGGCATCCCCTGGATGATCCTCGGGATGGCGGGCTACTTCTACTACCGCCACCGCCAGGGCCTCGACCCCTACAAGAGCTACCGCATCCCCCGCGAGGAGCGCCCGCCGGACTTCCACGAGCTCGACTACCGCACCGCGCTCGTGCCGATCTTCGGCACCGACGTCTCCGCGCAGGCGCTCACCTCCGCGGCCAAGCTGATCGGCGAAGACGGCGTCGTCTACGCGATCTTCGTGCTGCCCGTCCCCAGCCAGCTGTCGTTGGACTCGGGCCTTGCGGAGGAGGAGGCGCAGGGGCGCTCGGCGCTGGAGTCCGCGCGCATCAAGGCCCGCCGCGCGGGCATCAAGATCCACACCGGCCTGATCCGTACCCGCAACCCCGGCTCGGCGCTCGTGGACGAAGCGATCCGGGTCGGCTCGGACGTGATCTACTGGTCCACGATTCACGCCCCCGCGGGCGAGCAGCGGATCGGGCCGACCGCCGCCTACCTGCTGGCCAAGCGCCCCTGTCGAGTGATCATCGAGACCCAGAACCGCCCCGCGCGGGCGAAGCCCGAGCCCGAGCCCACGCCCGCCCCGGCGTAGAGCCTCAGCCCGAGCTCGCCGGCTGCAGCAGGCCGAGCACGAAGCGCAGCCGTTCCACGCCCCCGCCGAGGCTCTTGCCCCCGCCCGCCAGCGTCGTGACGTTGCGCAGGTAGGGCACGAACTTGGAGATCGTCGGGTCTTCGCTGAGGCCGACCCCTTCGAGCAGGCTCAGCAGCGTCGCGAAGTTCACCTGCAGGCTCGGTGCGATGCCTTCCCCGAGCGCGCTCTGCGCGGCCGTGTAGGCGGCCGAGCCCGACATCGTGCCCGACGGGTGCAGCGCGGCCGTGATCGAGGATTCGCCGAGGCCCATCACGAACTTCGCCTGCCCGCTCGCCGAGCGCCCGTCGGCGATCACGAGCGTCACCGGCAGCCCTTGCACCTTCGCTTCGATCGCCGCTTCGGTGCCCGGTATCTTCGCCGGCGTGGCTTCCGCGCCCGCTTCGTTCAGGGCGCTGGCGAGCTTGCCCACGGCCGCGCGCGAGGCCGCCGGGTCGGTCGAGTCGATCACCGCCGCCGCCTGCAGTTCGAGGATCGTCGTGCCCTTCGCGAACACGCCCACGTCGCCCATCCAGCTCGTGAAGTCGCGCCGGGCCTGCGCCGTGTTCGCGCTGAGGACCTTCAGCGGCGCGAGGATCCCTTCGAGGATCCCCGGGATGCTCAGCGTCACCTGCGCGGCCGTCGGGCCGGCGCTGGCCTGGGAGGTGAGCGTGCCCACGAGCGAGAGCAGGTTGTGTAGGCCGCCCAGCCCGCCGCCGAGCGAGCCGCCGACGTTGCCCAGGCCCGCCGCCAGCCACGCTTCGTCGGGCAGTTCTCCCAGCGCCTTGCCGCCGCCCGCGAGCGCGCCCACGAGCCCGCCGCTCGCCTTTGCCGCGCCCGCGGGCGCGGCGCCGATGTCGGCGTCGATCTGCAGTGACTTCGCCGTGGGTACCAGCGAGACGTTCAGCGGGCGCGATCCGCCGAGCGCGCCGAGCAGCGTCGGCAGCGAGCCCCCGCTTTCGGATTCGCCGCTCGCGGCCTTCGCGAGATGGGCCTTCGTCAACGCCCCCGGGTTCGCGAACACGTGCGCCAGCGCGCCCGCCGGTGCGAGCGACTGCAACTGCGTGTAGGTCGCGCTGCCCTGCAGCGAGGAGCCGCTCCGGGTCGTGTCGATCACCGCGCGCACGCCCGCTTCTGAGCCGAGCACCACCAGCTTGTCGATCGTCGCGAACGACGCGTCTCCGCCCGCAGTCGTCTCATAGGAGACGCCCTTGTAGCTGGTCGCATGTGCACCCGCGTGCGACGCCTGCGTGGAGACGAACTTTTCGGCCTTCGCCAGATCGCTCGTGTCGAGCACGATCGCACCCTGCGCGCCTTCGCCCGTCGCGAACGGCCACTCCGTCCCCGAGCCCCCGCCGGTGAGTCCCTGTTGCAGCAGGCTCGTCAAGCCTTCGGTCGAGCCGAGGGTCGTGAAGAACAGCCCCGCCTTTTCTCCCAGCCACGGCGCCACGTCGCGGCTGAAGTCCAGCGTGGGGGAGCCCGGCGTCTGCAGCACGCTCAGCAGGCGCGTGTACGGGTTCTTCTGACCGGTCAGCGTGTGTCCCGCCGCGAGCGCTTCGTTCTTGAGCGTGCCGTTCGGACGCACGACCGCGCTCACGTACACGGGCGCGTACGCGGGGACCGATCCCGCGGGGTCGGCGTTCGATCCGGTCGATCCGCTCGAGCCGCAGCCCGCGATCGCGCCCGCGAGAACCGCGAGGCTCAGGCCGGCGGCGGCGAGTCGCCGCGCGCCCGCGGCCGGCTCAGTGGCGTGACCCCTTCTGTCTGCCCCTGCTCGTCTCCCTCGTCGCCCCTGCTCGACCCGCATCAGCCGATCGTATCCGCAACGCACGATGCACCCACCCGGTTTGCACGGCGGATTGCACGAATCGGAGCGCTCGACGGGCGCGCGGACGGGAGCGGGCCCGTATCGGAAAGCCCCACGGGCAGGCGCTTTGCGCAGGTTTTGACGGCCTCAGAGCAGGATTGTGGGAAAAAATGTGCAATCAGGGTTGCGTTGTGGGGGAAAGTGGGGTAACTTGCCGGAAGCGAGCCGAGGTGGAGGGGCTCCTCCCACTCCTCCACCCCGGCTCGGTAATCGCCCCCACGAGCAGACGTAAGAAGCAAGTCCGCACCCGACGAGCAAGAAGAAGTCCTCTCCCTCATGGTTCACTTCCGCGGCACCTTCGACCACACGCTCGACGCCAAGAACCGCCTGACGGTCCCGGCCCGCTATCGCGCGGCGCTCTCGGAGGGAGTCGTGCTGGCGATGCCCGTCGACCTGAAGCCCTGCGTGGGCGTGTGGCGCCCGGAGGAGTACGAGCGCTACACCCAGCGCGCGCTCGCCGAGCTGCCACCCCTGTCATCGCGCTTGACCGAGCTGGAGCGCTTCTTCTACGGCAGCTCCCACGACGCCGACCTCGACGCGGCCGGGCGGATCATGGTCCCCTCGTTCCTCGGCGAGCACGCCGGCCTGACCAAGGAGGTCATCGTGGTCGGCGTCGGCGATCGCCTGGAGCTGTGGGATCGCGGCGCCTGGAACGACCACCGACCGACGCTGCTGGGGGGCGTCGCCGAGATCACCGCCAGTGTGGACGAGTGAGATCGCGAGCCCCTGAAGCCACCGCCTATCGTGACCATGACCACCCTCACCCTTGACAAGATGACCACTTCGACGCACATCCCGGTGCTCGCCGGCGAGTTGATCGACCTGCTCGACCCGCGCCCCGGACAGACCGCGATCGACTGCACCTTCGGCGGCGGCGGCCACGCGCAGCTGATCGCCGAGCGCCTCGGCGCCGAGGGCACGCTGATCGCGATCGACCGCGACCCCTACGCAGCCGAGCGCTTCGAGGAGTTGGCGGGCGAGGTCGCCTGCACGGTGCGCTTCATCCGCGCCGGCTACGCCCAGGCGCTGGCCGAGCTGGCTGAGGAGGGCGTGCGCGCCGATGCCGTCTACTTCGACCTCGGCATGTCCTCGATGCAGGTCGACGCGCGCGAGCGCGGCTTCTCCTATTCGTATGAGGCCCCGCTTGACATGCGCATGGACCCCGACCAGGAGTTGTCTGCGCGCGAGATCGTCGCGACCTGGGACGAGCGCCAGCTGGCGCGCGCGCTGCGCGATTTCGGCGAGGAGCGCCACGCGGGCGCGATCGCCCGCGCGATCGTGCGCCGCCGCGAGCAATCGCCGATCGACACCACCCAGGATCTCGTCGAGACGATCGTCGCCGCGATCCCCGTGCCCGCGCGCTTCGCCGGCGGCCACCCCGCCAAGCGCTCCTTCCAGGCGCTGCGCATCGCCGTCAACGACGAGCTTCAGCAGCTCGACGAGGCGCTGCCGCTCGCCTGGGGGCTGCTGCGCGAGGGCGGCGTGCTCGCCGGGATCTCCTTCCACTCGCTGGAGGACCGGCGCGTCAAGCGCTTCATGGCCGCGCGCGCGCAGGGCTGCATCTGCCCGCCCGACCTGCCCGTCTGCGGCTGTGGGCGCACGCCCGAGGCGGCGTTGCTGACGCGCCGCTCGATCGTGCCCTCGGCCGGGGAGATCGCCTCCAACCCGCGCTCCTCCTCCGCGCGGCTGCGCGCCGCGCGCAAGCTCGGGGAGGGCTGGGCCCTATGACCCCGCCGCCCCCCGCCGCGGCTGCCGCCGCACCGGCCCCGGCCGTTCGTCCCCGCCGCCGCCCGCCAGCGCCCGCGCGGCGCCCCCGACGCGTCTCGGGCCCCGCCCGCTCGCGGACCGCACCGGCACCCGCGCGCCGCGCCGTCGCGCCGTCGCGCAATCCGGTGACGATCCTCACCACGCACCCGCTGTTCGACCGCCTGATCAGCGGTCGCGCCTGGATCGGGATCGTCGCCTTCGCGCTGATCGGGATCGTGACGATGCAGCTCGGCCTGCTGAAGCTCAACGCGGGCATCGGGCGCGCGCTCGAGCACGAGGGCGCGCTGCAGCGCGAAAACTCGGCCCTCAGCGTCGAAAACTCCGAAGTCGCCGCGGGCGACACCGTCGAGCTGCAGGCCGCGCACATGGGCATGCAGCTCGTCCCCGCCGGCTCGCTGCGCTTTCTCTCGGCTCACGGCGCCCAGTCGCAGATCGGCAAGGCCGTGGCCGCGTTGAGCGCGCGGGCCAGCGGTACCGCCACTGCTTCGACGTCGAGCGAAGCCTCCTCGTCTTCGTCCGAATCGGAAGCGTCGTCCGCGACGTCCACCGGTGCAAGCGAAGCGACCGGTTCCGCGGGCGCCGGGAGCGGCGAAGCAACCTCCTCCGCCGGCACGACCTCCTCCGAAACGAGCCAATCGAGCACGAGCGCGTCGAGCGAAACGGCACCCGCGAGCAGCGAACACGCCTCCAGTGGGACCGAAAGCGGCGCGAGCGAAGCCGCCGCGACGCCCGCGCCGAGCGGCGAATCCGGCGGCTCCTCGGCGACCCCGGGGGGTTAGCGGGTGGCCACCGTCCAGCACCGGATCGGGGTCATCTTCGCGTTGTTCTTCCTGCTGCTCGCGCTCGCTGCCGCGCGCACCCTGTATCTCGGGACGGTGCGCGCGGGAACCCTGCGCAAGGCCGCCCAGACCCAACAGCTGAGCAACGAAACGCTCCCGGCCCAGCGCGGCTCGATCGTGGACCGCAACGGCGTCGACCTCGCCGTCTCCGAGCCCGCGCAGGACATCTCGGCCGACCCCTACCTGGTCAAGGACCCGCTGCAGGCCGCGCAGAAGCTCGCGCCGCTGCTCGGCAAGACCCAGGGACAGGTGCTCGCAGAGTTGAGCGAACACCGCGGCTTCGTCTACCTCGCGCGTGCGCTGCCGGCGCGGCAGGCGCGAGCGGTGACGGCGCTGAAGCTCGAAGGGCTCAGTGGGACGCCCGTCATGCGCCGCGTCTACCCGCGCGGGACGCTCGCCGCGCAGGTGCTCGGCTTCGTCGGAACGGAAGGCAAGGGTCTGTCGGGCCTCGAGTACTCCCAATCGGCGCTGCTGAAGGGCACCGCGGGCGAGCGGCACACGATCAGCGACGCCCGCGGCCAGCCGATCTCGATCGCGAACGTCCACACCGAGAAACCGGGCGCGACGCTCACGCTCACGCTCGACGCGAACATCCAGCAGCGCGCCGAAGACGTCCTCGGCGCCGTCGGGCGCGTGTTCGCCCCCAAAGACGCCACCGCGATCGTGATCAACCCGAGCACCGGCGCGCTGCTCGCGGTCGCCAACTGGCCCCAGGTCAACGCCAACGACCCTTCCGCCTACTCGCAGGCGGCGCTGGCCGACCGCGCGGTCGGCTTCGCTTACGAACCAGGCTCCACCTTCAAGGCATTCACCGTCTCCGGCGCACTGCAACAGGGCGTGATCACGCCCTCGACCGGCTTTGACATCCCCGACCAGATCCAGGTCGCCGACCGCACGATCCACGACGACACCGAACACGCCGACGAGACGCTCACGACCGCCGAAATCCTCGCCCAGTCCAGCAACGTCGGGGCGATCCAGATTGGCCTGCGCGAGGGCGCCCCCGCTTTCAACACGTGGGTCCACCGCTTCGGCTTCGGTCAGCCCACCGGCGTCGAACTCCCCGGCGAGGAACAGGGCGTGACGCTGCCGCTGTCCAAGTACTCGGGTTCCTCGATGGGAAACCTGCCGATCGGTCAGGGCGAGCTCGTCACGCCGATGCAGATGGTCGCCGCCTACTCGGCGATCGCCAACGGCGGCATCTTGCGCCGTCCCCACATCATCGGCGCGGTCAACGGCCATGCCCGCTATTTGCCCGCGGGACATCGCGTGATCTCGAGCACCACCGCTGCCGAGCTGCGCACGATGCTCAAGGGCGTGCTCGCCCCCGGCGGCACCGCCAGCGAGGTCTCGATCCCCGGCTACCAGCTCGCGGGGAAGACAGGCACGGCCAGCAAGATCGATCCCGCCACGGGCGAATACTCCAAATCGGCCTACGTGGCCTCGTTCGTGGGGTTCGCCCCGGCGTCCGATCCCAAGCTCTTGTGTGCGGTGATCGTCGATGAACCTCAGTCGGGCTCGATCTTCGGGGGGACCGTGGCGGCGCCGGCGTTTGGGCAGATCATGTCGTTTGCTCTGCCGTACCTGCGCATTCCTCCGGGGTAGCCGCGCCGCGGCGAGTCGTCGGGTTCTGCAGGGCCTCGAGTCTTGACGAGGCTTCGGGTGTCACGGGGCTTCGAGGCTTGACCGGGCTTCGAGGTCTGGCCGGGCTTGCTGGTGTCAAGCTGCGCAACCGCTTCGTATGGCGACAAGCGGCTCGTGGCTTGCCGGCATTTGATTCTGTCGAGTAGAGGTTTGCCCACGTGGACGGCCGGTCGGCGGCCGGCTACGGGGATAAGCATAATCCGGGCGGCTGTTGGGGAGTCTTTCGTTTTTGCGTTCGAGCTGCCCCCCAGGAGGGGCTTGAACGGAGGGGGACTTGACATTTGTTCCCACTGCGGCTATGTTGTTCCAGGCCAGTGGAGATGTGAGTCACTGGGCGTACATAGATCGGGTTCGGGTCCGCCTCATATGGAGGGCCCGGTAACAAATTAGAGGTTTCCCTTTGGAGAGGGGCCTGAATCGCTTCGATGAGGGAGCTGTTTTCGCGTGGGTCGATTGGGGACATACGCAGCGGGGGTCGCCGCATGCCAAAAACTGTTGTGCCGGCCGAGCATCGGGTCGGCGCAGTGATGTCCTCGCGCGCTCCGATACGCCGACGTGGAGGTGTGAAAACGGCATCCAGCCGGCGCAACGCGTCGGACGCGCCGCGGGCTCGGTTGGTGGAGATCCAGCGCGCACGGATGCTCGGCGCCGCCCTGAATGTGGTGGACGAGCTGGGCTATCCGGGGGCGACCGTCGCGCATGTCACTTCCAAGGCGCGCGTCTCGCGGCGCACGTTCTATGACGTCTTCGACAATCGCGAGGACTGCCTGCTCGCGGCGCTCGAGAGCGTCGTCGCGCAGATCGACCGCGAGCTCTCCGAGCTTCACCTCGACGGACTGCCCTGGCGCGAGCGCGTCCGCGGGGGGTTGTGGACGATCCTCTCCTTCTTCGAGCGCGAACCCGTGCTCGCGCGCGTCTGCGTCGTGCAGGCACTGCGCGGTGGGCCGCGCGTGCTGGAGCGCCGCGAGCAGGTGCTCGCCGGGCTCGTGCGCAACGTGGACGCGGGCCGCGGTGAGAGCGAGAAAGCGCAGGCATGCCCGCCGCTGATGGCCGACGGCCTCGTCGGCGCCGCCTTCGGGATCGTCTACGGGCGGCTGCTGCGCGGTGCGGACGAGCCGCTCACCGACCTCTTTGGGGAATTGATGGGAATGATCGTGCTGCCCTACCTCGGTCCGGCCGCCGCGCGGCGCGAGCAGACGCTCGCCGCACCCACGACCGGCGCCGCCGAGGCGGACGCCGGATCGACGGTGCATGGAGAGGGCAACGGTGGCGACCCGCTCGCGGAGCTGCCGATGCGACTCACGTATCGCACCGCGCGCGTGCTCGAGGTGCTCGCCTCCTGCCCCGAGGCCTCCAATCGTGTCGTCGGAACCCGTTCGGGAGTGTCCGACCAGGGTCAGATATCGCGCCTGCTCGCGCGGCTGGAGCGTTTGGGCTTGGCCGCGAACACGGGGGACGGTCATTTGAAGGGTGAGGCGAATGCTTGGCGGCTGACCGCGAAGGGTGCGCAGGTCGAGCAGAGCATTCGTGTGCATAGCGATGACGGTCGCGAAAGCGGGGAGAGGTCATGAGGGGTCTGTTCTTTTTCACGCATGGATCGGATGGGTTTGCGCTGCCCAACGGTGACCGTCGAACAATCTTTAACAGGGACAACAGGGAGGTATCAGTGAGCACGCATGTGCAGGCACCGTCCACCGCAGAGGCTCGTCGCCAGGCCAACGGCCGCGTGTTGGGTGGGGTTGCCGCCACTCGCGCGTCCGTGCTCCGTGGCCGGGGGAGTGGTGCGTCCGCAGTGGGGCGTGTCGGTTCGCTTGCGCTTGTGATGGCTGCTCTTGCGCTCTCTGTCGGTCTTCTCTTCGCCGCGGGTGCGCAGGCCGAAGGCTATACCGTGGGTTCGCCTCTTTCGACGGCGGGGAAGTTTGCGAGTGGGGTGGCCGTGGATCAGTCCAGTCATGATGTGTACGTTGCGGCTTGTGGCACGGCGCTTACGGAATTTGGGGGCTGTTTCAGCGGGCCGGGGGTGTTCAAGGAGTTCAGCTCGGCGGGGGGCGAATTGGCGTGTTCGTTGGAAGGCGCGCCGGCGCATCCTGCGTCGGTGGAGGTCGACCCGACGACTGGAAACGTCGATGTTCTGAATGCCGCCGAAAGTGGGGGTGAGATGTTGGTGTATGGCGCTAATTGTGGGGCTGAGCTGCATGAATTCTCAGTGCCCGTGTCGAACTTCGAACCGCTGCCGGAGCCTGCGGTCGATTCGTCGGGGGAGTTGGTTCTTCCGCTTCCCGGCGAAGGGTCGTTTGAGAGGTGTTCGCAGTCTGGGGTGTGTTCCAGTTTGGGTTCGTCTCCGAATCCTGTTGGTGCGGCGTTGGATGCCTCGGGGGATTTGTACCTGTCTACGAACAGCTTGACTGAATGTGAAATAGAAGAACCCGGGGAAGAATTCCGGTCGTTGGCGGGGAAGCTGGTTGAGTACGGGCCTGATGGTGCGGGTGGCTTTACCGAACGGGGTGCTTTTGCCGGGCTGGATGGTTCATCGGGTCATGGTGAAGTGACTGCTGTAGCTGTCGATAAGAGGACGGGCCAGGTGTTCGTCGGTCGTGGCTGTGATGAAAACTTCAGGATCGAACGGTATCGTGCTGGTGGCGCCAGGCTCGAAGAATTCGGTGGGGGCCTGTTCTCGACCAAGGCCCCGATCATCTATAACCAGTTGGCTGTCGATGAATCGACGGGGAAGGTCTACGCGACGGATCCTGGCCATCAGGAGGTGCAGACGTTCGGGTATTCAGGTGCAGCGTTCGTGTCGCTTGGTACGTCTGTGGTGGGTGAAGGGTCTGTTGTGTGTGAAGTGGAAGGTTTTGAAGAACCGTGTGCGTCGGAGTATGAATCCGGGACTGAAATCACGCTGAAGGCCGTCGATCGTGGTGGCTCCAGTTTTGTGAAGTGGAGCAGCGCGACGGGTTCGGCGGGATCGGCGTGCGAGGGTCAGACGACCACGACTTGCACGTTCACGATCTCTGAAGGGAGTACTGCGCAGGCTGAATTCGCGGTCGCTGGTGCTCCGTTGACGATCGAAAAGAGCGGTAGCGGCACCGTGAGTGTGACAAGCGTGCAGAGTGGTCTCGGTCTGGAACCGATCGCCTGTGGCGCGCACTGTTCTGAACTGTTTTCCTCCGGCACGGTCGTTGAACTCTCTGCTGCAGCTGGGACGGGTAGCCAGTTCACTGGTTGGAGCACGACCGCGGGTGGCCCGGGGACGTGCACTGGCACAACCTCGCCATGCGCCGTCACGATGACCGAAGCGGTGACGTTGAAGGCAACCTCAGTGCTTGAATCGGAGGTGCTGTCGGCCAACGTGACCGGTCCGGGGAGCGTGGAATGCGAATTCGCTCACAGTGGGACGTTCGGATCGTGTTCTGGCCCGCAACCGTACGGCACGAGCGTGAGCGTCAAGGCGGTGCCGAATGCCGGTGCGCAACTGTCGTCTCTGTCGGGTACTGGTTCGGCGAGCGCCTGTTCGATCAGTACTTGCGTGTTTGAAATCGTGGAAGCGAGCAGTGTCACGGCCGGGTTCAGTATGATCGAACATCCTTCGATGCTGACGGTGTTCAAGGGTGGGAACGGCAAAGGCACTGTCACGAGTCTCGCGCCACATACCGGCATCACTTGCGGGACGTCGTGTGAAGAAGCACGGTTGAGCTCTGAAGAAGGACAGACGATCGAACTGGAAGAGTCCCCCGCGAGCGGGTCGGTGTTCGCCGGTTGGATCGGTTGTCGCCACGCCGGCACAACGACCTGTCAGGTCAAACTGGGAGCTCCCGAAGTCGAAGTGACCGCGGTGTTCTTGAAGGAAGGCGAAAAGGGTCTGCCGGGTGAAACACCAACGATCACCGAATTCACCGGTGCCAAAGGCCCATGCACCGCAGGCGGGATCGAAGTCAAAGTCGGGGCCACCACCGGGTATGCCTGCAACGGCGAAAAAGGCACGACCGGAGCGACCGGCGCCAACGGAGGAACACCGACCATCACACAGTTCTCCGGTGTCAAAGGACCATGCACCGAAGGCGGCATCGAAGTCAAGATCGGGTCCTCCACGACATACGTTTGCGATGGCCCGAAAGGAACAACCGGCACCGCCGGCGTCAAAGGCGCGACGGGGGCTGTGGGAACAAACGGCCCGCAGGGCGAACGTGGCGCCGCGGGCGCACAGGGCACAGCCGGCCCCGCCGGCAGCCCCGGACCGGCCGGCCCCCAGGGAGCAAAAGGCCTAACGGGTCCAGCTGGGAAGGTCGCCTGCAAGATCTCACAGGGCAAGCACAAGATGGCCAAGGTGACATGCACCGTCAAGTACGCCACGACCGCTGCCGCAGCCAGCGTCCCGCACGCGGTTCGCTGGAGGCTGACACGACAGGGCCATCTCATAAGGCACGGAACGAGCAGTGGCCACACCGCGCGCCTGAACCTCGGCGGGCTGCACAGGGGCCGTTACCTGCTGCACATCACGGGGCAGTCCAAGGGCGTGACGATCGATGTCCGCTAAAGCATCCATCAGAACCATCGAGCTTCCGCACACCAAACACGGGATGGGAAATGACACGATGAAGCCCAGGATTGCACGGTCGCGCATCGGTATCGCCTGGTTGACTGTCATCATGGCACTGATACTGGTGTTGATGTGGGCGGTTCCCGCGTTCGCGGACTACGAACAGGCCGCCGAGCACTTCGGTCAAGGCAGCGCAGCCGCCACCCATGCGCAAGGGATTGCGGTGAACACGACCGGTGCCGGGGGAGTTCAGCCCGGGAGCTTCTACGTCGCGGGAACCAATGCTCGGGTTGTTCGCTACACCCCAGGTGGCGAAGGCGAAGAACCTGTGTTGCAGGAAGAGTGGGGTTGGGGCGTCGGCAGCCAAGAAGAAGGCGCCCCAGAAGAATTTCAGCGCTGCGGTCCGGCGCTCGCGACCGAACCGGCCGAACACACCTATCGCAACTGCACAACATTCCCGTTCCAAAATGGGGGGGAACAGGTCGGGCATTTCAACTCTCTCGGGAGCGTCGCGGTGGATCAGACCACGGGTGACGTGTACGTGCTCAATCAATATGACGGAGTAGACCGGGAGAAGCACTTGGTCGAGGTGTTTACCGCTACTGGAACACCGGTCGGGGAGGGGTTCGGTGAACTGGGTCGTAGTTCGCCGGCGCCGGGGGAATCGATCGCTGAAGGACCAGAAAAGCTCCACTACTATTACGGGTCCTTCGAAGCGGCGCTAGCGGTTGACGATACTGGCAAGGTCTTTGTCGCCGACGCAGATTATCTAAATATTGCCGATCCGGCGACGTATGAGGCGCGGGTGATGTCGTTCGAACCGGCGCATCCGGGGGATTACGAAAATTATGTCTATTCGGGACAGTCGCAGGATATGATTCTATCGGGAGGCGTACGTTTCAACCAGATGGCTGTGATAGATGGTGGGCGCTTGGTGACCAACACCGCAAAGTCGATCGTGGAGTTTTCGACGAGTGGCGGTAGTATTCCCGTGTGTGCGTATGAACCGCCTGGTGGGCATGTCACGGCGATGACGGCTAATGCTGTGACCGGTGAAGTGTTCTATTTCAGCGAAGCGGATCTGAAGGTGCATCGGTTGGGTCCGTGTGATGCGGCGACTGGGAAGTTCGTTGAAGCACAGGCGGCGATCGCGGTTTTGCCTAAGGCGGAAGAAGTGACGGCGTTGGCTGTGAACCCGGTGTTGCGCTGGGGTTCGGGTCGCCCGCCGGGTGTGCTCTATGCCGCCGATCCGGAAAATCCGGGTGTTGGTGATGTGTTTGTGCCGGCGAGGGTCTCTCCTCCGAGTGTGGTGAGTGAGTCGACGGTGGGTACAGGTGTCGCGTCCAGTGCGTTGCAGGCGATGATCGACCCGCACGGGTTCACGACGCACTACGCTTTCCAGTACCTGAGCGAAGCTGAATATCAGGCGAACGAACCGGATGAGCGCCAGTCGGTGACGGTGGCTGCCGAAGGCGGCGTGTTCGGTTTGGGTTTCGAGGGCCGCCGGCTTGGCGGCGCGTTGACGGGGAGTTTGACGGCGGGCTCGAGTGCGGTGTCGGGGGTGAGCACGGGCGCCGGCAGCGCGACGTTGAGCGCGGGTAACGGTACCGCGACGTTGAGCGGCGCTGTCGGTAAAGGCACGGTGATCGCGGGATCGTTGAAGGTTACGGCGCTCAGCACGACCTCGGGCACATTCGCCGCGGGGCAGACGTTGAGGGGTAGTGGGATTCCTGAAGGGACGAAGGTCACGTTGGTTTCCGGCTCAGAACTAACGCTCTCCACAGCAGCGACAGAATCGGTCGCGAATACCGCGTTGAAGTCCGGTACGAGCGTGTTGAAGTCTGTCGCGACCACGCAGGGGGTCTTTGAAGTGGGCCAGCAGGTCGAAGGTACGGGCATACCCGCGGGCGCGACCATCACCGCGATCAGCGGTAGCGAAATGACGTTGTCCACATCGGTCGAAAAAGGCGGCAGCGCTGTCGCGATCAAAGCCGGGTCCACCATCCTCACAGCATTCACGAGCAGCGAAGGCGTCTTTGAACCGGGCGACGCGATCACCGGCGAAGGCATCCCCGCAGGCACGATCATCGCCACGGTGCAGCCAACCGCACTGATCCTCTCAAAACCTGTGTCCAAAGCGGGTGTCGGTGTGGCGGTCTCTGCGCAGGGTCCTTCGCCGCTGGCCGTCGGCGAGCACATCGAAGGCCCCGGCATACCCACGGGCACAACGATAGCCGCCGTCAAAGCTGGAGAACTGACGCTCTCCGCACTCGCCGAAACGACGACCCCCAATGCGCACCTGCACGCGGGATTGCCGTTTGATGCCAGCACCGCTGAAGTCACAGCGGCGTTGGAAGGCCTCGCGACGATCGGCGTGGGCAACGTGAGCGTATCGGGCGGCCCCGGCGATACGAACGGTACTCACCCGTATGTCGTGCAGTTCACGGGCACGCTCGCGAACACGGACCTCCCAGAACTATCAGCCGACAGCACCGGCCTGTCAGGTGGGCCCGCGAGCGCGACCGTGAAAACGGCGCACAACGGTGGTGGCGGGTTCATCGGCGCCCGCGAAGCCCCCGCCGGCGGCGGGGAGATCAACCCCGGCGGTGTGGGCCTCGCCGCGGCGAGCGTATCCGGTCTGCAACCCGGCACCGCCTACCGCTTCCGCGTCATCGCCAAAAGCAAATGCGAAGGCGAAAACACACCCACCTGCGAAACGATAGGCGCACCCGCCGTGTTCGCGACCTACCCCTCGACCGTTACGGGCGCCCCCGACGAACGCGCATACGAGCTCGTCTCACCTCCGGAAAAGAGCGGCGGAGAGGTCTTCCCCGCCGAACCATCATTGGGTAGCTGCTTTGAATGCAAGCCACCGAGCGGGGGGCAAACCTCTTACGCGCTCTTCCCGATGCAGAGCGCACCTGACGGCGAAAGCGTTGCGTACATGGGCTATCCCTTCTCGCCGGGCGACCCTGTGTTCGACTCGTATGTCTCGCGGCGCACGGTGACTGGCTGGAAGACTACGATCCTCAGTCCGGCTTTGCAGGAAAACAAAATAGCTGGTCCTGTGGCTTTCGATTCCTCACTCAGTGTCAGTATCATCTACCAGGAGGGACAAGCGCAGCTCAGCCCAGACGCGCCACCTGGCTACCAGAATCTCTATCTCGAGAGCGCCGCGGAACCAGGCGTGTTCACGCCACTGTTGACCCGTGCGATGTTCGACGCGCACCCGCCGCGGCGCAGCGCGGTAGATCTCCGCCTGGCTCCTGAACGCGAAAGCGATGCTCCCGTGTTGTTGCATTCTGGAGATCTCTCGCATGTCTTCTTCGCCGCTAACGACGTGTTGACCGAAAAAACGTCGTTTGCTCCCGAACCGTCCGACCCCGGCCAGGAAGGGCACAACCTCTATGAATGGCACGAAGGGTCGCTGTCACTGGTCAACGTGCGACCCGGTAATGCGGGAGTCGCCAGCGGCGCGGTGTATGCGTCTGACAGCGCGGATAACCATGCGGTATCTGCCGATGGGTCGCGCGTGTTCTGGAGCGCCGAAGGGCACCTGTACTTGCGCGTCGATGGTCAGCGCACAATCGAAGTTCCCGACGGGGCCGGGTTCGTGAACGCGAGCGCGGACGGCTCCAGGGTGCTGCTAGCCGACGGCAAGATATTCGAACTAAGCGCAGCCGACACCCCGGCCGAAGCGTATGCTGAAACAGCTGATCTGACTGAGGGCCAGGGAGGGTTCGAGGGTGTTGCCGGTACGGGCGAAGAAGCGGGGAAGCTCTCGCGCATCTATTTCGTCGATACCGCCACTCTTCCCGATGCGGGTGAAAACGAACGTCACGAATCCCCACGTGCGGGCAAAGACAATCTCTACTTCTGGCAGGAAGGCGAGCCCCTGCGCTATATCGCCACGCTTGTCGCTCAGGACGGTCAGGGGGGTGCGTGGGCAGCGAGCCCGGTCGAGCGTACCGCCGAGGCCAGTTCCGACGGGCGCTACCTGTCTTTCGAGTCGGTTGAATCGCTGACCGGCTATAAGAACTTCAATTCGACCGCCTGCGTAAAAGGCGGGAGGCCGGGGTATTGCCAGGAGGTGTTCCTCTACGACTCGGCGAACGGGCGTTTGCTGTGCGCGTCGTGTAATCCGACCGGGGAAGAGCCGCTGGGGCCGTCGACGCTGCGGCGGATCGGGGGGTCTCACGAAGCGTTTCCTCAGCCGAGTTATCTAACCGACCAGGGGCGTTTGTACTTCGATAGTCAGGATCGCCTGTCGCCGTTTGACACGAATGGGAACGCCGAAGATGTTTATGAGTATGAGCCGGCGCGTGGCCCCGGTGAGCCGGCCGGCGATACGTGCGAACTGGCGGGGGGCTGTGTGTTGTTGGTCTCGCCGGGGACGGGGTCGGCGGATTCTAACTTCCTCGCGATGGACGAATCGGGGAAGAACGTGTTCTTTACGACCCGTGAACGGCTTGTGCCACAGGACGGTGATGAACTGATCGATCTTTACGATGCGCGTGAAGGCGGCGGTTTTCCGTCGAGCACGGAAACGCAGCGTGGTGAATGTCAGGGCGAAGCGTGCCAGAGCACGGCGTCACCGCCCGTGTTCACGACGCCGGGCAGCACGACGTTCTCCGGGCTCGGGAACGTTCTGCCATCGGCCGCGCCGGTGGTAAAGCCAAATATCAAGAAGGTGACGTTGACGAGCGCTGAGAAGCTCTCCAAAGCGTTGAGGGTATGCCGTGAGAAACACGTCAAGCGCAAACGTCTGGCATGCGAAAGACAAGCGCGTCAAGCAAACAAGAAGACGAAGGCGAAGAAGCACGGGGGTGCGAAATGATCAGCTTTCCAAAGGTCAACACCGCTGGACGCGCAAAGATCGCATCGGGCTCCCCGTCGCGGGGTAGCTCAGTGGCGTCAAGGATGATGCTGGGCTGCGGGCTGGTGTTGCTGCTGGGGTTGCTGCTCGCCGGCGGTGCGTCGGTCGCGAGAGCGGAATTCGGTATCCAGGCGGGCTCGCTTTCGGCTGTCTCGCTGAACAAGGACGGTTCGATCGACGAAACGGCGTCCTCGCACCCCTATTCCTGGACGATCTCCTTCACGCTGAACAGGAACAGCAAAGGCCATTCCGAAGGCGGCGAAATGCGAGACCTCGTGATCGACCTCCCGAGGGGAATGATCGGCGATCCCTTGGCGGTCCCGCGCTGCACCCGCCAAGACTTCGAGGGCATCAAGCCTAATTGCTCACCGGACACCCAGGTCGGTATCGTGCACGCCAACATTGTCGGGTTCGGTTTGGCGAGTGGCGGTCTGTATAACTTGGTGCCGCCGCCGGGTATGCCGGCAGAGCTAGGTTTCAGCGTGACGGGCTTGAACGCATTGCAGGACGCGTCGGTGTTGACCGAAGCAGGCTATGGTCTGCAGGTCGCGACCTTCGGTCTGCCGAAAGAAATCAGCGAACTCTCCGCAACGGTCTGGGGAGTCCCCGCGAATTCCGGCCACGACCCCCAACGCGGCGTGTTCGGCGCCGAAGGAGTGGGATCAGGGGTTGCCTCCTCCGCGCCGGAACTTGCGTTCCTGACACTACCCGCGAACTGCTCAGAACCGGCCACCACAACGGTGTCGGTGGACTCCTCCCTGAACCCGGGGCATTACATCTCAACGAGCGTGGCCTCCCTGGATTCCGGCGGTAACGCGTCTTCTCAGAAGGATTGTGATGAGGTTCCGTTCGCACCGCAGGTCTCCGCCCAACCGACGACTGGCAATGCCGATGGTGCGAGTGGTTTGGGGTTCGAACTGCGGCTGCCCAATAAAGGCCTGCTGAACCCGATCGGGATCTCGGAAACGGAGCCCGTCAAGACGGTCGTCACTCTCCCACAAGGCGTAGTGGTCAACCCATCTGCTGCGAGCGGGCTCGGTGTCTGCACTCCCGCGCAATATCAGTCAGCGACAGCAACGTCGGGTGCGGGGCAGGGCTGCCCCGATTCCTCGAAGATCGGGACATTGATGGCGAAGACACCTTTGCTTGAAGAAGCGATCGAAGGGTCGGTGTACTTGGCGGCGCCGCACGACAACCCGTTTGGTTCGCTGCTCGCGTTGTATATCGTCGCGAAGGCCCCTGAACGTGGTGTGTTGATCAAGCAGGCCGGTTTGGTGCAGGCTGATTCGAGTACGGGGCAGTTGACAGCGACGTTCGATGGGTTGCCGTCGTTGCCGTACTCCTCCTTCCAGTTCGATCTGCGTGAAGGCCCACGCGCACCCTTGGTCACGCCGATCGCGTGTGGGACGTATACGACGAAGGTCAGGCTCTATCCGTTCTCGAACCCGAGCGTGGCAACGGAACGCTCCGCGAGCTTCAACATCGGTTCCGGAGCGAATGGTGGTGGGTGCGTTTCCGGTGAAGCGCAACTACCGGACAGTGCGAGCTTGCAGGCGGGGGCGGTGACGCCGTTGGCGGGTGCGTTCTCTCCGTTCGTGTTCAAGATCGCGCGTGAAGACGGTACCCAGCGTCTGAGTGCGATCACCGCCAGCCTCCCGGAGGGTCTGCTCGGCAGGCTTGCGGGTGTCTCGTTCTGCCCGGACGCACAGATCGCCGCAGCAGCGGCTCGTAGCGGCGAGGGCGAAGGAGCGCTGGAGCAGTCCTCACCGTCGTGTCCTGAGGCCTCACAGGTGGGTGTCGTGAACATCACCGTTGGTGCCGGCTCACAACCGTATGCGGTGCAGGGCAAGGCCTACCTGGCTGGGCCGTATAAGGACGCGCCGTTGAGCCTGGCGGTCGTTACGCCCGCGATCGCGGGACCGTTCGACCTCGGTACCGTCGTGGTCCGTGTCGCGCTCTACATCGATCCGAACACCGCGCAGATCAGTGCGATCAGCGACGCGATACCGACGATCCTCGACGGCATCCCCCTCGATGTGCGCTCCGTGTCGTTGGAAATGAACCGTGCAGGGTTCACGTTCAACCCCACCAGTTGCGAAACCATGAGCGTCGGCGGCCAAGCCATCTCCACCCTCAACCAGACCGCGGGCCTGTCCAGCCGCTTCCAGGTCGGTGGGTGTCAGGGGTTGTCGTTCAAACCCGCCATGAGCATCAGCACGCAGGGCAAAACCAGTAAAGCCAACGGGGCAAGCCTCACCGTCAAGCTCGCCCAACAACCCGGTGAAGCGAACATCCACAAAGTCGACCTCACGCTACCCACGGTCCTGCCGGCGCGTTTGACGACGCTGCAGCAGGCTTGCACCGAAGCGCAGTTCAACGCCAATCCGGCAGGTTGCCCCGCAGGCTCTTTCATCGGGACAGCCAAGGCGCTCACGCCGATCCTGAGCGTCCCTCTCACAGGCCCGGCGATCCTTGTATCCCACGGTGGTGCAGCGTTCCCGGATGTTGTGTTCCTGCTGCAAGCAAACGAACGGGGAGCGGACATCCGCATCGACCTTGATGGCAGGACCGACATCAAGAAAGGCGTCACCTACTCCCGCTTCGAAACCGTCCCCGACGCTCCGATCACGAGCTTTGAAACGAACCTACCCCAGGGACCGCACTCTGTTCTCGCCGCGACGGGGAACCTGTGCACGGGCAAACTCGCGATACCTACCGAAATGGTCGGCCAGAACGGTGCGCTCGTCAGCCAGAGCACGAAGGTCACCGTCACCGGCTGCCCAAAGGCCAAGACCCTCACGCGCGCACAGAAGCTCAAGCTCGCACTGAAGGCTTGCAAGAAGAAAGCGAAGGGCAAAAAGCGCCAAGCCTGCGAACGCGCCGCCCGCAAGAAATATGGGCCGGTCAAGAAGAGCAAGAAGACCGCCAAGAAGAAGTAGGAGGGAGAGCACCTGGGATGGGGAGGGCCCGGGGCGTGGTGGTGTCAAGCTGCGCAACCGCTTCGTGTGGCGACAAGCGGCGACTGGCTTGCCGGCAGATGGTTCTGTCAAATAGAGGTTGCCCACGTGGACGGCCGGCCGACGACCGGCTAAGGGGATAAGTCTTACCTGGAGGGGGCCTACGAGGCTTGGGATTGGGCTGCGCTTATACCGGGGTGTTGCGAGCGGTGGTCTATCCGTTCAGAAGAATCCGTCTTGAGCGCTTCATTCGGCAGTGGAGGGGTTCAGCGAAAACTGCCGACGCCGCTCCATGATCGTTACATCGAAACGCCACATGAGGTCAGTTCGTCCCCAAAGAGCGTGCTGACACCCCTCCACGAAAAATGGTGCGAGGTCGAAGCCCAGATCGGGGAACTCCGGGACGTGCGCTTTCGACGGCTTAATCGCGCGTCGCAGCGCGACGCTCCCACTAACCTGAGTCCCCTGCTCGAAAGCAAGATCGCCGTGCGAGTAGCCCAGAAGTGGCGCGTATCCAGCCGGCAGGACGGTGCGGTCGGCGCCTGAGTCGACCAAGCCTGGGATCGTTCTTCCCAGGCCGTCAAGCCCCATCACATGCAGGAAGAGATAAGGACGAAAACCGCCGATTCCAAGCTCGCGATATGGGATGATCAGCGGGTCCGGCATGTGACGTTGAGGCCTACAGGATGTAGACGCCCTCGGTCCGGTCGGGGACCGGCATCAGCACATCGTCCTCCCGGACCTCCGTCTTGTCGCGCAACTCCACAGCGTCCAATGCGCTCGCAACCACCTCGCCGTCACGGATCGCCACCCAGCTACCGGCGTAGGCGCTCAGATCCTCGCGGATCAGGATGTCCGACTGGTGCATCACACCCCCTAGTTTAGCCACCCAGCGACGCACGCCCCATGCCAGGCCCGTAGGGTTTTTAACTGAGGCAAGACCGGATGCGTTTGGCGCCTGGCTATGTGCCCGGGAAACGCGCCAGGGCGCGGCTGATCTCGGGTTGACGGCGGCTCCAGTAAGCGGCGATCGCCGCGTGGTTCTCAGGGAGCATGTCGTCCTCGTCCACATCGTCGAGATAGCCGAGGGCCTCGACGATGTGCCCGATGCTTGGGTGCTCCGGCGCGATCCGGTAGCGAGCCATGTAGAGGCCGATGCCCTCCTCGACGGTTCTGCCGGTCGGGCGCGGCGCATCGCATCAGCTGATCGGTGTCCATCGCAGCAACCATGCCGCAATGGGTGGTTCTAACAAAATTTTGTAATGAGGCAAAGACCGGGCGGGTTCGGCGGCTACGGCGCGCTGCCGGGCTCGGTTACCCACTGGCTCGTGAAACCGAGCACCGTGGCGAGCCGGTCGAAATGCTGGTCGTAGTGGAGCACCGCGAAGCCGCGCTCGGCGGCCGCTGCGGCTATCAGCGCGTCCGGCACGCGCACCCGATGCGCGCCGGGAGCGCCCCGCGCCGCGAGTTCGCGTATGGCGGAGATCGCCGCGTCCGCCACCGTGCGCGTGATCGGCGCCTGCCGCAGGCCGGCCAGCGCGCCGGCCACCGTCTCGACGTGCTCGCGATCGCGCGCGTCGTAGAGCAACTCCAGCGTGATGACCGGACAGGCGATCAGGTCTCCCGCGCGCGCCGCTTCCTTCCACTGCGGTGCCACCTCCGGGTGCGAGGCTCGCGCCCAAGCCGACGTATCGGCGACCCACGGGCCGTCGCGCCAGCTCAGCGCCACGCGCGCTCTCGCACGTCGCGCAGACCCTCGAGGTCGAGCCCCGATGTGCCCTCGGCGGCGTCGATCAGGAAGTCGCGTGCGCGGTCCTCCGCCTGGCGGTCCCGATCGAGCGCCGCCGCCCCTCGCACAGCCAGCGCGTGCACGATCTGCGAGGACGGGATGCCCGGTCCGAACACGCCGCGCCCGCGCGCGATCGCGCCGTCGAGCTCGGGATCGCGGGGAACCTGGATGCGTGGGTGGCGAGTCGTCATCCATCTAGTGTACCCGTTAGCGGACACCAGTTTGGGAGGCACAGGGATCGCGCAGTTCTCATCCGAGAGGGCCACTCTCTCTTTCCCGACTGCGTTGCGACTTCGGGAGGACGGTCTCACCGCTGAGCAACCAGGGCGCTCGCCGGCAGCTATCCCAGCAACGTGAAGCGCACGCCGAGCGCGCGGTAGGCGCGGGCGGCGCGGTGGTCTCGGGAGATGAGTTCCAGCTCGTGCTCAAGGGCTGTGAGGGCGATCAAGCCGTCGTATGTCGCGCCGCCCGCGACGCCAGCCGTGGCCAGCCGGTCGGGTGCCTGCTGATAGCCGGCCGCGTCCAGCGTCACGTACGTCGGTGAGAGGCGCTCCCTGAGCGCCGTGACCACGATGCTTGGCTCGGCTCGGTTGGGCGCCGGCAATCGGGTGAGGACGCTGAAGGTCTCGATCGCCACGTGCGCGATCGTCGTCTCGCAAGCGGCCAGCGCGTCGGCCGCGATGTCATGCGCCGGATGATCGTCGAGGAGCGCGGCGATCGTGACGCTGCTGTCGGCGAAGTCACCGGCGCTCGCGCACCGCTTCGAGCGTGCGTCGTATCTCCTCGTCGGTGATCGGCCTGCCGGTGGCGGCGATCGACGGTCCGTGGGGACCCATCACCAGCTTGGCCGGCTCGTAGGGCGCCGACAGCTCCAGATGTCCGTCGACCACCTCGGCCTCCAGCGGCCGGTCCGGCGAGAACCCCAGCTCTTCCCGGATCTGCTTCGGGACCACCACCCGGCCCGCACGATCGATCGACACCTGCATGGTAGAAGCCTACCACGGCGATGGTAGGCCGCATCCAATGTATCCCCTCGAGAATGTGCCGTGGTCGGGATTGGCAGGCCACGCTCCATATACCGACTCGAGTTCGAAACCGGGACAGCGCCACTGCACCTCCCCGCAACGCCAACCGCTGCCGTGACCGGCGCCGACAGCGCCGTAGGTGGGACCCGCTCTGTGTCTCCCTTCAAACTCGCACCCGCGAATAACCCCCTGCAAATACGCTCGCAACCGTAGTAGGCGTCAAAGGGCGTCCGCTAGACTGCGCCGCGGGCAAGCGCCGGCCGCCGGACACGCCTCCCCAGCACCCCGGAGAGACCCCGAAATCCGCGCCCCAGAGCCGAATCTCGCGAACCAGCGCCCACCGACGCACCCCCACACCTGACCGATGAGCATCTTCACCTACCTGACAGGCTTCGGCGGCCGCGACATGGCCGTCGATCTCGGCACCGCCAACACGCTCGTCTACGTGCGCGGGCGCGGCATCGTGCTGTCCGAGCCGAGCGTCGTCGCGATCGACTCGCGCACCGGCGAAGTCCACGCCGTCGGCATCGAGGCCAAGCGCATGCTCGGGCGCACCCCCGGCACGATCCAGGCGATCCGCCCGCTCAAGGACGGCGTGATCGCCGACTTCGACGTCACCGAGGAGATGCTCCGCCACTTCATCCAGAAGGTCCACCAGAACCGCTGGGCGCACCCGCGCGTCGTCGTGTGCGTGCCCTCCGGCGTCACCGGCGTGGAGAAGCGCGCCGTCGAGGAGGCCTGCCTCTCGGCCGGCGCGCGCACCGCCTACCTGATCGAGGAGCCCATGGCCGCCGCGATCGGCGCCGGGCTGCCCGTCGGCGAGCCGACCGGCTCGATGGTCGTCGACATCGGCGGCGGCACCTCCGAGGTCGCCGTCATCTCCCTCGGCGGGATCGTCGTCTCCCAGTCGATCCGCGTCGGCGGCGACGAGATGGACGAGGCGATCATCAACTACGCCAAGAAGGAGTACAAGCTCCTCATCGGCCAGCAGACCGCCGAGGAGCTCAAGCTCGAGATCGGCTCCGCCTGCCCCATGTCCGAGGAGCTGCAGGCCGAGATCCGCGGGCGCGACATGGTCTCCGGGCTGCCCAAGACCGTCGTGCTCACCAGCGAGGAGATCCGCCAGGCGCTCGAGGAACCGCTCAGCCAGATCATCGACGCCGTCAAGGAGACGCTCGACCGCACCCCGCCCGAGCTCGCCTCGGACATCATGGACCGCGGCATCATGCTCGCCGGCGGCGGCTCGCTGCTGCAGGGCCTCGACGAGCGCCTGCGCGAGGAGACGCAGATGCCCGCGCACCTCGCCGAGTCGCCGCTGACCTGCGTCGCCGTCGGCTCGGGGCGCTCGCTCGAGGAGTTCGAGGCCATACACCGCTCCAACCGCAACTCACGCAACAGGCGCCGTCGTTAGCACGGCGCGGCCGTCTGCGCAGCGCCCGGTTACCCTGTCCCATGAACGCTTCGGAAGGCCCTCACTCGTGTATGACAAGACGGTTCGCCGTCGACGCGCGGTGCTCGCACTGCTCGTCGTGCTCTCGCTGATCCTCCTCACCGCCTACTTCGGCGAGGCCTCCGGCGGGCGCCTGCACTCCGTGCAGCGCGGCTTCCTCACCGTCGTCTCGCCGATCCAGGACGGCGCCAACAAGGCGCTGAAGCCCGTGCGCGACCTGTTCGGCTGGTTCGGCGACACGCTTCCACGCCAAAAGCCAGAACGCGCGAGCTGCGCAAGCAGGTCGCCACGCTGCGCCGCGAAGTGATCGCCGAGCACGTCGACCAGCAGTCCTACCACCAGCTCCTGAGCATGTTCCACCTCGACAACCAGCTCAGCATCTCCGACTACCGGCCCGTGACCGCGACCGTCGTCGGCAAAACGCCCAACATCTGGTACTCCACCGTCACGATCGACAAGGGCACCTCCGCCGGCGTGCAGGTCGAAGACCCCGTCATCAACTCCGAAGGGCTCGTCGGCAAGGTCACGCTCGCCGCCTCCGACGGCGCCCAGGTCAGCCTCATCACCGACAGCTCGATGGGCGTCAGCGCGCGCATCGGCTCATCCTCGGCGACCGGCATCGTGCAGCCGAAGGTCGGCGACCCCAACGACCTGCTGCTGCAGTACCTGCCGGGCGGAACCCAGGCGCTCAAGGGCGAATACGTCTTCACCTCCGGCACCGTCTCAAGCCCCGACGACTCGCTCTACCCCCGCGGCATCCCGATCGGGCAGGTGACCTCGGTCGACGAAGAAAGCGCCTACGAGTCCGTCAACGTGCACCCGCTCGCCAACCTGCGCAACCTCGACGTCGTGCAGGTGCTCACCGCAGGCGCCGGCTCGCAGCCCGCCCGGCTGAGCAGCCTCGCTGTCGAACCTCCCCGCCGGCGGGCATCCGGGCAGCGAAGCCGGCGGCGCCGGCCAGCTCGCCTCGACGGGGGCCGGCGTGGTGAGCGAGCAGGGCGTCTCCGGCGGGCTGATCGCGCGCATCGCCGCGCTCTCGCTGCGTCGTCGTGTTCTTCCAGGCCGGCGTCGTCTCCGAGGTGCCCGTCTTCGGCGTGACCGTCGACCTCTCCCCGCTGCTCGTCGCCTTCATCGGCCTGCTCTGCGGCTCCACCGTCGGCGCCGCCGCCGGCTTCGCCGTCGGGCTGCTCGTCGACCTCGCGCTCGTGCAGACGCTCGGGCTGACCTCGCTCGTGTTCACGCTCATCGGCTACTGGTGCGGGCGCCTGCGCGAGCTGCGCGACCCGCAGGCCGCGCTCATGCCGCTGCTCGTCGGCGCCGCCGCCACCGCCGCCTCGCTCGTGGCCTACTCGCTGATGGAGTTCATGCTCGGCGTCGACGCGCCCGTCAGCCTCGAGCTGCTGCGCCAGATCGTGCTCGGCGTGCTCGTCAACACGATCGTCGCGCTGCCCATGTGGGCGCTCGTGCGGCGCTGTCTGATCGGCGGGCTGCCCGACGATCCGCGCCGCCGCCGCCGCCGCGCCTACACCACCGGCGGGCTGAGCCCGCTGTCGAGGAGCTAGGCGGGCCGTGATGCGGACATGAGCGCGATCGAAGGCTTTCGCTCAGGCGACGCCCCCGGCGGCAGCGGCAGTGGCGGTGGCGGTAGTGTCTGTGGCGGGTCGGCCGGCGGACGCATGCCCCCGGTCTCCCCGCAGCTGGCCTTCCGCGTGGCGATCCTCGGAGGGATCGCGCTGGTCCTGTTCGGCGTGATCTTCTTCCGCCTCTGGTACCTGCAGGTGCTCACCGGCGAACACTACGTCCAGGAAGCCGCGCTCAACAGCGTGCGCGAACTGCCGATCGCCTCACCGCGCGGGCAGATCTTCGACCGCGAAGGCAAGCCGATCGCCGCCAGCACCGTCGCCAACGCCGTGCAGATCGTGCCCTCCGCGCTGCCGCCCGCCGGCGCGCCCCGCCTGGCGCTGTACCGGCGGCTGGGGGCGCTGCTCGGGATGAGCGCCGGGCATGTGCAGGCGCTCGTGATCAAGGGCCGCACAGCCCTGCCCTACGCGCCCGTGACGATCAAGACCGACGCCGGACGGGGCGTGCTGACGGTGCTCTCCGAGCGCCAGAACGAGTTCCCCGGCGTCACCCAGCAGCCCGTCTCGATCCGCTCCTACCCCTACGGCGAAATGGCCGCGCAGGTGCTCGGCTACGTCGGGCAGGTCACCGAACCGGAGCTCAAGAAGCGCGCCTTCCGCGGCGTCCAGCAGGGAGCGGTCGTCGGTCAGGAAGGGCTCGAGTACTACTACGACCGCTACCTGCGCGGCGTCGACGGCGTGCAGCGCGTGCAGGTCAACGCCGAAGGCTACCCCGTGCCCACGCGCCTGCAGCCGATCCCGCCCAAGGCCGGCTACAGCCTCAAGGTCACGCTCGACCTCGGCCTGCAGCGCGAGGCCGAAAAAGCGCTGCTGGAGGGGATCGAAAACGCCCGCGCCGGCGGCAAACCGGCGACCGCGGGCGCCTTCACGGCGCTGAACCCGCTGAACGGCGAAATCCTCGCGATCGGCTCCTACCCGAGCTTCGACCCCAACAAGTTCGCCAAACCCCTCACCCAGCGCGAATACGCCGAACTGGAGGGCAAGGCCGGGGCATCGGGCGGCGAAGAAGCCCCGGCGCGGCTCACCGACCGCGCCGTCAACGGCGCCTACCCCACCGGCTCCACCTTCAAGCCCTTCACCGCCATGGGCGCGCTGGAAGCCGGCGTCATCAACCCCACCGAGGGGCTCGGGGCGGGCCAGTGCATCCACGTCTCCACCGAGCAGTTCTGCAACGCCGGCAAGGCCGACTACGGCCCCGTCGGGCTCGTCGAAGCGCTGAAGGTCTCCTCGGACACCTACTTCTTCGAAGTCGGCGAGCTCGCCAACCACTACCACGAAGTGATCCAGCACATGGCCCGCCAGCTCGGCATCGGGCACGCCACCGGGATCGACCTGCCCGAGCGAGATCGAAGGCACGATCCCCGACCCGCCTGGCGCGCCAAACAGAACCGCCTGCAGGAACGATGCGAACACGAAAAGCACCACGGCACCTGCGACATCGTCGCCGAAGTCAGGCCCTGGAGCGTGGGCGACAACATGGACCTCGCGGTCGGCCAGGGCGACCTGCTTGACCTCGCCCCTGCAGATGGCCGTCGCCTACTCGACCCTCGCCAACGCCTACATGCACGGCGGCCACGGCACCGTCGTGCGCCCGCACCTGGGCAAGGAGATCGACGAAGCCGACGGCGGCCTCGTGCAGACGCTCAACTTCCCGCCCATCGCGACACGTCAACCTGAACTACGCCGACCTCAGCCTCGTGATGGAAGGCATCCACGAGGCCGCCAGCCAGGCCGGCGGCACCTCCGCGGACGTGTGGAGCGGCTGGGACCAGTCCCAGCACCCCGTCTACGGCAAGACCGGCACGGCAGAACACGCCGGCAAGGAAGACCAGTCCTGGTACATGTGCCTCGTCGGCGACCCCCAGCGGCCGATCGTGATCGCCGTCACCGTCGAACAGGGCGGCTTCGGCGCCGAAACCGCCGCGCCGATCGCGCGCCTGATCGCCTCCAAGTGGTTCGGCAAGCCCGAGCAGTTCGTCTCCGGCACCTCCAAGACCTTCTAGTCGCACCCGCGATGAGCACACTCAGCCCGATCAAAGCCCCCGAGCGCCGCCCCGGCAGTCGCGACCCCCGCGCACGCTGCGCCTGCCGCTCGACCCGCTGCTGACGCTCGCCGTGCTGGGGCTCTCGATCGCCTCGGTGATGACGCTCGGCACCGCCACCCGCGAAGCGATCCCCGGCCAGCCCGACTACTACGTCGATCGCCAGGCGATCTACCTCGTCGTCGGCGGCCTGCTGATGCTCGCGCTCGCGCGCTTTGACTACGCGCGCTTCCGGCCGCTGAAAAACGGCGTCTACGCGCTGCTGATCTTCAGCATCCTCGCCGTGCTCGGGCTCGGGCACTCCGCCAAAGGCGCCCAGCGCGCGATCAGCCTGCCGTTCTTCTCCTTCCAGGCCTCCGAGCTCGGCAAGGTGCTGCTGATCATCGCGCTCTCCGCCTTCATCGTCGACCGCGCGCGGCGACTGCGCGAGCGCGAGACCACCGCCCGCGTGATGCTCGCCGCGCTGGTCCCCGCGATGCTCGTGATCGCCCAGCCCGACCTCGGCTCGGGCCTCGTCTACATGGCGATCGCCTTCGTGCTGCTGCTCGTCGCCGGGACCCCCGCGCGCCAGCTCGGCGGGCTCGTGGCGCTCGTGTGCGCATCCATGACGATCGTGCTCGTGGCCGCGCCCGCGATCGGCGTGCACCCGCTGAAGACCTACCAGAGCGAACGGCTCACGGCCTTCCTGCACCCCTCCTCCAATTTCCAACAGATCAAGGAAAAAGAAGCCAAGACCGGCGAACCCGACCCCGCCTATCAGCTCGCCGAGTCGAAGATCGCGATCGGCTCCGGCCAGAAGACCGGCCGCGGCTCGAACTCCACCCAGCTCACCGGCAACTACCTGCCCGAGGGCCACACCGACTTCGTCTTCGCCGCCGTCGGCGAGCAGTACGGGTTCGTGGGGGCCGGCCTCGTGCTGTGCCTGTACGCGCTCTTGATCTGGCGCGCCCTGCGCATCCTCACGATGTCCAAGGACCTGTTCGGATCGCTGCTCGCCGCCGGGGTAGCGGCTATGCTGATGTTCCAAGTGTTCGTAAACGTGGGAATGACCATCGGGATCATGCCCATCACCGGCGTCACGCTGCCCCTGATGAGCTATGGCGGCTCGTCGGTGATCACAACTCTTCTGGCCGTAGGTCTGCTGCAGTCAATCTACGTCCGGGCGCGCGCCTCCGCTGCGCTGAAGGGCCGCGTGCCACTTTACTAATTATGCCAATGATAAGACTGGATCGAAAAATTGAAAAAGCAAGTGCTTGTCAGCGTCGACCGCGCGGAGACGCGCGTCGCGCTGCTGGAGGCGACCGGGACACCGGGCGCCGCGAAGTCCCCTTCCTCCCGCTCGCGCGCCAAGGGCGCCGGCGGCAAACCAGGGGCCGGCTATCGGATAGCTGAGCTCTACATCGAGCGCCGCGGCGGGCGCTCGATCGTCGGCAACATCTACAAGGGCAAGGTCGACAACGTCCTGCCCGGCCTCGAGGCCGCCTTCGTCGACATCGGCCTGGAGAAGAACGGCTTCCTGCACGTCGACGAGATCGTGCTCCCCGGCGTCGAGGTCGGCCGCCGCGGACGCGGCGGCGGGCACAAGATCGCCGAGCTCCTCAAGCCCGGGCAGGAGATCGTCGTGCAGGTCATCAAGGACCCCCTGAAGACCAAGGGCGCGCGCCTGTCGATGGAGCTGACGATCGCCGGCCGCTACATGGTCTACGCCCCCACCGGCGAGGGCATCGGCGTCTCGCGGCGCCTCGAGGACAAGGAGCGCGAGCGCCTGCGCCGCCAGACCGCCAAACTCGATCTCGGCGGCGGCGGGGCGATCGTCCGCACCGCCGCTCACGGCGCCAAGCGCGAGGATTTCGAACGCGAGCTGAAGTACCTGCACAAGCTCCACGAGGTGCTCGTCAAACGCGTCAAGGACACCCAGGCGCCCGACCTCGTCTTCCAGGAGGCCGACCTGTCGGTGCGCGTCGTGCGCGACATCTTCTCCGAGCATTTCGAGCGCGCGATCGTCGACGACTCCCAGCAGCACCACCGGCTCGTGTCGTTCTTCGCTCGCACCGCCCCCGAGCTGGTCGAGCGCGTCGAGCTGTGGGAGACCAAGGACCACAAGCCCCTGTTCGAGGCCTACGGGGTCGACACCGCGATCGAAGGGGTGATGTCCCGGCGCGTGGACCTGCCCAGCGGCGGCTACCTGATCATCGACTACGCCGAGGCCCTGACCGTGATCGACGTCAACTCCGGCAGCTTCATCGGCCGCGGCAAAGGCGCGGCCCTGGAGGACACGATCACCAAGACCAACCTCGAGGCCGCCGAGGAGGTCGTCAATCAGCTGCGCCTGCGCGACATCGGCGGAATCATCGTGATCGACTTCATCGACATGGCCCGCGCGCGCAACCGCGACGCGGTCATGAAGACCCTGCGCAAGACCCTCGACGAGGACCGCACCAAGACCTTCACCGCCGAGATCTCAAAGCTCGGCCTGGTCGAGATGACCCGCCAGAACGTCACCGAGGGCGTGCGCGAGATCATGAGCCGACCCTGCCCCACCTGCGAGGGCGAGGGCACGATCAAGAGCGAGGAGACGATCGCGATCGAGTTCGAGCGCCGCCTGCGCGACATCGCCGCAGAGCACCCCGACGCCGACGCGCTGCTCGTGCAGATGAACCCCCGCGTCTCCACCCAGTTCACCGGCCACAGCTCGCGCGTGCTGCACGCACTCGAGGCCCAGACCGGCAAGTCCTTCCTGTTCGAGGGCTCCGAGGGTCTCACGCTCGACCATTTCGCCATCACCTTCGCCGGCACCCGCGAGGAGGTCGAGGAGCGCGCCCTGCCCTTCCGCCAGGGCGACGAGGTGCTCGTCGAGATCGTCGAGCCGCACATGTACGACGTCGACGACGCCGTCGCCAAAATCGACGGCTACATCATCTCGATCGCCGGCGCCGCGCCGCACGTGGGCGAGAAGCGGATGGTGCGCATCGACCAGGTCGGACGCACCGCCGCCAGCGCGCTGCTGCTGGACGAGTCCGGGGAGGTCGTCGTGCCCGCCCCGCGCCCGCCCGCCCCGGCCAAACGCCGGCCGCGCAAACGGCCCGCCGCCAAAGCCGACGCCGACGGCACGCCCGCGAACGTCCTCAAGCAGCCGCCCGCCGAGCCCGCGCCCGGCGCCGCCGATGCTACGCCGACATCCGAGCCGGACGGGGATGCCCCCTCCGGCGAGCCCGCGGAGGGCGGCGAGGATGCCGTACAATCCAAACCTCGGCGTCGTGGCCGCAGGGGCGGGCGACGCCGTTCGGCTGCCAAGGCCAAGGCCGAGGCGAGCACGGAGTCATAGGACCACATCTGAAAGGCAGCGGCTGAACCGGCATGTATGCGATCGTGAAGACAGGCGGCAAGCAGTACCGCGTGGAGCGCGGCCAGCACCTGCTGGTCGAGCGCCTGGCGGCCGCCGAGGGCGAGAGCATCGCGCTCGAGCCGATCCTCTATCGCTCCGACGAGACCGTCTTCGACAAGACCGGCCTCGCCAAGGTCAAGGTCACCGCGCGCGTCATCGCCCACGAGCGCGGCGAGAAGCTGCGCGTCTTCAAGTTCAAGCCCAAGCGCGGCTACAAGCGCCGCAACGGCCACCGCCAGGAGCTGACCCGCATCGAGGTCACCGAGCTGGCGATGGGCTCAGCCGCCTCCAAGGCCAAAGCCGCCAAAGACAGCGACGCTCCGGCGAAGGCCAGCGCCACGCCGGCGGCCGCCAAGCCCGCCGGGGAGAAAGCCGCGCCCGCTAAAGCGTCGGCCGCCAAACCCGCCGCGGCCAAAGCGGCGAGCGCCAAAGCCGGCGGTGCCAAAGCCGCCGCTAAAAAAGCCCCCGCCAAACCGAAAAAAGCCGTGAGCAAGGAGACCGACGATGGCTCATAAGAAGGGGCTCGGATCCAGCCGCAACGGGCGCGACTCCAACGCCCAGCGTCTCGGCGTCAAGACCTTCGCCGGGCAGACCGTCACCGGCGGGGAGATCATCGTGCGCCAGCGCGGCACCAAATTCAAGCCCGGCACCGGCGTCGGCATCGGCAAGGACGACACGCTCTACGCGCGCGCCGCCGGCACCGTGCAGTTCACCACCGGGCGGCGCGGTCGCGTCGTCAACGTGCTCGCCGCCGACGAGAGCTCGGCTTAGGCCAAGCTCACGCTGCGTCGAGCTGGATCTGGTCTTCGGAGACCTCGAACTCGGCGCGCTGTTCGGGGTCGTCTGGGAAGATCGCGACGCGCACGATGTGTTTGCCCTCGGGGCCGAACGCACCGCGATCCTCAAGGACCACAGCGGGGAAGAGATCGCGCACGATACGGACGTTGACGTGCTTGCCCATCTCAAACCAGTCCGCGAACTTGAGCACGTTTTGTGTCGGTGGCATAGTGATCTTCACGGTATCACCAGGGCTGGGAGCCAATGAGCGCCGCAAGATGATCGGCGACAGCGACGTCGAACGATCGTGCCAAGCCGTCGAGCGCGCTACGCCAGGAGCCGCATGCGTCCAGAGTGACCTCATGCGGTACGAGGCCGGGACGCCTACTGGCGACATCGTGATGGGCAATCGCGTTACGCCAGTCGTTCAGTCGCTCCAGCTTGCTGCGACGACCTGCGTTACGCCTGTCCACAGCCTCAACGGCGGTCCAGAATCGCAGGCCAAGCCGATTGAAGTCAGCACCGATAGATCCCGGCTGAGCGTTTCGGCTGTCGAGCTGGCGCTGGAACGTGAGGTTGGCGCTCATCACCTCGCCGAAGCCCGGCGACAGAGCAGCGGCGATCTTGCTGATTGCTTGGCTGTGCAAGCTGCGACAGTACGCTTGGAAATGAGCCGAAAGCAGCAAGACGAACGCGTAGTTGAGCTGCAAAGTGTTCGTGCGGCGTCCCGCCCGCGTTCCACCGACCGCGCGATGGGCCGCTTCAAGCTGCGACAACGTCTCGACGGCGCTCGTGTTCCAGTCAAAGAGAGCGGGGGACGGCATGCGAAAGACCGTAGCCAACACTTCGGACCCCTGTCCCGTGACCAGGCGTTCTAGCTAGGCTGCGCGATGCACGACCGCGCACGAATCCACGTCCGGGCCGGCGGCGGGGGCGACGGCTGCATGAGCTTTCGCCGCGAAGCCAAGGTGCCGCGCGGCGGGCCCGACGGCGGCGACGGCGGGCGCGGGGGGGAGGTGGTGCTCGTCTGCGACTCCTCGCTGCGCGACCTGCACTCCTTCCGCCGCCGCGCCCAGTATCACGCCGGGCGCGGCGGCCACGGACAGGGCGCGCTCAAGCACGGCGCCGACGGCGAGACGCTGACGATTCGAGTCCCCCCCGGCACCGAAGCGCGCGGCGCAGGGGGCGAGGGCGGGAGCAATGGTGACGGCGGCGGTGAGGACGATCTCAGCGGCCGTCGCTGGGAGCTGCTCGCGCACGGCCAGCGCGCCACGATCGCCCGCGGCGGCTCGGGCGGGCGCGGCAACAAGCGCTTTGCCACCCCCACCCGCCAAGCGCCCCGCTTCGCCGAGCGCGGACTGCCCGGCGAGGAGGGCTGGATCGAGCTGCAACTACGCCTGCTCGCCGACGTCGGCCTCGTAGGGCTGCCCAACGCCGGCAAGTCCTCGCTGATCTCGCGCCTGACCCGCGCGGCGCCGAAGATCGCCAGCTACCCCTTCACCACCCTCTCGCCCGTGCTCGGGGTACTCGAAGACGAACACGAGCGCCGCCAGCTGATCGTCGCCGACATCCCCGGGCTGATCGAAGGCGCCAGCGAAGGCGCGGGACTCGGGCACGACTTCCTCGCCCACGTCGAGCGCACCCGCCTGCTCGTGCACGTGCTCGACATCGCCCCCGAGCTCTCCGGGGCGGAGGACGCCGATCCGCTCGCCAACCACGCCGCGATCGAGCGCGAGCTCGCCGCCCACGATCAGCGCCTCGCGCGCCTGCCGCGCGTGCTCGTGCTCTCCAAGGTCGATCTCGTCCCGCCCGAGCGTGCCCAGGCGGCCGTCGCGCAGTGGCAGGAGCGGCTCGGGCCCGGCGTGCCCGTGCTCGCGACCTCCAGCGCCACCCGCGCCGGTATGCGCGAGCTGGGTGAGCTGCTGTTGCGGATCGTGCCCGATGTGGGGGCCGCGTCCGACGGCGACGCGGATAGCGATGAGGCCGCTCCCTCCGTTGCGGCGGACATGGTCGAGGAGGATCTCGCCGAGCACATGGTCTTCCGGCCCGGCGCGCGCGACGGTGGGCGCGGTTATGTCGTCGAACGGCTAGGACCGAGCGCCTTCGCTGTGGACGGCCGTGGGGTCGAGCGACTCCTGAGTCGCTACGACGTCAACAACGAGGACGCCCTCGCCTACGTCGAGGAACGCCTGCGCCGCATCGGCGTGCTCGACGCGCTGCAGCGCGAGGGGTTCGTGGCAGGGGATGAGGTTCGCATCGCGGGGGTCGTTTTCGAGCTGGACCCCGACGGGTTGGGCTGAGACGTCTCCAGTTAACCGGCACAGGCGCTTGGCGCTGTGTCTCCTCGGTCACGGTTTGCGCGACAAGCCAGTGTCTCTCGGCGGGAGCCCCGAGAGAACCGTCCCAAGCAATCTGGATCATCAACGTAGATCCCCGACACAGGGCGTCTGTGAGCTGGTGGTCCATGCTCGTCCGACCAGATCGGATCCTCCATTATGTCTGACAGAATTGATAGAATCTCAAATACAGGCGTGCGGTTTGCGCGCACCGCGACACGTCATCGCGTATCGAAGGATCGCATCCGTCATGTCATCGCCAACTACAGAGTTCGATTCGAGGAGTCTCCGCCCGCTGGACGCGAAGGGGTGCCGGACACCCGGGTCGTCTTCCTTGGGGACGACCCGCAGGGCCATCCGCTGGAGGTCATGGCAGTCGAGTTGCCCAACGGAGGTTTGCTCGTGATCTACGCGATGGAGCTACGTAACAGATACCGGCAGCGCTATGAGGAGCACAAGAGATGACGAAGATCAAGACCCTCGCAGGTACAGAACTCTCAGAGGAGGACATCGAGGCGCTCGCCGATGAGGCCGAACGCGGCTACGACCTCGACAAGGCCATCAGGGTCACGGTCGGCAGGCCCTCGCTCGGCGCCGAGGGCGTGTCACCGCGCATACAAGTGCGCGTCGACCCCACTCTCGCGACCGCGCTTCGTGCGCTGGCGCTCCGCGAGAAGCGCTCCGTCAGCGATATCGCCCGCACCGCGCTACGCGAGTACCTCGACCGCGCAGCCTGAAGGACTGGTGCCCGTCCTCGATCCGGCGCGCTGGCGTTCGGGACGATGTCCAGATCCTTCGTCACGCGAATGTAAACCGTGCGCGTTGATGAGGTAATCGAGGACTCTTTGTACCGCGAGCCCTCCGGAATATGGCTTTCTCAAACTATCGCAAAATCCGAAGCCTGATACGCTTGTCGTCAGCCATGTCGCAAGCCCGAACGCTGACCGCGCTCATCGTCTTCACGGCGCTCTCGTGCGTGTTCGCCCTACCTGCCGCCGCTCAGGCGCCGGGCGGATCACAGAACGGCTGTCCGCCAGTCGTGCCGACTCCGATGCTCCCTCTGCCGTTGCCAAACACCACGACCGACGTCTATCACCCTGCTCCAGAAGCCATCCTCGCGTGTGTCGGCAACACGCCCATCACCGGAGCGCTCTTCAGCCACTGGTTCACGATCGCCGAACGCGCGTCTTCGCGTTCTGAACGGGCACATCCCGCCGGTCTTCTGCAGGAGGCCATGGGCTTCCTCATCTCATCCGACTGGACGATCGGGGAGGCCCGGGAACTGCACATCGTCGTCACGAACGCAAAGGTCCGCCGCACTTTTGACCACATTCGTCGCCAACAGTTCCCGCGTCGGCGTGAATTCACGAAATTCCTGGAATCGAGTGGTGAGACTGAAGAAGACCTCATGCTGCGAGTGCGCCTAAATCTTCTCACCTCGCGGGTGCTCGCACACGCCACCAAGCACGGCGGGCTGGGTCCCTTTGTGCGTCGCTTTCAGAAGCGGTGGCGCAAACGCACCTCCTGCCAAAAAGCGTACAAAGTGTCCGACTGCGGGCGGGAACTGGTTTAGACCGGACCGTCTGTCGCCTTTAGCCGCTGTTCACGCTTCTTCCGCCAGTGCTGTATTCCTGATTCGTTGGGTGGCCAACCCAAACAGAGTTGGCGTCTCTGTCTGCCTGTGGTGATATAGATCGCCAAGGGTACGCTGAGTGAAGCAATCAATACTATTTTATATACCTCGCCGGGTTTTAGAATGGAATAAAGCATGAGCCCGGTCCACACGATTATTTCGAACCCACGCAGCCGGACATTTGTTGTTTCGTCCCGCTGTGTTCATGTTTAGCAAGGGGGTGTCGTGCCTTCCTGCCTGATCTCCAGTCGGCGTTTCGCCTTGCGGCGCTCATGCTTTTCGCCAGCAATCAGAGGACCAATGAGCACGACAGCCAGCAGCAGCGATATGGGAAGAGGCATACGTGTCCCGAGGGAAAGCAGTGATGCCGCTGCAACCCCGAGCAGCACCCACATGGGTCTGATCTTCGGCATCTGAACGCGTTCCTCGTCGGAGGGTGGGGGTGGGGGAGGGAGGAACGGGTGGATGATGACCCTTGACACGACAAGCAGAACGGGGCCTCCGGCCAGCATGGCGAGTATGAAGGGCAGGCCGACTACTTTGTACAGAACCCATACCGTTGTCACGAGTACCGCGACAATAATCAGAACGTAGGCGTGTCTGATGAGATTATTCTGTCTTGTATTGGTCATTGGGGACTACGCATATTTCGCAATCCGTTCGCAACACCCAAGCTTACGCCGACCAAAAATACTATTACCACTATCCCTATTGCAGTAGCTATTTCGAATACAGATGCAACACACCGTATCCAGCAAGTACCACGGCGACACTTCCCGTGATCGAGATACCTATTCTCTTGGGCCTAGCGAACATAGACCGGTCGGATCAGTCAGGTTGATGGGATCGTCGTTGGCATACTGGTACGGATTCGCCTAGAACAGGCTCAAGGTGCCGGCCATCGTATCGGGCTGGGTCCAAGACCCGGTCGAAGGCTCGTAATACCGTTCCCCGAAGTGGACCAGGTCGCTGGTCTTGGTCCCGCTCGTGAAGCTCTGGTAGCCGCCGTCGTAGCCGAACGTGGGGGGTTTGGGCTGGGGCGATCCCTGTGGCGCACCCGAACGGCTCGTACGTGACGGGTTCTTGGTTGGGGGTGCCAGCCTGGTTGGTCATCTGCCGCAGTACCTCGTATAACTCATGAGTTATAATACTGCTGTGTCTGAGGTCTCGTCGTTGCTGAAGGATGCCCGCCGGCGGGCCGGCATCACCCAGGCGCAGCTGGCTCTGCGGCTCGGCGTCAGCCAGGCCGCGGTCGCCAAGCTCGAGCGGCCCGACGCCAACCCGACGATTGCGACACTCACGGAGGCACTGCGCATGACCGGACATCGACTTACTTTGGGCCTGGAGCCGGTGAGCGGTGGTGTCGATGAGAGCCTCATCCGCCAGCAGCTCGAACTGTCGCCCGCGGAGCGGCTGCGCGGGATTGAACAGATGTATGTGCAAGGGCGCATGTTGAGGCTGGCCGGCGCCAGGAGCCGCGGTGAACGCGTCTTCTGAACGGTGGCTGGCTACGACCTCGACAAGGCCATCAGGGTCACGGTCGGTAGGTCATAGCTTCAGGCCCGTGCGCTTTTCCACATCATGCGCGACGCGCTCATATCCTTCTCGGGCACGTGCAGTCCCTTCGACGTGCTGAGCAAATGCCACGAGTGAGATGTCGAAGGCGTCGGCGATATTAGTGATGATATTCCACGTTGGGTTACCGCGTCCCCTCTCTATCTTTGACAGGTATGTAGTATGGATATCGGCGATATGAGCAAGTTCTTTGATCGTAAGCTTACTCTGCTTACGCAAAGAACGAATCGACGCTCCTAGATCAGCCCCATCAGGTGTTCTCTCTCTCTTAGTCAAACTTGATCATCATGACGATGGATACGAGTCAGACAGCGAATACGAGCGCAGGAGATTAGTCTCCTACCACGATGAGGATTGTACCAGCAACTACTCCCACAATCCCAGAGACTAGCATCATCGCCATCATGGTTTGATATGTCTTCGAGAGAAGCATAGTGTCAAATTTTAACGTCTGCTGATCGCGGCGAATCAGGCGATCTCGTATGCGAGACATTCTGCTGGGCCAATACCACAATCTCCAGATGAGAGCAATGCCGCCGACACCTAGCAATATTAGACCGGCCATGTAAGCTGGCTCCTCAGTGAGTTATTTCGCTCAAACACGGCCTGCATGAGTCATTTATTCGAGTGCGTTATCCAATGCGAGCGCGCCAGCAATGACGGGACCCGCTGCTGCCTTGACACACTCAGTTGCCTCTAGGCCATCGCTTCCGACGGCACATATTATGCCAGCGCCTGCTCCAACGACCATGACCCCAGTACCTACTGCGCCCTCGATAATTCTGCTAGACAAGCTGCGTCCGCTTCCGTTTCGTTCATAGGTTGAGGTAAGAATTCGAAGCCAGCCAACACGCTTGCCAGCACTTCTACCATGCTGGCCGCATATTTGAATGTAGGTGTACTTGCCTCTTGCAAAGATCGTAGGGTTCACGTCACGATCGAACGGACACGTGCCTTCCGGGTCAACTTGGTTGACCGGGTCATCATCGGCGTACTGATACGGATTCGCCTGGAACAGGCTAGAGGCCGACGTCATCCGGTCGGGCTGTGTCCATGATCCAGTGGAGGGCTCGTAGTACCGTTCGCCGAAGTGGATCAGATCGCTTGTTTTACCATCGCTGGTGAAGTTCTGATACCCGCCGTCGTAGCCGAACGTGGGGGGTTTGGCTGGGGGTGAGCCCTGTGGCGCACCGAACGGCTCGTACGTGACGGGTTCTTGGTTGGGGGTGCCGGCCTGGTTGGTCGTTCGCACGACTGAGCCGCGGTCGTCTTCCAGGTAGTAGTGGGCGCTTGTGCCTTCGGCGGTACGGGAGTCGATCAGCTGGCCTTCGGGGGTGCGGGTGTAATAGGTGCCGTTGCCGCCTTCGAGGTTGGTGGTCGCGGCGACGCCGAGGGGGCCGTTCTCCAGGCGCGTGCTGCCGACCGTGCTGAGGAGGGAATTTGTGGATCCCTGCTGGCCGAGGGCTAGCGGTTCGGCGCCCGTGAGGGTCAGTTGGGTGAGCTGGTCGCGGACGTTGAATTTCATGGCGTAGCCTGGGGAGGTGGTCATGTTGCCCGCGCTGTCGTAGGCGTAGCCGGTGCCAGCCTGCTCATTGTCGGCATTGTACTGGTAGTTGGCCGTTACGGGACCTTCGGCGCTGACCTGAGCCACCTTCTGGAGGATGTTCGAGAAGCCTTCTTCGGAGCTGGAGTGGCCGGTGCAGCTGTTGTAGCAGTAGCTGTACTTGTAGAGCTGTGTTTTGGCCGAGTTGGTCGTGACGGCCTGGACGAGACGGTTCATGTAGTCGTAGGTGTAGGTGGTCTGCTGACCGGCGGGGCCTTCGACGAACTGCCTGAGGTCGGTCTGCAGGTTGGCGTCGGGGGCGTCGACGTAGCTGTAGGACCAGCTCTGCAGGGTCGTGCCCCCGGCGGTCGATTTGATCGTCTTGACGCGGTCGTTGCCGTCGTAGGTGTAGAGCGTCTGGAGGTTGCCGGTCTTTTCTCCGCTCGAGCCGGTCGGGTCGTCGATTTCGGTGAGCAGGCCGTGGGGATAGCCGCCGGTCTGGTCGGTGTCCCAGTGCAACTGCACGACGGCCGGTTCTTTGGTGGCCGGGTCGGTCAGCTCCCGGGTGGCCGGGTCGCTGACGGTCGCGAGCTGGCCGTCTTTGTTGTAGGTGTAGATGACCGTGCCGCCGGCGTCGGTGAGTTCCTTGAGCTGGCTGTCGGGGTAGTAGGTCTCGCTGACTGTCTGCGAGCCGTATGTCGAGGAGGTGCGGCGGTTCATGCCGTCGTAGATGTAGAGCGCGGTGCCGGTGGGGCTGACTTCTTCCTTGAGGTTGCCGTCGCCGTCGTAGTGGTAGGTGACGGAGCTGCCGTCGGAATAGCTGATTTCCTTGACGCGGCTGAGGTTGTCGTAGTGGTAAGTGGCTACGTCGCCGTTGCCGTCGGTGGATGTGGAGAGGCGATCGAGGCTGTCATAGGTCATTTTCGTTGGTTTCATGGGCGCGGGCGGAGTGACTTCGGTCCGGTTGCCGTGGCCGTCGTATTTGTAGGTTGTTGTCTGCTGGTTGGGCGACAGGCCGAGGGCCGAGCTTTGCAACAGGCCATTTTCCCATTTGAGGCTGAGCTGCTCGGGCTGGGCGCTCGTGCCCTTCAGCGCCTTGACGGTGAAGAGATTGCCCTTTTCGGAGTCATAGGACATTTCTGTTGTGTTGCCCTGCGCGTCGGTCGTCTTCGTCGGCTCATAGGGATTGTCCGGGTCGTATTCAGTGCTTGTTTGGGCGCCGCTCGGAGAGCTGGTGGCGGTGGTGGTGCCGGTTTCGGCGTTGAGCGTGTTGACGTAGGGGCCTGCTTCTTTTTCGCCGACGGCGCCGGCGGTGGTGTGCACCTGGCTGAACGCCCCGTAGGTCGTGGAGTCGCGTTCGTGGCCGTTGGGATCGACGTAATGCGTCATCCTGTGCCGACTGTCAAAGCAGTACATCCAGACGTGACCCGCGGGATCGGTCTCGGTCGTGTCGAGTTCGTTGGGCAGACAGGGACCTCCCTGGCCGGAGGCGCCGTAGCTGTAGCTTGTTTTGGCGAGCGTGTTGCCTTTGTTGTCCTGACGCGTGATGCTGGCCACACGGCCGAGAAGACCGGGGTCGTAGCCGATCAGCGTGACATTGCCATCCGGCGTGGTGATCTTTTCCAACAAGTTGTTGGCGTTGTATTCGTACGTCGTGACGCCGCCTTCGGGGTCGGTGTACGTGTGGAGACGGTTCTGACTGTCATAGCCGTATTTCCATTTGCGCCCGGTCGCATCTTCCATCTGTGTGACCTGACCCTGACTGACACAGTTCGTGGTCAAGGTCAGCAAGCTTCCGTACCACGACGGGCTGAGCGTGAGCGTGGGGCCATGCGCCGGACACGAGGCAGCTGCTTCGTGCATGCTGACGGTATAGCCATTGCGGTTGAAATACCGGAGCGGTTCAGAGATAGCCGCCGGTGCGAAGGTGATCCCGCTTTGGTCATACATGACCCCACGCAGGTGGGCTTTTTCGCCCTCGACGGCATCGACTCCTTCACCGACCTCGACGCCTTTCACGCCATTTGCCGCTGTGGCGGCTCCATGGGGGCTCGTCACGGAGCCGTCTGGCGCGTCCCACACCGAGAGGCCTTCGATCGATCTGAGGCCTGTCTCGCGGCCGAGACTGAACTTCCACCCAAGGCTGAGATCCACCGGGGCGCTCATGCGCCGGCTTTCATAGATACGGTCCTCATCCACAGAGATACCCGGACCGCTCATTTCAAAGTCGTTGTTCGTAAGACGCAGGTCGCCGGTGGCGACGTTCACCCCCAGGTCCATCTTGTCGTCGAGGGACTGATGGTCGTAGGGGAACTGGCGGCGTTCGCCCGTGATGGGCACATATTCGATCAGGAGCGAAGGAGTGCCGTTTTCCACCTGGAGCCTACCGCTACCGCCCCCTTCTGCGGTCGCTTTCGAAAACCCCAATCCGTAGAACCCCCCGTACTTGTTGCCGAGCCAGTCCTGCACCAACGCGGTCACGTTGGCAGTCAGCACTTCCGTCGAGCTGACCGATGCTTCCGCTGAATTGCCCGCCGTGTCATACGGGCTGCCACCAGGCCATTCGAGACCGCCGGCGATCGGCCGATTCCACGTCGCAGTGCTGTTCCACGCGGTCTTGACGTTGTAGATGGTCGCGCTGCGCGCGGTCGTGTACTTGCTCTTGAGAGCGGTGGTTTTGGCCGTCAGCACGGCACTCATCACTTCGCTGTCAGCGGGGATCTGGGCAAGAGCCGTTGCCGAGAACTCGATCAGACCGCGCTTGAGATCCGATGTTCCGCTTTCCGTTTCGATCGGGTTCTGCCCACAGAAGGAGGTGTTGGGACTGGCCGCGACCAGCGTGCAGTTCTGCGATTCGTTCAGATGAGTGCTGGGGTCCACGGTCACCGGATAGACCCGCGAAGCGCTCGACAGCCAGGCGGAGTCGAGCTTGATCGCGAGCGTCCAGTCAGCGCCATCCTGAGAGAGGACGAAGGAGGCAGGCCCGGCCTGGTCATCGGCGTCGCGCGCCACCGGAGCAGGAATGCGCATCCGCACGTCGCCGCTCGGATCGAGCAGGTCGATCTCGCCCGAAGATCCCAGCACGGGACGCAGCCCGCCGTCCGTCGAGAGCTTGTAGGTGAACGTGCTGGGCGCGCTGCTGTTCTCGAGCACGAGCACGTCCTGCAGGCCGGAGGGGGTGGCGCGCAGGTTCACGTTGGTGTCGGGCAATGCTTCCTCGTAATTTGCGCTCGAGCCTTCGACGGCGGCCGGCGCGCCGGCGCCCTGAAGTTGAAAACGTACGCTCTCGGAGCCTTGGAGCATGGAGATCGCGCCGGCTTCGTCCCCGGCCAGGTACGTGGGCAACTTGGCCGTGTACCGATCGGCACGGTTGACGTATGCCGATCCCGAGAGCGCAAGGCTGTCATCGATCGGCTGCCACGCGCCACGCGAGTCGCGGTAGTTCACGGGCTGTGAATAGAGCACGAGCTCAGCCCCACCGTGCTTCCCCTCATAGGTCCGCGAGTAGGCGCCGCGCAGCGCGGGGATTTCAGGTCCGTGCGAGGTCACCGGTGTGGCTTGAGGGCCGCTCTGCGGGGCTCCTGCGGAGACGTTGGTCAGCGCTCCGGCGCTCATGTTCGCCTGCAGCGGATCTCCCGCGGCGATCGCCGCGGTGGACGACCAGACGGCGGTCGCCGTCAAGCTGCAAAGCATCACCAGGAACAGCCGTACATCTGCCCTCATGCTGGTTCTCCTCGCTCGATCTCATATTCAGATAGCTCGTCTTTCCCGAGGCTATCTGTCCGTGGACGCAGAAGCTATAAGGAGCGAGTGGGCCCTGCATATATGTGTTTCTTATTCATACCGTTCCGAAAAATGGCAAAAACCGGCGAGCTTGCGGGGCACCGTATCACAGCGTATATGGTTGGGACGTATAGGCATGGGACATAAATACTCTGGACATATACAATCGAGATGTATGTGGTTTATGGTCTATGGCCAAGGCGATCTCCCAAGCTGCGGGCACGCTCGGCGCGCGGGTTCGCGAGCACCGCAACGCGCTCGGTCTCAGCCAGGAGGCGCTTGCTCAAAAGAGCGACATCCACTGGACCTTCCTCGGCCAAGTCGAGCGCGGACAGCGCAACCTGAGCCTCCACAATCTGCTCAAGCTCGCCGCGGGCCTGGAGGTCGATCCGGGCGAGCTCGTCGGGGGACTGCGCCCGCCGGCGGAGCCTTCGAACAAGTAACCATCCCAGCTCGCCCCCTCCACGACCGGGCGCGTACACGCCACCGCATAACGACCGTCTACGCTGCGTACCGCTATGAAACGTGTAGTCATCAAGCTAGGCTCCTCGGTCGTCGCCGACGCCGACGGCGAGCTGCGCGAGGAGGCCCTCGCGCGCGTGTGTGCCGCCGCCGCCGAACTGCACCGCGGCGGCGATGAGGCGATCCTCGTCACCAGCGGGGCGATCGCGCGGGGGATGCGCACGATGGGGCTGCCCCAGCGTCCGAGCGCGATCGGCGAGCTGCAGGCCGCCAGCGCCGTCGGCCAGGGCAAGCTCTACCGCGTCTACGACGAGCTGCTGCGCGAGCGCGGCGTGACCAGCGCGCAGGTGCTGCTGACGTTCTTCGACATGTCCGCGCGCACGCACTACCTGAACGCTCGCCAGACGCTTGCGACGCTCTTGAGCTGGCGGGTGCTGCCGGTGATCAACGAGAACGACACCACCGCCACCGATGAGATCTCCTTCGGCGACAACGACTTCCTCGCCGCCCAGGTCGCAATGTTGATCGGCGCCGACGAGCTGATCCTGCTGACCGACATCGACGGCCTCTTCACCGCCGACCCGCGCCTACGTCCCGACGCGCGGCTGATCGAGGACGTGACCGAGTTCGCGGCCCTCGAGGAGCTCGACATCGGGCACACCACCTCGCCGCTGGGCTCGGGCGGCATGCGCTCCAAGGTCGTCGCCGCCGACATGGCCACTGCGGCGGGGATCGCCACGACGATCTGCAACGGCCTCGATGCCGGCGCGCTGAGCACGGTGCTCGTCGGCGGGCGCGCCGGGACGCGGTTTCAGGCGCGCGAGGCGCGCTACTCCTCGTTCAAGCTATGGCTCAAGTACGCCAAGCCCGCGCGAGGAACGCTCACGATCGACACCGGCGCGGCGCGCGCCGTGCGCGAGGGTTCCGCGAGCCTGCTGCCGGTCGGCGTGATCGCCGTCGACGGCGAATTCGACGCCGGCGACGCGGTCGTGATCGCCGCGCGCGACCGCGACGGCGAGATTCACGCTGCGATCGGCAAGGGCATCTGCAACTACTCCGCGGCCGAGCTGCGCCGGGTGATGGGCCTGCAGTCCGCGGCCGTGCGCGAGCTCTTGCCACGCGCAACCGACGAGGCCGTGCACCGCGACTATCTCGTGCTCGACTGATGCAGACCCCTACCCTGTAGAGCCATGGCAACAGCCCTGACCTCAACGGTCGCCGACACCTGCCGCGCCGCCCGGCGCGCCGCCCGCGAGCTGGCCCAGATCGACAGTGCGCGCAAGGACGCCGCGCTGTCGGCGATCGCGCAGGCTCTGATCGAGCGCAGCGATGAGATCCTCGCCGCGAACGCCCTCGACATGGACCTCGGGCGCGATGCCGGCCTCGGCGACGCACTGCTGGACAGGCTCGCCCTGGACGCCTCCAGGATCTCCGCGATCGCGCGCGCGATGAGGGACATCGTCGCCCTCCCCGATCCCGTCGGCGAGATCGTCGAGGGTCGGCGCCTGCCCAATGGGTTGGACATCCAGCGCGTGCGCGTACCCCTGGGCGTGGTCGCGGTCGTCTACGAGGCGCGCCCCAACGTCACGATCGACGCGACCGCGCTGTGCCTGAAGTCCGGCAATGCGATCGTCCTGCGCGGGTCCTCCACGGCAGCCCACTCCAATGCCGCGCTCGCGCAGATCGCCGCGCAGGCCGCCGTCGCCGCGGGCCTGCCCGAGGGCTGCATCGGCCTCGTGTCCGGCGGCGGACGCGAGGAGCTGGCGCAGCTGGCGAGTCAGAACGACACCGTCGACCTGATCATTCCCCGCGGCGGCGAGGGTCTGAAGGCCGCGCTGCAGGAGGTCGCGACCGTGCCCGTGATCTACGCCGCGTCGGGCAACTGTCACATCTACGTCGACGCCACCGCCGACCCGGCGCAGGCGCGGGCGATCGTGCTGAACGCCAAGACCCAACGACCGGGGGTGTGCAACGCGCTCGAGACCCTGCTCGTGCACGAGTCGGTCCTCAACGACCTGCTGCCCGGCCTGCTGGTCGCGCTCGATGACGCGGGTGTGCTCGTGCGCGCCGATGAGCGCGTGCGGGCGCTCGCGGACATCCTCTCCGAAGAAGGCCCGCCGGGGGAGGGTCGCGATCTCCCGGTCGAGCCCGCGACCGAGGAGGACTGGGCCACCGAGTACCTCGCGCCGATCCTCGCGATCGGCGTGGTCGACTCCGCGCAGGAGGCGATCGAGCACATCTCCCGCTACGGCTCCGGGCACTCGGAGGCGATCCTCACCCGCGACACCGATGCTGCGCGCGCCTTCCAGTTGGGCGTCGATGCGGCCTGCGTGTACGTCAACGCCTCGACCCGCTTCACCGACGGCGGCGAGTTCGGGATGGGCGCGGAGATCGGCAACTCGACCCAGAAGCTGCACGCGCGCGGGCCGATCGGGCTGCGCGAGCTGTGCACCTACAAGTACCTCGTCTGCGGCGACGGTCATATCCGCACCTGAGCGATCCGTGGAGCGCATCGGAATCCTCGGTGGGACGTTCAATCCGCCGCATCTCGGGCATCTCGCGTTGGCGCGTCACGCGCGCCTGCAGCTGGGTCTCGAGCGGGTGCTGCTGATGCCCGCCAACCTCGCTCCGAACAAGCCCGCGATCACCGACGATGCCGGAGCCGAGCACCGTCTGCGCATGTGCCGCCTGGCGGTCGCGCAGGAGCCCGGCATCGAGACCTCGGCACTCGAGGTGGAACGCGGGGGAACGTCCTATACCGTGGATACCGTGCAGGCCATCCATGACGCCCATCCCGACGCCGAGCTGACGCTGATCGTGGGAGCCGACACGGCGCACACGCTGCCCGGATGGCGCGAACCCAGGCGCCTGCTTGGAATGGTCGCGAGCATCGCGGTGGCCGAGCGCGACGAGCTGGATCTGGAGCAGACCCACGCCGAGCTGGATCCGCTGATGGCCGGCTCGCAGCCGGGGTCGGACCGTGAGCCGAGCTTGACGGCGCTGCGGATGGCTCCCGTCGCGGTGTCCTCTTCGGCCGTGCGTCGGCGGATCGCCGCCGATGAGCCGGTCGCCGCGCTGGTCGGGGACGGGGTCGCCGCCTATATCGCAGAGCACGGTCTGTACCGCACGCAGGACATCGCGAGCGTCGCAAACGGGGGTGGGACGTGAGCGGCGAGGCTCCCGTTCCGGGCCGGGCAGCGCGGTCCTCCGGCGAGCCCGCAAGCGCCGCCGAGTCGCCGCGCTCGGGAGAGCTACTCGAGGAGATCGCGCGCTACGCCGCCGACAAGAAGGCCGGCGAGGTGGTCGAGCTCGACCTGCGCGAGGTGCTCGGCTACACCGACTGGTTCCTGATCTGCACCGGCAACACCGAGCGCCAGACCAAAGCCATCCATGACGGGATCCACGAGGGCTGCAAGCGCGAGCACGGTACGCTTCCGCGCCGCGTCGAGGGCTTCAGCCGTGGCGACTGGATCCTGATGGACTACCTCGACGTGGTCGTGCACATCTTCACGCCCGCCACGCGCGAGTACTACCGGCTGGAGCAGCTGTGGGGCGAGGTGCCCACGCGCCGCGCCGCCGGGGGCGAGGCCTGACGGGCAGGACCCGGCGCGCCGGAAGCTGGAGCCCGGCGAACTCGTGGGCTCGTCTCTGCTCCACTCCTTGATCTGCCGCTCCCGGGCGCCCGATGCCCGATGCTCTACTCGGCTGGTCGCTTGTGGCCTAGACCATGATCTGTGGTCTGCCGGGACTGCATCCATGGGCGCCCCACATCGACCGAGCCTTGGCCATTCGTCTCGGCGTGATCGGGGACCTCATCGAGGGGTGCGTCCGCAAGGACCCTGAGAAGGACGTTTTGACGGTCGGGGTTCCCGATGATCTGAGCAGCCCACAGTCCGAACGACCAGTCCTCCGGATCGGCGAACGCCGTCGTATCGTCGTGCCCCGCAGGATCGACGACGAACTTGTAGTGGCGCTCTGGTGTCGAGATGTCTACGGCATAGCCAGCGTCGGCTTGATCAACCTCCGCTTTCAACTCGTCGAGGAACCAGGGCTGACCGTCGATCGCAAACCACAGTCGCCCACCCGCGACGTAGACCGCGGCGGGCTTGTCGGAGATATAGCCGAGATGGCCTGAGACCTTTCGCGCGACCGTTCTCTTGAGGAGTCGGCTTTTCGCCGTCGACAGGCGATGGACACCCTTGGGGTCGAGCGCGAAGAGCCTTGCGGCGTTATCCGAGTCCTGGAGGTAGACCATGTCCTATTAGCTTAGATCGTGACCACCGGTGCGACACGCACTCTCGCAAATTTCGTCCCAAGTACGACCGCGACGCCGAAGCCAGGTCATAGACGGTCCGAGCACGTTCCCGTACAGTCGCAGATTGCGGCGATAGATAGCAACCTGCCCGCGGCTGCCCCACAACGGCGTTTGGAGCTTGTACCGAAGCCCGATTGCTCGCCGCCGTTTGTGAAGCGCTCTTGCGATCTCGTAGGAGTCGAGGCCAGCAGCGGTCAGATCCGCGCGCAGATCGATGAGCGCGCGGACCTCGGCTTCGTACCGGCGTCGCAGTCTGATCGTCCTATCCATTTGAGCCTCTCGCCACCAACCGGGAGGCGGCGACGATAAACCTTCGAACGGACCCTGCTCAATGGCTGTGGATGCGGTGGCCCTCATCCCTCGCCGTACATCGCAAGACGATCTACCGTATGACGACGAAGGAACGTCTACATCAGCTCGTGGACACGCTCACCGATCGCGAGGCCGAGGACGTCTTGCGGCTGCTCGCCGCCGAGCGTGGCATGCTGCTCGACACTGCACTCAAGGCGCGAAGGATCAGGACGAGCCCCCACACCCGCGCGGGCGGGAGCGCGTCCGACGGCGAGCAGCGACACGCCGGCGAGCAGGCTGGCGGTCAGCATGAATCGCCACCCGCCGTTGAAGTCCGCCGCGCTCTGGGGCGTGCCGAGCACGGCGATCAGGATCGCAAAGCCCAGTGCCGAACCCAGCTGGCGACCGGTCGTCTGCACGGCGATCCCCGTCGCCAGGCGCGCCGGCGGCAGCGTCGCGGCGACCGCGCCGGTCAGCGAGGGGATCACGAGGCCCACACCGACGCCGCCGATCAACATGCCCGGCAGGAAATCCGAGGCGTAGGCCGGCGTCGAGTGGAGATGGCCGATCCACCACACCCCGGCAAGCGCGAACAGGACCGTGCCGAGTGCGCCCACGCGGCCCGGGCCGAAGCGCGCTCCGAGGCGCGCGCCGGGGATCGCCGTCAGCGCTGCCATCGCCGGGCCGGGCGAGATCATCAGCCCGGCCGTGAGGATCGGCTCCCGCCATATCCCGGTGAGGAACAGCACGCTGGCCAGGAGCATTCCCGCGAAGCCGGCGAAGAACAGCAGCGAGCCGAGTCGTGGCCGCGCTGAACGCGCGCACCGCAAATAGCTCCGGCTCGACGATCGGCGCGGGGTGGGTGAGGATGCGCCGCGCGAGCAAGCCGATCAACACGATCGAGAGCGCGAGCAGCGAGACGATCGAGGCGCTCGACCAACCCCAGCTCCCGCCTTGCACGATCGCCACCGTCAGCAGGGCCACGCCGGCGGTGAGCATCATCGCGCCCGGCAGATCGGGCCGAGCGGTGTCGGGATGGCGGATCTCGCGCAGCACGCGCCGGCCGGCGATCAGGCCGGCGATTCCGACCGGGACGTTGACGATGAACACCCACCGCCAACCGGCCTGCACGAGCAGGCCGCCCAGTGGAGGGCCGGCCGCGGCGGCGATCCCGCCGACCGCCGCCCATGCACCGATCGCGATGTGACGCTGCTCGGCTCGGAAACTCCGGCAGCAGCAACCCGAGCGAGGCGGGCATCAGCAGCGCCGCGCCGAGACCCTGAAGCGCGCGGGCGCCGACGAGGAACGGGATCGTGGGTGCCGCCGCGCAGGCGGCCGAGGCGGCGACGAACATGCCGACCCCGAGCAGGAACGCGCGCCTGCGCCCGAACCCGTCAGACCAGCGTCCGGCGACGACCAGGAACGCGGCGAAGACGATCGTGTAGGAGTTCAGGATCCACGACAGCGAGGCCAGGCTCGTGTCGGGGAAGTCCGTGTGGATCTGGGGGAATGCGATGTTGACGATGAACACGTCGAGGCCGGCCATGAACACACCGACGACCACGACCATCAGGACCTTCCATCTGCGCTCCATCACTCGCCTGCTCTTCTCGTGCCGGCTCGACGGGGCGGCCTCGCCGGGCAGATAAGTTGCATGAAGAAACCCACCTGGAGGACTGTACCCGATTGGGTTTTGTGATGCAACTAGCTGGTGGTATCGTGATGGGGAATGCTCGGGTCTGACTACGGCAATCAGAACTGCTCGATTGCACGCACGCTGGAGCTGGTGGGCGAGCGCTGGACGTTCCTGGTCTTGCGCGACGTCTTCCTCGGGGTGCGTCGCTTCGACGCGCTGCAGCGCGATCTGGGCGTGGCTCGCAACGTGCTCTCCGCGCGCCTGGAGCGGCTCGTCGCCGAGGACATCCTCACGAAGGTCCCCTACAGCGAGCGTCCACTGCGCTATGAGTATCGGCTGACCGACAAGGGCGTGAACCTGTGGCCGATCGTCGTCGAGCTGCTGCACTGGGGCGATCGTTACGCGGCGCCCGGTGGCCCGCCGGTGCTCCTGCGCCACAAGGGCTGCGGCGGGGAGCTAGGCGAGCGGCGCATATGCTCGCGCTGCGGCGAGCCGTTGGGCGCCCGCGACGTGCGCGCCGAGCCCGGGCCCGGAGCCGTGCGCGAGGCGCTCGCCGAGTCCGTTTGACCGCTACTCGCGCGTGTGCGGCGGGTTCTATGGGTAGACGACAGCTGTACGGCCGGAGCTCACGGCGCCCAGACGGGCGCGGGCCCGGCGGACACCGATCCTGTCGAACCCACAAGGAGCCATCGCATGCGCACAATCGGACGTATCCATCGAATGCGCAGAACCTCTGCCTGTCTGGTCCTGCTCGGCCTTACCGCCTTCGTCCTGCCGGCCGTCTCCTCGGCCTCCACCTGCAGCACAGCCGGACCCTGTCCGACGGTGACGCTCCTCGCGAAAGCCGTGCCGATCAAGGGCTTCCCGGGCACCGGCAACAAACTTGGCGCCGGCGCGGCGCTCGAAGCGAAGTACACGATCAAAGGCACCGAATCGACCGGTGGCGTACCCTCGCAGATCACCCACGTCAACTTCTCCCTGCCTGCCGGCTCGAAGATCAACCCCAAGGGCTTCGTCACGTGCTCGCCTGCCACGCTTGAAAACGTCGGTCCGAGCGGCTGCCCGAAGAAGTCGCAGGCCAGTCCCGTCGGGACTGCCGGCGTGGTCGATCCGATCGGCGGTGAACTCGTCAAAGAGAACGCCACGCTGCAGGCCTTCTTCGCCCCTGGTGGCGGTCTGCAGTTCTATGCCAACGCCGCCTCCCCGATCTCCGCGCAGCTGGTGGTCGCGAAGGGGCCGATCATGAACGCGAAGGCTCCCTACGGCCCCGAGCTGAGCGCCGCGGTAGAACTCGTGCAGTCGGTTCCCGGCGCCCCGGCGGTGTCGACCGAATCGATCAACATCAAGGTCGGCGCGGCCTACAAGAAGGGCAATAAGACCGTCTCCTACGGCACGCTGCCGAAGAAGTGCCCCAAGGGTGGGTTCCCCGTGAAGTCGGAAATCACCTTCGCCACCGGCGCGACGGTGACCTCGCTGTACAAGGCTCCCTGCCCCAAGAAGTAGCTGCCGGTCTCACCGTTCGGGTCGCGATCGGGCCGCCGTACCGAGGGTTGCGGCGGCCCGTAGTGGACCGGGCTCGGCCGGTGGCGCGGGGCCCCGGTCGGGACCGCTCAGGGGCCGATTGGGCCGTTCAGCGGCCGGTTGGACCGTTCAGCGGCCGGTTGGACCGCTCAGAGGCCGATTGGACCGCTCAGCGGTCGTAGCCGTTGATCGCGCGCACCGACAGCCACGTGAGCACGAGACCCGTGACGAGGATCACGCCCCCGCAGATTGCGAGCTTGTCGATCACCCAACCTTCGAGCACGAGCGAGCGCAGTCCTTCGATCACATAGCTGACGGGGTTGGCGCGCGCCAGCGCCTCCATCACCGGGGTGAGGCGTTCGAAGGGCACGAAGTTGGGGGTCAGGAAGAGCAGTGGAAAGAAGACCAGGAAGCTGGCGTTCGTGGCCTGGACGTTGCGCGTATGCAGCGCGACCAGCATGCCGATGCCCGCATAGGCCACGCCCCACAGCGCCGCCAGCAGCACCAGCACGATCGCCCCCGGCACGCCGCTGCGCACTTTCATGCCGAACGCCAGCGCCACGAGCAGGACCAGCGTCGCGACCGACAGGCCGCGCACGAGGTCGGCGACGAGGCGTCCGAAGATGATCGACGAGCGCCGGATCGGGGCCACGAGCAGCTTGTCGAAGTAGCCGAGGTCGATCTCGGTCACGAGCGCCAACCCCGAGGTGGCGGTGCAGACGGCGAACATCAGCGACACCGGGACCTGAAAGCCGACGTAGCCCTGGCCGTGCAGGAACGGCGTGGTGGAGGGGAACGTCATCGAGATCTGCCCGATGTTCACGGCGAGGAAGAACAGCGGTATGAACAGCGTGGGCACCGTCGCCGCAGGCAGGCGGATCACTTCCCGCACCGCGCGGCGGCCCAGCAGCAGCACCTCGGTCATGTCGCCACCTCCTCGACGCGGCTCTCCTCGCGATCGCCCTCCAGCCGTCTGCCGGTGGCCCGTAGGAAGACGTCGTCGAGCGAGGGCCGCGCGAGCGAGATCGCCCCGACACGAATCTTCGCGGTGTCCAGGCGCCGCACGATCTCGGCGATCGAGCCGGGTCCGTCCTCCAGGTACAGCGCCAGCGCGCCCGAACCGGCAACGACCCGATCGAGGCCCTCCAGCTGGCCGATCGCGGCCTGGGTGGCGGCCAGGTCGGCGCCGTGCAGCTGCACCGACACGACATCGTGGCCGAGCTGGGACTTGAGCTCCTCGGGCGTGCCCTGCGAGACGATCCGACCGTCGTCGATGATCGCCACGCGATCGCACAGCTGATCGGCCTCCTCGAGATATTGCGTCGTCAGGAACACGGTCGTGCCCTGCCCGTTGATGCGGCGCACCTCCTCCCAGATCGTCAGCCGCGAGGCGGGGTCGAGACCGGTGGTGGGCTCGTCGAGAAACAGCACGTCGGGGGAGTGCACGAGCGCGCTGGCGAGATCCAGGCGGCGCTTCATCCCGCCCGAGTAGGTGTTCGTGCGCCGCTGCGCCGCGTCGGTGAGGCCGACCAGCTCGAGCAGCTCCTGTACCCGCGCCTGGGCCTGGGCGCCCGTGATCCCATACAGCCCGCACTGCAATTCGAGCAGCTCGCGCCCGGTCTGCAGCGGGTCCAGGCCGATCTCCTGCAGGGCGACGCCGATCCGCCGGCGTACCGCGGCCGGATCGGCGACCACGTCGAGCCCGTCGACCCGTGCGCTGCCGGAGGTGGGTGGCAGCAGCGTGCAGAGCATGCGCACCGTCGTCGTCTTGCCGGCGCCGTTGGGCCCCAGGAAGCCGAAGATCTCTCCCTGCTCCACGGCCAGGTCGATCCCGCACACCGCCTCGATCCCGCCCTTGAAGCTCCGTCGCAGATCGCCGGCGACGATCGCGGCGCTCATCGCCTCGATCCCGCCGCCGCGTCGACCGTCGCAGGCTGATCCTCGATCGCCTCGTAGTCGCGCGCGAGAAAGAACTCGGCGCCCTCGATGCTCATGTGCGGGACGACCCGGTCGAGCCATCCGGGTATCCACCAGTTGATCTTGCCCATCAGCAGCATCGTCGCAGGCACCAGCAGACAGCGCACGACGGTCGCGTCGAGGATGACGGCGACCGCGAGCCCGACGCCGAACTGCTTGATCGTCGGATCGCCGTTCAGCACGAAGCTGCCGAACACGAACACCATGATCGCGGCCGCGGCCGTGATCACGCGCGCGCTCGTCACGAGACCCGAGACGACCGAGTCGCGGTTGTCCTCGCCCGCGTGCACGTGCTCCTCGATCTGGCTGACGAGGAACACCTCGTAATCCATCGAGAGCCCGAACAGGACCGCGAACATGAACAGCGGCACATACGAGACGACGGGGACCGGTCCTTCCAGGCCGATCAGGTGGCTCCCCCAGCCGTACTGGAAGACGGCGGTCAACACCCCGTAGGAGGCGCCGATCGAGAGCAGGTTCATCACCGCCGCCTGCGCCGGGATCACGACGGTGCGGAACGCCAGGATCAGCAGGACGAAGCTGAGGGCGATCACGACCAGGATCTGCAGCGGCAGCTTTTCGGAGATCCGCGTGGCCAGATCGACGTAGCCTGCGGTGCTGCCGCCGACGTCGGCCCGCATGTCGGTGCCGTGCTCGGCGTTCGGGATCGTGTCTGCTACGCAGCCTGTCGACGAGTTCTTCGGTGGCTTTTTCGGCCGGGCCGGTCGTGGCGATCGCGTTGAAATAGGCCGTCGTCCCCGCCTGGTCGATCTGGATCGGGGTGATCTGCGCGACGCCGTGCGTGGCGGCGACGTCTTTTTGCAGCGTCTGCAAGCGCGGATCGCCGGTGCGCGGGTCGCTCTTGGTGGTCTCTGACGACCCGGAGGGCCCCGTAGACCCGGAGGACGTCGAAGACTGGGATGATCCCGAAGACCCGGAGGACGCCTTCTGCGCTTCACTCGCCGCCGGTGCCTTGGCGGGCGTGCCCAGCGAGACGGCGACGAGCAGCGGCCCGTTCACGCCCGGACCGAAGCTTTCGGAGATCAGGTCATATGCCCGTCGCGCGGTGGTCGAGGTGGACAGCGCGGCGGTGTCCTGCTGTCCCAGGGTCAGCGACAGCAGCGGGATCGTCAGCGGCAGCAGGATCGCGAGCGCCGCGAGCCCCGCGACGAGCGGATGCTTGGCGATCGTGTTGGCCCAGCGCGACCACAGGCCCTCCTTCGTGTCGGCCTCCGGGCGCAGGTCGCGGTGGGCTGGGCGCACCCGCAGCGAGTGATGCGTGGACCCGTGATCGCGAGCGCGGCCGGCAGCAGCGTGAGCGCGCCGAGCACCGCGACGACCACCGCGATCCCCGCCATCAGGCCCATCGTGGTGACCAGCGGGATGCCGGCGACCGCGAGCGAGACGAGCGCGATCGTGACCGTGCCGCCGGCGAAGAACACCGCGCCGCCCGAGGTCGCGGCCGCGCGGGCGATCGACTCGTGCATCTGCAGGCCGTCGCCCAGGCCACGGAAGTGGCGCGTGACGATGAACAGCGCGTAGTCGATCCCGACGCCCAGCCCGATCATCGTCGCGAGCGTCGGCGCGACGCTGGGGACGGTCGTGACGTGGCCGAGGATGCGGATGATCGCCAGCGAGGTGAGCAGCGCGATGATCGCGCTGAGGATCGGCAGCAGCATCGAGACGATCGTCCCGAAGGCGAACGTCAGGATCACCATCGCCGCGACGATCCCGATCAGCTCGCTGGACTCGGTCGCCGGTTTGGAGACCTTCTGGCCGAGCTGGCCCCCGGTCTCGACCTCCAACCCCGCTGCTTTGGCGGGATCGGCGGCGTCGATGATCGTCTGCGCTTCGTCGGTCGAGAGTTCGCCCGGGCTGACCGCGAGCGTCACCGACAGGTAGCCGGTCCGTCTGGTCCTTGCTCAGCGCGGAGGCGCCCTGGGGCGTGAGCGGGTTGATCACCGAGGCGACGTGCGGGGCCTTCGCGACGGCCGTCGGCGGCCTGGTCGACCGCGTCCGCGTACTTGGCTTCGGTCAGCTTGCCGGCGCTGGCGTGCAGGACGATCGGGCTCGTCCCGTTGGCCTGGTCGGGGAAGGACTTGGCCAGCGTGTCCGTCGCGCGCTGGCTGTCGGTTCCCGGCAGCGAGAGGTTGTCGTTGGTGTTTTCGCCCAGGCGATGGGAGATCACGATCAGCGCGATCGCGGCCACGAGCCACACGCCGAGCACGACGAACCGCCGGCGGACGCAGAAGCGGGCGAGCCCGTAGAGCACACCCGTCATCGTCGGACCGGCGGTCCCTGCGTATCGCGGCTCATCGAGCCGGCATCCTCCCTTGCCGGGGTGTGAGTGTCAAGGACGGACGATCGCCTCGATCGCATCCGCGGCCGCCCCGGCGCCGCCCGCGGCGGCGTAGGCGCGGCTCACGCGCTGTGCGCCCTCGCGCATCGCGGTCGCCGCGCGCACGGCCCGCGCGAGGCGCTCGGGGGTCAGGCGCCGGGGGGAGAGGCGCACGCCCGCGCGCGCGAGCTCGACGCGCCGGGCGGTCTCCAACTGGTCGCGCCCGAACGGGACGACCACGACCGGGACACCGGCGGCGAGGGCCTTCTGGGTGATGCCCATGCCGCCGTGGCAGACGACGCAGACAGCGCGCTCGAGGATCGGCTCGTGCGCGACGAAGCGCACGAGCCTGCTGCCCGGGCGGCGCGTGGAACATGTCGGGATCGTGCGCCGCGGTGGTGCCGAGCACCGCCATCCCGCTCGCGGGCAGGGCTTCCAGTGCGACGTGCAGCAGGCGCTTGTCGCGCTGGCGCTCGGTCGAGCAGGTGACGAGCACGAGCGGGTCGGACAGGTCATCGAGCCACGGGGGCGCGGGCTGGGGCGGTGACCAGTTGACCGCTCCGACGAGGCGTACGTTCGCGGGCCAGTCGCTGCGCGGATACTCGAAGCCCTCGGCGGTCAGCGACAGCAGCAGCGGTGGACGGGCGAGCAGATCGTCGAAGTGCCCGAGCGCCGGCAGGCCGTGCTCTGCGCGCAGGCGTCTGATCGCGGGCATCGCCGTCCGATCCCAGCTCGCGCCGACCATGGGGCGCACGATCGCGTCGCGGAGCGCGCCCACGGGACCGCTCATCGGACGCAGGCCCAGCCCGAACGGCGGAGCATCGCGGGAGCGCAGCGGCAGCAGGAAGGGCGCAATACATCGCCCACGGCAGTCCCGAGGCCTCGGCGACGGTCGCGGCGCCCCAGCAGTTGATGTCGATCACGAGCACGTCGCGGCCGATGGCGCTCGATCGCGCGTGCCAGGTCGGGCGCCTCCAGTGCTGAGCGCTGCGCGAACGTGCGCAGCGCGGAAATGCCGCCCGCGCGCAGCGAGCGCTCCTGCCAATCGACGATCTCGATCGCCTCGATCGCGGGGTCGATCGGTGAGCCGGCGATGCCCAAGCGTCTGCAGGTTCGAGAGCTCCTGCGCGAGCCCGTAGAGCCGGCTGTCGTGCCCGCGCGCGGCGAGCTCGGCCATGATCGGCGTGACCGGATAGAGGTGCCCGCGCGCGGGCGAGGTGTAGGCGAGCACGCGCATGCTCAGGCGGGGGAGTCATCCGCGGCTGGGGAACCATCCGCGGCGTGGGGGAGGCCCGGAGCGGGGGAGGGTCCGGGGCGAGCAGCCGCTCGAGCATCTCCACGAGCGCGTCTTCGACCTCCTCAACCTCCATGCCGATGTCGCGCCGCAGGATTTTCCACACGTACACGTCGCACATCGCCACCAGCTGCGCCAGGCGCCGCCGGCGCTTGTGCGGGGAGAGCTCGGCGAGCTGGGGCTCGAACGTGCGCTTGACCCATTCCTCGTGGACCTCTTTGCCGTAGTCGACGGCGCGCACGATCGAGTTGCCGCGCTCGCCGCCGCCCATCACGCGCACCATCGCATCGCGGTAGGGCAGCATGCGCACGACGATGTCGCCGTAGCGCTCGTAGTGGCGCACGAGGTTGGCGACCGCGCCGGGGATGTCGCCGATCGGGGCCTCGTTGCGTTCCTTGAGCACGAGCGAGGTCGAGCGCCGGATGACGGCGTCGAGCAGTCCCTGCTTTGAGCCGAAGTGGCGCAGCGCCGTCTGCTTGCTGACGCCCGCGCGGCCGGCCATCGACTCCAGCGAGGCCTGCGTCCAGTTGTCGCGCTCGACCTCTTCGGTGGCCGCCTGCAGCAGCGTCTCGCGCGTCTGCTCCTGGGCCTTGGCGCGCGCGACCTGCTTGTAGGCACGCTGTGAGGAGGACTCCGCTCGTGCCATCGCGGCCGTCAGTCCTCCAGGGCGAGCGAGGCCGGCACCGAGCTCGCCATCCAGCCCGGCACCGCCAGGATCGCGAGTGCCGTGGCGGTCATCAGCGCGAGGCTCTGCAGCGCGGTCAGCGCGGTGATGGAGTAGACCACGGGGAAGTTGATCGTCTGCGCCAGCGCGCGGTCGGCGAGCTGCTGGCCGTAGAGGCCGAAGATCGCGCCCGTCAGGCAGCCGACGCCCAGCAGCAGCAGGCTCTCGAGCAGGATCGTGTGCCACAGGTCCGCGCGCGGCAGCCCCTCCAGCTTGAGCTTGGCCAGGCGCGGACGGCGCTGCCAGATCATGGCGCCCATCGCCGCGGCCATCGCGAGCACCGCGACGATCGGGATCAGCGTCGCGATCTGGGTCAGGCGCGCGAGCGCCTGACGGCTGAGCGCGCTCTGGCGCTGCGCGTGCCGCGCGGCGCTCTGCACCGCAAGGCCCGAGCGCGGACCGAGGGCGCGCTGGATCGCACGCACCGCCTGCGCCGCTGAGACGCCGGGGTTCAGCAGGATGCCGTAGGCGCTCGCATCCCCCGAGCCCCACGCGCGCGCGTAGTCTTCGGCGTTCATCACGATCGCGCCGGGCGCCCAGCCGACGTTCGTGGAGAGCGCCGCGATGCGCAGCCTCCGCGGGATCGGGCGTGGGCAGCGTCAGCGCCTGCCCGATCTGCAGGTGGTGTTCGTCGGCGATCGCCTTGGAGAGCACGAGCCAGCCGCCGGCGCGTACGCGCGCTTCGGCTTGGCGCAGGTTCCCGCGCACGATCTGGGTCGCGGGCAAGAGCGGCGTGGCCTGCGCCGGCGGGGCCATCACGAGCACGCGCCGATCGCCGTAGTCGAGCAGTCCACTGCGATACAGACGCACCGACCGCACCCCGGCGACGTGTTCGAGCCGTGCGCGATCGACCGGCGCGAAGGGGGTGGTGTTCAGCAGGTTGTAGGAGCCCGCGGGGGAGACCCAGACATCGGCGGAGGCGTTCATGTCCTGCGCGGCGTTTTCGAGCCCGTGGAGCAGATCGCCGTGGGCGCCCTGGATCGCGACACTGCCGAAGATCGCGATCGCGCCCGTCGCGGCGATCGCGACCGCGCGCGCGCCGGCGGCGCCCAGCTCCATCGTGGCGATGTGCGGGACCACGCCCGTGATCAGCCGCGCGAGCCGCCCGACGAGCGCGAGCGTGAGGTCCAGCACGAAGGGCAGCACGAGCAGCAGCGCCGCCACGAGCAGGACCATGCCGGGGATCGCCGCGTCGGGGGCCGCGAGCAGGATCGCGGTGGCGGCGAGCAGGCACACGACACCCACCAGCGCGGCGCGCGCGGCGGTGTGAGCGTGCGCCCTGCGCGCTCCCTGTTCCTCGCCGGGACTGTGGCGCAGGCCGAGCGCGGCGAGGGGGTCGCGCGAGAGGATGTCGCGCAGCGGCGTGAGCACCGCCACGATCGCCGCGACCATCCCGCCGGTGAGCGCGAACGCGACGCTCTGCCAGCTGACGTAGCGCTCCGAGCCGACGGCGAAGGCCAGCGAGAGGAAGGCCGGGTTGGAGTGCAGCACGTGGATCGAGAGCTCCTCGCCCAGCACCAGCCCGAGCGCGCAGGCGATCAGCCCCAGCACGACGGCGTCGAGCAGCAACACCGCGATCACCGTCCGCGGGGTGTAGCCGTCGCGACGCAGATCGACGATGAGCCGCCGGCGCTGGGGGACGGTGAGCAGCACGGCGTTGAACGCGAACAGGAACCCGACGAGCGCGCTGATCGCCGAGAACAGCGCCGTCGACTGGTTGCTCGCCGCGGCCGCCTTGGCGAACAGCCGTTCTTCGTAGTCGATCGTCTCGACGTTCAGGCGCCCGGCGGCTATCGCTCGAGCGCCGCGCGCACCCGCGCCTGTGAGCCCGCGGCGGGCTCCACGAGGATGCGGCTCACGCGCGCGCCCAGGCCGGTGAGTTCCTGGGCGAAGGAGAGCGGGACGATCGCCACCGAGCTGTGCACGAGCGCACCGACCTGGTCAGCGTGCAGCTGCGAGTACAGCGGAGCTTCGGCGCTGCGCCCGTCGAGCTTCAGGAGCGCTTCCTGGCCGAAGCGGGTCACGCCGAGCGTGTGCGCCAGCGGAGCGGGAAGCACCAGCGCGCCGATGCCCCCGAAGGGCCGTAGTTCGGTACCGCGCACGAGTGTGCCGCCGAGTGCCGAGAGGCTCGTGTCGGCGCCGATCAGCTGCACCGAGGCGCTGCCGTGCGGGCCGGCGGCCTGCGCGCCGGCTTCGAGCACCGGCGCGGCGACGCGCACGCCGGGGATCGCGCGCACGCGCGCGAGCGTCGCGGCCGGGAAGCCGTGCGGGTCGCGCGCCAGCAGCTGCAGCGTGGCGTTACCGGCGATCCCGCGCGAGAGTTGCGAGACCGAGCTCTGCAGGCTCGAGTTGGCGACCTGCGAGGCGAACAGCAGGGCGACCCCGGCGGCGATCCCGACGATCGCGAAGCACTCCTGCCAGAAGCGCGCGCGCAGGCGCACGCGGTAGAGGTGCAGGGCGTTCAGCGGGCTCATCGACTCGCATACACGTCGCGACCCAGTGCGTAGGAGTCGAGCTGGCCGTCGCGCAGGGCGAGCACGCGATCGGCGTACTCGGCCGCCATCGGGTCGTGGCTGACGATCACCGCGGCGACCTCGCGCTCGCGGCTGAGCTCGCGCAGCAGCTCGAGCACTTCGCGTCCGCGGCGACTGTCGAGGCTCCCGGTCGGCTCATCCGCGAGCAACAGGCGCGGCCCGGTGGAAAGGGCGCGCGCGATCATCACCCGTTGGCGCTCGCCCATCGACAGCGTCTCCGAGCGATGGCTCATGCGCTCGCCGAGGCCCAGGCGCGTAAGCAGCGGCGCGATCTCACGCCGGGCCTGCCGCCAGCGGCGGGTCTTGAGCAGCTTCAGCGTCGCGTTGTCGATCGCGCTGACGCCCGGCAGCAGGTCGAAGCTCTGGCGGATGAAGCCCAGTTCGGCGAGCCTGAAGTGCGAGGCCTCGTGCTCGGACAGGGTCGAGATGTCGCGTTCGCCGATCAGGATCTCACCGGCGGTCGGCTCGAGCAGCATCGCGATCATCAGCAGCAGGGTCGTCTTGCCGGAACCGCTCGGCCCGTACAGCGCGACCGTTTCCCCCGGCTCGACTCTCAGCGATACGCCGTCCACGGCCCGGACCGGTTCGCCGCCCACCGCCGGGTAGTGCTTGACGAGGTTGCGCAGCTCCAGCACCGATGCCTCGATTCAACGTTCGTGTGCGCGCCGGAGGCGATCTCCGGCGCCGCTCATCAGTCCGACACCCGGCCGCTGACGTGCACGGTGATCGCGTCGCGCTCCGATTCGGCGATGGTGCCGCTGAAGCTCAGGCCCGAGCCGCGGACGTGCGCATAGCTGCCGGTGCCGCGGTTGATCGACATCGAACCGGCGAAGCTGGCGATGGGGTTCGCGCGGTGGTAGCTCGCGTTGCCGCTGCCCGAGAAGGAGGCGCCGTGCGCGTAGATGTTCACTTCGGCCGTCACGCGCGTGGTGGAGACCGCGGTCAGGTGCACGTAGATCGTGCCCACGACCGTGCCGGTCGCCGAGCCCTGCTCGTTCAGGGTGAAGCCGTGCTTGCTGGTGAGGTGCAGGTGGCCGGTCTCGTTCAGGGAGATCGTCCGGGCCCCATGTGCGCGCGGGCTCGAGGGCGCTCGCTCGCCGGAACTGAGGGGCGCGAGCGCGCCCATTGCGAGCAGGCTCGCCGCCAGCGCAACCGCGGTCGGGCAGGCGAGGGGGCCGAGCGTGCGGGTGGATGTTCCGCGCGAGCGACTCATGCCGGGCAGGGGGTGGTGGCGAGGGCCTGGCCGACGGTGCCGTCGACGTAGTCGAATTCGGCGGCGAAGGGGAACCCGCCCGGTGGGCAGCTCGAGGGCGTGAGCACCGCGTTGGCTGCGTGCCCCGAGTGCCGCGCGCTCGCGCCGATCGTCAGGGTGAAGGTCGCGATGGAGGCGTTGGGCTCGAACATCAGCGTGGGGATCGGGGGGATCGACATCTCGAGCTCTTCGCCGTAGGGGGCTTCGGCCGGGAGCACGCTTCCGCGCAGCACCTTGCGTTCGTCGATCGGCGTGTAGCCCTGGGCGAGGATCTCGAAGGTCGGCTGCAGGTTGTTCGGCGGGCCGAGGAAGGCCCACAGCTGCGCTTCCTCGGTGATGTCCCCGGTGCCCGCGTGGACCTCCACGAGCGCGTGCCCGCTGCCGAGCCTCGAGCGGGCCGGGCAGCCGTTCGGTCCGCGGGCGCGCAGGCGGGCGGCGCTGCAGCTGCTCAGGTGGGGGATGTCGAGCGTCATCCCCGCGGGCAGACGCACGATCGACTTGCTCAGAGGGGCGGGCACGCCGAACTGGGTGCCGGTGAGGCGCATGGTGACGGTCAGCGCGACCTTCGCGTGCAGCCGGTTGGGCGAGACGGAAGGCGCGATCGAGGCGAAGTTTTCGCCGTGCGCGCTCGCCGTCAGCCCGGCGCAGATGCTCAGCGCCACGATCACCGTTCGCGCGGCGCCCATGGCGCCGATCGAGCGAGCGCCGACGGTGTTCATCTGCGGGAGTTGCATCTCATGAGAAGTATGTCGCGTGGAGGGGTGTTTGCGTGGAGCTTGCGCCACGGTCGTGCGCGCGATCGCGCGTGAGGCGGTGCTGCTCGCGCGCGATCCTCGCTCGGCTAGTGGGCGGGGCATGGCACCTTGGTGGTCGTGGCGGACGCGGTGCCGTCGGCGAAGGCGACCTGCACTTCGAGTGGGAAGCCTCCGTGGGGGCAGGTCTTGGGAGTGACGACGCCGCGCACGTGCTGGAGTTCGCGCTTGCCGTGAACGGTGCGGTAGTAGGCGATGTTGTGCGCGCCGAAGGTCAACGAGACGTGCTGTACCCAGCCCGGCGATGCGCCGGGGAGCGTGGGCACGATCGGGATGTCAAAGGTGATGCCGATCCCGTAGGGCTTGCGCGCGCGGACTTCGTGGCCCATGAAGGCGAGCTGCTCGGAGGCCGGCGTGACCGCGCTGACGTAGATCAGCACCGCCAGATGCCCGTGTTCGGAGGGCGCCAGGAAGAATTCCAGCGCGAGCGGTCCGGGGAGCAGTTCGTGGGAGATTTCAAACAGGCCCACGCCGGCGCCGAAGCCGATGCGCGAGCTGGGCGGGCAGGCTCGCGGCCCGGTCGCTTCGAGCTTGGCCGGCGTGACCGTGCAGACGCCGGCGCCGTGCGTGTCAACGAGCATGCCCGCGGGCCCGTAGGCGGTCACTTTGACCGCCGGCGACTGCGGGCCGGGTCCGGCGGGGCCGAACACGGCTGCGGCCGAGAGGTTGGTGGGCGCTCCGAGACGATCGGGGGTGAAGCTCGCGTGAACGCTCAACGTCTGCGTGGCCTGTGTGGCCCACGCGGCGGCCGCGACGATCAGACAGGCGCCGGCGAGGCTCGCCGCGAGCAGGACTCGAACATGGCGTTTCATCGCACCGCACCCCTCCCGTAGACTGTGACCCTGTGACGATCGCCTCTTGTTCGAGGCGACGCTCCCTCTATTTCACGTTACCGAGAGTAACACGAATCTTGGGGCACGTCAACCCACAGGGTCTCCTGTCCGCGCACGATCCCGACCGGGGGTGTGTGCGGCGGTGCTGTTCTACGCGCGCCTGTAAGCGAATGCGATACGGAGGGCTCGTGCCCCGTGGTGCCTGTACGCGATGGCGATGCTGAGGGCTCGTGCCCTGTGGTGCCTGTGTGCGACGGCGATGCCGAGGGCTCGTGTCCGGCGGCGCCGTTGCTCGCGGGCGGCTCGCTGACCAGCACGAGCGTCGCTTCCTCGGCCGCGGCGGCGCGCAGCGCGCCGTGCATCACCGAGCGGTCGACGATCGTCGTGGGCAGGGTGTCGACGCCGACCGCGGCGACTATCTGCGCGAGTCGCTCGCGCGCGGCACGGGGAGCGAAGGGTGCCGATTCGGGCACGACCAGGACGGGGCGTACGACGCCGCCGTCGGCCCGCGCCAGCCCCAGCGCGGTCGTGAGCGCGCCCTGCGCGAGCTCGGGATCGCCGATGCCGACCACCACGCGCTTGCCCAGCGGCTGCGGGCCGCGATCGTGCGCGGGCATGCGCGCGCTTGCGCGGATCGCGGTGATGGTCGAGGCGAGCACGCTCACGAGGATCACCACGAGCACGGCGTTGACGACCGAGCTGTCGAACAGGCCGAGCTGAAAGCCGATCACGGTCGCCGCCAGCGTCGCCGCGGCCTGGGCGGAGCTCAGCGAGAACAGCAGCGTGGCCTGTGGCCGGGAGAACCCGAGCAGGCGCGCGGAGAGCATCGCCGCCAGGGCCTTCCCGCCGAGGCAGGCGAGGATGAAGAGGCCCGCGAGCTCGAGCGTCTGCCCCTGGACCATCACCGAGGGATTGAGGATCAGCCCGACCGAGACGAGGAACACGGGGATGAAGACGGCGCCGCCGAAGAACTCGATGCGGTCCATCAGCTGGCCCTCGTTGGGCACGAGCCGGTTCAGCGCGAGGCCCGCGAAGAAGGCGCCGACGATGCCCTCGATGCCGAACAGCTCGGCGACGGTCGCGGCCGAGAGGAAGGCGGTGATCGCGACGATGTAGCGCACCGAGCGCTCGGCGCCCAGCAGCCGGAAGGCCAGCGCCGCCAGGCGCGGCAGCACGAGCAGGCTGAAGGCGATCAGCACGATCAGCCCGACGGCGATCTGCACGGCCACTTCCACGCCCGAGCGCCCGCCCCCGACCGAGCCGGCGACGCCCGCGAGCACGATCAGCGCGAGCGTGTCGGTCAGCACCGTCGATCCCACCGCCGTGGCGACGGCCGGATCGGAGGACAGTCCGGCCTCGCGGACCGTCGGGTAGGTGATCAGCGTGTGTGAGGCCAGCAGCGAGCCGAGCAGCAGCGCGGCCTCGACCTCCCAGCCGAGCGCAAGGCCGACGATCGTGCCGAGCGTCATCGGGAAGGCGAAGGTGAGCAGCCCGAAGGCGACGGTCGAGCGGCGATGGACACGCAGCAGGTTCAGGTCGAGCTCGACGCCGGCGACGAACATCAGATACAGCAGCCCGAGCTGGCCGAGGTCCGGCAGCGTGGCGTTGCCCGAGCCGATCAGGTTCAGCCCGTGCGGGCCGATCACATAGCCGCCGAGCAGCAGCCCGATGATGCCGGGCACGCCCGCGCGTTTGAACAGGACCGGTCCGAGCAGCAGTGTGGCGAAGACGATCAGGAACTCCCACGGAGCGCCCTTGGGAGAGGAGATGTCAACGAGCGCCGCCATCACCGGCGCGCGCATCGCGAGCGCGGTCATTCGTCGGTCCTCAGCGCCGGGACCCCTTCGTCGCGCCCGTCCTGTAGATCGGTGTGCAGCCATTCCTGCCCGAGGCGTTCGATCGTGCCGTCGGCGGTGAAGGCGCGGATCGCCGAGTCGACGGCTTCGAGGTTCGCAGAGCCCTTCGGCAGGGCCGCGGCGAGCACGGCTTCGCTCGGCAGCTGCGCCGCGACGGCATAGGAATGAGGGGCTTCGCGCGCGTAGGCCAGCGCGACCGGCAGGTCCAGCAGCACCGCTTGCGCGCGACCGACGCGCAGCGCGAGCAGCACTTCGCGCTGGTGTTCGAGCACCTGCGCGGGCGCCGACGGTTCGATCGCTTCGGCGAGCGCTTCCTGCAGGGTCGTGCCGTCCTGCACCGCCCAGCTGAGGCCTTGCGCGGCGTGCACGTCGGGCACTTCGGTGCCGGGGCGCACGAGGATCGCGGGCGGCGCGTCGAGGTAGGAGTCAGAGAAGTCCACATGCTGCGCGCGCGCCTTGGTGACGGTGATGTCCGACAGCGCCAGGTCGGCCCCGCCGAGATCGCCGGCGGTCAGCTGCTTGAAGGGCACCTCGATCACCGCGACGCGCGAGAGGCCGAAGCGCGAGGCGAGCGCGCGGGCGAGCCCGTACTCGAAGCCCCCCGTGGGGTGCGCGAGCGTGCCCTGCCAGAACCCCGGGTCCGGGACCTGGGCGGTGGCGACCGTGAGCGTGCCGGGCGTGTGCGGCGTGAACCTCCCGGCCGCCCCCAGACCGCTCGCGCCGCCGCACGCGCTCAGGGTGGCGCACGCTACGAGCATCACCACCCCGAGCACCCCCGATCTGGCCAGTCGCGCGCGGCTCACGCGAGAGCACTCTAGTGGCGCGCCCCCGCGTGTTCTCGTGCGCAGTTTGAAGCGCCCCGCCTGCTGTCCCTCTCGCCTACGCGCTCGCGGCCGCGGGGGCCGCTCGACCGGCCCGCGATCAGGCCGCTTTGGCTGCGCCGTCGGGCCCTTTGGCGGGGGGCGTGCCGGAAGATGATGCCGTGGCGAACATCCCGATCAGCGCGCCCACGGAGGCCGAGGCGAGCGAGATCATCACGTTGGCGGCCTGTTCGGTGGTCTTCGCGTAGGTGCAGGTCAAACCCGAGGGGCAGGCGGCCGGTTTGATCAGGCCCAGGCCCAGCAGGATGCCGAGTGTGGCGGTGATCACGAACAGACCGAAGGGGACGAGCAGTTTCGGTTCGCTCACCATCGCCTTCAGCCCCGACAGCCAGCCAGGGTCGCTCGGCTTCGCGGCGACCGCCGCGGTCGTGACGGCGGCGCTCTGGGCGGCTTCGTGGATGCGCACCGAGGCAGCCAGCGCGTCGTCCGCCGGCGCGGCCTGAGCTTTGGTGGCCACTTTCAGGAGTTTCTGTCCCTGCGCGTGCGCGACGCTCGTGGCGGCGCTCAGCGCCGCGGCGTCCGCGTCGGCGTCTGTGCCCGCGCCGATGCCGGCCATGCTGACGACGTTCTGCTTGGCCTGTTCGCCCACGCGTTCGACGTCCTGCACGGCGGCCGCGACGCTCTGGGCCAGCGCGGGACGCAGCCGCTGCTCGGTTTCCCCGCGTTCCTTCGCGGCCTTGTTGGCCGCGTCGATCGTCTCCTGGGTGGCCGCCAGCGGCATCGCCGCCTGACCGCCCGCGCGTCCTTCGGGGGACTTCGCGAGGATGCCCACGAGCGATCCGCTGAGGGCGCCGCCGATCGCCCACAGTTCCTTGGGCACTTCATGACCCACCGCGGCGATCGTGCTGGCGCCGACGATCAGGACGATCAGCGCACCGGCGACGCCGCCGATCGCCAGCACATAGCCCATGCCGCGACTCTGAACGGTGCTCATAGTCAGATAGTACGGATTGCGGCGGCATCTCGATCTCTCGGGTGCGCCGCCGGTTCGGCGGTGAGTCGGTTATGGGGACTCGCCGCATGCGGCGAGTCCGGCGGGGCCGCATGCGGCCCCGCCTCGGGGTCGCACATGTGCGACCCCGCCGCCGGCGCATGCGCCGGCGGAAGGACGGGTCGCATGCGACCCGTCCGGGTGCCGCGCATGCGCGGCACCCCTTGCATCGCTCCGGCGAGCGTCACTCGAGCCGCATGATCCCGATTGGAATAGACTTTCCGCACAGTCGCGCATAGTCGAGCACTCACGAGGACAGGGAGTTTTGGCATGAGCATCCGGCACCGTCTCGGTGGACATCTGTGGAGAAATGGCGCACTTCTTGCCGCTCTGGCGCTCGCGAGCCCGGCGGTAGTGCTCGCGTCGAACGCCGCCAAGGGCAAGTCCTACGTTGGCAGCTACGCGGGCGCGCAGTCGGGAACGATCGCCTTCAAAGTCTCCGCCAACGGCAAGCAGGTGATCGACCTCGCGGTGAGCACCCCCTTCAAGTGCAGCGGTGGCTGCGGCGGCGTTGTGAGCCCCGGCGGCGGCACGGCGAAGATCTCCAAACAGGGCACCTTCAAGGCCACCCTCGAGCTGCACGCGCCCGGGACGGGCAAGGTCTACGGCAGCGACACCGTCACCGGCAAGTTCCTCACGCACGGCGAGGCCACGGGCACCGTCACCTCGCACTTCAACGCCGGCGCGAGCAGCGACTTGAAAGTGGTGTGGTCGGCGGTCGACTAGTCAACATCGGGGGCGTCTCGGTTTGAACCGCTCAGGGTAGGTGTGAGTTAGGGACATTCCCGATTGTGCGGGCACCGCCGCGGGGCGAGACTGTGCCCATGTTCGAGACGGCCACCGATCTCCCCGCGATCACCCGCGGCGCAGTCGATGTCCGGCGCTGAGGATGGGCGCGAGCAGCGCCCTCGCCGGCCCCGGCTCATCCGCACACGCCGCGGGCGCCTGATCGGCGGCGTGTGCAGCGGACTGGGGGCTCACTTCGACGTCGATCCGATCCTGTTCCGGATCGCGTTCGTGGGCCTCGCGGTCTTCTCCGGGGTAGGCGTAGTGCTGTACCTCGCGATCCTCCTGCTGGTGCCGGAGGAGGGAGCCGGCCGCGCGCCGATCCGACTAGGCCGCTCGTCCTGGCTGAGCGTGCTCGGTGTGGTCGTCGTGGTCGTGGCGGTAGGGATAGCCCTCCAGGCGGCCGGTCACGCGGGACACCGCGGTGCGTGGGGGCTCGGTGTGGGGATCTCCTCGCTCGTGCTGGTAGGGAGCGTCGCCACGCTGGTTTGGCTGGGACTGCGCCGGTCCCGCGGGGAGCAGGAGCACGCGAGCGCCGATCGCCGGTTGTTCGGCTCGCTCGCGTTCGTGGTGGCCATCGCCGCCTGGTCGGTCCTGTTCGCGGTGGCCGGTGCCTGGCTTGCGGGCATCGACGGGCGCCTCGCCGCGTGGATGGTGGTCGCGGTCGGCGCGGCGCTCGTGCTGAGCGCGTTCACGGGCCGGGGCCGGCGGCTGGTGCTGCCGACCGTGGCGTTCGCGGTATCGGTGGCGGTGATCGCCGCGGCCCACGTGGATCTGCACGGCGGCGTGGGCGAACGCATCTATCGTCCGCACCTCCTGAGCGAGGTGCGTCCCGATTACCGGCTCGGGGCAGGCCACCTGGAAGTCGACCTGCGCGAGGTCGCGTTCCCACCGGGGGACACCTATCTGCACGTCCGACTGGGGGTGGGGGAGATCGTCGTCCTGGTACCCCGCGGCGTCTGCGTCGCCACCAGCGCGCAGATCGGCGGCGGTTACGCCGGGGCGCTCGAACAGCGATCCGCAGGCCTCGACGTGAACTGGTCCGAACGACCCTTGCCCCCGCCGAACACGCCGCGCCTGGTGCTGAGCGGGGACGTCGGGCTCGGCGCGCTGCTCGTGGCCGACCACCCGATCGAACACGGCTGGAGGGGCTGGAACGGCGGCGGTGGCTGGTTCGGCGCTCACTCCCATCCGGGTGAGCTCGGCACCGACGAAGCCTGCGACCTCCCGACGGGGGCGAGTCGCTGATGCGCTCTCCGAACCTCACCGTCCTGCTGACCGGCATCGCCGTCTTCGTGCTCGGCGTGCTGTTGGTGCTCGACGCGAATGGGACGATCGACCTGCGCTTTGCCTACACCGTGCCCGTGCTCGTCGGCGCGCTGGGGGCGATCCTGCTCGCCGGTGGTCTGGCCGGACGCGGCCGTGGTCGCGGCTGAGATCATGAGCGGCGATGTCCTCCCACCCGCTGAGTCGGCCGCGCGGCGAGATGAGAATCGCGATCGGCGCGGGCCTCCTGGCCGTGAGCGGTCTGCTGTTCGTGCGCGCGGCCGGGCCCTGGCCGGGCGATGCGATCGTCTGGCCGGCGGTGGTCGCCGCGCTGGGCGCGCTCTTGATCTGGCGCGCGTCCGGCGCTCTGCCCGCGCGCCGACGCGGCTGGGCTGCCCATCGCCCGCCCGCGAGCTCGTCGGCCGTGCCCTCGCGGGAGCCCTCCGTGCGCGTGCGCGCGCTCGGCCGGCCGAAGGTGAGCCGCGGTGGGCTCGGCATCACGCTCGTGCTCGCCGCCGGATTTGCGTTTCTGTGGGCCAACGGCGCGTTGCGCCCGGCGGGCGAAACGGTGCTCGCGGGCCTCGTGGCGCTGATCGCGTTGGCCTTGATCTTCGCCCCCTCCTGGCGGCGTCTGGCGCGCAGCCTCGCGACCGAGCGGACCGAGCGGATTCGCTTCGAGGAGCGCGCCGACGTCGGCGCGCATCTGCACGACTCGGTGCTGCAGACGCTGGCACTGATCCAGCGCAGCGCCGAGGACCCCAAGCGGGTCGCGGCGCTTGCCCGTCGGCAGGAGCGCGAGCTGCGCGGATGGTTGGCCGGAGGGGACTCGCGCGAGCACGGCGAACGGCTCGCCGGCGCTCTCGATCTGGCAGCCGCCGAAGTGGAGGATGCGGCAGGCGGCACGGTTGAGGTGGTGGCCGTCGGTGACCGCCCGCTGGATGAGCCCGCCCTCGCCGCGCTCGGTGCGGCTCGCGAGGCGATGCTCAACGCCGCGAAGTTCGCCTCACAGGCGCCGGTGTCGGTGTACGCCGAGCTCTCCGAGGAGCGCATCCAGGTGTTCGTCCGCGATCGTGGCGGCGGCTTCGATCCGGCGGCCGTGCCGCCGGCCAGACGCGGCGTGCGCGAGTCGATCATCGGGCGAATGCGTCGTGCCGGCGGCGGCGCGAGCGTGCGTGCCCTGCCGGGCGGGGGCACCGAGGTCGAGATCGCGTTCTCTCGCGGAGATCGGCGATGACGATGAGGGTGAGCGGCGGAACGGTCGCGGGCCGGGGCCGGCGATCGTTCGGTGCGCGGCCGTGAGCGAGCAGTCGGGATCGCTCGCGCGGGTGGTGATCGTCGACGATCACGACCTGTTCCGCGCCGGTGTGCGCGCGAGTCTCGGTCCGCGCGTGGAGGTCGTGGCCGAGAGCGGCGACGTGGAGGGCGCCGTGTGCGTGATCGAGGAGCTCGAGCCCGACGTCGTCCTGCTGGACGTCCACATGCCGGGGGGCGGTGGCGCGGAGGTGATCCGGCGGCTCGGCGAGAGCCGACCGGCCGTTCGCTTCCTCGCACTGTCGGTCAGCGACGCGGCCGAGGACGTGATTGCGCTGATCCGCGCGGGCGCGCGCGGCTATGTGACCAAGACGATCTCCGGTCCCGAGCTCGCCGACGCCGTGTGCCGCGTGCGCGAGGGCGACGCTGTGTTCTCGCCGCGCCTGGCGGGCTTCGTGCTCGACGCCTTCGCCGGTGAGATCCCGCCCGCGCAGATCGATCCGGAGCTCGATCTGCTCACCCCGCGCGAGCGCGAGGTGCTCCAGCACATCGCGCGCGGCTACATGTACAAGGAGATCGCCGCCCAACTCGGCATCTCGGCGAAGACCGTCGAGGCGCACGTCTCGGCGGTGCTGCGCAAGCTCCAGCTCTCCAGTCGCCACGAGCTCGCGCGCTGGGCCGTGCACCGGCGGCTGGTCGAGGAGTAGGGCGTGATCGCAGCGCTCACAAAGCTCGCCGTGACTCGCCCGCGGCGCGTGCTCCTCGCGGCGGGTGCGCTGTTCGCGATCGCGGTCGTGCTCGGCACGCCCGTGACGGGGATGCTCGGCAGCTCGGTGCAGTACTTCGAGGACCCGGCCTCCCAATACGAACGCACGAACGCCGCGATTCACACCGCGACCGGGCAGAGCCCCTACTACGACGTGGCCGCGCTGCTGCGCAGCGCCCGCGACCTCAGGACCGATCCGGCGGCTCAAGGTGCGATCGGGACGCTCGCCGGGCTGCTCTCAGCTCAGCACGGGTTCCAGCGCGTCCTCGCCTACGGGCAGGGAGGAGCCGTAGTCGCCGCCTCGCACGCACACGGGCTGCTCTCGCGCGACGGCCACGAAACGGTCGTGCTCGCGGCCTACGCCACCCCGACCGACGCGACCACGGCGATCGCGCATGTGCGCACCGCTCTCGCGAGACCTCCGGCAAATGCGAAGCTCGCGGGGATGAGCGTGCACTTCGGCGGCTACGCGCTCACCAACCAGGAACTGAACGAACGCACGACCAGCGACCTCGAGCGCGCTGAGCTGCTCGCCTTCCCATTGCTGCTGCTGCTCTCGTTCTGGTTCTTCCGAGGTTTGGTCGCGGCGCTCTTGCCGCTGCTCGTGGGCGGCTTTGCGATCGTGCTCGCGTTCCTCGGACTGCGGCTGATCGACCAGTTCACGCCGATCTCGGTGTTCGCGCTGAACCTCATCAGCGGCATGGGCCTCGGCCTGGGAATCGACTACAGCCTGTTCGTGCTCTACCGCTATCGCGAGGAGCTCGCGGGCGGCGCCGACACGCACGAGGCGATCGCGCGCACATTGCGCACGGTCGGCCGCACGGTGCTGTTCAGCTGTCTGACGGTCGCCGCGGCGATGACCAGCCTGCTCGTGTTCCCGATCCGCTTCCTCTCCTCGATGGGGATCGGCGGAGCGCTCGTCGTGCTGTGCGGCGGCGCGGTCTCGCTGCTGGTCCTGCCCGCCGTGCTGGTCGTCCTCGGACCGCGCATCGACGCGCTCTCGCCGGCATGGCTCAGACGCCGCGCGGCGCGCACGGCGAGAGCGACCGAAGACGGCGGCTGGTGGCGGCTGGCGCACGGCGTGGTGCGCCGGCCCGCTCCCGTCGCGCTGATCAGCGCGCTCGTCCTGCTCGCGGCGGCGATCCCGGCGCTGCACCTGCAGTTCACCTCGCCCGGTGCGGACCTGCTGCCCGCGAGCGCCGAAAGCCGGCAGGTCGAAACGGCGCTCGCGCGGAGCTTCCCGGCCAACGCCGGGGAAGCGACCGAAATCGTCTTCAAGGGACCACGCCCCTCGGCTCAGCGCCTGGCGACGGCGGCAGCCGGCGTCGCGGGTCCGCTGGGGAGCGTCTCGGCCCCGGCCTATCTCGGTCGCGGCACCTGGGAGATCGTGCTGCTGCCCCATGGCTCTCCGTATTCGGATGTCCAGCAGCGCCTGCTCGGCAGACTGCGCGCGCTCGCGCACCCCTACGGCGCATTGGTCGGCGGGGCGAGCGCGTTCTTCGCCGATCAGAAGTCGGCGATCGCCTCACACATCCCGCTCGCGCTGCTGATCCTGCTGACGCTCACCGGAGGCTTCCTGTTCGCAATGACCGGCTCGGTGACGATCCCGATCAAGGCGCTCGTGATGAACGTGCTGAGCGTGAGCGCCGCCGTCGGGCTGCAGGTGCTCATCTTCCAAGACGGCCACCTCTCCGGTCCTCTCGGGTTCACGCCGATCGGCGGCCTTGAAGAGTCGAGCCTCGTGCTGATGCTCGTGGTCGCCTTCGCGCTGGCCACCGACTACGAGGTGTTCGTGCTCGCCCGCATCAAGGAGGCCCACGACCACGGTCTGACCGACCGCGAGGCGATCGCGCTCGGCATCGAGCGCACCGGGCGCATCGTCACCACCGCCGCGCTGCTCTTCTGCGTGGCGATCGGCGCCCTCACCACCTCAGCGCTGTTCTTCACCAAACAGCTCGGCCTCGGCGCCGCGCTCGCGGTCGCCGTCGACGCGAGCATCGTCAGGGCGCTTCTGGTGCCCTCGCTGATGGCGCTGATGGGCAAGTGGAACTGGTGGGCGCCTCGGCCGCTGCGGCGGTTGCATGCGCGTATTGGGCTGGGGGAGGGCGCCCCGGCTGGCTCGGAGATCCAGTAGCCGCGGGCGCACGACCGCACATTGCCTTGGACGTCGAGGCCACGGTAGCTGTCTAGGGGCGGAGCAGAGCGAGCCCGGCTAGGCTCAGCTCACCCACAGCGTCAGGATCCCACCTACACGACGTGATCGCCTCGCGCGCCCAATAGGTCCATACAAGCGCGCCATGCGCTATCTGACAGGTGGTCCCGCGCCCCGGTGAACAGCGTAAAGAGGTCCGCGCCGTGCTCTGCGAGCAGAGCGTGATTGTGAGCGAGCGCGTCGAGCTCATTTGCTGCCGTGATCTCCATGAAGTCCCTGATCTCTTGCTTTGACGGGGTGTGAAGGCGTTCTGTGAACCGGTCGCGGAACGCCACCGGTCCGCTGTCCGCAAGCAGTGGGTATGCCACGGCTCGATCGCAGCTGCAGTACAGATAGACGAGGCTCTCCGCCGCGGGGCCGATCAGCTCCACCAGCACTTGTCGATTCGCGCGGTCGACCATCGCGTGATCGAAGCCGTCGGTGCCGTAGCAGGCATGGCACAAGCCGACCATTTGGACGGTCTCGTCCGCGCCCCAGTCCGCCAAGAGCATGGAGACGCGGCGAAGGTGCTCATACAGGCCGCCTCCCGGGTGCACCAGGCGCTCCGCTCCGCGAGAACGCAAGAACGCCTCCACACGCGTTCGATCGACCACGGTCTTCGTGAGCCGGATCAGCGTCGGGGAAGCACGCGGCACCGACGTGTCCAGCCACGCGCGGATCGCCGCGGTGAATGCGTCGTTGTTGTCGCCGGTGACCATGTGACCGGCGTGTGGGACCTCGGTCAACGTGGCCGTTGGCGCGAGCTGGATGAACTCGTGCGCGATGTCCGCGCTGAGCACATCGCTGTCGGCGCCGCGGACGAGCAGGCAGGGCTGGCGCAATCGTGTGGCGGCGGTCGTGAGGCGCTCGGAGAACAGGGCTTGGTCTTGGATCAGCGGGCGGGTTTGCGTCAGGATCTCCGGGTCCCAGTGCCAGATCCAGCGTCCCTGCTCGTTGCGTCGGAGATTGTGGCGCAGGCCGTTCGTGTCGCGCGGGCGGGCGCGGTGAGGTAGGTAGGCGTCGATCGCGTCGGCGGCTTCGGCGAGGGTCGCGAAGCCATTCGGGTGTTCCTCCATGAAGCTCACGATCCGTCCCCCGCCGCGTGGCTGAAAGCGGTGGGCCACGTCCACCAGGACCAGTCCGGAGGCGGGCGCGGCGGATGGCTCGGTGAGTGCCAGCAGGCCGGCGATGCCTCCCAGCGAAGCCCCGACCACGATCGGTTCCCCCGCGATTGCCGCGATCACGGCGCGCGCGTCTGCGGCGAAGTCCTCGAGCGCATATGCCGGGGGACGAGGGTGGGTGCTCTGACCATGGCCGCGCAGATCGACCGTGATCGCCCGCCGGCCGGCGTCCGCGAGGTTCGCGGCGGTGGCATGCCACGCGTGTCGGGTCTGGCCGCCGCCGTGCAGCAGGAGCACGGTGGGAGCGTGGGGATCCCCGAAGGCGTCTGCGATCAAACGGACATCCGGTGCTACGTCGAACGAGATGGCAGCTCGTGTCACCGCGGCTCGCGCCTGCGCTTGCGTGCCAACGGCGCAGACAGCTCCGCAGCCCACTCCTCGTCTGCGCCCGCGGCGAACACGACGTCGACCGCGAAGCGCACACGCCTGCGAAATGTCGCATCTGAGATCTGGCCCGCCGCCCAGTGACGCAGGGCTCCGCCGCAAGCCGTCGCGATGTGCCCGACCAGTGCCTCGATGTGAAGATCGGCCCTGAGCATCCCGATGACCTGCCCACGGCGCAACGCAGCCCGCAGTCGCGGGATCGGATTCTCTTGAAGCAGCGGCCCGCCGCGCTCCCAGCTGTTGACGAGCCGCCTGAAGACGGCGGAGTCGGCGATGAACAGCTCGGCGGTCTCATTGACGATCCTGCGCGCCTGCTCTCGCGGATCTTCCTCGGCAGTGAAGGCAAGGCGCGTATCGAGCTCGCCAAGCAGCTCCTCACACAGCGCCGCCCACTGCTGCTCTCGCGGTCCGACGAGATTGAAGACCGTCGCCGGCGACAGGTCCGCCAGCTTGGCGATGCGCTCGATCGTCGGTGTCTCGTCCGGGCGCTCACGCAAGAGCTCGCGCATCGCCGCGAGAATGCGCTCACGGCGCTGGTGCTTGTGGCGCTCACGCAGGCCTGTAGCTGGAGCTGGAGCCGGCATCCGCCCAGAATTTTAGATGATGCTCTAAATCTAGTCAACCCTCTAAATATGGCTTGTCCGTATCGGCTGGGCTACTCGCAGCCTTCCCGGCAAACCAGATGGCTTACGCCGTGTCGGCGATGAGCAGCCGTGCGCCGAGGTCGATGCTCTCCAGGTCGAGCAGCTCAGCGTTGCGTGCCGCCCACTCGCCGCTGTCGAGATCCTCGGCGAGCGAGGTTACGGCGTGCCGCTCGGCCTGCTCGCCGACTCGTGCCCACACCGAGCAGCCGCGGCGGACGGGCTCGCGCAGATAGGCCGCCGGCCGGCGCCAGTAGGCGTGAAAGAAGCCGTCGATCACGTCACAGGGGATCGAGACGGGTTCCATGTGCGCGTCGATCGCCGCCGCGCGCTCGCGGAGGGTGGGGCTGCCTGCGCTCAGGGTGTGGTACTCGGGGAGGTAGTCGCGGACCAGCCAGAAGCGTTCGATCTCAGCGTCGTCCCATTGAAAGACGACCACTCGCCGAGCGACGCGGCGCATCTCGCGTAGCCCGGCGATCGGGTCGGGCCAGTGGTGATCGGAGAGCACGGCCAGCGCAGCGTCAAAGGATTGGTCGGGGAACGGCAGCGCTTCCGCGCGAGCGTCAATGCAGGGGGCCGCTCCAGATGGGCGCTGAGAGCGCATCACACGGGAGGGCTCGACTGCGAGAACATCACGGTCAGTCGGCTCGTAGGAACCGGTGCCGGCCCCTACGTTCAGCACGGTATGGGCGTCGCCGAGCGCCGAGAAGATGCGTGCTGCGATCCGCGGCTCGGTACGGCGCGCGCCGGTGTACCCGAGGCCGATCTGCTCGTATGAGGTTTTGCTTGGCCGGTGTCGAGGGGGCATACGGATCGCCGGATGTCCGAGGCTCACGTGTGTCGTCGGTTGGGCGGTGCGCCTCAATCACATCACGCTTGCGCGAGCGATGTCGGTCGAAACGCGCCCCACGTGCGGATGGATCTGTCTATGGTCTCTTCGTTCCCGGGAATGACGAACTTATTGAACATAGAGGGCTGATGGAACCTTATGCGTCGCGGTCCCACCGACGGCCGCACTCGGCCGCACCCGCGCGTCCCCGATACCCGTTAACGCGCCAATGCGAACGCCCGTCCGGAACGGCGCCGACCACGAGACAACAACTGAGTGCGCTGGCCGCGGCCACGACGCGTGAGCTGAGCTGGGGCCTGGCGTGCGTCGCTCGGGAGGTACGCCGCTGGTGGAGGCTCGCTGAACGCATCCCCGACAGCACGCTTCGCCGGCACGCCGTGACGTCTCTGCGGGAGAAGCGCCCGAACACCGACGGCGCGGCGCTGCTGTGCACGCTGCCGCGAAACCGTTCGCGCACCCTGATTCGCGGGCTGGTCGCCTACGAGATCCTCGGCGACTATCTCGATACGACCAACGAGTTCGCGGCTTGCGAGGGGGTGGCCAACGGGCTGCAGCTCAATCGAGCCCTGCACGACGCGCTCGCCCCGTCGGCTCCATTGGGCGACTACTATCGGCATCACGCCTGGCGAGAAGACGGTGGATATCTCGGTGCACTCATGCAGGTCACTCGCGATAGCTGCGTGCGACTGCCCTCGTTTGAGATGGTTCGACCCCGCATAGGCGAGTCGACGCGCCTGGCTGCTCTCTGCCAGGCGCTCAACCACGAGCTCGATCCGCACGCGCGAATGGGTAGTCTGCGGGCCGTCGCGGCAGCCCACTTCCCCGATCGCTCCGAGCTCAACTGGTTTGAGTGGACCGGAGCCGCAAGCGCATGGCTGACTGACGTGGCGCTCCTGGCGCTCGCGGCCGATCCCGGTCGTAGCGCAGATGAAGCCCGCCGGGTGTACGAGGCGTACATGCCGTGGATCTCCCTGGCGGCCACGATGCTCGACAGCTACAGCGACATGGCCGAGGACGCTCAGACCGGCGGACAGAGCTTTCTCGCAAATTACCGCGACGTGCCGGAGGCGACGCGGCGGGTGGTCGAGGTGTTGGAGCGATCGATGCAAGAGGCCGTCCTCCTCGACCGCGGATACCGGCACGCGGTGATCGTGGCGAGCATGACCGCGATGTATCTCTCCAAGGACGGCGCCCGCGCCCCGGAGATGCGCGAGGCGACGGGACAAATCGCCGCTGTCGGCGGGGACCTGACGAGGCTGTTGATCCCGGTTCTGCGCGCGTGGCGGGTGTGCCACGGGTTGCAGGGCGCGTAGGGGTGACTCGACGGACGGTGGGACGGAGCTTCAGAAGCAGCGTGCGCCGTCGAACCTCTTGGGGCTGTAAGGAGGCCGCGATCGCGGCCATCACGGCCTCAGAGCTGTTGCACGGAGTTCACAGAGCTACCGAGGAGCATCGCGCCCGCCGTGAGGCGTTCGTCGCGGCGGTACTGGATGCCTTTCCCGTGCTCTCCTTCGACCTGCTCGTCGCACGGGTTCACGCACGGCTCTGGGCGGGCCTTGCCTCGTCCGGCGCCGACGTGGAGCGCACGATCGCATCGTCGCTGCCACTGCAATGGCGGCGGGCTGGCGAGTCGGTACTGCCAATGTGCGTCACTTGGCCGCATTCCAGGTCTTGATGCCAAGCTGATATCGCTGGTCGGATGAAACCTGCGCCAAGGAAGGGCGCCCTGCAAAGAAAGTCGTTGATTCCCACCGGCTTCCGAGAGAGTTCGCATAGATGCCCGTGACGCGATCGAACCCCGACGTTCTCAATTCCGGCGGTTCGACCACCGTCAGGGTCGATGGAGCTAGAGGGGCTCGAACCCTCGGCCTCTTGCATGCCATGCAAGCGCTCTCCCAGCTGAGCTATAGCCCCAGGGAGCTCATCGTACCGCCTCGAACCCGGATTGCGCGTCGAGATCGGGGAGGGTTGGGCACGTGCTCCAGTGCCGCTCCATTGAGTCCTCCAACTCGTAATCCTTGGCCCAGCGAATGAGCTGCGCTTGGTTGTTGCGCGTAGGAGCGATCCGCAGGCTGATCGTGGCGTGGCCTTCGATCTCGTCGACGGGGATCAGGTAGCACCTGTCGGTGTCGGGCGCGTAGGCGGCGAGTGCATCGATTTCGTCTGCCGTGTACGTCCTCCGCTGGTATCCGTGCGGCGTACAGCGGCTTGTGATGCAGTTAGCCACGAGTACATCTCCCCGTCGCGAGGCCCACTTGCACTGCACCCGCAACAGCCTCTCCCCGATATCGATCGCAAGGTCATAGCGCCCGCCCTCGCCAACCGGGCGCAGTACCTGCAGGCGCAGGCGTATTGCCGCTGCGGCGATCTCGGCCTCAGCGGCGGCGCCCTTCTGGCTGGGAGTTAGCTCGGTCACTTACCACGCAAGGTACGCCGGTTCGTGTGTCAGAACCGTGTCTTCCGTACCAACTTCGTGCCGAGAGCGTGCCAAGTTCGTCACACGCTCTCGGGGCCAGCACGTCCCGTAGCGGGTGGCCTCACCCCGGCGGGATGAACTCCGGCACGTCGAGCTCGTCCTCGCCGGGCACGTCGCGTTCCCGATCGCCGCGGGGTGTCCGCTGCCCCTGCCCGCCCCCGGGCCCGGCCTGATCCAACCTCGCGGTCATGCTGCCGTGCGCGAGGCGCACGTCGCGCAGCAGGCGCTCGGCGTTGGTGCGCAGCGAGGAGGAGAGCTCGCGCAGGTTGCGGGAGACCTCGGTTCCCTCGCGCACGACCTCGTGGGTCACGGCGTGGGCCTCGCCGACGATCTCGCGGGCCTCGGCGCGGGCGATCGCGCGGATGTCCTGGGCGCGGGCGTGGGCCTCGGTATGGCGGACGCGCAGCTCCTCCTCGGCGCTCGCGCTGCGCCGCTGCGCTTCAGTGCGCGCGTTCTCGAGTACCTCGGCGCCCTCCTCGTGGACGCCGGCGAGCATGCGCTCGGCCTCGGCCTGCGCCTCGATGAGCGCTCGCGCGGCCTGCTCCTGTGCGTCCGCGAGCGTCTGGCTCGCCCGCTCGCGGGATTGCGCGAGCGTCTGCTCGGCCTGCGCGCGGGCGTTTGCGAGGGTCTGCTCGGCGGCTGTGTGTGCGTCGGCGGCGATCAGCGTCGCCTGCGCGCGCGCCTCCTCGAGCACGCGCTGGCCCTCACGCAGTCGCTCGTCGGCCTCGCCGTGTAGCTCGGCGGCCGAGCCCAGCGCCTCGTTGCGCGCGCTCTCGGCCTCTGTGCGTGCTGCCTGCAGGATCTCGCGGGCCTCCTCCTCGGCTGCCAGCACGCGGTGCTCGGCGGCGCGGTCGGCCTCGGCGATGCGCTCGCGCGTGCGGGACTCGGCCTGCTCGCGCAGCTCCGCGGCCGTGCGTTCGGCTGCTTCGATGATGCTCGCGACGCGCTCTGAGGCCGTGCGTAGGGCGTCGGAGGAGTCCACGCGGCAATCCTAGACCCGCCGATCGCCGGCCGTCATAGCGGCGCTCGCCATCGCTTCGCACCTCAACAGCGGCGTGGCAGGGATCGTTGGAAATATGTCCTTGCGGACAGACGCCGCATGGTCCATGATCGAGCGATGCCAAAACGTGCGGCGAGTCCCAGGAACGTGGTCGTGGTCGTGTATCCAGAGGTGCAGAGCCTCGACTTCGTCGGACCCCAAGAGGTGTTCGTGGCCGCGCAGAAGCTGATCAGCGCCACTGGGCGCAGCGAGCCGAGCTACCGTGTGTTCCTGGCGAGCCTCGATTGTGCTCCCCTGCGCACATCGAGTGCTCTGCAGATCGTCCCCGACATCGCACTCGCACAGGCACCGGCACAGATCGACACGCTTCTGGTTCCCGGCGGCGCCGGGTCGGCCGGCGCGAGTAAGCATGCGGAGCTGCTGGAGTGGCTGCGGGAGACCGCGCCCGGCGCACGCCGCGTGGCGTCGGTGTGTACCGGCGCGTTCGTGCTCGCCGCGGCCGGTCTGCTGGACGGGCGCCGCGTGACCACCCACTGGGCCTCCGCGGCGAAGCTCGCCGAACGCCATCCCGCGGTGGAGGTCGATCCCGAGCCGATCTACATACGCGACGGCGACGTTTGGACCTCGGCCGGGGTCACAGCGGGCATGGACCTGGCGCTGGCGATGGTCGAGGAGGACCTCGACCGCGAGGCCGCGCTGACGATCGCGCGCCATCTGGTGCTGTTCCTGCGCCGGCCCGGCAACCAGTCGCAGTTCAGCGCGACCCTCGCCGCGCAGGAGCCCGAGCGCGAGCCGCTGCGCGAGGTGCAGCGTCATGTCGTGGAGCACCCGGCGGAGAACCTGTCCGTGCAGGCGCTCGCCGAGCTCGCGCACATGAGCCCGCGCAACTTCGCGCGCGCATTCGCCTCCGAGACGGGGATCACGCCCGCGCGTTACGTCGAGCGCGTGCGCCTGGAGGCGGCGCGGCGCGCGCTCGAGGACAGCGCGCAGCCGATCGCGATCGTCGCGGCCGACTGCGGGTTCGGCACTCCCGAGACGATGCGCCGCACGTTCGTCCGCGCGCTGGGCGTCGCCCCGGCCGAGTACCGCCGCCGCTACCACCCGCACGGAGCGCCGAGCCGCCCGCTCGCCGCTTGATCGTCGCAGCCCTGCCCGTCGGGCAGGGCGGGCGGATGTCGCAGACGACCACCACGAACCCCTCAACCGGAAGGACGCTCACACCATGGACATAGCCATCCTGATCTTCGACCGCTTCGCCGCGCTCGACGCGGTCGGCCCGTATGAAGTGCTCAGTCGCGTGCCCGGCTGGCAGGTCACGTTCGTGGCCGAGCAGGCGGGACCGGTACGCACCGACACCGGTCGCCTGGCCCTGCTCGCCGACGCGACGCTGGCCGAGCACGCACATCCGGAGATGGTGCTCGTCCCCGGCGGCCCCGGTCAAGCGGCGCTGATGCAGGAGGGTCCCGTGCACGAGTGGCTGCGCGGCGCGCACGAGACCTCGACGTGGACGACCTCGGTCTGCACCGGCTCGCTGATCCTGGCGGCCGCCGGACTGTTGGAGGGTGCGCGCGCGACCAGCAACTGGCAGGCGCTCGAGGAGTTGCGGGGGCTCGGCGTCGAGGTGGTCCCTGAGCGGGTGGTCTTCGACGGAAAGCTCGCCACCTCCGCGGGGGTCACCGCGGGGATCGACATGGCGCTGTCGCTGGTCGGGAAGATCGCCGGCCCCGAGCTCGCGCAGGCGATCCAGCTGGGCATCGAGTACGACCCCGAGCCGCCGTTCGACGCGGGCTCGCCGGAGAAGGCGCCGGCGGAGATCGTCGAGGCGGTGCGCGCGTACTCGCGCTTTACGACCGAACAGGCGTCGCTGACGTAAGATTTGAGTGGATGGCCGACAACCCGTTTGCAACCAGCACATCGTCGAAGCCGGCAGCGCTGAGCATCTTCGACGCACACGCCGGCGAACGAGCAGCCAGCTCAACGTTCCTGCTCGGCCAGGTGATGTTCCTGGTGGCGGTCGCGCTGGCGTTCTTCGCGGCCGGCACCTACATCGGGCGCGATCTGAGCTATGGCACCGGGCTGATCTTCGAGCTCGGCGCGCTGGGGATGCTGATCGTGCAGATGTTCGTGCCGCGGCTGCGCGAGGGCTCGACCGGGATGACATGGATGTTCGCCCTCGCGCTGCTGCTCGGGCTCGGGCTGGGACCGGTGATCAACCAATACGCGCAGGTCGATCAGAGCGCGATCTACCAGGCTGCGGGCGGCACCGCGCTGACGGTCGGGGTGATGGGCTCCTACGGCTTCGCGACCTCGCGCGATCTGATCCGCTGGATGCGGCCGCTGTTCTTCGCGCTGCTCGGCGTGTTCACGCTGGCGATCGTGTTGATCCTGATCGGCTCGGGCGAAAGTTTTTTGCTGAACCTCGCGATCTACGTGATCGTGAGCGCCTACCTGGCGATCTACTTCCAGATCATCCGTCGCGGCGCGACCGAGCGCGACGTGGTGTGGATCGCCACGGGCGTGTTCATCAACATCATCAACATCTTCCTCACCCTGCTGCGCATCTTCGGCGGGCGCTGAGCCTGGGCCCGTTGCGGGGTTGTCGCTCACGGGGGCCCTCGTCATGGCGCGCGGTGGGCCGTTTCGGCTCACTCGTGACACGCCTCGATAACGCTCCGGGACCGATATGAGCGTAGGCTCGGGCGCACGGTCAAATCGCACCGAGACAACAGGGAGGCAGGACGATGTCGGTAATGATGGGGTTGCGCCTGACGGTAGATCCGGCTCGCTTGGAAGAGGTCGCACGCGAGAAACAGGAGTTCCTCAAGGAGATCTCCGCGCGCTCGAAAGAGATGGGCGCGATCCATCACCAGTTCATGGCTGGAGACGGCGAGGTCATGGTGATCGACGAGTGGCCAAGCGCCGAGGCGTTTCAGGCGTTCTTCGAGGATCAGGGCGAGAAGATCGGCGCGCTGATGGGCGCGGCCGGGGTAAGCAACGAGCCCCAGCCGATGTTCTGGCATCCGATGGACACGGGCGACAGCTTCTGAGCCTCTCCCGGCGCCCGGGTCCGCGGCTCTCCACCGGACTCGGGCGTTTGCGCGCTTTGCCGAACGCGCGCTTGGTCGCACTCGCGCTCTATCGCACACGCACGCCCCGGTGGCGTACGACACGGGATGAGATCTGCCCCGAGAGTTCCGTCCCAGTCCGCTCGCTAACCTGCGCTCTCCATGTCAGAGCGCAGATACGACCCCCAGGAGATCGAGCCCCGCTGGCAGGCGGTGTGGGCGCGCGAGCGCACGTGGGAGGTCTCCAACGAAGGTGCGCTCCCGGCAAGCGGCCAGGGCGCGCCGGGCGCGGAGCCCGAGCAGACGAACTCGTATGTACTGGAGATGCTCCCTTACCCGAGCGGCGAGCCGCACATCGGCCACCTGAAGGTCTACTCGGTGGGAGACGCGATCGCCCACTACCACCGCCGTCTCGGGCGGCGCGTGTTGCACCCGATGGGCTACGACTCCTTCGGATTGCCGGCGGAGAACCATGCGATCAAGACGGGCGTTCACCCGCGTGCGTCTACCGACGCCTCGATCGCCTCCTTCCAGCGCCAGTTCCGCGAATGGGGCATCTCGATCGACTGGTCGCGCGAGCTGGCCACGCACGAACCGAGCTACTACCGCTGGACGCAGTGGATCTTCCTGCAACTGCTCGACGCCGGCCTGGCCTACCGCAAGGAGGCGGCGGTGAAGTGGTGCCCGAAAGATCAGACGGTGCTCGCCAACGAGCAGGTCTCGCCTGACGGCACGTGCGAGCGTTGCGGTGCGACGGTCGAAGTGAGGCAGCTCGAGCAGTGGTTTCTGCGCATCACCGACTACGCCGAGCGGCTGCTGAACGATCTCGAGCAGATCGAGTGGCCCGAGCACGTGAAGACAATGCAGCGAAATTGGATCGGGCGCAGCGAGGGGGCGGAGGTGACGTTCCGCTGCGAGGAGCTCGGCATCGACTACCCCGTGTTCACGACCCGCCCGGACACCTTGTTCGGGGCGACCTTCTTCGTGATGGCCCCCGAGCACCCTGACGTCCTGCGCCTGGTCGCGGGCACCGAGCGCGAGCAACAGGTACGCGAGTACGTCAGCCACGCGATCACCGAGTCCGGCGAGGAGCGCGGGAACGCGGATAAGCCCAAGACCGGGGTGGCACTCGGACGGACGGTCACCAACCCGGTGAACGGCGAGCAGATCCCGATGTATGTCGCGGACTACGTGCTGATGGAGTACGGCACGGGCGCGATCATGGCGGTGCCGGGGCACGACGAGCGCGACTATGCGTTTGCGCGCGCCTTCGAGCTGCCGATCAGGCGCGTTATAGAAAGCCCACCCACCCCGCCGCCGCAGGGCGAGGGCGACGAGCACGGTCGGGAGGGTGGGCTCCCATATCTAGGCGATGGGCCGCTGATCGACTCCGACGCGCAGTTCGACGGGATGGGCAACCGCGAGGCGCTCGCCGAGATCGTGCGCTGGCTCGATCGCGAGGGCAAGGGGCATGCCTCGGTCAACTACCGCCTGCGCGACTGGCTGATCTCCCGTCAGCGCTACTGGGGCTGCCCGATCCCGATCGTCTACTGCGAGGACTGCGGGGCGGTGCCGGTGCCCGAGGAGGAGCTGCCGGTGGCGCTGCCGGAAGTCGAGGACTACGCGCCGCGGGGACGCTCGCCGCTGGCGGCCGCCGAGGAGTGGGTGCAGACGAGCTGCCCCGAATGCAAGGGCCCGGCGCGCCGGGAGACGGACACGATGGACACGTTCGTGGACTCCTCGTGGTACTACCTGCGCTACTGCGACGCCGCCAACGACGAGGCCGCTTGGGACCCGGCGGTGTTGCGCGAATGGATGCCGGTCGATCAGTACATCGGCGGGGTGGAGCACGCGATCCTGCACCTGATGTACGCGCGCTTCTTCACCAAGGCGCTCGCGGACCTCGGACACCTCGACTTCCAGGAGCCCTTCCGGGCGCTGTTCACGCAGGGGATGATCACGAAGGATGGCGCGAAGATGAGCAAGTCTCGCGGCAACGTCGTCTCGCCCGCGGCGATCGTGCAGCGCTACGGGGCGGACACTGCGCGCTGCTACATCCTCTTCATCGGCCCGCCCGATCAGGACGCGGACTGGTCGGACGAGGGTATGGAGGGGGTGCACCGGTTCCTGAGTCGGCTGTGGCGGCTGGCGGGGGAGACCGCTGAACGCACGGACGCTGAAGGATTGGGAGCCGATGACGAACAGCTGCTGCGCAAGGCCCACTGGGCGATCGACAAGGTCAGCTCGGACCTGCGCAGGTTCGCGTTCAATACGGCGATCGCGGCGGTGATGGAGCTGTTGAACGAGTGCTCGCGCCTGCGCGATTCGGTGAGCGTTGAGAGTCAGCGCTTCGCTCTGGCGACCGGAGCTTCGCTGCTGTTCCCGTTCGCGCCGCACGTCAGCGCGGAGGTCTACGAGTTGTTGACCGGCGAGCGCGTGTGGGAGCAGCCGTGGCCGCGGGCCGAGGAGGAGATGCTCGAGCGCGACACCTACGAGCTTGTGTGCCAGGTCAACGGTCGGCTGCGCGACCGTGTGCAGGCCGCCTCGGGCGCGAGCCCGGACGAGCTCAAGGCGCTCTGCTACGCCGCGCCGAACGTGCGTGCGCACCTGGATGGCAAGGAGATCGTCAAGGAGATCGTCGTGCCCGGGAAGCTGGTGAACCTCGTCGTCAAGTAGCGGGTCTGCTCGCGCGCCTAGACTGGCGTCAGTGGCCGAGCTCAAGCCCGCGTATCTGATCCACGGCGACGACCACGGCGCGGTCGCCGAGCGCCGGGCGGGCCTGCGTACGCTGGCCGAACGGGAGGGCGGTCCCGACAGCGTGGAGGCGCTCGAGGGCGAGGCGGCCACCCCGGAGGGCGTGGCGGGTGCGCTCGCGGCGATGACGCTGATGGTCGGGCGGCGCGTGATCTTGGTCGAGGGCGTCGAGCGCTGGAAGCAGGCCGAGGTCGAGCAGGCGCTCGTACAGGCATTCGTGGCGATGCCGCCCGACACGACCGTGGCGCTGTTCGCGCGCGAGGAGGGTCGCGCCAAGGCACCCGCGGCGCTGCACACCGCCGTCAAGCGGGCCGGCGGTCAGATCGTTGCGCAGGCGACCGTCAAGCCGTGGGATCTGCCCAAGTGGGCGCGCGCGCAGGCCTCGCGCATGGGGATCGAGCTGGACATGGCCGCGGCGAACGCGCTCGTGGGTCAGGTCGGCGAGCGCCAGCAGCGATTGCTGCGCGAGCTCGAGAAGCTCGCGCTGGAACTGGACGACGAGGCGCCGCGCCGGGTGAGCGCGGAGGACATCGAAGCCCGCGCGGCGCACTCGGCCCAGTACCGCGCCTACACCCTCGCCGATGCGCTTGTCGCGGGCGATCAGCGCGAGGCCACCCGCGCGTATGTGCGCCTGCGCGAGCAGGGCGAGCGGCTCGCCGGGCTGACCTACCTGATGGCTTCGCGCCTGCGCGACGCGCTGGCAATCTCGCTGCGCCTGCGCGCGGGCGAGTCCGCGGCCGAGGTCAAGCGCGGGCTGCGCATGCCCCCACGCGCCGCCGAGCGTTTCGTGCGCGACGTGGCACAGACCGAGCCCGAGCGGCTGCGCGTCGCACTCGGCGCGCTTGCGGACCTCGAGCTGGACACCCGCGGAGGCTCCCCCGTGCCGCAGGCTCGCTCGCGGATGTCGGGCCTGGACGAAGAGACGCTCGCCTTGCGCGCGATCGAGGCGATAACCGCCGGTCGCTAGAGCAGCCGGTCCATCCGGGGCCGAGGCTGAGCGGGGACAGACCTACGAGGAGATATTCGCGAGCGTGCGAGCTGCGCGCGACTTGCGCCGGGCGCCCGTGTGCTTGTGCATCGCGCCGCGCTTGACGGCCTTGTCGATCGTGCTCACGAGCCTGCGATGCTCGCTCGCGGCGGTCTCGCCGTCGCCGCTCTCCACGGCCGCCTCGAGGTGGCGGAAGTAGGTCTTGACCGCCGAGGTGTACTGGCGATTCTCAAGGCGCTCGCGCTCGGAGCGCAGGATGCGCTTCTTCTGTGAATGAATGTTGGCCATCGTGTGAGCGCCGTACTATAGCGAGCCTTGTCGGAGATCCCACCAGACGGAGAGCCGGTCGAGGAGGGGTTGCCCTATGACACTCCCGGGGCACCCGAAGAGGACCCGGTCGAGCCGCCCATCGATCCGAGGGTCGAGTTCGTAGGCATACCCGACGCGAGCTTCGGCGAGGAATACGGCGGGCTCGGCCAGCCCGAGCCCGAGCAGATGGTGGCAGCCGAGGGTGGGGGCGACGGACCGGCCGGTGGGAACGAGCGTGTGGCGCGCAACACCGCGATCGTTTCCTTCGCGACGGGCATCTCGCGCGTGGCGGGGCTCGGACGGGAAATCGTCGCCGCGAGCTTCTTCGGGACGAGAGGGCCGATCTCGGCCTTCACGATCGCCTTCCAGATCCCCAACCTGGTGAGCAACCTGTTCGCCAACGCGGCCCTCTCGGCGGCATTCGTGCCGGTCTTCACCGATCTGCTCCAGCAGGGCCGCCGGCGCGAGGCGCTGCGTCTGGCCTCGACGCTGTTCTGGATCATCCTGATCGTCCTCGGCGCGATCTCCGCGATCTTCATCCTCGCGGCCGGTCTGATCATGCCGCTGTTCACCGGGCCGACCTTCACCACTCCGCTGGACGCCTTCACGGTCGCCTTCTCACAGATCCTCTTTCCGGTAGTGATGCTGATCGGCCTCACGGGCCTGTTCGTGGGGATCCTGCAGTCCTACGAACACTTCACCATCCCCGCGATCGCGCCGGCGGCGTGGAATCTCGTGATCATCGTCCTGCTCGTCGTGCTGCGCCCGCACTTCCACGGCGGCTATGAAGACGGCAACCAGGTCTACGCGTATGCGATCGCGATCCTCGTGGCGACGTTCGTGCAGACCTTGATGGTCTTCGCGGCGCTGCGGCGGATCGACTTCCGCCTGCAGTTCTCGATCGACTGGCGCGACCCGCGCATCCGCCAGGTCTTCACGCTGATGCTCCCCGTCACTATCGGGCTGGGGATCGTCAACCTCGACCAGCTGATCAACTCGGTCTTCGGCACGCTCGTCTCAGACCAGGCACCGCGAGCGATCGACAACGCCTTTCGCATCTACATGCTCCCGCAGGGCCTCTTCAGCGTGGCCGTCGCCACGGTGCTGTTTCCGACGCTGAGTCGCATGGCGGCGCGCCACGACGTGCGCAACATGCGCCGCACGATCGGCATCGGCATGCGCCAGATCAACCTGCTGCTGATCCCCTCGGCCGTGTTCATGATCGTGCTCACCACGCCGATCGTGCGCCTCGTGTTCGAACGCGGCCAGTTCAACGCCACCTCCACGAGCCTCGTCTCCGAAGCGCTCTTCTGGTTCGCCTTCAGCCTGCCCTTCGGCGGACTGAACCTGCTGCTCACGCGCGTGTTCTTCTCCGTGCAGCGCCCGTGGATACCGACGCGGCTGGCGGCGCTGAACATCGTCGTGGACATCATCGTCTCGATCGGCCTGTACAAGCCGTTGGGGATCGCCGGGCTGATCATCGGCACGGTCGCCGCCAACGCGGTGATGACCGCGCTGCAGTTCCACCGCCTGCGCATCGGCTTCAACGGCAGCCTCGAAGGCGCCCAGACGATCATGATCACCGCGCGGATCCTCGTCGCCTCGGCTCTGCTGGGGGCCGTCTCGTGGGTCGTCTGGACCCTGCTCAACCGCATCTTCGGCGCCTCGCTGCCCGCGCAGATCGTCAGCGTGGGCGGGGCCGCCGCGGCTGGCTGTTCGTCTACGCGCGGGCTGTCCTGGCGATGCGGATTCCCGAGGCGCACCAGGTCAACCGGCTGATCCGCACTCAGTTCGGGCGGGCGTAGGCTCGAGAGGGCGGCGCGTTTGCTCGGGCGCGGCCCCCGTCGGGGATCGACGTCCGCTCGACCGGGGCTTGCCCTACAGGGCTCGGGCGTCGCTTAGGGTCCGCGGCCGGTCGTTCGAACGCGACGCCCGCCGGTGGGCTATAGGCCACCAATTGATCGAACGATTGTCCAGTTCGGTCCGCCAGCCATTGCATCCGCATTTCGCCTCTGATTCGATATGTGGCAACGTAGACGCTACGAGGAGGAGATGTCCTATGGGCGGTGGGCGGTTTGGAAGGGCTTCGGTGTCGATCGGCACGGGAGGGTGTGGTCGCACCGTGACCGGCGCAGCCACCGCGAGGGCGCTGGGTTGCTTGGCTACGCTGATGGTCACGGTCCTGGCCCTGGCGCCGGCGAGCGCTTCCGCTGAATCGCTTTGTACGGACACATGGGCGGGTCCGAGCGAAGGCACGTGGCAGACCGCAGTCGACTGGTCGACGAGCAAAGTGCCCGCCTCGACCGATGTTGCGTGCATCGGGGCAGGCAAGACGGTCAAGGTCGAAGGGGCGAGTCAGACGGGCGTCGTGCAAGGCGAAGGGAATCTTGTGCTGTCGGGTGGCTCACTCGAACTCGCTAATACTCTGGAAGTCTCGAGCATAGCTAGCTTTTCGATCAGTAACAGCACGTTGTCCGGCTCTGGAACGCTGAGTGTGTCACATTCATTCTCTTGGGGCGCGAATGGAACGATGGAAGGTTCGGGTAAGACGGTGGTGGCTTCGGGCGCGACGGGGACGCTTGAAGCGGCTAGCGGCTGTGAACCGCAGTTGGATAACGAACGAACGTTTGTGAATGAAGGAATTCTTACTCTCAACAGTGAAGGCGAGTTCGTATTGGGGAAGGGAGCTCACTTCGAAAACTCCGGGACGTTCAAGGCGAACTCTCAAGAGACCTGTCATCAGTTCCAGGTCAACGAAGGAGCCGCGCCGCTGGGGTTGATCACGAATACCGGTACGTTCGAGAAGACCACCGGAACGGGGACGACGAAGGTCGCTGTGCCCATAGAAAACAAGAAAACCGTGAGCGTGCAAGCGGGAAATCTAGACTTCGATAGAGGTGGCTCCACGCCCTCCGCCAGTGAATGGCTGGCATCAGAAGGGTCGTCAGTGCAGTTCACCGGCGGTACGCTTTCGCTCGCCAGCAGTACTTGGTCAGGTGCGATTGATCTATCTGGGGCTAGCGTGATGGCTGAAAATGTCAGTGGCGTGGGCTCACAGGTGGATCTCTCGTCTGGATCGCTGAGGGTCACTAGTGGGAATACGGCCACGATTGGGACCTTTACGCTGACCCATGCAACGGTGTCGGGACTCGGAACGCTTAGTGTGTCACATTCATTGTCGTGGGGCGCGGAAGGGACGATGGAAGGTTTGGGTAAGACGGTGGTGGCTTCGGGCGCGACGGGGACGCTTGAAGCGGCTAGCGGCTGTCAACCGCAGCTGGACAATGAACGGACATTCATTAACGAAGGAACTCTGACCTTCAGCAGCGAAGGCGAGTTTATTTTGGGAAAAGGAGCTCACTTTGAAAACTCAGGAACGTTCAAGGCGAACTCTGAAGAGACTTGTCACACCTACCAGCTCAACGAAGGAATCTCACCGCTTGGGTTGGTTATTAACACCGGCACGTTTGAGAAGACCGCCGGAACGGGTATAACGAGGATCGACGTGCCGGTGGAAAACTTTGGGAGCATTAGACAGGAAACCGGCACTCTCGAATTTACAAAGCCGATCGTCACGCGCGAAGCGTCCACTCAGTATGGCGGCGCAGAAAACCCCTCAGCGCCCGATGAGCCTCACGCGAGTTGCGGAGACCCCGTGAGCTGTGCCACGGGTAACTACACCGAGACGCAGGCCGATCTAGCGGTCGGTGGGCGTGGCGTGGGTCTGGACCTGACGCGTACCTACAATTCGCAGGCTGCCGCGGTGGGAGCGCATGGCCCGTTTGGCTACGGATGGACCAGCTCTTTCAGTGACAGCCTCGTGGTGGAAAAAATGAGCAAAACCGCGGTCGTGCAACAGGCCAATGGCAGCACCGTGCCCTTTACGGAAACCGGCGAAGGCACGTTCACCGCCCCGGCGTGGACTCAGGACACGTTGAGCGGGAGCTCGGAAGCGGGATACACGCTGACGCTGGTCGATCAGGTCAAATACAAATTCGCCGGCAGCAGCGGCCGCTTGGAAAGCGTCACAGATCGGGATGGAAACGTGACCACGCTCGGCTATAGCGGGGGAGGGCGATTGGAAACGATCACCGATCCCGTCTCACGCAAAATCAAACTTGCGTACAACGGGGAAGGGCTCGTGGAAAGCGCGGAAGATCCCATGGGTCACATCGTGAAATACGCATACGAAGGCGGGAATCTCAGGAGCGTCACGCAGTCCGGGGAAGCAGGTCTGCGCTGGCAGTTCAAATACGACGGGTCGCACCAGATGACTGAAATGATCGATGGGCGTAGCGGCAAAACGGTCAACGAATACAATGGCTCCCATCAGGTCACATCACAGAAAGACCCGGCAGGACACAAACTCAAATTTGCATACGAAGCCTTCCACACCATGATCACCAACGAAACGACCGGAAGCCTCACTAGCGAGTACTTCACCAGCAACGGCGAGCCTGCGTCGATCACCGGTGGATACGGGACCGGTAGCGTGACCACAGAATCCTTTACGTACAATGAAGGTGGCTACGTCACGAGCACGACCGACGGCAACGGGCACACGACGACATACGCGTACAACGGGTCCGGCGACAAGACGAGCTCGACCGACCCCGACGAACACGAAACGAAATGGACGTATGACTCGACTCACGACGTCTTGACGATGACCACCCCACGTGGCGAGAAAACAACGATCAAACGAGATGCCCACGGTAACCCCGAAGTCATCGAACGTCCGGCGCCAGAAAGTAAAACGCAGATCACGAAATACAAATACACGGCTCACGGCGAACTGGAAAGCGTAACCGACCCGCTCGAACACACTTGGAAATACAGCTACAACACAGACGGCGATCGGACGAGCGAAACCGATCCCGAAGGCGACAAGCGCACATGGGAATACAACGAAGACTCGCAGGAGATCGCGACCGTCAGTCCACGTGGGAATGTGGAAGGCGCCGAAGCGGTCAAATACACGACCACGACCGAACGTGATGCGCAGGGCCGCCCGCTGAAGGTCACCGATCCGCTGGGGCACACGACTAAATACGTCTACGATGGCGACGGTAACGTGGAAGCGATAACCGACGCCAACTCGCACAAAACTACCTACACCTACAACGCCGACAACCAGCCTACGAAAGTCAAAGAGCCCAACGGCACGATCACCGAAACCGAATACGATGGAGCCGGGCTAGTCGTCAGTCAGACCGACGGCAACAAACACGAGAACAAAATACGTACGTAATGTTCTTGGCGAGGTAACCGAAGTGATTGACCCGTTGGGCCGTAAAACCACCAAGGAATACGACAATGCCGGCAACCTCACGAGCCTGACCGACCCCGCCAAACGCACGACTGCATATAAATGCGATGCGGCGAATCGACTCAAAGAAATCACTTACTCTGACGGGGAAACGCCGACAGTCAAATATGCCTACGACGAAGACGGGGATCGTACGAGCATGACCGATGGCACCGGCACGACCACCTACGGCTACGACCAACTGGATCGTCTGACCGAAAGCAAAGACGGGCATGGCGACACCACCGGCTATGAATACAACCTCGCCAACGAGCAGACGAAGATCACCTACCCCAATGGTAAAGCGGTCGAACGCGCCTACGACAAAGCCGGGCGTTTGGAAGGGGTCACAGACTGGCTCGAACACACGACCAAATTCGCCTACGACCCCGACTCCGACCTGGCGGCGACTACATTCCCGTCGGGAACCGGCGAGGAAGACAAGTACGTCTACAACGAAGCCGATCAGATGAGCGAAACGGCCATGAAGAAAGGCGCGGAAACGCTCGCCTCGCTCGTCTACAAACGCGACAACATCGGTCAGGTCACGAAAACCACGAGCAAAGAACTGCCAGGCGAAGAAGTCACGAACTATGCCTACGACGAAAACAGCCGCCTCACCGAAGCCGGCGCCAGTACCTACGAATACGATGCCGCGAACAACCCGACCAAAACTCCCGGCAGCACCAACGCCTACGATGAAGCCGATGAGCTGGAAAAAGGCACGGGCGTGATCTATACGTATAACGAACTCGGCGAGCGCACCAAAACGACTCCGTCCAGCGGCCCTGTTACAAGCTACGGGTACGACGAGGCCGGGAACCTCATATCGGCCCAACGCCCTGAAGAAGGCGTCGTTCCGGCGATCGAAGATGCCTATGCGTACGACGGGAACGGACTACGCGCATCGCAGACCATCTCAGGGACGACCAGCTATCTTACGTGGGACATGACCGAAGGGCTCCCCTCGATCCTCAATGATGGGACGAACAGCTACGTTTATGGTCCCGGAGGTCTTCCCGTCGAGCAAATCTCTGGAGGAGGTACAGCCACGTATCTGCACCACGATCAACAGGGCTCGACGCGGCTCCTCACCGGATCGATGGGCACCGTTACGGGCAAATGCACTTATGGCGCCTACGGCGCCTCCACCTGCGAAGGCACGGCGACCACACCCCTCGGCTACGACGGCCAGTACACCAGCAGCGACACCGGGCTGATCTATCTGCGGGCGCGGGTCTACGATCCAGCCACGGCGCAGTTCCTCAGCGTCGATCCGCTCGCGGCGACCACCGGTACGCCATATACTTACTCCTTCGACAGCCCATTGACCTTCAGTGATCCTACTGGTCTTGAGAGCTTGGTGGAAGACTTTGTGGGTACTATCGAAGAAATCCCGCACACTGTTGCTAGTGGGGAAGCTGGTCATTTCTTGTGGAACGAGGCGCAAGGGTTCCTAGGCGGCTTTGTTGGTGCCAACACGTCGTGTCTGGGTGCTGGCGCGGGTTTCGGAGTATTCCTGGCTACTGGTCAAACGGGAGGCCTTGGCGGAGACTTTACGACCTTTACGCGAAATCCCAGCGGGCAGATCGACCACTATGCAACTTTTTCCCCGAACCCTCGGAACCCTAGCGGATATGAACCTGTCAAGCGCTTTGATCGTGTAGGCAGAGGGCACTATAACAAGATTTACAATGAAACGGTCGAAACTCCACATGTGCACGAAAATGACACTCCTGGTGGTGTTAGACCGGCTGAGCCAGACGAGATCCCGATCGAGGTGCCATGATGACACAGGAATTCAACGATGAGTCTGTACTGATGTGGCTCCAGCAGTGGTACTCTAAGCAGAGTAATGGTGAGTGGGAGCATGCATATGGGATAGAGATCTCTACGCTAGACAACCCAGGTTGGCGCATCAAGATTGATCTCAAGGACACCGACCTGGAGCGCGTTAGCTATGAGGGGATAAGGATCGAGCGCACTGAAAATGACTGGGTCCACTGCTCCGTTAATGACAATGTATTCGAGGGGGCATGCGGGGCTGGAAACCTTGTGGAATTGCTCGAATATTTCCGTAAGTTTGCAACCACAATTGTGGATTAGCCTTTTTGCAGAACTAACAAATGGCCTTTATAGGCAATCTCTTACGATGGTCAACTACGATATTACTTCATAAAATGCCTCTGAATATCCGCGAAATAACAACCATAGAAGATCGTTACGTAGTGGATGGAGCCCCGAGTCTGGGTGATGCCTATGATGCACTTGTTGCACGCTGGGAAAACAACATTGCTGATCGGGAGGAATGTTTGCGTCTGATGTTTCTTGCGTGGTACTCGTGCAGCGAGCCCAGTGAGTTGACGGGTCTATCAGAAGGCCCAGATGCAGCACTGATGGATGCTCTTTTTGGGCGTTTGGGGGGCGATCAGACTACGGACGCAGAGGTTATGTTCACAATCGGCACTATGGCGTCTCTATTCCTGTACTGTTGCGGCAATGAAGAGATTTGGGTGGAGGTAGGGAAGGTCTTGAAGCAGCGGTATTACGATCTTCGGCCAGCCGATAGGTTATCTGTCGACCAGTTCGATGAACGTGGGGCGTACGGTAAGTACTTCGCGCATATGTTGGCTAGAGGACACGGCGAGCGAGGTCGTTCTTCAGATGGATAAGCGCGGATCGACTTGGATCCTTGTTTTCGCCGAGCATGTCAGGTCACTAGTAGCGGGGCTTCGGCGACAATGAAGCCGGACGAGCCAATGGCCCGCCCGGCTGGATCCGAACATAGATCGCCGCTTACTACTTACGTCCCAGGACTGCGTGTCTTGCCTGGGCGGCGTGACACTCTCGACACCTGGACAGGCCACCGGCCCGAAGGTCGGTGCGTAGCCGCGGCTGAATGCATCCTTGTCGAGTTGGCGATCCGCCGGACCAAGAAGGCTAGCGCGTTCGGGCTTCGACCGAGGGGCCCAGGGGTGGACGTGTTCGACCGAGATGCTGTTCGACCCGACGGCCTGGAACTCACCATCTATCGTGACGCGGGCCCATGGACCAGTCGCACATCCGCAACTTCTCGATCATCGCGCACATCGACCACGGCAAGTCGACGCTGGCCGACCGCATCCTGGAGATGACGCACACGATCACCGCACGGGAGATGCGCGCGCAGGTGCTGGATTCGATGGATCTGGAGCGCGAGCGGGGGATCACGATCAAGGCGCAGGCGGTGCGGGTGATGTACACGGCGAAGGACGGGGAGAGCTACCAGCTGCACCTGATCGACACGCCGGGGCACGTGGACTTCACGTATGAGGTCTCGCGCTCGTTGGCGGCGTGCGAGGGGGCGTTGCTGGTGGTCGATGCGGCGCAGGGGGTGGAGGCGCAGACGGTCGCGAACACGTATCTGGCGGTGGAGTCGGGCCTGGAGCTGATCCCGTGCCTGAACAAGCTCGACCTGCCGGGCGCGGAACCGGAGCGGGTGGGCGGCGAAGTGGCCGATCTGATCGGCGAGCCGGCGGAGTCGATCCTGCGCATCAGCGGCAAGACGGGCGAGGGAGTGGGGGAGGTCCTCGAGGAGCTGATCGCGCGCGTGCCGGCACCGGCGGGGGATCCGGATGCCCCACCGCGGGCGCTGATCTTCGACTCGGAGTTCGACCAGTACCGGGGCGTGATCGCCTACATCCGCGTGGTGGACGGCTCGTTCGAGAAGGGCGAGTCGATCCGCGCGATGGCGACGGGGACGGAGGCGGAGATCGATGACATCGGCTGCTTCTCCCCACGGATGGTGCCAACCAAGCGGCTGGGCGTGGGCGAGGTGGGGTATCTGATCACGGGCATCAAGGATGTGACGCAGCTACGCGTGGGGGACACGCTGACGACGCGCGCGAAGGGCGGTGGCGCGGGCGGCGAGGAGGCGAGCGAGCCGCTACCGGGCTATCGGGAGGTCAAACCGATGGTCTTCTGCGGGCTCTTTCCGATCGACTCCGACCGCTACCCGGACCTGCGCGATGCGCTGGAAAAGCTGACGCTGAACGACGCGGCGCTGTCGTGGGAGCCGGAGACCTCGGACGCGCTCGGGTTCGGGTTCCGGTGCGGTTTCCTGGGTCTGCTGCACATGGACATCGTGAAAGAGCGCCTGGAACGCGAGTACGACCTGGAGCTGCTGGCGACGATGCCCTCGGTGGGGTTCGACGTGACGTTGACCAACGGCGATGAGACGGAGGTGCACAACCCTTCGGACATGCCCGACCCGGGCACGATCGAGGAGATCCGCGAGCCGTTCATCAAGGCGCAGGTGATCGCGCCGAAAGAGTATGTGGGGGCGATCATGGAGCTCTGCCAGGAGCGCCGCGGCGAGCATGTGGGGATGCACTACCTCTCGCCCGAGCGGGTGCAGATGACATACGACTTGCCGCTGGCGGAAATCGTGCTGGACTTCTTCGACCAGTTGAAGTCGCGCACGCGCGGGTACGCATCGCTCGACTATGAGCTGAGCGGCGTGCGGCCGTCGGATCTGGTCAAGCTCGACGTGCTGCTCGCGGGCGACCCGGTGGATGCGCTGTCGATGGTGGTGCACCGCGAGAAGGCCTATGAGATGGGGCGCACGCTGACGGAGAAGCTGCGCAAGCGGATTCCGCGCCAGCAGTACGACGTGCCGATCCAGGCGGCGATCGGCTCGCATGTGATCGCGCGCGAGACCGTGAAAGCGTTCCGCAAGGACGTGATCGCGGGCTGCTATGGCGGGGACATCACGCGCAAGAAAAAGCTCTTGGCCAAACAGAAGGAGGGCAAGAAGCGGATGAAGCAGGTCGGACGCATCGAGGTGCCTCAGGAGGCGTTCCTGGCGGTGTTGGAGCTGGGCGAGGAGTAGCGCCCTCGGCGGTCTTCTGCGTGTCCCGGCGGCAGGGGCGGGTCGGTTGAGGGAGTGTGCACCCGGATACGCTCTCCGAACGCCGCCGGCTGTATCTGCTGGCGCGGGTGGTCGTCTCGCGCTACTACCGCCGTCCGCTGACGCTCGCGGCGGTCGCGCGGGCGCTGTCGAGCTCTCCGCGCGAGCTGCAGCGCGCGTACGCGCAGTTCGACAGCTCCTTCCAGGAGGACCTGTACGCACGGCGGATGACGGTCGCGGCGCAGCTGCTGAGCGAGCAGCGGTCGATCCCGGTCGGCGATGTGGGGCGGCTGGTGGGCTATCCGAGCACGTACTTCGCGCGGGCGTTTCGCCGCCGTTACGGGCTCTCACCGGGACTGTTTCGCAAGCGTGCGCTGCGCCACGCGGCGAAGAGGAGCCCTACGCGTGGACGTGCGGACCGGCCGCCGCGGCGACGACCTCTGCCGGCGTCTCCTGGTCGCCGTCGCGGTCCACCGGCTCGGCCCCCGGCAGGATGACCCGCATCAGCGTGCCGCCACCGGGGGCGTGCTGCGCGGTCACGGTCCCGCCGTGCTGGATGACGACCTGGCGCACGATCGCCAATCCGAGCCCCGAGCCGGGACGCCCGCGGGCCTCGGCGCCGCGATAGAAGCGGTCGAAGACGTGCGGCAGATCCTCGGTGGAGATGCCCTTGCCGTGGTCGCGGACGGTCAGCTCGGCGCCACCGATCGACGACCCACTTGGTCGTCGGTAGGCGAGCACCACCTTGACGGCCTCGCCGGGCGGGCTGTACTTGATGGCGTTGTCGATCAGGTTGGCGACCGCACGATCGAGACGGGCGGCGACGCCGCTGAGCAGGATCGGGTCGAGGTCGACGTGCAGGGGTGTGGCGGGGGAGTTGCGTTGGGTGCGGGCGACGGTCTCTGCGACGAGGACGTCCAGGCGCACGTCCTCGGCGTGGGCGCGCTGCTGCTCGCCGCGGGCAAGATCGATGAGGTCGTTCATCAGCAGCGTCAGCTCTCCGATCTGCTCGACCACGTCGTCCAGCAGGCGCCCGCGGTCGGGCCCGTCCATGTCGGGGGCGTGCTGGAGGATCTCGATGTTGGTGCGTAGGCTCGTGATGGGCGTGCGCAGCTCGTGCGAGGCGTCGGCGACGAGCTGGCGCTGGGCGTGCACGGAGGCGTCGAGCGCGGCCATCGAGACCTCGAGTGCGTCGAGCATCGCGTTGAAGCTGACCGCCAGGCGTCCGATCTCATCATCGCCGGTCGGTGAGATGCGCCCGGACAGGTCCTGGGTCTCGGCGACGTGCTCGGCGGCGCGGGTCAGACGCCTGACGGGCTGCACGGCGGCGCGGGCGACGAGCTGTCCGAGCATTGCGGCGAGCAGGATCCCACCGAGCGAGAACAGCAGCAGGATCAGGCGCAGGTGGTCGAGCAGTTCGTTGACTTCGTCGAGCGGCTGGGCGAACTGCACGACCCTGCCGGGGGCCAGGTGCTCGGCGAGGATGCGCAGGGACAGGCCGTTGACGGTGGCGTCGCGGAAGAAGGCCTTGCCTTTGCCCGCGGCGAGCGCGCGCGTGCGGGCGTCGACGGGGAGCGTTACGTTCTTGGCGCCGGAGCGGAAGAGGACCTTGCCTTTGGCGTCTACGAGCTGCTGGTAGCCGCGCACCTGGTTGGGTCGGGGCGAGACGTTGCCGAGCGCCTCGCCGGGCTGCTCGGGGCCGCTTTCGAACAGCTGCTGGGGGGAGGCGCCGCCCCGGCCGGCGAGGGCGTCGAGCAGGCGATCGTCGTGGCGGCGGACCGGATGGCGCTCGATCAGTCGCAGGTTGTCCGAGCGCCCGCGCAGCTGCGAGTCGATCTGTCCGTGCAGCTGGTTGGAGGTGAGCACGTACACGAGCGCCGAGGCGAGCAGCACGGCGACGGCGACGGCGGCGGCGGAGGCGAAGGTGATGCGTCGGCGAAAGCTCATGGCGCGCGCAGCACGTAGCCGACGCCGCGGACGGTCTGCAACAGGCGCGGCTCGCCATCGGACTCGGTCTTGCGGCGCAGGTAGCCCATGTAGACGCCGAGCGAGTTGGAGGTGGCGCCGAAGTCATAGCCCCAGACGTGTTCGAAGATGGCCGAGCGCGTGAGCACCTGCCGAGGGTGGCGCAGGAACATTTCGAGCAGCAGGAACTCGGTGCGGGTGAGTGCCATCAGGCGCTCACCGCGCCAGGCTTCGTGGGCGAGACGGTCCAGGCGCAGGTCCTCGAAGGCGAGCGTGCGCTCCTGCTCGTCGTCGTCCTCGTCGCCGGCGCGGCGCAGCAGCGCGCGCACGCGGGCGAGCAGCTCGCGCAGGGCGAAGGGCTTGACGAGATAGTCGTCGGCGCCGGCGTCGAGCCCGGCGACGCGGTCGTCGATCTCTTCGCGCGCGGTGAGCATCAGCACGGGCGTGCGGTCGCCGCCCTCGCGCAGGCGCCGGCAGACCTCGAGGCCGTCGACGTGGGGCATGGCGACGTCGAGGATCACCGCCTCGTAGGGGTCGGAGCCGAGGCGTTCGAGCGCCTGGCGTCCGTCCATCGCCTGGGCGACGGTGTAGTGCTCTAGCGTGAGGGCGCGTGAGAGCGCGCTCTGTACCGCGGGCTCGTCGTCGACGACGAGGATGCGAGCGGATGGCTCGGCCATGAGGTGATTAAAGCGGAGAGGATGGGCGAGATCGTCGATAGGGATGGCAATGAAGAGGATGTTTCGACTGAGGGGGTCGCCGATTCGGCGGTCGTGATGGCCGCGCAGTCGCGCAAGCTGCGCAACAGTCTGATCGGGTTGGCGATCTTCTTCGCCCTGGTGGCGGCGCTGCTGCTGTCGGTGCCGGGGCTGCGCGCGGCGGCCGATCGCATCGGCGATGCGCGCCCGGGATGGGTGGCGGCTGGGGTTGGTTTGGAGCTGGCCTCGTGTGCGGGATACGTGGTGCTGTTCGGGCTGGTGTTCGGGATGCTCGGGCGGCGCCTTTACTCGCGGTTGTCGCTGTCTGAGCTGGCGGTCAACTCGGTGGTGTCGGTCAGCGGCCTGGCGGGCATTGCCTTGGGGGCGTGGGTGCTGCGCAGCAAGGGCGTGTCGGTGCAGCGGATCGCCAAGCGTTCGGTGCTGATCTTCGTGCTGACGAGCGCGGTGAACGTCGGTGCGACGGCGCTGATCGGTGTGCCGATGTGGCTGGGAATCTTGCCGGGGTCGCGCAATCCGTTGCTGACGCTGTTGCCGGCGGCGGCGGCAATCGCGACGATCGCGGGGACGATCGCGCTGGCGGGATGGGCGCGCCGGGGCGCGGCCCGGCGGATCCGCACGCGCGGGCGGATGTACGTCGCGCTGGTCGCGTTGAGCGGTGGCGTGTTCGACGCGCTCGAGCTGATCCGCGCGCGCCGGGACTGGCGGTTGTTGGGAGCGGTGGGGTACTGCGTGTTCGACATCGGCGCGCTGTACATGTGCCTGCTGGCCTACGGGCCGGCGCCGTCGTGGTGGGTGGTGGCGATGGCCTACCTGGTGGGAATGCTCGCCAACTCGCTGCCGATCCCGGCGGGACTGATCGCGGTCGAAGGGGGGCTGTTCGCGATGCTGCTGGCGTTCGGGGTGCGCCCGGGCTCGCTGGTGTTGGCGGCGGTGGTCACCTATCGGGCGATCTCGCTGTGGGTTCCGGCGCTGATCGGCTCGGTGGCGTTTCTCAGCCTGCGCCGCGAGCTCGATCGGCCGATCGCGAACCCGAACGCGGCGGCGTCATAGTCGCAGGGAGTCGGCGAAGGCGACCTCGGCGGCGGCGGTCTGACAGGCGTGTCCGGGAAGATGCGCCATGGCGCGGCGCAGGCGGGGTTCCTGCGGGCCGTAGAGCCCGGGGCAGTAGACGGGCGGGGGCAGCGGGCCGGTGGCCGAGCCGGCGGCGTTGAGGGGGCGCAGCTGCATCGCGGCGGCGCGGGCGCGGGAGTAGGCGTCGGAGAAGATGTCGATCGCGAGGCGGCCGCTGTAGAGCTCGATCGAGCGGCCTTCGTCGTAGATGGTCGCGGGCACGCCGCGAATCAGCATGTTGCGCTGCGGGCCGAGGGCGGAGTTGGAATGCAGGCGGTAGATCACGGTCGTGACCTGCAGCGGCAGCTGGCAGGAGCCGCCGCCGCCGAAGACGCCGTGACCGCGGGCGCAGTCGCCGTAGTAGACGCTGTCGCCGACGGAGATGTTGTAGCTCTTGCGCCCGTCGGCGGCGACGAGCGGTTCTCCCTGGAAGGTCGGGTCCGGCCCAGTAGAGGCGGTAGTAGGGGAAAGTCTGCGCTTCGGCGAGCTCGCTCGCGCCGATCGGCCCGGGGGCTCTCGTCGTGCCGCAGCCGGCGGCGGCGAGGGCCGCGATCGCGAGGGCACAGACGAGCGCCGAGCGGGTGGTTGCTCGCGATGTCGGTGTCCTCGTCATGATCTGCGCGTGTCGTATAGGGCCATTATCGACGCTACTTCACGCGGGGCGGCCGGTTCTAACAGGTATGGGCCGGGGCTCGGTGGGGTAGCACCCCGAGCGCCGGCCTATACGCGAGCCTCGCGCATACCGATCGCGGTGGGGGTGGCGGGTGCGCTGCTGGGGCTGTGGTTGGCGCTCGATCCGCGCACGGCGGATCTGGCGGCGCAGGTGTACCGGCTGGGGCTCTACGAACGGGCGGGACTGAGCGTGTTCGACGAGCACTGGTACGCGGGGCACGCGCTGCCGGGTTACAGCCTGCTGTTCGGCCCACTCGCGGCGCTGATCGGGATGCGCGCGCTGGCGGTCGTGTCGGTGCTGGTGTCGGTGGCGCTGTTCGAGCGGATCGTGCTCGACGTCTACGGCGATGAGGCGTGCGTGCGGTGGGGAGCGTGCCTGTTCGCGGTCGCTGCTGTGGGGGACGTATGGGCTGGGCGGCTGACGTTCGCGTTGGGGGTGACGCTGGCGATGGCGTGCGTGTTTGCGCTGAGCCGCGAACGCCTGCTGCTGGCGGCGCCGGCGGCGGGACTGTGCGCGGCGGCGAGCCCGGTCGCGGGGGTGCTGCTGGCGCTGGCGGGGCTGTCGTATGCGCTCGCGCGGCGCGATCTGCGGGTGCTCCTGGCGGTGGGAGCGCCGGTGGCGGTGGTGGTGCTGGCGGTGCGGGCGCTGTTCCCGGAAGGGGGGTATGAGCCGTATCCGACGACCTCGTTCGCGGCCACGGCGGTGGTGGTGTGCGTGTTCCTGTGGGCGCTGCCGCGCGGGGAGCGCAATCGGGTGCTGCGGGTTGGCGCGGTTGTGTACCTGCTGGCGTGCCTCGTGTGCGTGGTGGTGCGCACGCCGATGGGCAGCAATGTCGAGCGCTACGGCGTGCTGCTGGCCGGACCGCTGTTGCTGTGCGGGCTCGCGGGAGGGGGGAGCCGGGCTCGTGCGAACCTGCCGCGCCCTCGCCGCCGCTCGATGTGGCGTGCGCCGGTGCATGCTCGAGCATTGGCGGTGGGGGTGGGGGTGTGCGTGGCGATGGTGTGGACGGTGTGGGGGCCGGTGCGCGAGACGCGCGCGGTCGCGGGCTCGCCGGCGACGAGCGCTGCTTACTACGCGCCGCTCGAGCGCTACCTGCTGGCGCATGGCGCGGGGGTGGAGCGGGTGGAGGTGCCGTTGACGCGCTCGCACTGGGAGGCGGCGATGCTGGCGCCGAGAGTGTCGCTGGCGCGGGGGTGGGAGAAGCAGTTGGAAGAGCGCTATGACTCGCCGCTGCTCAGCTCGGGCTTGACCGCGGCGGGGTATCGCGCGTGGCTGTCGAGCGAGGCGGTTTCGTATGTGGCGCTGCCGGACGTGCCGCTGGACCCTTCGAGCGCGCGCGAGGGCGTGCTGATCCGCGGTGGGCTGCCGTATCTGAGGCAGGTGTGGGCGAATGCGCACTGGCGGGTGTTCCAGGTCGTGGGGGCGACGCCTCTATTGCAGGGGGCCGGACGGGTGATCGCGCTGGGGAGCGATACGTTCGCGGTGTATGCGAACGCGCCGGGGGGTCTGCTGGTGCGGGTGCACTACACGGGCTACGACACGGTGATCTCTGGGTATGGCTGCGTGGCGAGCGCGCCGGGCGGTTGGACGGAGGTGCGGGCCCGTGCGCGGGGCGAGATGGTGGTGGGCGCGCGGTTCTCGTTGGGCCGCGCACTGGGGCTGGACGGCGCCTGTCATTGAGGACGGGAGGAACGGTTCGGGTTTTGGTGGGATCGTGCGGGCGGCCGCGAACGGATCCAGCAGACGCTCATCTCGTCGCGGTGACGTCCGGCGCCAAAGAGCGTGCCCGGCGGAGCGCGGGTCCGGTAGCGGCGGGGTGAGATCTAGAGCGGTGCGAGGCTGTAGAGGCCGGTGTAGCCGGTGAGGTAGATGTCCTGCCCGTCGCTGATCACGGGGTCGAAGGAGCCGGTGTGCATCTGGAAGACGACGCGCCCGGTGGAGATGCCCAGGCCGTAGGTGCGGTGGGTGGCGAGGTCGGCGAAGTAGACGACGCGTCCGATCACGGTGGCCGAGCCGGAGATGCGCCCGCCGGGGTGAAAGCGCCACTCGATGTGCCCGGAGCGGGCGTTGAGGGCGTAGAAGGTGCCGTCGTATGAGCCGGCGTAGACGGTCGGGCCGAGGCCGGGCGCGTTGGCGATCGCGGGTGAGGCGTAGACGTAGGCGCCGGTCTGCACGGCCCAGTCGAGGCGGCCGGTGGAGGCGTCGTAGGCGTAGATGCGCCCGTCGGTGTTGCCGAGGAATACCCGCCCGTACATGACGGCGGCGGTGGAGTAGAAGGTGCCGCTGCCGAGCAGCGCCCCGCCGGAGTCGCTGTCCCAGATGCGCCGGCCGGTGGACTCGGAGATGGCCTGGAGGTGGCCGGAGTAGTCGCCGAAGTAGAGGATGCCGCCGGAGAGGCTGGGGCTGGCCTTGACGGCGCCGGCGGCATGGTAGGTCCAGATGACGTTGCCGTTGTGGGCGTTGAGTGCATAGACGGTGCCGGCTTGGGAGCCGAAGAAGACGCGGCCGTGGTCGACGAGCGGGGAGGACTCGCTGGAGCTGGGCAGGGCGCGCCGCCAGAGGATCTTGCCGGTGGCGTAGGCGAGGGCGAGGATTTCGCCCTTGTGCACGCCGGTGTTGCGCGCGAGGACGGTGGCGTAGACGACCTTGCGCACGGCGGCGGGGGTGGAGGCGGAGAGCGAGCCGATGCGCCGCTGCCAGAAGGTGTGGCCGGTGTGCAGGTTGATCGCGCTGAGGGTGCCGTTGTCGGCGAGCTGGAAGATGTGATCGCCGTAGATCGATGGCGGGAACTCGAGCAGCGAGTTGCCGTTGCGCACCCACAGGCGCTTGAAGGGCGGGAAGAGGCGCGCGGGGGCGGGGAAGAAGCGGGTGTGTTCGCGCGAGTAGCCGTAGAAGGGCCAGGCGGAGCGTTCGGGCCCGCGCGTGGGCAGCACGGGGGAGGGTTGGGGGATGAAGCGGGCATGAGGGTGGTAGATGCTGCCGGTGCGGTGGCGCTCGTAGAGGTAGCCGCCGAGGGCGAGCGCGACCAGCAGCAGGAGCAGTCCGGCCGCGATCCAGCGCGTACGCTTGGGGAGCGAGGGGCGGGCCACGCTCTTATGATCGCGGGTATGGCAGACGAGGACCCCCGTTCCGCGGTGTTCGCCGAGGGGCTGTTGTCCGGCAAGGTCGCGCTGGTGACGGGTGGCGGCACGGGCTTGGGCAGGGAGACCGCGATCGAGCTGGCGCGGTGTGGCGCGAGGGTTGTGATCGCGGGACGACGCGCGGAGAGGTTGGAAGCGGCCGTGGGGGAGATCCTGCGGGCGATTGGCGTGGATGCTGGGGATACCGCCGAGGCCGCGACGCGCGCTGGCACGGGGGCGGGCGGGGGTGCGGGAGTGGGCAACACCGCGGAGGCGGCGACGGGCGCGTCGAGTGGGGGCGGATCCGGTGTGGGTTCAGATGAGGCGCGCCTTGTGGATTGGGTCGCGGCCGATGTGCGCGAGCCGGCGGACGCGAGGCGCCTGGTCGAGACGGTGCTCGAGCGTCGAGGGAGGCTGGACATCCTCGTGAACAACGCGGGCGGGCAGTACTTCACGCCGGCGGAGGGCATTGCGCTGAAGGGCTGGCGCGCGGTGTGGCGGCTGAACGTGGAGGGGATGCTGAACATGTCCGAGGCTGCGGTCGAGCTGGGCCTTGGCGCCGGGGCCCCGGCCGGGGTGGGCTTGGGTGGCGCGGAGCCGTCTGGCGCCCGGTTGCGGGGGGGCGCGATCGTGAACGTCACGCTGTCCCCGCACCACGGGATGCCGGGCATGGCGCACTCGGGCGCGGCGAGGGCGACGGTGGAGGCGCTGACGCGCGAGCTGGCGCAGCGCTGGTCGGATCGGGGGATCGCGGTGACGGCGGTCGCGGCGGGGCATTTCGATACGGAGGCGATGGGCAAGTATCCGGAGACGGTGCGCGCGGGCATGGCGCGCTCGGTGCCGATGCAGCGCCTGGGCGAGCCGCGCGAGCATGCGTGGCTCGTGGCGCTGTTGTGCTCGCCGCTGGGACGGGCGCTGAACGGGTCGACGATCACACTGGACGGCGCGCGGGACAACTGGTTCGGCCCGTGGCCGCCGCTGGGGCTGACGGGCGGGACGGGGGAGGTGCCTACGGAGGAGCGGAAAGGGGCGCGGGCTGGTGGAGGAGCGCCGCGGCGTAGGAGGCGGCGAAGTGTCGGCGCCGAGGCTTGGCGTCGAAGTCTAGGAAGCGGGGGACGAGGATCGAACTCGCATCATCGCCTTGGAAGGGCGAGGCTCTACCATTGAGCTACCCCCGCACGCGCGAACCCTGCTCGCAGGGATGTTCGCCGACGATGACAGTTTGCACAAACGACGTCGCAGGTGTCGATCTCGTCGAGAACCGACTGCCAGCGACAGTCGCGCAGACCTTTGGAGATGTTGAAGTTCTTGTGCCCGAGGTGGTCGAACTCGAGCACGAGCGGGTCAGTCTCGCCGCAGTCGACGCAGGGTCGTGATCGGAAGAACTTGACGAGATACTCGGTGCGCTCGGCAATGAGGGCTCGTTTCCGGCGCACTGCATTGGTCACGTAACGTTCGCGGTTCGCTGCGTAATGCTCGCGTTTGTACGCCGCTCGGCAGGCGCGGCAATAGTTGTCCCGCTGCCCGCGGGTCCGCCTACGCCAGGCGAAGTCCGAGAGCGGCTTGGACCGTCGGCAACGGCCGCAGGTTCTGGTTGGCTCGAGAGTTGCGCTGCGCACGAACACATGTTCCCATCATGATCGGACGCGTCATGTCGTGGCCAGGTCCGTAGAATCGAGGTCGTCACGGGGAGTGGCGCAGTCTGGTAGCGCACCCGGCTGGGGGCCGGGCGGTCGCAGGTTCGAATCCTGTCTCCCCGATACGAGAAAAGTCCTGGAAAACGGCACTTTTTGGGACGGGCCAATCGGAGCAATAGACTCCGCGAGGTACCAAATCGGTACTGTTTTCCCGGAGTCGTGAGGCGCTGATCAAGCTCGTCAAGCGCGAGCGGTTCACGAGTGAGGACGACCTCGTGTTCGTCAGCGAGACCGGCCCCTACATGACGGATCCAGACTGCGTGAAGGCCCGTGTTGGGATCGGCGTTTGGACGGACGGAGAGTTACGGCGGCTGCGCCGCGGAGTCGCGCGCCGGTCGCTTACGCGAATCCCCGCGGCGCGCTCAGTCGGTGAGCGTAGGCGGCATGCCTATGGGCACGGGGCGTGTTCAGATAAGTAGAACGAGGACGCTTTCGCGCCAAATGTTGGCGTAAACCTTGACTTTTGCCGGTGTTTGCGCCTACCGTCTGGAGCTCCGTAAGAACAGGTTGGCCCCCGCGCAGTTGACGCTGCCGGGGGCCGTGGCAGCAGGAGGTGTTAGCTCCCGATGCAAGGTCAGGATATGCCCGATCTAGGGTGCGTGTTGGATGAGGCGCAGCAGTGCGTGCTGTGCTTCTTGCTGGCGACGGTCCGTGACGGCTTGTGCTCGATGCACGAGCTCGGCGTCGCTGTCGGCGATCAGGCGAAGGCGGAGATCGCGGTGGCAGGGTTGCACGCCGAGGGTCTCGTGCACCGCCTCGACGAGTTTGCGTGCGTGACGCGCCCGGTCGTGCGCGCGCACGAACTGGACGTGTTGGGAGGGCGTCCAAGCTTCTGAAGGGTCATCAAGTCAACAGGTGGCCCCGACACGGGTTGAGACCGTGCCGGGGCCTGCAAGGAAAGAAAGCGAGTTCTTCCCATGCGGGATCAGGATAGGCAGACAGGACAGGAAGAGGAGCATTGGGGCTTTAGGAATGGCCGGTTTGTGATGGTCCCTGCCGAGGTTGTGGACGGGTTGCGCGAGGCGACGTTCGCAGCGGTCGGTAAGGCTGGCGAAGCGATCAACGAGGCCGCGTTCGCAAAAGGTCGCGGGGAGAACCCAAAGTGGTTTCACGCCCCCATGACGGCACTGGAAGAGTTGTTTGCGTTGCTGGACGTGCTCGGATGGACCGAGACGGCTCCCCCGCTCGGCACAGAGATCTTCCTGTGGGCTGACGGTCGCGCACTGATGACGGCTCTGCAGGAAGCGCTGGGCTTCGCCGAAGCGGACGCCAGCGAGGCCGTGCGCAGGAACGCTGAGCACCCAGAGGCGCCGCACTTCGCAGAGCACAGTGCGGCTATTGAGCGCGTCGATGTGTTGCGGGAGTTGATCGCCGTGGTGCAGCCGCGTTTCGACGCGATCGAGCGCGGGCGCACCCAATGAGGTGCGAGGGGGAGGGCTGCTCTGCGAGTGCGGGGCGGTCCTCCCGCCGTCGCGCTGCCGTGGGCTCGCGGGCGAACGGTGATCTTGGCCGCGCAATCCGTCAGTTGCGCGGTGAACGCGACGTGTCGATAGAAGCGCTGGCGTTCGCGGCGAGTATCCATCCGTCGTACTTGTCGGGGATCGAGCGGGGGTTGCGTAACCCGTCGTGGCAAGTGCTGCGCTCGCTCGCGGACGCGCTCCAGATACCGGTCGCGGACCTCGCGCGGCGAGTGGAAAGAGCCGAGCGGGTGCGCGAGGGCTTCGAACGGGTGCTGGCTGAAGAGAACGCCCGGCAAGATCCTCACCAGGGTTCGGTCCTGCACAGTGGAGCCTAAGCGCGTGCGGAACCCACGCTGGATACGTCGAGTCATGACGTGATCCCGGCTCTACGAGCAACGCCTCACCGCGTTCCTCTCCCGACTCACGAGCGCAGCGTGAGGCCACATGGTCATCTCGCGGGCGGGGCCTCCCGTCCGTGCCGCGCGAGCTGTTGTGCCTCCCACTCCCACCATTCCGGGCGCATGGCGACATAAAGCGTCAAAAAGCAGAGCAGACTATACGCACAGTAGTGCTGCACACTCACCCGAACATAAATTAATAGTCACCTGGGTTTGTGTGAAGTGCGCTCAAGCGTGCTGAGTTTCACACCTATTGTGCCGTAATAAGGCGGGTGTTACGTTCGCGGGTGTGCAGACGACGCATAAGATCGCGGGCACCTCGGCGACGGGGTATGCGACGTATCTGACCTCGGAGTCCGATCGCGGCGACTACTACATCCCTGCCGGCGAAGAGGACGAAGCGGGCGGTGACGGTGGCGGTGGGGTTGTCGGCGGGAGTCAAGGACGCTGGCACGGTTCCCCCGAGCTGCTCACGAGGCTGGGGCTCTCGCCACACGAGCCCGTGCAGAAGGATCAGCTGGCGGCGTTGATGAAGGGTGTGTCGCCAGCGAACGGTGAGGAGTTGCGGCCGGCGGGCGCGAACGGGACGCGGGTCGCGGGGATCGACCTGACGTTCAGTGCGCCGAAGAGCGTGTCGGCGCTTTGGGCGGTGAGCGGCCCCAATGAGCGCGAGCAGATCGAGCAGGCACACACCCAGGCGGTCACGAGCGCGATCGAGCGTGTCGAGCGAGGTCGAGCTGGTGCGTGGTCGTACGGGTGGGGAGGTCCGTCACGAGCGCGCCAGGAGCGTGCTGGCGGCCCAGTTCGTGCATACCTCCAGTCGGTTGACGCGCGATCAGGAGAAAGGCGGGGTGCCCGACCCGCAGTTGCATTCCCATGTCGTGGTGTTGGGCGCCGAACGCGAGGACGGACGGTTCGCGGCGGTGGACTCCCGGGCGTTGTTCCGGGCGGCAAGGGGGAACGGGGCGTGGTATCGCGCGCAGCTCGCGCACAACCTGGAACGCCAGGGGTTGGAGGTTCAGGGTCAGACGGGAAGGGGTGGGCGCTATTTCGAGGTCAAGGGCGTCCCGGAGAAGCTGACCGAGCAATGGTCGGCTCGTGCGGCGCAGATCGAGCGTGCGGCGGCGCAGTTCCGTGACCGTTACGGCCGCGACCCCAAAGCGGGAGAGCTGAAGGACTTGACCACGAGCACGCGGGGGACGAAGGGTATGGGCGCGCGGGAGGTCAACGTGAACGAGGCGTGGCGCGCGGTCGGCGCCGAGCACGGCCTCACACGCGATCAGGCCAAGGGGTTGTTCACGGGCGTCGATCACGGGCTGACCCAGAACCTCCAGGGGGAGCAGCGCAGGGACCTCGGCAGGGAGCTGATCGGGGCGCTGACGAGGGAGCACTCGACGGTGAGCGATCGCGATCTACACGCTCGCGCGTACGAGCTCGCGGTAGGGTGGGGGCCACCTGAGCAGGCGGACCATGTCGTTCGGGGGCTTGTGAAGTCGGGGGAGCTCGTGCCGTTGCAGGGCGGGAAGTGGACGACGCGGGAGTTGCGCGAGCGCGAGCAGCAAACACTCGCGCTCGCGAAAGAGCGTTCCACAGAGCGTGTGGCGCCCGTCAGCGAGCAGACGCTGAAGGAAGCCCAACGCGAGACCGGTCGCGAGATCGGCGCGCCGCTCACCGCTGAGCAGCGCGAGGCGCTGCAAACGATCACGGGTCCGAGCGGCGTGAGCGTGCTCGTCGGGCAGGCCGGGACGGGCAAGGGTGTGGTGCTCTCGGCCGCGACGAGCGCGTGGCAACACGAAGGCAATGAGGTGATCGGTACTGCCGTCGCGGGCGCCACCGCGGAGCGGTTGGGTGAGGAGACCGGAACGGATCGCGCGATGACGACCGACTCCCTGCTCGCCAAAGCAGAGCACGGGAGCGTCTCGTTGAACAGCGAGACGGTCGTCGTGATGGACGAGGCTGGGATGGCCGACACGCAGCGACTCGCGGGCCTGGTCGAGCTGACCGAGCGTTCGGACAGCAAGCTCGTGCTCGTCGGTGACCAGGCGCAGCTCTCGCCGATCGGTGCGGGTGGGATGTTCGGGGAGTTGCAGCACGAGGTTCCGACGGCGGAGCTGAAAGAGGTCCATCGCGCGGAGCGGGAGTGGGAACGTGAGGCGTGGGCGCAGGTCCGCGAGGGCAACGCCCAACAGGCGCTCGCGGCATATGAGCAGCACGAGCAGTTGCACATCGCGGAGACCCGTGAGCGGGCCGCCAAAGAAATGGTCGAGGCTTGGAACAGGGACCGCGAAGCCCATCCGGGGGATCGCACGGTGATGCTCTCGGACGCGTCGAATGCGGAGCTGGACAAGATCAATCTCATGGCCCAGGAACACCGCGACGAGGCGAACGAGCTGGGAGCAGACCGCGTACCGATCCCCGACGGCCCCTACAGCCTCGCCGGCGGCGACCAGATCATCTTCACCAAAGCGATGTTCGTCCCGGGCGATAAGCGCGTGGAGAACGGGACCCGCGGCCATGTCGTGAACACGAACAGCGAGGAGAACACGCTTACCGTCCAGACCGAAGGAGCGCAATCGCGCGAGGTGGACGTGAACACGAACGAGTTCAAGGACATCCGCCTCGGGTACGCCCAGCACGTCTACAAGGCCCAGGGCCTCACGGTCGAGCGCTCACACGTCCAGATCGGTGGCTGGCAGACCGATCGCGAGCGCGCCTACGTCGCGCTCTCGCGCTCCAAGGAGCAGACCGACATCTACACCTCCCGCGAGGACCTCGGCGAGCAGGGCATGAACACGGGAGCGATTGAACGCCTCGGCGAAGCCATGTCAGAAAGCAACGCCCAACATGCCAGCATCGCCACACCCGAGCAACAGAGTCAGCCGCATACCGCGACGCCGGGCCGGGACGACCGCCACCACCAGGCGGAGCACACCGAGCGCTACCGTGACCACGCGGCGCCGAGCGCCTGGGCTGAACCAGCGGCCGCATACGAACCTGAAGGCGAGTGGGTCGGGGTCGGCGCCGACTCCCCCCACACCGTCCCCGACCCCGCCCACCAAGCACCCGGCAACCCCGAAACGGGCATCCCCGGCGAGCCCGAAAATCAGCACGAGCAGCGTCAGGAGCGCGAGAGCGAAGCCGCCCAGATCATGCGCGAGTCCCAAGAACAACAAGACCGAGACCGCGATCTGGACCGCGATCTCGGGTACGGGATCGAGTAGGAGCACTGATGTCCAATGATGAGGCCGGTCCGAAGGACATCATCGTTTCAGCGGGTCCCCGGACGGTTCCGTATTGTAACGTTAGCCCACAAGTCTGAAGAGACAGTTTTGTAAAGGAGGACTAAGGAAATGACAGAGCAGAAGATTCCGGTGTACATCAGCTTCGACTACGACCATGATGATGATCTCAAGGTGCTGCTCGTTGAGCAGGCCAAGAAAGACGACTCTCCGTTTTTCATTGAGGACTGGTCCATCAAGGAGGCATCGAACGACTGGAAGGATAAGGCTCGCGCCCGGATTAAGCGCGCAGACCAAGTCATCGTCATATGCGGCCACCACACCGACACAGCAACCGGCGTCAGCACTGAGATGGAGATTGCACGGGACGAGGAGAGGCCGTACTTCCTGCTTAGCGGTCGCGCAGACGGCGATAACAAGAAGCCGACGGCAGCGCTCGGCGCCGACAAGACGTACGACTGGACGTGGCCCAACCTCAAGACGCTGATCGCCGGCGGTCGCTGACCGTTCGGACAAGAGAACCCGCTCGATGCCACCGAGGGAAAAGACGAGGGTCTTCATCAGCTTTGGCTACCACAAGGACAATGACCCCAACGTGATGCTTGCCGGTCAGGCGAAGAAGAAAGACGCAGCCTTCGCGATTGAGGACTGGTTCATCAAGGAGGCATCGAGGGGCTGGAAGTCGGAAGCTCGTCGGCCTATTTGCCGGTCGGACATCATCATCAGTGGCCATAACGCACATAACGCGGTAGGTGTGAGCACGGGGGTTGTGATCGCAAAGGACGAGGGGAAGCCATACTACCTACTCGCTGGTCGCAAAAACGGTGGCAACGACGACCTCATGGAACGTGGTTCTGCGAGACGATGTACCCGTGGACCTGGGACAACCTTCGTGCCATGACCGCCGGGACTCGGTGACGACATCCATGGCGGAGGATGACACGAGCACAGTCTTGGATTTGTACAAGACAGCTGTCGAGATGGCAGATCGCACTTCGGCTAGACGTGCCGGTGCGAACAGTTTCTTTCTAACACTCAACACGGCGCTTGTCGCCGTGGTTGGAATCGTCAGTTCGGCACGGAAGCCCCCACCACACGGCAACCTTCCGTCCTACGATTCCTTTGGGCTGGTCACCACGGCGATCGCTGGGATAGTGCTCGCGCTTGTGTGGTGGGCGCTCCTACGTTATTACCGGCGACTGAATTCCGCGAAGTTCGATGTCATCAACAAGCTTGAAGAGCGGCTTCCCGCGAGTCCGTACAAGGACGAGTGGAGGATTCTTCACCCCGACGAGCCAGCCTCTGAGCAAATTGTTGCAAAAATTCCCCGGTGGAAGCGGTGGCGTGTCCGCACTAAGCATCGAGAGGCTACCGTGGTCGAGCAAATGGTACCCTTCGTGTTCATGGGAATCTATTTCGCGCTGGCGTTGCGGGTGGTGTTGCAATGACTTATCTCGACGTAGTCGCAAAGGACATCTGGAGTGAAGTTCCGAAGGACGCACTGCCTGATGAAGACGCCGCGGACCTCTTTTTGATCTACGCGGTCCTGCTTTTGGCAAAGGGGCAGGATGTCACTCAAGAGGATGTCCATAACGCTTGGGTCGCATGGATGAGCGGGAGACGCGCTGGGCATGAGACTATGATTCCGTATGGCGATCTACCCCCTGACGCTCAGTCCGAAGACTCACCATTTGTGACAGCAATCCGCGTCGTGGCAAGGCGATTGCAGACTCCTTAACAGAGAAGACCGAGAAGGCGAATAGATAGTTCGTCTTACTTATCGCGATAGTCAACGATCAGTATACAAGGGGGATCAACAACGTGTACATTTTGACAAGTCAGCTAGTGCAGCTCAAGCGTCCAGCACTTCCGCTGCCCTGGTATCATCGGGCGCCGCTGGGACTGATGTCGGGCACGCCCGTGCACGTCGCTTTGCAGCAACCTGAAAAGAGACCGTTTGGGGACCTGCTTGTGTCGGTGGTCGATCCAGTTAATTGGCAGTATGTAACAGAGGTAAGTGCCTCTACATCCGACCGACCAGGCGTGCTTGCCGACGCGTACAGGCACACTCCACCGCTTAACATCGTTTTTGCCGAGGCCGTCACGGTCGACTCGGGGTCGCGACATCATGCCCGTTTGGTGCTTGAGCCATTTCAAATAAACCACAATACGGACGGTATTGACGCCGATGATATTGGGCCTGACGATGATATCGGGGATAGTGTTGAAGCGATGCTTGAGAGTAATCTAAGCCGTCTTAAGGCATCGCTGGAAGAAAAAGGATTTGATGATCCGGAACCCAAGCGGCTCCACACCGATCAAAGCAAGCTCGTGTGGATGGATGTTGGTCGGATTGACGTGGGTTGGGTGGAAGTGGATGGATGGCGCGAAGCTATCGAAAGGCAGGCGGAGCAATCTTCTGAGGAGGCGGCTAAGTATGACCTCAACATGGCCGTGATATCAGCTGACACAAATCGTCGGATTCTGCGGTACGTCTTCCCGCGAAAGGGGGCTGTTTCGATTAGCATCAAGCACGCCGATAACCCTGGTGTCATGCGCGACATAGCTGGGGTATTGGCAAAGACCAAGCTAAACGTTCTTAGTTCTTTGCTACGTCGAGGCTCTGCCCCACATTCCAAGGCCGAGGTCATTGTCGTGGTAGAGCCCACTGATGATTGCACGGACCCTTGGAAGACGGAGAAGAGGGCACGTGATGCACTTGAGGTGCTAAAGCCCGAGTTGCGTGTTCGTGTGAAGGTCTTCAAGGCTGTTGATCCTGAAAACTCGGTTCTATATCCGCGCCGCCCACATGAGATCGCCGTCCGACCGGCAAAGCCGTTGGAAGCCACGATTCGAGCGGTGCGCCAGATGTACCCGTCGGATAGGCGCCTGATCTTCATCTCGAGAAGATTTGTGGATGATCCCGACGAGCGTTACAACCTAGCCGTAGTTGAAGAGCTTAGAAGGGTGATCGAAGAGCATGGCTTCGTCCCGGTCGAAGCACTTCCTCAGCCTGGCGCTGAGGGTGGCGCATCGGATGATGTCAAGGCCAAGATGTGGGCGAGTGATGCTGCAATTATGTTTGTGGTGTCTACCCCGGACGAGGAGCACGCTTTTTCACAGAACCTTGCTCACGAGTGCGGTTTTATGCAGGGCCAAGGTAAGCCCTTGCTGCCGCTTGTCCAAAAGGACCTGCTCCCGACCATCACACAGAACGCCAACCTACAAGGTCTTCAGCTTATGACCTTCAGCAGGTCCCATGCAACCAGCAACCAATATCAGGACTCGATCGGCTCGAGGGTAGGAAGCTGGTTGAAGTTGCTTCGAAGTGTGCATGGGTGGACCGAGGGACTCGAAGGGGAGGGGGACACCGTAGACGGGTTGGGATTGGATCCAGAGGCAGCACCCGCAGCTGTAGGAACAGAGTGAGCAAGTCATGACCGGCCCATCGGTGACTTCTAATCGATAGTCAGGCCCTTACGCTGCCAAGCGCGGCACGTCAACCGCCTGTGCTTCCGCAACAGCCACCCACGGCTGTGTCCGGTGCCAGGGCGTGAGCCGCAGGAGCCCCCAGTGGGTGCCGCGTAGGAGCAGCCCGTGCTCGGGCGGCAGTCGTGCGATATCCCCGGGCGGCAGGGTGCGCTGACGCCCTGTCTGGTAGGTGACGCTCTCGGTCTCGGTGGGTGGGGTGCGGTGTTCGAGGAAGTGGTTGTGGGTCTCGGTGCGGGCGAGGGTGTGGGAGATGAGGTTGCGGTCGTATTCACCGAGCGCGAGGGAGATCGCCTCCAGCGTGTGGGGGTCTGCTATGCCGGTGAGGATGAGCTTGGTTTGGAAGAGCGAGAGGAAGCCGTCTGCTGCCGCGTCGCCCCAGCGGGTGCGGGCTTGGGAGAGGTCTTGGAGGCAGACGAGGACGTGGAGGTGTTGTCCGCCGCCTTCGGAGACGAGCGCGGGGAGGTCGTGGATGGGTGCGATGTTGGCGACCTCGTCGAGGCAGAAGAAGACGGGCGGTTCGTCGGTGTGCTGGGCGGTGGAGGCGGCGCGGGCGTAGGTGGCGTGACGGATCTGCTCCAGGAGTCCGACGACGAGTGGTGCGCACAATGCTTGCTTGTGTGCGGGCGCGGTGATGTAGATCGTGTCGGTGGAGTGGACGAAGTGGTCAGGGTCGAAGTTGGGGGTGGCGGCCGCGTTGCGGGTCGCGTCGGCGTTGTAGGCGGCAAGGACACCGGCGGTGGCGCTGAAGATGGAGGATCGCTCGCGCTGGTCGGTCTTGGCGATACCGACGAGGACGTCGTTGGCGACGTGCGCGTCGTGATCCTCTAGTACGAGCCCTGGCTGGCTGAGGTCGGCGCGCAGCACCCAGCGCAACACGTCGGCGACGGGCCGGCCGGAGAGGTTGGCAGCGTAGAGCAGGGGTGCGAGCAGCGCGGTGGAGCGCTCGCGCCAGTGGTGCTCGTTGGTGGTGCCCTTACCGGCGGAGGTCGTGGCGGTCATCGCGCGCGCGGTCAACAATGCGCTGTCCCAGCTGGAGGCGGCGGTCACGGGCGACCATGAGAGGCGCCGGATACCGGCCGGGAACGATGTCGGCTCGCCGGAGGGGTCGAACACCCAGACCTGTCCTACGTGTGAGCGTGCGCGCCAGGTCGCGTCGAGCACGTCGCGCTTGGTCGCGGTCGAGACGACGGGTCCGGGGGCGGCGAGCAGGGCGGGTATGACGATCGTGCTGGTCTTGCCCGAGCGTGGGGGGCCGAGGACCATCACGGCGTGCTCGGGGTCGGCTGTGACCCAGCGCCCACCGGGATAGAACCCGAGGAACGCGCCGCCTCCCTGCCGGCGGGAGTGCTCGCGTACCATCTCACCGGGATCGGGACTGGAGGCGATCGTGTCCGCCAAACGCGTCGCGGGAGAGCGGTCTGGGCGGCGGAACGGTAGGCGCAAACGTCCGGTGAGCAGCGCGTGGACGAGCAGGAACAGGCCGGTGAGGATCAGGCCGTCGCGGAGCATCGTGCGCATCGTCCAACCGAGCGGGTCGGGCTGGCCGAGACGGTGCAGGAACAGCTCCACGGCGATCGCGATGGTCGCGATCACGGCAAGTTTGACGCGCCCGCGTCTGTGGCCTGGTGGCGGACGGTACTGGTGGGAGGGACCCCACGAACCATTCTGAGACGTGCTTGACATCAGACTGACATCATACTATAATCATGAGCATGAGATCAATGATTGTCAAAGCGACTGAGGGGGAAGGGCTGTGAGCGGACGCGGGGGCACACCTCCCGGCCGAGAGGCACGAGGAGCGATACGCGCCATCGACCAGGAAATCGGACGCTTGGAGAAACGGATCTCCGGATACGAGCGGTTGCTGTCCGAGCGCGAGCGGTTGCTACGGGCACGCGCCGCGCTGACCGGCGAGCCGAGCAAGCAGGCGGCGCGTGTCAAGCGCGTGTCTCAGGATGAGATCGCGGTGTTCATCGAGGAGCATCCGGGATCGCTGCCAGCGCAGATCGCGGCCGGGTTGGGCGTGCCGGTGACGAACGTCTCGGCGCACCTATATCGCGCGAAAGGCGAGCGGTTTGAGCGCAGGAAGGACGGTTGGTATGTTGTCTCGCGTGGGGGGTCTCGTGCAAGTTAGGAGGCCACACGATGGGTATTTCAAGTGCAGGCAGTTCCACGCCGCAGACGGCAGGGGTGCAAGCGGCGAGCCGGACGGGGACCAGTCGATTTCTGATCGGAGTGCAGGAGATCAGTCCCGGCTGGCTCGGGTTGTATGGGGTGACGCTCGCGCTGCAGTTGCTGTGCGCAGCGGCACGCGCCGCGATCACCTACGCGGTGCTTTGGGTGACGTTCAAGATCCTCGGCCAGTCGACCGGGATGGTGCACACGCTCGCGTGGATCGTCGGGTACGGACCGCTGATCCTGTCGGGCGCGACGCTGATACTCCCACTGGGCGGCTGGTTCTGGCAACAGCGGTCCGGGGGAAGATCACCCTCAGAACGGGAGCGGTTGATCTACGACGACGCACTCGACCGTCTCACCCAAGCCAATCCGGGGTTGCGCGCACCGCAACGCTGGTTCGTGCTGGACATCCCCGAACTGAACGCGGCGGTATACGCGAACACACTGATGCTGACACGCGGACTGATCGAAAGCGGCTACGCCGAACCGGTGCTCGCGCACGAGCTGGGACACCTCAACTCAAGCGACGGACGCCTCACCGCAGCGCTGCACCGCCTGACGCTCCCGCCCCGCAACCGTCTGCGAGCACCGTTGAGAACACTCGGACTCATCTTCAGCGGCGCCGCGGGCGCATGGATCATGCGGATGCCGTGGGGGGCCTATTGGCGCGCCCGCGAGTACCAAGCCGACTCCTACGCCGCAACGCTCGGGCAAGGACAGGCACTCGCGTCCTTCCTGGACACCAACGCTCTGGAAAACGACCTGCCCGTCCCGTTCATGTGGCTCACACAGACCAGCCACCCCTACACCGAGCACCGCATCGACAAACTGCACCAACTCGAATAACAGCAGCGGGCCGGGTCCCCATTCATGGGAGACCCACACCCCGCGTCTTCGAACACACCGACCGGCGCCGGTCACCACACCAGCCGGCATAACGACATGTCCACCAAACCATTCAGGAGGCCCTGATGGCAGCGCTCACCGCAACCCTTCTCCCCCCACGAACCCACCGCGCACGCCCCGGCATCGCCCAGCGAGTGCACCGCGGTCGCGGCATCCACCAAGACCACGGACCGGGAGCCCACGACCATCCGCGCTCGTTCACGCGGCTGATCGACGCAAAGGCAGCAGGCGAGCTGCTCGGGGTCCCGCACACGTGGCTGCTCGCCCAAGCCCGCGCCGGGCGCATACCCCACCATCGCCTCGGCCACTACGTCCGCTTCAACCCCGACGACCTGAGGGAGTGGCTGGCAGAGACACGGTCCGGCGTCCGAAGTGGAGCCAGGTGGCACGCATAACGACCTGGCCCCAAGGCATACTTCGCTGCATGGCTCGGTGGCTCGGTGTGGACGTGGGCGGGCGGCGCAAGGGCTTTGACATTGCGCTCGTCGATGATCGACGGGTCATCGCACTTGCGGGTCAGCTGGATCGTCGGGCCGTTATCGAACATGTCGAAACGTATCGGCCGACGGTCGTCGCGATCGACAGCCCCCGATGCTGGGCACCCGCAGGAAAGGCCACGCGTGACGGCGAGCGCCGGCTCGCCAAATCGATCTGCGGCATCCGTTGGACGCCCGACGAAAGACGAGGGCGCGCGAACCAGTATTACGCCTGGATCGTCGAGGGCCTCGACCTTTTCGACGCGCTCGCCACACACGACGCCGAGGTGATCGAGGTCTTCCCGACCGCTTCGTGGACCCGCTGGCACGGCAAGCGAGGCGCCCGCAGCCGAGCGGCCTGGAGCCGGCAAGGCTTGGCGATGCTCGGCCTGGAAGGCGTGCCAGCGCGTACCAACCAGGATCAGCGAGACGCCATTGCGGCCGCAGTAACGGCCCGCCAGTACGCGCAGGGCATGACGGAGGCTATGGGGGAGATCGTCGTCCCTGTTGGCCCCAGCTGATCGCACGTCGCTCGTCGACAGCAAAGCAAATGGACTTGGTTGACATGCTCGTATCGACGCGGAAGCGATCACGCGCGATTAAGGCATCCCGCTCTTGCCCCTCGTCCTGAGCGACAGCGCCGGTCTGCCTCCTCGCACGCTCGCTTGGCGAGAGGAAAGCAGCTACGTTCGCGCTTGTTTCGTGATTGAATCTCGTGCTATCCATGCGTGGACCGGATATTTCAGGAGCTATCGAGCGATCAGATTACTTCGACCGGTACTTCGTGCGTCTGGCCAGACAGGCCGTCGCGGTGGGTAAGACCTTTCCAACTGCCGACGAGGCTTGCTGCAAGCGTTTTGTCGAATCGCTGGCCTGGCACTTCAAGGCCCAGGAATGTTCGACCGACACGCTTGGCCGAGTGCTCGCGAGGGCACTCGGCACTTGTTAGATACGCTCACATGACGCCCATCACCGAACTCATAGAGCGTCTGCGTGGTCCCGTCCCTTCAGTGACGAAGAGAGAGCTTCACAGCGGCCGTTGGCTACGTGCGTATGCGCGACACGTGCTGGTCAGCACGGACGCGTTCCTGTTTCTCTGCTCTGGGATTGCGGTCGGAGTGCTCGCCGAGCTCTTTAAGCAGGTGGAGAAAGACGGTGAGGCACTCCTCGTTGCCCTTGCCGTGGTCGGATTCGCCGCTCTCGCCGTCGCGCTGACCGCGTTGGCGATCTTCGTCAGCCTAGTAAACGATGCATACCTGCGAGTCCTCGCGATGAGCGAGCGGGGTGGGCTGGCCGGGTATCTCATACCATTCTTGAGCGCCAGCCTGATCAGCTCGATCACCACAATTTTTGGGGCTGTCGGCGCGGTGGTCTATTCAGCTTTTTCTGCAGATTGGGCGAAGGCAGTGATCCTCGGGCTTGAGGTGGGCCTTGTTGTGTGGTCTACGTGGGCCGTGTTCCAGATCGTCGTGGAGGTCGCCGTGCACGGACTCAACCGCTACGAAACGGCTCGAACGGTGGAGGAGGCGAAGATGCCCGATCTCACCGACATCTACGAAAGGGAGCATAAACGGGGATAATCGTCGACCTGGTGCAGCGCCCGGCTCCGATAGTGCGCGCGACGCCACTGTGCGATGCGCAGGACCGCACAGGAGCATTAACTGACGCGGCCCTTGATCGGTGAGAAGCGCCGCGTCATCAAGTCGCGTGGTACAGCCAGGTCAGCGATGACTGGCGGCTGCTCTGCAAGCTTTTGGTTGTGGTACTCGCCGACCCAGCGGTACTGTTGGTATCCCATCCGCTTACTGCCTATGGCGCCGCGAGTTTGCCGAGCAGTCCGGCGGAGGACAGTGCGAGCAGCGTGGCGTGCCGGCTCGCTTGGAACCTTGAGGCAACCGCGTTGAAGCTCAGGCCGTTTCGAACGGCCTTGCACACGTCCTCACGGGGCAGCATGAGTTCGGAGGCGAAGGCGTTTGCCTCGACCTCTAGCTTCTCGGCCGGGACACGGTGGCGCAGGGTTGCATGTCCGAGCTCGTGGGCGACGGTGAAGCGCTGGCGGGTCTTTGGGTCTTTGTAGGGCACCTCGATCGTGGTGCCGTCGATCAGCATCCCGGCGTGATCGAACGGACCGAATACGACCTGCAGTCCGGCGGCGCGGGCAATCGCGATCACATCGACGGGGATCTCTGGGCCATGGGCCGCGCGGAGCTTGCGTGCGGCGGCTCTCGCCAGCGGCGCCTCGGGCAACTCGCGCGGCGTGGTGTAGGTCTCCAGCGGCACGAGCTCGCCGGGTTCCTCCTCGGTGCTGCAGTACGGGCAAGAATCCTCGACGGTGTAGCGGCCCTCGTGCTCGGCGTTCCTAGCGCCCGTGCGAGCGGGACCGCCGTCCAGCCGCGCGCGGCAGTCACTGCAGATCAGCTCCAGCGGCTCGGGGTCATAGGCGTCCTCGGCGCGCAGTGCCTCCTCGGCGCCGCACTCCGGGCACTCGCCCTCGAGCTCGAAGCGGCTGCGCAGCACGCTGCGCGCGCCGCACTCGCTGCAGACCGCGACGCTCACAGCTCGGAGAGGGCTTTCTCGACTGCGTCGACGTATTCACCGGCGACTTTCTCGCGCTGCTCCCCAGAGGGTTTGACCCGGGCCCCGGCCCGGCGTTTTCCCTGCCGTCTGCCGAGCGCGGCGCTGCGCAGGACCTCAGATCCGGTGTAGCGCTCGAGGATCACCCGGTACAACGCGTCTTTGACGCGTTCGCTCCAGCCGATGCGCAGGTCTGCCAGCAGCGCGGCGAGCCGCCGCGCGGGGACGTTGCTGAACAAGTCGAGCCGGTCGGCTGCGAGCTTGGGTGCCCAGGCGGGGTCGATCAGCCGCTCGAGGTCGACCCCAATCGCGCGGGAGTGGCGCAGCAGGATCGACCCGAACGTCTCCCATTGCGAGAACGGGCTCTCGAAGCTCGGCTGCAGGTAGCCGGCGAGGCTCCGGGCATCCTGGGCGCGGGCGCGCAGACGCTCGTCGGCCTCGTCGAGCACCCACGGGCCGACCGACAGGTGCTCGGGCGGGATCGAGGCGCCCTGTTCGGCGCAGTCCCACAGCTCGCGCAGCTGGCCGAGGACGGCGGGCGGCAGCGAGCTGAGCCGCTCGCGCAGCTGCGCCTCGGTGGCGGTGCCGGCGAGCTTGACCTGCGCGACAGTCGCATAGCCGAGCACCGCGCAGGGGATCTCGAGATCCCATTCGGTGGCCTTGAGAGTCTGCGTGCTCAGCGGCACGATCGTGACGGCCTCACCGTCGGCGCGGGTGACAATGGCAATCACGAGCGGCTGATCGGGCTTGGGGGTTGTGGCCGCGAGCGTCCAGATCTCCCCCGGGACCGGCCCTTGGGGTTCGCTGCCGGCGAAGAGGGCGCGGTGGGCGCTGCTCGCGGTGCGCCAGCTCGTCTGTCTGGTGGTGCTGTCGGGTGTTGCGGGTTGGCTGGCTGCGTGTTCGCTCATGTTGTGCTCCCGTCGATCAGATCGAGGGCTTGGCGTAGGACTTCTATCTGTTGCTCAGACTCGGCGCAGCCGGTGAGCGCGGAGGCGATCGCGCCGCGGTCGCTGTCAATGCTGGCCGGCGAGCATCCAAGGCGCTCGGCAAGCGCCCGCTGGGTGAGCTCGCCGTCGGCGAGCGCTGGGAGTGCTGCGAGCACGTCGCGCTGGCGGTCGGTGAGCGCGACGAGCAGTGCCTGGGCGGTGGGGGCCGCCGCCGGGTCGGCGGGCAGGCCGGGCGGATCGGCGGTCGCGATGCCGTGGCGCTCGGCTTCGAAGGGGCGCTCGCCGAGCAGATCCTCTTCGGACAGGGGCTCGCTGGTCGGCTTCAGCGCGTACGCGTCGGTCAGGCCGAGCACGAGCTGGTCCAGTGAGAGGCCGCGGGCGGTGCGCTCAAGCATTCCGTAGGCGTAGCGGTCAAGTTCCTGCGGTGTAAGGAATTGGGTTTGCTTCTTTGCCATCGGCTTCTGCGGCAGGGTCTTGAGGTTCAGTGCGTAGACGTGGGCGCGTAGCTCGTTCTCGCGGGGCGAGAAGATCGCGACAGCGGGCCGCGAGGTCAGCGTCCAGTACGTGGAACCCGGCGATGTCGAGGCGATCATGATCGTGTAGCGAGCAGGGTCTCCAGGCAGCAGTACCTGAAGGCGCTTGTAGAGGCGGGTGGGCAGCTCGCCGGCGCGCTCGTCGTTGGCGTACTGCTGGAGATCCTTTACGAGAGCGGCGCGTAGCCCGTTGATGCTCGAGGAGCGGTCGATCAGCTCGGCGAGCCTGCCGTGGAGCAGACGGGCGGCGATCCAGCCCGCGAGCACTTCCTCGGGATCTGCGGGCAGCCAGTGGATCTTGCGTCTCGGGTGGAGGGCGATTACGTGGGCGAGGAGCACGAGCACGCTCGGGTCCCCGCAGGCGCTCTCGGCGCCGGCAAGCTTCAAGCGGCGGAGGTCGCGGTCCGTGAGTGGTCCGCTCATGGGCGTCGGGCACGTGTCGGATTGGCGGTGCTCATGCTCGTGGTCCCTGTCGGCGCTCGTCGCGGACGGCACTGATGATCTCCGCGCGCTGCTGGCAGGCGCAGGCGGGGTCGGCGTGGCGGTGCTGGCCGATCGCGCGGTGCGGGCCGATCAGCGTGTCGTACTGGAAGAAGTTCGCGAGGCAGGCGTCGATGCCGAGCTGGATCGCGAGTAGTCGCCCGACGGTCAGGCAGGCGGCCTGTTGGCTCACGAACGGGACAGAGGGCATGTACTCCTCATCATCGATGTCGGTGAGGCCAGCGGCGCGCAGCAGCCCGCAGATCGGGGTACCGCGCTGGGAGCGGAGGAGCTCGCGGGCGCGCTCGCTGGAGGCGCGGGCGATGATCTGATCGGTCACGACGGCCTCGCCAGGTTCCTTGGCGAGTGCCAGGGGAATCCCGAGGTCGGTCAGGGCCTTCGTGGGCGAGGGCCGGGCAGTAGGCGTCTCGAGCATGCAGTGAAGGCATGGTCCGTCGGGGCAGGTGTCGCGCAGCCCGACGGCAGTGTCGCCGGTGGCGGCGTCGAGCAGCCGGTCGGGCTGCAGGTGTTGGATCTCGCGGCGCGCGTCGTGGTTGTCGAGGCCCGAGAGCACGACCGGCGTCCACGGCAGCCGACCCTCATCGACGGCGGCGAGGGCGGTCGCGATGTCGCCGTGGTGGGAGTGGTGGCGCCAGCCGGGGAGCGCCCGTTCGGCGAGCGTGACCTTCGGCGTGGCGGCCTTGATGTCGGCGTGCTCACCCAGGGTGTAGGTGCCGAGGTTCTCGGCCGCGTAGCCCTGGCGGTCGATCAGCACAATGCCGCCGGGGCCGGTGAGGCCGGCGAGCAGGACGGCGTGGGCACTGCCGATCGCGCCGATCCCGGCGAGGGTGATCTCGGGCCGCCAGCCGGTCGGGACGGCGGGGGCGGTTGTGAGGTCGGCGGTGAGGGTGACGGGGCAGAACGCGAGGTCCTGGTGGCGGACGGCGTGCTCGCTGCTGATCTGGGCGGCATCCTTGAACGCCTCGCCGGCCGCGAGCGCAGCGGCGAACAGCACTCCGAGGATGCTCGGCGGGCGCTGCTGGGCGGGCCTCGTGCCACGGGTGAGCCGGGCGCCGTGATTGTCGGGGATCACGGCGATCTCGCCGTCGCGCTCGCCGATCGCGATCTCGGTGGCGTTCGAGGCCGGCGGGCCGAGCGCGAGCGGCTGCCCCGGCCTGATCGCCAGGGCGAGCTGCTGCAGGCGTGCGAGGGAGGGCGCAGGGACGCCGGTGGGGTCGATGGTGACCTGGCCGGGCCCGCGCAGAAGGGTGGCGGCGAGCAGCTCGGCGCAGGGCAGGGCGCCGGGCAGGTCGGGCTGGATGCGGAGGTGTGTGGTGGCGCGGTTGAGGGCGTGCTCGAGCTCGCTCTCGCTAGAGCGTGCGGCACGGGCGGCGAGGCGGATCGTGCGAGATGCCTCAGGACGCATGCAGCATCGCCTCGTCGAAGGTGATCGTGTGCCCGTCCCCGGGGGTGGCGGAGTAGTGCGGCGTGCTCTGCCAGCCTTGTCCGTCGTGCTGCCACCAGCCCCAAGCGGCGGGATCGATCGGTGGGTGGCGGTAGTCGGGGATGACGGCGGTCGTGAACCCCTCCACGGCGAACCCGTGGCGCAGGTCTACCTCGGATAGGAATGCGGCGCCGCCGTGAGAGTGGATCTGCGAGAGCACGACGAGGGCGTTAGTGCGCGCGTGCGCGAACAGGCGGGCGAGCGCTTTGCCACTGACGGCGAAGTGCCCGCGGCGGCGGGTCACCCCGACGGCTCCGGCGAGCGCGAGGGTGGTGATCATGGGTGCGTCGCGGGGTGCAAGCAGAAACATGCCGGTCTCGTGGTCGCGAGCGCCGTGGTGAGCCACGTCGGCGTTGATGCGATGAAGGAGCCCGTGGGGTATGGCGCGTGTGCTCATCGATGGCGTCCCTGGTAGCCGGGGCTGTTGAGGTTTCGTTGCAGTTCGCGGATGACGGCGAGGAACGGGTTGCCGGTGGCGCTCCAGGCCTGGTTGGTATTGGCCCAGTCGGGGTGTAGTCCGAACCCCTCCGCGGTGAAGGGCTTGCAGATGTCGAGGTTTCCGGGGCGGTAGCCGGGGACCAGCGGCCAAGCGGTGGGGTCGGCGAGGTCGGCGCCGATCGCGTGGGCGAACTTGACCGATGGCGGGGAGGCGGGGTACCGGCTCCAGGCGATGCGTGCGTAGTAGGTCTCGCTGGGGTCCGCGGCTGGGTGAAGCTCGGCCCACCAGACGCCCGGGTCGGTCTCGATGGGAGAGCGTAGGGTGCCGCCGCGGCCGGCGAGGAAGTTGGCCGCGGCGGGGCTATCTGCGGCGAGCGCGAGCTCGCTTTCGCGGTCGAGGCTCATCCCTGGACAAGATCCTTGACCAGCGTCAGCTCGAGGACATCTTTTTCGGCGGCGACGTCGTGGACAGTGTCGGAGTCCGGCAGGCGGGAGTCGTGGTTGGCGTCGTTGGTGAGGTAGTACTCGCTGCCCGGTTCCTCCTGCACGTGGAAGTGGTGCATGGCGTGCTCGCGGATCTGGCCGATCATCTCGGTCTCGTGGGCCTTGTGGCGGTAAGGCTCTCTGGTGGAGAGTGGGAAGGTGACGGTCACCTCGACCGTCTTTACGGGGTGTGCGGTCTCGTGCATGTGGATCTCCTAGTTCAGTGGCGGGGACGTTTCGCGCGTCTAATCCCTCCACACCGAGGATCGCGCGTCGCGTTCAGGATGCTGGGCCGATACGCCAAAGCATGGTCGTTTCCACGATGCGTGCGAAGCGGTCGCAGCACACCTACCTGTCGCTGTCGTCGTCCGGCCGCCTTGCCCATAGCCGCCCCGAGGGCGCTTCGCATCAGCCAAGCAGTGACGGGCGCCCGCCTCGGCACCGGCAGAACTTCTGCTCTTGGGCGAGTTCGACTCTCAACGCAGAAGGGCCGAGGCGCGACCGAGGATACCGCGGACATTCCAAAACCGCTAAACCGCCCGGCCGCGCACAAACGTCCAGATTCGCGCATTGCTCGGGAAGCAGGAGCCGCATCCCCAACGACGAGGCTACCCCAACGGACGAACACCAAGTCCGGCCGGCAACGACAACAACGGTTTCGCATCGCCAGACAAGCGAGCGTGACCCACGCACCGACCGCTCCGGCGTCGTCGCGCAGAAAGGACAGCGAGGGATCAGGCGCTTACGGCCGAGTTACACGAAACAAAAAAGGTCGATCTCTTGCGAGACCTTTTTTGTTTTTCGAATGGGAGGGGAGAGGGCTCAGGCATAGGCGTTCTCCGTGGGCTTTGGTGTTGGCGCTCCCTGCCCTCGGTCATCGAGGCGCGTTTCGGTCCGCGCGAGGGCTCAGGCGGCTCCCGACCGAAGGCATCGGTAGAACTGCGGGTGACTCGCACGCAAGCCGTCAGTCGCCGACGCGACCGTCTCACCGGTTGGCTCGACCCACCGGGCCGCCGCTGGGCACCGGGCGCAACGAAGCGCAGCGTACCGCAAGGAGTTCGCACGAATCGCTCCGTACGAAGGAATCGCCCGGATCGGGTCGGGAGGATGACAGTTTATAATCTTTCAAGACTTCCCATTGTTGTGCCGATGTAGTAGCCTGGTGTGAGCGAGCAACGAACCATGAGCATCCTTTCGCCTACTGATCGAGCTGTCCTATGGCGCACCGCCGTCACGAGTGGACCTGAGGAGCGCTCGTCGCTTCTCAGAGTGCTTGCCGCCGAGATTCTCGCCAGTGTCGGCCGACGCCTGGACCTCTACGGTGGCTATGAAGACGAGGTCATCGAGACTGTGGAGATCCTCGATCAGTCGGGGCTGCTTGGGCGCGATGACCTCCGCGAGGCATTCGCGGAGGCGGACGAGGACGAGGATCACGCAGAGACGTTCACAGCGCTGCTGATCAGTCATCTCAGCGCCGCCGCGGACATCGATCGACTCGGCGTGGAGCTTAGGCTGAAGGCGACGCGACTCGCCGGTGCCTGGCAGCTGCATATCGCCGATCGCACGCAAGCTGAGCGTCAATGGCTGACCGCTGCTCAGGTCGCGGCAAAGTACGGCGTCACGCCTCAAGCCGTCTACAAATGGATATCTGCGGGGCGGGTACGGGCGGAGCAGACACCTGGCGGCTCTTGGCGGCTGCCGGCTGACCAGTTCGACAAGCTCAGGCCTGACGCGACGACGCAGCTGAAGGCGCAACTGCTGGCACGAGCCGCGGACGGTCCGACACCGACAGATGAGGAGCTGGCCGCCGAGATCCTCGCGCGACGCCGCTCCTGAGTGCTTGTCTGCTTCGACGCGACGGTCCTTTGCGGGGCCATGCGCGCGATGACCAAGTTCGACGACGACTGCAAAACTGCCGAATCGCGATGACTGATCGTCCTCAATCCCTGGAGTTCGTCGAGCGCTACCGGCTTGCGACCACATACGGCCATCAGTACGCGTTCGGGGTCCAGCGCGAACTCGTCGTGCTCGATGCGGGCGGCGACCACACGCGGAGGTTGCTCGCCGAATCGGCGGATATCACCCTTCGGGAGATGCCGGCGCTGACCAGTGACTTGCGCAGTCTCGGGCGCGAATGGTCCGAACAGGAGCTGCTTGATCCTCCCAAGGCCGAGCGTACGGCCCGGGCGCTCGAGGTTCGCTTCGCCCAGCTGCGTCCCAAGCTCGAGGCGCTTCTGCTCCGCCAAGACGAGATTGTCGCCGAACTCGTCCGTCTGCTCAACGCTGCGCGGCGAGGATGAACCACCCTCCCGGCTGGGACTTGATTCAGGCAGCGGCGAGGCGGTCTGCGGCTACTAGCTCGAAGTTCGCGGCCAGAGTCAGCAAACCCTCGCGGATCACATCCATGTCCGCCTGCTCCGCTTCCGCACGCACCCTGTGAGCTTCCGCTTGCAGTTCCTCGGGCGTCTGGTTGCTCTCAAGCATCTGCTGCTCCAGCGCGGCCGTCAGCCACTGGTGATCGTCGTCCAACGTCGGCCAAGTCAGAGCTTTCATGACCCCCAGTGTACCGGACCCTCCGCTGGGATTTACCCGCGTGACCCTGCTCGTGCTCTACCGGGCCGCGCTGCAGCGGGACCGCGGGTGACCTCAAACGCCTGATCGACCGTATCCGCCTCATGATCGGAAGGTTGATAGTGGGCATAGACCTGGGTCGTCTTCGCGTCGGCGTGACCCATCCAATGCTGGATCGTCCGCAGGGGCACCCCGGCGGCCGCCATGCGCGTGCCGAAGGTGTGGCGCAGCTCGTGGAAGGTGATCTCGCGCACATCCGCGCTTCGGATCGCTTTTTTGAATCGTCGTGTGAGCTTGGCCCGATCGAGCGGATTCCCAGTCTCGGGATGGCAGAAGACGAGGTTCTTGTCCGCTGCGTAGGGCGAGCGGGCACGCAGGTTCTCAAGCTCCGTCGATACGCGTTCGGCGAGGGGGAGCGAGCGTCCCGAGCCCTCGGACTTCGGGTCGCCGAACTCTCCGCGTACGTACGGGGAGACGACGCGCACTTTTCTGGCGGCGAAGTCCACGTCTCGCCAGCGCAGTCCCAGCAGCTCTCCCTGACGCAGCCCCGTCATTGCGGCGGTCAGATACAAAGCCGCCTCGACACTCCCGAACGCATCCTGCGGGTATGTGATCGCCAACAGCTTCTCCAGTTCGGCCTGGTCAAGGAACTTGATCCGGGTCTCGGTCGTCCTGATCACCGGCCGCTCCGCGAGCTTCACGGGGTTGGTCTGACACCACTTGCGCCGAAGGCCCAGCTCGAACACCGAATGGATCGTGTTCAGATGGTTACGGACCGTCTTGATCGCAAGGGTCTTGCGCTTGACCACCACGTAGCGCTCGATGTCCTGTGGCGTGATCTGCGCAAGATGCTTGCTCGCGAAGAAGGGCTCGATGTGGTTGTGCAGGTCTGCGGCGACGGTGAGACGGTGGGACTTCTTGCGCCCGCGCAGCTCCAGCACTTTCGATAGTTCGGCGCCCGCCTCAGCCATCGTCACCCGCCGCGCGGTGGCAGCCACGATCGACTCGGCCTCGCGCAGCCGTGCAAACTCCTTCTCGGCCTGCGCCTTCGTTAGCCCGTCGCTCGCGCCGGGCGTGCGCACGACGCCGATCCGGCGTTTGATACGCCGGTCGTCAAGGCCATACCAGGAGCCGATCCAGGACTGGCCGACCTGTCGAAGCGATCCTGTTCCGTAGTGTCTGCGTGCCATGATTCCACCCGTTCTGCTCGCCGCCCGGTTGGTGGCCGGGAGGTTTTGCGGTACTAATACGGTACCAATTTGAGCGGACGTAAGGAAATCCGAGAAGACAAAAACCGCTATTCCATGCGGTTTTGTGCCTGACGAGAGCTATATCAATCCGGCTGGGGGCCGGGCGGTCGCAGGTTCGAATCCTGTCTCCCCGATAGTGTTGTGTCTCAGGAGATCCCGGACATGTGTCTCGGGAGTTCCTGGACAGTTTAGGGTTGGTTGAGTGGCTGGTAGTCGCGGCTGGGGTCGAGGGTTAGTTCGCGGATCAGCTTGCCTTCTAGGGTGATTACGCGGATGCTTTGGTCGGTGATGAGGAGCTTGACGTGGAGTCCTTTGTGGGCTCTGCCGAGCCCGATGTGGTGGAGTTTGCTCATGTGGCGTAGGGTCACGGTCCCGCCGCCGCCCACCTTGTCGTGGCGGACGCGGAAGTGGGTGGCAGGACGGGGTCCGCTGGCTGGCTTGGCCTTGACGCGAGCGCTGTAGGCCTGCAGTGGTGTGCGCCCGGCAAGGGCCCTGTGTGGCCTGATGTCGTTGTAGTAGTGGCGGAAGGTGTTGAGCTGGCCTTGTAGCTCTGCGATCGTCTTAGCGGGTGTCTGCTTTGCTAGGTAGCGCTTGAGTGTCTGGTGCAGGCGCTCAACCTTGCCGCAGGTCTGGGGGTGATAGGGCCGTGAGTTCTTGGAGGCGATCCCGAGCCGCTCGAGCTCTGTTTGCAGGAGCACCTTGCCCTTGCGGGGCGTGCCATTGAAGACGGCGCCGTTGTCTGAGAGGAGGTTGTCCGTGATCTCGTAGAACTTTGATTGGCGGTCCTCCCGTCCCGTCCGTTGCCGTTGGCAGCGTTCTGGGCGAGTGAAGTCCATCCGAGACAGGAGAAACCGCCATGAAGAAGGTATCTGGACCGCAGGTCGTCACGGCTGTGGGGGCTGCCAGGAGTCCGCTCCCACCGCAAATTCAGGAGGCGTTCGGCGAGCTCGTGGGGGCGGCGAGGGAGGGGCTGCTCGCGTTGAGCGTCGGCGTCGGGCTTGGTGTTGTGCATGAGCTGATGGAGCTTGAGGTGACTGAGGTCGTCGGGCCGAAGGGCAAGCACGACCCCGGTCGTCTCGCCAAGCGCCACGGCCACGAGGATGGGTCGATGACGCTTGGGGGCCGGCGCGTGAAGGTCAACCGGCCGCGTGTGCGAACCGCCGATGACGAGCACGAGCTGCCGGTGCAAACGTATGAGTACTTCGCCGACCGCGACCCGCTCACAAGGGCTGTGATGGACCGGATGCTCGCCGGCGTCTCGACGCGCAAGTTCGAGCGGGTTGGTGAGCCCGTCGGCTCAGTGGTCGAGCAGTCCAGCACCTCGACGGGCAAGAGCTCGGTCTCGGAGCGGTTCGTCGAGCGAACCAGGACCGCGCTCGGGGAGCTGATGGGCCGCCGCCTGGACGACGTGAGGTTGGCGGTGATGATGCTCGACGGGCTTCAGATCGCCGACCGCACCCATGTTGTCGCGCTCGGGATCAGTACTGAGGGCGTGAAGATCCCGCTCGGGCTGTGGGAGGGCTCGACCGAGAACGCCACGCTCGCAAGGACGCTGCTCGCCGACCTCGTCGACCGCGGCCTTGATCCTGAGCAGGCGATCCTGTTCGTCCTCGACGGCGGGAAGGCATTGCACCGCGCGATCAAGGACGTGTTCGGCGAGCGGGCGCTGGTGCACCGGTGTCACAGGCACAAGGAGCGAAATGTGTGCGATCTTCTCCCCGAACGCGACCGTCCCGCCATCCTGGCCCGGATTCGCGGCGCGTGGGCGCTGAAGGACCCCGACCTCGCCGAACAGCGTCTGCAGCTCCTCGCCTCAGAGCTCGATCGCACCTGGCCCGACGCGGCCGCCTCGCTGCGGGAGGGGATGGCCGAGACGCTGACGCTGATGCGGCTCGGGATCGCCGGGCAGCTCGCAAAGACGCTGTGCTCGACGAACCCCTGCGAGAGCATGATCGAGATCGTCCGACACACCCAACGCAACGTGAAGCGCTGGCAAGACGGCGACATGCGCAAGCGCTGGACCGCCGCCGGGATGCTCGCCGCTGAGCAACAATTCCGACGAATCATCGGCTACCGCGACCTCGCCAAACTCATCATCGCGATCGAACGACACACCACGCCCGACACCAACAATAACAACGACCATCAAGAGCAGGCCGAACCCGTTACCGTTTAACCATCAACCCGTGAGGACCGCCACCGAAGTTCCACGACAATCCGGACATCCTCGTCAGTGTCCAGTATCTCCCGAGACATCAGTCCACTATGTGCTGAAACCACACACTGTCTCCCCGATCACAAAAGAGCCTGCAATTCAGCATAAAACTACGCAGATTGCCCCGAAGCAGGATGCCTATTTTGTTCTGTTTATGTTCTATTTGTCGGCCAGGCCATTGTTCGGGCTGACTGGCCTGGTGACGACAGAAGGGGCGACGCGGAGCCGTTTCGGCCCGTCCGCTGGCAAAAAACGGCTGTCCGTAACACCTCCGCCTGAGCGAAAGGACCGCTCAGGCTTCGTGCTGGTGAGCGACAAGGGTGAGTGGATCGGGGGCTGTCCTCACGAGCGCGGTGCGACTCGTTGGTGAGCCCCGTCCTCGGGAGGCACCGAAGGCGCACAGCACACCAAGAGGCCCGTGTTGTTTACGGTCTGAGGGATAACACGAGCCAGCGCGTGCAGAGGAACTATGCGGTGGATCCAGGCTAAGTGCCAGTCCGCAGTTTGGCTACCTGGCTTCGGCCCCTGCCTGCTACCGCGGTCCAGAGGCTTGCCGGAGAGCAGCGAGATGTCTTTATCTCGCATGCCAGCGAGGACAAGGAGGCAATCGCCCGGCCGCTGACGGAGGCGTTGGTGGCGCGTGGACATTCGGTCTGGTTCGACGAGTACGAGATAGTCCTCGGGGACTCTCTCCGCCGGAAGATCGAGCGGGGGCTCGCGCAGAGCAGACTCGGTGTGGTGATCCTGAGCGAGTCCTTCTTCGCGAAGGAGTGGCCCAAGCAGGAGCTGAGCGCACTTTACTCGCGGCTGGTAGGAGGCGAGGAGAACGTCATCGTGCCGATTTGGCATCGCATGACACGTGAGCAGGTAGCTGAGCATGACGTGCTGTTGGCGGACCTTTATGCCGGCAACAGTGGCGCGGGTGTCGACCAGCTTGCCGACGAGGTTGGACGCACGCTCGAGCTTCGACGACAAGCAGCAACGTCGGCCCGGGGGACTGCGCCCGCGCCACTTCCCAAGCCAGCGGCTGAGGGGCCAGTTGAGGCGCCCCGGGAGCCAGCGCCGGTTGGGCACGATGCGAGCGTCCCAGCGTCGCCGCGCGCGGAGCGGCCGCCGACTGAAAAACAGTCATCTCCGAGTCCATCTCGCGCTACCCCGGCAGCACAGTCCGGTCCGGAGTCCGCGGCTTCACAGCTGTCCGGACGTCGGCCACCCCTCGGAGCGGTGAACTTTGACATGGAGCCCGGCGTCCTAAATATTGCGGCCCTTGAGCTCGTCCGGGACGGCGACACGATTGCCCTCCAACACTTGTTCAATGATGCGATTGCGAGGGGTCGACAGGCCGTTGACATCAGCGACATGGATGCGCTCTGTGAGCTTCTCGACCGGCTGACATGTCTCGCGGCGACATTTTTGACCCTGGATCAGGACGATCGAGTCTCCGATGTCATCGGTGTTATGGCTCGCATATATGGAATGCCGCTCAGGCCTGGGGATGCCGACCGGTTTGGCTACAGCACACAGATCAATCCGGAGGAGACCGCTCCGCGGCTGTGGTTTCAGACACTGGAGCGCCTCTACGGCCTTGGGGCGCTGGCGGTACGCTACGAGAAGTGGACCGCGCTTAGGACCATCGGACTACAGAAGCCTGAGGGCGCGGCCGACTACGAAAAGAACTGGCTCCGGCACGCCCTCACGATGTCCGCGCGCGCCGGTCTTCTCCGGCAGGTTGAGGATGATCGAACCGTTGAGGCGAGCCTCCTCGTGCTCGCCCGCGACCAGGTTGCCCGTCTCGCATGCCTCCGTCCCGACGGGCTTGCAGCCACCGACGACAGGATCCTCACGAGCCTCGCACAGTTCGACGCACTCTGGAATCTCGTAGCGATCGACGACTCAGGAGACGCGAGTGGCCGCGACTTCTATCCCCATTTCGCACGCTTGTATGCAAGCCGAGTCACCCCGGTGGTGGAGCAACTCCTATCAGACCACGATATGCGTCAGGTGCTATTCCAGCGTTCCGACGCGGACTTTGCTATCGCGCTCCAATCAGTAGGCGCACTTGCCCAACGAGAGGGATGGCGCTATGACGGCTTCACCGGCTGGGGGGCGCGCATCACCGAGTTTGTGGACGCGAACATCCCGAAAGAGCAGCGCGACGAGCCAGGCTAGAAGACGACAACTAGATGGTCCGCCGCATCGCCTGCCCAAGACACCAGCGTTTCGTCTCCTCTGTTCCACGGAACGCCTGCAAATCAGCGTCGCTGCGGATGCTCGCCTCGTAGACTGCGGCGGACACGGCCTCAGGCTATGGCGAGCGCCTTGACAAGATCGCCAGGATCGGTCTCCATGAGGCTCGGCACCGTGACTCTGAGTCCGCCGTCGCGCTCCTGAAGCCACCTGGCGTTGACGATCGTGATGCCGATGACCTCGCCCTGCTCGTCCAAACGTACGGCGTGCCCCTCCGGGGTCCCGAACGTGTCCGCTACCGGGCGCTCTGGCCCTCTCCGCAGGTAAAGGACGTCGCCATCCTTGTCGTAGGAGACGTGATCGAACTCATACCAACCAACGCGGACAGTCAACGCGTTGCGATTCACCCTTCGAAATCCACGCCGGAATCCGCGCAGACTCGGCGAATGAGGTCGAGGCCCGGTTCTCGGTCCAAGGCCACCGGATCTCCATCGAGTTGCAGCCACTCCTGTCGCACGCGCGTGCCGCCCCACAGCATGAACGCACGAGAGGTGTCGTTCTGTCGGGAGGTCCATGCCAGCCCATGGGGTCGGCTGCGGTGCCCGTAGAGTGCCTGCGCCCACGCGGCGGTGTAGTCGTACTCGGACTCCGGGCAATCGATCACGTGCTCTCTAAGGAGATTGAGGCGGGTCAATCCCACGCCGTGTAGTCGCACGAGTCGCAGCGGCCTGGTAGTGCGTACCCGAGCCATGTCCAAACCATCAACCTCCAGGCGAAACAGGCGCCTTCTGGGGGAGCCGCGGCCTAGTGCGGACACCCCGCGAAGGACAGCCTCTGCGATGGCCGTCTCGTGGTCGTGAGCGCCGTACGCTGTGGGGACGACTACGCCCGATGCATTTCGGGTCGGCCGGAATCGGGCCAGCACGCCCCCTGGGTTGAACTCAAGCGGTCCGTAGCGGCGTTGGTAGATACGAACGAGCGTAGAGCCGGCCTTGAGTTCTTCAATGGTGGGGAAGAGCTCCCGCGGGCGGGGAACGGCCGGACGGCTGCTGCTCACAGCTCCTTCGGTGCTCCAAGTCGTGCAGCGGCAACGGCGACGGCATCGGGTTCGTCATCTAGGACATCGACAGGGCGACGGCCTCCGAGCCACCCATTCGCCGCGGTCCACCAGAGTGCGCTCTCCCATTCGGACATGCGATCACGGGGGAGATGCGCCAGCGTACCTCGGATCGACGACTTGACCTCGCCGCTCACGCCATCGAATTGGAACGCTGGGTAGAGCGTCTGTCCTCGATACGGAACGCCGAAGATTCGGCCCTCCTTGCGCCAGCGCGCAGCCAATGCATGGCGATTTTGCGCCTGCGAGTGCTCTTCTCCAATCTGATCACCCGTGAGTGCTCCGAACTCTTGGAGAAGCTGCGTGCGAGCCTCGGCATTGCGCCGAGCCTGGCGAAGCTTTGGCTCGCTCGGTAGCGAGAGCTCGGGGGTCATCTGCTCAACCAGCTGCTCAAGCTGGCTACGCCACTCGCCGATGTCCTCGTCTCGCGGGCCTACCGGCGCGATCTGGACGACAACGCGCGGGTGGTGGGCAAGCGCGTTGCGCACGACCTGGAGCAGCTCAAGAAGCGCCGGAGACGCGGCAATCGCCGACTCCCCACCGAGGCTCTCGACCCAATCACCGAAATCCGGCAGATCGAAGGTCAGCGTTGATGCCTCACCAACGCGGCTGCTCTCGGACATGAGAGACTGGTCTGTCCGCGTAGCGCTCACAATACTCATGGTAGACGATCGCGGCGACTCGATAACCACGACGGCGACATGCCCCTCAACATCGCACCCTCGATCCTTGACCGCCTGGATTCAGGAGTCCTCGCTATGGCAGTCGGAGATCTCGAGCACACCGATGTCTCGTGCTCCGTTTGCGGTCGAGAGATACGCGCAGGCAGCGCCGAGCAATTGGAGCTCCTGCTCTTCGAGGATCCGAAGGGGCACGGCACGCTCTTGAACTACGCGCACTCCCAATGCGCCCCGTCTGGGATCCATGTGCAACGGTTGCCACCTCTACCAAACAGCTTCGGCACAGGATTCATGGCCCTGATGCGTGATCACGCGCTAGCTCCCGCGATTCTGTGGGAGCTCGTTGGCGGGCTTCGCGCGGGGCCAGATGCTGATTCCGGTCCTCTAGTAGACCCAATCGCCGAAGGGCTGCGGAGACAGGGGTTCCGAGCGGCGACCCAGCGCTTGGAGGATCTCGTCGCGCCAGTCGTGCCAGGCTGGGCGCTCGTCCAACATGGCGACGATCTTCGGCTTCGGCCTCCGGACAGGACGCGTGCAGACGAATTCAACGGGGCGATGACCGCACTTCCTCCCGGATGGCTCGATGCAGTGCGACGCAGCAAGAGAGTGCTAGTCGTGTACGGCTCAAGATTTGGTCTAGAGCGAGTCGATCTGGCGAGGATCGATCGGGTAATGCAAGCCGGATCCGCAGTTGCCGGGCTCGTTAAGTGGAGTGGTGCGCCGCCTTCCTCAAGGCGGAAGGGTCGGTAGGCCACCGGGCCGGCGGCGCTCATGCGCTTCAAGCCGCGCGCGTCGACTGCCCACGACACCGCCCACGCTCGGTCGGCGCGTCCGACGCTTTGGGCCGCGACGCCTGTCTCCCCGATAGAAACGAGGTTGGATGCAGGAGGCCGCTGGGGGTCTCCCGAGAGCGCAGCATTTGGCTCTGGGGTAGGGATTGCGGGGTGATGTGGCCGGGAGCGACAGGCGGGCGGTCTATCGCGTCGATTGCGTCGCGTTGTGCGGCCTGGCTGAAGGGCACGGCGTGGTAGCTGCAAAGTATCTCGTAAGCGGGGTATTTTGCAGCGCTACCCGACAAAGAGCGCTGCATAAGATGCCACTTTTGGTATCTTTCGCAGTATGGCTCGTCCACTACAACGACTATTTGATGCCGCGGAGCAGCAGTGGGGTCTTTGCACGCGTCAGCAGGCACAGCAAGCCGGCGTAGGCGCGAGTTCGCTTGCGCGCCTCACCCGTGACGGGTTGCTCGAACGCGTCGCGCACGGTGTCTACCGGGTACGTGGGGCTTCTGAGCCGGACCATCTCACGCTGAGGGCGGCGTGGCTTCAGCTCGAGCCCGACACACCGGCGTGGGTGCGCGTGCGTTCGTCCGATGTGGCGCTCGTCTCGCATGCCTCGGCCGCGTCGCTGTATGGCGTCGGCGATCTTCGTGCCGATGTACACGAGTTCACGCTTCCAGCGCGACGCCAGACTCGTCGGTCAGATGTGCGTCTGCACCGCGGTCAGGTGCCGGAGGCGCAGCGGCTCTTGCTGCACGGTCTTCCCACGACTCGTGCTGGGCGGATGATCGCCGACCTGCTTGCTGATCATGTCGAGCCGGCGAGCGTGGCTCAGATCACGGCGGAGGTCGTCCGTCGGGTGCTTGATTACCCGGCCACGATTGCAGAGTGCATTGCGCCGTCGGCGGCTCGCTTCGGGTTTCGCCGGGATGATGGCGTGGCGTTGCTCGAGCATCTACTGACATTGGCCGACTACTCGGATCGGGCTGAAATGGTCGCGCTCGCGCGAGGCGATGGGCGATAATCCTTACCGTGATCCCCGCGCGATGCGCAACGCGATCACTGATCGCCTGCGCCCGCTCGCGCGTGATCGCGGCGTCGAGCTGAGCAGTCTGCAGCGCCAATTTGCTTACGACCGGCTGCTCTCCCGGGTCTTCAGCGCTGAACCCGACCGATGGGTGCTCAAGGGCGCAACAGCGATGCTTGCGCGACTCGGGACGGACGCTCGGCATACGCGTGATATCGACTTGCTCAGTCGCACCGGCGACCTCGACGAGTCAGAGCGGGCACTACGCGGCGCCGCTGCGCTCGACCTGGGGGACTACTTCACCTTCACGCTCAACCCCGGTCGGCGCATCGCGCAGGGAGTCGGAGCGGTTCGCGTAGATGTCGTCGCATTCTTGGGGCTCGATCAGTTCGCGAGCTTTCACGTTGACCTCGTTGCCGACCTGCTGATGACCGGCGTCCCGGACGCCGTATCTCCGTTGGTGGCGATTGAGCTACCGGGGCTCGTGGTGACGAGCTATAGCGCGTATCCGCTTGTGGACCATGTGGCCGACAAGGTGTGCGCTCTATTCGAAACACACGAACGTGCCAGCGGATTGAGACAGCCAAGCACGCGTTTTCGCGATCTGGCTGACCTGGCGATCTTCGCCCACACAATCGCGATCAGAGCCGCGGAGCTCGGTGTGGCGCTGAGATCCGAGGCCAAACGGCGCGCTCTCACCCTGCCCGACCACCTCGCGGCGCCCGCGGGAGCCGACTGGCTGAGCGGCTACGTGCGAGTCGCCCGCGACGCGCCTCAATTGAAGGAGCGCGATCTTGCGAGCGCCGTCGAGACCGTCGCGCGCTTCATCGATCCCGTGCTCGCCGGAGTTGCACGTGGGCGGTGGGACCCTGAGACGCTGTGCTGGCACGACGCCGACGCCCGTGGATCGGAGTCATGAGTCACGAAGATAACCCACTCAAGTTGCTTAGCCGCGCGCCGGCTAGATTGTGCGGGCACCGATGAAGGCTTCAATGGCCGTCCATGCGGCGCTGTGAGTCAGCGGCCCGAGCCGCAGCGTCCAGTCGTCTCCCAGCTCCTGTCGAACGGACGCTGATAGGTTCGCGGCGCGGAGATGTTGTCGCTGCGCTTCGGCACGCTCAAAGCCCGTTGCGCCGTGGTACGTAGCGTCCAGGCCGTAGCGTCCGCCCTCGACGGGCCACACCGAGAGGCGATCAGGGGCAAGGACAGGACCGGTCTCTGCAGGTAGTGTCACGAGGGGTTCGTCAGCAAGCGATTGCGACGTTGATGAAGGGTAACGGTGAGTGTTGATCCTCGACCTGCAACGACTCCGCACCAGACGGGACGAGATCCTGGCATGCGCAGCAGATCACGGTGCCCGCAATGTCCGCGTGTTCGGCTCGACGGCCAGGGGCGAGACGGATACGTCAAGCGATGTAGACCTGCTCGTTGAGATGGAACCTGGCCGTAACCTGCTCGATCTTGTAGGGCTGTGGCAGGATCTCGAAGACCTGCTGGGCACGCATGTCGACGTACTCAGCGATGGTGGCGTGAGCCCGCATCTCCGCGAGCGCATCTACGCCGACGCTGTCCCGTTGTGAAAGACGAGCGTCACCGCCACAATCCGCCCACACGGGGCCAGATCGCCTGTATCCATGCGGAATCAGACCTGTCTCCCCGATTTTCGCTGGAACTGCGAACAGCCGGGAACACGCGGGAAACCCCGCGAAAACACTGGGGCTCGCGGAAGGCTGTTCTCGCGTGTCCCCGGCTGTCCTGGCACTCGGGACCGCAAAGGGACTGCAGCGGAGGCTCTTGCGGTCCCTTTGGCTGTCCGATCAGAACCTTGGACGTTGACCCAACCAACGTCACACGATCGGCTTGCGGAGCGTTGCAACGTCGCCCTCGACAGCAGGCCGTGGGCGTCGAGCCTGTCCTGACCCTCGCGCTGGAGGAGCCTTTACGTCGAGCAGGTCGCGGTGCTGATAGGCGCTTACTTTGCCTCCCGCCCGGCATTCGTCATAGGGATCAACTCGCCGCTAATCGCGCGACCATGTTCGGGAACCAGGACAAATCATGACAGCGGCGGCCAGATGACGCATTGGAGCTCGGCCACGCACGATACGGTGTCGGCCGCATGGCCAACGCGGTCGAACATCTCCAGCAGGGCCAGCGGGTCCGCGTCACGGCGGAAGGCATTCCTGAGTTCACGATGGTTCGTTTCGTTACGCCAGTGAACGCCGCCGGCGTCGCAACGGTGTTTTTGGCCGACGACGCTGGCGGCGTCTACGAGATCGACGTCGGGCCAGGCCTGGAAGCGACAGTGCGCGCCGTAGTCTCGGACGGCTCCGGTGACTCAGCCAGGGTCCTCGCCGGCATGTGGACACGCTGGATGGCCGCAGCCGCCACGAACGCGGAGTCGAGCGCGATCGCCACAACGCAGCTCCGGCCCTACGCCCACCAGACGACCGCCGTCTACGGGGCGATGCTGCCGCAGCCGCTCCTCCGCTTCTTGCTGGCGGACGAGCCCGGCACAGGCAAGACGATCATGGCGGGGCTCTACCTGCGTGAGATGCAGCGGCTCGGCCTGGTGCGGCGTGCCATCGTCGTTTGCCCCGCCAACCTCACGTCCAAGTGGATCGCGGACTTCGATCGCTTTTTCGGAGGCGGTCTGCGCCATCTGACCGCGAACACGATCCGCGAGGACGCGGTCGGCGCACACAAACTCTGGGTGGTTTCGCTCGAGCTTGCTTCGGTGAACCCTGCCGTCCAGGATGCGATCCGGCCCGACCTCGCAGGCTGGGATCTCGTGATCTTCGACGAGGCGCATCGCCTCACCCCGACCGCGACGTCGTTCCATCAGGTCGGACGACTGCTCGCGAAGAACACGCCGCGCGCGCTTCTGATGACCGCGACGCCGCACCGCGGCAAGGAGTGGCTGTTTCGCCATCTGCTTCACCTGGTCGACCCGGAGGTCTACCCGGATCCAGGCGACAACTTGGACGTCTCGCTGCCAGCCCTGCGCCCGGGGCCCATCCACTTTCTTCGCCGGATGAAGGAGGATCTCGTCGACTACGACGGCAAGACTCGCCTGTTTAAGAACCGCACGGCCGAGAACATCGCGGTGCCACTGTCGTCGTTCGAGTTCGGCTTCTACAAGGTGGCGCTCGAGATGGTCGACAAGTTCTTCCCCCCCGTGGCCCAGCCGTTGGCACGGATGGTCTACGGCAAGCGTGCGGCGTCGACGCTCGAAGCTCTGAAGCGGACTCTTCAGCGTCGTCTTGAGCACATGGGCGAGAAGAGCGAGGCCGAGGCCGTCCTCGAGGCCGATCGGGAGTTCTCCGGCGATGAGACCGAGGTAGACGAGGCCAAGGTTATCCACGCTGGTTCGACGGCGACGCGCGCCGAGCGCGCGGAGCTGAAGAAGCTGATCGGGCAGCTCGATGAGATCGGCTCTGGGTGGCGTCCGTCGAAGTGGAAGCGCCTCGTCGAGGACTGCTTGGCCGCCAACGGCATCGTGCCCGGCAACTCCGGGCAGGCGGTCATCTTCAGTGAGTACGCCGACTCGGCGGAGTGGATCGCGGATCGCCTCAACGCCGAGGGCTTCACCGCAATGGTCTACTCGGGACGTCAGAGCCATCGTGAGCGCGACGAGGTTCGACTGGCGTTCATGCGTGGCGAGTTTCAGATCATCGTTACCACCGACGCCGGCAACGAGGGCATCGACCTGCAAGCAGCACACGTCCTCGTAAACTACGACATCCCGTGGTCGCTCGTGCGCCTCGAGCAGCGCATGGGCCGGATCCACCGCGTCGGGCAGCACCGCGACGTCTTCCTCTACAACCTCGTCGCGTCCGACACTCGAGAGGGCGAAACGCTGCTCAGGCTACTCAACAACTTCGTCGTCGCCGCGAACGAGCTGCGCGGTCAGATGTTCGACAGCCTGTCGGCGGTTGCGGAGATCACAGGCGTCGATTACGACAAGTGGCTCACTGACCTCTACGGCAACGATGAGAACCGCAAGGCTGCTGCGGCGCATGCGGCAGCGCAAGTTCAGGCACGGGATCTGGAACGCGTCGCACGGGAAGTGAAGGACACCGAGCGCCGCCTCGCAAGCCAGGTCGACGCCGTTGCCGCGCTGACCTTGCTCCAGCGCGACCTGTTCGCCCGCATCAACCCCGCGATCGTCGAGGCCTATCTCGATCGTCTCAACGGCGCCGGCATCGTCACCGTGCAGAAGACCGCCGCCGGCGACGGCTTCCGCCGGATCTCTCGAGATGCAGGCCTGCCGAAGAGCCTCGGCGGAGGAGCGGAAGCGCTCGTGGCGACCAGCGGCGAAGCCGTACGGGGCGCGACAACAATCGACCTCAGCGGCCTGATCACCCTCGGCCCTGGTGAGCCGGCGTTCACCGAGTTGATCGAGATCGCCGACTCCGAGTTGGCGGAAGACGTCTTTCAGTCGGGCGCCGTCGATGACCCCACGAGCCTTACTCCCTACGACCTCTACGCCTTTGAAGCGGAGATGACCGAGTCCAGACGGCAAGCGCAATAGCGTGTGGGCCACCCTGGTCAAGGTCGACGACGGCGGGAGTGCCCGTGCCGTGCGCTGGGAGACGCTCGCGAATCTCGTGCCGAGCAAGGCTCAGGGCACCGAGGCTCATCCCGCTCGCCTCCAGGCGGCAGAGGCCGCGGCTGAGGAGGTGGTGCAGACCACGCTCGCTGAACATCGAAAGGTCCGTGGCGACTGGTTCGCCCAGGCACGCAAAGACCTGAACAACCTGCCGCTCGAGATCACCGACTCGATCAAGGACCGTGAAGAGCGGATCGCGTTGCGTCAGCAACTCCAGCAGCAGACAGCTCATCGCCTCGAGCAGCTCCAGCAGCTTGCCCAGGTCGAGCTCACGCCGCCGCGGCTCATCGGCCGGCTGCGCGTCCTTCCGGCTGCCACGCAGGAGCTGGCTGAGGCCGTCGACTCGGAGTGGATGGCCATGAAGCACGTCCAGCAGTTCCTTGAAGCGGACGGGTGGCATGTCGAGGACGTACACACCGAGGGCCGTGGCTACGACCTGGAGGCGCGCCGCCATTCGCAGGTGCGCCAGGTCGAGGTCAAGGGCGTCGCCGGCGACGCGTCCAGTGTAGGTATTCGGATGACCGGCAACGAGGTCCTCATCGCCACCCAGCACCGGACTGGCTACTGGCTCTACGTCGTCGACCAGTGCGCCGATGGTACCGGCCGATTCTTCGGTGCCTACGAGGATCCGGCGACCCTATTCAGCTGGCGACATGGTCGGAGACGCAATCTTCCGCGTGCCCGGTTCGAGCCTCAAGAACGCACCCGGGAGCACGCAATGACCCGGATGATCGAGCGGTGGTTCCCTGGCGCCGAGGTCAGCGCGAATAGCAGGTCGGGGTGGGGGTCGGGCAACACCGAGGTCGGGCTGATGACGTGGTTCGCGAAGCGCCCTACCGCTCAGGCCAGAGCAGCGGTCCTCTGTTCGTTGTTGCCCTGGCCGGACGATTCCGCGGAGCAGGCTCGGCTACAGCAACTCGTTCACGACGCGATGACCGACCGGTTCGAGCACTCGAAAGAAGTCCGTGCTGAGATCGAACGGCAGCTCGGCGACCGCGTCGCCATGCTCGATCCGTTCAGTGGTCGAGGGATGATCCCTCTCGAGGCCGCGCGGCTTGGCCTGCCCGCCTACGCGCTGGATTACAGCTGGGTTGCGGTTCTGGCATCGCGGCTTCTTGCGGAGTACACCAATCGCAACTGGGATCACGAGCCGGCGCTAGACCTTCACGATCCGTCGGGGTCACTGACGGGCGCAAGGCCGAGGCTTGTCGGGGATGCTTCCGCGTTCATCGACGAAGTGGGCCGTCGTCATGCAGAGGCCATGGCGGAGTTCTACCCGGCAGTCGACGGTCGGCGGCCATGGGGTTACTTGTGGGCCTTGACAATCCCATGCCGGGAGTGTGGTCGCAGATTCCCGCTTGTTGGATCGCTCGAACTTAGGAAGGGGACAACCAAGAAATCTCGGTCTGGCACGCTCACCGTTGACGAGGGCCAGTCGTTTGCCATCGAGACCGATCGTGCGGCGGGTACTTGGAGCGTGCGTGTTCATGACGGCCCGCCTCTTGGAACACCCACGCGACAAGTCCCGCCTGGAAAGAGCAGATACGACAGCGGCGGTAAGCTCGCGGTCTGTCCGTTCTGTGGATTTGGCCACGACCGAGCGGCGCAAATGGAACTTCTCTCGGGTGACCATTCAGCAGATACCCCACTTCTCGCCGCCGACATCGACTCGGCAGTAGGGAAGCGCTATCGGCAGCTTCAGCTTGAGGAGCTCGAAGCGGCGATTGCGGCAACGGATGCCCTACGAGCTGAGGCAAACTTCAGTCCGTTGCTAGCCGCCCGCCCTGACGAGCCGATCCCCAACGGAAACACATGGACGGTGCAGGCGACTGTTTACGGCGCGGCCACCTACGGAGACATGATGAATGACAGACAGACCCTGTCGTTCATCCGACTAGCCCGAACGATCGCCATACTTGGCGACGAGGTACGCAGCCAGGGAGCCAGCGATGACTACGTGCGAGCGCTCACGGGGTACGCGGCTGCGGCACTCGCTCGCAAGTTGCGCAGGGCTACTCGCGGGTGTGTGCTGGCAGTAAGCCGAGATGGCGTTAGCGACATCTTCCAGACCGAGTCGAGCCTCAATTTCTCGTTCGACTACTTCGAGGTTGGGATAGGCGGCGGACCAGGCAGCTGGGAGTCAGTTTCCGGAGGCACCCTCCGTTCCCTCGAGGCGATCGTCCCGCCGCCCAGCGTCAACGGTCGTCCCGTGGAGGTCAGTCAAGGTAGTGCGACATCGCTTCCATTCAGGGACGGAGAACTCGCCGCAGTGGTGACAGACCCGCCGTACGACGCGATGATCGACTACAGCGACGCCAGCGACCTCTTCTACGTGTGGCTCAAGCGGGCGCTGGTGCGGAGCTGGCCCGAACTCGCGATCACGGCACATCCGAACGGTGTGCAAGAGAAGGATCTCGAGATCATCGTCAAGAAGGGCGGGACGAGTAACAACGACCACCGAGATCGGCTTCACTACGACACCAAGATCGCTGTGGCGTTCTCCGAGATGCGTCGAGTCGTTGCAGATGACGGCGTGGTCACGATCGTCTTCGGGCACGGCGAGCCCGAGGTCTGGCAGCGGCTTCTCGCGGCGATCGACGCCGCAGGTCTCGTCCTCACGGGGGCGTGGCCAGCCAAGACGGAGGCAGGAGGGAAGGTCGGTTTCTCGAACATCGTGTCTACCCTGACGATGGCCTGTCGGCCGGCGCCCGTCGACCGACCCATCGGCCGGAAGGGCTCCGTCGAGGTCTGAGATCCGGGAGGAAATTCAGTCGCCGGTACCCCGACTGGGAACGATGGGGTCTTGCTCCCGCGGACATGCTAATGGCTGCGGCCGGGCCGGCCATGGAGGTCGTCGGCCGCTACGGCGAGGTTCTAGACTCGCGGGGTGAACGCGTCGACATCCACACGTTCCTGCCGCTCGCTCGTGCGGCTGTCCAGGAGGCTATGGCGGTCGAGATCGACCATCGCCCGCTAGAGGCGTTCGACGCCAGAACACGGTTCGCGCTGTGGTGGGTGCGGCTGTACGGGCGCGAGCCGCAGCCCAAGTCCGAGCTCCGCTGGCAAGCACTCGCCTCCTCACTTGACATGGATCGCGTGCAGGATCTCGTGCCTGGAGACAAGGGCGCTGCGCTTGTGACCTCCGACAGGTTCGAGGCGCGAATCACACCCGACTCGGCTGTGATCGACGTCGCACTCGCACTTGCTGCGGCATCGGAGCAAGGCCTTGCCGCGATTGGGGCAGGTGCTCGCGTCGTCGTCGCTCGACTCCGACGACCCGCTCTTGTGGGCGGCGATCCAGTTCCTCGCCGATCGTCTGCCCGACTCCGACCCGGACGCGATCGCGTTTCACCGCGTTCTCCGTGCACGGGCGGGAATTGGCAGCGCGACGGAGAACGTAGTTGAGGCGGCGCGCGCTGAACGCGCGCAGCAGGACACTGAAGATCGTCAGATCAAGCTGCTATGAGCCACTGGACAGGACACCATGGAGGCTCACGCCGGATGAGCGCCCCGACGCCATGGTGGAAGGCCCTCAAGCTGCGGCAGGAGATCCTCGACGCGTCGGGCCAGATCGACGACGTCCAGATGTCGCTGTTTCAGGCCGTCCACGGGTCCGGAGCGATCGAAGCCGCCGTACGCCGACGCCAGCTACTACGGCGAGATCACGCATCCGACTGAGTCGCCTCGTCGACCTGCTCACGGAGATCGCGGTACGGGTCGGCGGCGAGGACGACTATCTGCACGCGCGCGCCGTCACGCGTCTCGACCAGGGGATGGGCGGCGGCAAGTCTCACGCATGCATCGGCGCCTATCACCTGGCCGCTAGCCCTCACGGGCTTCTGAGCACACAGCTCGGAGTCGCGATTCGCGAGCGGGCGAAGGAGAAGCTCGGGCGCGATCTTCCCGCCGATCTTTCCTCGTCGCACGTCGTAGTGCTGCCGTGCGACAACATGACGCCGGGTGCTCCGATCCAGGAGTTCGACGGTCCGGCGACCAGCCTCTACGAGCGGTTCCTGTGGCGGCTGTTCTCCAAGGACTACACGCTCTACGAGCGCTATCAGCCGTACTTCAGCGACAAGAGCAAGATCGCCGAAGCACTGAAGGCGCTCAACCGGCCGGTCCTCATCATCATCGACGAGGTTCTTGACTACGTCGGCAACGGGCTGGACGGGGCTAACAGACCCCAGCTCGCCGCGCAGGACATGGCGCTTCCTGCGTGCGCTGCTCGACGTCGTCAACGACGTGCCGCACGTGGCGTTGCTGGCGGTGATGATTGCCTCGGATCGCGATACCACCTCGCTGTCGCCGTCTGCGAAGGAGCGGCGCGACGACCTCAACTCGCTGCTCGAGCGTAATGGCACGCCGGCAACCGTGACCGAGGTCGGCGATTTCGCGGACATCCTGCGGCGCCGACTCTTCGACGGCGAGCCACCGGCCGAGGTGCTCAGCGCAACGGCAGCGCAGTACGAGCCGATCCACTCCGACCCGGCGTGGACGAAGAGCGTCTGGGACCAGATCGGCGCGACCTGGCGCGAGGACTGGGAACAGCAAGTCGCCGCGTGCTACCCGTTTCACCCGTACCTCATGGCGATTGCCCGTGAGGAGTGGAGCCAGGTCACTGGGTTTCAGCGCGTCCGCTCGACGATCCGGATCTTCGCGGCGACCGTCTACGCCCAGCAACAGCGTGGTAGCGCCGGCAATTGGGCGCCGGCCTTGATCGGCCCTGGCGACCTCCCGCTTGGTGACTCGGCGGTTCGCGAGGCGTTGCTGGGCTCGGGTCTCGTCGAGGACGACAGGACGATCGCAAACTACCGCAGCCTGGCAGAGCTGGAGGTTGTCAACAATGACGAGACTGGCGGAACCGCCCGCCGTCTCGATCTTGAGCGCGAGTCGCTGCTGTGGGGCGACTCGAATCCTCGGGCGTCCGAACGGGCAGCGACGTTCGTGTTTCTCGCGAGCATCGTCGGCACGTTGCGCCCCGGTCGTGGGCGCGGCGCCAGCGCGCCGGAGGTCAAGGCGGCGTGCAGCGTGCCCGACCTCGCCTTCACGGTGACCGACGCCGACACGGTCGTCGACGAGCTGATTGCCCCGGACACCGGTATGTCTGCGGTCGAGGTGATCCCGGGCCAAGGGCACAACAAGCCCGCGCGCTACTTCCTCTCGACGCGGCTGACCCATCGGATGCTGGTCAACAACATCCGCCACACGATCACCGAGGCCGAGCGCGACGCGGCGATCTGGGAGTTTGCGCAGCGCCTGTCGAACGGTGGACCGTTTCGCGAATGTCTCTTCGTCGCGGCAGACGGCGCTCGAACACCGGCCGAGGTTCTGTCCACGGCCGGGATCGACAAGGCGCACACGACGCGGCTGGTCGTGCTCGATCCAGCCCAGTTCAGCCTTCGCAACGGCAGCGAGGCGCCAACGATCGAAGCGCTCACGGTGGCGATGGGGCTCGGCGCCGGCACAGCGCAGCTTCCGGTTCAGTGGGCCTCGAGCTGTGTGTTCGCGGTGGCGAACACACAGCGCCGATCGCACTCGCGCGGCCTCGCCGTCGAGTACCTCACGCGGCAGCGAGCACTGGCAGCGCCGGAGGTGCAGAACGACGACGACCTCAAGGCGACCGGCACGAAGGAGCTCGCGGAGGCCAAGGACCAGCTGGAGAAAGCCGTCAAGCGCACATACCAGCATATCGCCTACCTCGCCCAGCCCGACCCCGACGGCGCGCGTCGCCTGGAGCAGCACACCTTCGATGCGGAGAACAGCACGAGCCTCGATGGGACGATCGTCTGGAAGGCGCTCGCCGAGCGCGACAAGGTCTTCGACACCGGCGCGTTCAACGGGAAGGCGCTCATCCACAACCTGCGCAACAGCGACTACGGGCGCACGCTGTCGGACTTGCGGGCGGCATTCTATTCGGCGCCGAGGCTGCCGCTGCTCTTCGCCGGTGATCCCGACTTGCAGCAGGCGATCTACGACGCGGTCACAGAGGGAACGGTCGACATCGTCGGTGGCGGCGGCGATCCCGTGGCGGTGACGGCACCAAACCAGGTGAACCTCACGAGCGCCGGGCTCCGGCTCGCCAAGCCGAAGGCTTCCGAGGTGAGCGCAGGGGCTGACGGCGGTGCGCCCGAGGAGTCGTTGGCGCCGGCCGCGCCCATTGCTGCGCCTGGGGGCTCGCAGGCTGGCGACCGAGACGGCAGCCCGACGCCAGCTCCGACGCAGGAGCAGCAGGTGGCGTTCTCGTTTACAAAGAATCTGCTCGGCGACGATGCATCCGCCGACGATCTCGCCGCGCTGTTCAAGGCCGTCTACCAGGCGCTCGACGAGCGCACGATCTCGTACGGCCAAGGCACACTCCAGCTAGTCGTCAGCGGCGATGTGGCACATCAACTCTCTGAACGCCTGCAGGCGCTCGGGATCACTGCCACCATCAAGCCGGTGTGAGGCGATCGGGCCCCGTCCCCGCCGGCCATCCTCGGTTCCCACACGCAGCAAAAGGCGGGCCCCGCAGCCACGCTAGGCCAGTCCTACTCGCAGACCCGTCTCCGCCTCGCCGCTATCGCGTCCACCCCGACGGTGCGGGCGCCGCGGATACGTCGGAGCGATCCAAGGTCGGCGATCTTGAGAACCGCCGGAAACCGCACCTGCCGGAGCATTGCCTTGAGCGGAGGCTTCCAAACGCCTCATGCTCGACGTGCGCTCGTCAGCCACCGGCGCCTGTTGCGCGGGCGATGTCGCGGTCGAAGAGGGGTGGCCGGCGTCGTGGGTGATTGTGGGTCTTGGCGGCCGTCGCCATATACGACCCACCGTGAGCTACACGCAGATGCGGCTGGTGTGACGTCGGAACTGGCTATGTCGGAGGCCGCGACCATCCAGCCAAAGCGCCGATCGTGGCGGTAACGTGGTCTTGGGAATGAGCGCTGTGCAGACCCAATTCGACCTCGCCGGACTCCGCGCCAAGAAGCGGGAGATCCTGGCGTATGCCGCTGAGCATGGTGCCCGTAACGTGCGCGTGTTCGGCTCGACCGCCAGAGGCGAAGCGGAGGCAGGCAGCGATGTGGATCTCCTCGTCGAAATGGAGCCAGGACGCAACCTGCTCGATCTCGTTGGGTTCTGGCAGGACCTGGAGGACCTGCTGGGCAGTCATGTTGACGTGCTCACTGACGGAGGCGTCAGCCCGTACATGCGGGATCGTATCTTCGCCGAGGCTGTTCCGCTGTGAAGGACGAGCGGGCGCGTCTGCTCCATGCGATCGATGCGGTAGATGCGATTCAGCGCTACACCGTGGACGGCCGCGAGGCGTTCTTCTCGGACGGCAAGACCCAGGACGCGGTGATCCGCAATATCGAGATCCTCGGCCAGGCGGTCAAGGGTATATCCGACGACACGCGCGCTCTGGAGCCGGCGATCCCGTGGCGAAAGATCGCTGGCATGCGCGACAAGCTGATCCACGAGTACTTCGGTGTGGAACTGGGGCTGGTCTGGGATGTCGTCGAGGAAGAACTGCCGGTTCTGCGTCCGCAGCTTGAGTGGCTGAGCAAGCGGCCTGGAAGCAGAAGGAGGCACGGACTCTCCACCGACTTCCTGATCGGGCTGTGCCAGGCGCACTCATCGGTCCAACCGCCCACGAATCCGCCCCACATCCGTCCGGGTCGCCTGTATCCCGGCGTCGCGTTGCCGGCTCGGTCAGACGCTTACGCGGTAGTGGAGGTGAACGACGCCGTTTCGGAACCGGCGCTCATCGAGAAGTTCGAGTTGCGCGCGGACTTTGTCCGGCAGGGCGCGCTTGCCGGCGCCCACCACGATCGGGCACATGAACAGATGGCACTCGTCGACCAGTCCCGCACCGATTGCGTGGCCGGCGAGCTCGGCACCCCCGACTGTGATGTCGGTCCTCGAGGACTGCTTGAGTCGCCGGACGGCGTCTGGATCGAACTCGCGCTCGATCCGCGTCCTCGCGCTGGATACCGTCTGAAGCGTCCGGGAGTAGACGATCTTCTCGGCTGCCCGCCAGATCCCGGCATAGTCCCAGAACACTGCCGGCTCATCGGCCTCGGTGCTCACGGTCTCCCAGAACACCATCGTCTCGTACATCCGGCGCCCATATAGGTAGGTGCCGATCGGCCGCTCGAGATCGTTGACGAACGCATGCACCTCGTCATCCGGCGCCGCCCAGTCGAACCTGCCCTCCTCGTCCTCGACGTACCCGTCGAGCGAGGCGATCGCCGCATAGATCAGCTTGGCCATCTCCACTCCAATCGGTCGTTAGCAGTACTCGCACCTCGCGTCACAGCGCCTTATGATCGCTGTCGTGAGCGGCACGCGGCCGAATGTCTTCGCTGAGCGGTTCAGCAGGGAGCGCTCCGGCCTGCGGGCCGAGCCGGTCGTGGAGGCCGCGGGGGGCGAGCTGCTCGGCGGGACGCTGTACGAGCTGGCTCCGCGCTACGAGGGCGTCCCGCTGCACATCCACCACGCAATGGAGGAGCTGGTCATCGTGATCTCCGGCCGGCCGACGCTACGGACGCTCGAGGGCGAGTCCGAGCTCGCGCCCGGGGACATCGTCGCCTTCCCCCGGGGCCGCCGGGGCGGTCATACGCTGGCAAATCGAACCGACGAGCCGGTGCGGTACCTGATGGTGTCCAACAAGGTGATGCCCGAGCTGGTGGAGTATCCCGAGGATGGCACGATCCGCGCCCTGACCCGAGGCCGGTTCGACCCGCCCAAGGCGGACGAAGACCCGGCCGACCGCCTGAATCTGCGGTTCAAGCGCTCAGACGCCGAGGAGCAGTAGCTCGGCCACCCACCACGGGGATCGCGCCCGGGTCCCTCGAGACCGGAGATCCAGGCCGGCAACTCGCTGCAACCCAGACTGGTGGGGGAAGGGCTAACCGCCGCTCGGGGAACCGGCGGGCCGATGCGGTCTAGCGCGGAATACTGATATCGCGATGGCGGCACGCGCACCAGATCTCTCAGGCGGCGTTCTCGACGGTCGCTACGAGTTGCATGCGCTGATCGGCGAAGGCTCCTTCGGCCGGGTGTACCGAGGGCTGGACCGTCGGTTGGTGCGTGCGGTCGCTGTGAAGGTGATCAAGCCGTGGTGGGCCGAGGACAGTGCCTGGGTCGAGCGCTTTCAACGCGAGGCCCAACTGCTCGCGCGCGTCAGCGACCCGGGGATCGTGCAGATCTATGACATCGGTCACGCCGAGAACGGCGGTCCCTACTACGTGGCCGAGCTCGTCGACGGCGAGAGCCTCGCCGCGCGACTGAGGCGCGGTCCGCTCCCGCCGCGCGAGGCGTGGGCCGTCGCCGAGCGGCTCTGTGAAGCGCTCGCTGGAGCGCACGCTCAGGGAGTGGTGCATTGCGATGTCAAGCCCGCGAACGTCCTGATCGCCGCCTCGGGCCAGATCAAGGTCGGGGACTTCGGTGTCGCGCGACTCGCCGAGGGCACCTCGCAGGCTCCCTCGGCGACCGTCGCGGGCACTCCTCGCTACATGTCCCCCGAGCAGGCCCGCGGGCGGCCGACGGGTCCGTCCACCGACGTCTACAGCGCCGGCGTGGTCCTGTACGAGATGCTCGCCGGCGAGCCGCCGTTCGCGCACGGGTCGGCGGTCGAGTTGGGGCTGCGCCACGTCCAGGACGAGCCTCCCCGACTGCCGCCCGAGGTACCCGCGCCGCTGCGCGCCGTGGTCGAGAGGGCGCTGGCCAAGGATCCCGGCGAGCGCTATCGCGACGGCGCCGCGATGGCCGCCGCGCTGCGCGCCGCCGGCGCATCGGCCGGGCTCGCCGGGAGAGGCACGATCGGCGTGGATCGCGCCCGCGAGGACCGTAACGGCGGGATACCACCATTTGGAACACGCGAGGACCGCGATGGCGGGGTGCTGCCGTTCGGCGCGCGCGAGGGGAGGGCACCCACGGGCGTTCCGGTCAATCCGGAGGCACTCGGTGGCTCGACCGCACCGACGGTGGTCGCGGCGACTGCCGCGACCCGGGTCATGGGCGCGGGCTCGAGAACACGCAGACCGTCGGCCCCTTCCGGGCACGGCACGGGCATGAGCACGAGCCGCCCGCGGCGAATCGCGTTGCCGGCCGCGGCGCTCGCCCTGGTGCTCCTCTGCATCCTCGCGGTGATCGTCCTCACCGGCTCTGTCTCCTCGGGTCCGCCGCCCGTGAGGGTTCCCGGCGTGGTCGGCCGGCACTCGGTCTCGGCCGAGAGCGCGCTCGCTCACGTCGGGCTGCGCTACGCGGCCGACATCGTGGCCGCGCCCGGGTCCGAGCCCGGGGTGGTCACGCGCCAGTCGCCGGCATCCTCCACGAGGGCGCCGCGGGGATCGACGGTCGCGCTCAGCATCGCCGAGGTCCCGCGCTGGCGGACGCTCACCACGTTCTCCGGCGTCGATGACGGCCGATCGGTTCCCGTTCGCATCTTGGGAGCCAAGTGGCGGGTCGTCTACCACATGAGCTATCAGGGCCTGTGCACCCTGCTGGTCGTATGCCTCGGGCCGAGCGCCGCGGTGGAGGACCTCCGGAACGAATCGACCTTCGGGCAGTTCGAACTCGGCGAAGGCGAAACGGAAACGCACACTTTCGACAGCGGACCGGGCCTCTACCGTGTCGTGGTCTCCGGGGGTCACGACACGGCGAAGTGGTCGATGACGGTGGCCGACTACTACTGAACGTCCTCGGATGGTGTCCGGGCCGATCGTCGATCGGCCCGGCGAACCCGCGCATGCGCGGGTTCGTGACGCGCCGCATGCGGCGCGTCATCCGTTGGCGCATGCGCCAACGGCGCCCCCGCACATGTGCGGGGGCGGGCCTGGCCGCATGCGGCCAGGCCTATCCCAACACCCGTGCGGGGTCCCACATCGCCCGCGTTTGAAGTTAGACTCGCAGTCGATGTCGGAAATCTCTCCCGCGGTGTACAGGGCCGGATCCGGCGAGCCGGTGGTGCTGCTGCACGGTTTCACCGCGGCGTGGAGGATCTGGCATCCGCTACTGGCCGATCTGGTCGCCCGCTACGAGGTGATCGCACCGACGCTGCCCGGCCACCACGGTGGTCCCTCCTATCCCACCGATCAGCCGATGACCTTCGCGCGTTCCACCGACGCGGTCGAAGGACTGCTGGACGAGCTGGGTGTCGGCACGGCGCACTTCGTCGGCAACTCGATGGGCGGCGGCATCGCACTCGAGCTGGCCAAGCGCGGCCGTGCGCGATCGGTCGTCGCGTTGGCGCCCGCCGGCGGCTGGAGTCGGGGTGACGGCGAGGGTCCGCGCATCGGGAAGTTCTTCGCCAAGCAGATCAAGATGCTCGAGCGAACCCACGCGTGGAGTGAGCGGATCATGAGACGTCCCGGGACCCGCCGCTTGGCGTTCAGGGACATCATGCGTCATGGGGAGCTCGTATCTCCGGCTGACGCGGCCGAGATATCGCAGGCAGCGCTGCACTGCTCCATCAGTCAGCGAGCGATCCAAGCGCTGCTCGCCGACGAGGCTGGGCTCTCGATCGGCGATCTCGATCGAATCGCCTGCCCGGTGTTGCTGGCCACCCCGCAGTTCGACCGTGTACTCCCGGGTCCCCGTAACGCCCCTCGCTATCGCCGTGAGATACCTGACGTCAAGGCGATCACGCTCCCCGACTGCGGACACGCGCCGATGTGGGACGACACCAAGCTCGTGACCAAGCTCATCGTCGAGCAGGTCGACCGCACCCTTGGGTACAGCCCCGATGGTCAGGTAGACATGTCGTCGCAGCCGGCTCCAGTTGGTGCTTGAGGCCTGAACCCGCCGGTTTGCCGATGCTTGCCGAGGACAGCCGTGTCCTGGATATGTGGCGTCATGGGCCTCCGGTGGACTCACTGGCCTCCGGTGTCATCTGTCGGGTCATGGTGTTCCAAACCAGGTGGTCAGCGCCTCGCGCAATCCGGCATCCGTGCCGTCGCTCACCCAGGCCACATATCCGTCGGGCCGAATCAGCACGGCAGCGGGAGCAGTAACCGCGCCAAGTACCGGAAGCTCCCACGTACCGTCATATTCAACATCGAGGAGCTGGACCCGATCCGCCCATGAAGCGATCTCGAAGTCGCCCGGCTCGCCGAGGTTGAGCAACACCGCCTTGGCGTCGTGCAGCAACTCGAAGACCCGCAGCGGACGGTCGGCGGTCACGAGGTCCAGATCGGGCATGCGGCGTCCGAGCAGCGGATGGCCCTCGCCGAGGTCGTAGTGGATGTCCAGCCCGGAGACGATTCCGGCGAGCCGTTTGCGAGGCTCCTCCATGCTCGCCAGCTCCGAGACCAAATCGACGATCGCCTTGATCCCCTCGTCCGGGCGCTGGAGCGCCGTCAGGGCCATCGTGTGCCGGAGCACTCCGGCGGCGACCGGGTGGCGCTCGTGGTGGTAGGTGTCCAGGAGGCCCTCGGGGGAGGTCCCCTTGATCACCTGAGCCAGCTTCCACCCGAGGTTCACCGCATCCTGGACACCAACGCCGAGGCCCTGTCCCCCCGCAGGGGAATGCACGTGCGCCGAGTCGCCCGCGAGCAGGACCCGGCCCGCGCGGTAGGCGGCTGCCTGACGCGTCATGTCGCTGAACCTCGAGATCCAGATGGGGCTGTGGACCCCGAAATCGGTGCCGTACACGGCGATCAGCCCCTCGCTCAGATCGCTCAGGGTGGGCTCATCGCTGGCCCCGACCTGCGGCTCGGTCACCATCACGCGCACGGGTCCCTCGTCCTTGTAGATCACCTCGCCGTCACGGATCTCGTACTCCAACCTGCCGAGGGCGTGCATGCCGAGGGCGTCATTGCGGATGCCCAACTCGGGTTTCTCGGTCATCTCGACCTCGGCGATCAGGTTGCTCCTGGTCGCATCCCATCCTGGGAACTCGATGCCCGCTGCTTTGCGGATCAGGCTGCGTCCTCCATCGCAGCCGACGAGGTACTGCGCCCGTAGCGACTGTCCGTCGGCCAGTTCGACGTTGACGCCCATGTCGTCCTGCGCGAAGCCCATCACCTCGCAGCCGTAGTGGATCCGCACGGGCAGCTCGGCGACCCAGGCTGCCATGATCTGCTCGATCTGGTTCTGCCAGATGCCGAGCGAATACGGATGACGCGTCGGGAAGTCGCTCATGTCCAGCACGGCCGCGCCGAGCCTCGCGACCTGAACCACCTGACCCTCCGTGAGGAAGCGGTCGGCGACACCACGCTGATCGAACAGCTCGATCGTGCGCGAGTGAAGACCGCCGGCCCGTGAGCCGGCCAGCATGTGATCGGGGCGCCGCTCAACCACGGCGACGTCGACCTCCGCCAATGCCAACTCAGCCGCCAGCATCATCCCCGTCGGACCGCCTCCGGCGATCACCACCGCATGCTCGGTCATCGCCACACTCCCGTCGGATCCGTCGAGAAAATCGCACGCATTTTCGCTGCTCCATTTCTGTAGGTTCTGGCTCGCAGCGGGCGATTATGCGGCACCGTCAGGGCTTGAAACAAGCCCCCCACTCGGGTATAAATTGGATGTGGAGAGCATGCTTGCGCCGCTCGACGCTCTGATTGGTGCCTGAACCACTGAGGCGACCGGTACCGCGACTGGTGCCGGAGTATCTGCTTCCCGACTACGCAGGCGGTTGGTCGATGCGCACCAGGTTGCCGGACGGGTCACGTACGGCGCAGTCCCGTGTGCCCCACGGCTGATCGGTCGGCTCCTGCACGATCTCGGCGTCGGAGGCTTGCAGCTTCTCGAAGATCGCGTCGAGATCGTCGGTGTGGAAGTGCACACCGTTGAGGGCACCCTTGGCGAGGAGCGCGGTAAGCGCGTCTTGATCGGCAGGGCTGCCGTTCAGGTAGTTCGTGATTACGATCGCCACGTCGGGCTGCGAGGCGGCGCCTACGGTGATCCAGCGGAACTTCTCGCGGGCCACGTCGTTGCGCAGCTCGAGGCCGAGCACGTCGCGGTAGAAGGACAGCGCGCTGTCGGGGTCATGGACGAGGACGAAGCATTGAGAGAAAGTTAGGTTCATGTGTTGCTCCTATGTCAAGGAAGGCACGGATATTGCGGAGTTCGGTTCGTTCCGTGTCTTGGGGTTGGGGTTTGTTGGGGGCATTGAGAGGAGGTGGTGTATGTGGCGTGCGAGGTGGCGCTTGAGGCAGCGTATGGCCTCCCGTTGAGTCTTTCCCTCCGCTCTCTTGCGTTCGAGGTAGGCGCGGGTCTCGGGGTCGATCCGGGCGCGGGTGATCGCGATCACGTGCAGTGCGCGGTTGAGCTGGCGATCTCCACCACGGTGCAAGCGATGGCGGTCTTTGCGCCCGGAGGACACGGGTATCGGTGCTACCCCGGCTTGGCGGGCAAAGTGAGCGTCGGTGGGGAATCGCTCGGCGCCGGCGGTGCGAGCGATCAGCGTCGCCGCGGTCAGCGTGCCGCAACCACTCTCAGCGAGCAGTCCTGGCCGGTACTCCTTGATGAGCGTGAGCAGCTCGCGCTGCAGCGCGTCTGCTTGGCGGGAGAGTCCGCGAATGCGGCTCACGAGCTCCAGAGCGACGCGTGTGCGAGCGGTGCGCTCATACTGACGCAGGCGACGAGCGATACGGTCCAGCATCACGCCGCTGTCGAGCTTTCGCTGGGGAATCCTCGCCTCGAGGTCGGGACAGAGATCGACCAGGTGCCAGCGCAACCGGTTGATCTGGCGGGTGCGCTCAGTCACGAGGTCTGTGCGGTGGTCGGCGAGCAGCCGGATCTCCAGCGCCTGCTCGTCCAGGAACGCTGCAGGGAAACGCTCCACGCCCTCACGAAGGATGGCACGAGCGACCGCGCGAGCGTCGATCTGGTCGGACTTCCCCGGCTCCCGTTCCCCGCGACGGGACTGACCCATCATCTTCGGTGGGACCCTGACCACGCGCTCACCAGCAGCGATCAGGGCCTGCTCCAGGCGCCTGGAGAGGTGCCGGCAGTCCTCGATCGCCCACACCCGCTCCTCGCCGAGCTCCCGGGCCCAGCGCAAACCGGCCAGGTGCCCGGCCTCATCAGCTCGTATCTCGATCTCTCCGGCCAGCACGCCTGTGCTGCCGTCGACCGCGGCCAATGCATGACTGCTCTTGTGGATGTCCGCTCCAATCACGATCATTACTCCCCGTCCCTTCGTTGGTTGTCGCCTACGGACGGACTCCTGGCGGACAAACCTCAGTCGGGGCGAAGCCACGCTCCTATCAAGTCACGCCGGGGATCCTCGGGTGGCGGCGAGCGACACAACGCATGTTGGTCAGATCAGCTGATCGACAGCAAGGCTAAGAGTCAGCTCGCCGCCAGTCCGAGACCCAACCCGGTCGGTCGGACGACACCGCCCGGCAAACCAGACGATGACACTGAGCCCAACGCTAGCGAGCCACGGTCTCGCGCGTTTCTCGTTCCTGCTCGGTTTGCTCGGGCGGGTGAGGTCCTTCGCGACGCAACCCGGCACGCTCGCGAGCGCGCTGTGGTCACGCGCCCGGTAGGCCGTCGGCGTCTCACCGACCAATTGGGTGAAACGGGCGCTGAACGAGCCCAGCGACGTACACCCGACTGCCAGGCAGACCTCCGTGACCGACAACTCGCCGCGCAGCAGCGCCTTCGCTCGCTCTATGCGTCGTGTCATCAGGTAGGCGTACGGCGTCTCCCCGTACGTCGCGCGGAACTGTCGCGAGAAGTGCGCGGTCGACATCAGCGCGGCGCGGGCGAGCGCCGAGACGTCGAGCGGGCGCGCGTACTCTCTATCCATCAGATCGCGGGCGCGGCGCAGATGCGCGAGGTTGGCGAGCTCCTCCGGCGTCACGACGCGAGCCTAGCGACGTCACGGCGGGAAGTCGCTATGACGTCTCCAGGGCCACGACCTCGCCAACACCAAGGATTTGGCTCTGCAAGGGCGATTACAGGATCATCCCGTCGGCCGTCAGGGGGTGAGGCGACCGGCGAAGAACGACAGGATCTCATCGCGCGCGGCGATCGTCGGCTGTCCCTCCTCGTCGATCAGGTGCGCCGTCACCACGCTGTGCGGGCTCGCCACCACATGCTCGAAGAACGGCGGAGGCTCCGGGTTGGCCGCGCTGTCCGGGAGCACCCGTCCGATGAAACGCTCGCCGAGCGCCTCCTCGTAGGCGGCGAACCGCTGCGCCCTGCAGAAGCGGTCTCCCGCGAAGCGATAGGCCATTACCGTCAGGTCGTCCTCCTCGAGGCGATTCCTGACCGCCGCGAGCTCCTCCGGTGCGATCTCGAGCCCCGCCGGATCGTCCAGCGGCAGGCTCGGCTGTGAGAGGACCGGCGCGAGCATCGCCGGCTCCAGCATCATCGTCAGGGCGAAGTTGCCCGTGAAGCACATCCCGATCGCGCCCACGCCCGGGCCGCCACACTCTTCGTGAGCCAGCCTCGCCAGTGCGCGCAGCCACTGCGCCACCGGGCTGGACTCGTTGGCGCCCAGCGCACGGAACTCCGCGCTCACGCACGCTCGTTGGAACACCGCCGCGCCCTCCTCCACCTTCGGTACCGCGCCGTCGCGGCCGAACAGCGAGGGCATATAGACCGTGAACCCCGCCTCGCGCACCCAGCGGGCGAAGCGAGCCACATGTGGGCTGATGCCCGGCATCTCGCTCATCACGATCACCGCCGGCCCGCTCCCCGTCACATGCACCACCTTGCTCACGCCATCCAGCGTGATCTCGCGGGGATCGAAATCCTCCAGCGGGTCGTCACCATCGTCGCTCGCGCTGCGCTGCGGCATTCTCGTCGACTCCTCGCTCGTCATCGCAACCTCATCGCACCGGCCGTCAGCCCTGTCCGCTCGAGGACTCGCGCGCCGCGTCCGCCTCGGCCCGCGCCCCGGCGATCCGCTCGAACTGATCGCGGAACTCGCTCATGTTCTCGGTCAGCGCCGCGAAATCCGAGCCCGGGAGGACCAGCAGGTCGAGCGCCGTCGCCGCGCGCGTGCTCGCGCTGCGCGAGCTGCTGCCCAGCAGCGCCATCTCGCCGAAGTACTCGCCCGCGCCCAGCGTGCCGATCTGCTGCACCTCTCCGCCCACGCGCTTGCTCACCTCGACCGTCCCCGCCAGGATCATGAACAGGCTCTCGCCCACATCGCCCTCCTCGAACACCACCTCGCCCGGCTCGTAATGCGCCTGCCTCGCGCCGCGCCCGCCGCCCAGGTTCAGCGGCACCGGATGCGCCGGCAGCGCCAGATCGCTCAGCCACGACACCGCCACTTTCGCCTTGCGGCTCGCCCCCGGCAGCTTCGCCCAGTAGATGCACCGCCACAGCAACCACGCCAGCTGACCCTCGACGGTGATGCCGCCCGGCAGCTCCGCCACCGCCCGACGGTGTCCCAGCGCGCCCAGCTTGCCCAGGCCGGTGAACGCGAACGACTTCCTGCCATGCCCGCCGCTCTCGCTCGCCACCACGTTCGCCGCCAGCACCTTCGCCTGGCGGATCGCATGCTGCGCCGTCGGCGGGCTGTAGGAGCCGTCGCGCATCGGGATCTGCGCGCAATCGCCGACCGCCCATACCCCCTCGCATCCCTTCACCGCCGTCGTCCCGTCGCACTCCAACCGTCCCCGCGCGCTCGCCAACCCCATCCGCTCGACGATCGGGTTCGGTGAGGACGGCACCGTCGAGATCAGCGTGCGCGTCGCGATCCGCCGCCCGTCGCCCAGCACCGCACTCTGCGGGCTCGCCGCCACCAACCGCTCTCCCAGCACGAGCTCGATTCCCTGCTCGCCCAGCGTCTTCGTCGCATACCGCGCCAACGCCGGCGTGAGCTCGCGCTCGAGCACCTGCTTGCCGCTGTGCACCAGCACCACCCGCAGCTCCTCCTCGCTCAACGAGCGGTAGTCGCTGAGCGCCGCGCGCACGCAGTCGTTCAGCGCTGCCGCCACCTCCGTACCCGAGAACCCACCGCCGGCCACCACGAACGTCAGCATCGAGCGGCGCACCTGCGCGTCCCGCACCACCGACGCCTGCTCCAGCACGTTGATCACGTGGTTGCGAATACGCACCGCGTCCGCCAGCGTCTTGAACCCCATCGCGTGCTCGGGCAATCCCGGTATGCCCCTGAAGTCCGTCACGTTCCCGAGCGCCACCACCAGGTGGTCGTACTCGAGCTCATGCCGCTGCGGCGTCATCCCCGCGCCCAGCACCACCACCTTGCGCTCGACATCCACCCCCTCGATCTCCCGCACATACAGCTCCGTCCGCGGCAGCATCTGCCGCAGCGGGCTGACCGTGTCGAGGATCCCCACATCGCCCGCCACCACCTCCGCCAGCATCGGCTGGAACACCATGTAGTTCTCGCGGTTCACCAGCGACACCTCCACGCGCGCACCCTTCTTCGCCGCGAGCCGTTCCAACGCGAGCGCCGCATACACGCCGCCGAAACCTCCGCCCAGCACCACCACCCGCGCGCTGCGCGACCGGCCACCGTTGAGACCTGCCGATGTCATCCCGGCAGTATCGCGACCTCCGTTCCCCAGCGCCTCCCTCAGCGGGGATGAGCCCGCTTCAGGCGGGCGCCAGGTACTCGTCTCGCAGCCAGGCAAGCGTTGCCTCCAGGCCGGCCGCATAGCCCACGCGCGGCTCCCAGCCGAGCACCTCGCGCGCCCTGCGATTGCAGAAGTCCTGGTCCTTCGCGAGCACATGCACGGCCTGGCGAGAGAGCAACGGCGGCGCCGTCAGTCCCGTGGTCCTGCGCGCCAGCCGATAGCCGTGCTCGAGCGAGAAGCCGATCCCGTGCGCCATCCAGTAGGGCATGCTCCAGCGGACTTTCGCGCAGCCGAGACCCTCGGCCAGTCCGTCGGTGAACTCCCTCCACGTAACCGATAGACCATCGCTGACGTTGAAAGCCTCGCCGGGCGCACGCTCGTGGTCAAGCGCCAGCAGCGCCGCGTCCAGCAGGTTCTCCACGTAGCAGAGGCCCGCGATCGCGCGACCACGGTCGATGAGCACCATGTTGCGCCCGCGGATCGCGCGCGCGATCTCGCCGACCACGTCGGTCGAGCCCGGTCCGTAGACGGTCGCGGGGCGCAGGATCACCGAGTCCAGCGCGTGCTCACGCTCGACTCGGCGCACCTCGCGCTCGGCGTCGAGCTTCGTCTGCGCGTACCAGTTGCTGAACCGCCCGGCGCGGTGCGTCTCGTCGATCGCCGCGCCGCCCGGATAGCCATAGACGTCGGTGGTGCTGAAGTGGACGAAGCGCTGCACGGAGGCCTCGACGCAGGCCGCGAGCAGGTTGCGCGTTCCCTCGACGTTGGTCTGCGTGATCTCCTCGGTCGTCGCCCAGTCGGACACGAGCGCGCCGCAGTGCAGCACGTAACGACAGCCCGCCGTCGCGCGGGCGAGCGCGGGCGCGCTCGTCAGGTCGCCGACGGCGATCTCCACGTCGAGCGCCTCCAGTCGCGAGGTGTCGCTGCTCTCGCGCACCAGGCAGCGCACCGCGTGACCTTCCCCGGCCAGACGTGCCGCCAGGCGACCGCCGATGAAGCCGCTCGCGCCCGTCACGAGGCAGACGTCCCCCCGTGTCGGATCGAGCGGCCGGCCGCGAAACGGCGTCGAGTCGCGCACCGCGGCGTCAGGCGCTCGCCGTTCCCGAGATGCACGGCGACGGATGGTGGCGGTGGCGATCTCGCGCACGACCCCCCAGTTCTTGCTCCCCGAGCTCTCGCAGTCGGCGAGCACCGCGTCGAGTGCGCCGAGGAACTCGTGTGCCTCGGCCTCGGAGAGCGTCAGCGGCGGCAGCAGCTTGATCACGTCGTTCTTGCCCGCGGCCATCGTGATTACGCCGTGGTCGCGATGCAGTGGGATCACGATCAGCTGCGGGAAGAGCCCCTCGCTCGCCATGTGGATCAGGCGCCAGTTGAGCTTCGCCGCGCGCGAGCTCGGCGCGCCCAGCTCGATCCCGATCATCAGCCCCCAGGCGCGAATCTCCGCGATCAGCTCGTGGCGCTCGCGAAGCTCCTCGAGCCCGTCGCGCAGCACCGCGCCGACGTGGGCGGCGTGCTCGACGAGGTGATCGCGCTCGATGATCCGCAGCGTCGCCAGGCCGGCTGCCATCGAGAGGCGGTTGCGCCCGTATGTCGACTGGTGCACGTAGGAGCGCTCCAGCGTGCCCACGGCCCGCTGGTAGATCTCGCGCCCGCAGACCATCGCCGCGACCGGCATGCAGCCGCCGCTGAGCGCCTTGCCGACGAGCACGAAGTCCGGCTCCAGGCCCCAGTGCTCGAGCGCGAACCACCTGCCCGTCCGTCCCAGGCCGGTCTGGATCTCGTCGAGCACGAACATCGTCCCGTAGCGCCGGCACAGCTCCTGTGCGCCCAGCAGATAGCCCGCGGGCGCCGGCGTCACCATGCGGCCTTGGATCGGCTCGACGATGAAGGCCGCCACATCCCGCGTACGCAGCTGTGTCTCCAAGCGCGCGAGGTCCCCGAACGGAACGCGCTCGCAGCCGGGCAGCAACGGCCCGAAGCCCTCCTTGAAGAACTCGTCGCCGACCAGCGACAGCGGCCCGAGCGTGACGCCGTGAAAGCTGCTCTCGCAGGAAATCAGACGCGGCCGTCCGGTCGCCGCGCGCGCGAACTTCATCGCCGAGTCCACCGCCTCCGCGCCCGTGCTCGCGAAGAACACCGCGTCCAATCCCGAGGGTAGGCGCCGCGTCAACTCGTCGGCGAGCAGCCCCGCCAGCGGCGAGTAGTGGATCTGCACGCCATCCACGAGGTCGGCCGCGAGCGTCGCCCGCAGGACCTCCCGCACGTCCGGATGGTTGTGCCCCAGGCTCGCGAACCCCTCGCCGCTATGGAAGTCGAGATACGCGCGACCCGCAGCGTCGTAGAGACGAGAGCCCCGCGCCGAGACGTACTGCTTGTCGAAGCCGAGGATGCCCAGCACGTCCACGAGCGAGGGGTCGAGATGGCGCGCCGCCAGCTCGAGCGTGCGGTCGGTGTGGGCCATCGCATCCGCGACCACGCCGAGGGAATCGACCTCCGGGGGATCGACCTGCCGGCCTGGTGGAGAATCGGGGCTCATGGCGGTTCGGGGTGCACCTGGTTCTTCAGAAACCGATGATTTGCAGGACTTCTACTGTGCCCGAGTGGACTCGAACCGCCACGAGCCGTGAAGCTCACAACGCCCTCGACTTATTCAGCCCGTGCAATATAGTCGCCCATCGTCCCGCGTGAGGACGCAGACGCCCGGCTCACGACCGGAGCCAAGCGCATCCCACGTCTGCGATCAAATTGGTCATTCGCGGACGGCCGTCCTCGTCAGCGGCCCACGCACTCCTCTGAGGCGCCGTCGGCGCATAAGATCATGCGATGCGCTTCCTCATCGAGCCGCGCCTTCTAGACCACTTCGGGGTTGCGATGTACAACACGCTTGATAAGGCGGTCGCCGAGCTCGCGGCAAACGCCTACGATGCCGACGCCACCGAGGTCCGCGTGACTATCACGGCCAACTCGATCACGGTGTCCGACAACGGCCGGGGGATGACTAAGGAGCAGGTTCAGCAGGACTATCTCCGTCTCGGACGCGACCGACGCGCGGCCGATGGGCGGGAGACGACTCAGCAGCGAAAACGACCCATCATCGGCCATAAGGGCATCGGCAAGCTCGCGGGACTAGGAGTTGCCAAGACCATGAGGGTCACCACGGAACGAGGCGGAAGCCGGACGACATTGACGATCGACCGAGGCGCGCTAAACGACGCTGATTCCTTGGAGCAGTTCGACCTAAAGGCGAAAACCACGAAAGTTGCTCGCGGGAAACACGGGACGGCGATCCAACTCAAGGGCAAGCTGTTGGACCTCTCAAACATCGACGAGGAGTCGCTGCGCCGGCATCTCGCACTGGAGCTGCCACTTCCCGACAAAAACTGGCAGATCGTCGTCAACGGGACGCCGGCCACCGCCGACGACATACCGGGTTCGCGGTACCCGATCAAGGACGACGTGCCTGGTTTCGGGAAAGTGACCGGCTTTTACAAGATCGTCAAACGGCGCGAGGGAATGCCGGCCGGATTTGCAATTCGAGTACGGAAACGGATCGTCCAGGAGACGACTCTGTTCGGCATCAACCAACAGGCCCACGGCTTCTTTGTTCTCACACGTATCGTTGGAGAGCTAGAACCCGATTTCATCGATTCGGCCACCTCAACAGACCCCGACCGCGCATTCGACATCAATACGAGCCGAACAGGCCTGAATCCCGAGTCCCCGCGGGCCCAGGCGCTTGAGCGGTACGCGCAGGCGAAGCTAAAAACGATCGCGGACGGAATAGCAAAAGAACGCGCCAACAAACGCAAGGAAGCCGTCAAAACCAGGAACCCACAGCTCGAGGCACGGATGCGCCGTCTCGGGCCGGAGGTATACGCCAAGCTCGACGCGATGATCGACAAGGTCATCGGTCAGCTTGCGAAGAATGAGTCCAACAGCACGGTCGATGAGCTTGTCGACATCATCGTGCGTTACTACGAGTCCGACGCGCTCCGAACACTAGTCGAGATCATCAAGGGAGAGAGCGAGGAGGACGTAGCACGCCTCGCTGAGCTTCTGGCCCAATTTGGGACAGCCAGAATCAGCGACATAGCAAACCTCCTGCACTCTCAGCTGATCGTTATCGAGTCCGTGCGCAACAAGGTCGCGGCCGGCGCTCTTGAGGCCGAGATTCACAAGGTGATCGCATCGAACATCTGGCTCCTTCGGGAGGGCCTCGTCTACTGGTTCGACAACAAAGCATTTGCCACTCAGCTCGCCGACAAGCTCGCGTCCGAGTTCAAGCTGAAGGGCGCACAACGTCCGGACCTAGTGTGCTTCGATGACTCGAAAACTAGCCACGACAGTAAGGCTCGCAAGCTCCTGGTTGTTGAGTTCAAGCGTCCCGGTGTGACGGTCGGAGTCGACGAGCTTTCACAGGTAATGCGGTACAAGCGCACCTTTATGGCGTCACTCACACAGTTCACCGAGAAAGACATCGAGGTAATAATCATCGGGGACAAGTTCGATGTCGCGGTGGACCGATCGGGTTTCGGGGAGGGCTATAAAATACTAAGCTACATAGAGCTCCTCGAGGAAGCAAAGGCGCGCTATCGCGAGTTCTACGACATGCTGCTTCCCGAGGGCGCACCGGTGCCCGGAGCCGACGGCGATCATGGGGGCGGCGAGGATGATCTGGACGACGACTGGGAGGACTCGCACCCTGAGCCACTCGAAACCCCTGTCGCGCGTGGCCCATCGGCGAAAAAGGCCGGGGCTAGCTAGTGGAACTCCACGCCTGCCCCGTCGGACAGAGCCGGACGAGCGGGCAGCAGCCACAGCGGGGCGTCGTCCGGCACACTACTGCTCCGAAATCGAGGACCGCATAGTTCCAGTCCCTGGCACTCGCCGCCGGGAGTAGTGCCTGTGCGGCAGCCCATATCCGGGGATCATCGCGGGCGCGGCTTCGGCGGCTCTCCGCCACCCCGAGACGATCAAGCAGCCTGATCACGGTTGGGTCGAGGACCGCCAGACGGCGGCCGAAAGCGAAGCATAGGGTCGCGGTGGCTGAGTACCGTCCGATGCCCGGGATCGCCGTCAGGCCGTCCATCTCGCGCGGTATTTCAACCCGACAAGCAGCAGCGACAGCCTGAACGCGCCGGTTACGATGGAGAAACCCGAGCGGCCGCAACACCGCCTCTACATCGGGTCGAGCTGCATCGGCAAGCTGCCCTGCGGTCGGCCAGCGACTCAGGGTCTCCTCGTAGACGGGAGCAACCAAATCAGCGCGCGTGCGTTGAAGGAGCAGCTCCGACAGCAGCACCTCCCAAGGATCATCGCGGTAGCGCCACGGAAACGTGCGCCCCTCGTCGCGATACCAGCGCAGCACTTTCCGTCGCAGCGCCGTAGGATTCTTAGTGATGCTCGCAGTGTTTGCCATCGGAGAGAACCTGCATTATCGCGATGTCGGGCCGCTCCACCGTAGGCGATCCGGTGGCTGAGGCCGATTCCGGACTGGAGGCGGTGACGTCATGGCTGGCTAATCGCACCGGCGATCCGGCGGCGTTCTTTGGACGGGTCGTGCGCAAGAGCATCGACGAGGTGCTCGACGGGCCTCGCACCGGGCGCTGGGACTTCGACCAGCTGGAGAAGACCGAGAAGACCTATGTGGGGACCAAGCTTGAGATCGTCGCCCGGACGGCGCTAGGCGTCGAGCGCGCCGGGTTCATGGACCTCGAGATCGAAGGCTACCCGGTAGACATCAAGTGGGCGATGGGATCGTCTTGGCAGATACCGCGCGAGGCCGTCGGAGAGCTGTGCCTATGCGTAGGTGGCCTGAAAAACATGACGCAGTTCCAGGTTGGGCTGGTCCGCTGCGAGGCAGAGAACCTCAACCCAGGAAGCAATCGAGACGGCAAGAAGACACTCTCGTCGATTGGACGCGAAGCAATGCGGACTATCGTGCCACCGACACCTATTCCTCCGAACTTCATCGCTGAGATGGCCCCCACCGTCCGGCAGGCCGTGATGGCCGAACCGACGATCCAGAAGCGGGTCACGAAGCTCTTCCAATCGCTGCCGAGGATCGCAATACCGCGCAACGCCGTACGTACGGTCGCTCAGACCGAAGGAGATCCAATGCGTCGAGTCCGAAAGGACGCCCGCGCCGGTGATCCGTTGGGCGGCTACGAGGTGCTGACCAAGTACGACAAAGAACTCATCGCGGCCCTCGGATACCCGGCTCTGGAGAAGGACGAGTTCATGTCCGTCCCGGCAGCCGAGATCGAACAGCTGGGCTATCCCTGGGCTTAGGCGGCGGCGAGGGCCGGCCGCCGAGTCTGCGGCAGTACGGCATCCAGGTGCGAAGCCAGCTCCTCGGCAATCCGGCGGGCCAACAAAGGTGGGACGGCGTTGCCGATCTGCTTCGCCACGGACGTCATCGCTTGGTCGAGCGGAAACTCGAAGTCGTCCGAGAACGACATGCAGCGAGCAGCCTCACGCAGAGTCATCGGGCGATGGGCTGACGGGTGGAGATAGCGACCCTTCTCCGGCTTGTAGAACTCGGTTCGGATCGTAAACGCAGGCCTGTCCCACCAAAGCCGCCCAAAGACATCGGTGGTGCCGGTGGGCTTGTTGCGCCAACAGTTCGGTACTAGGTGCCCGAGGCCGGCGCGGTCGAGGTTTGCCTGCATCTGAAACCGATCACCCCCGTTGCGCGGGACGGCCTTGTAGCGCCGTACACTCCCCGGCCGCGGGTTTCGCGGGTTGTGCCAGTTGCGTCCGCTCGGCGTTAGCGGCAGCCCCTCAACAGCCTGTCGGAATGTTCGCCACGGCTCAGTACCGATCGCAGGGACATCAGGCGACGAGTGCGTGGGAACGGGCCAGGACGGTGCCCCATCGCGCGAGCCGATGACGATGGCACGACGGCGCCGCTGGGGCACGCCGTAGTCAGCGGCGTTGAGAACCCTGTCCTCCACTGAGAAGCCACGTTTCTCGACCGCCGCGCGAAACTCCTCGTACTCTCTCGAGATCAGCAGCTCCGGCACATTCTCCATCACGAACGCCTGAGGGCCGGCCTGATCTAGCGCCCGGAGGTACTCGCGCCAGAGCGTTCGGCGCTCGGGACCAACCCCGTGGCGATTGAGCGGCGAGAACCCCTGGCACGGCGGACCCCCGATCACGACATCGGCGCGCGGAAAATGATCGACGTCCTCGATCTTCCCGTTGAAGATATGGTCGCCGCCGAAGTTGACGGCATAGGTCGTGGCGGCATCAGCGTCCATCTCGACTGCGAAAATGGACTCGAAACCGCCGGTGTCGACGAAGCCTCGGGTCATCCCCCCGCAGCCAGCGAAGAGGTCGATCAGGGCATAGCGCACCGCGCGGACCATATTAGGCGGCCCCGACGGACGAAAATTCCGTCTAGGACGCATCAGCTAAGGCCTTACCGACGCGGGTTGCGACGTCCGGCCAATCCCGGGGAGCGATGTCGGGCTCGGCGTCGTCCGGCTCGGGCCGGTCGTTGAGGCAGTAGGTGGCCGACCCCAGCGCACTTTGAGGTGCTCACCGCAGGCATCCGCTATCGAGAGGTCACGCCACAGGTCTCCGCCTCATCAATCAAGCACTATTCGAGGCGCTCCTTGTCTGCGATGAGGATATTGCATACGCCAACCCAGCCGTTAGTTCACCGAGATCCATACGCGACTACGAACAGATCACAAGCAACCCAAAATCGATCATTTGCAGCTATTTCTATGCGCCCGAGTGGACTCGAACCACCACCCGGCTTACGCCGGACAAGGCCCTCAACCTTGCGCGTCTACCAATTCCGCCACGAGCGCAGAGTGGGCGAGTATAGCCGCGCCCGTGGGGCGCGGTGAGACGAGCAGGCGTTCCAGCGGGGCGCTCCGGGGGCGCGGTCAAGACGGCCCCGGCCGGGCGTGGGGGACGGCAGAACGCATCCGTTCCTTGCATCTGTCCACAGGGGTCGCTACTGTGCGAACACATGTTCGTCGAAGTCCCCCGTCCACCGAACCACTCAGGGAGCGGAGTAGGCACATCATGGATCTGACCAAGCGCCAGCAGGAGATATTCGACTTCATCCGCAAGCACTCGGCCAAGCACGGCTATCCGCCCACCGTGCGCGATATCGGCAAAGCCGTCGGTCTGGCCTCCTCGTCGACCGTGCACGCGCATCTCGCGAACCTCGAGAAGATCGGGCTGCTGCGCCGCGATCCGACCAAGCCCCGCGCGATCGAGCTGCTGGATCGGGCCGCGGGCGCGGCCGTGGAGAGCGTGCGCGGGATCGTGCGCCCCGACAGCCTGCCGCTGGTGGGCTCCGTGGCCGCGGGCGCGCCCGTGCTCGCGGAGGAGAACGTCGAGGAGTACGTCTCCGTACCCGAGATCGCGGGTGGCGGGGACGGCCAGTATCTGCTGCGGATCCGCGGCGAATCGATGAAGGAAGCGGGCATCATCGAGGGCGACTACGTGGTCGTACGTTCACAGAACACCGCCCGCGACGGCGACATCGTCGTGGCCCTGCTCGGGGAGGAGGCGACCGTCAAGCGCTTCTTCCGCGAACCCGACCACATCCGCCTGCAGCCCGAGAACGAGACGATGGAGCCGATCCTCAGCACCGACGTGAAGATCATGGGGCGCATCGTAGGGCTGCTCAGAAGCGTCTGAGCACTCAACGCCGCGTCCGTAAAGGACCACGACTAAGTCTGAGCGCCCCGCGCGGCGTCTGCTGGGCGGCACCACGCCGGTCTAGCATCCCCGCCAGTCCGAGCACCCGCCCGTGCCCGTCGCGGATGCGGCGCTTTACACCGCGCCGCGGGAGCGCTACCGTGACAGTGCAGGTCAGGCAGCCGCGGGGGCCGCGAGGCTCTCGAGGAAAGTCCGGACACCGAAGGGCAGGGTGGTCGAGCGATCGACCCGGGGAAACCCGCGGGAAAGTGCCACAGAAACAAACCGCCTACGTCCGCCGTCCCACGTGAACGGCGGGCCGGCAAGGGTGAAATGGTGCGGTAAGAGCGCACCAGCGTCGCGGTGACGCGACGGCTGGGCAAACCCCACCCGGTGCAAGGTCAAAGCGGATCGATTGCAGGTAGCCCGCCGAGATCCAGGTAGGCCGCGCAGATGGATGGCTGCTCAACGACAGAACCCGGCTTATCGACCTGCTAAGGAAAAGCCCCGCTCCGGAGGCTGTTGCGCAAAGTGCGTGATGGTTCTTTGAGCGGGGCTTTTCTATTTGTTCCGGGTAGTCGGGCGCGTTCCGCGCCGGGAGCGTTCCAGACTCATCGGCTTTAGCTGTTAGGCCTCCGGTGGCGCCAGAGCTTCAGGAGGTTGTGGGTGGTAGCGATGAGCTGCCATTCGGCCTCGCATGCCGGTAACCCCCGGCGCACGAAGCGGTCGGCCCGTCGGATCGTCTTGGTGTTAGCGAACACCGGCTCGACGATCTGCTTTCGACGGCGATGAGCATGGGCTGCATCCGGCTCTTGGAGGTGGGCGTGCATCCGCTTGGCGGTCTCACCGTGTGGTTTTGCGGTTTTGCGCTTGGAGGCGTTGGCCTGGCTGAACGGCGGCACGAGCACCGCGACGCCTTGGCCCTGGATACGTCTGACCGCTCGCTCGCTCCAGTAGCCGCCGTCTGCAACGACGGTCCCGAGCGGCTCACTGATCCCGGCACGCTTGAGTGTTCGCACGGCTTGGGCGACCATCGGCGGCAGCTGGCGCGAGTCGTTTGGGTCCTGTGTCAGGGCGGCGGCGAGGATGACCTGCTCGGGGCTCGCGATCACCTGAGCGTTGTAGCCCTGCACGAGCCGGGTCTTGTCTTTCATCACGCGGCTGTCCGGGTCGGTCACGTTCAGCTTCGCCTGCGTGAGTTCGCCGGGCTCGGGCGGCTGTGGCTTTCGCCCAGTCATTTTCTTGCCTGTCTTCTGCTCCCAGCGCTCGCGGTCGCGCATGTGTTCACGGAAGGTCTGCTCGCGCTCTGCGTGCTCTGACTCAAGCTCTGCTTTGCAGCGCGCAAGACGAGCACGGCGGCTCTGGCGATTCACGAGCGCCGGCGGCAGCTCATCACCACGCGAACCCGCCCCGAACTGGCTGTCCTCTTGGGCGTCGGTGTTTGCGGCCTCAGACAGGATCTGGGTCATCTCGGCGTTGATCGACTCGTAGCTCCGGGTTTGACCGAGCGCTGCGTTGGCCTCGATCTTCGTGCCGTCCAAAGCAACCAGTCCAACCGACACGAGTCCCGCCTTCGCGCACAGCTCGAGCACGTCGGTGAACAAGCCCGCGAGCGCCTGCTCGTGGCGAGCACGAAAACGCGCGATCGTAGCGTGATCCGGGGCCCGGTTCGCGCTGATCACACGGAACGCCACGTCCTCCACACAGCGGCGCTCGATCATCCGCGAAGAGCGCTCGCCTACCGCATACGCGTAAAGCAACAGCGCGACCATCATCTGCGGGTCAAACGCAGCGCGACCCCACCCATCAGCGCGATACGCGCCATAGATCCCGCTCAGATCGACCTGCTCGACCGCGTCGAGCGCACACCAGGCCAAGTGATCCTCGCCAAGCCAGTCACGCAAGCTCGGCGGCAACAACAACTCCTGATCACGATCACACGCGAGAAAGTTCTGCGGCACCACCGACCTCCAAACCCCGGGGACACCACCATCATCTTAAACCCGCAGGACGACAAAACCCCAAAAGAAAGGGTTTGCGCGACAGCCTCTCCGGCGGGGCTTTTCTATGGGCGCAGTCGCCTGGTCGCGCGACGTTGAGGATTATCGGACACCGCCCAGCTACGCTGATTCCCATGGGGATTCGCGGACCGCTCGATCGCCATCCCAACCGTCTCGCTGTTGTGTTGCTCATGGCGCTCCTGGGGATCGCCTGCATGGGTGCGGTGGGCTGCGGCGAAGCCACGATCCCGAGTGCTCCCTCCGCTAAGGCCGCGAGTGCCACCACCGGGACCACTGCCACTGCCACGGCCGGGGCGACGGCGACCCCCGCCACCACCGGTTCGACCACTCCACCGGCGGGACCCAACAGCACGGTCGCGCGGATCGACGCGTCCTCCGACGCGGTGCTGGCCGAAGGCAAGGTGCACATCGCGCCCGGCGCGGCCTCGGACGCGGAGATCCGCCGCGAGATCAGGGAAGCGCGCAAGGCCGGGATCGTGCTGCCGTCGGGGGACTCGGCTTCGTCGTTCGAACAGGCGCAGTCCGCGATGGGCGGTGCGGCTGCGCAGATCCAGACGCCCGAAGTGGCGTGGAACCCGCGCTTGAAGCCGATCGCGGACTGGATCGTCCCGGTCCTGCAGTGGGCGTCGCTGCACGGCTGGGCGGGGACGGTGACGAGCGGATACCGCACCTACTACGAACAGGCGCAGCTGAACGCCGCCGGGGCCTTCAGCGCGAGCGCGGGGCACAGCAATCACGAGACCACGGCGTATCCGGGCGGTGCGGTGGACGTGACCGAACCGTCCCAGCTGATCGCGGTGCTGCGCTCCTACACGGGACCGCTGAAGCTCGTGGGCGGCGTCCTCGGGGCGGTCGACCCCGAGCATTTCTCGGCCACCGGCGATTAGAGGAGCGCGAAGCTAAACTGCGCCGTCCCGCCGGAGTAGCTCAGCTGGTTAGAGCAGCGGAATCATAATCCGCGTGTCGGGGGTTCGAGTCCCTCCTCCGGCATCAGCTCTCGCGCCGCGCATGCGCGCCGGCCGCGCCCGCGGTGGGTTCCACCATGGCATCCACCGCCGCACACCAGCCGAATGTTCTGATGGCGATCCCGAACTTCTCGGAGGGACGCGATCGGGTGACGGTGCGGGCGATCTCAGAGGCGCTCGCGGCGGGGGAGGGGGTGAGGCTCCTGGACGTGCACAGCGACGCCGACCACCATCGCTCCGTGTACACGCTCGCGGGAGCGCCCGGCGCGCTCTCAGATGCGCTGCTGGCGGGCGCGGCGCGGGCGAGCGCGTGTATCGACGTGATGCACGATGCCGAAGTGATGCACGATGCCGACGTAGTGGGCAACGCTGACGTGCGGGCGCCGCGTGGGGAGCACCCGCACGTGGGCGCGCTAGATGTCGCTCCGGTGGTCTACCTCGGGGAGTCCTCCCGCGGCGCGGCCTGCGCGCAGGCGCTCGTGATCGCGGACCGCATCGGCGATGAGCTGCAGATCCCGGTGTTCCTCTACGGAGAGCTCGCCGGTGGACGCACCCGCGCGCAGTTGCGCTCCGGCGGCGTGGTGGGCCTGGCCCAGCGGATGGCCACGGGTGAGATCGCACCCGACTTCGGTCCGGCACGACTGCATCCCACGGCCGGCGCGACGCTCGTCGGTGCGCGCGCGCCGCTGGTCGCGTTCAACCTCCAGCTCGCCCCGCCCGCGAACGTCGCGGATGCGCGCCGGATCGCCGCGCTGATCCGCGAGGGCGGTCCTGAGGGACTGCCGGGGGTGCGGGCGATCGCGGTGCGGCTCGCGGGCGAGGTGGCGCAGGTGTCGATGAATGTCGAGCGCCCGTTCGAGGTTCCGCTCGTGCTGGTACTCGAGCGTGTCCGCGCGCATGCTTCGGTGGCAAGCGCGGAGTTGGTCGGGCTCGCGCCGCGCGCGGCGTTCGCGGGTTTCCCCGAGGACGTGCCCATGCCCGAGTTCGATCCGGCTACACACCTGATCGAGTCGGCGCTCGGCCTGTCCGCTGACATCGCGCCGAGCTCGACGAGCGGAGGGGAATCGCGCGGGCTGTAGGCTTGCGGTGATGGCCCAGACGAAGCGCAAGCGCCAGACCAAGCACCGTGGCAATGCCGCGGGCGTGGTCGAGTCGCGTGGTCGCACAGGGCGCAAGCCGACGAAAGCGGAGAAAGAAGGCAAGCCGCGCGCGCAGCGGCAGATCCCCAAGCGCGACCGTCCGCCCACCTGGCAGGGTGCGTTCTATCGGGCGATGGCCGCGGCGGTACTGATGCTGCTCGTTAGCCTGTTCCTGCTGAAAAAGCCCAACGAGGCGATCGCGCTGTTCCCGATCGTCCTGATCTTCTACATCCCGATCAGCTACTACACCGATATGTGGCTTTACAACCGGCGCATGCGCAACAAAACCAAGCAGGGCGGTGGCAAGGCGCCCGTGCGATGAGTGCGTGCTGTCTGCGCCGCGCGCCGTCTCCGGCACGAGCCGGTGCGCGAAGAGGGAGGGGACGATGAGCGAGCTGGACGTCCGCTCGTTCACGGTCGGACCAGTGCAGGAGAACGCCTACATCGTCCGCCGCGCGGGCGCCGGCAAGGCGTTGCTGATCGACCCGGGCGACGAGCCCGAGCGGCTGCTGGGCGCGATCGAGGATCTCGGGGTGAAGATCGAGGCGATCCTGATCACGCACTGCCACTTCGATCACATCGGCGCGGTCGCGCCGCTCGCGCGCGCGACGGGCGCGCCGGTGTACTGCCCGGAGGTAGAGCGCCCGGTGCTCGAGGACATCCGCATCGGCACCCCGCCCGGGTTCGGGCCGTTCGAGAGCTATGTGCCCGAGCACACGCTCGCGGGCGGCGAGTCGCTGAGGCTCGCGGATCTCGACATCGAGGTGCTGCTCACGCCTGGCCACAGCCCGGGCCATCTCACGTTCTCGTTGCCCGCGCACGGTGCGATCGTCTCGGGCGACGTGCTGTTCCAGGGCTCGATCGGACGCACGGACCTGCCGTTCGCGGACCATGCGACGCTCGAACGGACGCTCGCGACGCTCGTGCGCACGCTGCCGGGCGAGACGACGGTGTATCCGGGCCACATGGGGATCACGACGATCGGCCGTGAGCTGGCAACGAACCCGTTTCTACACGACCTGCGCTCCGACAGTGCGATCTCCCAGCCGGCGCCGCTCCGGGAGATCGGCGGCAGTTGAGCGGCGCCGACCGCATCAAAGCGCCGCGCGGCACCTTCGACGTGCTCGGCGAGTCTGCCGCCGCGCGCGCGGTGCTCGAGGACAGGGCCCGCGCGGTCCTGGGGGGAGCCGGCTATGAGCGCATCGAGACGCCGACGTTCGAGGCGACCGAGCTGTTCGCGCGCGGCGTGGGGGAGTCCACGGACATCGTGAGCAAGGAGATGTACTCCTTCGAGGACGCCTCGGGGCGTTCGCTGACGCTGCGCCCAGAGGGCACGGCGCCGGTGTGTCGCGCGTATGTCGAGCACGGCATGCACAAGCTGCGCCAGCCCGTGCGCCTGTGGTACCTGTCGAGCTTCTTCCGCCACGAGCGCGCGCAGGCGGGGCGCTACCGCCAGTTCTGGCAGCTCGGCGCGGAGGCGCTCGGCTCGGAGGATCCGGCGGTGGATGCCGAGTCGATCTCATTGCTCGCGGCGCTGCTTGACGAGCTCGAGGTCGCCTCGCTGCGCCTGCGCCTGTCGAGCCTCGGCAGCCTCGCCGCGCGCCAGGAGTACCGCGAGCGGTTGCAGGCGTACCTGCGCGCGCACGCCGAGCAGCTCTCGGAGGAGGTACGCGGGCGCATCGAGCTGAACCCGCTGCGGGCCTTCGATTCAGAACACTCGGGCACGCGCGCGACAATGGAGAGCGCGCCGCGCCTGCTGGACTTCCTCAGCGTGGAGGACGCCGAGCACTTCGCTGAGGTGCGCGCCCGCCTGGATCTCGCGGGCGTGGCGTATGAGATCGACCCGACGCTCGTGCGTGGACTGGACTACTACACGCGCACGGTGTTCGAGTTCACCTCCGATCGCCTCGGCGCACAGTCGGGCGTGGGTGGCGGTGGACGCTACGACGGCCTGGTGGCGCAGCTCGGCGGTCCACCGACGCCCGGCATCGGCTGGGCGGCGGGAATCGAGCGGATCCTGCTCTCCGGGGCGGCGCCGCACCCGGCGCCGGCGGCCGTGGACCTGTTCGTCGCCTACGAGCCCGCCCGCGAGAGCGAGCCGGCGACGGGTCGCCATGCGCCTGCGGCGGCGTTCGCGCTGCTGAGCGAGGCGCGTGCGGCGGGGCTGACGGCGCAGATGGAGCTCGCCGGTCGCTCGCTGAAGAACCAGCTCGGCTACGCGAACACGCTCGATGCCCGCTATGTCGCGATCGTGGGCGCCGGTGAGACGGTGCTCAAGGACATGCTCGGCTCCTCCCAGGAGAGAGTCGCGCAGGACACGGTCGTGCATGCCGTGTTGCGCGGCCTGCGCACGCTGTAATTTAACTCGCGGGTGCAATCTGCCGACACTGGGCCTAGACCCATGACCCAGATCTCCCGCCCCTTCCAGATCGCGCTCGTGACGCTCGGGCTGTTCGTGCTCGTGTGGTTCGCCGCGCTGCAGCACCGCACGTCGAGCTCCGGCGGCGGCTCGAGCTCGACGCCGGCCGCCTCCAGTACGCCTGCGAAACCGTCCGCGGCGGTCCAGGCCAAAGCGGCGGCGGCGCCCTCGCACGTCTATCACGGCGCGGCGCCCGGAGTGGAAGGGCTGACCCGGGCGATCAACAAGGCCCACGGCGCGGTGGCGCAGTCCCAGCGTGAGGCCCATCGCGTGGAAACCTCAGAACCTTCGGCCTCTTCGGCGAGCTCCGCGAGCTCCACGAGCGCCGTGCACGCGACCCACGCCTCCACGACCGCCACCCGCGTACCCGCGCATCCCAAGGCGGCGACGCCGACCAAGGTCCAGGCGACGGTGCCCGCTGTCAAGCACCCTGCGGCCAAGTTGGGCATGCAGGCCACGGTCGAACACGAGCTGCAGCAGGGCAAGACCGTGCTGATCCTCTTCTGGAACCCCCACGGCTCAGACGACGTGGCGGTCCACAATTCGCTTCCGGCAGTCCAGCACGCGCTCGGCTCGAAGGTCGCGGTGCACTACGCGAGTGCCGGTCAGGTCGGCGCCTTCGGCACGGTCACGCACGCGGTGCAAATCACCCAGACCCCGACCCTGCTGATTGTCAATCCGCACGGGCAGACGACCGTGCTGACGGGGCTCACCGAAGCTTTCGCGATCCAGCAGGCCATCGCCGAATCGCGCCGTTCCTGAATTACACTCGAGCGTGTGACGCTCGCCACCGGCTTGGCTCAGCACTTGGAACGGCCGCTCGCGCGCGGCCACGCCCCCGTGGGCGCGCACACGGGCGCTGCGGGCGGGGCTGCGTGCGGGGATCTGATCCGGATCTCACTTGCGCTCGACCCCGAGACTTCAGATGGGCGCATCCTCGACGCGGGGTTTGACGCGAGCGGTTGCGGCGCCACGATCGCGGCCGGCAGCGCGGTGGTCGCGCTCCTTCGCGACAGTCCGCTGCTGGACGCGGCGCGAATCTCAGCTGAGACGATCGCGCAGGAGCTCGGCGGGCTCACTCCGACCAAGCGCCACGCCGCCGAGCTGGCCGCCGACGCGCTGCATCGCGCGCTCGGCTCGGCTCTGCGCGAGGCGCGTCTGGAGTCGGCGTCCGCGCGCACGCTCGTGGCGATGAGCGGCGGAGTGGATTCGGCTGTCGCCGCGCTGCTGAGCGCGGAAGTCGGAGACGAGACGGTGGCGGTCACGCTCGAGTTGTGGTCGGACCCGGAGAACGACGGCGATCTCAGCTGCTGCTCGGCCCAGGCCGTGCGCGGCGCGCGCTCGCTTGCGCACGACCTCGGGGTGCCGCACTTCTCGATCGACCTGCGCGCGGAGTTCCGCGCGGGCGTGGTGCAGCCGTGGCTGAGCGAGCACGCGGCCGGTCTGACACCGAATCCGTGCGTGCGCTGCAACGGTTCGGTGCGCCTTGACGCGATGCTCGAGCTTGCCGAGCGGCTGGGGGCGGGAACGCTCGTGACGGGCCACTACGCGCGCATCGATCGAAACGAGCCCGCGCTCGCGCCGCTGCTGCGTGCGGCGGTCGATCCGGCGAAGGACCAGAGCTATGCGCTGAGCGCGCTCTCACCGTCCTCGCTCGCGCGCATGCGCTTTCCGCTCGGCGAGCTGACCAAGCCCGAGGTCCGCGAGATCGCAAGACATGCGGGCCTGCCGGTCGCGGGGCGGCGTGACTCCCAGGACCTGTGCTTCCTCGCGGGTACCCATCGCGGCGATTTCCTCGCGCGACACGGAAGCCTGGACTCAAACCCGGGCGAGATCCGCGATCGCGACGGGCGCCTGCTGGGCGAGCACGCGGGCATCCACACGGTCACCGTCGGACAGCGCCGCGGGCTGGGCAGCGGAACGGGTCTCGATCGCGCGGGCGAGCCGCTGTACGTGCTCGCGACCGATCGCGCCTCGAACACGGTCACGGTCGGCTCGCGCCCAGAGCTGCTGACGGGCGCGGTGCGTGTCCGAGACACGACTCTCCATCGCGACGGCGCGCGCGTGAACGCGATCAAGGTCCGCTATCGCGGCGCGCGCCTGCCCTGTCGCCTTGCGGAGCCCGCCGCGCCGGGCAGCCATGCCGCGATCGAGGTGGAGCTGCGCGAGCCCGCGGAGCGCACGGCACCAGGCCAGATCGCCTGCCTGTATGACGGGGATCGGATAATCGGTCACGGCATAATTATCTGAGGCGTCCCGCCTGCTCTGCGTGGGATGAGAATCCTCTCATCCACCGATGTCGGCGGCGTGCGGGCACCTCCCTTAACATCAGTCGGCGATGACCTCGGATGAGATCCGCGAGCGGTTTCTGGCCTTCTTCGCCGAGCGCGAGCATCTGCGCATCCCCTCCGCCTCGTTGGTGCCTCCGGCGGAGGATCGCAGCGTGCTGTTGACGACCGCGGGGATGCAGCCGCTGAAGCCCTACTTCCTCGGTCGCGCCGATCCGCCCGCGCCGATGCTGACGAGCTGCCAGAAGTGCTTTCGCACGCCCGACATCGACCACGTCGGCAGCACCCTGCGCCACCTCACGTTCTTCGAGATGCTCGGCAACTTCTCGATCGGCGCCTACTTCAAGGCCGAGGCGATCCGCTTCGCGTGGGAGCTCTCGCTGGAGGCGTTCTCGTTCGATCCGCAGAACATCTGGGTGACGGTCTTCTCTGGCGACGAGGCGCTGGGGCTCGGCCCCGACGAGGAGGCGATCGAGCTGTGGCAGGCGATCGGCGTGCCGCGCGAGCGGATCGTCGGCTGTCCACGCTCGGAGAACTTCTGGGAAGCCGGCCCCGTCGGTCCGAGTGGACCGTGCTCGGAGCTGTACATCGACCGCGGGCTCGACTTCGGTGCGGCCGAGGATCTGCCGGGCGGCGAGAACGAGCGCTTCCTGGAGTACTGGAACCTCGTGTTCATGCAGTACGACCAGGACCCCCACGACACGCTCGAGGCCCTGCCGACGCGCAACATCGACACAGGCCTCGGCCTCAACCGACTGGCGGCGATCCTGCAAGAGAAGGACTCGGTGTTCGACACCGACCAGTTCCAGCCGCTGATCGACCTCGGCCAGGAGCTCTCGGGTCGCTCCTACGGCCAGGACCCCGGGGCCGATCGGGCGCTACGCATCCTTGCTGATCACGCCCGCGGGATGTCGTTCCTGATCGCCGACGGCGTGGTTCCCTCCAACGAAGATCGCGGCTACGTCCTGCGCCGCCTCACCCGCCGCGCGATCCTGCAGGCGCGGCGCCTGGAGATGGCACCGGGGTTCCTGCTGCGCTACGCGGACGTCGTGCGCGAGCTGATGGCGGGCGCCTATCCCGAGCTGGGCGATCAGCGCGACCCGATCGAGCGCTGGCTGGCCTCCGAGGAGGACGCCTTCGGGCGCACGCTCGAGCAGGGCACCAAGCTGTTGGACGAGCTGATCGCCCGTGCGCTCGATGCCGGGGAGCAGGCGATCGCGGCGGCCGACGCATTCGCCTTGCACGACACCTACGGTTTTCCCTTTGATCTCACCCGCGAGCTCGCGGGTGAGCGCGAGCTCGGTGTTGAGGAGGAGGGGTTCGAGGCGCTGATGGACGCGCAGCGCGCTCGCGCCAGGGCGGCCGCCTCCGGGGCCGGCTCCGGAGGTCGCGCGGGTGAGGGCGCGGTCGATCCGCGCGAGCTGGCCCGCGAGCTGGCGGGCTCGGTCGCGGAGACCCGTTTCACCGGATACGAGACCGAGACGCAGCGGACCACCGTCGGCGCCATCGCCTCGGTAGGGGCCGCCAACGGGAGCGCCTCGTCGCTCACTGCCGATGGTGGGTCGGCTGCGGAAGCGCACGCCGCGGATGCTCCAGGCACGAGCATGCTTGTGAAGCTCGCCGAGTCGCCGTTCTACCCGGCCGGCGGCGGACAGGTCTCCGACACAGGCACGATCGAATGTGCCTCCGGCGCGTGTCTGGGCCGCGTGACGAACGTCTACCGCCTCGGCGATGACCAGGCGCTGGAGGTCGCGATCGAACAGGGCTCGCTGGCACCCGAAGAGCCGGTGCTCGCGCGCGTCGATCACACCGCGCGACGTGCCACCGAGCGCAACCACACGGCGACCCACCTGTTGCACGCCGCCCTGCGCGAGCGCCTGGGCGGCCACGTGCGCCAGGCCGGCTCCTACGTCGGGCCGGACAAGCTGCGCTTCGACTTCACCCACACCGGTGCGCTGAGCGCGGATGAGCTGCGCGAGGTCGAGGACGCCGTCAACGCCTGGATTGCCGCGGGCGATCCCGTACGGGCGATCTCCACGACGCTGGATGAGGCGCGCAGCCTCGGCGCGATGGCGCTGTTCGGCGAGAAGTACGGCGATGTCGTGCGAATGGTGCAGATCGGCGACGGTTCTTACTCGCGCGAGCTCTGCGGCGGCACGCACGTTCGCAGCACGGCCGAGATCGGCGCCTTCCACATCCTCAGCGAGACCTCCTCGGCCGCGAACGTGCGCCGCATCGAGGCGCTCACCGGCTCGGGCGCGGTGGAGCTGCTGCGCGAGCACGACCGCCTGCTCACAGAGATCGCCGCCGAGCTGCGCACGCGCCCCAAAGACGCGCTCACGGCTCTGCGCGCCCGCGAGAGCGAGCGCCGTGAGCTCGAGCGCTCGCTGCGCGAGGGCGCCGGTCCGCTCGCCGGCACCGTCGACATCGAGGCGTTGGCGGCATCGGCCGAGGGGGTGGCGGGCGCGCTGGTGCTCACGGCCAGCGTGCAGGTGTCCGACGCGCATGCGCTGATGGAGGTGCTCGATCGCGTTCGCGGCCGCCTGGAGGGCGCGGCGGTCGTGCTCGGTACGGCCGCCGACGGGCGTGTGCACCTCGCGGCCGGCGTGGCTCCCGAGCTGGTGCAGCGGGGCGTGAAGGCGGGCGCGATCGTCAAGGTCGCCGCGGCTGTCGCCGGCGGTGGGGGTGGGGGACGCGACACGGTCGCCCAGGCCGGCGGGCGCAATCCCGAGAAGCTCGAGGACGCGCTGATCGCCGCGCGCGCGGCGATCGAGGAGGCCCTGGGAGCATGAGTCGCGTGCTCGCCCTCGACTACGGCAGCGCCCGCTGTGGCTGCGCGCTCAGCGATCCCAGCGGCACGATCGTCACGCCGATCGAGGCGATTCCCCGGCCCGCGAGCCGCCGTGGGATGCAGGAGATCGAGGAGCTGATCCGCGAGCGCGAGGTCGAGCGGGTCGTGGTGGGACTGCCGGTGTCGCTGCGCGGCGGCGACTCCGATCAGACGCGCGAGACGCGCGAGTTCGCCCGGCGCCTGTCGCTGCGTCTGGGGGAGGGCATCCCGGTCGAGCTGCACGACGAGCGCTACACCACCCACATCGCTCGCCACGATCGGGGTTCGCACCGCGCCGGCGAGGACTCGCGCGCGGCGGCGCACATGTTGGAGAGCTGGCTGCACGCCAGGCTGCGCCAGGGTGCCTAGTCGCACCGACGAGGAACGCGAGCGCGATCGCGCCGAGCGCGAACGGCGACGCGCTGCCTCCCGGCAGGTCGCGGAGGCGGTCGAGGTTCCATTGCCGCCGCCGGTCGAGACGCCTGCCGTTGAACCGCCGTCCGTCGAGACCACAGTCGTTGAACCCCCATCCATCGTCGTACCACCACCCGTCGTACCACCGGAACCGCCGCCGCTCGCATCGCCACCGGCGACCCCTGCGCCAGGGTTCATCACACCTCCATCTGCGCCGGGTGACCCACCCAAGAAGCCTCGGCACGGGCGCTCCTGGCTGACACGGGCGCTGGCCGTGCTGGCCCTCGTGCTCGTCGCGGGCGCGGTCTGGCTGGCCGTGGATGGGCTCTCCAAGCACAACCCCACGCCTAAGCCGGTGGCCGCTCCGACGATCGTGCGGGTGCTCATTCCCGAGGGCGAAACGCGCCGGCAGATCGCCGCTCGCGCACACGCGGCGGGGTTGACCGGCAGCTATCTGTCGGCGTCCAAGCATTCCTCGCTACTGAACCCGGTCCACTACGGTGCGCCCGCGGACACGCCCAACCTCGAAGGTTTCCTGTTCCCGGCCACCTACGACCTCTATCGTGGAGACCCTGCCGGCCGGCTCGTGCACGAACAGCTGATCGCGTTCACCGAACGCTTCGGCGACGAGGAGATTCGCCGCGCGCATGAGCTGCACCTCACCCCGTATGAACTGCTGATCGTTGCCTCGATCGTCGAACGCGAGGCACAGCTGCCGGGCGATCGTGCGAAGGTGGCCACGGTCATCTACAACCGCCTGCACCTGGGCATGGAGCTCGGGGTCGACGCGACCCTCCGTTACGCGCTGAACGACTACACCCAACCGCTCACCGCCGCTCAGCTTCAGCTCGACTCTCCCTACAACACCCGCCTGCACCGCGGCCTGCCGCCGACTCCGATCAGCAATCCGGGCCTCGCGGCGATCGATGCGGCCGCCCATCCCGCGCACGCCGGCTACCTCTACTACGTCGATGCCCCCGACGGCTGCGGCGATCTCGTGTTCTCGACGACGAACGCACGGTTCGAACACGACGCGGCCCTCTACCGCGAAGCGCTCGCGGCCAACGGCGGGCGCGTCCCGACCTGCCACAAGCGGTAGCGGAGCAGAGGGCGCGCTCGCAGATGCCACGTTTGGGAGTCCTTGGCTGGCCGGTCGCTCACAGCCGCTCGCCGGCAATGCACAACGCGGCGCTGGCGGCGCTCGGGATGACCGACTGGCGCTATCAACTGCTGCCGGTCCCACCCGAGCGCTTCGCGGAGGCAGCTCGCGCGCTCCCGGAAGCCGGGTTCGCGGGGGCGAACGTGACGATCCCCCACAAGCACGCCGCGCTCGAACTCGCGGATGCGGCGAGCGAGGCGGCGCAGTCGATCGGCGCTGTCAACACGCTGACGTTCGCATCCGACGGGTCGATCGCCGCGGAGAACACCGACGCTCCCGGCTTTCTCGCCGCGCTGGGAGTCTCGCCGCGAGGGATGAGCACGCTGGTGCTCGGCGCGGGTGGCTCCGCGCGCGCGGTCGTGTGGGCGCTGCGCGAGGCCGGCGCGGGCGATGTGTCGGTCTGGAACCGCACACCCGAGCGCGCTCACGTGCTCGCGGACGATCTCGGGGTGCGAGCGGTGGACGCTCCAGGAGCCGCCGACCTGCTCGTCAACTGCACCTCCGTGGGGCTCGAGGCCGGGGCAAGCGGCCTAAAACAGTCGGCCAGTGGGGAGCAGGGGCTCAACCTCCCGGCGATTACGTTCGATCAAGTCGGTAACTACTCCCATGTCGTCGATCTCGTCTACAGCTCAACACCCACCCCGCTGCTCCTCGCTGCGCGCTCCCACGGTGCGCGTGTGGTCGGCGGGCTCGAGGTCCTGCTCGCCCAGGGCGCGCTCAGCTTCGAGCTGTGGACTGGCCGGCCGGCGCCGCTTCAGGTCATGCGCGACGCGCTGGCCTAACAGCGCGAGTCCAAGCCGGCAAGCTCTGCGGTCCGGGTCGGCGGCGGGCGTGGTCGGGACGCGGTCGCGATGAGCGACGCGCCGGGACAGGCCGGCCCCGACCTGCACGCGATCTTCGGCATGGACAGCGCCGCTGGCGCAGTTGAGGATGCCGTCGTCGAGGTCGAGCGTGCGCTCACCACCGAGGACGCCACGGGCGACGTGTCCGAGAGCGGCTCCGAGTCCTCGGCCGAGCCCGCCGTGGAGGTCGACGCGGCGACGCCCCAGCCGGGCGAGTGGACGGGCATCACGAGGCCCAGCCGCCGCGGCTCCTCATCGCGCTTTCTGACCGACGTGATCGTCGACATGGGTCTGGCCTCGCGTGGCCAGGTCGACGAGGCCGTCGAGAGCTCGCGCGGCCTGGGGACCACACCCGAGCGCGTGCTGCTGGACTCGGGCGCGCTCAACCCCGACGGGCTCTCGCGCGCGCTGGCCGAGCGCTACGGCCTGGACCATCTCGACCTCGGCGCCTTCTCCGTCGACATGTCCGCGGCCAACCTCGTCACCACGAGCGCTGCCAAGCGCTACCAGGCCGTGCCGGTCACGTTTGCGGACAAGCGCACGCTGCTGGTGGCGATGGCCGACCCCTCCAACGTGCTGGCGGTGGACGACATCGCGATCATGACCGGCTACGAGGTCCGCGTCGCGGTCGCCCCGCCCGATGACATCGCCAGCCTGATCCTGCGCCTCGATCGCCTCGACGACGTGGTCGCGAGCTCCGACCGGCAGATCGACGAACTCGAGGAGAGCGCGGAGGTCGTCGACCTGCACGAGACCGCCGAGGACGCGCCGGTCATCAAGCTGGTCAACCAGATCGTCGCCCAAGCCGTCGAGCGCGGCGCCTCGGACATCCACTTCGCCCCCGACGGGCGTGAGCTGCGCGTGCGCTTTCGCATCGACGGCGTGCTGCAGGACATCACGACCGTCCAGCGCCGCACCGCCGCGGGCGTGGTCTCGCGCGTGAAGATCATGGCCGAGCTGAACATCGCCGAGCGCCGCCTGCCCCAGGACGGGCGCGTCGGGTTGACCGTCGACGGCCACCACGTCGATCTGCGCGTGGTCACGCTCCCGAGCGTCCACGGCGAGGCGCTCGTGCTGCGCGTCCTCGACAAGGACTCGGTCGTCGTCGACCTCGACAAGCTCGGCATGGCCGAGACCGAGCGCGAGCGCTTCGAACGGGCCTTCAACGAGACCCACGGCGCGGTGCTCGTCACCGGCCCCACGGGCTCGGGCAAGTCCACGACGCTATATGCGGCGTTGCAGCGGCTGAACACGGCCGAGAAGAACATCATCACGGTCGAGGACCCCGTCGAGTACGAAATTCCCGGCCTCACCCAGGTGCAGGTCTCCGCCAAGGTCGGCCTCACCTTCGCGGCCGGGCTGCGCTCGATGGTCCGCGCCGACCCCGACGTGATCATGGTCGGGGAGATCCGCGACCGCGAGACCGCCCAGATCGCGATCGAGTCGGCGCTCACCGGCCACCTGGTGCTCTCGACGCTGCACACCAACGACGCCCCCTCGGCGATCACGCGGCTGGTCGAGATGGGCATCGAGCCGTTCCTCGTGGCCTCGGCGCTTGACTGCGTCGTCGCCCAGCGCCTGGCGCGCAAGCTCTGCTCGAGCTGCAAGCGGCGCACGATCATCCCCGCGCAGGTGCTGCGCGAGAACGGCTACAAGGCGCTCGTCGACCTCGAGGCCTACGAGCCCGTCGGCTGCCGGCGCTGCGGCGGCTCCGGCTATCGCGGGCGGGTGGGGCTGTACGAGGTGATGGACGTCTCCCCGGAGATCCAGCAGCTCGCGCTCTAACGTCGCCCCTCCGAGGAGATCGTGACGTCGCCGTGCGCCAGGGCATGCGCCGGCTGCGCGACGACGGTCTGGAGAAGGTCCGCCAGGGGCGCACCTCGATCGCCGAGATCGCCCGGGTCATCGGCAGCAGCTGAGTCGCGCCCGTCTTGGTCGGCGCTTGACGTGGACACGGCCTCTTTCAGGGTCCGTAAGCGCGATTTCACCGCCGTGAGCTAATGGCACGTGCGCGCAATTGCCGATGGGCGGGCATGGACATCGATTTCGCTGATCTTCTGATGGAGGTCGTATCCCGCCGTGCCTCCGACCTGCACCTGAGCGCCGGCGCGTACCCCACTGTGCGCGTGCGCGGGCGGCTGACGCCAGCTCGAGGACTATCCCACGCTGTCCCCGACCGACACGCGCGAGATCGTTTACTCGATCCTCAACGGCGACCAGCGCCAGCGCCTGGAGACCGACTGGCAGCTGGACTTCGCCTACTCGGTCCCCGGCCACGCCCGCTTCCGTGTCAACGCCTACTACCAGCGCGGCGCGATCGGCGCCGCCTTCCGCTTGATCCCGTTCGGGCTGACCTCGATCGACGATCTCGGCCTGCCGCCCGCCGTGCACGAGTTCACGCGCAAGTCCGCGCGGCTTCGTGCTCGTGACCGGCCCGACCGGCTCGGGCAAGTCCACCTCGCTGGCGGCGATGATCGACGAGATCAACCAGACGCGCGACGAGCACATCATGACGATCGAGGACCCGATCGAGTTCCTGCACGCGCACAAGAAGTGCCTCGTCAACCAGCGCGAGCTCGGCTCTGACGCGCACAGCTTCGCCGACGCGCTGAAGGCCGCGCTGCGCCAGGACCCCGACGTGATCCTCGTCGGCGAGATGCGCGACCTGGAGACGATCTCCACGGCGCTGACCGCCGCCGAGACCGGCCACCTCGTGTTCGCGACGCTGCACACCCAGGACACCGCGCAGACGATCGACCGCATCATCGACGTGTTCCCCGCCCACCAGCAGGGCCAGGTGCGCGTGCAGCTGTCGGTCGCGCTGCAGGGCATCATGACCCAGCAGCTGCTGCCGACCGCCGACGGCTCCGGGCGCGTCGTCGCGACCGAGGTGCTCGTGCCGACCCCGGCGGTGCGCAACCTGATCCGCGAGGGCAAGACCCACCAGATCTACTCGGTCCTGCAGACCGGCTCCGCGCGCGGCATGCAGACGATGGACGCCTCGCTGGCGACGCTCGTGCGCGCGGGCAAGATCACGCAGAAGCTCGCCGAAGCGCGCTCCTCGACCCCGAGGAGCTGCGACGCCTGCTGGTCGGAGCGATGCCCGGCCAGGAGCTCGGCGGCGGCGTAGGGAGACGGATGAGCACGTACGTCTTCAAGGCGATGGACCTCGCCGGCGTCAAGGCCCGCGGCGAGGTCGAGGCCGAGTCCAAGCAGGCGGTCTCCGACCAGCTCAAGCGCGCGGGCTGATCGTCCTGGACATCGCCGACAAGCACGCCTCGCGCGAGATCGAGCTCAGCTTCCTGAAGAGCGTCAAGGCCGCCGAGCTGGCCGTCTTCTCGCGCCAGCTCGCGACGATGATCTCCTCCGGCATGAGCATCCTGCGCGCGCTGTACGTGCTCGAGGAGCAGACCGAGAGCAAGTTCCTCAAGGAAACGATCATCGCCGTGCGCAAGGACGTCGAGGCCGGCCTGTCGCTGAGCGACGCGATGTCGCGCCACCCAAGGTCTTCAGCCCGCTGTTCGTCGCGATGACCCAGGCGGGGGAGACGGGCGGCGTGCTCGAAGAGCTCGCTGATGCGCGTCGCCGACCAGCTGCGAGAAGGACGCCTCGCTGCGCCGTCAGATCCGCTCGGCGATGATCTACCCGACGCTCGTCATCATCTTCGCGGTCGGCGTGATGATGGCGCTGGTCGCCTTCCTCGTGCCCGTGTTCGTCGGCGTCTTCAAGCAGTTCGGCGGCGAACTGCCGGCGATCACGAAGGTCTCGGTGCTCATGTCCCACGCCGTCACCGGCTACTGGTGGCTGATGTTCGGCGGTCACCGGCGTGAGTCGTCGTTCGCGTTCCTCAAGTGGAAGAACTCCACCTGGGGGCGCCCGCAGTGGGACCGCTTCCGCCTGCGCGTGCCGATGAAGATCGGCGCGATCGTCCAGCAGGTCGCCGTCGCGCGCTGGTCGCGCACGCTGGCCTCGCTGACCAGCGCCGGCGTGCCGCTGCTGCAGGCGCTGGAGATCACCGGGCGCACCGGTGGCAACGTCGCGGTCGAGGAGGCGATGGACGGCGTGATCGCCTCGGTCAAGCGCGGCGGCACGATCGCCGCGCCGCTTGCGCAGGCGCCGGTCTTCCCGACGATGGTCACGCACATGGTCGGCGTCGGCGAGGAAACCGGCGCGCTGGACGCGATGCTCGACAAGATCGCCGAGTTCTACGAGGAACAGGTCGAGGCGTCGGTCAAGGCGCTCACCTCGATCCTGGAGCCGATCATGATCATCGTGATCGGCGCGATCGTCGGCTTCATCGTGATCTCGATGTACATGCCGCTGTTCGAAGTCTACAACAACATCCAATAGCTGCACGGCTCGCACAGCGATATCGGAGCGCGAGCCTCCTGAGCTCGAGCGGCAGCTGACTGCGCGTCAGCTTCTCGCCTCCGCGTGCACCGACAGCGACACGCTGCCGTCGAGCAGCGCCAGCAGCTCGTCGCCGACCAGCTCGCGCCGCCAGCCCCTCAGCGTGCGCACGTCGGCCTCGCCCGCCGTTGCGCCCAGCCGCGACGATCGCCTGCAGGTCGGCTCTGGCTGCAAGCAGCTCATAGGCCAGGCCGGCCTCGCGCGCGCGGGCTCGCACCAGCGCCTCCGCAGCGCGACCAGTGGCGCGTCGTCCGGCTCGCGCGCGGGCGGGCGGGTGTCCTGGGCGGCGGCTCAGCGGCGGGCGTCCCGGCCGCGGGGCACGGCCTCCAGCACTCTCGGCGCGCCGGCGCAGGCTGCCCGGGTTGACGCCGCGGATCTGCTCGAGCTGCGCGCGGCGAGGCGGGTTTGCGCTTGGCGATCTCCACAGCGCCGCGTCGGCGAGCACGCGCTGCACCGGCCGATCCTGCTTGGCCGCGATCTCCTCGCGCCAGCGCACAAGCTCGCGCGCGATCGCTGTGCCGGACGCGCTGAGCCCGCGTACCCGCGGCAGGCGCGCGAACACGTGTCCAGGTCGCGCACGTCGCTCGAGCGACACAAGCGGCTCGCACTCCTCGCGCGCCCACTGCAGGCGCCCGAGATCCGCCAGCCGGTCTTCCAGCGCGCCCGCCAGCTCGAGCAGGTGCAAGACGTCCTCGCGCGCGTAGGTCAGCTGCTCGGGCAGAGCGGACGCGCGTCCCAGCGGGTGAAGCTCGCGCTCTTGGCGACCCTGATACCTAGGAGCTCGAAGAGCAGCGACTCATACGAGGCCTGCGCCGCCAACCCCGCGAACCCGGCTGCGACCTGCGTGTCGAACACGTTCTGCACCTCGGTGCCGAAGCGACGACGCAGGAGCGCGATGTCCTGGCGTCCGGCGTGCACGACGACCTGCACTTCCGGGTCGGCGAGCACTTCCGCCAGCGGCCCGCCGTCCAGGTCCTCCGCCAGCGGGTCGATGAGCACGATCCGCTCGGTCGAGGATCCCTCCGAGACCGCGATCTGGATCAAGCACAGCAGCGTCCGGTAGCGGCCCTCGCCCATGAACTCGGTGTCGAGCGCGATCTTCCCGCTTGCGCACGCGGCCTCGGCGATCTCCGTGAGGTCGGGTGTCTCGTCCGTGGGCGCGGCCTGGCTCATGCAGAGGCTCCCGGCAGCAGCCACAACACCCCACCACGGTTGAGCCCAACCTTGCGCGACACGTCGGTGCCGTGCGCCCGAATCCATCTCGCGGGGCGCGAGCAAGCGGCATTGATCGGTGAGATGTGTTTGCCGCAGAACGAGTTCAGGAACGCGTACTTCACCTCACCGTGCGCGATCGCCTGCTGCAGCTCCGGCACGGTCGTGAACACGCGCGCGTCGTAGGTGGTCAGGATCAGCACCGGTCGCGCATCCTGCACGATCAGCGAGCCGATCTGCGTGGCCGACTCCGCCGCCAGCTCATAGCGCGCGCTGTCCTGGTGGGCGCGCAGGTAGGAGCTCACCAGGCGCTGCTCTTCGCGCGGCAGCGCGCCGACGTAGCCGGCGTCGGTCACGCCGCCGTTGATCGAGGCGATGTCTGCGCTCAACGGCATGGCACCGACGGTGACGAGCGTCAGCAGGAACGTGGCGCCGGCAAGCCAGCCGGCGTGCCTGCCGTTGCGGCTCGGTCCGACACGCGCGATTGCTGCCAGTGCGAGAGCACCGATCGCCGCTGCCAGCGTGACCCACCAGACCCCGGTGCGCCCGTACAGCAGATGCTCCACGTAGTAGACGCTCACCACTAGCGCTACGACCAATGCCGCCAGACGCGCGCGCGGATAAGTCGCTCGGCGGGCACCGGAGCGGCCCACGCAACGCCGATGCCGAGGAGAGCCGCCACGGCTGGGACGAAGCCCTCGACGTAGCGTGGATGCAGGCGCGCCATGTCGCTGAACAGCGCGATTCCGGTCAACGTCCATAGCGACAGGCCCGCGGCTACGGCCACTCGCATCCGGCGTCCCGCAGCACCGGCGCCATCGCCCGGGTGCTCGGCGGCCGTCTCGCGCGCGGCGCGACGGTCTGTCAATAGGGTTGCGATCAGCGCAGGCACGCCCAGCAGCAGCGCGACGAGCAGCTCCAGCCCTAGCCGCTCGCCCGAGAGTGGCCCCACCCGTGCCAGCAACCGCGTGGGGGAGGGGGGCACGATCGGGATGTGATCGCGCTCGGACTGCGTCGCCACCGGGTAGCGGTGGCCTGGCTGGTAGACGATCTGCTGCGGTTCGGTCGATTTGCCGGCCAGGCGGTCGCTGCCGTTGAACACGAACGCGGCATTCCATGCGCTCCCGTTAGTGGAGCCGATCGCGTATGGCCGATCATGCGCTGGCACTAGCAGCGTCGCGGTCAACCACGCGAGCGCGACCACAACATACACCGCGCCGGCGGCGAGCATCTGCAGCAGCCGCCGCCTGCGCGCTCCCGGCAGGCCCAGATAGGCGAGCAGCGCGAGACCCGGGACGGCCACCAGCGACTCCAGCAGCTTTACGTCGAAGGCGATGCCCAGTACCCCTGCGCCCGCCAGCAGCCATACGTAGCGCCCACTCTCGCAGGCACGCACGATCAGCCACAGCGCGAGCACGATCAGCACCATCATCACCCCGTCCATAGTGTCGCTGCGCGAGGTGATGACCTCCACCGGGAGCACTGCCAAGCCGACCGCTGCGGCGAGCCCTGCGGGCACACTCCACATCCGCCGCACCGCCGCGAATAGCAAGGGTACGGCCGCGATCCCCGCGAGGATCTCCGGGAGCTTCAGCGTCGTCGAGCTGAACCCGAACAGCTTCACGCTGGCCACCTGCAGCCACAGGTCCACGGGCGGCTTGTCGATCGAGACGCTGCCGCCAGGCTCGAATGCGCCGAAGAAGAAGTTGTGCCACGACAGGCCCATGCTCCTGACCGCCGCGTCGTAGAAGGGGTCGGGCGAAACGCGATTGATGTAGACAAAGCGCAGCAGTGTCGCACCGATCGTGATCAGCGCGACTGCGACCCATGTCCACAGCGGTGTTGGGTCCGGTCCGGTCGGGCTGGAGGGAGTCTCAGGCGCCGAGGTGGTCTCGGCTGCCGTCGCTGAGTGGTCAGTATTGGTCGGGGCGATTGGGACTGGTTCGGGCTCGCCCGCAGGCTCGTGCTTTTGGGTCGATGGATTCATGAGATTGCGGACACGCTAGTCTCTCGGCCAGGGTGGCGAGCGACGAGGACAAAATCGACGGAGATCGAGCCGAGGCGTCTCACGGGCCGCGGGAGTGTATGCCCTGCCGGGGCGCCGGCCGCGTGATCTCGAATCTCGGTGGCGAGCAGAGCACGGTCCCGTGTCCCTGGTGCGGGGGTGGCGGTATACGCACTCCCGGTGTGGATGCCCAGGAGCACTGGCGCAAAGAGGCAGCTTGAGCCGGCTCTCGGGAGCTTGCGCAACGTCAGGCGCAGTCTGAGGAGCAAATTCGCGCCGGCGTGGCGAGCGCTGGACGAACCCATCGGTCCACCGGTGCTGCAGGGCTAAAGGTCCGGTCTCAGCCGGTCGATGCAGGCGATGACAAAGCCAGCTTCAACGCTGAGGCAACATCCGTAGCGGGTGTGTAGCAAAGCCGACGATCCTCATATGGGGCGTGTCGCCGCTTGAGGCGAAGGGCCGCGGGGCTGGCGCAAATGTACTAGATACAAGGAGTCCCACATGTTGTATCGACTGCGCCAGCGCGCTTCGGATGAGGGTGGTTTTACGCTCATCGAGCTCCTGGTCGTCATCCTGATCATCGGCATTCTCGCCGCGATCGCGATCCCGTCGTTCCTGAACCAGAAGAGCAAGGCCAACGACGCCTCGGCGAAGGAGCTTGCACGTACCGCCGAGACGACCGCGGAGACGATCGCAACCGACAACAACGGCAGCTACGAAAAAGTGACGCAGGCAGAAATCGCTGCGTACGAAAAATCGATCCCAATCAGTGCTGCAGAAGGTACGGCGTGCACGGGTACCAACGCCTGTGTTACCGCAGCCAAAGGAGCCGCGACCGAATACAAAGTCACCGCGGAATCTCCGGTCAGCAAAGACGCGTTCACGATTGAAAACAAATCCGGCACGGTAACTCGTACGTGCACGGTCAACGGCAAAACCAAAGAAACCAACGGCGGCTGTGTCGCCGGCAATTGGTAGTCAGCTAGGCCTGGTCCTTTAGGCCAGGTACGGAATGCTCCACGCGGGGGCGGTCTACGGGCCGCCCCCGCGTCGTCCTAAGCGCTCGACGATCTGTCCAGATTTTGGGGCAGGCTTTTAGTCGCCGAGGGCCAAGGTCCGATGCGCCCACGGACAAGCCAGGACCGCGGTGCAAGGCAAGGCCCGAAAGGTCGTAGCAACGCCTACTGCCGCTCTGCCGATCAAACCAGTCGGAAGGGGGACACACCACTCCCAAGGTGGCGAGCCCGAGGTCTGGCGCAAATCAAGCGAACACGAGGAGCATCTCATGTTGTATCGACTGCGCCAGCGCGCTTCGGATGAGGGTGGTTTTACGCTCATCGAGCTCCTGGTCGTCATCCTGATCATCGGCATTCTGGCCGCGATCGCGATCCCGTCGTTCCTGAACCAGAAGAGCAAGGCCAACGACGCCTCGGCGAAGGAGCTTGCACGTACCGCCGAGACGACCGCGGAGACGATCGCAACCGACAACAACGGCAGCTACGCGAAAGTGACGCAGGCCGAATTGGCTGCGTACGAAAAATCGATCCCTGTGAGCGCCAAATCCGGAGAAGCATGCACCGGCAGCAACGCCTGTGTAACGGAAGCGAGCGGGGAAGCGACCAAATACAGCGTGACCGCCGAATCGCCGGTCAGCAAAGACTCGTTCACGATCGAAAACAACGCAGGCACGGTCACCCGCACCTGCAAGGTCAACGGCGAAGCCGGTAAGACCAACGGCGGCTGCGTAGCGGGCGCCTGGTAGGACCCGGCATCCGGCAGGTAGTTCGAGCAGAGGCGGCCTCCGGGCCGCCTCTTCTCGTTCATGGCGCCCTCAAGCAGGACCGCCTCCCCGCCGATCAGACACACATGGAGGCAATCACCTTCGCTGGAGTCCTCGGTGCGATCGTCGGTTCGTTCCTGAATGTCGTCGTCCATCGCCTGCCCCGCCACGAATCGCTCGTGAGCCCGGCCTCGCACTGCCCGCGCTGCGGCACGCCGGTCAAGCCCTACGACAACATTCCGATCCTCTCCTGGCTGCTGCTGCGCGGTCGTTGCCGCAGTTGCGGTGACTCGATCTCGCCACGCTACCCGCTGGTGGAGGCGATGACCGCCGTGCTGTGCGTCGGCGCCGTGCTCGCCCACGACGACGCTGCCGGGATCGCATTGGGTGTTGGCCTGATCCTGATCGTGGTCCCCGCTGCGCTGATCGATCTCGAGCACCGCATAATTCCCAACCGCCTCACGCTGCTTGGCGCCGTCGTGGCACTCGTCCTCGGCACGGCGCTCGACCCCTCCGGTGAGTCCGAGCGTCTGATCGCGGGCGCGGCCGCCGCGGGCTTCCTGCTGCTCGCTGCGCTCGCCTACCCCGGCGGCATGGGCATGGGCGACGTCAAGCTCGCCGGCGTCATGGGACTGTTCCTCGGGCGCGCCGTCGCGCCCGCGATTCTGATCGCGCTATTGACCGGCGTCATCTACGGCGCGCTCGTGATCGCGCGCAAGGGGGCGCATGAGGGTCGCAAGACCGCGGTCCCGTTCGGACCCTTCCTAGCGCTGGGGGCGATCGTGGCTGTCTACGCCGGGCAGCCCCTGATCGACCTCTACACCAACAACTTTCTGCACTAAGGCTTCGTCTCCGCCCCGCCGATAGGACCGTACCGGCGACCGACGCCGGCCACTCAGTCGCCGATCCTACGTCATGCCCACGCTCTCCAAACCCAAACTCTCCAAGCCTGCGCTCTCGCGACCCAAGCTCTCGAAGCCCACGCTCTCGCGGCCGAAGCTGTCCAAGCCCTCGCTGAATCTGAGCTTCGGACACCGTTCCGGTCCGAGTGTCGTCGGACTGGACATCCAGCCCGGACAGGTCACCGCCGTGCAGGCGCACGTCAATGGCTCGATCGTCGCCGAGCGCGCGGCCGCGCTGCCACTGCCCGCCGACATCGTCCGCGAGGGCGAGGTGCTTGACGAGCAGGCGCTCGCCGAGACCCTGCGCGAGCTCTTCGCGAGCAGCGGTCTGGGCAAGCGCGTCCGTGTCGGGGTCGCCAACCAGCGCACCGTCCTGCGCACGCTCGAGCTGCCGCCCGTCACCGACCGCAAGGAGCTGGCCGCCGCCGTCCAGTTCGAGGCCCAGGACCAGGTGCCGATGCCGCTCGGAAACGCCGTGCTCGACTTCCAGGCGCTCGGCGTCCACGACACCCCTGCCGGTCCCCGCCAGCAGGTCGTGCTTGTCGCCGCCCAGCGCGACATGATCGCCCACCTCCTCTCCGCCGTCCGTCAGGCCGGCCTGCGCCCGGAGGGAGTCGACCTCTCCGCGTTCGCGCTGATCCGCTCGCTCTACCGCGAAGACGCAGAGCACAACGGTCGCGTTCTCTACCTGAACGTCGACGGTCTCACCAACATGGCGATCGCCGAGGGCTCGGTCTGCCGCTTCACGCGCGTCGTCGGTGGAGGTCTCGAGGCGATGGCCGGCGAGCTCGCCGAGCGGTCCACGATCGCCGTCGCCGACGCCCGCACTCAGATCGCCGCTGCGGATCTCACCGTGCCCGACGAGCTCGACGAGGAGCTGCGCATCGTGCTCGAGAACGGCATTCGCGAGATCGCCGGCGAGGTGCGCAACTCGCTCGACTTCCACCGCTCCCAGGACGCCGGAGGCGAGGTCTCGCAGATCGTGCTCAGCGGCGCCTCACTCGACGTCCCCGGCTTCGCCGACGCGCTTCAGGGCGAACTCGGTGTACCGCTCGCACGCGAGACGGTCGCCACGGCGAACGGCGCCGGCGACGCCGGCGTATCGCCGCAGCGCATGGCGATCGCGACCGGCCTCGCGGTCGAGGAGGCTCCGAAGCGATGAGGGCCGTCAACCTGATTCCCAGCGATGACCGTGGCGGCGCGGGCATCACCACCGGACGCTCCGGCGGCGGCGTCTTCGTCATCGGTGGCCTGCTCGCCGGGCTGGCCGTGCTCGCGCTGCTCTATGGCATGGCCGACCACCAGATCTCCAGCAACCGCTCCGAAGTCGCATCGCTCACTGCCCGCGCCCAGCAGGCGCAGGCCCGTGCGGGCGAGCTCGCCCCCTACACATCCTTCCTGCAGATGCGCGAACAGCGCGTCCAGGCCGTCACCACGCTCGTGGACTCGCGCTTTGACTGGGCGCAGGCCTTCCAAGAACTCGGACGCGTGCTGCCGCCCGGCAAGGTCTCGCTCGGCTCGATCGAAGGCACGGTCGGCTCCACCACCGCAGCCACATCCGCGTCCTCCGCGGCTGCAGGTGCCTCCTCGGTCACCTCCGCGACGCCTCCCGGAAGCATCCCCGTCTTCAAGCTCACCGGCTGCGCCGTCAGCCAGGCGGAGGTCGCGCTGATGCTCGAGCGTCTGCGTCTGATCGCCGGTGTCGACGAAGTCTCGCTGCAGAGCTCGACCCTGTCGGCGGCCTCCGGAGGTTCGGTCGGCGGCTGTGCCGGCGGCAACCCCGCGTTCACGGCGCAGGTCACCTTCGACGCGCTGCCAGCGATCCCCGCGTCGGGCACGGGTACGAGCACGGGCACCTCGTCCGCCGCATCTTCGGCAAGCGCCGCGACGTCATCGGGCGCCACCACGCCGAGCGCTCCCGCAAGCGCCACAACCACATCCTCGACGTCGACGACCACAACCTCGACCCCCGCGGCCAGCGCCGCCTCGGCATCCTCCTCGGGGGCGGTCCGATGACCGGTCGCGATCGCATCGTCGTGATGGTCATTGCCGCGCTCGGCATCCTCGCCGGCGTGTGGTTCATGGCCGTCGCCCCCAAGCGCGAACAGGCCGCCAAGCTCGCGAGCGAAGTCAGCGCTGCGCAGGGGCAGCTCGCAACCGCCGAAAGTCAGGTGGCCGACGCCAGCGCCGCACAGGCGCGTTATCAGGACGCCTACGCCTCGATCGTGCGCCTCGGCAAAGCCGTCCCGGCGAGCCAGGAAGTGCCCGCGCTGATCTACCAGCTCGCCCAGGCGACCGACCAGAAGAAGGTCGAATTCGCCTCGATCACCGCCACCGTCCCCGGCGCGGGCGCGACTGGGTCGAGCGCCGCATCTTCGAGTGCCTCCACGGCGGTCGGGGCCGGCTTTGAGCAGATGCCCTTCTCGTTCACCTTCAACGGTGGCTTCAACAATCTCTACAGCCTCTTCCAGCAGCTCGACGGCTTCACGACGCGCGGAGCGGCAGGCGCGCTGAGCGTGAACGGCCGTCTACTCACGATTCAGAGCGTCAAGCTGGCGCCTACCGGCAGCGCCGGCTCGGGAACCTCCGCCGGCGGATCGGGTGCGAAGGGCGGCGCTGAACAGCTCTCGGGGACGATCACCGCGACCGCTTACGTGCTGCCCGCCGGACAGTCGCTCACCGGCGGCGCGACGCCCGCCGGCCCCTCAGGTACCGCCACCCAGGCGGCGTCTACGGGATCCACCGGCTCGAGCGCTGCCCCCGCCGCCGTCGTGCAGGTGAACCCATGAAGAACTTCCTCGATTCGCTGCGCTCGGACCTGCTCGACAGGCGCTTTTTGCCCGTGCTCGCCCTGCTCGGCGTCGCGCTCGTGGCCGCGGTCGCCTTCGCGGTGCTCGGCGGCGGCTCCTCGACGAGCTCGAGCCCGCCCGCCACGGGAGCGTCCACGGGCACCACCGGTCCGGTGGCCACCGTCGCGATCACCCCGGCGCCGGCAGCCAACCAGGCGGTCGCCGAGACGACCAGCGGCGCCCACCAGCATTCGGGTACGCCTCGCAACCCCTTCACGCCGCTTCCCGCCTCGAAGGCGAAGGCCGCAACCGCCTCGACCTCCTCGAAATCCTCGAGCGCTTCGAGCTCGAGCTCCGGATCCGGCTCGTCTTCCTCGACCACGACCGGCGCAGCGACTCCCAAAACCGAAAAAACGACCACCAAGCCAAGCACCCCGGCCAAGCGCGTCTACATCCACTACCACGTGACGGCCGAATTCGGCCTCGTGCCGCCGGTCGTCGAAGGCGCACCGCCCCAGCCCCCGCAGCTGAAGACCTATCCCAACATGGCGCTCGACGAACCGCTGCCCAGCAAGGACAACCCGCAGCTCCTGTTCCTCGGTGTGGTCCTGCGCACCGGCAAGGACGCCGTGTTCGCGCTGACCGGTGCCGCGATCCTGCACGGGAACGCCGCCTGCAAGCCGAGCCCCACACAATGTCAGGCGATCCAGCTGCCGATCGGACAGAGCGAGACGCTCGAAGTAGTCGAAGCCAACGGCCAGTCGGCCACCTACGAGCTGAAGCTCGTGAGCATCTCCAAGAGCGTCGGCTCGGCGTCCGCCGCCAAAGCTCATGCGGCGTCCGCCGGCTCGTCGAAGGCCGGGCGCGCTCTCCTGCGCCGCGCCGGTCTGTCGGCGCTTTCCGGACCCCGCTACTCGACCGAAACGAGCTTCGTGCGCAGCGGCAAATAAGCTGCTGCATATGAATCTTCGTCTGATCACCGCCGGTGAGTCCCACGGCCCCGGGCTGACCTGCGTCGTCGAGGGTCTGCCCGCCGGTCTGCGCCTGGAGCAGGACGAGCTCAGCGCCGACCTCGCCCGCCGCCAGCTCGGTCACGGTCGGGGAGGGCGCATGAAGATCGAGCGCGACCGCGCCGAGGTCACCGCCGGCGTGCGTCACGGCCTCACGCTCGGCGGCCCCGTCGCTCTGAGCGTCGCCAACCGCGACTACGCCAACTGGGAGGAGCGCATGAACCCCTGGCCGGTCGCGGAGACCGTCGCCGAGGTCCACCTGCCGCGTCCCGGCCACGCCGATCTCGTCGGCGCGCAGAAGTACAAGCACACCGATATCCGCAACATCCTCGAGCGGGCCTCCGCGCGCGAGACCGCCGCGCGTGTCGCCGGCGGCGCGCTGTGCAAGGCCTACCTCGCCGCGCTCGGCGTGCACGTGCGCTCGCACGTCGTGCAGATCGCCTCCATCCACGCCCCCGCGATCGAGCAGGCGCTGCGCTTGGAGGACTTCGCCGAGGTCGACGTCTCGCCTGTGCGCTGCCTCGACGCTGAGGCCACCCGCGCGATGGTCGCCGAGATCGATCGCCTGCGCAAGGCCAACGAGTCGCTCGGCGGCGTCTTCGAGGTGCAGGCCTTCGGGCTCGTACCCGGTCTCGGCTCGCACATCTCCTGGGAGCAGCGCCTCGACGGCCGCCTCGCGATGGCCATCTGCTCGATCCAGGCGCTCAAGGGTGTCTCCATCGGCGACGGCTTTCACATCGCCGGCATCCCCGGCTCGCAGGCCCACGATGAGATCTTCTACGACTCAGAGCACGGGGGCTACTACCGCGAGACCAACCGCGCCGGCGGCCTGGAGGGAGGCATGACCAATGGTCAGCCGCTGATCGTCCGTGGAGCGATGAAGCCCCTGCCCACGCTTACCCGGCCGCTGCGCTCCGTCGACACCGCCACCCACGAGCCCGCCGAGGCGCTGCGCGAGCGCACCGACTCCTGCACCGTGCCCGCCGCCGGCGTCGTCGGCGAGGCGATGGTCGCGCTCGTGCTCGCCGACGCCTACGCCCAGAAGTTCGGCGGCGATCACATCGACGACACACGCGCATCTCTGCAGGCCTATTGCGAGAGGATCGGGTGGCGTTCGTCCTGATCGGCTTCATGGGCGCCGGCAAGTCCACCGTCGCCGCCCAGCTCGCCACGACCCTCGGTGGGCGGGCGCTCGACAGCGACACCCTGCTCGAACAGCACCTCGGTCACTCCATCGCACACGAGTTCCAAGCGCGCGGCGAGGCCTCCTTTCGCGCGAGCGAGGAGCAGGTCGTATGCCGGCTGCTCGCCGACGCCGGACCCCGCGATGCGGTCGCGCTCGGCGGCGGCAGCGTCCTGTCAGAGCCCGTGCGCGCCGCGCTCGCCGAGCACCTCACCCTGTTGCTCGACGTCGACCCGGTCCTTGCCTGGGAGCGCGTACAGGCCTCGGCCGACGGCCCCGAGCGTCCGCTGGCCCGCGACTTCGCCGCGTTCGCCGGGCTGCACGCCGAGCGCCGGGAGCTGTATGAGAGTCTGGCCGACGCCGTGCTGCTGTGGGCGAGCACGGCGTCCGCAAACGACTATCCCGTGCTGGTCGGCCGCGGCCTGCTCAGTCGCGACAACGGGCGCCGGCTCGCCGAGACCTGGCCGCTGGATCTCTCCCGCTCGAGGCCCTTCCTCGTCAGCGACGAGACCGTCGCGGCGCTCTACCCTCAGCGCCTGCGATACGTCGTAGGCGAGGCGAGCACGATCGAGATCCCTCCCGGCGAGTCCCACAAGACGCTCACGAGCGCCGAACACGTGTGGAGCGAGCTCGTTCGCGCGGGCATGACCCGCTCCGATCACATCGTCGCGCTCGGCGGCGGCGTCGTCGGCGACCTCGCCGGATTCTGCGCCGCCACCTACCAGCGCGGCGTGCCTGTCGTGCACGTCCCCACGACGCTCGTCGCCCAGGTCGACTCCGCCTACGGTGGCAAGACCGGCGTCGATCTCCCCGCCGCCAAGAACTACGTCGGCGCCTACCACCAGCCCGCCGCCGTGCTCGTCGATCCCGACACGCTCGCCACGCTGCCCGCCGCCGAGCTTGCTGCCGGCTGGGTCGAGGTACTGAAGACCGCGCTGATCGCCGGCGGGGAGCTGTGGGAGCGCGTCCAGAGCTCCGGCGGTTGCGCGGTCGACCAGCGCACGATCGTCGCCTGCGCCGCGACCAAGCTCGCGATCGTCGCCGCCGACGAACGCGACTCCGGCGCCCGCCAGGTCCTCAACCTCGGACACACCGTCGGGCACGCGATCGAGACCGTCACCGGCTATGACCGCTACCGCCATGGCGAGGCCGTCGGGCTCGGGCTGCTCGCAGCGCTGCGTCTCTCCGGCGCCGAGGACCTGCGGGCGGAGGTGCTTGAGCTGCTGCAAGCGCGGGAGCTGCCCGTGACCTTCGACCAAGCGAGCCTCGACGTCGAGGAGGTCCTGACCGCTGTTACCCGGGACAAGAAGCGCCTCGGCAGGGGCGGCGTGCCGTTCGTGCTGCTCTCACAGCCCGGCGAGCCCCGCATCGGCTGCGAGGTCTCCGACGACGAGTTGCGTCAGGCCGTGACAGAGTTGAGCGCCTCATGAACGCATCCGCGCCCCAGCGTGTGGAGGTGCTCCACGGCGTCAACCTCAACCTGCTCGGCGAGCGCGACCCGCTGCACTACGGCACGCTCACGCTCGCCGACCTCGAGACCCAGATCGCCTCCTGGGGGGCGGAGGCCAGTCTGCAAGTGAGCTTCTTTCAGACCAACGCCGAGTCCGAGTACGTCGAGCGCCTGCACGCGCTGCGCGGCCAGGTTGCCGCGGTGATCCTCAACCCCGGGTCCTGGACGCACTATGCCTATGCGATCCACGACGCGCTCGAGCTGACCGGACTGCCCGCCGTCGAGGTCCACCTCTCCGACGTCCAGTCGCGCGAGCCCTGGCGGCGGTTGTCGGTGATCGGCGATCTCTGTCTCGCGACCTACTCGGGCAAAGGCCCCGACGGCTATCGGCTCGCGCTCGGGCGCATCCGCCAGGCGCTCGACGAGGCGGGCCCGTGAATACACATCGTGCACGAGAAGGTCGTCGAGGATGACCGCAGCGAACGACGTGGTCGAGAGCGAGCGCGTGGAGCGCCTCGCCGGCGAGCTGCGCGAGCGCAAGCTCGACGTGCTGCTCGTCTGGAGTGCCGTCAACATTCGCTACCTGACCGGCTTCACCGGCAGCAACGCGCTCGTGTCGATCGCTGCCCCTGGGTGTCCCGGCGATCACCGCTTCCTCACCGACTTCCGTTACGAGACCCAGTCTGCCGACCAGGTTCCCGGCAGCTTCGCGCGCGAGATCGTCTCCGGCGAGCTGCTCGACGCCGCCGTCGAGACGCTGCTCGCCACCGCCGGGACCGCGGGACGGCTGGGCTTCGACGACGCCCACCTCACGGTCGCCCAGCACACTCACCTGCGCGAGCTGCTGCCCGCCGGCTGGCAGCTCGTCCCCTGCGCCGGAGCGGTCGAGCGTATGCGCGCCGTCAAGGACGCTCAGGAGATCGCCCGCATCCGCGCCGCGACCCAGCTCGCGGACGAGGCGTTGCGACGCAGCGTGTTGGAGCGCGGGCTCGTCGGGCGCACCGAGCGGGAGGTGGCGATCGACCTCGAGCTCGAGATGCGCCGGCTCGGCGCCATCGGCCCCAGCTTCCCCTCGATCGTCGCCTCCGGTCCCCATGGCGCGCTGCCGCACGCCGAGCCACGCGCCGAGCCGATCGCGGCCGACGTGCTCGTCACGATCGACTGGGGCGCCCTGCACGAGGGCTACTGCTCGGACTGCACCCGCACCTACGCCACCGGCGAGCGCATCTCTGCGCGGGCGCGCGAGGTCTACGAGCTCGTGCGCTCAGCACAGGCCCTCGCGTGCGATGCCGTCACCGCCGGCCCCAACGGCCGCGAGCTGGACGCCGTTGCCCGCGAGGCGATCGAAGCCGCCGGATACGGTGATCACTTCGGCCATGGACTAGGTCACGGCGTCGGCATGGAGATCCACGAGGGTCCCCGCCTCTCCCGCACCGCCGGAGACGATCCGCTGCGTGCCGGCAACGTCGTCACCGTCGAGCCCGGCGTCTATCTGCCCGGACAGTGCGGCGTGCGCATCGAGGATCTGCTCGTCGTCCGCGCCGACGGTCACGAGGTGCTTACCGGGCTGCCGACCGAGCTGACCGTCGTCGGCTGAACGCCCCAGCCGCGTTCGGCGCTCGTGCGATTCAGGCGGGTTGAGAGCCCGCGGGTGCGCCGATGTCGGCCGTAGGTCGGGCTGCGTGCCTTCGGCGAGCGGCGCCGGTGGTGATGCCTCTGACGAGATCCGGCGCGTACAACCGCAGCGCGAGTCCCGCCGCCAACGCCAGCGTCCACGCCAGGAACACGGCCGCTTGCACGTCAGGCGATGCGCCGTGCGCGGGCAGCCACTGGTAGCTGAACCAGGCCAGCGCCGTGCTCGCCAGTGCGAGCACCGGCGGACGCGCGCCACTCCCGAGCGCCTCCCAGGCGAGCAGCGCAAGCACGAACCCCAATGCGTAGTAGGCCGTGTCCCAAGTGTCCAACACGCACCTCAACAGCAGGATCAGGGCGAGCGTGAGCAGCGCGTCGCGCTCACTCGCCGTACCCGTCCCAGTACGGCGCCGGCTCTGCAGCCACACAGCTGCCGCCAGCACCACGCCGACCGCGACGATCAGCGGGTGGCTGATCGCGCTGGACCACGCCGGTCCTGTGCGATAACCCGGCTTGAGAACGCCGAACAGGCCGTGCACGAGACCTCCGTGCGAACCCAGGAACCACCACGCCTGCCACGGTTGGAAGATCGCGCTGTGCGCCACCGCGGCGCCGCTCGTGCCCGCGGAGAACGCTCCGGGGGCGGCCAGGGCCAGTGGAGCTATCGCCGCTGCGGACACCGCGAGCGCGCTGGCTGCGCAAACGATGCGCTGTCGCACCGCGCTCATGTTGGCGCGCGCCTTCGCGGTGTCGATCGGTGCCCGGTTGGTGCGTGCTCCGAATGCCAGCAGCACCGGGCCTGTCGCGAGCACCGCCCACTCCTTGTTCGCGATCGCCAGCCCGAGCACGACTCCCGCCCAGACTGGCCGATCGCGGGCTGCGAGCGCCACCGCAGCGATGCACAGGCACGCCCCGAGCAGTTCCTCGGGATGTCCCAGTTCCAGTGCTCGCAGCGTCAGGGGATTGGCGACGCACACACCCACGGCCACCGCCCGTGTGAGCGTCGTGCGTCCGATCGCGCGCATCCGCGCGCACAGCCAAACCGCGAGCATCGCTCCGGCGAGCAAGCAGGGGACGGCCATCGCCCGGTACACCGACAGCGTACCTCCGCCCCACAGTCCCGGCACCAACGCGAACGGGGCGCGCTCCACCAGCGAGCCCCCGTATGCGGGCGCAAGACGTAGGAACTCGAGCACGTGCCCGTGCGTGAGGCGTCCAGCGCCGGCTTCGCTTCGTTTTCATAGTCGCTCCAGGCGAACCCATATAGCCCCAGCCATGCCATCACTACGCTCGCGGCTCCCGCCACCAGCGTGCACAGGGCGTTCTCGCGCACGGCTCGCCTCATGTGTTGGCATCGGCGTTAAGCGCCCGCGTCTTGAGCTTCCGAGCCTGTCATCAGGTCACTCTCCAACGCCGGCCTCAGCCGCCCCCGCAGTCATACAGCGCCGTTGCGCCGCTCGACTGTTCCGGCGCGGCACAGTGATCGTGGATCCACACGATTCGGGGGTCGTCGCTCGCGCGCGGAACGAGCATCGCACGAACTTGCCCGGAGGCGATGTAGCTCTGCAGTTGAGCCAGCGTGGGGGCCGGTATCCCGCCCTGAAACCCGCCGATCGGCAATATCTCCTGGCCCGTCGCGAGGATGTAAGGGGCTGCCAGGATCGAGGAGTCGGTCGCCATGGGTATCGATGTGCTGTAGGTGGAGGAGAGTTCCGCGACGATCTGTTCGTCCAGCCGTTTTGTGCGCTTGGCTTCCGCGTGCGAGATCGTCGCCGGGGACGGCTCGTACGGCGCCGCGAACGGGCCGAGCCCGCGGATGACCATCAGTGCAGAGGCAACGCCCGGTAGCAGCAGCGCGGATACGACCGCGAGCGCCGCGAGGCCGCCCGTGAGTGCCGTATCTTGGCCACGGCGGCGTCTCATGCCGATTGCGATCGCGGCGATCGCGCCCGCGCATACAGCTATCGGGACCAGCCATCCCGGTACCCGCGATCCTCCATTGAGCAGATACAGCCCGTAGCCGACCGACGCCAGCACGGCGCTCGCCAGGCACGCCTGCGCCGCGGGCTCCCGTCTTCGCTGCCACGCGAGCGCCAGCCCCGTTCCGCAGAGCGCCCCGATCGCGGGAGAGAGCGCCGCCACGTAATATGAATTGGGGTAGCCGCTGGCGCTGAAGAAGGCCCCGAACACGACCAGCCAAAGACCCCAGAGCACGACCGCGGCTCTGAGCGGATCGCGGCGATCGCGACCACGACGAGTCACGAGCACGGCGATCGAGGCGATCAGCGCCGCCGGTAGCAGCCATCCATCATCGCGTCCGAACGGACCGCTCAACAGCCGGTGCCAGCTTGGGCGGATGCGGTGGATCGGACCGGAGCTCGCCTGGGAGAGCTGCACGAGGAACGCGGCCGGATGGCCCGCCCCGGCGTATACGTCATTCCCTCGCTTCAGTCGAGCGATCCCGTTGTAGTCGAAGGTCTGGCTGAAGACCGAATCGTTCTGCGTGCCGTCCACGTACGGACGGTCGTGCGCCGGCACGACCGAGACGATCGTCATCCAGCTGAGCGACACCACCACGGTCAGCGCTCCCGCCAGTGCGACATGGCCAAGGCGCGTGCGCAGTCCTGCGGAGGCGGCCAGCAGATATACCGTCGCCAGGGCCGGCAGCACAAGCCAGGCGACGGTCATCTTTGCCTGGAAGGCCAGACCGACCCACAGGCCCGCGAGCAGCAATGAACGCAACCGCCCGCTCACGACTGCGGCTGTCGTGGCGTCCGCCGCGAGCACGAGCAGCAGGATTAGCAGCGAGTCCGCCACGTTGCCACGGTTCAACGCGACCGTCACCGGGCTGGTCGCGACAGCTGCGGCTGCGACGATCCCCGCGATCGGCCCCGCCAGCCGACGCACCGCGCGATACAGCACGAGGATCGTGAGCACGCCCTCGACCACCTGCGGCAGCACGATCGCCCATACGTGAAATCCGAAGATGCGCAGCGACAGGGCCTGGGGCCACAGTGCCCCGGGCAGCTTGTCGACGCTCACGGTGCCCATCGGGTCGAACGCGCCGAAGAAGAAGTTGTGCCAGCTCGTGGACATGCTGCGGGCCGCCGCGCCGTAGAAGGCCTCCAGCGCCGCGCCGTTCATGCCCCACGCGTAGGCGACCGCCGCCAAGGCCGCGATCGCCATCAGCGCGGGGCGCGCCCATGGCGGCTGGTCCTCTGGCGAGCGCCAGAACCGTCCGGGCGCTCTTGCCAGGCCATCTCGAAGCCGTGCGGTGGATCGCTCCACCCGCTCGCCCATCTGACTAGCCTAAGGACTCTCCGATCTTCTGGCTAGTCCTGTATCTCAGAATGGCGATATGGATGTGCGCCCACTCTCCGAGGGCGGTGTCGTCAGTCCTCATCAAGCTCTGCGAGCAGCTTCGTCACACGCCGCGCGATCTCGTCGCGGATGGCGCGGACCTCGGCCGGCGGGCGTCCCTTGGGATCGGTCAGCTCCCAATCGATGTAGCGCTTGCCGGGAATGTAGGGGCAGGCGTCCCCGCAGCCCATCGTCACGACCACGTCGGCGGTCTCGGCGAGCTCGCGGGTGAGGATCCGTGGGCGGCGGTCGGTCAGGTCGATGTCGAGTTCGCGCATCGCCTCGACCACCTCGGGGTGCACGCGCTCGGAGGGCGTGGTCCCGGCCGAAAGCGAGGTGTGCCGGCCGGCGGCCGCGCGCTCGAACAGCGCCTGGCTCATCTGCGAGCGCCCGGCGTTATGCAGGCAGACGAACAGGACCGTCGCCATCGACCGCCCCTTCCTCGCTCACGTCGGACGCGGGCGTCGGCGAATCCGATCCCCGCACGAGTCGATAGGCGAACACGCCGATCGTGGCCCCGATCAGCGGTCCGGCGATGTAGATCCACAGGTCGTGCCAGGTGCCGGAGGCGAGCGCCGGGCCGAAGGAGCGGGCCGGGTTCATCGAGGCACCGGTGATCGGCCCGCCGAACAGCGCGTCGAGGCCCACGGTGCCGCCGATCGCGATCGCCGCGGCGGCGCCTACCGCGCGGGTGTCGGTCGCGACGGCGGTGATGACGAACATCAGGAACGCCGTGAGGACGATCTCGTAGACCAGCGCTGTCGGGGCGCTGACGCTCGGGAGCGTGGTTCCCAGGTGTGCGGGCTTGCTCGTCCATGCGGCGAGCAGCAGGAGTGCCGCTGTGCTTGCGCCCATCAGTTGAGCGGCGATGTAGGCGAGGGCGTCTCGTAGCGGGAAGTGCCGGGCGAGGGTGAAGGCGATCGTGACGCTCGGGTTGTAGTGGGCGCCCGAGAGATGTCCGCCCGCATAGATCATCGCCATGATCACGAGGCCGAAGACCAAGCTGATCCCGACGCCGCCGAGGGAGCCGGGATGGGTGGTGTTGGCGATGATCGCTCCGCACCCGGCCATCACGAGCGCGAACGTCCCCACCGCCTCCATGAGGGCGCGCCGGGGGAGGTCGGGTCGATCGTTCACGCGCTCACTTCTGGGTTCATGCCCGCGATCCTATTGCATTGACAAAGGTTGCTTCAATAGATATATATAGATAGATGTCCGTCGATTTGGAGCTTGCTCCCAAGCAGAAGCGAGCGGCCGGCGAGCGCTGTTGTGAGCCGGTGGTCTACCCGGACGTGCGCCGTGAGCAGGCCCTACGCATGGCCGAGGTCGCCAAGGCCCTCGGCGATCCGATCCGTCTACAGCTCGTGGACGTCCTGCGCCGCCACGCCGGCAAGGTCTGCGTCTGCGAGCTCGTGCCACTCTTCGACGTCGCCCAGCCCACGCTCTCCCATCACCTTGGCAAGCTCCGCGCCGCGGGCATCGTCGATTCCGAGCGCCAAGGGCTGTGGGCCTACTACTACGTGATCCCGGGCGCGCTCGAGGAGCTGTCTGCGTGGCTGAGTTAGGGCCTTCGCCTGGTGTCGAGGCGGCGAGCGATTTGCCAGAATGCGACTCCACTTGTTCGCGACAAGGGGGGCTTCGATGTCAGCAGCGCCGAGTTCCGCGATGCACGACGTTCAGGCTCAGGGTCTGATCGGGCGTTACGAGCAGGAGTTCGTCGACCGGGTCGAAGATTTCAAGGATCCTCGCCAGGAGTGGCGGCGTTTGATTTCTGAGGCGCTGGGCACGTTCTTTCTGGTGCTTGCGGCGGCCGGGGGCGGCATGATGGGCCATGCCTTTCCGGGCGTGATCAGTCATACGGATGCCGTCGTCGCACCGGCCCTGACGGTGATGGGGATCATCTTGTACATGGGCAAGGTCTCGGGCGCCCATCTGAATCCGGCCGTCAGCATCGCGTTCGCTCTGCGCCGCGACTTTCCGTGGAAGCGCGTACCCGGCTACATTGTCGTGCAGCTGGCCGGCGCGACGCTCGCCGCGCTGTTCTTGCATGCGGTCGTCAACGTGTCGGCTACCTACGGGTCGAACTATCCGGCCGCCTCGTACTCGGCGGGCGCGGCGTTCTGGATGGAGTTCATACTGACCGTCGGCCTGGTCAGCGTGATTCTGGGCACAGCGTCCGGCGCCCAGAACGTAGGCCTGTTCGGCGCGCTCGGTGTAGGCGGCTATATAGCTCTCGCCGGTCTTTGGGGCAGTCCGATCTCTGGCGCCTCGATGAACCCGGCCCGTACGTTCGGCCCCGACCTCGTCGGGGGGCAGTTCTCGCACTACCTCGTATATGTGGCGGGTCCGATCGCCGGCGCTGCGGCGGCGGTTTTCATTGCGTTCGTCCTCCGAGGCCGGGGTGGCGGCGTCTCAGGCTCGGGAGCAGGACAGGGCGCGTTGTTTACCGAAGTCCAAGATCCAGCGGCGGGCCAGCCGCCTAGCAAAGGAGGCGCGCGATGAGCCCTGATCGTTCTCACGCGATGGATCACGTGGTGCTCGTGCTGTTCGAGAACCGTTCCCTCGACAACATGCTGGGGCGTCTCTACGGGCCGGATGACTGCAAGACATTTGACGGGGTCATTGGCAAGGACCTCAGCAACCCGATCCCTGCGTGGGCCGAGCACGGCGCCGAGCGCAAGAAGGTTCCTACACGACCACGACAGACATGGATGCGCCGAACCCGGACTCGGGCGAGGAGTACTTTCACACCAACACCCAGCTGTACAACATCCTGGACGAGCACAACCGCTTCAAGATCGGCGAGGCCGTAACCGCACCGTGGAACGTCCCGCCGCCGGGTACCGAGCCGAACATGGAAGGGTTCGTCACCGACTACATCAGCACGTTCACCGGCGAGGTGGGCCGTCAGCCCACCTATGGGGAGTACGCGCAGATCATGACCGGCTACACGCCCGAGCAGGTGCCGGTGCTGAACGGAATCGCTAAGGCCTTCGGCGTGTTCGACCACTGGTTCTGCGAGGTGCCCTCGCAGACGTTCATGAACCGCTCGTTCTGGCTACCTGGCCCGACTTCCAGCCGCAGCCCGTGCCGGAGTGGCAGTTGACCGAAGTCGAACTTGGCGAAGTGCTGAGCAACCTCGGCAAGGCCATCGGCCCAGGATTGGTCGAACACGCTAAGCAATCCGGACTACCGGTCCCGGCCGAGCTGACCGACCCCAACAAGCCGCCGACGCCGCAACAGTTCGTCGACTTCATCTTCGGGATCGCCGCGAAGTACTTCCCGCGCCTGGTCCCCGACGAGAGTAAGGGACCTCAGAGCTACTGACGGCACGGCGAAGCGAGGCATGAGGTCATCGAGTCCCGAGGCGTCGGTCCAAAGTGGCCGCTCTCAATGCGCTCGATCGCCTCGCGCGGGCGGGGCGATCCTGGGGTCCCGCCGGATTCGTTCTCGGCGACGTGCCGCGCCGCGATCTCCACGTCCCGATACTCTGCCCAACGAGCGGTAGCCTCTCTTTGCTGGTTGGCGAGATGCAGCCGGATCCTTGCACGACCATCCATTTTGCGGACCAGGATTGCCACGACTCGAAACCCCGACTGTCGAGCATCGAACCACATCAAAACTTGGCTCTAGAAAGGGCTGATCCACCATCATCACGACGAACCAGTTCAAGAACGGAAACCACATCGAGGTCGACGGGACGATCTTCAAGATCGTGGAGTTCCAGCACGTGAAGCCGGGCAAGGGCGGGGCGTTCGTGCGGACGAAGCTGCGCAGGGCTTCGGATGGGAATGTGATCGACAAGACGTTCAGGGCGGGCGAGAAGTTCAGGCCGGTCCGGACGGAGGCGCGACGGATGCAGTTCCTGTACGCGGATGGGACGGATGCGCACTTCATGGACACGGAGTCCTTCGAGCAGATCGCGGTGGCGGAGGGGACGCTGGCGGAGGCGCTGCGCTGGACCAGGCCGAGCAGCGAGGTGGACGTGCTGTTCATCGACGACGAGCCCGCGGATGTGCAGCTGCCGAGCGCGGTGGACCTGGAGGTGACGCAGACGGATCCGGGCCTGCGCGGCGACACGGCCTCGGGCGGGGGGACGAAGCCGGCGACGCTGGAGACGGGGGCGAGCATTCAGGTGCCGCTGTTCGTGGATGTGGGCGAGCGCATCAGGGTGGATACGCGCTCGGGCGAATACGTCTCGCGCGCTCTAGATGCGTCGTACCGAGCAGCGCCGCGCGGCGGTGGTGGCGCTCTACCAGCACGATCTGACGGGCAGGCCGCTAGGGGAGACGTTGGGAGGCGAGGCCTCGGCGATGACGATGGCCCTCGCGCACGCGGCGGCCGATCGCGGGGAGGAGCTGGATGCGGTGCTTGACCGGCACGCGCATGGCTGGTCGGTGGAGCGGATTCAGCCGCTGGAGCGCTCGATCATGCGGATCGCGCTGATCGAGATCCTGCATCCGGATGTGGCGCCGGCGGATGAGCCGATCCCGGCGGAGGGGGCGATCGACGAGGCGGTGGAGAGCGCGAAGGTGTTCTGCGGGGCGGAGGCGCCGGGGTTCGTGAATGGGGTGCTGGCGGCGGTGTTGCGAGAAGTGCGCGAGAATGCGCCGGAGATGCCCGAGAATGCGCCGAGGGAGAGCCCGAGATGAACGATGCCGAGCAGATCGTGGACGAGCGCCTGGATGACCTGATCTCGCGGCTGGAGCGCGCAGCCGAGCAGTTGCGCTCGGGCGAGCTGAGCGCGGATGCGGCGGCGACGCTGGTGGAGGACTGCGCCGGAGTGGCGGGGGAGGCGGCGGCGGAGTTGGAGCGGCGCTCGCGCGCGGAGGTCTCGACGGTCGCTCCCGGCCAGGACTCGCTGCTGTAGCGGCGTGAAGGCTGAGGTGAGGGCAGCGCGTCCGGAGCAGGCCCAGGGCCCGGAGGCGGCGCGCCCGGGAGGCCCGCCGCCGTCGTCGGGCGCGGCGCAGAGCGGCTACCCCGAGCATCTGCGCATCGAGGTGGAGGGCTATCTGGAGGGGATGCGCTTCTCGCGCGAGGCGCTGACGGCGGGGTTGGAGGAGGCGATGCGCTACTCGTTGTTGGCTGGGGGCAAGCGCATCCGGCCGGTGCTGGCGCTGGCGACGGCGCGGGCGGTGGGGTTGGCTCGGCACGAGGCGATGCCGCTGGCGGGGGCGATCGAGCTGATCCACACGTACTCGCTGATCCACGACGACCTGCCGGCGATGGATGACGATGCGCTGCGCCGGGGGATGCCGACTTGCCATGTGAAGTACGGCGAGGACGTGGCGATCTTGGCGGGGGATGGGCTGTATGCGGAGGCGTTCAGGCACCTGCTCTCGGAGCGGCGCTCGCCGGCGGAGCGGGTGCTCGAGGCGGCGGCGGAGCTGGCGGGGGCAACGGGCGTGGATGGGATGGTGGGAGGGCAGTACGCCGACGTGAGCCCAGCCACGCCCGATGGGCCGGGGGCGCTGCGCCGGGTGCACGAGCTGAAGACGGGCCGGTTGATCGATGCGTCGGTGGTGTGCGTACTGTTGTTGGGTGGCGTTCAGGGACCTGCGACAATGTGGTATCGCCGGTTCGCGGCCGAGCTGGGCGTGCTGTTTCAGATCGTGGATGACATTCTCGATGTGACCGGCACGGACGATGCGCTCGGCAAGCCACGTGGCAGCGACGAGCGGCACGGCAAGAGGACATATGTGAGCGAGTTCGGCATGGAACGGGCAAGAGGGCTGGCGGCGGAGTCGCACAGGACGGCGAAGGAGGCCCTCGCGAAAGCGGCGAGCGCCGGGCCGGGCGAGTCAAGCGCGGCGGCGGAGCTCGAGCAGATAGCTGATTTCATCTACACGCGCACCTCATGAAGAGACCCCTGCTCGACACGATCAACGGACCGGAGGACCTGAAGGGGCTCTCGGACGCGCAGTTGAGCGAGCTGGCGCAGGAGGTGCGCGAGCAGATCATCGACACGGTGGGGGAGATCGGGGGGCATTTCGGCGCGAACCTCGGCACCTGCGAGCTGGCGGTGGCGCTGCACTCGGTGTTGGAGTCGCCGCGCGACAAGATTCTGTGGGATGTGGGCCATCAGGCCTATCCGCACAAGATCCTCACGGGTCGTAACGGGCGGCTGGCGACGATCCGTCAGTACGGGGGGCTGGCGCCGTTCTGCTCGATGGAGGAGTCAGAGCACGACATCATGGGCGCGGGGCACGCCTCGACCTCGATCGGCTACGCGGTGGGGATCAAGGAGGGGATGCGCCATCTCGGCGGCGAGGGTTCGGATGGCCGCGTGGTGGCGGTGATCGGCGACGGCGCGATGACGGGTGGGGTGGCGTTCGAGGCGATCGGCCAGGCCGGGGGACTGGGGACGCCGATGGTGGTGGTGCTGAACGACAACGGCATGTCGATCGCGCCGAACGTGGGGGCGCTGTCGCGCTACTTCAACCGGGTGCGGCTGAACCCGAAGCTGTGGCATGCGCGCTCGGGCGTGGAGGGCGGCTTGGCGAAGCTGCCGGGGGGGATCGGCTCGGCGTTTGAGCGGCTGGGGCCGCAGCTGAAGGAGTCGATCAAGGCGTTCTGGGCGCCGGGCCTGTGGTGGGAGGAGCTCGATTGGGCCTACATGGGCGTGATCGACGGGCATGACGTGCGCGCGCTGCGGGAGGCGCTGCGGGAGGCGTTGGCGGCGCAGCGCCCGGTGGTGGTGCACGTGGCGACGGTCAAGGGCAAGGGCTTCGCGCCCGCGGAGGATGGCGGTCTCGAGGGGATGGAGCGCTGGCACGCGGCCAAGCCGAACTCGATCGCAAACGGTGCCCCCGCGCCGAGCGCGCCGGCGAGGAAGGGCGTGCCGGCGAAGGCGAGCCCCCCGCAGTACACGCAGGTGTTCGGCGAGGCGCTGGTGCGCGAATGCGAACGCGATGAGCGCGTGGTGGGTATCACGGCGGCGATGAACTCGGGGACGGGCCTGAACATCCTGCAGAAGGCGATGCCGGGGCGGTATTTCGACGTGGGGATCGCCGAGCAGCAGGCGATTCTGTTCGCGGCGGGGCTGGCGCTCGAGGGCTGCAAGCCGGTGGCGGCGATCTACTCGACGTTTCTGCAGCGGGCGTACGACCAGATCGTGCACGACGTGTGCCTGCAGCGGCTGAATGTGGTGTTCGCGATGGATCGCGCGGGGCTGGTGGGCGATGACGGACCGACGCACCATGGGGCGTTCGACATCGCCTATCTGAGGTGCCTGCCGAACATCGTGCTGATGGCACCGCGCGATGAGGCGATGCTGGCGCACATGCTGCGCACGGCGCTGAGCTACGACGATGGCCCGATCGCGCTGCGCTATCCGCGCGGGGAGGGCGTGGGCGTGGAGCTGCCGGCCGAGCCCCGCGCGCTGCGGATCGGAACGGGTGAGATCTTGCGCGAGGGCGGCGCGGGCGCGGCGATCGGGCGCAGGGTGGCGCTGATCGGCTACGGCAGCGGGGTCGGCAAGGCGCTGGAGGCGGCGCGGGAGCTGAGCGGCAACGGGATCGAGGCGACGGTCGCGGATGCGCGCTTTGCCAAGCCGATCGACGCGGGGCTGATGGCGCAGTTGGCGGCCGAGCACGATTTGCTGGTGACGGTCGAGGAGGGCGTGCTCGCGGGCGGTTTCGGGAGCGCGGTGTGGGAGAGCCTGAACGAGACGGGAGCGAGCCCGCGGATCCTGCGCGTGGGCCTGCCCGACCGCTATGTGACGCACGGCAAGCCGGCGCTGTTGCACGAGGAGGTCGGCTACACGGGCACGCGCATAGCCGAGCGCGTGAGGGCGGCGATCCTGGAGCGCGACTCGGCGACGATCGGAGCCTGAGTCAACCGGCCGATCCGGGATCGGCGGGCGGGGGAGGAGGGGAGACGCAGAGCCGGTCCCTCGCGAACGGCGCGGTAGGCGCCGGTCACCGCAGCGGTGGCATGGTTGGGAGCGCTTCAGCCGCGACCACAGGCACCGGGCACGGTCAAGGCGCTCGCCCGAAAGACCTCCGAAAGACCTCGTGTCTCGTCTGCGTGCCTCGTTCTGGGGGCGTCGTGCGCGAGGGCCTGCTTAATGACACGACCCGCTGGGGAGGCGGGCCGTGTCGGGGAGGAGGGATGCTGCTGTACTTCGGGTCGATCACTATGTTGCCCGCTGGGCAGAAAACTATGTGTGACATCGGCCACACATGGGCACTATCTGTATAAGCGCCGGTCTCCTGGGCGCTCCGTGACGGGCGATCGGGACGTCGGGCGTCTCACCAGGTGTCCACGAACGCGCGCTTCTTCCCCGAGCGCTCGCGCCATGACTTGTCGGTCTCGGCGAACAGGGTCGCGATCCAGCGGCGGGAGTCGGCCGGGTCGATCACGTCGTCGATCTCGCCGTAGGCGGCCATGTTGATGCCTCGGCCGTGCTCGTAGGCGGCGGCCACCGTCGCTTGGAAGACGCGCTCACGCTCGGTCTCGTCCTCGATCGCCTCCAGCTCACGGCGCATTCCCAGCCGCACCGCTCCCTCGAGGCCCATGCCGCCGAACTCCGAGGTGGGCCAGCCGACCGTGAACAGCGGCGCCGTGAAGCCGCCGCCGGCCATCGCCTGCGCGCCCAGGCCGTAGCCCTTGCGCAGCACGATCGTGCCCGTCGGGACGCTGAGGTTGGCGCCCGTCACGAACATACGCGCGAAGTGGCGCACCGTCGCCGTGCGCTCGGCCGCCGGGCCGACCATGAAGCCCGGCGTGTCGCACAGGAACAGCAGCGGCAGCTCGAAGGCGTCGCACAGCTGCATGAACCGCGCCGCCTTGTCCGCGCCCTGCGCGTCGATCGCCCCGCCCAGGTGCGGCGGGCTGTTCGCGATCACCCCCAGCGCGCGACCCTCCACCCGCGCGAGCGCCGTGACGATGCCCGCACCGAAGCCGCGACGCAGCTCCAGCACCGAGTCCTCGTCGCACAGCCCGTCGAGCACCCTGCGCACGTCGTAGATCTGTCTACGCCGCTCGGGCACGAGGTCGCGCAGCAGCGTCTGGTCGGGGACGCGCACGTCCTGCGACGGCGGCCCGAAGTAGGAGAGGTAGCGCTTCGCCGCCGCCACCGCCGCGCGATCGTCGCTCACGCGCAGATCGACCACCCCGTTGGCCTCCTGCACCTCGATCGGTCCAACCTCGTCCGGCTGAAACGAGCCCAGGCCGCCGCCCTCGATCATCGCCGGGCCGCCCATGCCGATGCTCGAGTCCTCCGTCGCGATCACCACGTCACAGCACCCCAGCAGCGCCGCATTGCCAGCGAAGCAGTTGCCCGCCGCGATCCCCACCAGCGGTACCAGCCCGCTCAGGCGCGCGAACAGGTTGAACGCGCGGCAGTCCAATCCAGCCACCATCGGCCAGTCCACATCGCCCGGGCGCCCGCCGCCGCCCTCCGCGAACAGCACCACCGGCAGTCGCCGCCGCTCGGCCAGCTCGAACAGGCGGTCCTTCTTCGCGTGCCCGCGCATCCCCTGCGTGCCCGCCAGCACCGTGTAGTCGTAGGACATCGCCACGCAGCGCATCCCCTCGACCTCCCCAACCCCCGCCACCAGCCCGTCGGCGGGAGTGCGCTCGATCAGCTCCTCGCGCGCCCGGCGACGCTCCTGGGCGGCGAACACCAGCGGGCGGTACTCCACGAACGTCCCCTCATCCAGCAGTTCACCGAGGTTCTCGCGCGTCGTGCGTCGCTCCCGCTCGTGGCGCTTGGCGACCGCCTCCGGACGTGCCGCGTCCAGTCCAAGCTCGTGCCGCTCGCGCACCGCGCGCACGTCCGCGCGCTCGCCCTCATCTCGCGACTCTGGGGCGTCGCCGGCCTCGGACCGCGTTTCGTCGTCTGCTGAAAGAGATCGTGCCATCGCGAGATCATCGCCGATGGCAGAGCGTCGGGTGATGTGCGTGCCGTTCGCAGAGCGTCGAGCGGTGAGCGTCGTTCGCATAGCATCGGGCGATGCACATGCCACCCGCGCGTCCTGGCGAACGCGGCTGGTCGTAGCATGCAGGCGATGTCAGCCCCGCAGAGCGAGTCCTCGGCCGCCGAGCGGCGCGAGATCCTCAAGGAGGTCTACGCGCAGACCCAGCAATGCGTGCGCTGTTCCGAACTGGCCGCCACGCGCAAAACGGTCGTCTTCGGCGCGGGCAACGCCGACGCGGATCTGATGTTCGTGGGGGAGGCCCCCGGCGCCAGCGAGGACGAGCAGGGCATCCCCTTCGTCGGCCGCGCCGGCAAGCTCTTGGAGACGCTGCTCGGAGAGATCGGGATGGCGCGCTCGGAGGTGTGCATCGCGAACGTGCTCAAGTGCCGGCCCCCCGCCAACCGCGATCCGCGCCCCGAGGAGATCGCCAACTGCAACGAGTACCTCTTCCGCCAGGTCGAGCTGATCCAGCCGACCGTCATCTGCACCCTCGGCAACTTCTCCACCAAGCTCCTGCGCGACGACCCGACCGGGATCACCCGCCTGCACGGTCAGCCGCAGGTGCTCACGCTCGGGCGCCGCGCCGTGCGGCTGTATCCGATCTTCCACCCCGCCGCCGCCCTCTACACGCCGCGCATGCTCGAGACCCTGCGCGAGGACTTCGCGCGGCTGCCCGCGCTGCTCGCCCAGGGAGCGCCCGAGCAGCCCGACTGGAACGAGCCGCCCGAGGTCGACCCGCGCGAGCTCGCCGCCGCCCGACGCAGGCCGAGCGGGCCGATAGGATGCGCCCGCTCCGACCTCGGCGCCGGCCGCGGCCGAGGTCAGCTCGGGCTGTTCTGAGACCGACCCTCGCCGGCCGGTCGTATCTCGATTCCCGCAAATTGCGTACTTTCGCGATATATTCACAGGACGTTCTTGTGGATCGCATCCATGTCGTAATTCCCCATGAGCACTGGGATCGCAGGCGCGGCGACAGCTGAGCGAATGTCAAAATTTCCCCAGGACCCTAAAGTCGCTCGGTGCCTCTGCCGATAACGATCCTGTCTCCATCCTCCCTAGCAGTATCGACCGGCCCGCTACCCTCTCCCGCGGGCCGGTCCCCTTTAAGTACCCGCACTGAAGCCCTCCCGCGGTGCCGACGGCTGTGGTGACCGGCGCCGACCGCGCTCGAGGTGGGACCGGCTATGGGTCTCCCCTAAAAACCTGACCCAGCTCCGCGACGTTTCCTGTCAGAGTTCCGTCGTGGCCGTCCGCATCGTGCAGAGCGCAGATCCAAGCGAGACCGAAGCCCTCGGCGCCGAGCTGGCCGCCAAGCTGAGTGCCGGCGACCTGGTGCTCGTCCACGGTGAGCTCGGGGCCGGCAAGACCACGTTCGTGCGCGGCGCCGCCCGGGCGCTCGGCGTCTCCGATCCCGTCACGAGCCCCACGTTCAGCATCGGTCATCGCTACCGCGGCGCGGGCATCATCGTCACGCACCTCGACCTGTATCGCCTGCAGGGTCTGCACGCGGAGGACCCCGAGCTGCTGGAGGACTACCTCGGCCCCGAGCGCATCGCCTTCGTCGAGTGGCCCGAGAGCGGCTCGAACGAGCTCTCGCACGCGCGCCTGCGCGTCACCCTCGCCCACGCCGGCGGCGATCGCCGCCGCATCGAGCTCGACGAGCTCGGTGAGCCCGACGAGCCCGTGTCCCTCGCCGGCGCTCGGCCCAGCGCGGACGGTGCGCCGCGATGATCGTGCTCGGCTTCGACACCTCCACGCCCGCCACCGCAATCGGATTGCGTCTGCCCGACGGCACCACGATCGAAGCGCGCGACGATCCCGCCCCCGGCGAGCGACCCGGCCACGCCACACGGCTGCTGCCGCTCGCCGCGAGCCTCCTCGCGCAGGCCGGCCTGCGCTTCGCCGACATCGAGCGCATCGCCGTCGGCGTCGGTCCCGGAACCTTCACCGGGCTGCGCATCGGTCTCTCGAGCGCCCGCGGGCTCGCGCAGTCCCTCGACGCCCAGCTCCTCGGCGTCTGCAGCCTGCAAGCGCTCGCGCTGGTAGCAGCGAGCGGATCGGAGCCCGCGGGCGCCGGCCTGCTCGCGCTGATCGACGCCCGCCGCGGCGAGGTCTTCGCCGCCGTCTACCTTCCCGCCGAGGACCCGTCTCCCGACCAACGATCCCCGATCCCGACGATCTCGCCGAGCGAGCTTGCCCCGCCTCGCGCGCTCGCACCCGAGCGCTTGCAGGAGATCCTCGACGAGGCCGCCGCGCACCGCGCCGAGATCCCGGCCTGGCTCGGGATCGGCAACGGCGCGACCCTCTACCGCGAAACGCTCCACGCGCTCGGGGTCTCCGTTCCCCCCGAGGCCTCACCGCTTCACCGGGTCAGCGGCGAGGCGATCTGCGCGCTCGGCGCCGCCGGCGTCGCGCAGGACCTCGACACGGTTCTACCCGACTACCATCGCCGCCCCGACGCCGAGCTGGCGCTCGAGCACGCGGCCGGCGTCGGAGCGCGCGCATGAGCTCCACCCGGACAGCCGAGCCCGGCATCGACTCCCCGCGAGACATCGAGATCAGGCGCCTGCTCTATCCCGACCTGCCCCACGTGATCGCCATCGAGCGTCGCGTGTTCCCCACGCCCTGGTCGCTCGCCATGTTCGTGCTCGAGCTCTCCAAGCAGTCGGGCATCTGCCTCGCCGCCACCGCCCACCCGACACCCCCCGAGCGGCAGCTGATCGGATACCTGATCTGCTCGCGCTACGAGACCGTCTGGCACATCATGAACATCGCCGTCGACACCCCCCACCAGGGGCGCGGCGTCGCCTCGGCGCTGCTCGCCGAGCTCTACCGCCGCGTCGATGACGACGCGGCTCGCTACACGCTCGAGGTGCGCCGCTCCAACCGCCTCGCGATCGGGCTCTACGAACGCGAAGGCTTTCGCGCCGCCGGGCTGCGCCGCCGCTACTACCAGGACAACGGCGAGGACGCCCTCGTCATGTGGCGCACCCCCGCCACCCTCCAAGGGCATCTCGACGACGTGCCCAACCCCGGCCCCGTGTGAGCATCCCGTGAGCGACCTCGCCGCAGACGGGCCGATCCTGGCGCTCGAGAGCAGCTGCGACGACACCTGCGCCGCCGTGCTCGACGCGAGCGGGCGCGTGCTCTCGAACGTCATCTCCTCCCAAGGCGTGCACGACCGCTACGGCGGGGTCGTGCCCGAGATCGCCTCCCGCCACCACCTCGAGCTCGTGAACCTCGTCGTCGCCCAAGCGCTCGCGCAGGCCCCCGTGACGCTCGATGACATCGGCCTCATCGCCGCCACCCAGGGTCCGGGCCTGGTCGGCGCGCTGCTCGTCGGCTTCTCCACCGCCAAGGCCCTCGCCGCCGCGCGTGAGCTGCCGTTCGCCCCCGTCGATCACCTGCAGGGGCACGTCGCCGCCAACTTCATCCTGTCCGGAGCCCCAGGAGGCGTTCGAGCCGCCGTTCGTGTGCCTGATCGCAAGCGGCGGTCACACGCTGCTCACGCACGTCACCGAGCAGCACGGCTACCGCGTACTCGGCCGCACGCTCGACGACGCCGCCGGCGAGGCCTTCGACAAGGGCGCGCGCATGCTCGGTCTCGGCTACCCCGGCGGCGCCGCGCTCGAGCGACTCGCGGACGGGGGAGACCCCCACGCCTACTCCTTCCCCGGCTCCGCCACCGAGCGCGCACGCGGCGGCAAGGGCACGAGCAGGCAGGCGTTTGAGCAGGGTCTCGACTTCTCCTTCGCCGGCCTGAAGACCGCCCTGCTCTACCGGCTGCGCGAGCTGCCCGCGACCGAGGTCCAAGAGCGCGCCCCCGATCTCGCCGCCTCCTACCAGGCCGCGATCATCGACACCCTGATCGAGCGCGCCGAGCGGGGTCTGCGGGAGACCGGCCTTCACCGGTTCGCCGTCGGCGGCGGCGTCGCCGCCAACGGCGAGCTGCGCCGTCGCCTCGGCGCGCTCGGGGCCGACGTGCACGTTCCCGAGCGCGCGCTCTGCACCGACAACGCCGCCATGATCGCCTCCGCCGCCCGCTACACCCGCTCGCTCCCATACCCCGACTACCTGGGACTCGACGCCTACGCCACCGGGGAACGCCCGCTGTGAGCGCCCACGCGCGCTCGGAGGGCGCGAGCACGGGTGCGGAGGGCGCGATCTGTGGTGTGGACGGCGCGAGCACGGGCGTCGCCGGCGCGGTCGTCACCGTCTTCTCCACGCCCGACTGCCACCTCTGCCACGAGGCGCTCGCCCAGCTGCGCACGTTGAGCGCCGAGCTGGGGTTCGAGCTGCGCGAGCGCGACATCACTCGCGAGGAGGCCCTGCACCGCGCCTATTTCGAGCGGATTCCCGTCATCTCGCTCGACGGCGAGGAGCTGTTCGACTACGTCGTCGATGAGCAGATCCTGCGCGAGCGTCTAGAGTCACGAACATGAGCTATCGCGAGTCCGCCACGAGCACCACGACCGCCGCGGCCGGGTCCGAGCGCAACGGCGCGATCGCCGCCGAGCGTCTCTCGCTGGGGGTCGCCGCGCGCCTGTCGCGCTACCTGCAGGTGCTCACGCAGGCCAAGAAGATGGGCAAGGAGACGATCTCCTCGCAGGAGCTCTCCGACTACACCCACGTCAACTCCACCCAGATCCGCCGTGACCTATCGGGTTTCGGGAAGTTCGGCAAGCGCGGCGTCGGCTACAACGTCGAGGCGCTCGTCTCGCAGATCCGCAAGATCCTGCGCACCGCCGGCCAGCACAACATCGCCCTGATCGGCGCCGGGCACCTCGGCAAGGCGATCGCCTCCTCGGACATCTTCGCCGACCACGGCTTTCGCGTGGTCGCGATCTTCGACGTCGATCCCGCCAAGGTCGGCACGAGCGTCGGGCCCCAGACCGTGCGCCACATCGACGATCTGCGCCAGGTGGTCGAGGACGAGGACATCGTCGTCGGCGTCCTCGCCGTCCCCACGGCCGCCTCCCAGCAGCTTGCCGACGAGCTCGTCGACGCGGGCGTGAAGATCCTCTTCAACTACTCCGAGTCGCTGCTGGCCGTGCCGCCCGACGTGACCGTCCACACCTCCAGTCCCGCCGTCGATCTGCTCTACGCGCTGTACTTCTACCTGACCTGAGGCCCCACGGCCCGGGCCGGCGCTTCTCCTCGGCACGATGATCGTCAACCGGACACCCAACGCCCCGACCACGGACCCGCGCTCCTAGCGCGCCCGTCAAGCCATGACCAGTCTCGATCTAGACGCAGCCGCCGCGACCTTCGCGCAGGCTCCCGACGGGACCGTCGGGGTGGAGGAGGAGTTCTCGATCCTCGATCCGCGCACGCTCGAACTGCAGCAGCGCTACGAGCAGCTGCGTGACCTCGCCCAGCGCGACCCGGTCCTGCACGAGCACATCACCGGCGAGCTGATCTCCTCGGAGATCGAGATCATCTCCGGCGTCGGCGGCGACCTGCACGACGCGCTCGCGCGCCAGCGCGACCGGCGCGGGCGTCTGTTCGCCCTCGCGCGGGAGCAGGGCGTGGCCCTTGGCGCCACCGGCACCCACCCCTGGGCCGACTATCGCGAGCAGCCGATCATCGACACCGCGCACTACCGTCGCGTCGAGGACGGGCTCAAATACGTCGCCTGGCGCAACAACACCTTCAGCCTGCACGTCCATCTCGGCGTGCGCGACATCGACCGCGCCGTGCGCGCCTGCGACCGCCTGCGCCCGGTGCTGCCACTGCTGTTGGCGATCTCCGCCAACTCGCCCTACCTCGACGGCCGCGACAGCGGCCTGCACTCCGCGCGCACGCAGAGTTTCACCAAGAGCTTCCCCCGCTGCGGCATCCCCGACGCCTTCGGGGGCTGGGCGGCCTACCGCGAGTACATCGAGTTCCTGCGCGCCACCAACTCGATCGTCGAGTTCACCCAGGTCTGGTGGTCGGTCAGGCCCCACTTCAGCTTCGGCACCGTCGAGGTGCGCATCTGCGACGCGCAGGCCACCGCGCAGGAGTCAGACGCGCTCGCCGCGCTGATGGTCGCCTGCATCGCCCAGGCCGTGCGCGACGTCGACGAGGGCGTGCCCCACACCGACCATCCACCGCGCCTGATCGAGGAGAACATGTGGCGCGCCATCCGCCACGGGCTCGACGGCCGGATGATCGACCTCGAGCGCGGCGAGGAGTACCCCGCCCGCGCGGCGATCGAACGGCTCCTAGCGTGGACCGCGCCCGTACGCGCCGAGCTCGCCATCGAACCCGTCTTCCCCGAGCTCAACGGCGCCCAACGCCAGCGCCGCATGATCGAAGGGGGCGCCACGCGCGAGGAGGTCTTCGCGGCCTCCGTCGCGGAGACCCAACAGACCTACTCACAGGAGGTGACGGTGTGAGCACCGATCCAGTCCAGACAGCCGGCGCGTCCGCCGGCCCCGGCGAGCCCTCCGGGCAGCCGAGCGAGGACGAGCTGCGCGCGGCCTACGAAGCGGAGATCAGCCGCATCACCAGCACCGACATGATCCTGCAGTCGGTCGTCTCGCTCCTGAACGTCGGCGGACACCGGCTCGGGCTCTCCCCGCCGGGAGCGACGGGCGTCGAGGAGTCCGTGCGCGACCTCGAGCAGGTGCGCGACGCGATCGACGGCGCGCGCGCGCTGATGCCGATCCTCGAGCGCCGCGAGCCCGAGAACGTGCGCCCCCTGCGCGACGCCCTCTCGCAGCTGCAGATGGCCTACGCGCGCGAGGCCGGGGCCGGCGCCCCATCGCCGGCCTCAGCGCCGGGCGCCGAGCAGGCCCCGGCTGGGGCACAGCCGCAGGCGCCCGCGACGGGCGAGCAGCCCGATGGACCCGGGCCCGCGCAATCGAGCGGGAGGCTATGGGTACCCGGCCGGTGAGCCGGGCACCGGCCCGCGCACGCTGAGCGGGGCACCGACCCGATCGGGGCCGGACCTGCGGCCGGCCCGAGGAGATTCGGAGGATGCCTGCAGGCGGCAGGCTTTCCGTGGGCCGGCACGATAGACTGCCCGCGCGTTTACGCCGGACGCCGTGCTCGTCGTATGACGGGCGCGTGTTCGGGCGAGAAATGTGCGCGCGATCCTCGCGCGGCACGCCAATCAGACCGCGGAGGATTAACCGTTGAGCAGCTTTCTGACGAACCATGGGGTCGTCGTCGCCCTTGTATGCGCCGCCTGCGCCGTCATCTACGGCCTGGTGACCACGCGATCCCTGCTCGCGCTCTCGCCGGGCAACGAGAAGATGCAGGGCATCTCCACGGCCGTGCAGCAGGGCGCGCGTGCCTACCTGAACCGCCAGTACACGACGATCGCGCTCGTCGGGGTGGTGCTGTTCGTCGCGCTGATCTTCATCCAGAACATCGCCGTCGCCTGCGGCTTCGCAATCGGCGGCATCCTCTCCGGCTCGACCGGCTACATCGGCATGAACGTCTCGGTGCGCTCCAACGCGCGTGTGGCCGAGGCCGCCCGCGGCGGAGTCTCTCCCGCATTGAGCGTCGCCTTCCGCGGCGGCGCGATCACCGGGCTGCTGGTGGTCGGGCTGGCGCTGATCGGCGTCGCCGGCTACTACGGCGCGCTGACCTCGATCTTCAACGACAGCCCCAAGACCGCCGTCGACGCGCTGATCGGGCTCGGCTTCGGTGGTTCGCTGATCTCGGTCTTCGCACGACTCGGCGGCGGCATCTTCACGAAGGCCGCCGACGTCGGCGCCGACCTCGTCGGCAAGGTCGAGGCGGGCATCCCCGAGGACGATCCGCGCAACCCCGCCACGATCGCCGACAACGTCGGCGACAACGTCGGCGACTGCGCCGGCATGGCCGCCGACCTGTTCGAGACCTACGCCGTCACCGCGATCGCCGTAATGCTGCTGGGCGTCCTCACCTTCCACGAGTCCACGCGCGTCGTCCTCTACCCGCTCGTGATCGGCGGCGTGGCGATCATCGCCTCGATCATCGGCACCTTCGCCGTGCGCACGAAAACCGACAACGTCGAGCGCGCGCTGCTGCAGGGCCTGATCGTCTCGGGGTTGATCGCCGCCGCGGCCTTCGCGCCGATCACCTACTGGCTGATGCGCGACATCACCTTCAGGGTCGTGGGCAACCTCGTGAACACGCCCAGCTGGACACACCTGTACCTGTGCTCGCTGATCGGCATCGCCGTCACCGCGCTCCTATTCGGACTAACCGAATACTACACTTCGACGCGTTTCTCTCCGGTGCAGAAGACCGCCAAGGCGTCCGAGACGGGCCACGCGACGAACATCATCCAGGGCTTCGCCTCCGGGCTGCAGGCCACGGCGCTGCCGGCGATAGTGATCGTGCTCGGCATCCTCGGCTCGTGGAAGCTCGCCGGCGGTGGCATCACCGGCATCTACGGCATCGGTGTCGCCGCCGTGGGCCTGCTCTCGCTGACCGGGCTGATCGTCGCCCTCGACGCGTTCGGGCCGATCACCGACAACGCCGGCGGCATCGCCGAGATGGCCGACCTGCCCGAGGACGTGCGCAAGGTCACCGATCGCCTCGACGCCGTCGGCAACACCACCAAGGCCGTCACCAAGGGTTACGCGATCGGCTCGGCCGTGCTCGCCGCGATCGTGCTGTTCGCCGGCTTTGAGAAAGAACTCGAGTTCAAGGCCGGGCACCTGATCTCATTCGGCATCAACGAACCCCCCGTGCTGATCGGGCTGCTGCTCGGAGGTCTGATGGTGTGCCTGTTCGCCTCGCTCTCGATCGAGGCCGTCGGCCGCGCCGGCGGCGCCGTCGTCGAGGAGGTGCGCCGCCAGTTCCGCGAGCACCCCGGGATCATGGACTACTCCGAAGAGCCCGACTACGCCGCCTGCGTGGACATCGTCACGAAGACCGCCCAACGCGAGATGATCCTGCCCTCGCTGCTGCCGATCCTCTTGACGCTGATCGTCGGGCTGATCGACGAGCAGGCGCTCGGCGGCCTGTTGATCGGCGTGATCGTCGTGGGCTACTTCTTCGCCGTGATGATGACCTCCGGCGGCGGCGCCTGGGACAACGCCAAGAAGCTCATCGAGGACGGCGCCTTCGGCGGCAAGGGCTCCGAAGCCCACGCCGCCTCGGTCACCGGCGACACGGTCGGCGACCCCTTCAAGGACACCGCCGGGCCGGCGATCAACCCGATGATCAAGGTCGCCAACATCGTCGCCATCCTGATCATCCCGCTGATCACCTGAGAAGATCGCGCCGAGGCCCACCGAGCCTCGGCGTAAGCTCAGCAACGAGATGAACGGCAGACAGGCGCATCGCGCGGGCACGCTCGCGCTCTCACTGCTGATGACCGCGATCGGCGTCGCGCTCATCGTGCAGGCCGTGAGCGGCAACGGTGGCGTGCTCTCGCCGCGGCTGCTGCTCGGCGTGCTGTTCATCGCCGCGGGCGCCGGACGCATGTATGTGGAGAAGCGTCGCAGCGGTGGCGGTGGCGGGGGTCGCGGAGCATGAGCTCCCCGCAGGGCACGGGAGACGAGGGAACCGCCGAGGACGGCGCGCTCGAGCAGGCCGCCGCGGAGGTCGAACAGGGCGTGGCGGAGGTCGAGCGCGCGAGCGCCGAGCTCGCCGCGCGCTCGCGGGTGATCGTCAAACGCTCGATCGGCTCGCCGCGGCTGTTCGCGATCGTCTACACCTCGCTGGCGAGCGCCATCTACTTCTCGCTCGGCGCGATCGCCGGTCACGCGCTCGGTCTGACCCCGCTCGTGTTCCTGCTCGCGGCGCTGTTCTTCGCGCTGACCGCGCTCACCTACGTCGAGGGGGCCTCGTTGCATCAGGATCGCGGTGGCGCGACGGTGTTCGCGCGCTACGCCTTCAACGAGCTCGTCAGCTTCATCGCCGGCTGGGCGGTGCTGCTCGACTACATCATCCTGATCGCCGTCACCACCTACTCGGCGACGCAATACCTGCGCGTGTTCTGGCATCCGCTGGGCGAGTACGACGAGGCGCTGCTGCTCTCGCTGGCCTTCATCGCGTCGGTCGTGCTCGCGAACATCCGCGGCTTCGGCGGCCGGCGCGCGCGACGGATCGGGATGCTCGTGATCGGCGACCTCGCGCTGCAGCTGCTGATCGTCGTGCTCGGGCTGGTGATGTTCTTCGACCCGCACACGCTCACCTCCCAGATCCATCTCGGCACCGTGCCGACGTGGTCGAGCTTCGTGTTCGCGCTGACGATCGCCGCGATCGCCTTCACGAGCCTTGAGTCCGCGGCCGGTCTCGCGGGCGAGGTGCGCATCGGCCGCGTCGGTCTGCGCCAGATGGTCGTCAGCGGTACCGCGACGGTCGTGGTCGGGTATGTCGGCATCGCCGTGGTGGCGATCACGGCGCTGCCGGTGCACAACGGTCATACGGCCCTGGCGGGGCGCTACCTGAACGACCCGGTGATCGGCATCGTCACGCAGATGCACCCGCACTGGCTGCAGCAGAGCCTGCGCTATCTCGTCGCGGCGTTGGCGACGCTGACGCTCGTGGCGGCCGCCAACTCGGCGATGCTGGGGCTCTCCCGCTTGGCCTACTCGCTCTCGACCAACCGACAGATCCCCAGCGGTCTCGGGCGACTGCATCCGCAGCGCTCGACCCCGTACGTGCTGATCGTGATCGCGGGCGTGATCGCGGCGGGTCTCGCGGCCTCGGAGAACCTCGATTTCATGGTCGGGCTGTATGCGTTCGGGGCGATGCTGGCTTTCACGATCGCGCACCTGTCGGTCTGCAAGCTGCGCTACTCCGAGCCAGATCGCGATCGCCCCTACAAGATTCCGCTGTCGATTCCCTTCAAGGGCGGTGAATTGCCGCTGCCGGCGGCCTTCGGTGCATTGATATCGCTCGCCGGATGGGTGGCCGTGATGGCCGTCCACGAGCCCGCGCGCTACGTGGGCCTGGGCTGGATGGCGATGGGGATCGTCCTGTACGTGGTCTACCGCCGCGCGGACGAGACCTCGCTGCTGCGCCGGGTGACCGTCTCCCCGCAGATGCTGCGCTCCGAGCCGCCGGCCGAACGCGACTACGGTTCGATCCTCGTGCCGCTGCTCGGCACTCGCCTGGACGATGACATCGTGCAGACCGCCGCGCTGCTGGTCTCCGGCGAGCAGACCGACGAGGCGGCGATCGACACCGCGACGATCGAGGCCGTGTGGATGTTCGTGATCCCGATGTCCCTGCCGCTCGAGGCGCGGCTGCCCGAAGCGCAGGTCAAGCACGCCCGCCAGGCGCTCGCGCGGGCGAAGGTCGTGGGGGAGGAGTACACCGGCGTGCAGGTCGCCACCGCCACCGTGCGCACGCGCCGCGCGGGCTATGCGATCGTCGAGGAGGCGCGGCGTCGCGGCGTGGAGGCGATCGTGCTCGCCGCCGAGGAGCCCTCGCGCATCCGCGGTGGGTCGCGCCTGGGAGGCCGCGGCGGGCCGCTGGAGGACTTCGTCGGGGACGTCACCAAGTACGTCATCGCCAAGGCCGGCTGCCGCGTGATCGTGACCGCCCCCTCCGCCGCCGACGAGGCCGAAGGGCGCACGGAGGAGCTCGCGGCGGCAAGCTCCTCCGGGGCGTCCTCGCACATCGTCTAATCTCCGCGCTGATGTATCCCCTCGCCCATGTCAGCACCCCCCGGGCCTGCTCGTGTTCGTGATGATCGTAGGCGCCGGGCGCGTCGGCTCAGCCGTCGCCAAGTCCGCACTGGCCGCCGGGCACGAAGTGTCGGTGCTCGACGAGGACCCGCTCTCGCACGAGCGCCTGGACGCCGGTCAGGGGCGCAGTTGGGAGGACGCCGAAGGCCAGTTCACAGTCGGCACCGCCCTGGAGACGGACGCACTGATCGGGGCTGGGATCGAGCGCGCCGACGTCTTCATCGCCTCGACCGACGGCGATAACACCAACCTGATCATCGCCCAGATCGCCCAGAAGCGCTTCGGCGTGGAGAAGGTGATCGTGCGCGTCATGGACCCGGCCCGCGCCAACTGGTACGGCGAACAGGGCCTCGACACGATCTCTCCGACCAAGCACGCGATCGAGATGTTCGAGCGCGCGCTCGCGCCAGAGAGCGCCTGAGGGGGACATCGTGTATGCGATCGTCGTAGGGGCCGGCAAGGTCGGGCGCAACCTCGCCCGCGAGCTGATCGTCAAGGGTCACGAGGTCACCCTGATCGAGTCCTCGCGCCCGCGCTACCTGCAGATCGAGGAAGAGTTCGAGCACGCCGCCCAGTACGGCGACGCGACCGAGCTGTGGGTGCTCGAGCGCGCCGGCATCCAGCGCGCCGACCTCGTGATCGCCGTGACCGGCGATGACGAGGACAACATGCTCGTCTGCCAGGTCGCCAAGGAGAAGTACCTCTGCGATCGCATCATCGCCCGCGTCAACAACCCCCGCAACCACGACCACTTCCGTCTGCTCGGGATCCAGCCCGCGGTCTCCGCCACAGACCTGATCCTGCGCCTGATCGAGCACGAGGTGCCCCGCTACGGGCTCGTGCACCTGCTCGCGCTGGAAGAGGAGCGCCTGGAGATCATCGAGCTCGAGGTCAGCTCCGACGCCCCCGTCGTCGGTCAGCGCGTATCCGACATCGAGCTGCCCGAGGGCAGCCTGATCATCTCCGTGCTGCGCGGCGGCTCCGGCTTCGTGCCCAAGGCAGACACCGTCATCGAAGACGGCGACGAGGTCCTGCTCGTGCTCGACCCGGGACTCGAGCAGTCGATCACCGCCTTCTTCGCGCCCGACGGTTCGCACGCGCAGGCGTAGGGCCCTACGTCGTCTGCGACAAGTGTTCGCATTTCTTGGGGCGGTCTCCGGCCTGGATTTTGGCTCTTTGGCTATCCTCTAGCCGGAGGCGCCGGTCCGGGATAGTCCAATTGGCAGTGACGCCCGGTTCTGGTCCGGGAGATTGGGGTTCGAGTCCCTGTCCCGGAGTTTTGCTTGCGCCCCGTGTTTACGGGGCGTTTGGCGTTTCAGGGGTTGCTCGTGCCGGGATTCGTGCCAGTCATGCGATGGCAGCCTGGGCGAGTGCCGGAGCGGGTATCGTGAGCACGTGTTCGATGACGCGGTGATAAAGGAGGCTGGCCGTCGGTTGTCAGAGGCGGCGCCGCCGAGCTCACGAGTGATCCTGTTTGGCTCGGCTGCGCGTGGAGAGCAGACGCGGGATAGCGATCTGGACTTCTTGGTGATCGAGCCGGAGGTCGAGAATCCCGCCTTGGAGTCGGTGCGGCTGCGTAGGGTGCTGGGGAATCTGGTGCTGGCCGCGGACGTGATTGTCGCGAGCGAGCAGAGGGTGAGAGAGTGGCGGGATGTCGGTGGGAGCTTGATCCACGCTGCGCTGACCGAGGGCAGGGAGCTGGCGGCCTGATGGCCAGTAACCAAGATCTCGCCGAGCAGCTTCTACGTCGCGCTAACACGGATGCGGCCGGGGCCAGGGCGATGCTGCCGATCGACGAAGTGGCGGATGTACTCGTCTGCTTTCACGCACAACAGGCTGTCGAGAAGGCGCTCAAGGCCGTTCTTGCGGCCCGCGGCGTGGAATTTCCATTCATTCACGACATCAGTGGACTGACCCAGCTGTGCACGGAAGCGGGCGCGCCGCCGCCGGACGACTTGGGTGGTGCGGACCTGCTGACGCCCTACGCGGCCGGCCTGCGCTATGACGATGACACGGTGCACGCCGTCGAGCGTGAAACGGCGTCGAGCTGGGCGACTGCCGCGGTCCAGTGGGCGCAGGGCCTGGTTGAGGAGTCTGGCAGCGCTATCGCGTGAGGTCGATGGCGAGCGGGATGCCGGCGTCGAACCACTTGCGATGCAGCCCCTGGACCTTGGCGCGGGTTGGTCGTCCGCTCGTGTGAAAGTCGCACTCGATGTAGTCGAACGCGTGCACCGGCCGGCAGTACGCCTGCCGCGCCCGTTCCTTCTCAGATCCCTCCTCGAGCTCCCGTGCGATGCCGGCGAACGTTCCGCCACGGATTCGCAGGCTCACATGCGGGTCGGCTCGGATGTTCCACAGCCAGGCCGCGACAGCTTTGTGGCCTCCTCCTCCGAGCGCCGGTCCGAGCATCACGAGATATGCCTGGTCGCCTCGGCGCACGACACGGACGCATTTGCGGCGCGTCTTGCCCGTACGCCGCCCCGTCGTCGTGAGCACGCCGAACCCTCGTGGCGGACAGACCGTGAAGAACGGGAGCATCATCGCGCTGAGAGTTCGCCCGCCGCCGGCCGACTGCGTGAAGGGGTTGCGCCTGCGCTCCCGCGGCGTCGGTTGGTCGTCCACTGTCGCCTCACTGGTTGGCGTCGGGTCCACGATTGCTCCGTTCAGGTGATTCCCATTAAGTTTGTCTCAGACAGACGGTCGGTAAGATACTATAGTTGTGTTGGGCATGCAAGAGATCGAGCTGACGCCGACTTCGCACATCGTTCTCGGGCTGCTGGCTCAGGCTGGCGAGGCGACGCCGTATCGGCTCAAGCAGATGGTCGACGGCTCGGTCGGGCACTTCTGGTCGCTGCACCGATCCCAGCTGCACGCCGAGCCCGCACGTCTGACCAAGGCCGGCTACCTGACCGAGCGCCGCGAGCCCGACGGACGCCGTCGCAAGCGCTACGCGCTGACCGGCCGCGGACGGGAGGCGCTCGCCGAGTGGGTGGCCACCCCAACCGATCAGTTCACCGAGCTGCGCGACCTGGCGTTGCTGAAGCTGTTCTTCGGCGCCGACCCATCAGCCCTGGCCGACGCCCAGCTCGCCGTGCTGCGACCGCTGCTCGAGGCCTACGAGACTTCGCTCGCCGCGGCCATGAGCGACGGTCAGGCCGCGAGCGTCGGTGGGCGCGGTCCACGCCAGACGCTGCAAGCGGGCATCGACCACGTCAGGACCGCAATCACCACCTGGGAGCGGATCGCGACAGAGGCTCAATCGCGAGATCAGGCCGCGGCCTGCGTGGCCCAGTCCCGATACAGCTCGTAGTAGCGCCCACGAGCGGCGAGCAGCTCATCGTGGGTGCCCTGCTCGACGATGCGTCCGTGTTCGAGCACGACGATGCGCCCGGCCTGGCGGATCGTTGACAGTCGGTGGGCGATCACGATCGCGGTGCGCCCGGCGAGCAGGCGACGCAGGCCGGCCTCGATGCGCCCCTCTGTGTGCAGGTCGACGTTGGAGGTCGCCTCGTCGAGCATCAGGATGCGCGGGTCGGCGACCAGCGCGCGCGCGAAGGCGAGCAGTTGGCGCTGACCGGAGGAGAGCTGCGCACCGCGCTCGCCGACCTCGGTGTCATAGCCGTGGGAGAGCTCGGCGATGAACTCCTGCGCGCCGACCGCCTCCGCGGCCTCTGCCACCTGCTCCTCGCTCGCGTCGGGACGGCCGAAGGCGATGTTCTCGCGGACCGTGCCCGAGAACAGGAACGCCTCCTGGGGCACGATCCCCATCTGCGAGCGCAGCGAGTCGCTGGAGACCTCGCGCAGGTCATGCCCGTCGACGAGGATGCGCCCGGAGGTGGGGTCGTAGAAACGGGCCAGGAGCTTGGCCATCGTCGACTTCCCCGCACCGGTGGCGCCCACGAGCGCGACCGTCTGTCCCGGGGGGATCGTCAGGTCGATGTGCTCGAGCGCCCTCACTTCCTCGGGCTCCCCGCCCGTGGATCCGTCCGGATTCCCCGATCCCTCAGAGCTTTCCGCCTCCGCTGCGCGCCGAGAGCGCTTGCGGGGGTTGTAGGCGAAGGAGACGTCCTCGAAGCGGATTTCGCCGCGGATGCGATCCAGATGCGTGGCGCCCACCCGGTCGCTCAGGTCCGGTGTGACGTCGAGCAGTTGGAAGATCTTCTCCAGGGCGGCCATGCCCGATTGGTAGGTGGTGTAGAGCTGGGAGAGCTGCTGGATCGGTTCGAACAGGTATGAGAGCGTGCCCACGAACGCCACGACGGTGCCCGCCGTGATGTGCCCGTCGAGCGCCTGATAGCCGCCGTAGAGGACAATCACCGCGAGGGCGATCCCGGAGAGCATTTCGATCGCCGGGAAGTAGCGCGCGTTGAGCTTGACCGTGACCATGTTCGCGTCGCAGTTCTCGGTGTTCAACTGCGCGAAGCGCGCCTCGTGGAGAGGCTCCTGGCCGAAGCTGCGCACGACCCTGATGCCCGACAGGGTCTCCTGCAGGTAGGCGGTGATCGCGCCGATCGTCTCCCGCGTGCGCCGGAACGCACCGGCGGAGACGAGACGGAACCAGATCGAGCCCGCGGCCACGAGCGGAACCACGCAGAAGGTCACCAACGCGAGGCGCACGTCCAGGAAGAGCAGCACCGCGACCGCGCCCACCAGCGTGAGGCCGGACTGGAACAGCGTCACGACCGAGTCCGTCACGAGGCTTTCCAGCGCCTCGACGTCGTTGGTCATGCGCGAGATCAGCACCCCCGCGGGGCGTGACTCGTAGAAGCCGATCGGCTGATGCTGCAGGTGGGTGAAGATGCGCAGGCGCAGGTCCGCGAGCGTGCGCTGCCCGACCCAACCCACGAGGTAGGTCTGCGCGTAGGTCATCGCCCACACCAGCAGCGCCGAGGCGAGGAAGGCGACCACCACGAGCACGAGCGTGCGCGTGTCGTGGTGGTTGATGCCTTCGTCGATCGCCACCTTCGCCAGCAGCGGAGGCGCGAGCGAGGCGGCCGTGCCGAGCACGAGCGCGATCAGCATCCCGATCACCCGCACGCGATAGGGGCGCAGCAGCGCCAGCAGGCCCCGTAGGTTGCGTCCCCGCGTGCCCTTGGCCGCGCGCTCTCCAGCCCACTGCGCTCCACCTCGGGCGAACCCCGGGCCTAGGCCGCGTCCGCCGCTGCCTCCTCCTCCACCGCGGCCTCCGCCGTGCGCGCTCATATCCCGCTCACCTCGCGTTCTCTTGGGAGCTCGCGCGTGAGGAAGACCTGGTCGGGAAGTCCCTTCTCGACGATTTCGCGATACAGCTCGGAGGCCTCGAGCAGATGTTCGTGGTCGCCGTGGGCGACGATCGCGCCGTGGTCGAGCACGACGATCTCATCGGCCAGCGCGATCGTGGAGAGACGGTGGGCGATGATGAAGGTGGTGCGCCCGGCCATCGCCTCGTCGAGCGCGAGCTTGATCAGACGCTCGGTGGAGGCATCGACCGAGGAGGTGGCGTCGTCGAGGATCAGCACGCGCGGATCGGCAAGCAGCGCTCGGGCGATCGCCAAGCGCTGGCGCTGGCCGCCGGAGAGGGTCAGCCCGCGCTCGCCCACGAGCGTGTCGTAGCCGTCGGGCAGGCGCTCGATGAACTCGTGCGCCTGCGCGCGAGTGGCGGCCGCTTCGATGTCCTCGCGGGTGGCCTGCGGGTGGGCATAGGCAATGTTCTCGGCGACGGTCTGCGAGAACAGGAACGGATCGTCGCTGACGACGGCCACGGCATGACGCAGGGAGCGCAGGTCGACCTCGCGCACGTCGGCGCCGTCGAGCAGCACCCGTCCCGCGCTCGTGTCATACAGCCGCGAGATCAGCGAAGTGAGGCTCGTCTTGCCCGAGCCGGTGGCGCCCACGAGCGCCACGGTGCGTCCGGCGGGCACGTCCAAATCGATGCCGCTCAGCACGGCTCGCGCCGTGTTGGCAGCGGCCGGCGCGGCGCCGTTGGAGGCATTCGTCTCCGAGTAGGCCGCGCCGAATTCGTCGGACTCGTCGTAGCGCAGCGTGACGTTCTGCAGCTGCACGTGTCCATTGCCGGCCGGCAGCGGCGGAGCGCCGGGCGGTGCGGTCAGGCGTGGGGAGCGGTCGAGGACTTCGAACAGGCGCCCGCCAGAGGCGGTGGCGCGCTGGGCGAGGTTGAGGATCACGCCGAGCGTGCGCATCGGTGCGATCAGCATGTTCAGATACAGGTAGAACGCCGTGAACTGCCCAAGCGTGAGGTTGGCGTGGATCACGGCGTTGCCCCCGATCAGCAGCACCGCCGCGAGGCCCAGCTGGGGCAGGAAGCCGATCATCGGGTTGTACTTCGCTTCCAGGCGTGTGGCCACCATCGCCTGTGAGAACACGCGCCCGACGCTGCCCTGGAAGCGCTGCAGTTGGCGGGGCTCGCGTGCGAAGGCCTTGACGACGCGGACCCCGGAGATGTTCTCCTCGGCGTCGGCGGTCAGCTCGGCGATGCGCTGCTGGGTCTCCTGTATCGCCGGGCGCGCGCGGCGTCCGTAGCCGTAGGAGATCAAGATCACGAACGGCACGGGCGCGAGCGAGATCAGACCGAGGCGCGGTTCGGTGACGATCATCACGGCCCCCGCGAGCACGATCGTGAGAATTGACTGCAGGATGAACACGAGCCCGTAGCCGAGGAAGAAGCGCACGGCCTGCAGGTCGACGGTCGCGCGGGACATCAGCTGCCCGGTCTGCTGGCGGTCGAAGAATCCGAGCTCGAGCTGCTGCAGGTGCCCGTAGAGGAGCTTGCGCAGGTCGTATTCGACGCCGAGCGAGACCCGTCCGGCGATCATCCGGCGCCAGTAGGTCAGCGCCCAGCGCACGAGCACCACGAGTGCGATCGCGGCGGCGATCAGCGTCAGTTCGTGACGCTTGCCGCTGGTGGAGACCGGATGGTGGGGAGCGGCGCCGACGCCGGTGCCGATGATCTGCACCGCGCGACCGGTCAGCGCCGGAAGCGCGACGGTCATCACCATCGCGAAGCTCGCGAGCAACCAGGCGACGGTCAGGCCTCGGCGGTAAGGACGCAGGAAGCCGAGGAGTCGATAGAAGGTAGTCATAGTTGTGCAGTCAACGATTATTGCAGGACGAGCCCGGGTCGCCCGGTATTACTCTGCGGTGATGTCCTCCCGAACGGCCAAACCGCCACGCGTGAGGCCTGCGGCGGGGCTGTGTGACACGTGCGAGCACCAGGTCGAGGTCCCGAACACGCGCGGGTCGGTGTTCTCGCTGTGCGCCCGTTCGCGTACCGATCCAGCTTACCCGCGCTATCCACGGCTGCCGGTGCTCGCCTGTGGGGGACACGAGCCGCGAAAGTCCTCCTCCTCCTCCTCATCCTCGTCCTCGGACAGGTAGGACCCGGCTCGACGCGGGCGCGATCGCGCCGGTCTCTCAGCTCGCCGCAGTCACCAGGCTCTCGGACTCCTCCGGTGGGGCGGGCAGCTCCCCGGCGGAGACGAAGTCGCGCGTGCGCACCAGCGCGAACGCGAGCGCGCCTCCGACGAGCGCGACCACGGCCGCGATCGCGGCGATCGTCGTGAAGGCGTCGGTGAAGCCCACGCGATAGGAGCTCTCCAGAGCGATTCGCGCTCCCGGCGAGAGTGAGCGGGCGATCTGAGTGACTTCGCCGGACTCCAGCAGCGTGGCCAGCCGCCCGTGCGCGGAGCTCAGGATCTCGCGTGCGTGCCCGCTTGTGAGCAGCGCAGTGGTCGTGTGCTGGGTGACGCTGTGTTGGAAGACCGCTCCCAGGCCGGCGATCCCGGTGGCGATTCCGACCTGGCGGAAGGTCGAGTTGATCCCCGAGGCCATCCCGCTGCGCTCGATCGGCACCACGCCCACGGCGGTCGAGGCCAGCGGCGGGTTGACGAGCCCCACGCCGATGCCCGCGAGCACGAAACCCGGGATCAGTGCCGTCCAGCTGGAGACGGCGTCGATCACCGTCATCGTCACCAGCCCGATGCCGATCAGCACCAAGCCAGAGCCCAACAGCAGGCGCACCGGGACGCGAACGCTCAACCGTCCGGCGATCGGCGCCACGATGAAGGACAGCAGCGTCGAGGGCAGAAACCGCAGTCCGGCCTGCAGCGGGCTGTAGCCGAGCACGTCCTGCAGGTAGAGGGTCAGGTACAGGAACATCGCGAAGAACGATGCCGACAGGCTGAACGCGACGATGCTCGCGCCGCTGAATGCCGGGCGGCGAAACAGCGAGAGGTCGAGCATCGGCTGACGGCGGCGCAGCTCGACCAGGACGAACAAGCCCATGAGGATGGCCGCGCCGATCAGGAACGAGACGATCTCGGTCGAGCCCCAGCCCTTTTCGTTGCCCTGCACAAGCGCGTACACGAGCAGGAACAGCGAGCTCGAGAAGGTCACGAGGCCCGGCCAATCGATGCCTGAGGCGTGGGGGTCGCGCGAGTCGCTCACGTGGGCGAGCGTGAGGAACACGGCGATCACGCCGATGGGGACGTTTACGAAGAAGATCCACTCCCAGCCGATGCCCGAGGTGATGATTCCGCCGAGCACCGGCCCGATCGCCACCGCACCGCCGGTGACCGCGCCGAAAACCCCGAACGCGGTTCCGCGCTCCTTGCCGTGGAAGGCCTGCGCGAGCAGCGCGAGGGCCGTGGCGAACATCATCGCCCCACCGGTGCCCTGCACGGCGCGGGCGAGGTTCAACATCAGCGGCGTGCTCGACAGCCCGCACACGGCCGAGGAGGCGGTGAACACGATCAGGCCGAGGACGAACACACGCCGGCGGCCGATCAGGTCGGCGACCGAGCCGGAGGTCAGTAGGAACGCGGCGAGCGTCAGCGCGTAGGCGTTGACGACCCATTGCAGGTCCGAGAAGGAGGAGTGCAGCGAGCGCTGAATGTCCGGCAGCGCGACGTTCACGACCGTGATGTCCAGCAACAGCATGAAGATCGCCACCGAGACCGCGATCAAGGTCCACCACTTGCGATCCATCCTCACAGCTCCTCGCCGTCGCAGCCTGTGATCCTTGGCAAAGCACTATATGAACCTCGCCGCGGCGTCCCCGGCGCGGCGCCCGGCGCCTCTCGCCGCCGCCTCCTCCTGTCCGGGGAGCACTGCGTCAGGGCCGCTGCAGATGGCGGGCGAGGAACGGGACGACGCGCTCCCACAGCCTGGCCGCAGGCTCGGGGCGATAGGAAGGGCGAGGGTCGGCGAAGAACGCGTGGCCCGCGCCCTCGTACACGTCCACGCTGACCTCCTGCCCGCTCTCGCCGGCGCGTGCGCGCAGCTGCTCCCCAACCTGCGGCGAGGGGTTGTGATCTTCGGCGCCGATCGCGGCCATCAACGGGCACGAGAGGCGATCGGCGAGCTCCAGGGGAGGAGTGGGCCGCTTGGCGGTCGAGTGCTCCTCGGGGGTGGCGGTGTCGACGAACCCACCCCAGCAGTCCACGGCGGCGTCGAGTCGATTGGATGCACAGGCGAACAGGAGCGCGTAGCGCCCGCCCATGCAGAAGCCGATGCAGCCGACTTTGCCGTCGCAGTCTTCGCGGGTGCGCAGCAGATCGGCGGCGCCCTCGAGATCGCCCAGGACGGTCTCGTCGGACATCGCGAACAGGCGGCTCATCATCGCCTGCAGGTCGTCCGTCGGTGGCGGTCCGCCTTCGCGAGTGAAGAGGTCGACGCCCAGCGCCACGTAGCCGAGCCCGGCGATGCGGTTGGTGACGTCGCGGGTGTGGGCGTCCAGGCCGCCGGCGTGATGGATGACGACGATCCCCGGGCGGCCGTGTTCGCCGGCCGGCTCCGCGGGGGCGGCGAGGTACCCGTTGATCGGATCGTCGTGGGCCCCGGGATAGGAGACCTCTTCGCCGTGCACGCTCGCGGGGTCGGCAATCGCTCCCGGCACGCCCTCGGGGCTCGGCTCGATCTCAACGGGTTGCGACATTCGCGGCTCCCTTCTCGGTGTACGGGCTCACAGGATTGCCCGCGGATAGGCGCGGGTGGCGGCGGCGAGCATCACCGCGAAGAAGGCCGCGACGACGAGGAAGTCGAGCCACACGACGCCGGAGCCACCGACGCCGACGAGCATCTGACGCAGGCCCTGGACCTCGTAGGTGAGCGGGTTGACGTGCGCGATCGCTTTCAGCCACGGTTCCATCGAGCCGAGTGGATAGAGGGCGGAGGAGGCGAAGAACAGCGGCATCATGATCAGCTGACCGATGCCCATGAAGCGCTCGCGCTCGCGCACGGCCGCGGCGAGCAGCATCGACATGCACGCGAACGCAGCCGTCCCGAGCATCAGCATCGCGAGCATCCCGAGCACGCCGGGGACGCTCCAGCGCACGTCGATGCCGGCGATCGCCAGCACGATCAGCAGCAAGATCGCCTGCACGAGCGCACGCACGCATGCCCCTGCGGCCTTGCCGAGCACGATCGAGCTGCGTGAGAGCGGCGTGGCGAGCAGGCGTTGCAACTGGCCCACGTCGCGTTCCCAGATCACGGCCAGGCCGAAGAAGATGGCGATGAACATCGCGGCCTGCGCCAGCACGCCGGGCGCGATATAGGCGCGATATTCGACGCCGCCCGTCTTGATCAGGTGCGCGCTGCCGACGGCCGAGCCGAAGATGAACAGCCACAAGAGCGGCTGCACCGAGCGGGTGACGATGTCGAGGTGATCGTGGCGGAGCTTGCGCAGCTCGGCCTGCGCCATCGCCAGCGTGCCTTCGATGATCCGCACCAGCGGACCTGTCGCGAGGATGCCGGGCGCTGTCTCCGTGGAGTGAGCGTGACTGGACATGAAACTCAACCGAGGCGGCGGGCTGTACGGCGCTGTGCGCGCACATCCGACAGCTTTCCTTCCTCGCCGAGGTTCTCCTCGCCGATCTGCTCACCGAGCGGGCGTCCGGTGATCGCCCGGAAGACGTCTTCGAGGCTGTCGGCGTCGTGGCGTTCGATCAGCTCCGAGGGCTCTCCCTGCTCGATCAGGCGGCCGTGGTCGATCACGCCGAGGCGGTCGCAATGACGCTCGGCCTCCTCCATCAGGTGGGTCGTGACGAGGATCGTCGTGCCCGACTGCTCGCGCAGCGCGCGCAGGCGCTCCCAGACCATCGCGCGCGCGTTTGGATCGAGACCCACGGTGGGCTCGTCGAGGAACAGCACGCGCGGGCGATTGAGCAGCGCGCTGGCGATCTCCAGGCGGCGCAGCATCCCTCCCGAGAGCGTGCGTGCGAGGCGGTCGAGCATCTGCTGAAGCTCCATCGTCTCGATCACCTCCGCGATGCGCTCGCGCCGCTCGCGACGCGGAACCCCGGTGACGCGGCCGTAGAAGTCGAGGTTCTCCCAGGCCGTGAGCGCGCCGTCGACGGAGATGGCCTGGGGTATGTAGCCGATGCAGGCGCGCACCGCGAGGCTGTCGACGCGAACGTCGTGCCCGGCGACGAGCGCGCGGCCCTCGGTCGGGGCGAGGAGGGTGGTGAGCACGCGGATGGTGGTCGTCTTGCCGGCTCCGTTGGGCCCGAGCAGACCGAACACCTCCCCCGGGGCGACCGCGAAGGAGACGCCGCCGACGGCGGTGACCTGATCGAAGCGCACGACCAGATCGTCGACCAGCACGGCCGGGTCGGCGGTGGCGTTCACGGCTGGGCTATCTCCGTGGGCGGCGGCGGGAACGAGCCCTCAGCGTGGGCGTCGAGCTCGCGGATCTTGCGCCGCACGCGCTTGCGGGTCTCGCTCAGCTCGGATTTGAGCGTGCTCAGCTCGGCGGCGCGGCGCTCGACCAGCTCCAGCTGACGGTCGATGTGACCGAGGGACTCCTCGAGCAGCGCGCGCCGGCGCGGCGGCTCGACGTCCTCGGCGCGCAGCTGCGCGCGCACGCTCGCGCGCGACTCCTCGGCTGCGAGCAGCGTCTTGAGCTCCTCGAGGGTGACACCGAGCAGTTCTTTCAGGCGCATCACCTCGCGCAGGCGCTCGACCTCGGCGTCGCTGTAGACGCGATGCCCGCCGGAGGGGCGTTCGGGCTCCTGCGCCAGCAGGCCGATCTCCTCGTAGTAGCGGATCGTGCGTGGTGTGGTGCCCACGAGCTTGGCCACGTCGCCGATCCTCAGGCTGGGTGCGTCCCCGCTCACGGGATCCTCCGCGCTTGAGCGCCGATCGGCATCCGGCCCCGCGAGCTCGCCGGCTGCGTCGGTTGGGGCGCGGGCTCATCGGCGGGCGACTGGACATGGCTTGGTCGCAGCAGGCACACGAAGGTGCCGAGCAGCGAGGTCGCCGCGAGGACCCACAGGGCGACGTGCATGTTGTGGATGAAGGGGGCGAGCTTTTCCGCCGAGAGGCCCTCGGCCAGACCGGAGAACACCGCGAAGAGCGTCGATTTCGGGATCGAGGAGGTGACGATCGCGAGCACGAACGCGATCGAGAGCACCGCCCCGGTGTTCTGCACGAGCGTGCGCGCGCCCGCGGCGATCCCGCGACGCTGCGCGGGAACGGCGCCCATCATCGCGGCCGTGTTGGGGCTGTTGAACATGCCCGAGCCGACACCCACGAGCGCGAGCCACACGGCGCTCTGCCAGTAGGCGGTGCCCACACCCAGGGTTGTCATCCCGGCCAGGCCGATCGCGCTGACGAGCATCCCGAGGGCGGCGAGGGTGCGCGAGCCGTGCCTGTCGGCGTAGATCCCGGCGAGCGGCGAGGCGATGAGCATGCCCAGCGCGAGCGGGATCAGCTTGATGCCGGCTTCGATCGGCGAGTTGGACTGAGCGCCCTGGTAGTAGAAGACGAAGATGAACATCAGCGCGAAGCGCGCGAGGCCATTGATGAACGCGGCTGCGGTGGCCGCGGCGAAGAGGCGGTTGTTGAACAGCTTCAGGTCGAGCATCGGCGCGCGAGAGCGTCGCTCGATGATCACCCACGCGGGCAGCAGCACCACCGCAGCGAGCAGGCCGCCGATCACGAGCGGGTCGTTCCAGCCGCTCAAGCCACCCTTGGAGACGCCGAGTACGAGGCCGGTGAGCCCGAGCACGAACGTGGCGGTGCCGAGCACGTCATAGCTCGGCACGTGCTCGCGGCGAGCCAGCTCGCGCAGGATCAGCGCGCCCCAGGCGGCGCCGGCGAGCGCGAAGGGGACGTTGAACCAGAAGACCCAGTGCCAGGAGATCGCCACCAGCGCGCCCCCGAGCACGGGACCCAACACCAGTCCGATCGCCGCGACCATCGTGTTGGCGCCCATCGCCAAGCCCAGTTCCTCGCGCGGGAAGGCATCGGTGACGAGCGCGGCGGCGTTGGCGAACAGGAAGGCCGAGCCGATGCCCTGCAGGATGCGCCAGCCGATCAGGACGGTCGCGTCGGGGGAGAAACCGGCCCCGAGCGAGGCGAACGCGAACACGAGGAAGCCACCGACGTAGGCGCGCTTGCGCCCGAACAGGTCGGACAGGCGGCCCGCCATCAGCACGAGCACGGTGGCGGCGATCAGGTAGGCGAGGATCACCCACACGAGCTCGAGCAGGCTCGCGTGCAGCGAGCGCTCGAGGTCGGGCAGCGCGATGATCAGCGTGCCCGAGTTGGTGGCCGCGAGCAGCATCCCGAGGCTCGTGCAGGAGAGCGCCCACCACTTGTAGTGCGCGTGGCCTTCGGCGACCCCGATGCGCGATCTGCGCGTGGCGCCCGGCGAGGGGGGTGCGGCTGGTCGTGTCGTGGTGGCGGTCAAGCTGCGACGCTCCTTGCGGGCGGTGTTACAAAGCTGACGTGAACGTAAACATCATGCTAGCAGGCCCGGCGCCGGCGGCAGGCGGGACGCTGGGATGGGGTGCTAGAACTGATCTATGGCAGAGCCGACGGTCGTCAAGTCCGAGGAGGAGTGGCGCGAGCAGCTGACGCCGGCGCAGTACGAGGTGCTGCGCAAGGCCGGCACGGAGGCGCCGTTCACAGGCGAGCTCGTCTACAACAAGGCGTCGGGCGCCTACCGCTGCGCCGCGTGCGGCACGGAGCTGTTCGACTCGAACACCAAGTTCGACTCGGGCACAGGCTGGCCGAGCTTCACCGAGCCCGCGGTCGCCGAGGCGGTCGAGCTGCGCCCGGACAACTCGCTGCTCATGCGCCGCACCGAGGTCATGTGTCGCACCTGCGGCGGGCACCTCGGGCACGTGTTCGACGACGGTCCCGGGCCGACCGGGCAGCGCTACTGCATCAACTCGGCCGCGCTGTCGTTCCAGCCCCAGGCCGGGTCGGGCCAGGCTCAGGAGACCACGGCGGAGGAGCTCTCGCCGGATGGGTCCTCGCCAGGTCCCGCTGCAGCGTAGATCGGTAGGCTCGCGGCCGTGATCATGATCGATCAGTCCAAGCGGCTGTCCGAACCGTTGCGCTGGGGCAGACGCGAGCGGACGGCCGTGGCGGCGCTGCTGCATGCGTGCGTCATCGCCGTGATCGGTCTCGGCGCCTTCGCCCTGACAAGCGGCGCGCCCGCGCGCAAGGACTGCATCGAAGTGACGTTCGCCTCCACGCTCGGTGGGGCCACCGAGCACGCCTGCGGTGCGCGAGCCAAGAGGTCTGTGCGCCTCGCCGGGCGCGTTCAGGAGCTCGGCCGATGAACTGCGTGCGTCCTGTCGCCGCGCCGGTTTTCCAGTCGGCTGAGAGCTCGTCTCGAGCAGATCGGCGCCCCCGGTCTCGCGCCAAGACACAGGCCCTGCGGGGGCATCTATACAAATGTCGAAACCCGCCCGCCAACTGTTGGCCAGGGTGTCCCTACCCGACCGCGCCGGCGCCGGTTTACATACGCGGACCGCAAATTTGCCGTAGTCGTCGTCCGCACCGGTGGGCGAGGCTCGGCTGCATCGACAGAGAGAAATGGAGGCGTATGTCCGTCCTTGCCACAGCAGAATGGCTCTCATACCCATCGTGGCTCAACCCCGGAGACAACGCGTGGCAGATGACCGCCGCGACGTTCGTCGGGCTGATGAGCCTGCCCGGCCTCGCCGTGCTGTATGGCGGGGTCATGCAGAAGCGCTGGTCGGTCAACAGCATGATGCTTACGTTCGTCGCGTTCTGTCTGGTGCTCGTCGCCTGGTGCCTATGGGGCTTCAAGATGGGCTTCGGCAGCCCGATCGGCCACGGCAAAAGCTTCTTCGACACGATGTGGGGCAAGTCGGGCACCGTCCTGTCGACCGGCGCCGAGGAGGGTCAGGCGATCATCCCGTCGATCACCACCGGACCGGCCTTCCATTTCCCGATGGCCTCGCTCGTGTACTTCCAGTTCGTGTTCGCGGCGATCACGCCGATCCTGATGCTCGGCTCGGTGCTCGGGCGGATCAGCTTCAAGGCCTGGATCCCGTTCGTGCTGCTGTGGATCACGTTCGTGTACACGGTCAACGCGTTCCTGATCTGGGGCGGCGGCTACTTCGCCGCGCATGGCGCCCTGGACTACTCCGGTGGTTACGTCATCCACCTGGCGGCCGGCATCTCCGGGTTCGTGGCGGCGGCGGTGATCGGACCGCGCTTGCAACGTGACCGCGAGGTCGACGCGCCCAACAACCTGTTGATGGTCGCGGCCGGCGCCGGTCTGCTGTGGCTCGGCTGGAACGGGTTCAACGGTGGAGACTCCTACTACGCGGGCGCGAACGCCTCGGCGGCCGTGATCAACACGAACCTCTGCACCGCGGTGGCGATGCTCGTGTGGATCGCCTGGGACTACATCTTCCGCGACAAGCCGTCGCTGATCGGCTCGGTCAACGGAATGATCACCGGGCTGGTGGCGATCACGCCGTCCGCCGGTTTCGTCAACGGCTACGGCGCGATCGCCGTCGGTGTGATCGCCTCGACGGTCGTGTGGATGTCGATCAGGTTCCTGAGCCGAGCGCCGGTGTTCCGTCACGTCGACGACACGCTGGGGGTGATCTATACCCACGGCATCGCCGGGCTTCTGCGGCGGTCTGATGGTGGGACTGTTCGCGGACCCGCATCTGGTCGAGTACATCGGCATCGGCGGTGCGGAAAGCCTGCCGGGCTTCTCGAGCGTGTTCAACGGCGGCAGTTGGAAACTGCTGCGCTGGCAGGCCGAGACGGCCGCTTGGGTGATCGTGTTCAGCGGCGTGATGACGTTCATCCTGCTGAAGCTCGTGGGCATCTTCATCCCGCTGCGCCTCACCGACGAGGAGCTCGAGATCGGAGATCACGCGATCCACGGCAACGAGGTCTACCCCTCGGACGTGCCGACCCTGGGCGGACCGCACGCACCGGCCTGGCAGCCGGCGCAGCGAGCCCGCGCTGGGCAGCGCGACCTGAGGGTCAGGACAAGCTTCCGGATCGCGTCCTTCGCCCACCCCACGGGCGGAGGGCGCGGTCCGGTGGGACAACGAGACGGTTGCGGCCTCGCTGGCCCCGTCGCTTTCTGGCGGGGTCACTGCGTAGTACGTTGTCCAGGAGCCCGCTCTATGCGGTGCTATCAGCGCGCGCCAGACCCACGGGACAGCTCACGCCGGTGCCGCCGAGCCCGCAGTAGCCGGCGGGATTCTTGGCGAGGTACTGCTGGTGGTAGTCCTCGGCGTAGTACAGCGGGTGGGCCGGGTCGCGCGGGGCGATCTCGGTCGTGATCTCACCGTGGCCGGCCGCCGTGAGCATCCGCTGATAGGTCTCGCGCGAGGCCTCGGCCGCGGCGCGCTGGGTCTGGTCGGCGTAGTAGATCGCCGAGCGATACTGGCTGCCGACGTCGTTGCCCTGGCGCATGCCCTGCGTCGGGTCGTGGCCCTCCCAGAAGAGCCTCAGCATCTCCTCGAGTCGGGCGGTGTCGAAGGCGACCAGCACGACCTCGGTGTGGCCGGTCCTGACCTGAGCAGACCTCCTCGTAGGTGGGGTTGGGGGTAAACCCGCCCGCGTAGCCGACGGCCGTGCTGTAGACGCCCTCGGCCTGCCAGAAGATCCGCTCCGCTCCCCAGAAGCAGCCCATGCCGAACACCACCGTCTGCACGCCCTCGGGGAAGGGCGGGCGCAGCGGGGTGCCGAGCACCTCGTGGCGTGCGGGCACGGGCATCTCGGTCTCCCGCCCCGGCAGGGCGGTGGCCGCATCGACGATCGTGGCGGGTTTGCGCGTGAAGAGCACCTGCACCCAGGGTAGTGCGTCCGGCGTTCGAGATCGTCGCGGGTCAGGGGAGGAGGAAGAGAAGAAGAGAGGGAAGGTTCTGGGCGGGCCCGATGAAGGTTCGTTGTCAACCGCCTCCTCGGCTCAAGCCTGGCAGCGGCATGACCGAATAGTCAGGAAGGTGCCCCACACGCAAGCAAGCCCCACGCAGTTGGCCGATCGCCGGCCATCGCGTTCCCGCCGGCGGATCGCCACGATGCGTTCGATCCTCGATGGCCTGACGGCACGCCGTCCCGCGATCGTCTGGTCGCTGGCGCTGCTGTTCGTGTTCAAGGGCTTCGTGGGCCTGCTGGCGGCCGCGTATCCGATCAGCCCGAGCGAGCCGGCCGCGATGGTGGGCGCGATCGGCCTGATCGGAGTGATCAGCGCCGGGGTGATCTGGCTGGTGGGCTGGCGCATATCCCCGCTCGGCTTCGAGCTGATCGCCTCCGCTGGGTCGATCCTCGCCAGTTGGATGGTGGCTCATGCAACCACCCACGGGGGAATGATGGTGGCGGCGTTTGCGTATCCGTGGATCGCGATCTACTCCGCGCACTTCTTCCCGCGGCGGGGGGTGATCGTCCAGGGCGCGCTCATGTCGGTCGGTTTCAGCGTGGGTCTGCTTGTGAGCGGCCTCTCGGACATCGTCGTCTACTGGACGATCGTGGTCGCCACGATCTGGTCGATCTGCATCGTGCTCGGCAATCTCAGCGAGAGCATGCGCCTGCAGGCCGGCACCGACCACCTCACGGGCCTGCTCAACCGTGGCGGCTTTCAAACGGCCGCGCTGCGCGAGCGAGCGCTGGCGGATCGCACCGGCAGCCCTTTGACGCTCGCGGTGCTCGATCTCGATGGGTTCAAGCAGATCAACGACCGCGAGGGTCACGCCGCGGGCGATCGGCTGCTGGCGAGCCTCGGCCGCTCTTGGCGTGCGCGTGTGCGTCCCGGCGACATCCTCGCGCGTCACGGGGGCGACGAGTTCGTGCTGTTGCTGCCCGCCACCACCTCCACCGGGGCCGAGGCCGTGCTCGAGCGGCTGCGCGACGGCGATGATCCGGTCGGCTGGTCGGTGGGCGTGAGCGAGTGGTCTTCGGGCGAGAGCCTGGATGCCCCGCTGGCGCGCGCCGACAGGTATCTGTACGGCGTCAAGAGCGTCCGACGCGAGGAGGCGATCGTCGCCGCTTCCTCATCTTCCGCCGTCGACGACGGCTACGTCGCCGGCGCGCTGCTGTCCTCGACGTGAGTGCTCGCTACACGGCGTAGGGCGCTCGGTGGTACGCGCGCGCTCGACGCTCGTCAGGGCGTCATGGCGTTGGTGCACTCGCTCGCGAGCGCGCTCTCGACCGGAGCGGGCTTGCCGAGGTGGAAGCCCTGCGCGTAGTCGACGCCCAACGCGGCGACGGTCGCGAAGGTCTTCTCGTCGCCGACGAACTCGGCGATCGTGCGGGTGCCCATGCCTTGGGCGAGCTTGACGACGGCGCGAATCACCAGCCGGTCGGTGACGTCGACGGTGCAGTTGCGCACGAACTCGCCGTCGATCTTGATGTAGTCGAAGGGGAGGTGCTTGAGGTAGTAGAAGGAGCCGAACCCGGCCCCGAAGTCGTCCAGCGCGAACCGGCAGCCCAGTCGCGCCAATTGCTGCGCGAAGTCACGCGCCGCGGCGATGTTCCCGATCGCGGTCGTCTCGGTGACCTCGAACACCAGCTGCCCAGGATCGACCCGGGCGTCGCGCAGTTCCGCGCCGATGTGGGCGGCGAGGCTGCTGTCACCGAGCGATTGGCCGGAGAGGTTGATCTCGACGGTCGGCTTGCGCCCGAGCTCGCGTTGACGGCGCAGGATCGCGATCGTCTCGGTCACCACCCAGCGGTCGATCTCACGAATCAGCCCGAACCGCTCGGCGATCGGCAGGAACTGGGCGGGGGAGACGAGTGAGCCGTCGGTGTCGATCATCCGCACGAGCAGCTCGTGCTGGGTGGTGCGCCTGCTCGCCGTCTCGACGACCGGTTGGGCGTGCAATGTCAGGCGTCCCTGGTCGAGCGCGGCCCGAATCCGCGCCACCCATTCCAGCCGGCTCTCGATCCGGGTGGGACCGAGCGGATCGTGGGCGGTCAGCTGACGCAGGGCGAGCTCGGCCTGTTCGCGCTCGGCGAGGCGACGGTCGACCATTTCCAGCGCGTAACGCTCGCGACGGGCTGCCTGCACGCTGAGCGCGACCAGCAGCGCTGTGAGCAACCCGCCGACGATCAGCACGGTCTCGGTGAGCGACAGGTTCGCCGCAGGCGCGCCGATCGCGAGCACCCACGAGCGCCCGGCGACGGAGATGCTCGTGCGCTGCGCGTTGTGGGGCACGCCGGCGCTGAGCAGCTTCGAGCGCCCGTCGTACAGCGTCAACGCCGTGCCTCGCGGCAGCGCCGCGCGCACCTCGGGGGCCAGCAGCGCATAGCGGTAGCTGCTGGAGACGAACCCCTCCAGATCGGCTATGCGCGCTCTCGGCGTGCTCGGTTGGAGCTCGGCGGATCGATATACGGGCACGTACAGCGCGGTCACGAGCTCATGGCTGTTGACCCTGTGCACGGGAGGCGTCGCCTGCGGCTCTCCCGAGATCGCGGCTGTGAGCAGGACCTTGCGCCGGGTGGGATCTTCGCCGATGTCGGTATCGATGTTGCGCGGCTGGCCGGGTCTGGTGAGCACGTCGGCGACGACGTAGTACCCGGCGCTCGGCGCCGCACGTGCGCTCGCGCGCGAGCGCCTGTCGGGCAGCGCTTTGATCTGGCCGTGCGTGCGTTCGAAGGCGGTGCGTGCGCGCGCCGGTACGAACTCGATCAGCCCGATCCCGTTCATCGTGGGGTCTTCGAGCAGTCCGGTTGCGACGGCCTCGAACTCCGTCAGGCTGCCAGGCCGGTCCTGGCCGGTGGCCACGGCCAGGTCGCGCAGTCGCTCGAGCGTGGGGTCCACGGCGGCGGCGACCTGCGCGCTCGCGCGTGTGGACAGGGCAGCGCGACGCATGCTGCGCTTCACGGTGAGCCTGCTCGTCGGCTGTCGCCGCTGCGATGGCCGTGAGCGCGCCCAGGCAGACGCACACCGTGATCGGCATCGTGCGCCATGAGCCCCGCCGTGACCCTTTTGTCTGCATGGCAGACTAACTATCGGCGTCTATGTCGTAAGACTCAAGTATTTGGGAGCAATTGTCCAAGCCAGTGGTGTATACCCATATGCTCGAACCGATAATCGTGATGCGATCGTCGATGTGCATGGCCCGCTCGGGCGGGTAGTCTGTGGCGGTGCGCTTTCGCAAACTCGGCTCCAGCGACCTCGAGGTCTCGGAGATCAGTCTCGGCTCGTGGCTGACCTACTCGGGTGGCGTCGAGCGCGAGCAAGCGCGGGCGTGCGTCGAGGCGGCGTTCGACGCGGGGATCAACTTCATCGATACCGCCAACGTCTACGGTCGCGGCGCCTCCGAGACGCTGCTGGGCGAGGTGCTCTCAGGTCACTCGCAACGCTCCTCCTACGTACTCGCGACGAAGGTCTACTTTGAAATGTCGCCCACCGATCGCGGGCTCTCGGCGGCGCAGATCCACAAGCAGATCGACGCCTCGCTGCAGCGCCTGCAGACAGACTACGTCGACCTCTATCAATGTCACCGCTACGACGATCAGACGCCGCTGGAGGAGACGATGGGCGCGCTCACCGAGGTGGTGCGCGCGGGCAAGGCGCGTCACATCGGCTTCAGCGAGTGGCCGGTGGAGCGGATCGACGAGGCGCTCGCGCTCCCGGACGTCGAGCGATTCGTCTCCAGTCAGCCCCAGTACTCGATGCTCTGGCGGGCGCCCGAGGCCGAGGTGATACCGCTGTGCACGCAGGAGGAGATATCTCAGATCGTGTGGTCGCCGCTCGGGCAGGGTGTGCTGACCGGCAAGTACCTTCCCGGCGAGCCGCCCCCCTCGGATTCGCGCGCCGCGAGCGAGGAGATGAGCACCTTCATCGACCGCCTGGTCGAGCCGCGCGTGCTCGAGGCGGTCCAGCGCCTGCATCCGGTCGCCGAGCAGGCCGGACTGACGATGGCCCAGCTCGCGCTCGCGTGGGTCCTGCGCGAGCCGAACGTGGCCTCGGCGATCGTCGGCGCGAGCCGGCCCGAGCAGGTCCATGCCAACGCCTCCGCCTCGGGCATCGAGCTCAGCGCCGACACGCTCGGCGCCATCGACGAGGCGCTGGGCGGCGTCATCGTGCGCTGACGCCGCCCAGTACCGCGTCTGTTGGTAGTGGCGCTCAGTCGGCTTTGACGGCGGAGATGTCGACGAGGATCTTGACCTTGTCGCTCACCACCACGTTGCCCGAGCCGAGGGCCGCGTTGAACTTCATCTCGTAGTCCGAGCGGTTGATCTGGGCGCTCGCGGACAGGCCCACGCGGTCGTTGCCCTGCGGGTCGGTCTCGGTGCCCTCGAGCTCCGCGCGCAGCGTGATCGGGCGGGTGACGCCGTGGATCGTCAGCTCGCCGTCGATCTCGAGCTCGTCCTCGCCGGCGGCGCGGATGGCGGTGGAGCGGAAGTCGATCGTCGGATAGGTGGTGACCTCGAAGAAGTCGGCCGAGCGCAGGTGCTCGTCGCGCTGGGGCTCGCGCGTGTCGACGCTCGCGGTCTGCACGCTCCCGTACGCGAGGGCCCCGTCGGGGGCGATCTCGAGCGCGCCCTCGAACTCTTTGAAGTGGCCCTTGACGGTTGCGATGCCCAGGTGTTTGACCTGGAACTCGACGCTCGAATGGACGGGGTCGATCTTCCACGTGCCTGTGGGCAGGCTCGTTCCGGCGGCGGTGGCTACGGCGGACTCGGTGGACATCTTGCGCTCCTTTTTTCGGGGTCGAGCGCAGAGCCCGACCAGATAGTTGTATGTGCAACCGCCCCTGTTATAGCAACAGTTGCCCGTACAACTACCCCGTGGAGAGACGCTCCTAAACGCGGTCGAGCCGATCCAAACGTGACGCGCCGCTACTAACGCGGTAGAGCCGGTTCTAGCGCGGCTGCACGACGAGCGTCTGCACGGCGCGACCGACCGGGCCGGTGGTGTCGTGCAGGACGCTTTCGGCCGTGCCCACACCGCCGTCCATCAGCACCGTCTTGGCGTCCAGACCGATCCACTCCCCGTGGGGGCGGCGCCACAGGTGGATGGTGAGGTCGGCGTTGATGAAGAGGTATCTGTCGAAGCGCAGCTCCGCGCTGATGCCGTTGCCGAAGTCGGCGGTGGCGGCGAGCCGCACGAGCGGGCTCGCCTGCTCGCCGGGCAGGAGTGGCTCGCGCAGGCGCATCCACACCTGTCCGGGTCCCAGCGACCAGGGGTCGGTGAGCCAGCTCATCTCCATGCCGGTGGTCGCGAGGCTGCTCGTCTCGGTGTCGTTCAGCGCGAACTTCACGACCTTGCCCTGCTCGGGTCCCGGCATCGAGCGCACGGTCTCGGGCCCCGGCAGCCCGCGGCGGTCCTCGGGGTCGGGCAGGCCCTCGGGCACGGCCTGGATGCGCAACGCGCTCGCCCGACCGATCGTCTCACCGCCGGGGGCGCCGCCGTCGGAGACGGTCCTCAGCTCGGCCGCGAGCTCCTGCACACGCCTGCCGTTGCGCACGATCTCGGTCGTGACCTGAAGCTCGGCGAAGGGGATCGGCTTGAGGAACTCGAAGCTCAGCCGGGCGATCGGAAGCTCCGCGCCGGGCTCGGTGCGCTCGAACGCTCTGGTGATCAACGCCGCCGGTGCGCCGCCGTGCAGCGCGCGGGGATCCCACGGTCCGCGCGCGTGCTCGGTCGGCTGCATGCGCCCGTCGGCGGACGGGGTGAACAGGCCGTCGGCCATCGCTCAGTTCGGCAGCTTGGCCACGAACTCGGCGAGCTTGCCGGGATCGCGCAGCGGCGCGCCGTGGCCGAAGCACGCCAGCGCCGGTCTCAGCTCGGCCAGGCGCCGGGCCGACTCGCGATTGCGGGCGGGGTCGGGCGTGAACAGGTCCGGGGGCGTGTTCAGTCCGGGTATGCCGGTGATGAAGTTCATGTTGCCGAGCACGTCGCCGACGATCAGCGTGCGGTCGGACTCGCGCCAGTAGGAGACGTGTCCGGGGAGTGCCCGGGCGTCTCGAGCACGGTGAAGCCGGCCACCTCATCGCCCTCGCCGAGCGCCCGCGAGACGGGGTGGGGCGGTCCGGTCCAGAAGCGCTCCTGCACCCGGTTGAGCCAGCCCGGCGCCTTGGGGTTTTTGATCGCGCCCGGTGTCTCCATCGCCGGGATGTCGCCCTGGCCGCACCACAAGGGGATGTTCAGCCGCTCGCAGATCGCGTGGCTCGAGCCCTGATGGTCGGGGTGGGCGTGGGTCAGCGCATGCGCGGCGATCGTCCTGCCGGCGAGCTGGCGCATGATCCGCTTCTCGGCCTGGCGGGTCGCCGCGTCGATCAGCACGTCGCCGATCACATACACGTTGATTGCATTGCGCGGTCGGCCCTTCAACTGGTAGACGTCCTCGGCGAGCTGCTGCATATGTGTCTCCTGTGATCGGGCTCGAACTTGGAGGGTCCTTCAGGGCGGGCGCGTGGCGGTGCGGATGCGGGCCACGGGCGCGCCCGGCGCACAGCCTACCCGCGCTGCTGCTCCCACGTGAATCCGCGGACGGCGAGCCAGATGCCGAAGACACCCCACAGTCCGATCACCGCGAGCGCGTCGAGGTTGTCCCCGAGACCCTTCCCGCTCACCATCGCCCCGTAGAGACCGTCGATCAGCGGCTTCAAAGGCAGCGCGTCGGCGACATTGCGGATGAATTCGGGTGCACCCGTGGTGTCGAAGGCGTAGAAGGAGACGAACACCACGGGCAGGAACACGGCGTTGACGTAGGCGGCGGTGGACTCGAAGTTGGGGATGACGTGCGCGAAGGCCACGCCCAAAGAGGCCAGGCACACGACTCCGGCGAGCACGAACACGACCAGCTCGACCCAGTCCTTTGGCCAGCCGATGCCGAAGAACACGCGCCCGGCGAGGATCACGATCGCGACCTGCAGCGCGGTGTTCGTGACGGCGTTAGCGGCCACTCCGCCGAGATAGGAGCCGGTCGGCAGGGGGGTGCCGCGGATGCGCTTGAGCACGCCGCGCTCGCGCAGGAACACGATGTTGTAGGCGAGCGCGGTGAAGGTCGTGGACATCACGCTCATCCCTGCGATCGCCGGCACCAGGCGATCGAGCCGGCTCTGATTGCCGTGCAGGATCGCCCCGCCGGCGACGAGGAACAGCAGCGGCAGGACGAAGTTGAAGAACGCGGCGCTGGGGTTGCGCCAGAACATCCGGCGCTCCAGGCGATACTGGCGCCAGGTGAGCGCGATCGCGCCATGCGCGTTCATCGATGGACGCGTGAAGTGTGCGGCACACGAGTCGAGGCGAGGGTCCCGTCAGGCATCCGCTGTCAGCTCCAAATACACGTCCTCGAGCGTTGGCCGCCCGACGCTCAGCTCCTCCAGGCGCTCTCCGCGTGCGAGCGCGGCGGCGGTGAGCTCGTGCAGCAGGCCCGTCGGATCGTCGGTCTGGCGCTCGACCAGCTCGCCGCTGCCGGCGTCGCGATAGGCGACCCGGTAGCGCGTCCCGCCGACCCCAAGCTCGCGCGGGGGGCCGACCGCGAGCACGCGCCCGTCCTTGACGATCGCCACCCTGTCGGCCAGCGCCTGCGCCTCGTCCAGGTAGTGCGTGGTGAGGACGACCGTCTTGCCGAGCTCCTTGAGCCTGCGCACGGTCTCCCAGGCGCCGTGCCTGGCCTTGGGATCGAAGCCCGTGGTGGGCTCGTCGAGGAACATCAGCTCGGGATCGCCAACCAGCGCGAGCGCGAGGTCGAGGCGGCGCTGCTGACCGCCGGAGAGCTTGCCGGCGCGCACGTCGGCCTGCTCGGCCAGGCCGGAGAGCCGCAACACCTCCTCGACCTCGCGCGGTCGCGGATAGAAGCTCGCCCAGTGGGCGAGCGCCTCGCGCGGGGTGAGGTGGTTGTAGATGCCGCCGCTCTGCAGCACGATGCCGATGCGCCGGCGCAGCTCGATCTGTCGCCGCGCGGGGTCATGGCCCAGCACCGACACCTCGCCGCTGGTGCGCTGCCGATAGCCCTCGAGGATCTCGACGGTCGTGGTCTTGCCGGCACCGTTGGGGCCCAACAGCCCGAAGACCTCGCCGCGACGGACCTCGATGTCGATCCCGCGCACCGCCTCGTACTCGCCGTAGCGCTTATGCAGGTCGCGAACCTCGATCGCGTTCGCGGTCACTACCAGTGCACGCCCCGCGTCAGCGTCGCCATTGCGATCTGCTCGAAGGACGCGCGCTCCTCGACGTCGCGCTGACCCTTGGAGGCGGCCGAGTCGGGGAACACGCGATAGGCGAGGTGCAGCAGCCGATCGACAGCCTTGGGCGACAGCGCGTAGGCGACCTCGCCGAAGGTGCCAAGGCGCGTGCCCATGTGCTTGGGGCGCGAGCGCAGCGCCTCGCAGATCATGTCCGCGGCCTCGTCGGGGGTGATCGCGGGGAAGGCGTCGTACATCTTCGTCGGCGCGATCATCGGCGTGCGCACGAGCGGCATGTGGATGGTGGTGAAGGTCACGCCGTCGCCGACGACCTCGGAGGCGACGACGCGGGTGAAGGCGTCGAGCGCCGACTTCGAGGCGACGTAGGCGGAGAAGCGCGGCGGGTTGGTCTGCACGCCGATCGAGGAGATGTTCACGATGTGCCCGCTACCGCGCTCGCGCATGCTGGGGAGCAGCCCGATGATCAGCTTGACCGCGCCGAAGTAGTTGAGCTGCATCGTGCGTTCGAAGTCGTGGAAGCGGTCGTAGCTCAGGGCGATCGAGCGCCTGATCGAGCGCCCGGCGTTGTTGACGAGCATGTCCACGTGGCGATGGTCGGCGAGCACGCGCTCGATCAGGCGCTCGACGGACTCCATGTCGGAGAGGTCGGCCGCGTACACGTAGGCGGTGCCGCCGGCGGCGACGATCTCCGCGCGGGTCTCCTCGAGCTTCTCGACGTTGCGCGCCACCAGCAGCGGGATGCCGCCGGCGGCCGCCACCTTCAGCGCGCTCGCGCGCCCGATCCCGGAGGAGGCGCCGGTGATCATCACGTTGCGAGCGTCGAGCGCTTCGTGCAGCGAGCGGCCACGCGCCATGCCGGGGTCCATGTCGCGCTCCCAGTAGTCCCACAGGCGCTGCGCGTAGTCGTGCAGCGGGGGCGGCTCTGCCAGCGGCGAGCCGGCGAGCGCGCGTGCGGCCTGCGCGGTTGTCGAAACGGGGCACGAGCTCCATGTGCGCGAGGACCTCCTGCGGGATCCCCAGCTCGCGCAGGGCCAGGTTCTTGGCCTGGCGCCAGGGCGGCAGCGCGAGTGCGAGTGCCAGCGGCCAGCGCGGCAGCGGGTCGATCAGGCGTTTGTCGATGCTCACGGCCACCCGCGGCGCGTGCGCGGCGGCGGCGAACTCGTTGATCAGCTCGTCCACGCGCTGGCGGCGCGGGTCGGTGAGATGAAAGGCGTGTCCGTCGAGGTCGGGCTCGTGCGCGATGTGCTCGAGCGCGCTCGCCACCCAGTCGACCGGGACGACGTTGGTGTTGCCGAGGTCGACTCCGACGAGCGGCGCCCACTCGGGCAGCAGCTGACGGGCGCGCTGGATCGCCTTGAAGAAGTAGTAGGGCCCGTCGATCTTGTCCATCTCGCCGGTGTGCGAGTCGCCGACGACGATCCCCGGGCGGTAGACGCGCCAGGGCACGTAGGGCTGCTCGCGCACGATCCGCTCGGACTCGAACTTCGTGCGGTGATAGGGCGAGGGCAGCTTCTGGCCCTCGTCGAACATCTCCTCCTCGAACGTGCCCTTGTAGGTCCCGGCGACGGCGATCGAGGAGACGTGATGCAGGCAGCCGGCGTCGAGCGCCCGCGCGAGCTCGACCGCGTGCGTCGTGCCGCCGACGTTGACGGCGGTGTTTTGCTCGGCCGGTGCGGTCATGTCGTAGATCGCGGCGAGGTGGAAGAAGTGCTCGATCTTGCCGCGCAGCTCCTCCACGCGCTCGGTCTCGATGCCGAGCAGCGGTTTGCGCAGATCGCCGACCACCGGCACGACGCGTTTGCCGGCGCTCGATCCCACCACTGCCTTCCAGTGTGAGATGAGCCCGTCGAGCCGCTCGGTGGAGACGTCGCGCACGAGCACGTACACCTTGCCCTGGCGCTTCTCCAGCAGCTGCTCCACGAGCCTCCGGCCGATGAACCCGGTCGCGCCTGTCACGAAATAAGCCATCGCAGGCGAGGATATCCCTAAGCGCCGGCCCCGGCACCGCCGCGGCCCTCGCCGGCGGCGAACCGCTGGGCGCCCAGCGCGCCTTCGGCGAAGACCTCGGGCCCGGCCTTCGCCTCCAGGGTGAGCCCGTCGGCGAGGGGCATCCCCAGTCCCTCGATCGCGGCGCGGCGGTCGGCGAGCATCGTGCGCTGGGGGAAGCGGGCCAGCCCCTCGGCGAGCGCGAGCGCGCGCTCCAGGTGTGCGCCCGCGGGCACGACCTCGGTCAGCAGGCCCATGCTCAGGGCCTCCTGCGCGTCGATCATGCGGCCGGTGAGGATCAGGTCGAGGGCGCGGCCGAGCCCGACGATGCGCGGCAGTCGCTGCGTACCGCCGTCGATCAGCGGCACGCCCCAGCGCCGCTCGGGATAGCCAAGCGTGGAGCCCTCGGTGGCGATGCGCAGGTCGCACCACAGGGCCAGCTCCAGCCCGCCGGCGAGGCAGAAACCGGAGATCGCGGCGATCGTCGGCTTGGAGGGCGTCAGGCGCGTGAAGCCCATCGGTCCCTCAGCCGACATCAGCCGGCCGGCCATCGTCTCGGTCGCCTTGAGGTCGGCGCCCGCGCAGAACGACACCACGCCGGCGCCCGTCAGCACCATCACGCGGGCCTCCTCGTCGGCCTCGAAGCGCAGATAGGCCTCGTGCAGTCGCGCGGCGGTCTCGCCGTCCACGGCATTGCGACGGTGGGGGCGGTCGATCGTGACCACCGCCGCGGCGCCCTCGCGGGCATAGGTGACGGCGGTTGGCTCGGCCTCGGGCTCGCTCATCTCCACATCATCTCTCCGACGAACGCGGCTCGCGGGGCCGGCTCGCGCATGGCCGCGGGCGGCGCTACCAGCCGCCGTGCCAGTCGGCCTTGCCGAGCTGTTTCGCGGCGGCCTTGCGGGCGTCCTTGCGCTTCTCCAGCCCGCGCTGGATCATGCTCATCACGAACACGAACGTCGGGAAGAACACGATCACGATGAAGCCGGCGTTCGTGACGACCTTGTCGTTGGTCGCTCCGTACCAGCCGCGTCCGTCGTTTTCGGCCAGCGCCGCCGGAGCGAGCACGAGCAGCATCAGGAGCGACGTGGAAAGCATGGTCGTGAGGCGGCGCATGTGGGCCGAGATGCTATCGCAGCACGCGGCTGGGACCGATCCCAAAAGAGGCGTGCGGGCCTTGCGGGGATAGGTCCTTACCATGCCTGGCGATGGCACTGCTGATCGCCTCGGACATCCACATCGACATGGCCGGACGGCCGCTCCTGCGTGGGGTCTCGTTCAAACTCGAGCGCCGCGAACGAATGACGATCGCGGGCCGCAACGGCGCGGGCAAGACGACGCTGCTGCGCGCGCTCGCGGGAGAGGCCACGATCGACCGCGGCGAGCTGAGCGTTGGGCGCGGCGTGCGGATCGCGCTGCACGACCAGCGGCCACCGCGGGAGCGGGGGGTGTCGCTGCGCGAGTACATCCTCTCGGGCTGCACCGAGGAGCTGCAGATCGAGGCGGAGCTGGCGGACATGGAGGGGCGCATGGCGCAGGGCACGTCGGATGAGTCGTTGCTCGAACGTTACGCACGCGCGCAGGCGCGGTTGGAGACGCACGGGGGCTACCTGTGGCGCGATCGCGCGACCGCGATGGCGCACGGGCTCGGGTTCGCCGACGCCGACCTCGAGCGCCCGCTGGACACCTTCTCGGGCGGACAGCTCACGCGCGCCTCGCTCGCGCGAGCGCTGGCGACGAACGCGGATGTGCTGCTGCTGGACGAGCCCACGAACCATCTCGACATCGAGTCGCTGGAGTGGCTCGAGCAGACGCTCGTATCGCTGGACGCGGCGGTGGTGCTGGTCGCGCACGATCGCTGGTTCCTGGAGGCCGTGGGCACCTCGGTGCTCGAGCTGCAGGCCGGCCGTTCGCGCTACTTCGCCGGGACCTGGCACACGTGGCGGCGCGAGCAGGCCGCGCGCGAGATCGCGCTGGGCAAGGCGATCGACAAGCAGCAGGCGGAGATCGCGCGGATGGAGCGCTTCATCGAGCGCTTCCGCTACAAGGCCACGAAGGCCAAACAGGCGCAGTCGCGCGTGAAGAAACTGGCGAAGATCGAACGCATCGAGCGCGATCCTCGCGACGAGCAGGGGTTGGAGTTCCAGTTCAAGGCGCCCGAGCGCTCGGGCAAGGTGGTGTTCGAGCTGAGCGACGCCGAGATCGACATCGGCGAGCCGCCGGTAAGGCTGCTCGAGCAGGCCGAGCTGTGGCTCGAACGCGGCGAGCACGTCTCGCTCGTGGGGCCGAACGGCTCGGGCAAGACGACCCTGATCGAGACCCTCGCGGGGCGGCGAGCGATGGCGCGGGGGAGGCTCAGCACGGGGCACAACGTGACGGTCGGCTACCTCTCCCAGCACGCCGACGAGCTGGGCGCCGGGGGGGACCCGGGACAGAGCGTGCTCGAGGCCGCGCAGCGCGCGACGGGCCTCACACCGAATAAGGCCCGCGCGCTGCTCGGGCGGTTCCTGTTCAGTGGCGAGGAGGCCGAAAAACCGCTCGCGGGGCTCTCCGGGGGCGAGCGGCGACGGCTGTCGCTGGCGGTGCTGGTGCACTCGGGCGCGAACGTGCTGATCCTGGACGAGCCCACGAACCACCTCGACATCGAGTCGCGCGAGGCGCTCGAGGACGCGTTGCGCGCGTTCACGGGCGCGATTCTGCTCGTCTCCCACGACCGCGCGCTGCTGGATGCGGTCGGTACGCGCACGATCGCGGTGGAGGAGCGTTCTCTTCGCAGCTACACGGGGGGCTGGCCCGAGTACGTGCGCGTGCGCGACGAACGCAGGGGGTGAGATGGGTAGGCCGCCGGCGCATGCGCCGGCGGCGCCGGGGCCGCATGCGGCCCCGGCAGGGAGCGCGCATGCGCGCTCCCACGGGTCGGCACATGTGCCGACCCGCCGGTCGGCGCATGCGCCGACCGGAACCACCCCTTCACCCGGCAAGAACGGCTCTGCGCGCAAGTCCAAGCCCAAGCCCGCGGGTCCCTCCAAGAACCGCCTCAGCGCGCAGGCCACCGCCGAGCAGGCGGTCGAAGCGGCCGAGGCGGCGATGCGCGAGCTCGAGGACCAGCTCGCCGACCCCGCGGCGTGGGCGACGCAGTACGAGTCGGCCAAGTCCGAGGCCCGCCACACGGCCGCGCGCCGGGCGGTGGAGGATGCCTACGCACAGTTGGAGGCACTCGTGGAGTGAGGGTGTGACCGCCGATCGGGGTGGGATCTTCCGAGTCAGAAACACATCTAGAGGATTCGAATCCGTTGGTTCATTTTGAAGATAGATGCCGCTCGATGCGCCCGCCCCGCTCTATCGACAGTTGCGACCGCATCCCCATGGGCCCAGCCGAAGCGAGGTCGAAGAGAATCAGCGGGCGCGCCTGTGCGGCGCGATGATCGAGGCGATCGCGGCCCGCGGCTATGACGCGACGAGCGTCGCGGAGTTGAGCAGGCTCGCGGGAGTTTCAAAGCGAACGTTCTACGAGCAGTTCGCCAACAAGGAGGCGTGCTTCCTCGCCACCCACGACATGATCACGGGCTGCGCGGTCGCGGGCGTCGTTTTCGCCCACGGCGAGGCGTCGAATGGGGAGGCGGCGCTGCGCGATGTCTTCGAGGCGTTCGTACACGCCGCCGCCGATCAGCCCAAGGCCGCTCGGTTGGTGCTCGTGGATCCCGTCAGCGCGGGCCGGGCCGCGTTCGACCGGACCGATCGGGCCCGACGCAGGTTCGAGCGGCTGATCGTCTCCGGTTTCGGGCGGTCGCCTGCCGCGGTCGTATTGCCGCCCGCCGTCGCGACGGGGATCGTCTGCGGTGTCGAACACGTCGTCTGCCGGAGTCTGCGCGGAGATGGGGCGGGAGAGCTGTCCAGCCTCGCCGATGCGCTCACGGACTGGGCGCTCTCCCACGACTCCGCCGCGATCGCCGCACTGCCCGTCCCGGTGCCGGCCGGCCCGGATAGGTCGGCGAACTGGCCGCGTGTTCGCGCGTGCACGAGCGACGTGCGCGGGCGCATCCTGCGTGCCGCCGCGGAGCTCGCCGCGGGTGACGTCCACGCGCACATCACCCCCCGGCAGATCATCGATCGTGCTCGAGTCTCCGGAGCGGAGTTCGGCGCCCTCTTCGACAGCGCCGAGGAGTGTTGCCTGGATGCGCTCGACCTCGTCGGACTGGAAGCGATGACGTCCATGGCGGTGGCCTCGCGCACCGTCGGGGACGGGGCGCGGGGCGCCTATCGCGGGATCGCGGCGCTGCTGGAATACGTAGCCGAGGATCCGGTGTTGCGCGGTCTGATCCTGGTGTACGCGTTCGCCGACGACGCCGCCGCCCTCGAGCGCCGGGACCGGATGCTGCAGCGCTACGTCAGCCTGCTCGTGAGCCGGCTGCCGCAGAGGCTGCAACCGCCCTGCGTCGTCGCTGAGGCGACGGTCGGAGCGCTGTGGGGCATCATCCGTTGTTACGTCGTGGGCGGCGCGGGGCACATGCTCCCGGCGCTGGCAGGCCAGGCCGCCTACGTCGCGCTGGCGCCGATCGTGGGCGCCGAGGCGGCGGTGCGGGCGATCGAGGCCGAGGAGTATTCGATCCAGAGTGGCGAGTGAGCGGCGCCGGTGGCCCTGCGGTGACCTCCTCTCTCGCTCGGAGCAATTCGACTCATAGACATTTGCCAAAATTCTGGTACACTCCTTTTACGAATGTCAACCAGCGGCTTAGATGCTGGCAACAAGCTCCCGGCCATCCTCGCGGACGGTCCTCCGAGGCAATCGGAGAGATCTGCGTGCACCGGTGTCGCGGCGCTGCTCCCGTCGCGCAGCGGGCTGAACGTCGCCGCCCTGCCGAGGCTGCTCGCCAACGAGCGGACCCGGACGATCGTGTTGGCGCTGGCGGACGGATCGCGGCGGCCCTCCGAGCTCGAGCGGCTGCAAGGGATCGTCCGTAGCACGCTGTTCGCGCGCCTGGGCGAGCTCACTGCGCTCGGCATCGTGACGAGCAGTCGGAGGGCCGAATTCCCGCTGCGGGTCGAGTATCAACTGCACGAGAGCGGGCGGCGATTGCTCGCCAACCAACTGCTGATCGAGCGTCAGGAGCGGCGCAAGCTCGCCCGTGTGGGACCCGGCGTCGACGCGGCGCTGGGCAATCTCCTGCGTCTCTTGGCGCCCGTGTCCCATCCCGCGACCGATCGCCAAGGGCGCTGTCTGCTCGTCGAACACGAACCGTCGGGACAGACGCACACGGTCCCGCTGATCGTCGAGGATCGCCGCGTCGCGGTGAGCGAGCTCGCGAGCTCGGTCGAGCCCGACGTGCGCTGCAGTGCCACCTCTGAGACGTGGGAGAACGCGCTCGTCGCCGGCGGCACGCACGGCCTCCAGATGGCCGGCGACCTGGTGCTCGGTGATGCCGTGATAGTCGCCTTCAGCCTCGCCCTGAGCGTCTGACCGGACGGTCCGACAAAAACGGCTGGAATCTCGACGCTGCCCCGATTCGCGTCCGGGTTTTCAACGTGCTGTCTCTCATTCGGCGATTTAGGGCATGAGCCGAACAATGACCTGCTCGGCGCAGGAGTACAGTCGATCGGATTCCTGGGCCTGTCGGTTTCGTTCCAATCACCGACATTGCATATCTCGGTGAAACTTGTTAGACACCCGGATGTCCCGCCTGGGTCGAGCATTGGCTCAGGCGGGGGCAAGGCAAAAGAACCGGCCCGGAGCATCTTATCCCTCGATATTTCGAATGCTCCGAGACCTCCATACCCCCCTGGCCCTCCGATTCGGAGGGCCAGGGCTCCAACAACAGGAGCATACACGAGATGGCATCCAGTCCCCACACGACGACCCTCTCCGGTCGGGCCTGTACGCCGCTCGCCGGCGTCCGGATCGTTGCTCCCGGCCGGTTGTGCGGGGTCAACCAAAAACTGACACTTGCGTCGGCGGAACGGGCTCGGCTAGAGTTCTCATCGCGTGGTGCGGCTTGTGCCGCCTCGTTGCTCCGGATAACAAGGAGCAGTTGAAAATGAAACGTATACGTATTGTCGGGCTGTGCCTGATGGCGGTGTTCGCGCTCAGCGCGGTCGTCGCTTCTAGCGCGTCGGCTGGTGAATTGTTATTCAAGGCCAGTAATGGGAACATCGTAGGTGGATCGTTCAAGTCGTTAGGTGGATTATCATTACTGAGAACCTTAGGTGGAAGCACGATCCATTGTCTACATGTTGACAACCATGGGAAATTCTTAAGCACCACGTTAGGCGATGTCTTAATTCTTTTCTTAGGATGTACGACGGTATCCTTTGGCAGCACCGTGAATTGCCACAATCAGGGAACGAATGAAATCGATCTGCCGTTAGCGACGACGTTATTCCATCTCGGTTTAGCGCATTTCGGTTCGAACGTCAGCATACCCGCTATTGACATATTACTAGGCAAAACTTTGGAATTCAAATGTTCGATTGCTACAGTCTCAGTCAAGGGTGATGCGATCGGGGCTCTGGAACTTACAACTGGTGGCCAGGTACCACTGAACAACCCCGTGAGTGAAATGAACCTTGTATACGAAGAATCAGAACCCGGGATGCAGAAGTTGACGGAATTCTTAATGCCTGGAAGGCAGTCTGGTCAAACAGCATTTGACCATCTACCATTCTCTCAGAAGAAGAATCTGCCGAGAAATCAACGGATACATTGAATGGCTTCACAAACAGTGCGGGTGAAGCGACGAACATCGAACTCGTAGAGCCTTAGTAAGAAGCAGGCACAGTTAGGTTGACGAGGGGCCGCGGCTATAGCCGCGGCCCCTCGTGGGGCTTGACTTGAACGGATGGAGGAGGGGTGATGGAGAGCGGGATGGGAGGAGAAAATAAGATCGCGAAGGTGCGAAGGCTTTCGGCGTGTGCGCGCTTGGCGGCCTGGGAGACCTGTCTTTCCCGGACGAGCAGCGGAGTGCATTCGTGGGCCTCGCTTGCGAGCGCAACTGCGTTTGTCAGCGTGTGCTGCCGGAGTGTTTGCGTTCTGCCTCTATATTGTCGCTACGACTACGCCTCTCGCATATGCGAAGACTTCGCATGTGTACGAATCGGCGATCAGCGACGTGCCGGTCACGGCACGCAGTACAGCGGCCCGCTCGACTACGTCAAACTCGTTGACGGTCCACGCTGGCGATCTGTATATAGCCGAACAACTGGATGGACTCAATTATCCCGGAGAGGGCGGAGCCAGGACCGATCAGTTCGCGCCCTCTACGTCTAAATCGGACGAATATGAATTCGTCTCACAGCTGCCGCCACAGTTGGAACCTGGTCACCGTCGATATGGGGGCATCGTATTTGGAAGTACAGCCGGTGAAACAGAGATATATATCGGCCGAACGCGAAACCCTCCCCCGGCGTCGACGTGTTTAGCGCAGGTATGTGCGGCAATTTGGAATGTCCGAACCTGCAAACGCTCTGGATGGGCATGGGAGCGCCGAGCCCATTTAGACACTCAAGGATATCACTATCGATCCTTCGGCTGCCTCCGGTGACTGGGCCAGTGGCGACGTCTTTGCCGCAGAAGAAGGTGAAGACCCAGTAATAGACATATTTGAACCCCAGGCCGGTGGCGGCGAAAAGTATGTCGGTCAGGTGATCGGTCCGTCGACGGGCGAGCCATTCGAAGAACTGCGTACGTATCGCAGTGTCTGGTCTAAACGGTGATCTGGTGGTCGGGGCTGCACTTCGAGGAGGCAATGCTGCGGTCTACGTTTTTCGTCCTGAAGAAGAAGGGTCTAAAACTAAAAAGGGCAAATACACCCTCGTGCAGGAACTGGTGTCGCCGAGTGGCGTTCTCAAAGAACTCACAGCTGTTGCGGTGGATGACGGCAACGGCGAGATCTATATTGCCACGACAACGGCTGTCTACGAGTTCGGTCCCGAAGGGTCGTTCCGCGGCGATATAACGGGCGTGCCGAGAGAAGGCATCCCAACCGGGGTCAAGGGGCAGAACGAAGAAGTCCCGTTTAACAGACATAGCGCTAGCCCGGCAAGCCTTGCAGTGGCCCCCGAATCACATACTCTGTTCGTAGGGGTCTCGGGGACACAGGTGGGCCCAAAAAATGAAAACCTAGCCGTCGTGGATGTGTTTGGTCCGGATGTGGTGGTGCCGGACCCAGAAACCAAGGCCCCGTTCGATCTGGAACTGGAAACAGGCGGCGCGGGAGGCCATTCGTGGGGTATCTTGGCGACGGGCACGGTGAATCCCGACAGCGCGGGCGAAGCTTCGTGCTCATTCGCATGGGGGACATCGAAGCAGGCGTTGAATCGAGTGGCGCCATGTGAAGGCATGGTTTCCGAAGGTGACACACCGACACCGGTCGACGCGAGTCTGAACGGTTTGGCGCCGGATACCACGTACTACTACCGGCTTGAGGCACGGAACGAACACGGGACGAATCAGGGCGAAGAATCACAGGACTACGAATTCACGACACCTGGCCCTGGATTGGACAGTGAGTCGGTGTCGGCCGTATCCTCATCAAGCGCAGCCCTGGAAGCTACGGTCGCTCCCCATGACGCTTCGGAGAAGGTGCACGATCTGCAGGGGACGGCGAGTTCGCCCACTACGTATTATTTCCAGTACAGCAAGGGATCCATGGAAGGCTGTGCGGCCAATCCGTCGGCCTGCGTGAATGTGCCGCTTGTGCCGGCGAGCACCGGCGGCGGTATCGCTGGTGTGGAAGTCGAACAGAAATTGCTTGGACTGGCTTCGGGCACGACCTACCACTATCGGGTGGTGGCGATGAACGAAGCATTGCCCAAAGTCGTGCCCGGTCTCATTCCCACAGCCGAACCAGGCGTGCAGATTGCGTTTTATGGGCCAGATCGTACGTTTACGGCGCAGGGCCCGGGAAAACCGGCGGCGCTGCCCGATGGTCGCGTATGGGAACTGGTCTCGCCGGTGAACAAGCACGGCGCGAAGATCGAAGGAGAGGCCTGGGCCTCGGTTGACGGAAGCGATCTCGCGTTCGTGACGGGCACTCCGAGTACCTCTTCGCCGGCGGGCTACGACGGGAACGGCAATCAGGTGCTTTCGTCGCGTGTGACGCCGGGAGCGTGGTCCAGCGTGGACATCTCGTTGTCGCACAGCAGTCCGGTGGGCGTTCTCGCGGGTGTGCGGCCCGAATATCGGTTCTTCTCCGAAGACCTCGGCCTGGCCATCGCGGAATCGCTCGGTCCCTTCTCTGTGCCGGAAGGGCAGCACAAGAACAAGTATGGCGAATGGCAACGCATTACCGAAGCGTTCCCGATTCCGACCGAACGTACGCCTTATATGAGGCACGATGCAACGTGCGAATCGACCGTCGAATCGAACTGGTCGACATGCTATGAACCCCTGTTGGACGTTGAAGACACCTCAGGTGGAGAACCGCACGAAGGCAGTCTGGAAGCCAACGAAAGCCGGGCGAAATTTGTAGCTGCGACCCCGGACGGGAGCCATGTCGTGATCAGCTCTTTCGCACGGCTAACGGCAACTTCCGTGACAGGTGCCGGGCCGTGGCTGTACGAGTGGTCGGTGGACAAGCCGGCGTCCGAACGACTTTCGTTGGTCAGCGTTCTGCCAGACGGCACGGCGGCAAGCTCCGCAGGTCTGCTGGCGCTTTCCGAAGATGGCTCGCGGCTAATTTTTGGTGTTCAAGAAGGGTTGGCAGAGGCTGGGAATACGTACTGGAAGGAACTTTACCTACGTGACGTGGCGAGAGGTGGAACCGGCGAAACCGTGCGATTGGACCTGAACGAAGCCGGTGTGCCAGAGGTAGGGAACAAGGTTCTCCAAGGCGCGAGCGCCGATGGTTCGACGGTGTTCTTTACAGACACCGCGGCATTGACCAAAGATGCAGGCTCCGGCGGCGAAGTCGGGGATACGTTGTCGGCGATCTGTATGCGTGCGAACTCGTGGCGGAAGGCGCCAGCCCGTTACGATGTGCCCTCAGAGATCTCACCCCCGTGCCCGAAGTTGGTCGGCCTGGCGGTGGCGAAAGCGCGCGAGTGTTGCGTGTGCTGGGCGTCAGTCACGATGGCAGTTACGTGTACTTTGTCGCCAAGGGCGTGCAGGCCGAAGGCGCCGTTCCCGGCGACGAAAACGTCTATGTTGCACACGAGCAGGCGGGGGTCTGGACAACGAGCCTGATCGCCTCTGCGCCGCAGGGCCCGGGCGCGGCCGCCGCGGTGTCGCCGAATGGGCAATGGCTGGCATTCTCCTCTGTGGCGTCGCTTACGGGCTATGACAATCGCGACGCCAAGACGGGCCTGCCTGACAGCGAGGTCTATATGTATGACGCCGACGCTGGGTCGGAGCAGCCAGTGTGCGTGTCGTGCAATCCGACCGGCGCACGGCCGGTCGGTGGGGCGGAAGTGCCGTTCCCGTCCCACTCCGGCGAAACGCGATCGCTGTTCGACAGCGGTCGCCTGTTCTTCGACAGCGGAGACGGGCTCGTGTCGCAGGACACGAACGACAACGTCGACGTGTACGAGTTCGAGCCCCCGCACGTCGGCGACTGTCTGTCTTCGAGGGTTACGTTCCAGGCCGATCTCGACGCCTGTGTCGGTTTGATCTCCTCCGGCTTGGCACCCGGAAAGTCGCTGTTCCTGGAAGCGAGCGGTACGGGCGGCGACGTCTTCTTCACGACGGTCGAACGCTTGGTACCCGAAGACGTCGATACGGCCGTGGACGTATACGACGCGCACGAATGCGTGGGCTCGCCCTGTCCGCAGCCGCGCCCGCAGCAGATCGAAGAATGCGGGTCGACGACGACGTGCCGTACTGCGCCCACGCCGCAACCGTCGTTCTTTGGCGCGCCGTCCAGTTCGACCTTCTCGGGGACGGGCAACGTCACCCCGGGAGCCATCCCGGGAACGAGTGGAAAGCCGAAGCCCACAGCGGAAGAGGTGCGCAAGGAAAAGCTCGAGAAGGCTCTGAAGGCGTGCCGGAAGAAACGGAACAAGGGCAGGCGTGTCGCGTGCGAACGCACAGCGCGCGCACGCTACGCCCCCGTGAAGCCGAAGTCGTCCAAGTCAAGCGTACGGCGGCCTGCTGCGACGGCCCGTCGTGGGACGCGGGGGTGATCGTGATGCGTTGGCTCGAGCGTGCCATTCTGAGCGTCTTCGCGAGTGCGGTCATCGCCTCGCTGTGTGGTGTGGCGCCGGCGTTTGCCGGACCATCGCCGTGGTGGAGCTTGACGTCGGGGTCGTGGCCCACGAACCTGGCGGAAAACGGATCGGGCAAGCTCGTGGTGACCGCGGAGAACATGGGCGAGGCGAGCGTCGAAGGCAGCGTGACGCCGGTCGTCGTCGAAGATGTGGTGCCCGAACACGTGACGGTCACCGGCGTAGAAGGCGTCGCCGGCGAATCGACCAAGAACCCGCGTAACCGCGGGCCGGTGGTGTGCGCATCGCCGTCAGCGCGCGTCGCGCGGTGCGTGTTCGAAGGGAGCCTGCCGCCGTATGAAGAGCTCGAAGTGCGTGTCGCCGTCACGACTGCGGGCGCCAAAACAGGTGAAGGCAACACCGTGACCATCTCGGGTGGCGGCGAGCGTACGGCGACCCTGACCAAGCCGATAGACGTCGGCACCGGCAATCAGTTCGGGGTGGCGGACTACGAGTTGAACCCGGAAGAAGAAGGTGGGGCGATGGACACCCAGGCGGGTTCCCATCCGTTTCAGCTCACGACGGTGCTGGCACTCGATACGAGCCGCGCGCCGGCCGACTTCGAGGAACAGGAGCCGGCGAGCATGGTGAAGGACCTGAGCTTCCAGCTGCCCGCCGGCTTGGTGGGAAATCCGACGCCGTTCCCGCAGTGCACAGATGTTCAGTTCTCGACCCACGAACCGGGCACCGAACACAACGAATGCGAAGCGAAGACTGCGATCGGCGTGGCGACCGTCACATTCAACGTCAGCAAAGCAGAAGGCTTCACCTCGCGGACGGTGCCGGTCTTCAATCTCCCGCCGCTGGCAGGAGAGCCGGCACGGTTCGGCTTCGAAGTGACGGGCGCGCGCACGTTCATTGATACAGCCGTGCGCAGCGGCGGCGACTATGGCGTTACGGTGAGTGTCTCGAACGTTTCGCAGACGATTGGGTTCCTGAGCAGCAAGGTGACGCTCTGGGGTGTACCCGGCGCCGGCGTGCACGACAGCAGGCGTGGCTGGGAGTGTCTCGAAGAACGGCAGTCCTCGTGCTCCGCGGACGTCTCCAAACCGCCGCCGTTCGTATCGCTGCCGACGTCGTGCACCGGTCCGCTCCACACGACCGTGCAGGCCGACTCGTGGGAAGACCCCCACCCCTCGCTTGCACAGTTGGGCGAACGGCCGCTGTTCGACGAAGACACGCTGGCCGGTCTCGGCGGTTGCAATCAGCTGCAGTTCAACCCCGGAATCAGTGTTGTGCCGGACGTTCCGGAAGCGAGCACCGCGACGGGCGTGAACGTGAGGATCCACGTGCCCCAGACGGCAGCGCTGAACCCCGAAGGTCTGGCGGAGTCCGACGTGAAGGACATCACGGTCGCGTTGCCGCCCGGGGTGGCGGTCAATCCGGGGGGGGCGGACGGCCTGCAGGCTTGCTCGGAGGGTCTGGTGGGGTTCACCGGCTTCAGCGCGCTCGACACCGGGGGGTCACTGGCGACGTTCACATCTGACTTGCCAGAACCCCTGGAACAGGGCGTGAACTTCTGCCCGGACGCTTCAAAGATCGGGGAAGTCACGGTCAAGACGCCGTTGCTGCCCGCGGGACAGTTCGTGAAGGGCTATGTGTATCTGGCAAGCCAGAACGCGAACCCGTTTGGGTCGTTGATTGCCCTCTATCTCGTGGCAAAGGACCCGATCTCCGGGACGGTGGTGAAGCTCGCGGGCGAAACACAGCTCTGTCCGGGCCCAGGAGCGACGATAGATGGGATGGCCTGCCAGGCGACGGGCCAGATCGTTACGACGTTCCTGAACAGCCCGCAGCTCGCCTTCGAAGATGCCGAACTGCACTTCTTTGGTGAAGCCAGAGCGCCGCTTGGGACCCCTCCGTTCTGCGGTTCCTACACGACCCACGCTGTGCTGGCGCCATGGTCCGGCAGCGAATCCAGTCCCGTCTCATCGACATTCGACATAACGACCGGTCCCAAGGGTGCGCCATGTCACGATCGGCTGCCGTTCGCGCCGTCATTGACCGCGGGCAGCATCAACAATCAGGCTGGCGCCTTCAGTTCGTTCACGACCACGCTGAGCCGCGAAGACGGCAACCAGAACCTCGAGAGCGTCCAGTTGCACATGCCGGCCGGGCTGTCCGGGGTTCTGTCGGGCGTGGCGCTGTGCGGCGAAGCGCAGGCCGACGCGGGGACGTGCGGTGAAGGAAGCCTGATCGGCGAAACGACGGTCAGTGTCGGCCTCGGCGGCAACCCCTACACGGTCACGGGCGGCAGGGTGTATCTCACCGGATCCTACGAGGGAGCGCCGTTTGGATTGTCGATCGTAACCCCGGCCAAGGCGGGCCCATTCGACTTGGGCCAGGTGGTCGTCCGCGCGAAGATCGACGTCGATCCGCACACTGCCGCGCTGACCGTCACAACCGACAACTCGGGCCCATACACGATCCCGTCGACACTTCAGGGGATTCCGTTGCAGATCCAGCACGTCAACGTCACGATCGGGCGGTCCGGATTCACGTTCAACCCCACGAACTGCAGTCCACTGCAGATCGCCGGCACGCTGTCGAGCGTCGAAGGGGCCTCCTCGAGTCTGCGGGTACCGTTTCAGGTGGCCAACTGCGCAGCGCTGCAGTTCGCTCCCAAATTCAACGTGGCCACGTCGGGCAAAACCTCGAAAGCGAACGGCGCCAGCCTCGCGGTGAAGCTCGCTTATCCCAACGCTCCGCAGGGTTCGCAGACGAACATCGCGAGCGTGAAAGTCGAATTGCCAAAGCAGTTGCCGTCCAGGCTCACAACGCTGCAAAAAGCGTGTACAGCCGCCCAGTTCGACACCAACCCGGCCGGGTGTCCGGTCGCGTCGATCATCGGGCAGGCAAGAGCGACCACTCCGATCCTCCCCGTTCCACTCGAAGGACCCGCATACTTCGTATCGCATGGCGGGGAAGCGTTCCCGAGCTTGATCGTCGTGTTGGAAGGCTACGGCGTGACGGTGGATCTCGTGGGTACGACGTTCATCAGCAAAGCCGGTATCACGAGCAGCACGTTCAAGACGGTTCCGGACGTTCCGGTCGGCACGTTCGAACTGACGTTGCCGCAGGGCCCGTATTCGGCGCTGGCCGCGAACGGCGACCTGTGCACCTCCAAACTGGCAATGCCGACCGAATTCGTCGCACAGAACGGCGCGGCGATCCACGAGTCGACGAAGATCGCCGTCACGGGCTGCCCCAAGGTCAAGAAGCCGACCAGGGCACAGCTGCTCGCGGGGGCGCTCAAAGCCTGTCGCAAGAAAGCAAGAGGCCATAGGCGTGCTGTGTGCGAAGCACGGGCGCGCAAGCGCTACGGGCCGGTGAAGAAGGCGAAGAAGGGGGCGGTGCGCAAGAGGAAATAGGACCCGCGCAGCACGTCAATCGTCATTGCCGTGCGGGCCGTGTTGTCGGGGTCGCGCACGCCGAAAAAGAAACTGCAACTGGGAGGAATAGATGTTCTCGAGAATACGCAAGCGTCTCACCTTCACCAACGTCGCGCTGGCGCTGGCGCTGGTGTTTGCGATGACCGGTGGCGCGTACGCCGCCAAGAAGTACGTGATCACGTCGACCAAGCAGATCAGCCCGACGGTGCTCAAGCAACTGCAGGGCAAGGCCGGACCGGCCGGCACTCCGGGAGCACAGGGGCCGGTGGGCTCAGCCGGCCCTGCTGGGACGAACGGGACGAATGGTACAAACGGCAAAGATGGGCAGAACGGTGCGAACGGTAACAATGGGGCCGCGGGCTCTACGGGCACAACCGGTCCGGCCGGCTCGACAGGCCCGACGGGAGCGACAGGCAAAAACGGTGCGCCCGGCATACCGGGGACGGACGGTGCGACGGGGCCGACGGGACCGACGGGCCAGACCGGCTTTACCGAAACCCTGCCGTCCGGTAAGACCGAGAAGGGCACATGGGCCGCCAGTGGTGTCCCACAGAACGGGCCAGGCTTGGGTGAAGCCATCTCGACGAGCATCTCGTTCACAATCCCACTGAACGAATTGCTGATAGAAGAAAAGGTTCATGTCATAGAAGGGGAAGGCACAGGGGGCGGTTGCCCAGTCGGCAGCAAGGTAAGTCAGCCCGAAGCCGAACCGGGCAACCTGTGCGTGTTTGTCGGGTCCGGCTTCGCCGAAAACGTCGGTGCAGTACTGGTGCTGAATGCTGAAACTGGAGAACCAGAAGCAGGCAAGGTGGGTGCATGGCTTGTGATAAAACCCAAAACCGCCGCGAAAGCGATATTTGCCAACGGCACCTGGGCCGTGACGGCAAAATAACGTCCGAACGCCCTGATTGAGTCTGGACGCCGCCCGTCCTCTCCGCGGGCGGCGTCCGGGGGGTAGCTGTGCTGTATCGCGCGCTTTGCGGCTAGCGGTCGGAGACGTTTTGCCGGATGTGGCTACGGGCCGGGCCCAGGCCGGATCTGCCGCAGAACGGCTGAGGTGCGGTGTCGAGGCCCCGATTTCCGGTGGCACTAGCGCAGGTCCAAAGGTTCGGCTCTCGTGCGATCCGAGTGGGTGCGTTAGATGTTCCTATCCCCGTCGCAGTCGTCAGACGCTGAGATGGGTTGGGGAATGTCGTGGGCGGAGCGTTTAAATTGTTAGGCGGCTTACAGTTAGTGAAGGCATTAGGCGGGAGCCCCATCCTATGTCAACACCTCAGCGGCCATGAAAGATTCTTAAGTACCACGTTAGGAGATGTCTTAATACTGTTCTCAGGCTGTACTACGACGGCCCTTTGGCAGGACTGTGAACTGTCACAACACGGGAACAAATAAAATTCATCGGCCGTTAGCAGCGACGTTTTTTCATCTGGGCTTAACGCATCTAGGATCGAATACGAGCGTACCTGCTATCGACACGTTATTGGATGAAAATCTGTCATATAAATGCTCGATTGTCACTGTCACGATCAAAGGGTGCGTTTGATCGGCGTTTTGCAAGTTCCACTTGTACCCAGGAGCCGCTAAACACACCCGAGAAAGAAGTCAACCTGGTATACAATGAATCGGAACCGGGGATGCAGGAATTGACAGAATTCTTATTGCCTAAAGGCGGGCTGGTTAAACAGCATTTGACCCCGACCATTCTCACAGAAGAAGAAACTGCACTGAAATCGACGAACACGTTGAGCGGATTCACAAACAGCGCAGGCGAAGCAATGGAAATCGAATTGGTGGAGCCGTAGGGGTCGGTCGGTTATGTGGGGTCGCGACCGGTATTGCGACCCCACCAGACACCCGGATCCCACGAGCGGGCTATTCTTAGCTTGTGACCGACCGCCTCAAAACCACGCGCAACGTAGCCATCGTCGCGCTGATCGCCGCGGCCGTCTACTTCCTGCCCTCAGGCGGACGGTTCGCGCACACCTTCGAAGCGCTCCTGTACATCGGCTTCGGCGTGGCGATCGGCTACATCGGGCTGCGCTTCTACCGCGAACAGCACCTAGCGCTTTACTCGCTGGGTGACCGCTATCGCGGCTTGCTGTACGGAGCGATCGCGCTGGCCCTGTTCCTGTGGATGTCCTACTCGCGGATGTGGCGCACGGGCGTCGGTGAGCTGTTGTGGTTTGTGCTGGCTGGCGGTGTCGCCTACGCCGTGTTCGTGGTCTTCCGCCGCTGGCGCGCCTACTGAGGCCTCGCCGCATGCGACGAGGCAGCGGGGCCGCATGCGGCCCCGCGCGGACGGTGCACATGTGCATCCCCGCCCGGCGGCGCGTGCGCCGCCGGGCACCTATCCTCGAACATAATGCCCACCGAGACGGTCGAGGACCCCGATACGCGCCCCGCGAGCGCCCTTGCGGCGCAGCGCCGCGCGCTTCCGGACCAGCCGGGCGTGTACCTCTTCCGTGACGGCAAGGGTCGCGTGATCTACGTTGGCAAGGCCAAGTCGATCCGCAAGCGCGTCGCCTCGCACTTCTCCAAAGTGCAGGTCCCCAGCAGCCCCGGCCACGCCGAGATGGTCGCGGCGGTGGCGCAGGTGGAGTGCGTGGTCGTGGCGAGCGAGGCCGAGGCGCTGCTGACTGAGCAGGGGTTCATCAAGCAGTACCGCCCGCGCTTCAACGTCCGCCTGCGCGACGACAAGTCCTACCCGTTCATCGCCATATCGCTCGACGAGGACTACCCGCGCGTGTACTTCACCCGCGAGCGCCACCGCCCCGGCCGCGCCTACTACGGCCCCTACTCGAACGCCAAGCGCGTGCGCGCGACGCTGGAGGTGCTGGCGAAGGTGTTCATGTTCCGCTCCTGCACCGGCCCCGAGCCGGGGCGGCGCAGCGGCAGTCCGTGCCTGGACTACTACATCAAGCGCTGCACCGCGCCCTGCGTGGACTACATCTCCCGCGAGGACTACCGCGCGTCGATCGGGCAGGTCGGGGACTTCCTCTCCGGGCGCTTCGTCGCGATCGAGCGCGACCTGGAGGCGCGCATGCGGGCGGCGGCGGCGGCGGAGGAGTTCGAGCAGGCCACGCTCGAGCGCAACCGCCTGCGCGCCGTGCATTCGCTGCTGGAGCGCCGCCGTGTCGCCAACGCCTCGGCGGGCACGTTCGACGCCGTCGCCGTCGCCATTGACGGGCGCGAGGCCAACGCGCAGGTGTTCCAGATCCGCGACGGCGTGCTCACCGATCGGCAGTCGTTCTACCTGTCCAACGAGACCGAGCGCGGTGTCGCGGAGGTGGCCGAGGAGTTCATGCTGCAGTACTACGCTGGCCATCTTTCGATCCCGGCGCTGATAGTCGTCCAGCGCGAGCTCTCCTCGGACGACGAGGTCGGACCGCTTGCCGAAGCCCTCGCCAGTCGTCGTGACGGCCCCGTCGAGATCCGTCCGGCCGAGCGCGGCGAGAAGCGCCGCATCCTCGACCTCGCCCATCGCAACGCCCTGCTCGCGCTCGACCAGGAGCGCCTGCGGGCGGAGCGCCGCCGCCAGACCCGCGTCGACGCCCTCGAGGGCCTGCAGCAGGCGCTCGGCCTGGACGCCCCGCCGATCCGGATCGAGTGCTACGACATCTCGCATCTCGGCGGCACCCAGACGGTTGCCTCGATGGTCGTCTTCGAGGGCGGCGCCCCGCGCAAGTCCGACTACCGTCGCTTTCGCATCCGCTCGCTGCCCGAGGGGGCCTCCGACGACTATGCGGCGATGGCCGAGGTGCTCGCGCGCCGCTACGCCCAGTGGGAGGCCCAGGCCGACATCTCCCCGCACGACTCCGACTACGACGCGAGCTTCGCCTCGCTGCCGAGCCTCGTCGTGATCGACGGCGGCCCTGGTCAGCTCGCCGCCGGGCTGCCGCCATTGCGCGGCTTTCGCGAGCGCGGCGTCGCGGTGGTCTCGCTGGCGAAGCGCATCGAGGAGGTGTTCATGCCCAGCCGTCGCTCCCCGCTCGTGCTCGACCACTCGACACCCGAGCTGCAGCTGCTGCAGCGCGTGCGCGACGAGGCGCACCGCTTCGCGCTCACCCACCATCGCGGCCGTCGCGACCGCGCGATGACCGCCTCGCTGCTCGACGGCCTGCCCGGGATCGGTCCCACGCGCAAGCAGGCGCTGCTCACGCACTTCGGCTCGCCCGAGGCCGTCGCGGCGGCCTCCAGCGAGGAGCTGCAGGCCGTTCCGGGATTGCCCGCGAAGGTCGCGCGGGAGTTGCACGGCCATCTGCACCGGGCCGGGTGAGCAGGACCGTTGCACGAAAAATGACACGCTCGTCCGCCTGAGCGGGCACAATCAGTGGCGATGGCCGTCATCAGGCCCCTCCGTCCCTTGCGCGCGGCGAAGCCCGCGGTGCAGTCGCGGCTGCAGGATCTCGTCGTCATCACCGGCTTCTCGGGCGCGGGCAAGTCGACGGCGATGAACGTGTTCGAGGACGCGGGCTACTTCTGCGTCGACAACCTGCCGCCGGAGATGATCCGCTCGCTGGTCGAGCTGTTCGTGCACGGCGGCTCCAAGGTCGAACGCGCGGCCGTCGTCTCGGACGTGCGCGGCGGCGTCTACTTCGAGGCGCTGCGCGCGGTCGTCGACGATCTCGACGCGCTCGGGCTCAGCCATCACGTGCTGTTCCTGGAGGCGGCCGAGCAGACGCTCGTGACCCGCTACAAGGAGACCCGTCGCCGCCATCCGCTCGCGCCCGAGGGCAGCGTCGCCGCGGGTGTTGCGGCCGAGCGCGCGCTCTTGGAGCCGCTGCGCAGCCGCGCGGATCTGGTGATCGACACGACCGGCATGTCCACCGCGATCCTGCGCGGGCGCATCGCCGATGAGCTCTTGCCTTCTCAGAACGCCGGCCGTCTGGCCGTGACCTTCATGAGCTTCGGCTTCAAGCACGGCCCCCCGCGCGAGGAGGACCTGGCCTTCGACGTGCGCTTCCTGCCCAACCCTCACTACGAGCCGCAGCTGCGCGAGCTGACCGGCCACGACGAGCGGGTGGTCGAGTACGTCGCGCGCGACGGGCGCCTGGACGAGCTGTACGTGCGCCTGCACGCGCTGCTGGACTTCCTGCTGCCCGAGTACGTGGGCGAGGGCAAGTCCCATCTCGTGATCGCCGTTGGCTGCACCGGTGGACGCCACCGCTCGGTCGCGATCGCCGAGCACCTCGCCGCGCGCTATCGCGAGAACGAGGATCTCGACGTGGCGGTCGCTCACCGCGACATCGACAAGGCTTCGCGGCGCTCTTGACGCCTGAGGCGCGGCCCTCCTGACGAGGTCGGCGCAAGGTGCGCTGCTCGCAGAGAGCTCTCCCGGCAGAAGTGGGCAGCCTCACCGACGTTCTCCGGGCAGGCGGCAAAAACGCTCGCTGATAGCCTTCGTCGAGTATGCCGGGCGACGGAGTTGGACCTTCCGAGACCCGGCCTCGTTCATTTTCGCGCGACTAGGAGGCCGTGCACATATGGCAGTACGGGTGGGCATCAATGGGTTCGGTCGCATCGGCCGCAACGTGTTCCGCGCCGCGCAGGAGCGCGCCGATGCGGATGAGATCGAGTGGGTGGCGGTCAACGATCTGACCGATGAGGCTACGCTCGCGCATCTGCTTCGCTACGACTCGATCCTCGGCCCCTATCCGGGCTCGGTGCAGGAGCGCAAGGGCGCGCTGGAGGTGGACGGCAAGGAGCTGAAGGTGCTCGCCGAGCGCGATCCCGGCGCGCTGCCCTGGGGCGATCTCGGCGTCGACGTGGTGATCGAGTCGACTGGGCTGTTCACCGATCGCGACAGCGCCGCCAAGCACCTCGCGCAGGGCGCCAAGAAGGTCGTCATCTCCGCGCCCGCCACCGATCCGGACGCGACCGTCGTGCTGGGCGTCAACTTCGACGAGGTCTACGATCGCGAGAAGCACGACGTGATCTCCAACGCCTCCTGTACGACCAACTGCCTGGCACCTGTGGCCAAGATCGTCAACGACACGGTCGGCATCTCCCACGGTCTGATGACGACGATTCACGCCTACACCGCCGATCAACGCCTGCAGGATCTGCCGCACAAGGACCTGCGCCGCGCGCGCGCGGCCGCGATCAACCTGATCCCCGCCTCCACGGGCGCGGCCAAGGCGATCGGCCTGGTGATACCAGAGCTGCAGGGCAAGCTCCACGGGTTCGCCGTGCGCGCGCCCGTGCCCACCGGATCGGTGGTCGACCTGACCGTCGAGTGCGCCCGGCAGACGAGCGTGGAGGAGGTCAACGGCGCCCTGCTGGCCGCCTCCGAGTCGGGGCCGCTGGCCGGGATCATGGCCTACACGACCGATCCGATCGTCTCCAGCGACATCGTGCGCTCACCCTTCTCCTCGATCGTCGACTCCTCGCTGACCGCCACGATCGACGGCACGATGCTGAAGGTGGTCGCGTGGTACGACAACGAGTGGGGCTACTCCAACCGTCTGGTCGACCTGGTGCAGAGGGTCCTGTGAGCCGGTGAGGAGCATCGACGAACTGGACGTGCACGGCATGCGGGTGCTCGTGCGTGTGGACTTCAACGTGCCGCTGGGAACCGCCGAGGACATCGCTGCCGGCGGGGTTCCGCTCGTCAGCGACGACACGCGCATCGCCGCCGCGCTGGCGACGATCGAAGAGCTGCGCGCGCGCGGCGCGCGCCTGGTGCTGGTCTCGCATCTGGGCCGACCCGAGGGCAAACGCGTCCCCGAGCTGTCGCTGGCGCCCGTCGCCGATCGCCTGCGCGAGCTGACCGGCGCGAAGGTGATGCTGGCGCCGGCCGTGGTCGGCGAGGAGGTGACGGCGCTCGCGCAGGAACTGGGCGACGGCGACATCCTGGTGCTCGAGAACGTCCGCTTCGAGCCGGGGGAGACGCGCAACGATCCGATCTTCGCGAAGGAGCTGGCCGCGCTCGCGGACGTCTACGTCGACGACGCCTTCGGCGTCGCCCACCGCGCGCACGCGAGTAACGAGGGCGTCACACACCTTCTGCCCAGTGCCGCCGGACGGCTGCTCGAACGCGAGGTGGGGACGCTGACCGGAATCCTCGAGCATCCCGGCCACCCGCTGGTGGCGATCGTGGGCGGGGCCAAGGTTGCGGACAAGATCGCCGTGATCGAGCGCTTCCTGGCCGTGGCCGACGTGGTGATGATCGGCGGCGCGATGTGCTTTCCGTTCCTGTGCGCGCAGGGGCACGCCGTCGGCGACTCGCTGTGTGGCGAGGAGGACGTCGAGCACGCGCGCAGCGCGCTCTCGCAGGCCAGCGACACCGATTCGCCCCAGCCCGGACGAGCGCGTCTGCTGGTGCCGAACGACCTCGTGATCGGAGAGCGCCTGGCGGCCGATGCGCCCCACCGCGTGCTCGACGGGGTGGAGGTGCCGGAGGGCTGGATGGGCCTCGACATCGGCCCCAAGACCGCCGAGCGCTACGCGAGCGTGATCGCGAGCGCGGGTACGGTCTTCTGGAACGGTCCGATGGGGGCCTTCGAGCTGGAGCCGTTTGCGGCGGGCACACGCGCGGTCGCCGAGGCGGTGGCGAGCGCGAAGGGGCTGACCGTCGTCGGCGGCGGCGATTCGGCGGCGGCGCTGGCGCAGTTCGGGCTGGAGCACGCCGTCGACCATCTCTCCACCGGCGGTGGCGCAACGCTCGAGTTGGTAGAGGGCGCGGCCCTTCCCGGCGTGCAGGCGCTCGAAGGTGCAGGGGTCGTTTCCTGATGGCCGGCTCGCGCACGCCGCTGATCGCGGGTAATTGGAAGATGTTCAAGACCGAGGCGCAGGCCGAGGAGTACATCCAGGCGCTGCTGCCGCGCGTCTCCGCCGTGGACGGCGTTGATGTCGCAATCTGCGTGCCCTTCACCGACCTGCGCGCGATGGTCGACTCCGCGCGCGGCTCGCGCGTGGAGGTCTACGCGCAGAACATGCACGCAGAGCCCGAGGGCCCCTACACGGGCGAGATCTCCGCGCCGATGCTCTCTGAGCTCGACGTCCACGGTGTCGTGCTCGGTCATTCCGAGCGCCGGCAGCTGTTCGGCGAGACCGACCGCGCGCTCGCGGCCAAGCTCCCCGCTGCGCTCGCGGCCGGCCTCGCGCCGATCCTGTGCGTGGGGGAGACCGAGTCAGAGCGCGACGCCGGCGACACCGAGCGCAAGCTGCGCCAGCAGGTCTGGGACGACCTCGCCTCCGTGCCCGAGGAGCGGCTGGCCGAGGTGGTGATCGCGTACGAGCCGATCTGGGCGATCGGGACCGGGCGGGTCGCCACGTCCGAGCAAGCCCAGGAGGCGATCGCCTTCATCCGCGCACTCGTCGGCGATCGTGACGCCGCGGCCGCCGAGCGCGTGCGGATCCTCTACGGCGGGTCGGTCAAGCCCGAGAACGCGACCGAGTTGCTCGCGCTGCCCGACGTCGATGGGGCGCTCGTCGGCGGGGCTTCGCTGGAGGCTGTGTCGTTCGCGCAGATTGTGAGCGCTGCCGCGACCCCGGCTGCGTGATGGACATTCCGAGCGTCTGTCTGGTCGTGCTCGATGGCTGGGGGCTCGCTCCGGACGGTCCGGGCAACGCCGTCTCCCTGGCGCAGACCCCGGTGTTCGACGAGCTGTGGCGTGACTGCCCGCACACGACCCTGCGGGCGTGCGGTCGCGCGGTCGGTCTGCCGGAAGGACAGATGGGCAACAGCGAGGTCGGCCACCTGAACCTCGGCGCGGGCGCGGTCGTACGCCAGGATCTGGTGCGCCTCGACGACGCGATCGCCGACGGCTCGTTCGCGGCGAGCCCTGTGCTACGGGCGGCGCTGGCGGACGTCGATCGCGTGCACCTGATCGGACTGGTCTCCGACGGTGGGGTGCACTCCTCGCTGGAGCATCTGCAGGCGCTGATCGCCTGCGCCGCCGCGCACCCGGGATCAGGCATCGGAGGGCACAAAGACGTGATCGTGCACGCCTTCACCGACGGGCGCGACACGCTTCCCCACGCGGGCGCCGGCTATCTGGCGCAACTCGACGCGAGCGAGGGGGCGCGCGTGGGAACGGTCGTCGGCCGCTATTGGGCGATGGACCGCGACCGCCGCTGGGATCGCACGCAGCGCGCCTATGACCTGCTCGTCCACGCGCGCGCGCCGTATGTCGCGATCAGCGGCGAGGAGGCGGTCCGCGCGGCCTATGAGCGGGGGGAGACCGACGAGTTCATCGAGCCTACACGCGTGGGCGAGAACACCGAGATACGCCCGGGCGACAGCGTGATCGCCTTCAATTTCCGTCCCGACCGCATGCGTCAGATCACGCGGGCGCTCGCCGAGCCGGGGTTCGGCGCAGGAGACGAGCCGCTTCCGGGGTGGACGGGCAGGGACGGCGCGGCGCCTGTGGCGCGCTACGCGACGTTGACCGAGTACGAGGAAGACTGGTCCTATCCCGTGGCCTTTCTTCCCGAGCGTCCCTCGACCACGCTCGCGGCCACGATCGCCGCCACCGGCGCGCGCCAGCTGCATGTTGCCGAGACCGAGAAGTACGCGCACGTGACCTACTTCTTCAACGGCGGCGTCGAGTCCGACCAGGCGGGCGAACGGCGCGAGCTCGCGCCCTCGCCGCGTGAGGTGCCCACCTATGACCACAAGCCGGAGATGAGCGCGGTGCGAGCCACCGACCTGTTCGTGGAGGCGTGGCGCGAGGATCGCCCCGAGTTCGGGGTCATCAACTTCGCGAACGCCGACATGGTTGGACACACCGGCGTCATTCCCGCGGCCGTGCGCGCGGTCGAGACCGTCGACGGCTGTCTCGGACGGGTGCTCGCCGCCGTGCGCGAGTCCGGCGGCGTATGCGTGATCACCGCCGATCACGGCAACGCCGATCACATGCTCGAGCCCGACGGCAGCCCGAACACCGCGCACTCGCTCAACCCCGTTCCGCTGATCCTCGCCGGGCACACCGTGGGCGACGGCGGGCAGCTCGCGCTGCGCGCCGATGGGGGGGTCCTCGCCGACGTCGCGCCCACGGTGCTCGAGCTGCTCGGCATCGAGCAGCCGGCGGCCATGACCGGGCGTTCACTGATCGAGCGTCGCTAGGATCTGCACGATGCATCGCTCGCGCACACTGCTCAGCGCATTCTTCGTGAGCGCCGGGGTCAACCATTTCCTCATCCCCCCGCGTCTACGCGTCGATCGTGCCGCCGAGCATGCAGGAGAACGCCGAGCGCCTGGTGGCGATCAGCGGGGTCGCCGAGATCGCGGGCGGCGTCGGGGTACTGCTGCCCAGCACGCGGCGCCTCGCGGGCCTCGGCCTGATCGCGTTGCTCGCGGCCGTGTTTCCAGCCAACCTGCACATGGCGCGCGAGCCCGAGAACTTCCCGAAGATCCCGCGCTGGGCGCTGTATGCGCGGCTGCCGCTGCAGCCGCTGATGATGCGCTGGGCCTGGCGCGCGACCCGCTCGTGAGCGCAAGGCGCCCGAGATCGAGGGCTGACGCTGCTATGTTCGACTGAGCAGGGTTTTCGTAACGATTGTCATCATGTCGACCGCGACTGCAGTCAAGATTCCACCAGGGGAGCAGGAGTCTCTCAGCGAAGGGGAGCTTCGTGCGTGGCGCGGGCTGCTGCGGGCGCACGCCTGTCTCGCAAAGCGACTCGACGCCGAGCTCGAGCGCGAGCACGCCCTGCCGCTGAGCTCCTACGAGGTGCTCCATCACCTCGACGACGCCGGCGCCGGACGCATGCGGATGTGCGACCTCGCCGAACAGGCCCAGCTCTCGCGCAGCGGCCTCACGCGCCTGGTCGATCGCCTGGAGCGCGACGGGCTGCTCGAGCGCTGCTCGTGCGCCCATGACGCGCGCGGCTCCTACGCCTGCCTGACCGACCTCGGACGCGAACGGCTCGCCCAGGCGCGCACCACCCATCTGGCGGTCGTGCGCGAGCACTTCTTCTCGCGCTTCTCCGAGCCCGAGCTGGGCGCGCTGGCGGACCTGTGGGACCGCATCGCGCCGTGCGGCAATGGTAACGGTGCCCATGCCGACGCCGACGCTCACGGCTGCTGAGGCGAGCGGCGAGCTCACTCGACAGCGGCCTCGCTCGACGTCTCTACATCGCGTCTCTACGGCTTGCCGCGTGACACGGGCGTAGGCGTCTCGACACCGGGCGTCGACTCGCCGTGCCTGAGCTCCTCGCTCAACCGGCGGCGGTGGCGCCGGTGGGCCAGCAGCGCTCCGCCCGCGGCGATCAGCACCGCGACCAGACCGTAGATGCCGAACGTCTCGATCACATTGCCGGCGGCGTGGCCGAGGAAGTAGGCGAGCAGGCCGATGGCAGTCGCCCAGCAGATCCCTCCGAGAGCGTTCCAGAAGACGAACGACCGCCAGTGCATGTGTGTCGCGCCGGCCAGCCACGAAGCCCACACGCGCAATCCCAGCACGAAACGGCCGAGGAACACAGCCTTGGGGCCGTGGCGGGCGAAGAACACCTCTCCGTTCTGGAGAGCCTGCTGACGCTGACCTTGGAAGCGCCCGGGCCGTTCAAGCAGCCAGCGACCCCCTTTGCGGCCGATCAAATAGCCAATGTTGTCGCCGACGATCGCCCCGGCCGCCGCGATCGCGATCACGAGCTCGATCTGGAGTTTGCCCCCACTGGCCAGCACTGCGGCGGTGATCAGTGCCGTCTCGCCCGGGATCGGCACGCCGCTTGACTCAGCCATCACCGCTAGGAACAGCAGTGGGTAGCCGAACGTTTCGACGAGGTGGCTGACGTTGACGATCGCGGCGAGCATCTTGGGCGCTGCTGCTTTCCCAGAGGGTTCGGCATGTACCCCAGGTCAGGTCACGATAGATGGTGCCCGTCGGCGGTCCATAGGATGCCCGCGGTGTCCGCCTTCACGATCCTCGCCCGTGATGAGTCCTCGCGCGCTCGCGCGGGCTCGCTGAGCACCGCCCACGGTGAGGTCCGCACCCCGGCTTTCACGCCGCTGGCCACCAAGGCGACCGTCAAGGGGCTGCTGCCCGAGGAGGTCGCGGCGCTCGGCTACGAGATGGTGCTCGGCAACACCTTCCACCTGCTGCTGCGCCCCGGTCCTGAGCTGATCGAGCGCTTCGGCGGGCTCGGCGCGTTCATGGGCTGGTCCGGACCGACGATCACCGACTCGGGCGGCTTTCAGGTCTTCTCGATGGGTCACGGGACGGTCGCCGAGGAGATCAAGGGCCGCGCCCGCGGCCGGCCGGGAGAGCGCGAGGGGGCGATCCTCGAGATCGACGAGTCCGGCGTGCGCTTTCGCTCCTACGTCGATGGCCATGTGCGCTTTCTCTCGCCGGAGGACTCGATGGCCACGCAGGCCGCACTGGGCTCGGACATCGCGCTGGTCTTCGACGAGTGCACGCCCTTCCACGTCGACCGCGCCTACACCCAGCGCTCGACCGAGCGCACCCACCGCTGGCTGCAGCGCTGCCTGCGCTGGCACTCAGAACACGGCCCGCAAGAGCAGCTCGTCTACGGGATCGTGCAGGGCGGGGTCTACGAGGACCTGCGCCGCGAGTCCGCTCAACTGATCGGCGCGAGCGCCTGCGACGGCATCGCGATCGGCGGATCGCTCGGCTCGGAGAAGGCGCAGATGTACGAGGTCGTCGGCTGGGCCACCGCCGAGCTCGACGGTGCGCTCGAGCGGCGCCCGCGCCACCTGCTCGGCATCGGCGAGATCGACGACCTGATCGCCGGCGTTGAGCTCGGCATCGACACCTTCGACTGCGCCATGCCCACGCGTCTCGGCCGTCACGGCACAGCGCTCGTACCCGACCCCGACGCGCGCTGGCGCCTCGATCTGACGAAGGCCGCCGTGCGCGACTCGCCCGAGCCGCTGCTGCAGGGCTGCGTCTGCCCGGCGTGCTCGAAAGGCCTCTCCCGTGCCTACCTCGGCTATCTCGCCCGTGCCGGCGAGCTGACCGGGACGCGCCTGATCGTCATGCACAACCTCGCCTTCATCGCACGGCTGATGGGCGATCTGCGGCAAGGGATCATCGACGGGCGGCTTGCTCAGGTAGCTGCTACCTGGCGCGCTGGTGAACCTGGTAGTCTGACAGACAATACGTGACGGGTGCCCGGATGGGGGTCGGCTGATGCAGGCCTCCCATCTGCCTATTTCGTGTTTTCGCTCACCAGCTGTTTGAGCGCCACCGAGGCCTGTTCGACGTCGTTGTAGACGACGTTGCGCAGCACGACCCTCGTGGGCGCAGGCGCGGTGGCCGCGACGATCGCGGCGATCACGCCGCCGAGCGCCAGCAGTCCCAGGAGTGCCAGCGCGAGCCGCCTGGGGCCGCTGCTCCTGGAGCCGGATGACGGAGCCGCGGCCGGGCGTGCGCTCGGGGCGGCGGCGATGTTCCTCGAAGGCCCTTGCCGCGGCTGGCGCGGCGCGACCGCCGGCTTGGTCCCGGCGCCGCCCGATCCGAGGGCTCCACCGCTCAGCACGCTCGTGGCCTGCGTCGCCGGCTGTCCCGCGCCGCGGCCCGCCGAGCGGCTCGTGGCGGGCGTCTCCAGAGGCGAGATCCCGTCGGCACCGTCGCTGATCGCGCGGCCCATCTCGCGGGCGGTCTGGTAGCGCTCGTTCGGGTCCAGCGCCAGCGCGAGCGCGATCGCCTCGGCGAGCTCCGGCCCGACGGCCGCTACGAGCGTGTCGAGCAGCGGTGGCTCCTCGCGTTGCTGCTTGAGCGCCAGCTCTGTCAGCGAGGTCGCCTCATACGGCAGGCGCCCGGAGATCAGCTGATAGGCGACGACCCCGAGCGCGTACAGGTCCGCGCGCGGACCGGCCTCCTCGCCGCGTGCCTGCTCGGGCGCCAGGTAGGCGGCGGTGCCCAGCACCGAGCCGACCTGGGTGATGCTCGACTGCTCGGTCGCCTTGGCGATGCCGAAGTCCGCGAGCTTGACCTCGCCCTCGCGGGCGCGCAGCAGGTTGCCCGGCTTGACGTCGCGGTGCACGACCCCGTGACGGTGGGCGTAATGCAGACCCTCACAGGCCTGTTCGATGATCGCCACGGCCTCGTCGACTTGAACCCAGCCGTCGTCGCGCAGGATCTCCGCGCAAGACTGGCCCTCGATGTACTCCATCACGATGAAGTGCCGGCCCGAGGCCTCGTCCAGGCCGGAGTCGAAGATCTGCACGATGTTCGGATGCACCAGCCGCGCGGCGGCCTGCGCCTCGCGCTGAAAGCGCGAGACGAACGTCGGGTCGTCCGCGAGGTGCTCGGCCAGCAGCTTGGCCGCCACGCGCCGTTCCAGGCGCATGTCGAAGGCGAGATGCACGGTCGACATTCCGCCGAACCCGAGCCTGCCCTCCAGCCGGTAGCGCCCGGCGATCGTATCGCCGTCGTTCACGCCCGGCCTCCCGGCGCGATTGACGTGCCATCGGGAGCCGTACGGACGCGAGCGGAAGGAACGCGGGCGTAGGCCGGAGCGGTCGATCTCATTTGCCGCCTTCCGGTCCGGACGCTCCCGGGCCCACGCCGCCGGATTCGCCCTGTTCGTTGCCTTTGCCTTCGGCCGAGCGTTCGCTTTCACCGGGAGCCACGGTGCCACCCCCGTTGTTCGGCGGGGTGACCGGCGCAGGCGGCGTCGTCGAGGTACTGGTCGTGGTCGTGGGCGTCGTCGGCGTCGTCTCGGTTTTCGTGGTCGTGGTGGTCGTGCGCGGCGTGCTCGTCGTAGCCGTCTGGGCGAGCGGCTGAGTACACAGCGCCAGTGCGCGTTCGCGCAGGTTGGAGATGCCTTCGCTGAGCCGCTTGTGCAGCCCGGCGTTGATCGTGCCGGGCAACGCCGCGAAGTCCTGCTCGGTCTTGTTGATCGCTTCGGTCGTCGCGGTGCAGTTTCCGCCCCCGCTCTGCGCCGCCTGTGCCACCGTTTCGAAGTCGCTCTGCAGCGGCCCCGCGTTGGCGATCGGGATCAGACCCTTGCCGGAGCTGCCGCAGGAGATCAGCACGATCGCCACTGCGACCCCCAGCAGGCCGGCCGCGAGCAGGCGCAGAGCGAACCTGAGGGGACGGCGTTGCGGGTCGCTCTGAGCGTTCATGGTCACTGACCGTACTCCAGCCGCTCCGCGAGCGAGTCCGGCAGGCGCGCCGCGCGGATCGCAGCGGCGGCGCCCGCGACGTCGTAGGCGATCCGCTGAAACGACGCGGTCAGGCCGTCGAGGTCCAACATCAGCCACGACGCGCGTGGATCGCCGTCGCGGGGCTGTCCGACGCTGCCGGGATTCAGCAGCCATTCTCCCTCGGAGATGTCCAGCCGGGCACCCTCGCGTCGCGGTTCGCCGCTGGCGAGCTCGCCCTCGTGTCGCACGAACGACAGCGCCACGTGGGAGTGGCCGATCAGACAGACGCGGCTCGGCTGCCTGTCCAGGCACAGCTCCGCGAGCAGCGCCGAGAGCACGTACTCCCACACGGGATCGCGTGGGCTGGCGTGGTAGAGCCCGATCGGCCCCTCCTGTCCTTCGGGACGCAGGCCCGTGAGGAAGTCGAGATGCTCGGGGGAGATCACCTCCTGCGTCCACTGCGCCGCGAGGCTGGCCCCGCGCGAGAACTCCCCGAAGGAGATCTCGCCGGTGACCGCGAGGTCGTGGTTGCCGGCCAGGCACACGGCCGCGTGCTCGGCGGCGAGCGCCACGCACGCGTCTGGCTCGGCGCCGTAGCCGACGAGATCGCCCAGGCACCACAACTCTGCGGCGTCGCTCGCCGCGATCGCCTCCAGCACCGCCTCGAAGGCGTGCCGATTGCCATGGATGTCGGAGATCACCGCGACCTTCATCGTCCTCCGCCGCGCAAACAACGCGCGGTCACGGCCCTACTCCTCCGCGTCCCCCGCCTCGGCGCCGCCGTACTCGGGTAGGTTCTTGATGCCCTCGCGGGTTCGCCACTTGGAGTAATTGTCCTCCATCGCATCGATCAGCTCGCGCATGAACCGCGGCGAGATGTTGACCCGCGAGACGACCACGCCGGGCACCTCCTCGGACTCGACCTCGTGGTCGACCCGGGCGAAGGTGACCGTGAACTCGTAGTCGGAGTGGCTGACGTTCGCGAAATTGGCGTATACGCCCCCCATGATCTCGGGGGAGAGATGTATGTTGATATGGCGCTCTGCGCCTGGGTCTTGGTCGTTCACGTAGTTAGTATCCCAATCTGTGAGGCAGATGCATGCGGCGGGAGCGAGAACTCCCGTAGACGAGTTGCGCGACGAGGTCCTCGAGAGCGCGGTGACGCTCGCCGGCATCGAGGGCTCCGGCGCGGGCGCCGGGCTCGGCAGGCCCGATGCGATCGTACTCGAGCGTCCGCCCAAGGCCGAGTTCGGCGATTACGCGACCAACGCGGCGCTGCTGCTCGCACCCTCGCTCGGGAGCCCGCCACGTGAGGTCGCCAAGCGCCTGGGCGTCGAGCTGGGGCGCCGCCTCGGTGCGTGGCTGGCGCGCTTCGAGGTCGCCGGACCCGGCTTCCTGAACCTGTTCCTGGACGACTCCTGGCTGCGGGGGGCGCTCACCCGCGTGCTCACCGAGGACGCTGCCTTCGGCGCCGGCGGCGCGCAACCGTCCGAGCGCATCCTGATCGAGTTCGTCTCGGCCAACCCCACCGGGCCGATGCACGTGGGCCACGCGCGTAACGCCGCCTACGGAGACGCGCTGGCCCGAGTCCTCGCCTTTCACGGGCACGAGGTCGAACGCGAGTTCTACGTCAACGACGCCGGCTCGCAGGTGCGCGCGCTGGGCGAGTCGATCAGTGCGGTCGCCAGTGGAGGAGAGATCCCCGAGGGCGGCTATCACGGCGATTACGTCCGCGAGCTCGCGCAGGAAATCGACGACGCCGCGACCCTCGACCCCGCCGAGCTGGGGCGCGTGGCGGTCGGCATGATGATCGCGCGGATGCAGAGCACGCTCGGGTCCTTCGCCGTGCAGGGCTTCGATCACTGGCAGTACGAGTCCGCCTTGCACGCGGGCGATCCGAGCCCGGTCGCGCATACGCTGCAGACGCTCGAAGAGCACGGTCACACCTATCGCGAGGACGGTGCGCTGTGGTTGCGCACGACCGACTACGGCGACGACAAGGACCGCGTGCTCGTGCGCTCATCCGGCGAGCACACCTACTTCGCCTCGGACATCGCCTACCACCAGGACAAGCGCGAGCGCGGCTTCGAGCGCCAGATCGACGTGTGGGGCGCCGACCATCACGGCTACCTGCCGCGGATGCGGGCCGCCTACGCCGCCCTGGGCGGCGATCCCGCGCACCTGGAGATGCTGACGATGCAGCTCGTGCACCTCGTGCGCCGCGGCGAGCGCGCGCAGATGTCAAAGCGCGCGGGGGAGTTCGTCACGCTCGACGATCTCGTCTCAGAGGTCGGCGTGGACGCCGCGCGCTGGTTTTTGCTCTCGCGCTCGCACGACACGACCATCGACCTCGACCTCGACCTCGCGCGCGCGCAATCCCGGGAGAACCCCGTCTACTACGTGCAGTACGCGCACGCCCGCATCGTCTCGGTGCTCGCGCTCGCGGGTCCCGAGCGCGTCGCCCGTGCGCTGGAGGATGCCACCCGCGCGGATGCCGACCCGGGCGAGGGCGCGGATGTGGGGGAGGGGTGGGAGGAGACGCTGCACCCGGCCGAGCGCGCGCTGATCAAGCGGCTGCTGGCGTTCCCCGGCGAGATCGCCGAGACGGCCCAGCGCCGCGCACCCCACCGGATCGCCGCTTACGCGCTCGAGCTCGCGCAGGACTACACCTCCTTCTACGACGCCTGTCGCATCGTCGACGTCGACGATGCCGGCGGCTCGCCGGAGAGAGGGGGCGTTGAATCGCTGCGGCTGGCGCTGTCGGTGGCGGCTCAGCGTACGATCGCAGGCTGCCTGGATCTGCTCGGGGTCACGGCGCCCGAGCGGATGTAGCTGCCCGCTGGATGCAGCGGCCCGGCCCGTGTCGCTCAGACCTGCCGTGTGGCTCGGTTCAGCGATCGAAGCGCGCCAGATCGGCGTCCAGACGCGCCCGCTCCGCCGCGCCGAGCGCCGGCGCGGGCGGTGAGTCGGGTCGCACGCGGGAGCGCCTGCGCCAGCGGGGCAAAAGCAGCGCGAGCGTCGCGACCAGCGCCACCACCGCCGCCAGCGGCACCAGATATGCGGTCAGGTCGAAGCCATGCGCGCTCGGCAGCCCCAGCGCGGTCGGCCCGTACTGGCCCACGAGCGCGCTTTCGATCTCCGACTGGGTCTTGCCTTCCGCGATCAGCCCCCGGATGAAGACCCGCTCGCGGTCGGCCTGCGGGGACTCGGCCATGATCAGCGGGATTTTGCACGTCACGCACATCACCCGACGTTCGATCGCCGGCAGCGAAGCGCGGGCGGTGACGGCGAGCCCCGAAGCAGGGGAGAACGCTGCGGTCGCGAGTGTGACGATCACGCCGATCGCGGCTAGCCCTCGCCGGGCGTTGCGGGCTGCGGGTGCGATACCGGCGGCTGTGCTCACGAACTGCTTTCCGCGAGCTTGATCGCTTCGTTGAGGAAGGCCTGTCCGATCTCGCCCCGCGAGACGGCCACGACGCCACCGTGACGGTCGATCACGAAGCTCTCCGGAAGCTGATCGGTGCCGTAGGCGTGGGCGAATTCGCCGGTCGTATCGCGCAGGTTCGGATAGGTGATGTGGTGTTCGCGCACGAACGCCCTCGAGTCGGTCGAGGCGTCGAGATAGCTCACGCCGAGCACTGTCGCGTGGTGGGCCTGCAGGCGGCTCTGCGCGTTCTCCAGCAGCGGCGCCTCCGTCTGGCAGGGCACGCACCACGAGGCCCAGAAGTTCAGCACCACCACCTTGCCCCTGTAGGCAGCCAGCGAGTCGCCGGCTCCGGGCGCCGTGCCCGACAGCACCGGCAGCGTGTGTCCCGCCTGGGGCGCGGGGGGATGCTGTCCTTTGGCGACGGCCTGATCGAGCGTGCGGCTCGCTCCCTGCGTCGTCACACCGTACACCAGCAGCCCGATCAGGCAAGCGCCCGCCAGGCACACGAAGATCGGCAGGAGACGGCCACGCACGGAAGAGAGGATAGATGGCGTGCTGTCGCGCGCGACGCACCGTCCAGGGCGTGGGAAGATGAACGGAACGTGCACGCGAGCGCTGGGACTCCGGGAAGCGACGTGGCGGTGCGGCCGTCGTTGTGGCCTCGTATCGCCGCGGTTGTCGCGCTCATCGCACCGCTTGCCATGGCTGTGGTGGCCGCGGTCGCGCTGGCGGGCGATGTGCCCGTCGCGGTGCTGGCGGTCGGGCTGGTGTTGATCTGCAGCGCGGCGATCTGGTTCGTCTTGACCCGTCGCGGCCCGCGGCGAGCGGTCGGTGGCGCGCTGGCGATGCTCAGTGGGGTCGGGTTGATCGTGGTGCTGGTGACCAACTGGCAAGGGCTGGTGGTGCTGGTTGTGTTGCTCCTGCTGCTGGCGGCGTTCGGATTCGCCGCGCGCTACGCGCTGGTGCGGACGGGGGAGAGGACCGTTCGCGACATGACCGGGGCGGTTGTGCCGGTGGGCGCCGCCGGATCTGCGGTGCTGATCATCAACCTGAAGTCGGGTGGAGGTAAGGCTGAGCGCTTTGACCTCGCTGCTCAGGCTAGGCGACGGGGCGTCGAACCGGTTGTCTTGCGGCCCGGCGATGACCTGCGCGAGCTCGCCGAGAGCGCCATCGCACGCGGTGCGCAGGTCATTGGGATGGCCGGGGGCGATGGCTCGCAGGCCCTCGTTGCGACGGTTGCCGCCAAGCGCGACATTGCCCACGTCTGCATTCCCGCGGGGACCCGAAACCACTTCGCCCTCGATCTCGGGCTTGACCGTGATGACGTCGTGGGCGCACTGGATGCGTTCACAGACGGCGTCGAGCGGCGTATCGATCTCGCGCGCGTCAACGACCGGGTGTTCGTCAACAACGCCTCGCTCGGCGTCTATGCCAAGGTCGTCCAGTCCGACGCCTACCGCGACGCCAAGCTCGAGACCTGGACGAGCATGCTGCCCGACCTCCTGGGCCCCGACGCCGAGCCGATCGATCTCGAGTTCACCGCTCCCGATGGGAGCCGCTGCGATGACGCGCCGCTCGTGCTCGTATCGAACAATCCGTATCGGCTGGCGAGCCTCGCCGGTGCGGGCACGCGTGAACGGATCGACACGGGCCGGCTCGGTGTCGTGGCCGCGCGAGTGCGCAGCGCCGCCGACGTGTCGAAGTTCGTCGCGCTCGAGCTCGTTGGCCAGGTGAGCCGCTTTCCGGGCCTCTTGTCGTGGTCGAGTCAGGAGTTCGAGGTCCGCTCGAGCGGACCGGTGGAGGTTGGGCTCGACGGCGAGGCGCTCGTGCTCGATCCACCCCTGCGTTTCGCGTCGTTGCCGGGAGCGCTACGCGTGCGGCTGCCCAGGGGCGTCGGCCTGCCCCCGGGCGCCAGAGCTGTGGCGCTGAGTACGGACAATCTCGGTGCGCTTCTACGGGTGGCGGCCGGCCGGTGAGCCACCCGGCAGCGCGCCTGGTGCTCGGACTGGCCGTCTTCGTGCTCCTCGGTTGGGGTGTCGGGGAGCTCTGGACCTCGGTTGTGGGGTCGATCGAGCTGAACGCGGTACGCGACGTCGCCGCGCAGCGCACGGTTGCGCTCACCAATGTGGCGCGAGTGCTCACCTGGGCGGGCAGCGCCTTCCTGCTGGTCCCGCTCGCCCTGATCGCCTGCGTGGCGCTGCTGCGGGCGGGTCTTCGCCGAGAGGCGCTCGCGGTCGCACTCAGCCTCGGCGGCGCGATGCTGATCTCAGACTGGATCAAGCTGCTCGTGTCCCGCCCGCGCCCGCCCGTGGAGCATCTGCAGGCGGTTACCGGCTCGAGCTTTCCCTCAGGCCATGCGACACAGGCGAGCGCATTCTGGTTCTCGCTGGTGTTTGTGCTGCCGGCAGTCGGCGCGTCGGCGAAGCTGACCCGCGTGGCTGCGGGCGTCGCGCTCGTGATCGCCCTCACGGTGGCCGCGTCTCGCGTGTATCTGGGCGTTCATTATCCGAGCGACGTGATCGCCGGCATGCTGCTCGGCAGCGGTTGGGCAACCTACGTGTCGCGCTGCTTGCGGGAGCCCGAGCGCAGATCTGCAAGCACTCAGGTCCGATGACGATGTGGCGCCGCGTACACCGTCTCGATCGCCGGCTGATGAGACGCTCGTTCGGGGCTCGCTCACCGGCACTGGATCGGGCCCTCGTCGCCACCACGCGGGCGGCGAACTACTCGCGACTGTGGCTTGCGATTGCGGGCGGGATCGCGCTGTTCGGAGGGCGCCAGGGGCGCAGGGCGGCCGGGCGTGGGCTGATCGCGATCGCGATCGCAGCGGCGGCGGCAAACGGTCCGGCAAAGCTGCTCGTGCGCCGCCGGCGGCCGTCCTCGCGCCGGCGGCCCACGCTCATTCGCACGCCCAGATCGACGTCGTTCCCATCCGGCCACACTGCCGCAGCGGTTGCGTTTGCCACCGGCGCAAGCGCCGAACTGCCGCACCTGGCACCGGTCCTCGTTCCGCTTGCAGGCGCCGTCGCCTACTCACGCGTGCACGCCGGGGTTCACTACCCGAGCGACGTCGTCGCCGGCGCCGCCATTGGGATCGGCTCAGACCTTCTGGGTGTGCGCCTGTCCTCACGGCTTCTTCTGCGGCGACGCGTGGCGCGCGGGTGGGAAAACGAGCACAGTCCGAGCGCCCGCCAAGGACAGGTTGGCCTGTGAGCGGGCGGCTTGCGGCCCGAGCCGAGCGCTGGGTACCGGGCATTCGCGTCGCCCGTACGTATCGGCGCTCATGGTTGCGGGCAGATCTCGTGGCGGGTGTGGTCCTGGCGGCGATCCTCGTCCCGCAGGGCATGGCATACGCCGAGCTGGCTGGGCTCCCGGCTGCCACCGGTCTTTACACGACGATCGCATGCCTGGTCGGCTACGCCGTGTTCGGGCCCTCCAGAGTGCTGGTACTCGGACCCGATTCCTCGATCTCGCCCTTGATCTTCGCTGCCATCACGCCGCTGCTGGTCACCGGCGATCCCGCAAGCGCAATCGCCCTGGCAGGCATGCTTGCCGTCCTCGTGGGGCTGACCGAGATCGGACTTGGCCTGGGGAAGCTCGGTTTCGTCGCCGACCTCCTCTCAAAGGAGGTGCAGGTCGGATACATGAACGGCCTGGCGATCACGATCATCGTCGGCCAGCTCCCGAAGCTCTTCGGCTTCTCCACGCACGCCGACTCGTTCCTCGCGGAGCTGCGCGCGTTCGCCGAGAACCTCGACCAGACGCAAACGACCACCCTCGTCGTCGGTGTCGCCGTGCTCGTTCTCCTGCTCGTGCTCCCCCGCATCACCACTCGGCTACCCGCGGTGCTGGTCGGGGTCGTTGGTGCCACCGTCGCCTCTGCTGTGTTTGGGCTCGCCGGCAAGGGCGTGATCACGGTCGGCGCTCTGCCTCGGGGGATACCCACGCCCACGTTGCCGTGGACCTCTGCCGGCGATGTCGTTCCCCTATTCATCGCCGCGGTGGGCATCACGCTCGTGTCCCTGACCGACACGATCGCCACCGCGACGAGCTTCGCGGCTCGGCGCGGTGAAGAGGTCGAGCCCAACCAGGAGATGATCGGCATGGGCGCGGCGAACATCGCCGCGGGGCTCTTCCAGGGCTTTGCGGTATCGACCAGCGGTTCACGGACAGCGGTCGCCGAACAGTCAAAAGCCAAGAGTCAGGTCACGGGTGTCGTGGGCGCAGTCTTGGTCGCGGTGCTCCTGCTGTTCCTCAACTCGATATTGGCCGACCTCCCGCAAACGGCACTGGCCGCCGTGGTGATCGTGGCCGCGCTGTCATTGATGGACGTGAGCATCTTGCGCCGCTACCTACGCGTGCGCAAGAGTGCGTTCGCGGTGTCTCTCGTCGCAACCGCCGGCGTGATGCTGCTCGGCGTGCTGCAGGGCATCGTCGTCGCCGTCACGCTCGCGATTCTGCTCTTCTTCAGGCGCAACTGGTGGCCTCACGGCGCCGTCTTGGGCAGACTCGAAGGTGTCGACGGGTGGCATGACGTTGACGCTCATCCGGACGCGACGCAGATTCCGGGCGTTGTCGTGTATCGCTGGGAGGCGCCGTTGTTCTTCGCCAACGCCGGCGCCTTCCGATTGCAGATCCGCAAGCTCGTGCGTGATCACGAGCCTCGGTGGGTGGTCCTGCAGTGCGAGGCTGTCACCGACGTGGATGTCACCGCGGCCGAGATGCTCGAGCAGCTCGACAACGAGCTCAATGCCGCCGGTACGCACTTGGCATTTGCCGAGATGCGCAGCCGCCTTCAGGACCTCACGCTGCGCTACGGCCTCCTGGAGACACTCGATCGCGAGCATTTCTATCCCACGCTCGAGGCTGCTCTGGAGGAGATCCAAGTCGGCGAGTCCTTGCCCAGTCGCTCCGGGTGACAGAAAACTGGGAAGTAGATATCGACCAGGCGTTTGTTCGTAGTTTGCTACGCGTCTCGACGTTCTTGTTCGAATGGGTCTCCCGGAGCGTCCTTGGGTGCCTGCTCCTCGAGCCGTTGCTTGGCTTCGAGCAGTGCCTCTCGCTGTTGTCTTGAGACCGGCGGAAAGTGGGGGTCGATCTCCATCAGCGCATGCACCAGCACCGCGGCCGCTCCGAGCCGGGCGTACCACTTGCGGTCGGCGGGGATCACGTACCAAGGCGCGCACTCCGTGCTCGTGTGCGAGAGCATCTCTGAGAACGTCCGCTGGTAGTCATCCCAGCGCTCACGCTCGTTGACGTCGGCCGCGGAGAACTTCCAGTTGTGGTCGGGGAGATCGATACGTCGCAGCAAGCGGGTTCGCTGCTCCTCCTTGGAGATGTTCAAGAAAAGCTTGACTATTCGCAACCCGTTGTCGGTGAGATAGCGCTCCCAATCGTTGATCTCGCGGTAGCGACGCTGCCAGATGTCCCCTGTCCTCGCCGCCTCGGGCAGCTTCTGGCGATCGAGATTCTCTGGATGTACGCGCACCACGAGCACCTCCTCGTAGTGGGAGCGATTGAAGATGCCAATCTCACCGCGCCCGGGAAGACGTTGGGCATAGCGCCAGAGGAAGTCGTGATCGAGCTCCTCGGTCGAGGGCACCTTGAAGCTGTGCACGGCGACGCCTTGCGGGTTCACCCCGCTCATCACGTGGCGGATCGTCCCGTCCTTTCCGGCGGTGTCCAACGCCTGCAACACCACCAGCACCCCCCACGTATGCTGAGCGGCCAGCCGGGCCTGGTACTCAGACAGCAGTCGCACTCCCTCGGCGAGCAGAGCAACCCCCTCCTTCTTCTTCATGCCTCCCTTGAAGGCAGGGTCGAAGTCCTCGGCGAGGACCACCTCTGACCCGGGCTTCACCCGGAACGGCTGGATGAACTTCGCAACCCGTCTTGAACGCTTGTCGGCCATCCTCGCTCCATTCCTAACGCACCGAGTATCGCCGGCCGGCCTCAAGCCTGGATAGTTCCAACCGGCGTTGTCCGTGTACGGTAGACCCTGCAAGGCCCACCGAGCTCGGCCTTGTCATAGACATTCGAAAATGCCCAGGACTGGAGATCAGATGAGCGACAGACCGGTTTTCATCTACGCCGCCACCTACGCCGACCCCGCCGGTGCAGAGGCGGACTACGAGAGCCTCCTTGCATTGCACACGGCAAAGCTCGTGGGCACCTACGACGTCGCGTTGGTCACCAAGGACACCGAGGGCAAGATCCACCTCGAGAAGCACGAGAAGCCGACCCAGCACGGCGCCTGGGGTGGCATCGCCGTTGGAGCCGCGGTCGGGGTGCTGGCCGCGCCGGCCGTTATCCCGGCTGCATTGGTCGGCGGCGTCATCGGCGGCCTCGGTGGACACTTCAAAAAGGGCATCTCGAGAAGCGACGCCAAGGCATTGGGGGATCTGATCGATGCCGGTCAGGCAACGCTGCTTGTGATCGGGGAGTCGCGCCTCGAAGAACAGCTCGACAAGGTGCTGACGCGCGCTGAAAAGACGATCGAGAAGGAAATGGACGTCGACAGCAAGGAGTTCAAGCGCGAGCTCGAGGAGGCAGAGAAGGAGTACGCCGCCGGCAACTCCTGATGGACTCACGTCCTCAAGCGTCGTAGCCACGAAGAGCCTAAGATAGGGCCCTGTGCGGTGGTAGCTCAGTTGGTAGAGCGCAAGCTTCCCAAGCTTGAGGTCGCGGGTTCGACCCCCGTCCGCCGCTTTTGTGATCAAGGGCCATATTTGGCTCTGTAGAGCCCCATCCAGACTCAAACGATCGGAAAGCTATACCGGCTAAGCCCGGACAATAGCGGGCCAGGTGGACGGAAATCTGCTGCCATAGTGCTGCCACTAGTGTTGGGCTTCTGCGTTGGTGGTGCTGCCTATCCCGGGGGTCGTGTCTTCGGGCAGCGGTCTGATCCCGGTGCCGTCGGCGCTGTGGATGCTGGTTGTGGCGCGTCCGTCACGCAGGTCAGATGTACCGTCATCTGCGATGCCCTGTCCGAAGTTCATAGCTGGTAGGGCTACAAGGGCGAAGTCGTCGGTGGGTGCGGTTGGCGCCTCGGACGGTTTGTGTAGGTCGCGTACAGGTGCGGAGGTTCCCTCGCTCGGCTGGATGAGACGCTCACGCGGGTCGCACGAGGCGCGTTCGGTATTGCGGGCCGCGACAGACACCGTCCTACTCATCGAGCGGCGGGCGGTCATTGTGGCCACGGGGCGAATCCGAATCTTCGCTCGGGCACCCGCGAGCGCGGATCGAGCGCGCTCGCGCGAAGCGCCCCGTAAGGACCCGCGACCGCGCGCACCTGCCGGACCGCCTCGCGCAGCCGACGTGTGCACTCGGTGCGCTCACCATCGAGCAACGAGCCCTGAACGCCTGTGGCCGGACCGAAGCACTCAACACTCAGATGCAGGGTTTCGGCCGGCGCCGGTAGCGAGGAGAGCCGCAGCGAGAGCGCGAGGCCCATCCTGCCCCGATCGCAGGTCGCCACACGAAACACCACGCGCTCACACCAGGCGCCGCGCTCGACCAGACGAGCCCCCAGTGCCATTGCCCCGATCGTGCGCCCGCGCCGCTCGAGCCGCGCGAGCAACCGATCCACGAGTATCTCCAGGATCCGTTCGAGCACCTGTCCCGAGTTCGACTCACCGAGGCGCATCGACTCCTGCAGGCGATCCTCCACGACGCGGGGACGCAGCGGCTTGTCACGGCCGAGCGCGAGTCCCCGCGCGATCGTGCCCGGGTTGTGTCTCAGGTTGGTTTCGCCGTACGCCACGAGCGTCGCGCGAGCCACGCAGCCAAAATGGCCATCGCCAAGATCAGGATGACGCCAAGCACTCGAGCCACAATGCGGAAGTGGCTCCAACCATCCGTCACCGCGACGACGCTGATCCCCGCCACCGAATACGCGGCGAAAGCGGCAAGCATGATCGCCAAGACAAGGAAGAACCAGCGATGAAGCGACTTCCTGCTCATACGGCCACAGCTTAGTCCGACGATCTCGCGTGACGTTCAGACGTGATCCGCGCGAAAACGAGCCCAGGCGATGCGTTCCCCTGCGTGGGCGAGCACGATGTAGGTTATGACGATGAGGCTGGCATATCGGCCGGTGTGTGCTGCGAGGATGCTTGCGAGACCGGCTGTCATCGCCAAGGCTAGGAGTCAACCACGTGGTGTTTCGTCGCGAGAGCGCACTCCCAGTTCGGCGGCTGCTCTGTGTCCGTACACGGTAAGGATGGGCCCTCCCAATCCGAGTATGGCGATGAAGCTCCACCAAGGTGCGTTGACGAGTGCGAGTACGCCGGCTGCTATGAACATGCAGGCATCGATGATGAGTGTGACTCGGAGCGGTGGTGGCGCGGTGGGTCCTTTAAGTGACGCCTTTGACGGGTCGCCCTTTATCTTTCGCGCTAGGCGTAGGCGGAGTGCCTGCCGGTTCTGTTGTGTCATGGCTTGCTTTGGCTCTGATGTCGAACTCTGTTGAAAGCACATTGGCGCGTGTCGTGAACCGTTGTCATCGTTCGGCGTAGCCTTCGCAGAATTCTGTTTCTTCGGTTGCTCGTGCGGTGAGGTTTTCCGTGTAGAGGATGGAGCCATCGGCGCGCTCGATGATGATTTCGGTCGGTGGTGTTGTGTAGATGCCGTAGAACAGTGGTCCTTCTGCGTGTAGCGAGGTGGCGAGTTCGACCTTGGTGAGTGGTGTCAGACCGGCCGGAGTGCGGGCGAGGACTGATCCCCCGGGCGAGAGTAGGATGCCGGTGATCAGGGAGTAAGGGTGTGGCGCACATTCGGTCGAGAGTTTCCACTGGAACTGCGTTGGCTTAGTGTGTTCTTCGCCGGTTTGCGCTTTGTGCATGACTGTTTGTGGGCCGAGGGAGAATTCTGTCCGATTGCGGAACCGCAGCAGAGTTCCCTCGATGATCAAGGGTTCGCCGGAGGGGGTCGTCACCGTCGCGAGGTTGACGAACTGAGGCGGTTCGGGTCCTTCGGCCTCGAGTTCCTTGGAGCAGCGCACTCGGTTCAAGCTCACGGTGCGCAGGACCCTCCCGTCGCGACTCAGCTCCTGCAACGACACGGGGTGGGTGTTGTACCCACGGAAGGCGTCAACGAAGACCCCGGCCGGCCCCCCGTCCTTGGCCGGGATCTGCGTGACTGAGGCCATTACGACCCTGCCGTTGCCGAGCCGTACTCGTACTCGGAGCACGTGCGGTGGCGTGGCGAGCTCGACATTCTCCACAGACCCGGAACAACTGCCGGAGGGTTGTGAACGGGCACCTTCGCTGAGGCAGATATCGTCGCTCTCGCCGCTGTTGCCTTCGCGGAATTCGACTTCCACTTCGTGCCTACACGAGCCGTGCGAGTTCTTGTTGATGTCTGGGCGGATCACCAGCGTCATGCCCGCGGATAGTTGTCTCTTGCCGATCACTGGGGCAAGTCGCTGTTCGATAAAGCGGGACCGCTGCTCCCCGAGTGCCAGTCCCATGCGGTACTCCGCGCGAAAGCTGACATTGTCGTTGCGCTCCTCATCGGTCAGCTTCTTATCCAGTACTTCTATGCGCCGGATTGTCACGTGATCGGATGGGTCCTCGTACGGTCGCAGCAGAGCTCCGAGATTGCCCTGTGCGGCCTGTTGGTTGCGGGCTTCGCTGGTTTCTTCCATACGCTTGATTCCGGATGGCAGCATGTGAAATCCGCTTGTCGCCCAAGCTCGCAGTTCGCCGCAAACAGAGATCGATGGACCGGTGAGGTCTTCGCGGTATCGCATCGCTCTCTCGTGAATGAGTGTGTTGATCGTGGGGTTGCTCCACGTGAGCCTGCCGATCGTGGCGATGTAGGCGTCATATGGGTCGCGAAGGACGCGGTAGGCCGCGGCGAAGATCGTTTCGTTGATCGCCCCGTTGATCTTCTGTTTCTCCTGTTCACTGCGCGCGCGTTCGCCTTGGACGCGTCCTGAGAGCCTCGGTCGTGGCGCAGACGGGCCTTCTTCTTCGAGCACCTATTCGTCGGGGGCTCCGCGAAGTACACCCCTGCATTCACGGCCGAGGACTTGCGCAGCTCGGGCCGTCGCGTCTTCTGTCGCCAAGGTGTGTGCCAGGGTTGCCTTCGCCAGCCGATAATCGGCCTGCAGGAGCGCATGGGTAGCAGCCTGATCGCCCGACGCGGCGGCCATGACGGTTGTGGAGTCAGGCGCCGCCAACGCGCCTGTGGGAACGGCAAACACAAACGCGATCACGACCAGCAGCACCCAACCGCTCGGCCAGGCCAGACAGCGCGCTCGAGCACCGGTATTCGCGGACGCATCCTCGAAGAAGGGTCTGGCGATTAGCTGCGCGGGTAGATAGGGACGGCTCACGGGCGGAAAGTCTAAAGGATTGGACACCACTGTCCTCGTGAAGCGTGCCTCTCAGCGTGCGGAACACGCTGAGATCATCTCGGGCGCCAGTTGCGACCCGTCCTTGCTGCCGATGCGGTGGAAGTGTTCGTCTCAGACACGACCCGGCTTGCGATGTCCACGCGCGCTCGCACTAGATGGAGCCGGTAGGCCCGGCCATTGTCGCATCCCCTGGTGGGGATGCGGCCGGGGCTGTGACCGGCTCCGCATCGGGCGGGGCCATCCATTCAAAGGAGGGCGGCAAATGTCCGCTGGACTCACAGCCTCAGATTCGATGTTCTCTGTTCGCGTTACCCCGTGGCATGGTCTCGGGGCGGTGCTGGATCGACCGCCAGCGAGTGTCGCGGAGGCAGTCGACGCGGCGGGCCTCGGTTGGACGGTCGTCAAGAAGCCTCTCGTGATCGACCGCGGCCCGGACCGGCAGCTCGACACGTTGCGCTACAAGAAGGTCCGCGGCTACTACGCCACGGTTCGGGAGGACACCGATGAGGAGTTGGGTGTCGTGGGGGAGCGCTACCGCATCGTCCAGAACCATGAGGCGTTCGCGTTCGTGGATCAGCTTCTCGGCAGCGCGATCCATTTCGAGACGGCGGGGAGCCTGAACGGTGGTCGGCGTGTGTGGGTCCTCGCGACGCTACCCGAGCACGTCGAGGTCGGCGGCGACACGGTACGACCCTACGTGCTGCTGATGAACAGTCACGACGGCTCGACCGCCGTGGTCGCGGCCACGACACCAGTCAGGGTGGTGTGCCAGAACACTCTCAATTGGGGGCTTCGGCAGGCGCAGCAGAAGTTTTCGATCCACCACACCGAGGCAGTCAGACAACGCGTTCACGAGGCGCGACGGGTGCTGGATCTCTCGATCAACTACTACGATCAGTTCAAGCGCTACGGTGATCATCTTGCGTCCGAGCGTTGCAGTGAGCAGCAGCTTCGCAAAGTACTGGACGAGCTCTACCCCAACGGTGCGGGTGATGTTGGGAGCAGTCGCACGCGCCGCTCACGCCAGCAGACCAAGGACCGCATCGCCGAGCTGTTCTTCAGCGGCGAGACCCAGGGCAACGCGCCGGGGTCCAAGTGGGCCGCCGTCAACGCCATCATCGAGTACGGCGACTGGATACGGCCGATCCGTGAGGGCACAGAGCGCTTCGGGCGCGTCCTCGACGACGGCGCCACAAAGACACGCGCGCTGGCACTCATCGCGGCGAGTGGGTGTTGTGGGCGCATTCACGCGCCCACAACGCTCTGGACCGTCGGAGTCTTGAGCAGTGTGCTGGTGTGGCCTTGTGTCCGGTGTCTTGGGCAGGGGACGTTCGTATGAGCGTCCGCGTGGGTGCCGTCGAGGAAGGTGAAGGTCGCGGAGAATGGGAATCCGCCGTGTGGGCAGGTGTTTGGGAGGAGGATGCCCTTGGGGTTGTAGGGGATGTTGTGGCCGTGGCGGTGTTCGTAGTAGGTGAGGTGTTCGGGGCCGAGTGTGGCGGTGAGTTTGATGACGGCGACGTCTGGTGCCTCGGGGAGGGTCGGGACGAGTGGTATCCCGATGTTGATGCGTCCGCCGAATGGTGCGGTGGTGGGGAGCAGTAGGCCGGGGAAGATTAGTTGTGCGCTGATCGGGCTCAGGGCGTTCGCGTAGAAAAGTAGTGCGAGGTGTTCTTGTTGGGTTGAGGTGCGTATCAGCGTGATGTCGGCGGACTCGTCCTGGATGTCTGGTCCGATCGGGATCTCTGCGATGGCGGTGCCGTAACCCATGAGCGAGTTCGCTGGGCAGCCTTCGGGTCCAGACGTTTCGAGCGTGGTGGGTGAGCAGCTGGCAAGGCCCAGTTCGCTCAGTGCGATACCGAGGTTGCCGGGATAGTTGACGTCCACCTGAGTGAGTGGTGGGGGTACTTGGCCTTTGGGTGCGTGGATTTGGAAGGCGAAGCCGACGGTGGTGGCGTGGCCGAGGCTCTCGGGCTTGAGGGTGGCTTGCAGGCTCGCCGATTGTGTAGCGTGGGCGAGAGCGGTCGAGGCGCACACGCCGATTAGGGTGATTGCTAGGAGAGAGTAGGTTCGACGCACGGTTCGCTCGCGTCACCTCTCGGCCGCGGGTCTAGTAGGAAAGATGGCCGGTTGTTTGCACGATGAGTGCGTAGGTTCTGCGGTTGAAGGTGCCGTAGAGCTTTGCTTGTCCGTGGGCGTGGGCGTAGCGTCCGGTGCCACCGGTGACGGTCAGTGAACCACGGAAGCTTTCATAGGCTCCTGCGCCGCCATTCGGGACTCCCGATCCGTGGCCGCTGATCGAGGCGCCGCCGTGAACGGTGATCGTGAACGTGCCGCTGATCGTCGCGCCGATGCTGACGTGAGCGTTCATGTTCCCTGGCAACGTCCCTGTCGCCGTGCCTGTCTCGATCAGTTGTGAACCGGAGCGGTGGATGTCTCGCAGGTGAGCTTCGTCGGTCGCGTTCAGTGTGCGCGCCGCGTGCGCAAGGTCGTGGAGCGTGTCCTTGTTATTCGCGTCAGGCGTTGCTTCTGCGCCGAACGCTTCAGAGGCATGAATCGTGGGAATGGCTAGGGCGATGCAAAGCAGCGTCATGCTCGTTAGGGACGCTCGTCGAGATGCCGTCTTTGTCGGATTGTTCATTGCTCCAAGGGTGTCTTGTTAGTTATCTATGATCTGGAATCTTTCAGTGGTACAGCATATCTTGCCTGCTGGGATGATGCGTCGCTCGTTCCTTGGCGCGGGGCTTGGCCGGTTCTCGTCCGCCGAACGTGCGCTGGCGTTCGGAGAACTCTGCCAGCGACTCTTCGAACGCTTTACGCGTGAAGTCTGGCCATAGCTCGTCGCGGAACACGAGCTCGGAGTACGCCGCTTGCCATAGAAGGAAGTTGGATAGGCGTCGCTCGCCGCTGGTACGGATCACCAAGTCTGGGTCGTGCATGTCCGGCGCGTACAGCAGCCGGCGGAAGTCCTCTTCGTTGCCGCCCTTGAATGCGCGGGCGGCTTCGATGATCTCCATCCGCCCTCCATAGTTGAACGCAACGAACAGGGTGATGAGATCGTTCTGTGCGGTCAGCGTCTCGGCCCAGCGCATCTGCTGTTCGAGCTGCGGGGAGACGCCGTCGTGGCGCCCGATGAAGCGCATACGCACCCCGTGAGCATGCAGGGCTGGTGTCTCGCCTGCGATGCGTTGAGCGAGCATCGAGATTAGTCCGTCGACCTCTTCGATCGGACGCGACCAGTTCTCGGTGGAGAACGAGTACACCGTCAGCTCCTTTACACCTAGCTCGGCTGCGTCTTTCAGGCGAGCCTTGAGGGTATCTGCGCCTGCGTTGTGTCCCTCGTTGACCGGCAGGCCGCGGGCGCTGGCCCAGCGTCCGTTGCCGTCGGTAATGATTGCTACATAATGTGCTGGGGATGAATGTGGTCTGTTGCCGTCGGCGAGTTCGCTTACGCTGGTCATTGGATTACCGTCGGTCGTGTGTGCAGAAGTCGGCGCCGTAGTTGCTTGGCTTGTCGCCAGGTACGCATGACGGTCAGCGTTGGTGTGATAAGCGGTCGGAGCTCCTGGTGGATTTGTTCGATGACGGGTTGCGCGAACTCGCTTGAGGCGGTTGGTGCTGAGACGTAATAGGCAACGACACCGACTAGCGTCATAAGATGATGAGTACTGTTGGGAATGTTGCGTGCTTCGATTGCTGCGCGTTGGAGCACGCTTCTGAGTCCGTGGGCGAGGGCATCCTGGTTCTGGTAGTAGCGGATGTATCCTGGATGTCCCATGTTGTGCATGTCCTGCTCGTAGTCGATAAGCCCGTCAAGTAGGGTCGTCACGGCGCAGATGGACAGGTAGGCTTCGTCGACGGTGCGGGCTTGCTCTTCGGTGGTGAGTGGGTTGGCGGCGGTGGCGATCAGTGCGTGCAGAGAAAGGCCTGAGGACACCGCGCCGGCCAGGAACTCTCGCCACTGAAGTCGCGTGTTGTGCGCGTGGTTCCTAGCCCATTGTTCGAGTTGCGTACTGCCGAGGACAGTGGTTGCGTGGGCGTGGGCCTGGGCTTCTGCGCAGCGTTCGACAGCTTGAGTACAGGCCTCTGCGACGGTGGCTTGACTGGGTAGTTGCGTTAGTGCTCTTCGCACGACGCCGACCAGTTCCTGTAGATACCCGCCGTCGTCGGACTTCGGGGATCGGCGGTAGTAGTCGCCGTGCGGCGTTTTGTCGAGCACGACTGCGTCAACGAATGCCTCGTAGAGGTGCCGGCTGTCGCTCAGTTGGTCTGCTAGGGGCCGCTCGATCAGGCTGTCGAGGTAGTCGTAGATGATCTGAAGGCTGACGATCGCTTCTACGACTGGCTGGCGGTACTCGCGCGGCGCAAGGGTAGCGAGCGTTGCTGTTGCTTGTGCGTTGAATCCCTCCTCCCTTAGGTTCTCGAGTGCCACCTGCCGTAGGGTCGGGTCGGGGATCTCCTCGGCGCGTAGCGTCTGGTGGTGGAGTCGCTTGTGGACGTGCGGTGCGACGGTGCTCCAGTAGCGTGCGTTGGCGAGCCCGAGCGCCAAACCCATCCGTGCTGTGAGCGGATGATCGCCAAATGCGGGCACTCATCGAGCCTATGCCGTTTCAAGTCCCGTGGCGCCCACAACGGCGCATATGTTTCTAGGCTTTCTAGGACTCGCTCAACCCGAGTGCCGGGCTGACACGCGAAGCGCGCCAGCCTGGGAGCAAGACAAGGATGAGGACGGCGGTGATCACAAGCGCGAATATCTCGATTGGGCGCGCCACGGTAGCGATGTTCGCAACTGGGAAGCCCGTTATGTGCCGTAGATAGCCGTCGATCACGAACTGGCCGTAGATGCCGACTACTGCGCCTGCCACGCACCCTGCGATGAGCATCAGCAGGGATTCGGCGAGGAGGACTCGCCGCAGTTGCTTTCGGGGTGCCCCGTCGAGGAGTAGTTCGGCGAGCGACTCCCGTCGCTGCCAGACGTTTGATCCCAGAGCTGCCGCCATCGCAAGGATCGCCGCGAGCACGAGCAGCGTCGATATATCTCCGAGCTGTCCGAGTCCTTCGCCGGCGAGGGTATCAAAGCGCTCGCTCCACGTTGCGGCCGTGATCGCTTCTAGGCCGCTGTTTGCGCCCAAGGAGGCAGCGACAGCCTGTCGTGCTCGTGCGAGGTCGGTTCCTGGCGTGAAGTCAACCGTTAGCGCACTCGGCGCGTGTGTCGCCCAAAGGCGACTGTAGTCAGCGGTGCTCATAAGGATCGCTCCTCCCGGCCATCCAAAGTTCGTGGTCAACGCCGCTAGGCGGAAGGAGGCAGTGCCCGTTGGAGTCGGCAGCTTGAGGACTCCTCCGATACGGGCATGTTGTTCTTCAGCGACCTGTTTGGATACTGCAACCCAGCCCCCCTCGCGCAATCGTTCCCGCGCCGTCGAATAGCTTCCGGCGAGTGTCTGGGTACGCAACACTTCTTCGCCCGTACCCGGTGGGCGCGCAACAATCACAATACGCCGGTTCGTGATATTCATAAACTCGCTTTGAAGCACATGGATACTTGTCACACCTGGAATATGAGTAATACGCGACATGTACCCGTCGGGCAAGAAGCTGGTTGTCTCTGGAGTATATCCGGGATTTACTACCCAAATCTCTCCGTCCGTAGCGTAGGCTTTGGCGAAATTGTGAAGTCCGCGTAGTAGATCGTGTTGGGCGCCGCTCAGTGTGACGCTACCGAAGAGTGCGACGGCGCCTGTGGCGGCGAGTGCGAGGGACCGTAGGGTGCGTGCGCGTAGTGATTCGATTGCCAGTGGAAGGGTCGTAAGTTTGTCGTTGGCCGCTGCCATGATCTCGGCGGCCCGCAGTATGGTTGAGAGGATCAGTGGAACCGCGAGAATCGTCGCAAGCGCGAGCAGCACACTGGTAACTATCGCTGCTGAGGGAACGAATAGGAACAGTAGAGTTGCCAGCACGAGCAGGCTCGCGGCGAGCATGAACAGTTTCCGCTGCGTGTGTCGTTTTGGTGTTTCGGCTCGTTCGCGGGCCTCGATGAACACTGCGTCCATGGGTCTCCCACGACGCAGGTCTTGTAGTGGGATGGCTGACGCGAGACATGTCGCGAGGATCCCGCCGGCTAGCGACAGAACGACCGGCTTCGCACCGATTACTGTGTTGCCACCGAGTGTGAATGCTTGAGCAAGATAGCCTGGATTCGTTTGGAATACTCCACGAGCAAGCACATAGCCGCCCAACAGTCCGATAAGGGAGGCGGCGATCCCGAGGCAGAGGGCCTGAAAAATGACCATCAGGATGATCGCCTTGCGCTTGGTGCCGTCGAGGCGTAGATCGGCGATCGCAGCACGTCGCTCTGGGGTAGTGATTAGGATCGCGTTGAAAGCGAGGAGGAACCCGAGTAGTGCCGCGAGCCCGGCAAATAGTCCGCTCGCTTGATTACTTGGTCGCAGGGCCTGTCGTAGGAGCGAGACTTCTTGGTTGGCCGCGGCGACCGCCAAACGCCCGCCGGCGAGCACTGCCAGCTCAGAGCGCACCGCTGTCTCGTGCCCGGGCTTGCTTTGCACAAGGATCCGGGTGACGCGATGAGGTAGACCAGCGAATCTCTGCAGGCGAGCGAGCGGCATGACCGCGACCTGGGCAAGGGACAGTGCTCCCGCGGCTTCGCGTCCCAAGACTGCGGATACCTTCAGCCGGTCTGCTCGCCCACGAAGGTCCACCGTGATTGCGGAGGACGCCCGTGAGTTGAGATCTGTGATCCCGAGTTCGTTGGCGCTGGTCTTGCTGAGGCCGATGCCTCTTGCCGAGAGCAGAAGACCGCCCGGCAAGGTATGGGCGAGACCATCCATCAATGCCAGGTTCCCGCCGGCGCCCGCGATCGTGACTATTACCCGGCGACCGTGAGGCCCGATGATTGTGGCGGTCTGTTCGAGGAGCTGAGCGGCCTGTTCGACCCCAGGGAGGTGTTCGACTCGAGGGAGCAGTCCTTCGCTGAATCCTTCTGGGCCGCGCGTATGGATCTGGAGGTCTGCTGGCCCTGTGACCGTGCGAACCACGCTCGCAGCCGAGTTGGTGAGGCTGCTCGCGGCGACGGTGACCGCGAACACGAGAGCCACGGCCACCGCGACGCCCAATCCCGCCAGTAGCTCCTGCATGCCGTGGACCCGAAGACGACGACTGTAGAAGTATCGAAGGGCGTAGGGCCGCATCTGGCTATCGCTCACTGCTGCTTGATCGGCGTCTGTGCGGGCCTAGCGCGAGAATCATGCGCATCCTCAACAACGTGGACGGCAGCATCCTCAACAACGTGGACGGCAGCATCCTCAACGTGTGAGGCATGTTCGTCGATGAGTCGACCGTCGCGTAGTGTGTAGCGCCGGTCCGCGATAGCTGCGGCCTCCTGATCGTGAGTTACGAGCAGCACAATCGCATTGTGTTCGTGTGCAATCGTGCTCAACAGTTTTACGATCTCTTGGCTACCTACGCTGTCGAGGTTCCCGGTAGGCTCATCGGCGAGAATCAAACCTGGTTCACAGGAGAGGGCCTTAGCAATCGCGACTCGCTGACGCTCGCCTCCTGAGAGCTGCTCCGGGGTGTGGTACAGGCGCTCACCGAGGCCGACGCGCTCAAGCCACGGTATCGCTCGGGACTGGGCTGTACGCATCCCCACGTCCTGCAATAGCAACTTGCGGGCCGCGTTCTCGATCGCCGACACTCGGCGCATCAGGTGAAAGCCCTGGAAGATGAAGCCGACATCCCGTAGGAGGTATTCGCTTGCCTGATCGTCGGTAAAGGAGCTCAGGTCGCGTCCGGCATAGCGGATGACGCCGGCATCGGGCTTCAGTAGCGCAGCGATCAGCAACAGAAGCGTCGTCTTGCCAGACCCACTCGGACCATACAAAGCGGCCATTTCTCCTGGGGAGACAGTGAGACTCACACCGTCGACTGCCCTGACCTCCTCGCTGGCCGCGTGATAGTGCTTGACGACATCCTCGAGTTCGAGCAAGGTGCTTCTTGCCGCCTATCCTTGCGCCTGGCGGTGGCGGCGCAGATCGGTGACAGGCGCGAGCTCGGGTACGGTCTCGCCGCGTAGTTTGCCTTTGCGGAGCGCCAGAACACGGTCAGCGCCGAGAAAGCCGGTGCCCTCGCCAGTGCTCGTCAGGACAGCGATGCCTTCGTCAGCAATCGAGCGCAGCAGAGTGAGGATTCCATCCCGCGCGAGGAGATCGACACCGATCGTGGGCTCGTCAATCACAAGCAGGCGCGGCTCGCACGCAAGCGCGCGAGCTATCGCGACACGAACTATCTCCTCGCCGTTCAGCTCCTCGGATGTGCGCCTCGCGCACTCCTTGGCCGCAACTCGCTCCAAGGCGCTCCACGCGCGTGCTCGTGCTGCCGATCGCGGTATGCCGCGCGCGAACTGACCTGCCGCCAACTGATCAACGATATTTCGCCCGGCGGATGCACGAAACGTTCTACGACAGTAGCTGATCCCGTCGCCAAGCACCTCCTCGCCGCTGCCGGCCAAGTCTTTCCCAGCGAAACGGACACGGCCGGTATCAGGCGCCCCGATACCGCTGGCCACTCGCAGCAGCGTCGAGCGTCCCGATCGCCGTTCGCCCCAGACCGTGACCATCTCGCCAGCGTCGATCATCAGCGACACATCATCCAGCGCAACACGCTCACCGCCACGATAACGCTTACTTACGCTCTGAAGCTCAAGGATGGTCATCGTCGTCGACCCTCGCCTGCGCGTGCCTCGAATCTGTCTTGAGCGTACTGAAGCCACTTCAGCAATCCTCCCTCGGCAAGACGCTCACGCTCGGAGACTAGATCGTCGATCATCTCGGCACGAGAACCGATCGGAGCGCCCGCTGAGTGTCCGGTCCGCTCCGCTTCCTTGAGATGCTGGCTTTCGAGCTCGACGAGCATGCAAAGCGCCGTGTCCGGATCACTGGCAAAGACCGAGAACTGACGGACCCACAACTCTTGGCTGTGACGTTGGGCGGCGACGAATTGCTCCATGCACCATGCCCGGTAGCTGCTGATCCCCAGTGAGGTGGCCCTGTAGTGGGTCCTGGGTTGCCGGTCGGGCCCGGTGCCGGGGATGCTCTCGATCAGCGTGCGTGCCTCGAGAGAGTCGAGAGCGCCATAGACGTGTGATGCGCCGCTGAGTCGCACGACATCGCCATACTTGCGCTCGAAACGGTTGTACAGCTCCTGGCCATAGCTCGCGCGTTCGATCACGAGACCAAGCAGTGTCCAATAGACGAGCGAGGTCATAGCCCGCGCCGGGGCTCGTCTTTTCCGCGCGGTGGGCATCGAATCGTGCAGACTAGTCGAAGTTCGCGCCAGCAGAAACCCCCTGTTTCCAACCCGATCCGTCATGTCAAATTTTGAACCCTCAAACGATGCCTACCCAAACAGCCCTGCGGGCCCCATTATGCCCCGGACGCATGGCGAACGATGCGACATCCAGCGTTGGTCGGAGAGGCCGGACGAGTCGTCCGGAGCGTGTCGGAGAGGCATCATCAGCCAGGCGCCGTCTCGCCAAAGAGGGGTCCGGGCGCGTCCCCACTCGGCCGGACCCCAACGCTGACCGCACCCGTAGCAAGAGCAAGATCGCGATCGAGCTGACCAGAGCGAGCTGCGAGAGCTCGACCGGCGGCGGTCGTGTACCGGCCGCAGCGTGGTCGCATCTGCTTGGGAAGCCGCTACCGGCAGAGGTGAGGCTGCCATTCGCGCCGGGCGAGGCCCATGTTGGGGCGACGGTCAGCCTCAGCGAACTTGCGCACCGTCGCTCACTGGCGGTCTGCTTCTACAGCGGTGGCGAGTCTAAGGACGCGAAGTCCGAGCAATTGCAGGGCAGACCACGCAGTGATGAGGATGTTCGGTTGGAAGGTTGGCGCGAACACGAGGCGGAGCTTGCTGAGTTGGGATATGACGTGGTTGCGGTCAGCTCGCAGTCAGCAGAGGTTCAGGCTGAGTTTGTTCTTGATCGTCTGCCCACGTTGATCACGTTCTTGAGCGACAGCGACCTGTCGCTGACAGAGCATCTGGCGTTGCCGATAGAGATACGACCTGAAGGGGACTGGGTGTATGAGCCGTTGACGTTGCTTGTTGATGATGGGCGGGTCAGTTGGGTGTTCTATCCCCTCGAGCATCCGAGGTTTGACGCGGCGATAGCGACCGAGTGGGTCAGGAGGCAGCACCGTGCATGATTGGCAAGATCAGGCTGTTCTGGATACGCCAGGATGGCGCATTCCTGACCTGAGTGCGCCGCGATACTCCCATTCGTTGGAGCGTGGGATCGCGATCCTGGCTTGTTTTACACCGCAACGGCCGGTGCTCGGGATAGCTGATCTCGCAAAAGACCTGGGCATGACTCGCTCAACGACCCATCGGTATGTCACGACGCTGCTCGCGCTCGGCTATTTGGAGCAGGGCGCCAGGCGCAAGTACCGGCTCTCGCTGGGTGTGACGAAGCTTGGTATGGGCACGATGAACGCCACGAGTCTGCAGGAGCACGCCCATGCTTACTTGGAGGAGTTGCGTCAGCGTACGAGATATACGGCCAGTCTCGCGGTGCTTGACGGTATTGAGATCGTGTTCGTCGATCGGGCTGTGAGCTTCAATCGCGGACCGTCGACGATCGAGGCGAGCTTGGAGCCTGGTTCGAGGTTGCCGGCGTACTGCACGGCGATGGGCAAGGTCCTGCTCGCGTCCCTATCGGAGAAGGAGCGACGTGAGCGGATCTCAGAATCGCGCCTAACCAGGCATGGGCCGAACACGATCATGAGCAAGAGCGCTTTGGTGCAGGAGCTCGAAGCAGTAGCCGATGAGGGGTTCGCGGTCTGCGATCAAGAGCTCGAGCTAGAGCTGTACTCGACGAGCGTGCCCGTGCGCGACGAGGCTCATGAGGTCGTCGCTGCGGTGAGCATGTCTGCTCATTCTTCAAGGATCTCTTTAGCGCAGTTGGTGGACGGTCTTGGGCCGCATCTGGTCTCTACGGCCGATCGGATCTCGGCGCGTCTCGGTTATCGGAGGGACGATGAGCTGTAAAGCAGTCAGGGACATTTCTAGCCGGGTCTTGGATGTAGTGGTTAGCCTCGTGGGGGCGACCACGTATTTTAGGAAAGATTCTAATACGCGACAGGCGGGAGAATGCGTGATGAGGGGGATAGTCAGGTGGATAGGTGTACGGCGGCTTGTAGTGTTGATGGCGTGTTGTGTGGCTGGGCTTGTAAGCTCGCCGTCTGTCGTGCTCGGTGAAAGCCAGTCACCTGTCATGGGAGCAGACTCGTCTTCGTCGCTTGTTGGAAGTCCGTTGGTGGCTCAGGTAGTCCAGTCGTTGGATGGGGGCCAGCAGTCGCAGGATGCTGTTGAAGCTCAGCGGAGTAATCCTGAAGTTGTGGCGGAACGTGAATCCAGTAGAACGAAGTTTGAGGGTCTGGGTACAGAACAGGCCACGAAGCTCGCTGGTGAAGTCTTCCCAGCGATGGTCGATCATGCGACTGGTGGTCCGCCGCCGTTGCCGGTGGGTCAGAGGGTTTTGGGGTTCGCGGAACCTGATGTGGCGCGGGTCGATCTTGGTGGTGGTCAGGGAGGGATTGTGACATCCTCTGTGCCGATGGCGACAAGGACTTCGTCTGGTTCCTATGCCGCGGTAGATTTGGGTTTGCATGATGCTGGTGGTGTCTTTGAAGCGGCCAATCCGCTTGTGCCTTTGCGGATACCGAAGCATGTGGGAGAAGGTGCGCAGTTGCCTACTATCGGCGTGTCGTTGACGCCTGTGGATAGTCAGGGAGCGTCGCTTGGGGGAGCTGAAGGCACGAGTGATGGTGCGACGGTCGATTTTGCCAGCACCCAGGATGATACGGACACGATTTTGAAGCCGACGAGTCTTGGCGTGGATGTTGCTGCGTTGCTTCGGTCTGTGGATAGTCCCGAAGAACTGTATTACAAGGTTGGGTTGCCGCAGGGAGCGAAACTGGTGTCGGCCGCTAATGGGTCGGGAGGGGTCCAGATCGTCAAGGAAGGAATAACGATCGCGCGGATCGAAGCACCGACTGCGCACGATGCTGCTGGGACTGAAGTCCCGACGAGTATGTCTGTGTCTGGTAATACGCTAGTGGTTGTGGTGCATCATCAATCTGGTAGTTATCAGTACCCGATTTTGGTGGATCCGGAATTCTGGTCCGTATGGCTTAATTTGATACCCGAAAATTGGGAATTTCACGAAGCTGGAGGATATACATACGGAGCAAATAGCTCGAACCTTTGGATGTCGCACAGCGGGGCTTTTGGGACTAATGATTACGGTGGATGGAGTGAGTGGACCGAGGGGTATACCAAACTTTATTATCTTTATTCAAAATATGAACTATATGCAGGGCCTAATGGCGGGAAAGGTATCCTGTATTACTCGCCTTGGATTGAACTTTACAACAGTTCTGGTTCTGAAACTGCCCGAACGTATCTGCTCAATGGCTCGGAAGCTACTGTGTGTGCGAAGCCGAGTTGCTCTCCTGAAGGTGTATCGAATACCAACGCGGCGCGCTTGGAGGTTACCACCACGGAACCTAGTCAGCCATCGAGTCCGACTTTCCTTGTCTATGCGAAAACGATGGCTACCGCGATAGGAGAGGAAAAGGGTAAGCACTCGACGGTGAAATATAATACGTCGAGTAGCGAACTTTTCGTTGAAGGGAAAAATACTGCGAATGTGCTTAGTAGTGCTGGTGGGTGGATAGGACCGCATTCTGGGGCTTTTGAATTCACCGCCGAAGACGGGGGCCTTGGTATTGGGCAGACGAAGGTAGAATACAAAGGATCGTCGGGCTGGGAAACAGCTGGCGGCAAAGATTATGAAATGACTAGCGCCTGCAAGGGTGTGCAATGCGGCCCTGCACAGCACGAAACGTATACATACAATGGTCTAGCGGAAAGAGGTAATGGCAAACTACCGCTTTCTGAACCGGAAGTAAAAGTGCGCGTTGCTGCCAGTAGTCCGATGCCGTATGCGTGGTCATCGGAATATGGTGAAGGGGAAGCCACGCTAAAAGTCGACGCGAAACCTCCGCACGGCATCGTCTTGACTGGCTTGCCGGAAAAAGAAGGAGAACTTGAAATAGGAGAAGTTGGGTCGCATTTCAAGGTTGAAGCCAGTGATGGTGAAGGTTCTATAGCGAGCTCCGGTATCCAGTCGATTGGTGTAGAGATCGATGGTCACGAAATCGGCAAAAAGGGAGGTTCCTGCTCCCCGGGTCCTTGTAGCGCTAGCAGCGAATGGTCAATCAACGGAGCCGGCCTCGGAACGGGTGCGCACGAATTGACTATTGCCGCTACTGATAATGCCGGAAATGTTGAAACCAAGTCTTATGAGTTGAATGTCCATGCTGCTAGCCCTGTCGCGCTTGGTCCTGGGTCCGTGAATCCGGAGTCCGGCGATTTTGCTATGGATGCTACGGACGTGCCCCTGAGTGGCGGAATGGGGTCGCTGGAGGTGACTCGACATTACGATTCACGTAACCCGACGGAGGGCAAAGCAGGCCCTCTCGGGCCACAATGGACTATCGGGCTCGGAAGTCTCACAAGTCTGGAAGTATTGCCAGACAAAAGCGTGATGGTTGTCGGATCGAGTGGTCTGACTCATTTCTCACTTAAGGAAGGCGGGGGTTTCGAAGCGCCAGAAGGAGACAAGAATCTAACGCTTGAATACGAATCAAAAACCCCAGCCTATCTACTCAAGAACTCAGCACAGGACACTACCATAGAATTCACTCTCCCGGCGGGCGCGGAAACGTGGATGCCAACTGTTTCTAAAGGTCCTGTAGCGACCGATACAACGACTGACGAATATAAGACTGTCGAAGTGCATGAACCTGGCCGGCATAGAATGATGGTCGAGCCAGTATTGGAGCTCGCACCGCATCCAACGGCTGCGTGTGGGCACAAAGAATTGGAAAACCTAGAAATTACTGCTAGAGGATGTCGCGCTCTAGAATTTCGCTATTACACAGAAACAACCGCGAAAGGCGAAGCTAAGAGCGAATGGGGCGGGTACGAAAACGACCTCAAGGAAGTCTTGTTCGTCGCCTACAATTCGTCAACAAAAGCAATGGCGCGAACCGCCGTAGCGAAGTACGAAGATGATAACAAGGGCCGTTTGCGTGCAGAGTGGAATCCCGAAATCTCGCCTGCACAACAGACGATCTATGGGTATGACTCTGAAGAACACATTGCTTCTGTGGCGCCTCCTGGACAGCAACCGTGGCTATTGCACTACGGTGTCATTGCTGAAGATGCAAACAGCGGCAGGCTCCTATCCACGACCCGCCCCGGTGCATCCACCGCCCTCTGGAACGGCAAACCGTTGGTAAATACCACTGCTCCTGCTCTGTCCACCGCGAGCCCGACGATAGGTACGACTTTGAGTGTATCGAGCAACGGCACGTGGACCAACGGGGCGTTGGCGTATAGCTATCAATGGGAGGACTGTGAAGAACAGGCGTACCACGAAGGTCAGAATGCGTGTACGGCTATTCCCGGCGCCATCAATAAGAGCTACACTCCCCAAGCACGAGACGCGGGATCTTTGCTTATCGCTCTAGTTACCGCTGAGAACGCTGGGGGTGCACAAACAGCAACTACGAGCGTAACGACAGCGGTACCGATGCCAGCGGCGTCCTTCTCTAACACGTTTGGTTTTGGGGTTAGTAACGGTGAAACCAAACTGGAGACATGTACGACAAGTTGCAAAGCGGGTATCGCTGGTTCTGCGAGCGGACAGTTCAAAGAACCCAACGGTGTTGCGGTCGACAAAGAAGGCGATGTTTGGATCGCGGATAAGCTGAACAATCGGATCGAGAAGTTCTCCTCTTCCGGCGCCTTGCTTGGTACCTACACCCCCGACTCGATGCTGGAACCGGAGGCAGTAGCTTTTAATCCGGTCAACGGCGATATCTATGTGAGCAACACCGGGCGTAACCGTCTCGACAAGCTCTCCACATCTGGCTCCTTGATTAGATCGTTCGGTGAAGCTGGCTCGGGTCACGCTCAGCTCAACCAGCCCGACTCGATCTCGTTCGATCCTTCAGGTGACGTGCTAGTCGCAGACAGCGGAAATGATCGCATCGATAAGTTCTCCCCTGAAGGAGTCTATGTAAATAGTTTTGGTGGTGCTGAATCCAACAACGGGCAGCTCATGGATCCGACCGGTGTGGCTTTTTGTAACGAATCCTTTTATGTTGTGGATTGGGGGAATAACCGTGTGGATAGATTTTCGAGCGAAGGACGATATGAAAAACAGATCGGTAAAGCGGGAAGCGGTAACGGCGAATTTAGCAGTCCCTCGCGCGTAGCCTGTGAACCAACGGGCAACGATCTTTACGTTACGGACAAGAGCAACAATAGGGTGCAGGAGTTCAACGCTGCAGGTGTGTTCATCAGTAAGTTTGGAACAAGTGGTCAGGGAGCATCACAGCTCTCAGCTCCTATCGGAATAGCCACTAGCACGACAGGGGCCGTGTATGTCGTCGATAGTGCAAACAACAGGATTGAGAAGTGGACGCCTACGTATTCAACAAATAATCCACTTCCGGAACCACCAAGCGCCGGGACGAGCTCGGTCTCGACGATCGAGTATGGGATCCCGATATCAGGCAGTGGCGCTCCACACCAAATGGGAGTCAGCGAAGTCAAAACATGGGGTCAAAAAGACGATCCTGTGTACGCAACAGCGATCTTTGCACCAGACGAACCGATGAGTTGGCCGGCAAAAGATTACACGCGTGCCACGATCGACTATATAGATAGTCAAGCACGGACAGTTAATAGCGCTTCACCTGCGGGCGGGATCACCACGAGTGAATACAATGAAACAAACGATGTAACGAGAACATTGAGCGCCGATAACCGTGCTACGGCACTGAAAGAAAGCTGCATTTCTGAAAAAGAATGCAAATCAGCGGAAGTCTCAGAACTACTTGATACAAAAAGTAAATATGGAGAAGAAGGTACACAGTTGACGGAAACGCTCGGTCCGCAGCATGTGGTCAAAATAGTCTCAGGCAAAGGTGGTAAATCTGAAGAAACACTCGCACGCAGCCAAGTACACGAGTTCTATGATGAAGGTGCACCGGAAGGGGAAGTCTACGATCTCGTCACTAAGACAGTCGATGACGCACTGACGGCGAGCGGCGAAGAATTTGACAAGCACACGTCAGACACGTCTTATGGAGGTCAGAACGGACTTGGCTGGAAACTACGTAAACCGACATCTACCACGATCGACCCTACAGGTCTGAATCTCACGAAAGTAGTCAAATATGACGAAACAACGGGAAACGTCGTAGAGACAAAGACGCCTGGCGGCACCAAAGCTGGTATAGTGTATTCTGCGCAGATCGGTTCGGGAGGCGAAGGTAGTGGTCAGTTCAATTCACCAAAGGGAATAGCACTCGACGGCAAAGGCGATGTCGTAGTCGCAGATGAAGAAAATGCGCGCGTAGATATCTTCAAAGAAAACGGTGAATTCGTCAAATCGTTTGGCTCATGGGGGACAGAAGCAGGCCAGTTTTTGGAAATTAGAGGGGTAGCCGAGGATAGTAAAGGGGACACATGGACGATCGATGCGGGAAGGGCGGACATTCAGGAGTTCAGTGAAAGTGGCGTGTATCTCAAAACCGTCGGCTCGTACGGCACCGGTGCTGACCAGTTTGAGGAACCTAAGGGTATAGCGATTGATTCCCATAACAACGTGGTGATAGCGGATACTGGCAATAATCGGATCGAGAAGCTTAATGAAAAAGGAGAATTCGTCGCTGTCTACGGTTTTGGGGTCAGCAACGGTGAAGAAAAACTGGAGAGCTGCACTAGTACTTGCCGAGCTGGTAATCCAGGCTCAGGGAATGGGCAGTTGGAAAAGCCAAGGGAGCTGGTAACTGGTCCGGCAAGAGAAATCTGGGTAACGGACACCGGCAACAACAGGGTCGAGGGATTCACCGAAAACGGTAGCTTTATAAAGACCATCGGTTCTTCGGGTACTGGCCCGGGGCAATTCAAAGAACCAAAAGGTATAACGATGGACGCTCAAGGCGACTTCTTTGTGGTAGACGCCGAAAACGATCGCATCGAGAAGCTGAACTCCAACGGTGAATACAAGGCGCAATTTGGTGACGAAGGATCTGAAAACGGACAATTCCACGAACCGTGGGGTATCCAGATCAATAGCCACGGAGAAATCTTTGTAAGCGACTCCGGTAATAATCGAATACAGAAGTTGACGCAAGGCGGATCGGAAGTACACAACACAAACACCATCTACTACACCGCCAAAAATGAAGCGACGGTGACGGCGTGCCAGAACCACCCAGAGTGGGTTGGTCTTCCGTGCCAGACCGAACCCGCAGAACAGCCCGCAGACAAACTGTACCTACCGGTCACGACGCTCACATACAACATGTGGAACAAGGCAGAAGTGACTGTTGAAGCGTTTGGCTCTGTTACGAGAACCAAGAAAACGACCTTTGATAATGCGGGACGCCCCCTAACAAGCGAAGAGACCTCAAGCATCGACGAACCCCTACCTACCGTCACAGACACATACAACAAAGAAAAAGGGAATCTGGAAACACAGAGCACCACAGTCGCAGGCAAAACCAGGACGATCACGAGCAAGTTCAACACACTAATGCAACCGATCGAATACACCGATGGGGACGGAAGCACGACAAAAAGCTCCTACGAAGAAGGCAGCGACGAGCGCCTTGAGGAAGTGGTCGTGGACGGCCCGGAAGGCGAAGCCGAACGAGAAAAGGACAAACAAACCTTTTCGTACAGTCTAACGACTGGCGCAATGACCAAGCTTGTGGATTCCGCGGCGGGAACGTTCACGGCCGGGTATGATGTCGGCGAAACAATGACCAGCGAGACCTACCCCAACGGCATGACAGCTACATACACAATCAATTCTGTCGGCGAATCCACCGGTCTGGAATACACAAAGACGACACACTGCAGCACAAACTGCCTGTGGTTCAGCGACAAAATAGTTCCCGGGATACGCGGCGAAACGCTCGCCCAAACAAGCACCCTATCGAAGGAGAACTACCTCTACAGCGCTGTGCAGCAGCTTACAGAAGTCCAGGAAACACCCGCCGGTAAACCCTGTACGGCCAGACTCTACACCTACGACGAAGAATCCAACCGCACGAGCCTAACCACACGCCAATCCAGCAACGAAACATGCCCAACCGAAGGAGGCACGACAGAACACCACACCTACGATGAAGCCAACCACCTCATCGACCCAGAAGTAACCTACGAAGCATTCGGCAACACGACCAAACTACCGGCATCTGACGCCGGCCAATATCCCTTGACCAGCAGCTTTTTTGTCGATGGGCAAGTAGCAAGCCAGACCCAAAATGAAAAGACCCTCAGCTACGGCTACGATCCTGAAGACCGAACTAGGGAAACCAAGACCATCGTCAAAGGAAAAACTGAACCGACAATCATCTCCCACTATTCAGCCCCAGGCGGAGTCGTCGCGTGGACCAGCGAAGAAGGCAAAGCATGGTCACGTAACATTCTGGGTCTAGATGGCACCCTAAGTGCTATCCACAACAGCAACGGCACGACTGAACTGGAGCTACACGATCTTCAGGGAAACATCGTCGCTACAGCAAGCTCCAGCGAAACCGAAACCAAACTACTCAAAACATATAACAGTACTGAGTTTGGCGTACCAAGCGAAAGCAAACAGCCACCGAAGTCCGCTTGGCTTGGCGCCGCCGGCATAACCAGCGAACTCTCGTCAGGCGCGATCGCTCAAGACGGCATCACATACGTACCACTGACTGGCCTACCACTGCAAACGGAGCCAGTTGAACTACCCATTCCCGTTAACGCGGCCACGCCATTTTCGGACACAGCACCGGGATGGGTATGGGAATCAGACGGGGCTGCAGGCGCGCGTGCCGTTGAAGCTGCCGAAGCAGCACGACGAGCGGCAGAACCCAAGATTGAAGATCCGATTTATCATTACCGTGCGTGGGAAGCAAGGGAAAAATCGAAAGAGCTGTTGGAACTGGTCGCGGCCGGCGACCTGTCCGGCGCTCTCGGTACGCTTTTTGGGACTCTAGCTGACGTTGTGGATGGATACATCGAGGCACATTTGACTACCGAAGTCGCCTTCACGTGGCTCTCTGAATATGGAGAATTCCTTGCCGCCTGCGCCGACAAATTGCACGAAGACAAAGACAGTCATGGTGGCTGTCGCGCATCATACGACGACATAGGTCCAGTCCCTGATTTTTGGTCGAAACCCGTAATTTCTATGTGCATAGAAGGGAAATCGAGCGAGCACGCGATCGACGGCCTGGAATTGAAAGATTGTACGAGACTGGCGTATCAAGACGAAGCGCCCCTTGAGGTGTAGACTTATGGGGGCATGCGGGACATCCCATGAAACATTATAAACGGAAGGCATGCGGGAAGGTGATTCCTGTTTTTTTCACGATAGTTATGATGCTAGCTGGAATCTGCTGCTTCATGGGCTGTGGGGATCAGCTTCCGCGAACTAAAACAGCCTTGACAGCAGCGTTACGGCCGGTTGGAATTTCCCCTACAGAGCGTTTCTTGGTTGCGAGACGTGTACGTGCTCGAGCCGTTGAAGCCAAATTGACTTCAAATCAAGCGGCCGTTAAGCGCTATGTAACGAGTACGGATATGAGATGTAGCGGAATAACAATGTCGGCACCGCGTGGTATTGAGCTTGACGAACTCACCTATGACGCAATGGTTGCGATTGAGATAGCTATGGAACGGGGGAATGTGACCGTCCTGACGCAGTTCGCAAGGACTATCGAACGGCTACGATGGAATCAGGGGTCGCTCACATTGCTTGTACGACGCCTTGCTAGGGAGGAACTAGCTTTTGCACAAATTATTCCGCTGGATATATGTGCTATGTTTGGAGATTGGGCGCGAAGTGGCTATCGCCGGATTCCCGGCATGGCGATACAATTTGAGCACGAAAGAAGTGTTTTGTCAAACCGCAGCGAGATGCGGTGTCGGCCCGTGGTACGGGACGGACGCGCCATTTGCCTACTCGGACCGTCTACGAGAACGGTAATAAAACGGCTGTTGAAGCAATACGGGGATAGCGAGCAACGCAAAATGGTACGTGAAACAGAACTGATAGAAAATTTCATAGCAACTCATACTCGCGCAACGCTAGCTATATCGGCATCTGAACTTACACGAAACATCGGCCTCGACCAAATGACGCTGCGACACTTTGTTGCCTCCCTAAAGGAACCCTGATCTGGATCTGGCAACCGTCGCTGGCTATGTCAGAGGGCGCCAATTAACGTTTGGTGTGCGGCGTTTGGATCGTGGAGCGTCGTGGTAGCGGTTTGGGGTCCATGAATATGCGAGGGGTTCGGTGGCAGGGCCGCCGAGCGGACGAGCTACAGTTATCGCGAACTTTGTGAGGACCAGGGTCGCGAACTTGCTTGTTAGGACGGTGAACCAAAACGGTGGGCCGAAGGACGCCACTGGTCGAGATCGACAGACCAATGACGACATAGCCGATGATGGCCACTGCGACGACTACGCCCACCAGTCGGAAAAGTCGGACCTGTCCTTTGCTCATGGTAAGAACTATAGCTAGATTGTCCGACTCGGCCCGCGGATGATCTCATCCACAAGTCCGTGAGAGTGACCATGATGTGCGTGCTCGCCATGATCCTCGTGCGGGTACTCGCGTGGATGGGTGGAGTGATGTTCGTGCGGCCCGGCGTGTGGGTGGGCGTGGCGCAGCTTGCCGTGATGATGCAGGTCGCCTTTGACGAGTTCGTAGGCGGTGGATGCCATCGTCTTCAAATGCTAACTACGGTCTCCGCGAAAGCATGGGCGGCTCACTAGCTCCCATCGGTCGAGGGCGCGATCTCGCCGCGGCCTGCCTGCTGCAGGTCGGCCGGCAGGGGCGCGTCGGCGGCACGGGCGAGAACCGTCAAGTCGGTGCGCCACTGGATGATCGCGGAGCGCTGTTCTGATTGCGTGTGGGGCAGGCTGTCCAAGTCGCGCTCCGCCAGGCCAGTGGTGAGCGTACTCAGATATGAGTCCTCGAGGATGTAGGTGTGGGCGTAGGGCGCGTTTACGGTGCGCAGCTGCGCCGTCGCGGGTGCGATTGCGGCCATGTCGACCGTGTAAGCGGCGAAGCGTCGCTCCAGGATGCCCATCCGCAGCGATGCCTGCCGCGGAGAGATGAGGCCATTGTGGTCAGCCGACAGGATCGGATCGGCGCCTTCCAGCAGCTTGTTGACCGCCAGCCTGATCGGCTCGACTTCGTGCATATAGCGCTCGATCGCTGAGCGTTGCGCCGTGGCCACCGACGGGGTTTGGCTCATACATCCGCCGAGTGCGCCCGCGCATAGACAACTGGCGACAAGTACGCCTGCGCGGCGTGTCACGCGCACGGAGCGCTGTGCCGCGAGTCCGCCGGAGGGCTCAGTAGCCGTAGCTGCCGCTCGACGATTCCGAGGAGCTGCCCGTGCTCGGCGCGGGTGCAGTCGGCGTGCTGCTTGTGCTTGCCGCAGGGCTGCCGCCGGAATTGGTCGTAATAGCGCTCCAGGTGCCTACGTCTTTGATTCCCTGGCCCTTGGTTTCACCGGACTGCTGGTCTCCCGTAAAGGTGTAGAGCGGCGTGCCCTTGTAGGTGACCTGCGCGGTTCCTTCGGGACGCTTCACAGTGCCGAGCGAGCCTACTTCGCCGCTGGGAACGCCGCTGGATGGTGCGATCAGCGGGTGCCAGACACCGACACAGGCGGAGCTGGTGCAGATGAACTTACCGTTCTGCTCGCCGCTGAGGTGATACAGCGTCATCCCCTGGCTGTCGACCAGGATCGTGCCGAGCGAGCTGGAGGCCGTCTTTACGACGACGGCACTTGACGGGCTGCTGGCTGTCTGTGCGGCGGACTGTGTACCGGTGGCTGAGCTGGTCGGGTTACTGGATGAGCTGCTGCCGCACGCGGCGAGGAGGAAGGACGCAGCGATTGCCGGCAGAGACAGCTTGAGTAGATGGCGCATATGTATCGCTCCTGTGCAAGTCGAGCACCGTGCCGGCGCGGGTGGGTCCTGCTGTACTGATAAGGACTCCGGGCAGGAACATTCCTTCCGCGGTGCCTATACCGATTCGCTCTGAGCGCTGCCTACGGGGGGCTTGGCAACGCCCATAGCGTTCGGTTAACTGCTGGTCCTCAGTGCAACAGGTTCAGCGTGTTTTCGCCGTCGTCCACGAAGTAGATGCCCTTCCCTCCTGGGGCTATCACTAGGCCGAACAGCGACCCGGCACCCGTCTTCTTGTCGGCCGTCTGCACGGCCACTTGCTGGCCGGCAGGCGTAGTTTCCACCATGTTGCCGTCTCCACCGTTGCTTGTGATGATGTTGCCGTTCGGTGCGAGCGCCATGCCGAGAGGTTCCTTGAGGTGGCCGCCTTCGGTGAGTACCGTGCCGCCTTTCGCGGCGGGCGTCGTGCGTGTCATCGCTTCAGAGATCGCGAGGATCTTGCTGTCTTCGGTCGAGGCTACGTACAGCGTTCCGTTGGCGGCGAGGGCAAGTCCGGTCGGGCCGAGCACGAGGGCTTCTTCTGAATCGATCCAGGGGATTTCGTCGGCGATCACCGTTTCGTTCAGTACCTTCGGCTTCTGCTGTTCGCCGGATTCCAGTTCGATCCGCAGAACGGTGGAGTTGTCGACCGTTTTAAGGCCCTTCTTGGCGCCGCCGTTGAGCGCGTTGCTGACGAACAGCATGGTCTTGGAGCCTTCGCTCTTGGCGGTCGAGTCCCAGGGGCCCTGGATGTTCTTGCCGGCGATCGTCTCAACCGGTTTGCCTTCGCTGTCGAGCACGATCAGGCAGCCGTACTTGGCGGTCGCCGACTTGCCGTTGGTCGTCGGCAGGCTGCCTACGACGACGTAGCCGCCCGGGAGGATGTCCAACGCCGTCGTCAGGCCGACGCCGCCCGGGCACGGGCCGGGTAGGGTCGTGGCATCGATCGTCGCGAACGACGAGACCTTCCCGGCGGGAGAGACCTGCACGATCGTCGTGCCGGTGCCCTGACCGTTCTCCTTCGCGCTTTCCTTGGCGTTGAAGTTGCTGATCAGCATTTGGCCCGCCTGCAGCTTTCCGGCGCTGACGGGCACGGTCACGATCCCGTACGGATTGATATCGCCGTTCGCCGGGACCGTCGAGGCGACCTTGCTGACAGTCTTCAGATTCGCCAGAAATGGAGAAGAGCTTGCGCTCGAGGTCGTGGTGGCGCTGCTCGCAGCGGGTGAGGTGCTGGACGAACTGCTGGTGCTACTGGAGCTGCCGCAGCCGGCGAAGGCGAGCGCGACACCAGCGAGAGCAAGGATCGACGTTCTAGGCACTGGATATGTCTCCTATGGTTCGGGGTGTCGGACGAGACGGCTTTCTGACCAAGCCCCGCCCCGACGATCCCTTCGTCGGCTCTGCGGCAGCGATCAACGCGCGGCCCGCCTTTCGCCCGCTCCCCGGTACGACTCCGCCATTGCGGAATCATTCCCGCGATTTCCTCAAGTTTGGGGTTGCGGGTTCGACCCCGTCGCTCTGCGCCGGGCATCACCGCTCGCTGCAAGCGGCGCCCGGTAGCGCTCAGGGTGCTCCTCGCGGCCCGGAGCCTCCACGACCGGAGCGATCAGATGCACCGCTGATCTGACCCTGGTTTGGTGGAGTCGCGTTTCTGGAATCCTCCGGCGTTCAGTAAGGAGGAAGTAATGCCCAGCAGGTATCCAGTAGAGGTCTGCAGGCAGGTCGTGGAGCTCGCACGCTCCGGCACGAGGGTCGCTCAGCTGTCCGAGACGTTCGGATGACCCAGGCGAGCATCTATAGCTGGCTCAAGCGTGCTACTGCATTTGCGCGCTGGAATGTCGGGTATAGGGACTCGGGCACCATGAATGCTGAGGTCATGCCTGTGAAGTGTCCGGAGCTCGTGCGGACGGTTGTTGGCTATTGTCGTCGCTTGGTGCGACTACGCTGACCTTCGCGCGATCAAGGGCGTCCCGCATGCGGTTGTCGTATGTCGCCACACCGGCGAGCTTCTCGTCGAGGCTGAGGGCGCTGGCGATGTGGATGGCATCCAATGCACCAACATGAACGGGCGACACGTTCTGAGCGGCGAGGACGATGTCATTGCTGAGCGGAATAATCGCGGCCGAGGCCATGATGCCTTGTAGAACGAGGCTTCCGTCGATGACCGCGTCTGGCCGGTCCTCTCGGGCGCGTGCTATGGCGCGGGGAAGCTCAACTTCGGTGACGATGCTAGTCGCGAGGCTCGGCCACTGCACAAGCTCGCGCTCGATCGCGGTCGACTCAGCCTCGCGTACCAGCAGCTTCAGCAAGGCGGAAGTGTCGACGTAGAGGATGCCCGCGCGTTGCTCAGGCAGTTCAGAGCCCGCCATGCTCGCTGTCGGGCGACTCGCCACGCACAGCTACGAGTGCGCGTGTGCCGGCGTCGGTGATCGGTCCGGTCAGTGGACCACGCTCGATGAGCACATCCTCCAAGCGTCGAGTAGCGGGTCGCAGGCGCCCAGCGCGCACCAGAGCGGCAGTTGGATCCCGCGGCACATCCCCGGAGACCGGGGACCGATTGGACCTTGCTTCGCTACGACGTGGCTTGGCCATACCCTCAAGATTACAGCCCCGAAGCCGCTACGGGCGGGTCTGCGATTCGGATCTCAATCCCGCAGTGTGTAAAGACCGGGCTCGTCTGGTGGCGGTTCGACCTCCGGGACGTGCGCGCGCTTTGGCGTGGCTGCAATAGCGTCTACCGTTCGCTCTTGACAAGCGTCAGGTATGGCGTTATGTTCTTTTATGTTCATGACTTCCCACCGTGGGACGTCAGGACACGATAGATCGGGTTTGGGTCTGGTCTTCTGGACCGGTGTCAAGCGCTTTGCAGGGGATTGCAGTAAGGGGAGAGGTGCCGGATCGTATGAAGAGGGGTTGTTTTCGCGTGAGTCAGTTGGGGACATTCGTGCCGAGAGTCGGCGTGCGCCCGTTCGGGGCCGTAGGTAGATGCGTCAGCAGCGCTGACACATCTCTCTCTCTCTCTCTCTCTCTCTTGTCCCAGTAGCACCCCTCGTCTAGCAGCCGATTCGGACCGGTTCACAGCCCCTCTCGCGGGGTATGGCAAACCACGGCCTAACGCGCGTAGTTCGAAGCTCCCATGCCACGCGCCAGGTGATGTTCGCCGTCCGCGCGAGGTAACGCGAGACCGAAGCCTCGCTTACACGCACGCGAACGTCCGGCAAGCCCACCGCGAGCAGACCTGCCGCGCGCCTGGAGGCGTAGCTGGGCAACCAAGTGCTTTCTTCTCTCACCGCGAGCAGACCTGCCGCGCGCCCGGAGGCGTAGCTGTACCGCGGCGTACGTCTTTTCCGCAGCGTACGTCTTTTGCGTCGTCCCAGACCATCTCGTTCTGGGGGGTGCGTCGTGGCTTCTAGTACGGGTGTGCGGCGTGGTGGTGTCGTGAAACGCCCGCGCCAGCATGTGGACGGTCGTGCGGTGGCTGGCCCGCCGCGAGCCCAGGTCTCGGAGATGCAGCGCGTGCGCCTGCTGAGCGCGGCGGTGCTCACGATCGACGAGCTGGGTTACGCCGACGCGACGGTGGCGCACATCACCGCTCGCGCACGCGTGTCGCGGCGGACGTTCTACATCCTCTTCTCCGGGCGCGAGGAATGTCTGCTGGCGGTACTGCAGGACACGGTCGAGCGGATCGAAGCGGAGTTCGCGCGCCATAACCTCGATGCGTTGCCGTGGCGCGAGCGTGTGCGCGCGGGACTGGAGACCATCCTCTCGCTTCTCGATCACGAGGCTGCGCTGGCGCGCGTGTGCGTGGTGCAGAGCGCGCGTGGCTCACAGCGCCTGCTGGAGGCGCGCGAGGAGATCCTCGCTGGCCTAGCGAGCGCGATCGACGAGGGTCGCCACGAGAGTGCCCGTGCGGCGCGCACCCCGTCCCTGACGGCCGAGGGTCACGTGGGAGCGGTCCTCGCGATCGTGTACAAGCGCCTGCTCAAAGGCGCCGGGGACGAGCGGCTCACGGATCTGCTCGGCGGGCTGATGAGCATGATCGTCCTGCCGTACCTCGGGCCGACGGTGGCGGCAAAGGAACGCGACCGTCGTCTCGGTCCTGCCCGGGCACTGGCCGCAGACGCTATGACGCGGGATGCTTCAGTCGGCGCCACCGCCGAGGATCCGCTGAAGGACGTCCCGATGCGGCTCACATACAGGACCGCGCGGGTCTTGCAGGCCGTGGCCGGCAACCCCGGCGCCAGCAACCGTCTCATCGGCGAGCACGCCGACACCCATGACCAGGGCCAGATCTCAAAGCTCCTGGGGCGCCTGCAGGGCCTGGGGCTGCTCCAGAACGCCGGTGGCGGACACGCCAAAGGCGAACCGAACGCTTGGAGTTTGACCGCGCTCGGACGGAGCGTGACCGAACAGCTTGCGCTGGATGCCGTGGTCGTGGAGCAATCGTCAATTGGAACAGGAAAACAGGGGAGGACTCAGTGAACTCGCACTTGCAGGCATCGTCTACCGCAGAGACCGGCGGTCGAGCCGTCGTTCTCGGTCGTATCTTCGGGCGTTTTGGGCGTTCGCCTCGCCTCACCCTTTCCGCTGTCTTGGCGGCCCTCTTTGTTCTCGTCCCAACTGCGCAGGCGTTTGCCGAAGAAGCGCATCTCAAGCTGAACATCGTCGGCACCGGTAGCGGTGAAGTCGTTAGCGAAGCAGAAGCAGGCAGTGGGCTTGGATTGGGCACCCCGCCGATTGCGTGCTCCTACGACGGCACGAGCCAGAAAGGTGCGTGCGAAAACGTTCCAGACCTGCTTGGCGGAGCACCGGGCTTGTACGGCGAGCTACTGAAGCCCCTCCCTGACCCAGGGTCCAAATTCGTAGGCTGGAAGATCACAAACGGAAGTGATCCAAAAGAATGTGGCCCGCACGGTTTCTTCGCCCCCAGGTGCCTCGTCTATAACGAAGTGGAAACCGAAAGCGGATTCGAAATAACTGAAGAATACGAATGGGAAATAACCGCCGAATTCGCTCTTGAATCCACCGGCCCGGTCTTCCATACCCTCGCCGTCGCGCCGACGGGGCATGGTGCGGTTACTGCGGAGGAACCTCCGGCGCCGCATTCGGGTCATGTCACCGGTTGTGAAGAAACGGCCGGTGAATGCTCGGCTGAATACGAAGCGGGCAAAGCGGTCACGCTCGTCGCGACGCCGAGCTCGGGCTTCAAAGTTGAAAGCTGGACCGACTGCACCGTAGTCGCCGGTCATCCCGAAGAATGCGAAGTGACGTTGGACGCCAACGCGAACGTCGCCGTCCATTTCGCTCCGATCCCTCAGGAACACGCCCTCACGATCGAAGTCGAAGGCTCGGGTGAAGTCACAGGAACCGGGATCGCCTGTACCGCAGGCGGCTCCGCCACCGCATGCGAAGAAAAATTCACCGAAGGCAGCGAAGTCTCGTTGTCGGCGATCGCCACCGCTGGCAACCACCTTGTTGGCTGGAGCACCGAGGTGGGTACCGAGGCAGGGACCTGCACCGGTACTACCACGTCCTGTAAGACGGCGGGTCTGACCGAAGCGGTGAAGCTGAAGGCGACCTTCGCACCCAACTCCGGCCCGAGCAAGAACATCGTCATCGGCACCGCCACCCTCGGCGAATGCCCTGCGGGTGGCATCACCGTCGAAGTTGAAGGCGAACCGTCCACCAAGCGCGCTATCTGCAACGGAGCACCAGGGAGCCCAGGAGCGCCAGGATCACCCGGAGCGCCGGGAGCACCAGGAACGCCAGGAACGCCAGGAACACCCGGAGCGGCTGGGGAAAGGGGAGAAATCGGTTTTCCCGGTCCCGCGGGCCCGCAGGGGTCCGCAGGCTTGACCGGCTCCGCTGGTGCCCAGGGTGTCCCGGGAGTCCAAGGTGCGCAGGGAGCCCAGGGCGTTCCTGGAGCGCAAGGTGCGCAGGGGGTTCAGGGTAAGCAGGGTCCGGCGGGCAAGGTCAGCGCGAGCTGCAAGGTCACGAACTCCAAGAAGATTACCTGCACGGTAAAGACCGCGAAGGCCAGCGCCAGCAGCCTTCGGTGGAGCCTACGCCGTAATGGCCACGTCGTCAGTCATGGCAACACGAGCGCCATGCGCCTAGAGCGGGTGCTGGATCACCTGCGCCAAGGCCGTTATCTGCTGCATGTCAACGGTCGGAGCACGGCGATAGTCGTCCCGGCCACGGGACCGACCGCGTGACGCCACCGACACGAGATCAGGGAGAGCAGACGATGTCACAGATGAGCGAGATGCCACAGATGAGCGGGGGCCGACTGGAAGTTCTGCCGAGCTCCCGGAGGACGACGAGACGCGTTCTCCTGGCCGCAGCCCTTACATTTGCTGCGCTTCTTCTCGTCGTTTCTTCGGCCTGGGCGAACTACGAACAGGCCCCCGAGCATTTCGGTGCCAGCGGTGAAGCCCAGCAGTTGTATCGCTCGCGGGCGATGGCAATCAACAATGATGGTACCGGTGGCGTGGAAGCCGGAAGCATCTACGTAGCCGGCATCAACAGCCGGGTGTTGCGCTTCTCGCCCGGCAGCGAAGGCGAAGCGCCGGAATTCCGCGAAGCATGGGGCTGGGGAATCGCGGAAGGTGGCCCATCGAACGAATTCGTGAAGTGCGGGCCCGCCTACGCCGAAATTCCTGAAGGATCGCGTCCACCTCATACCTTCGCTCACTGCACGCTTCTGGGGGTGCGCAACGCGCCGGGAGGAGAACAGGTCGCTCAGTTCAACGAACTTTCCGGGGTTGCGGTGAACCAGGCGACGGGCGATGTCTACGTTCTCAATTCGCCGAACCCGGGGGTTCGCGAAAAGCACTTGATCGAAGTCTTCAGTGCGACCGGTACACCGATCGGGGAAGGCTTCGGCGATTGGGGACGTAAAGCGCCGTTCCCTTCGGAAGGGATCACGGAAGGACCCGAAAAGCTGCATGAACAGTCAATTGGCGAAGAAGACGGTATCGCAGTCGACGAAGCCGGAACTGTGTTTGTGATCGACCGTGACTTCGCCGGAGCACCAGGCACTCATCAGGCGCGTATCATGTCCTTCGAACCCGTACTTGCCGGCGACTACGAACATTACGTCTACGCTGGTCAGGGGAAGGACATCACGACTCCGTTCTTGAGTCATTTCCGCCGGGTCGCTCTGGTTGGGCAGAACCGCTTGGTGGCCGCGGGCAAGCAGCTGATCCGTGAGTATTCGACCGGGGGCGGCTCGTCCGAAATCTGCTCCTACGAAACGCAGGGCGGGGAAATTGACGCTATGACGACGAACCCGCGTACCGGTGAAGTCTTCTACTACGTCGTGGGGGCCCACGGCAGGGTCGGGCGCCTCGGACCGTGCGACACACTGACGGGGAAATTCGAAGAACTGGGCCAGGAACCGTTCTCGCCGACGCCTGAAGCCGAACACATTTATGCCTTTGCGTTCAATCCGGATCTCGCTTGGGGTCCGCTGCGCCCGAAGGGTGTCCTTTATGGCGCCGACCCGCAACTCGGCCCTTCCGCCGAAGCAAAGGGTATCGGTGATGTTTTCGTGCCGGCCGAAGCGCAGGCTCCGGTGGTCACCTCGGAGTCGGTCGCGGACACCGGTTCTTCCTCGAGTACGCTTCAGTCGCAGATCGATCCGCGCGGGGCGACGACCAGCTTCCGTTTCCAGTATTTGACGCGGGCTCAGTACGAAGCCAACGAACCTGATGAGCGTCAGTCGTTGATTGTCAGCGCCACCGGCGGCGTCTTCGGTCTGGGATTCGAGGGACAAGGTCTCGGTGGTGAGGCGACCGTCGGTGTCACTTTGGGTTCGGAGACTGCGAGTGGTCTCATCACGGGCAGGGGCACGGCGACTGTGCACGCTGCCAATGGGACCGCTACCTTGAAAGGAGCCGTGGGAACGGGCACCGTGATCGCGGGCTCGGCCAAGGTTACCGCTGTGAGTGCCACTGAAGGCGCGTTTTCATCGGGTCAGGGGATCTCCGGTGTAGGTATTGTAGAAGGCACGACGATCGAAGCGATCTCCGGTAACGAACTGACACTTTCCGCGCCGGCAACGGGATCTGTGGCCAATACTCCGCTGCAGGCGGGCACGACTGGTCTCACCGCGCTCGCCACTGGCGAAGGGGTCTTTGCAGTGGGGATGTCGATCAAAGGCGAAGGCATCGTCGAAGGCACGACGATCACCGCAGTGAAAGCCAACGGGTTGACTCTCTCGAAGCCTGTCACGAAACCCGGTACGGCGGTCGCGATCACTGCCGGGTCGATGACCCTCGATGGTCTCTCGGTCTCCGAAGGCACGTTCGTCGCCGGGGAGCCGATCACGGGAGAAGGCATTCCTGCTGGGACGAAGATCACAGGGGTTGAATCGGGTTCGTTGCGGATCGACAGTGTTCCGACCAAGCCGGGTACGGTGGTCGCAGTCTCTTCCTCCGGTCCTGCGCCGCTGGCCGTGGGCGAGGCCATCGAAGGCCCCGGGATTCCTGCCGGGACGACGATAGCCGCGATCGAAGCGGGCCAACTCACCCTCTCCCAGGCCGCGACCTCCTCGGTCTCCGAAGCCCACCTGCACGCGGGATTGCCGTTCGACGCTCCTGCCGCCAGCGTGCGGAAGGCGCTCGAAGGCCTCGCGACGGTCGGCAAGGGGAACGTGCAGGTCTCCGGTGGTCCAGGCGATGGTTCGGGCTCGCACCCCTACGACATCACCTTCACCGGCTCGCTGACCAACCAGAATCTGCCCGAGTTGAGCGCCGACGGTGCAGGCCTCAGCGGTGGACCGGCCACCGCGACGGTGAGCACCCTGCACGACGGTGGTGGTGGTTTCGATCATGGCGCCGTCGAAACCCCTGTCCCTGCGGGCGCTCTCGGCGCCAGTGGTGTCGCGACGGCACCGGTCTCGGGCCTCACTCCCGATACCGCCTACCGCTTCCGTGTCATCGCGACCAGCGGGTGTAAGGGGTCCGGTGAACCACCGTGCGAAAGCATCGGCCACGCCGCGAGCTTCAGCACCTATCCGACGACCCCCACCGGTCTGCCCGATGGTCGTGCTTATGAGCTGGTCTCTCCGGCCCAGAAGCAGGGCGGTGAGGCATTCCCCGCCGACGACGCAATCTCCAGCTGTCTGCGTGAATGCAAGCCGCCCGGTGGACAAACCTTCTCGGTCTTCCCGATGCAGAGCGCCCCGGATGGCGACGCGGTTTCCTACATGGGCTTCCCGTTCTCCTCGAGTGCAGGTGCGGCGGTCTTCAACTCCTACATCTCGCGTCGCACACCCACGGGCTGGCAGACGACCGCTATGAGCCCGCGACTGCAGGAGAACAGAACTAAGCTCTCCTACTCCGAATCGCTCGACCAAGGCCTGATCACCACGGAAGGCAGTACCCCGCTGGCCGCAGGGGTCCCGGCTGGTTATGAGAATCTCTACCTGCAGAACGCTCAGGATCCTGCCGATCCGCAGCCGCTGCTCACCCAAGCGCTCTTCCAAGCGCTGTCCGCCAGCGACCGACTATACCGCGGAGTGGGTTCCCTGGTCCTCCAATACGGTGGTCACTCTTCTGACTTCTCTGCCCAGTATTTTGAAGCCAACGACTCGCTGACCTTCTCTGGTGCCTATGCGCCGCAACCGCCCGACCCGGGTTCGGTCGGTGGTGACCTGTATGAATGGCGCGAAGGGCAACTCGCCCTAGTTAACGTCCTTCCCGGCAACACAGCCGTTGCCACCGGTGCGTCCTTTGCGTCGGCCAGTCCCGACACGAATGCGATCGCCGAGGATGGACACCGTGTCTTCTGGAAGGCCGGCGGACACCTCTATATGCGCGAAGACAACAGGACCACGCGTGAAGTACACGATCCTGGATCGTTCCTCACGGCCTCCCCTGACGGTCTCGAGGTGCTCCTCTCCGATGGCTGTCTGTACTCGTTGACGACCTCGAGCTGCACCGCTGACCTGACGCAAGGCCACGGGGGCTTTCTCGGCATTGCCGGTCAGAGCCAAGACCTCTCACGAATCTACTTCATCGACACCGTGGCTCTGCCCGGCGAGAACGAACGCGAAGAAGAAGCCGAACCCGGCAAACCCAACCTCTACCTCTACGAAGCCGGGGCGGGCACCCGTTTTATCGCCACCCTCGCCCTCAAAGATGGCGCTGGCTGGGCTGCGCGGCCGGGCCTGCGTACCGCCGAGGCGAGCCCCGACGGGCGCTACCTGGCCTTCGGCTCAGAAGCGTCGTTGACCGGCTACGACAACGTCGGACCATGCGCGGTGGAAGGCCAGCTATCCGAACGCCATTTTGTGGATGTCCCCTGTAAGGAGGTGTTCCTGTATGACTCGGTCGCCGGCCGGCTGACCTGTCCCTCTTGGAATCCGACCGGGGAAGCGCCGTTGGGTCAGTCGACGCTACGGCGGCTCAACGACTCTGAACAAAACGAATGGCTGCCGCAGCCGCGCTATTTGACCGATCAGGGCCGTGTTGTCTTCGACAGCTCCGATCGGCTGTCTCCTCGTGACACCAACGGTCGTGTGGAAGATGTCTATGAGGACGAGCCCGAGGAGGTGGGATCCTGTGCGCGCGCGGCCGGTTGCGTCTCGCTGATATCGGCCGGTACCGGTTCGGTTGATTCCAATTTCCTCGCGATGGACGAAAACGGGGAAAACGTGTTCTTCACCAGTCGCGATCAGCTGGTCAAGCAGGACACCGACAATCTGCTGGACGTCTATGACGCTCGCGTGGGCGGTGGCTTCCCAGGGGAAGGCGAATCTGCCTTGACGGGATGTCGTGGGGAAGCGTGCCAGACCACGACAACCACCACCGCTTCGCCGGCTGCAGCTGTGTCGGGTACTTCGAGCTTTCAGGGCACCGGCAACGTCAAACCGCAAGCCAGGCCTGAAAGCAAATCGGCGGTGAAGGTTCAGCCGAAGGCTCAGCAATGCCCGAAGGGCAAGGTCAGGCAGAAGGGCAAGTGCGTCAAGCGGAAGGCGAAGAAACGTAGGAAGCGTGCGAAGAAGAGTGCGTCACGAACCGCGAATCACAAGCATGGAGGTGCCAAGTGACCCGCTTTGATCGAATCCTTGTCCTGGTCGGACTCCTGGCCGCCATGCTGGTCGGTCCCGCGGCTGCTCACGCCGATTTCGGGATTGAACCGGGGAGCTTCCACACATCCTTTGAAGTATCGGAAGGAGTCGTGGGTGTTCCTCAGGCCTCCTCGCACCCGTATTCCTTCACGGTCGGCTTCAAGCTCAACACTAGCCAAGGCCGCTCCGAAGGGGGCGAACTGCGTAGCGTCCTGATCGATCTACCGCCGGGTTTTGCAGGCGATCCCTTTGTGACTGGGCGCTGCACTCGCCAGGAATTCGAGGGGTTCAGCGTGGGCTGTTCGCCGAACTCGCAGGTCGGTATTCTCCGGGCGAACATACCCGAAATCGGTACTACCGTCGGCGGTCCGCTCTTTGACATGATACCTCCGCCTGGTGTCGCTGCTCAGTTCGGTTTCGCCGTCGCGGGGTTGAATGCCCTGCCGGAAATATCGTTGCGTACCGAAAACCCTTTCTCCCCCGAACGTTATGGGCTGCATGTCGCCAACTACGGTCTTCCCTTGGAAGCCACCGCGATCGAAGTCACGGTCTGGGGTACTCCGGCCGAAGCGGGTCATGACAGCTCGCGCGGCGTCGAAGCCTCCGAAGGAGTCGCAGGCAAGGGGCATTCCTATATAGGCCCCCACGAAGCCTTCCTTACGCTGCCCGCGGAGTGTTCTGAACCGATCCGTACCACGGTCGAAGTCGACTCCAAGCTCGACCCCGGCCACTACGTCAAGGCTGAAGCGCAGTCGCTCGACGCTGACGGTAGGCCCACCGCACCTCAGGGCTGTGACGCGGTACCTTTCAACCCGAAGATAACAGCGGCGACCACGTCCCGCAGCGCGTCCGCGTCCTCGGGTCTTGACTTCGAACTAGGATTGCCCAACGAAGGGCTCACCAATCCGAGTGGGATCGCCGAAACCGAGCCTGAGAAGGTCGAAGTAGAACTGCCCCAGGGTGTCACGGCGAATCCGTCGACCGCGGCCGGCCTGACCGCCTGCAGCGAAAGACAGTTCGAAGAAGCAAGTGTCACGAAAGCGGGCTGTCCCGAATCGTCCAAGCTCGGCACGCTGTTCGCTCGTAGCCCGTTGATCGAAGAGCCGGTCGAAGGTTCGGTGTATGTGGCGACTCCTCATGCGAACCACTTCGGCAACCTGCTCTCGCTCTACATCGTCGCTGCCGCACCCGAACGTGGTGTCCTGATCAAGCAGGCCGGTCGGGTCGACATCAACCAGACCACGGGCCAGTTGACGACGACGTTCGATGGTTTGCCGCCGTTGCCGTATTCCTCTTTCCAGTTGGATTTGCGTGAAGGTCCACGGGCACCGTTGACGACACCCGTGACCTGCGGCACCCTCCAGAGCACCGCCAGGCTCTACCCCTTCTCAGAACCGGGCGTGGCCACTGTGCGGAAGGCACCGTTGACGATCAGCGCCGGTCCTGAAGGCGGTGGTTGTGTCGGCTCTGAAGCACAGTTGCCGAACACCCCGAGCTTCGAAGCGGGTAGCCAGACACCGTTGGCGGGGATCTATTCCCCGTTCGTTTTGAACCTGGGTCGTAGCGAGGCCAGCCAGCGCCTGGGTGCGATCGACACGACCCTTCCCGAGGGCTTGCTGGGCAAGCTCGCCGGTGTCCCGTTCTGCTCTGACGCGCAGATCGCCGCGGCGACCGCTCGCAGCGGCGAAGGCCAGGGAGCACTGGAGCAAGCCTCCCCATCATGTCCGGAAGCCTCCCAGGTAGGTGTCGTGAACATCACCGCCGGTGCCGGACCCGACCCCTTCCCCGTGCAGGGCAAGGCCTATCTCGCGGGGCCCTACAAGAACGCCCCGTTGAGCCTCGTGATCGTCACACCGGCGATCGCGGGACCGTTCGACCTCGGAGCGGTCGTGGTCCGCGTCGCGTTGTACATCGATCCGAACACGGCGCAGATCACTGCGATCAGCGACCCGCTACCCACGATCCTCGACGGTATCCCGCTAGACATCCGTTCGATCTCGCTGAACATGAACCGGGCAGGGTTCACGTTCAACCCGACCAACTGCGAACCACTGAGCGTGACAGGACAAGCAGTCTCCACTCTCAACCAGGCCGCGAGCCTGTCCGACCGCTTCCAAGTCGGCGGCTGCCAAAACCTACCGTTCAAACCAGGCATGATTATCAGTACGCAGGGCAAGACCAGCAAAGCCAACGGTGCCAGCCTCACGGTCAAGGTGTCCCAGAAACCCGGTGAAGCAGATATCCACAAGGTCTACCTGACACTGCCCACGGTCCTACCGGCACGCCTGACGACACTCCAGCAAGCCTGCACCGAAGCGCAGTTCAACGCGAACCCCGCAGGTTGCCCCCCCGGATCGTTCATCGGGACAGCAAAGGCCATCACACCGATCCTGAACGTCCCCCTCACGGGCCCAGCAATCTTGGTCTCCCACGGCGGTGCGGCGTTCCCCGATGTCGTGTTCCTGCTGCAGGCCAACGAACGCGGAGCGGACATTCGTATCGACCTGGATGGCAAGACCGACATCAAGAAAGGCGTCACGTACTCTCGTTTCGAAACGATCCCCGACGCTCCGATCACGAGCTTTGAAACGGTCCTTCCCCAAGGATCCCACTCCGTCCTAGCCGCGACAGGGAACCTGTGCGCGGGCAAACTCGCGATCCCCACAGAACTGACGGGGCAGAACGGCGCCCTGGTGAAAGAGAGCACACCCGTGACGGTCACGGGTTGCGCAAAGACCAAGGTCCTTACCCGCGCGCAGAAACTCGCGCTCGCACTGAAGGCCTGCAAGAAGAAAGCGAAGGGCAAGAAGCGCACCAGCTGCGAACGCGCCGCGCGACGGAAGTATGGGCCCGCCAAGAAGGCCAAGAAAGCCACCAAGAAGAAGTAGTCACAGCCTCGCACGCTTCCGCGGCGCCCGCGGCTGCGGTGACCGGCGCCGACAGCGCCGTCGCTGGGACCCGCTGTGCGTCTCCCGCTACCGCGCGGCCGCACGCCGTCCGCTGCGCATCAGCTCCGCCACCAGCGCCTCGATCGAGCGTTCGAGCTGCTTGACGGTGGCGGCATCGACGCGCTGCACGCCGACGGCGCGGTTGACCCAGGCGTTGATCTCGCGGTGGCTGCGGCCGTCGCGGCGGTGCAGTTCGCCCACCAGGCGGCTGCGCTCCTGGCGCAGGTCATCGCGGCGCTCGAAGGCCGCGACAGGGGCTGCCACCGGCGCAGGCGGGGGCGTGGAGGACGGTCCTCCCGGGGCCGGTGACGACGTTGTTCGCCGGGGCGGTCCGAAGAGGGTCATCTGCGCGGCGAACTCGGCGCTCAGGGGCACGAACTCGGCGTCCGGCGCGGGCTCGCTCGCGCGCCGCTCGCGCAGCTCGTCCAAGCCCTCCTCATCGGGCTCGTCGCGATGCAGCGCGTGGCGCAGCTCGGTTTCGACCTCCGCGGCATGCGTGCGCAAGGTCTGCTCGGCCGGCAGGTACAGCCAGCTCGCCTCGGGCGGGCGGCCGGGGATCGTGCGCACGAAGCGCCCGACGATCTGGCGGAAGATCAGGGGCGTTTTGGCGGCGCTCGCATACACCCCTACGCGCAGGCGCGGGATGTCGACGCCCTCGGAGACCATGTTCACCGCGACGATCCACGGATCGCGCGAGCTGCGGAACTGGGCGAGCTTGCGCGCCGCCTGTGCCTCGGTGTGGAGCACCACCACCGGCGCCCTGCCGGTCGTCTCGCGCAGGAGCTTCGAGATCTGCCGGGCATGCGCGGCGTCGGCTGCGACCACGAGCCCGCCCGCGTCGCGATGGCCCCCGCCGCGCAACGCTCCAAGCTTGGCGTCGGCCTCGCGCAGGATGCGGGGCAGGCCGTCGGGCAGCTCGGTCGAGATCGCCGTGCGGTAACGACGGCCGGCCTCGCGCACGGTCAGGACGGTCTCGAAGGAGGACTCGATCACGTCCTCGCCGCTGCGCCACGAGAGCGTCCCGTCGAAGGTCACGAACGCCACCGGACGGCAGATCCCGTCGGCGACCGCCTCGGCGTAGGTGTAGGAGACGTCCGGAACGACCAGGCCGTCGGCGTCGTAGCGCACGCCCGGGATCGGTGTCGCGTCGGAGCGAAACGGCGTGCCCGAGAGCAGCAGCCAGCGCGGGACGGCCGCGAAGGCTCGTTGAAAGCCCGTCCCCCAGGCGAGGTCCTCGCCGAGGTGGTGCGCCTCGTCCACGATCACCAGCGCATCGCTCGGCATCTCCTTCGCCCACGCGGCGGGATCGCTCGCCACGCGCGCGTAGGTGACCGCCACGCCGTGGAAGTCGCCGCGCGGAGGGTTCGGCCCGGGCGCGTCGGGCTGCAGCTGCACCCCGAGGACCGCCGCCGCGGCCGCCCATTGGCGAGTCAGCGGCGTGGTGGGGCAGAGCACCACCACGCGCCGGACGCTGCGCCGCGAGAGCAGCTCGCTCGCGAGCTCGAGCGCCGGCCGGGTCTTGCCCGCGCCGGGGGCAGCCGAGATCAGGAACGGGCCGTCCTGCCAGTCGCGCAGGCGCGCGAGCGCGCGGCGCTGCCACGCGCGCAGCAATGTCGGGGGAGAGGGCCTCGTAGAACGACTCAAAGAGCCCGGCATCCTGCGGCACGCCACGGACGGATCGATGCCCCGGCGGCCGACGCCGCCCGGTTGAGCCGATCTTCGACCTCGGCGCCGTCCGCCGCCAAATACGTGAGAATCACCGCCAATGCACGTCACCGCCAAGGCCGACTATGCCGTGCGCGCCGTAATCGAGCTCGCCTCCGGCAGTCAGGACGCGCCGCGCAAGGTCGACCAGGTCGCTCAGGCGCAGGGAATCCCGGTGTCGTTCCTCGAGAACATCCTCACGCAGCTGCGCTCCGCCGGTCTCGTGCGCAGCCAGCGTGGCCCCGAGGGCGGCTACTGGCTCGCGCACCCGCCCGAGGAGGTCAACCTCGCGCAGGTCATCCGCGCCGTCGAGGGGCCGCTCGTGGGCGTACGCGGACTGCGTCCCGAGGAGGTCGTCTACGAGGGCTCGGCCGAGTCGCTGCAGCAGGTGTGGCTGGCGCTGCGCGCGAACCTGCGCAAAGTCCTCGAGCACGTCACGCTCGCGGACGTCGCCTCAGGGAAGCTCCCGAAGGAGATCGTGGCTCTAACCAAACAAGAGGAAGCCTGGGAAACGCGCTAGGCGGCGAAGACTCGCGGCTCGGGCAGCCGCACGGCGAGGATCTGCCCCTCTTGCAGCTCGAGCTCCTGCGCCGACTCGCGCGTGACCTGCGCCCAGATATCCCGCCCGTCGCCGAGCTTCAGCTCCACGCGCACCTCGAAGCCGAGGTGCACCACGCGCTCGATCAGCGCCTCGGTGCCTTCGCCCGAGGTGGAGGGCAGGATCTGGATGTCGTGCGGGCGCAGGAAGGTCGCCTCGCCGAGGCGGTTGACGGGGCCGATGAACGACATCACGAACTCGTTGCGCGGGCTCTCGTACAGCTCGCGCGGCGTTCCCGCCTGCTCGATGCGGCCGCGGTTCATGACCACGATCTGCTCGGCGACCTCCATCGCCTCCTCCTGATCGTGGGTCACGAAGATCGTCGTCACGTGGATCTCCTCGTGCAGCCGCCGCAACCATTCGCGCAGCTCCGCCCGCACCTGCGCGTCGAGCGCGCCGAAGGGCTCGTCCAGCAGCAGCACCCGTGGCTGCACCGCCAGCGCCCGCGCGAGCGCCATGCGCTGCAGCTGCCCGCCCGAGAGCTGCGAGGGGTAGCGGCCGGCGAGTCCCTCGAGTCTCACCAGCCCCAGCAGTTCGGCCACGCGCTCGCGGATCTCCGCCTTCGGACGTTTGCGCACGCTCAGCCCGAAAGCGACGTTGTCGTGCACGGTCATGTGCTTGAAGGGGGCATAGTGCTGGAAGACGAAGCCCACGTCGCGCGTGCGCGCGGGCGTGTCGGTGACGACCTCCTCGCCGATCTCCACCTCGCCCGAGTCGGGGCTCTCCAGTCCGGCGATGATCCGCAGCAGCGTCGACTTGCCGCTGCCGCTCGGGCCCAGCAGCGCGGTCAGCGCGCCGTCGTTCACGCGGATGCACACGTCATCGAGCGCGACGAAGTCGCCGAAGCGCTTGCTCACGTTGCGGACCTCGATCGCCACGGTCTACACCGCCGTCCTACGACGCGTGCGTCGAGTGAGCAGGTTCATGGCTACCAGCGTAGCCAGCGCCAGCAGCGCCAGCACCACCGCGCTGGCGTATGCCCCGGTGATGTTGAAGTTCTCGAACTGCCCCTGCACGTACAGCGGCAGCGTTTGTGTCTGACCTTCGATGCGACCGGACACCACGCTCACGGCGCCGAACTCCCCGAGGGCGCGCGCGGTCGTCAACACGACCCCGTAGACGACCCCCCAGCGGATCGCCGGCAGCGTGATCCGCCGGAACGTCAGCCAGGCACCCGCCCCGAGCGTCGCGGCCGCCTGCTCGGCGTCGGTGCCCAGCTCGCGCAGCACCGGCGCGGTCTCGCGCACGACGAACGGCAGCGACACGACGGCCGTCGCGAGCACCATGCCCGGCACCGAGAAGATCACCTGGATGCCGTGCCCGATCAGCCAGTCGCCGAACCAGCCGGTCTTGCCGTACACGAGCACCAACGCCAGCCCCACGACTACGGGTGAGATCGCGAACGGCAGGTCCACGAGCGTGCTCAGCAATGCCTTGCCTCGGAACGAGCCACGCTCCAGCAGCAGCGCCATGCCGACCCCGAAGGCCGTGTTCAGCGGCACCGCGATCGCCACGATCTCGATCGAGAGCCAGAACGCGTGCACCGCGTTGGGCGCCGTCACGGCGTCCCACACCGGCGCGATTCCGTGTTCGAAGGTGCGGTAGAAGATCATCGCCACCGGTGCCACGAGCAGCAGCGCGAGATACCCGAGCGCGACCGTGCGCAGACCGAGCTTGCTAAAGGACATGCTTGGACCTCCAGCGCGAGACGAGGGTGAGCGCGCCCAGCACGATCAGCGCGGCGGCCAGCAGCACGACCGACACGGCCGCGGCCGCCGGCAGGTTTTCGTCCTGGATCTGGCTGAACACGTACACCGAGCCGACCTCGGTCTTGAACGGCAGGTTGCCCGTGATCAGCACCAGCGAGCCGAACTCGCCGACCGCCCGTGCGAAGCTCAAAGCGACCCCGGAGACGATTGCGGGCGTCAGCGTCGGCAGCACGATCCGGCGCATCACCGTCAGCGGCCCGGCGCCGAGCGAGGCGGCGGCTTCCTCCATCGAGCGGTCCATCTCGATCAGCACCGGCTGCACCGAGCGCACGACGAACGGCAGCGTCACGAACAGCAGCGCCAGCGCGATCGAGGCGCGCGTAAACGCCACATTGATGCCCAGCGGGCTGTTGGTGCCGTACAGCGCCAGTAGCACCACGCCCGCGACGATCGTCGGCAGCGCGAACGGCAGGTCGATCACGGCGTTGATCACGCGCTTGCCGGGGAACTCGTCGCGCACGAGCACCCAGGCGATCAGCGTGCCGAAGAACGCGTTGATCACCACGACGATCGCCGACATGACGAGCGTCAACTTGATCGCGGCCTGCGCCTCGGGCCCGGTCACCTCGCGCCAGAACGCGTCCGCTCCGCCGCTGCCGGCCTTCGCCAGCAGGGCCGCGACCGGCAACAGCACGAGCACCGACAGGTAGACGCCGATCATGCCCTTGCCGAGCGCCCCCGCCGCGCGCCCGGAGCCAAGGACGGCGGGCGCTTTCAGGCGCGCAGGCGCTGCGGCGGGGGCGGCGGGCGTGCTCATTTCGAGGTGGACACTCCCAGCGACTGCTCGATCTTCGTCACGAGTCCTGTTTCCGGTTCGAAGAACTGCTTGTCCACGGCGGTCCATCCGCCGAGGTCGTCGATCGTGAAGAGGCCCGACGGGCGTCGGGAACTGACCGGGTGTGGCCACGCCCGGGACCACCGGCCGGTAGCCCTCCTGCGCCCAGATCTTCTGCCCGGCGGGTGAGACCAGGTAGCTCACGAACTTGCTCGCGCTCGTGCTCGAGCCCACGACCGCGACCGGGTTCTGGATCAGGATCGTGTGCGGCGGGATCACGTATTCGATCGCGGCGCCCTTCTTCTGATCGGCGATCGCCTCGCTCTCGTAGTCGATCAGCGCATCGCCACGGCCGGCGAGGAACGTCTGCAGCGCGTTGCGCGCCGAGCTGTCCTGGCTGACGACGTTGTGGAACAGGGCCTTCAAATACGCTTCCGCTTCAGCCGGGCTCTTGCCTTCCTTGATCTGCGCGCCGTAGGCGGCCATGATGTTCCAGCGTGCACTCCCTGAGGTGAACGGGTTCGGCGTCAGCACTCCCACGCCCGGCTTTGTGAGGTCCGACCAGTTCGTGATGTGCTTCGGGTTGCCCTTGCGCACGATGATCACCGCGACCGACTCCGTCACGAACCCGTGCGTGGCGTTCTGGTTCCAGCTCGAGGACACGAGGCCCGCCTTGACCAGTCGCGTGACGTCAGGTTCCAGCGAGAAGTTGACCGCGTCCGCGTGCAGGCCGTTGGCGACCGCGCGGCTCTGTTCGCCCGAAGGCCCGAAAGACTGGCTGAAGGAGATGCCCTTGCCTTCGGGCGTGGCCTGAAACGCCGGAATCAGCTTTTCGTAGGCGCCCTGGGGCGTGGAGTAGGCGACCAGCGTGACGTGCGAGCCACCCGAGCTCGAGCTCGATGAGCTGCTGCCGCAGGCGGCTAGGCCGAGCGCGGCGAGGAGCAGGGTCAGGGCAACGGCGGGAGTGCGTATGGACATAACCACTTTCTTCATCGACGACATGACGAAATAAGAACGCACAACTAATACCAGAACTCGCATCGGGATTAGCCAGATTCGAGGAACGTCCTTCGAGGATGTCTCCGTTCTGGGTTACCCGATTTGAGGTTATCCTCATTTTGCTTTACGCTTAACGACCGCACCACGCCTCGCTCGAGGCGATCCGCAGCCGCCGGCGCTCTGCGCGCCCCATCCCGAAGGAGATCCCGCCAGATGTCAGCCACGCCCGCAATCGCCAGCCCCGAGGAGCGCACAGAGGCCGCCGAGGCCGCCGTCGAGGCGATCACGGGCTCGGCCAACCAGGAGGCGGCGTTCTCGATGGCGCTGACTCAGGACCAGAAGGACATCCGCGAGTGGGTCCACGGCTTCGCCGCCGACGTCATGCGCCCCGCCGCGCACGAGTGGGACGAGAAGGAGCAGACGCCGTGGCCGATCATCGAGGAGGCCGCCAAGATCGGGCTGTACGGATTCGAGGGGCTGGCGCAGTTCTTCGCCGACCCGACCGGCCTGACGCTGCCGATCGTCAACGAGGAGCTGTTCTGGGGCGACGCCGGCATCGGCATGTCGATCATGGGCACCGCGTTGGCCGTGGCCGCGATCTTCGGGCAGGGTACCGGCGAGCAGATCGGGGAATGGATCCCGCGCTGCTTCGGCACGCCCGATGACCTGAAGGTGGCGGCGTTCTGCGCCTCGGAGCCCAACGCGGGCTCGGACGTCTCGAACGTGCGTACCAGGGCCAAGTTCGACGAGGCGAGCAACGAGTGGGTGCTGAACGGTCAGAAGGCCTGGGCCACCAACGGCGGCATCTCCGACGTGCACGTCGTGATCGCCACCGTCGACCCCGAGCTGGGCTCGAAAGGACACGCGGCGTTCGTCGTGCCGATGAGCGAGACCAAGGGCATCTCCCAGGGCACGAAGGTATCCAAGCACGGTCTGCGCGCCTCGCACACCGCCGATGTGTTCCTCGACGACTGCCGCGTCCCTGCGGGCTACGTGCTCGGCGGCAAGGAGAAGCTCGACGAGCGCATCGCCCGCGTGCGCGAGGGCAAGAAAAACAAGTCGCAGGCCGCGATGCAGACATTCGAGGCCTCCCGCCCGACGGTCGGCTCCCAGGCCCTGGGGATCGCCCGCGCGGCTTACGAGTACTCGCTGGAGTACGCCAAGGAGCGCGAGCAGTTCGGCAAGAAGATCATCGAGAACCAGTCGATCGCCTTCACGCTGGCGCGGATGAAGATGGAGATCGACGCCGCCCGCCTGCTCGTCTGGCGCGCCTCCTGGATGGGCCGCAACCAGGTCCCGTTCGAGAACGCCGAGGGCTCCATGTCCAAGCTCAAGTCGGGCGAGGTGGCCGTATGGGTGACCGAGCGCGCGATCCAGATCCTCGGCGGCAACGGCTACACGCGCGAGTTCCCCGTCGAGCGCTGGCACCGCGACGCGAAGATCTACGACATCTTCGAGGGCACCGCCGAGATTCAGCAGCTGGTGATCTCGCGCGCGATCTCGGGGATGCAGATCAAGTAACTGCTTGGGGGCGAGACCTGGCGTGGCTCGTGCCGGCAGGCGCGAGTCCGTGCCGGGCGCGTGCGGGGAACTGCAGCGCTCGCAAAAACGGGCAGGGTACGTCACTTCTGGGCGCCGCGCTCGGTCTTCGCTCAGACTGTTGCTGCGCATCCATCTCGTAGATGCAGGGCTCCTGTTCGCTATTGAGTGAGCGAACTTCCGGTGTCAACTTCCCGTGTCGGCTGCAATGAAATGGTCGTGGATCGCCTTTGTCAGCGCTGTATTCTCGACGACCAGGCGATGGGTGGTCATGCCGAGGTCGTGAAGGTGCTCGACCTGCTTGTCTTGGACGCTCCCCTGAGCGTTCTGCGCCACGAGAATCGCGATCATCGCGAGCCACTGCATGATGCCGCCGACAGCGAGCAGCATGAGATTGAAGGGGTAATGGTCGCCCGCGACTGTGGCCCCGAGGCCGGCCATCCAGATCGTGAAGGCGACGATGCTGACGTAGAACATCCACATGGAGCCGACGGTCTGGGCGATGAAGCTCGCGATCCGATCGTTTAGACCGTTGCGCTCGTCGGCCAGCTTGGGCGGGCGGGTATGGCGGGGCTTGTGCGTCACCTGTCCAGACGAGCCCTGCTGAACCGCGGCCACCCGCGCTGTGGCCGTGTTATGCACCGGCTTGCGCAGCGCGTCGGTCTCGGAGGTTGACCTGCCAGTTGGCCAGCGGCAGCAGAAAGAGCACAAGTCCCAGCGCGATCAGGAGAAAGCCGGCGAGGGTGGCGATGGTGCCGACCAGTGACCATCCCCAGGCATTGAGCAGCAGGCCGCGCAGGGTCTCGCCCTGGAAGAGCGTGGCCTTCTCTTCGGCCAGCTTGGTGTTGGTTGGCGCCGCCAGAGCAGCCGTGCTGACTTGTGCGTAGGTCTGGCCGCCGGCGATCTTGGATAGGTGCACGTTGATGAAGTTGTTGGCGTACGCCTTGGCCTGGCTCCCTGTAGTGAGTTGCTGGCCCGCATACTGCTTAACACCGGGCAGCAGCTCGGGGCTGTTGGAGGCGGGGAAGAAGATCTTCTGCGGGACGAGCTGGTCGTGGACGACCTTCTTGTCATAGCTGCCTCCCACGACGGCGAGGATTCCGACGATCATGATGCCCAGCGCGGCGATCGTGGCGATCGACGTCAGACCTGTCAGTTTCGCCAGTACTGGGCTTCGCGGTGACTGAGGGCGCGGCGAGGGCTGGGGCCCTCCATTGGCAACAGGATCGGGGGTCTCGAGAGCTGCTGCGCCGTTTCCGGGGGTCGCGGCGGACGGAGGGGGCATAACTGAGCTGGGCACGGTGGGCCTCATTTCGTTTGATGTGCGCATGAGCGCCAGCGACCTGGAGAGCACCGCGGACTTGAATAACATAGCATGAAAACCAAATCTAGGAAATTAGTTTCTAGGCATTGGAGTCTAGATACGCTAGTCTCTGTCTATGACCGAGGCCACCGCTCATCGTTGGAAGTTCCTGACGAACCACGCCCAGGTTCTCGCCTGCATCGCCCACGATCCGGGCGTGCTGCTACGAGAGATCAGCGAGCGAGTCGGAATCACCGAACGGGCCGCCCACCGGATCGTCACGGAGCTCACCGAGGGTGGCTACATCACGCGAGAGCGCAACGGACGTCGCAACCATTACACGATCCAATCCGGCCTTCCGCTTCCCGACCGTCTTGGCCGCGTGCAGCGGATCAGCGACCTGCTCACGATCCTCATCGGCACGGGCGAAGGGGAGCCGGATACGCCAGTCTTGACGTCGTCCAAAGGCAGCAAGGCCGGCAAGAACGGCAACGCCGGTAAGTAGTCATGGCCGGCACTTCGCACGCCGAGACCGCTGAGGGCTCGCATTCCGAGGAGCTTCGCGTGATCATTGTCGGCGGCGGAGTGGCCGCGCTCGAGACGGCGCTGGCTCTGGCCGATCTTGGGCGCGACCGAACCGATGTGACGGTGATCGCTCCCAGCACCGAGTTCGTGTACCGGCCGATGGTCGTCGGCGAGCCGTTCGCCCACGGTGCGGCCCGCCGCTATCCACTCCTCCCGATCGTGCGCGATGCCGACGCGACGCTGTTGCAAGGCGAACTTGGCTGGATCGACCCGGTCAGGCGGACGATCCACACCAAGGCCGACGAGTCGATCGAGTACGACGCGCTTGTCCTCGCGCTTGGTGCGAGCATCGGCAAGCGCTACAAGTATGCCCTGACGATCGACGACCGCGATCTGGACGAGACCATGCACGGGCTGATCCAGGATGTCGAGGGCGGTTTCATCCACAAGCTGGCATTTGTCGCGCCCGGGCGCATGGCTTGGCCGCTGCCGTTGTACGAGCTCGCGCTGATGACGGCCGGGCGCGCCTATGACATGGGTATCGATCTGGCGACGACGATCATCACTCCAGAGGACGGCCCGCTCGCGATCTTTGGCGCGTCGGCGAGCAGTTCCATGACCGAGCTCCTCGCCCGCGCGAGCATCGGGACGATCAATTCCGCATACGCCGAGGTTCCCAACGCCCGCGAGGTCGTGGTTAACCCCGGCAACCGGCACATCGAGGTGGACCGGGTGATCGCGCTACCCGAGCTGTTCGGACCGGAGTTGCGCGGTATCCCACTGGGCGATGACGGTTTCATCCGAGTGGACCCGTACTGTCGGGTTCCAGGTGTCGAACGCGTCTATGCAGCCGGCGATGCGACCGACTTTCCCATCAAGCACGGCGGCGTCGGCTCGCAACAGGCCGATATTGCTGCACAGTCGATCGCGGCGCTGGCCGGGGCTTCGGTGATGCCTCAGCGCTTCAACCCCGTGATCCACGGCATGCTGTTGACGAACGGGAAGCCTCAATACCTCACCGCTCACATCACGGGAGGACACGGGTTCAGCTCCGAAATCACCGACACGCCAACCTGGTCGCCGCCGAGCAAGATCGCCACCAAGTACTTGGCGCCGTATCTGCAGGAGCGCGACCGCGAGAGCTCCCCGACCTGACATATACGGCGCCCTCGCTTCGCCCGACATGCGAGCTGTCTGCCCTACGTCCAATGCACTCCTGGGCGCGCGCTACCAGCGGGTGCTACCAGGCCTGGTCGGCACCACAGTGCGGACAGCGCACTGTGGTGGAGACCGACGCGGCAAACACGAACCCGCAGGAGCAGGAGTAGGAGGCGTTGTCGATCGGCCCGCCGGCGAGGCGTGCGCGGGTGACGGTCGCATCCTGCGCGGGGGGCGTGGCGAGGTGGAGGTTCGCCGTGCGGGCGCCGGCCCTGCGCTTGCCGCGCCGATGTCGGCGCGGACGCTCGGTGTCGGCGGGGTGAGGTAGACGTTGCAGGAGTCCGGCGGCTCTCATGATGCTCTACCTGTAAAGACTCCCCGCACGTACAAAGGTTTCGCTCTTAACGCACGATTTCCTGGACAATCTTCGCGATCGGAGCTCCCGGGGCCAGATCGACCCGCGCTGGGGCCGGGCTCGCGTGGAATACTTCACGGCGATGAACCCCGCACGCAAGCGAACTGTGCGGCTGACGGTCGCCCTGAGCGCGGCCGTGGTGCTGGCCGGAGCGCTGATCTACACGAGCTTCAGCGCTGCCTCGCCCGCGCTCACGCCCAGCCAGCTCGTCCACCAGGCCCGGTCTGGGCGCAGCTATCAGGTGACGGGTACGGTCGTCGCTGGCTCGGTGCATCGCTCCGGAGGCACGCTCGACTTCAGCGTGGAGGACCGGGTGGGGGGTACGGTCGTCCCGGTTGCCTATACCGGCACGGTCCCTGACCCGTTTCGCGAAGGTCGCGAGATCATCGTGACCGTGCAGAAGCAGGGCGGCGCATACGTCGGCGAACGAGACTCGCTGATCACGAAGTGCCCGTCGAAGTACAAGGCCGCGCCGCCCCCGGCCGGCAAGCAGAGCTACTGAGTGGCATGCCCGGCCTCACAGCGACACGACTCGACGGCCATAAAGAGGCCCTGCAAGTCGCGTGCGTCGGCGCGCCCGGGCGCTGAGCGCTGATGGCCCCCCTCGGCAGCGCCTGCCTGCTGCTCGCGCTCGCCATCTGCGCATACGGAATCGGCGCCTCGCTGTATGGGGTCAGGCGCGCTCGACCGGAGTGGTCTGAATCGGGGCGGCGCGCGGTGTACGCGCTCGCGGGCGTGCTGACCGTCGCGTTCGCGGTGCTCGAGATCGCTTTCCTGCGCAGCGATTTCTCGTTCAACACGGTCGCGGACACTTCGAGCCTGACGACACCGACGGCGTACAAGGCGGCCGCGGTGTGGTCCTCCCAGGAAGGTTCGCTCCTGCTGTGGGCCTGGCTGCTGTCGATGTGGTCGAGCCTCGTGCTGTTCCTGACCCGTCGGCACATGCGTGAGGTGGCGGCGTACGCGACCGCGATTCTGCTCGGGTTCGGTGCCTTCTTCGTCTCGCTGATGATCTTCTACGCGAACCCCTTCGCGACGACCCATCCGGCGCCGGTGGAAGGCGCGGGCCTCGATCCGCTGCTGCGCTTCCCGACGATGATGATCCACCCGCCGATGCTCTACTCCGGCTACACGCTATGCACGATCCCGTTCGCCTTCGGCATGGGCGCGCTGCTGGCGCGGCGGGTGGACGCCGAGTGGATTCGGGCGATCCGCCGGTTCGCGTTCGCCGCCTGGTTCTTTCTGGGCATCGGCATCCTGCTGGGCGCGCGCTGGTCCTACTCGGAGCTCGGTTGGGGCGGCTACTGGGGGTGGGACGCGGTCGAGAACGCCTCGCTGATGCCGTGGCTGACCGGCACGGCGTTCCTGCATTCGCTGATGATCCAGGAGAAACGGGGGATGCTGAAGGTCTGGAACGCCTCGCTCGTGCTCGCCACCGGCACGCTCGCAATCATGGGCACGTTCCTGGTGCGCAGCGGCGTGCTGAACTCGATCCACGCGTTCGGCGGGCAGACGCTGGGCGTGCCGTTCGTGTGCCTGATCGCGGTGATGATCGCCGGCTCGATCTACCTGGTGGTCACGCGCCGAGAGATGCTGCGCTCCGAGCACCGCCTCGACTCGCTGCTCTCGCGCGAGTCGGTGTTCCTCGCCAACAACGTCGTGCTGGTCGCCCTCTGCTTCGTGATCTTCTGGGGCACCTACTTCCCGCTGATCTCCGAAGCGCTGACCGGCAAAGCGGCCTCTGTCGGGCCCCCGTGGTTCGACCGCTACACGGTCCCGCTGGCCCTGCTCCTGGTGCTGCTCAGCGGCATCGGACCGGTGATCGCCTGGCGGCGGGCCACCTTCGCCAATGCGCGGCGCAACTTCCTCGCGCCGGTCGCCGTCGCGCTGGTGACGGTGACGGTGCTGCTGCTCGCGGGCGTCTCGGGCAAGCCGTTCGCGCTGGCGATGTTCGGCTGCGCCGCATTCGTCTTTGGCTGCGTAGGCCAGGAGTTCGTCCGCGGCGTGCGCGCGCGGCGGGCGATGGCGGGCGAGGCCGCGCCCGTCGCGCTGGTGGCGCTGGTGCGGCGCAATCGTCGTCGCTACGGCGGCTACATCGTGCACATCGGCATTGCGGTGCTGTTCGTCGGCGTGGCCGCGTCCTCGTCCTTCCAGCACACGGTCGAGCCCACGCTCTCGGTCGGGCAGTCCAGCAAGGTGGGCGCCTACACCGTCCGCTACGTCCGCCCCACGGCGACCGTGACGCCGAGCAACGACGCGGCGCATACCGGCTCAACGCTAAGCCTTGGGGCCGTCCTGAACGTGAGCAAGCACGGGCGCCACGTCGCGACGCTGTATCCGAGCGAGGGCTACTACGCCTCCGACGAACCCTCCCAGGGTTCGGTCGGCAGCCTGATCGGCGGTCAACCCGTCAGCCACGTGGCGATGAGCGCGGGCGTCACTCGCGACGTGTGGAGCGCGATCGCGCCGAACATCGAAACGCCGCAGCTCAAGCGGATCGTTGAAATCGGCAATAAGACGATCCCGTTCGTACGTCCCGAAGATGCCCTGATCGCCGTCGCCTATCTCGCGCGCTCCTACCTGCAGCACCCCCCGCCGGCGCAATTTCACTTCATCGTCTCTCCGCTGGTGATGTGGATCTGGATCGGGGGACTGATCGTGTTCGGTGGCGGTCTGATCGCGATCTGGCCGGCGCCCAGCGCGATGCGCAGGCGCGTCGCGGTGCTCGCGCGTGGGCGCCGCGCCCGCGCCGGGCAGGGTCTGGCGCGCGCTTGAGCCGAGCGCCGAGCAGATGAACGTGTTCGTCGCCCTGTGCACCGTCGCGCTGCTCGGTCTCGTGATTCTGCTCGTCAGCGCCCCGCTGCGCGCCAAGCGGCGCGCTCCCGACCCGGTGTCTGCGGCCGATCGCGACGAGCTCGACGCCGCCCGCGAGGCGAAGTACCGCGAGATCCGCGACGCCGAGCTCGACTACCGCACGGGCAAGCTCTCATCCGATGACTACGCCGCGATCGACGGCACGCTGCGCGCCGAGGCCGTCTCGATCCTCGATCGCCTCGAAGTCCTCGACGACGAGGAGGACACACGCGAGCAGCCCGAGGCGCCTGTAGTGGACGCCGAGGTGCCCGGGGCAGGCGGGAGGCCGCCTGCGCCTAAGAGGACTTCAGAAGGATGATCGCGTTCAGGAAGAACAGCACCGCGAACACGACGGTCCAGCGGTTCAGGTTGCGCTCGACCATCGAGCCGCCGCCGAGCGGGCCCTGACCGCTGCCGACCCCGAACGCGCCCGAAAGGCCGGAGTCCTTGCCGGAGTGCATCAGCACGAGGAAGATCAGGACCACGCAGATCCCGAGCTGGATGATCGACAGGATCGTCGTCATGCGCGCAGCCTATCGCGTCCCTCGGGGCTCCGCGGGCGAGACGACGGGCGTGGTCTCATGGGCATGCGACCGTGCCCGCTGCGCTCGCGCCGGGGGCGCCGGCGAAGGTGAATTCGGCCATGAAGGGAAAGCCCGTGCTCGGACAGGCGTGGGGCACCGTGATCGATCCGGTCGCCGCGTGCGCTCTGGGCGCGCGCCCGACACCGCCGATGGTGAGCGACAGGGACACGAACGAAGCGTCCGGCTCGAGCACCAGCGTGGGAATCGCCGGGATCGCCACGGTCAGCTTGGAACCGAATCTGCCGCCGCTCTCGGGCGTGAGCACACCGGTGGCGATCGTGCTCTCGTCAAGCGGCGTGGAGCCCTGACTGAAGATCTCGAGCGTCTGACGGGGGCCGCGGTCGGGACCGCGGAAGACCGAGATGGACGTTTCCTCGGGCACGGCCAGCGAGCCGGCGTGCACTTGCATCAGCGCGTGGCCGCGGCCGAGCAGCGCCTTCGAGGAGCAGCCGCGGGTTCCCCGGCTCCGCAACTGCGAGGCAGGGCAGACCTTGGCGCCGCGCACATCGACGCTCAGCCCGGCCGGCAGGTGCACGACGATCCCGCGCAACGGCGCGGGGACGCCTTCGGAACCCCCGGAGAAGCGAAACGCGAGCGTGAGCGCCGTGCTGGCGCCGAGGCGGTCGGGCAGCAGCGACGGGCGGATGTTCGCGCTTGTTTCCGTCTGTGCCGTCGCCGAGGCGATCACGGGGCACATGCAGCATGCGACGATCGCCAGCGAGGCCACGATCGCGATCATGCCCCGCCGGCTCATCGCCGTGCCGCCCACGAGGGAGTGGATCGCCGCTCCCGAAGTGGTTCGACTGTGCGCCTCTGCGCCCATCTGACCGCGCCCTCCAGGTCCCGGCTTACTTCTTTGGGCAGCGGATCTTGGTGGTGGTTTTGACCGTCGTGCCGTCCTCGAAGCTGATTTCCGAAGCTCCGGGCCAGTACCCGAGCGGGCAGGTCTTGGGGGTGATGATGCCCTTGACGTGGAACAGCTTGCGCTTGCCGTGGACCTTCTTGTAGTAGGCCACGTTTTTCGCCCCGGCCGTGAAGAACGCGCTGATCGCCGAGGCATCGGAGGCTTCGGGCAGCACTTTGATCAGCGGTACGTTGAGGCTGAAGCCGAGCCCGTACGGTTTGGGCTCCTTGATCACGGGTGCGTTGAACACGAGCTGGATCGAGACCGGCGTGGCGCCGTCGAGGTAGATCAGCAGTTCTACGTGCCCGGGCTTGTTGTTGGCCAGGAAGAAGTCGACCGTGAAGCTCTCGTCGATGACTTCGTGGGCGATTTCGTAGGCGCCCAGCCCGCCGCCGAACCCGGCCTTGGAGTCCGCCGGGCAGCCTTCGGGACCGGTGTTTTCGAGGATCGCGGCGGTGCACGTGCCGGTGCCTTCGAGGTTCAGGGCCATTCCGGCCGGACCCATCACGTTGATGTGGGTGATCGGCGAGGGCACGGGCAGGTTCGTCGAGCCGATCTTTGCTTCGCCGAAGACGTTCGTCGGTACTCCGAGCGCGTCAGGGGAGAAGCCGGCCTTGGTGATCGTGACGGTCTCTTCTGCCTGTGCCGCGCTCGCGGCCAGGCACAGCGCCAGTACGCAGCCGAGCAGCGTTGTGGCCACGATTCCTACCCTGGACGTTGCAATCCTCAGCATCACGATCTCCTCCGCCGATTTTATGTTCACGACCCATGCTCTCGCCGAGCGTTGGCCGCTAGACCTTTGAACCCTCGGCGAGAAAGAATAGAGCGGTTTGACGCAAACTGCGACGTTCCGCCGCGAACCTCGCTACGGTCCGCTGTCCGGGCGCTCTCTGGGCGCATTAACGAATCCTTTACGGGATCTTGCTTGTCTGCCGATATGAATACCGGTGGCGTGCCCCGCGATCGTGGGTCAGCGGCGCCGACCACCGATCCGCAAATGAATAAGGGACCGCACCAGGACAAGCCCTCTGAGAGGCCGCCGGCGAGCGGCACGCGCGGCGTGGGCGCACTGCTACGCCCGTCATGGCGCACGGCGCTCTCGCTGATCGCGGGCGGCGGTCTCACCGCGGCGGGCCTCGGCGGACCGCTGGCGAGCGGAGCCCTGGGTGCGGAAGGAGCCACCGGGCCCACCACCACCGACGGCTCGCCACCGCCCACGTCCACGACGCCGACCGGCAGCGCTGAAGCGCCTAAGGAAGTTCCCTGGGAACCGTCGACCAGCTCGACCACCACCCAGCCTGCATCGACACCACCCACGACCACCGCTGCCTCGCCGGCGCCGGCCGGCGTGACCGGCGACGAAGGCCCGACCGTGGTCGTTCGTCACAAACAGCGCACCAGTCCGAGCAAACAGGCCGCTGGCACAGTCACCCAAACGAGCGCTACGACCACCACCACGAGCGGGCAGGCAGGCACCGGTGCTCAACCGGCGACCCCGAGCACGGCGGCTTCCAGCAACGTCGCATTGCCGCCGCAGCTCGTCGCCGGCCAGGCCGGTGCGCTCGCCGCGCTCCTGGGCGGGTCGGCCAACGCCGCGTCGGTGCAGGCGCTGAACTTCTATCGCATCCCGCTGTTCCTGTTGCCGATCTACCGGGCGGCGGCGATCCAATACGACGTGCCGTGGCCGATTCTCGCCGCGATCAACGAAATCGAGACCAACTACGGGACCGATCTGTCGGTGTCCTCGGCGGGTGCCGAGGGCTGGATGCAGTTCGAGCCCTCGACCTGGCTGCAGTACGGCGTGGACGCCCTGAACGCCGGCTACGCCGATCCGTACAACCCGGTCGACGCGATCTACGCCGCGGCTCGCTATCTGAAGGCCGCCGGCGCCGCCACCAACCTGAGTGGGGCGATTCTCGCCTACAACCACTCCGAAGCGTATGTCAGCTCGGTGCTGTTGCGCGCGAAGTTGATCGCGGCCTACCCCGACCAGGTGATCGCGACGTTGACCGGCCTGATCGATGGGCGACCACCGGTGACCGGCAAGCGCATCGGTTGGGGAGCCCCCGCGCTCCCGCAGGGCACCACGGCGTTGCCCTCGACATCCAGTGCGACCGCCGGCGCGACCGCGACCTCGGCTGCCGCGGAACCCTCCGATCCTGGCACGACCCCTGGGTCCACGACCCCTGGGTCCACGACCCCCGGCTCCACTACGCCGCCGTCTCCGGGCACTGCCGCGACGCCTGCAAGCTCGACATCGCAGGGACTGCGCCTCGTGGACGTTCGCGGCGAACCGAACGCACGTGCCGTGGCAGTGCAGGACGGGCGCATCGTCAAGCTCGGGTACTCGCGCAAGCTCGGCCGCTACGTGATCTTGCGGGATGTGTACGGAGACGTGTTCACCTACGCCGGGCTCGGAGCGATCGCCCACACCTACAAGCTCCCCAAGTCGGAGTCCGCTGCGGGTGCGCTCGCGCAGAGCGAGCCCGTCTCCGGGCCGGGCGGGGCAGACGGATCGACCGGCAGCTCCGCCGCAGACGCCACGGCCTCCACCGCGCCGGCGGGCAAGATGCGTGTCTTCGCCCGCACCGCGCGCAACCCTGATGCCCAAGCTGCCGTCGCGAGCGCCAGGGCTCTGGGGACGTCCACCACCCCGGGGCTAGTCCAGCTCGGCGTCGGGTCGGTCGTCGCCGAGGGTACGGTCCTCGGTCGCGTGAGCGCTCCGGCAGGGGCCAAAGACGGCCATCTGCGCTTCGCGATCCAGCCGGCCGGCGATACGAGCACGATCGATCCGCGGGCGATCCTCGCGAACTGGACTCAACTCGACGCGGCCCTGCACCCGCAGGGTGCGAAAGGCAGCCCGAACCTGCTCGGCGCGACCGCGAGCGATGCGTTCCTGCTGTCCAAGGCCCAGCTCGAGCGCGAGGTGCTGTCCGACCCCGGCGTCGCGCTGTCCGCCTGCTCACGCCACGAAGTGGCCTCAGGAGCGATCGACAAGCGGGCACTGGCGATGCTCGCGTTCCTCTCGCGCAGCGGTCTGAAGCCGACCGTCGGCACGCTGCGCTGCGGCGCGTATGACGCCGCGGGCTACGTGGCGCCCGGTCATATCGGCGACGCCGTGGCGATCGTCGCGATCAACGGCGTCCCGATCGCCGGCCACCAGGGTGCGGGCTCGATCACCGACACCACGATTCGCACGCTGCTGACGCTCAAGGGGAGCTTCACCCCCGCTCGCATCATCAGCCTGATGCACTATCCCGGTGCGCCGAGCACGCTCGCCCGCGCCGACCACGGCGACTATCTGGAGATCGCCTTCAACCCGGCGCCGCACGCCGCGACGCTGAAGTCCTCGGCGACAGCGGCGGTGGCCGGTGCGGCAGGGAACGCTCAGACCGCGCCGGCGCCGGTGGCGGTCATGGGCGAACTGAGCGTGGCACAGTGGGAACAGCTGATCGGGCGCATAGCCGGTCTGCCGCAGCCCACGGTCGCGAGCAAGCCCAGCTCCGGCGCGATCCCCGACAAAGCGGGCGGCCAAGCGCAGGGCCAGCTGGGTGGCGCGGGCTCGGGTCCCACCTCGGGCGGCTAAGTCTCACCGGTCGCGTGAAACGCCCTGGGCCGCGTGCAACAACCGCGGCCCAGTATGAGATTCCTCGTCCTGTCGCGAGCCGACCGGTCTCAGCCGCCCGCGCCGGCAGGTGCTTCGTTGCCGCGGGGTGGCCCTCCGCCTGGGGCGCTGGTGGGCCCATCGGTGCCGGATGTCCGCTGGAAGGCCGCGTTCAGATCGCTCCGGCACTTCCTCTCGGCGGCCTGAAACTGGGTGCTGGCGGTGTTCAGTCCTTTGGTGTTGAATATCGGGCCATTGCCTGAGGTGTTCGGGGCCGGGACGTTCACACCGTTTTCGCGCATGCAGGCCGCGAACTTCGTCAGCGCGGCCAGATATGCAGGATTTCTCAAGCGCGCTCCGCGTCCTCCGAAAGCGCCAGCGCCGCCGCCGCACTTCTTGACCGCGGCTTGGAGCTGGGCGCGCGACACGCCGCTGGGTAGTTGCGGTCCGCCCGCGCTGCCGCCGCCGAGGAACCCGCGAGGACCGCTCGGACCGCCAGCGGGGCGTCCGCGTTGGCCGGAGGGAGGCTGTGGCAGGGTCACTCCGTTCTTCTGCAGACATTCGCGCAGCGCCTTGAAGCGAGATCCGCGCGCTCCGGCGGCGCCCCCGCTCGTGGCGCCACGAGGGACTGTGGTCGAGGCGTTGGCGCTGGTAGATGTGGTGCTCGAGGATTCGCCGCAGGCCGCGAGGCCGAGACAGGCGAGCAGGAGGCCGAACATCACGATCGTGGCTCTCGCCGTGGGCTTGCGTCGGGCGTTGTGGCTATGGGACATGAGACTCCTTTTCGATGATCGTGTGGCGTCGGACGCGCGCCGGCCTTCGGGCAATTGCGCTCCGCAAGATAGTCAGTGGTGCTCGTGCGGGCGTCAGCTGCGCTAGCCACCCTTGCCGAACAGGGCCGGTTCCCCGCCGCCGGATGAGCTGCTCCCGCCGCTCGCACCATTGCTGCGCCCCCCACCGCTCCCGGTCGCGGCGCCCCCGCCGCCGAACAGGGCGCCGATGCCTCCGCCCCCACCAGTACCACCGACGCGGATCGATTCGGCGCTGATCTGGCCGTTCGTGCCGCCAGCGCCGGTGACGACGACGGTTTCTCCGGGGCGGATGCCCTTTACGCTAGCGGTTACGGTCTTGGTCACGGTCGAGGCTGCCGAGGTCTTCACCTTGACGGTGTTGCCTTCGAGCGTGGTCACATACAGCGTGCTCCCATCGACGTAGGCGACCTGACCGACCGTCGCGCCCCTGGCGGCGCCCGATCCCCCCGCGCCGAGACCGCCCGCGGCGCCCTCGGGGGCCGTGCCGGCAGCGGCCGATCCGCCCGAGCCGGAGCTCGAGGCTCCGCGCAGCGCGGCGAAGCGCGCGGTGAGACCGCTTGCGCCGGAGCCGGTTGACGAGCTCGATGTCTGGCCCTTCTGCACGAGCACGCCGGCGATGAACCCGCAGGCGATCAACAGAACCCCGAGGAGCGCCAGTGGGAGGGGTGCGAGCAGTCGTCGCCGCGGTCTAGGAGGCAACTCCTCGAAGGTGTCATCGGCCCACGTGTCGGGCTGAGCCGTGATCCCTGCCGTCGTGGGCTGGGCCGCCTCGATTCCTGCCGCCGCGGGCTGGTGACCGGCTGTCTGCTGATCGGACATCGTTGACTCCTCGTCGGGGTGTCGTGCGCTCACTCGAAGCGCAGCGCTTCGATCGGTCTCATGCGGGCCGCTCGGGCCGCCGGGTAGGTGCCGAAGAACAGGCCAGACAGCGCCGCGGCGCCGAACGCGAGGAAGATCGAGTAGGTGGCGATCTCCGGGTGCACACCCGCGATTTCGAACTGGCTGCCGAGCACGCCCACGAGCACGCCGGCCACGCCGCCGAACAGCGAGACCAGCACGGCCTCGGTCAGGAACTGCGTGAGGATGTCCCCGCGCCGGGCTCCGATCGCCTTGCGGATGCCGATCTCGCGAGTGCGCTCGGTGACGGACACGAGCATGATGTTCATCACGCCGATGCCGCCCACGAGCAGCGAGATCGCGGCCACCTCGCCCAGCAGCGTGGTGAACACGCTGCTGGTGGAGCTCGAGGTTTCCAGCAGCGATCCCTGATTGAGCACGCTGAAGCCGGGTTCGGCCGTGTCCTTGATCTTGTGGCGTTCCTCAAGCACCTGGGTGACCTCGGATTCGGCCGCGTTCAGCGCGGACTCGGAGGTGGCCTGGACGGTGATCGAGTCGATCGGACCGGTCCCGGTGAGGGAGTCCTGCACGGTCGTGATCGGGGCCATCACGACGTCGTCCTCGTTGATCGCCCCGCTGGCGCCCTTCTTGGCAAGCACGCCGACCACTTCGTAGTTGCCGCCGTTGACCTTCATGTTCTGCCCGACCGGATTGGCTCCGGCGAACAGTTCCTGCACGACTTCCTGACCGATCACCGCCACGCGCTTGTGTTCGGCGACGTCGGCTTGCGTGAACGAGGTCCCCGCGGCGATGTCATAGCTGTGGGCGCTCAGATACGAGGGCGTCGTGCCGATGAAGGAGGATGGTTCATAGCTCGAGCCGCCGGCGACGAGCTTGACCCGCCGGCGTTTACGACGGGGGAGGCGCTCTTGACGTCGGGCGCCAGGCTGGGGCTCTGCAGCGCCTGCGCATCGGCCTTGGTCAACGAGACGGTGTTCGCGTCGCTCGCGCGCGCGCCGCCGCGAAAGCCGCCGCTGGCCTGCACCAGCAGCACGTTCGTGCCGAGGCTCTGGATTCGCGATGCGACCGCCTTGGAGGAGCCGTTGCCGACGGCGATCAGCACGATCACCGAGGCGACCCCGATCGTCATCCCCAGGATCGTCAGACCCGAGCGGAGCTTGTTGGCGCTGATCCCGCCCCAGGCGATGCGCAGTATTTCGGCGCCGATCATGATTTGCGCTGCGCTTCGTCGTGGACGATCCGGCCGTCACTGAGGGTGATCACGCGACCCGCTCGGCTCGCGACGTCGGGCTCGTGGGTGATCAGGACAACCGTGCGACCTTCCTCGTGCAGGCGGGCAAAGATTCGCAGAACGTCCTCGGTGGAATGCGAGTCGAGGTTGCCCGTCGGCTCGTCGGCCAGCACGAGGGACGGGTTCGTGACGATCGCACGCGCGACCGCGACGCGCTGCTGCTGACCGCCGGAAAGCTCCGAGGGTTGGTGGTCGAGCCGGTCGCCCATGCCCATCGAGCCCAGCGCCCGTTCGGCTCGTCGCCGGCGCTCGGCTCGCTTGAGTCCGGCATAGGCGAGCGGCAGTTCGACGTTGGCCAGGGCGCTCGTGCGCGGCACCAGGTTGAAGCTCTGGAAGACGAACCCGATCCGGCGGTTGCGCAGGTCTGCCAGATCGTCCTCGTCCATCTTGCCGGCATCTCTGCCGTCGATCAGACAGCGACCGCCGGAGGGAACGTCAAGGCAGCCGAGGATGTTCATCAGGGTGCTCTTGCCGCTGCCCGAGCTGCCCATGATTGCCACGAGCTCGCCGCGCTCGATGCGCAGCGAGACCCCGCGCAGCGCGCGCACGACGATCTCCGGACCCATGCTGAACGTCTTGCTGACTTCGCGCAGGTCTATCACCGGGTGCGAGGTCGCGAGCATCAGCCTCCGCCTCTGAAGAACGCCGCGCCGCCGCCACCACCACCACCGAGTCCCCCGCCGCCTCCTGCGCCGAGCGCGCCACCACCACCACCACTCAATACACGGCCGAGCCTCGAGGTGATGCTGCTCGCACCCGTGCCGGTCGCGCTCGGCAGGAGCACCTTTTCGCCTGCGCGCAGTCCGCTCAGCACGATCGTCGAGCTGTCACCGGCCAGGCCGGTGACCACGCGTCGGCGTTCGCGGCTCGAGCCGTGCAGAACGGTCACTGACCCGGCGGAGATCGCGCTGGTCGGGACGTTCACGCCTTCGGCCTGCTTGACGACGACTTCGGCGGTGGCGCTCATCCCCGGTTTCAGTCCCGGTGCCATCTGGTCGAGCTGGAAGGTGACGTCGTAGCTCACCACGCCGCTGCTGCTCGTGGAAAGGGTCGCGACTTCGGCCACGTGAGCGGCGAGCTTGATGCCGCTGAGGGCTTCGACGGTCACCGTCGCTGTCTGGCCGGGCTTGACGTTGCCGATTTCGGATTCGCTCAGCGCCGCCACGAGCTGCATCGAGGACAGGTCGCTGAGCACGGCGAACGCCGAGCTCGAGGAGCTCGAGCCAGAGGAGCTCGACGAGCCGGCGGTCGTACTCGAGGCTCCCGTGCTCGATCGGCCGGAGGAGGCGGCGCCTGCCGTGCTCGCGCCGGAGCCCGAGGTGGCGGACCCGCTCGAGGAGCTCGCACTCGAGGCCTTGGTAGTGCCCTGAGCGGTGACGCTTTCGCCGACTTCGCCCGTCAGCGAGACGATCGTGCCGGTTTTGGGCGCATACAGCTTGGTGTCGGCGAGCGCCTGTTCGTCGCCTTCGACGGCCAGCCCGTCGCTCTTTACAGCGGCGCGCGCCGAGGCGATGTTCGCTTCGCGCACGGCCTCGCTCTCGGTCGCTTTCGCAGCTTCCGGTTCTTTGCGCGGCGTTTCGCTCCCGTCGGGTTGCGCCGTTTCGGGCGCCTTGCTCGCCGTGGTCGTTTGGGCGACGGCGGCGGCTTTGCCCGAGCCGGTCGAGTTGCCAGACGAGCCGCTGGAGGTTTCGCCCCCGTCTTCTTCAAGCTGCGCGAGGCTCGCGCGGGCGGCCTGCAGGGTCGCCCGCGACTGTTCGAGCGTCACTTCGGCGCTCTTGGGGTTCAGTTCGGCCAGCAGCCGGCCCTCGCTCACGTGCTGGCCCTGGGAGACGTAGATCTCGCTCACGACCCCACTCGTCTTGAACCCGAGGTCGAGCTGACTGGAGGCCTGCAGATTGCCGCTGCCGGAGACGGCCGACTGCACGACCCCCTCGGCGGCGACGGCGGTGCGGGTGATGGTGCTCGAGCTGCTCGACTCGGGTCCCACGAGCAGGACCGCGACGACGATCGCACCGGCGCTCAGAGCGCCCAGTGCGAAGACGGGCCAGGATGCTCTGGTGCGCTCGGTCATATCGCTCGGTCTTCGATGGTGAGGCGGGGGCGTAAGAGGGTACGAAGAAACCCTGCAAGGGCGCCTAAATTCGCCTAAACGTGGGGGCCGCCGATCTTTATGTGTGATCATGCCCGCCATGCCCACCTACGGCGGGATCGATCTCGGCGGGACGAAGATTCAGGCTGTGATCGTCAATGAGGATCACAAGGTGCTCGGGTCCGCTCGCCACCCCACGCCGACCAGCGGCGGGCCCCAGGACGTGGCCGCTGAGATCGAGACGACGCTGCGCGACGCGGCCGTGGCCGCCGAGATCGACCCGGCGAGGCTCGACGGGATCGGGGTCGGCTCTCCCGGGACGATCGAGTCGGATGGAGCTGTGACGAGCGCGCGCAACCTGCCGGACTGGGAAGGGACCTTTCCGCTGGCGGCAAGCTTGAGCGAGGCGCTCGGGCCGGAGGTTCGGGTCGGCAACGACGTGCAGGTCGCCACCGATGCGGAGCTGAAGCTCGGCGCGGGGCGGCCGTACACGTCTCTGCTCGGGGTCTTCTGGGGCACGGGCGTCGGCGGCGGCCTGATCCTCGACGGCAAGCCCTGGATCGGGCGCGGGAGCGCCGGGGAGATCGGTCACATGGTCGTGGAGATCGGCGGCGCGCGCTGCACCTGTGGTCGTCGCGGCTGCATGGAGGCATACGCCGGACGCGCCGCGATGGAACTGCATGCGCGCAAGCTGCATGAGGAGAAGGACCGCAAGACCGACCTGTTCAAGCTGATGCGCGAGCGCGAGCGCACCCGCTTGACGAGCGGGATCTGGGCGCGAGCGCTCGAGCACCGCGACAAGCTCGCGATCGAAATCATCGATCGCGCCGTACGCGCGCTGGGGGCGGGGATCGCCTCCGCGGTGAACCTGCTGGACGTCGAAAGCGTGATCATCGGCGGCGGGCTGGGCGTGCGCCTCGGAGACCCCTACGCCAAGCGGATCGCGCAGGAGATGCAGCCGCACCTGTTCGCCGACTCTCGCCCTCCGCAGGTGCACGTTGCCGCGCTCGGCGATCTCGGCGGGGCGATCGGCGCGGCGCTGCTGGTCGAGCCCCAAGGGACGGCGCACGCAGCGGGCTGAACGAGCTGCCGACCGCTCAGAACCCGCCGAGCGTGGCGATCACGAGGATCACCGACAGCGTGGAGGTGACCGCGACCGTTATGCCCGAGGCCGCGCCGAGCAGGCGTCCGCTGCGCATCTTGCCCATCACGCTCGCCGAGCGCGAGAGCCGCCAGATGAAGAACAGGTTGATCGGCAGCAGAAGGCCGTTTACGACCTGAACGCCCACGAGCAGGGAGATGACCGGGACGCCGGGGATGATCGCGACGACCGTCGAGATCGCGATCATGGCCGTGATGATCGCGACGAACACGGGCGCCTCCTCACGGCGGCGCCCGATGCCCTTCTCATAGCCGAGGGACTCGGAGATCACGTACGAAGTGGCGATCGGCAGGATCGCGCAGGCGAGTAGGCTTGCGCCGAGCAGCCCGATCGCGAACAGCGCCTCGGCGTAGCTGCCGGCGAACGGGCTCAACGCGCGCGCGGCTTCGGCGGCGGAGTTGATGTTGTGGATCCCGTGGGTGTAGAGCGTGGCGCCGGTGGCGATGATGATCGAGGCGGCGATCAAATTGGCGAAGATCGAGCCCGCGACGGCCTCGCGCTGCTCGTGGGCGAGCTCGTCCTCGCGCACGCCGCGCTCGACCACGGCCGACTGCAGATAGAGCTGCATGTAGGGGGTGATGGTCGTGCCGGCAGTCGCGATCAGCAACAGCAGGAACGCCGGTTCTACGTGGATCTGCGGGGTGACGAGGCCGTGTCCGACGGCGTGCCAGTCGGGGTGCGCGAGGATCGCCGCGAGCGGGTAGGCGAAGAACGGGATCGTCAGCCAGATGAAGATACGCTCGGCCGAGCGGTAGGAGCCGCGCACGATGATCATCCAGATCGTGACCCCGGCGATCGGCACCGAGACCTGCACGGGCACGCCCGCCAGGCCGAGGGCCGCGCCGACGCCGACGAAGTCCGAGATGCAGATGCCGAGATTCGCGATCAGGACCGCGATCGTGGCGATCACCGACCAGCGGATGCCGTACTCCTCGCGGATCAGCTCGGCCAGGCCCTTGCCCGTCACCACGCCCATGCGCGCCGCCAGCATCTGCACGATCGCCAGCGAGATCGTGATCAGCAGGATCGTCCACAGCAGGCCGTATCCGTACTTGGCGCCGACGGCCGAGTAGGTGGCGACTCCGCCCGCGTCGTTGCCGGCGTTGGCGGCGATCAGTCCGGGACCGAGCAGTCCCAGGAAGATGAACAGGCGGGTGCGTCTAGGACTGAGGCGGGCAGGCAGGCGCGGCCGGCCACGGATGGCCGAGCGGGCGCGGCGCATGACGGGCGGTACTCGGACCGCCATCGAACTGTCCTGTGGGGACGCTCACGCCCGGCAGTCTATTCGCGCGCGACCAGCGAAGGCCGCGTCGGGCGGGTTCTTGCGACTGCGGGCTCTCGCTGGCCCTAACGGTCAGTCCTCGCCGAGCAGTCCGAAGCGCAGACGCCAGCCACGGGGGAGCATCGCCTCGAGCACGTCGTCGACGGTGACGACGCCGACCATGTGCTCGTGCTCGTCGACAACGGGGATCGCCGTGAGGTTGTAGTCGGCCATCAGACGGGCGAGCTCCTCGAAGGACGCGTCGGGGCGCAGACAGGGGGCCTCGTGCTTGACGAGATCCTCCAGGCGTCCGCCCGGCTCGGCGCGCAGCAGTGCGGTCACGGGGATGCTGCCCTGCAGTCTCCCGTCCGGTGCGCTCACGAACACGGCGGTCAACAGCTCTGGAGCGATCTTGCTGCGACGGATCGCCTCCAGGGCGTCGCCGGCGGCGGTGCTCTCGCGCAGCAGGATGAAATCCGGGCTCATCAGGCCGCCGGCCTCCGCGGGGTCGTAGCCGAGTAGGGCGCGAACCTTGACGCGGTGACCCACCGGCAGGAGCGCGAGCAGCGGCTCGCGCCGGTCCTCGTCGAGCTCGCCGAGGATGTCGGCGGCGTCGTCGGGCGCCATGCGGGCCAGGATCTCGGCGACCTGCTCGTCGGGCCGGTTCTCCAAGAACTCGCGCTGATGCTGGTCATCGAGCTCCTCGTAGACGTCGGCCTCGAGCTCGCGGTCGTCCTCGCCGACGGCCTGGATGATCTCCTCGCCCTCGCGCCGTGAGGCGGCCTCCACGAGGTCGGCGATCTGGGCGGGATGGAGCTTGGCGAGCTTGGGGTGAGGGACGCGCAGACGCACCGTCGGCACGTGCCCCACGAACGGCTCGACTCCGGCCCAGTCGAGGAACTCGCCCGTGCCGATGCGCGCGCCCAACGGCTTCGGTAGCAGGCGTCGCAGCCCGCCACGGGGTCCGGTGTCCACGCCGACAACGCGCCAGAACCCGGCGATCAGGGCCAGCTCGATCTCGTTCGCACGCACCAGGCGCGCGCCCTGTACGTTGATCAGCTGGCGGTCGAGCACGTCGCGCTTGAGCAGTACCTCCTCGGGGCGGCGGTCGAAGCGGCGCAGGTCGAGCTTGGCCTTGCGCAGGACCACACCGTCGGGGGCGATATGCGAGACCCGCTCGACCCCGAGGTAGGAGGTGCGCCCGGCGACCGTCACCAGAAAGCCCGTGATCGGGGGATAGCCGACGCCTCCGAGACGCACGATCACGTCGCGCACCTTGCCCAGGCGCTCGCCGTCTGAGTCGCGCAAGGGACTTCCCGTCACGGTGGACAGGTGCAGGATCGGGGGCGCCTGCGTGGCGGGCGCGTTCATGTGGCTCATCGTAGGGCTCGTGCGGGATCGGTGGGGCTCACACGGGGCCGCGCTACGTCCTCAACACCGATCAGTCCCCGGCCAGACTTGTCGGCAGTGGCTGGCCGGGTGGCGGGGGGTCATCGAGCATCAGCCGTGGGATCGTGACGGGGTGCAGGCCTTTCTTGCGCAGGCCTTCGATGATCGTGGGCAGCGCGGCGATCGTCTCCGAACGATCGCCGCCCGCGTCGTGCATGAGGATGATCGCTCCCGGATGCGCGCCCGCGAGCGCGCTCTGCTCGATCGCGCCGACGCCGGGCAGGGTGTAATCGTCGGTATCGGTGGACCACAGCACCATCAGCAGGTGCAGCTTGTGCAGCAGTTTGAAGGTGGTCGCGTCGAACGAGCCGTATGGGGGGCGGAACAGGCGGGGACGGGGGCCGCCGAGGAGTTCGATGCGGGCGATCTGTTCGAAGAGCTCTTCGTACTGGTCGTGGGCCGAGAGCGAAGCCATCATCGGATGCGTCTCGGTGTGATCGCCGACGACGTCGCCCGAGCGCAGCTCCAGCGAGGTGCCGGGCGAGAAGTAGCGCTCCTCCTCGCCGATCGCGAAGAACGTCGCGTGCACGCCGAGCCGGTTGAGCTCGGTGACGAGCTGCTGCGTGTAGGGGCCGGGTCCGTCGTCGAAGGTGAGCGCGACCTCGTTGCCGTGCGATCCGCCGGCGGTGATCGCCGGGGTGTAGGAGAGGACGTGGTCGATCGCCTTTTCTTCGGCCGCCCGCATTGAGGCCAGTTCTTCGGCAGGGGTATGTTTGGGCGCGACCTTGGCGTGGGCGGCGGTGGTGGCCGAATGTGCGCTGCCTCCGTGCGAGCTGAGCGCGGCGATCAGCAGTGCGAGGAGCGCCAGTGCCACGATCGCGGCGACCGCGCGACGGCGCCAATAGACGCGCTCATCCGGGGGGCTGGGCGGCGGCTGCTGGCGAGCGACCATCGCGCAAGAGTGTAGGGCTAGCGCCGTACGTCACACATCCACAACTGACCATCTATCGGGACGCTGGCCATAGAGGCTGTCTCAAAATCAGGCGGGTGTGACCATCCGGACTTACACACCTTTCGAGACGGCCTCTTAATGTGGAGAGCCCGATGATTCCGTTCTCGATCTCGATCGCCGTGCTGTCGCTCGTGCAGGGCGCCGTGGTGGCTCTTCCCGGCGCGTGGGAGCCACGGCGACTGGCACGGTTGCGCGGGCGCCGGTGGGCGCTGATCCCGCCGTTGTCGGTCATCGCCTTCGTGTTGATCGCGCGCGAGGCCGAACGGGCGAGCGCCGACGCTCTGACCTATCTGGCGCTGGTGGCCGTGCCGGCGCTCGCGGCCCTGACGCTGGGTTGGCTGGCGTGGTATGCCAAACCGTCGCGACCATGGTTGGCGCTGCTTGTCGTGCCCCTGTTCGCGCTGGCCTGGGTCGATCGCGGTGGGGTCGCGGGGGAGGCGGCGGCGCTGGCGCTGTCGGCGCTCAGCTGTGCGGCGCTGGGGGCGCTGCTGGCGGCAGTGACACCCGCGCGCTGGCTGGCCGCGGGGATTGTGGCGATGGCCCTCGCCGACATCGTGCTAGTGGTCTCGGATCTGCTGCAGAGACCGAACAATGCGCTGAACGCCGCTCACCCGGCGGCGGGACTGCCGCGGTTGCAAACGGCGGTGTTCGGCTCGGCGGTGATGGGCTATGGCGATCTGTTCGTGGCCGGTGTGCTCGGTGGATTGCTGGCGAGCGCGGCTGGCAGACGCTGGCAGTTGCGCGGCGCGGCGCTCACGGCGACTATCGCGCTGGGGCTGGACTTGCTGTTCTTCTTCGTGGATGAGCTGCCGGCGACCGTGCCGGTGGCTCTCACGCTGCTCGTGTTGATGGTGCGTCGACCATCTCTGATGCAGGCTCGTCGGCTACCGCGGCCTCCCGCGCCGGAGGCACGATCCGGTCCGTCCGCGGATGGGCTCCTGAAGCTCTCGGAGACTGACCCAGTGCGAACTCCTCAGCGACGGGCTCCAGCCGGGCGGTGATCGTCCGCGCGGTCGTCTCGATCGCAGGCGGTGCGGAGACGTCTCGTTCGGATGCGGCGCCCGCCTGCTCGATCTTGCGGACCTGCGGGATCACGCGATGGTCGAAGGAGCCGACCGCCTCGTTGTAGGCGGACACCGCCGAGTCGAGCTGGCGGCCGACCTTCGACAGCGGCTGCGCGAAGCGACCGAGGCGGCTGTGCAGCTCGCGCGCGGAATCGGCGATCTCGCGCGCGGACTCCGCGATCAGCTCCTGTCGCCAGCCGTAGTGCACGGCCCACAAAAGGCCGATCAGCGTGGTCGGGGTGGCCATCAGGACCTGCTGCTGCACGCCGTACTCGATCAGGGCCGGATCCTGCGCGAGCGCGGCCTGGTAGATCCCGTCGGAGGGCACGAACATCACGACGAACTCGGGGGTCGAGTCGAACTGACTCTGATAGGACTTCGCGGCGAGTTTCGAGATGTGCTCTCGCGTTTGTCGGGCGTGCCGTGCGGCGTGCGTCGCCCGCTCCTCGTCCTCCTCGGCCTCGAGCGAGGAGAGATAGGCGTCGAGCGGCACCTTCGAGTCCACGACGACGAGCTTGCCTCCGGGCAGGCGGACGAGCATGTCGGGTCGCAGCGTGCCCTCGCCGGTCTGGATCGTGCTCTGCTCGACGAAGTCGCAGTGGGAGACCATGCCCGCCATCTCGACGACGTTGCGCAGCTGGATCTCACCCCAGGAGCCGCGTGTGCTCGGGCGCCGCAGCGCGGAGACGAGGTTGCCGGTCTCCTGCCGCAGGCTGCCGACGCCCTCGCCGAGCGAGCGCACCATCTGCGCCAGCTCGCCCTGTGCCTGGCGACGCTCGCGCTCGAGTCGGCCGATCTCACCCTCCATCCGCCCGAGCTTCTCCTGGACGGGTCCGACGAGCCCTTTGAGCTCCTCGGCACGGCGGGCCATCTCGCCCGCGGCCCGCTCCTCATCGGCCCGGCGCGCCTCGGTCATGCGTTGCGCGAGCGAGTCCCCGGTCTGCTGCAGGACGTCGAGGGAGATCGCCTTCAGCTCGTCGCGCAGGCGCTCGCGCTCCTGTGTGCGCTCGTCCTCGTCATGCGCGCGGGGTCCACGGCGTCCCAACGCTACGGCGCACGCGGCACCGAGCAGCAGTCCGATTATCAACAACAAGATGCTCATGGGCTTAGCAACGATGACAGCGACAGCGGACGGCTCTGAGGACTGCTGTCACGCGGGAGGACGCTGGGTGGGAGACGCCGGAGCAAACCACGGCAGGTGGACGTCCCCTCCGCGAGCCAATCGCGAGCCGGGCGAATCCGCAGCTTGACTTGATTTTGGGCTCGTGCTAGACCGGCCATACGGCCGCTCGAGTAGCTATCGGCGCCCGAGGTCAGGTATCGGCACCGGAGCGTTTGACTTTGAAGAAGAGCGCTCCGGCGCCGACCGATCAAATCCACCGCCGGTGAAACCGGCGGGGTACGGTGATGATACCCGGAAACGTCGCTCTACGGCGCCATTGGGTGCTGTTGGTGGTGTCCTTTGGAGTCGTCGTTGGACGCTATGCACGCCGAGTCAGAGACGGTCCTTGTTAGGCCCTCCAACTCCGAGTAGGTTGACTCTTTGAAAGATCAAAGTTCCCGCAAAGTTCCCGTCCTCTGGATTTTATCTAGTGAGGCGGCGTGATTCGGGCCCCCCAAAGCGTCTTGACTTGAAGAAGAGCGCTTCGGTCCGATCGATCAAATCCGAATACAAGGAGCAGGATTTAAGATGAAGCGATTTAAGATTATGGGACTGTGCTTGGTGGCTGCGTTCGCGGTCGGTGCGACTGTGACTTCCGGGGCATCGGCCAACTTATATGGCACCTGTTTAGCGGGCACGCCAGAAACCAAACCACCATGCGGGAAAGGTGAAACATTCACCCCGTTTTCTGAAGCTGGTGAAATGGTCGTGAGCCATGGCACGACTACCTTCCTACTCTTAAGCGAAACAACACCGGCAAAAGGCATCGAATGCCAAACTTTGTCGGATATGGGCATCTATAAGAATGTGGCAGATATTGGCTTAAGTTTAGATACACTAGACTTCAAAACATGCACGCCTATCAACTTCTCTGGCTGTTCGGAAATCAACCCGAAAACAGGCCACGAAATAACAGGCAGTGTAAACGATGAAGTCGAAACAGGCGGAAAAAAAGTCGCGATCAAAGTCGAGGAAGGGTTCAACGTAAAATGTGTTATCGCCGGAGAAGAAGTGGAATTTGGGGGCGTAACAGGTAAAGCCGTTGGGACCGTCAGCGGGGACAAGTTGGAATTCTCAAAAGCAAAAGGGCTATTGTTCTTTGGGAACAACTCTACGATTACTGGGACTAATTTAACTGAAACATTAAACGGAATGCCTGTTGTTGTCCATTAGCGGATAGTCGGATGCCGGACGATGTGGGACAGTAGGTTAGAAGCGGGGCCACGAGCCATCGTGGCCCCGCTGCTTTCTTGGTCCGATCTGGAACTGTACAGTCGTTTACTGTGGAGAGAGAGAAGAGAAAGAAATTGATGAGGGTTCGTGTCCTGATATTTGCTCTTGCCGCTGTTCTCTGTGTAGTTGGCATGTTGGGGATCTCTGGTATTCCTGCGTTGGCGGATGTGTGTCCCAATGAACAGGTTCGTGCAGAAAGTGATGTAAATCCTGTTACGGGTGTGCCGTTCTCGATAGGGCTTCCTGAATGTCGTGCGTATGAGATGGTTTCGCCAGTGTTGAAGAATGGGTCTCCGGTGGGAAGCAGTGTGGAAGTCTCCGGTTTTTCCTCGGTGGGTACGGTTGCGAGGGTGGGGTTGGAAGGCTCTGCGGTGTTGGTCGAGTCGAAGGGGATCTGGCCTGGTAGTGAACAGCCGGGTAACAGCGACCCGGGGGATATCACGGCTTTTAGTGAAGACGTCCAGTACAAGATTACGCGCGGCAGATCGGGGTGGGTGTTCAAACCGGAGATGCCCGCTGGTTTGCGGGAATTCCGGAGCGCGTTGCTCCCCAACCCGGCTGACATGAGCACGCATGGTGTTTGGGGAGGCGTGAGTAACGCTCCTTCGGAAGCGGACATCACGGGAGGAGGATACGCAAATTTTTATCTGCTTGAATCCGGTGGGAACGTGGCTGAGATTGGCCCAAGCAAAGGGTCAGAAGCGGTCCCAGCATTCCCTGTCGGTGCGTCGGTAGATCTCTCTCATGTGCTATTCAGTACTAGCTCACTGTTCGAGTATGTCGGCACTGGTCACAGCGGTGAAGGCGTTGGTGCTCCTTCGCTGGTGGGGGTCGATAACGGGGGGGTCTTGATCAGTCAGTGTGGTATTGAAGCGGGAGCGGGATATGAAAGCGAAGGTTCTCAGGTGAGGCCTTCTGACAGATCTGGTGAAGCGGAAGAGAGGTCGATCTCTGCGGGTGGTTCGAGTGTGTTCTTCACGGCGAAGGCGAGTTGTGGTGGTGGCGGTACCGGCCCGGCGGTCAACGAGGTCTTTGCACGTGTCGGCCAGCCCGGTCCTGGCGTTGAAGACGGTAGTGCCGTGACGGTCAATGTCGCTGGGACCTCGGAATGCGCGATCATGGCTTTTGACTCATGCAACGTGACTAAGGCAGTGAAGTACCAGGGCGCCTCTGTGGGTGGTTCGAAGATGTTCTTTACTTCAGAACAACCACTGGTCCCGGACGATACGGATAGCACGAGCAATTTGTATGAGTGCCTGCTCCCGGGTGATTCCGGTGGTGAGTTGACGAGGGAATTGCCGGTTGATCCATGTCCGGATTTGGTGCGGGTGTCGGTCCCGGTGTCGGGTGGTGCGGAAGTGCAGAGTGTTGGTGCGGTTTCTCAGGATGGGTCGCACGTGTATTTCGTCGCGAAGGGCGTGCTGAGCGGCGAGAATGCGGAAGGCAACAGCCCCAAACCGGGGCTGGACAACTTGTATGTATGGGATGAAGGTCGTACGGCGTTCATAGCCACGCTGTCCTCGGCAGCGTTCAAGTTCGGGCAAGCGCAGGCGACGCCGGACGGGGGCTCATTGGTGTTCATGAGTTCCGGGGATCTGGTGCCGGGTGATACGAGCGCGGTCTCTCAGATCTTTCTGTATGAAGCTCAGCACAAAACGTTGAGGTGGGTGTCTGAAGGCCAGGGCGGCTCAGAAGACGGCGATACCACGACCGACCCGGCTTCTTTGACGTCTAGAACAATCCAAGAAGTTGGCGCAAGGATCGAAGAAATAGCCCTAGCCGATCGCCTTGGGGCGAGTCGCAGGGTGATCTCTGAAGATGGCTCCGTGGTGGTTTTTGAAAGCAGCGCGGCGTTGACGCCACAGGTGCATGGCGGGAAGAACAACGTGTACCTGTGGCGTGATGGAGACTTGTCTTTGATTTCTGACGGTACTCCCGCGGGTACACACCACAAGGGTCCCACGGAGGGACTGGTGGGTGTCGATGCCTCGGGGCAGAACGTGTTCTTTGCGACTGAAGCACCGTTGGTTGCGCAGGACAGCGACGAATTGTCGGATCTTTATGATGCGCGTGTCGATGGTGGTTTCCCGGCGCCGAAGATTGTTGAATGCTCTGGTGAACGGTGTCAGGGTGCGTTGAGTACGCCGTTGGCAGCGGTGGCGCCGGGCAGTCTCTCATCGAATGGCGCGGGTAATCTGATGTCGCAATCGCCCTTGCCAGCGCCAATTAAGCCTAAACCTAAGCCGCTGACGCGCGCGGAGAAGCTCGTCAAGGCGTTGAAGGCCTGTGCGAAAGATGGGGCTAAGAAGCGTGTGCGGTGTGAGGCGTTGGCACGCCGACGTTATGGCGCCAAGTCTAAGAGTCGCAAGACTGTGAAGTCCGTGGGCGGGAGGGGAAAGTGATGCCGTCTTTCGATGCTTGCAGAAGTCTGGTGCTAGCGACCACCGGTGTGATTGTCGTTGTATTGTTGTTCGCTGCGCCCGCGTTCGCGGGGTCGGGGACAGTATGGAGTATCCAGTCAACGGCGTTCCCGACGATGATGCATTCCAGTGAATCATCGGGCACGGGCACGCATGTAAAGACAAACGACGAGTACAGCCTGCATATCGAGGATATCGGAGGTACTGCCTCCAGTGGCGAGGTCATCGTCACCGATAAACTACCGGAGGGTGTTACTACAACCGGCACGCCCATATCTCTTGTAGGGATAAGCACGAGCTTTGTCTGCAGTTCGGGGGCGGGTAATACAGAAGTGACGTGTACGGGTTCGACGTCGATACCGGCCGGAGTAACTCAGTCTTACAATAATGTGGTAAACCCTCCCGTATCTGTTCTTGAGATCGCGATTCCTGTGAGGGTCGCCGAAAATGTGTCGGGGGAGGGCGTGAATACCGCGACGGTGTCAGGTGGTGGCGCTGTGAGGGGTGCCACCGTGAGTACTAAAGATCCGTTGAACTCCTCAACGCCGTCGGCGTTTGGCGTGTCTTATTTCAATGTGCTTGTCAGTGATGAAGTGGGGACGCCGTTTACGCAGGCCGGCGGGCACCCTTACGCAGTGACGGTCAGCTCCGGCTTCAACGTGGAAACCGAGCCCGGGGAAATGGGCGCCGCACCCAACAACGGTGGTGGCAATGAAGGTCACAAAGAGGGCTGGATTGGTTCCGTTGGTGAAGACGAACCGCGTGAAATCGCGGTTGATCTTCCCGTGGGCTTGGTCGGTGACCCGTTGGCGGCGCCGCGCTGCCCGCTGGATCTCATCGTGCAGCCTCATGGCGGTGGCGGCAGCAATATAACGGAATGCCCGCGTGATACCGAGGTAGGAATCGCCTATTTGAATATCATCAGCAAGGGGCCGGGAACATTGGGGCCGTATGCGGTGTATAACGTGGTTCCTGAAGCTGGTCGTCCGGGGGAGTTCGTGATCAATGCGATCGGGGGCGACGCCACGCCGTTGTATGGCACTGTGGTGAGCACTCCTCTGGGTAATGTGGTGCGTGTCGTGACGCAGGTCCCAAGGGCTCAGGTTCACGGTTTCGCGATTACGTTCTTTGGTAATCCGATCAGTACGTTCGCGCGGCCGGGTGAAGATGAAGAACAGGTGCCGTTCTTGATCAATCCGACTGATTGTGAGGCGAGTGAAGCGCAGCGCACGATGAAGATGTACGTCGACTCGTGGTATCACCCAGGCGCGCAGCATCCCGATGGCACTCCTAACTTCAGCGATCCTAACTGGCTTGAAGCCAGCGCGGTGTTGCCGCCGGTCGAAGGTTGTGACTCGCCTGAGCTGGAATTCAACCCGTCACGTTTCGATCTGGCGCCAAATGGCTTGCTGGAAGGTAGTCATGAATCCGCCGCCAATAGCACGACCCAGGCGGATGAGCCATCGGCGTACGAAGGGCGTTTGAAGATTCCGCAGCTCGAGACGTTTGGTACGCTTTCGCGGCCGGAGCTGAAGAACGCGACCGTGACGTTGCCGGCGGGGCTGTCGGTTTCCCCCTCCGCAGCCAACGGTTTGGAAGGTTGTAGTGAAGTGCAGCTCGATCCTGGCTCCGGGGAACCGGGCCATTGTCCTGATAGGTCGGAGTTGGGGACGGTCGAAGTGACCACGCCGCTGTTGGAACAACCACTGCTGGGTCATGCGTATCTGACTGAGCCGAAGTGTGGTGGAGAAGGTCAGCCGGTGTGTGTTGAATCTGAGGCCGAAGAAGGAAAGCTCTTCGGCATCTATATGGAACTGGATGGTGAGGCCGTGATCAAGCTCCCAGGTAGAGTCGAAGCGGGGGGGTATGGTTCTTACAGCGCGGCGCATGGTTTGGCGCCGGGCCAGTTGCGTGCGGTGTTCGAAAACAATCCGCAGTTGCCGTTCGGGGAACTGGTCTTCAAGTTCAAGGAAGGCCCCCGCACCGCGCTGGCGAACCCGCAGACCTGCGGGACGTACACGACTAATAGCGTTCTTGAACCGTGGAGTGCTCCGTTCTCTGCGAATGCGATCTCGCAGTCCCCGTTTAGTATCAGCTGGGATGGACATGGCGCGGGGTGTCCGTCGAGTATGCCGTTCGCGCCGTCCTTCACGGCAGGCACGATCTCTTCGGTGGCGGGGGCGCATACCCCGTTCGTGGTCGAATTCTCCCGCCAGGATCGCGAACAGGATCTCTCAGGAATCACGCTGCACACCCCACCGGGTCTGCTGGCCGATCTATCAGGTGTCCTGTTGTGCGACGAAGCGCAGGCGAATGCCGGGACGTGTGGAGAAGCGAGTGAGATCGGTACGATGAGTGCCGTGGTCGGTCCGGGGGAAGACCCGTTCTCGATCACGGGCGGGCGGGTGTATTTGACGGAATCGTATAAGGGTCAGTCGTTTGGCCTGTCGATAGTGGTTCCCGCTGACGCCGGGCCGTTCCATTTGGGTAATGTGGTTGTGCGTGCGAGTATCGCGGTAGATCCGCATACGGCCGCGTTGACGATCACAAGCAACCCGCTACCGCAGATCGTGGACGGCGTGCCCATAAGACTGCGCAGGGTGATTGTGGACGTGAATCGTCCAGGATTCATGTTCAACGCGACGAACTGCACCCCGAAGCTTGTCGAAGGGACGTTGAACGGTCTCGAAGGATTCACTGGCATTCACGGCTCCACGGTATCGGTGTCCAGCACGTATTATCCCAGCGGCTGCACTGGCTTGACGTTCAAACCAAAATTCGCGGCCTCGACGGCGGGTAAGACCAGCAAAGCATATGGGGCGAGCCTCACCGCGACACTGTCCTATCCCAACACGCCGCAGGGTTCTGAGGCGAACATTGCGAAGGTTACAGTTGATCTCCCCAAGCAACTGCCCTCGCGGCTGACGACGCTACAGAAAGCGTGTACCAGCGCGCAGTTCGAATCCAACCCCGCGGGTTGCCCGGCGGCATCGTTCATTGGACACGCGAGCGTGATCACGCCGTTGTTGCCCGTACCGTTGACTGGTCCGGCGATCTTCGTCTCTCATGGTGGGGAAGCGTTCCCGAGCCTGGAGGTGGTGCTGCAGGGTTATGGCGTGACGGTAGATCTCGTCGGTTCTACGTTCATCAGCAAAGCAGGGATCACTAGCACGACGTTCAAGACGCTTCCCGATACCCCCTTCAACAAGTTCGAACTGACGCTCTCGGAGGGCCCGTTCTCGGCGCTGACGGCGAATCTGCCGGCGAAGGTGAAGTACAGCTTGTGCGGGCAGAAGCTCACGATGCCAACTGAATTCATGGCTCAGAATGGAGCGATCATCCATCAGAGCACGCCTGTCAGTGTGACCGGTTGTGCGAAGGCGAAGGCGCTCACCAGGGCACAAAAGTTGAAGGCGGCACTGAAGGCGTGCCACAAGAAGAAGAAGTCCAAACGGGCGGGCTGTGAAAGGGTCGCACGGAAGAAATACGGGCCGGTAAACAAGAAAAAGGGGAAGAGACGATGAGGATTCGCAGCCTGATATTTGCTCCCGTAGTGGTGCTGAGCGTACTGGCGTTCGCGGGCACCCCGGCGCAAGCGACCGGTGTTCGCAGCCAGATCGGTTCCTTCGGCCCGACAGGCCCGGGTAAGGGTGGTTTCTTCCAACCCCAGAGCATCGCCGTCGAACAGTCAACAGGCGACGTCTATGTCTATAACGTAAGCGAAAGCGAATTGGAAGCCAGTGTCTACAAGTTCGACGCGGCAGGGAATCCTGTTAACTTCTCCTCGACCGGGACCAACGTAATCGGACCTTTCAGGGTCTCGGGTGGAGTCGATGAAGGTCAGATCGTGGTCGATAACTCAACCACTAGCCCCAACAAAGGAGACATCTACATCGCGGATTTTTTTAACGAAGAAGTAGATATCTACAATCCCGCCGGCGTCGCACTCGCCTCACTTCAAACAGGCCGTGAAGTCTGCGGTGTGGCAGTGGACTCCAATGGAAATCTCTACACGAGCATGCCTTTGGGCTCTGAAAATCAAAACAGGATCAGCAAGTACGAACCATTGAGTAGCCCCATCGGAGAAAATGACTTTGCGGAAGGACTGGAAGCCGAAATAGAGAAATTCTGTGACATCGCCGCTGATTCTGCTGGTGATGTTTACGCTGCAGGATACGCAGGCGGCGCGACCGGCGTCGTCAAGTACGAAGCGTCGCAGTTTAAAACGGCAAATCCTACGGGTGCTTCCATTGATTCCAACGATAAAGCTGCCACGCTGGCCGTTGATCCTAATAACGGCGAAGTGTACATCGATGAGCGCTCTGACATCGCTGCGTATACATCCGGAGGAACACGGGTAGAAGAATTTGGCACGGGTTTGCTCAGCGAATCCTTTGGGGTCGCCGAGGACCACGCAAGCGGTGACGTGTATGCCTCGGCCTGTCGCAGCGAATGCGAAGTCGTCATCTTTGGTCCTCCTCATGCCCCCAGCGAAGCCGCGCTGACGGTCACGAAGACTGGTACGGGTAAAGGCACAGTGGAATGCGAGGTCGGTAGTGGCGGCTTTGGAGCGTGCGCGCTGGAATACGCCGAAGGAGAAGAAATTACGATCAAGGGAGTCGCTGAACCGGGCTCCAAATTCGAAGGCTGGAGCGCGGGCACGGGCTCGGCGAACCTCTGCACGGGCACAAACGCATGCACGTTCACGCTCACGCAAGCTAGCTCGGTGACCGCCGAATTCAATCTGCAAGCTCTGCCCAAAGACACTCTCGGTGTCACAACGAACACAGGCACGGGCACCGGGGAGGTAGAATGCAAAGAAGGTGTTGGTGGCGCTTACGAAGCGTGCAAGCCGGAGTACACCGAAAACACAGAACTAACGGTGAAAGAGGTCGCTGACGGCGGTTCTGAATTCCACGAAGTCAGCGGAACGGGCTCCGCATTGACGTGCACGAGCAATCCGTGTACGTTTGCGATCAAAGCGGACAGCACGATCGCGGCTGTCTTCGACCTCGCAACAGGGGGCGGAGGAGGCGCGACTGGCCCGACGGGTCCGGCTGGCCCAACTGGCTCGTCTGGCCCCACGGGTCCAAGCGGTCCCACGGGTTCCGCCGGGTCCACGGGCCCCAAAGGCTCTACGGGCGCTTCCGGCCTCAAAGGCGAAAACGGCGAACAAGGCGAGAAAGGCGTTGCCGGCACAAATGGCACCAACGGCCAGAACGGTATTCCTGGTCCTGCCGGTCCCCAGGGTCCCATAGGTCCTAATGGTGCGCAGGGTCCCGCCGGCGCGCAGGGCCCGGCGGGACCCGCCGGGCGGGTTGAGCTCGTGACGTGCAAGACGGTCAAGAAGGGCAAGAAGAGCGTGCAGCAGTGTACGACGAAGCTCGTGTCGGGTACGGTCAAGTTCACGACCGCGGGCGCCTTGGCGCAGGCGATGCTCTCGCGTCGTGGCGTCGTGTACGCGGCCGGAACGGCCCGTATCGCGCGCGGCCGCACAAGCCTGCGGCTGACGCCGTTGCGCAGGCTCCGACCTGGTCACTACACGCTCACGCTGGTCGCAGGAGCGGGGCAACACGAGACGATCCGAAGGGAGGCGTTCAAGCTGGGCTGACGTTCAGCATAGGAGGGCTGGGGCGCGCGAAACGCTGCCCCAGCCGTCGGTCGGTCGTGGGGGGTCTGACCAAATCATCTTCACATAAAAACGGACATCCGTTTATCTGGCAGACACCAACAAGGAGGAAGTTAGATGCAAGCCATTTCAGTGCCGTTCCGTTCGCGCGGTCGGTTGATCGCGTGCGCGGTTGCCCTCGTGGCGCTCTCGGCGACTATGTTCGCGCCGGTTGCCGCCAACGCTGAAACACCAACCACAACGACCTATCTGGCCCTTGGTGACTCGATCACCTTCGGCTATACCGAAGAAAAATTCAACATCAATTTCCCGAATGAGTCACCCTCCTACTTTGAAGAAGGGTTCGACAACTTCTTCAACAATAGCCTCAAGAAAGCGGAAGAGGTCGGTAAAGGCAGCACGATCGTCAACAATGCCTGCCCAGGCGAGACATCTAACGGGCTGATAGGCGAAAATGAAGCGATAGGTGGAAAAACGTCGACGGAACCGGCGGGATCCAAAGGCCTTGGGGACTATCACCCTTGTGCATACCATTTCGTCGATGGTTTTCCGCTACACAACTCGCTCGGTACCCTGTCGCAGCTCGAAGGGGCGTTGAGCATCCTCAAAGAAGGCCACCCGGCGCATGAAGTCAAGGCGATCACATTGGGCATCGGCTCAAACGATGAGCTTTCGGCCGTAGCGAAATGCGAACAAGAAGTCGGCGAAGAATACGCCAAAGAAGGAAAAAGCAAATACGGTTCTACGCCTGAAGAAGCCGTGGAAGGGTGCATACTGCTGACCGCGGAGAAAGTGACATTCCCGCATATCGTGAAAAACATTGGCGACATCATCGGTGTAATCGATAGCACAGAACCGGGTGGAGGCCACTACACCGGGGCAATCGTCCTGCTCGGCTTCTACAATCCGTTTGCGTTCGTGCTTCCCGGCAGCGATGGTCTTCAGGAAGCTTTGAACACTGCGCTCGAAAAAGAAGTGGTCGCGCACTTCCCGAACGTGACGTTCGCCAATCCCTTCCCCAAAATCAACCCGAAAACAAGCGAAAAAGCAGAGAAGAAAGCAATCTGCACATACACAGAAATGTGTAACCCCAACGTGCAAAAACCAGGCGGGAAACCAGTAGGAGAAGACGGCGACATCCACCCGACGCTGGCCGGCTACAAACTGATCGCCAAACTGGTCAACGAAGCATGGCTGGCAAACCCGGCACACTGATCGACTGACCTAGCAACAGCAAGCAGGAACGCATCGGGGCGCCCGGCCACACGGCCGGGTGCCCCTCTGACATCCGCGTTGCTACTAGTTTGACAGGGGTCAACCAGGGGAGTAACGTGGGAGAAGTTCCGTCAGATGGGTTGTGCCGGGGATCGCGGGGGGAGAGGCCGTAGTCGTAGTGCGTGCATGGCCCAACGAGTTGGAGGAGATGCACATGCTTGTCTCACACAGCCTCGCGGGCTCTGCCCGCTCCCACCGTCGCCTATTCGGGCGTCCGTGCGCATTCGTCGTTGCGCTGGGCGCCATTGCCGCGCTCGCGGTCCTAGTGCCGGCCGCGAACGCCAGGACGAAGCCCCCTGTCAGCACCTATCTGGCGCTGGGTGACTCGATCAGCTTTGGCTACAGCGAGCAGGTGTTCAACGAAAACGCTCCGAATGAGTCGCCGTCGTATTTCGAAGAAGGGTTCACGAACGACTTCGCCTGGCATCTCAGACGGCGATCGGAGATCGGCAGGGGCATCACGCTCGTCAACGACGGCTGCCCGGGGGAGACCTCGAACGGGTTGATCGGGGAAAATCCGGCGCTCGGCGGGAAAGCTTCGACCGAACCGGCCGGCCACAATCCGCAGGGGCTCGGCGACTACCACCCATGCGCATACAACAACGTCGACGGGTTGCCGCTGCACAACTCGCTGAGCGTAGGCGGGCAGTCGATCTCGCAGTTGGAAGACGCGCTGAGCATCCTCAAAGAAGGCCACCCGGCGCACCCGGTGGATGCGATCACGCTGAACATCGGCTCCAACGACGAGCTGGCCGCGATCAAGCAGTGCGAAATCGAAGTCACCGAAGAATTCACCCACACGGGAAAAAGCAAATACGGGGCGACGCCGGCGGCCGCGGTGGCTGCGTGCATCGCGGTGAGCTCGGAAAAAATCACCGCACCGCACATCATCGCGAACATCGGCGACATCCTGGGCGTGCTGGACAGCACGGCGCCCGGCGGGGGCCACTACACGGGACCGATCGTGCTGGTCGGGTTCTACAACCCCGACGCTCTGGTCCTCCCCGGCAGCGACGCGCTGCAGGAGGGCCTGAATGCGGCCGTCGAAGCGGACATCCTGCCGCATTTCCCGAATGTGACGTTCGCGAATCCGTTCCCGGTGTTCAACAAGGGCAACAAGCCGGCGAAGGAGCAGGCCTCGATCTGCGAGTACACGGAAATGTGCAACCCGAACGATCCCGGGGGAAGCTCCGATGACGGCGACATCCACCCGTCGCCGCTCGGCTACGAAGTGCTCGGCAGGCTCGTCAACCAGGCATATCTGGTCAACCCGGCCCGCTGAGGAGAGCGTTTGAGGAGTTGCGCGGGGACGCGCAGTGACAGGGGCGCCCGTCTGGATCGGACGGGCGCCCCGGCGATCTCTGGTCAGGCCACCATGTGAGCGGCGCCGAGGGCCTCGTACCCCGAGGCGACCTCCTGCAGCACGCTGAGCATCGCCGGCGCCGCGGGCAGCAGTCGCGCGCCGGCGGCGGTCGCGGCGATCACCCGGCGGGCGGGTGGCTTGGGCGAGAGGGCGCGGATGACGATGTCCTCGCGCACGACCGACAGCGCGAGCTCGGGAATCAGCGCGACGCCGACACCGGCGCCCACGAGACCCTGGACGGTCTGGTAGTCGTCGCTCTGGAAGGAGACGTGCGGCTCGAACCCGGCGGCGTGACAGCAGCGCACGACGTGGCGCGCGCAGGGGCTGTCCTTGGAGGTCTGGATCCAGGCTTCCTCGCGCAGATCCTCCAGGCGCAGTCGTTTGCGCTCGGCCAGTCGATGCGCGCGGGGCAGCGCCAGATAGAGGGGGTCTTGCAGCAACTGCACCCGCGTCAGGCGCCCGCCCGGCAGCGACTCGGACTCCTCGTCCTGCCCGGAGGCAGCTGCGCGCCCGTTCGCGGGGGCGGAGTCGAATTCGAACAGCAGCGCGAGGTCGAGCTCGCCGGTGCGCAGGCGCGGCGCGATCTGCTCGGGCTCGCCCTCGGCGAGCGTGAGCTCGACGTCGGGATGGCGCTCGCGGAAGGTGGCGATCGCGAGCGGCATCAGCGTGGCACCGGCGGTGGGGAAGGAGGCCATCCGCAATCTGCCTCCGCGCAGGCCGGCGATCGCGGCCAGTGCGGCTTCGGCGGCGTCGAGATCGGCGAGCACGCTCTCGGCGTGACCGATCAGCGTTTGCCCGGCCGCGGTCAGGCTGACCCCGCGCGGGCGACGCTCCAGCAGGGTCATCCCGGTTTCGGCCTCGAGCGCGCCGATCTGCTGGGAGACGGCCGACTGGGTGTAGGAGAGGGCGTCGGCGGCGGCGGAGAAGGAGCCGCGATGGGCGACCTCGCGGAGGATCCGCAGGCGGTTCACGTTAAGCATAAGCAGAGCTTATCGCAGCGATCAATCATTGCACTGGAGCTGATGGCAGGATGGTGCCAATATGCAGAGAAACCAAACTTCAAATCCAAGCCACGACAGAAGCCCAGAGATAGGAGAATCGAAATGGCAACCAAGGTGATTGTCTCTTATGACGGAACCGCCAACGAGGACGACGCGATCGCGCTCGGCTCGCTGCTGGCACGTGCCGGCGCCGAGGTCTCGCTCGGTTATGTGCGCCACACCGACGAGGCCGTGAGCGACGAGGAGGCACAGGTTGTGCTCGATCGCGGGCAGGCGCACTTCGCGGGGACGTTCGCGAGCCGCCACGCGGTGACCGATCGCTCGACCCCCGAGGGCCTGCAGGCGCTGGCGGCGCAGATCGGCGCCCAGGCGGTGCTGTTCTGCTCGGACTCGCACACCGCGCACGGCCACGTGACGATCGGCAATTCCGCACAGCGTCTGCTGGAGGGTGGCAACGTCGCGGTCGGAATCGCCCCGGTCGGGCTGGCGGAGGCCGAGAGGTCGGCGCGCAGGATCGTGGCAGTCGGCGAGGCCGGCGGCGCAGGCGGTGCGCAGGCGACGGCGCAGGCGATCGCGAGCGCGCTCGGCGCCGAGGTCGTGCCGGTGGCCGATGCCGAGGCCGACCTGCTGGTGATCGACTCGCGTGCGGGTGCCGAGCATGGTCGCGTGTCGATCAGCTCCTCGGCCGCGCATCTGATCGAGATCGCGACCTGCCCGGTGCTGGTGCTGCCGAGCGGCGTATCGCTGCTGTTCGGTGGCGCGCCGGCGGCAGCCGTGGCGTAGCTTTTGGGCGAGCCCCCCGCGTGCGGCATCTCGAAGAGGGGATGCCCGCGCGGGGCGCGTGCGTTTGAACCGGACGCTTGAAAAAGCGAGCAGGGTACGTCACTTCTTGCTGTGGGCCGTCGAACGGGCGCGGGCACGGGCGAGCGTGTAGCCCGCGAGCGCCCGGCACAGGTCGAGGCCGCCGCCGAGCAGGTGTCCCAGTGGGCCGGTCCACAGCCACGTCTCCAGGCGTCTGCGAGCGGGCGGGCGCACGGTCCCCATCGGGCGGACGGTATCGTGGCGGCAATGGCCGAGCCCGTTCAGACCACTGTCGCAGAGCTTCCGGACTCGCGCGTGCGCGTGCAGGTGCGGGTCGCGCCGGGCGAGATCGAAGCCCGCGTGCAGCGCAAGGCGGGTGAGCTCGGGCGCCAGCTGAAACTGCCGGGCTTTCGCAAGGGCAAGGTGCCGGCGCCGCTGGTGCTGCAGCGGCTGGGGCGCGAGGCGGTGCTCGACGACGCCGTGCGCGACGGCCTGGCCGGCTGGTATGCCGAGGCGATCCGGGAGTCGGGGATCGTGCCGGTGGGGGACCCCAAGATCGACCTCGGAGAGCTGCCGGCGCAGGGTGAGGAGCTCGAGTTCGCGGTCGAGATCGGCGTACTGCCCGTGGCCGAGCTGGGGGAGTACTCGGGGTTGGAGGTTGGACGCCGCGAGGCGGCGCTCGACGAGGAGCTGGTCGAGCATGAGGTCCAGGCGATGCGCGAGCGCCTCGCGCGCCTGGAGACCGCCGAGCGCCCCGCGGGCGAGGGCGACTTCGTGGTCGTCGACTACGTCGGGCGCCTGCCCACGGTGGACGAGTCCTCGGGCGAGACGACGATGGTCGCGTTCGACGGGGGCGAGGGTCGCGACCAGCTGATCGAGCTGGGCTCGGGCAAGCTGATCCCCGGGTTCGAGCAGGGCCTGCTCGGAGCCGGGGCGGGAGAGACGCGCACCGTCGAGCTCACGTTCCCGGAGGACTACGGCAACGGCGAGCTGGCCGGTCGGGACGCGTCGTTTGAGATCGCCGTGAAGGAGGTCAAGGGCAAGGAGCTACCCGACGTGGACGAGGACTTCGCCGTCGATGCCGGCTTCGACGATGTGGGGGAGCTGCGCGAGGACATCGGCCGGCGCATCCTCGAGGCCGAGGAGCAGCGCGTGAAGGAGGAGTTTCGCGAGGCCGCGCTCGACGCCGCTGTGAGCAACGCGCGGGTGCCGGTCACCGAGGAGCTGGCGCGCTCGCGCGCCCGGGAGATGTGGGAGCGGATGCTGCACACGCTGTCCCATCGCGGGATCACGCGCGAGGCCTACCTGCAGATCGTCGGGCGCGAGGAGGAGGAGATCCTCGCGGAGATGCTCCCCGAGGCCGAGCAGGGGCTGCGCCGCGAGGCGGTGCTGAGCGCGGTGGTCGCCGCCGAGGGGATCGAGCCCTCCGAGGAGGATCTGCTGGAGGCCGTGGCCCCGACGGCCGAGCGCGAGGGGATCGCGCCCGAGCAGGTGCTCGCCCAGCTGCGCGAGGCCGGGCGCGAGGAGGAGCTGAGCGAGGATCTCGCGGCGCGCCAGGCCCTCGAGCTGATCTCAGAGCGCGCCAAGCCGATCCCGCTGGAGCAGGCCGCTGCGCGCGAGAAGCTGTGGACGCCCGAGAAGGAGGCCGAGCAGGAGCAGGCCGGTGCGGGCGCTGTGAGCGGCGAGGGCGCCTCGGGCGGCGGATTGTGGACGCCGGAGCGCTAACGTTGGACGCGACGGTGGCAGGTGCGGGAGATGTCGGCGGGCTCGGGTGCGACCGACCACCGACCGGCCCGCTGAAGGATTCGAGCCGGCGATGACAAACTGAAGCGAGGACAATGAGCCCACTGGTACCCATGGTGGTCGAGCAGACCTCGCGAGGCGAGCGCGCGTTCGACATCTACAGCCGTCTGCTCAACGAGCGGATCATCTTCCTCGGCACGCCCGTGGACGACCAGATCGCGAACCTGATCGTCGCGCAGCTGCTGCACCTGGAGTCCGAGGATCCCGAGAAGGACGTCTCGCTGTACATCAACTCCCCCGGCGGCTCGGTGTATGCGGGGCTGGCGATCTACGACACGATGCAGTTCATCAAGCCCAAGGTGCAGACGATCTGCGTCGGCATCGCGATGTCGATGGGGGCGCTGCTGCTGGCGGGCGGCGCCGAGGGCAAGCGCATGGCGCTGCCCAACGCCAAGATCCTGATCCACCAGGTGAGCTCGAGCTTCCAGGGGCAGGCGACCGACATCGAGATCCACGCCAAGGAGATCATCGACGTGCGCCAACGGCTCGATGAGATCATCGCCAAGCACACGCACAAGGAGCTCAAGGACGTGCGCAAAGACACCGAGCGCGACTACTTCATGTCCTCCGAGGAGGCCAAGGCGTACGGCATCATCGATCGGGTCATCACCGAACATTGAGTTGAGATGGCACGCCCGACCGACACCAACGAGCAGCTTCTGTGCAGCTTCTGCGGCAAGTCACAAAGACAGGTCAAGAAGCTGATCGCCGGGCCTGGCGTGTACATCTGCGACGAGTGCATCGACCTGTGCAACGAGATCATCGACGAGGAGCTTCAGGCTCCGCCCGCGTTCGACCTCGAGAACCTGCCCAAGCCGCGTGAGATCTACGAGGTCCTGGACGAGTACGTGGTCGGCCAGGAGCCCTCCAAGCGCACGCTCTCGGTGGCCGTCTACAACCACTACAAGCGCGTGCAGATGATGACCTCGGGCGATGAGGAGATCGAGCTGCAGAAGTCCAACATCCTGCTGCTGGGCCCGACCGGCTGCGGCAAGACGCTGCTCGCGCAGACGCTCGCGCGGATCCTGAACGTGCCGTTCGCGATCGCCGACGCGACCGCGCTGACCGAGGCGGGGTACGTCGGCGAGGACGTCGAGAACATCCTCTTGAAGCTGATCCAGGCCGCCGACTACGACGTCAAGAAGGCCGAGACGGGGATCATCTACATCGACGAGGTCGACAAGATCGCGCGCAAGGCCGACAACCCCTCGATCACGCGCGACGTCTCGGGCGAGGGCGTGCAGCAGGCGCTGTTGAAGATCCTCGAGGGCACCCAGGCCTCGGTGCCGCCCCAAGGCGGGCGCAAGCACCCCCATCAGGAGTTCCTGACGATCGACACCACCAACGTGCTGTTCATCTGCGGCGGGGCCTTCGCGAACCTCGATCAGGTGATCGAGCGGCGCATCGGCAACAAGGGCATCGGCTTTGCCGCCGCGATCGAGGCGAAGGCCGAGAAGGACCAGGGCGAAGTCTTCGAGCAGTGCCTGCCGGAGGATCTGATCGAGTACGGGCTGATCCCCGAGTTCATCGGGCGCCTGCCGGTGATGAGCGCAGTGCACCAGCTCACGCGCGAGGACCTCGTGTCGATCCTGACCGAGCCGCGCAACGCCCTGGTCAAGCAGTTCCAGCGCTTCTTCTCCTTCGACGGGATCGAGCTGGTCTTCTCCGAGGACTCGCTCACGGCGATGGCCGAGCGTGGGCTCGAGCGGGAAACCGGAGCGCGCGGGCTGCGCTCGATCATCGAGGAGATTCTGCTCGAGGTGCAGTTCGAGCTGCCCTCGCGCCGGGACGTGAAGAAGTGCGTGGTCACCAAGGAGACCGTCGAACGCGGCCTCACGCCTACGCTCGTGACAGAAGCGGCCCCGGAGGATGCTTCGACCGCCGGTCCGGAGCTGCGCGAGGAGTCGGCGTAGCCGACGCTCGCGCCGGACGCTCGACCGATACCATCGCGCTGTGAGCAAGCTCGTCAAGTCCCAGGCCAACCCCGCGGACTCCAAACTGAAGCGCACCGTCAAGGCGGTGCCGTGGGCGACCCTGCTGCAGGGCACCGTGATCGTCGGGCGGCGCTGGGCGGCGCTGTCGGCGAAGGAGCGCGCCAGGTTCACGGAGCTCGTGCAGAAGTCGCGCGGGCGCATCCGCAACCTCAGCGTGAAGGAGCGGTTGGAGCTGCGCAAGCTCGCCCACAAGCTCGACGTCAGGGGTATGGGCGACGAGCTGTTCGCGCTCAGGCGCCGCAAGCGCTCGCGCCGGCGCAAGCGCCGCTGATCCGCCGATGGCCGACGATCTCGAACAGCTGTCCACGCACGAGCTGCACGACCGCGCCGTGCATCGCGCGGAGCGTCACGTGGACGTGAAATTCCTCTGGTCGCTGCTCAAAGCGATCCCGGCCGCGGAGATGCTCAGCGGCGACGAGGGCGAGGCCGACTATGACCTCGAGTCCTCCAAAGGCCTGATCTCCGATGCAGTGCACAGCGGCGACGGGCCGCTCGGCGAGGCACTGCGGCCGCTGTTCATCGACTACCTGCGCAAGCACCCCGACGCCTAGCCCGGCCGCGGGCGCCGATCGCGGGCATGCAGAGATCACACCGCTCCAAGCGCCCGACAGTCGCCACGGGGTCATCCGGCGCGGGATCTCGACCGGACGCAAGCTGGACACCGGCCCAGGCCGAGCGCCATCTTCACTCCCTGGAGCTGTTCGGGATGCGCTTCGGCCTGGATCGCATGCGGCGGATGATGACCGCGCTCGGCTCTCCCGAGCAGCGCCTACAGACGATCCACGTGCTGGGGACCAACGGAAAGACATCGACCACGCGAATGACCGCGGCGATCCTCGAGCGCCACGGTCTGCGCACCGGCGTCTACACCTCCCCGCACCTCATCTCCTACAGCGAACGGGTTCAGATCGGCGAGCGGGGCCTGCGCGAAGGCGAGTTCGCGACAGCGCTCGCGCGGGCCGCGCGAGCGGCGGAGCGGGTCAACCGCACGCTGGCCGAGGACGACCACGTGACTCAGTTCGAACTGATCACAGCCGCGGCGTTCTCGGAGATGGCCGAGCAAGCGGTGCAGGCCGCCGTCGTGGAGGCCGGGCTCGGGGGGCGCTATGACGCCACCAGCGTGATCGACGCCCACGTGACCGTGCTCACGAACGTCGGGCTCGAGCACACGCGCTGGCTCGGGCCGACCGTGCGAGACATCGCCGAGGAGAAGCTCGCGGTCGTGCATCCCTCAGGGATGCTCGTGCTCGGATCCTGGCTCGCCCCCGAGGCGCTGGCGGTGGCCGAGCGCGTGGCCGCCGAGCGCGAGGCCGAGATCGTGCGCGTGCAGGAGACCCCCGACACTGTTGAGCTGGCCGCGAGAGGACCGTTTCAGCGGCGCAACTTCGCCCTCGCGCGCGCCGGCGCCGAAGCCCACCTGCGCCGCGTGGGGATCGAGATCGACCAGGGCGCCGTGATGGCGGCGGGCGCCGCGACCGCCGTGCCGGGCCGTCTGCAGGTCCTCGACGAGCGTCCGCTGACGGTGCTCGACGGCGCGCACAACCCCGATGCGATCGTGGAGTTGGCGCGCTCGCTGCCCGAAGTGCTTCAGGGCCGTGAGGTCGGGCTCGTGATGGGCGTGCTCGAGGACAAGGACGCCGCGAGCATGCTCGCGGCGCTGCTGCCGGCCTGTGCGCGCGCGTGGTTCACCGCGCCGCCGAGCCCGCGCGCCCTCTCACCGGCGGCGCTGCAGTCGCTCGCACGCCAGCTCGGGTTCGAGGCGGTGCAATGCGAGCCCCATCCGGAGCGCGCCTTCGAGCAGGCACGCGGCTGGGCTGAAGCGAGCGTGGAGCACAGGGCCGTGCTCGCGACCGGCTCGATCTACCTGGTCGGCGATCTCCTGCGCGCGCTGGAGGCCCCCTCCGATATCCTCGATACGCAGGCTGGCGCAGCCCGAACGAGATGAACGACGACGACGGCCCCTCCGTGCTCATGATGATCGGCGCCGTCGCGCTGATCGTCGCGCTCGTCATCCTTGTATTTTTTGCTGCCGGCTACGGATTCGGCCGCCTGTTTCTCTAAACTCAGCCGGCCGATGCCACCGCTCGCATATTTTGGAATCGAAAGCAGCGGCCTGAACCTGGTCATCGATCTGCTGATCCTGTTCGTCGTCGTTCTGTACCTCTCGCTGATCTACTGGACCTACGCGGACGCTCGGCGACGGATCCTCGATCCGATGCTCGTCGGTTGCGCGACCGCGGCATCGCTGTTCCCGTTCGTGGGGACGATCGTCTACGTGATCCTGCGCCCGCCCGAGTACCTGGAGGACGTGCGTGAGCGCGAACTGGAGATGCAGGCCGCCGAGGCGCGTCTGCACGAGCTCGATGTCGGCCTGTGCCCGCACTGCGACTACCGCATCGAGCGCGACTTCGTGCGCTGCCCCAGCTGCCTGCGCAAGCTCAAGGAGCGCTGCGTCAGCTGCCAGCGCCCGCTCGACCAGGCCTGGACCATCTGCCCTTACTGCGAGACCGAGGTCCCGGGCGCCGCTGCCCCCACGCGCCGGCGGCGTCGCAGTCGCCGCTCCGAGGCCGATGAGGATTCGCTCTCGCTCGACAGCGAGCCCGCGCTGACGCGTGAGGTCACGTTGAGCAGCGAGGACGCCCCCGAGGATGTCCTGCCCGCCGCCACGCCTGCCGGGGGGGCCTCCGATGAGGAGGAGATCAGGGCGAAGCCCGTAGCGGCCTCCGACCCGGCCTCCTCGCGCGCACGCAGCACGGGCCGCGCACGCCGCCCGCGGGCGAGCTCCTGACGTTCCGCCATCGCCCGGCAGAGCTTTCCCGTAAACGACCACGCAAAGGACCCTGCAATCCATGGACCGCACGCTGATCCTCGTCAAGCCCGACGCCTTCGCCCGAGGGCTCTCCGGGGAGATCATCGCCCGCTTCGAGCGCAAGGGCCTTGCGATCGTCGCCCTGCGCCACATGATCGTGACGCGCGAGTTGGCCGAGCGCCACTACGCCGAGCACGCCGAGCGCCCCTTCTTCGGTGAGCTCGTCGACTTCATCACCTCCGGCCCGATCGTCGCGATGGTGCTGGAGGGTGTCGAGGCCGTCAAGGCCGCGCGCCAGACGATCGGCGCCACCAACCCGCTCGAGGCCGCCACCGGCTCGATCCGCGGCGACTTCGCGATCGAGATGGGCCAGAACATGGTCCACGGCTCCGATTCGCCCGCGAGTGCCGCGCGCGAGGCCGCGCTGTTCTTCCCCGAGCTCTCACAGGCGTAGTCGTCCCGGCGGCCTCCCGCGAGCCATGAACGTGCCGGCCCGTCCACTGGTCCTGGCCTCGGGTTCGCCCCAGCGCCGCGCGATCTTGGCGGGGTTGGGAGTCGCCTTCACGGTTCGCGTGACCGACGTGCAGGAGCTTGGCGAGGGCGACCCCATGCAGGTCGCCCGCGAGAACGCTGTGCGCAAGGCGCGAGCCGCCCTGCGACCGGGCGTCGCCGAGGCGGTGCTGGGTTGCGACACGCTCGTGACCCTCGACGGCGCGATCTACGGCAAGCCGCCCGACGAGGCCGCCGCGCGCGCGACGCTCACGGCGCTCGGCGGACGCACGCACGAGGTGATCAGCGGTCTCGCGCTGCTACTCACCGACGAAGGGTCGGAGGTCGCCGAGCGAGTGGTCGTCGCGCGGACGCGAGTCACGTTCGGGCCGATCGACGAGGACCTGCTCACCTGGTACCTCAGCACGGGCGAGTGGCGCGGACGCTCCGGCGGCTACGCGATCCAGGGCGCCGGCCAGCGGCTCGCTCAAAAGATTGACGGCGAGGTCGAGAACGTCGTCGGTCTGCCCCTCGCGGCGCTGCGCGAGATCTACCCCGAGGTGTTCGAAGACTGAGCCCCCCGCTCGATCCGTCACGGTTTCGCGAAAGCCGCCCCACCAACGGCTGTCGGGAACAAGCGCGCGGCCGCGGCGAAAGAGCAGCCTCGACTCCTACAGCGGCCTGACGCCCAGCCCGGGCGTGCTCGGCAGCGTGATCCTGCCCCGCTTCACCGGCAGCTGCTCCTCGATGTCTTCGAACATCGCAAGCGTCGCCAGCCCGCACGGGGGCACCGGGCCGCGCGAAGCGAGCGCCGCGACCGCGTGCAGCGCCGCCGCCACCCCCAGCGGTCCGTCGAGCGTCGAGGCGACATAGGGCTCCGCGCCCGACGCCCGCACGAGCGTCGCCGCCGCCAATAGGCCCGAGATCCCGCCGCAGCGGCCGATCTTCAGGCACACCGCATCGGCCACGCCCGCGCCCAGCGCGCCGTGCTCGGCGGCGGTCTCGTCGATCGCGATCCGCGTGCTCACACGCTCGCGCACCTCCCTGATCGCATGCAACCCGTGCGTCGGCTCCTCCACCAGCTCGAGCCCCGCCGGCGCCAGCGCCTCGATCGCCCGCACCGCCTCCGCGATCGTCCACGCCCCGTTCGCATCCAGGCGCAGCGCGATCTCCGCGCCCGCCGCCGCACGCACCGCCGCCACCCGCGCCGCGTCGTCCCCGATCCCGACCTTCACCTTGATGCACTCATACCCCGCCCGCGAAGCCGCCTGTGCCTGTTCGGCGGCGCCCACGCGGTCGGTCGCTCCGATCGTCGCGTTCACGCTCACCGCACGCTGCGGCTCATCCGTGAGCAGCTCCGCGACCGGCCGATTCGCGCGCCGCCCCGCGCGATCCCACAGGGCCATGTCGATCGCCGCCAGCGCCTGGGGCAGATCCTCCTCGCGCCGACACGCTTCCAGCAGCTGCACGCCCGTCAGACCGTCCGCGCTCTCCAACACCCGTCGGTAGCGCTCGAGCGCGCCCCGCACCCGCTCGACGCTCACGCCGTCGTACTGCTGAAGCGGCGCCGCCTCGCCACATCCCAGCGGACCCTGCTCATCGGCCGCCAGCGTCACGCCCACCAGCTCACGCTCGCGCACCGTGCCGTGCGCGGTCTCCAGCGGTTTGCGCAGACGCACCGTCTTCTGCTCGATGCTCAGTCGCACTTCGCGCCCCCACGCTCCTCAGGCGCCGGCGGCTGCGGTGAGCGGCGCCTGCAGCGTTCGACGAAGGCGCGGGGCTCTGGCTCACCCACCCGAAACCACGCCCCCGAATGGCTCATCACCCCTCGCTCAGATCCCGCCGCTCGCGAGAATTCCGGCCGCGAACAACAGGCAGAACAGCAACTGCAACATCCCCGTCCGCGCCAGCGCGCCGTTCAGGGCCGGTCCGTCCACGCGCGTTCGCACCGTCCGAACGACCCCCATCGCCAGCGGGATCGCCGCCCAGCTGAGCAGCAGCCACGGCGACATCCCCAATGCCCACAGCACCGGTGCGCTCACGAACGCGCCCGCCACCATCGCCGTGTACAGCGCCCGCGTGCGCTCCCGGCCCAACCGCACCGCCAGCGTGCGCTTGCCCGCGCGCCTGTCCGTGTCGATGTCGCGCACGTTGTTCACCACCAGGATCGCGCTTGCCAACAGGCCCACCGGCACCGCGCACCCGAACGCCTGCCACGGCAGCTCCTGCACCTGCACGAAATACGAGCCCGCCACCGCCACCACGCCGAAGAACAGGAACACGAACACCTCGCCCAGGCCCTCATAGCCGTACGGTCGCGGCCCGCCCGTGTACAGCACCCCCGCGAGGATCGAGGCCGCGCCGACCGCAATCAGCTCCGGTCCCGCCACCGCCACCAGATAGACCCCGCACAGCACCGCCAGCCCGAACGTCGCGTACGTCGCGATCAGCACCTGCTTGGGCGGCACCAGGCCACCGGCCGTGACCCTCACCGGACCCAGACGGTCCTCCGTGTCCGCGCCCCTGCGCGCATCCGAATAATCGTTCGAGAGGTTCGTCCCCACCTGGATGAACACCGCCCCCAGCAGTGCCGCCACGAACGCCAAAGGGTGAAACACGCCCGCGCCCAACGCCAGTGAGGTTCCCACCAGCACCGGCGCCACCGCCGCCGGCAGCGTGCGGATCCGCGCGGCCATCACCCAGATGCGCACCATGCTGGGGCCCCGGTGCCCGGCGGTCCCGGGGCCGTGGGCGTAGTGGTCTGCGTCACCGTGCTCACGCGCGCCTGGGGAACTTCTCGAACTCCGGCCTGCGCTTCTCCCGATAGGCGTTGCGGCCCTCCTGGGCCTCCTCGCTGCCGTAGAACAGCAGGTTCGCGTCATGCGCCAGCTGCTGGATCCCCGTCAACCCGTCCTCGGCCGCGTTGAAGCTCGCCTTCAGCAACCGCAGCGCGAACGGCGACAGCGCGAGCATCTCCTCGCACCATCCCACCGTCTCCGCTTCCAGCTCCGCCAGCGGCACGACCGTGTTCACCATCCCCATCTCCAGCGCCTGCTGCGCCGAATACTGCCTGCACAGAAACCAGATCTCCTTCGCCTTCTTCGGGCCCACCAGGTTCGCCAGCAGGCCCGCGCCGAAGCCCCCGTCGAAGGAGCCCACCTTCGGGCCCACCTGACCGAACTTCGCATTGTCAGCCGCGATCGTCAGATCGCACACCAGATGCAGCACGTGCCCGCCGCCGATCGCATATCCCGCGACCATCGCCACCACCGGCTTCGGCAGCCGCCGGATCTGCACGTGCAGATCGGTCACATGAAAGCGGCCGATCCCCGCTTTGCCCGCGGCGTCCTCTGCCAGGTACCCCGAATCGCCCCGCACGCGCTGATCCCCGCCCGAGCAGAACGCCTCATCGCCCGCGCCCGTCAGCACGATCACTCCGATCTCCGTGTCCTCGCGCGCGTCCTCGAGCGCTCGTGAGATCTCCACGATCGTCTGCGGGCGGAACGCATTGCGGACCTCCGGACGGTCGATCGTGATCTTCGCGATCCCCGTCGGCGCATCCGCAGTCCCCGACTTCTCGTAGCGGATGTCCTCGTACTCGCCCGCGCTGGTCCAAGTGGTCGGCATGGTGGACAAGGCTACAAGCTAGCTTTAGCCAATGGTCGTAGAGGGTTGGCTGCACCGCGCCGCGCGCACGCACCCGGACGCCAGCGCCGTCGAGAGTCCCGACGGCGCGTCCTGCGCCTGCTCCTACGCCGAGCTGCATGCCGCGGCCCGTCGCGGCGCCCGCGTGCTGTCCGCTCGCGGGGTCGAGCGCGGAGATCGCGTCGCGATCGCCCTGGCGCCCGGTTTGGGGTTCGCCGAAGCCCTGCACGCCTGCCTGCTGCTCGGCGCCGTCGCGGTCCCCGTCGATCTGCGCCTCGCCGAAGCCGAACGCGCGCACATCTGCGCCGGCGCCGCGCTGGTCGTGTCGGAGACACTGAGCGGCGCGCCCGACGCCGAGGCGGCCTCAGAGCTCGCGCTCGACGAGCGCCACGATCTCGATGCCGTGGCCGCCGTCATCCACACCTCCGGCACCACCTCCGCGCCCCGTCCGATCGAGCTCTCCTACGACAACTTCCTGTGGAGCGCCCTCGGCTCCGCCGTCGCCCTGGACCGGGATCGCTGCGAGCGCTGGCTCTGCGCGCTGCCCGTCTCCCACGTGGGCGGGCTCTCGATCCTCCTGCGCTCCGCCATCTACGCCACCACCGCTCTCATCCACGAGCGCTTCGAGACCGACCGCGTCCTGCACGCTCTGCGCGCCCAGGATGTGACGCTCGTCTCGCTCGTCTCGACCACGCTCGCGCGCCTGCTCGACGCCGGCCTAGAGCGTCCGCCCGCGCTGCGTCACGCGCTCACCGGCGGCGGTCCCGTCCCGGAGATGCTCGTGGCGCGCGCCCGCGAGGCCGGCGTTCCCGTGAGCTCGACCTACGGCCTGACCGAGGCCTGCTCGCAGGTCACCACCGGCGGCCCACCGCTGTTCTGCACGCGCGTACGCGTCGACGGGGCGCCCGGGGACGTCGGCGAGATCCTCGTCGCCGGCCCGACCGTTGCAGCAGGATCGCGCGGCCCCGACGGCTGGTTGCGCACGGGCGATCTAGGATCACTCGACGAGCATGGCTTTCTCCAGGTCAAGGGCCGACTGGCAGACACGATCGTCAGCGGCGGCGAGAACGTCGCGCCGGCCGAGGTCGAGGCCGTGCTCGAATCCCACCCCGACGTGCTCGAAGCGGCCGTGCTCCGCCGTCCCGATCCGACATGGGGAGAGGCCGTCGCCGCGATCGTCGTGCCGCGCCCCGGTGCGCTCCTCGACCGTGACGCAGTGCGCGACCATTGCGCCGAGCGCCTGGCCCGCTATAAGGTCCCCAAGCAGCTCGACATCGCCACCACTCCTTTGCCGCGCACACAATCGGGCAAGCTGCTGCGCAGGAAGCTGACATGAACCCGCCTTCGACGCCAACGCCCACCGCGAGTCGAGCCTCGCCGGCTGGGAAGCGGCCGCGCCCGGCTGGACACGACAGCAGGAGGCGATCCGCCGCTTCAGCGCCCCGGTCTCCGCCTGGATGCTCGACGCGCTCGCCCTGCAACCCGGTCAGCGCGTGCTCGAGCTCGCCGCCGGGCTGGGGGAGACGGGGATGCTCGCCGCCGAGCTCGTCGCCCCGATGGGAGGCGTGATCGTCTCCGATCAGGCCGACGCGATGCTCGACGGGGCCCGCGCCCGCGCCATCGAGCTGGGGCTCAGCAACATCGAGTTCCAGGTCATCGGCGCCGAATGGATCGACCTGCCGCTCGCCAGCGTCGACGCCGTGCTCTGCCGCTGGGGCTACATGCTGCTCGCCGACCCGCCCGCGGCGCTCACCGAGACCCGCCGCGTGCTGCGACCCGGCGGACGCGTCGCGCTGGCCGTGTGGGACGGGCTCGAGCACAACCCCTGGGCGCTGCTGCCGACGATGGAGCTGCTCGAGCGCGAGCTCGCCTCCCCACCCGCGCCGGGCACGCCCGGCCCGTTCGCGCTGGGGGACCCCGAGCGCGTACGCGAGCTGCTGCAGCAGGCCGGCTTCGCCGAAATCGACGTGCAATCGCTCGAGATCGAGCAGCGCCACCCCTCCTTCGACGCCTTCTGGGAGACCACGCTCGACATCGCCCACGCCTTCCACAACGCCGTCCTCAGCCGGTCCGAGGATGAGATCGCGCAGATCCGCTCGGGACTGGCCGCGCGCCTGGAACCCTTTGGCGAACCCGACGGGACGCTCGCGATCCCCGGCCGCACGCTCGTCGCCTCCGCCGGCGCCTGACCCGCGCTTTGTCCCGCGCGAAGCGCCGGAAGTCTGTCGCGTCGCGCATCGCGGTCCATCGGCCGGGGGTTCGGGATCGGACGCCGAACCGATAGCCTGCGCGACCATGCTCTACGACGACGACGCAGACCTCACGCTCCTCGACGGGAAGACCGTCGCGATCATCGGCTACGGCTCCCAGGGCCACGCCCACGCCCTCAACCTGAAGGACTCCGGCGTCGACGTGATCGTCGGCCTGCGCCCCGACTCCCCCTCGGTGGGTCAAGCGCGCGAGCACGGCCTCGAGGTCCTGCCCGTCGTCGAGGCCTCGAGTCGGGGCGATCTCGTGATGATCCTCTTGCCCGACGAGCGCCACCACGACGTCTGGGAGTCAGACATCCGCGACGGCATCGCACAGGGCAACATGATCCTCTTCGGTCACGGCTTCTCGATCCACTACGGCGAGATCGAGCCGCCTCCCGGAGTCGACGTCGGGATGGTTGCCCCCAAGGGTCCCGGCCACCTCGTCCGTCGCCAGTTCACCGAGGGCAGCGGCGTGCCCGGTCTGATCGCCGTCGCCCAGGACGCCACCGGTAATGCCCGCGGGCTCGCGCTCGCCTACGCCAAGGGGATCGGCTGCACCCGCGGCGGCGTGATCGAGACGACCTTCAAGGACGAGACCGAGACAGATCTCTTCGGCGAGCAGGCCGTCCTCTGCGGCGGCGCCTCAGAGCTCGTCCAGGCCGGTTTCCAGACGCTCGTGGAGGCCGGCTATGACCCCGAGATGGCCTACTTCGAGTGCCTGCACGAGCTCAAGCTGATCGCCGACCTGATGTACGAAAAGGGCCTCGCCGGCATGCGCTTCTCGATCTCCAACACCGCCGAGTACGGCGACTACACCCGCGGCAAGCGCGTCATCACCGACGAGACCCGCGCGGCGATGAAGCAGATCCTCGCCGAGATCCAGTCCGGCGACTTCGCCCGCGAGTGGATCGCCGAGAACCGCGCCGGCCAAGAGAACTTCCTGCGTATGCGCGCCGAGCAGGCCGACACCCAGGTCGAGCACGTCGGCTCGGAGCTGCGCTCGCACATGGACTGGATCAAGCCCTCGTTCTGAGCGGCCGACGGCGACGAGAGTTCTTCGCACGGTGCTCGCCTACGTCTTCTGGCACCGTCCCCTGGAGGCCTCTGCGATCGCGGAGTACGAGCAGGCTCAGCTCGCGTTCCACCACTCGCTGGCCCGCACCCCGCCGGTGGGCTTCGCCGGCTCCGCCTGCCATCGCGTCACCGGGCTGCCGTGGCTCGACGGCGACGGCTACGAGGACTGGTACTTCGTCGAGGACTACACCGCCCTCGGCATCCTCAACGAGGCGGCCGTCGGCCACGGTCACCGCATCCCGCACGACGCGCTGGCTCGCCGCTTCGGTTCCGGCGCCGGCGGCCTCTACGGCCTGGTCGAGGGCAGCGCTCATCTCGACGGGACGTCTGTTGTCTGGGTCGCCCGCCCGCCCGGCTTCCAGCGCCGTCCGCTCGGCGAGCTACTCGGCGATGGCATCGACCCGGCCACCGCGGGCCTGTGGCGCCGCCAGCTCGTGTTCGGGCCCGCCCCGGAGTTCTGCCTGCTCGCGCCCCGGCCGTCCGCAGGCGTCGCCGCGACGCGGCTGCCCGACGGGTGGACGGCGCTCTCCACCACACACGAGCGCCTCGGCGATCGGTGAGCTACACTCGCCCTGTTCTCGCGACTGGCGTTCGGGTGGAGTCAACCACCGGGAAGCGAGGACGTTTCAGCACGATCTTCACCGCCGCACGCCTGGGCACCTCACATAATCGCCTGCCTCCCTGCACGGAGGTCCCTCGACGCGAGAGGATCAGCCCATGACGACGAGCCCGACGACAGACTCCACGCAACCGCTCATCCCCGACGAGCTCAAGCCCGCCGACGGGCGCTTCGGCTGCGGGCCCTCGCGCGTGCGCCCCGAGGCGCTCGCGCGGCTCGTGAGCGACGGCGCCGCGGTGATGGGAACCTCGCACCGCCAGAAGCCCGTCAAGTCGCTCGTCGCGGAGATCCGTGCCGGCCTGCGCGAGCTGTTCTCGATGCCCGACGGCTATGAGGTCGCGCTCGGCAACGGCGGCGCCACCGCCTTCTGGGACGCCGCCGCCTTCGGGCTGGTGCAGCGCCGCGCCCTGCACCTGACCTATGGCGAGTTCTCCTCCAAGTTCGCCACCGTCACGACCGGCGCGCCCTTCCTGGACGATCCGCTCGTCGTCTCCGCCGATCCGGGCGACGCTCCCGATCCCGGCGCCCTGGTCACGTCCGACGGACCCGTGGACGTCGTGACATGGGCGCACAACGAGACCTCCACGGGCGTGATGGTGCCCGTGCAGCGGGTGGGTGGGGCATTCGATCAAACCGGCGACGCGCTGGTGCTGATCGACGCGACCTCCGGGGCCGGCGGGCTGCCGGTTGACGTCGCCGACGCCGACGCCTACTACTTCGCCCCGCAGAAGGCCTTCGCCGGCGACGGCGGACTGTGGATCGCGCTGCTCAGCCCCGCAGCGCAGGAGCGCATCGCCGCGCTCGCCGCCTCCGAGCGCTGGATCCCCGCGTTCCTCTCGCTCGCCACGGCACTCGAGAACTCCCGCAAAGACCAGACCTACAACACCCCCGCCGTCGCCACGCTGTTCCTGCTCGCCGACCAGATTCGCTGGATGCTCGAGCAGGGCGGGCTGGAGGGCTGCATCGCGCGCACGCGCGAGTCCTCCGGGCACTTGTATGGGTGGGCGGAGAGCACCCCCTACACGACCCCGTTCGTGGCCGAGCCCGCCAAGCGCTCGCTCGTCGTCGGGACGATCGACTTCGCCGATGAGGTCGACGCGGCAGCCGTCGCCGCGACCCTGCGCACCAATGGGATCGTCGACGTTGAGCCCTACCGCAAGCTCGGGCGCAACCAGTTGCGCATCGGGATGTTCCCCGCCGTCGAGCCCGACGACGTACGCGCTCTTACCGCCTGTATCGAGTGGGCCGTAGAAAGGATCGCGTCATGAGCGCCGCCGCCCCGGATACCGCCGAGCGTCTGAAAGTCCTCGTCAAGGAGAAGGTCGGAGACTCCGGCATCGAGCTGCTGCGCACCCGCTTCGACGTCGACCTCGGCATCGACTGGAGTGACGAGGAGCTGAACGAGCGCATCGGCGCCTACCACGGCATCCTCATCCGCTCGGCCACGAAGATGACCGCCGAGCTGATCGAGCGCGCGGTCAATCTGCGCGTGATCGGGCGCGCCGGCGTGGGCGTTGACAACGTCGACGTGCCCGCCGCCACCCGCCGCGGGATCGTCGTCGCCAACGCGCCCCAGTCCAACGTCGTCACCGCCGCTGAGCACACGCTCGCGCTGCTGCTTGCGCTGGCCCGCAACATCCCTCAGGCGCACCAGTCGCTGCACGAAGGCAAATGGGATCGCTCGAAGTACTCCGGCGTCGAGCTGTACGAGAAGACGCTCGGCATCCTCGGCTTCGGGCGCATCGGCCAGCTCGTCGCCCAGCGCGCGCGCGGCTTCGGCATGCGCGTGCTCGCCTTCGACCCCTTCGTCAGCGCCGAGCGCTACCGCGAGCTGGGAGTCGACAAGGCCGACTCGCCCGAGGATGTCTACGCGCAGGCCGACTTCATCACCATCCACCTGCCCAAAACGCCCGAGACCGAAGGCTTCCTCGACGCCGCCGCGTTCGCCAAGATGCGCGACGGCGTGCGCGTGCTCAACGTCGCCCGCGGCGGTCTCATCGACGACGCCGCGCTACAGGCCGCGCTGGACTCGGGCAAGGTCGCCGGCGCCGCGCTCGACGTGTTCCCCTCTGAGCCCATGACCGATCACCCGCTGTTCGGTGACGGCTACAACCAGGTCGTCGTCACCCCGCATCTGGGCGCTTCGACCGCCGAGGCCACCGATCGCGCCGGCTATCAGAGCGCCGAGCAGGTTCTCGCCGCACTCAGCGGAGGCGTCGTCTCCACGGCCGTCAACATCCCCGCGATCGGCGCCGAGGACATGGAGGTGCTCGGTCCCTTCCTGCCGCTCGCCACCCAGCTCGGGCGCCTCGCGATGGAGCTCGCCGAGGGCAGCTCGGTCGAGCGCATCGAGGCCGCCTTCCTCGGGCGCATCGCCGACTTCGACACGCGCCTGCTCACGCTCGCCGTGATCCAGGGCGCGCTGCAGGGCCGCACCGAGGAGCAGGTCAACCTCGTCAACGCTCCCACCATGGCCCAGCAGCGGGGGATCATCGTCGAGGAGAAGGCCGTCTCCGAGGCGCAGGACTTCAACGAGCTCATCCGCGTCACCGTCGAGGCCGGGGACGAGCGCGTCGCGGTCGCCGGCACCGGCATCGGGCCCAACCGCGTGCCCCACCTCGTCGAGGTCCAGGGCCGGCGCCTGACGATCGAGCTCGAGCCCTACGTGACCGTCTTCCGCTACCAGGACCTACCCGGCATGATCGGCCGCGTCGGCACGATCTTCGGCACCCACGGCATCAACATCTCCTCCGCCGCCGTCGGACACGTTCCCGACGGTCAAGGCGCCGCGAGCGCCGAGGGCGAGGACGGGCGCCTGGCCGCGATGGTCGTCACGACCGACGCGCGCGTGCCCGGCGACGTCGTGAATGAGATCGTCGCCTCGGAGGGGTTCGTGAACGGCTGGTCGGTGGATCTAGGCTGAGACGCTCAATGGCCGGCGCGGCTCTGCGTCCTCGGTCGCTCGCGTACGTAGTACGCCACGCTCCCTGCATCCTCGATCCGCTTGGCCCTCGACCGTCTCAGGAGCGCTGTGATCGGATAGGGTGAGCGGTCGATGAGGGCGGTGGTCATTACTAAGCATGGGGGACCCGGGGTGCTGCAGGTCCAGGAGCAGCCCGACCCGCCGCTCGGCGCCGGAGAGGTGCGCATCGACGTGGCCGCCGCCGGGATCAACTTTGCCGACGTGATGGCGCGGCTGGGCTTCTATCCGGATGCGCCCAAGACGCCGTGCGTCGTCGGCTACGAGGTCGCCGGCACGATCCTCGAACTGGGCGAGGGCGTCGAGGGACTCACGCCAGGACAGCGCGTCGTGGCCGGTACGGAGTTCGGCGGCTACGCCTCGCAGGTCGTCGCGCCCGCCGACGGGGTGCTGGCACTGCCTGACGGGCTCACGTTCGAGCAGGGCGCCGCGATCCCCGTCAACTACGGCACCGCGTGGATGGGGCTGCTGCGCTTCGGCGGCCTGAAGGCGGGGGAACGCGTGCTGATCCAGGCGGCCGCCGGCGGCGTCGGCATCGCCGCGACCCAAGTCGCCAAGCGCGCCGGCGCCGAGATCTACGGGACCGCCTCGCCGGGCAAGCACGCGCGAATCTCCGAACTGGGCGTCGACCATCCCCTCGACTACACCAAGTCCGGCTGGGAGCGTGGCCTGCCGCAGTTCGACGTGATCATGGACGCGATCGGCGGCGCGAGCTTCCGGCGCAGCTATGAGTTGCTCGGCGGCGGCGGGCGCCTGATCGCTTTCGGCGCCTCCGCGGTCGTCTCGGGCGAGCGGCGCAACCCGGTCTCGGCGGTGAAAACGGCTCTACGTATGCCCCGCTTCAACCTGATCAAGCAGATGTCCGCCTCCAAGGCGGTGATCGGGCTGAACATGTACACGCTCTCCCAGGACGAGCGACGTCGCGCCGAGGTCAGTGCGGCATTGCAGGAACTGACCGCAGACGGGACTGTCCAGCCCGTCGTTGCCGGGACGTTCTCCTTCGAGGAAGCCGGCGCCGCGCACAACATGATCACCGAACGTAAGAACGTGGGCAAGGTAGTTCTCGTTCCCTGAGCGCATATTCGCGCGCCGCCGGTGCTAATCTGCGCCGTAGATGTCGTTCCAGTTCTCGTCCCTTCTGCTTCTCCTGCTCCCCCCTCGGGGGGAATAACGCGTGGCGGCCGCGTAGCCGCATACCAACGGAGAGCAGCAGGTAATCGAGACTTTGAAAGGAACCCTCAACCATGGGGAACGACATGAATGACACAAGAGCATCTTCGCCTCCGGAGCGAACCGAGCAGGCGCGCGTCCGGATCTTCGACACGACGCTGCGCGACGGCGAGCAGTCGCCCGGCATCTCGCTGAACCGCCAGGAGAAGCTGGAGATCGCCCAGCAGCTCGCGCGCCTGGGCGTGGACATCATCGAGGCGGGCTTTCCGATCACCTCGCCCGGCGACTTCGAGGCGGTGCAGGCGATCGCGCGGGAGGTCGAAGGGCCCGTCATCTGCGGACTCGCGCGGACGAGCAAGCAGGACATCGACGCGGCCTGGAACGCGGTCAGGGACTCGGAAAGGCCGTGCATCCACACATTCATCTCCACCTCGGATATTCACATCGTGCACCAGCTGCAGACCACGCGTGAGGACGTCAAGGGCCAGGCGCGGGCGGCCGTGGCGCAGGCCAAGCAGTACTTGGAGGATGTCGAGTTCTCGCCGATGGACGCCACTCGGGCGGAAGTCGAGTTCACGGCCGAGGTGATTCAGATCGCGCTGGAGGAGGGCGCCACGACGATCAATATCCCCGACACGGTCGGCTACACGATGCCTCAGGAGTTCACCGCTTTCCTGGGACGGCTGTATGAGCTGGTTCCCGACCTGCGCGATGTTGTGCTGTCGGTTCACTGTCACGACGATCTTGGCTTGGCGGTGGCCAATTCGTTTGCCGGCGTATTGGCCGGGGCCAGGCAGGTGGAGTGTGCGGTCAACGGGATCGGCGAGCGCGCGGGTAACGCCTCACTCGAGGAGATCGTGATGTTGCTGCGTACACGCCGCGCCGACATAGGCATGGACACGGGCGTGAACTCCACCGAGTTGGCTCGTACGAGTCGGCTGGTCTCACGCTTGACTGGCTATCAGGTACAGCCGAACAAGGCGATCGTTGGGCGCAACGCGTTCGCGCACGAGTCGGGGATCCATCAGGACGGCGTACTCAAGGAGCGTTCCACGTACGAGATCATGGATGCCACGACCGTGGGGCTGAAGAGCAACTCGCTCGTGCTGGGCAAGCACTCCGGCCGCCACGCCCTGCGCGATGCGCTGGAGGAGATGGGCTTCCAGCTCGACGGCCAGGCCCTGAACACCGCGTTCAAGCGCTTCAAGGAGATCGCCGATCGCAAGAAGCAGGTCACCGCCATGGACCTCGAGGCGCTCGTCACCGACGAGCTGCGCGAGGAGATCCCCGGGTACGCGCTGGAGTGGTTCGAGGTGGAGGCATCCTCGCGCCGTCCCCCGCACGCGCGTGTGTCGGTGACGCTGCCCGAGGGCGGCTCGGCCGAGGGGTCCTTCACCGGCGACGGTCCGATCGACGCGGTGTTCCGCGCGATCAACGCCGCCGCGAGCGTGGAGGCCAAGCTCGGCGAGTTCACGATCGGCGCCGTCACCGAGGGTCAGGACGCGCTCGGCGAGGTCTCGGTGGTGGTTGAGGTCGACGGGATGTCGGGTGCCGGGCAGGGCGTCTCCACCGACATCATCGACGCGGCTGCGCGGGCGTACGTGCGGGCGTTGTCGGTCGCGCGCGCCCGCGCGTTGGCCTCGGCGGATGCCGTCGGACTGCCCGAGCCCGCTGGACCGTAGAGGGGAGCGGCACGGGAGGGCTCCGCGGGTCCCTCACAGGGCGCATGGGGCCGGCGCCGAGCGTGTAGAGCGTCATACGTGCGTCTGTGATAACGTACGCGCGTATGACGCCAACGCACGCTGCCCGAGCGGCCTCTACGCAGCACCCGGCCGCGGCGCCGGACCCGCTAGATCCGGTCACGATCGGCGCGCGGGTGAAGGCGCTGCGCGAGTCCGAGTCGCTGTCGCTGCGCGAGCTGGCGCTGCGCAGCGGCGTGAGCGCGCCGATGCTCTCGCAGGTCGAGCGGGGAGAGACGAGCCCCACGTTGACCGTCGCCGCGCGTATCGCCGCAGGCCTGCAGCTGCGGCTCTCCCAGCTGCTGCGCCTGGACGAGGACGGGGCGGTGACGATCGTGCGCGCCGGCGAGCGCTCGCGCGGGGGTAACAAGCGCCGCGGGCACAGCTTCGTGGTGATGACCGCCGCGCAGCCCGGGCAGCGAGCCGAGCTCTCGCGCCACACGCTCGCGCCCGGCGGCGCCACGGGCGCGGCCGACGACCCGCCGATGCACGAGCCCGGCAGCCGCGAGACAGCACTCGTCGAGCAGGGCTCCGTCGTACTGGTCTGCGACGGCGAGCGCTACGAGCTCGGCGAGGGCGACTGCGTCACCTTCGACGCCGATCTTCCCCACCATTTCGAGAACCCGTCCGGCGGGGAGGCGGCCTCGTTCCTGGCCGTCGTCAGCGCCGGCCTGAGACGCAGCTAGGAGGACACCGCGATGGGAAAGACGATGTTCGAGAAGATCTGGGAGCGCCACGAGGTCGCGCATGGGCTGCTGTACATAGACCTGCACCTCGTGCACGAGGTCACGAGCCCGCAGGCCTTCGACGGGCTGCGCCTGGCCGGGCGCAGCGTGCGACGTCCCGATCGCACACTGGCGACGGCCGACCACAACACCCCGACGGACGGCACGCCGGTCGCGGCACGGATCAAGGACGAGCTCTCGCGCGTGCAGGTGGAAACATTGGAGCGCAACTGCGCCGAGTTCGGCGTGCCCGTGTACTCGCTCGGATCGGATCGGCAGGGGATCGTGCACGTGATCGGCCCCGAGCTGGGCGTGACCCAACCGGGCATGACGATCGTGTGCGGGGACTCCCACACTTCCACGCACGGCGCATTCGGGGCGCTCGCCTTCGGGATCGGCACGAGCGAGGTCGAGCACGTGCTCGCGACGCAGTGCATGGTCCAGCACCGCCCGCGCTCGATGCGCATCCGCTACGAGGGCGAGCTTGGCTTCGGCGTGACCGCCAAGGACCTGATCCTGGGCACGCTCGGCCATCTCGGCGTGGGCGGGATGACCGGGCACGTCGTCGAGTACGCCGGACCGGCGATCGAGGCGCTGTCGATGGAGGGGCGGATGACCGTCTGCAACATGACGATCGAGGGCGGCGGTCGCGCCGGCATGATCGCCCCGGACGAGACCACGTTCGCATGGTTCACCGAGACCCAGCGCCCGGGCGCCCCATCGCAGGGCGAGGAGTTGGAGCGGGCGATCGCCGCCTGGCGCGAGCTGCGCAGCGACGAGGGCGCCGAGTTCGACCGCGAGCTGACGATCGACGCGAGCGCGATCTCGCCCCAGGTGACCTGGGGGACGAACCCCGGGATGGTGCGCGCGGTCACCGAGACCGTGCCCGCGCCCGAAGAGTTCGAGAGCCCCGCCGATCGCGAGGCGACCGAGCGCGCGCTCGCCTACATGGCGCTCGAGCCCGGCACGCCGATCGAGCAGATCGCGCTCGACCGCGTGTTCATCGGCTCGTGCACGAACTCGCGCATCGGCGACCTGCGCGCCGCCGCCGAGGTCGTGCAGGGACGCAAGGTCGCTCAGAGCGTGCAGGCGATGGTCGTGCCCGGCTCCCAGCAGGTCAAGGCCCAGGCCGAGGCCGAGGGTCTCGACCGGGTCTTCCGCGAGGCCGGCTTTGACTGGCGCGTGGCGGGCTGCTCGATGTGCCTGGGGATGAACCCCGACATCCTCGCGCCAGGCGAGCGTTGCGCCTCGACCTCGAACCGCAACTTCGAGGGTCGCCAGGGCAGAGGCGGCAGGACGCACCTCGTCTCCCCGCAGATGGCCGCCGCCGCCGCCATCGAGGGGCACTTCGTCGACATTCGCGACTGGAACTAGGAGGCTGGAATGGACCCGATCAGCGTCATATCCGGAGCGGTAAGCCACCTCGACCGCGCCGACGTGGACACCGACCAGATCATGCCCAAGCAGTTCCTCAAGCGCGTGCAGCGCAGCGGGTTCGGCGAGTTCCTGTTCTACGACTGGGCGAAGGAGCCGGGGTGGGATTTGCCGGCCAACCCGATCCTGGTCGCGGGCGAGAACTTCGGCTGCGGCTCCTCGCGCGAGCACGCACCGTGGGGGTTGCAGGACTACGGGTTTCAGGCGGTCGTCGCGCCGAGCTTCGCGGACATCTTCTACTCCAACTGCACGAAGATCGGCCTGCTGCCGGTCGTGTTGGGCGACGAGGACTGCCGCGCGCTCGCGCACGCCGGCTCAGGAGAGGTAGATCTGCTCGAGCAGGAGGTGCGGATCGCCGGACGTGAGGTCTCCTTCGAGATCGACCACGAGATCCGCCACCGCCTCCTGAATGGCCTCGACGACGTCGCGATGACGCTCGAGCAGGCGGCGGAGATCGCCGAGTACGAGTCAGAGCACGACCACGACGGCTACGCGCGCGTGGCCACGACCGCGCTGTAAGCGCTGGGGAAAGCCATATGAGTCATCGCATCGTCACGCTGCCCGGAGACGGGATCGGACCGGAGATCATGGCCCCTGCGCTCGAGGTCCTGGAGCAGCTGGGGGAGTTCGAGTTCGAGGAGCACGCCTTCGGCGGCGCCTCGATCGACGCGCACGGCGTCGCGCTCACCGACGAGACGCTCGAGGCGTGCCGCTCCGCTGACGCGGTGCTGTTGGCGGCCGTGGGGGGACCGAAGTGGGACACGACCGACCCTTCCAAGCCGCGCCCGGAGCAGGGGCTCTTGGGACTGCGCAAGGGACTGGGGCTGTACGCGAACCTGCGACCGGTCAAGCCGCTGCCGGCGCTGTACGACGCCTCGCCCTTGAAGCGCGAGCGGATCGAAGGGACCGACCTGCTGGTCGTGCGCGAGCTCACGGGCGGCATCTACTTCGGCGAGAAGACGCGCACGGCCGACGCGGCGAGCGACGTGTGCGCGTACACGACCGCGGAGATCGAGCGGATCGCCCGCGTCGCGTTCAAGGCCGCGCGGGCGAAGGTCGCGAGTGTGGACAAGGCCAACGTATTGGAGACGTCGCGGCTGTGGCGCGAGGTCGTGGTCGGGGTGCATGCGCGCGAGTTTCCCCACATACAGCTCGAGCACGTGCTCGTGGACAACGCTGCGATGCAGCTGGTCTCCGCGCCGCGGCACTTCGACACGATCCTGACCGAGAACATGTTCGGGGACATCCTCAGCGACGAGGCGGCGATGATCACGGGCTCGATCGGGCTGCTGCCGAGCGCGTCGCTGGGAGGCGAGGGACCGGGCCTGTTCGAGCCCGTGCACGGCTCGGCGCCGGACATCGCCGGCACGGGCGCGGCCAATCCGCTCGCGATGCTGCTGTCGGTCGCGATGATGCTGCGCCACGGACTCGATTTGCCGGAGGCGGCGACGGCGGTAGAATCGGCCGTTGAGAAAGCGCTCGACGCCGGTCTGCGCACCCCCGACCTGGGCGGTGGCGATGGGACGGCGCGCGCGACGAAGGCAGTGCTCGACAACCTCTAGAACAGGAGTGAGATGAAAGTGGACCCCACGGACCTCATATGGATGAACGGAGAATTCATCGCATGGGAGGACGCCAAGGTCCACGTCCTGACCCACGGCCTGCACTACGGCACGGGTGTGTTCGAGGGTGTGCGCTGCTACGAGACCGAGCTCGGGCCCGCTGTGTTCCGCAACGCCGAGCACGTGCAGCGCCTGCGCAAGTCGGCCGAGCTGTACTACATGGAGGTGCCCTACACCGACGAGGTGCTGCGCGCGGCCACGCGCGAGCTCGTGGCCCGCAACGGCCTGAGCTCCTGCTACATCCGCCCGATCGTCTACCGCGGCTACGGCACGATGGGGCTCAACCCCTTAGACGCCCCAGTGGACGTGACGATCGCGTGCTGGGAGTGGGGAACGTATCTGGGCGAGGAGGGCATGCGCAACGGCGTGCGCGCGAAGGTCTCCTCGTGGGAGCGGATCGGTCCGCGCTCGCTGATCCCGCACGCGAAGGCCTCGGGCCAGTACCTCAACAGCGTGCTCGCGAAGATCGAGGCCACGAAGTGCGGCTATGAGGAGGCGATCCTCCTTGATGAACATGGCCACGTGTGCGAGGGCACGGGCGAGAACGTGTACATCGTGCGCGACGGCGAGATCGCGACGCCGGGACAGCACAACTCGATCCTCGACGGGATCACGCGTCGCTCGGTGATGCAGATAGCGCAGGATCTCGGTTATTCGGTCGTGGAGCGCAATGTGGCGCGCGCGGAGATGTACCTGGCCGACGAGGTGTTCCTGTCGGGAACCGCCGCCGAGCTGGTGCCGGTGCGCGAGGTCGACGACCACAAGGTCGGCACGGGCCGGCCGGGCGAGATCACGCGCGTGCTGCAGGCCGCGTTCGACGACGCGATCCACGGTCGCTCCGAGCGCTACCGCGAGTGGCTGGACGTGGTCGCGCCGCAGGCGCTGCAAACGCCCGACGGCGCCGGTCCGGACCCTGCGCGTGCCGTGGCGCCGAGCGGTAGCTCTGCCACGGCGGGGTAACCCGATGAGTCACATACAGCTATATGACGCGACCCTGCGGGACGGCATGGGCGGCGGGGGGATGACGCTGACGGCGGCGGAGAAGGTAAGGGTGGTGCACGCGCTCGACGATCTCGGCGTGCACATGATCGAGGCAGGCTTCCCGGCGTCGAACCCGAAGGAGCTCGAGCTGTTCGCGCTGCTGGAGCGGGAGTCGCTGCACACGGCCGAGATCGTCGCCTTCGGGATGACGCGTCGGCGCGGGGTGGAGGTCGCCGAGGACGAGGGGTTGCGCGTGCTCGCGGAGTCGTTCGTGCCGGTATGCACGCTCGTGGGTAAGAGCTCGGTGCTGCAGGCCGAGACCGTGCTGAAGGTGACGCGCGAGGAGAACCTGAGCATGATCGGGGAGTCGATCGCGCATCTGATCGCGCACGGCAAGCGTGTGCTGTTCGACGCCGAGCACTTCTTCGACGGGATCGAGGAAGACGTCGGCTACGCGCTGGAATGCGTGCGCATGGCGGCGGACGCGGGCGCCGAGCGGGTGGTGCTGTGCGACACGAACGGAGGCTCGCTGCCGCTGGACGTGCGCGAAGCCGTCGAGGCTGTGCGCGAGCAGGTGCCGGACGTTCCGCTGGGGATCCACACCCACGACGACACCGGCTGCGGCGTCGCGAATACGCTCGTGGCGGTGCAGGCGGGCGCGACACAGGTGCAGGGGACGATCAACGGGATCGGCGAGCGCACGGGCAACGCCAACCTCGTGACGATCATCGCCGATCTGCAGCTGAAGATGGGTTTTGAGGTGCTGGCGCCGGAGCGCTTGGTGCGGCTGACAGAGACCGCGCATTTCGTGGATGAGCTGCTGAACCGCACGCCCGATCCGGCGCAGCCCTATGTGGGCAAGCACGCTTTCGCGCACAAGGCCGGACTGCATGCCGCGGGGGCCCGCAAGTCGAGTGTTGCGTTCGAGCACGTCGATCCCGGGCTCGTCGGCAATCGCAGCGACGTGCTCATCTCAGAGCTTTCGGGCCGCGCGACGATCCTGGAGAAGGCGCGCGCTGCGGGGATCGCCGCGGACGAGGAGTTCACCCGGCGTGTGGTCGAGCGGGTGAAGGAGCTCGAGCATCGTGGTTTTCAGTTCGAGGCCGCCGATGGCTCGTTCGAGCTCTTGATGCGGCGGGAGGCTGGTGGCGAGACCGGGTACGAGCCCCTGTTCAAGCTCGAGTCCTGGCGGGTGATCGTCGAGAAGCATGCTGACGGCCGCGCTACTACCGAGGCTACGATCAAGATCTGGGTCGGGGGCGAGCGGTATGTGCGCACCGCCGAGGGGAACGGGCCCGTTCATGCGCTCGACAAGGCCCTGCGCGATGCGATCGGGGAGATCCATCCGCACTTGAAGGACATCGATTTGGTGAACTTCAAGGTTCGGATTCTCGATGAGACCAAGGGGACCGGGGCTGTTACTCGCGTTTTGATCGATGCTTCTGACGGGAAGGATGTTTGGGGGTCTATTGGGGTTTCTGAGAACCTGATTGCTGCCTCTTGGGACGCTCTGGTTGATTCGCTGGAGCGCGGGATGTTGAGTGGCGCGCCCTCGTCGGTTGCGACGCTCCGCTCGGCCGGAAACGCGTAGTGGCGGGATTGGAGGGGGTGCAGGGCTCGGGGCCGGCCGATCGGATGGCGAACCGCCGAGGGTCTGAAAACAGCCCCGGTTACGCCCACGTAGACGGCCTTATACCGCTGGCCAAGCCCTTCCTGGGGGAGGCTGAGGAGTTGGCTGTGCTGGAGGTGCTGCGCTCTGGGCAGCTTTCTTTGGGGCCTCGGGTTACGGAGTTCGAGCGGTTGTTTGCTGCTCGGGTTGGGGCGGCGCATGGGTGTGCTGTCAGTAGTGGGACCGCTGGGTTGCACCTTGCTTTGCGGGCGGTCGGGATAGAGGCTGGGGATGAGGTGATCACCTCGCCCTTTTCGTTTGTGGCCTCGGCCAATGCCGCTGTTTATGAGGGGGCTCGGCCGGTGTTCGCGGATCTCGATCCGGTGACGCTGAATCTCGATCCGGGTGCTGCGGAGGCTGCTGTCACCTCGCGGACGCGGGCGATCTTGCCGGTGCATATCTTTGGTTATCCCGCTGACATGGTCTCGTTCGAGGCGATTGCCGGGCGGCATGGGCTGGGGATCGTCGAGGATGCCTGTGAGGCTTTGGGTGGGGTGCACGGCGACGGTGTTGCTGTGGGGGGGCGGGGGCATCCGGCTGTGTTTGGGTTCTATGCGAACAAGCAGATCACCACCGGGGAGGGGGGGATGGTTACGCTTGGCGATGGGGAGTTGAAGGAGCGGATCGACTCTGAGCGCAATCAGGGGCGCGCTCGGGATATGGGGTGGCTCGATCACGATCGCCTTGGGTTCAACTACCGGCTCTCGGATATTGCTTGTGCGCTCGGGATCGCGCAGCTGGGGCGGCTGGGGGAGATGCTTGCCGCTCGGGCTCGTGTGGCCGGGTGGTATCGGGAGGCGTTGGCCGGTGTCGAGGGGCTGGGGCTGCCGTGTGTGGATATGGGCGGGGACCGGCGGGGTTGGTTTGTGTTCGTCGTGCAGTTGCCGATCGAGACTGAGCGAGACATGGTCTTACGTCGGCTTGCTGAGCGGGGGGTTCAGAGCAAGCCGTATCTGCCGGCTATCCATCTGATGAGCTTTTACCGCGAGCGCTTTGGCTATCGGCCTGGGACATTGCCCGTCTGCGAGGACGTGGCTGCGCGCTCGCTGGCGTTGCCGTTCTTTCCGGAGATGAGCGCCGTGCAGGTCGAGCGGGTGGCCGGGGAGTTGGTTCGGGCGCTGGGACGGTAGCGACCTCGCGCGTGTCTCAGGGGGGCTGGTGTCCGTGGGAGACCCGGAGGCCCCGTGTCTGGGAACACCGTTGTCGGCGCCGGTCACGGCAGTTGGTGGCGTTGTGGGAGGGCTTTTCGTGGTCGCCCGAAGGAGTGGGAGACAGTGTCGAAGATCCCGGATCGAACCCGCTTGACAGGGTAAGTAGATGTGGTATGACCTGTGTGCCCCTGACCTCCGGGCGAAGTGCCGGCACCGGGACAGCTCTGACCTGAAAGACGAGCGTCCCGGCGTCGGCGTACCAACCCCCAGCCGGTGTGGAGCCGGTTGGGATAGGGCACATCATACCCCAGGTGCGCTTCGGCGCATCTGGGGTTTTCCTCTCTATAGCTGGGGAAAAGTGCTGATGTCGGGGGTTAGAATCCAGCGGGATCTTGATGACGGCCCGACGGCTGCTGCCGACGATCGTCGCGTAAGGACCAGCGGTGCATGGGGGAGGTCCGGCCGATTTTCCGGACATGGAGGATCGGAACCGGAGAGGCGGACCTCGGGGACTTAAAGGGAGCTAAGGAGGCCGAGTGGGAAACATGGGTCTACTTTGCCCTTGACAGCGGGATAGGCTCTTTGCGAATGTTCCGAATGAAGTATCGCCTGCCTGGGTAGCCCGGTAGGCGAAAGGATCGGCCCCGGAGGTCTCTGACCTGAAAAGACGAGCGCCTCTGGATGTCGGTCAACCAACCCTCAAGGGATAAAGGAGTATGTAACTTATGTCACAAACAAGAAAAGCAGCTCTCGTTGTCGCCATGTTTGTGGTGAGTGCCGTGGCTGTTGCTTCGAGGTTGGCGCTGCCGGAATTCGATGGTCCGTTTCCGAACAACTTCACTGCCTTACAATTAACCACTGGCAAACTTCAAACGGTAGCGGGAAGAACCGTAGAATGTGAACACGGCTCAGCGTCGGGCGTTATTAAGTCAGCAAAAGATGCTTTAGTTAATAGCATAAAGTTTACAGGCTGTAAATCAGTTTCGTTTGGTGCTAAATGTAAACAGTGCTGGCGCCGCAACCGGAGAAATCGTCAGCTTAGCGCTCTTAGGGTTACTGGGCTATATCACGGCATCCACCAAATTAGTCGGCCTTTTATTGGAGCCCGACAATGGCGGGACTCATTTCGCAACGTTTGAATGCACAGCCTTCCAGAAACTGATAGTTAGAGGCAGTGTCATTTGCCATCTTTCGCCAGTAAATGCTCTAACCACAAATTATCATCTAGAATGTACCAAACCAACGGCGTACAGTCACCCTTAACCTTCGATGGCTTGGGGCAGCACGACACGCTCACAACGCAAGGGGAAGGCCTGGAAACCTTCGGAGCCGAACAATCTGGTGTAACCGCGTTATCTGATATCACAACTGAAAAACAGACAGAGATTTTAGCGTAAGTTAACTCGGTGCGGGGCGCACGCGGCCCCACACCAGTCTTTGTCATCTTACCGCGCGGAGCGTATTCACATCATAATCACCGTCAGGGGAGGGGAAGGTCTGTTGCTGAGGAGGAGAAGGGTCGCAGCGAACGGTTGTAGCAGTCAACATGCACCGGAGGCGTTGCATAGCGCTTGCGTTTTTACTATCCATCCTGTCACCTGCCACGCTAAAGGGAATAGCCTGACCCCAGGCGCTTGGCGGTCGTCATCGCGGCGCTGCCTCGCGATTCTCTGCGCTTCGATCTTCGCCTTCCCAGCCACCGCCTCCGCCGCGCTGACCCACAAGTTTCTCAAAGAAATTACAGGCGTCAACGCGGTCGCTTTGACTGTCGGTCCTGACGGGCCTGAAGCAACTGCCACCGAAAAGGCGCTCTCTACGTGGCTGATGGGAGTAGTATCGATCGGTTCAACGGCGCGGGGACCGCGCTGCCTTTTGAATGCACAGGGACAAAATGTGAATACGTCGAAGGTAATAAACTCAAGGTTGGTGGCGACGGAGTGGTACTCGATAATGCTACGGGTGAAATATATGCTTTTGCCGGTAGTGTAGTGGACGAATTTAGTTACAAGGGGGAATTCCTCTCGTAGATCACGGAAGTTCCGTCGAGTTCGGGAGCCGAAGTAAATGGCCCGTTTGGGGGGGTCGGTGGATTGGCGTTCGATCAGTCGACCAAAGAGCTTTACGTCACCGATAACCCAGTGGTCGATGTGTTCAGTGCGGCGGGTGTCTATGTATCGCAGTTCGGCAACGGCATTCTTCAAAGCGCTGGCTATACTCATTTCGTAGCGGTCGACGAATTTACAGGTAATGCCTACGTCGGAAACGCAGGGGCCGGTGCCTCTGCGGTCGAACATTTTTGAACCCCTGGGCGGCCTGACAGAATGGGGCGGCACGAGCACCGCGACGGGCTCCTTTGGGAATGAAATAGTCTCTGTAGGATTCGACCAGTCTGCCGATCACGTGTACGTCGGCGACTCTCACGATCGAGTCTTGGATGAGTTGGGCTCATCCACCTCCGAAGAACCTATATACACTGGGACGGGCACGCCGAAAGGCCACTTCAGCGGGCCAGGGAACGAGCCGATGTCCGTCGCGGTCGACTCCGAAAGTGGGGATCTTACGTTGGCGAGCCGGGTGTCGTGGATGTGTTTAGCCCGGATTTGGTGATCCCTGACGTCACGACCGAACCCGTAACAAGTTTTATGATCGAACCGTCGACAAAGATGTGGACTACGGAGTTGCAGGGTACGGTCAATCCGCTTTCAGCCGAAACACATGAAGGGGCGACTTGCGAATTTGAATATGGGACCAGCGCCTCCTATGGGCATACGGCCGCGTGCGAACCGAGTGCGGTAGCGGACAACGACACTCCGGTCCCGGTTCACTCTATAGAATTGAAAGGTCTTCTACCCGATACGACCTACTTCTATCGGTTGGACGCGACCAACGCCACCGGACTCACGAACTTTGGTATATGCCCGATGGACTGCGGACAGTTCACCACGCCCGGCGCGGGCATCGAGAGCGAGTCGGTCTCGGACGTCGCCGCGACCTCGGCCACGCTCAATGCTACGATCAACCCCAATAGAGCTTCAACAAGGTATTACTTCCAGTATGGCAGGACCAGCGCGTATGAACATACGGCCCCGGCGCCCTCCGGCGCCTCGCTCGGCTCCGCTGAAGGCGAAAAAGTCTCACAGCACATTCAGGAAAACCTGTCGCCCGGTACGGCATACCATTACCGCGTGGTGGCGCTCAGCGACTTCGAACACGGAGTGTTCGAAGTCGCTGGTGAAGACCACGTCTTTACGACACAGTCGGTCGGGGAAACGCTTCCGCTTCTCGATGGTCGCCGTTGGGAGCTCGTGTCCCCGCCACGCAAGAAAGGTGCATTGCTCGCGGGACTCGGCTACACAGCAGCGTTGCAGGCGTCTGCGGTTGGCAACTCGATCAGCTACTTCGCCTTTGGCGCGACGGAAACGCAGCCGCAGGCCACGACGTTTGGCGTGCAGGTGTTCTCCAAGCACGGGCCGAGCGGCTGGTCCTCCCAGGACATAGGCGTGCCTCACTCAAAGGCCCTGGGTGTAGCTTTTGTAAGGGGCGGTGGTGAATACTTCCTGTTCTCCGAAGACCTGTCGCGCGCGCTCACGGAACCTGGCGAAATGTTCAAGCACTTCTCGCCGCCGATGGCTTGCACAGCGACGGGTTGCATCGCAAAGTCTTACCCCGAAGCGACAGAATTTACTCCCTTCATACGTCATGACAATACGTGTGAAAGCGAACCTACGAGCTGCTACGAGCCGTTGCTAACGAGCGCGGCGGGCTACGCCGACGTGACACCGGGCAGCGAATTCGGCGAACCGTTTCCGGCCGATCTTCATGAGGAGTTCGTTGGGGCGACTCCCGATCTCAACTCGGTTGTGCTGGCCTCCGAAGCGGGGTTGACGCCGGGAGCCCCGAGGCGGGAAGAGCTGTATGAGTGGTCGGCCTCTGCGCCCGCGCCCGAAAGGCTGCGGCTGATCAGCATTCTACCGCAGGACGAAGGCGGCGGGCCGAATGCCAGCGGGCACGTCCATCTCGGTGCGGCGAGTACATTGCCCGTCGACGCTGGTTGGCGCTCGGTCTCGGCCGACGGCTCGCGTGTCTTCTGGACTTCGTCGCATCTCTACATGCGAGACTTCGCCAAGGGTGAAACTCTGCGGATCGGAGACGGGTCGTTCCAGGCTGCAAGCCGCGATGGCTCAAGGGTGTTCTTTGACGAAGCGGGCGATCTAAGACTGTGCGAAATATTCGAAGAATCGGGCAAAGATGCCTGTAAGCTCACCGATCTGACAACGGGCGCCGGCGGGCTGTCGACGCTCATGCCGGGCACGAGCGATGATGGCTCGTCTGTTTACTTTGTCGCTCACGGCGTCCTGAGCGACAACGCCAACGACCATAGTGAAACGGCCTCCCCCGGAGGTGAGAATCTTTACGTCTCGCGCTACGACGGCACAAAATGGGACACGACATTTATTGCGTCCCTGTCCCCACAAGACGAAACCGACCTGGGTGCGGCGGTCCTTGGCGGCATCACGGTAGGTGGCTTGACGGCACGGGTCTCGTCGAACGGTCGCTATATGGCGTTCATGTCTAACCGCTCGTTGACCGGTTATGATAATCGTGACGCGCTCACCGGCAACCCGGACGAGGAGGTCTATCTCTATGACGCTCAGCAGGGAAGTCTGGTGTGCACTTCGTGTAATCCGACGGGTGGGCGCCCGTCGGGACTGACGGTCGGCCAAATCGCCACTGGAAGCTTCGGTAGTAACTATGTCGGTGTGGTAGGAGCGAATGGCGGCGCGTACGGACCAGAAACGGGGATCGCCGCGAACCTTCCTGGCGGCGTCACATTCGAACCTTACGCCGGGGGTGTGTATCAGCCCCGCTACCTCTCTGACAGCGGCCGACTGTTCTTCAATTCCTCCGATGCGCTCGTGCCGCGGGATATCAATGGGCAGGAGGATGTCTACGAGTACGAGCCCACTGGTGTAGGCAGTTGCGCAACCTCCAACCCAGCATTCCGTGAAAATATCAACGGCTGCATCTCGCTGGTTTCTGCGGGTAATTCAAGTGCCGAATCGGGGTTCATGGATGCGTCGGAAAACGGGAACGACGTGTTCTTCATCACGAAGTCCAGGCTCATTTCGGCAGACAACGACACGGCGTATGACGTCTACGACGCGCATGTCTGCGGTGAGGGCTGGGAGTGCGTGAGTGAACATACTCAGCCACCAGAATGTGCCACGGCCGAGGCTTGTCGAGCCGCGCCTGGATCGCAATCTGGGGTCTTTGGCTCCCCACCAAGCTCGACGTTCTCCGGCGCCGGTAACGTCACCTCACCTTTTGGCAACACCGAACTCAAAACAGCTGCCCAGGTACGAGCTGAAAAGCTCAGGAAAGCTCTGAAGGTTTGCCGTAAAAAACCCAGGCACGCTCGTGCTTTTTGTGAATCCAGGGTCCGCAAACGGTATGGGGCCAGATCAAAAGTCAAGCGAGATGCGAAGTCTTCTGGGGGGGCAAAGTGATGAGATCGAGAGCTCATTCTACAAGCAGGCTGGGTGCGATGGTAGGACTCGTTACTGCCATGGCCCTGCAGGGATTTGCTACCACCTCGTCGGCGTGCGAAGCGGAGCCGGGTCGGCATCTGACGGTCAGCTCGCGACCGAGCAGCCTCAAGGCTGGGTCGGGCAGTGATGAGGTCCAGGAAATCAACGCGGCTTCGGGGTCGGCGTTCATATTGGAAGTCTCGGGTAACATTATTGGGCCCTTCGAAAGCGACCCGTTCCCGAAATCTGCACTCTCTCACGCGACTGCCGCGAACATGCAATCGGCGTTGGAAGCGGTGTACGGTACGGGCCAAGTCGCACTCGGGCGGCCCCGGTGGCGTAGCGCCGCTGGTCGTGACAAGCCCGAACAGGTCTGTCCTGCCGATCGAAAGGGTGATCGGGGGATCTCGAAACAAAAGTTCTCAAAGAAGGACATCCCGACGGGCGAATCGTGCTTGAGGCGACCAATCTCGGGGAGGCGCCGATCGAAGGCGAAGCTCAGCCCGTGACGATCGCTGACAACCTGCCGCCCGGCCTCGAAGCGGTCGGCGTCCAAGGTCTCGAGGATGGTCTACCCGGGCTCGGGGGCCCGGTAAACTGATCCAACGATTCCTTCTCGTGCACTTCGAATCCGCACTGGAGCCCTATCAGCCGATTGAAGTCGGCGTGTAGGTCAGGGTCAAGCCGGGCGCATCCTCTGTGGCGAGGTGGACGCGGCCACGGTCTCCGGCGGCGGTGCGAGCGCGGTTTCCGCCGCCCAGCGACTGACGTTCGGCGGCGAACCGGTTTTCGGGGTGCAAGGTTTTGAAATCGCGCCCGAAGAAGAGGGCGGCGCGCTCGACACGCAGGCAGGCTCACACCCGTTCCAGCTGACCAGGACCTTGTATCTCGACCAGCCGGGGAAGGAGACCCCGCCCTCTCGCGAAGGATTGGCCGTCAGGCTGCCGCCGGCTTGGTTGGAAATCCGGCGCCGTGCCCGCTGCACGGCCGCCCAGTTCCTACACAGGATCCCGCCCGGGTTCGAAAACGAATGCCGTCCGGAAACCGAGGTCGGGATCGCGACGGTTTCCTACAAGCTGTCCGGACAGGTGGAGATCGTCTCGACGCCAGTCTTCAACCTGGAGCCTGAACAGGGTGAGCCCGCGCGCTTCGGCTTCGACGTCGCGCCTGCGTCAGTCGTGCTCGATACCTCCGTGCGCACAGGCGATGACTATGGCGTGACCGTCAGCACGCACAACATCAGCCAGGTCGCGGGCTTCCTCTCGAGCCAGGTGACCTTTTGGGGTGCTCCGGGAGATCCCCGCCACGACAATGTCCGCGGGTGGGCGTGCTTCGAAGCCACGCGGAAAGGCCAGACCTGCCAGGGGCAGGCCGAGCGCACCCCGCCGCCGTTCCTGTCGCTGCCGACCTCCTGTACCGGCAATCCGCTGCAGAGCAGCGTCGAAGTCGACTCCTGGCAGCGACCGGGCAACTTCCAGTCGCTCGCACTGACCTCTCCACTGCCGACGCTCGACGGCTGCAACCGCCTGCCGTTCGAACCATCGGTCGTCGTCACGCCCGATGGTCGGGCGGCAAGCACGCCGACGGGGTTGAACATCGACGTGCATGTCAACCAGGACTCGATCTTGAACCCCACTGGCCTCGCGGAGTCCGCCGTGAAGGACATCTCAGTGACGCTGCCTGAAGGCGTTGCGGTAAACCCAGCGGGCGGCGATGGCCTTCAGGGCTGCAGCGAGGCACTCGCGGGTTTCCATGGGTTCGCGGAACTGGAAACTGTGCCGAACACAAGCACGGCGCTGTTTACGCCCGCGCTGCCCGAACCGCTTGAACCGGGCTTGAACTTTTGCGCGAACGCGTCGAAGATCGGCGAATTCACGGCCCGCTCGCCGCTGTTGCCGCCGACGCAGCCAGTGAAGGGTTTCGTGTATCTCACCAGTCAGAACCAGAACCCATTCGGGAGCCTGATCGCGTTGTACCTGGTGGCGAGAGACCCGATCTCGGGATTCGTGTTAAGGCGGTCGGGGAAACCCATCTCACAGAATCCGGCCAGGTTACAGGGACGTTCAAGAACAATCCGCAGCTGGCGTTCGAAGACGCTGAACTGCATTTCTTTGGCGGCGAACGCGCCCCTCTCTCGAGTCCCGCCCGCTGTGGCGCCTACACGACGATCGCGAGCTTCACGCCCTGGTCGGCCGAACGTGGCGAAGCACCCAACACGGCTTCCAGCACGTTTGACATCACTTCGGGCCCGCACGGGACTCCGTGCCCAGGTGCGCGCTTGCCGTTCAATCCGACGTTCACAGGCGGCTCGACTAACCTTCAGGCGGGAGAATTCACCCCTCTAACGGGAACTTTTAGTCGTGAAGACGGTGAACAGCAGATGAAGCGAGTGCGCTTTACTCTGCCCCCGGGCCTGTCCGGCGTGTTGACTGGCGTCAAGCTCTGTCCAGAAGCGCAGGCTAACGCCGGCACCTGTGGTCCGGAAAGCTTAGTAGGGGAAACGACCGTTAGCGCTGGGGTTGGGTCCGAGCCCGTCTCCGTCGAAGGGGGAAGGGTCTTTCTCACCGAAAAATACCATGGCTCTCCTTTCGGATTGTCTGTCGTGGATCCCGTCAAGGCGGATCCGTTCGATCTGGAGCACGACACCGCGAACCCCAGCCAGAACCCAGCCTGTGATTGCATTGTCGTACGGGCGAAGATAGATGTCAACCCTATTACCTCCGCATTGACGATCACGACCAACGCGGAAAACGAAGGCTTTGCGATCCCCACATTTATAGACGGCATCCCTGTGCAGATCAAGAAGATCAATTTCACGACCACGCGTAAAGATTTCCAGTTCAACCCCACAAACTGCGCAAAGATGGCGATCGCTGGCAGTGTAGAAACCGACGAAAGGGAATCCCACGTGGTCGAAGTCCCCTTCCAGGTTACGAACTGCGCCACGCTCGGCTTCGCGCCGAAAGTCTCGGCCTCAGTGTCGAGGAAGACTTCGAAAGCGAACGGCGCCAGCCTGAACGTCAAGCTGGCGTACCCCAAAGCATCGTTCGGGTCGCAGGCCAACGTCGCCGTCGTGAAAGTGGAACTCCCCAGGCAGCTCCCCTCTCGGCTGACGACGCTGCAGAAAGCGTGCACGGCAGCGGTGTTCGACGCCAATCTCGCCAACTGCCCGGCGGCCTCGATCGTGGGTCACGCAAAGGCGACCACGCCGATCCTGCCGGTCCCCGTGGAAGGCCCCGCGTACTTCGTTTCGCACGGCGGGGAAGCCTTCCCGAGTCTGATCATGGTGCTGCAGGGCTACGGCGTCACGATCGACTTGGTCGGGACCACTTTCATCTCGAAAGCCGGGATCACAAGCTCGACGTTCAAGTCGGTTCCGGATGTCCCCGTCAGTACATTCGGTACTGACTCTTCCCCAGGGCAAATTCTCGGCGCTCACGACCAACCCGAACATCTGCAAGGCAACAAAGATCGTCACGGTACGCGAGCGGGTGACAGTGCGTCGGCGCGGCCGCACAATGCACGTAACGCGCAAGGTCAAGGAGAAGGTCGCCCCACCACTGCCGATGCCCACGTCGTTCACCGCTCAGAATGGCGCCGTGCTTAAACAGACAACCAGGATCGCCATCACCGGCTGTCCGAAGCAAAAGGAAAGAAAGCGTCCTCACGTCATCAGGGGAAGGGGAAAACTACGAAGAAGAAGTAGGCGGCTTCTTCAACAAGCTCGGGCGTCGCTTTCCTCTCCGGCGGGCGCTTGGGAAACCGGCGGCGGCGCCCCGGAGTCGCCGGCCGGGCACGGTGAACACGCAAGCGGGCGTCGCGGCCAATCCCCAGAGGTCGCGGCGCCCGCAAAATGTAGGACCGGTGGGGTGGGTTGTATTCGTAATAACGTTTTTGAATCGGTTATCCTCAGATCGGCGCGGGCGGCCGTAGCGACTGCCAGGCCTGTTCCGGCCCGATGAACGGCGCCAGCGCGAAATAGCTCGCGCGCGGTAGATCTCCGACAATTGCTCGGTCTGCCCTTGAAGGGCGTAGGTCAGGCACAACTCGAAGAGTCCGCCGGCGATCGCTTCGATCGTGACCGCGGGCGGCAGAGCTTAGGCCGGTCGTCTGTTCGACCCCGGGGATCAGCAGTCTCGGCATAGGCGGCGACGCCGTCGGTCGCGCGCTCGGCCGTATGGCGGGTCGCGGTCAGCGCATCCACGAGCGCCAGGTGCGCAAAGGCCGGCTCGGAGGCCAGGAAGTCAAACAGGGCTGGAGATGCCGTCGCGAACGCCCAGACGCCAATCCGATTGGGTCGCGAAGGCGCGTTCGACGATCGACAGGCCCGGGCGTGCCCAACTTCGTAGGCGACGAGGAAGGCGTCCTCCTTGCCGGCGAAATGCTCGTAGAAGGCCTGCAGCGAGACTGCGGCTTGCTCGGCGATGCCCTCGACGGTCAGGGCCGCATAACCGTTCTGGGCGACGAGATTCGCGACCGCGTCGAGGATCGCGCTCGCGCTGGCTGTGCACGACCAGGCTGCGCGAGACACCGCTCTGTTTGCCGCGAGCGAGCCCTCGTCGGCTCCGCCGCAAGTCTTCGGCGTGCGTTCATCGCAAGCGTGCCCGGCGCTCGTCCGCCGATGAGCCCCGGAGTCAGTGCGTGGCCGTTGATGGGCCGGGTCAGCAGTCGCATCATCGAAGCTGGCGGCGGGTTGTAAGAGGTGGCCCAACCGACCATGTCCGGGATCAACTCCCGCAGCTGCTCCAGCCTGCCGCTGCGCACATGTGCATTGAGCACACCGTTGAGGCCGCCGACGATCCCTCGCAGCACCGGGTTGGGAACGGTTCCCGGCCCTGCGCGGCAGTCCGAGCATGTCGCGCAGCAGGCCTTCGTATTCGCTCATCAGCCGCTCGCGACGCTCGATTCCAGCCTGTCCTACGACGCCGGCCTCGACGAGCGCCAGCGCACGTTGCCGGGATTTCGATCGCCCGTTCGAATAGCTTCGCGATCGCCAGCTGCGCGCCCTCGGCCGGGTCGGCGGCAGCCTCGTAAGCGCGCGACGACGTCGCGCCGGCCTTCGGCCGCGATCGCGTCGTAGGCCGCGAGGAAGCACTCCTGCTTGTTGGCGAAGTGCTCGTAGAAGGCCTTGCGCGAGACGCCCGCGCGACGCGATCACCTTCGCGACGGTAGTGCTCGCATAGCCGTTCTCGCCCGACGAAGTCGACCATCGCTGACGAGTCAGCGCTCACGCTGACTGGCTGTCACCTGCTCGCGCGTGAGCGTGTGCGGCCCGCGGGGAAGGCGAATCCCCGCAGAAGTCGCTCCTCCTGCTTTGTGCTGTCCCCTGGTGACATCGTGGTGTTCAGGCCGGCGCGTGCGCCCGAGCGCCTCAGTTCAGGTGATGACTCCTCCTGTCAACGTCCTCGCTCGTCATGGTATCGGTTGCATGAACAGTTCGCTGCTCGGACTTAGCGTGGACCGTTCCGTCTGCGCCTAGCGCGGCGGCTTGCGGCCCAATGTCAGTCGGCCGAATCGCGCCCTCCGCCAAGGAGCCGGCCGCTCCGCCATAGACTGACGGGCATGTCTCGCTTCCGCGAGCCCCAGCACCCGGACTTCCAGCGCATGAACGCCTCGATCGACTTCGATCGGCGGCTGTGGCCGTACGACATCGCCCAATCGCGCGCGCACGCGGAGATGCTGGCCGCAGGGGGATCATCTCCGAGAGGATCGCGACGCGCTGCTGACGGGCTTGGGCAGGTCGAGAGCGAGCTCGCCGAGGAGCGGTTCCCGTTCGAGCCCGACGACGAGGACATCCACATGGCGATCGAGCGGCGCTTGACCGAGATCGCCGGGCCGGTCGGCGGCAAGCTGCACACCGCCCGTTCGCGCAACGACCAGGTCGTCACCGATCTCGCCATGTACACGCGCGAGCGCGCCGATGCCGCGCGTGGTGGCGCTCGAGGTGCTGATGGACGCGCTGCTGGAGCGGGCGAAGGAGCACGTGGACTGGCCGATGCCCGGGTATACGCACCTGCAGCGCGCTCAGCCCGTGTATCTGGGCCACCATCTGCTCGCGTACTTCTGGATGCTCGCGCGCGATCGGGCGCGCTTCGCGTTCGCCCAGCGCGAGTCCTGGCGCCTGCCGCTCGGGTCGGGCGCGCTGGCCGGCGTCAGCTTCGACACCGACCGCGGCATGCTCGCGCGAGAGCTCGGGTTCGCGGAGGTCGCGCCCAACTCGATCGACGCGGTCTCCGGCCGGGACTTCGTGCTCGACTACCTCAATGCCGCCGCGACCTGCGCGACCCACCTGTCGCGCCTGGGCGCCGAGCTCGTGCTGTGGTCGAGCTCGCGAGTTCGGCTTCTGCGAGCTGCCGGACGCCTGGAGCTCGGGCAGCTCGATCATGCCTCAGAAGAAGAACCCCGACGCGGCCGAGCTGCTGCGCGGCAAGGCGCCGCGCGTGGTCGGGCATCTCGCTGCGCTGCACGGGGTGATGCACGCGCTGCCGCTGACCTACAACAAGGATCTGCAAGAGGACAAGGAGCACCTGTTCGACGCCTTCGACACGATCGAGCTGGCGCTGGCGGCGGCGACGGGCATGGTCGCGGGTGCGCGCTTTGACCGCGAGCGCATGCGCGAGGCGGCCGCGGACGAGCTGATCGCCGCCACCGACGTGGCCGACCTGCTGGTCCGGCTCGGCGTGCCGTTTCGCGAGGCGCACGGCATCGTCGCGGGGCTGGTGCGGACGGCGCTCGACAGCGGGCGGCAGCTGTCCGAGTTGACCGTCGATGAGCTGGCGGAGCACAGCGAGACGCTGGCGGCGAACGAGGCGCGGTTTCGCGAGGTGCTCACGCAGAGCTCATGGCTGGAGTCCAAGGTCTCCGAGGGCGGCACCTCGCTCGCGCGCGTGCGCGAGCAGATCGAGCTGGCCCGGGCGACGCTCGATGCTCGCCGCTCGGACGCTGACGGCGCTGCCGGGCCGAGTTCTACGATCGCCCGGTCGTCGAGGTCGCCGAGAGCGCTGATCGGCTGCACGGTCTCGTACCGCCCGGCGGTCGCAGTGCGGGTGTGATCGTCGAGACCGAGGCCTACCACGAGACCGAGCCGGCGTGCCACGCGTTCGTCGGGCTGACGCCGCGCACCGAGACGCTGTTCGGGGCGCCCGGGCGCGCGTACGTGTATCGCTCCTACGGCATTCACGCGCTGCTCAACGCGGTGTGCGAGCCCGAGGGCGTCGGCGCGGCCGTGCTGATCAGGGCGCTGCGAGCCGCTCGAGGGAATCGAGCAGATGCGCGCGCGTCGTGCGCTCGACGCCGCCGGAGCACGGGTCGCGCCCGTCGACGCGCCGCTCGAGCGCCTCGGGCGACACTGAGCTGTGCTCCGGACCGGGCAAGCTCACCCAGGCGCTCGGCATCGGGCTGTCGGAGAACGGGGGCGATCTGCGCGCCGGTCCGGTCAGGATCGGGCCGCGCGACGAGGGTGGGAAAGCCGGGTGGTGATCGGCACGCGGATCGGGATCACCAAGGCCGTCGAGCTGCCATGGCGGTTCTGCGTGGCCGGCAACCGCCACGTCTCCCGCCCGCGTCCGCGGACAGACAACTCGTAGCCCCTTGCGTCGTGCGGTGGCATAGACACCGGAGCCTTCCTCTATGGGCTGGCGCTGACTCCGCCGGTGGCTTCCGAGCTCGCGCCTCCGCCGCCTTTGGGTGCTGGCGCGCTTTCCGCTGGGCTGGGGGTGGCAGGAGTCGGCGGTGAGGACGGGAGCCGGCGCTGCGGGCGAGGAGCTGTGTTCGTTGCCGCCGGTGTTCGGGCTCGCGTGCCGTTCGGCGCTGCTTCTTCGCCCGCTGCGGCGCTCGCGGAGGCGGCCGCCTGAGGGCGCGCGGTTTCTTCGGAGGGGCTGGTCGTCGATTGGCTGGACTGCCCGTGGTCTTGCGCCGGCGGCCGGGCGGCGGCCTGCGCCGCCGCCTGTTCGGCGCGGGTCTTGTCGATGTGCAGCGCCGAGATCATGAAGTCGTGCCAGATCAGCGCCGGGAAGGTGCCGCCGAGCACCGGGCCGCCGTCGAAGTCGGTGGTCATCGGCACCAGGCTGTTGGGGTAGCCGACCCACACGGCGACCGTGTACTTGTGGTCCCAGCCGACGAACCAGGCGTCGCCGTAGTTGGAGGTCGTGCCGGTCTTGCCGGCGGCGAATTCGCCGAGCGCGGCGGCTGGCGGTGCCGTACTGGAGCACGGTTTCGAGCATTGAGGTCTCGGTCGCCGCGATGTCCGGCGGCAGCACGGGCTTGGTCACGCACGTGGTTGACGTCGTGGTGGGAGCCGTCGGGAAGCGGGCGGGCGGGCGAGACGACTTCCTGGATGCCGACCGGCGCGCCCGCTTCGGCCAGCGTGCCGCTGACGCGTCTGCCCGTCGTGGGCGATCGTCTCATAGGCGTGGGCCATGTCCAGCGGCGTGACGCCGACCTTCAGCCCGCCGATCGTCATCGCCGGGTTGGTCGAGATCGGGGTGGTGATGCCCATCGCGATGGGCCAGGCGCGCGATCCGGTGGGTGCCGACCTGCAGGCCGACTTCGGCGAAGATCGAGTTGTCGGAGTAGGCCGTCGCGCCGGTGAGCGTGTTCGAGCCGGTGTAGGCGCCTTCGTCGTTGTGGACGACGAACTTTTCGTGGCCGCCGGTGTGCGGGACGATGAACTTCTTCTCCTTCGAGGTCCAGGCGGAGTCCGGCGAGATGCCGTCCTCCAGCGCCGCGGCGAGGTCGAAGGCCTTGAACGAGGAGCCGGGCTGGCGCTCGCCCTCGGTGGCGAGGTTGAACGGGCTTTCGTCGTAGTTGCGCCCGCCGACCATCGCGCGCACCTCGCCGGTCGAGTTTTCGATCGCCACGAGCGAGGCGGTCGGATCGCCGGAGTAGGCGAGGTAGCCTTCGATCGCCTGTTCGGCGGCGCGCTGCAGTTCGAGGTCGAGCGTCGTCTTGATCTGCAGGCCGCCGTCGAACGCGCGCGGCGCGCCGTAGCGTTCGATCACCTGCTGCTGGACCCAGCTGGTGAAGTAGCCGGCGTCGACGCCTTCGACCGTCTGCTCCTGCGGGCGCCTGGATGTTCGCGCGCGCCGGCAGCGCCTGCTGGACGCTCTGTTCGTAGACCGTCTTCGTCAGATAGCCCTGTTCGTACATCTGCCGCAGCACGACGTCGCGGCGCGTCTTGGCCGCCAGCGGATGGTAGGCCGGGTCATACGCGGTCGGGTCCTGGATGATCCCGGCCAGCAGCGCGGCCTCCCACGGCTGCAGCTGTTCGACGCAGAGCTGATGGTTGGGCGTGCCGCAGCCGAGATGGTCGGCTTCCTGACCGAAGTAGGTCTGCGCGGCCGCCTCGATCCCGTAGGCGCCGTTGCCGAAGTAGATCGTGTTCAGGTAGGCCGTGATGATCTTTTCCTTCGACCACTTGTGCGAGAGCTGGATAGGCCAGCGCGGCCTCGCGGAGCTTCTCGAAGATCGTGCGGTGCGACTGGGCCTGCAGCGCGTTCTTGATGAACTGCTGCTCGATCGTCGAGGCGCCCTGGACGCGAGCCTTTGTGCAGGACGTCCTGGACGAACGCGCGCGCGATGCCGCGGATGTCGACGCCGCTGTTGGTCTGAAAGCGCTTGTCCTCGATCGAGATCACCGCCTCCTTGACGATCGGCGGGATCTGCGAGGGCGTCACGATCACCCGGTTCTGCTGGCTGAGCACGCCGATCGGATGGCCGAGATCGTCGAGCAGGGTCGAGCTCTGCTCGTCCTTGAACTGCGAGAAGTTGCGTCAGCGAAGGCAGGTCGGAGGCGACGGCGACGAACATGCCGAAGACGAAGGAGATCAGGCCGAGCAGCAGCACGGCGAAGAGGATCGCCAGAAAGCGCAGCCGCTTCAGACGCGGCTTGCGGCGGCCGTCGGCGGCTGGGAGGGGGTATGTCGAGGGCGAACTGTCGCAGCTCATCGGCAAGGACGCGGTCTGGGGCCCGGCTGCGCTCGGGCGGCAGGGAGCGGCCTGATCCGACGGCGAGACTCCGGCGGATACTGTGCTGCGGACCCCCGCTGCGGCGAGAGTCTAGCATTGGCTTCCATGCCGGACGCCACCGATGCGGCTGCCGAGGCCGTTGCCGAGGACGCCGCGCGACTGGCTCGCGACGCGGTCGACAGCCTGCCTGACGGGGGCGCTGGCGGACAAGCTGGCGGCCGCTCGGGCGGCGGGCCGGCAGCTGCGGGTCAAGCTCGGGATCGACCCGACGGCGCCCGACATCCATCTCGGGCACGCGGTCGTGCTGGGCAAGCTGCGCGAGTTCCAGGACGCCGGCCATCGGGTGGTGCTGATCGTCGGCGACTACACCGCGCGGGTGGGCGATCCATCGGGACGGTCGAGCCTGCGCCCGATGCTCTCCGAGGAGGAGATCGAGGCCAACGCGCAGACCTTCCAGGATCAGGCGTCGCGGATCCTCGACCCCGACCCCGAGCGCCTGGAGGTGCGGCGCAACAGCGAGTGGCTGGAGATGGGGATGGCCGAGCTGCTGAAGCTCGTGCGCACGACGACCGTGGCGCAGCTGCTCGAGCGCGAGGACTTCGCCAAACGCTGGTCGGCGCGCGAGCCGATCTCGATGCTCGAGCTGATGTATCCGCTGCTGCAGGGCTATGACTCGGTGGCGGTGAGCGCCGACGTCGAGCTGGGAGGCACCGACCAGAAGTTCAACCTGCTGCTGGGGCGCGACATCCAGCGCGCGTACGGCCAGCCGGAGCAGGCGATCATGACGATGCCGATCCTCGTCGGCACGGACGGGCACCAGAAGATGTCCAAGTCGCTGGGCAACCAGATCGGGGTCACCGACGCGCCGGAGGAGATGTACGGCAAGACGCTGAGCATCCCCGACGAGGCGATGGGCGAGTACTACCGGCTGCTGCTGCACCGAGAGCCCCCGGGCCAGGAGCACCTCGCCGCGCGACGCCAAGCGGGCGCTGGCGCGCGAGCTCGTCGGCTGGCTGCACTCCCCCGAGCAGGCGCCGCGGCGGAGAGCCAGTTCGACCGCGTGCTCGTCGAGCTCGGGCGCCCGAGCAGGTGGACGAGGCGCGCGTCCGGGCCCGCGAGGACGGGACGGTGCACCTGCCCGAGGACGATGCGCCGAGGCGTTCGGGCTGTCGCGCTCGGAGGCCCGGCGGCTGATCGAGCAGGGCGCGGTGTACGCTCGGATGACGCTGGTGCTCGAGGCCGCGAGGAGCACGACGTCGGCCGCTGGAGCGCGCCGACGGCGCGGGTGCTGAAGGTCGGCAAGCGCCGCTTCGACGTCGCGCGCTGACGCGTCCGGCATAGCGCTATACTCCGCGGTCGGCCCAAAAGCGCGCCTACGGACGCTGGGTCGGATCGGTCTTCTCGAAGGAAGCACAAAGCCTTTGCGGAGAGTGATTGATCGGCGGTCTTTGAAAACTCAACAGCATGCGCACCTACGATCGACCTCGATCGTGGTGTGCGTCCAGGTTCGACCCGCCAGCGGGAGCGCTGCCGATCGTGATCGGCCGGTATCCCGGTTGGCGGACCAAAGAGTCAAGTAGGAAGCAGTACCCCGTCATGGTGCGGGACCACGGTGTATAGGTCCCGGCCCCGTCTCCTGCGCTTCGGGCAGGAGCGCAACTCCATGACAGCTTTTCGTGAAGTTCTTCACGGAGAGTTTGATCCTGGCTCAGGACGAACGCTGGCGGCGTGCTTAACACATGCAAGTGGAGCGACGAACCAGGGCTTGCCCTGGGGCAGAGCCGCGAACGGGTGAGTAACACGTGGGTTACCTGCCTCGATGACCGGGACAACCCGAGGAAACTCGGGCTAATACCGGATGTGCCCGCAAGGGGAAAGGAAGCTTCGGCCTCCGCATCGAGATGGGCCCGCGGCCCATTAGCTTGTTGGTGAGGTAACGGCTCACCAAGGCTTCGATGGGTAGCTGGTCTGAGAGGACGATCAGCCACACTGGGACTGAGACACGGCCCAGACTCCTACGGGAGGCAGCAGTGGGGAATCTTGCGCAATGCGCGAAAGCGTGACGCAGCAACGCCGCGTGGGGGAAGAAGGCTTTCGGGTTGTAAACCCCTTTCAGTTGGGACGAAGCTTCTCCGGTGAATAGCCGGACGGAGTGACGGTACCTTCACAAGAAGCACCGGCTAACTACGTGCCAGCAGCCGCGGTAATACGTAGGGTGCAAGCGTTGTCCGGAATCATTGGGCGTAAAGAGCGTGTAGGCGGCCCGATTAGTCCGCTGTGAAAGTCCAGGGCTCAACCCTGGAATGCCGGTGGATACTGTCGGGCTAGAGTCCGGAAGGGGCGAGTGGAATTCCTGGTGTAGCGGTGAAATGCGCAGATATCAGGAGGAACACCAATGGCGAAGGCAGCTCGCTGGGACGTGACTGACGCTGAGACGCGAAAGCGTGGGGAGCAAACAGGATTAGATACCCTGGTAGTCCACGCTGTAAACGATGGCAACTAGATGTGGGGGGTGTCGACTCCCCCCGTGTCGAAGCTAACGCATTAAGTTGCCCGCCTGGGGAGTACGGCCGCAAGGCTAAAACTCAAAGGAATTGACGGGGGCCCGCACAAGCAGCGGAGCATGTGGTTTAATTCGACGCGACGCGAAGAACCTTACCTGGGCTTGACATGTGAGTGACCGGTGTGGAAACACATCTTCCCTTCGGGGCACTTTCACAGGTGGTGCATGGCTGTCGTCAGCTCGTGTCGTGAGATGTTGGGTTAAGTCCCGCAACGAGCGCAACCCCCGTCGCATGTTGCCAGCATTTAGTTGGGGACTCATGCGAGACTGCCGGTGACAAACCGGAGGAAGGTGGGGATGACGTCAAGTCCTCATGCCCCTTATGTCCAGGGCTACACACGTGCTACATTGGCGCATACAGAGGGCTGCGATACCGCGAGGTGGAGCGAATCCCTTAAAGTGCGTCTCGGTTCGGATTGCAGGCTGAAATTCGCCTGCATGAAGGCGGAGTTGCTAGTAATCGCGGATCAGCATTGCCGCGGTGAATACGTTCCCGGGCCTTGTACACACCGCCCGTCACACCACGGGAGTGAGCAACACCCGAAGCCGGTGGCCTAACCCGCAAGGGAGGGAGCCGTCGAAGGTGGGGCTCGTGACTGGGGTGAAGTCGTAACAAGGTAGCCGTAGCGGAAGCTGCGGCTGGATCACCTCCTTTCTAGGGAGCACATAACAGTGCCCCGATCGCACCGGCCGTCAGGCGTCCGGCTCTTCGTGAGCGAGGAATGACCTGGCGGTGATCGCGCGGTCGGGCCTAGCATGTCGACCGAACCTGGCTGGATGACCGTATGTCGTGAGTGACCCCTCCTACTTGGGGCTTACGATCGGCCACGGCGCTAAACGACCCCAGCATGCTGTTGAGTTTTGAGAGACCGGCCTAGTCCGTCGGTCCCCGTGAGACCACGTCGCAGATGACGTGATCGACCAAGCACGGAGATCAGACGGCTACGTAATGGTGACTCTCCACGGTCCTTGAAAACTGCACAGAAGCCACATCAGCCGCCATCGATAAGCGGCGGCTGAATAACGGGTATCACCGGGCCCTACAAGACCTTCGGGTCATGTTGGGCCAGATCACCGTCAAGATAGTAAGGGCACACGGTGGATGCCTTGGCACCAAGAGTCGATGAAGGGCGTGAACGGCTGCGATAAGCCACGGTTAGGCGCTGAATAGCCTTTGACCCGTGGATTCCCGAATGGGGAAACCCAGCGCTGGTAATGCGGCGTTATCCCCGGCTGAACACATAGGCCGGCGGAAGACAAGCGGGGGAAGTGAAACATCTCAGTACCCCGAGGAAAGGAAATCAACAGAGATTCCCTGAGTAGTGGCGAGCGAAAAGGGATCAGCCCAAACCTGGCAGATGTAAGCGGACACGCGTTGTCTGTCAGGGGTTGTAGGGCGTTTGGTCCGAGCCGTGTCCGGCTCGGCGGAAGTTACAAAGTCGTGTGGTAGTCGAAGCGCGTGGAACCGCGCACCATAGAGGGCAATCGTCCCGTAGACGAAACTGCACGACCTTCCGTCAGACGTTCCTGAGTAAGTCCGCGCCCGTGAAACGCGGACTGAACCTGGGGGGACCACCCTCCAAGGCTAAGTACTCCTTGGTGACCGATAGCGGACAAGTACCGTGAGGGAAAGGTGAAAAGTACCCCGGAAGGGGAGTGAAATAGTACCTGAAACCGCGTGCCTACAAGCGGTGGGAGCAGGCTTGTCCTGTGACCGCGTGCTTTTTGCATAACGAGCCGGCGAGTTACTCGTCTGCGGCAAGGTTAAGCGATGAGCGGAGCCGTAGCGAAAGCGAGTCCTAATAGGGCGACACAGTCGTAGGCGGTATACCCGAAACTGAGCGAGCTACCCATGGGCAGGCTGAAGCGGGGGTAAGACCTCGTGGAGGGCCGAACCGACCTAGGTTGAAAACTGGGCGGATGACCTGTGGGTCGGAGTGAAAGGCTAATCAAGCTCAGTGATATCTGGTTCTCTCCGAAATATATTTAGGTATAGCCTCGGATAAATTGCGTGTTGGCCGTAGAGCACTGTTTGGATTAGGGGCCCTACCAGGTTACCGACTTCAGGCAAACTCCGAAGACCATCACGTTTACTCCGGGAGTCAGTTGCTGGGGGATAAACTTCAGCGTCAAAAGGGAAACAGCCCAGACCGCCAGCTAAGGTCCCTAAGTACTAGCTAAGTGGGAAACGATGTTCGAGTGCATAGACAACCAGGAGGTTGGCTTAGAGGCAGCCATCCTTGAAAGAGTGCGTAACAGCTCACTGGTCAAGTGTTCGAGCGCGGACAATGTAACGGGGCTCAAGCTAGTCACCGAAGCTGCGGGTGCGTGAGGTCTTCGGACCGATCGCGCGGTAGGAGAGCGTTCCCACGCCAGTAAAGCGGCGGCGTAAGCCAGCCGTGGAGGCGTGGGAAGTGAGAATGCCGGCATGAGTAACGAAAGAGGGGTGAGAATCCCCTCCACCGATTGCCCAAGGATTCCTGAGTAAAGTTCGTCTGCTCAGGGTTAGTCGGGACCTAAGGCGAGGCCGAAAGGCGTAGTCGATGGCCAACAGGTTGATATTCCTGTACCACGTCGCTTCCGTTTGACCGATGGGGGGACGAGGAAGGCTAAGGGAACCCAGGCGATGGTTGTCCTGGGGTAAGCATGTAGGGGCGGCCCCTGTTAAATGCGGGGCTGCATTCAACCCGAGGTGCGATGCCAGCTGGCTCTAAGCCGGCGAGTCCCCGACGCCATACCTCCAAGAAAATCCTCTAGGGAGGAAGCGCGTGCCCGTACCAAAACCGACACAGGTGGGCAAGTAGAGAATACTAAGGTGATCGAGATAACCATCGTTAAGGAACTCGGCAAAATTGCCCCGTAACTTCGGGATAAGGGGCGCCCCAGTAGGGTGAAGGACCTCGCGTCTGGAGCCCGAGGGGGCCGCAGTGAATAGGCTGAAGCGACTGTTTACCAAAAACACAGGTCTCTGCTAAGTCGTAAGACGACGTATAGGGGCTGACGCCTGCCCGGTGCCGGAAGGTTACGTGGAGTTGTTAGGGCTTGACCCGAAGCAGCGAAGCTAAGCCCCGGTAAACGGCGGCCGTAACTATCAGTTGACCGAGGTAGTTGTAAAACTTGGCCATATGCTGGAACATCCGAGTATCCCGCACTACGTATTCCGTCCGATCTGGGCGTTATCGTGAAAATGTGTCGGGTGCGGACAATCAGCAGGAAAGGCCATTCATCGAGGCCATACCGGCTTCGCTCGGTAGCTTCTTGTCCGGGTTTGCGCTGGGAGAGGGAAGTTTCATGATCGTTTGCCGCAAGCGCGGCGACTATCGACGAAGCTTCAAGCTCTCGGCAGCCTTCAACGTCTCACAGCACGATCGCGTACCGCTGGATCTCTTCAGGGAGACCCTGGGGTGCGGGACAATGCGTAAGGCGGGTAATGGTGGTTGGTATTGGGAGGTCAATAGGCTTCCCGATCTTGCCAGCCGCATCATGCCGTTCTTCGACCGGTTTTCGGTCGTGGGGCAGAAGGCGGAGGACTACCAGTTGTGGAGACAGGCAGTAATGCTGCTCTCAGCTGGGTGTCTGAGCGACCAGGACTACCACCAGGTTCTTGCTCTCCGGGAACGGATGAACCGAGGTGGGAAGAGGCGTTATCGGATGGATGGAATCCTCAGAGACTATACGCCAAGCCCATCGGCCTAGAGCGGTCATGGGATGAGATAGTCCGCTCTCATGGGCGACCATGAGAATCCGTCAGAAATGAGCGGATCGCTTGAGAGAAAGATACTCAAGTAGTAACAGTAGGAACGGTCCTAAGGTAGCGAAATTCCTTGTCGGGTAAGTTCCGACCTGCACGAATGGCGTAACGACTTCAGCGCTGTCTCAACGATGGGCTCGGTGAAATTGCAGTCTCGGTGAAGATGCCGAGTACCCGCGGCTAGACGGAAAGACCCCGTGAACCTTTACTACAACTTGGTATTGGGATTCGGTGCATCTCGCTCAGGATAGGTGGGAGGCTTTGAAGCGCTGGTTGCGGCTAGCGTGGAGCCAACCTTTAGATACCACCCTTGGTGTATTGGATTTCTAACAGCATTCCGTGAATCCGGGTGCTGGACAGTGCCAGGCGGGTAGTTTGACTGGGGCGGTCGCCTCCCAAAATGTAACGGAGGCGCGCAAAGGTTCCCTCAGCACGGTTGGAAATCGTGCGTAGAGCGCAAAGGTAGCAAGGGAGCTTGACTGCGAGACTGACAAGTCGAGCAGGTGCGAAAGCAGGTCTTAGTGATCCGGCGGTAGCAAGTGGAAGTGCCGTCGCTCAACGGATAAAAGGTACTCCGGGGATAACAGGCTTATCGGGCCCAAGAGTCCACATCGACGGCCCGGTTTGGCACCTCGATGTCGGCTCGTCGCATCCTGGGGGTGGAGTCGCTCCCAAGGGTTGGGCTGTTCGCCCATTAAAGCGGTACGCGAGCTGGGTTCAGAACGTCGTGAGACAGTTCGGTCCCTATCTGCCGTGGGCGTTGGAGAGTTGAGAGGATTTGTCCCTAGTACGAGAGGACCGGGATGAACGCACCTCTGGTGTATCTGTTGTCCTGCCAAGGGCATTGCAGGCTAGCTACGTGTGGATCGGATAACCGCTGAAGGCATCTAAGCGGGAAGCCGGCCTCGAGATGAGCTCTCCCATCCCCTAGAGGGAGTAAGACCCCTGGTAGACCACCAGGTTGATAGGCCGGATCTGGAAGGACGGTAACGTTCGAAGGAGACCGGTACTAATTGGTCGAGGGCTTGACGGATTTTTTTGATTCGCTCTCAATGCAGGGAGCGAAGTGATACCCGCTGTGGCGCTGTGCAGTTTTGAAGGACCGAGGAAGACTCCTCGGTCTCTCGCCTTTTTCCGGTGGCTTTTGCGAGGGGGAAACACCTCTTCCCATTCCGAACAGAGCAGTTAAGCCCCTCAGCGCCGATGGTACTTGGCTCGCAAGGGCCTGGGAGAGTAGGACGCCGCCGGTTTCTTCAATTACGGGTCGCCCGCGGGCGACCCGTTTTCGTTGGCTCGAGACGTCTGATCGTCCCCGCCTCCGGCATACGCTCGACCGGACTCATGCACACATGTGGAGCCGGCGCCGGCTGTCCCGCGCGCACCCGAGCCGGGCGACCGCGCAGAACCGCGCGATGCGGATGATCCACCGACGCCCGCCCACGCGCTGGCCGATCGGAGATCCCGTCGATCTTCGATCGGTCCCGGCCGGTCTCGTCCTGGTCGACCTCCCAGTCGATGTCGTAGTCGTCCTCGAGCAACAGGAACGAGCGGGCCAAAGAGAGCGCGGTGCGCGCTCTGCGCGTGAGCGGGGATGGAGTGCGTCGGGGGAACATGTGTTCGTAACCATAGGCCGGCTCGCGGACGGATGCGTGCGAACATACGTACGCATCCGGGTACGACCGCGTAAATCCGCATTCTAGAGCCGAAAGCACAGCAGTGATGCTGCAAGGAAAGTTGCGTT